>NZ_KB913035.1:2123092-2803787 GCF_000384255.1 Methylotenera mobilis 13 | reverse complement strand
TGACTGGGGCGGTCTCCTCCCAAAGAGTAACGGAGGAGTGCGAAGGTAACCTAGGTACGGTCGGAAATCGTACTGATAGTGCAATGGCATAAGGTTGCTTGACTGCGAGACGGACAGGTCGAGCAGGTGCGAAAGCAGGTCATAGTGATCCGGTGGTTCTGTATGGAAGGGCCATCGCTCAACGGATAAAAGGTACTCTGGGGATAACAGGCTGATTCCTCCCAAGAGTTCATATCGACGGGGGAGTTTGGCACCTCGATGTCGGCTCATCACATCCTGGGGCTGTAGCCGGTCCCAAGGGTATGGCTGTTCGCCATTTAAAGTGGTACGTGAGCTGGGTTTAAAACGTCGTGAGACAGTTTGGTCCCTATCTGCCGTGGGCGTTGGAAATTTGAAGGGACCTGCTCCTAGTACGAGAGGACCGGAGTGGACAGATCTCTGGTGGACCGGTTATCACGCCAGTGGTATAGCCGGGTAGCTAAATCTGGAAGAGATAAACGCTGAAAGCATCTAAGCGTGAAACTCGCCTTGAGATGAGATTTCCCTGGGGGTTTAACCCCCCTAAAGAGTCGTTCGAGACCAGGACGTTGATAGGACGGATGTGGAAGCGCAGTAATGCGTTAAGCTGACCGTTACTAATTGCTCGTGAGGCTTGATCCTATAACCTTAAAACTTGAACATGTTCGAGTCTATGGTTGTACTAAAGTAAGATAATGTAATCAATACCCCGTTTGACACCATACCTAAAGGTATGAAGACTTTACTTCTTCCAATTTGTTACAGACGCCTCATGAAAATGAGACGGCAACACAGCATAATCGCTTGTGTGTTTGAAGTTTAAACATGCGAGACACCAGTTATGCTTGGCGGCCATAGCGGTTTGGAACCACCCCTTCCCATCTCGAACAGGGCCGTGAAACGAACCAGCGCCAATGATAGTATGCTTTTTGCATGCGAAAGTAGGTCACTGCCAAGCTATTTATACCAAAAACCCCATTACGCATGTAGTGGGGTTTTTTTATGTCCGAAAAATATAGCGATTTACCGTGGATTGCGCTGAAGCGGATAGATCTTTACTCTACATCATATTTCCTTTCATTCGTATGGATTCAGTCTATCCTGACCGTAGTAAAGAGCTATACGTCAGTTCTATCTGTTTATATGCATATTATGCTTTATCCGATGGTGTGTGCTCATATTGTTGCTATGTTAATATCCCGAAACTAATATAAGTTTAGGACGCATCATGTCCTTAATGGTTACAACAAACGGCTATTCAGCACTATATTTCGAAGTGATGAGTTGGGTCAGGTTTGTTGTTTTGTTCGTATTGGATATTAAATGAGCATTTCTGACAACTATCTTGACGCTGATAGCGCAGTTTATAAAACGCTATTAGAATCTACTAAAGCGATTCCTTGGAAAATCAACTGGAGTACATTACAGTTTTCTTACATTGGCCCTCAAATTGAGGCTTTATTAGGATGGTCTCCCGACAGTTGGCTGACTGTGGAGGACTGGGCATTGAGAATGCACCCTGATGATCGCGCTTGGGTTGTAGATTTTTGTGTGGCACAATCAAAAGCAGGAACTGATCATGAGGCCGATTATCGTGCTTTAACCAAAGATGGCCAATATATTTGGATTCGTGATGTCGTACATGTCGTGCGTAAAGAAAATGGCGAAGTAGATTCGCTCATCGGATTTATGTTTGATATTACAGAGCGAAAAGACACCGAACAGAAGCTGATTGAGCTTCAGAAGCAGTTGGAAGAGCTCTCATTTAAAGATGGATTAACAGGCGTTTTCAATCGACGCATGTTTGATTCTGTGATGGAAGTGGAGTGGGCGAATGCTAAGCGTAACCGCCAGCCACTTTCATTAATTATGCTGGATATTGATTATTTTAAACAATACAACGATTATTATGGTCATATTCAAGGAGATGAGTGCCTGAAGCGTGTGGCAAATGTGCTGGCCTGTGTTGCCACAAGATCGCGAGATTTCTTTGCTAGGTATGGTGGTGAAGAGTTTATATTAGTATTACCTGAGACAGATGAAGCTGCCGCTTTCAAGATTGCAGAGCGATGCCGCAATGTGATATTCAAAGCACAAATTCCACATGAAAAATCTTTGGTTAGTCAGCTGCTGACGATTAGTATTGGGACTAGTACAATCACTCCTACACGTAACGATGAAGCAATTAAGTTCATCGCTACGGTCGATAAACAGTTGTATGTGGCTAAAGAAAAAGGGCGAAACTCAATTGCTTAAAAGTTTGCGTAGCCAAAAATTATCTATATATAGATTATTAAGCTAAAAACACACTCACATTTCTTGGGTAGATGTGAACGTGTTGCGCTGATGTCAGTGCCAGTTCACGGAAGCGTTCTTGCGTTAACTCTGCCTCAATCAGCTCTGTATGATCAGCACGCTCTAGGTCTACTTTAACCAGTGGGCCTACTGCGTTTACATAGCGAACAATTGCTTCAAAACCGACACGATCTTCTTTAGGGGTATTGTAGATTTCAATGTCGTGAGGACGAACAAAGGCTAATGCCGGTGAATTTTGCGTGTCATGATGCGAATCTAATTTTAAATTGACGCCAGCAATGTTTGCTGCCCCTTCGTGTATATGGCTATCAAACTGATTCACGTTACCTAAAAATTGATATACAAATGGTGACACAGGTTTGTCGTAGACTTCTTGTGGTGTACCTATTTGCTCAATTTCCCCTTTATTGATGACGACAACCCGGTCAGCTACTTCTAGTGCTTCTTCTTGGTCATGCGTCACGAAAATGCTGGTAATGTGCAGCTCATCATGTAGGCGGCGTAACCAGCGGCGCAATTCTTTACGTACTTTTGCATCAAGTGCACCAAATGGTTCATCCAGTAGTAAAACTTTAGGTTCAACTGCTAAAGCACGAGCGAGTGCAATGCGCTGACGTTGACCACCTGATAATTGTGGTGGATAGCGATCAGCAAGCCAATCTAACTGCACTAGTGATAAGAGTTCGTGCACGCGGCGTTTAATTTCAGCATCTGATGGGCGAGTATGCTTAGGACGAACACGTAAGCCAAATGCAACATTCTCGAAGACGGTCATATGACGGAATAACGCATAGTGTTGAAATACAAAACCAACCTCACGCTCACGCACTTGACACTCTGTAGCATCGTTACCATAAAATAGGATATTGCCGGAGTCTGGTGTTTCTAAGCCGGCAATGATGCGCAGTAATGTTGTTTTGCCGCAACCTGAAGGACCGAGTAATGCAACTAATTCGCCGCTAGGTACGTCTAGGCTCACATCATTCAGTGCGCTAAACTGGCCGAAATTCTTTTTGATATTACGTATTTCTATACTCATGGTTATGTTCCAATATGATGATAGTGCGATAGTTCGCGATTAAACATGGCTCTTAAGCAGCTTCGTTATGGCTCGCATTGCGTGCAACTTGCCACTCGACAAAGGTTTTGAGCGCCAACGTGACTAATGCTAGTAAAGCAAGCAATGAGGCCACAGCAAATGCAGCTGCATAGTTATATTCGTTGTATAAAATCTCTACATGCAGTGGCAGGGTGTTGGTCATGCCGCGAATGTGTCCAGAAACGACCGAAACTGCTCCAAACTCACCCATGGCACGCGCATTGGTAAGAATCACGCCGTATAGCAAGCCCCACTTCACGTTCGGTAATGTAATGCGCCATAAAATCTGCCAGCCAGAAGCACCTAATACCAGCCCTGCTTCTTCTTCATCTTTTCCCTGAGCTTGCATCAATGGAATCAACTCTCTCGCGACAAATGGGAAGGTGACAAATATCGTCGCCAAAACGATGCCAGGTATCGCAAAGATGACTTTGATGTCGTTATCGACTAGGGCTGAGCCAAACCAGCCCTGGAGTCCAAAAATGAGCACATAAATTAACCCCGCAATCACAGGAGACACTGCGAACGGTAAGTCAATTAGGGTGATAAGAATGCTTTTGCCTTTAAATTCAAATTTGGCAATTGCCCATGCCGCGGCAACACCAAATACAAGATTTAACGGAACGGCGATGAGTGCTGCGATAAAGGTGAGTTTTACTGCAGATAATGCATCTGGGTCGATTAATGCCGTAATGTAAGTATCAAAGCCTTTGCGTAAAGCCTCAGTAAATACAGCTGCTAACGGTACAAATAGGAATAAGGCTAAAAAACTTAGGGCAATAGTGGTTAATGCATAGCGTATCCATGCCGGCTCAGAGGTGGCGCGACTTCGCGCTACTTTGCTGTGATAGCTGCTATATTGTGATGGTGTGATACCTGACATAAATGACCTAATATAAATTTATTGGGAATGTGAAATGGCTTACCGTGCTGCAATCCGCTGACGATTTGACCACCATTGCAAACCGTTAATCGCGAATAACAGCAGGAATGAAATCACTAACATCACGACTGCAACTGCTGTGGCACCAGCATAATCGTATTGCTCTAGTTTTGTAATGATGATGAGTGGGGTGATTTCAGACACCATCGGCATGTTGCCTGCAATAAATATCACTGAACCGTACTCGCCAATCGCACGTGCAAAAGCTAATGCAAAGCCGGTTAGAAGCGCAGGCCAGATTGCAGGGAATATAATTTTGCTAAAGGTCTGCCAACGATTTGCCCCTAAGCTTGCGGCGGCTTCTTCTGTTTCGGCTTCTAGATCCTCTAAGACAGGTTGTACCGTGCGCACCACAAACGGTAAGCCAATAAAGGTTAGGGCAACCACCACGCCTATTGGCGTGAAGGCGACTTTGATACCTAATGGTTCTAACCATGAGCCAATCCAGCCGTTACCAGAATAAACGGCTGTTAATGCAATACCTGCTACTGCGGTAGGTAAGGCAAAGGGTAAATCTACTAACGCATCTATAAACTTTTTACCTGGGAATGGATAGCGAACTAACACCCATGCGGTCAGTAAACCGAATGCGGCATTAATGATAGCCGCAATAAATGATGCCCCAAACGTTAGCTTGTAAGATGCTACGACGCGCGGTGCAGTAATGACCTCCCAAAACTCTGGTATTGATAGCTCGGTCGTCTTAATAAAGGCAGCTGATAATGGAATAAGTACGATCAGACTTAAATAAAATATCGTAAAGCCGAGTGATAAATTAAAGCCTGGTAGGATGTTTTTCTGTTTAGCCATGATGTCTGATATCTGTTGTGAGCGCGTGATAATGTAACCGATAGCTAAATAACAATTAAATAATATTTTGATATTTTATATAATAAAATGGTATTTACATGTGTGTTAGGTCGTCGATATGAGGCGTGTTTATGCCGCTTTGTTGAGTGAGGCTAGCTTGTTAAGTGCCAATGACGGTTGAAGTGCCTTGGCGTTGACTGGCCTTGCTAAGAAGTAGCCTTGCACAAATAAGCCACCTGATTCAATTGCAATATCAAGCTGCGTTTGTGTTTCAATGCCTGTGACGATGGCTTGTGCGCCACTTTCTTTAATTAAATTAATTAAGCCAGGCAGTATTTTCCGCACGCGATGGTTGCCTTCGGCTTGCTGAATAATGCTTAAGTCCAACTTAACAAAATCAGGTGACAGTTTCCATAGGCGATCAATGTGGGATTTTTTGCCGCCAAAGCCGTCAATGGCAATTCTATAGGCTCTGTCACGATAGTTGTCGATGGCTTCTGACAGCTGTTTGTCTTGTTCAATTTCGCTTTCTTTGATTTCAATGACGACACGGTGGGTGGGGACCGAGTTGGCATGTAGTATGCGTTCGAATACTTTACCGTGCGTATTCACTGAAACTAGCAGTTTAGGGTGAACGTTCAGAAACAGTAGGCCGTTCTCTGCATAGATTTGCTTAAAGTTAAGTACATGTAGTGTTCGGGCAACACGGTCAAACTGTACTAGTTTTCCTGTTTGCTCGGCATATGTGAAGGCGAACTCTGGTGTGCTGGTCAGTTCACCTCCAAGTGATGGGCGTAATAATGCTTCGTGGCCAATTAAGTCGCCTGCTGCTATGTCATAAATAGGTTGAAATGCAGTATTTAATTGAACGCCTAAAAACGGACTGTTAAATTCACCAGTTGATTGCTCAACTAAGCCATAGTCATCTAAATCTAAAAACAGAGACTCTTTTAATTGCAATCTTAATTGCTCAATCGGTGAAGTTGCGCTGGTTGGTGCTGTCATTTTTATATCCTTTTAAAACATTAAAGCAGGCGAGCTAGTGGTTACTTTTGATAAATCTGGTCAAATGTACCGCCATCAGAGAAGTGCGTTTTTTGTGCTTTTTGCCAACCGCCAAATACATCATCAATCTTGATTAAGTTGACTTTAGGAAATTGCTTCTCATATTTAGCAGCTACAGATGCCAGTGTTGGGCGGTAGTAGTTTTTAGCGGCAATTTCTTGACCTTCTTCGCTATATAAATACTCTAAATAAGCCTGTGCCACTGTGCGTGTTTTGCGCTTATCAACAGTTTTATCGATAATGGTGATAGGTGGCTCAGCCAAAATGGATAAAGATGGGATGACAATCTCAAACTTGTCTGGACCTAACTCTTTTTGCGCTAAGAATGCCTCATTCTCCCAAGAGATAAATACGTCGCCAATGCCGCGCTCTACAAATGTCGTGGTAGATCCACGAGCACCGCTATCAAGTACCGGCACGTTTTTGAAGAGCTTACCCACAAATTCGCGTGCTTTTGCATCGTCATTATTGTTTTGCTTAAGTGCATAAGCATACGCAGCTAAGTAATTCCAGCGGGCACCGCCAGATGTTTTAGGGTTAGGGGTAATCACTGAAACACCTGGTTTAATCAAATCACTCCAGTCTTTGATGTTTTTAGGATTACCTTTGCGTACCAATAAAACAATAGTAGAGCTGTACGGCGAGCTATTGTGCGTTAAGCGTTTTTGCCAATTTTTAGGAATAAGCTTAGCCTTTGCACTGATTTCATCAATGTCGTAAGACAGTGCCAGTGTCACGACGTCAGCTGGGAGGCCATCAATCACGGCACGGGCTTGCTTGCCAGAGCCGCCATGTGAAGTCTTGATGGTGACTTTGTCGCCGCTTTTAGCTAGCCAATATTTACTGAATGCAGCGTTGTAATCTTGATACAACTCGCGAGTTGGGTCGTAAGAGACGTTTAGCAAAGTAATCTCTGCAGCCAAACTGGCTAGCGGCACAAACAGTGCGCTAATCAACAAGGCTTTCTTTAAATATTTGAATGTTTGCATGGTATTTTCTTTCTAGTTTTCTGAAGATTAAAAGCCTAATAGGGTTAACTCTGTATAAAAGAAGTCGGATGAGCTAGCGCGGGTTGCATCGTTATTGTTACCTGCGATTTTGACTGAGTCTTTCACAAAGTCACCGGCCCAGAAGTGTGCGTAGCCAATATTTAAGGATGCGTATTGATTAATAGGGAAGCGAACGCGCAAATCAACTTCTTTACCTAAATCGTTGCCGCTGGCGCCAGTTCTGTCACGCAGATTGCTGCCTGCTTGCCAGCGATCTGATGCATCATCCAAACGGTACCAGCTGAAGCTCGTGTCTACTTTTACGTTCTCCAGAAACGAAACTTTTGGCTCAAACTCCAAATGCAACTTCGGTGTTCTGATGTTCTCCATTTGGATATAGTCGTTGTTAGACCAAGGGCGTGCAAAGCCGAATAAGCGTTCGAAGCGTTGGCTATCTGTGCGGTCCGTGCCAGTTGCAGGTGTGCTGTCACCACTAGCTACGCCATAGTAGGCACTCACTCTAGGTTTCCAAGAGTTCTTGAAGGTGTAACCTACTTCTGCTCCATATGAATATGCTTCATGGTCTACATTGATGCTGCCCAATGCGTTGCTTAAAAAGCGATCTTGGTTGCCCCATTGTTTAACGTAGCTAGTGTCATAGTCCCAACCGGAGTTAAAGGCGCCATAAGCGCGCAAGCCTGCGGTGTGAATCTTACGGTCGATTTGTGCGGCGCTGAGTGTTGCACCTGTTAACTCTTGGCCGTTCGAATTGTATTTAACCTTGTTGCCATCCTGCTTAAGCAAGAAGTAGTAAGGCTGTAAAGTGACATACTCAGACCAGCCGCGCCAGTCTCCAATCACCCCGTAAAAATCTTGTGAGTGGTCTACCTCATCCAAGCTACGCGTAAATCTTTGTACAGGTTTCACCGCAAACGCTTCTAATTGCCAATCATTCTTTTTGTCACCAATGTTAGCGCGTACACCTTGAAACGTATTGGTTGTGTTGCGCCATTCGTTACGTGCAATTAATCGACGATCTAATGACTCCCAAGCCAAGCGGCCGCCACGCACCCAGAATGGGCGATTGTTACCTAAGTCATCTTTACCAAAGATAGACTCTTTGAAATGTAACTCTAGATAGCCTTGTAAAATATCGGCTTGATTCACATCACGGGTATCATATGCGCGCGAGTAGTCACCATTGTTGCGGCGTGAGTCTTGCACTTCAACGGCAAAACGCAATGGATCCAAAATTTCTTTTACGCCAATGTATGCGCGTGTACGTAATAGCAACGGATCGTCGATATTTTCATCAGCGCGACGGAAATCGTTGTCACGATGTTCATAACGAGCACGATACTCTAGCCCTAAATCCAGCCAGTTCACATCATTAAAAGCATCGTAATCCTTCAACCAAGTTTTATTTGCCTGTTTAACATAACGAGGTGGTTCGCTTTCTTTTTGCGTCCCATAGCTTCTACGCTCTACGTAGTAACCGTTAGCGGTTTTTGCAGCAGCTTTTGCCTCATCCGCAATTTCTTTTAAGCGAGCTTTTACTTTTTCTTCCTGCTCCAAGTCCTCGATGCTTTTTGTTGTTTGTGTTGTGTTGTCAGCAAGTTTAATTTCAGCCTCATTCGCATGTGCAAATCCGCCGCTAAGCAATAGACTGCTGATCAGTAAAGGCTGTGCCAGCTTTTTACTGAATGAAAGATTCCTTTTGGTGTGCATGATGTTCCCTTTATTTCAATGCTAATTAGGCTTCTGTATTGGTTGTCCAGTAAAAGTCTAATGAATTATTATTTAAGTCGCTTCACTGTTGATTGTGCTCAGTGTAGTAGACGTATTGACATTTTGTATATTTGGCTTGCCTTGACTAAAGCGTTGCCTCTCTCTTTTTTCAATCTGTGTTACACGGCCATCATGTACTATGACTTCAATCGACCCAAACCCCGTACCATGCTGAAGATCTTCTACAGCACGTATAATCTCTTGAGTAACATTTTGTGTGATTAGCTTGCTTGTCATAATGCAGTCAATGTTGAATAAGTAAGAAAGTACGCACTATAAATAAACTATTTAATAATTAAAAATAATTGTTTTGTATAAATTTATAATTAAAAAGAATATAAAAGCGTAATTTATGTAAAAAGTGTTAAAAGCAAACTTTATTAACTGTAGTGTTTCCAATTCATTGAATTGATTGGTATAATGCGGATGAATTTTTTGATGGGCTTTGTGCCCATTTTTTGTTTCTGCAATCTGCGTATTCGTGTTCAGATTGTGCGGTGAGAGTAAAGGGTGGAGTTTATGCAAGATTTGCAAACGTTAATAGAAAAGTCGGTAAGCCAGTTAGGCTATGAGCTTGTTGATTTGGAGATTTCCAATCGTGGCAAATTATTGCGTGTGTTTATTGATAAACAAAATCCTGTCGATATGAAAGATAGTGTCAATATCGACGATTGCGTGCTGGTAAGCAATCAGCTGGGTAATTTGTTGGCGGTTGAGCATGAGATTGATTATGACCGCTTGGAAGTATCGTCACCAGGTATAGATCGCGTGTTAAAGAAAGAATCTGACTACTTGCGGTTTGTTGGTGAGCGCGTATCGATCAAGTTGCGCGTCGGTATGAAAGATGAAGGGCCAAATGCAACAGAAACCACATTGCCAAGAAAGACCTTTTTAGGATTGATTAAAGGTGTTGAAGATGGGCACTTGATGCTTGATTTTGAGGGGGTAACCTACAAAATGGCGCTTAGTAATATTGATAAAGCACGATTAAATCCAGTGTTTTAAATGCAAGTGTGAGTATTGTAAGAATTTAATAAATAAGGCAGTTAACCTGCAATATATAGTCGGAGATTGAAAATGAGTCGTGAAATTTTATTGTTGGTAGATGCCTTGGCGCATGAAAAAAACGTTGATAAAAACGTCATATTTACCGCGCTGGAGCTGGCTTTGGCTTCAGCTACAAAGAAAAAACATCATGATGATGCCGATGTGCGTGTTGCGATTGATCGTGAAACAGGTGAATACCAAACATTTAGACGTTGGCAGTATGTTGATTACGACTTGCTAGAAAATTCTGCCTATCAAATTGATGAAGAAGATGAGCGTTCAAAAGGCTTAACAATCGGCGACTATTACGAAGAGCCTTTAGAGAATCTTGAGTTTGGGCGTATTGGCGCGCAGGCTGCTAAGCAAGTAATCTTGCAAAAAGTGCGAGAAGCAGAGCGCGAGCAAATCTTGCAAGACTTCTTGGCGCGTGATGAAAAACTGGTAACTGGTGTCATCAAGCGTATGGAAAAAGGTAATGCGATTATTGAGGTGGGTCGCATTGAGTCGTTATTGCCACGCGAGCAAATGATTCCAAAAGAAAACTTGCGTGTTGGTGATCGCGTGCGTGCTTATTTGTTACGCATCGAGCGTAGTGGCCGTGGCCCTCAATTGATTTTGTCTAGAATCACACCAGAGTTCCTGGTGCGTTTGTTTGAATTGGAAGTCCCTGAGATTGAAGAGGGTTTGTTGGAAATTCGTTCAGCTGCACGTGATCCAGGCTTGCGTTCTAAAATTGCAGTAAAAAGCAATGATCAGCGTTTGGATCCAGTTGGTACTTGTGTAGGTATGCGTGGTTCGCGCGTTCAGGCTGTGACTGGCGAGTTGGCTGGTGAGCGTGTGGATATTGTTTTATGGAGCATGGAGCCAGCACAGTTTGTGATTAACGCAATGTCACCGGCTGAAGTATCTAGCATCGTTGTGGATGAAGATGCACACAGTATGGATGTTGTGGTGGAAGAAGAGCAGTTGGCGCTAGCGATTGGTCGAAATGGTCAAAACGTGCGTTTGGCATCAGAGCTAACAGGTTGGACGCTCAATATCTTGACGGTTGACCAAGCTGCACAGAAAAACCAAGAAGAGTATGCCGGTGTGAGTCAATTGTTCATGGAAAAATTGGACGTGGACGAAGAGGTGGCTGAAATTCTAGTGCAAGAAGGTTTTAGCACATTGGAAGAAATCGCATACGTTCCATTAGCTGAAATGAATCAAATCGATGCTTTTGATGAAGATACTGTCGAAGAGTTACGTAAGCGTGCTCGTGCAGCATTGTTAACAGAGGCTATTGCTAAAGAAGAGAAGGTAGAAGAAGCTGCTGAAGACTTGTTGACGCTAGAGGGTATGGATGATGCGACTGCACATCAGCTGGCGGCAAAAGGGATTTCAACAATGGACGATTTGGCCGAACTTGCAATTGATGAGTTGGTTGAGTTGACAAATATGGACGAAGAGCGAGCAAAAGCACTGATTATGACTGCACGCGCACCTTGGTTTAAATAATATTCAAATGTAGAGCTTTATGAGTATCGGTCAATGAGCATTGACCGAACTGAAGCAAAGTAATAATGAGTAGTAATGCTAGGCAATAAAGCTTAGAAAAAAGAATACTGGAGCAACAAGATGGCACAAACAACCGTAGAACAATTTGCTGGCGAATTAAAGCTGCCAACGGCATTGTTATTAGAACAGCTTAAAAGTGCTGGCGTGCATAAAACGAGCGCAGATGATGAATTGAGTGAGCATGATAAAGCGGCATTGCTAGATCATTTGCGTAAAGAGCACGGTACGCTTGCTCCTAAAAACAAAATTACGCTCACACGCAAATCAAGTACAGAAATCAAGAAAACCGATAACACCGGTAAAGCACGTACGATTCAAGTTGAAGTTCGTAAAAAACGTGTGATAGAGCAGCGTGAAGATGCTGACATGGTTGAAGATGAGGTTGTGGAAGAGGTGGTGGCGGAGGCTGTTACTGAAGTAGTCGAGCCAGCTGAAGTGCCTGTGGAAGTGTCCGCTCCAGTGATTGAAGAGCCGTTGCCTGTTGAAGTCGCTGAACCTGAAGTGGTAGAAGCTGTTGTTCCACCAGAGCCTGAAGTGGTCGTTCCTGAAGTGGTTGAGGTGCCTGCTGAGCCAGTGGCCGAGCCTGAAAAAGTTGTGGTTAGACAGCAAACCATCAGTCGTAAAGACTTGCTTGGTGCAGAAGAGATTGCGCTACGTGAGCAAGAAGCTAAACGTCATGCAACTTTACTAGCGTTGCAAGCTGAAGATAAACGCAAAAAAGAAGAATTAGCACAGCGTCGTTTGGACGAAGAGGCTAGAAAACTAGCTGAAGCTGAGGCAGCTAAAGTAAAGGCCGCTAAGCTTTCAGAGGGTACGTTACATAAGCCAGTAGCCAAAGAGGGCGCTGAAAAACCAGGCGCAAAAGATGCGAAAAAAGGTAAGGGTAATAATAAAGAGTGGACTGATGCTGAGAACAAGAAGCGTGGGTTAAAGACACGCGGAGATGTTGCAAGTGGTAAGGCAGGTTGGCGTGCACCAAAAGGCAAGGGCGGCAAGCATCATCAAGATGATGATCAACAACATGCATTTACAGCACCTACTGAGCCGTTGGTGTATGAAGTGCTTGTGCCAGAGACCATTACAGTGGCTGATTTAGCTCACAAAATGTCAGTAAAATCAGGCGAAGTGATTAAGACCTTGATGGGCATGGGTATGATGGTGACCATTAACCAAGTGTTGGATCAAGAAACTGCGATTATTATCGTTGAAGAAATGGGGCATAAAGCGCAAGCTGCGGCACCTAACGATCCTGATGCGTTTATCGAAGAAGCTGAGCATGCTGAAGCGGTTATGGAGACACGACCACCTGTTGTGACTGTCATGGGTCACGTAGACCATGGTAAAACTTCATTATTGGATTACATCCGTCGTAGCCGTGTAGCAACAGGCGAAGCTGGTGGTATTACTCAGCACATTGGCGCTTACCACGTAGAAACACCACGCGGAATGGTGACGTTCTTAGATACACCGGGCCATGAAGCGTTTACTGCGATGCGTGCTCGCGGTGCTAAAGCCACCGACATCGTGATTCTGGTTGTTTCAGCAGATGATGGTGTGATGCCACAAACGATTGAAGCGATTCACCATGCTAAAGCAGCCGGTGTGCCGATTGTTGTGGCGATCAATAAGATTGATAAACCAGATGCTGATCCTGAGCGTGTAAAAATGGAGTTGGTGAGCCAAGAGGTTGTACCAGAAGACTTTGGTGGTGATGTCATGTTCCGTGCGGTTTCAGCTAAAACAGGTCAAGGCATTGATGACCTGTTAGAAGCGGTGCTGTTACAAGCTGAGGTGTTAGAGCTGCAAGCGCCTAAAAATACCCCAGCAAAAGGCTTGGTGATTGAAGGTCGTTTAGATAAAGGTCGCGGTTCAGTAGCAACGATTTTAGTGCAATCAGGTACCTTAAAACGTGGCGATATGATTTTAGCTGGCACTACTTTTGGTAAAGTGCGTGCGATGTTGGATGAAACTGGCAAAGATATTCAAGAGGCAGGTCCATCTATGCCAGTAGAAATTCTAGGTTTGTCTGACGTGCCTAGCGCTGGTGAAGAAGTGATTGTATTGAATGATGAGCGCAAAGCACGTGAAATTGCATTGTTCCGTCAAGGTAAATACCGTGACGTGAAACTTGCTAAGCAGCAAGCAGCAAAACTTGAGAACATGTTTGAACAAATGGAATCAGGCGAAGTGCAAACACTTGGTTTGATTATCAAATCAGACGTGCAGGGCTCATATGAAGCCTTGGCGACAAGTTTGCAAAAACTGTCTACCAGCGAAGTGAAAGTGAATATTATTCATACAGGTGTTGGTGCCATCAGCGAGTCAGATGTTAACTTGGCAGCGGCATCTAAGGCTGTATTGATTGGCTTTAACGTGCGTGCCGATTCTGGTGCACGTAAATTGATTGATACGCTAGGTGTGGATGTACGTTACTACAATATTATTTACGAGGCAGTTGACGAGATAAAAGCTGCACTTGGCGGTATGTTGGCACCAGAGCAAAAAGAGAGCATGATTGGTACTGTAGAAGTGCGTGAAGTATTCCGTATTTCTAAAATTGGTGCGATTGCTGGTTGTTACGTACAGGATGGTATGATTAAACGTAACTCTAAAGTGCGTATCTTGCGTAATAACGTGATTGTGCATACTGGTGAGTTAGATTCGCTAAAACGCTTTAAAGATGATGTTAAAGAAGTTAAAAACAACTTTGAATGCGGTCTGTCATTAAAAGGCTACAACGATATTGAGGTTGGTGATATCTTAGAAGTTTATGAAATGGTAGAAGTGGCGCGTACCTTATAGTTAACAGTAAGTGCCTATGATCTTTATTGGTTGTAGGCATGTGGTTGTTGTGGCGTAAAGATTGCATCAAACCGCATATATTAAGTAGTATCTGGTTGCGCTTAGCTATATTGACGCCTCATTTTGGCGTTGATGTGGGCTCTGTGAATGGCTCAAGATTTAAGTGAGTAATGTTTAAGAGAGTCGGCTCAGCTTTATTTAGGATTAGAATGGCAAAAGATTTTTCACGTAGTCACCGAGTGGCTGAGCAAATGCAACGAGAAATCGCAGATTTGTTGATGTTTGAAATTAAAGACCCGCGCGTGGGCATGGTCACTGTGACTGCTGTTGAAGTCACAGGCGACATGGCGCATGCTAAGATTTTTTACAGTGCAGCCAAAGCGAGCGAAAGTACGCAGCAGGGGCTTGAAAAGTCAGCAGGTTTTTTACGTACGCAGTTAGCTAAACGTATGTTGTTGCGTACTGTGCCACAATTGCATTTTGTTTACGATGCATCGATTGATAATGGCATGATGATGTCTAAATTAATTGATGAGGCGATCGCTTCAGACAAAAACAAGTCTTAATTTTCAGAAGTCACCTTCCTTTGCAATTCAAAAGAGTCAAAAAAAATATCAATGGTATTTTGTTATTAGATAAGCCATTAGGTTTTTCTTCTAACCAAGCGCTGCAAAGAGTTAAGTGGTTGTTACAGGCAGCCAAAGCTGGCCATACAGGTACTTTAGATCCATTGGCAACAGGCTTGTTGCCACTCTGTTTTGGCGAGGCAACTAAATTCGCGCACTATCTAACTGATGCAGATAAAACCTATCGCGCCACTATAAAATTAGGTGTTACCACTACCACTGGTGATGCTGAAGGCGCAGTGCTTAACACCTTACCAGTCAATGTCACCAGCAATCAGTTTGATGAAGCTTGCCGTAAGTTTGTTGGTGTCATCAGTCAAGTCCCCCCCATGTATTCAGCTTTAAAGCACGAGGGTAAAGCGCTGTATGAATATGCGCGTGAAGGTGTGGAAATTGAGCGTAAAGTACGTACCGTTACTATTCATGCGATTGAAGTACTTAGCTTTGCGGGTGATGTCGCTGAAATTGAAGTGACTTGTACTAAAGGCACCTATATTCGCACCCTCGCAGAAGATATAGGCGCACATTTGGGCTGTGGCGCGCATTTGATTGGTTTACGTAGAACTGCCACTGCAAATTATGTGATTGCCGAAACCATTACTTTAGAGGCGTTTGAAGCGCTAAGTAGTGAGGAGCGATTAGCTAAGTTAGCGCCGCCTGAAACTGCAGTAGATTATTTGCCATCTGTGATGCTGGATGCGGACAGTGCTTTTTATTTAATGCAAGGTCAAGCCGTTTGGCGAAGTGGCAATATACCAGTAGGCTTGTTGCGCCTTTATGATGAGCGGAATGTATTTTTAGGCTTGGGTGAGCAGCAGAGTGACGGAAAAATTGCACCTAAGCGATTGATGCAGCAAGTAAATAATTAAAGGCTATTTGCTAAAATAACTTGTTAAGCAGTAAAGTTGTCACTATAATGCACGGTTCATGTAAATGAATGCATGAGTGGGTTGGTTTCTAAATCAGATTCTAGGCTACTTTTGTATTGACGCAAAACATCTAAATTAGGAAAAAGTTATGGCAATTACAGCACAAGATACCGCGAAAATCGTTGCAGAATATCAACGCGCACCAAATGACACAGCAAGCCCAGAAGTGCAAGTTGCACTTTTAACTAGCCGTATCACATACTTAACAGAGCATTTCAAATCTAACAAAAAAGATAACCACTCACGTCGTGGTTTGTTAGCTTTGGTTAGCCAACGTCGTAGCCTGTTAGACTATCTAAAACGCAAAGACTCAAGCCGTTATCAAACATTGATTCAACGTTTAGGTCTGCGTAAATAACAGTTATAAAAGTGCTTAGCTTTTTGTTTTTAGCTTCACTTGTATAATTGCTGTAAAAAGCCGATTGCATGGATATGCGTCGGCTTTTTTTATTGTTAGATTGTTATTGGGTAGTGAATAACAGTCTGTTGAAAAAGGAAAATAAATGTTTAATAAAGTTACTAAAAGTATTCAATACGGCGCGCACACGCTAACCCTTGAAACTGGTGAAATCTCACGTCAAGCAGATGCTGCTGTGATGGTGAGCTACGGTGATACGGTGGTGTTGGTAGCTGTTACCAGCAAGCGTGAAGTTAAAGCAGGTCAAGACTTCTTCCCGTTGACTGTAGATTACATGGAAAAAACCTATGCTGCAGGTAAAATCCCAGGTGGTTTTTTCAAGCGTGAAGGCCGACCTTCTGAGAAAGAAACACTGACAAGTCGTTTGATCGACCGTCCATTACGCCCGCTTTTTCCAGAAGCGTTTTATAACGAAGTGCAGGTAGTGGCAACCGTGTTGTCATCAGATCCAGAAATCGATGCAGATATTCCTGCAATTATCGGTGCTTCTGCAGCGATGTCATTATCAGGTATTCCATACTACGGTCCACTAGGTGCAGCACGTGTTGGTTATATCAACGAAGAATACGTATTGAACCCGACTAAAGCACAATTAGAAGAAACCGAGCTTGATTTAGTCGTTGCAGCCACTGAAACTGCTGTGATGATGGTTGAGTCTGAAGCGAAAGAGCTTTCGGAAGAAGTGATGTTGGGTGCAGTTGTTTATGGTCACGAGCAAATGCAAGCAGTGATCAAAATGATTAGCGAATTAACAGCTGAAGCTGGTAAAGATGCTTGGGACTGGGTTGCGCCAGAGCCAGATACTGCATTGATTGAAAAAGTGGCTAGCTTGGCTGCTGCTGATATTAATGCGGCATTCCAAATCAAAGCTAAAGGTGCTCGCTCCGCTAAATTGGAAGAAATCACAAGCCGTGTATTAGGCGAGTTGATTACTGAAGAAACTTCAACGGCTGAAGCGAACAAAATTAAAAACGAAATCTTTAATTTAGAAGCTAAAACTGTACGTAGCCAAATTTTAAATGGCGAACCACGTATTGATGGTCGTGACACACGTACTGTGCGTCCTATCAGCATCCGTACTGGTGTGTTGCCACGTACGCACGGTTCAGCGCTGTTTACACGCGGTGAAACACAGGCGTTAGTAGTGGCTACTTTAGGTACAGGCCGCGATGAGCAAACTATTGATGCATTGCAAGGTGAATACAATGATCGCTTTATGTTGCATTACAACATGCCTCCATACGCAACTGGTGAAACTGGTCGCGTAGGTACACCAAAACGTCGTGAAATCGGTCACGGCCGTTTAGCAAAACGTGCTTTGGTGGCTGCGCTACCAGCTAAAGAAGATTTTGATTACACCATGCGTGTCGTTTCTGAGATTACAGAATCTAACGGTTCAAGTTCGATGGCGTCTGTATGTGGTGGCTGCTTAGCATTGATGGACGCTGGCGTACCAATGAAAAATCACGTTGCAGGTATTGCAATGGGCTTGATCAAAGAAGGTAACCGCGTTGCTGTGTTGACTGACATCTTGGGTGATGAAGATCACTTAGGTGATATGGACTTTAAAGTAGCGGGTACAGAAGATGGTATCACTGCGTTGCAAATGGACATCAAAATCACCGGCATTACTGCACAAATCATGCAAGTGGCTTTAGCGCAGGCTAAAGAAGGTCGTGCACACATCTTGGGTATTATGAAGCAAGCTGTTAGCGGTGCTAACGCTGAAATGTCACAATTTGCACCACGTATTATCACGATGAAAATCAACCCTGAAAAAATCCGTGATGTTATCGGTAAGGGTGGTGCAGTGATTCGTGCTTTAACTGAAGAAACTGGCACAACGATTGATATCGAAGATGACGGTACCGTGAAAATTGCTTGCACTAGCTCTGAGCAAGGTGCTGAAGCGCAACGCCGTATTGCAGAAATCACTGCTGAAGTTGAAGTGGGTCAAACTTATGAAGGTACTGTGATTAAGTTGCTTGATTTCGGTGCAATCGTTACCTTGATCCCAGGTAAAGACGGTCTGTTGCACATTTCACAAATTGCACATCAACGTGTGAATGCGGTTGCTGACTTCTTGAAGGAAGGTGACGTAGTGAAGGTGAAAGTAGTTGAGGCTGATGAAAAAGGTCGTGTACGTCTAAGCATGAAAGCTTTGATTGACCCACCTGCTCAAGAAGCAAAAGCTGAGACAGAGGCTGACGAGTAATATCAACAGCATCATCGTCCCTAGATAACAAAAAGCCCGCATATGCGGGCTTTTGTTATTTGAAGATTTAAAACACCTGAGTACTGAATAAGAGTTTAAGTGTTTTTACACTCTAGTGGTTATTTCGCTACTTGACGCTCTCTGAGTTCATCCAAAGTTTTGCAATCGATACATAGTGTTGCTGTTGGACGAGCCTCTAAACGTTTTAAGCCGATCTCAATGCCGCAGCCTTCGCAGTAACCATATTCTTCGTGTTCGATGTTGCGTAAGGTTTCGTCAATTTTCTTAATGAGTTTACGCTCACGGTCGCGATTACGCAGTTCAAGCGTCATGTCAGACTCTTGGCTAGCTCTGTCGTTAGGGTCAGCAAACATGGTCACCTCATCTTGCATGGTGTGCACAGTGCGGTCGAGCTCTTGGCTTAACTCAGCTTTCCAGTCATTTAATATTGAACGAAAATGTTCAAGTTGAGTTTTGCTCATGTATTCTTCATCAGGCTTCGGCTGATAAGGCGTGAAATGCTTACTAATTACATCTGCCATAATAATTACCCAAATACAAAAAATTAAAAATATTGAAAACTGAACTAACTAAGATGTTAGCTCTTAAAATTAGCGCATGAGTGTACACTGATTAATGGTTTGATGCAAAACTCTATTTATATGACACTATCCAATTGATTTAATGAGGTTAAATAATGCCGTTTTGTTCGCTAAGCTCTAGCGAAAGAAGAGTGTTCTCCATTAAGGTGGCCACTGTCATTGGACCCACGCCGCCAGGAACTGGAGTAATCCAGCCAGCGCGTTCTTTTGCTACGTTGAAATCAACGTCACCACAAATGCGGCCATCTTCTAAGCGGTTGATGCCAATATCAATCACAATGGCACCAGGCTTAATCCATTCCCCTTTGATTAAACCGGCCTTGCCTGCTGCTGCCACAATCAGGTCAGCATTTGCGATGATTTTAGCTAGGTCTTTGGTGTGGCGATGGCAGCTGGTTACTGTGCAGCCTGCTAGTAGTAGCTCTAAGCCCATTGGTCGACCCACGTGGTTCGATACCCCAACCACAACGGCATCCAAGCCCATGAGTTTGATATTGGTCGCTTCTAACAGCTTGATTACACCAAATGGAGTGCATGAGCGCAGTGTGGGTTGGCGTACAGCTAAGCGTCCAATGTTGTAAGGGTGAAATCCGTCTACATCTTTATCTGGGCTGATGCACTCAATCACGTGCTCATCTTTAATATGTGCTGGAAGTGGGGATTGAACCAAAATGCCATTAATTGAATCATCATGGTTGAGCTGCTCAATTAATGCCAGTAGTTCAGCCTCAGTTGTTGTGGAAGGTAAGTCGTAAGCGACAGAGCGAATGCCCACTTTCTCACATGCCGTACGCTTGTTGCGCACGTAGATTGATGAGGCAGGATCACCGCCCAATAAAATAACTGCAAGGCCAGGTGCAGGTTTGTTTGCTAACAGGCGTTGGTTGATTCTTTCTTTGATTGAGTCTAATAAATTGTCGGCAATCGCCTTGCCATTGATAATTTGAGCTGTCATTGGGTGTCAGAATCTAAAAATTCAATTAATTTGTAAAATAAAACGTCATTTTAGCATATAGCGATTGACCTTCATCTTAGTTTTGGTTATATTACTGCCTCTTCGGCGTGTAGCGTAGCCTGGTAGCGCGCCTGCTTTGGGAGCAGGATGTCGGGAGTTCGAATCTCTCCACGCCGACCAATATTTTTAGGTGTTAGAAGTCAAGTTTTCTTTTAACACCTATATTAAAAGTCAGCCCGAAAAGTGTAGTACTTTATGTTGTAGATGATATAAAGTCTTGTAACCAAAATCTGCCCGTAGCTCAACCGGATAGAGCACCAGCCTTCTAAGCTGGGGGTTACAGGTTCGATTCCTGTCGGGCAGGCCATAAAATTTTAAAGTCTCTATGGTGGCTGTAGCTCAGTTGGTAGAGTCCAGGATTGTGATTCCTGTTGTCGTGGGTTCGAGCCCCATCAGCCACCCCATATTGAATAAGCCCCACAGCAATGTGGGGCTTATTTTTTTCTAGCGTACCTTTCTGCTCTGTAAATTATTCTTGATTAAGTTAATTCTTGTAAGATAGTATCAACTGTATGCTAAATATCTAAGTGAGTATCTATAAGTACGCATACGACTGAATTAGTGCTGGTAGTAATCGCAACCGATCATTAAAGATAATGTGGGGTTTGGAAGACATGCTAATTGAAGATATTGAGAATACAGACCGTTTCCTTTTCATATTTGAATGGCTAATGGCGATTATGTCTAGGTATTTGTGCCCGATGCCGTTTGGTTTGGTTCATATTGAACATGGCGATAAAAATGAGCTTGGTGACGCATATGGTGCTAAAGAGGCCGCTGAACAACTAGTCTCGATGACAACTCATCTTAAAAAAGCTTTTAGAAATACGGATTTGGTCGCTAGGATTGGAAGTGACTTTTGGATTGTTGTGCCGTATACGCCAGCCACTGAAAAGGTTCAGGATAAAGTGCGAAGCATCATTCGTGATTCTGAGCATGAAGGCTTAAAAACTGCAGCACAAAATGCGTCAATTTTTAGTTTCCCAAGTGAAGATGAGGCGTTAAATCAAAAACTTACGGAGTTGAGTGGTGCTGAGTTCTTGACCTATTTGAAGAAAAATCGGCACACATTGCCCAGTCAAATATTGACGCTGGATTAAAGTCAAAATGCTACTTTGTTGATCGAATAGCATTTGCTACCATTGAATTTTAGCGCTCATTTTTTTATCATCATCAATAAGTATCCACTGCAAGTAGTTGGGTAATCTAGATCGATGTTGTTTTAAAAGACAAGTGCGGTTGCTTGGTAGTTATTGCTTGGATTTCGAACCATGCCAAGCATTGGTGTAAGTATTGATACATCAAACTATTCAGGCTATAGTGACGTAGATTACAGTTGTTATCTAATTTAAAAAAAGGGTTTGTTAATGGCAGCACTACGTCCTGTATTGATGATTATTGATGATGACCCGCTAATCACTGATACCTTACATTTTGTGTTGAGTAAATATTTTGAAGTGTGTGTGGCGGAGTCGTACACGCAACTGAAGAGTTTACTCCAGCAATTAGATGCCCCACCAGCTTTGGCTTTGGTAGACTTAGGTTTACCTCCTACCCCACATACGCCCGAAGAGGGTTTTAAAGTGATTAGCGCGCTGCTAACACATTCTCCTACCATTAAGATTCATGTACTTTCCGGTCAAAGTGATGACGTCAATGTGAAGCATGCGCTTGCACTAGGCGCAGTGGATTTTATTGCGAAGCCTTGTGATGTAGAAAAACTTAAAGACATGTTGTTGAATGCGCTCAAGGTGCAAGACGTTGAGTTGAACGAAATGAGAGTGGAGCAGGAGCATGGGGGCTTGCTCGGTAACAGTTTGCCTATTCAAGCGTTACGCATGCAAATTAGACAGTTTGCAGACTCCCCATTTCCGGTCCTGATTGAAGGTGAATCTGGTAGTGGTAAAGAGTTGGTGGCGAGTAGCTTTCATTTTGCGAGTCAGCGTTTGCTGTATCCTTATTTATCCGTTAACTGTGCTGCGGTTTCTCCATTGTTGGCCGAATCTATCTTGTTTGGACATGCAAAAGGTGCGTTTACGGGTGCGGTAGCTGCGCATGCAGGCTACTTTGAAGATGCGGGTGATGGTACGTTGTTTTTGGACGAGATTGGCGAGTTGCCTTTAGAGTTGCAAGCTAAGCTGTTACGTGTGCTAGAAAATGGTGAGTATCAGCGTATTGGTGAAACGCAAACGCGTAAAAGTCGTGCACGTATTGTGGCCGCCACTAACCGAGACTTGAGAGCAGAAGTGCGTGCTGGTAAGTTTAGGTCGGACTTATATCATCGCTTGAGCGTTTTTACTGTCCATGTGCCACCACTGCGAGAGTTGATGGACGATAAACATTTGTTGCGCGATCACTTTATTGAGTTCTATACCAAGCAAATTGATAAGACGCCATTTAAATTAGATGCCAAAGCTGAGGTCCGTTGGCTGGAGTATGATTTTCCTGGCAATGTGCGCGAGCTAAGAAACATTGTTATCCGTTTAATTGCCAAGTACTCAGGTAAAACGGTTAAAGAAAATGAGTTGATTGCCGAGTTTGATTTAAGTGAGCAGGCCTCAACGGCTGATGCATTTAATTTTAACGATGATGCAAGTATGACTGCACAGGCGCAAAAACATCTGCAGCGCCAAGTGAATGTAAGTTTGGATGCCGTACTGAAGTCCTGGGAGCGTGCATATATTGATGCGGCGATGAAAATGACGCATGGTAATTTAAGTCAGGCGGCTAAATTGTTGAATGTGAATCGTACAACGCTGTATAGTCGTATGAATACGCAAGAAGAGTAATCGTCACAACTAATCCTCTTTAGGAAATCACTTGTATTATCCACACTTTGGTTTGCAGCAACCCCCGTTTAAGATTACCCCGAATACTGATTTTTTCTTTTCTGGTGGTAATCGAGGTGCGGTGCTTGATGCTTTAGTGTATGCCATTGCCAATGGTGAGGGCATTATTAAGGTGGTGGGTGAGGTTGGTAGCGGCAAAACAATGCTGTGTAGAATGCTACAAACGATACTTCCTGAAAGGATCGAGAGCATTTACCTTGCAAACCCAAGCGTAGCGCCTGAAGACGTGTTGCATGCGATTGCATTTGAACTGCAACTGCAATTACCTAAAGATGCCGATAGGTTAAAAGTGATGCAAGCATTGCAAGCACATTTGTTAAATCGGCATGCAGAAGGACGTCAAGTTGTCATCTTTGTTGAAGAGGCACAAGGCATGCCGCTGGCAACTCTGGAAGAGATTCGCTTGTTATCCAATTTAGAAACTAAGCAAGATAAGTTGTTGCAGATTGTGCTGTTTGGTCAGCCAGAACTGGACGAGAATTTAAATCAGGAACAAATTCGCCAGTTGCGTGAGCGAATTACGCATCGGTTTAACTTGGGGCCGTTGCAAACTAAAGATGTGGGTGAATACTTGATTTTTAGGCTTCGTGCGGCAGGTTACCATGGACCACATCTGTTTACTGATGCATCGATTAAGAAGTTGTCACATGCGGCGCAGGGGCTGGTCAGGCGCGTGAATATCTTAGCAGATAAGGCATTGCTTGCGGCATTTGCTGAGAATGCCTATCAAGTAACCCCTAAGCACGTTAAGGCCGCTATTCAGGATAGTGAGTTTGCAGAAAGTTCTTATGGCCAACAGTTTGGGCGATATAAGCGATTTGTCACGTGGTTCATGTACTTGCTTGTGATTTTAGGTGGTCTATCAATCGCTGCGATGTTGTGGCAACAGTCAACTGCCCAGAAAACTAATGCCAATGTGGCAGGTCAGCAAGCGCAGCCTGCCATGATTAAGCCATCCACAATTAAGCCTAACCTGCCTCAGGGGGCAAGGCAATCTGCCGTTGCTGTTACCAATACGCAAATGGGGGTGAATAATCTATCGGCATTAACTAATCCTAGTGTGTCAGCTAATGTTAGTGCACCAGCTATTTTGAAAGATGCTGCAATGGCGAGTGATAGGGCTGACGCTGCAGAAAGCAAAAACAGTGTGGGCTTAGTGAACCAGCGTTTGGATGCGATGAGTAGGTTGTTGCAAAGCGCAAAGCCAGACACAATATTGCTACAAATTAAATCAGTACCCAATGCGTTGCCCGTGGGTGTACAAGGCGAAGAGCATCAATTGGCAATGGAGCTTGAGCGCTTAAGTCAGCAAGTAGAGGTTGACAATATCTACCTGTACCGTATGCAACAAAAAGATGGTTTGTATACCGTGGTGTTGTATGGTGCGTATGAGCGTAGAGTTGATGCATTGGAAGCTTTAAAAAGCTTGCCGCCCTATGTTAAAAATAGTCGGCCATACATGAGGACGTTGGCTGGTATAAGTAAAGACATGGCGATCATCCCTTAAGCGCTGCTTCATATTTCTTCTAATTGGCTGAAGCAGGCTTATCTATTGGTGTTTCTTTAATTCATGTCAGTCTGAGGCTGTAGTGTTCCGAGATTGCTAGTTTTTATACAAACTTTCCCGAGTTACCTAATCAATAACCTTGATTTATCATTGTAACTAATTGTTGCTATTTGTATTTTTGCGGTATCATGCAATTTGATGCATAGCGTACAGATAAAGTTGCAGAATTAGGGGTAGCCAAGCCGTGATGAATAATAAAACAGTATTAGCATTGCTGAGTATGATCTTGGTCTTGTGTATGACAGCATGCTCGCATCAATCTAAAGTTCAGCCATCAAAAGGGCATATTGATGGACAGAATACTTCAACACCCTCAGTCATATCAAAATCAGCTATCTCTTCAGCGGCTATTCCAAAGCCGGTAACCAATAGTCCATATTTGCCGCCACCTACTCCTAAAGCTAAAGAGCCTGTTTATAGTATTGTTGTGTATGACACGCCAGTGAAAGAAGTGTTGTTTGCGATAGCAAGAGACAGCAAGCTTAATGTTGATATTCACCCGGCCATTCAAGGGCGTGTGACATTAAATGCCGTAGACCAAACCTTACCTGCAATTCTAGAGCGATTGTCTAAACAGGTTGATTTGACGTACAGCGTCAAAGGCAATGTGTTAACAATTACCCCTGATCAGCCAGTATTAAGAACTTATAAGGTCGATTATGTAAATATGTCGCGTGATGCTGCTGGTTTTATTGGTGTTGATGGGCAAATTTCTAGCACAGGCCAAAGTTCTAGTGCTGGAGGTAGCACAACGAGTAATACTTCGGGCACGGGGGCGAATAATAGCTCTCGTACTACAGTGAGAAGTGAATCTAATAATCACTTTTGGGAAACTTTAGAAAAAAACATTACCGCATTATTAGCCGAAAGTGATAAAGAAATCATTATTGGTAGATTAGAGGCAGATAAACAATCTGCGACTCTTGATAATCAGAGTGGTAAAGATAGTTCTGTCAATGTCGCAGCAGCGACGCAAAAAACGGACGCAAATGGAAAAGCTGATGCACAAAAAGCGTTTACTGAGTACAAAACCTTATTTGCTGCTAATGTTATTTCCAACCGTGAAGCTGGCGTTATCAGCGTTCGAGGCACTAACAAGCAGCATGAGAGAGTTCAGGAGTTTTTGGATAAAGTGCTAACCAGCGCTAAGCGCCAGGTGTTGATTGAGGCCACAATTGTTGAGGTTAGGCTTAGTGATAGCTTTCAAGCGGGTATTGATTGGAGTCGGTTAAATAATAGTGCGACTAATAGTGGCTTTCAGTTCAGGCAGCAATTGGGTGCGCAAACGAATAGCATAAGTGCTACAGGTAATAGTTTTACTACGACTGCGAATGCCTTTGGAGTGGCTACCAATGCAGGATTTGTAGCTGGTTATCTTAATCCAATAAGCAAAATAGGTAATATTGCTGCATCTATTAACCTGCTTGAGCAGTTTGGTTCAACGAAAGTGTTGTCCAGTCCTAAGTTGATGGTGCTCAACAATCAAACTGCAGTATTAAAAGTAGTAGACAATTTGGTTTACTTTACCGTGCAGTCGCAGCAGTCACAGGGGTCTGTAGGTGGGGGAATATTGTCAACGGTGACAACCACGCCCAATACAGTGCCTGTTGGCGTTGTGATGAGCGTTACCCCTCAAATCAACGATTTAAGTAATGTGAATATTAATATTAGGCCAACGGTTTCTAGAGTGTTGGGTTTTAAGAAAGACCCGAATCCTAATTTAACGATTGAAAGTTTGGTGCCTGAAATACAAGTGCGCGAAATGGAATCGATGTTGCAGATTCTGAGTGGTAACACAGCTGTGCTGGGTGGTTTAATGCAGGATGATGTGCTTACGAACACTGACAAAGTGCCCGGGTTATCCAAAGTACCTGGTGTAGGAAAAGTATTTACGGGACAGAACGATGCCAACCGCAAAACCGAGTTGGTTATTTTCCTAAGACCTACTGTGATTGTTAATGCCAGCCTGGAAAGTGATGAGTTGGCCTCTTATAAACAGTATCTGCCTTCGCAGCAACTGGAAAATACAGTAGATGCTGAGAGTGAAAGGTAATTAGCAAATGAGTTTGCTAATTAAAGCCTTGGCCTCTGCCGAGAAAGATAAGGAAAAAGCTAAAGGCACAGTGCACGCAAGGCCTTTGGCTAAGGGTGCGTTAACTTTGACCCCTTTGGACCCTCAGGCGCCAGCAGGCATGGACACTGCCGTAGCTCGGGATGATGATCTATCAGCCGATAGTGCGGTATTGCTTGCATCAGGTACAGATGATGGTGTTTTCAATGATGCTGGCTTATCTCTTGCTGAAGAGGCTGGCTTGATTAGCCCTAGTCTCAAATTAAAAGAGGATGCCACTACTCAACCTAATGTACAGGCAACTAAAGGGGTCGCTAAGCCGAAAAGCAAGGCTGATGCTTTTAATGAAGCTGCGGTGGCCAGCGTTGCTAGCGTAAAAGCACAGAGTGGTGCAACAAAAGAAGGGCGTCAGCAAGCGGCTGCTAGTGTATTTGTCGCTAATCAGGCGGTAAAGAGGGCGAGCTCAAGTTCTGCATTGATAGTATTAGGTGTAGCTGGTGCGTTAATGATTTTGTTGGGATTGCAAGGCTATCAGTATTTTCAAACACTATTTACTGATGAGGTCGTGGTTGTAAAGCCAGTTGCACCTGCTGCCCCAGTTGTTGATATTGAATCGATGGAAGGTAATGTAGTGCCCGATGCGTCATTACCTAGCGAGCTTAGTGAAGAGGCCAGCGCAATTGAGCAAGCCGCTCATGAGGTTGACGTGAACGCGCCTGCGGCTGGTAAGGCGAGCCAAGCCAGCAATGAGATTGCAATGCAATCATTGGAAAAACCTGTGTCGGCTGCGAAAGCTAGTTCTCTTGCATTGAGTGATGAGTTGGCGGCAGATGAGCCGCAATTCACACCGCAGAAAACAGTTGCGTTGAGTACACGTAAACCGCAGAAAGTGGATGAGGCTAACCTGCGTGATGATCAAGCCTCTGATTCAAAACAACCGCTAAAACTGGTCAGTAAAACACCTGTTGCTGGTGTTGATCCAACGCTACTGGCGGCTTATGAGGCGTTCAATCGAGGAGATGATAGTTCTGCGCAGCAGAAGTATCGCCAAGTGCTTCAAAAAGATGTCAGAAATATCGATGCTTTGTTAGGGATGGCGGCAATTGCACAGCGTCAAGATAGAAATATGGATGCGATTGGTTGGTATCGTAAGGTCACAGAAATTGAGCCTAGGAATAGCATTGCTCAATCTGCGATGGCGGATTTGGAGGTGAGTGTTGATGGAGTGGCTGCTGAAAGTAAAATTAAAAGCATGCTGGCACGTCAGCCTGATGCGGCTAATTTACATGCGGCTTTAGGCAACTTATATGCCGCACAAAATCAATGGGCTTCTGCGCAATCAGCTTATTTCAATGCAAGCCAGTATGCACCGATTAGCGCAGATTATGCATTTAATTTGGCAATTAGTTTAGAGCATTTGGGTAAGCCAAAGTTAGCGCTCGTGCAATATCAGCGTGCACTTGAGTTACTTAATATCACTGGTGCTGGTAGCCCAGATCGCGCCCAACTAGAAGCAAGGGTTCGCGCATTGCAGTGATTCTTTTTAATAGTATGTGTTGTGTTTAAGGGTGGCACTTAGCATGTTGCGGCCTCAAAATGGCGAATTAAGATAATCGTAGTGCTGAATTAGATAGATGAAAAACAATAATGAATTCAAATAATCAGGCTAAATTTAATGGCTGAACAGCGGCGTAAAATTCGTTTAGGCGAACTGATGGTGCAGCAAGGCTTAATTAGCCAGGACCAGCTACGCATTGCGCTGATAGAGCAGGAACATAATGATTTGCCTTTAGGGCGTCAGCTTGTTCGCTTAGGGTTTGTGACGGAGGCGATGGTGCGCGACATGGTTGCGCATACCATAGGGACCGACAGTATTGATTTGTCGACTGTGGTAGCTGACCTTGAGGCCTTGCAAATGGTGCCACAAGACTTCTCACGTCGATATCATTTATTACCTGTCGCTTATGATGCCTTGACGAGAACGATGGTCGTCGCCATGGCTGATATGTTCAATGTGGTTGCACTAGATCAGTTGCGTGCTATGTTGGGTGGGCAGATTCAGCTAAAACCTGTATTGGCGGCGGAAGCACAGCTAGAGGAAGTGATTGATCAATTTTACGGATATGAATTATCTGTAGATGGTATTTTGCGTGAAATAGAAACAGGTGAAATTGATTATCAAAGCTTAAGTGTTGATGATAATGAATACACACAACCTGTGGTGCGACTAGTGGGCGCATTGTTGATGGACGCCGTAAAACGCGGCGCATCGGATATCCACTTTGAGCCTGAGCAGGCATTCTTGCGTATACGCTATAGAATCGATGGCGTACTGCAACAAATCAGAAGCTTACATAAAAGCTACTGGGGCGGTTTGGCCGTGCGGCTAAAAGTGGTGAGTGGGCTTGATATTGCTGAAACCAGAGCGCCACAAGATGGCCGTTTGAATATGAATTTATGTGGACGCCCGATTGATTTTAGGGTGTCGACACATCCAACCATTCATGGCGAAAATATTGTCTTGCGTGTGCTAGACCGTGAAAAGTCGATTATTCCGATGGAGCGTATGGGGCTGCGGCCAGAGACCCTAGATGAGTTACAGTTAATGATGACTCGCCCTGAGGGGATTTTGATTGTCACGGGCCCAACTGGTAGCGGTAAGACAACCACGTTGTATTCATTGCTTACGCATCAGAACACCGAGTCAGTTAATATCATGACGTTAGAAGACCCCGTTGAATATCCAGTTACCATGATGCGTCAAACTTCTGTGGCAGAGGTGAACAAGGTGGATTTTGCTAATGGTATTCGGTCTATTATGCGGCAAGACCCCGATATTATTTTAGTGGGCGAAATTCGTGATGCTGATACCGCGATGATGGCATTTCGCGCGGCGATGACTGGGCACCAAGTATTTAGCACGCTACATACCAACTCTGCTTTAGGGGCGTTTCCACGACTAACTGATATCGGTATCTTACCTGACATCATGGCCGGCAATATTATTGGTGTTGTGGCGCAACGATTGGTAAGGGTCTTATGTCCACATTGCAAAGAAAAGCATAAGCCTGATGATCTTGAGCATAAAATTTTACAACTTAAACTCAATGATAAAGCACATATTTACAAACCAAAAGGTTGTAAACAATGTAATCAAACTGGGTATAGGGGCCGGATGGCGATTATCGAGTTACTACGTATTGATAGTGATATGGATGCGTTGATTTCTCGCCGTGCTCACTTAGACGAGCTTAAAAAAGTTGCGCTAGATAAAGGATTTGTGACTCTGGCAGAAGACGGGGTTCGCCGTATCTTAGAAGGATATACCAGTGTCGCGGAAGTCATGCGCGTGATTGATTTAACCAGTAGAATTAGTCATTAGCTTATGCCATCTTTTAGCTACAAAGCCGTTGATAAGTTAGGCCGTATCGCGCTGGGGCAAGTGGATGCGCTAAATGAGGTGGATCTTGAAATTCGTCTTGAGCGAATGGGGCTGGATTTAATTACGTTTAGATTAGCAACACGATCAACCAGTTTATTTAATCGTAATAAAGTCAGCAACCAAGACTTAGTCATGTTTTGTTTTCAGTTGGAGCAACTTTCTAGCGCGGGTGTACCTTTGCTGGAGTGCTTGAACGATTTGCGCGAGAGTAGCAACAATCCATACTTTCAAAAGGTTTTAGGTGCCATTAGCTCAGAAGTTGAAGGCGGTAAGATGCTATCGCAAGCACTTGCAGAGCATCCTGGCGTGTTTAGTGATGTATTTGTTAGCTTGATTGATGCAGGAGAGCGGACGGGGCAACTACCTGTGGTATTGAATAACCTGTTTCATACGATACGTTGGCAAGATGAGCTAATGTCGCAGACTAAAAAGCTATTGGCTTATCCAGCCTTTGTTGCTGTTGTTGTATCGCTAGCGGTCGTGTTTTTAATGATTTATGTTGTGCCGCAAATGGTGTCTTTTTTGCGCAATATGGGGCAAGAGCTACCGCTTAATACTCAGATTTTAATCGCCATGTCTAATGCATTTGTGAATTATTGGTGGTTAATCCTAGGCTTACCTGTGATTGCTGTAGTTTTATTGGCCGCTGCGATTCGGACAAATCCAGCAGCGCGTTACCGTTTTGATTTGCTTAAATTAAATATTCCTATTACCGGGCCAATCTTGCATAAAATTATTATGGCACGCTTTGCTCGTTATTTTGCTTTGATGTATCAAACCGGCATCCCAATTTTAGATGCGATTAAAATATGCGAAAACATCGTTGGAAATCGCGTGGTGGCAGACGCGCTGACGCGAGTGCATGCGCAAATTAACGCGGGCGATGCCATGAGCGAGAGCTTTCGTAATGCAGGCTTGTTCCCGCAACTTGTCGTCCGAATGATCAAGGTGGGGGAAAGCACAGGCGCCTTGGACAAGTCACTACTTAATATTAGCTATTTTTATGATCGCGATGTGAATGATGCGATGCAAAAAATGTTAAAAATGATAGAGCCAGCGCTCACTGTATTGCTAGGTGGTATTCTTGCGTTCATTATGTTCTCGGTATTAGGCCCTGTGTATGACTCATTTAGTAAGCTTAAAATTTAAGTGAATTAATATAAAAGCATGATGTTCGCTAATCCAAAAAAACTAGTGTTATGCGCCACGGCCAATCAACTATTGGTTGGTGTTTGGCATGCAGGCAAGCTGCAGGGTAACCAAACTTTTGAGAATGACGAGGGTGGTCATCAGGCATTTTCGGTATTTTTGCAGCAATATTCATCTAGTCCAGTTTATTTAATTGCAGATGCAGTAGAAGAAGACTTTAGGCTCGAGAGTTTGCCTCACACCTCTGGCAGTGCGAAGCATGAGATGGTGACTCGCAAGTTAAATCAACATTATCGTGGATTAGATTACCGAACCGCACACTTTATTGATCGAGATAAAGACAAGCGAAAAGATGATAACTTCTTGTTTGTTGCCATCAGTAAAGATGAGTTCTTGCAAGCTTGGGTCGCTATTATTAAGGCTCAGGAAGCACAGTTGGTAGGTGTTTACTTGCTCCCAATGCTAAGCCTAGTATTGATGAAGCAACTTAAGCTAACTGCCCCTCATCTTTTATTCTGTGAAAAACTTTCTTCTGGGCTTAGGCAGACTTATTTCCATCATGGATGTTTGCGCATGAGTCGGTTGGTACCAAATGTGCCAGAGGCCACGGGGCAAATAGGTTATTTCTACCTTGTGGAAATTGAAAAAACGCGTCTTTATTTAATGAGTCAACGTTACATATCACGCGACACGCCCCTGAATCTAGCGTTGGTGAGTGTGAATGGGACAACGCAGCAAATTAGCCAAGGGATTAGCCAGGAACAAGGTTTAAATTGTGCCGATGTGAATCTTAGCGGCTTAGCTAAAACACTGGGACTGCCAGTGAAGTTACTTCAAGAAAAGCCAGAGTTGATGCATATGCAATTACTGGCAAACGGACATTTTGTTGACAACCTAGCACCAGACTGGCTCACTAAATCTTTCCAGTTTAATAAATTAAAACAGGGCTTAATGATTGGTGCTGCATTGATTGGTTTTTTTGGATTAGCCGCTGCAGGATGGATGTTCAAAGAGGGCTTGGATCAGAAAATCGCGTTTGAGCAAGCACAGCAAGATACCTTGATTCAGCAACATCAATATGACGAGGCTGCAAAAGACTTTCCCGTGACTCAGATTAGTGCCAATGATTTAAAAGTGGCGGTAGAGCTTGATAAGAACATTGCCACCTTTCCAAAATCGCCAAGGCGCATGATGCAAGTCTTAAGTGCTGCACTAGCACCTACAGCTAAAGGCTCATTAGATGAAGTGCAAATTGATCGTTTACATTGGGTGCTGACAAATGATACCAATATCAATGATCAAGATAAATTTACGCCATTGCCTACGGCCTCAAATAGTGAGTTAGCTGTAGCTAACTCGGCGCCACCAGCAGATCCTACTAAGCTAATGGAAGTTGCATTTTTAACGGCTCAAATTTCGGGATTTACGGGAGACTATCGCCGTGCATTGAACAGTTTGAATCAGTTTGTTGCTAACATTAAGGCGGATACCAGAGTCGCTGAGGTCGTGGTGCTACAAGAGCCTGTCAACGTAAGTTCTTTTGTGAGCCTTCAAGGAAGTACTACAGACGAGCAGTCTGCACAAAAGCAACCGGCATTTTTTAAATTAAAAATTGTACTAAGGCCTGCGCAAGATGACATGGTGAGTGCTACTGAGGCCCAACCATCATGAAGCTAGAGCAGAACGACTGGAAAAAGTTACAAATCCCGCTGGCAATATTAGGCGGGATTGTTGTCGTGGTGGTGGTTTGTATTGTGTTTGCCCAACAATATAAAGTGGATCAAGAGCAAGCACTACTTACACAACAAAACCAGTTAAATGCTGCTCGTCAACGCTATCAATCCTCGGGCTTAGAAAAAGAAATTATTACGGAGTTTTTGCCACAATACCAAGCGCTGATTAACAAAGGTTTTGTAGGTGAAGAGCGACGTATCGAGTGGGTGGAGCGTTTAAGAGAGCAGCATAAAAATCATAAGCTATTTGGCATTAAATACAGTATTAAACAACAGGAAAAATACACCCCCGCCTTTGCAACAAACCTAGGTGGGTTTACATTAAGTAGATCCATCATGCAGTTTGAGCTAGATATGCTACATGAGGGCGACTTGTTACAACTGACAGAGTCTTTAAGTGGCGCTAATGCTGCGGCTTTAATATTGCGAGATTGCGAAATTACCAGATTGAATGAAGGTGGCGCTTTAAGTGCACAACTAACAGCAAACTTACATGCACAATGTGAGCTGGATTGGCTTACGTTACGTGAACCTGCCACGATTCAATCGGTAGTAGGGCCTTAGTCATGATTAACTTACTTATTAAAGCGATTATCTTTAGCCTACTGAGTGTTGGACTCAATGGAATCTATGCAGCCCCTAATGACGATTTTGGGCGTTTATTTAGCAGACCTGCTGAGCGCGAGCGGCTAGATAAACTTAGACAAAGTCAGCAGTTAAAAGTAGTGACGACACAAGAGGATGAGCCATCTGAAAGCGATACAGATGATTCATCTGTCGAAATGACAGGCCCAATTACCATGCAAGGTTACGTGAAGCGTAGCGATGGGGTTAAAGGCACACTTTGGATTAATAACCAAGCAGTACAAGAAGACGGTACTGTTGATAATGTGCAAATTGGGCGAATTAACCGCCGAGGATTTTCAAGTAAAGCCGCAAATACAGAAGGTGTTGATGTGCAGGCTAGCGGTAAAAAAATTCGGCTAAGAGCGGGGCAGATGTATGAGCCTGAAACCAGTCAAATCAAAGAACTCCAAGTAGTGGAAAAATCCAAACTATTAAAATTGAATGAGGCGGAGGAGACTGCAGGTGGTGAATAGCCGTCGCCTCAGACCTAAAGGTCAGCGAGGTATGGTACTTATTCTGATCGCATTTATTATCGGGCTGGGTGCTGCAGCGTTTATGTTTAAAATGTTTAACGCATCAAGCCTGCAAGTCGAGCAAGATAAACAAACTATGTTAGAACTTAATGCTGCCAAGCAAGCGTTGATAGCATGGGCTGTTGCACATCCAAATTCGCCAGGTATGATGCCGTGGCCTGACAGGAATACTGATTTGGATTTTGATGGTGATAGTGCATATGATGGAAAGAGCGACTGCGTTACCACTACTTTTCAACCAAGTTACTTACTTGGTCAGTTGCCATGGAGGGCTCAATCAAATCCATGCGTCATGCCTCATACTGGATTGGGGGCAGATTTCCGGGATGCTCAGGGCAATCGCCTTTGGTATGCGGTATCTCGTAATCTAATTCGCGACTATCAGAATTCTGAATACCCTATCATAAATCCAGGAATGGCTAACCCACCACATGCAGTTACACCTTATTTGCGTCAGGGTGGCACGGACTCTTATCCTTGGCTAAAGGTCCTTGATAGAAATGGGAGTCTTGTCTCGGATCGTGTGGCTGCTGTGATTATTTCACCTGGGAGTCCTCTTGATGGTCAAGATAGGTCTTCACTGGCCCCAGATGCTAGTCAATATTTGGATACAGTGAGAATAGGTGCGGCAACTTTTAAGAATAGTGATGCTGCTTTAGTTGATGAAGATTTCATCATGGGGGAAGATAGCCGAAATGTGTCTTCAAATGATGCTAGCCTTAACCAACCTTACTATTTTAATGATAAATTAGTTTACATTACGATTGATGAACTCTTGGCTGTCCTTGAAAAGCGAGTGGGTGAAGTCGCGCGCGCGTCATTAAAAAACTATCAAGATGCCAATGGGTATTATCCTTATGCTGCGCAATTGGGTACCACTACAAACTTCGCATGTGAGTTAACTACATCCGCAATGACTACTGGGCTCATGGCTGGGGTTTTACCAGTAAATAATCAAAGTTGTGCATATACAAGAACAGCATCTGCTACAACTTTGTCATGTGAGGAGTCAATTTTTGATGCTAGCAGCTCAGGAGTTACTAGCATCAGGTTTGATAGAACAAGTGGCGGTAATATAGCTAATACAGATAGTGGGCTATGCACTCGTAACAGTTCAACTCGCTGCACTTGTACGGGTGCAGGGACATGTGGCAATGCTACCTCTAGAGTTTTATGCACTAGCCTTGGGTGTTCATCCACAGGGTTGCGGGGTAGCTATAGAATCACTAATGGTAAGTTTCGGTTTCGATCTGGGGGGTGCTCACAAAATACTTTCCCCACGAAAACCGCCGCTAGTTGCTCTAATTCAAACTCCGTGATTACATGCAATACTTCAGATGGGGATCTTTCATCTTGTGGGGATATCAGTTTTAAAAACTATTTGCCGACTTGGTTTGTGACAAATCAATGGCAAAATTATGTGTACTACCAAATGACAAGGCCAGCTAGCGCGACAATAACATTAGGGGGGCGAACGACAGAGTCTGCTGTTGTGACTACTGGGCGTCCAATTATTTCTGCTCCATTTGCTTATCTTGGTGGTGCGCAACTTACTCCATCATGTAATGATGTTAGAAACTATTTAGATAGTGAAGAAAATGCTGATGGCGATATGACCTTGGATGCAACAAGTAAGCAAAGAGCTACTAACTATAACGATCAAACTTTTGTGGTTGCACCATGAGTAATAAATTTAGATTAAATCAAAAAACTCATGGTTTCTCACTGGTTGAAATGGCCATCGTATTGGTTATATTGGCTTTTGTTTTAGCTGCGCTACTGTTACCTTTACAAGCGCAGCGTAATCTACTGTTTCAATCACAAACTGAAAGTACACTTGAATTAGCTAAGAAGGCCTTACTTGGGTATGCGCAAACGCATGGACGACTGCCTTGCCCAGCTACGGCGGCAAGTAATGGTATGGAGCAGCCTTTAGGTGGTGGGGCTGACTGCACGCTGGCTGTAGGTTTTTTACCTGCTGCAACTTTGGGTGTACAACCGATTGACTCGCAAGGCTTTGCATTAGATGGTTGGGGTAATCAAATTAGGTATGCTGTGACGCAGTTTAAAGATGGTGCTATTACTACGCCCCCAGACTTCACTACAAATAATGCAACTGATGGTATGAACGTCGTAGGCATGTCTGCTTTGGCGCCAGACCTAAGGGTTTGTGTTAGCTCTGTTGGCATCGTCGCCGCTGCCTGCTCTGCTGGATTGCCAGAAACTAACTATCTAATTAATAATGCTGTTGCTGTTATTTACTCAACGGGGCCGACTGGTGATCAAGCTACAGGTGGGGCAGACGAAACTGCTAATCTAAATAATGATGGCGTATTTGTAAGCCACGAACCTAGAGGTGCAGACGACCCTAATGGCGAGTTTGATCATATCGTCACTTGGATTTCACCCTATGTTCTTTATAATGTGATGATTCAAGCAGGACAATTGCATTAATTTATGAACGACAATCAACTTCTCCGCTATAGCCGCCATATTTTATTACCGCAGATTGAATATGAAGGACAAGACAAACTTGTTAATAGCCATGCATTAATCGTGGGCGCTGGTGGTTTGGGCTCGCCCGTGGCCTTATATTTAGCAGCTGCGGGTGTGGGTACCCTCACTATCTGTGATTTTGATGTGGTAGATTTAACTAATTTACAGCGCCAAATTGTGCACACCACAAGCGCTGTGGGTGTGAACAAAGCCCTATCGGCACAAGCCACCTTATTGGCAATTAATCCAGAGATTACGGTGAATACCGTTTGTGAAAAGTCATCAGAGACTGACTTTGAAAAGCTAATTACACAGGCGGATGTGGTGATTGACTGTAGTGATAATTTTTCGACGCGTTATCTCTTGAATCGTCTTTGTGTGCAATTGAAAAAACCATTGGTGTCCGGGGCTGCGATTGGTTTTGAGGGGCAGATCACTGTGTATGACATGCGCTCAGTACTCAGCCCATGTTACCACTGCCTATTTCCTGATAACGGTGAAGATAGCGATTTACGTTGTGCCACGAATGGTGTGTTTGCACCACTGGTGGGGATGATCGGCACTTGCCAAGCGGCAGAGGCGCTGAAAATACTCATGGGTATCGGAGATAGCTTGCAAGGGCGCTTATTGTTGCTAGATGCACTCTCTATGGAATGGCGTACGATTAAGCTGGGTAAAGACCCTGCATGTACGGTCTGTGGTCATTAATGTTCCTCCCCTATTACAGGGGAGGAAATCGGTAAGGTTGATTGATTAAGCGTTATTTATTTCCCGCCAACAAGGCTTTTAACGGCACCCACTAAGTCACCAGGCATGACCACAATTTTGCTGTTTTCAGAAGATGAAATTTTCTGTAGCGCAGTGATGTAGCGGTCACCTAACAAGAACATCGCTGATGCGTTATTCTCTTGCACGGCTTCTGTAATGAACTTGATTGACTCTGCAGAGGCTTTTGCCGCGACCATCTGTGCTTCAGCATCTTTACGTGCGGCCTCTAAGCGTGCTTCAGCATTTAAAATAAGGGATTGTTTTGCGCCTTCTGCCTCGGTCACTACCGCAACTCTTTCGCGTTCTGCTGCTGCCTGACGCTCCATTGCATCTTGCATGTTAGGGGATGGTTTGATGTCTTGAATCTCTACAGACTTAACCGTTAAGCCCCAGTCTAGTGCTTCATCTGCAATGGCAAGTTTTAGCTCAGATTTAATGCGATCACGTGAGGTCAGGGCTTGGTTTAAATCCATGCCGCCAATGATGGAACGTAAGCTGGTTTGCACCATGTTGCGCATTGCTTCACGGAAATTCTCAATGCCGTATACAGCGCGGTCAATCTTCGTCACTTTAATAAATGCAACTGCATTGGCTAAAATCACAGCGTTATCGCGAGTGATGACTTCTTGTTCTGGCACATCCAAAATAATGTCTTTGGTAGTGACTTTATAGCTGACCTTGGTGAAAATCGGGTTGATGACATGTAGTCCTGGAGTTAATACGCCAGCAAACTTACCTAGTCGCTCAACCACCCACTCTTCACCTTGCGGCACAATACGAACACCTTTAATGATGGCAACAATGGCTAAAAATATGAGTACTAAACTAAATTCTGTCATTTGAATATTCCTCTTAAGTGACGATTAAAAAGCGTTAACTGATTTTTGTAATGCGAAGTGCATTGCCTTCAACAGCGATGACCTTTGCCTGACTGTTAATTTCAATAACTTCATCGGAAACTGCCATCCACTCGCGGCTACCCATTAAGCCTTGAGTGAAGCGTATCAAGCCATTTTGTGTGGGACTTGTTGCTTCTACTACGGTGCCAACGCGTCCTATTTCTTCGCCTTGTGATTGTCCAACAGGTGAGCTGGTGTCATTTCTTTTGTAATAACGACGCCATATTGCTAAGGATCCGAGTGAGAGTATGGCAAAAGCGATAAATTGAATTGCGTAAGGAGTGTCAGGAAAGAACCACGTTGCGATCGCCAAACAAATGGCTGCAATACCAAACCATAATACATACAACGTACCGATGGCCAGTATTTCGACTGCGATTAAAACAATACCTAATACCGCCCAAACCCATGTTGCTTCTATCATTTGATATCCTGCTAAAAAGAATTTATAAATTGATAATCGTAAACATCGGTGATTATTATTGCATGATATTTCAATATTTTTTAATATTAAATTATGTACAAAAGGTGTACCCTTTTGGGTGGTATATCACACATCCTTAATCTTGTAGGAAATACATCAATGGGCTCCGCACAAAAACTCAATATCCCTAGCGATCGGGAAGAAAGGTTGCACTACATTAGGCGTCTATTTTCTGCGGCGAAAGGACCTGATCTTGAGTTGGCGTGGTCTGGAGGCAGGGCCAGTGGGGTTAGAAAGCTCAATGCGATTGATGCCATACAATATGGCCGCAATCGTAATTTTGTTAATGGTGCGGTGACACATTTATCACCGTATTTACGTCATGGCTGTTTGACGCTTAGTGAAGTGTTCGCTTTTGTGAAAAAACAGTCAGGCATACAAGCTGAGAAGTTGCTGATGGAATTGGCTTGGCGTGACTTTTGGCGACAAGTCTGGTTTGCAGAAGGAAATGCAATCTTTAGTGAAATGGAGCCTCCTAAAGTAGATATTCAGTACCAGCCACTGAGTGATGCCGTTAAACAAGCGAACACTGGCTTGCCATGTATGGATGGCTTTGTGAAAGAGTTACTTGATACTGGGTATCTGCATAACCATGCCCGCATGTGGTTTGCCAGTTATATTGTCCATCATCTAAAAATGGACTGGCGTGAAGCCGCTGATTGGTTTGAGGCGCATTTGTTGGATGGTGATTTCGCCAGCAATCATTTGTCTTGGCAATGGATTGCTTCTACCTTTAGCTCTAAACCGTATTACTTCAACAAAGAAAACTTAGAGCGTTATACTGGCGGAAAGTACTGCGCCACATGTTCTGCAAAATGTCCGTTTGATGCTAGCTATGAGGCATTGAATGCACGCTTATTTTCGCCACCTATCGCCACGATTCCAAAACAATATACGATTAAATCATTGCCAATGAAAGCCGCCCATCGTTTTCAGGCGAATGCTATTTATGTCCATGATGAAATGTTATCTGCACATAATGCATTGATGGATAAGCCATACCCTAAGATATTTGTCTTTGATCCTGTGCTATGTGGGCACTGGTCGCTTAATCGTTTGCAGTTTGTTGCGGATTGCCTGCATGAGATGATGAGTGTTGAGGTGTGGATGGGTGACACGCATGAAGTGTTCATGCAAAAAGGGGTGGGGCAAGTGGTCACGCAAGATACACCCAACCTGACAGTCAAAGAGATTTTAGCGCCATTTGCACCAAGATGGCAGCCTATGGAAAAGTTAGTGAATGTGCGACTTAGTGAAAAGCGCTTAAAACGATTTTCTAGATACTGGGAAAAAGTCAGCCCGTTATTGATGCCTGATATTTAATATATAAACAGTCAGTGATACTATCTTTTATCATGTAGGCCATATGAATAACAATAAGGGGACGCGATGTTAACGTGGATGGTGGTGGCGGTAGTCGTGCTGTACTTTGTGATCACTTACAACAGCTTGGTCAGTGTTAAAAATAACGTTGAGAAAGCCTGGTCCAATATCAATGTATTGCTAAAGCAGCGGCACGATGAGTTGCCCAAGCTGATTGATACTTGTAAGCAGTATATGCAGCATGAGCAAGCAACGTTAGAAAAAGTCATTCAAGCACGTACCCAAGTCAATGAGGCACGTGATCATCATGATGTTGCCGCATTAGGGCAGGCTGAAAGTGCACTTCGCGTGGGCCTAGGTGGCCTTTTTGCAGTGGCAGAAAATTACCCAGAGCTTAAATCAAACCAAAACTTCCTTATGTTGCAAACCCGCATCACAGGGCTTGAAAATCAAATTGCAGATCGGCGCGAGTTTTATAACGATAGTGTTTATATTAACAATGTACGTGTTCAACAATTTCCCGATGTAATTGTGGCGAGACTATTTGGTTTTGTTAAAGAACAGCTGCTTAAGTTCTCTTCAGCCGAGTTAACCGATGTTGAGGTTGGTCAGCGCTTTAATACAAAGCTTTAGGTCGTGTGTGCAGTTTCGTAGTTACTATTTAAACCCGCTAGCCTTATGTGTTTGTATTGGATTGGTGCTTGCGGGCGTGTATTTAGATTATCACGATCGGCAAGCCCATCAACTCCCATTTCTATTTGGATTAAGTGCCTTGGTGGCTATATTTGCTTGGGCATTTAACTATAAAAGACTGCTTGCGATATCTGAAGTGCCTATTTCAACGATTGCTTCGGCGGCCCAAGGCTATGTTGAGCTTTTCGGAAAATCTAAACATCTAAGCCCAACGCGCAGCCCGATACAAGGCGTACCTTGTGTTTGGTTTCGGCTATGGGTTTACGCACGTGATAGCAATTACATGTGGCGTTTAGAAGACTACCAAGTGAGCGAGCAAGTATTTGAGTTGCATGATGAGTCTGGCGTGTGCGTGGTTGACCCCAAAGGTGCTCATATTTATGCAGCCAGCCGCCATGTGATTACGCAAAATGGGCATCGATATATTGAGGATGTGTTATTTACAGATAAATCTATTTATGTATTGGGTGATTTAGATGGCAATACACAAGCCAATACGGAATCTGAAATCCATCAGGAAGTCGGCAAATTACTGACGCAATGGAAGCAATCTAAAACTAGGCTTTTACAGCGTTTTGATCTTAACCGAGATGGTGAAGTTGATATGCATGAATGGGCGCTGGCGCGCGAACAGGCTTATTCTGAAGTGAAACTTAAGCAGGCGCAGTTGCTAAAGAGCGAGCGACATCTGATTGCAAAACCAAAAAATAAACGCCTATTCGTGATCTCTGGCATCACGCCGCAGGCATTAAGGCTGCGTTACCGCTATTGGGCAATTGTGCACTTTTCAATATTTCTTGCGGCTATTTTGCTTTCTTTTATCGCAAGCTATTTGGCGATATAACAGCAGGTTTGCCCTGTGATAAAATGCTAGGTTATGACAACTGACAACACCACACAAAAGATGCAAGAAAATAAAGAGTTAGCAAAATCATTCGACCCAAAAACCATTGAAAGCAAATGGTATGAATTCTGGGAGGGGCAAGGCTACTATGCCGCTGGTTTAGATACCGCTAAGCAAGATAACTTCTGTATTTTATTACCCCCGCCAAACGTGACAGGCACGCTCCATATGGGGCACGGCTTTAACCAGACGCTAATGGATGCGTTAACCCGTTATCACCGTATGCGCGGCGACAATACGCTATGGCAACCAGGCACAGATCACGCAGGTATCGCGACGCAAATTGTGGTTGAGCGTCAGTTAGATGCACAAGGCGTATCCCGCCATGACTTAGGGCGTGAAAAGTTTCTTGAAAAAGTCTGGGAATGGAAAGAGTACTCAGGCGGTACGATTACTAAACAAATGCGCCGTTTAGGCACATCCCCAGATTGGTCACGTGAGCGCTTCACCATGGATGAAGGCCTAAACCAAACGGTGACCAAAACCTTTGTGCGCTTGTATAACGAAGGCCTGATTTACCGTGGCAAACGCTTAGTGAACTGGGATGTGAAGTTAGGTACAGCTGTATCAGATCTAGAAGTGGTGCAGGAAGAGGAAGACGGCTTCATGTGGCACATCAACTATCCGCTCGCGGATGGTGCAGGTCATTTGACAGTCGCGACAACTCGCCCAGAAACTATGCTGGGTGACGTGGCGGTGATGGTGCATCCAGAAGATGAGCGTTATAAACACCTGATTGGTCAGCACGTTAAATTGCCATTATGTGGCCGTGAGATCCCAATTATTGCTGATGATTACGTCGATTTGGAGTTCGGTACCGGAGTGGTGAAAGTCACGCCTGCACATGACTTCAACGATAATATGGTCGGTCAACGTCATGGCTTGGATAAAATTGTTATTTTGAATCTGCAAGGCTTTGTTCCAGCGGCCGCGGAAGTGTGGGCGGCAGACGGCTCTATTAGCCCAGCCATCGAGATGCCAGCTAATCTGATTGGTCTTGAGCGATTTGCCGCACGTAAGCAGGTGGTAGCAGACTTAGAGGCGCAAGGTTACTTAGTTAAGGCTGAGAAACATAAGCTCAAAGTGCCGCGTGGTGACCGTACCAATGTGGTGATTGAGCCTATGCTGACCGACCAATGGTTTGTAGCAATGAGCAAACCTGCGGCTGATGGTAAATCAATTACCCAGAAAGCATTGGACGTTGTTGCCAGTGGTGAAATCAAGTTTTATCCAGAAAACTGGGTTAATACCTATAACCAATGGCTGAATAACATTCAAGACTGGTGTATTTCTCGTCAGTTATGGTGGGGGCATCAAATCCCGGCTTGGTATTCTGATGACGGCAAAGTATACGTTGCGCATGATGAAGTAGAAGCTAAGGCACAGGCCGCAAAAGATGGTTATGCTGGTCATTTGAAACGTGACGATGATGTGCTGGATACTTGGTACTCATCAGCCTTATGGCCGTTCTCAACGTTAGACTGGACCGGTGATGCAGAGAAAGATGCTGCCAATGTTGCCTTGCAACAGTATTTGCCATCTTCAGTGTTGGTGACAGGGTTCGATATTATTTTCTTCTGGGTCGCGCGTATGGTGATGATGACCACGCACATCACAGGCAAAATTCCGTTCAAGCATGTCTATGTACACGGCTTGATTCGTGATGCTGAAGGTCAGAAGATGAGTAAATCTAAAGGCAACGTGCTGGACCCAATCGATTTGATTGATGGGATTGGTCTGGATGAGCTGATTAAAAAACGCACGACAGGGTTGATGAACCCGAAAGATGCCGAAAAAATCGAGAAGCGTACACGTAAAGAGTTCCCTGAAGGCATTAACGCCTATGGTACCGATGCGCTACGCTTCACGTTTGCCGCATTAGCCTCACCAGGCCGTGATATTAAGTTTGATTTACAGCGCTGTGATGGCTACCGTAATTTCTGCAATAAATTGTGGAATGCAACGCGCTTTGTGTTGATGAATACAGAAGGCCAAGACAACGGTTTTGGTCTTGGTAGTTGTGTGGAAGGTGGTCGCGTATTTTCACAGGCAGACCGTTGGATTGTGAGCATATTGCAACGTACAGAAGCTGAGGTTGAGCGTGCGTTTGAAGACTATCGCTTTGACTTGGCAGCCAAAGCGATTTATGAATTTGTATGGGATGAGTATTGCGATTGGTATTTAGAACTAGCCAAGGTACAGATACAAAACGGCAATGAGGCAGAAAAAATCGGTACTCGTCGTACTTTGTTACGTGTATTGGAAACCATCTTGCGCCTAGCTCACCCTATCATGCCATTTATCACAGAAGAAATTTGGCAAACGATCGCGCCGATGACAGAAAAGCATGGCCCAAGCATTATGCTAGAAGCTTATCCAAAAGCACAGCCAGACAAGCTTGATGAAGGCTCTGAAGCATGGGTTGCTTTGCTGAAACAAGCGGTAGATGCATGCAGAAGCTTACGTGGCGAAATGGGCATTTCACCAGCAGCGCGGGTGCCACTGATTGCCGCAGGTGATGCAGAAGCGTTAACTGCCTATGCACCATACTTAAAAGCACTGGCTAAGCTTGAGGAAGTAAGCATCGTAAGCGACCTACCAGAAGCTGATGCACCTGTGATGTTAGTCAATGACTTTAAATTAATGCTGAAAGTTGAGATTGATGTCGCAGCGGAAAAAGAGCGCTTAAGTAAAGAAGTTACACGCTTAGAAAGCGAAATCAACAAAGCAAACGCCAAGCTCAATAACGAAAGTTTTGTAGCAAGAGCGCCAGCCGCAGTGGTTGAGCAAGAGAAAGCACGAGTGGCTGACTTTAGTGCAACTTTGGATAAGTTGGCTAGTCAGTTGGCAAAGCTTAAGTAACTTTAAACTTTAGGCAACAAGTTGTAAAAATAGCTAGCCGATTGGCTAGCTATTTTTTTTGATATTGCGCTGGTTACAACATGATAAGTAATTAAGATGACGTTAAAAAACTTTTAAACGAGTCGCTTACATCTCAGCAAGCATTCATTAGCTCACACGTTTTTTAATATAAAACGTAAATGCGGTTTCGTCTTCTTCTAATAATAAAAGCTCATGGCCTGTCTGTACGCAGAAAGCATTAAAGTCTTTCACTGAGCCTGGGTCGGTAGAGATTATTTTTAATACTTGAGAGGCCGCCATATCGCTTAACCCCTTTTTGCAACGCAAAATCGGCAAAGGGCAGTTTAAACCTGTTGCATCGACTACTTTGTCAAAATCCATGATAGTTTTCCTGTGTTACTTTTATTTTGATTTGCATAATCTCGCTTATCTAGACGGTGTGTTGATTTGCACAAACGGATGACCTGCTCTAGCCCAAGCCAATACGCCGCCAGCTAAATTATATACATGCTTACAGCCTTTGCTAGCGGCAAAAGCAGCTGCGTGTGCAGAACGCACGCCACTGTGGCAGTAAAATACAATGTTATCTGCTTTGGCGAGCGACTCATACTGAACTGGAAGCATTGCGAGTGGAATATGTACTGCGTTTTGAATCACGCCTCGAGCCACTTCATCGTCGTTGCGGACGTCCACTAATAATAGAGATTGGGTGGTCAGCATGACAGATAAGTCATGGGCGTCGATTTCGTTGTATGTGCTCATTAAATAAACCTGAAGTAACTAATAAATAGGGCGAGATGTTATCAATTCAATTGAGATTGACGGTGATTCAATGATGTAATTTGCATCATCAACCAGTGAGGCAATGTTTGATTGTCTGAATTAGCGCTTTCATCTACATCTCTTGTTAATTTTGGCTGATGTTTGGTTTTTTTGCTAGTGTAATCTTGCGAATGGCTAAATATCCACGACACATGCAGTTTCAAACAACATCAATTCCTAATTCATTGACAGAGTGAGCCGCCATTAGTTTTAAGTAGCGCCAAACAGGCGCTATTTTTCTTAATGTATGGAATAAACTAAGGTGTCAGAAAGAAAAGTCCCATTGTGCCCAAACTCTGGTTTCGTTATCTTTTTCTAGTTTAATCGGGTCTTCTACGTTGAGTCGACTTAATTGTAAGCTTAGTTTGTTGAAGTGACCCTCTAAAAAGTAGTTAATCACTGCGCTTAGCTCAGTTTGCTTGTCATTGTCACGGTCAGTATCCATGTCTACAAAAGCATAGCGTCCAGCCAGTTCGATGTTTTCGGGGATAGCCATGATTTGACGATGTGGGAAATAGCCTGCTTGAACAAAGCCACCAAGTAATTTTGTTTCTTGATCGTTATTGAGGGTGTCTTTAATTCTTTTAGCATGCAGCTCATGCAAGAATGAAAAGCCGTTCCATTTGAAATGTATTTCTTCCATCATTTGGCTGATTTCGTATTGACCAGACTTTGCGCCACCTTTTTCGAACGTTTCTGATGGTGATCTATACCTTGCTGTGCCTGCAGCGTTCACATCTGTTAAGTTTCTACAGCTTCTGCTATCAGTTTCAAAAGCGGTACATTTGCTTCTGTTTGAATTGGCTGCTACAGAGATATTTAGTGCTGGTTGTTCATGAAACTCGATATCCGACTGGCTGAACTTCATTTCGCCACCTAATGCATTCCACTGTAATCTGCCAGAATACATCATATTGCCATCGTCATTATTTCTCTCGCCTACGCCTAAGCCTGTAAAAGCACCGGCATAGTAAGTCATGTCATACCAAGTACCTGAAAATAAATTACCTTTCACCTCAATGCCTTGTTGGCGATCAACCGTAAAAACGTCATTAACAATAGATCGATTCACAAACTGTTGGCTACCAGATGAGGTAACGCGTTCATTATTGTAAGAGACTTTGCCGCGCCCAACTCTCACTTGCGCCCATTTATATTTGTCTACCGTTAAGTTTAAATCTCTTAATACCGGTTGAGACCAGTCGTATTGGAGGTAATATTTTAACCAGGGTACGTATGCGTGCCCATTCAGCTTGGTACGGGCACGACGAATCATGAATGACTTCTCGTCTTTGTCTAAATCTGCCAGTGTGCGCGGGTCACCATCAAATGGCTCTGCAAAGCGCGCTTGCACTCTGTTTTGAATTGCGAGAGAGAACTTATCATCATCAGTTCTAAACTCAAAACCGTTTTTCCCGTAGCTTAGATTTGCAGGTGAATAGCCTTTTTTCACTTTTGGTTGAGTTTCTACCGTAGCAACATTATCGGTTAAATCTGTATTTGTTGAGTCTGTGTTTAAACTAGTGATTACTTCAGAGGTGTTCGCCTGTTTGTCTGCTTGAGCAGGTTGTTTTGATTTAAGCTCTGCTTCAATTTCTGCTTTTAGCGTTGCCTTTAATTTGTCGATTTCTTCTTTTTTCTCAAAAGATCCTAATTTGACGCGATTCTCACCCGGTGCAGCGTAAATCTGCTGAGTGTTACTGTCCACATACAAGTCTAGCGCGAATGCAGGATTGATCCATGAAGCACTCATCATAGATAGTGAGGCAATAGCTATTTTATTTATATTCATGAAATCACCATAAAATTGGTTGGTAAAGAACTTATCAATTGTTGATAGCTGTCTAAAAGAGTTGCTTAGGCATTTAATTGTGCCGGCTTGATGTTGTTGTCTAAATTACTGCCCGTGCAATATCAATCTAAAGTTGCCATGCTACTTTGTGTTTTGTTAGATAGGCGCGCTAAATGTGACAATAATATGACAAAAATATGACAACTACAAATATAGAAACCTACAAAGGTAGCATTCGATTTGATGTTGAAACACCACCAGAAGTAGGTGGCTAATAAGCGAGTTTAATATTGGAAAAAGATAATCAAGCATATAACAACCGCCAACATGATTAAACCAAGTGCTAGCAAGTTGGGTGATCCAGTTAATATTAACTGCAGTAATACTGATTGCTCAAAACTTCTACGATTAGCCGTTTGATATATCCGCCAGTGGCTTACATGCGCTATCCCCATCGCACCCACAAAGTTATCCACACAAATTGTGGATGTGGGGCTGATTAGCCTATTGCTTATCTTTGCATTTATTTGAGTCTATGGTGAGCCATCACTACCAAGAAAAAAGCCCACATACAGGTGGGCTTTTAAGTGCGGTTGTTTGCAATTCTGCAAAAAAGAGCAGAGTTAATTGATTTCTAGTTTCTTGAGTGACTTTGCATCATAGGGGTTACCAACAATGATTGGATAGTCCTTAAACTTGCTAGAGACGATACTTTTCGCATGATCAAAGCCTTTGTACGTTATCCCCATTAATTGAGACCACGTATAAATAAAATCTGCATTGCTATATTGTCTATCCAAAATCTCAGGGTTTTTCAGTAGGTCGTTAGTAAACCAATCTTTAGAGGACCAAGTGATAAACGGAACGGCATACATAGGCAATGTTGGTGAGTATTCGTTTCTACCTTGAAACTCATGATTGTTTGAATCATAGACGTCATCACCATGGTCAGAAAAGAATGTAAGCATGCTGTGCTGATTAGTTGATTTTAATCTTTGAATCAGATCATACACAATGCTGTCGTTATAACGTATTGCATTGTCATATTCATTAATCTTTTGGATTTTATCTTCAGACAACCCAGCGTATAAGTTTTTGCTGTCTTTGAAATAATCAAATGACTTTGGGTAGCGATATTTGTAAGACATGTGCGAACCGATTAAATGCACAATAATCAACTTTTTCTCTGCAGTATCTTTTAACGTTTCACTAAACGGATCAAGTACTTTTTCATCAAAACTGTATGAGTTTTGAGAGCGTGCATTGTTGAGCCATATTTGTTTGTCTGTTTGTTTTGCAAAAGTGGTTAAGATGGTATTTCTTGCAGTGAGTGTCTGCTGATTACTAATCCAGAAAGTTTTGTAACCCGCTTGTTTCATCATGGCAATTAATGTGGGTTTTGTTTTGTATAAATCAGGTTGTGATTGATCTGCAAAGCTTAATATCTGCTCCAAGCTTTCTATCGTGTTCGGTCTTGAAGCGTAAACATTCTTAAACACAGAAAGCTCATCCTTGATTGTGCTAAGTTTTGGGTTGGTATCACGATGGTAGCCATATAGACCAAAATGCAAGCGAGTTGATGATTCTCCAATCACAATCACTACGGTCGTGGGCGAAGGTTTTTTAAGCTCAGAAAAGTTACTTAAAGGAGTTGACCGATTGAACGCCATTAAAAATGATTCAACTTCTTTTAATTCTCTTTGGTAGTTTGAATACCCCAAAATAAGCTGCCATGGTGGAGCCGACACTAAGTGCTTGTTTAAATTTTTGTAAGCAACACTAGTTTTTCCTGCGATAACAGCTTTTCTAATCGGATGTGCAAAAAATAGCACCAGGATGATTAGTGCAAAAATGTAGCCTCTCTTACTAGACATATCCAAACGATCTGGAATCTTCTTCCATATCAATATTGGGATAATCGAGAAAACGATGAACTTGAATAATATTGAAAATGTAAAATAATTACTCAGATACTCTGATGATTCAGCATTGTTAGATTCAAAAATGATGAAAATTAAACTTTGTGAAAGCTCTTGCTTGTAAATTAAAAAATATCCAAAAGCAGGCAAGGCGAATAGCCAAATAGCCACCCCAAAAATAGCACTTACTTTTTTAGTGTGGTTAGGTAATAAAAATATTGGAATCAGCCAAAAGACAGTCGTTAAAGTCGTGTCTTTTAACCCTTCAAACGAAGTGATGCCTGAGGTGGATAGTAGAAGTTGTGTTGTACTAGTGAGGTACCAAAAAAGTAGGTATGTCCAAGCAATATGAGGCCAAATTGAGGCTTTTTGGTTTGTTGTATTCAAAAGAGGTTAGCTTTCTAAGTGTGATTTAAGTGGTAGTCGAAAAAACATTCCTCACACTGATCGCAATTTACATACCACTTGTCGCTTAATGATTTAATGTTAATTAAATCAATTGGATATGATTTTATGCGTTTGATTTTTTCTATAAAATGACGGATAACCTGCAAGAACTGCAGGTGAAGCCATACAAAAATTGCAGGGATATGGATTTGTTGATTTAGCTGGTCAAGGCGTTGATGGATTTATGAGCACGACAGAAATCGTTGGGCGGCGATTGCTTTTATTTAAAATCAAATGCATCATGAGTGTGCTACAAGTCAAGCATATATAATGCTTTTAGTCTTAAATTCTCAATAATTATTTAAACATTTTAAAACATGATGCAGGCCCATGTACCGACACTTTTTCTAGTCATTATTACTGTTAGCTTCATGTTGTCCATCGCGCTTGCCTGCGCAGGGTATCGTAAAAAGCCAGAGTTGATGCTATGGTCGACAAGTTTTGCACTACATGGTTTGGCCTTTGTTTTTTATAGTTTGCGAGGTGAAGTAAGTGACTTGATCAGCATCGTGGGTGCGAATGTCTTTATTTCTTCAATCTTCGCTATTCTTGCTGAAGGATTATTCTATTTTTTAAGACGTCAGGCACCTAGGCTTTTAATCTGGAGCCCTGTTTTACTCATTGCAGTCAGCTTCTCTTTACTACTTGATTATTTAGCGTTAAGAATCATCATAGGGTGCGCAGTTTTTGGATTTCAAGGCTTATTGTTACTTTATTTTGTTGCACAGCATAACCGTCTAATTGTAGGGCGTGGCAAATATATATTTGCAGCAAGCGCATTCATTGAGTCATGCATATTGGTTTCAAGAGCTTTGATTTTATCGCAAGGCTATACGGTACCTACTCTTACAGTGGCGGATCCATTAAACACAATCACTTATTTGTGTAGCATTGTTTGCTTGATTTTGCTGGTGATTAGCCTTTTCTTAATGACATGGGAGCGTGATGAGCATGCGCTCAGAGTGAGTGAGCACGAGTTGAAATCTGCAGTTGCGATGGCCGAACAACAGCATCGTGAACTTGAGGTGACACTAAGAACCGCTAACGATGGTATTTATATCATTGACGAAAACGGATTGCTCATAGACGCTAATGATGCCTTTTTGCAAATGCATCAGTTTGATAAAAGTGTAATTAGTCAGTTGCATGTTCAGGACTGGGACACCCAGTTGGAGGATGTGTTGTTACACTCATACGCCCGTCGAGTTCGAGACAGCGCGCAAAAAATGATTTTTGAAACGGTTCATCGTTGTCGAGATGGCAGGCATTTGAATGTTGAGGTTAGTGCAAATGCTTTGACACGTAATGGCCAGCAGGTTGTTTATTGTGCGGCTAGAGATATTTCAGATAGAAAGCTACTAGAAACGCAGTTGCTTGCTCAAGCGCATTTCGATTATTTAACAGGCTTGAATAATCGAAGGTATTTTGTTGAGCTGTCTGAAGGTGAGTTGATGCGCGCGAAACGCTACCAAAAAAAGCTATCCTTGCTGATGCTGGATCTTGATGATTTTAAACATGTTAATGACACTTACGGGCACAAGGCTGGTGATACTGTACTGACACAAGTCGCCTTGATATGCCGTAATGTTTTGCGTGAAATTGACATCATAGGGCGACTGGGTGGGGAGGAGTTTGCAGTCGTCCTGCCAGAAACGGATGTTGATTATGCTATTGAGGTGGCAGAAAGGTTAAGAGAGGTAGTAGCGCAGACTAGAATCTCGATTAATGACAATACTAGCCTTCACATGACAGTATCAATCGGTATTACATCGTTGGCACCCTGGCATGATAATGTTGATGCATTATTATTATCAGCCGATAAAGCTTTGTATTTGGCAAAGGGTGCGGGTAAGAACCGAGTGGTCTGCGCTTAATTAAGCTATTTTAATACTCAAGTCTTTGAGACTATTAGAGCCGTTGCTCACTTAGAAAATCGCAACACTGTAAACTTGTTGACTGCGAAAGCTGCATATTAACCTCAATGATTAGCGACTCAAGTAAAGGACCTATGATGACAAACAAGGCAATCATTCTTCAAACTGGAGGTGGCTACGACAAAGTGACGCTAGGCACTCGAGATGCAGCACCGCCAAAAGTGGGTGAAATTAGTGTGCGACTGCATGCCAACTCACTTAATTATCATGATTTTGCTGTGGTCAGTGGAATGTGGGGGCCGACTGAGCCCAGAATTCCAATGGCGGATGGTGCTGGTGTAGTCACTGCAATTGGAGAAGGGGTGACAGAGTTCTCTCTCGGTGACCATGTCGTGAGTACATTCTTTCCAACTTGGTTGGCGGGTGAGCCACTGGTTGAGGGGTTTGCCACAACCCCAGGAGACGGGGTGGACGGTTATGCGCGGGAAGCGGTGACCGCTTCTGTTAACGCGTTTACGCACGCACCTAAAGGTTGGGGCCATGTGGAGTCTTCTACCCTCACCACGGCGGGCTTGACTGCATGGCGTGCGTTAATGTCAGATGGTGCTCTTAAACCAGGTGACACTGTCTTGGTGCAAGGCACAGGAGGCGTATCAATCTTTGCGTTGCAATTTGCAAAAATGGCTGGAGCTACCGTCATAGCAACATCATCTAGTGATGAGAAGCTAGAGAAAATAAAGCTACTCGGCGCTGACTATCTTATCAATTACAAAAAGATCGCAAATTGGGGCGAGTTGGCCCGCGAAATGACTGGCGGGCGCGGGGTAGATCATGTGGTTGAAGTAGGCGGGCCAGCAACCATCAATCAATCAATGTTAGCAGCGCGCGTGGGTGGGCATATTTCCGTGATTGGTATTCTAACGGGCATAGGCGGTGAAATTTCTATTGTGACTGCCCTGATTAAGCAGCTCCGTTTGCAAGGCTTAATTGTAGGTAACCGCACTCAGCAGCAAGAGATGGTAAGAGCCATTAATGCAAGTAAGATGCGCCCAGTGATAGATAAGGTGTTCCCACTTGAGCGTATTGTTGATGCTTTCAGGTACCAGGAGACGAACAAGCACTTTGGAAAAATATGCTTAGAAATGTAGAATATCCAAGGTCCTGTGGTTTGATGTACTCGTGTAACTCTATGCTTGTGTCGTTTAGCTTCTGTCAATCGCATCTCAGGCCGTACTTAGCCCCTGCTGTTTCATGTCGATGAGTTCAGTTGGCTGATTTCGGCAGCCGACAGCAGCTAGCTTCATCGCTATGAAACATTATTCTTTGTTGGCTGATGTAACTGCTGTCCATTGACTTTTGAGCAGCCTTTTCGGACTCACAACTCTTTTGACTGACTGATATTATTTGTGATTTAGCCCTCTATCAGCGGTCGGTGTGACTCACCAAACATGGCGTTGATGTTAGGTTTTCTAGTATCAATCCAATAGTTAAATGATCACTAAACAATTTCTTGCAAAAAGACTACTTAAATAATTACAACTTCACACAACATCATTGAACTTATCTTCATCATTGCCAGACGAACCAACTTATATATTAGGGTGCCTATGATGAAAAAAATATCTTTATTACTTTTTACGTTGTTGTCTACTTCCTTATCCACATTATCCCATGCAAACCAGCATGGTGCAGCTAACGGTAGCAAATGCGAAGACATGGGCCACGCTAGCTTTGGTATAGCGCATTTTGATACCAATAAAGATGGCAGTATCAGTCTGCAGGAGTACCTCTCAGGCGACTCTGCTAATACCGAGAAAACCTATCAACATATTGATGCAAATAGCGATGGTATGCTTGATAAGGAGGAGCAGCAGGAGATTGAGGCGGTTTATAAAAGTATTCACGATCAATACAAAGCTAAAAATAACAGTATCTAAAGAGCGTGGTACTTAGTGACGGTATTTAAGTAATCATGTTGACCAGTTTTATGTGTAGTATCTAATATCACTTGTCCATGCCTTACGTTATTTAGTCGTATGCTACTTACCTACTGCACATCAATATTAAGTCTGTGGATTAAGGGTCTATTATGAAAGCTATTTGGAATGATGTTGTGATTGCTGAGTCAGACAATACGGTCGTTGTGGAAGGAAATCATTACTTTCCCATCATTAGTATCAAGCCAGAGTATTTTACTGAGACGCAGCACACCACAAGTTGTGGCTGGAAAGGGCTAGCCAATTATTACTCCATACAAGTCAATGGCCAGGAAAACTCGAATGCGGCATGGGTTTACAGAACTCCGCTCAAGGCAGCAGAAAATATCAAAAATCATGTTGCGTTTTGGAAGGGTGTAAAAGTAAGCAGTTAATATAGTGTCAGCAGTCATTGTGATAGACAAGGGACTAACGTTTTATGAATCATGCATTAACGCTAACAGCTGATAATATGCAACAGCAGTTGCTCCATCAATACCAGATGGTGAGAAGCAAGTCGCTTGAAATCTGTAGTGCTATCGAAACCGAGGATTACACTGTGCAGCCGATGGCAGATGTAAGTCCGCCGAAGTGGCATCTTGGACACACCACTTGGTTTTTTGAGGAATTGCTTCTGGTCAGGTTCTGCCCTGATTACAGCCGTTTTAATACGCAATACAGCAGCTTGTTTAATTCTTATTACAAGGCATTAGGCGCACATACATTACAGGCTGACCGTGGTAATTTGTCGAGGCCTATGGTAAATCAGGTTATTGAATACCGCCGCTATGTGGATGCAAATCTTGCAAAATTGATCAATGAGCATGTACTCACGGATGAAATGAAATCCTTGATTGAAACCGGTTTGCATCATGAGCAGCAGCATCAAGAGCTGCTATATATGGATATTAAATTCATACTTGCGAGCAATGTCGTAGATACACAATATGCTGTGCAAACGCTGCCACCTGCACCTGAGCCAATTCATGGCTGGTCGGGGTTTACACAAGGGCTGTACCAAATTGGCCACGATGCGGCAGGCTTTGCCTACGACAACGAAAAGCCTGCGCATCAGCATTATTTGTACCCGTTTGCTATCAGCCATGCATTGGTCACCAATGGTGAATTCTTAGCATTTATTGAAGATGGCGGTTACGCCAAGCCTGAGTATTGGCTGAGTCAGGGCTGGGATTGGGTGAGTCAGCACCGTATTCAGCAGCCTCTGTATTGGTCATGCCTTGACGGTGAGTGGCATGAATACACGCTTCATGGATTGATACCTTTGGGTTTGAACCGGCCCTTAGTGCACATCAGTTATTTCGAGGCGAATGCGTTTGCCAACTGGAATAAACTCAGGTTACCTACAGAGCAGGAGTTAGAGGTGTTTTTAAATCAGGCACCACTGGCGATAGGGTTTTCTGATACCGCATTGCTACATCCTAACAATACGCACAATGTGTACGGTGAGGTTTGGTGCTGGACCAGTAGCCAATATTCGGCTTATCCGCGTTTTAAAGCTTTTGATGGCATCTTAAACGAATATAACGGCAAATTTATGTGTAATCAGTTTGTGTTAAGGGGTGGTTGTGTTGCAACACCAGATCAGCATTATCGACATAGTTACAGAAACTTTTATCAACCACAGCAGCGTTGGATGTTTTCAGGCATCAGATTAGCGAAGGATATCGTTTGAAAATTACCAATTTAATCGAAGTGGATCAGTTCACGCAGAACAGAGAAGCGTTCACCACTGATGTACTAATGGGCTTAAGTAGTGAGCCCAAAACTATTTCAGCAAAGTATTTTTATGATGATGCCGGGAGTGAACTATTTCAAAAGATTTCGCAGCATCAGGACTATTACCTGACTAAAACCGAGTTTTCAATTTTAGAGCAATTTGGCGCGTCGCTTGCGGCCACGATTAATGAGGCTGAAATTGATATTCTTGAGCTGGGAGCAGGAGACGGACATAAAAGTAAATTAATTATCGATAGCTTTTTAGCGCAAGGCACTAAAGTTAACTTTTATCCGATTGATATCTCTGAAAAAGCCATGGGCTTGCTGGGTGCAAATCTGACAGTAAGTGAGCAGCTGAATATTCATGGCATCGTGGCAGATTACTTTCATGGCCTTAATTCACTTAAAACAATCTCCAGTAATAAAAAGCTGGTGTTATTTTTGGGCTCTAACATCGGCAACTTTAATAGAGCACAAACGCAGGAGTTTCTTAAAAAACTCTGGCTGTCGCTTAACGCTAACGACCATGTGTTGATTGGCTACGACCTCAAAAAAGATACCGATATCCTCAATAAAGCCTATAACGACTCTGGTGGATTGACTACAGCCTTCAACCTGAACTTGCTCAAGCGTATGAATGCGGAGCTGGGCGCAGATTTTGAGATGGATAAATTCAAGCATTATGGGTTTTATAATCCGTCATTAGGCGCCATGGAGAGCTATATCATCTCTCTGCACGATCAGGATGTATACATTGCGGCACTGGAAAAATATTTTCACTTTGAGAAGTTTGAAGCACTGCATTTAGAGTCATCATTCAAGTTTTCAGAATCAGAGATTCATGCGCTTGCCAGCCAGACTGGTTTTAAAATTGAAGCGCATTTTACAGATGCTCAGAATTTCTTTATCGATGCGCTGTGGCAGGTACAAAAAAGCTAATGCTCACACGACATGGCCTGTTGTAGTGACTTGATAACCATTGATGCATAAACCCGGAGAGCTCTTTGCAACAAGATTTTGATCAGCTTGTGAGTCGTGACCATAGCAACAGCCTGAAATATGATGGCCGTCAGGCGATGTTTGGTCAGGATGATGTTATTCCACTGTGGGTGGCAGATATGGATTTTGCTTCGCCGCCTGCCGTGAGCGATGCCTTGCTACAACGCGCTAGTCATCCCATTTATGGCTACAGCATCTTCCCTGAAAATACTTATCAAGCACTGATCGATTGGCTAGAACGCCGTCATGGCTGGCGCGTTGAGCGTGACTGGTTACTGATGTGCCCGGGGGTGGTGCCTTCGCTGAATGCGGCGGTGATGGCGTTTACGCAGCCCACAGATGCAGTTATTGTGCAGCCGCCGGTGTATTTCCCTTTTTTTTCAGCGGTGACTGATAGCGGCAGAAGCCTGATACAAAATCCACTGCATTTTGAAAATAATCAATACCATATTGACTTTGAACACCTCGAAGCTTGCGCCGCGCGTGCAAAAATGCTGTTACTGTGTTCACCGCATAACCCTGTGGGCAGGGTGTGGCGTAAAGATGAGCTGGAACAGCTGCTCGTTATTGCCGAGAAATATCAGTTAATAGTTTTTGCCGATGAAATTCATGCTGACCTAGTATATGCACCTGCCAAGCACCAAGTGCTGGAACCTCTATCTCAGCACAGTAAAAACATCATCACAGCAGTGGCTCCGAGCAAAACTTTCAATATCCCCGGGCTGAATTTATCCGCATTGATTATTCCAGATGCGACGCAAAGGCAAGCGCTGGCCAAAGTGTTCGAGCGTATGCATGTCAGTGCAGCCAACCCATTCAGCATGGTGGCGTTTGAAGCTGCTTACCAGCATGGCGATGTATGGCTGGATGCGCTGTTAGGGTATTTGCAGCAAACCCGTGATTTCGTCATTGCATACGTCAGTGAGCATTTACCCAGAGTGCATGCCATCGTGCCTGAAGGCACTTATCTAATTTGGCTTGATTGCCGCGAGCTGGGCTTGGATGATGCCGCATTAAAACAGTTTTTTATTCAGCAAGCCGGCGTAGGCTTAAGCCCTGGCAAGTTATTTGGCGAGGCAGGTAGTGGCTTTATGCGCATGAATATCGCTGCGCCTAGATCACTTATTACAACAGCGTTGCAACGCATGGCCGTTGCCCTGCAATCTTTTACAAAGTAAACGAGGCAGGAAGCGATGAATATTGTTTTCCATTCATCAAGTATGCTGCAATTAGCAAGCAAGTCATTGCTGCTACAGTTAAATTTCTACGCAGTGGCATATACCAAGCCGGTAAATCTACATTGTTAAACAGATGCTTATCCCGTATCAGTGCGATCGCAAAGAAAACGGTAAGTAGAATGAATCCATGAAACTTTGGAATTGATAGCGATATCCATGCGACTAGAGACGGAACAATGCTCCATAAAAATGACCAGCGTTGTTTGTTAATGGGCAACTCATGTAGCAACATAGCGAATGACCAATGCAAAGCGCCCACAAAGCTCAGAATAATTGCTCCGTAAGTGAGTAAAAAGTGACGCCACATATCAAAATGGGTATGATCAAAAAACAAGAATACTGTGGGTACAATAAAAGGCAGTAGCCCAAAGTACCCAAGCAATTTTGGCGTTGTTGCAAAATAGTGTTTTTTCATAGCGGTTTAAATCAAGGGTGTTGTTTGTTTATTATGTTGGCCGTGCAAAACCCATCATGCTCATACTTCATTATGTTGTATTCATGTTTTTACTGAGTAAACACTCATGAACAGTGACAGGATATGAATTCTACATGAGTGCATAATCTATCACACGAACAAGACATATAGTCTGTTTAACAATCAAAATACAGGAGACTTATTATGTGGACAGCACCAGCAGCGACAGAAATGCGTTTTGGCTTTGAAGTAACCATGTACGTAATGAATAAATAATCCTTAACAGGAATATACATACAAAAGGGAGCGTCAGCTCCCTTTTTATTGATGGCGTTGAGTTGATGTTAGCGGCTGTAGATTAACACTGACATGCATAAAAAAAGCCCACATTAAAGTGAGCTTGATTTAGATGGTGGCCGGGGCCAGAATCGAACTGGCGACACGCGGATTTTCAACTTTAAAAATCATCATTAATATATTGTTTTAGGCCCGCCTTCACTCGTTTAAACTCGTCGGAACGTGACAAAATTGTCACGAAAGTCCTATATAGACATTTAAATATCGGATGCAAAATTTTAGAGGAAATTTGGCTACAGCTGATAGATAAAATAGAGTTTTTAATATTAATGCTTAGCTGATATGTCCTGCTTGCTTAGATATTAAATTGTAATGAGCTATTGAAAATAGCTCATTATAGTCAATTTTTTCGGATGTTAACGAATTGAGAATTGCTTCTTGGTAAGTTTCGAGATGATCGTTATATAGTTTATTTGCGGCCTGTTTGGAGACCGCTGCGCACTGCTGATAAAAGTTAATTATAGAGTGAAATGGCACCTCGCGAGGTTCATGATGCCAATGGTCTATCCGCGATTGGCATATAACAATGAGTTTATTAAATTCATTTAAATCTATCTGATCGCTATTTTGGTTTTTAAATCCGATCATCAATATGTAAAGTAAATAGACATAGTGAATGTTATGTTTATATGTCAACATTATTGATTTTAACTGTATACATATTTGCTCCATATCTCTTAATCCAAGCTCAAAAGCGCTTGAAAGCTTTTCGAATAAGAACTGCTCTATATGCTCAGTATTATTGATTTTTCCGTCAATTGGAATGAATAAGTTCTCTTTATTTATACGGTATTTACTAAATAGTTCAGCAACATATTTTGTCTTGCTAGGAATGCTAAATGTATATTCTTGATTAAAAAATCTCTTTAAATAATTGTATGAATCAAATGAATCACCGTAAATAGCTTTTATTGAATGCGCTAACTGTTCTTTATTTGTTGCTAATATAAAGAAAATACCTTTTGCATTAAAAATATGCTTAATAACTTCAAGTAGCTCAATTGCATATGTGGGTCGACACCGATCTAGCTCATCAACAAGAATGAACATTGGCAAAGAGTAATTTGCGTTATCGTGAAGTGAGGATGTTATTTTTTCAAGAGTAAGTTTTAATTCGCTTACAAGAGTTTTAAATTCTTTATGATCATCTAAAGATTTTTGGATAATCTCACTAACAAACTCTTCTGATTTTTTGTCTATACTATCTTTCGCCTCAGTTAAAGCATCATTTGAGCTAGCACTAAATTGCTCTTTAATTGATTCAAGCCCATACCCCGTTAGCTTTTTAGCTAAAATGTTTACTCCAATTCCAGTAGCTGTAGCTAAAATCCTTTTGCCTTGTTTTAGAAAGCTTTCAACTATTTTATCCCCTTGGGGAATTTTAGATTTGTAGGTATTTAAAGTTTGCTCGATCTCTGAAATGAAACCTAATAATGGATCTTTTGAATAATCATTTTCCCAAGCGTCAAAATACAACACCGGGTGATCTTTATCTTCTAAATCTTCTTTTAGTTTTTTTAGAAAGTAAGATTTACCGTATCCCCATGGGGCGTCCAAACTAAGAACAAATGATTTACTAGAGATGTCTTCCAAGCTTTCATTATATATAGCTGTTAAATATGAGATTATGAATTCAGCTTCTTTTTGTCTATCTAACTTATCGTCATTCCAGGTATTTTTATCTTTGTTCATAGTTATGAGTCTTATTTATGGTTGGTTGTTTGTTGTGACTTAGATTTTATTTTTGTATAAATGTTTTTATAACTATACTTTGAAATGGTAAACATCACTTGTGAGCTTTTATTTAAAATAATATGAAAATCCGCCCTTCAAAATCTCAAGTAATCAAGATAATTACTAGGCAAGCCCCTGAGTATGTTGATTTCTTTATGGAGTTTAAGGCTGATGCACATGGTTGGTTAATTTTGCCCGATAAATTGATTCAAGCTAAAAACAATCTCAATATCAATCAATATGTCACCTTGTATAGAGACCAAAAGACAATTGATACATGCCTAATGCTTTTTTTAATGGGCAAAGATGGGCTAAAGGAATGGAATTCTGAGTTAGCTACTATTCCTGTAGAAGAGCAACAAAAAGAATGTGAAAGTATTATCCAAGAGATTCTAGATGAACCTCTAGACTATTTTGATAAGTTATTACCTGAGTGGCCTGAGAGTCAAGAAGAAATCGATGCTGCAAGAACTGCTTTTGAGTCAATGGATAATGAACGTAAGAAGGCAGAAGTTCAAAGAGCACAATATCTTCTCATGCATATTTTTTTATCAATACATAATCTATTTTCGGTCATGACAAATGGTGAAAGTATGGTTTCGTTAGTCCCAAAAGCAATACAAGGTGATGACGAGTCTTTATTTAAAGCTATTAAGGTTGATAGAAACCTTATAGATCATCACCCCTATTTTGTAGAGCGCATTAAGCGAGCTAAGCTAGAAGGTGAAAAAGAGTTTATTAAAGAGCTTGCTAGGTATCAAGCTAGACCAAATTTAATCAGTCAGATAAAGCTTCCTGGGCTATACGTCGTCTTTGCTATGTTGGATGTAATGTCTTGGTTAGATGATTTTTCGCATGAAGAGATTCTTGATCTTTGTGATGCAGCTAAACTGGATCGTTGGCAGCACAGCATAGTTGATACAAACGCAGTTACAAAGCGTCTTGCTCAATATCGCAGATATCAAAAGACAGGCGGCGTGTCAATGCACTGAAATTAGATTTCACTGCATGGAGTTAAATTTTTAGATGTAAATAATAGATATCCATTCCAGTAACCAAAACGGGACGCTGGTAAATTCCTAAGGAATGGATATGACAAAGCCAGATACACAACACAACCAAACTGCATCACGGGATCCCGCCCGCACACGCGTCAGCGTGGAGGACGGAGACCGTGATGCAGTAGCGGTGCCTAGTAACACAGCTACTAATAACAGCATTAATCACGGTGAAGTTAAGTTTTTAAGATGGGGTATAGATAGTTTATATCTGTCTTATCAAGGTAATTTACACCCAGAAGTTCATGAGCAACTGATCCAGTTAAAGAAGCAAGCACAGTCCGACAATCCTCAAGAGCAAGCCAAAGCACAACTCAAACTAGGTGATCATCTATTTGAGGTCAAAGACAAAGGCACTTCCATGTTTAGTTATGTACTGGAAGATAACGCCTTTCGTATTCAGTTATCACGCCCGAATAAAGCTGTGCCAATGGCCTATGTAAAGCTTTCTAGTGAATATCTAACCCATTTATCCCCAAAAGATGCAGAACACCGTCTATCCACGATACTGTCACAGCTAGGCGCGTTAGAATCAACCGCAAACGTGAGTCGTGTTGATATGTTTGTCGATTTTGTTTCACATCAAGATATGGAGTCATGGCATCGTGAAGCATGGGTCACTCATGCAGAGTCTATCAATGCTTATTCTATCGATGGTCACTTCACTGGCTGGGCGATTGGTTTAGGTGGCGTCATTGCTGGTCGTCTTTATGACAAGTTATTCGAGATTGATAAAAGTAAGAAGTTTTATTTACTCCCGTTATGGGAACAAGCTAACTGGCAACAAGGTGAACCGATCTGGCGTTTAGAGTTTGAATTTAAGCGTCAATTTCTAGTACAAAAGAACCTGTCTAAACTCACTGAAGTATTAGCCAACCTTAACGGCTTATGGTCATACGCCACAACAGAATGGTTAAAGCTGTCTATTCCTAATCATATTGATCAAACACGCTCACGCTGGCCTATCCATTCTTTATGGGCTGCCCTCTCTTCGCTAGATTGGGAAACCAACGGAGGTGCATTACAACCCCGTTTTAACACCACACGCGCACCCAATAAAGAAGCTGCCTTAGATCGTGCTTTTAGTGCATTAACCACATGGATGGCTGCTGAAGGTTACACCGACTATGAGTTAGCGATTCACCCCTTCTTTGAAGACTTAGGGCATCACATTAATAACCAATCGATGAATAAAGGCACGACCTTTGAAGCACTCATCAAAGAAAAGGTCAGCATAAAAGCCAAAGCCTTTAATACGATTGATATTAACGCTGAGATCAACGAAGCCTATATCGATGAAGAAGTACGCGCTATGCGTGAAGCCTATAACAAAGCCTCTAACGGTGAATAACAATGAAAGATAACGATCTGCCCTTGCCTGCTGTCCGTTGTCTTTCTAAAGAAGAAGCTGCGTGTTACCTAGGGATAGGTGTCACGCTCCTGAGTGAACTTGATATTCCAGCGGTGAAGTTTGGTCGCCGTCTGGTATATGACAAAGTTGACTTGGATCTTTGGTTGGAGGAATATAAGCAGCGAGGGCGGGCCGGAGAGGAGTTTATATGGCCCGTGAAACCGGAGTCTACAAGAGAGGTGATTCGCCCTATTGGTGGATCAATGCAACACTCTCAAACGGCAAAAGAGTACGCCAGAGTTCTGGGACTGAAGACCGAGCGCAAGCCGAAGCGTATTTAGCTAAATTAAAGCTGGATTCGTATAAGGAAGTGAATTTTGGGATTAAGCCCCATCGCTCTTGGAAAGAAGCCGTTGTTCGGTATCTCGAAATTAAAGCAACGCTCAGAAGCTATCGTGACGTAAAGCGGATTTGTTGTAATTTGCATCCTTATTTGGGCGACTTGATGTTAAACCAGATTAACGGTGACGTGGTTTGGTCGGTCATTCAAGGCGAATCTAAAAAGGGGAATAAAGCTGCAACCGTGAATCGTTACTTAGCGACATTACGCGGTTTATTGCGTATGGCTCGTGATGAATGGCAATGGATAGATCATATCCCCAAAATTCGTTTGTTGTCGGGTGAGGTAGAGCGTGATCGATGGTTGACTAGGGATGAGGCGGATAAGCTAATTGCTGTTTGTCCTGATCATTTGGCGGCTGTGGTCAAATTTGCTTTAGCGACGGGATGCCGTGCTCGGGAAATTCTTGGTTTGGAATGGAGTAGGGTGGATTTAAGTAGACACACTGCTTGGTTAAATCAAACTAAGAACGGTACACCGAGAGGGGTTCCATTAAATAGAAGTGCTGTTAATGTTCTTCAGGAGCAAGTCGGAAAGCATTCGAAGTTTTGTTTTACCTATAACGGTGAGCCGATTCGTTACAACATTACGAACTCAGCTTGGATTACAGCGTTAAAGAAAGCAGAATTAGAAGACTTTAGGTTTCATGACTTGCGTCACACTTGGGCATCTTGGCATCGTCAGGCTGGCACCAGTTGTGATGAACTGAAAGAACTAGGGGGTTGGAAAACGCGGTCAATGGTTGATCGATACGCTAAGTTTGCTACTGAGCATTTGGCAAATGCAGCGAGTCGGATTGATTTTTTGGCTTCAGAAGATAACGTGATTGAATTGTCACGTTTTAGTCACGTTCACCAAATAAAAAAGGGCTTAGCCTAAGCTAAACCCTTATAAATTCTGGTGGCCGGGGCCAGAATCGAACTGGCGACACGCGGATTTTCAATCCGCTGCTCTACCGACTGAGCTACCCGGCCTTCCTTACTACTACTTGCAAACTTCGGTTTAATGTTTGCAAGCCGCGCATTATAGCAACTAAATAATGAACTGACAAAAAATATTTTCAATTTATGCATATTTATTTTTAATGCGGAAGTTTGTCTGATTTTAATCTGAAAGTTTGTATAGAGTTGTGGTGTTATCTCGGTTGCTCTCATGTAAAATCTTTCTCCATGAATTTAAACACAAATTTACCAAATATCGGGTTGCCAAATCTCCAGTCATTAGATCAGTCATTCAAGGCTGCGCTAGTTGATAAAATAAATCATAAGACCAAGCCATTGGGTGCTTTAGGGCAGTTAGAAGCGATTGCATTACAGCTTGGGTTGATTCAGCAAACGTTGGCGCCGCAATTGTCTAACCCAACTTTGTTGGTGTTTGCGGGTGATCATGGGATAGTGAACTCAGGTGTTAGCCCTTATCCACAAGCGGTGACTGCGCAGATGGTGCTTAATTTTTTGCAGGGTGGTGCTGCGATTAACGTATTTGCGCGGCAGAACAATATGCAGTTGCGGGTGATTGATGCTGGCGTTAATTATGATTTTGATGCAAGCACTGATTTAATTCACGCCAAAGTGGGGGCTGGTACTGCTAATTTCTTGCAGGCGCCTGCAATGACTGCTGCACAATGTCAGCAGGCACTTGCGACAGGCACTTCTTTGGCAAGGCAGGAGGCACTGGCTGGATGCAATGTATTCGGTTTTGGCGAGATGGGCATTGGTAATACATCATCGGCTAGTTGTTTAATGAGTGTGTTGTGTGGAATCCCTATTGATGAGTGTGTAGGCCGCGGAACTGGGTTGGACGATGCTGGCTTAGCGCAAAAGCTGTCTGTTCTTAGGCAGGCTATCGATTTTCATCATATGCGAGGTGAAAGCGTACTGGACGTACTTGCAACGTTTGGCGGTTATGAAATTGCGATGATGGCAGGGGCGATGTTAGGTGCGGCTGAGCAACACTCGGTGCTATTGATTGATGGCTTTATTGCAACATCGGCATTGTTAGTGGCTTCTCAATTGCAACCTAATATTTTGCAATATTGTGTATTTACGCATTGTTCTGGCGAGGCTGGGCATCGTCGTTTGTTGGCGCATCTTGAAGCAACCCCTTTGCTGGATATTGGTTTGCGTCTAGGAGAGGGAACAGGCGCGGCCTTGGCCTACCCATTGGTGCAGGCTGCGGTTAATTTTATCAATGAAATGGCCTCGTTTGAAAGTGCTGGTGTGAGCACTAAAGATACTCCGTGATTAAGGTCGCCCAGTGATGAGGACACTCCATGTTTAATTTCTTGCGTAACGAGCGACGCTATATGTTGTTAGCGGTTGGCTTTTTTACGCGTATCCCAGTCCCTGTGTTTAGCGACTTTCATCCTGATGATTTGAATCGGTCGGCTAAATATTTCCCGTTAGTGGGGATTTTTGTCGGCATGATTGGTGCGGGTGCTTTTGTATTAGCTAGCAAAGTGTTGCCACATAGCATTGCTGTGTTGATTAGTATGGCGATGACGATTTATATCACTGGTGGGTTTCATGAGGATGGGCTGGCAGATAGCGCGGATGGATTAGGTGGCGGTTGGGATAAAGAGCGAATCGTGGCGATTATGCAAGACTCGCGTCTTGGTACTTACGGTGCGATTGCTCTGTTTTTTATGTTGTTTGCAAAGTACCAAGTGCTCAATGCCTTGCCTGCCTACTTTTTACCATTTATTTTAGTGGTGGGGCACTCGCTTAGCCGTTTGTGCGCATTGTTTGTGATGGCGGATTTAAATTATGTAAAAGACGATGGTAAAGCTAAGCCGCTTGCTACTAAAGTACAGGCTAGAGATTTGCTCGTTGCGGTGTTGTTTGGCACGCTGCCTATTCCGTTACTTTATTTTAACTTTTCTCCTGTGATGCTGAATGTGAATGACTGGCTGTGGTTGGCGGCATGTTGTTTAACGCCAGTTGTACTTGCTTGGATTTGGTGGCGCAATAAAATCAAACTTTGGCTTGGCGGCTATACGGGTGATTGTTTAGGTGCAATGCAACAAATGACCGAGTTAGCATTTTATTTGGGCTTGCTCGTTTGGGTTCAGCAAATATGAATCTGCATCTGATTCGGCATACATCCCTTAATATTCCATCAGGGGTTTGTTATGGGCAGAGTGATGTGGATGTTTCTGCCAATTTTGAGGCAGAGTGCAGCGCCTTACTATCAAAGTTGGATGGTATTCAGTTTGATGCGGTATTTGCAAGCCCATTGCAACGCTGTACTAAGTTAGCACGCGCGCTTAACTTAGGTGAGATGCAGGTTGATGACCGACTAAAAGAGTTGCATTTTGGTGATTGGGAAATGCAGCCTTGGGATAGCATACCGCGCGAAGTATTTGATACTTGGGCGCATGACTATGCACATTTGTCACCACCTAATGGTGAAAGTTTTACCCAGTTATACAACCGAACTAAAACATTCACAGAGGAAGTGAGTGATCGCTTACGTGGAAAAAATGTCGCGGTGGTCACGCATGGCGGTGTGATTCGTGCGATGTTGGCTGATGCACTGAATATGCCGTTAAAGGGTTTGTTTAGATTGGTGATTGATCATGCAAGTGTCACGCAGATCACATTGAGTGATCCTGTCCCTAGAATCCACTTTGTTAACCGCTAAGTGTTAACCGCTAAGTGTTAGCCGTATAAGTGTTAGCTGTAATAGATATACAACGTCAGAATCTTTAAGCCACTAAAGTAATTTTAGCGCGCCTTCTAATAGCTGCCAGCCACTGTCATGGGGTAAGCCAAACCTGAGAGCGGGCTGTTCTTTAAATAATCTGACCCAAATACCTTTCGCTGCTAATCTTTCTTGTAGAACTTGGGCTTGCGCTGTCATCACGTATTGAAATAAGGCTGTACCCGCAGTTGGCTTTAAGCCGTATTGACTGAGTAGCGTTTCTAAACGTTTACTACTGCTTTTTAAAGTGATGCGTGTGTTTTCTTGCCATGTTTTATCTTGCAATGCTTGTTTAGCAATGAATCTGCTTGGCCCTGTTAATGTCCACGGCCCCAGTGATTCCTGTAGCTTTTTTAGTTGCTCGTCTGCGGCGAGCATAAACCCAACTCGCGCGCCAGCTAGCCCAAAAAACTTGCCAAGTGATCGCAATACAAACAAGCCGTCTAAATGCGAGTGCAGTGCGATGCTGTGTTCTGGCGTTGCATCCATGAAGGCCTCATCCACCACTAACCATCCGCCACGGTTGGCAAGCTTTGCATGTAAACTAAGTAGCGCTTGAGCGGAGAATTGTTTGCCTGTGGGGTTGTTTGGATTGCAAAGCAACACCACGTCGGCCTTGTTTAGGATATGTTCGTCATTTAAGTCATTAAAACTTAGTACTTGATGCCCGTAGCGTTGCCATGCATAGGCATGTTCTTGATACATGGGCTTGAGCATGGCAATCGTGCCTAAAGACCTAAGCGTAGGCAGTGCTTGCAAAGCCGCTTGAGAGCCGCTGGTGGGCAGCAAAGATTGGCAGCCGTAATAATTGGCGGCGATGTTAACCAAGCCATCTTCGTCATTGGGTAGTTGATGCCATTGGTGAGGTGGAATATCTGCAATTGGATAGTGGTTGGGATTAATGCCTGTCGATAGATCCAGCCAGTTTTCTAATGGTATTCCATACCGCGTTACCGCAGCGCTTAAATTGCCGCCATGTTCAAGCATGGCCGACCAATCTAATGAATATGCTAACGACTAGCATCACTAACAGCCAGAGGTACACGCCATGCCTGACCAGTTTAAGCGCACGTTCTATGTCTCCTGCAATAGGTGGCTCGCCTGCACCCAGAATCGGGCGCTCATGCCACTCACCTTGGTAACGTGCTGCGCCACCAAGCTGCACGCCTAGCGCACCAGCCCCAGCTGACATCACTGGCCCTGCATTGGGGCTATCCCAGAGTGGTGCCTGCGTTTTCCAGCAGTTTAATGCTAGTTTCGTATTGCCAAGTATTGCATAAGTAAGCGCACTGAGGCGCGCAGGAATATAGTCTAGGACATCATCCAGCCTTGCCGCTGCCCAGCCAAAATAGTAAAAGCGCGGTGTTTTATAACCCCACATGGCATCCATCGTATTGGCCAAGCGGAACAATAATGCACCTGTGCCCCCTGCAATAAAAAACCAGAATAATGCGCCAAATACACCATCATTACCATTTTCAAGCACAGATTCTACTGTAGCTGGCACAGGCTCTATTGCCGCTGAATCGCGGCTTACCATATACGATGCTGCGATTTTGGCCGAGGCTTCGTCATGGTTGCTAAGTGCACGCGTTACTGCACGGGCATGGTCGTGCAAGCTTTTGTGACCAATGGCAAAATACAGCAGCAGTGTATCTGCCACAATGCTGAAAACGGGAATATGGCATAGCCAATAGGCTAGTAAAATAAACGGTGTAAGCAGCAAAGCCAATGCAAACATGCCTACCCAACGTTGTTTAGCATTATTTGTTTTGTTTGCAATGTTAAGCCAGGCTTCTAGTTTGTTAGCCAGCCAGCCGAACCCAACCAAAGGGTGGAAACGGCGCGGCTCGCCTATAATAAAATCAAGCAGCACTGCTGCCATAGCGATGCACGGTATTATGAGATAATCTGGGTATGAAAACATTAATGGTTCAAGGCACAACGTCCGATGCGGGCAAAAGCACCCTTGTTGCGGCATTGTGCCGTGTATTGTATCGCAGAGGCATGCGTGTTGCGCCATTTAAACCACAAAATATGGCGTTAAATTCAGCGGTAACAATAGATGGTGGTGAAATTGGACGCGCACAAGCGGTGCAGGCGCAAGCTTGTGGGTTGGCGCCGCATACCGATTTTAACCCCGTGTTACTCAAACCTAATTCAGATACGGGTTGCCAAGTAATTATTCACGGCAAAGTAGTCTGTAATCTGGAGGCGGTAGGTTATCATGCTTATAAACCGACAGCCATGCGAGCAGTTTTAGCGTCATACCAACGGTTACAAAGCCAATATGATTGCGTGATTGTAGAAGGGGCAGGGAGCCCAGCTGAGATTAACTTGCGTGATCGCGATATTGCCAATATGGGCTTTGCTGAGGCGGTAGACTGCCCAGTGATTTTAATCGCAGATATTGACCGAGGCGGTGTATTTGCACACATTGTAGGTACCATGGCCTTGCTTTCTGAAAGCGAGCGAGCACGTGTAGTTGGCTTTGTGATTAACCGCTTTCGTGGAGATATCACATTATTGCAACCTGGGCTCGATTGGCTAACTCAAGAAACTGGTAAACCCGTATTGGGCGTGTTGCCGTATTTGCATGGTTTGCATATTGAGGCAGAGGATTCTGTGCCCAAGTCTCAGCCCTCTGAGCATCAGCAAGCAAGCGATAACGTTGTTGGCGAGGCTAGTGTACGTGGTGCCCGAATAAAAATCATTGTTCCTGTTTTACCTCATATCAGTAATCACACCGACTTTGATGCACTGCGTTTGCATCCTCAGGTGGATTTTCAGTTTGTTAAAATTAACGAAGATATCCCACCTGCTGATCTGATGATATTGCCCGGCAGTAAGAACGTACGCGGTGATCTTGAGTATTTGCAGGCTAATGGGTGGGAGCAAGCGCTCACTCGCCATTTACGATACGGCGGAAAAGTCTTAGGTGTTTGTGGCGGTTTTCAGATGCTTGGCCAACATATCCATGACCCTTATGCAATAGAAGGGGATGCTGGCTCTAGCCGTGGGTTTGGTTGGTTAGAGATGGAAACAAGCTTGGAGAAAATCAAGCAACTGAAACAAATATCAGGTCATTTAGCTTTTGCAGATGCAAAAGCAACTGGTTATGAAATTCATATGGGGGTGACGACTGGCCCAGCACTGAAGTCGCCAGCACTCTATCTTGAAGGTCGCCCAGAAGGTGCTATTTCGCAAGATAATCAAATTGCTGGCACTTATTTGCACGGCTTGTTTGACCACGAAGAAGCATGCGCGGCTTGGTTGGCATGGGCAGGCTTGCAGACGGAGCAGCACTTTGATTATGAGCAGCTTAAAAACGACGAGCTGAATCGGTTAGCTGACTGTGTAGAGCAGCATTTAGATTGGCAAGTACTAGGCGCCTATATTTAGTATTTGTTTAGCGCTAACGCTCGATGGTTCGCGCTTTCAGTTATGTGGCGACGCATATTGCGCTCTTCGCTTTTATAGGCTGTAGGTTGGGCAGAGCGGTAGCGAAGCCCAGCATTCAAGGTGCCGTTTATTGTTGGGCTTCATTGCATTCAGCCCAACCTACCGAGCTTTTTCTCTCTGCGAAATGTGACAATTCCTTGGGCAACTAGACCCCAACCGAAAGATGCTACAAAGCCACTAGAAGTCATGGCGTCACTAAAAGATAAGAAAGAGTCATTTTGGAGTTGAAAATATAAATTCGTCATTCCTGAGAAGATGATAGCTAGGCCAATTAGTATGGAGTGGAACCAACGGTCTGGTTTTAATATGAGCGCCTATAACCCACCGAACCCGATAGGAATGGCGATGTAGAAAAAGATTGCACTAATTGTACTCATATACTCCTAACGTTTGAGTTCAGGCCGCGGCCCGTCAGGGCCGTCGCGCCTGCAACGAATGGTTAGGTCTCGCCCCAGATTATTAAGCTCTCGCCATTACAGCGAACATTCAGTAGAGCCTGAGCTGCCGACAACATCTCAATTTCCAAGCAGCTCCAGATGTTACCCCTCTCTTTAGGAAGCACCAGCATGCAAGGACCTCCCGGCTCACCAAGCTCCACAATTCTCCGCTTGGTTTCATTGTTGGGGTTGCCGAAGGTCATGTATGCCGCAGCTTGCTCTAGCTGCTCCTGCCAAGGCTTCTCCCTGCGCAGGTCCAAGTGAACACCACCAGCCTTGTTTGCGACGAAAGTGATGATTTGCTCTGCGGAGAATGAGTTCCCCTCAAAATATATGCGCTTAGACCCCAAATACTTTCCTGGGGGAAAGAACTCAACAGGCGTATCCACTGGTATTGGGGGATTACCAGTGTAAGGCGCCCTAGATGCGTACATAGATCTGATAGGCAATCCATTTAGGTTGACGCCCCCAGCAAGGAAGAAGTTTACCTCCGGAGCATTTGGCAAAGCATCGAATACTGCACTCGTTCCGTACGCGACTAATTCGAACTTTACGGACAGTTCATGCGCCAACTTGTTAAGAGCCCCTTCGACCAGCCATTTTCTAACAATGGCAGAAGCTACTGAACGCACGTGGCGTGGTGGTAAAGGCCCCTTCGTGTATAGAAGCTCATGCAGCGTTGCCAAGTCTTCTTCGAGGTGCTTTTGGAGTGTGCTCAATCAGTTCACCGAGAGACCTAACGAAGCTGTATAAAAAGTATCATATAAGCATCTTGCCTGTATAACGCGCATGGGTCAATATGACACATCTAAATTGCGATGTGAGCGACCATGGCACATTACAAACACATAGACACCAGTCTTGTAGGGTGGGCATGTATGCCCACGCGGAATAAATTTTTGATTCATTATGTGGGCAACAAGTTGCCACCCTACTTATCTCTAGCTAACATTCAAGGTGTTGTTTATTGTTGGGCTTATTACTCAAACTTAACAGGAGATAAACCACTATTTTTTGCTCTTATAACAACAGTGTTTGCTAATTTGTCGTGCCAACTTTGCTTTTTGCTGTCAAATGCTATCCAAATAAAGCCAAGACCAAGTGGAAGCAGTGATATAAAATATGCGAGATAACGACCTATTGACTGACCAACTGATAAAGTTAGCCCTGTTTTTGCATCTACTACTTTTAGAGAAGCAGCCATTTTTCCTGGCGTTGCTAGTTTTTTTAACCAGAACAAGACGGTTGCAATTGCTGGAAGTACCCAGCTTAATAGAAAGTCCATTGGACCAGCAAAAATGCCAGTTTGCGAACTGTCAAAATAAGCCCAGCCATAAATGGAAAGGAGTATTGGAAAAGTGATAAGCATTAACAATATAGTATCGATAATGGTTGCGCCCGTTCTAATCCAAAATCCGGCATACTCGTAATCATGTTCTTCCATTTTTATTTTCCTGTTTTTCATTTAAGCTTGTTCAGATTGGATTAAACGCTATATTTTTCATCATGGCAAGCGCACCTTAGCCTCTTTCAGGGTGGCTTGTGAGTAAACGTTTTATTTATAATACTTTAATGGTTTGCCCCAAGCACTCAACTACTTGGCCTGGGCGTATTTTTGCTGTTCTGCGTGTCTCGATATTGCCATCTACTTGTACGATCCCATCGCTGACCATAAGCTTGCCTTGGCCGCCACTATTGGCGATGCCTGCAAGTTTTAATAGGTTACAAAGTTCGATAAACTCACCTTGTAGTTCGAATGTTGTTGTTTCCATATTGACCCTTTAAATAGTTACCCTTTAAGAGTAAGAGGTAGTCCTGCTGCAATAAAGCTGACTTTATTAACGCACTGAGCAACTGCTTGGTTGAGGCGACCTTGTTCGTCTTGAAATTGTCGGTTAATTTCACCTAATGGCACAATGCCCATGCCCACCTCGTTGCTTACTAGCAAGATTGTACCTTCAAGCTTGGGTAAGATTTCTAACAAACTGCTACGCTCATGTTGCCAGTCTAAGTTCTCTGGTCGTTCACAGTCTGGGCAAATACATTGCGCCAGCCATAGTGTGAGGCAATCTACAATAACGCAGGTGCCAGCTTTAGCGTGTGTTTGTAATGCTTCTGCTAAATTAAAAGATTGCTCTAGTGTTGCCCAATGGGCAGGCCGACGTGTTTTGTGGTGTTCAACACGCTCCCCAAATTCAGCATCGTACACTTGTGCTGTTGCAATGTAAGTGACGGGTAAGCCAGATGCTGAGGCTAATTGCTCTGCAAATGCGCTTTTTCCTGAGCGTGCGCCGCCTAAAATAAGATGTGTAGACATGTTAGTTTCCAAGTTTGGAATGTGTTTGAGCGGATGCCCATTGCTGAATAATCGACTGAACCTGTTTGAGGCCATAGGTAATGAGCGATGGGCCTGGTTGTAAAATGTCGGCAGATTTAATTTCAAATATAAAGCCATTTTTTACGGCAGGGATGGTATTCCATCCATCTCTGTTAATTACCTGCTCAGGCTGAAATTTCTTGCCGCACCATGAGCCGATGATGATGTCGGGTTGACGTTCGATGACTTGGCTCGCTTGTATAGTTCTATCTTTTGCACTGTGAAATTGCGATAGTTCTGGAAAGCAGTCTTTGCCGCCAGCCATTTCAATCAGCTCTGAAGCCCATTTTATACTGCAAATGATGGGTTCGTTCCATTCTTCAAAATATACAATGGGTTTTGCGGATAACTGTGATGCCGTGTCTCGTGCTTGCTGAATTGTGAACTCAAGCGATTCAATCAGCTTGGCAGCTTTATCAGACGCGCCTACTAAGCTACCAACGGTAGCCACCATGCTAAGCATTTGTGCAATAGACCGCTGGTTAAAGATGTGCACTTCTACCCCTGCGCGAATCAATGATGCTGCAATATCTGCTTGCAGATTTGAGAATCCAATCACTAAATCAGGGTTGAGCGCTAATATTTTATCAATCTTAGCGCTGGTAAACGCAGCGATTTTTGGTTTTTCCTTACGCGCAATCGCTGGGCGGGTGGTAAAGCCGGAAATGCCAACAATGCGATCTTGTTCACCTAATAAATACAGCACTTCTGTAGGTTCGGTCGTGAGGCACACAATGCGTTGTGGATACCTCATTTTGTATTCTTCCAATGATTTTCCATCACCATTTCTGATAGTGGTTTCGCTTGTTTCCAGCCCGTTTCTATCAGCATTGGCTCTTTGTAGAAGGTATTTACATGGCCTAAGCACAATACGGCAATTGGTTTTGCATCAGCAGGTATTTGTAGTAGTGAGCCTAATTTAATAGGGTCGAAAATTGAAACCCAGCCCATGCCCAAGCCTTCAGCACGAGCGGCAAGCCACATGTTCTGTATTGCGCAACTTACTGATGCAATGTCCATCTCGGGAATGGTTCTACGCCCAAAAATTTGACCTTCGCGGTTGTCACATAGGGTGGCGACTAATAGCTCACCACACTCTAAGACTCCCTCAACTTTTAAGCGTAAAAACTCAGCCATGCGTGTGGTGTTTTCATACTCGCCAATGGCATGAGCGGTTTTAATGCGCTCTTCATCCACTAGCTGATGTATCGCTTTGCGTGTGTTGATATCGGTGATGCGTATAAAGCGCCAAGGTTGCATTAGGCCGACACTGGGGGCCTGATGAGCCGCTTGTAAAACGCTAGTTAATATCTCTGGCGCAACTGGCGTGGGCAGAAAGTGCCGCATATCGCGGCGTTCTGCAATCACGCGATAAACCGCAGCAACTTCTTCGTCTGAATAACGGTGGTTTTCCATTATAAAAATAATTCCGCAGCAGTTGTAGGGTTGGATGCAAAATAGAAATGTAGGAAACTAGCGCGGATTGAACCATGTTGGTAAATGTTTTCAACTTTACCAAAACGTGTTTTGGCAGTTGCAATAGGCGGTAGTTCTGTATTAAAGCTACCGTAATGAAAAGTGTGTGCGCCAAGCTCTCCATTAAATAACTCGGCCTTTAATGAGCCCAGCCCTTGTAACTGGTCTTCTATCTTGCTCACCCCTGGTAGTAGGTCAAAGCAAGGCTCATTGTTTAAGCATGTGGACAGAGTCATCATACCGCCGCATTCTGCGAGTATTGGTTTGTTTGCATCAAATGCTGTTTTCAGCGCATTTTTCATTGCGATGTTTGTGCTGATTTCTTGTAAGTGAAGCTCTGGATAGCCTCCAGGAAGCCAGTAGGCATCTGCTTCAGGCAGTGATTTATCATGGAGTGGTGAGAAAAACTCAAGCTTTGCCCCCATCTCTATTAAGCAGTCTACATTAGCTTGGTAAATAAAACAGAACGCTTCATCTTTAGCAATAGCGATTGTTTTTCCATCTAGGAGTTTAGGTGGTGTCAGTGTCGTTGGTGTATTAAAAGTGACAGCTGGCGGTAGTGGCAAATCTTGCTTCAATGCATTGGCAGCTTCTTCAATTTTTTGCTCTAAATCGCTCATCTCACTTGCGCGAAATAAGCCAAGATGTCGTTCAGGCAAGCTTAGTGCTTCGTTCTTTTGTAGTGCGCCAAACCAATTGAGATGGCTAGGTAATGAGTCGTGTAGCAACTTGCCATGGCCAACACTCCCAACCTTATTTGCTAATACACCAGCTGGTATTAAGTTTGGGTAATGCGATAGAAGTCCTTTGGCGACAGCACCAAAAGTTTGCGCCATGCCGCTAGCATCTACTGTTAGCAATACTGGTAAGTTGAAGCGTACTGCAATGTCTGCGCTTGATGGTGTGCCATCATACAAGCCCATCACGCCCTCAACAATAATCAAATCAGCATGTTGTGCTGCACGATACAGTTGCGCCTCGCCATCACTTTCACCACACATGGTGAAGTCCAAGTTGTAAACGGGGCGGCCAGTAGCCACTTCTAAAATCATGGGGTCCAGAAAGTCTGGGCCACACTTAAATGCTTGAACGCGTAGTCCTTGGTTGCGCCATGCACGTGCAAGCGCGGCAGTAATAAAGGTTTTTCCTTGCCCAGATGCTGGGGCAGAAATAAGTATGGCTTTGCAAGTTGTCATAGCAGTTCTTTAAAGGTCAATCCCTGGCTGGGCTTTAATACCAGCACGCCATGCATGTTTGACATCCATAATTTCGCTCACGGTATCGGCCATTTCGGTGAGCGCTGCTGGCGCACCTCGCCCTGTTACCACTACATGTTGCATGGCTGGTCGTCCAGCAATGTCAGCCAATATTTGTGTGAGATCAAGATAACCATATTTTATGGTGTAGGTGAGTTCGTCTAGAATCACCAGTTTAATGTCGGGGTCGCGCAACATGCGTTGTGCAATTGCCCATCCTGCTTGTGCAGTTTGTGTATCGCGTTCTCGGTCTTGTGTGTTCCAAGTGAAACCTTCACCCAACACATGCCACTCTACGTTGGCTTGACTGCGAAAAAAGGCTTCTTCACCAGTATCACTGCGCCCCTTGATAAACTGAGCCACGCCAACTTTCATTCCGTAGCCTAATGCGCGTGCCATCATGCCAAATGCAGATGAGCTTTTGCCTTTACCGTTGCCTGTGAGTACTAATAACAAGCCTTTTTCTTGGTTTGCTTGTTCAATCGCAGCATCAATCACTGCTTTTTTACGCACCATACGTGTTGTATGGCGCGTGTTTTTATCATCAGATGACATCTAAATTAGGCTTTTGCGCGATTCACACCGCTCGCCAATACAAATGCAATATGTACAACCGCTGCCACTGCTAACCAGAAGCCAATGTTTTCAAATTGGTGTGGTGCATATTTAGCTAAGCGAGCACCAAATTCAGTGATGGTTGGGTCAGGGTAGCGGCCACCAAAGAAGTAAAAGCCACCGCTAGAGAATAGCTCGCTGATTGCTCCAGCAACAGTGATGCTACCGATAAGTGGCAAAATAGCTTTAATGCTAAAGCTATAATGTTTCGCAAACCAACGACCAGCAAGCCACATCACACCGTAAGCTGGTAATAAAAAGCCATAAGCGGGTGTTACGCAGAAGTTGCTAACGCCCTGAAATGTAATTGAATAAAAATCTAAGCCAGCACACAGGGCTAATAAAGCTGCAAATGCTAAAACTGGGCTTAGATATAAACCAGCAAGAAAGAATACGGCGTAAGAGGCGCTAGGCAGGCTATTAATGGAAGCAAAGTGATGACCGCGTGTCACAATAACAAGCGTAGCAAGTGCAACACCTATGATAATTTGTTGTGTTTTAGAAAGTGTTAGCATGATAGGTGCAGCCTCCGGTTGAGTCATTTTAAAAATATGGTTAAATAGAACACGATTTTAGCGTAAATGCGTTTTTCTTGGGCGAGTTTTCACTCGCCCAAGGTTAGTTGCAACGACTACTGCATGGTATAGCGCAAACCTACAAACAAGTTACTTCCAGCGGTGTTGTAGTCTGGGTTGTTTGGACGCTGGGTAGTTTTAGTGGTGCTGAGCACATAATTTTTATCCAGAATATTGTTCGCTCGTATTTCAAGTTTCCACTCTGGTGAGATGCGATAATTTGCTGTTAAATTTACTAGAGTATAACCACTCATAGATATTTGATTGGCTGCATCGTTGTAACGTGTAGATGCCCCTGTTAGTTCAGCTCCCCATTGGAAATCACTAAAGCTATGCAATACAGTCAAAGAGCCATAACGGTTACCTCTACGTGTGAGCAATTGATTACTGCTATCATCTCTAGGTGATTGTGTTGTGAAGTTTCCGCTTAATGAAAGATTGTCAGTTATATTAACGCTTGCATCAACGGTTGCTCCTTGTATCTCAACTTTATCAACGTTTATGGGGCAGAAGTTGTTAAGAGTGCAGCCTGCTGTTGCAGGACCCGCATTCGCAATTAAATTACGAATTTTATTTTCAAATATAGTTAAACCAGCATTCCATTGCCCACCTGAATATCTAAGGCCGGCTTCAGTATTGTCTGACTTTTCTGGTGTTAAGGTAGGTTCACCAAATCCTGGGCGGTAAAGTTGGTTTAGCGATGGTGCCTTAAACGCTTTTCCGTAACTGGTTGTGATACGCCAGTTAGGAGTTATACGATAGCCGTAGCCTAATCCGCCAGTAGTATAATTACCAAATTGAGTGTTGTGATCCTCACGCAAAGAGGCTTGGACCGAATGGTTGTAGCGATCTAATAGATAGCTTGCTAAAAAGCTATCATTGCTACGTTCTTTCTGAAACTTTAGTCTTGGCCCAGAGTTACTATTTGCATCTTGTTTTAGGTGGTCATAAACGAGAGTTAGTGTCCCTAACGGCAGTTTAAAATCATTTTGCCAAGATAGCTGTTTTTGTTCGCTACGAAATGTGCTTGCGCCTGTCAAGTTAAGATTAATGTTAAGATTACCTGATACTATGTTTCTAGTATCAGGTAATGCATGGCTATCAGAATCATCTATACCCATCCCTAATTTGAATGTGCTATGCCAGATATCAGTAAACTGATTTTTGCTGGTAAAAGCATAGCTTTGCAGAGTTTGGTTACCATAGTTGTTATAACCACTATCGAAGTGACTTCGACCTTTGCTCCCAAAATACTGTAGTCCAAGAGAGTGCCCTTCTTTTAAGTCAAGCTCTACAAAACCAGAAGTGCTTAAATTGTGATAGCCGTCATTGTCATCATCCTCACCTATACGAATGCGTTTGGCAGAAAAGCTGTCAGTATCCATGCTGCTGATATTCAAGCCGTATTTAAGTGCATTAAATCCGCCATTAATACCAAACTCGGCTGTTTTAGTATTATAAGAACCCATTCCTACAGCAGCATTGATTAATGGCTTTTCAGATAGATTTTTACGTGTAAATATTTGAATCACGCCGCCAATAGCATCTGCCCCATAAAGGCTAGAAGCTGGTCCGCGTAGAATTTCTATTCTATCAATTAGAGCTAATGGAATATTTTGATATGCAGTGGTACCGGATGTGGCAGAGTTGATGCGTAAGCCGTCCACCAATAACACAACATGCTGGTCGTTTGTGCCGCGCAAATAAATACTGCTCTCTGTGCCAGCGCCGCCGTTTGTGTTGATCTGCACACCTGGCTGCATGCGCAATAAGTCAGTCACAGAACCTGCACCCATACGCTCAATTTCTTGGCGGTCAATCACGGTGACGTCGCCAATGACATTTTCACGGGCTTGAGATGTTCTAGATGCGGTCACAACAACTTCGTCTAAGTTGATGTTTTCTGTAGCAGATATAGAGTGATGAAATGCAAGGCTGATCAGCCCTGCGATGACTTTCTTATTCATTCGATTTCCTTTTGTGACATGCGACCCCGCATGCAACTGTGAAAAAGGAAGTACTGTGGAGTTTAAGCATCGAAACGAAAGGCAACTGCATCAAGGTGATTGGCCTATGCAGTACGTTCTGATAAACCGTCACCCCGCGGTATTCCCAACTAATTGTTGCGAGGCCGGTCTCCGGGCTTGTGAGTGCTATGTTTTACACCTTCCCAAACTGTGCTACTAAATAGCGCTGTTCAGTGGTTTATTGCAAAACAATATGATTAAAAATCATGCTCACTTACCGTTGCGGGGGCAGCATAGGCATTGTTTGCTTTAATTAATTAAAGCGTCAACGCACCTATTTCCCAGTTTCACCTCGTTTGTTTAATCACAAACTTGGCACCTATCAACAGCGACAATTATAGCGCCTAAAAATTCCATAAAGTTAATTATGGATAATAAATTTTTTCTTAATGTGTTGTAATACTTTTAAAAATCACTGTTAACTATTGACTACAATCATTTTTTTCAATTATAGTGAGTGTATGGACGCAGACTTAACCGCACTGGAACAAAAACTGTTGCAATTGATTGCACGCTATAACGAGTTGCGTGATGAAAATGCGCGTCTACGCCTTGATCTCGGTGCGATGGAATCTGACACAGCATTGCTAAAAGCAAATATGGCAAAAGCTAGTGAGCGCATCGAAGCATTAATGCAAACCCTGCCTTGAGTTTCAATAAATGATGATTGTTGAGTAAAAGCTAATGAGTGAAATTAAAGGCGTTGATGTCAATATCATGGGACGTGACTTTACCGTATCGTGTACGGATGAGGAGCGTCCAGGGTTACTTAATGCGGTTAATTATTTAGATAAGAAAATGCGTGATATCCGAGATAGCGGTAAGGTCATTGGAGTAGAGCGTATTGCTATTATGACCGCACTTAACTTATCGTATGAGTTGCTCAATAGTAAAAGCGGCGAAGTGAATATAGGTGATATCAAACGTAGAATCTTAATGATGCAAGATCAAATCGATCAAGCTTGTGACAAGTAACAATATATAAAAATAATATATTTAAATTGGTAATAGAATTTTTTTGTAAGTAGAGTAGAATCAATTCAATCGTTTTATCGTTAAGTATAAAACGTCAGGTTATACAGTTTGTTCTCTGCGGCGTGGTTTAGGCTAATAATTCCTTGAACTAGTTTATAGCATCGGTTTTAGTCATTCGAGTTGTTGTGTGCGCGCCCTAATGGGTGCTCTTAGAGCACTTGTGGCGGGTGTACCTAATGCACTCTAGGCTGTTACCACTTGAGCCTTTTTGGTTCAGGATGCTGGCTTAGGCTATGTCCGTGGAGAACTCCCATCATCCTTATGGGTGAATGTAGTCTGGCCGCACTTCATTCCATATTATCTTAATGCGTGATATTTCAAATCCGCTAGGCTAACAATCTCCAAGCATTTTTCGTGACAAGCCTCTAGAATCACCGGTGGTGCAAATCCAGCCTCTGATGCTTCCAGCCAGCGGCTTGCACATAAACACCAGCGGTCCCCAGCTGTTAGGCCCACAAAGCCATATTCAGGGCGTGGAGTGCTTAAGTCATTCCCCCTGGATACTGAAAATGCTAAGAACTCTTCAGTCATTTGTGCACATACGGTGTGGCTACCAAGGTCGTCAATGCCCGTTTCGCAGCAGCCTGAGCGTGTGAAGCCTGTGATTGGATCCAAGCTACAAGTTTGTAATGCGGTACCAATTACGTTTTTTTGTTGTGGTTTTGTCATCATAAGATTTATTAAATTGGATTGGATATAGATTATCATAGTCAATCATTTTTAACAGGAAAACGTAATGCGATATTGGTTAATGAAGTCCGAGCCATCTGATGTTTCAATTGACGATCTAGCTGGCTTCGAGAATCAAACCGTAGATTGGTACGGTGTGCGCAATTATCAGGCGCGTAATTTTATGCGCGACCAGATGCAGGTAGGGGATGGTGTTTTGTTTTATCACTCAAATTGTGATGAGCCAGGTATCGCTGGGATTGCGGAAGTTGCCACACAGGCTTACCCTGATCGCTTGCAGTTTATAGAAGGCCATAAGTACTTTGATCCCAAAGCCACACCAGAGACCCCACGTTGGTTTAATGTGGATGTGAAGTTGGTGCGTAAGACGCGCTTGTTAAGTTTGAAAGAAATGCGAGATATACCAGAGTTAGAAAATTTGCGTATTTTACAGCGTGGTAATCGTTTATCAATTACACCTGTAGACCCAAGAGACTGGGCTTTTATTATCGATAAGCTTAAATAAAAAAGCTCCTATCGTAATAGGAGCTTTTCTGGAGTAATATTTTTTTTACGTCACTAAGCTAGTTAGCAACGTAATTGCCATCTTTATTTTTTATCGAGGCTACCCATTGATTTTGGATAAGTCACGATGCCCCAAGGCATATCTTTTACCTCAATCTGTTTAGTCACTTCCAGCTTCTCCGCATCAATCACGAAAACGGCATCCGATTTACCGCAAGCTAACAAGATTTGTTTATCGTCGGGTGTAAAAGTAAAGTGCCAGCAACGATTGCCAGTTGGAATATCTTTTAATTTTTCGTAAGTTTTTGCGTCAAAGACTTGTAATGCTTTTTGTTTGTTGGTGGCGACAAAAATACGTTCTCCTTTTGTATCGTATGCAATCCCGTAAGGAGTCTCGCCTGTATCAACAGTCCGCACAAAATTAAAGTCTTTATCTAGTACCATGAATTTGTTGCCGTACTCTAATGTTGCGAGGTAAGTGTTACCATCAGGTGATACTTTGATACCGCGTGGGCGGTCACCGTGCTCATGCGTGTGAATGGTTTTAACCAAGCTACCATCTTCAATGTTATGCACAGTAACCGTGTTGTCAGCTTCATTGGTGATCACAAGATTTTTTCCGTCAGCTGAAAACTCAATCCCTTCAGTTTCTGGGCCACCAACGATATCGCGGATTTTTTTGCCTTGCGCTAGATCTACGACCGCAATTCTTGCAGGTTCTGCGTCCTCGTCGTCATCCTCTTCCTCAGCTGGTTTCTCACCTGGTTTTGGTGGTGGGCCACCCACTGCACTGGGTTCGGATGAAATGAATGCATAGTTGCCGCTGATGCGAACAAACTCAGGATTTTTACCCACGGCAATTTGTTGTAAAACTTCACCTGTGGCCGTATCAATCACTGAAATGCTTTCATTTTCTCGTGTTGCTACAATCAGTTTTTTCCCATCATCAGTCACACCGAGGCCGCGTGGAGATACCGCTTTCACATCAAATTCTTTAATCACTTGCATGGTGGCAAGGTCAATCACACTCACACCTGCGTCTTGACGTGTTACATAGGCAACGCTACTAGCAGGAGATTTTTCCTCTGTAATGGCTTGTGTTTCGGTTGCTGGTTCTTTGCTACAACCATTAATTCCTGCGATTAGCGATACTAGAACCAAACTAATGCGCGTTTTGCTAAATGTAGGTGTAAATTTCATACGCTCTCTCCAAATTGATTTCTGACAATGACATGTGGGTCTTTTTATTAAGTAAGACCTTAATTGTATAAAGCAAGCAAGAACTATACTAATAAGTATAATCAATTAAAAACAAAAGGTTAAATGCTGAGAAGTAACGAATTGGTTATTATCAGCCAACAGTTCTGGCTGATAATAACCAATTTTCCTTGCTATGGTATTGATAGCGTAATTAGCCTAAAAACAATTTGTAAGCAGGGTTTTGCGTTTCATCCCAGTACGGATAGCCTAGATTATTTAGGAAATCAGAAAACTCAGATAGTTCATTTGGCGGTACCTGCATTCCGACTAATACACGACCAAAATCTGCTCCATGGTTGCGGTAATGAAACAGACTAATGTTCCAATCGTGCCCCATGGTGTCTAAAAACTTCATGAGTGCGCCAGGTTTTTCAGGAAACTCGAATCTGAACACAACTTCGTTTTCTGCTTGAGGGGCATGGCCACCAACTAAGTGACGTAAGTGTAACTTAGCTACTTCATTTTCTGACAAATCAAGCGCGGGAAGGCCTTTTGCTTCTAAGTCTTTTACTAGTTGCGCTGATTCTGTCGGATCGTTTACTGCCACACCAACAAAAATGTGTGCTTCTTTCTGGTCAGAGTAGCGATAGTTAAACTCTGTAATATTGCGGTTACCAAGTAAATGACAAAAAGCTTTAAATGCACCTGGCTTTTCAGGAATGGTCACAGCTAGTACTGCCTCACGTTTTTCACCCAGTTCAGCACGCTCAGCAATAAAGCGTAGGCGGTCAAAGTTCATATTGGCACCAGAAGCAATGCCAATGAGTGTTTTACCTTCCAGTTTTTCTCGTGCGGCATAGGCTTTGAGTCCGGCCGTAGCTAGCGCACCAGCTGGCTCTAAAATGCTGCGTGTATCTTCAAACACATCTTTAATAGCTGCGCAAATAGCGTCGTTATCAACCACAATCATTTCATCAACATATTGTTGGCAAAGCGCAAATGTATGTTCACCCACTTGTTTGACTGCTGCGCCGTCAGCAAATAAGCCGACTTGATCCAGCATGACGCGGTGACCTTTATGTAAGGATTCGGTCATCGCTTCCGCATCACGCGCTTCCACGCCGATGATCTTAATCTCTGGACGAACCGCTTTGACATAGGCTGCAATACCAGCTAATAAACCTCCTCCACCCACACAGCAAAAAATTGCTTCGATTGGTTCTGGGTGAGCATCTAAAATCTCCATCGCAATCGTGCCCTGACCAGCAATCACATCAGGGTCATCATAAGGGTGCACGAATGTCAGGTTTTCAGACTTTTCTAACTCTAGTGCGTGTACATAGGCATCTGAATAGCTGTCACCAAACAACACTACTTCAGCGCCGCGGCTTTTTACAGCATTAATCTTAATGAGTGGCGTAGTTGTAGGCATCACAATTACAGCGCGGCAACCTAGCTTTTGCGCTGATAGTGCTACCCCTTGTGCATGGTTTCCTGCACTGGCAGCAATCACGCCAGAGTCTAGTGCTGTTTTTGGCAGATTTGCCATTTTGTTGTAGGCGCCACGAAGCTTAAAGGAAAACACCGGCTGCATATCCTCACGTTTGAGTAGTACGCGGTTGTGAATACGTGCAGATAAGTTTGGCTGAAAGTCCAATGGCGTGTTTTTAGCCACGTCGTAAACGCGAGAGTTTCTGATTTTTTCTAGATAGTTAGTAGGCATGCGTTATTTTGTATTAGTAAGTAGCGGTGTATAGTTATGGTTTGATTGACATTATAAAGAATTTATAAGGAATTAAGTAAATGGCGTTTACACAAGACGAATTAAAGCAGCAAGTAGCAAAAGCGGCAGTGGAGTATGTAAAAAGTGGCATCATTGGTGTAGGTACCGGCTCAACAGCTAACTTTTTTATTGAAGAGTTGGCAAAAGTGAAACATAAAATTGACGGTGCGGTAGCGAGCTCTGAAGCAACTGCACAACGCTTACGCGGCCATGGTATTGAAGTATTTGACTTGAACTCTGTAGATGATTTAGAGATTTATGTAGACGGTGCTGATGAGATTACAGAACACATGCATATGCTAAAAGGTGGTGGTGGCGCTTTAACTCGTGAGAAGATTGTTGCTGCTGTTGCGAAAAAGTTTATTTGTATCTGTGATGCGACTAAATATGTACCAGTGTTAGGTAAATTCCCATTGCCTGTAGAAGTGTTGCCAATGGCAAAAAGCCACGTTGCACGCGAGTTAGTGAAACTAGGTGGTCAGCCGCAATTACGCGACTTTACAACTGACAACGGCAACTTAATTCTTGATGTACATGGCTTAACGATTACTGATCCGGTTGCGATGGAAGCGAAGATCAATCAAATCGTGGGTGTGGTGACTAACGGTCTATTTGCTGCTCGCCCAGCTAATGTATTGTTGCTTGCAACTGCTGAAGGTGTAAAAACCTATCAGAAATAAAGCGTTAATCATTGAATTGTAATAATTTTGTCATATTGTCTAGTTAGACTGTGTTGATTAGCAGATATTGGAAATTAAAAAATGCATTCTGAACATACCTTTAAGCAATATGACGCAGAGTTAGAGGCTTTACGAGGCAAAGTGCTTGAGATGGGCGGCTTAGTTGAGCAGCAAATCGTACAAGCACTTGAAGCCTTGGTGAAGCTAGACTCAAATCTAGCTAAAGAAGTGATGGGTAACGATCATCTTGTTAATGCACTCGAAGTGCAGATCGACGAGGGGTGTAGCCAGATTATCGCGCGCCGCCAGCCTGCTGCAGGTGATTTGCGCATGGTGATGATGATGGTGAAAACCATCACGGATCTTGAGCGTATCGGTGATGAAGCAACTAAAATCGCCCGTACTGCACAAAAGATTTTTGATGAAGATCGCATGTACAAGCCACGCTTTAATGAAATTAAATCGATGGTGGCATTGGTTCGAGAGATGTTGCGCACAGCGCTAGATGGCTTTGCTCGATTGGATGTGAGCAAAACTGTAGAAGTAGCAAGACAAGATGAGCAAGTGGATGAGCACTTTCGCTCTGCGATGCGTCAGTTGATTACCTTTATGTTAGAAGACCCACGTACGATTTCTATGTCGCTTGAAGTGTTGTTTGTTGCTAAAGCAATTGAGCGTATCGGTGATCATGCTAAGAATATTGCTGAATACGTCGTGTATATGGTGAAGGGTAAAGACGTTCGCCATATCTCAGTCCAAGAAATGGAAAGAGAAACGTTTGAACCTTAGTATTTGAGTAAAACGGTATTGAGGTACTTGAGGCATTGTATGAATTAAATAAAAAAGCGGTTTTAAAACCGCTTTTTTATTTGTCTAATCAATCGATGTTGCTGTCTCAATGCAGGACTGCAAATTAGATGGTATTTTTTAAGTGCTGGTTTTTTTCGCTGTAGTTTTCTTGGGTGCTGCTTTCTTTGTTGCAGGTTTAGCTTTGGCTGAGCTTGCCTTTTTCTCCGCCACTGGTTTTGTAGCTGTTGTTTTCTTGACGGTAGCTTTTTTTACAGTTGATTTCTTCGCAGGTGTTTCTTTCGCTGCTTTTGCGCTCAATAGTTCTAGCGCCTCTTCCATTGTTAGAGATTCAGGCTCTATGCTTTTTGGTAGGGTTGCACGAATCTTTCCATGTTGCACATAAGGACCGTAGCGTCCCGCAAATACTTCAATTTGACCATCTTCAGTTGGATGACTACCAAGTGAGCAAAGTGGTGCAGGGCCAGTGTTCGCTTGTGCTAATAGGGCTACTGCACCGTCTAAATCAATACTAAATACACTAAGGTTTTTAGGGATTGATTTAAATTTTGCATCGTGATTGATGTAAGGACCAAAACGCCCAATATTGGCAATAATCTTTTTGTTAGTGACTGGGTGTAAGCCTAGGTCGCGTGGTAAAGATAGCAACATGTTTGCTGTGTCTAGGTTGAGATCCGCTAGCGATATTTCTTTTGGAATGCTCACCCGTTTTGGTTTCTTTTTCTCGCCTTCTATAGCAAGGCCTACTTGTAGGTATGGACCATAAGGGCCATTCATCAAGTAGATTTCTTTGCTTGTCGCTGCGTCTACACCAATTGCTACTGGATCTGCACCTGCGTTTGCTGTGCCGTCGATGCTACGTTTGTAGTCACATTTTGGTGTGTCGTTATAACCTGTACATCCGATAAAGCTACCAAATCTGCTTAGTTGTTTTTGTAGGGGCTTTCCACATTTCGGGCACGCTTCATCAATCAGTTCATTGCCTGGGCGATCAACATCCGCTTTGTCGTGAATTTGCTGGTTGAAATCTTTCCAGAACTCATCCATGAGTGGAATCCACTCGCGCTCCCCCTCGGCCACGCTATCCAGCGCGTTTTCAAGATTCGCTGTAAAGTCGTAGTCCACATATTTGGTGAAATGTTCTGTTAAGAATTTGTTTACAACGCGGCCAACGTCTGTTGGTGTGAAGCGTTTTTTATCCAGCAATACATATTCGCGGTCTTGCAGGGTGCTAATAATGCTCGCATAGGTAGAAGGGCGGCCTATGCCGTACTCTTCTAGCACTTTCACTAAGCTAGCTTCTGAGTAGCGTGGAGGTGGTTCGGTAAAGTGTTGGTCACCGTAAATCTTCTCGACAGTGAGGACTTCGCCTGTTTCGAGATTAGGCAATTTGCTTTCATCTTCTTCCTCTTCGTCGTCTGAGCCTTCCATGTATACCGCAATAAAGCCAGGAAATACAAGTGTTTGACCTGTTGCACGGAACAAGTTTGCATCGCTGCCCACGCTTAAATCTACGCTGACTGCATCAAATTTAGCGGGTGCCATTTGACAAGCAAGTGCACGTTTCCAAATCATTTCATACAGCTTGAATTGTTCGTCGTTTAAGTATTGGCGAACGCTGGCTGGTGTACGTGAGATGTCCGTAGGCCGAATCGCCTCATGCGCTTCTTGTGCACTTTTAGACTTGGTTTTGTACATGACGGGTGATTTTGGTAAGTAATCGGCGTCAAAATTCTTTTTAACGTAGTCACGAATCTGCATGACAGCTTCAGCAGCCAAGCTAAATGAGTCAGTACGCATGTAAGTGATTAAGCCTACGGTGCCACTACCTACATCAACACCTTCGTATAGTTGTTGTGCCACACGCATCGCACGTGAGGTGGTGAACCCCAATTTACGGACCGCTTCTTGTTGTAGAGTTGAGGTGGTAAACGGCGCAGCAGGGCTACGGCTACGTTGTTTCTTTTCAACCCGCGACACTGTCGTTTTGCCCGCACTTGCTAGAAGCAGTTTACCTACAATGTCAGATTGTTGGTCATGGTTAATGACCGTGAATTGTTCAACTTTTTGATTGTTGAGTTGTACCAGTTTAGCTTTAAAACCATGTTGATGTTTTAATGCATCTAAATGGATAGACCAATATTCTTGTGATTTAAACGCTTCAATTTCTAACTCGCGCTCAACAATCAGGCGTAAGGCTGGACTCTGCACGCGGCCAGCTGATAGCCCGCGACGGATTTTTTTCCACAGTAATGGCGATAAATTAAAACCAACAAGGTAATCTAGCGCACGGCGTGCTTGTTGTGCATTGACCATTGGCATGGAGATGTCGCGTGGCTCGGCAATCGCGTGTTCTACAGCACCTTTGGTGATTTCATGAAATACGACACGTTTCATGAGTTTGTTTTTGAGGAGATTCTTAGACTTTAAAATCTCGGCAATGTGCCAGGAAATAGCTTCACCTTCACGGTCCGGGTCGGTTGCTAGGTAAATGCTATCGGCACTTTTAACTGCTTTTGCAATCGCGTCCACATGCTTACTGTTCCGCTCAATGATGTCGTACTTCATGGCGAATTGGTTTTCGGTATCTACCGCACCATTTTTAGGAATTAAATCACGAACATGTCCATAAGAGGCAAGCACCTCAAAATCGCTCCCGAGATATTTCTTGAGCGTTTTTGCTTTAGATGGAGATTCAACAATAAGTAGTTTGGACATGAATGCCTAATATTAAGGAGTTTGCTTTTCTAACATTTTGGATGATAACAAGGACATTGCCTAAAATACAACAACTTAAGCGATATAGTGTGAAAAATTTTGCCTGTTACCTTATTTGTTGCGAATAAACTCAATTTTGCTGCCTTCGGTGTTGGCTAAGCTCAATGCAGCGCCTTCATTGGCAATGTCACCAAATAAGGGATCTTCATCATCCGCCTTAGCTTGGCTCAGATTTTTGAAGTCATATAAATTAGTATCAGCTAAATGCGATGGTTCTACATTGGTGATGGCGCGGAAAATATTATTAATCCGCCCAGGTTGCTCACGCTCCCAGTTTTGTAGCATGTCTTTCACTTTTTGGCGTTGTAGATTCTCTTGGCTACCGCATAAATCGCAAGGGATAATTGGAAACTCCATTTGACGCGCGTAGCTGGCAATGTCTTTTTCACTGCAATAAGCTAACGGACGAATCACAATATTTTGTTTGTCATTGGTGGCTAGTTTTGGTGGCATGGCTTTCATTTTTGCGCCAAAGAATAAATTCAGGAATAAGGTTTCAACAATATCATCACGGTGGTGGCCCAGTGCAATTTTATTTGCGCCTAATTCTTTAGCGGTGGTATAGATGACACCACGACGCAGGCGTGAACAAAGCGAGCATGTGGTTTTGCCTTCTGGAATTTTTTCTTTAACGATTGAATAAGTGTCTGCTTCTACAATCCTGTAATCAATCCCTAATTTTTCAAAATAGGCAGGTAATATATCTGCGGGGAAACCTGGTTGCTTTTGATCAAGATTCATCGCAATCAGTTTAAAGTTGATAGGAGCGCGCTCTTGCAATGCAAGCAGAATCATCAGCATGGCATGAGAGTCTTTACTTATTAGCATAACTCCATAAGCTAATCTTGAAAAAAATACTATAAAATCATATAGAAAACTAATATTCATGTTTACATAATAATATAAATGTTAACTTTATGCACATTTTAAGCTCAATCTTTACATTAGTTGTGATTTAAAGTTTACTTGAAATATTAATTTCTTATTCTTGCACTGACCTAATGCAAATACATCCCATCTAGCAACAGGTATCCAGTGTAATGGTCCCATATATGCAAAACCCTTGCCGAATTCTAGCCTAAATTTGGATATGTAATCTATAAGCCCAAGTTCAACATCTCGTTCAACGGCATCATGGGCAATTGTGCAACGGCGCATTGCACAATTGCAAGATCACTCCAAAAATTAACTACCATCAAAATTGATAATTAAAACTAATCCGGCAGAAATATCCGCATAGCTGACGGCCAGTTTAAATTTGAAATACACTACAACGGCCTCAAGTGAACGCTGCAGTTAACCTTGATTTTTACAGTTTCAGTGTCCTGAACTGGAAAAAACATTCATCGTTACGACCCCAGCGATAATTAGACCAATGCCAATAAGTGCGGGAATATCTAGTTTCTGACCAAAAAATCCCCAGCCAATAATAGTAATCAGAACAATTCCTACGCCTGACCAAATTGCATAAGCAATACCGACTGGAATCGAGCGTAAGGTTATTGAAAGAAAGTAAAATGCTATTCCATATCCTATTATCACAACCGCAGAAGGAATTAGTTTCGTAAAGCCTTCACTTGACTTCAATGCCGCAGTAGCAATGGTTTCTGCAACAATTGCTGCACCTAATATTAACCATTTGTTCATCTAATTTCCCAATATAAAATACATCTCAAGGCGTCAGATTATGACTTTATTATTGTATGCTGCACAGTCTAGACAAAAGCTTTAGCTTGTGGGCAAATTGCAGCACAAGTCGCATGCATCATTCATGTAACATCTCAAAATATAAAAGGCCGGAATTCCGGCCTTTTATATTGTTTTATCAATTAACGAATTGAAATTGGAACCAATGTCCCGGCCTTCATATCGGGCATCAGTATCGTTCTACCATCGGCTGATAAGTTAATGTCTGCTGACGACTGATTTCCTTCGCTAATCAATTGCGGAGTCGCCTTGGGTTCGCTTAATTGCCAAACTTTGCCGCCAGCCCAATCGCTGATGTAGAGTACACCGCTAGGATCACGTATCAAACCATCAGCAGCACCAAAGCCTTGATTCAGCAGCGTCAAATTAGACTTAACTTTGCCGTCTTGTTCAGAATAGTCTATGCGGAACAGTTTTCCTGTACCAAAGTCTGCAACCAATAATGCATTGGGGCCATCCATTAATAAACCATTTGGGCGTTTTATGCCGGATTTATCGCTGATGAGTTGCACCACTTGCCCTTGAGACGTAATCTTGTAAATGGCAGCATGTTTACCATTATCTTCCCCGCTATCGGATACATACACGTTGCCTAAGCCATCGATTTCAATGTCATTCAGAAAAACTGGTTTGCTCTGGAAATCTGATGGTTTTGCAATTACCGTTTTATTACCTTGCAGATCAATACGTACTACCTGATCCATATCTGCAACATACAGCTGATTATTGAACATATCGATTCCTTTTGGATCATTCAAACCATCAGCTAATGTAGATTTTGAACCGTTAGCATTAATCACAGTCACCTTACCGTCACCGCTCTTGCCGAATTCACCGATTTCCGTAACAAATATACGCCCATCCGGATGGGCAATCGAAGACTCAGGCATTTTCAAACCCGTTACAGTGCCAAGTGCTGTAGCAGTAGCTGGTGCTTTAGCGTCAGCATTACCTTCGCCATAACTAACGCGGTAAATCACGCCGTTGTAGTCATCAGATACCAGCAATGAGCCATCAGGCAATTGCAGCACATCCGTTGGGCGTCCCCAGATTTCGCCATTATTCAACCAGCCATCAATGAACACCTCAGTTCCAGTCACGCGATGCTGGGCGTCGAATTTCACCTTCATCAGTTGATAACCAACCGGCTTGCTGCGATTCCATGACCCATGTTGGGCGACAATTGCGCTACCTTGGTATTCCTCAGGAAACTGTTTACCACTATAGAATTTAAAACCCAGGTTGGCGCTATGCGCCTGAAACTCAGCTGCCGGAAAAACGACATTCTTTGGTGGTGTTTTATCTTTCAACTGCGGGGAACGAGCGTCACCGCCAGCGTAGTAAGGAAAACCGAAGTGCTGGCCTGCTTTGACCGCTGCGTTTAATTCGTCATGCGGGATATCGTCGCCCATCATGTCGCCGCCGTTATCGGTGAAATAGACCACATTGGTGTCTGGCTGAAAATCGACACCTACCGAGTTGCGAACGCCTTTTGCAAAGGTTTCTACGTTACTGCCATCCGGATCCATTCTGATGATAGAACCTTCAATCCCTTTTGTTTCACAAATATTGCAAGGCGCACCCACTGTTACATATAGCTTGTTGTCCGGACCGAAAGCGATATATCGCCAGCCATGGTGAGCCTTATTCGGCAGCTTGTCATAGATGACTTCGCGCATTTGCTTGAATGGCAGTGTCAAATCAAAATCTGGCGCAGCATAACGTGTAATACGGTTCTGTTCTGCCACGTACAGGTTACCCTTGTACATCGCCACACCATTACCAATGTTCAAATCGTCTAATATGGTAATTACTTGATCTGCTTTGTGATCTTTGTTCTTGTCAACGACTGCATAGACCTTATTGCCACGCGTGCCGACATATATATTTCCATTGGTACCTAATGCCATTTGGCGTGCATCTGGCACATCCGCATAGACTTCGATTTTAAAGCCTGCAGGGACGTTTAATTTACTTAAATTCGCCTGGGCATCTGCTGCTTCAGCATAAGTATTTAGCGATACCGCACTAAATGCTGTTCCCAGCATGAATGCAAGTAGGTTTAATTGCACTTTCATATTTACTCCTTGTTATCGAAACTAGACCAATAGTAGTTTACTGAGGCAATGAGATTTTTTGAATACATAAAACTCCTTATTTATTGCCTAAAACTATTTATAAATATGAATTTATAGTTGATATAATATAGTTTTGTAACCTAAATATATAATTTTTATGACTAAGATGAACTGCTGGCAGGAGTCCGATCAAAGCGACATATGCGACCTCCTTAAGCGTTTGGCGCCGACTGAAGGCTTTACTCTCACCCCTTTAGAAGGTGTGAAGCTCATGCGCTGGAACCGCTCTTTGCCGCGCAGTCCGGTTTTATATGAACCAAGCATCGTGGTGATTTGCTCAGGTCGTAAAATTGGTTATTTAGGTCAAGAAGTTTTTCATTACAACCCGCAGCATTTTTTGGTGCTGTCGGTTCCACTGCCGTTTGAAAGCGAAACGATCGCCAGTGAAGAAGAGCCTTTAATGGGTATTTCGATTCGCATTAATATACCCATTCTCTCCGAGCTGATCTTGATGCTTGATCAAGGGTCTTCCCATTCTGAGCTTGGAACTCATGGGATGGTATCCACCCCATTGGATGCTAAGCTTTCTAATACAGTACTAAGACTGTTGCAAGCATTAACTTCGGCTAACGATACGGATATTCTTGGCCATTCAATCTTGCGGGAGATTCATTATCGGGTTTTAATCAGCAATCAAGGTGAAGCTATTCGCGCATTACTAAGCCAGCAAAATCACTTGGGTAAAATCAGTAAGGCCTTGCGAAGGATACACTCTGATTTTGCAGATGATCTTAACGTCGCGAAACTGGCTGATGAAACCGGGATGAGTTTGGCTGCCTTTCATGCCAGTTTTAAAGCCGTGACTGCAACATCTCCAATACAATATCTGAAAACAACGCGGTTACATAAAGCCAGGTTACTCATGTTTCAAGACGGTACTTCAGCAGCGCATGCTTCCGCTAAAGTTGGCTATGAGAGTCCTTCACAATTTAGCCGTGAATTTAAACGACTGTTTGGTAAAACCCCAATGGAAGATATGGCTGCTATGCGAGAATCACTCATCACATTACCCTTCGACCCGGCTTCTAAATATGTAACCGTTCAGCCGTGAAGAGGAGCTTTGTCCCATATTCTGCTTAATCCGCAAAGCGGACTACCAAAACTCAAACTTTGTGGACTTTTAGGAAGAGTGGACAGAATCTTGGTGCTTTACAACTTATATCAACAGACAAACTAAACCCGATCAAAGATGGTCGGGTTTATCATTTTGCAGAATGCTGCACTAGTCTCTTGAGGAGTTTAATTGCCGGCGTTCCAAATGTGAGTGCGAGCTACCCACTTACCATTTCCATCTTTCTTAAAAACACTAGTCGTAATGCCGCTGTAAGTGACTGTTACACCATCCTTTTCAGCACCACTAGCGCTCCACTTTGCGACCTGATATAGCGTTTCATCATCACCATCAACTGTGACGATCTCCAATTGATGATTCTTCAAACCTGCTTCAAAAAAACTTTTAAATAAATTCTGAATCTCTGCACGTCCAGTCAGAACTTTGCCGTTGCCTGGGGAAAGTACAGCGTTTTCTGCATATAAACTCGCAAGTGAACTCGCATCTGAATTATTAAAGGCTTTATTCCAAGTATTGTTTAATGACTCTACCGTTGTTTTGGCAGTCATTTCTTCAGCAAACGCAATACTTGTTGTTACAAGGCTAAAAGTTATTATCGCGAGTGTGTTTTTAATCAGTGATTTCATATGGGGTAATCCTTAATTGAAGTGTAAAAAACCATGAAATAAATATTTTTTCATGTCGCTTGCAGCTAATTTGTCCAAGCATCATTAATAACAGAACTTAGCAGTCATCAACTGAAATATGAAGATGATCCAAACTCTAGTTAGGCTCATTATAGTTAGCTGGCTAACTAAATGCAAATTTAATCTTTCAGCTTATGTATTAATTTTCTAAGGATTTGAAGCAATATATCTCTTGCCATTACTTAGCAGTTATTAATGTTTTGATAGCACGCATTAAAAAATCGCTAGGGACTGGAGTAGGTCGGCTTAAATGATAAGTTTGCTAAATTTTCTCTCGCTCATGATTTTACTGAGGGATCAATCATGAGTACCAATAGTGCTGTATTTTGAGGTGAGCGCATAATGAACTGGATCGAAAAGATATATCGTCAGTTCAAAACAGATAACACTTTGGAGAATATTATGTGGACAACACCAGCAGCGACTGAAATGCGTTTTGGCTTTGAAGTAACAATGTACGTCATGAATAAGTAATTCCTCAGCGGAATTCACAAAAGGGAGCTTATGCTCCCTTTGTCATTTCTATGACATATTAGATTTATATAGTTATCACTATATGCAAACTTTTTTTGAAGTTACCCACTTCAAACTTTTATAACAAAGAAATCAAAAGTTTCTTCAGGGGATTTAAATGAATACATATCCAAACTATAGAGATGAAAACCGCGATATTACGCTGTTTGAGACTAACAAGTTCCTACGCATACTCTTTACAGTAATGTTTGTTACTGCAGTATTTATTGTACCCGTAGTAACTGCAATCCATTTTCTAGCATCTCCATTGTTACAGGCATAGTTAATTTTCATAGCAATATAGATCGCAGCTGACGTCTCCGATTGATTAGTTTTACTAATCATAGGCATTGAAACAACCAATTGGATTAATTGATAAATGAAGCCTAATATGTTTTCTAACAAAACATCAATTTAAGCTAACAATGAACTCATGGACAAAATTTTATCGATGGAAAACAAGTATCACTCGCTTTCTTAGGATAGATACGCATATTTCTCTTAACAAGAAAACGACTTATCACAAGAAGATTGCTGAAGAACAAAGTTGGCTTGGGATTGGTTAATGTGCGAGTTCTAGATAATAATCTGGTAAATGAAATCGTTACATCAAATTTTTCTCACGTTCGTATATCTAATGCTTACAAAAACTTAGGAGAGTCTTATGGACTGGGTAACAGATTGCTATTAAGTGCAAGATTTAAATAAGGTAGCAGAGACTCTCTTGTTTAATAAAAGGTTGTTCTATTCAGGAAAAAACACTCATTAGTGCCTCGCGTATTCATGGTATATAGACTTAGATACACAACAGCTGTCACTGTTGGAATGATGTAATCGCAACATGTTTTCGACATTAATTCGCATGTTTGAGTATTTTTGCCTAAGGGTGCTACCGATTATTATTTTAAAGTAGCCACAAATTAGTATTTCTGAGTCATGCATTTCTAAATAAACTACTGCATAGCATTGGCGTTTAATTACTATCGCTTACAGATGGCTGAAATATCCGCTTAACTGACGTTCAGTTTTATTTAAACATCGCCAGACATCAACCCAAAGTAGACCTTCAATATAAAGTTAAATAGCAATATCTAGTATTGGAACTGGATCATTTGCACCATTTGGAACACATGCAGCAACTGATGCAGTGATTCTGCCTGCAGTAATATCGCCATCATCTAATTTTGAATCAATAGTGCGTACTGTGTCGCATGATAGGTTATTTATCTGTATTTCGTTTATTACAGATACTGGCAGGGAGCCTGCAGCTCTACGAGCTGTAATAAATACATCAGCCACATTGGAATTATTGCTTCTGGTGAATATCCCATTAATCGTGCCTTTAATCATTCCAGCACGCACTAGATGCTCAGCTACACACCCGACTTCTGTGGCTGTATCAATGCGGCCATTGCCTATTGATGCTGTATTTACTGCAAGGCTGCAACCAGCACTTACATTAGGAATATCATCACCGGCCAGAGGTAAGTCACCAGGTAAATAGTGATACTTATTTTTAAAGCTGGAAGCTGCATCATTCAAGTCTTTAATTAAAGCAATGGTATCTGTAGTTTCTGAATTACCTATTAATGAGCTGCTGCGTGATGCTACGAATCCTAAGATTAAGCCAATTATCATTACGACAATGGCCATTTCTATTAATGTGAATGCTTTGAAAGCTTTCAATTTATTTAACGATGATTTCTTTAACAAAAATCGTGACTGATAATGCAGCGCCATAAGACATAAGTGCTGCCCATAGTGCTAACTTAACTAGACCAATGGTTGTTAGCAATACACTACTTGATAGGGCGAGTACCCAAATTGAAAGCATGAAAAATGCTGGCGTTAAAATTAGTGCTAATTTGAAATTCATTGAATAACTCCAAGTTTATGGACAAGTGTTTTCTATAATTTTTTTATATTTACCATAGAAAGTTACTATGGTTGGATAATTCATAACCCTTCCAATGGTAGATAATGTGTATGGATTAATAGCTGCTCCAGGTGTTGTGTCGCCATCACTCTTTAAGCGCGTTATGACTTGAACATAAGTAATTGGATCTCCCCACGGATTAACTAAATTTATGTTGTTTGCTATCAATAAATTATTAAAATCCCCTTGAGTTGCTGGCGGATTACAATTTACTGTTCCTGGGTTTAACATAAAGCTTGCTAGAGCATCATTGATACTTTCAACTTGTTCAGCCCACTGCGCCTCTGTGGATTTAAGAGAACCATCTTTAACCAATGGCGCTAGTATTTCAGTAGGACTTAATCTTAATAAGACGTCATCAAAACCACCATATACAGCCACATCAATATCAGTATATTCACGATGGTAAAATGTAGCAGGAACTGCAAATCCTGCAGGGACCGCATTTGCAAGTTCATCTGTCCCGGCAACTGGCAGGTTTGTCTGCGTGCCTTTATTGGTGAATGCGCCTAATCCATTATGACCATGTGAGATTACTATTGCAGCATCATTGCCAAGAGGAGTTGCCACCGGATTAGTTGCAGGTGTTCTGGTACTAACTGGCAATGCCCCGGCATCGCCGGTATTAAAGGCAATGCCTGGATTACTTGATGAAGTGGCAGTAACTACGTTTGCATAAGCCAATGTCCACTGCGGTGAAACGGCATATGAAAATATATTTTCCCATCCATCAAGTGCAGCACTTTTTGGTAAATTTAGCGCTCGATAGGGCAATAATCCAAAATATCCGGTGCATATGCTTGGTACTGCACCGTTATTTGCTTCAACCCCATTTTCATTGATGGCAGGGCATGGTAGGCGTTTATTGGTTCCAAGATACGCGATTAAAGCATCCTTAATCACTTCCTGCTTCTTTTTGGTATTACTGATGCTAGAGCTTGCAAGTAGGGCATTTGCAGCTGATAACCCCATTGTGGCTAGAATCCCTATTAAAAAGACCACAACGGCCATTTCTACAAGAGTGAAGCCTGGCTGGTATTTCGTTCGCATATTACCCCTATAAAACTGACCTAGATTTGAAGCACACATTTATCTACTAATATTATGCAGTAATTTTAAATAACGTTGCAAACTAGTTCTTCCTGTAGCAATTTCGGTAAATTAAAGGCAAGTATGAATATCTGGTGCACTACATCGTTATCAAAAAATAATATTGATATAAATAGCTAAGGACAACTATTGGCTGGCTGCTAATATTGACGTGCCAAATCTGTATGGGACTTTGTCCCGCTAATTTGCCGAAGGCTTATAAATCCCCTTAGCTGACGGTCGAAAAATACGCTGGGACTTCATAAGATTTAGAACATACTCGCTCGTAATGACATCGAAATTAAACCTAAGAATCGTCATAATGAGCTAATGACATGTGCTAGAGGGTTTGAAGATGTAGCAATGAATCATAGGTATCTTTGCACTGGCACACCGTATGTTTTACACTGTATCAAGAGTAAGCACCTTACTCAAAAATCATCGACCAGGAATCAAGCATGGCAGTAAGTAATGAACTAACAAAACCAGAAAATGAAAGTGATTTTGAGGCGATGTGTCATGCTCTATACCGTCGGATGTGGAATGACTCCTCTTGCAGCAGAGTGGGAGGCCCAGGACAGTCCCAGTTCGGAATTGACATCCTCGGCCACGATGGCAAAATAAATGTAGGCATCCAGTGCAAGCACTACAACAAAAAGACGTTCACCCTGTCAACCGTAACGGATGATGTCGCTCTAGCAGATGCTGTCGGCCTAGATATTGGCCATATGCTATTCGCGACAACTGCTGCGAACAAGAGCAAATTGGTGCTGGAAGTTCGTAAGCAGTTTCATGCAGTGCGTGCAGCGATTAACCAGGTCATAAATGCATCGCGTCCAGATGGCAATCATAAAGGCGGCGTAGTCTGGCATACGCAAGGCTCAGGCAAGAGCATTACCATGACATGCTTTGCAGCGCGTGTCATGACTGAAGCTGCAATGGAAAACCCGACCATTGTTGTGATTACTGACCGTAACGATTTAGACGGTCAACTATTCGGCGTATTCTCGCTCTCGCAGGACTTGCTACGTGAGCAGCCAGTACAAGGTGAAACGCGCCAAGATTTACGTGCAAAGCTAGCCAATCGTCCTTCCGGCGGTATCGTGTTCGCAACCATTCAGAAGTTCATGCCAGGCGAAGATGAAGATAGCTTCCCTGTATTATCAGACCGCTACAACATCGTTGTAATTGCTGATGAAGCGCATCGAACCCAGTATGGCTTTGAAGCCAAATTCAAGGGCGATGCCAAAGGTTATCAGGTAGGCTACGCTCAACATTTACGTGATGCTCTGCCTAACGCTACCTTTGTTGCCTTTACTGGCACCCCGGTTTCAAGTGAAGACCGTGATACTCGCGCCGTCTTCGGTGATTACATCCACGTTTACGATATGCAGCAAGCGCGGGATGATGGCGCTACAGTCGCAATTTACTTTGAGTCACGCCTTGCCAAGTTAGGACTGAATCAAGAAGCGTTACCTGAGATTGATGCTGAAGTAGATGAATTGGCCGAAGATGAAGAAGATGACCAGCAGGCTCGCTTAAAAAGCAAATGGGCTGCACTCGAAAGCATTGTTGGTGCTGCTCCACGCATACAGCAAGTAGCCAAAGACCTCGTTGAGCATTTTGAAGAGCGTAACAAGGCACAAAGCGGCAAGGCTATGGTTGTCGCCATGAGTCGTGAGATTTGTGTACACCTCTACAACGCGATTACCGAACTGCGCCCGGACTGGCATGATGAAGATCCAGAAAAAGGTGCAATCAAAGTCGTTATGACTGGTTCAGCCAGCGACAAACCATTACTCAGACCGCACGTATACTCCAAGCAAGTTAAAAAACGCCTTGAAAAACGCTTCAAAGACCCTGACGACCCGCTACAGCTAGTCATAGTACGCGATATGTGGCTGACTGGTTTTGATGCGCCGTGCGTACATACGCTGTATGTCGACAAACCGATGAAGGGGCACAACCTGATGCAAGCGATTGCCAGGGTAAATCGTGTATTCCGCGACAAACAGGGTGGCCTGGTTGTAGATTACATCGGCATCGCAAACGATCTGAAACAGGCACTCAAAGAATATACCGCTAGTAATGGCCGTGGCCGACCTACGGTTGATGCTCACGAAGCTTATGCAGTGCTGGAAGAGAAACTCGACGTACTTCGCGCGATGTTGCACGGCTTTGATTACAGCAACTTTCTATCAGGCGGGCATAGTGTTTTAGCAAAAACGGCTAACCATGTACTCGGCATTAAGGATGGAAAAAAACGCTTTGGCGATACTGCGCTGGCAATGTCAAAAGCATTTACTTTGTGCTGCACTTTAGATGAGGCTAAGGCTGTACGTGAAGAAGTCGCTTTCTTCCAGGCAGTGAAAGTGCTGCTAACCAAAAAAGAAATCAGCATCAAGAAAAAAACCAACGAAGAACGCGACCTGGCAATACGGCAGATCATAGGCTCAGCCGTGGTGTCCGAGGAAGTAGTCGATATATTCGATGCTGCCGGACTGGATAAACCAAATATTGGTATCCTGGATGAAGACTTCTTAAACGAAGTGCGTAACCTGCCTGAGCGCAATCTTGCTGTAGAAATGCTGGAACGCCTGCTAGAAGGTGAAATTAAAACCCGCTTCGCTACAAACATCGTGCAACAAACTAAGTTCTCGGACTTGTTAGCTAACGTGGTTAATCGCTACCAAAACCGCTCGATCGAAACTGCTCAAGTCATTGAAGAGCTCCTCGAAATGGCCAAGAAATTTAAAGAAGCGGCCGACAGAGGTGCTGATCTGGGATTGAGTAATGACGAATTGGCTTTCTACGATGCTCTAGCCAATAACGAAGAATCTGTGCGTGAACTAGGCGATGAAACGCTAAAGAAAATTGCACATGAACTAGCTGAAAGCTTGCGCAAAAATATAACTGTTGATTGGGCTATTAGGGACAGTGTACGTGCAAGTTTACGCTTGTTAGTTAAGCGCATACTGCGTAAATACAAGTATCCACCAGACCAACAGAATGAGGCTGTGGAGTTGGTTTTGCAACAAGCTCAAACTTTAGGTGATGCTTGGGTATATTCAAATAACTTTAGTGAAAATAAATGAATCAATACAGTTTTAATAAGTTACAAAAAAGAATCCGTAGGGAAACTGGTAAAGCGATAATAGACTTTAACATGATTGAAGATGGAGATTTAGTCATGGTGTGTCTATCTGGAGGTGCTGATAGTTACACCATGTTGGATACGTTGGTGTATTTTTCTAAAATTGCCCCTATTAATTTCCAAGTAATTGCTGTAAATCTGGATCAGAAGCAACCCGGTTTTCCTGAAGAAGTTTTACCAAATTACTTAAAAAGTATTGGAGTAGATTTTAGAATTGTTGAACAAGATACATATAGCGTTGTAAAAGATAAAATACCAGAAGGTAAAACTACATGTTCATTGTGTTCTAGATTACGCAGAGGTATTCTTTATAAAACAGCAAAAGATTTAGGCGCCACTAAAATAGCACTTGGGCATCATAGGGATGATATTTTACAAACGCTATTATTAAATATGTTTTATGGTGGCAGTTTGAAAGCGATGCCGCCAAAATTGCGATCAGATAATGGAGAAAACGTTGTAATAAGACCTTTGGCTTATTGCGCAGAAAAAGATATAAAGAAGTACTCTGAGATGATGAGTTTTCCGATAATCCCATGCAACCTATGTGGATCACAACCAAATCTACAAAGACAGGTTATGAAAGAACTTTTAGTTAAGTGGAATAAAGAACATCCTGGAAGAGTTGAAAACATGTTTAGAGCAGTTTGCAACGTAGCACCTTCGCATCTTCTGGATAGAGAAATGTTTGATTTTTCAACGTTCACTTCGAAATCTAAAGTTGCATACGATACAGATATGGTTGTGAAAGAAGATTTTAAAACAATTAACTTTGTAGATTAGCCGGTTTGATTTTTCGTATTGTCTGGTAAAGGGTCATTTAACAAGTGATTACCTTTTTCAATCAGAGAAACGTTGTATATCAACTGTGTATGCCTATGCAATAGGGTTTCATATTTAGTAGTTAGCTCTGCTAGTTCAGATTTAAGGCTTTGGATATTTTGTTCATATTCATTGATAGATTTTGGATTGGTTTTATGTGCATTACGACTTTCTTTTAGACGCCTTTTCGCTTCGTTAAACGATATGTGAATGTTCTCGTTTCGTGAAAGTGATTGGCGGGACCAGGTTGAGTCACCCTTTTTAAGAGTCTTTTCCAAATGCACCCTTAGGTCCTCCCATGATAGTAATTTACTAGCTGGCCATTTACGCAATATCTGAAGTATTTCGTTTTCGTCTTTTATGGAAATCTTCTTAGCACCCATATCTATTCCTTGCTACATTCACAATTTTCGACTCTTAGTTTATTGGTTAATTCTGAAACGCTGAATGAACCAGTAGGCGCAGAAAAAGTAACGATAGTACCAACTTTCACAGACGCATCATTTTCAATAGCAAGTATTTGCTCACAACGTTCTAATGTGTCCTTGAATTGTTGTAAGTATTTCTTAACTGGGAGGTGCCCATTCCCTTCGGCTATTTTATAGTTAGCTTGTTCAATCATGTGAATGGAGTAATTCCGCATGTCATGAATTATTGGTAATCTTTTTTTATCACCTTTTTGCCACACTGATTTATTGCACCGCATGCAGTCACCGAACATCTCGCATGGATTAATTGACCAATCACTTCTACACCCTCCTACTTCAGTGATGTGCTTTGGCGCCGCATTTTCATATAGAAATATTTTTCGTGCTATAACTTTTACTTTTGGAGGAGCTTCTAATGCGACTGGGCCGATTACGTTAAAATCAACATCAGGATCAAAAGTTTCTATAGATTGTGAAATTATTTCGTGTGGGGTGCGAAGGTCGTAATGTTCTGATTGCTTTCCATTTTTCCTACCGGCTAATTCATCGATAAATTTTTCATTTGCACCAGCTAATAATGCTTCTGTTTGATGATACTTTCTAGTTTTATGTAGAGTTATCGATGGGTATGATCCATCGCTCAATCGAATATTAAGATTGAAAAATAATTTAGCAGGTCCTTGGTTATATTGGCTAAGCCAAGCATTAATGACTTGTCCTGAGAGTGCCTCAGGACGCCACCATTGAGCTATCTCGTTGCCTGTGCCAATGCCTTTTGTATTATCTGGTAAGAATGAAACTAAAAGTGCGTTATCAAGTTTTGTCGATTTATCTTTTGAGGTGTACGGCCAATGCATAAATTTGCTTTGTTTAAATTGCATTAATAAAAAATTATATAGGTCTTTAGATTTGATATAGCAACCTGGTTTAAGCGAGGCGCTAAAAATAGGATGAGATATTTTTAGATGGCTGTGTCCTTTTCCAATATACTTTCTGGCCATTACGCAAGTTATATATTTAGTCTTATCAATATTTTGAGGCATATTTATGCTTAACTTATATTTTTGACTAGCTTTCTCGAACTCGTCAATCCGAATGTAAGGAGCGTTATGTTTTCTAAAATTTTTGCTTACAAGATTAGAAATGTCATTAGGTTCTTTTATAAAAATATGTACTGATAGTTTTGCTAATCGACTTGGGAAGTAATAGTAGGGAGAGTCTGGGCATGCTAGAACAAAAAGTACATCTTCTTTTGATAAATACTCCTTATTAAAAATATCTCTTAGGTGTAAGGGGATATATAGCTCGTTTACTTCTGAAAATGAGTTTGGAAATTTCGCTAGATAAAATTTAAATGCTTCATGTGCACCTTGTGAAAAATGCAGTATGTTTTCAAACATTTCCTTGGCTAAGTTTGATAGCTTGTGAGGTATCGGCAGGTTCTGTGATTCATCAATTTTAGGGCGCGTTAATCTAATTCGAGTACGCTCTTTATTATCTTGGTCACTATAAAGTGCATCTCTACTTAATAGTAATGTTTCTGATATTCTCATTGAGACAGTTGTAAAAGAAAGCCCACAAATAGAAGCCATAAAGCTTGTCTTGCTTATTCCGCCATCTATATCAAGAGATTTGAAATAGGCTAAGCCAACGGCAGCAAGTTCCTCATTAGATATTCGTGATGAGGCTCTTTGATTAAATTCACTATCATCAACAGCGATAGCTTTTTTGCGCGATTTAGCTTGTATATCGGATACGAAAGAGAATGGTTTGTCTAGAAGATTAAATCCTTTGCCAGAAAATCTGAACGTCTTGGTGTGGTGTCCAGACTGTAACATTCCAGCAAGAGTTTCTAGTTCTTTGCCGGTGTCATACTTGATGCCTTGGCTGTAATTACTCTCTTGAATACATCTTAAAGCTTGCTGGAAGGTGATGAGTTTTATTTGGTTAAGATTATTGCTGTCGCAATTTAATACTCGCAGCGCTTTTTCAAGATAAATTAAAGCCAGTGAGATGCATTTTGGTTTTGACCTTAGGTTTCTGTAGAAAATCATTACGTTGATATAAGCTTTTGCAAACAATAAGTAGTTTTTGCTTGTGATGAAGTTATCTGCGTCAAGCAATCTTGTTGATAGTTTAGTCGTAGATAGTAAGCCATCTTTTAGAAACTCTTGTTTGAGAAAAAATGATTTTGTTGAGTCGTGACTGTGAGGAATGAAACGTGATGAGTACTCAAAATATGGAAGTTCTTTTTCAAAGGTATCTGCATGGATGTTGTTAATATTTGCCGTACCAAATGGTAAACCCCAGTTGATGAATTTTTCAAACCTATCTAGAACATCCAGCTCGGAATGGACAAGGAATAAAGGTAAATTCTCAGCCATTTTGTTCTTTGATACTAGAAATTACAGAACTGACGGCATCAATAAGGTAGTCATCTCTTGTAATAGCCTCAAGAGGAAGTTTCAGTTTTATTAATTTTTTCTTTTTGGAAAGTAAGCTATCCAGAACGGCCTGATGCGCCCCATCTTTAAATGCTTCAAAACGCGGACAAATATAACATCCAAATGGGGTAAGTACATTGCATGGCTTAGTCGAGCAAGATCCAACATCTTTATCGATATCTGGATCTAAAATCCGGTGGTCTAGATCAGGATTTGTTGAGAAGTTTTTGTTAATTACTTTACCTCTGAATGCTGATAGTAAGTTCTCATGATGGCTTGATAATTGATTTTCATAATTAACGAAAGCCTCTTCAGTTAAATTGACATAATGTGTTAGTGATCCAGTGGACGTTTGAAATCCAGCCCTTGCTAAAACCTCTAGAGGCGCACCTAACATCGCTAAATGGGTTAGTTTCGTATGTTTAAACCTTCTAGTAAATAAGTTTAAATCTTGAGGCTCTTCATCAATACCAGCGATATATTTTCGACTATTCATGATTCGGCTAGTAATATTAATACCATTTTTGTTTACAAGAACCTGCTTTCCCGCACCTTTTCTTGCAATGCAAAATATTGGTAAAGTACGTTCTGGTTCTTTTTTTGTAATACTCGATATGTATTTTATATGCTCTACTACCGCTCTACCAATTGGCTCAGAAAGTGTGTATTCCATCATGTATTCTCGCGCCGGGGTGGCTTTTTGTTTAACTATGGGAACATTAACTTGAACTTTAACCAAGTTGCCATTTATATCCATATCAATTTTTAGGTCTCCAAATTCTAATAACTGTAATTGCGACGGTCGCATTGCTTCAGAAATAATTAATCTCCACATTAAATAATCTTGTGGATTAAATTCACCTGATATGTATAAGCTTTCAACATTTGTAAGGATATTTCTGGTTTGCTGCATACTGAATGGACGCTCTTGCGGATTGGAATTTTGGATGTTTATAGTGCTTTTGGGCTTGGGTGATTTTGATGATTTTATATAGCTCTTAAGGTCTAAATCAATTCCTGGGATATTGAGACCAATCCAATACTTTATAAACGATCTAAGCAACTTCTGTGATGAGGGAGATTTATCTTGGTTAAACCAATTAAACATTGCTAAATTGATACAGGATATTTGGTTTGGGACTAATTCTTTTATGACTCTTATAAACATCGAGAATTGATTAATCCAACGTTTAACTGTCGATATTTTTCTTCTTCCATTTAATGCATGAATGACGACATAGTAAAAAATGCTACTGGTAGCTTTCGTTAAACCAACTGATAATTGGTTTAGTCTTATACTTGCGTCACCAGCATCTCCCTTTAATGTCATAAGATCGAAGTTGACATCAATTAACTTACCGCTATCAATCGGTCTGATTCTTTTAGGGAAATCTTCAGGAATAAGTTCATTGGAATAAACTATAAATGTGTCATATCCGCTAAATTTATTTGAGGCTGTCAAGGATGCGGTCTCTCTCTTCAATTAGCTCTGCAGCTTGATCAATGATGTGTCTTTGGCTATATCTGGAAGGCATTGTGGAGGTGTTAGCCCATCGGCCACGTTGAATTAAAATGCTTCTTACATCTTTACCTTTTTCATGAGCAATGTTAGCTATCTCAGTTAAGTGCGTGTGCCTCAAAGAATGTGGTGTAAACCATGTTGGAAATTCTTTTAACGATTTGAGTTTTGAAATAATTCTATTCAAGTTGCGCTGTGAAATTGGTTCTCCAATACTTGGACCACTTTGGCAAACAAATAGATAAGGATGTTCTTTTATATTAGAGCTTAATGAAATCGCAAGACGTCTTTCATTTGTAATATATTTGATTAAATCCGCGGTTAAGTTCTTGCTAACGGCTAGATCCCCAGAAAGAGTCTTAGATAAAGGCTCTTTAGTCCTCGGATCTGCATTATCATTTGGTTTATGTCTAACTCTTATTATGTTTATAAATTTGCCAGGACGTATCTCGTAGTTATACTTAATGTCTGCGCAAGTTACTTTAAGGCATTCGCCTGCTCTCAGTCCAGTTTCATAAAGAAATCTGGCAATTAATTTATCCCTATTACCATGATTGGTATTAGGAAAAATACTGTTAGAGCTAATTGCTTGTAAAAAAGTCGCTGTTTGATTTGAATCCAAAGAATACACTGGTGCAGGTTTTTTATCTGACTTATAGTTTTTTTCAAAGGCTTCGTAAATTATATTTTTATATTTTTCACTTTTAATAAGAGATTTGTCATCTACATTCAGCGCACCTTCAATAAAGTCTTGAGTAAGCCATATTAAATAGTTGCATAAATTTCGTAAACGAGCGTTAGATGTGGAAATGTCTACTAAAATACCAGATGGAATGCTATGAAGCTTAGGGTTGTCAATTGAACGAATTCTGGCTAACTCTTTAGAAGAGAAGTCGCACCAACCACTGAATTCATCAATTTCTCTTCTTGTTAATGCAAGTGAATTATTCTTCACCCGTGTTTCTGGTGCTATCCAATTAGGGTTTCTTGATTTTTTTATTAGTGACCATTCTAAGTAGAATGCCAAATCTCTAAGGATTGCAAGGTGAGTATTATGGCTTTTTTGGCCTAAATTTCGATAGACATATAAAGTGGGCAACTCACATAGTAGACCGCTGCGAGTATCTAAAAGTACGGCTCTTCTGACTGAACGTTTGTTAACTCCAGAGCCGATATCTTCGATAATAATTCTTGTTTGCGCTGTAAGGTTTTCAATCATTAAATGTTTACATAAAATACATATGCTCAAATATATTATAAGGCATAATTTTATTTTTTTTAATATAAATTTTATTTAAACTTAACATCATGATTATATTATATTTATTTATATTAAAGATTACATTGTTGTTGTTGTGCTAATATCTTTGCCGCCGCTCATACATACCAGTACGGTGTCGCCTTCTTCAATCATGTTGTAGTCGCCAATGGCTTTGCCTGTGGCGCTAATCAAACTATTGCGTAGTTTGATGAAATTGTTCGAATGGTTGTCTGGTAGGTGTTTAATCATAGTCTTTTAAATCTAAAATATATTACAAGTTGGCATCATGTTTGATGGGGTGTTGGTTAAGTGCCGTTACAGGTTTAAAGAGCGGCCGCCGTCAACTGCTAATACGTGACCTGTAATAAATGGTGCGTCGTAAATTAAGAACTTAACTGCTTTGGCAACGTCTTCAGCCTCACCTACGCGTTTGAGTAATGTTTGGTTGATGACGCGTTGGCGATAGACTTCATCAAATTGTGGGTTGCTTTCAGGCCATTGTACAGGACCTGGCGCTACAGCATTGACTCTCACTTCTGGGCTAAGCTCATGTGCGAGTGATTTGGTGAGTGTTACTAAGCCAGCCTTTGCCACGCTGTAAATAATATAGCCTTTTTTCGGGCGTTCAATATGCATATCAGTGATATTAATAATGCAGCCGTGGTTTTTACGCAACTCAGGTGCTGCCGCTTGTGCTAGAAATACAGGTGCTTTTAAATTGCTACCGATTAAGTCTTGCCAATTTTCTTCGTTAATTTGCCCTAAGTCTGTTGGGTAGTAAGTTGATGCATTATTGATGAGCACGTCTAATTTACCAAACTGATTCACAGTTTCACTTACCAGCGTAGGTAATACGTTATTGTTAAGCAAATCACCTTGGATAATAGCGACTGAATTTGCGCGTAGTAAATTCAGTTCTGCTTGAAGCGCGCGAGCCTCTGATATGCTGGTGTTGTAATGAATCATTAGCCTGGCACCATGCTTATGCAGTTCACGGCACATGGATGCACCAACGCGCTTGGCACCGCCCGTGATTAAAATAACTTTATCTTTGTTTGTATCCACAGTTTACTCATTTCTTTCTTCTAAAATATTATAATGGCTTATGAGTTCATTACCTATTCCTAACGCTGATGCACAAGCGCATAGTCAACAGCTTGCATTGTTAATTCAAGATAGAATCAGTCAGCATGGCGGTTGGCTATCATTTGCGGACTTTATGCAGATGGCGCTTTACACACCTAGCCTAGGTTATTACAGCGGCGGCGCTAAAAAGTTCGGTGTAGGCGGAGATTTTGTCACCGCACCTGAAATTTCGCCTTTGTTTGCACAAGCGTTTGCTAACCAAGTGGCACAGGTGTTAATTGAAGCGCAGGGAGATGTGCTTGAGCTAGGTGCAGGTTCTGGTAAGCTCGCCGTTGATTTGTTGCTAAGCTTACAGGCACTTAACCAACTGCCGTCTCATTATTACATCCTTGAAGTTAGTGCTTACTTGCGCCAGGTTCAGCTTGAAACGATGCAGAAAAGTCTTCCTGAAGCATTGTTTGAACGAGTTGTTTGGCTGGATACCTTGCCAGTCGATTTCGTTGGCGTTATGTTGGGCAATGAAGTGCTGGATGCTGTTCCCGTACATTTGGTATACAAGCCAATCCCTGCTGATTCACAATTATTGTATGAGCGAGGTGTATCGTTTAACGGCAGTTTTTATTGGCAAGATCAGCCATTAGCTTCTGGTGAGATTTTTGATTTAGCGAATGCACATGAGTTGCCTGATGATTATCTGACTGAAATCAGCCCTGCGGCAATTGGCCTTGTTAGTAGCTTGGGTTGTTCATTAAAGCATGGCGCCATCATGATGGTTGATTATGGTTTTTCTGCACGAGAGTACTATCATCCACAGCGTAATCTTGGGACGTTGATGTGTCATTATCAGCATTACGCACACATTGATCCGCTAGTTTATGTTGGTTTGCAGGATATTACTGCGCATGTGGACTTTACTAGTGTTGCTGATGCTGGTGAGCACAATGGTCTTGAATTGATGGGCTTTTGTTCACAAGCACAATTTTTAATGAACTGCGGAATTTTAGAGATCATGAGTCAAGTTTCTTCTCATGATATGGCGCGCTATGCACCGCTGGCCGCTGCTGCACAAAAGTTATTGTCTCCTGCGGAAATGGGAGATTTATTTAAAGTAATCGCCTTAGGTAAAGGACTAAATCAAGCGTTAATCGGTTTTTCGTCTGGTGATAAGTCACACACGCTTTAAAAATAATCATGTCAGTAATATGGCCGTGCTGAATTGTTGTGCTTGACGAGTTGTTGTCACTGACGAGTTGTTGTACCTGAAGTATAATTCGGGCTTATGAATACATTAAATCAAACAGAACAAGTTGAAAATGAAACCGAAGCGCTAAGTCAGCGCCGTATTCGCAGTTTCGTGTTACGCCAGGGGCGTTTAACTAAAGGTCAGGCGCGTGCATTAGAAACAGGTCTTCCACAATTTGGGGTGAATTACACACCTGAATTATTAGATCTAAATGCAGTATTTAATCGAGCAGATAGTAAAAAGATTCTGGAGATTGGTTTTGGTATGGGTGAGACGACCGCCAAAATCGCTCAAGTGCTACCTGATTGTGATTTTTTAGCCGCCGAGGTACATACCCCAGGTGTGGGCGCACTGCTTAAACTGATTCAGGAAAATGCGCTAACAAACATTCGTGTGATTCAGCATGATGTGGTTGAAGTGTTACATCACATGTTGGCGGATGCTAGCTTAGATGGCGTGCATATCTTTTTCCCTGATCCTTGGCATAAAAAACGCCATCACAAACGCCGGTTGATTCAGGCTGAGTTTGTCAATTTGTTATGCACTAAGCTAAAGGCTGGTGGCTATCTACATGTGGCAACGGATTGGCAAGAATATGCAGAATGGGTGTTAGAAGTACTCAACGCAGAAGCGCAATTGGAAAACACGGCAAAAGATTATGCCGTCAAGCCGAGTTATCGTCCGCTTACCAAGTTTGAGAATCGTGGACTGAAGCTTGGTCATGGTGTCTGGGATATGGTGTTTACGCGTAAATAATTGCTCTACCTTGACTGACTTAAGTGGTCGGCCTGCTAGGTTGTAAAGTGATTCAAGGTATTTAAAGACTATTTAATCTATAGGTTAAATAGTCTCAGTTGTTGCGTTGTTGTCGTCTTCCTCTTCTTCAGCAAATAACCATTTACCAATCACTTTCTCAGCTTCTTCTACGCCTTGTTTCTTTAAGCTAGAAAATAATTGAATCGTGCACTCGCTGTGATAGTGATTGCCCCACGTTTCTATCAACTCCTTGCGGACTCGGTTTAGCGTCAAAGAGGCTTCCCCGCGTGATAACTTATCTGATTTTGTCAGTAAAACGTGGACAGGTTTGCCGCTAGGACAGAACCAATCGAGCATTTGACGGTCCAGTGGAGTGAGTGGATGACGACTATCCATCACTAACACTAAGCCTCCTAAGCTAGTACGCTCACCCAAGTAGCGTGCCAACACGTTTTGCCAGTGCGCGCGCATTGCTTCAGGTACTTTAGCGTAGCCATAGCCGGGTAAATCTACAAGGTGTCTATCGTTGCCTAGTGTGAAAAAGTTGATAAGCTGAGTACGCCCAGGTTGTTTACTGACAAATGCCAAGCGGTTGTGGTTAGCCAACGTGTTAAGTGCGCTAGATTTTCCAGCATTTGAACGGCCAGCAAAGGCAACTTCAATACCACTGGCTGGCGGTAAATCACGCAGGTGGTGGGCGGAGATAAAGAAAGCGGCATTTTGAAATAAAGGCATATTGATCCTGATTTTGGTAAAGCAAGCTCCCTATGTAATTCAATATGTTTTTCAAATCGATGTCATGAATTTTGCATGACAGATAGTGACAGTTTTTTTGAATTATTAAAGGAATTGATGTAATGGTGAAAAATGCTATCACGAATAGTTGTTTTTCGCTAAAATAGCGCGTTAATTGGTTGAATAATTTAGATTTAGGAGCGGTAATGCAATTTCGTCATCTAGCTTGGTTAATATCTGGTTTAATGTTGGGGATTTCTATTAATGCACAGGCAGAAGATTCTGCGACAAAATCTGCACAGCAAACAGTAAACAATGTCTGCGCCGCATGCCACGCAGCAGATGGAAATAGCGCGATTAGCCTTAATCCTAAATTGGCAGGTCAGCACCCAGAGTATTTAGAGAAGCAATTAATGGAGTTTAAGTCTGGTAAGCGTGCGAACGCTGTTATGTCAGGCATGGCTGCTGGATTGACTGATGTTGAAATGAAAGAGTTAGCGGCTTATTTTGCGGCTAAACCAACTACATTAGCCAAAGCAAAGTCAAATGGTGTCGGTTCTGTAGGTGAAAAAATCTACCGTGCAGGCAATGCAGCGACTAATGTGCCAGCTTGTGCGGCATGCCACAGTCCAAATGGTGCAGGTTTACCAAAACAGTTTCCACGCTTAAGCGGTCAGCATGCTGATTACACACTTGCACAATTGAAAGCTTTCCGTTCAGGTGAGCGTGCAAATGCGCCAATGATGATGGCAATTGCAGCTAAGATGTCTGATGCAGAAATGGCTGCTGTAGCAGATTATATTCAAGGTTTACGTTAAATTAGTGTGAATTAAAAAAGGGTGGCAATGCTACCCTTTTTAACGCTAAATGTCTGGGAAAACCTCCTTTTTTGTTAAGGTTAGCAACTATCACTGCTCAGCTAAAGTCATAAGTTACAATAGCGTCCACGAGCATTAACCTAAATTTACCCTCAGAGTGCCGTATTTTGAATCCTAAATTATCATTTACTAAAAACTTCTTAGATTTGCTTAGCTCTATGCGTTTTGCTGTGAGTTTGCTGAGTGTTCTAGGTGTTGCTTCTGTTATTGGTACTGTGCTTAAGCAAAATGAGCCATATGAGAACTACATTGTAAAATTTGGGCAGTTTTGGTTCGCTCTGTTTGAATATCTTGGCTTGTATGATGTTTATCATAGCGTTTGGTTTTTAGTGATTCTGTTGTTTTTGGTAATATCTACCAGCTTGTGTATTTATCGAAACACACCTGCAATGCTCAAAGAATGGCGCACATTTAAAGATCATGCTACTGAAAAATCACTGCGCGCTTTTAGTCATCAAGCTACGTTTAATTTAACTGCGGATTATGCTGCTACTAAGCAAAATCTTTTACATTTTTTAAATGCAAAAGGTTTTAAATATAAAATCAAAGCACAAGAAGATGGCAGTGAGTTGATTGCTGCTAAAGCGGGTACTCATCAGCGCTGGGGTTATATATTCACCCATGTGGCGATGGTGGTGATTTTGTTTGGCGGTTTATTAGACGGGAACTTGCCGTTTAAAGTGCAGGAAATGTTGGGTTATAAACGTATCGAAACCTTAGATCTGCCTGTTTCAAAAGTGCCGGCAGAAAGCCGTATGTCTGTCAGCAATCCTTCGTTCCGTGGCAATATGACCTTGTCAGAGGGTGCAACGCACAATGTGGCTTTTTTACGCGTGCGCGATGGATACTTGGTTCAAGAGCTACCATTCGCTGTGGGTTTGAAAGATTTTCGTATAGAACATTATGCCACAGGTCAGCCAAAGTCATTTGAGAGTGACTTGGTGATTTTTGACCCAGAGTTAAAAGAGCCAATCACTAAAACAATCAGCGTTAATCATCCATTAACCTACAAAGGCATCGCGATTTATCAATCAGACTTCCAAGATGGCGGAACTGGTCTTAAATTCAATGTGTGGGACCTGTTTTCTCCAAGCGATAAATCACGTGAGTTGACTGGTGCAATTTTTGATGAGGGTGCATTAGGTGACGGCGATGACCTTTTGCGTGTTGAATATAATGACTTCCGTAAGTTTAATATTATTAATATGTCACCTGACGGTAAGGGTAAGCCGCATAACGTAGGACCTAATGTGACATATAAACTACGCGATAGCCGTGGTCAGGCGATTGAGTACGTTACCTATATGCAGCCGATGCAAATTGACGGCAAGTTTTATTTCTTGTCTGGTATGCGTGAAACAGTGCAGGAAGATTTTCGTTATTTAAGAATCCCTGCCGATGAAGATCTCAGTATCAATGGCTTTATGGGTTTTAGGGCGGTGATGCTAGACCAGTCTAAATATCAGGAAATAGCGAAGCGCATCGCCAAAAAATCATTAGGTGTTAGTGATAATCCTGAAGTCAAAAAACAGTTTGAGTTAAGCTTAGTGCGTTTGCTAACAATCTTTGCGCAGGGTGGTTATAGTGAGGTTGCTAAAGTCATTGAGCAAAGTGTGCCTGAAAAAGAGCGTGAAGCCTCAGCAACAACTTATATTAAGATGGTGAATATCGCAGCTTATGAAGCTTATAACATGGGTTTGGAATTGAGCAATAAACCTCTGCTTAAAAATACGCCTGAAACAGAAGCGTTGATGCGTGATAGTCTCAATGCATTTAGTGATATGTTCTTTTATGGGGCACCCTATTATTTGCAGCTTAACCAGTTCGAACATAAAGAAGCGAGTGGCTTGCAGTTAACTAAGTCACCAGGGCAAAAGTGGGTTTATTTAGGCTCGGTGATTTTGGTATTGGGTATTTTTTCCATGATGTATATCCGAGAAAGAAGAATTTGGTTGTACCTCAAGCCAAGTGCTAATGAGGTGCACTTTGCAATGGCTTCAAATCGTAAGAATCTGGATTTTGAAAAAGAGTTTAGTTTGTACCGAGAACAACTTGCTGGCATTGTTAGCTAAGGATATAGAAATGAACAATACATTGAATTATCAACAAAAAACATTGTTACAAAGGTTAAATTGGCAAGATTGGCTTTATGCCTTAATTGTTCTGGCTGGTTCAATATTTGCCTTTATTAAATACGCACATTATATGGATGCGTATGAGGTTACTTTCTTATTTGGAGCTGCACTGCTATTTAGTTATTTAGGATGGCAGTGGAAGTCGCTGGGTAAATTGGTGATAGGTGTAGGGGTCATCAGCCTTGCCTCCATCGCCTTATATCAAGGGGATCAGACGCGCGCAACGGAAGTGTTTTTCCTTAAATTTTTAATTTCAAGCCAGTCTGCCATTATGTGGATGAATGTTTTATTCGTGCTTGCAATGGTGACGTATTGGTTTGCGCTATATAAGCGCAGTGCTTTTAGCGCGAATGTGGCTTCAGCTTTAACATGGGTAGCGGTGCTGTTCGGGTTCGTTGGTTTGATGGTGCGCTGGTATGAGTCTTATCTTATTGGCGTAGATGTCGGCCATATTCCAGTGAGTAATTTGTATGAAGTTTTTGTGTTGTTCTGTCTCATTACCGCTTTGTTGTATTTGCATTACGAGCAAAAGCTAAATACTAAGCAGCTAGGTGGGTTTGTGCTATTGGTCATTAATGCCGCGGTTGGTTTTATCTTGTGGTATACCTTTGATCGTGAGGCACATAATATTCAGCCGCTGGTGCCAGCGTTACAAAGTTACTGGATGAAAATTCATGTCCCAGCTAATTTCGTAGGATATGGCGCGTTTTCACTTGCTGCAATGGTCGCGTTGGCCTACCTGCTCTCTAGCAAAGGTGTGCTTACTTCTCGTTTGCCTAGCCTAGAAGTGCTAGATGATTTGATGTACAAATCAATTGCGGTCGGATTTGCGTTTTTCACGATTGCAACCATTTTGGGTGCAATGTGGGCAGCTGAGGCTTGGGGTGGTTATTGGAGCTGGGACCCTAAAGAAACTTGGGCGTTGATCGTCTGGCTGAATTACGCAGCCTGGCTACATTTGCGTATGGTTAAAGGGTTGCGTGGCCCGTTGTTGGCTTGGTGGTCATTGATTGGTTTGATTATTACGACTTTCGCATTCTTAGGTGTGAATATGTTCCTGAGTGGTTTGCACTCATATGGCACGCTCTAGCTTAGAGTCTCTTCTGTTGGTTTAATACAGCTACCATTCGTTAAAAGATAAAGCATTGTGATTAATTACAATGCTTTATCTTTATTAACCTCATCAATCATTCGCTACAGTAGATGCTTGTTCTGTTGTTTTCTCCAGTCTAAATCTTACCTCACCATCAGCATTGTCCATCAGGCTTAATAGATAGCCTGCGTTTTCAGCTTGCTGCGCAGCGTGATACAACCCAACACCTAAGCCACTTTTTGAGCTGACATGGGATTTAAAAAGCTTGTCAGCAATCTCCCTAGGTATGGCTGAGCCAGTATCGGTGACTTCAATGCAAAAGTGATTGGATGGCATTAATGCGACATTGATACTAATCCCAGGTTCAAGTCTGGCCTTCTCCAGGGCGTTTTGTATCAAGTTATCGACTACGCTATCCAATACATCTGGATCTATGTCAGTTTTTGGTAAGTGCGCAGGCGCTTCAAACTGCACTTGGTAATGTGCATTAAGTTGTTTAAAGTTTTTCCACCAATGGCTAACTTTAGCCTGATTTTTTTTCTCTACACCCGGCTCTTCAAGTTTGTTCAGTGTGCTTGAAAGGCGCTGGCTTAATCTCGGAAGTTGCTTTTTGATAAGGTCAACTAGTCTGGCGTCATCATCTGCATGATTGCTCTGCTCCGCAGCGGCAGACAACGTGCCTAATGATTGTAAAATGTTCTTAATGTCATGCGTTAGTCGAGAGCCAGTTTCATAAAGGCTTTGCATATAAGCGTTTTGGCTAATCGTTTCTTCACGGCGTTTTGCTTCGTAAAACTCGCCTAAAATCTGCGTGAGTAGCTGCACGTGGAGGTACATTGCAGGTGTAAATTGCCAGCGCGAATAAAGCGTTAAATGAAGTTGTTGAAAACTGAAGGTGGAAATAAAGTGAGTGGTTTCGCCAATCTCTTGATGAGCGTTGTTAGAGTGCCATGACACCCCACTAACCCAATTTAGAGCTGCTAGCTCACGCATTGATGCTTGCAAAAACCCCTCTGCAGAAGTTTCGTTTTCAGCAAATGCTGCAATCTTCCTAATCCACTGCTCAAACGGCAAGCCTATGCTTAACAAATAGCGCGACATCAGCAGTTCCAAGCCTGAGAATGTTGCGCTAGGATTCCAAAGCCAACTAATTGCTATTAGTGTAGTTGCAAGGCCAAAAACAGTAAAAATAAGCAGTTTTACATAGTGAATTTGCCAAATAATGCCAATCGTAAAGCTGCTTAATATGACAATTATTGTCAGTAAGAAAATAAGTAATGTATAAAAGAAGTCAATATTGGGCGTATATGCGGGGCTGTTCTTTTTGGCGGATAAAAATAAAATAGTGAGCGGAAGTATTGGTAATACATAAATAAGGAGTAGTTCTGCAGCGAGCAAGTCATTATTTGCATCTAGCAGTTTAGGCACAACCCACAGTAAGAGAATGGCAAGCAGATATGAAGCAGCAAGAATGTTCGGCACTTTTGACTGCGAAGCTTCGCTCGAAAGCACACGTCCGCCAATCAATGAAAATAAACCTGCAATCCAAAACGCGGTGACCCACCAGTTGGTAAGGAAAGTGGTGAGGTAAGCGCCAATCAGTACAATCCCTACCATTTTCCAAGATAACTTATCGCTCTGGCGCATGACTGGCTGCCATAACAAAAAGAAGCCGTAATGGCATAGTAGTAATGCGGTTTGTAAATGACCGTTGCCACCCCAGATTAAAAGCGCATGTAAAGACAGCATCATGAGCGCCATCAAGCGATCATGGTTGTTGAGGGCTAATTGGTAAAATTGATAAAGCGTGCGCATATTTTGGATCATTCACAAGTTGACAAAATTAACATACTGTTAGAATTTGAACATAAGTGTCTAAACTTTGACAATAATTCGTGCTTAATAGATGTTATATCTTGTAGAATACAAGCAAATAAGTGGCAGGTGCAATCAATCGTAACTGGTATGTTATTTGCTTGCTAAAAATTAACACTTTGAGTGTTTCAACTTACATGTTTAAAATGGCGCATTCAATTGTGCACAGCTCGGGGAATTAAATGAAAAGAACACAAGCAGGCTTTACACTCATTGAGTTAGCAATTGTGCTGGTAATTATTGGCTTATTGCTTGGAGGCGTGCTCAAGGGGCAAGAGCTTATTAATAGTGCTAAAGCGAAAAGTATCGCGAGTGATTTTAAAAACGCGCAAATATTTATTTATGGCTATCAAGATAAGTTTAAGGCCTTGCCAGGTGATGATGCTGGTGTTGAAGCTCACGTAGGTAATGCGGCTGATCCCGCGACGACTGGCGGTACAGTAGGGAATGCACGTATTGAAGGCGCATGGAACTCAACTACGCTAACTGATGAGTCTGCTTTGTTTTGGCAGCATGTGCGTCTTGCTGGTTTGGCAACTGGCCCAACCTTAACAAGTGATGCCAATTACTTACCTAGAAATTCAGACAATGGTCGAATCGGTGTGCAAAGTATGGGGACTGGATTTACTACAATTACAGGTATGACTGGGTTGTATGTCGTGTGTTCAGAGAATATTGCGGGTCGCCTAGTTAAGCAGATCGACATTAATATGGACGACGGCAATACCGCGACAGGTTCTCTGCGTGCAATTGTTAGTGGTACGCCAGCTCCAGTAGCGACTACTGCCATAGCAGAGGGTGATCCCTACACAGTATGCATGAGTTTCTAAGTTGAGTTTTGTTTTAAGGCCCGCTCTAGGCGGGCTTTTTTATTTGTATTACTAGGCATTAGGCTTATCCATGTTGCATTTGTGACATTTAAGCTTGCGTAGAATCCTAATTGTTCTAAAATGGCAACTTGAGTAAAAGCAAGAAAACTAACTGAAAAATTGTGCTTTAAATGACATCAAATATTGTAGAAATCGATAATCTTTCCTTTGGGTACAACGGTCGCTTATTGCATAAGGGCATTAACATGGTTTTTCCTAAGAGGAAAGTCGTGGCCATTATGGGCGGTAGCGGTAGCGGCAAAACCACGTTGCTACGTTTGATCGGTGGACAAATTAAGCCTACTAAAGGTGAAGTGCGGGTGGATGGGCATGTGGTGCATAAGCAAACGCGTGATGGCATTTATCAATTGCGCCGTACTATGGGCATGTTGTTTCAGCATGGTGCTTTATTTACCGACTTAAGCGTATTTGATAACGTTGCTTTTCCGATGCGAGAGTTAACAGATTTGCCTGAGTCTATGATACGAGACTTGGTGTTATTGAAGCTTAATGCAGTAGGCTTGCGTGGTGCGCATAAGTTTATGCCAGCTGAATTGTCTGGCGGTATGGCGCGCCGCGTGGCATTGGCAAGGGCGGTTGCCTTAGATCCAAATATCATTATGTATGATGAGCCATTCGCTGGCCTTGATCCTATTTCTATGGGCGTCATCTGTGGCTTGATTCGTAGCTTGAACGATGCGCTTGGTGCGACCTCCATCATTGTTTCGCACGATGTCAAAGAAACTTTCTTAATCGCTGATTATGTGTACTTTGTCGCAAATGGTGAAGTAACGGCAGAGGGCACACCTGAAGATTTAATGCAATCTACGCTTCCATTTGTCCACCAGTTTGTTCATGGCGAAAAAGATGGTCCGGTGCCTTTCCATTATGCCGCGCCTGATTATCGCGCCCAGTTGTTGGGTTAAGCATGTCGCTCACAATAGCAGTTCAATGGATTTAGTTTAATGATCAATCTAATAATTAATAAAATTTCTCGGCTTTTAAGCGGTATTGGGCATCGCATGATTGCGCGTATCTGGCGTTTAGGTGCAGGTGCGCGGCTTTTTATGTTGGCAATTATTTACTCGGGTGAAAGTTTTAAACGTTTTCATCTCACATTGCGTGAAATTTACTTTACCGGTGTGATGTCTTTATTGATTATCATCGTTTCTGCATTCTTTGTGGGTATGGTGTTAGCTTTGCAAGGCTATAATACCTTGCAAAAATATGGCTCATCAGAAGCGATTGGCGTGCTTGTCGCTTTAGCGTTGGTGAGAGAGTTGGGCCCTGTAGTAACAGCCTTACTATTTGCTGGCCGTGCCGGCACAGCGATCACCGCTGAAATTGGCTTAATGAAAACGACTGAGCAATTATCTGCAATGGAGATGATGGCTGTAAACCCAATTGCAAGAGTGGTTGCACCAAGATTTTGGGCAGGTGTGATTTCCATGCCTATCCTTGCTTCATTATTTTCAATGGTGGGTGTGCTTGGTGGTTATTTGGTTGCTGTGCCTTTGATCGGTGTTGACGAAGGTGCATTTTGGTCGCAAATGCAAGCCAATGTAGATGTGCGTGCAGATATTATTAATGGCGTGATTAAAAGTGTGGTGTTCGGTGTTGCTTGTACCATGATTGCGTTATTTGAAGGCTTTGATGCACCACCAACCGCAGAGGGGGTCAGTCACGCGACTACTCGGACAGTAGTGATTTCATCACTAACGGTATTAGGTTTAGATTTTGTATTAACGTCTTTTATGTTGGTTGTTTAGCCCATAAAAACATAGTTGAGAGGGTAGTGAAGTGGAAAGAACAAAAATAGATTTATGGGTTGGGATTTTTGTGGCTTTAGGCGCAGCAGCATTGCTTGGTCTTGCCATGAAGGTGGGTAATTTAACTTCAAATACAATAGGTGAGACTTACCATGTAAGTGCTGCTTTTGAAAACATAGGTGGCTTGAAACCTAATGCACCTGTAAAAAGTGCTGGTGTGGTGGTGGGTCGCGTTGCTGAAATTGGTTTTGATCCTAAAACATATGAAGCAATCGTCACCATCAAAATAGATAAGCGTTATGAGTTTCCAAAAGATACATTTGCCAATATTTACACGGCAGGTCTGTTAGGTGAGCAGTATGTTGGCTTAGAGGCTGGTGGTGAGGACGATGTATTAAAGAGTGGTGATAAGATTACGCAGACACAAGATGCGATTGTGTTAGAAAAAATGATTAGTCAATTCTTGTATAGCAAAGCTTCTGAAACAGAGGCTGATAAAGGTGCGGAAGCAACTGCGCCAGCTGCATCGAAAGAAGGCAAGTCAACCGAATTAGGTGATGCACCGTTTTAGTCAGGGTTAGCAACAGACTTGATGTTGATTTAACTATTTGGTCATTTTGACGAAAATATAAAAGGGCTCCAATGAAAATGTTTTTGAAATTAGTAATGAACGTAGCTTTCATTACCACGATGTTTGTGAATGTTAGCTTGGCTGCAGAGCTTTCTGCTGATGAGCTAGTGAAGCGTACGGCAGATGATGTGCTCAATACTATCAAGAGCGATAAAGATATTCAGGCCGGTGATCAGAAAAAGATTTTTGCCTTAGCTGAAGAGAAAATATTACCAAATTTTGATTTTGATCGTGTATGTCGCATGGTGCTAGGTAAAAACTGGAGATCAGCGACACCAGAGCAGCAAGCCGCTTTCCAGAAAGAGTTCCGTACTTTGTTGTTACGTACCTATGCTACTGCACTTGGTAAATATAAAGATCAGGTGATTGAATATAAACCTATGCGCGCTGAGGCTGGTGCTAAAAACGTGAGTGTTAAAACACAGATTTTACAGCCGGGCGGTCAGCCAATCTCCGTTGATTACAGTTTAGTGAAGGCTGAAAATGGCTGGAAAGTATATGATATTGTGATTGAGAGTGTGAGTTTGGTGACTAATTATCGTAGCCAGTTTAGTAGTGAAATTCGCCAAAATGGCCTTGATAGTTTAAATAAGAAACTTGCGGATAAAAACAAAGCATCTGGCGTATGATTAGTTTCGATTCACAAGAAAATAAATGGTTAGTCTCTGGCGAGATATTGGTCGATAACGCTAATTCTGTGCTCGTGGAGAGTGTCGCGTTACCGATGAACGACGGGCTTCAGATTGATTTCTCGGCTGTCACTAATACAGATACAGCCGCCATCAGTCTGATTATGGAGTGGCAACGCAGAGCAATCGCTTCTCATCATAAAATCACATTCAAAAGCTTACCTGAAGGACTTGGTAGTTTAGCGACGCTTTACGGGGTTGCTGATTTTATTCCTCTAAGTGCTTAAGTCTAGGTAGATGTCGGAATCTGCATTTTGATTCAGATACACATCATAATTTGGCGCCGCCTTATTCATTGAAAAATAGTAGTTTTTGTAAGCTGGTATTTTCAAATGACCACTAAATATGAGTGGTGCATATTTATGATCGCTTTTGAAAGTTAAGGCTTTTTTGTAGTTAAGTACTTAAATAGGTTTTAATAGACAATCGAAAGTCATTTTTTGAATCATCCTGCAATTCACATTCAAGGTGTGCATAAGAATTTTGGTGCACTTCATGCTCTTAACGGTATTGACCTTGCCATCGAGCAAGGCGAGTTCTTTGCGTTACTTGGACCTAATGGTGCTGGAAAGTCCACATTAATTAATATTCTCGCAGGCTTAATTGCGCCAACCGCTGGCAGTATCTCTGTCATGGGGTTTGACGTGCAAAAGCAATATCAGCAGGCTCGTCAACTGTTAGGTGTCGTGCCTCAAGAGTTGGTGTTTGATCCATTTTTTAACGTCCGCGAAATGTTGCGGTTTCAAGCTGGTTATTTTGGCTTAGGTCGTGAAAATGACGCTTGGGTTGATGAGGTGTTAGAGGGGCTTGGTTTAGCTGATAAAGCACATACTAATATGCGTAAGTTGTCTGGAGGGATGAAGCGACGCGCACTCATTGCACAGGCGCTTGCTCACAAGCCGCCTGTGATTGTGTTAGATGAGCCTACGGCTGGCGTGGATGTTGAGTTGCGCCAGATGCTTTGGGAGTTTATCAAAAAGTTAAATCGAGACGGCCATACGATTATTTTAACGACGCATTACTTGGAAGAGGCGGAAACTTTGTGTAGTCGTGTTGGTATGATGAAGCAAGGTAAAGTGGTGGCCTTGGACAGTACGGCTAATCTGCTCAATAAGTTTTCAGGTAAGCATTTGCGCCTCACATTAGGTGATGTGCGCTTGCCTCATGATGTGGAGCGTTTAGTACGCCATGCTGAAAATGGTATTTATACCTTTGCCTTAACCGATATGATTCAGATTGAGTTTGTGCTTTCATCTCTGCGCGCTAGCGGTATCAAGGTAATTGATATGCAATTAAATGAAGCTGATTTGGAAGATGTCTTTTTGTCATTGGTTGGTAACGTCGCCGTAGAGCAACCATTAATGGCCAACCATCATGAGTGATTCAAAAATGATAGATGCACTTAGTAACAGGTCGGGCTGGGTTGGCCCATGGACGCTACTTAAAAAAGAGTTATTACGTTTTTGGCGCGTCTCTTTTCAAACCGTAGCTGCGCCAGTAATTACCGCACTGCTGTATTTGTTGATCTTTTCTCATGTACTAGATAAGCATGTGCAAGTTTATGATGGTGTTGCCTATACTGAGTTTTTAATCCCCGGTTTGATTATGATGTCTGTGTTGCAGAACGCTTTTGCTAACAGTTCATCTAGCCTGATTCAATCAAAGGTCATGGGTAATATCGTATTTGTTTTATTAACGCCATTGACGCATTTGCAATTTTTTATGGCGTTCTTGATTGCGGCAGTTATTCGTGGCTTAGTTGTCGGTCTGTGTATTTATCTTGTTGCAATGTGGTTTGTTGATTTAACAGTAGCAAACCCATGGATGATTATTGCATTTGGCTTACTTGGCAGTGCATTGCTCGGAACTTTTGGCATCATTGCTGGGATATGGGCTGATCGATTTGATCAGATGGCGGCTTTCCAGAACTTTATCATTATGCCTTTATCATTTTTGTCCGGCGTGTTTTATTCAATTCATTCATTGCCGCCATTTTGGCAAAAAATATCTCATCTAAACCCATTCTTCTACATGATAGATGGGTTTAGGTATGGCTTTTTTGGTAAGGGTGATGTGTCCCCTGTACTCAGTTTGTTAATCGTGGGTGCGTCATTTCTAGTGTTAGCACTGATTACATTAAAAATGTTAAAATCAGGCTACAAACTTAGGTCATAATGCCAAGTTGGATAATAAATGAGTTCGATAATAAAAGGTGAGTGACACGTGTTAAGTGCCCAGCAATTAGAAGCATACATTACACAAAATTTAGCGTGTGATTATATAAAAGTACTAGGTGACGATGGTACGCATTTTGAGGCGATTGTCGTGAGTCCAGAGTTCGTAGGTAAGAACATGGTGAAGCAACATCAGCTTGTATATGCCGCGTTAGGTGAAAGAATGAAAGCTGAAATACATGCTTTATCGATGAAAACCTTTACGCCGGAGGCGTGGTTGAAATTAAAAGGTAACGATTAAGTTTAAAGTGTGTCTAACAGACACTAGTGAAAAGTTTTGTAATTAGGATAAATAATGGATACGCAGGAATTAATTAAAAGTCAGGTAACAGGTAACCCAGTTGTACTTTACATGAAGGGTAGTCCAAAATTTCCACAATGTGGATTTTCAAACTTGGCAACGCAAATTCTCAATGCATGCAACGTAGAGTACCTTGCTATTGATGTATTGGCAGATCAAAATATCCGTGAGGGTATTAAGACTTATGCAAATTGGCCAACAATCCCGCAGTTGTATATTAACGGCGAATTTGTTGGCGGTTCAGACATTATGCGTGCCATGTACGAAAGTGGTGAGCTTCAAACTTTATTGAATGCGACCAAGTAATTGGATAAGTTACTGATTACAGGCGGTAATCGCCTTCATGGTGAAGTTGTTGTCTCAGGTGCTAAAAATGCGGCACTGCCGATATTGTGCGCATCATTACTTGCTGAAACACCGTTACATCTCTCCAGCGTACCTGCATTAAAAGATGTCGGTTCGACCATTAAGCTTTTAGAGCAAATGGGCGTAAAAGCTGAGCGTAATGCCGATAAGGTGTCTTTAGACGCAAGTGTCATCCACACAAAAGAAGCGCCGTATGAGATGGTTAAAACCATGCGCGCCTCCATCTTGGTATTAGGGCCTTTATTAGCGCGTTTTGGACATGCTAGGGTTTCGTTGCCTGGTGGCTGTGCCATTGGTTCACGCCCAGTTGATCTGCATATTAAAGGCTTGCAGGCAATGGGTGCTGAGATTCATATTGAGCATGGTTACATTGAAGCAACGACTAAGCATTTACCTAATCAGCGATTGCAAGGCGCGCGCTATTACATGGATTTAGTCACGGTAACTGGTACTGAAAATCTAATGATGGCAGCTGCATTGGCGAACGGTACAACTGTGCTGGAAAACGCAGCCAAAGAACCTGAAGTCGTCGATATGGCGGAGTGTCTCATTAAAATGGGCGCCAAAATCACGGGCGCTGGTACAGACGTGATTACCATCGAGGGTGTAGAGCGATTAACAGGTGCTACACATAATGTGGTGTGTGATCGTATTGAGGCTGGTACTTACATGGTAGCCGTTGCAATGACTGGTGGTGAAGTGACATTGCGTAATGTGCAAACACATCTATTGGATGCGGTGATTGAGAAATTGCGCGAAGCTGGCGCAACAGTGACATCCGATGCTGATAGCATTACTGTTAAAAGTGATGGTCAATTAAAAGCGGTGAATATTCGTACCGCACCTCATCCAGCTTTCCCAACAGATATGCAGGCGCAGTTTATGGCGCTTAATACCATTGCGACAGGCGTTTCTAAAGTGACGGAAACAATCTTCGAAAATCGCTTTATGCATGTGCAGGAAATGCAACGCTTGGGCGCCGATATTGATATTGATGGCAATACAGCCTTGGTCAAAGGCGTGTCGTTCTTAGATGGCGCAACCGTCATGGCCACTGATTTGCGTGCTTCAGCCAGCTTGGTGTTGGCTGGGTTGGTCGCTCGTGGGGATACTGTGATTGAACGTATCTACCATTTAGACCGTGGTTATGAAAACTTAGAAGCTAAGTTAAATGCCCTAGGCGCAAACGTAAAGCGAATAGCATAGAGAATACTGAAAAATGATTACGATAGCACTATCAAAGGGCAGAATTTTTGAAGAAACTGCACCATTACTGGCAGCAGCAGGGATTCATGCGGCTGAAGATCCAGAATCATCTCGTAAGCTGATTATAGAAACGAATCGACCAGATGTCCGTTTGATTATCGTGCGCGCGACCGATGTGCCTACTTATGTACAATATGGCGCTGCTGATTTAGGTATTGCTGGTAAAGACGTGTTAGATGAACATGGTGGCGATGGCTTGTATCAGCCGATAGATTTGCAGATTGCAAAATGCAAAATGATGGTGGCTGTGCGTGAAGATTTTGATTACTTTGGCTCTATTCGCAGTGGTGCGCGCCTTAAAGTAGTGACTAAATACGTAAAAACTGCACGCGAGCATTTTGCAGCAAAAGGCATGCATGTTGATTTAATTAAACTGTACGGTTCTATGGAGCTTGGCCCATTGGTTGGGTTGGCTGATGTGATCGTTGATTTGGTCAGCACAGGTGGCACACTGCGTGCAAACAAGCTTAAAGCCGTAGAGGAAGTCGGTGATATTAGCTCAAGACTTGTTGTCAATCAGGCGTCACTTAAGCTTAATAGGGCTAAGTTGCAGCCGATTATGGATGCGTTTCAAACTGCCATTGCAAAGAATAAATAAATTTAGGTAAATAGGTTTAGTCATATGAAAATTAGACGTTTTTCTACTTCAGATAGTGATTTCCAAGCCAACTTAAAACAATTGCTTGCATTTGAAACAGCGCAAGACGATAGCATTGATGTGGTAGTAGCTAATATCTTAAAAGATGTTAAAAATCGTGGTGATGCTGCAGTGCTTGAATATACGAATCGTTTCGATAAAACAAATGCTAGCAAAATCAGTGAGCTTGAAATCAGTCAGTCTGAATTGGTTGCGGCATTGAATGGTTTACCAGCAGAGCAGCGATCGGCATTACAAACTGCTGCGGACCGTGTGAAAAGTTATCATGAAAAGCAATTGATGAGTTCATGGAGCTATACAGAGGCTGACGGCACTTTGCTTGGCCAGCAAGTAACATCACTTGACCGTGTTGGTTTGTATGTCCCAGGCGGGAAAGCTGCATATCCATCTTCTGTATTGATGAATGCGATACCTGCGAAAGTGGCAGGCGTTCAAGAGTTGATTATGGTTGTACCTACGCCAAACGGTGAGAAAAATCAGTTGGTCTTGGCTGCTGCTGCCGTGTGTGGTGTTGACCGTGTATTCTGTCTAGGTGGTGCTCAAGCAGTTGGTGCATTGGCGTATGGTACAGAAACAGTCCCACAAGTTGATAAAATAGTAGGTCCTGGCAATGCTTATGTTGCCGCTGCTAAACGTCGCGTATTTGGCGTAGTAGGTATTGATATGGTGGCCGGCCCGTCTGAGATTCTGGTCATTTGTGATGGGAAAACTAATCCTGACTGGATTGCAATGGACTTGTTCTCGCAAGCTGAGCATGATGAACTAGCGCAATCTATTTTGCTGAGCCCTGATGCTGACTTTTTAGACAAAGTGGCTGCTAGTATCGAGAGATTGGTACAAGAAATGCCGCGTAAAGATATTATTACCACTTCATTGACAGACCGTGGTGCTTTAATCCATGTGCGTGATTTGGAAGAGGCGGCAGAAATCAGTAACTACATTGCGCCAGAGCACTTGGAATTATCTGTTGAAGAGCCATTAGCCTTTAGTAAGAAAATTAAACACGCGGGTGCTATTTTTATGGGACGTGATACCTGTGAGGCCCTGGGTGATTACTGCGCAGGACCAAATCACGTCTTGCCTACTTCGCGTACCGCAAGATTTTCATCACCGTTAGGTGTTTACGACTTCCAAAAGCGCTCAAGCTTGATTATGGTGTCTTCAGAAGGTGCGCAAGTGTTAGGTAAGGTTGCTGCCACGTTAGCTTACGGTGAAGGTCTGCAAGCACACGCGCGCTCTGCGGAGTATCGTCTTAAATAGTCTTGATTGGCATTTTAACCATCGGGGTTCACAGGTGGTACGTTAATGTTCGATAAAGCGTATACCAATTTGATGGTGCGCACCTATTGATTAATTTCACGTTGGATAATGTGATGACAAAGAATATGTCCGAGGTTTTAGTATGAGTAAATATTGGAGTGATGTTGTTCATAAGCTCACCCCTTATGTGCCAGGCGAACAACCAAAAATTAATAATTTGGTGAAGTTAAATACCAATGAAAACCCTTATGGGCCAAGTCAAAAAGTAATTGAGGCTCTAAAGTTAGAGGCCGCAGAGACATTGCGTCTATACCCAGACCCCAATTCTGACGCATTAAAAGCTGCAATTGCTAAAGTACATCATTTAGATAGCAGTCAAGTGTTTGTAGGTAACGGATCTGATGAGGTTTTAGCCCATGTGTTTCAAGCATTATTAAAACATGACCTGCCCTTGTTGTTCCCTGATATTACTTACAGCTTTTACCCAGTCTACTGCGGATTGTATGACATTAACTATCAAACGATTCCGCTGGCAGAAGACTTTGGCATTTGCGTAGAAGACTATAAAAAGCCTAATGGTGGCATCATATTTCCTAATCCTAACGCACCAACTGGCATGCCGTTGCCACTTGCGAAAATCGAATGGCTATTGCAAAACAATACCGAATCAGTAGTGGTGATAGATGAGGCGTATGTAGATTTTGGTACAGAGTCTGCAGTCACTTTAGTTAATCAATATCCTAACTTGCTTGTTACGCATACCTTATCTAAAGCACGCTCTTTGGCGGGTTTGCGCGTTGGCTATGCGCTTGGTTCATTTGAGTTGATAGAAGCCTTGATACGTGTGAAAGATAGTTTTAACTCTTACCCTATCGATCGTTTTGCTTCAGCAGGCGCTGTCGCAGCCATGCTTGATGCTGACTACTTTGATGAAACGTGTGCTAAGGTCGTTGCTACGCGTGAGGCGCTCATTAAAGACTTAGTGTCCTTAGGTTTTGACGTGTTGCCGTCAGGCGCAAACTTTATATTTGCTAAACATCAAACACGTGATGGTGCTGAATTAAGTTCAGCATTACGTGAACACAATATTATTGTGCGTCACTTTAAATCACCTAGTAGAATCGCGCCGTATTTACGCATCACAATTGGTACTGATGCGCAGTCAGAGCTCTTGCTCAAGGCGCTGAGAGCAATTCTAAGTTGATGATGTTATCACTTTAATAAGTGCTTGAATAATGCTTAGAACTGGCTTTTTGTGAGAGATTTTTGAATGATTTAAGCAATTTAAAGGTGCCAGATTGATAAAACATACAAATTAAGCACGAAAAGTTTGAATTTTCACACGAAGTGCGGTTATGATAGCGAAATGTGCGTTTTGTGCACAATATAATAATTATTTTCAATCTGTATTTTTAACCTAGGTAAGTCATTATTTTGATTTATTATTAGTTGGAGGATGTATCGTGGCACAAACCCAAATGGCATTAGACTCATTAGATTTCGACGCAACAGTTGCTTTAGCAGCTAAAGTTGCTCCACACGTGGATATTTTAGAAATTGGTACACCATGCATTAAGCATAACGGTATCAAATTGCTTCAAACATTGCGTGCTAAGTTCCCAAACAACAAAATCTTAGTTGACTTGAAAACAATGGATGCTGGTTTCTACGAAGCTGAGCCATTCTACAAAGCTGGTGCAGATATCTGTACAGTATTGGGTACTTCAGACATCGGTACAATCAAAGGCGTGATTGATGTAGCTAACAAATACGGTAAAAAAGCACAAGTTGATTTGATCAACGTTGCTGATAAAAAAGCACGCACACAAGAAGTTGCTAAATTAGGCGCGCACATCATTGGCGTGCATACTGGTTTGGATCAACAAGCTGCTGGTCAAACACCATTTGCTGACTTGGCATTAGTTGCTGGTTTGAACTTAGGTCTTGAAATCTCAGTGGCTGGTGGCGTTAAAGCTGCTACAGCTGCACAAGTTCGTGACGCTGGCGCAACAATCATTGTTGCTGGTGCTGCAATTTACGGCGCTGCTGACCCAGCTGCTGCTGCTGCAGAAATCACTGCAATCGCTCATGGCGGTTCTACAGGTGGTTTGTTCGGCTGGATCAAAAAATTATTTAGTTAATATCTGTTGATATCTAAGTAGTAAAATGAAAACCCCAGTCTTAAAACTGGGGTTTTTTTATTTTAGATTTTAAATTCATCATGTAGCTATGTGTTACAACCTTTTAATGGGTTAAAATGCAGGCTGATAATATAAAACATTAGACTTATGCGTAACGCTAAAATTACTAGGAATACTTTAGAAACTCAAATTACAGTGAGCATCAACTTAGATGGCACTGGCGTTTCTCAATTTAACACTGGCTTAGGCTTTTTGGATCATATGCTGGACCAAATTGCCCGTCATGGCATGATGGATATCGAAGTGAATGCTAAGGGTGACTTACATATTGATGCACATCATACAGTTGAGGATATTGGTATTACGCTTGGTCAGGCATTCGCACAGGCGGTAGGAGATAAAAAAGGTATTCGCCGTTATGGACATGCCTATGTGCCATTAGATGAGGCGCTATCAAGAGTTGTGCTAGATATTTCTGGGCGTCCAGGATTAGAGTTTGGCTGTACATTTACGCGTGCTGCTATTGGTACTTTTGATGTGGATTTAGTGCATGAGTTTTTTCAGGGCTTTGTGAATCATGCCAATGTCACTTTGCATATTGATAACTTGAAGGGTCATAATGCTCACCATCAAGCAGAAACCATATTTAAAGCTTTTGGGCGCGCACTACGTATGGCAGTTGAGCTAGATGCACGTATGGCTGGTATTATGCCGTCGACCAAAGGTAGTTTGTAAGTCTGCCATCGAGCAACCGTGAGAAATGACCTTAGGCCGTATTTAAAATATGAGTACAATTGATATTGCAGTAGTTGATTATGGTATGGGTAACTTACGCTCGGTGTCTAAGGCATTGGAGCATGTTGCACCTACAAAAAATGTAGTTGTGACGAGTCGTCCTGATGATGTTGCAAAGGCGTCACGTGTTGTATTCCCTGGTCAGGGAGCGATGCCTGATTGCATCAAAGAGTTAGATGCAAGAGGGTTGCGAGCTGCGGTGTTGGATGCAGCTCAAAACAAACCGTTTTTAGGTATTTGTATTGGCCTTCAGATGCTATTTGAGCACTCTGAGGAAGGTGATGCCGCGGGTCTAGGGTTCTTTAAAGGCAGTGTGAAAAGATTTGTCACTGAAAATATGGTTGATGCCCAAGGTGAGAAGCTAAAAGTGCCTCATATGGGCTGGAATCAGGTCTATCAGCACCGCAGTCCTGATGCTAATGCGCATCCTCTTTGGCACGGTATTGAAGATGGTGCTAGATTCTATTATGTACATAGCTATTATGTGCAGCCTGAAGATGAAGGTATCATTGAGGGCTTTACCAATTATCCTGAGCGCTTCACTTGCGCTGTTGCTAAAGATAATTTATTTGCAGTACAGTTTCACCCAGAAAAAAGTGCTCACGCGGGCTTACAATTATTGAGTAATTTTGTTAGTTGGACGCCTAAATAGATTATCTCAGTAGATTATCTTAAATGTATAACAGCTTTTCTCCTTTTTAACTTTTTCGTATATAAAATTAATTTTCACTATGTTAATTATCCCAGCAATTGATTTAAAAGATGGTCACTGTGTCAGACTTAAGCAAGGTTTGATGGAAGAATCAACCGTATTTTCGGAAGACCCAGGCGCGATGGCTAGGCATTGGGTTGATCTTGGCGGTAAGCGATTACACCTTGTGGACTTAAATGGCGCTTTTGCAGGTAAGCCTGTGAATGAAGGCGCAATTAAATCTATTGTCAGCGCTGTCGGTGGTGATATACCTATCCAATTAGGCGGTGGTATTCGAGACCTAGATACTATTGAGCGTTATTTGGATAGCGGCATTGATTACGTGATTATTGGAACTGCCGCAGTCAAAACACCAGGTTTCTTACATGAGGCTTGTTATGCTTTCCCTGGGCAGATTATGGTAGGCCTAGATGCTAAGGATGGTAAAGTTGCGATTGATGGCTGGTCTAAGTTGACTGGTCATGACGTCATTGATTTGGCAAAAAAATTCGAAGATTACGGTGTTGAGTCGATTGTATACACGGATATTGGTCGTGATGGCATGCTGACTGGTGTCAATATCGAAGCCACTGTGGCCTTAGCGCAAGCATTGACAATACCAGTGATTGCTTCTGGTGGCGTTACAAATTTAGAAGATGTTAAAAAACTTTGTGCAGTAGCTAGTGAAGGCATTATTGGCACGATTACAGGTCGTGCGATTTATGAAGGCACTTTAGATTTTGCGGCAGCACAGAAGCTTGCCGATGAGTTAAGTGCATAAGGTTTAGCTGATGGGATTAGCCAAACGTATTATTCCTTGCTTGGATGTCACTAACGGTCGTGTAGTCAAGGGTGTTAACTTTCTTGAGCTGAGAGACGCTGGCGATCCAGTAGAGATTGCTAGGCGTTATGATGAGCAGGGAGCAGATGAGCTCACTTTCTTAGATATTACAGCAAGCTCAGATAACCGAGGCCTTATTCTGCATATCATTGAAGAAGTGGCGAGTCAGGTATTTATCCCACTAACAGTAGGTGGTGGTGTGCGCGAGGTTGAAGATGTGCGTCGCCTTTTAAATGCAGGTGCTGACAAAGTGAGTATCAATACAACAGCAGTGCTTAATCCTAAAGTAGTGCAAGATGCCACTGCTAAGTTTGGCTCGCAATGTATTGTAGTTGCGATTGATGCCAAAAAAGTAGATAACCAGCCATTCGAATGGGAAGTCTTTACACATGGCGGACGTAAACCAACTGGTTTGGATGCAGTTAAGTGGGCAGAGTATATGGTCAGCCTTGGAGCAGGCGAGTTGCTGATCACTAGCATGGACAGAGATGGTACCAAAATCGGATTTAATAATCCGCTTAATAAGGCCATTAGTAATGCAGTGGAAGTGCCAATCATCGCATCAGGCGGTGTAGGTAACTTACAGCATCTAGTCGATGGAGTGAAAGAGGGTGGCGCTGATGCTGTGTTGGCGGCTAGTATTTTTCACTATGGGGAATATACAGTTAAGCAGGCAAAAGAGTATATGGCACAGCATGGGATTGAAGTTAGGTTGTAACTGCCTAACGCAGATGCTAGTGATGAGTTGACGTTACATTTACTGGCGTAAAGTGGTAAGTTAAACAGAAGTTTCAATAGATAGGTTATCGGATGAGTTGGTTAGATGAAGTAACTTGGGATGCCAATGGTCTTGTTCCTGTTATTGCTCAAGAGTACGACACAGGACGAGTGTTGATGTTTGCATGGATGAACCGTGAAGCTCTGCAGTTGAGTAGCGAAACAAATCGAGCCGTCTATTGGTCAAGATCGCGCAATAGGCTGTGGCATAAAGGTGAGGAGTCTGGGCACGTTCAAAAAATACATGAAATCCGTTTGGATTGCGATGAGGATGTGGTCTTGCTTAAGGTTGAGCAGATTGGTGGTATAGCCTGTCATACTGGTCGGCACAATTGCTTCTTTAAAATCCTAAAAGAAGATACTTGGGTGATAGATCAGCCCGTTATTAAAAACCCTGATGAAATTTATAAGCATGAGTGATGATATGAATGATGTGTTAGCACGACTTTCAGAATTGTTGGAGCAGCGTAAGTCTGCAGATCCGACATCATCTTATGTTGCGAAGTTATATGCTAAAGGGATGGATAGTATTCTTAAAAAAATAGGTGAGGAAGCTACTGAAACTGTCATTGCTGCCAAAGGCGGTAACAAGGATGAGATTATCTATGAAACTGCAGACTTGTGGTTCCACACAATGATTATGCTGGCCAAAGCTGATTTAAAGCCACAAGATATACTGTTAGAGTTAGCTAGGCGAGAAGGATTGTCTGGTATTGAAGAGAAGGCTAGTCGCGGCAAACAGGATTGATGGTTTATTAATAGCTAAATTTTTTTATAACCCTCTACAATCCTTGGGTGATTTAAAGCGGAAAGTTGAAAGAATATAAAATGAGTGCTGATTGTATTTTTTGTAAAATTGTTCAAGGCGATATCCCTTCAAGGAAGATATATGAAGATGATGATGTGATTGCCTTTCATGACATACATCCCATCACTAAAGTACATTTTTTAATAGTGCCTAAACAGCATGTTGAAAGTTTGGCAAGTTGTAGCTCGCAACATCAAACTTTATTGGGTAAGATGCTATTGCTAGCACCAGAGTTGGCTAAGCAACAGGGACTGGTTGGATTCCGCACAATGATTAATACTGGGCGTGAAGGTGGTCAGGAAGTATTTCATATACACATGCATGTGTTTGGTGGCGGCGATACGCTACCTAGAACATAGTTAACAATATATATTGAGGAGATTGACAATGGGAATCGGAGCTTGGTGGCATTGGTTAGTAGTTTTACTCATTGTAGTACTCGTGTTTGGTACAAAAAAACTTCGTAACATTGGCGGAGACGTTGGTGGTGCAGTAAAAAACTTTAAAGATGCGGTCAATGAAGGCAAGCAGGCGGCTGCGGGTGCTCCAGAACAAGCAGAAGTTGCTGATAAAACAGTATTGATTGAAGGCGATTCTGTTGAAATTGTTTCTTCTAAGTCTGCGGCTAGGAAAAGAGCCGCTGCTAAGCCAGCTACAGCAACCAAAACAGCAACTAAAGCTAAATCGACTACCACAAAGAAGGCGCCTTCAAAAGCTAAGGCTACTGCTGCTAAATAGCAGCATGGAATGCTGAGCTGTTAGGCATATTGGGAATAGGATTTAGGCAGAATGTTTGATATTGCATTTTCTGAATTGGTTGTGATTGCAATTGTTGCACTTATCGTGATAGGTCCTGAGAAACTGCCTAAAGTAGCCCGTACCATCGGTACCGTGGTGGGGCGTATGCAGCGTTATATGGCACAGATTAAAGATGAAGTGAATCGTGAGTCGCGGTTTGCGGAGTTGCAGAAGCTTCAGCAAGAGATTCAACAAGCAACGGACAGTGCACAGTCAGGTTTGCAGAGTGGCGCGAATTATTTGGCGGATGCAGTTAGCACTTCCAATCAGAATGCAATTCAGGAAGTCGATGACACGGCATCCTCTACTATAAAACCTCAAGAACCCCATTCCTCAGTTAAAGATTAGCGCCCGCTGTGACACCGACAGAAAATTTCATCTCGCACTTGATTGAATTAAGAAACCGTTTGTTACGTATCGTAATAGGTTTTGTCATAGTTTTTATCATACTTTTCCCATTTGCAAATGAGATTTACGCTTTATTGGCGGCACCATTATTAAGTGAGCTACCCACAGGTGGTCAGATGATTGCTACTGCAGTTACTACACCATTCTTCGTGCCAATGAAGGTAGCAATGATGACAGCCTTTGTGTTGTCATTGCCACATACCTTGTATCAAATCTGGTCTTTTGTCGCACCTGGTCTGTACGCTCATGAAAAGAAATTCATGATTCCAATTATTGTTGCAAGTAGCTTTTTGTTTCTTGCTGGGATGACTTTTGCCTATTTCCTTGTATTTCCTGTGATATTCGGATTTATAGTCGGCACCGCGCCTGAAGGTGTGGCTGTGATGACCGATATAGGAAATTATTTGGATTTTGTCATTACCTTATTCTTTGCATTCGGGCTAGCCTTTGAAGTGCCAATTGCTGTGGTGATGGCGGTACGCTTTGGATGGGTCACGATTGATGCGCTAAAAGAGGCTAGAGGCTACGTTGTTGTTGGAGCATTTGTAATTGCGGCGGTTGTGACACCGCCTGATGTTATTTCACAATTCATGCTTGCAGTGCCAATGTGGTTGCTTTATGAGCTGGGTATTGTTGTGGCAAAGTTCACTTCGGACGGAAGTGAATCTAACATCTTACCACCAGCTTGATCTATATTTTACTCTAGCGCCACGGTAGGTTTTGGACGCTTGCCAATCACGATTGTAATATTAACCATGGCGCCAGCACGAATGATTTGCACCGTCGCCTTTTGATTTGGTTTCAAGGCTGCTATTAAGTTAAGCATGGTGCCGCTATCTGTAACAGGTTTGCCTTCAATTGCTACTAATATATCCCCGGCGCGGAGTCCAGCTCTGTCTGCTGGGCTATTTCTAAGTACGCCAGCAATTAATGCGCCTTGCACTTTGCTTAATCTGAAGGACTCTGCTAGTTCTGGCGTGATGTCTTGAGCTTCAATGCCAATCCAACCGCGCGTTACGTTGCCTTGTGCCGCGATTTGTTCCATCACTTGTTGCGCTAAAGTAGTTGGGATTGCAAACCCGATACCCATGGAGCCACCACTGCGTGAATAGATGGCGCTGTTGATGCCAACTAGATTTCCCTCTGTGTCAATCAGTGCGCCACCTGAGTTGCCAGGGTTAATGGAGGCGTCTGTTTGTATGAAGTTTTCATAAATATTAATCCCTAGATGGCTGCGACCGAGTGCGCTCACTATGCCTTGTGTGACTGTTTGACCCACACCGAACGGGTTGCCAATAGCTAACACTACGTCGCCAACACTTAATGAGTCTGAACTGGCAAAAGTGATGGCAGGTAAATCATTGGCGTCTACTTTAATGAGTGCAAGATCTGTATCTGGGTCAGTGCCTACCACTGTGGCGGTCATTTTTCTACCATCAGATAAAGCTACTTCAATCGAGTCTGCAGTGGCAATGACGTGGTTGTTAGTTAATATTAGCCCTTGAGCACTGACGATAACACCAGAGCCTAAGCTATTTTCAGGTTGTGATGGAATTTCAAGCTCGTCTAGTTGGTCACCAAAGAAGTGGCGAAATGCGGGATCATCCAAAAAGTCCTGATGGGGGCTGGTTGTCTGTTTTTTACTAGTGAAAATATTGACAACAGCAGGCATCGCTTTTTTTGCTGCATGACTGTATGAGTGAGCGGGACTGCTGGCTGATATTGGGTCTGCTTGCTTAACTACCACAACAGGTTCTCTGAAATTAAGCAGATTGGGGTAGAAGATGCGTAAAGCAAATATTAAAGCCATGCATATAGTGGCTGCTTGCGCAAAAATTAGCCATAATCTTTTATGTAGAGAATTGTTCATTTTTTAATTCTTAATATGGTAATTAATAAATTTAGTGATGGTTACTTTGTATCTAAATACAGATCGAGTGTTAGTTTTTGATATAGGGTCAACACTCTATAAAATCAATAGCCTAACATTATTAAAGGGTTCAAGCTTATGGTAAAAATCAATGAGTTAAATCATTATACCCAACAACTGATGCAAGTAGAGCGTTTCAAAGATTACTGCCCTAATGGTCTTCAGGTAGAGGGGCGCACCGAAGTTCGTAAAATTGTCAGTGGTGTCACGGCAAGTATGGCGTTATTGGAGGCGGCGCATAAGGTTGGTGCTGATTTGATACTGGTCCATCATGGATATTTCTGGAAAAATGAAGCGCCAGAGATTGTGGGTATTAAGCAAAGACGTATTAAGTTTCTACTAACACACGGAATTAACTTGATGGCATACCATTTGCCATTGGATGCCCATGGCGAGTTGGGTAATAATGTGCAGCTTGGTAATTTGTTGGGATTTAAGGCGCAAGCCTACATTGGCGCTGATAGTTTGCTTGCATATACTGAGATTGAAGCCGTGTTGACCTTGTCAGAAGTCGCAACGATGCTCGAGCTTCGTCTGGCCCGTCGAGTAATGGTTATTGGAGATCACGAGAAAAAAATTAAAAAAATAGCTTGGTGCACTGGAGCTGCACAAGGCTACATGGAGCAGGCGATAGCGTCGGGAGTTGATCTTTACATAAGCGGGGAGATTTCAGAGCAGACTACACATCAATCAATAGAGTCAGGCGTTGCCTATATTTCTGCAGGGCATCATGCGACAGAGCGTTATGGGGTTCAGGCATTAGGATGTCATTTGGCACAAAAATTCAATCTAGAACATCAATTTATTGACATACACAATCCTGTTTAATCGTTTTATTTCAGTAACTTAATAAATAAAGCTTTAATTGGCAATCAAAAAATTGTATAATCTGCGGCCTAAACATGAAGCCACGCCTAGATTTTATTGCTTTGGCTGCTGTTGAGTGCTCGGGCTATTTTCTACTGTAGAAAATGCTCGGACATACTTAATGTTAAATGTTTTAGTAAAAGTTGGCGCTATCACCTAGTGTGGGTGCGGCGTCTATATCCAGTCAATCCTTTCGAGCAAGAGGAAAACATGTCAGACAACCAAAATGACAATCAGCAGGCTGACTCGCAAAAGCGCGAGTGTTCTCAGGTAGATTTAGATAAGCGTAACTTTTTAATAGCCACTTCTGCGGTGGGTGCATTAGGTTGTGCTGCTGTGGCAGTGCCTTTTGTAAAAAGCATGACGCCAAGCGAGCGAGCAAAAGCAGCAGGCGCACCTGTAGAGGTGGATATTAGTAAGATAGAGCCAGGTACAATGATGACGGCTGAATGGCGCGGTCAGCCGGTTTGGATTATTAATCGTACTGATGAGATGACTGCAGAGTTGGCTAAGCATGATGATCAGTTATCAGACCCTGCGTCCGAAGTCACATCGCAACAACCTGAGTACTGTAAAAATGAGAGCCGTTCACTTAAGCCTAATCTTGCTGTAGTGGTTGGTATTTGTACGCATTTGGGTTGTTCACCAAGCGAGAAGTTGCAACGTGGCGGTGATATGGGTGAAGGCTGGACTGGTGGCTTCTTCTGTCCTTGCCATGGTTCTAAGTTCGACCTAGCTGGTCGCGTATTTAAAGGCTCTCCTGCACCTATCAATTTAGTGGTGCCGCCGCATAAATATTTGAGTGAGAATCTACTTCTGATTGGTGTTGATACTGAAGAGAAAGCATAATCATGACTGATAAAAATAAATCAGCGCTATCAAGCGCTTTAAATGACGGTTTAAATTGGGTTGATGCACGTTTTCCGTTGACTAGTAATGTCAAAGCGCATTTAACCGAGTATTACGCACCAAAGAATTTTAACTTCTGGTACTTTTTTGGTTCTTTGGCTTTGTTGGTGTTGGTGCTGCAAATATTGACAGGTATTTTCCTGACAATGCATTACAAACCAGATGCGGATCTAGCATTCGGATCTGTTGAGTACATCATGCGTGATGTGCCATGGGGTTGGTTGATTCGTTACATGCACTCAACTGGCGCGTCTATGTTCTTTGTTGTGGTTTATCTGCACATGTTCCGCGGCATCATCTACGGATCTTACAGAACCCCGCGTGAGTTGATTTGGTTGTTCGGTGTTGCAATCTTCTTAGTGTTGATGGGTGAAGCATTCTTCGGTTATCTATTGCCTTGGGGTCAAATGTCTTATTGGGGTGCGCAAGTAATTGTTAACTTGTTCTCAGCTATTCCATTTATTGGCCCTGACGTTTCAGAGTGGTTGCGTGGTGACTACTTGGTGTCTGATGCAACGTTGAATCGTTTTTTTGCATTCCATGTGATTGCTTTGCCATTTGTGTTGGTTGGCTTGGTTGTTGCTCACTTAATTGCGTTGCATGAAGTTGGTTCAAACAACCCAGATGGTATTGAAATTAAGAAGCTGAAAGATAAGAAAACAGGGTTTCCATTAGATGGTATTCCTTTCCACCCTTACTATACGGTGAAGGACTTGGTTGGCGTGTCAGTATTTCTGATTGTATTCTCAGCCATTATTTTCTTTGCGCCTGAAATGGGAGGGTATTTCCTAGAGGCAAATAACTTTGTACCTGCTGATCCGCTTAAAACGCCAGCGCATATTGCACCAGTTTGGTACTTCACGCCATATTATTCTATCTTGCGTGCTGTTCCACCTATTTTGAACTCACAATTCCCTGGTGTTGCTGCAATGGGCTTGTCAGTGGTGGCGTTTGCTTTCTTGCCATGGTTGGATAAGAGTCCAGTGAAGTCGATTCGTTATCGCGGCATGCTGTATAAACAATGGTTGGTTGCATTTGTCATCAGTTTCTTGGTGCTTGGCTATCTTGGAACCGTGCCATCAAATATTTGGGGGCAGTTCGGTGCATGGATGGGTGGTGCTGATCGCGCTACAGTAGTTGCGCGTATCTTTACAGTGGTTTATTTCTTGTTCTTTGTTTTGATGCCTTGGTATACGAAAAAAGATAAGACTAAACCAATGCCAGAAAGGGTAACGGGATAATGACCATGAAAAAATTATTGTTAACTTTGTTGTTGATGCCTTTCCTTGCGACGCCTTTGGTAGTGAGCGCAAGTGAAAGTATTAGTTTGGATAAAGCGCCGATTGATGCAGCGGATCATGAGTCGTTGCAACGTGGTGCACGTACTTTCGTTAATTATTGCTTAAACTGCCATAGTGCTAACTACATGCGCTACAACAGATTGTTGGAAATAGGTTTAACTGAAAAGCAGATCAAAGACAATTTGATGTTAGCTGGTGAAAAGATTGGCGACACAATGAAGGTTGCTATCAGTAAGAAGGATGCGGCTAAGTGGTTTGGAGCAGCGCCGCCTGACTTGTCAGTGGAGGTGCGCGCTCGCGGTGCGGACTGGGTGTATACCTATATGCGGGGATTCTACCGTGATAGCTCTAGAGCAACGGGTTGGAATAACACGGTGTTTGATAAGGTGGGTATGCCTCATGTGCTTTATGAGTTGCAGGGTGAGCAGGAGTTGAATCACGAAACTCACACGCTGAAACTTGTTAAGCCAGGCAAGCTGTCCGTCGAAGAATACGATGTTTTGGTGGGTGATTTAACAAACTTTATGGCTTACATGGCTGAACCAGCAAAGCATCAAAGAAACCAACTTGGTTGGTTTGTCTTGCTATTTTTGGGTGTGTTGTTAGTGCTGACATGCAAACTCAAAAAAGCTTACTGGAAGGAAATACATTAAATTATGATGACTCTATACTCGGGGACAACAGATCCCTATAGCCACCGCTGCCGTATTGTACTATTCGAAAAAGGCATGGATTTTCAGGTAATTGATGTCGACTTGGCAAATAAACCAGAAGATTTAGCTGTTATTAATCCGTACAATCATGTGCCTGTCTTGGTTGAGCGTGATTTGGTGTTGTCAGAGGCGAATATTATCAATGAATATATTGATGAGCGCTTTCCTCACCCACAACTAATGCCGCCTGATCCAGTGATGCGTGCGCGCGCTAGATTGTTTCTGTATAGCTTTGAAAAAGACTTGTTCAGCCATATTGCTGATATTGAGTCTGGTGATCAAGAAAAGGCAGATAAAGCGCGTGCAACGATACGTGATAACTTGAGCCAATTGGTGCCTATTTTCTCTAAGCAGAATTATCTTCTAGGTGATGATTACTCTATGTTAGATGTTGCGGTAACGCCGTTACTTTGGCGCTTGGGACATTATGGTATTGAGTTACCTAATCAGGCTGCACCAATTTTAAAATATGCAGAGCGTTTATTTTCAAGGCCATTGTATGCAGATGCAATGACGCCTTCAGAAAAAGCAATGCGTAAATAAATGATCTAAAGTAGTGCTTAGTGGCGTTTGATTAAAGTTGCTAAAATCAAACGCCATTACTCTTATAGTGTGTAACTGAAGCTATCTTAAATAGGTTCGTTAAATATGTCTGACTTAATTCCAACAAAACCATATATGTTACGTGCACTTCATGAGTGGTGCGTCGATAACAATTTAACGCCACATTTGATTGTTGCCGTAAATGCGCAAACACGAGTGCCAATGGCATATGTTAAAAATGGTGAAATAGTTTTAAATATTAATTACGGTGCTACAAAAGATTTACACATAGATAATGATTCTGTGGTATTCTCTGCGCGCTTCGGTGGAGTGTCACAAAATATATATGTTCCAATGACTGCGGTAAGTGGTATTTTTGCACGCGAAAATGGTCAAGGTATGTTTTTTGAGGCTGAATCAGAGCGGCAAGAAGTAGATGTTTCAGAGGGTGATGTTGAAGAAAGTGCAAAACCCATTGAAAATAAAGAAGAATTAATAAAAAGTAAAAAACCTGTATTAAAAATCGTAAAATAACTTAACATTTTTCGAAAATTGCGTATAATACGCATCTCACGAAAACGCCGGGTTAGCTCAGTTGGTAGAGCAGCGCACTTGTAATGCGAAGGTCATCAGTTCGATTCCGATACCCGGCACCAGAATTCTTAGCAAATTCCCTTTTATACATTTGACAGCAAGTCAAATTTTCAGCATAATCGCGGGTTCGGTGAGGAGGGGTGGCCGAGTGGTTAAAGGCGACGGACTGTAAATCCGTTCTCTCAGAGTACGAAGGTTCGAATCCTTCCCCCTCCACCAGTTTGTAAAACATATAGTAAGTTGCGGTAATTTGAGCTTGTTGGCGTTATATAACATGTACGCGGGTGTAGCTCAGTTGGTAGAGCACTTGCCTTCCAAGCAAGATGTCGCGAGTTCGAACCTCGTCGCCCGCTCCATCAGTTGGCTGTCGCGGATTTAAGCGCCCATGTGGCTCAGTGGTAGAGCACTCCCTTGGTAAGGGAGAGGTCGCGGGTCCGATTCCCGCCATGGGCACCATAGGCTTATGTGCTAGTTGATGGCAAGTTGCTGTGGCGGTTAGAGGTTGTTAATATAGTGTGCTTAGTAATGTGTAGCCGTTTGGTGAAGCGTTGGGCATGATGATTTGAACAAGTTTTATTAATTCTAATAAAACTTATGGTTAATAAAATATTGTAAAGGACTGAAGCAATGGCAAAAGGTAAATTTGAGCGGACCAAGCCGCACGTTAACGTAGGCACGATTGGCCACGTTGACCATGGTAAGACAACACTAACAGCAGCGATCACCACTGTATTGACAAAAAAATACGGCGGCGAAGCTAAAGCGTACGACCAAATTGACGCAGCACCAGAAGAAAAAGCACGTGGTATTACCATTAACACAGCACACGTTGAGTACGAAACAGCAACACGTCACTACGCACACGTAGACTGCCCAGGCCATGCTGACTATGTTAAAAACATGATCACAGGCGCAGCACAAATGGACGGCGCGATCTTGGTATGTTCAGCAGCTGACGGCCCTATGCCACAAACGCGTGAGCATATCTTGTTAGCACGTCAAGTTGGCGTACCATACATCGTAGTGTTCCTAAACAAAGCAGACATGGTAGATGATCCTGAATTGTTAGAACTCGTTGAAATGGAAGTGCGTGACTTGCTAAGCAAATACGACTTCCCAGGCGACGACACACCAATCATCAAAGGCTCAGCAAAACTAGCCCTTGAAGGTGACCAATCAGAAATCGGCGAACCAGCAATCTTCCGCTTAGCAGAAGCATTAGACAGCTACATCCCAATGCCAGAGCGCGCAATCGACGGCACATTCCTAATGCCAGTAGAAGACGTATTCTCTATCTCAGGCCGTGGTACTGTGGTAACAGGTCGTATCGAGCGCGGTATCGTTAAAGTTGGTGACGAGATCGAAATCGTAGGTATCAAAGACACACTAAAAACAACATGTACAGGCGTGGAAATGTTCCGCAAATTGCTAGACCAAGGTCAAGCAGGCGACAACGTAGGCGTATTGCTACGTGGTACAAAACGTGAAGAAGTTGAACGTGGCCAAGTATTGGCAAAAGCTGGTTCTATCAAACCACACACAAAATTCACAGCAGAAATCTACGTGTTGGGTAAAGATGAAGGTGGTCGTCACACACCATTCTTCCAAGGTTACCGTCCACAATTCTACTTCCGTACCACAGACGTTACTGGTGCAGTTGAATTGCCAGAAGGTACAGAAATGGTAATGCCAGGCGACAACGTATCAATCACAGTAACATTGATTGCCCCAATCGCGATGGAAGAAGGCTTACGCTTCGCTATCCGTGAAGGTGGTCGTACTGTTGGTGCTGGTGTGGTAGCTAAGATTATCGAGTAAGATAGTTATCTAAGAGCTGTGCAAACAACCCTGCGCAGTTCTTATTGAAAAGTTTTAAGTACAGGCCAATAGCTCAATTGGTAGAGTATCGGTCTCCAAAACCGAGGGTTGGGGGTTCGAGACCCTCTTGGCCTGCCAGATTTATAGTATGGATTTATTAATCTGATGAATAACTAGAAATATTAATATTTCTAGTTATTCGCGTTAGTAAGACCTGAAGTTATTTTAGTCACCATTAAGTAAGTTCTTAAATTAAGACAATTATGCTCAATAAAATTAAGTTGCTATTGGCTATTCTGTTGCTAGTAGCAGGGATTGCTGGTTTTTACCTTTTGGCAGATAAGCCTACTGTAGTGCGTATATTGGCTGTGCTTGCAGGTTTGGCAGCTTCTGTTGCTGTTCTATGGACTACCCCTATCGGGCAGCAATCGTTTAGTTTTATTGGTGAAGCTGTTGCTGAGTCACGTAAGGTGGTTTGGCCAACACGTAAGGAAACAATACAAACTACTTTGGTAGTATTTGCATTGGTGGTTGTAATGGCTGCATTTCTAGCGGTGGTTGATATCGGATTTGCTTTTATGGTTAAGTGGTTACTAGGACGGGGCGCGTAATGAGTATGAAATGGTACGCGGTGCAAGCTTTTTCAGGTTTTGAAAAGTCAGTGCAAAAAGGTATTGAAGAGCGCGTTGTGCGTTCTGGTCTGCAAGATCAGTTTGGTCAGATTTTGGTCCCTATCGAAGAGGTGATTGAGATGAAGGCCGGCCAAAAGACTATTTCTGAGCGCAAGCTTTACCCAGGTTATGTGTTGGTGCAGATGAATATGACCGACGACACGTGGCACTTGGTGAAAAGCACGCCGCGCGTAACGGCATTTATTGGTGGTAGTGCACAAAAGCCAACACCAATTAAAGATAAAGAAGTCGATATTATCTTACAGCGTATCGATGATAGTAAAAGTAATCCTACACAAAAACTTACGTTTGAAAAAGGTGAGTCTGTTCGTATTACAGACGGTCCATTCAAAGACTTCTCTGGTAATGTTGAAGAGATTAATTACGAGAAAAGCAAATTGCGTGTTTCAGTGGTTATTTTTGGACGCTCTACACCAGTTGAGTTGGAGTTTAGTCAGGTAGAAAAAGAAGTTTAGTAGTAAGTAGTCGTTTTTATTAACGGGGAGCTTTGATTTGGTTTGAGGCGTTAGTACCCAAATTAGGAGTAATAGCATGGCAAAGAAAGTTATTGGCTATATCAAGCTGCAGATTCCTGCAGGTAAAGCTAATCCAAGTCCACCAGTAGGTCCAGCATTGGGTCAACGTGGTTTGAATATTATGGAATTCTGTAAAGCGTTTAACGCTGCAACACAAGGTGTTGAGCCAGGATTACCTATTCCAGTAGTAATTACTGCATTTGCTGATAAGAGCTTCACATTCGTGATGAAATCTCCTCCAGCAACTATTTTGATCAAAAAAGCAGCTGGTATTACTAAAGGCTCACCGCGTCCACATACTGATAAAGTTGGCAAAATCACTCGTGCACAAGCTGAAGATATTGTGAAAACTAAACAAGCTGATTTGTCTGCTGCTGATATGGATGCTGCGGTTCGCACTATCGCTGGTAGCGCACGTAGTATGGGTATTGAAGTGGAGGGTGTATAACATGGCTAAAAGAATTAACGCACTACGCGCAAAAGTAGACCGTAATAAGTTGTACCCTGTAACTGAAGGTCTAACTTTAGTTAAAGAAAACGCAACTGCAAAATTTAACGAATCTGTGGATGCAGTGATCAATTTAGGTATTGATGCACGTAAATCTGACCAACTAGTACGTGGTGCTATTGTGTTGCCTAACGGTACAGGTAAAACTACACGTGTTGCTGTGTTCGCACAAGGCGCACAAGCTGAAGCTGCTAAAGCTGCTGGTGCAGACATCGTTGGTTTTGAAGACTTGGCTGAGCAAGTTAAAGCTGGTGTGATGGACTTTGATGTTGTGATCGCTACACCTGATGCAATGCGTATCGTTGGTGCTTTAGGTCAAGTGTTAGGCCCACGTGGTTTGATGCCAAACCCAAAAGTGGGTACTGTGACTCCTGATGCTGCTACTGCAGTTAAAAATGCTAAAGCTGGTCAAGTGCAATACCGTACAGACAAAGGTGGTATTGTTCATTGCACAATCGGCCGTGCTTCTTTCACAGTTGAACAATTGCAAGGTAACTTGGCTGCATTAGTTGATGCTTTAAACAAAGCTAAACCAGCTGCAAGTAAAGGTGTTTACCTGAAAAAATTATCTGTATCTAGTACGATGGGTGCAGGTGTGCGTGTTGATCAAGCAAGTTTAGTTGCTTAATTAGAATAATGAGTGGGGTAATTTTCACCTCACTCATATAGTGCTTTGGGCTCATTATCGGCTAACTAAGGTTGTGCAGATATGAGGTTATCAAAGACCGTAGGTGTCGTTTCGATTTAATGTGATTTTTATGCAGGTCTTAAAACTTTGGTTTTAATGGTTGTAATAAATATCATGCCTACGCAGATGGCGCATCCCTAAAACAGGTTAATTCCTGATAAAAGGTCGCCGTAAAAGTGGTTTTTATAATATTAATTATAAGAGCTGATTCTGCTTTAGAAATAAAGCGGAGATTTTAACGGAAGGAGAAAGACCTTGAGTCTAAATCTTACAGAGAAAAAAGCGGTTGTTGCTGAAGTAAGTGCGCAAGTTGCACAAGCACAAGCGATTGTTCTTGCTGAGTACCGTGGTATGGGCGTAGCCAATATGACGGTATTGCGTGCAGATGCCAGAAAATCAGGCGTGTACTTACGCGTGTTGAAAAACACGTTGGTACGTCGTGCGGTTGAAGGTACACCATTTGCAGCATTAGCAAACGAAATGGTTGGTCCGTTGGTGTTCGGCATTTCTGCTGATCCAGTAGCGGCAGCTAAAGTGCTGAACAATTTTGCTAAAACTAACGACAAGTTCGTTATTAAAGCAGGTGCGGTGCCAAATCAATTGATGGATGTTGCTGGTGTTCAGGCGTTGGCATCTACATTAAGTCGTGAAGAGTTACTTGCTAAATTTGCGCGTACGCTTAACGAAGTGCCTACTAAGTTTGCTCGTGCGATCGCGGCTATCCGTGACGCTAAAGAAGCAGCTTAATTCATCAGATCGCTTATTTAAAGCAACATTATTTTATTTTAGGAAATATTCAAATGGCAATTTCAAATGCAGATATTTTAGAAGCAGTTGGTTCAATGTCAGTTTTAGACTTGACAGCTTTTATTAAAGAAATCGAAGAAAAATTTGGCGTATCAGCTGCAGCAGTTGCAGTAGCGTCAGCAGCAGGTGGTGCAGCTCCAGCTGCAGCAGCTGAGCAAACTGAGTTCAACGTTGTGCTTTTAGGCGCTGGTGAACAAAAAGTTGCTGTAATTAAAGCGGTTCGTGAATTGACAGGTTTAGGCTTGAAAGAAGCTAAAGACTTAGTTGACGGCGCACCTAAAGCAATTAAAGAAGGCGTTTCAAAAGCTGATGCTGATGCAGCGTTGAAAAAATTGATCGAAGCTGGTGCAACTGGCGAAATCAAATAATACATCTTTAAGTGTATAAATTAGGCTGACGGGAGACCGTCAGCCTTCGCCATTTGTAATGGTATGTGATGTAACAAAATGTAATTTGTCGTGTTAGTGCTGCAACAAGCCTTCAGTTCAACAGTAACTGAGGTTAGAGGTGAAAATACTTACGTAATGGATGTAGTGCAAAAAAGTATTTTAATTTCTGCCCTCAAAATATCTAGGAGATGCAATGAGCTATTCCTTCACCGAAAAGAAACGCCTTCGTAAAAGTTTTGCCAAGCGAGAAAGCGTTCAAGAAATTCCCTATTTGCTGGCAATGCAATTAGAGTCATATGCTGCATTTTTGCAGTCTAATGTACCTGCTGATCAACGTACAGAATCAGGTCTGCAATCAACATTCAGTTCTGTTTTTCCGATCGTTAGTCATTCAGGTAACGCACGTTTAGATTACGTGAGCTATCAACTTGGTGCTGAGCCATTTGACGTTAAAGAATGTCAACAACGTGGTTTAACTTATGCTGCACCTTTGCGTGTGCGCGTACGTTTAACCATTATGGACAAAGAAGCTTCAAAACCGACGGTTAAAGAAGTGAAAGAACAAGAAGTGTACATGGGCGAGTTGCCTTTGATGACTGAAAATGGTTCGTTTGTGATTAACGGTACTGAGCGCGTGATCGTGTCTCAATTGCACCGTAGTCCAGGCGTGTTCTTTGAGCATGATCGTGGTAAAACACACAGCTCAGGTAAATTATTATTCTCAGCTCGTATTATTCCTTACCGTGGCTCATGGTTGGACTTTGAGTTTGATCCAAAAGATTACTTGTATTTCCGTATCGATCGTCGTCGTAAAATGCCAGTGACTATTTTGTTGAAAGCCCTTGGTTATACACCAGAGCAAATCATTTCAACATTCTATGATTTTGATACATTCCACATTAGTAAAACTGGTGTTGAATTTACAGTAGTGCCTGAGCGCTTACGTGGTGAAGTGGCTAAATTTGATATCGTTGCTAAAGACGGATCAGTCATTGTTGCTAAAGATAAGCGTATTACCGTTAAGCATATCCGTGATATGGAAAAAGCTGGCGTTAGCGAAATCGCAGTACCACAAGATTTCATTCTTGGACGCGCATTAGCAAACACAATCGTTGATCAAGAAACTGGCGAAGTTGTTGCCAACGCAAACGACGAAATCACTGAGTCTTTATTAGATAAGTTGGTTGATGCAAACATTCGTACAGTAAGCACATTGTATTCAAACGATTTGGATCATGGCGACTACATTTCACAAACATTGCGTATTGATGAAATCCCAGATCAATATAGTGCACGTGTTGCTATTTACCGCATGATGCGTCCTGGTGAGCCGCCAACTGAAGAGTCAGTTGAAGCGTTGTTCCAAGGCTTGTTCTTCAATGAAGATCGTTATGACTTATCACGTGTAGGTCGTATGAAGTTTAATCGTCGTGCCTTCCCTGAAAAAGCAGAAGAGCGTCAATCTAACTGGATTCGTAAGTTTTACGAGTCAGTGGGTCCTCAAGGTGACGAAGGTGCAAACATCCTATCCAATGATGACATCTTGGCAGTAATCGGTGTATTGCTAGAGTTGCGTAATGGCCGCGGCGAGATCGATGATATTGACCACTTAGGTAATCGTCGTATCCGTTCAGTGGGTGAGCTTGCAGAGAATCAATTCCGTACTGGTTTAGTTCGTGTAGAGCGCGCTGTTAAAGAGCGTCTATCACAAGCTGAGTCTGACAACTTGATGCCGCATGATTTGATTAATGCGAAGCCGGTGTCTAGTGCGATTCGTGAGTTCTTTGGCTCAAGCCAATTGTCACAATTTATGGACCAAACGAATCCTTTGTCTGAAATTACGCATAAACGCCGTATTTCAGCACTTGGCCCTGGTGGTTTGACACGTGAGCGCGCTGGCTTTGAGGTGCGAGATGTGCACTCAACTCACTATGGTCGTGTGTGTCCGATTGAAACGCCAGAGGGTCCAAACATTGGTTTGATCAACTCTTTAGCTTTATATGCACGTACCAATGAATATGGATTCTTAGAAACACCATATCGTCGTGTTGAAGCTAATAAAGTATCAGACACGATTGACTATCTATCTGCGATTGAAGAGAGTCAGTACATGATCGCGCAAGCGAACACTGATTTAGATACTAAGAACTTATTTGTGGATGACTTGATTTCATCACGTCATCACAACGAGTTTACAATGACACAACCAGAGCGCGTTCAATATATGGACGTTGCACCAGGTCAGATTGTATCTGTGGCGGCATCATTGATTCCATTCTTGGAACACGATGATGCGAACCGTGCATTGATGGGTGCAAACATGCAGCGTCAAGCAGTGCCATGTCTACGTGCTGAAAAAGCCGTGGTAGGTACAGGTATTGAGCGTACAGTGGCAGTTGACTCTGGTACTGTCGTAACTGCACGTCGTGGTGGTTTGGTTGATTATGTGGATTCTGCACGTATTGTGATTCGTGTAAACGATGAAGAAGCACAAGCTGGTGAAGTTGGTGTGGATATTTACAACTTAACTAAATACACGCGTTCTAACCAAAATACGAACATTAACCAACGTCCATTGGTAAAAGTCGGTGATAAATTATCACGCGGCGATGTGATTGCGGATGGTGCGTCAACAGATATGGGTGAGCTAGCGCTTGGCCAAAATATGTTGGTAGGCTTTATGCCATGGAACGGTTATAACTACGAAGACTCGATCTTAATTTCTGAGCGCGTAGTGGCTGATGATCGTTACACCTCTATTCATATTGAAGAGTTGTCAGTGGTTGCACGTGATACAAAACTTGGTGCAGAAGAAATCACACAAGATATTTCAAACTTGAGTGAGCGCATGTTAGCGCGTCTGGATGAAGTAGGTATCATTCATATTGGTGCTGAAGTTGAAGCTGGTGACGTATTGGTTGGTAAAGTAACGCCTAAAGGCGAAACACAACTAACACCAGAAGAAAAATTGTTACGTGCGATTTTCGGTGAAAAAGCATCTGATGTTAAAGATACTTCATTGCGCGTGCCTTCTGGCATGAGTGGTACCGTGATTGACGTACAAGTATTCACGCGCGAAGGTATTGACCGTGATGCACGTGCACAACAAATTATTGATGACCAATTAGCACACTACAAACAAGATTTGGCTGATCAGATGCGTATCGTGGAAGACGATGCATTCGGTCGTATCCGTCGCTTGATTGAAGGTAAAGTGGCTACTGGCGGTCCTAACAAACTGAAAAAAGGCGAAGCATTGACTGCTGAGTACTTAGAGTCTGTAGGTCGTTACGATTGGTTCGATATTCGTTTGTCAGATGAAGAAGCAGCACGTCAGTTAGAACAGTTGAAAGACAGCTTGTCACAAGCACGTATTGAGTTTGATAATCGCTTTGAAGAGAAAAAACGTAAATTGACGCAAGGTGACGAATTGCCACCAGGCGTACAAAAAATGGTTAAGGTTTACTTGGCTGTTAAACGTCGTATCCAACCAGGCGATAAGATGGCTGGTCGTCACGGTAACAAGGGTGTGATTTCAAAAATCTGTCCAGTAGAAGATATGCCGCATATGGCTGACGGTACCCCATTGGACATCGTGTTGAACCCACTAGGCGTTCCGTCACGTATGAACATCGGTCAGATTTTGGAAGTGCACTTAGGTTGGGCTGCTAAAGGTTTGGGTTTACGTATCGAAGAAATGTTACGTGAAGAAACCAAAGTAGCTGATATCCGTAAGTTCTTGGAAAAGATCTATAACGATAGCACTGGTAAGCATGAAGATATTAAATCTTTCACCGATGTTGAGATTTTAGATTTAGCGCAAAACCTTAAACAAGGTGTGCCATTTGCAACACCAGTGTTCGATGGCGCAGCTGAATCTGATATTAGAGCGATGCTTGATTTGGCGTTCCCAGATGATGATGCACGTACTAAACAATTGCAGTTCCATGCAGGTAAAACACAGGTGACCTTGTTTGACGGCCGTACTGGCGACAAATTTGAGCGTCCTGTGACTGTAGGTTATATGCACGTGTTGAAACTACATCACTTGGTTGATGACAAGATGCATGCTCGTTCTACAGGTCCATACTCATTAGTAACGCAACAACCATTAGGCGGTAAAGCGCAATTCGGTGGCCAGCGTTTCGGTGAGATGGAGGTTTGGGCGTTAGAGGCTTATGGTGCTTCATATACCTTGCAAGAGATGCTGACAGTGAAGTCTGATGACGTAACTGGCCGTACCAAAGTGTATGAAAACATCGTTAAAGGCGAACACAAAATTGATGCAGGCATGCCTGAGTCATTTAACGTGTTAGTGAAAGAAATTCGTTCACTCGCTATCGACATCGACCTAGATCGCAACTAATTCAGGAGAGAATTCACATGAAAGCTCTATTAGACTTATTTAAACAGGTAACGCAAGAAGAAGAGTTTGATGCAATTAAGATTGCGTTAGCTTCACCTGAAAAAATCCGTTCATGGTCATATGGCGAAGTAAAAAAGCCAGAAACCATTAACTACCGTACTTTCAAACCTGAGCGTGATGGTTTGTTCTGCGCAAAAATCTTTGGCCCTATCAAAGATTACGAGTGCTTATGCGGTAAATACAAACGCTTAAAACACCGTGGTGTGATTTGTGAAAAATGCGGCGTTGAAGTGACATTGTCAAAAGTACGTCGTGAGCGTATGGGTCATATCGACTTAGCATCACCAGTCGCACACATCTGGTTCTTGAAATCATTACCAAGCCGTTTAGGTATGGTATTGGATATCGCTTTGCGTGATATCGAGCGTGTATTGTACTTTGAAGCATTTATCGTGGTTGACCCAGGCATGACGCCGCTTACACGCGGTCAGTTGTTGACTGAAGATGACTACTTGGCAAAAGTAGAAGAGTACGGTGATGAATTCAACGCGGTGATGGGTGCTGAAGCGGTACGCGAATTGTTACGTACAATGGACATTGAGCGTGAAATTACAACGCTACGTCAAGACTTAGGCGCAACGGGTTCAGAAGCTAAAATCAAGAAAATCGCTAAACGCTTAAAAGTGTTAGAAGCGTTCCAAAAATCTGGCATTAAACCAGAGTGGATGATTCTTGAAATCTTGCCAGTATTGCCACCAGAGCTACGTCCATTGGTACCATTGGATGGCGGCCGTTTCGCAACGTCTGACTTGAACGATCTATATCGTCGCGTCATTAACCGTAACAACCGTTTGAAACGCTTGTTAGAGTTGAAAGCGCCAGAAATCATCGTACGTAACGAAAAACGTATGTTGCAAGAAGCAGTGGACTCATTATTAGACAACGGTCGTCGCGGTAAGGTGATGACTGGTGCTAACAAGCGCCCATTGAAATCATTAGCTGACATGATCAAGGGTAAAGGCGGTCGTTTCCGTCAAAACTTGCTTGGTAAGCGTGTCGACTATTCAGGTCGTTCAGTCATTGTGGTTGGTCCGCAATTGAAACTGCATCAATGCGGTTTACCGAAAAAAATGGCGTTGGAATTGTTCAAACCATTCATTTTCCATAAACTGGAAGTGTTAGGTCTAGCGACAACCATTAAAGCGGCGAAGAAAAAAGTAGAAGAAGAAGGACCAGAAGTATGGGATATCCTCGAGGACGTAATCCGCGAGCATCCAGTACTATTGAACCGTGCGCCTACATTGCACCGTTTGGGTATCCAAGCGTTCGAACCTATCTTAATCGAAGGTAAAGCGATCCAGTTACACCCGTTAGTTTGTGCGGCATTCAACGCCGACTTTGACGGTGACCAAATGGCGGTTCACGTTCCATTGAGCTTAGAAGCGCAAATGGAAGCACGTACCTTGATGTTGGCTTCAAACAACGTATTGTCACCAGCTAACGGTGAGCCAATCATCGTGCCTTCACAAGATATCGTGTTGGGTCTGTACTACATGACACGTGAGAAAGTTAACGCACGCGGTACTGGCATGCGCTTCTCAGACGTAAAAGAAGTGCAACGTGTGTTTGATCAAGGATTGATTGATCTACACGCTAAAGTGACTGTGCGTATTAAAGAATACGACGTTGATTTAGATGGTGTAAAAACCGAGAAAACAACACGTTACGAAACAACGGTGGGCCGTGCATTGCTGTCAGACATCTTACCAGCGGGCTTGCCGTTCAGCCACATTGATAAAGCCTTGAAGAAGAAAGAGCTTTCAAAACTAATCAATGCTTCGTTCCGTAAAGTTGGTATTCGTGAAACAGTTATCTTTGCTGACCAGTTGAAGAATACTGGTTACTCATATGCAACTAAAGCGGGTATCTCTATCAGCATTAACGATATGTTGGTGCCTGCAGAAAAAGAGCAGTTAATTGCTGCAGCTGATGCTGAAGTGAAAGAAATTGAAGACCAATACGTCTCTGGTTTAGTCACTCAGGGCGAGCGTTATAACAAGGTAGTGGATATCTGGGGTCGTGCTGGTGATAAAGTCGCTGATGCGATGATGAAGCAGCTGAAAGAAGAAGACGTATTAGATGCTGATGGCAATCAAATGAAAGATGCTAACGGTAAAGTAATCCGTCAAGAATCTTTCAATGCGATTTACATGATGGCCGACTCAGGTGCGCGTGGTTCTGCAGCGCAGGTACGTCAGTTGGCAGGTATGCGTGGCTTGATGGCGAAACCGGATGGTTCTATTATTGAAACGCCGATTAAAGCTAACTTCCGTGATGGTTTGAACGTGTTGCAATACTTTATTTCAACCCACGGTGCTCGTAAGGGTCTAGCCGATACTGCGTTGAAAACAGCGAACTCAGGTTACCTGACACGTCGTTTAGTGGACGTAACACAAGACTTAGTAGTCACTGAGCACGATTGCGGTACTAGCGACGGTTTGGTGACTAAAGCCTTGGTTAAGGGTGGTGAAGTGATCGAGCCATTGCACGACCGTATCTTGGGCCGTACAGCAGCTTTAGATGTGATCAATCCAGAAACACAAGAAGTGATTTACCCAGCGGGTACATTGCTGACAGAAGATGAAGTAGAGCATATCGACGCTTTAGGTATCGATGAAGTGAAAGTGCGTACTGCACTTACTTGCGACACGCGCTACGGCATTTGTGCTAAATGTTATGGTCGTGACTTAGGTCGTGGCAAGCTCATTAGCATGGGTGAGGCAGTGGGTGTAATCGCTGCGCAATCTATTGGTGAACCTGGTACACAGTTAACGATGCGTACGTTCCACATCGGTGGTGCGGTATCACGTGCGGCTTCAGTGTCACAAGTTGAAAGTAAATCTAACGGTGTATTAAACTTCACATCAACCATGCGTTACGTAACTAACGTACGTAATGAGCAAGTGGTGATTTCACGTAATGGTGAAGTGATTATTGCTGATGAAAATGGCCGTGAGCGTGAGCGTCATAAAGTGCCATACGGTGCTACTTTGCAAATTACTGATGGTAAAACTGTCAAAGCAGGTCAGGCAATTGCAACTTGGGATCCGCATACGCGTCCAATCATTACTGAGTACGCTGGTTTCGTTAAATTCGAAAACGTTGAAGAAGGTATCACCGTTGCTAAACAAATCGATGACGTAACTGGTTTGTCATCATTGGTGGTTATTGATCCTAAACAACGTGCTGGCCAAACTAAAGGCTTGCGTCCACAAGTTAAATTGTTAGATGCAAATGGCAATGAAGTGAAGCTTGCTGGTGGTGATCAATCAGTTAACGTAACGTTCCAAATCGGTTGTATTATTACCGTGAAAGATGGTCAAGAAGTGGGTGTGGGTGAAGTATTGGCTCGTGTACCACAAGAGTCATCTAAAACACGTGATATTACCGGTGGTCTGCCGCGTGTGGCTGAGTTGTTCGAAGCGCGTTCACCAAAAGATGCAGGTATGTTGGCTGAGGTAACGGGTACTGTTTCATTCGGTAAAGATACTAAAGGTAAACAACGTTTAGTGATTACTGATTTGGACGGTATTTCAAATGAATACTTGATTCCAAAAGATAAGCACGTGACTGCGCATGACGGTCAAGTGGTGACTAAAGGTGAAACAATTGTTGACGGCCCAGCTGATCCACAAGACATTTTACGTTTACAAGGTCGCGAATCTTTAGCGCGTTACATCATTGACGAAGTGCAAGACGTTTATCGTTTGCAAGGCGTTAAGATTAATGACAAACATATTGAAGTCATCGTACGTCAAATGTTGCGTCGTGTACGTGTAACGGATGCTGGTGATACAAGCTTCATTCTAGGTGAGCAAGTTGAACGTGCTGATTTGTTAGCAGAAAACGAAGTGGTGATTGCCCAAGACAAACGTCCTGCAATGTTTGAATATGTATTGCTTGGTATTACTAAAGCTTCATTATCAACAGACTCATTCATCTCAGCAGCGTCGTTCCAAGAAACAACGCGCGTACTGACAGAAGCAGCAATCTTAGGTAAGCGTGATGACTTGCGTGGTCTGAAAGAAAACGTAATTGTTGGTCGCTTGATTCCAGCAGGTACCGGTCTTGCATATCACGAAGCGCGTAAGCGTGCTGCGGTTGCTGGCGGAGTTCCAAGAAATGAAACTCCAGTAGTAGAAGCGGTTGCAGAAGCAGAAGAAGTGGTAGTAAATACAACAGTAGAAGTAAGTAGTGAGATAGATGCAGAATAGAACCAAATAATTAAGTCTTGACAATAAAAGTCAGGCTAAATAGAATGTTGGGTTTTTCAGGATGGTGTTATTGTCTATAACGCCATCCTAATCTATTTTGTAGATTTTGAAATTAATTTTAGAGAACATCATTAGAGGTTACAGGCAATGCCAACCATCAATCAGTTAGTACGTAAACCACGCGTTAAAGTGGTCACGAAGAGCAAAGTGCCTGCACTTGAAGCTTGTCCGCAGAAACGTGGTGTTTGCACTCGCGTTTACACTACAACACCTAAAAAGCCAAACTCAGCTTTGCGTAAAGTGGCTAAAGTTCGCTTAACCAATGGCTATGAAGTAATTAGCTATATCGGTGGTGAAGGCCATAACTTGCAAGAGCATAGCGTGGTATTGTTACGCGGTGGTCGTGTAAAAGACTTACCAGGTGTGCGTTACCATATGGTGCGCGGTAGCTTGGATACTGCAGGTGTTAAAGATCGTAAGCAATCACGTTCTAAATACGGTGCTAAGCGTCCTAAAGAAGCTAAAGCTAAGTAATATAAATTATAACCGGTCATCGGTTTTGTTAATGTAGCGGCTAACCAAAAGCCTTGCTGAGCAGTTGCTAGCAAAACATAAAAGAGAATAGAGAAGATTATGCCAAGACGTAGAGAAGTCCCCAAACGCCACATTCTGCCAGATCCAAAATTTGGTAGCCAAGAGGTGTCTAAATTTGTAAATGTACTAATGACAGGTGGTAAGAAATCTGTTGCTGAGCGTATTTTGTATGGTGCATTTGATCAAGTGACCAGCAAAACAAGCAAAGATGCTTTAGAAGTGTTTACGCTTGCGTTATCTAACCTACGCCCATTGGTTGAGGTTAAGAGTCGCCGTGTTGGTGGTGCAAACTACCAGGTGCCAGTAGAAGTGCGTCCTAGCCGTCGTAGCGCGTTGGCGATGCGTTGGTTGCGTGATGCAGCGCGTAAGCGTGGTGAGAAGTCAATGGGCTTGCGTTTAGCAGCCGAATTGGTTGAGGCTTCAGAGGGCCGTGGTTCAGCGATGAAGAAGCGTGAAGAAGTTCACCGTATGGCTGAAGCTAACAAAGCGTTCTCACATTTCCGCTTCTAATTAGTTATTTAACTAACAGAATCGCTCTTTAAGAAAATTAAGTAAAGGTAATAAACGTGGCTCGTCAAACCCCTATTAATCGCTATCGTAACATTGGTATTTCTGCTCACATCGATGCAGGTAAAACAACTACGACAGAGCGTATTTTATTTTATACAGGCGTTAATCATAAGATTGGTGAAGTGCATGATGGCGCTGCAACCATGGACTGGATGGAGCAAGAACAAGAGCGTGGTATTACCATTACTTCTGCTGCTACTACCTGCTTCTGGAAAGGTATGGCTGGTCAATTTGATCAACATCGCATCAACATTATTGATACCCCAGGCCACGTTGACTTTACGATTGAAGTAGAGCGTTCAATGCGTGTGCTTGATGGTGCATGTATGGTTTACTGTGCGGTAGGTGGTGTGCAGCCACAATCAGAGACTGTATGGCGTCAAGCTAACAAGTACAAGGTGCCACGCTTAGCGTTCGTTAACAAAATGGACCGTGCTGGTGCTAACTTCTTCAAAGTGTATGATCAAATGCGTGCACGTTTGAAAGCTAACCCTGTGCCTTTACAAGTGCCAATCGGTGCTGAAGAAAAGTTCGAAGGCGTTGTTGACTTAATCAAAATGAAAGCTATCTTCTGGGACGAAGCATCTCAAGGTATGAAGTTTGATTACCGTGATATCCCTGCTGATTTGCAGGCTGATTGCGACAAATGGCGCGAAAACATGGTTGAAGCTGCGGCTGAAGCCAGTGAAGAGCTGATGAACAAATACCTTGAAGAGGGTGAGTTGTCTGAAGCTGACATTCTGTTAGGTTTGCGTACACGTACTATTGCTTCTGAAATCGTACCGATGATGTGTGGTTCAGCATTCAAAAACAAAGGTGTGCAAGCGATGTTGGATAAGGTGATCGAATTGATGCCTGCGCCAACTGATATTCCAGACACAAAAGCAGAAGACGAAGATGGTAATGAAATCCGTTTGAAGGCTTCAGATGATGAGAAATTCTCAGCATTAGCATTCAAAATCATGACTGACCCGTTTGTTGGTCAATTGATCTTCTTCCGCGTGTACTCAGGTGTGGTTAATGCTGGTGATACAGTGTACAACCCACTCAAAGGTAAAAAAGAGCGTATCGGCCGTATCGTGCAAATGCATGCTAACAACCGTGTGCCTATTGAAGAGGTTCGCGCAGGTGACATTGCAGCTGCGGTTGGTTTGAAAGAAGCGACGACTGGTGATACTTTATGTGCGTTAGGTACTGAAATTATCCTAGAGCGTATGATTTTCCCAGAGCCAGTGATTCACGTTGCTGTAGAGCCAAAAACTAAAGCTGACCAAGAAAAAATGGGTGTTGCTTTGAACCGTTTGGCACAAGAAGATCCTTCATTCCGTGTTAAAACTGATGAGGAAACTAACCAAACCATTATTTCTGGTATGGGTGAGTTGCACTTGGAGATTTTGGTTGACCGTATGCGTCGTGAGTTCAACGTTGAAGCTAACGTTGGTGCACCACAAGTTGCTTATCGTGAAGCGATTAAGAAATCTGTTGAGGTTGAAGGTAAGTTTGTTAAACAATCTGGCGGTAAAGGTCAGTATGGTCATGTTTGGTTGAAAATGGAACCAAATGAAGCTGGTAAAGGCTTTGAGTTCATTGACCAAATTAAAGGCGGTACTGTGCCACGTGAATTCATCCCTGCGGTTGAAAAAGGTTTACGTGAGACAATTCCTTCAGGTATCTTGGCTGGCTTCCCAGTGGTTGACGTTAAGGTTACTTTGTTTGATGGTTCATACCATGACGTTGACTCTAACGAGAACGCGTTTAAGATGGCTGCATCAATCGGTTTCAAAGATGGTATGCGTAAAGCTGACCCGATCTTGCTTGAGCCTATGATGGCTGTTGAGGTGGAAACGCCTGAAGACTACATGGGTGATGTAATGGGTGACTTGTCTTCACGCCGCGGTATGATTCAAGGCATGGAAGATACTGCATCAGGTAAAGTGATTCGTGCAGAAGTGCCGTTGGCAGAGATGTTCGGTTACTCAACTGTTGTGCGTTCACTTTCACAAGGTCGCGCTAGTTACAGCATGGAATTCAAGCACTACACAGAAGCACCAAGAAACGTGGCTGATGCCATTATTAATAAAAAATAGTCCATCACTAATTAATTTTAAAGTTTAGATAAAAGGAAATAATCATGGCAAAAGGTAAATTTGAGCGGACCAAGCCGCACGTTAACGTAGGCACGATTGGCCACGTTGACCATGGTAAGACAACACTAACAGCAGCGATCACCACTGTATTGACAAAAAAATACGGCGGCGAAGCTAAAGCGTACGACCAAATTGACGCAGCACCAGAAGAAAAAGCACGTGGTATTACCATTAACACAGCACACGTTGAGTACGAAACAGCAACACGTCACTACGCACACGTAGACTGCCCAGGCCATGCTGACTATGTTAAAAACATGATCACAGGCGCAGCACAAATGGACGGCGCGATCTTGGTATGTTCAGCAGCTGACGGCCCTATGCCACAAACGCGTGAGCATATCTTGTTAGCACGTCAAGTTGGCGTACCATACATCGTAGTGTTCCTAAACAAAGCAGACATGGTAGATGATCCTGAATTGTTAGAACTCGTTGAAATGGAAGTGCGTGACTTGCTAAGCAAATACGACTTCCCAGGCGACGACACACCAATCATCAAAGGCTCAGCAAAACTAGCCCTTGAAGGTGACCAATCAGAAATCGGCGAACCAGCAATCTTCCGCTTAGCAGAAGCATTAGACAGCTACATCCCAATGCCAGAGCGCGCAATCGACGGCACATTCCTAATGCCAGTAGAAGACGTATTCTCTATCTCAGGCCGTGGTACTGTGGTAACAGGTCGTATCGAGCGCGGTATCGTTAAAGTTGGTGACGAGATCGAAATCGTAGGTATCAAAGACACACTAAAAACAACATGTACAGGCGTGGAAATGTTCCGCAAATTGCTAGACCAAGGTCAAGCAGGCGACAACGTAGGCGTATTGCTACGTGGTACAAAACGTGAAGAAGTTGAACGTGGCCAAGTATTGGCAAAAGCTGGTTCTATCAAACCACACACAAAATTCACAGCAGAAATCTACGTGTTGGGTAAAGATGAAGGTGGTCGTCACACACCATTCTTCCAAGGTTACCGTCCACAATTCTACTTCCGTACCACAGACGTTACTGGTGCAGTTGAATTGCCAGAAGGTACAGAAATGGTAATGCCAGGCGACAACGTATCAATCACAGTAACATTGATTGCCCCAATCGCGATGGAAGAAGGCTTACGCTTCGCTATCCGTGAAGGTGGTCGTACTGTTGGTGCTGGTGTGGTAGCTAAGATTATCGAGTAATTTTTGTAGTTAAATCAAACGGCAGGGTGAACCCTGCCGTTTCGCTCTTTTGAAAGGCAGTAAAATGACAAACCAAAAAATCCGTATCCGTCTTAAAGCTTTTGATTATCGTTTGATTGATCAGTCAGCTCAAGAAATCGTAGAAACTGCCAAACGTACTGGCGCTGTTGTAAAAGGTCCAGTGCCATTACCAACACGTATCGAGCGTTTTGATATTTTACGTTCACCACACGTAAACAAAACTTCACGTGACCAATTCGAAATTCGTACCCATCAACGTTTAATGGACATTGTGGATCCAACTGATAAAACAGTAGATGCATTAATGAAGTTAGATTTGCCTGCTGGTGTGGATGTTGAAATTAAGTTGTAAAAACTTAAGTAGTAAAATCTTGTTGTAAAAAAAACTGAGGTTCGGTATAATCCGGCCTCTTTCACAGAAGTCGGTCAATTGTAATCGACTTTTTAACTAAAATATAAGGAAACGATCATGAGCTTAGGGCTTATTGGTCGCAAAGTGGGTATGACCCGCGTGTTTACTGAGGATGGCGCAAGCGTTCCGGTAACCGTGTTGGAAGTTGTACCTAACCGCGTGACACAGATCAAGACGACCGCAAGCGATGGCTATACTGGCCTTCAAGTAGCTTACGGCACACGTCGTGCCAGCCGTATCAACAAAGCTTTGACTGGGCATTATGCTAAGTCAGGCTCTGCTGCAGGTGCTGGTATTCATGAATTCTCAGTCGGTGACGACGTTCTAGCTAATTACACACCTGGTGCAAATATCACAGTTGATATTTTCCAAGTGGGTCAGAAAGTTGACGTTACTGGCACATCTTTAGGTAAGGGCTTTGCTGGGGCGATTAAGCGTCACCACTTTAGTTCTAACCGTGCTTCTCATGGTAACTCACGTTCACATAACGTACCTGGTTCTATCGGTATGGCGCAAGATCCTGGTCGTGTTTTCCCAGGTAAGCGTATGCCTGGTCATTTGGGTGCTGTTAAGGTGACTACGCAGAATCTAGAAATCGTTCGCGTTGATGTAGAGCGTAACTTGCTATTGATTAAAGGTGCAATCCCTGGCTCTAAAGGTGGTGACGTTGTTGTACGTCCAGCCATTAAAGAGAAGGCTACTAAAGCACAGGGAGGTTCTAAATAATGGAACTTAAGCTAATAGATAAAAATGGTAAGCCAGCTAAAAAAGGCGTGACTGTATCTGAAGATACATTTGGTCGCGAATTTAATGAAGCGTTGGTTCATCAAGTTGTGGTTGGTTACATGGCTAATGCTCGTACTGCTACACGTGCTCAAAAGGGCCGTGACACAGTTGCGCATACGACACATAAACCTTATGCACAAAAAGGTACTGGTAATGCTCGTGCAGGTATGAGCTCAAGTCCTATTTGGCGCGGAGGTGGTCGTGCATTCCCTAATTCACCTAATGAAAACTTCAGCCATAAAGTAAACCGTAAGGCTTACCGTGCTGGCATGCAAACAATCTTGTCTGAACTTGTTCGTCAAGAGCGTTTAAGTGTAGTTGAAGAGTTTTCTGTTGATACGCCAAAAACAAAAGCGTTGGCAGAGAAAATCAAGGGTATGGGTTATGCAGGTGGCGTGTTAGTGCTAACTGATAGCTTTAATGAGAACTTATATTTATCTTCACGTAACTTAACTAACGTAATGGTGGTTGAAGCGCAATTTGCTGACCCAGTTAGCTTGGTTCGCTTCCCTAATGTAGTTGCTACAGAAGCTGCAGTGAAGAAACTTGAGGAGATGCTAGCATGATGAGCGCTATTACTAAAACTCAAGACCGTTTATTGCAAGTGATTTTAGCTCCGCAAATCACCGAAAAGGCAACTTACATTGCTGACAAGCATCAGCAAATCGCATTTAAAGTGCGTACTGATGCAACTAAACCAGAAATCAAAGCGGCTGTTGAGCTTGTTTTTAAAGTTGAAGTTGCTAGTGTTGCTGTTATTAATGTTGGCGGTAAAACTAAACGCGCTGGCAAAAATATGGGCAAGCGTAAAGACTGGAAAAAAGCTTATGTGAGCTTGAAACCAGGCCAAGAAATTAACTTCGCAGCGGGCGAATAAGGAGAGAAGATATGGCATTAGTTAAAGTCAAACCAACTTCCCCCGGCCGTCGTGGTGTACTAAAGGTGGTTACACCTGATTTGTACAAGGGTAAACCTCACGCACCGCTGTTGGAAAGTCAAAGCAAAAACGCAGGCCGTAATAACAACGGTCATATTACAACGCGTCATCAAGGTGGTGGTCATAAACAGCATTACCGTTTAATCGACTTCCGTCGTAATAAAGATGGCATTCCGGCGAAAGTGGAGCATATTGAATATGATCCAAATCGTACAGCACACATTGCTTTGCTTTGTTACGCTGATGGTGAGCGTCGTTATATTATTGCACCACGCGGCATTGCTGCAGGCGCGCAATTAATCAGTGGTTCAGATGCACCTATTAAAGTGGGTAACGCAATGCCATTGCGTAACATTCCAGTTGGTAGCACGATCCATTGTATCGAGTTGCAACCTGGTAAAGGTGCGCAGTTGGCGCGTTCAGCTGGTACTTCTGTGCAATTACTTGCACGTGAAGGTAGCTACGCTCAATTACGTTTACGTTCTGGTGAAGTTCGCCGCGTACACGTAGATTGCAAAGCAACTTTAGGTGAAGTGGGCAATGAAGAGCATTCACTACGTTCAATCGGTAAGGCTGGTGCGATGCGCTGGCGTGGTGTTCGTCCAACCGTACGCGGTGTGGTAATGAACCCGGTTGATCACCCTCACGGTGGTGGTGAAGGTAAAACAGCTGCTGGTATGAATCCAGTGAGCCCATGGGGTGTTAAAACTAAGGGTTACCGTACACGTAGCAGCAAACGTACGGATAATATGCGCGTTAGTCGTCGTCCAAGGAATGTAAGGTAATCATATGGCACGTTCACTTAAAAAAGGTCCATTTATTGATGGTCATTTGGCGAAAAAAGTAGAAGTTGCTGCGGCAACTCGCGATCGTAAACCAATTAAAACTTGGTCACGTCGTTCTACAATTTTCCCAGATTTTATCGGTCTTACTATTGCAATTCATAATGGTAAGCAACACATTCCAGTGTTGATTTCTGAAAACATGGTAGGTCACAAGCTTGGTGAATTTGCGTTAACACGTACATTCAAAGGGCATGCAGCCGACAAGAAAGCTAAGAAGTAGGAGCTGAATTATGCAAGTATCTGCAATATTAAAAGGTGTGCATCTCTCTCCGCAAAAAGCTAGATTGGTGGCAGACCTTGTTCGTGGCAAGAAAGTGGATCACGCACTTAACATTTTGAATTTCACACCTAAAAAAGGTGCTGAGATCATCAAGAAAGTTGTTGAGTCTGCAATCGCTAATGCTGAACATAACAATGGCGCTGATATCGACGAATTGAAAGTTACTTCAATTTATGTTGATAAAGGCATTGTGCTTAAACGTATTCGTCCGCGTGCAAAAGGTCGTGCGGGTCGTATTACTAAACCAACCTGTCACATTCATGTGACTGTCGGTAACTAAGGGATAATCATGGGTCAGAAAATTAATCCAATTGGTTTCCGTCTGAGCGTTCAAAAGAACTGGGCCTCACGTTGGTATGCCAATAGTAAGAACTTCCCTGCGATGTTGCAAAGCGACATCAAAGTGCGCGAGTTTTTGAATAAGAAGCTAGCAAGTGCTGCAGTTAGTCGTATTATGATTGAGCGCCCAGCTAAAAATGCAAAGATCACTATTTACAGTGCACGCCCAGGCGTTGTTATCGGTAAAAAAGGTGAAGACATTGAGTCATTACGTGCTTCATTGCAAGGTTTGATGGGCGTTCCAGTTCATTTGAACATTGAAGAAGTGCGTAAGCCAGAGCTTGATGCTACTTTGATTGCACAATCAATTGCGCAACAACTTGAAAAACGTGTGATGTTCCGTCGTGCTATGAAGCGTGCTATGCAAAATGCAATGCGCTTAGGTGCACAAGGTATCAAAATCATGAGTTCAGGTCGTTTGAATGGTATCGAAATCGCACGTACTGAGTGGTATCGTGAAGGTCGTGTGCCATTACATACATTGCGTGCTGATATTGATTACGGTGTAGCTGAAGCTTCAACAACATACGGCATCATTGGTATCAAAGTATGGGTATTCAAAGGTGAAATTTTTGCAGGTAATGCTCAAGCTGCGCAAGCTGCTGTAGCACCAGCTGCGGAACCTGAAAAAAGAGTAAGAAAGGCGAGGGCTAAAGATGCTACAACCGTCTAGACAAAAATACCGCAAGATGCAAAAAGGCCGTAATAAAGGCATTGCAACGACGGGTAATAAAGTAAGTTTTGGTGATTTCGGTTTAAAGGCGATTGGTCGTGGACGTTTGACAGCTCGTCAAATTGAAGCAGCACGTCGCGTGATGACTCGTCACATTAAACGTGGTGGTCGCGTATGGATTCGTATTTTCCCAGACCAACCAATTTCTAAAAAACCTGCAGAAGTACGTATGGGTAACGGTAAAGGTAGTACAGAGTACTACGTAGCTCAAATCCAACCAGGTAAAATGTTATACGAGATGGACGGTGTTAGCGAAGAGCTAGCGCGTGAAGCGTTCCGTTTGGCAGCTGCTAAGCTACCAATCGAGACGACATTCATGACACGCCAACTTGGTAGTTAAGGACAAGGAAGCTAATATGAAAGCAACCGATTTAAGAGCAAAAAGCGTTGAAGAGCTGAATGCAGAGTTAATTGAATTACGCCGTGCGCAATTCTCTCTACGTATGCAAGTGGCTACTCAGCAATTAAATAAAGTAGATCAGCTAGGTAAAGTACGCAAAGATGTAGCGCGTGTTAAGACTGTGTTAGCTGAGAAAGCAAAGCAGGCATAATATGACCGATACAACAAAAGTGGTTCGTAGTCTTACTGGCCGTGTAGTTAGCGACAAGATGGACAAAACTGTTACTGTGTTAGTTGAGCGTAAAGTTAAACATCCTTTGATCGGTAAAGTGGTTCGCCAATCAAAGAAATTTCACGCACACGATGAAACAAACAGTTGTAAAGAAGGTGATTTGGTGACTATCGTTGAAAGTCGTCCATTATCAAAAACCAAAACTTGGGTAGTTAAACAAGCCTAAGTGAATTATTGCGCAATTACCGTTAAAAGTAATTGCGCAATCGTTTTAAGCTGTATATAATGTTTTGTTTTTCGGCGAGCGACTTTCATTAGTCATAAAGCTCTCGCCCCAATACTGACCGTGGTCTGTCGGCCTACATAGTTTTTAACTATAAATGGCCGGTGTTGGTTTTTACGGATTAAGTTGGAGATTACTCTCATGATTCAAATGCAATCTCGGCTAGAAGTTGCCGACAACACTGGTGCACGCTCTGTGCAATGCATCAAGGTGTTAGGTGGCTCTAAACGTCGTTACGCTGGTATTGGCGATATCATTAAGGTGAGCATTAAAGATGCTGCGCCTCGTGGTCGCGTTAAAAAAGGCGAAGTGTACAGTGCGGTTGTTGTGCGTACTGCTAAAGGTGTTCGTCGTCCAGATGGCTCTTTGGTTAAGTTCGACGGTAATGCAGCTGTGTTGTTAAATAACAAGCTCGAACCGATTGGCACGCGTATTTTTGGGCCAGTGACTCGTGAATTACGTTCAGAAAAATTCATGAAAATCGTTTCATTAGCGCCAGAAGTTTTGTAGGAGCTCACATGAATAAAATTCGCAAGGGTGATCAAGTCATCCTGAATACAGGTAAAGATAAAGGTAAGCAAGGTACAGTGTTAAGTATTCTTGATTCAGGTCACGTTGTTGTAGAGGGTCTTAACTTAGTTAAGAAACATGCAAAACCAAACCCGATGAAGGGTATCGCTGGTGGCATTATTGCTAAAGAGATGCCAGTTGACATCTCAAACGTTGCTTTATTTAACAGTGCGACCCAAAAAGGTGATCGCGTAGGCTTTAAGACATTAGAAGATGGTCGCAAAATTCGCGTATTCAAATCTAATGGCGAAGCAGTTGACGCATAGGAAGAATAATGGCGCGTTTAAAACAATACTATAAAGACTCAGTTGTTAAGTCATTGACTGAGCAATTTGGTTACACTTCTGTGATGCAAGTGCCTCGCATTGAAAAAATCACACTTAATATGGGTGTTGGTGAGGCTGTTGCAGATAAAAAAGTGATGGAGCATGCTGTTGGTGATATGGAAAAAATTGCTGGTCAAAAAGCAATTGTAACCAAAGCTAAGAAATCAGTGGCTTCATTTAAGATTCGTGATGATTATCCTGTTGGATGTAAAGTTACTTTGCGTCGTGAACGCATGTACGAGTTTTTGGATCGCTTAGTAACAGTGGCTATTCCTCGTATCCGTGACTTCCGTGGTATTTCTGCTAAGTCTTTTGATGGTCGTGGAAACTATAACATGGGCGTTAAAGAGCAGATAATTTTCCCTGAAATTGAATACGATAAAATCGATGCAATTCGTGGGATGAATATCACTATTACTACTACTGCGAAAACTGATGAAGAAGCAAAAGCATTACTTGCTGCATTCAGTTTCCCTTTCAGAGGTTAAGATATGGCTAAAACCTGTATGACAGAGCGCGAAATCAAACGCCGCGCAACTGTAAGTAAATTTGCTGCAAAACGTGCGGCACTTGAAGCTGCAATGAATGATGTTAATGCTACTGCTGAAAGCCGTTTTGAAGCGCGTATGAAATTCCAAGCGCTTCCACGTAACTCGAGCCCAGTGCGTCTTCGTAATCGTTGTGCTTTAACTGGTCGCCCACGTGGTGTGTTTAGTAAATTTGGTATTGCGCGTAGTAAGTTGCGTGATTTAATGATGAGTGGCCAAGTGCCAGGCGTCACCAAAGCTAGCTGGTAATAGGGGAATAGATCTATGAGTATGAGTGATCCAATTGCCGATATGTTGACTCGCATTCGTAATGCGCAGATGGTCAATAAAGCGGTTGTAACTATGCCTTCTTCTAATGTTAAGTCAGCTATCGCTAGCGTTCTTAAAGATGAAGGTTATATCGAAGACTTTGCTGTGCAGACAGAAGGTAATAAAGCAACGTTAAACATTAGTCTTAAATACTACGCAGGTCGTCCAGTAATTGAACGAATCCAGCGTATCAGTAAGCCTGGTTTGCGTGTGTACAAAGGAAGTCAAGAGATTCCTAAGGTAATGAATGGCCTTGGTGTGACAATTATGTCTACATCTAAGGGTGTAATGACAGATCGTAAAGCTCAAGCTGCCGGTATCGGTGGTGAAGTGCTGTGCGTAGTGGCTTAAGGAGAAGCAAATGTCACGTGTTGCTAAAAATCCAGTAGCTATCCCTGCTAAAGTTGAAGTTGTCTTAAGCGCTGATGCAATTAATGTTAGTGGTCCATTAGGTAAATTGACACAGTCTTTGACTGGTGCAGTTTTGCTAAAACGTGAAGGTGAGACTATCACTTTTGCAGCGGCTAACGATGCTCAGCATTCTCAAGCAATGTCAGGTACGCTACGTGCCTTAGTTGCTAACATGGTTAAAGGTGTTTCAGAAGGCTTTACACGTAAGCTGACGCTAGTTGGCGTTGGTTACAAAGCTGCTGCACAAGGCGCTATGTTGAATTTGGAATTAGGCTATTCACATCCGATCAACCACAAAATGCCAGAAGGCGTTACTGTTGCTACACCTACACCAACTGAAGTTGTGTTAACTGGTGTTGATAAACAGGTTATTGGTCAAGTTGCTGCACAGATTCGCGCTTACCGTGCACCAGAGCCATATAAAGGCAAGGGTGTTCGTTATGCTGATGAAGTTGTTGTAATTAAAGAAACCAAAAAGAAATAAGGCTTAAAAAATGAACAACGTAAATAATCGCTTGCGTCGTGCACGTAAAACCCGTGCCAAAATTGCAGAGCTAAAAGTTACTCGTTTGAGTGTGCACCGTACTAATACGCACATTTACGCGCAAATTATTGCCGGTACTGGTGATAAAGTGATCGTTAGCGCTTCTACAGTAGAAGCTGAAGTTCGCAAAAACATCAAAAATGGTGGCAACGTTGAAGCTGCTACAGCAATTGGTAAATTAATTGCTGAAAAAGCGATCAAGGCTGGTGTAACTACTGTTGCTTTTGATCGTTCTGGTTACAAATATCATGGTCGTATTAAAGCGTTGGCTGATGCCGCACGTGAAAACGGCTTGTCCTTCTAATTGGTCTGATTGCTAAAGAGGTTAATGATGGCAAAAGAAATTGAACAGCAACAGCAGCAGACTGATGGTTTGCGCGAAAAAATGATTGCAGTTAATCGTGTAAGTAAAACGGTTAAAGGTGGTCGTATTATGAGTTTTGCCGCACTTACAGTGGTAGGTGATGGTGACGGTGCTGTAGGTATGGGTAAAGGTAAAGCACGTGAAGTTCCAGTTGCAGTGCAAAAAGCAATGGATGAAGCGCGCCGCGGTATGTTAAAAATTAACTTAACAAACGGTACTTTGCATCATGCAGTTACAGGTGTTCACGGTGCTGCTAAAGTATTTATTCAACCAGCTTCTGAAGGTACTGGTATTATCGCCGGTGGTGCAATGCGCGCTATTTTCGAAGTAATGGGTGTGACTAACGTTGTAGCAAAATGTATTGGTTCAACCAATCCTTACAACTTGGTTCGCGCTACATTGAACGGTTTAGAGTCAATGAATACACCAGCGGAAATCGCAGCTAAACGCGGTAAATCAGTTGAAGAAATTAGAGGCTAATCATGGCTAAAGCAAAAAAAGATGCATCAGGCATTAAAGTAACTCTTGTTAAAAGTGTTATTGGTCGTATTGAGGCGCATAAAGCTACCGTTAGAGGTTTAGGCTTGCGTCGCATGCACCATACAGTTGAATTACAAGATACTCCGGCAATTCGCGGTATGATCAATACCGTTGGCTATCTATTAAAGGTAGAGGGATAATGCAATTAAATACGATTAAGCCTGCAGAAGGCTCGAAAAAAGAACGTCGCCGTGTTGGTCGTGGTATTGGTTCTGGTTTAGGTAAAACAGCTGGTCGTGGTCATAAAGGTCAAAAATCACGTACTGGTGGTTTTCATAAAGTTGGCTTTGAAGGCGGTCAGATGCCTATCCAACGCCGTCTACCAAAACGTGGCTTTAAATCATTAACTAAAGCGAATACAGCACATGTGCGTACTAGTGAATTAGCTTTGATTCCTAATGAAGTGATTGACTTGTTGGCTTTAAAAGCAGCAAACATCGTTTCTGGTACAGTAACAAACGCTAAGATATTCTTATCAGGCGATGTCACTGCTAAGTACAGTATCCAAGGTTTGCTATTGACTAAAGGCGCTCGCGCTGCAGTTGAAGCTGCTGGTGGTAAAGTTTTAGAAGCTGCTTAAGAGTATATATCTTGGCACAAGAAGGCATATTAAAAACAGCGGCAAAAATGGGCGAACTTAAAAGTCGCCTATTGTTTGTCTTAGGTGCGTTAATCGTTTACCGTTTAGGTGCACATATTCCTGTTCCAGGTATTAACCCTGATGAACTTGCAAAGTTGTTTGCTTCACAAAGTGGTGGCATCTTGGGCATGTTTAACATGTTCTCGGGCGGCGCTTTGTCTAGATTTACTGTATTTGCATTAGGTATCATGCCTTACATTTCTGCATCTATTATCATGCAGTTAATGACAGCAGTGTCGCCTAAGCTAGAGCAGTTGAAAAAAGAAGGTGAAGCAGGCCGTAGAGCGATTACGAAATACACGCGTTATGGGACAGTCGTACTTGCTATGTTCCAGGCGTTAGGCATAGCGATTATGCTAGAAGGTCAGCCTAATCTTGTTTTTGATCCAGGCATGGCGTTTAGACTAACCGCTGTGATTACTTTAGTGTCAGGCACTATGTTCTTAATGTGGCTTGGTGAGCAGATTACAGAGCGTGGTATTGGTAACGGTATTTCTATCATCATTTTTGCAGGTATTGTTGCAGGTTTGCCAAGTGCAATCGGCTCAACTGCTGAAATGGTCAATACAGGTGCTTTTAGTATCCCGTTAGCATTTTTCTTGCTGATCGCTACTGTGCTAGTAACAGCTTTGGTCGTGTTTGTTGAACGTGGTCAACGTAAGATTACAGTTAACTACGCTAAGCGCCAAGTGGGTAATAAAGTGTATGGTGGTCAAACTACGCACTTACCTATGAAGTTAAATATGGCTGGTGTTATACCTCCAATTTTTGCCTCAAGCATCATTCTTTTTCCAGCTACTTTAGCAGGTTGGTTTGGTAGTAGTGAGAGTACATTTTGGCTAAAAGATGTAGCTGCGGCATTGTCACCTGGACAACCTATTTACATATTTTTGTTTGCTGCTGCAATTTTCTTCTTCTGTTTTTTCTACACAGCGTTACAGTTTAATCCTAAAGATACGGCTGATAATTTGAAGAAAAGTGGTGCTTTTGTTCCAGGTATTAGACCTGGTGATCAGACAGCAAAATATATTGATCGTATTATGGGCCGTTTGACACTAGTCGGTGCTGCTTATATTACCTTGGTCTGTTTGTTACCTGAGTTTTTGATTTTGAAATTTAATACGCCTTTCTATTTTGGTGGTACTTCTTTGTTGATTATAGTCGTTGTTACTATGGACTTTATGACACAGGTGCAGTCTCATTTGATGTCTCATCAATACGAGGGGTTGCTTAGAAAAGCTAATTTTAAAGGTAACGCACCGAGCGTTAAGTAATTGCAAGATGGCTAAGGAAGATAGAATTGAAATGCAAGGTGAGATTTTAGAGAATCTCCCCAATGCTACTTTCAGAGTTAAGTTGGAAAATGGTCATGTGGTTTTAGGCTATATTTCAGGAAAAATGCGTATGCACTACATTCGTATTTTGCCTGGTGATAAAGTCACCGTTGAGATGACGCCTTATGATTTATCTCGCGCGCGAATTACGTTCCGTGCAAAATAAATAATTAGCGTTGTAAGCATACAGTTTAGTTGTATTGGAGTGAAATATGAGAGTTCGTGCATCAGTAAAGGCTTTATGCCGTCATTGTAAAGTTGTTCGTCGTCGCGGCGTTGTGCGCATTATCTGCACAGATCCACGTCATAAACAACGTCAAGGTTAATTGATTAACCTCAATTATCCAAAATTAGTAAAGGCTTAGGCTGCATACTAATTTAAGTTGGTCAATATTTTGATTGATCAGAAGATTAGCTATTTGATAAAAAATGGTTTTCCTGTTAAAATCATCGGCTTTTTTAAAGCAAGTGAATCAGTAAGGCCTAATTTGGAGTAAAGTATGGCGCGTATTGCAGGGGTAAATATCCCGAATAACAAACACACTGAAATTGCTTTAACAGCAATTTATGGTATTGGACGTAACACTGCACAAAAGATTTGTCTTGCTGCTGGTGTTTTAGCAACTGCAAAAATTAAAGATCTGAATGATGCGGATGTTGAAAAGTTACGTGATGAAGTAGCGAAGTTCAAAGTTGAAGGTGACTTACGTCGCGAAGTTTCAATGAATATTAAACGTTTGATGGATTTAGGATGCTACAGAGGTGTCCGTCACCGTCGTGGATTGCCAGTTCGTGGTCAACGCACTAAAACTAATGCGCGTACTCGTAAAGGCCCAATCAAGGCAATTAAGCAGTCTAAGTAACCTATTTCTAGGCGCTTTATTGACGATCAATTGAGTGCTTTTAGATTTTAATGGTTGGAAGTTTACAATTTAAGTTAGATTTATTGGTAAGGAAAATGCAACATGGCAAAAGCTAATGTACGCGTAAGAAAAAAAGTTAAAAAGAATATTGCAGAGGGCATCGCCCACGTGCATGCATCTTTTAACAATACCATCATCACGATTACAGACCGTCAAGGCAATGCTTTGTCATGGGCTACATCTGGTGGTCAAGGTTTTAAAGGTTCACGTAAAAGTACTCCTTTTGCAGCGCAGGTTGCAGCTGAAGTTGCTGGTAAATCAGCTCAAGAGAACGGCGTGAAGAATTTAGAAGTGCGCATTAAAGGCCCAGGTCCAGGTCGTGAATCTGCTGTGCGCGCACTTAATGCAGCTGGTTTTAAAATTACCAGCATTACTGATGTGACGCCAGTGCCGCATAACGGTTGCCGTCCACCTAAAAAACGTCGCATCTAAGCGAAAAAGATTACTGGAGAACTATCTTGGCTAGAAATTTAGATCCTAAATGCCGTCAGTGCCGTCGCGAAGGCGAGAAGTTGTTTTTAAAAGCTGAAAAATGCTTTACTGATAAATGTGCAATTGAAAAACGTAACTTTCCACCCGGTCAACACGGTCAACGTCGTAATCAGCGTTTATCTGACTACGGTGTGCAATTGCGTGAGAAACAAAAAGTACGTCGTATCTACGGCGTTTTAGAAGCGCAGTTCCGTAGCTATTATGCAGAAGCTGATCGCAAAAAAGGTATTACTGGCGAGAACTTGCTTCAGTTGTTAGAGTGCCGTTTAGATAACGTCACTTACAGAATGGGTTTGGGCGGTTCACGTACGGAAGCACGTCAAATCGTTCGTCATAACAGCATTTTAGTAAATGGCAAGCGCGTTAATATTCCTTCATTCCAAGTTAAAGCTGGTGACGTTATTAGCGTAGCTGAAGCATCAAAAACGCAATTGCGTATTAAGAGTGCTTTAGAAGCTGCTGAGCAACGTGGTTTCCCAGAGTGGTTAGAGGTTGATGTTAAAGCTTTGAAAGGTACTTTTAAAGCTAAACCACAACGCGATGAGTTGCCACCAACCATCAATGAATCATTGGTAGTTGAGCTTTACTCTAAGTAATTAAGTTCTGATTAGATTATTGGTTAGCCCATGCGGTTAACCAATTTAATCACTCGTTCTTTATGTAAGTAACGAGCATATTAAAAAATTAAAGGTATAACTATGCAAAACAGTCCTACCGAGTATTTAAAGCCTCGCGTTGTAGATGTTGAGGTGTTATCTCCATTACGCGCACGTGTTACTTTAGAGCCTATGGAGCGTGGTTTTGGTTACACGCTTGGTAATGCATTACGTCGCGTTTTGCTTTCATCAATTCCAGGCTTCGCAATTACAGAAGTGAAAATTGATGGTGTAGTGCATGAGTACTCTACTTTAGATGGTGTTCAAGAAGATGTTGTTGATATCTTGCTTAACCTTAAAGGTGTAGCACTGAAATTAAACTCAAAATCAGAAACTATTCTGAAACTGAACAAATCTGTTGAAGGTGTTGTCACTGCGGCTGATTTCGAAACTGGTCATGATGCGGAAATCGTTAACCCTGATCATGTGATTGCACACCTTACAAAAGGTGGCAAACTGAACTTGGAAGTTAAAGTTGAAATTGGTCGTGGTTATCAACCTGTTCCAGTGCGTCAGAAATCTAATGATGAAGATCGTGTATTAGGCTTTATCATGGTGGATGCATCATTCAGTCCAATTAACAAAGTTAGCTACTATGTAGATAGCGCTCGTGTAGAGCAACGCACTGACTTGGATAAGTTGGTAATGGATGTTGAAACAAATGGTGTTATTGAGCCTGAACAAGCAATTCGTGATGCTGCCCGTATTTTGATGGGTCAGTTGTCAGTGTTTGCTGATTTAGAAGGTGCACCAAGTGAAGTTGAAGTTAAATCTGCTCCACAAGTTGATCCAGTACTGCTACGTCCGGTTGATGATTTAGAATTGACAGTTCGTTCAGCTAACTGCTTGAAGGCGGAAAATATATTTTACATCGGTGATTTGATTCAACGTACAGAGAATGAGTTGTTAAAAGCTCCTAATCTTGGCCGTAAATCATTGAATGAAATTAAAGATGTCTTAGCTACTCGTGGCTTGACATTAGGTATGAAATTAGAAAACTGGCCACCGGTTGGTTTAGAAAAAGCTTAATACAAGCTGATATTGAAGATATAGAAAACTTAAGGAATTACTATGCGTCACGGTAATAGCAATCGTAAATTAAATCGTACAAGCAGTCATCGTGCTGCAATGTTCCGTAACATGACAACATCTTTGTTGCGTCATGAAATCATCAAAACTACTTTGCCAAAAGCAAAAGAATTGCGTAAGTTTGCAGAGCCGTTAATTACGCTTAGTAAAACTGCAACTTTGGCAAACCGCCGTCTTGCTTTCGATCGTTTACGTGATCGTGACATTGTAGGTAAATTGTTTGCTGAGTTAGGCCCACGTTACCTAACACGTAATGGTGGTTATCTACGTATCTTGAAATGTGGTTTCCGCAACGGTGATAACGCGCCGATGGCTTTAGTGGAATTAGTTGATCGTCCAGATCCATCAACAGAGGCTGTTGTTTCAGAATAAGTTGCATAAGTTGTCTTAAAACTAAAAAACCAGCTAGATTGCTGGTTTTTTAGTTTTAAGCACTTGTGTTTACTTCATTTTTTTATCAATTGATTCGGTATTATTTGTGTGATGTGAGTTAAAACCGTCTCTGTATCAAATGGCCAAGCAAGCTCAGTATTCGTACCAATTACTTTTATCACTGGAATTTTTGTGCCATAGGCTTCCAGTAGTTGATCGTTATCTGCAATTTCAATTGAAATCCAACTAATGTCATAATCGTTCATTATGCTTTTTAGGGTTGCTTCTGCTTGCTCGCATAGGTGGCAGTGTGATGTAGTATAAAGATTGAGTTTTAACATGGTTTTTGTAGTTCCTATGATGGTATTAGCTACCGTTTCATTATGCTGATTAACTCATATTTTTTGCCGAATGATTCTATTTTTTATGAAAAATAAATCATAATGGCGTAGTAAATAAATAAAAATAGTATTGGGTCATTATGGCAGACATTCAAGAAACCAAAGAGAGTTTGAGCGAGAGCCTACAACAGGTAATATCGCTTCTTGAAAAGCATCGCTTGATTGAGAATATGGTTCACAACCAAGAGATGTCTAATCATGAACTGATAGAGTCTTTGGTACATAAGCAAAACCTTAATGAGCTACAAAAAAAATTAGAGTTCTTACATCCTGCAGACGTTGCATACATTCTAGAGGCTCTGCCTCTAGAGCAGCGTTTGGATGTTTGGGAGTTAGTAAAAGCTGATCGTGATGGCGAAATATTGCTTGAGGTGTCGGATGCTGTAAGGCAGACATTGATTGCTGACATGGACTCCGATGAGTTGCTGGCTGCGGCAGAGCAGCTAGATACGGATGAGCTTGCAGACTTAGCACCAGATTTACCAAAAGATGTGCTTCAGGACTTGATGGATAGCCTTGATGCGCAGAATCGAGCTCGTTTGCAATCGGCATTATCTTATTCGGATGACGCTGTTGGTTCGATTATGGATTTTGATATCGTTACGATACGTGAAGATATTACTTTGGAAGTAGCTTTGCGCTATATGCGTCGACTAGGTGGCTTGCCTGATCATACAGATAAATTGTTTGTCGTTGACCGTCATGATGTTTTGCATGGTGTGTTGCCATTGAAGCGACTAGTTGTGAGTGATCTTGATGCAAACGTCTCTGATGTTATGTCTGAAGATGCCGTTATATTTCATCCTGAAGATATAGCAGATGATGCAGCCAAGGCATTCGAGCGCTACGACTTGGTGACAGCACCTGTTGTTGATGAAAATGGTAAGTTGGTTGGTCGCGTCACAGTTGATGCCGTCATGGATTTGATTCGTGAAGAAGCTGAGAGCGATATGCTTTCAATGGCTGGTTTACGTGAGGAAGAGGACTTCTTTGCTTCGGTATGGAAATCTGTACAAAATAGATGGGCATGGCTTGCAATAAATTTGATTACCGCGCTTGTTGCCTCGCGAGTTATTGGGTTATTTGAGGGATCTATTGAGAAAATAGTAGCGCTGGCAGCACTGATGCCAATTGTTGCAGGTGTTGGCGGTAACTCTGGAAATCAAACAACGACAATGATTGTCCGTGGTTTAGCTTTAGGGCAGGTTGCCTCTCACAATATGAAGTCGCTCATTACTAAAGAGCTGGGTGTTGCTTTACTCAATGGTTTGCTGTGGGGAAGTGTGATTGGCGCTGTGGCTTATGCGTTATACGGAAGTTTCCCATTGGGCTTGGTGATGATGTCAGCAATGACGCTTAATCTATTGTTAGCGGCTTTGATGGGGGTCGTCATCCCGCTAATGATGAATAAGATAGGGCGTGATCCTGCTGTTGGTTCTAGTGTGCTGATTACAGCAATGACAGATAGTGGTGGATTTTTTATCTTTTTAGGACTGGCCACAATCTTTTTGATTTAATTCCTAGGCTTTTAGACATGAATAGTCGTATCGATATTATCTGGCAAGAAATTTTAGCTGATATTGGAACACCCGTAGCCGGCTGGCAGATTAGTGTGATTGTGATGGCGTGTGCAATTGCCTGGATGATTAATGGGGTAATACGCGCATATGTCATGCGCCATGCACCAGAGCATTGGAAAATAGGCATAGGTACATTTAACCGTTTGTTATTTCCGCTATCCATGCTTGTTATTGTTTTGATATCCAAGTGGGTTTTAGGTCATTGGCAGCATACGACGATGCTTCATCTCGCTAGTAATTTGTTATTAGCGATGGCAGCAGTTCGATTAGCTGTTTATGCGATGCGCTATATCATTGCACCAGGGGGGGTACTTAAAGCGCTTGAAAATACCCTTGCCACATTAATCTGGATGGTCCTTGCATTGCATTTAAGTGGCGTACTGCCAGAAATGTTAGAAACACTGGAGGCAGTTAAATTTACAATAGGTAAGAACTCGGTTAATTTACTGTTAGTATTGCAAGGCCTGCTCACTATATTAACGACAATTTTTGTTGCAATGTGGTTAAGTCGTTTTGTTGAAAACAAGCTCATGCAAGTTGATCAACTCAATGCTAATACTCGCGTGATGTTGTCGAAAGTGTTGAGGGTTTTTCTGCTGTTTATTGCAGTGCTTATTGCACTTTCTGCGGTTGGCTTAGATTTGACGCTCATTTCGGTATTTGGCGGTGCAATAGGTGTTGGTTTGGGTTTTGGTTTACAGCGTATTGCGAGTAACTACGTCAGTGGTTTTATCTTGCTGATGGATAAATCAATCAGCATTGGCGATATCGTGACGATTGATGTTCATTATGGGATTATTCGAGATTTGCGTACACGCTATTTGGTATTGCAAAAGCTTGATGGTACTGAAGTCATTATTCCGAATGAAACGTTGATTATTAATCCTGTGATTAACCATTCTTGTATGGATAGAAATACAAGGGTGTTGGTCACGATGCAGGTTGCTTATGAAAGTGACCTAGACTTGGTGCTGAAACTGCTTGTGAAGGCCGCAGACGACCATCCTAGAGTGTTAGTCACCCCAGAGCCTACTGCGATAGTGACGGGCTTCGCAGATAGCGGTATTGACGTTAGATTGACTGTGTGGATTCATGATGCAGAAGAGGGCACTGCAAGCTTGCAATCAGACCTGTTTATGGCGATATGGAGATTGTTTAAGGCCAATAATATATCAATCCCATATCCGCAAAGAGAAGTGCGCATATTAGGTACAGCAGTAGCTGATGTTAAGGATGAGAATAAGGATGGCTAGTGGTTAACTTATTATTACTCATAGCGTGAATAATGGATAGATAATAAAAAAGCTCACATATAGTGAGCTTTTTTATTACTGAAATAAGCAATTATTTCAATTTTGTTTCTTTGTACATTACGTGCTTACGTACGACTGGATCAAATTTTTTAATTTCTAATTTGCCTGGCATTGTACGTTTGTTTTTTGTAGTGGTATAGAAGTGACCTGTACCAGCACTTGACTCTAATTTGATTTTTTCGCGCATTTTACTTTCCTTTATTTGCTAAGTTAAGTTAGCAGCTTAAATCTTTTGGCCAGCAGCACGCATATCAGCTAAAACAGCATCAATACCGTTTTTGTCGATAGTGCGTAGCGCAGCGTTAGTAATACGCATGCTTACCCAGCGATTTTCGCTCTCAACCCAAAATTTGCGGTTTTGCAAATTAGGTAAAAAACGACGTTTTGTTTTGTTTTGTGCGTGAGAAACATTGTTACCCACCATTGGCTTTTTGCCTGTTACCTGACATACACGTGCCATGGTTATCTCCAAGAACTCTATTTTTGAGAAAGAGCGTGATTATAGTACACATTCTTTGTTTGTTTCAAGCTAAATATGTGTTTCTTTTCAGTAAATTCACATATTATTTTTTGTTAGTGTTTTCCGGTGCTACCGAAGCCACCTTCACCACGTTCTGAGCTGTCAAAATCATCGACTACATGAAACTCAGCCTGCATGACTGGCACAATCACCAATTGCGCGATTCTTTCTAGCGGGTTTAATTCAAACGCGGTGTTGCCACGATTCCAGCAGGATACCATCAGCTGCCCTTGATAGTCTGAATCAATTAGTCCAACGAGGTTTCCCAACACAATACCGTGCTTATGGCCTAGGCCGGATCGCGGTAAAATAAGTGCAGCATAGTATGTGTTGTCGATATGTATCGCCATGCCAGTAGGAATGAGGGTGGTTTCACCAGGCTGTAAAGTGATAGGTGACTCAATGCAGGCACGTAAGTCTAAACCTGCTGATCCAGGTGTGGCATAGGTTGGAAACTGACTGCGTAAGCGGTCGTCTATAATTTTTAGGTCGATGAGTATGGACATGATAGTGTATGTTTTTATTGGATTTAATTAAGTGCCTATTAAACACTAATTATGGGTAATAAAAAAGCCAGTAAATTGATTTACTGGCTATCGTTTGATTAGTTGCTCTAATTAATAATGTTAGTTGAATTTATATTTCGCGCTAAGACCTAATAAGTAGTTACGATCTGTACCTGGTTCGAAAAATCTTGAATTACCATCATTGATTCTGACGCCGCCTATGTAGTCTTTATCAAACATATTTTCAATACGTAAGTATTCATTTATGCTCCATTGACCTAGTTGTTGCTCAAAGCCTGCTCTTACGTTGAAAATGGTATAAGACGGTGCAACGTCGCTATTGATGTCATCTACATAAACTTTACTATTATGGCGGCCCTCTAACGCTGTACTGAAACCTAAAGGTATATATTTCCAGGCGATTTCACCATATAGCTGTGAACGGTATGTTCCAGGAATTCTATTGCCGGATAATATTGTTCTGCCGAGGTTATTAGTAAAGTCAGAATCAAATTTTGCATTAAGTAAGGTATATGCAGCATACAGCGAAATATTATTATCTAGTTGAGAGTCTATTGAAAACTCCATGCCTGTACGGTTAGTTTTATTAGCGTTTGTATAACTTACACGTCCTGAGATGTTATCTAAGGTAACAATTTCATCATCAGTTGTTACTTTAAACAATGTTAGCTTTGCTTGAGTGTTGTCATTTAAGAATGCTTTTGCGCCTAGTTCATAGTTTTTGCTTTCACTAGGTCTGAGTGCAAGATTTGGAGTGCTATTGGCTGCAGAGCTTGCGAATGCTGATTCAATGAAAGTTGGTGTTTCAAAACCTTTACCAAAGTTAGCATACAAGTTTAATTGTGGATTTACTTTCCAAATTGTACCGATAACAGGTGTGGTTTTTTGATATTCAACTTTACCACTATTATCACCGTTCGCACTGGTGCCTGTAATAAAATCATCTTTAACCTCAAGATTAACCTTGGTGTGTCTAGCACCAGCATGAATATCTAAATTGTTTGAGAGTGAAAGTTTGCCTTGAATGTATTGGTCAAAGTTGTACGAAATGTTTTGTTCGCGTCGATTTAGTCCAAAGTTAGTGTTATTAGGGATATTGGTGGTTCTTTTTGTACCAAAGTCGGCATTGGTATCGGTCCTGTCATCATTCATTTTCCCGTAGGTAAAGCCCATACTAATATTGTATGGACGATGGAGTATTTCTCCATTGTTATCCCAACGTAAATCTACACCCCAAAAATCGCGCGATATTTCACTTGCTCTACCATTTGCGTTGACGGGAGCTTGTGATGGTAGAGCTAGATATTGCTCATTTTCCCTCGTGCCAACATAGCTCATCAGGCTGATGCCATTATTGGTGTTAATCCGATGTTCTAGGTTGAAGCCAACTTGAGTATGACTACGATAAACACGTGTGTTTGAGTCAATCGCACCTACGCCAGCGCTCTCTGGTTTGGAGAATGCAACCTCTCGTGTGAGTCCTAATGGATCCTGAGCCTCTTGCTCAAACCAATTTACTAAGGTGGTTAATTTTGTATCATCAGTAATATTGATTTTGAATTTTGCAGTGGCTTGTTGTTTTTTGCCTGAGTTGTGATCTCGGTAACCATCCGTCTCAAAATTGGATACATTGAGCATGTATTCAATTTGCTCTGCAGTGCCAGTAGTCTCAAGAATTTGTCTTTTGGTACCGTAGCTACCAAACATCACTGTGCCACCAACTTCGTTAGTTTTTGGCGCATCTTTCGTTAACATTTGGATAACACCTCCTGAAGAGTTTCCGTAGAGTGCTGAGAAAGGGCCTCGCATAACTTCAATGCTTTTAATTGCCGATAAATCTACTACCCCAGGCTGACCTTGGCCATCAGGCATGGTCAAAGGAATGCCGTCTACATAAACACGCACGCCGCGTACGCCGAAACTTGAGCGGGAACCAAATCCGCGTGTAGAGATTTGCGGATCCTGTGCTTGATTGTTTCTGTTTTGCGCTGTAATCCCTGGTACACGAATTAAGCTTTCTGAAAGCGTCATTTGTAATTGGCCATTTTGGATGTCTTTGCTTTCCACGACATCAATGGCCACTGGTAGGTCGAAGCTATTTTGTTCTACACGAGTTGCAGTCACGACGATTGGTGCTGTGATAATTTTTTCACTGACAATTTCTTCTGCGTACACGTGTTGGTTAATACTAAAAGTGCTGATAATGGCTATTGACAGTAGTTTGATTGGGAACGGAGTGGTGTGATGCATGGTAGACCTTAACTGATTAATCTAGAGTAAGTAATTGGGTGCGATTCTAATCGCTAATTTGCATAATAGAATCATGATTTTCATGAGTTTTTTGATGTTGATAGTGCTGTTTGACCTGTATCAAACAGCACTATCATTTGGCAATATTGATATATTTGATTATTTGACTTGAAGCATGTCAGCAACATGCTTCAATATTGATCTGGCCACTTCAATTTTGGTGGCTGGTTCAAGTGGATAGTTACCATTGTTGTCTAGTAGAATGACTTTGTTGTTGTCACTGCCCATTGCATCGCTCGTCAGGTTGGCGACGATTAATGGAAGTTTTTTCTTTTGTCTTTTTGCTTCCGCGAACTCTAATAGATTTTCGGTTTCGGCAGCAAAGCCTATACAAAATGGCGGACTAGGTAAGCTGGCGACTTCTGCTAGTATATCTTTGTTGAGCTTTAGCTCCAGCGTCAGTGATTGCTCACTTTTTTTAATTTTTTGTGATTGTGAATTCGCTGGGCTGTAATCTGCAACTGCTGCGACACCAATAAATATGTCTTGGTTTGCGATGTTTTGCATTACGCTTTGATACATTGCACCTGCTGATGTTGCTGCAATGTTGCGTACCCCAGTTGGGGGCGTAAGTGCAGTAGCGCCACTGATGAGCGTGACTTCTGCACCCATTTCAAAAGCGGCCTGGGCGATGGCGTATCCCATTTTGCCTGAGCTTAAGTTTGTAATAGCGCGCACAGGGTCTATCATTTCTAATGTGGCGCCTGCCGTAATCATTATTTTTTTGCCTCTAAGTCGTTTAGGTTGGAAATACGCGTTGATTAAATAGTGTAGGTCTTCTGCCTCTAGCATGCGGCCTAAGCCAATTTCGCCGCACGCCTGTTCACCGCTGTCTGGCCCAAGTATGTGAATACCATCGCTGACTAGTTGTGCGATATTACGTTGGGTAGCAGGGTTCTCCCACATTTGTTTGTTCATCGCCGGAGCGACCAGTAAGTCACAGTCTCTCGCTAGGCATAGGGTGGAAAGTAAATCGTCAGCACGACCATGTACGAGTTTTGCAATGAAGTCTGCGCTCGCTGGTGCAATAACGATGGCATCTGCAGCGCGGCTTAATTCGATGTGTGGCATACCATTAGGGATTGATGCATCCCACATGTCTGTGAATACTGGTTTACCTGATAGGGCTTGCATCGTGACGGTGGAAATAAACTGGCAAGCAGCTTGCGTCATGACGACTTGCACATCAATATTATTTTTTACGAATAGGCGTACGAGTTCTGCTGCTTTGTAGGCTGCGATTCCCCCAGTGACTCCTAATACAATTGATTTTTTATTTTGCATAATGCTTGTCATTGATGTAAGTCTTTCATTCTAATACGAACATTGTTTTGTATAAAATATTCTTTATGCATCATTGAAACGAAAGAAAATGTTTTATAGTAGATATCATATAAAACCAATAACATTCATGCGGCGTATACACAATGTGGCGTAAATTCAGAATTATCATCCTGCTGCTAATTTTAGCAACGGTTATACAAGAAGTTTGGTTGGATAAAGCTGATTTAGCTTGGAAGCATAATCTTTACGTTGCAGTTTATCCAATCAATGCCGATGGTAGCGATGAAGTTAGTGCTTACTTGCGAACCCTCAGTCGTGATGATTTTGAGCCGATGGCGGAGTACTTTGCAGAAGAAGCTACGTCATACCAATTAGGTTTACGGCGACCAATAGAAGTGCAACTAGGTGATATTGTCGATGAGTTACCACCAGAGCCTCCTAAAAATGGCAGCATATTAAGTACTATGCTGTGGAGCTTAAAATTTCGGTTGTTTGCATGGCAACATAGTCCAAAGGTAAATGTACGGCCAGATATACGATTGTATTTACTTTATCACGACCCTGAAAATAACCGAGTATTAGGACATTCAACAGCCCTTAATAAAGGGCGAATCGGGCGTGTAAATTTGTTTGGTAGCTCCGCCTATGCAAAAAAGAACTTGGTAGTCACCGCACATGAGTTGTTACATACTTTAAATGCCACTGATAAGTATGATTTGCAGAGTACTTTACCTATTTATCCTCATGGGTATGCTGAGCCAGATAAAATACCGCTATACCCACAAAATTTTGCTGAGCTAATGGGCGGCCGCATTCCTATCAATGATAACGATGCTGAAATCCCTAAAGGTTTAAGGCATACAATGATTGGTGCAATGACTGCACGTGAAATAGGATGGTTGCGCTAGTGGCTAGCAGTTGTCGCTTCGAGTGTTGATCATATCAGTGTAATGAATTTAGTCGGTTAAAATCCGTGAACAATAAGAGGTGTTAAGTGGCAATTACAGACTGGCCTGCTAGTGAGCGACCTAGAGAAAAGCTAATAGAGATGGGTGCTGATGCTTTATCTGATGCTGAGTTATTGGCAATTTTTTTACGCGTCGGTGTGGTCGGTAAAAGCGCAGTAGATTTGGCGCGCGACTTACTCAGTCAGTTTGGTAGTCTTAATGGTATTTTTGCAGCAACTGAGCGTGAACTCAGTCAGGTGCATGGTATTGGCACTAGTAAATATGTGCAGCTGCAAGCAATTTTTGAAATGAGTCGTCGAGCTTTAAATGAGCAGTTACAAGCGAGAGATGTGTTTCAGTCGCCACAACAGGTACGCAACTATTTAGTGCTTAAGCTGGGAGCGCTTACACGAGAAGTTTTTATGGTGTTGTTTTTAGATGCACAAAATCGTTTACATGCTGCTGAGGAGCTATTTAATGGCACGCTTACCCAAACGAGTGTTTATCCTCGAGAAGTGGTGAAGCGAGCGATTCATCATAATGCTGCGAGTGTTATTTTTGCACACAACCATCCTTCTGGAGTTGCACAACAGAGCGCAGCAGATGAGCTAATCACGCAACAATTGAAACAAGCTTTGGCACTGATAGATGTGCGTGTATTAGATCATTTTATTGTGGCAGGCAATCAAACTCTTTCGTTTGCTGAGCGTGGTTTGTTGTAATTAAAATGCTAAAGATTAATGATTGGAAGAGTGTATGTTAATTGATAATGCGCACTGGTTAAATTTAGCAGTTGCCTTAGGCATCGGGTTGCTAATTGGGGCCGAGCGTGAGCGTAGCAAGGCGGATGGGGGTGATAGAACAATTGCAGGGGTGCGCACTTTTACGATAGCTTCTTTACTTGGCGCAGTGAGCACTTCAGTCAATTTTTGGTTGCTTGTCGTTTCAATTATCTGCGTCACTGTTTTTGTAGCAACAGCCTATTTTACTAGAAGAGATGAAGATCCTGGATTAACCACAGAGATTAGCCTAGTGTTTACTGTTATTTTGGGCGGGCTAGCCATGACTACGGCATCGATGGCGGCTAGTTTGGCTGTTGCCGCTGCGATATTGCTTGCTGCAAAAGAGCCCATACACGGCTTTGTTCGAGGGGTGGTCACTAAAGATGAGATGATAGATTTCTTGATTCTAGCTGCTGCAACTTTGATTGTTTTACCATTAGTGCCTAATGCTTTAGTAGGCCCTTTTGATGCGATTAATCCTCGTAACTTGTGGTTAATTGTAATATTAGTGATGTTTATTGGCGCGCTGGGTCATTTAGCGTTGCGTTTATTAGGTAGCCGTACGGGTTTGCCTCTAGTAGGCTTGGTATCAGGCTTTATTTCCAGTATTGCGACGATAGGCGCGATGGGAGCTCGCGTCCGAAAAACGCCAGATCTAATAGGTACGGCAGTTGCAGGAGCTACGCTGTCAAGTCTGTCCACAGTGCTTCAGTTAGTGATGCTGTTGGCGGCTATCCACCCACCTACTTTGCACGCATTAAAAGTGCCTTTATTATTTGGAGGGCTGACTATCGCGCTATATGGCCTTGTGATTACTTTAAATTCATTTAATCATCAAAGCCAAGAGTTGAGTAAGCCTAGTCGGTCTTTTAGTGTTAAAACTGCACTGACACTGGCGTTAGTCATCGCTGTTGTGCTGATTGCGTCAGCAGCGCTTAAGGCATGGTTTGGTCAGGCTGGCTTAGTTGTGGCATCTGCTGTAGCAGGTTTAGCCGATGTGCATGCTTCTACTATTTCAGCGGCTTCTTTAGCGGCAAGTAATAAAATTACGGCCGCAAATGCTACCGTGCCAATATTAGTAGCATTTTCAGCGAACGCCATCTCTAAAGTAATTACAGCCGCAGTCACCGGTGGAAAAGTTTTTTTCCAACAGGTGACACTTGGCTTGGTGTTGCAGGTGTCGGCTATCTGGCTTGGTTGGTGGTTATTCTAATAGCGTTATGATTAACCCAGCACGGTAAATGCATCAGCAACACTTTAGAGGTAAATATTGTTAACTTTTAGATAAGTTAACAACGCAAAAATCGTTAGTATTGATGTTAATAAAATTCATTGAAAACAATTAGTTCCAATATTATTTTGGCGATGGTTAGCTTCAGTGCTTTATACTACCAATCGCCTCCGAAATTTAAATCAAAACGTTTAACCACATAATCATGAATCAACATATAAAAACAGTTCTTTGGGCAGCCGTTGCGTTGCTAGGCGCATTTGCAGTTGCTGGAATCGCATTGAATCGCGGAGAAAGTATTAATGCACTATGGCTGATTACTGCAGCCGTCTGTATTTATGCAATTGCCTATCGTTTTTATGCCGCTTGGATTGCTGCAAAAGTGTTAGTGATAGACGAAACTCGTGCGACACCAGCAGAACGACTGGATAATGGCCGAGATTTTGTACCAACGAATAAATGGGTGGTGTTTGGTCATCACTTTGCAGCAATTGCAGGCCCTGGTCCTTTGATTGGGCCAACCCTCGCTGCACAGTTTGGCTATTTGCCTGGCACATTATGGATTTTAATTGGCGCAGTATTGGGTGGTGCAGTACAAGACATGGTCACGCTGTTTTTCTCTACACGCCGAAATGGGCGTAGCTTGGGCCAAATGGCACGCGATGAAATAGGCTTGATAGGCGGTAGCGCGGCACTCATCGGTACGTTTTTAATTATGATTATCTTAATCGCGGTGCTTGGTTTAGTCGTGGTTAATGCCATGAAACATAGCCCGTGGGCAACTTCAACAGTGGCGGCAACCATTCCGATTGCGATGATTGTCGGGATTTATATGCGCAATATTCGCCCGGGTAGAGTGTTAGAGGCTTCTATTATCGGTGTGGTTTTATTGTTGCTTTCGGTAGGTTTAGGTGGCTGGGTTGATCATCACGAAACCTTACGTCCATTATTTGATCATGATGGATTACCACTAGCTTATGCCATCATTGTGTATGGATTTGCTGCGGCCGTGCTACCAGTGTGGCTTTTACTAGCACCGCGTGATTATCTTTCTACCTTTATGAAGCTAGGCACCATCCTGTTGTTAGCCATTGCAATTGTCATCCTGCGCCCAGAGATTCATATGCCCGCAGTGACACAGTTTGTAGATGGTACTGGCCCTATTTTTGGGGGTAAGTTGTTTCCATTCGTTTTTATTACGATTGCTTGTGGCGCTATTTCAGGTTTTCATGCATTAATCGCATCGGGGACTACGCCAAAGCTGCTCGGCAATGAGCGCGATATTCGTATGATTGGCTACGGCGGCATGCTATTAGAAAGCTTTGTTGCCATTATGGCGATGATTGCTGCCACCGTATTAGATCCGGGCGTATTTTTTGCGATTAATAGTCCGGCTGGAGTCGTTGGTAAAGAGGCAATAGATGCTGTTGCCAAAATTAACAGCTGGGGGTTTGCTGTTACCGTAGAGCAAATGCAGCAACTGGCAAGTGATATGGGCGAATCAACCTTGTTCTCCCGCACTGGTGGGGCACCAAGCTTAGCTGTAGGCATGGCGAGTATTTTTGGTAGCGCTTTCGGCAAAGAACTGTTAGCACTTTGGTACCATTTTGCCATTATGTTTGAGGCAATATTTATACTAACCACACTAGATGCAGGTACGCGTGTTGGCCGCTTTATGTTGCAAGATTTATTAGGCAACTTTAATAAAAAACTCGGCGAAACCTCATATACACCTTCTGTGATTTTAACGAGCAGTATTGTAGTAGCGGGGTGGGGCTACTTCCTTTACATAGGCGTGATAGATCCAAATGGTGGTGTGAATATTTTATGGCCATTGTTTGGAATTGCGAACCAAATGCTCGCAGCAATTGCCTTATGTGTAGCGACAGGCATTTTGGTGAAATCTGGAAAGTTAAAATATGCATGGGTAACAGGTTTACCTCTAGTTTGGCTAGTGACGATTACCACCTCAGCTGCCTATGAAAAGATTTTTAGTACAGATGTGCGTGTGGGCTTCTTTGCATCAGCAAATGATATGTCCTCCAAACTAGCGGCAGGATTGCTCCCAGCCGATAAAGCTTCCGTTGCCCCGCAGTTAATATTTAATCAGCATTTAGATGCCTATTTAACCTTGTTTTTTATTGTTGTACTTTGGGTGGTGATACTGGATATGCTTCGATTATGTCTACGTTATTTAAGTGGTAAGCCAGTTTTGCAACTATCAGAGGTACCGCACGAGCCAAGCCGCCTTGTAGAAAACTGGGTACGAGATTAGAAAGATAACAATGTTCAATATGTTCAAAAAGTTATGGTGTTTTGTTCGGCACGTTTCAGGTGATGATGCTTATGAGCAATACTTAAAACATCATGCCGAATTTCACCAAGCGACGGTAGACGCGCCACCAGCACTATCGCGCAAAGAGTTTTTTAAGCTATGGCAAGACAGTAAATGGAAAGGTATTAACCGATGCTGTTAAATCCGGTGACTGCTGAGCCATTAGATGAAGCCCAGATTTCTCGCGTAATAGAAATGGCGTGGGAAGATCGTACCCCATTTGAAGCAATAGAGTTCCAATTTGGCCTTAATCAAGATGGTGTAATTAAGTTGATGCGTGCAAGTTTGAAGCACAGCTCATTCAAGTTATGGCGCGAGCGTACTCATGGTCAAGCCACTAAGCATGTCAAACTTAGATCCAACGCAGTCACTAGACATAAGGCTAATCATCGCGTAAAACAGTTTTAAAAAGTTAACCCAGCTCTTGGCGATGTAAGTCCGTACTTACTGTGTACGTCTGCGCTCCTCGTATACCTCTGCCATTGTCACTCTGCGTTCTGGCCCTGCATATTCCACATACTCGTCATAACTTAATTCAGTCACTTCAAAGTCAGACTTCGAATGGCTGTTGTGGGTGGTGATGAAGCCGGGGTTTACAGGAGGCGTGTTAGCCGTTTGATGTTTTCTAAAAAACACATTCTTTAGAAATTTCTTAATCATGGGGCTCCTTACGTTTACAGATAGATAACCCATAAAATAATATGCCTAATGACGCAATTCGCCAAGTTAACAATTGTTAACTGAGTCAGTGATTGTAACTGCATAAGTTTGGAATTGAGAGGAACATTGGCGTAGTTAGTATTACATGTGGCCAATGAGGTGGACCAACGATAGATAGCTCACTTTATGGAGTTATCTATCGTTAAAGTCTAGAGAGGGTTAAAACGCGCGCTTTTTATTGCAAAACACAAACATCACTACGCCAACTAAAATCATCGGCAAGCTTAGCCACTGCCCCATACTTAAGCCCATGGATAGTAAACCTAAGTAGTCATCTGGCTCACGGGTGTATTCTACGATAAACCTAAAGCTACCATAACCGATTAAGAAAAGTGCTGAAATCGTACCCGTTGCCCTTGGCTTCGCGGAATATATCCAAAGAATTAAGAACAGCAAAACACCTTCAAGTGCAAACTCATAAAGTTGGGAAGGGTGGCGTAATGCGTCGTCAACTTTAGGAAAAACCATCCCAAATTGACTATTAGTGACTCTGCCCCATAACTCGGCATTGATAAAATTGCCCATACGGCCAGCGCCTAAACCAATTGGCACTAATGGGGCAACAAAATCCATAGTTTTTAGCCAGTTTTGAGGATACTTTCTACCAAAAAGCCACATGGCAACTAGCACACCTAAGAATCCACCATGAAAGCTCATGCCACCTTGCCATACTGCAAGAATCTCTGTTGGATGCTCAATAAAGTAGCTTAATTGATAAAACAGCACATAACCGATACGTCCGCCAAGAATCACACCTAAAGCACCAAAAAATAGTGCGTCATCAAGCATTTGGTTTGTCCAACCATGCCATTTTCTGTGGTTAATTTGATATTTACCTAAGGCCAAAAATGCCAAAAATCCAAGCAAATACATTAGGCCATACCAATGGATGCCAAAAGATCCAAGGTGAATAGCAATAGGGTCAAACTGCGGGTGAACAAACATGTGAACTAACATCAATTGAATAGAAGTGTGATTTTACCTAAGTTTTGATACTTCACAACGACTTAGTTGCGCTTAGCTAACTTGGATAGTTTATTAAAACACTAGACCAAGGCAGTAGTCGATAACTATCTATAAAGCTTAATTGATGATTTCATCTGAATAATAGTAATTAGATGAACGCGTATATTAATGAGCAACTGATTTTGAGAACAAATTAATGACCACTACGCCAGCTACAATAAGCAATAAACCAACGATTGCAGCAAAATCTAGCGGTTGCTTAAAATATAACCATGAGATAAGCGCGATTAACGCAACGCCCACACCAGACCAAATGGCATAGGCAATCCCAATAGGAATGACATTTAGCGTTAATGATAAAAAATAAAAAGCAGACGCATAACCTGACACCACAATAATAGAGGGCCATAAGCGCGTAAATCCTGCAGACGATTTTAATGCGGAAGTCGCGATGACTTCGCTAATGATGGCAATAACAAGAAAAATCCATTTTTGCATAGGTGCCATTTCAGTGATCAATATTGGAATGTTAACTTAGATATTCTTATTTAGCCCAAGCCTTATAAGGATGTTGCGTCAGATTAGCATTGTAATAGCGTGGGTCGTCAGTCACTTCCTTACCAATCCAGCTAGGTTGCTCAAATAACTGATCCTCACTCTGCAACTCAATTTCAGCGACTACTAACCCCATATTGTCACCCTCAAATTCGTCTACTTCCCATTTAAAGCCTTTGTAGTGAAATATATGTCTTATTTTCTGGATGATTGGTCTTTCGCATAAGTCCAACAGATTTTCTGCATCAGCTATTGGGATTTCATATTCAAACTCAGTTCGTGTAGCACCATTTGTTGCACCCTTAATAGTAAGAAAGCCGCGGTTGTCTGCAATTCTAACTCTGACAGTTCGATTCTTATCTCGATTTAAATAACCTTGGCTAAATTTAACGCCAGCGGCAAGTTGCCACTCGTTTCCAATCACTAAGAATTTTCTTTCAATTTCTAAAGCCATAGATTTACATGTACCTAACGTTTTGAGTTGGCGGAACTTAGCCAGTTACCGCTTGAGTAATGAATTATGTTCGAATGGTTACTCTTCCCACTGTGGGTTCCATACAATCTCCCAAAGATGACCATCTGGGTCTTGAAAATATCCAGAATACCCGCCCCAGAATGTATCATGAGCAGGTTTAACAATCATAGCACCGGCTGATTTTGCTTGCTGTATGACTGCATCAACCTCTACTTTTGAACCAACATTGTGCCCTAGCGTCATTTCAGTTGAGCTTGCTAGCCCAATTGGCAGGCCTGAGTCATGTGAGATGCTTTTTCTTGGCCAAAGGGCTAGGCGTAATCCACCTTGGAGTTGAATAAAAACAACTGCACCATACTTAAACTCTTTACCAATGATACCTTCTGTTGGAAATCCAAGCCCATCTCGATAAAAACGCAAGGACTCCTCGAGGTCGTTAACACCAATAGTAATGACGGTAATGCTAGGTTTCATTGCAGACTACTTTCTTAGATAGGCACGTATAAATCAGGCTTGGCCATTTTTTGCAACGATGTTAGTGGGAATGTTGTCAATGCTTGACTGATTCTTATCTTCCCAATACTGCATCAGCCCGTGCTCACCTTTTTTCTTCGCCCAATCCGAAAGCAACGCTCTATCTTCTATATAGTCGTATTGCGGCACAGCCATTCCGCAAGAAGTTTGCACTAACTCGATTGATAGATCAAATATTTGGCGCGCACCTGGCAAGGGGTTAAAGTAAGAAAAAAGATCTTTCCAGTCATCGTCTTTTTTGTGGATAACCCTAGCCGTTCCGTACAGCCTAAGAATAAGGGGTGGGCCATCAAATGCGCAAAACATAATAGTCATACGTGGGTTTAGCTGAACGTGAGCAGATGTTTCATTTCCGCTCCCCGTTACGTTCAGCCAAATCACCCGATGATTGTTTAACACCCGAAACGAATCCATTCCTTTGGGAGAAACATTAACTCGACTATCCGTCGTCGCCGTGCCCACGAAAAATATTTTCTGCGCCACAATAAATTCAATCAACCGTTCAGAGAGTGCTTCGTATTGCTTGCCCATGACGCTCCTTGGTTCCTATGGCTATCCGTAAATTAAATGTTGTCTTTGCCCGTCTCGCTTGAATGAGGTGCTAGGCTTTTTAATAATCATAATCAATAGCTGGGATTCGTGTTAGAAAAAACAGAATTATGGTAACGATTACCACCGCAATCGCTGCTTTAGGGATTAAAGAAAATTCAAATACAGCTATGCATGCTGGCCACCAATTTTGATAACCTTCTATTGGAAAAGGAGCCCAAAAAATACTAAAAGCCAAGCTACGAATTAATTGTTTAGGCCATTGATTGGGCATTTTCGAAGTAAATTTATATATTGGAATAAAAGTAACAAGAAAAACCACTATCAATAACACGGAAAAAAAGACTATTAGCGGTGTAAAGTCTGAAGCATATGCCGGTAAAGTAAACGTTATGTATAGAGCAACCAACAGAAGCTTAATTAGAGTTTTCATTTGTTGCCTAACGTTTTAATTAAGATACCGTCTTACCTGTCAAGCATTCTTAACAGCATAATTAGCATCAAAGGGTTTGCCTGACTTCAGCACCCCATAAATAATATGCAGTAACTTACGCATTACCGCGCCAATAATCAGCATATTCGATTTACCTGCTTTCTTCAATCGTTGCGCAAACGCTTTAATGGTTGGGTTATAACGTCTTGCCACAACCGCAGGCATATACAACGCCTTTCTGATGGTGGCGTTGCCTTTCTTGGATAAGCGTGACTTACCTCTCACCGAACTGCCAGACTGATGTACGGTAGGATTCAAACCCACAAATGCAGCCAATGCCTTCGCATCATTAAAGCGATGTACATCTCCCACAAAAGCCAATAAGCGCGAAATGGTCGCGATTCCGATGCCTGGAATGCTGTCCAACAGATTAGATTGATCCTTCAAATCAGGATGCCGGTCGATATGGTCGCGAATCATGCGTTCAACAGCCTTAATCTCAACTTTAATTGTAGCTAACACCGCCTTGATGGAAGGCTGAATCACAGGCGCAGCGGTACCGAAACGATTCTGTTCCTGACGTTCCATTTGTAGCAAAGCTGAAAGTCGCTGTACCAAAGCTTGTAATTCACGTACATGCATAGGTGGCGGCATCCAAGCCGTTGGGTGCATACTGGCACAGAATTGTGCAATGAGTTTTGCATCGGCTTTATCTGTTTTGGCACGATTTAACTGCGCACCACTAAAGCTCTTAATCTGCGCAGGATTCACCACGCTGACTTCAAAGCCTTGGTCATACAAATAAGTGGCCAATTCGTCACCGTAAGTGCCTGTGGCTTCCATACAGGCTTGCAGATGTGTGATGTCTTGCTTAACTAACCAGAGTGATAAGGCTTTAAAACCAACAAGGTTGTTCTCAAATACCCGTGACTTCTTCACTTTGCCATATACAAGCAATGCCACATCAAACTTCGCTTTGGAAATATCAATGCCGAGTATCGGCAATTCAATGAAGGCCATGATTGAGCTCCTTACCAACAAGTGAAATAAACACCCTAAGCGAACAACACATCCCAATTCAGATCAACCTTGTGCATGCAGGATCATGACGTTATGTCAGTCCTAAGATACCGTCCGATCTTGATGAATGTAGGTTGGGAGAAGGCCACTAATCTTAATTACTGGCTCTAAGGCCTTGGGGCGCGCTCAGCATCCCTTCTCCCGGCTCTTCGCGTCAGAGCAATTTAACTCATTTCTGAGTTGTTGGTAAGATACAAGGGGCGCCGTTAGGCGTCCCGCTTGAATGGTGGGTTAGGCAAGATGTACATTACATTTTTACTACAATAGTAGATGCCATGAAGTCACCTAGCCTACGGTGTGAGCCAAAAAAGATAAACACCCAATCAAAAATACCAAGCGGAAAGGTAATATTTCTTAAAAGTGACTGAACTAATGAACATGGTTGCATTGTTTCTTTATTAACGACCTTTATTTTCAAGAGTTTTTTTCCGATGCTTTGACCATTCGGTAGTGCGTCTGAAAAGAGAAAATAAGCTAGAGCAATTATTACTGCTACAAGAAAAGAAGCATCTTTACCGATGATTGTATGTAATAGGTAAAAAGCAATAATACCCAATATATAGGCGATTAAACCATCAATAAATTGACCTTGAAATCGCTTACCTGGGTGAGCTAATTTTATTGTTGTGCTTTGCAAATCCAATTATTACTCCTTTTGCCTAACGTTTGAATTAAGATACCGTCTTACCTGTCAAGCATTCTTAACAGCATAATTAGCATCAAAGGGTTTGCCTGACTTCAGCACCCCATAAATAATATGCAGTAACTTACGCATTACCGCGCCAATAATCAGCATATTCGATTTACCTGCTTTCTTCAATCGTTGCGCAAACGCTTTAATGGTTGGGTTATAACGTCTTGCCACAACCGCAGGCATATACAACGCCTTTCTGATGGTGGCGTTGCCTTTCTTGGATAAGCGTGACTTACCTCTCACCGAACTGCCAGACTGATGTACGGTAGGATTCAAACCCACAAATGCAGCCAATGCCTTCGCATCATTAAAGCGATGTACATCTCCCACAAAAGCCAATAAGCGCGAAATGGTCGCGATTCCGATGCCTGGAATGCTGTCCAACAGATTAGATTGATCCTTCAAATCAGGATGCCGGTCGATATGGTCGCGAATCATGCGTTCAACAGCCTTAATCTCAACTTTAATTGTAGCTAACACCGCCTTGATGGAAGGCTGAATCACAGGCGCAGCGGTACCGAAACGATTCTGTTCCTGACGTTCCATTTGTAGCAAAGCTGAAAGTCGCTGTACCAAAGCTTGTAATTCACGTACATGCATAGGTGGCGGCATCCAAGCCGTTGGGTGCATACTGGCACAGAATTGTGCAATGAGTTTTGCATCGGCTTTATCTGTTTTGGCACGATTTAACTGCGCACCACTAAAGCTCTTAATCTGCGCAGGATTCACCACGCTGACTTCAAAGCCTTGGTCATACAAATAAGTGGCCAATTCGTCACCGTAAGTGCCTGTGGCTTCCATACAGGCTTGCAGATGTGTGATGTCTTGCTTAACTAACCAGAGTGATAAGGCTTTAAAACCAACAAGGTTGTTCTCAAATACCCGTGACTTCTTCACTTTGCCATATACAAGCAATGCCACATCAAACTTCGCTTTGGAAATATCAATGCCGAGTATCGGCAATTCAATGAAGGCCATGATTGAGCTCCTTACCAACAAGTGAAATAAACACCCTAAGCGAACAACACATCCCAATTCAGATCAACCTTGTGCATGCAGGATCATGACGTTATGTCAGTCCTAAGATACCGTCCGATCTTGATGAATGTAGGTTGGGAGAAGGCCACTAATCTTAATTACTGGCTCTAAGGCCTTGGGGCGCGCTCAGCATCCCTTCTCCCGGCTCTTCGCGTCAGAGCAATTTAACTCATTTCTGAGTTGTTGGTAAGATACAAGGGGCGCCGTTAGGCGTCCCGCTTGAATGAGGGGTTAGAGCTTACCATTTGTTACCCCAATACTTTGAAAGTTGTTTAACAACATTTGGGTTAATACTATTATTCCAGACTCCATTAAGCAGTAGCCTGAAATCGGGCCGTTGTCTTGCAAGTTCCTCAATTCTTCCGACGTATGTCTCACCATGCTCAACTAGTAAATCCTCAAGTGGCCCAGCTGCTAATACTTGAAAGTGATGATTTGATATGTCTGCGGGGATTATTTCTAGAATTTCAAGAATAGCCTCAAGGCATAAGTTTGGATTTTCTCTTGGAATATCAAAATCAAGGTCGAAGCCATCAAGCCCTGCATCGGGATCTGGCTGCGACCATTTTGCTATCCATGCGGATGCAACTTCCTGCGCTGATTTATTCATAAGCTCTAACGTAAAGTAGGCATCCTATTTGACGTTTTTAAATACGTCATAAGTGAGTGCCAATTAATTTTTATAAATAAAGTATATAATAAAATCATGGTATTAACTTTTTTTAGTATTGCCTAAAATTTTATTTAGATACGGCATAAAAACATGCAAAACTTATTACAAAGCGCTGTACAAAACGTAGAGTCGCCCAAGCTTTTGGAGCAAGTGCGCGGCAAGATTCGTCTTAAGCATTATAGTATTCGTACCGAACAAGCTTATTTGGAATGGATTAAACGCTTTATTTTACATTTTGACAAGCGTCATCCAAGTGAGATGGGCTCGGTAGAAGTAGAGGTGTTTTTAACGCATTTGGCGGTGGATCGACATGTTGCTGCTAGCACGCAAAATCAGGCGAAAAGTGCGTTGTTGTTTTTGTATAAAGAGGTCTTGGGTGTTGCATTGCCTTGGTTGGATAACGTTGAGCAGGCAAAAGCGCCTAAGCGCCTACCTGTGGTACTTACAAAAGCTGAGGTGCAGGCGGTGTTGGGTCGTTTAACTGGTACGCATTGGTTAGTAGCGAGTTTGCTCTATGGAACGGGGATGCGGATTTTAGAAGCCTTGCGTTTGCGGGTGAAAGATATTGATTTTGAACGCAAAGAGATTTTAATTCGCGATGGTAAGGGCTTTAAAGATCGCGTGACCATGTTGCCGCTTACCTTAGTTGAGCCACTTAAAACACATTTGAATCGCGTGAAGCAGTTGCATCAAAATGATTTGAATGATGGCTTTGGTTCGGTGTATATGCCACAGGCTTTGGGTTTAAAGTTTCCTTATGCTGGTCGGGATTGGGTTTGGCAATATGTTTTTCCAAGTGGTAAGTTGTCGCAGGATCCGCGTACTAAAGATGGTGATGAGCCTGTGATCCGTCGCCATCATTTGCAAGATCAGTCTGTGCAACGTGCGATGCGTCAAGCGGTGGTCGATGCGGAAATTACCAAACCAGCAACACCCCATACTTTTCGCCATAGTTTTGCGACACACTTGCTTGAAGGTGGTTACGATATCCGCACAGTTCAAGAGCTATTAGGACATTCTGATGTGAGTACGACGATGATTTATACCCATGTGCTCAATAAGGGCGGGCGGGGTGTGAGCAGTCCTTTAGATGCTTTATAACGTGTTTAGGTTGGTTTTAGTACTTTTGCTTAATCAAATCATACGTTTCTTTCACATTTCTTTGGCTAGTTGGCGCTAGCTAGTCTAAAATTACACTTTATTGTTTATTCACTTTTTTTACGGATTTTTACCATGCCAGTTTATCGTTCACATACCACTACTCACGGTCGCAACATGGCGGGTGCGCGCGCACTATGGCGTGCCACTGGCATGAAAGATGGTGACTTTGATAAGCCAATTATCGCAGTTGCTAACTCATTTACCCAGTTTGTGCCAGGACACGTACATTTAAAAGACATGGGTCAATTGGTGGCTCGCGAAATTGAAAAAGCAGGCGGCGTAGCCAAAGAATTTAATACCATTGCGGTTGATGATGGTATTGCGATGGGTCATGGCGGTATGCTTTATAGCTTACCTAGCCGTGATTTAATTGCAGATAGCGTTGAATACATGGTCAATGCGCACTGTGCAGATGCGCTGGTGTGTATTTCAAACTGTGACAAAATCACCCCAGGCATGTTGATGGCGGCATTACGTTTGAATATCCCTGTGGTGTTTGTATCTGGCGGCCCAATGGAAGCTGGTAAGGTAAACTGGGGCGGCAACACACATAAACTAGACTTAGTAGATGCGATGGTAGCGGCGGCAGATAGTAATGTGAGCGATGCAGAGTCTGACGCGATTGAGCGTTCAGCTTGCCCTACCTGCGGTTCTTGCTCGGGTATGTTTACAGCTAACTCAATGAACTGTTTAACTGAAGCGCTAGGTTTAAGCTTGCCTGGCAATGGTTCAACTTTAGCGACACATGCGGCACGTAAAGAGTTGTTCTTAAAAGCAGGGCGCTTGATTGTTGACCTTGCAAAACGTCATTATGAGCAAGATGACTACACCGTATTACCACGTAGCATTGCCAACATGAAAGCATTTGAAAATGCGATGAGCCTAGATGTTGCAATGGGCGGCTCTACTAATACAGTATTGCATTTGCTAGCTGCGGCACATGAAGCAGGTTTAGATTTCACCATGAGTGATATTGACCGCATTTCACGTAAAGTGCCATGTGTAAGTAAAGTAGCGCCTGCAACCGCTAAATACCATATGGAGGATGTGCACCGTGCGGGTGGCGTGATGGGTATTTTAGGCGAGCTTGATCGCGCTGGTGTGATTCACCGTGATACACCGATGGTACATAGCCCAAGCTTGGGCGATGCGCTCAATGAGTGGGATATTAAAGTCACTCAAAACGAAGATGTGAAGAAATTTTTCCGTGCAGCGCCTGGTGGCATTTCAACGACCATCGCGTTTTCTCAAAGCATGCTTTACCCAACGCTAGATGACGACAGAAGCGAAGGCTGTATCCGTGATAAAGCGCATGCTTACTCACAAGACGGTGGTTTGGCAGTGCTCTACGGCAATATCGCGTTAGATGGCTGTATTGTAAAAACTGCGGGTGTGGATGACAGTATTTTGAAATTTACTGGCCGTGCACGTATTTTTGAAAGCCAAGACGCTTCAGTGGAAGCGATTCTTGCCGATAAAATTGTAGCGGGTGACGTCGTGGTGATTCGTTATGAAGGCCCACGCGGTGGCCCTGGTATGCAAGAAATGCTGTACCCAACTTCATACTTAAAATCTAAAGGTCTTGGTAAAGACTGTGCATTGCTGACTGATGGACGTTTTTCAGGCGGTACCTCTGGCTTGAGTATCGGTCATGCTTCACCAGAAGCAGCTGAAGGCGGCGCAATTGGCTTGGTAGAAGAGGGTGACAAAATTGAAATCGATATTCCAAACCGTACGATTCATTTAGTCATTAGTGATGAAGAAATGGCGCACCGTCGTGCCAAAATGGAAGATAAAGGCAAAGATGCCTGGAAACCGGTTAACCGTGAAAGAGCGGTTTCTCCTGCATTGCGCGCATACGCTGCAATGAGTACAAGTGCTGCACGTGGTGCAGTGCGTGATGTTTCTCAAATAGAGAAATAATTTAAATAGATTAAACCTCACTTTTTAAGTAAGCGTTTTACGAAACGCTAAAAAGTGACAAATTGATAAGGTAATGTATGACATTAGATTCATTAGAAGACCATATCTTTAGAAAAAGAGACGGGCAGGGGTACTCAACGTTACACCCTCATGTGACCGTGACTGAAGATGAAACAGGTCTACAATATTTAGAGATAGATAACCCATTAGCAACGGCTAAAATCGCGTTGCAAGGCGGTCATGTCATGCAATGGCAACCAAAAGCAGAAAAGCAACCAGTATTATGGCTTTCTGACCATGCGCGTTATGTAAAAGGCCGTTCTATCCGTGGTGGTGTGCCCATTTGCTGGCCTTGGTTTGGCGCACATCCAACCGACAGCACATTGTGTCCGCACGGTTTTGCAAGAGTGATTCCATGGCAATTGGTCGATGTTGATTCAACTGAAACAGGTGCAACGCGCATTGTGTTGCAAATGATAGAAACACCAGAGGCAAAAAGGCAGCTTTCATACTCATACGTACTGACCATGATGGTCACGATTGGTAAACGTTTGAAAATTGATTTAGCTACCACGAACAAATCAGACCATCCATTTTTAATTGGTGAGGCATTCCATACTTATCTGCATGTGAGTGATGTTGGCAATATTCGCGTAACCGGTCTGCAAGATTGTCTATATGCGGATAAGTTACGTCAGTACAGACGTTATGTTGAACACAATGTATTGAAATTTGATGGTGAGTTCGATCGTGTTTATTTAGACCACAATTCAGACTGTTTAATTCATGACCCTATATACAACCGATTAATCCGTGTGGGTAAATCTGGTAGTGATACTACTGTTGTCTGGAGCCCAGGTGCTGAGAAAGCGCATGCCATGGGAGATATGGGTGATGCAGACGAATGGCGTAAAACGGTATGTGTAGAAACTGCCAATGCATTAGAAAACTCTGTGGTCATTAGCCCGAATAGAACGCATACGATGTCTGTTGAGTATAGTGTAGAGGCTTTATAAGTACATTTAATTTTAATTTTTTGTGCTGTCAACGCAGTGCCGATCGAAAGCGTTATATCCATCCTAAGTAATGTGAATTTAATTAAAATTGTTGAGTCAGATAATTTGTTATTTATTAACGAATCATTTGATTTAACACACTTGTCATAAACTAAATTATCAGTATGATAAGCGGGTTGTAAAATTTATAACTACTATTATTAAGCGTTAATTCAAGGAGATAGCATGAAAGCTTTATTATTAACAATCGCTACTGCTGGTTCTATGTTGCTTACTGTGCAAGCAGGTGCTGCAGTGGATGCAAAAGCTGCTGAAGCTTTAGCACAAAAAAGTGGCTGTTTAGCATGTCATACAGTAGAAAAAAAAGTATTAGGTCCAGCATATAAAGATGTTGCGGCAAAATACAAAGGCGACAAAACAGCTGAAGCAAAGCTAGTTGAAAAAGTTAAAAAAGGTGGTAGCGGCGTTTGGGGCCCTATGCCAATGCCAGCAATGGGTGGTCAGGTTAAAGAAGCTGACATTAAAACAATCGTTCAATGGATATTGTCACTGTAATCCGGTACAAGCTTCATGCAGAGTAAAAAAGCCAGCTCAAAAAGCTGGCTTTTTTGTTTGCAGTGATGATTAAAAATTATAATGGTTATGAAGATGTAGCCTAGTCTAACTCATTGGTTTATTAGTAGGTATTACTTAATCGTTGCTTATTACCAAACCTAAATGTCAATTTTTTAACTCTTTATATTTATTGAATGATTTTAAAAAGATAGAGAAATACGCCAATAATACCGATAGGTGCAATTACGTTATTCATCAAGATCCAAACTTTAAAAGACCATTGATGTAAATTCAACTCTTCTTGAACATGGCTATTTTTCATAAAGTAACCAGCAAATATTGCAATCAATAGTCCACCAAGCGGTAGCAATATGGTGGACGTCAGCTTATCTAAAGTATCAAAGATATTTAGGCCAAATATGATGGTAACGTTTTGCCATTCATTAAAAGAGAATACAACGCTGATCCCGATTAGCCAGATAATCAGTCCTAATATCGTTGTGGCAATTTTGCGAGAAATTTCTGTGTTTTCTACAACCCAAGCGATGGTTGGTTCAACAAGTGAAATGGCGGAGGTCCATGCCGCAAAAGCAACAAGGATAAAGAACAATGTGGCGATGAGGCTGCCACTAGGCATTTGGCCAAATGCAATTGGCAGTGTTTGGAAAATTAAGCCTGGCCCAGCATTAGGGGCTAGCTGATTAGCGAATACTAAGGCATAAATAGCAAGACCAATTAAAAGACCTAGTAGTGTGTCAGCCAGTGCAATATAAATAGTGGCGCGAGCGATTGAAACGTCACGTTGCAAATATGAGCCATATACCATTACCGAGCCCATCCCGAGGCTAAGTGAGAAGAATGCGTGACCAAGCGCAGAAAGCACGGCAACTGGGGTGATTTTAGAAAAGTCAGGGCTGAACATGAAGCGAAAAGAGGCACTCATGTCACCTACAGACATGCTGTAACCTAGCAGTATCAGCAGAATAGCAAATAGTGCAGGAATCAAAATGTTATTGGCTTTTTCAAGACCAGAGTTAACGCCACGTGCTACGACGCCCATGGTCATTATCATGAAAACGGTATGCCAAAATAGTAGGGTAAGGGGGGATGCGAGTAGTTGGTTGAAGTTAGCGGTGGATTGAGTGCCATCCATGCCGACAAAGCTGCCGCTTGCTGCTGCGCCAATAAAGCTCAGTACCCATCCGCCGATAACGCTATAAAAGCTGAGAATCAGGAGTCCTGTGATCATTCCCATGCCACCTAGATACTTCCAATGGCGAGATGCGTTAGCTTCAATCGCCAGTGTTTCTATACCGTTGAGTGGGTTTTTTTGTGCTCTACGGCCCAGCAGAATCTCAGTCATCATCAGCGGGATGCCCACAAAAAAGATGCAGGCGATAAACACTAGGACGAAAGCACTGCCACCGTTAACCCCTATCATGTAGGGTAGTTTCCAGATGTTACCTAAGCCAATAGCAGAGCCAGCGGTAGCCAGCATGAAAGTCCAGCGGTTACGCCATGCACTTCGATGGTGAGTCATGAGTAGTTGCCTCTAGTCGAATGATGATGCTTTAGTGACTGTTAATTGGTTATCGTTAATTCTTTAGCTCAGAGAAATAACGATTGGTTTCTGATTTTACTATCTTAGCCAGTAATAATAGGCCAATCAAATTGGGGATAGCCATCATGCCGTTCATCAGGTCAGAGAAGTTCCATACAAACTCTAAGCTAGTTGTTGCACCAATAATGACAGTGGCGGTGAATAATACGCGGTAGGTTGCGATGGCGCGTGGCCCAAATAAATACTCAATGGCTTTTTCACCGTAATAATTCCATCCAATTAAAGTGGAATAGGCAAATAGCGCCGTGGTGATGGCAACTATCATTTTACCTGTGTCACCTAATGTCTCTGCCATGCTGGCGCTAGTCAGTTCGGCTGCGCTAACACCTTGCGTCCAGGATGTGGCGGTGAGGATGACTAGGGCTGTCATTGTGCAGACCACTAGCGTATCAATAAACGTTTGAGTCATGCTCACTAGGGCTTGTTTGACGGGGTCATTAGTGCGTGCAGCCGCTGCGGCAATGGGTGCAGAACCTAAGCCAGACTCGTTAGAGAAAACACCACGTGCAATACCGTAACGCATTGCTGCTGCAATGGTCGCACCAACAAATCCACCTGTGGCTGAAATCGGGTTAAATGCATGATAAAAAATGAGTGAAAACGCGTGCGGGATTTTTTCTATATTCATGAACAGCACGAATAGTGAAGTACCTACGTACGCAATGATCATGAACGGTACTAAAAATGAGGTGAACCTGCCGATTGCACGTATGCCGCCTAAAATCACTAAGCCAGTGAGTATCATGAGCACCCAGCCTGTGATGTGTGGTGCAATATTAAAAGTGGATTCAAATATTTTGGCGGTGGCATTGGCTTGTGTCATGTTGCCGATACCAAAGGCCGCAAATGCGGTGAAAATGGCGAACATCGTGCCTAACCACGGTAACCCCGCACCCTTTGCTAAATAGTACATGGGGCCACCACGCATACCATGAGGGCCTTTTTCACGATATTTAATGGCCAATACGGCTTCTGCATATTTGGTTGCCATCCCAAGCATGCCGGTTACCCACATCCAAAATACAGCGCCAGGCCCACCTAGTGTAATGGCTGTTGCAACTCCTACAATATTACCAATACCTACGGTGGCAGCAAGTGCTGTCATGAGTGCTGCGAAGTGGCTAATGTCGCCCTCATGATGATGATCTTTGTGAAAAATAAGTTTGAGCGCTAATGGTAATGCGCGGAACTGCATGCCTTTGAGTAGGATGGTAAGGTACAGGCCAGTACCTAATAACAAGGTGAGCATTGGCGGGCCCCATACCCAGCCAGAGAGGGTTGCAATCACTAACTCAATCTTTTGCATAGGTGATTAATCCTTATTCATTATTATTTTGGATGGGGTATTAAGGATGATAGTCATCACTGTATTGTGAGGGCAGATTACCAAAATTAGCTGCTAAATAATACCTTAAGTGCTTCTATCATATAGTAGTGATCAAGCACACCAGCACTTTCTCTAATGCTGTGCATCGCCCACATGGGTGAGCCAACGTCCACGCTAGCCACGCCTAAACCAGAGGCCAAAATCGGCCCTATCGTGCTACCACAACCTAAATCGGTACGATGTGCGTATTGCTGAAATGGTACGTTGGCGCGCTCACACAGCGATATAAAGCGTGCGGCAGTATCTGCATTGCTTGCATAACGCTGATTTGCATTGGTTTTAATCACAGGGCCTTGGTTGACCATTACATGGTGACACGGTTCATAGGCGCCTGAATGATTAGGGTGGTAAGCATGTGCCATGTCAGCGCTCACAAAAAAGCTTTGTGCCAAGGCACGTAGGCGATCTTCTTCACTTAGTCCTGTATTAGCAGAGATGCGGTTAATCACATCTGATAAAAAGCTACCACTTGCGCCTGTCGCGCTCTCGCTACCTACTTCTTCATGGTCGAATAGTGCGCAGATGTTGCTTGATTCTTGGTTGGTGGTGTTGAGCAGAGCGGTAATCGCTGCGTGACACGAAGCTAGATTGTCCAATTGGCTGTTGGTAATGAACTCTTGATGAGCACCCCAGAATGCGCCTTTTTGGGTATCAAATACATTAAATTCAAATGTGAGAATATCTTGTGGTGCAATGTTAAGCGCTTCAGCGATATAGGCTAGAAATTGCTGGTCAGCTTCGATGCCAGCTTCGCTTTCACCAAATAATAATGGCAGTTCTGTTTGTTTGTTGAGCTTAAGACCTTTTTCATTCACTTCGCGATTCATGTGAATCGCCAAGTTAGGTAAGCGCATGAGTGCGTTATCAAATTTAAGCAATTTGATGGTATGGCCAGTTTCGGTGCGAACAGTCACACGCCCTGCGATACTTAAATCACGGTCTGTAAATGTTGCCAAAATTGGCCCACCATAGACTTCTACGCCAATGCGAAGCAGACCGTCAGTTTCATAAGCGGCTTTAGGTTTGAGTCTTAGGCTAGGGGAGTCTGTATGTGCTCCAACCATACGAAAGCCTGTATTGGTAATAGGTTTGTTGCCAAGGGTGAAGGCAATAATAGAGGCGCCGCCACGCACCACAAAATAGCGATTACCCGTGCTCAGTTGCCAAGCTTGGGTTTCATCTAATTTGGCAAAACCTGCATTTAAAAACTGCTGCTCAATATAATCAACCGCATGCCAAGGACTAGGGCTGAGATCAATAAAGTTGAGTAGGTCTTTTGCTAGCGCATGTGCTTGGGTGGAAATATTCATGATGTTTACTGGTTAAGAGAGAGCCAGTCTTTCTCAATAAGAAAATCACTGTAGAGTTTAGCTTCTGGGCTACCTGTTTCTGGCTTCCAGTCATAACGCCATTTCACAATAGGCGGCATGGAAAGCAAGATGGATTCGGTGCGGCCATTGGATTGCAATCCAAAAATAGTACCGCGATCGTAAATTAAGTTAAATTCAACATAACGTCCACGGCGGTAGGCTTGGAAATCACGCTCACGTTCGCCATAAGGTGTGTCTTTACGACGTTGCACGATTGGCAAATATGCTTGTAAGAACGCATCGCCCACTGTGCGATGAAAATCGAAGCTACGCTCAAAGCCTAGTTCGTTAAAGTCATCATAAAAGATACCGCCAATACCACGAGGCTCTTGGCGATGTTTTAAAAAGAAGTACTCATCACATTCTTTTTTGAATTTAGGGTAGAAACTGGTATCAAAAGCATCTAATGCAGTTTTGTTAGTGCGATGAAAGTGTTCTGCATCTTCAGTAAAGCCGTAATAAGGTGTGAGATCCATACCGCCGCCAAACCACCAGATATCTTGTTCTGTGGCATGTTGTGCTTTGGCGATAAAAAAGCGCACATTCATGTGTACGGTAGGCACATATGGGTTGCGCGGGTGAAACACTAAAGATACGCCCATCGCCTCCCAAGGGCGGCCAGCTGCTTCTGGATGTGCAACGCTGGCAGCAGGGGGTAGCTTGGTACCGATGACGTGAGAGAAGCCAACACCAGCACGTTCAAATACATTGCCTTCTTCAAGCAGGCAAGAGGTGCCACCACCACCTTCAGGACGTTGCCAGCTATCTTGTAAAAAATTTTTACCATCGACTAACTCAATGGCCTCAACAATTTTGGCTTGGAGGTTTTGTAAATAGCTAAAAACGTCTTGGGTATTCATGATGTCACCTTCAGGGCTTAGCCTTTAATCGCACGATAACCAATGTCAGTGCGGAACTGCGCGCCATCAAACTTAATTTCCTTCATGGCTTGGTAAGCTTGTTGTTGTGCAAATTTTACAGTTTCACCAAGCGCCGTTACACATAGTACGCGGCCACCGCTGGTGACCACTTTGCTATCTTTTTGTGTTGTACCTGCATGGAAAATATGGGTGTCTGCTAACTGATTTTCTAAGCCTGTAATTTCATCGCCTAGTCTTGGTGTTTCTGGATAATTGGCTGACGCCATGACAACGCCTAAAGCGACACGTCTATCCCACTCCGCTTCAGCACGATCTAATGTTCCATCAACAGCATGTTCCATCAGCCCAACTAAGTCACTTTTCAAACGCATCATGATCGGCTGTGTTTCTGGGTCACCCATACGGCAGTTAAATTCTAACGTTTTAACATCACCGTTAGGGCTGATCATTAAGCCTGCATATAAAAATCCAGTGTATGGAATGCCATCTTTCGCCATGCCTTCAACCGTCGGTTTAATAATTTCGCGCATCACTTTAGCGTGAATGGCAGGCGTCACTACTGGGGCTGGTGAGTACGCACCCATGCCGCCTGTGTTTGGACCTAAGTCTGCATCAAGAAGACGTTTATGGTCTTGACTAGTAGCTAACGGTAAGATGTTTTTACCATCGACCATGACCATGAAGCTGGCTTCTTCGCCTTCTAAAAACTCTTCAATTACCACGCGTGCACCAGCGGCACCGAGTTTGTTGTCTTCTAGCATCGCGTCAATGGCGGCATGTGCTTCATCTTCACTCATTGCCACTACAACACCTTTGCCAGCTGCTAAACCATCCGCCTTAATGACGATAGGTGCACCTTGCTGCTTAACATAATCGTGTGCGAGTTTGGCATCAGTAAATGTGCCATATCCTGCAGTAGGGATGTTATGGCGCATCATAAATGCTTTAGCGTAGTCTTTTGAGGACTCTAGCTGCGCCGCTGCTTTAGTTGGGCCGAAAATCTTTAAGCCAGCCGCGCGGAATGCATCAACTACTCCTTGAGATAGTGGTGCCTCTGGGCCAACTATCGTGAGGTAAATTTGCTCATCTTGTGCAAATCGCACTAAATCATCTACAGCAGTCATGGGAACATTCACCATATCTGGATTTAATGCGGTACCTGCATTACCTGGTGCTACATACACTCGACTCACTTCTTTATTGTGTGTCACTTTCCAAGCGAGTGCATGTTCACGACCACCACCACCGATAACTAAAATTTTCATGTATTTGAAACCCTTAAAAGTCTTTTGCCACAAACTTGCTGTAGGCTAGCTGTGGCAAAAGAAAAGCAAATGTATTGCACTAGTGATTTAGCGCTAAGATTAATTTAGTGCCTAAAGTGGCGAATCCCAGTGACTACCATGACTAAGCCATGTTCGTCAGCTGCGGCAATCACTTCTTCATCGCGCATGCTGCCACCTGGGTGAATTACGCAAGCTGCACCAGCTTCTGCAAGCACATCAATACCATCACGGAACGGGAAGAAGGCATCTGATGCAACCACCGAGTTTTTCAAAGTTAAGCCTGCGTTTTGCGCTTTAATTGCTGCAATCTTAGTGCTATCTACACGGCTCATTTGGCCTGCGCCCACGCCGAGTGTCATGCTGTTGCCACAGAATACAATTGCGTTTGATTTAACGTATTTCGCAACACGCCATGCAAATAGCATGTCTTGTAATTGTTCTGGCGTAGGTTGTTTTTTGCTGACAATTTTTAAATCATTTACGCTGATTTCGTGGTTGTCTGCAGTTTGAATCAATAACCCAGAACCAATACGTTTGGTGTCATGTGAGTTGCGGCCTTGCTCCCATGCAGTATTGCCGCCTTCTGGTAGTGCGATTTTAAGTACACGTACATTGGCTTTTGCACTGAAAATAGCTAATGCTTCAGCAGTGTAGTCTGGAGCAATCAATACTTCTACGAACTGTTTGCTCACGGCCTCTGCTGCGGCTTTATCTAAAGTAGTGTTGAATGCGATGATGCCACCAAATGCTGAAGTTGGATCAGTTTGGAATGCTTTGCTGTAAGCTTCAAGTGCATCCTTACCTAGCGCAACACCACATGGGTTCGCGTGCTTAACAATGACGCATGCGCTAGAGTCAAAGCTTTTTACAGCTTCCCAAGCAGCATCAGCATCGGCAATATTGTTGTAGCTTAATTCTTTGCCTTGTAGTTGTACAGCAGTCACCAGCGAGCCAGGTGCTGGATTGGTATCGCGGTAGAACGCAGCACTTTGATGTGGGTTCTCGCCATAACGTAAGTCTTGTAGTTTAACAAAACGGCTATTCACTTGTGCTGGGTAAGGGTTGCGAGTGCCATCTGCATTAAAGCTTGATAAGTAGTCGCTGATTGCACCATCGTAGTTGCTGATGCGATTAAACGCAGCCACTGATAGGGCAAAGTTTGTTGCTTGGCTGGTTGCGCCACCTGTACTTTGTAGTTCACGTAGTACATCAGCATATTGGCTAGCGTCAGTGACAACGGCAACATCTTTCCAGTTTTTAGCGGCTGAACGCACCATTGCTGGACCACCGATATCGATATTTTCGATAGCATCTTCTAAACTGCAGTTTGGATTTGCAACAGTTGCTTCAAATGGGTATAAATTCACTATCACCATATCGATGTTAGGAATGTTTTGTGATTGCATCGCTGATACATGTTCAGGTAAATCACGACGACCTAAAATGCCGCCATGTACTTTTGGGTGCAATGTTTTAACGCGGCCATCCAGCATTTCAGGAAAGCCTGTGTAATCACTGACTTCAATGACTGGGATATTATTGTCACGGAATAGTTTAGCGGTGCCGCCAGTTGATAAAATTTCAATACCTAAATCATGAAGGTTCTTTGCAAAGTCGATGATGCCAGTTTTATCAGAAACGCTAATAAGCGCACGTTTAATAGTTGCCATAAATTTATTCCATAATACAAATGATAAGCTGTGTTAGCTCTAACCCAGTGCCCAGCTGATAAGTTGCTAAAACACATTCAATTTTTGCTGCCTGTTATTTCTTGCTTGCTAAACTTGGCTTTTGACGTTGCAAGCAAATTTAGATAAGCAAAATGCAAGAGTTTATAAAGCGACCCACTTTTGATGGGTTGTTTTATTCAATCTTGTACTGCTGAAGTTTTTTACGTAACGTGTTGCGATTGATGCTGAGTATTTCAGCGGCTTTACTTTGATTGCCACCGACTTTATGCATGATGTAAGTAAGTAAAGGTTTTTCTACACAACCCAATACCATGTCATAAACGGCATGAGGTGGTTCACCATCTAGGTGAATGAAATAATCATCCAAAGACTCTTTGACTGCTTGGCTGAGCTTACAGTTTTCTGACATAGTAGTTCCTAGGCTGCTAATGCTTCTGACGAATCGGTCTTGGCGTCTTCAGCGTCAGGATCAATGTAAACTAAACGTTCATTTTTTGTTTTTAGTTCAACAAAAAAGTCGTTAATTGCTTGTAGTTGTAACTCGATGGTTTGCAACGTATTCATATTGTGGCGGAATTGGGCAGAGCCAGCCAAGCCCTTGGTGTACCAAGAGATGTGCTTGCGTGCCATACGCATACCAGTCAAGTCGCCATAGAAATCATACAAATCATGTAGATGTTCTAACATCACAGTGTGGATTTCATCGACGGTTGGTGCTAACAAATGCGTACCAGTCGTGAGGTAGTGCTCAATTTCGCGGAATATCCATGGGCGACCTTGTGCTGCACGGCCAATCATCACGGCATCAGCGCCAGTGTAATCTAACACGAATTTTGCTTTTTCAGGCGTGGTGATGTCACCGTTAGCAATGAGCGGAATCTTAATCACTTGTTTAACTGCTGCAATCGTATCGTACTCGGCATCGCCCATATAAGCACATGCGCGAGTGCGACCATGCATTGCGAGTGCTTGAACGCCTAAGTCTTCCGCCATTCTTGCAATTTGAATCGCATTGCGGTTTTGTTTATCCCAACCTGTACGTATTTTTAATGTGACAGGCACATCAACCGCTGCGATAACAGCTCTAAGAATTTGTGCAACCAGTGGTTCATCTTTAAGTAATGCAGAGCCTGCCATCACGTTACAGATTTTTTTAGCCGGACAACCCATGTTGATATCAATGATTTGCGCACCATTGTCTACATTATGCCTGGCTGCTTCAGCCATCATTTTTGGGTCAGCGCCAGCAATTTGCACTGAAATCGGGTTAACTTCGCCTTCGTGATTGGCGCGACGTTTTGTTTTTTCGCTACCGTACAGCAATGAGTTTGAGGTGACCATCTCGGATACAGCCAAGCCTGCGCCCATCTTTTTACAAAGTTGGCGGAAAGGCCTATCAGTTACGCCCGCCATGGGAGCAACGACTAGGTTGTTTTTTAAGATGTGATTACCAATTTGCATTTAGATTATTTAATCTTCACGATAAGGTTGTTAACTGCAAATCCGACAAACTCGCAGTACTGTTTATTATTTGTACTAATCTCTAGCCCAGCTCTATCAATCTGTGCTTAACGTGCGACCTTTTGAGGCGATGCATTAAGCGTAGCCTTCGTTTCGCCTTCTTTATGTATTAAAAAACTAAAAGAAAGTCCAAAACAACTTTGCAAGCAAGCTGCCTATTTTATACGCAATCTTAGTTTGAGAAAACAATTTTCAGCATACAATTGGGAATAGTTTGTTATTGAGTTTGATTATGCAAAAACCATCGACCACTCACATCGCCTTTGCTAGCTTTATAGGCACTGCGATTGAATTTTACGATTTTTATATTTACGCCATGGCTGCCGCTTTGGTGATTGGTCAAGTATTTTTTCCTGCCAGTGATCCTGCTACACAATCACTCAATGCATTTTTAACCTTTGGTATTGCGTTTATTGCGCGGCCCGTTGGCGCGATTGTGTTTGGTCATTTTGGGGATAAGATTGGTCGTAAAACAACGCTAGCGGCTTCTTTGCTGTTGATGGGCGTTTCAACGCTACTGATTGGTTTATTGCCAGGTTATGAGGTGTTAGGAATCTGGGCGCCAATTTTATTGTGCATATTGCGCTTTGGGCAGGGCTTGGGTTTAGGTGGGGAATGGGGTGGTGCTGCCTTGCTGGCAACCGAGCATGCGCCCAAAGATAAACGCGCTTGGTTTGGTATGTTTCCGCAGTTAGGACCATCGGTTGGTTTTTTACTAGCAACCTTGAGTTATCTGGCTTTATCCGTATGGTTAAGCGATGCACAGTTTAAAGCGTGGGGTTGGCGCCTACCTTTTATCGCTAGTGCATTGTTGGTTGGCGTCGGCTTGTATATACGCTTTAAACTCACAGAAACGCCAGCTTTTGCCACGGCATTGAAGCAAAATAAAACGCATGCAGTACCGATTAAACCTTTATTAAAAACACATTTGCGCCCCGTGCTATTAGGTGCTTTTGCAATGGTGGTGTGCTACAACCTCTTTTATACCGCTACAGTGTTTTGCTTGAGCTATGGCACCACGCATCTTGGCATTACGCGTAGCGATTTTTTAGGCATGCTTTGTATTGCTATTTTGTTGATGACGATTGCGACGCCACTCTCAGCAAAATTAAGTGATGTTTGGGGGCGCCGTCCAGTATTGTTAATCAGTAGCGCACTCGCTGTGCTGGCTGGTTTTACGCTGAGCCCCTTATTGGCAAGTGGCTCTGTGGTGCAAGTGACTATATTTTTATCGTTAGCCTTGTTTTTAATGGGGGCTACGTTTGCGCCAATGGGCGCATACCTACCAGAGCAGTTTCCTGTTGCGGTGCGATATACTGGCGCGGGTTTGGCGTATCAATTAGGCGGAATTTTAGGTGCATCGATGGCACCTTACATTTCACAATTGTTAGTGTCGGCTGGTGGTTTAGCATGGGTAGGGGCTTATGTCTCAATTGCCGCTGCGCTTAGTTTTGTTGCGGTGTTATTGTTGGGTGAAACTTGGCGCAGTGAGCTGCTCTAGTTCAGTTAGCCAATGGATGGCTTGTTCACGTGATTCACCACACATTTCTAGGCTAGGCTGTAAACTTCCGCAAAAGGCTGGTCGTTCTGGCTTGCCAAAAATTTTACACATGTTTTGTTCGTTTAATTGTACGCAGCGCACGCCAGCAGGCTTGCCGTTGGGCATGCCAGGAATCGGGCTGTTAATAGAAGGTGCGGTGCAACAAGCGCCGCAATGGTCTCTGCATTTCATGGCTGGATGAGGCGGTTAAAGTGGTAGTGCGGTTAAAATTAAAGTGCTTGGATATAATTTTAAGGTCTTTTCCCAATCGTATTCAATGTAATCTAGTTTGAAGCCAAAATAACTATGTTGCCCAACCAGTCTAACTGCAACTTCTTGAGGCAGGTGGTTAAACGAAGTTTGGGTGATGCAGAAGTTGGGTGGTAATGCATGCTGCAGACTTTTACCGACTAAACGTGTTTTACAGCCTCTTCTAGAGTCTATCCATTGTTTCTGCATGACATCATGAATGATGTGTGGGGTGCTTGAGAAGCTGCCAGCAATATTGCCGATACTATAAATAATGGCGATATACCCTAAAAAATAAAAGATCACAGGCGCCGATAAAATTACAAACCATTTGTAATAACGTTTGTAAACCTCAGTGAGTGATGCTGGATTAAGCATTAACATATAATAAAACCAGCTAGCCATGATAACGGTAAAGCCAATGTTAAGTTTGAAGCTTAGCGCATACCATGTTGGAGACGGGATGAACTGGTGCGCCATCGCATAAATAGTCAGCGCAAATAGTATGGCAAAAATGCCTAAAAATAACCAGCGATAGCTTGGTGGGGTGAACAGTCGGTTACCGATTATTTTGCGATTTCTAGCCATGGAAAACCTAGTGCAGCAACTCCCTGCTTAATATCACTCATGGCTGAATTAACTTGCAGAGATGCGCCCTTTACACCCAGCTCTATGGTGCGACGGTGATCTAATTTAGGTAGGCTAAATAACTTAGTTTCTGGGTGTTTTTCAACAATATAATTCATAAAATCAATGAGTTGGCTTTCACCTGCATCCATCACCAAAATAGAGGTTTCGATGTAGTCTTGCTGGTGAAATAAGTGAGGATAGTGTGTCTCTAGCACCCATTCAATCATCGGGTGTGCCATCTGCGGAAAGCCTGGCACAAAATAATGTTGATGGATTGCAAACCCAGCTACCCGGTTAACAGGGTTGGGGATAAGCGTTGCACCCAGTGGAAAATCTGCCATTAATACGCGTTTTGGATAGGCGCTTTCTCCGTACTGCGCTTCAATTTCAGCCACTGCCTCGGAGTGGCGTGCAATTGGCACACCTACCGCATCAGCCGCACATTGCCGAGTGTAATCATCAGGCGTCGCGCCAATGCCGCCACAGCTAAATACAATGTCACCTCTATCCATGCTGGCCTTAAGTGAGGCGGTAATTTGGGCTGGAATATCGCCCAAATAATTTGCCCAGCTAAGTTGTAGCCCGCGTGCGGAAAGCAGTTCAATCACTTTGGATAAGTGAGCATCCTGACGTTTGCCAGAGAGGATTTCATCACCAATGATGTAGAGGCCGAAGTTTTGCATATTGTAAAGTATCTTAATCGTTGTTTAGTTAATGCGCACTTTCCCAATTACTACCCACGCCAACCTCAGCCAGTAGCGGTACGTCCAATTTAGCCACATTTTGCATGAGTTCTGGTAGTTTTTCTCTCACTAGTGCGAGTTCATTATCTGGTACTTCCAGCACCAGTTCATCGTGAACTTGCATGATGAGTTTGGTGTTTAATTTTTCTGAAGTTAACCAATTCTGCACGGCAATCATGGCGAGTTTAATCAAGTCAGCCGCTGTGCCTTGCATCGGTGCGTTAATCGCGGCACGTTCAGCGCCAGCTCTGCGCATGCCATTGCTGCTGTTGATTTCTGGCACCCAGAGTCTGCGTCCAAAATAGGTTTCTACGTAGCCATTTTGTTTGGCAATCTCGCGCGTTTCTTGCATGTATTGGCGCACACCTGGGTAGCGCGCAAAATAACGCTCGATATAGCTTTGTGCGGCGCTGCGCTCGATATTTAAGTTTTGCGCCAAACCAAACGCGCTCATGCCGTAAATCAACCCAAAGTTGATGACTTTGGCATAACGTCGTTGTTCGTTGTCCACGGCGCTGCGTTCTACCCCAAAAATCTCTGCGGCAGTGGCGCGGTGAATATCTTCGTTATTGGCAAATGCGTTGAGCATGCCTGCATCTTGCGACAGATGTGCCATGATGCGTAGTTCAATTTGCGAGTAATCGGCAGAAACAATATGGCTGCCTTGTGGGGCGATAAATGCTTCACGGATACGGCGGCCCTCTTGTGTGCGCACTGGAATATTTTGTAAATTAGGGTCTGAGCTGGCGAGTCTGCCAGTAATGGCTACGGCTTGGTTATAGCTAGTGTGTACGCGACCCGTATTGGGATTAATCATCCGTGGAAGTTTGTCCGAGTAGGTAGATTTGAGCTTGGCTAAACCGCGGTACTCCAGTAAGACTTTTGGTAGTGGGTAATCCAAAGCTAGCTCTTGTAAAACATCTTCATCCGTTGATGGTGTGCCGCTTGGTGTTTTTTTCAGCGGTTTGATGCCCAGTTTGCCGAATAAGATTTCTTGTAGCTGTTTTGGTGAGCCTAGGTTAAACGGTTGTCCAGCAAGCTCGTAGGCTTGGTTCTCTAATGCCACTAGTTTTAGGCCAATTTCATTGCTTTGTGCATTGAGCATGTTGGCGTCAATCAGCACGCCATTGCGCTCAATGGTGAACAGAATATTTGAAACGGGCATTTCAATTTGGCTGTAGATATAGTCTAGCTTTACATCGGCCGCCACTTGCGGATACATCGCTTCGTGAAGTTGCAGCGTAATGTCAGCATCTTCAGCAGCGTATTCTGCTGCAACTTCAACCGTTACTTGGTTAAAGCTTACTTGTTTTGCCCCTTTGCCAGCCACCTCTTCAAACGTGATGGTTTTAATGCCCAAATGACGCTCGCTTAAAGCATCCATACCATGTGATTTATGGGATTCAAACACATAAGATTGCAGTAGCGTATCGTGCTCAATGCCGTTAAGTTGTATGTTGTGGTTGGCTAATACATGCTGATCATATTTCAGGTTTTGCCCCACTTTTTTAATAGCAGAGTTCTCTAATATGGGTTTAACTTTAGCCAAAGTCTCATCAAAATTTAGCTGGGATGGTGCATCAAAGTAATCATGCTTTAATGGCAAATATGCCGCACTGCCAGCTTCTACGCTAAATGACATCCCCACGATTTTTGCAGTCATCGGGTCAAGTGAGGTGGTTTCCGTATCAAAGCAAACCAATGCTGCGGTGCTGATTTTATTGAGCCAGTCATCTAACTGTGCATTGGTTAAAATGGTTTCGTAGTTACGTGTGGTATTTGCTGTGTACTCATTAGGTGCAAACATATCGGTAGTTTGCATTTGCTGCGTCGCTGTATTTGTTGCTACTGAACGAGTAGGCATTGTATTGGTTGTGGTGTCTGGCATGTTGTCCAACTCACGGCGCCAGCTTTTAAAATCAAAGCGATCAAACAGTTCGGCAAGTTTGGATTTGTCTGGAGTTTGCGGTGCTAGGTCAGTCAAATTTTCTTGAATGCCAACATCGCAGCGGATAGTAATCAGCTCGCGTGCTGTAGGTAGCCAAGGCAGCGCTTTGCGTAAGTTCTCACCGACCACGCCTTTAATCTCATCAGCATGCGCGACGATATTTTCTAATGAGCCATATTCTTTCAGCCACTTCACTGCGGTTTTGGGGCCTACTTTTTCAACGCCTGGCACGTTATCTGAGGTGTCGCCAATCAAGATTAAATAATCAACAATCAGGGTGGGAGGAATGCCGAATTTTTCTTCAACGCCAGCAACATCTAATATTTCATCACCTTTTCTAAATGCGTTTGGCATCGTGTTCACGATAGTGATTTGCTCATCCACCAGTTGTGAAATATCTTTATCGCCAGTGGAGATGATGACTTTCATGCCCTCACTTGCACCTTGTTTGGCGAGCGCGCCAATCACATCATCAGCCTCCACCCCATCTTCCACAATCAGCGGCCAGCCCATCGCTCTAATGGCTTCAAATAATGGCTCAATCTGCGCTCTTAAGTCATCGGGCATTGATGCGCGGTTTGCTTTATATTCTGGATAGATATCATCTCTAAAGGTTTTGCCTTTCGCATCAAACACACAAGCACTGTAATCAGCGGGGTAATCTTTATGCAAGCGGCGTAACATATTCAATACACCTTGAATCGCACCAGTTGGTTCGTTTTGGCGATTTCTTAGGTCAGGCATCGCGTGAAACGCGCGATATAAATAAGATGAACCATCCACTAATAATAAAGTTTTCATGTAAAAATCCAAAAATTGCGAGCACGCCTCATGTTCATTTGCTTGTGTATTGAACAAAAAGTTGCAATAGGTTGTTGCCAACGGTCTTTAATCGCCTACATAATAAAACATATATGGCGTGCTTAAAAATTGTTTTATACGCAAGGTTTTAATTTAGCCTATTTAAATGTTGGTAGTTCATTCATCAAGGATTTCTCAGTCATGACCGTTGTTAAAAAAATTCCAAAAATCACAGACCCTGATGTACAGGGAATGCACCATACTGGGCTTGAGTCTTGGCATGCGTTTAAAATTATGTCTGAGTTTGTCGATGCTACCGAACGGCTGAAAGAAATTACACCAGCGGTTTCTATCTTTGGCAGTGCGCGCACCAAGCCTGATAGCCCTTATTATGAGTTGACGGTAGATATTGCCAGAAGGCTATCTGATGCAGGGTTTTCTGTGATTTCTGGGGGCGGGCCAGGTATTATGGAAGCCGCTAATAAGGGTGCATTCGCAGGAAAGTCTCCGAGTATTGGTTTAAATATTGAGCTGCCGCATGAGCAGAATGCAAACCCATATCAAGACATCAGCCAAAATTTCAAACACTTCTTTATGCGTAAGGTGATGTTTGTGAAGTATGCAAGCGCCTATGTGGTCATGCCAGGTGGCTTTGGGACCTTGGATGAGCTCATGGAAGCCATCACCTTGGTGCAAACTGGTAAAACGCTTAGGATACCAATTATTCTGGTGTGTGAGCCTTTTTGGCGTGGGCTAGTTGATTGGGTGAAAACAACCTTAGTCAGCGAAGACATGATTTCGGCTAGTGATGTTGATTTAATACAGATGATTGATGATCCTGCTGAAATCGTACAAGCCATCTTTAAGCATTACGAAACACGAGGCTTCAAGCTTTCTGCAGAAGAAGAACGCATTCAGCTTTATTTATAAGCACATGGTCTTATATTGGGTGGTTTTTGATAGAATAAGACATTGGTTAGTTGATTGTGTTCATGCCGTTAAGGGTGGTGATTATTATGCGTAAAAGTAACAAAAATCTAGCGTCTTTATTCATAGCAGCAATGCTTTTTCCTGCATTGCTCCAAGCTAAAGATTTACCAGCAAACCTTGAGCCACTAGAAGACATTCCACCGCCAAGTATTAGTGCAGAAGATAATCCTGATGAGCCAGTGATTACCATCATCAAAAAAGAAGGCGAAACGATTGAGGAGTATCGTGTTGGTGGTCAATTATATATGATGAAAATCACGCCTAAACATGGTGTGCCTTACTATATGCACCGTGAAGACCAAGATGGTGCTTGGGTCAATGATGGGCCTAATCCACCATTGGTGATTCCTAAATGGACCATTTTCACATTTTAATTGATCACACTTTCAAGCGTTCATGTGAATGAGGCAGCGTGCTTTCATTCACATGGTTGTTATAATGCCTCGCCTTTAATCATTTCCAGTTTTAAATATACCTATGTCTGTTTTTACCTCAGTTAGCATTCAGCAATTACAAGCTTGGCTTCAAGACTACCCAATTGGTGAAGTAGTTGACTTAAAAGGTATTTCTTCAGGCATTACCAATACCAATTACTTTGTGACGACCACGCAAAGTAAGTACGTACTCACTTTGTTTGAACACAACACGATTGATGAACTCCCGTATTTTATTGATTTAATGCACCATTTATCGGAGCACGGTGTCCCTTGTCCTGACCCTATCACAAATAAGGCAGGGGTAAGCTTGCATATGCTTAATGGTAAGCCAGCCGTGTTGATTAGCTGCCTGAATGGTCGCGATATTGCTGCGCCAAACGTAGTGCATTGTGCTGAGGTTGGCAGAGTGCTGGCGCAAATGCATCAGGCAGGGCAGACGTTTGCTGGGCAAACTTCAGGTCAGGCGCATCAAAACCCACGTGGTGCTGATTGGCGTAATCAAACCGCACAAAAAGTGATGGCACACTTATCGGCAGATGACCAACAGTTACTGACTGAAACATTGGAGTTTCAAGCTGAGCTTGATACCTCAGCATTACCTAAAGGCATTATTCATGCTGATTTGTTCCGTGATAACGTATTGTTTGATGGCGATAAGGTCGGTGGGTTAATTGATTTCTATTACGCTTGTCACGATGTGCTCGCTTATGATTTGGCGATTGTTGCAAATGATTGGTGCGTACAGGCAGATGGGCAACTAGATACAGAAAAAGTTGAAGCGCTGCTGAAAGCTTATCAAAGCGTGAGGCCGTTTGAGCAAGCTGAGCATGCTGCTTGGAGTGGTTTACTGCGGATTGCCGCATTACGTTTCTGGTTGTCACGCTTGTATGATCAGATTTACCCGCAAGCGGGTGAGCTAACGCATGCAAAAGACCCTGACCATTTTAAAAACATACTTAAGTTACGTACTGCGCAGCGTTAATGACTGTTGATGAATACCTTAATTGGTATGTAGACATTATGTTTAAACAATACCTAAAAGTACTAAGTTAAAAGACAATATTTAAGCATTATTTAAAGCAAACTGAGTTCAACCCCGAGGTGAAAGTATCATGGCAGAAGATCTAAACATGCAAGCTCCAGTCATCAGGCAAGTGCCGGCAGCAAGCGCATGGCTATGGATTGTGAATGGTATTGCTTTGTTTAGGGCTAATCCAGTGATGTGGATTATTTTGTTAGTCATTTATCTAGCGATTATGATTCCTATTTCACTGGTGCCCATATTGGGCTCTGTGGTGAGTACATTACTTGCCCCTGTGTTTGCAGCAGGCATGATGTGGGGTTGCCAAGCGCTTACTCGCAATCAGGATTTAGAAATCAATCATCTGTTTCAAGGCTTTAAGCAAAACACCTCGCAGTTAATCGCGGTTGGTGGCATTTACATGATGAGTTTACTCGTGATTGCTGTGTTTGTTGTACTGATGATGGATAGGCCAACCATTGAGCTGATTGCACAAGGTAAAGATTTGAGCCCAGAGCAAGCTAGCACTGTTTTATTGCCTTTGTTGATTGCGATGCTTTTTTTGATGCCTGTGCTAATGGGGTATTGGTTTGCGCCAGTGTTAGCTGGGCTTAATCAGTTGAAAGCAGTTGATGCAATGAAGTTAAGTTTTGTAGCCTGTTTAAAGAATATGCTGCCATTTTTGCTCTATGGCTTGATATTTATGGCGGTATTAATGGCCGCAATGTGGTTGGTGGTGAGCTTGCATGTGATTTTTGCAGTCGTGTTTGTTGCTATCATTCCTGTCATGATGACCAGTTTGTACACCAGCTATGCTGATATTTTTGGCATAGAGAACCCAAGCCAAAATCTAGACCAAGACCAACAAGATCAAGCTTAAGCGCTACATTATGTTGCGCTTGATTAAGTGCAACGGATTAATCCCTATTAGTTAAATATTTAACTGATAGGGATTTTTTTTAGGGTCACGTCTAGTGGTGTTGGCTAACAGTCGTGCGTTTTTACTATTAGATTTTATCGATATTGCTGAGCTTCTTTTGCTTGGTGTACTTATGTACTTTGGGCTTAAGGTTTTGCTTAAATAGCTGTAAGTTTTGCAAATTCCAGCGCTAGCCACTTTAAACCTTCACGGCCAAAATTTACCTGTACACGCATATCGTTAGCGTTGCCCTCATAGCTCACCACAACACCATTACCAAATTTACTGTGGGCTACTTGCTGACCCACTTTCCAAGGCATTGCATTTTTTTGCGTGCTACTTTGCTGTTTACTCATCATGGCGGGTAGTTCATTGTAATCTCTGCCATAGCCAGATTTGGCCACAGGTTTGCTATTTAAGTGCTTGAGCAGTTCTTCTGGGATTTCATCCAAAAAGCGTGATGGAATGCCATAGCGTACTTGTCCGTGCAACATGCGGCTTTGTGCGTGGCTAAGATATAAACGTTGTCTGGCACGCGTTACCGCCACGTACATTAAGCGACGCTCTTCTTCTAAACCGTTTGCTTCGTAGGTGCTTTGCTCGTGCGGGCACAGACCTTCTTCTAGGCCACTAATAAACACTACTTTAAACTCTAGTCCCTTAGACGCATGTACAGTCATTAGCTGTAAAGCCTCGCGCCCGACATCGGCCTGATGTTCACCAGCCTCTAAGCTTGCATGACTTAAAAACTGTGTGAGTAGATCTTGTTCGGTCTCGCCATCTGTGTTGCTGTGGTTGCCAAAATCCTGATTAGTAAAGGCAACTGCCGCCGTGACCAGCTCTTCCAAGTTGGCAATGCGGTCTTCACCTTCTTTTTCATTCTGGTAATGTGCTTTGAGGCCAGAAAGCGTGGTGGCGAGTTCTGCTAGTTCAGAGAGGCTAATGCCATAAGCTTCATCTACCATTTGCCTAATCAGTGCAACAAAACCATCAATCCCTTTACCGCCAACTTTGCCATGCCCCACTTTATTAATGGCGGCCTGCCATAAGCTGCAATTCTCTGCGCGAGCGGCCTCCTGTAGCTGCTCTAAGCTACGGGCACCGATGCCACGTGCGGGGAAGTTAATCACGCGCAATAATGCGGTATCGTCATTGGCATTGGCAATCAGGCGCATGTAAGCAAGTGCGTGTTTAATTTCTGCGCGTTCAAAGAAGCGCAAACCACCATAAACGCGATACGGCAGGTTAGCCGAGAATAGCGCATGCTCTAATACGCGAGATTGCGCATTGGAGCGATAGAGCAGGGCCATTTCGCCTAGCTCAGTGCCTTCTGCATGCAGCATTTTAATTTCATCGACAATAAATTGGGCTTCATCGTTATCGTTGTAAGCTTGGTATACACGCACAGGCTCACCAGCACCAGCACTGGTCCATAAGTTTTTGCCTAAACGGTTTTTGTTGTGCGAAATAATGGCATTGGCGGCGTCGAGTATATTACTGTGTGAGCGGTAATTTTCTTCCAACTTGACTACGCTTTGTACGTTGAAGTCGGTTTCAAAATCACGCATATTGCCGACACGTGCACCACGGAAGCCGTAAATGGATTGGTCGTCATCACCTACTGCAAACATGCAGTTTTCTTTACCCGCCAATAATTTTAGCCATTGGTATTGCAAGCGATTGGTATCTTGAAACTCATCTACCAAGATATATCTGAACCGGTTTTGATAGTGTTGGCGGATATTGGCGTCACGTTCCAGCAACTCATAGCAGCGTAATAGCAGCTCTGCAAAGTCAGCTACACCATCCCGCTGACATTGTTTATCGTATTCTTCAAAAATCTCACGTAATTTTTGTGAGTGTGGGTCGTAAGCATCAACCGCATGCGCACGTAACCCTTCGTCTTTACAGCCGTTAATGTAGTTTTGTACTTGCTTAGGCGGAAATTTTTCATCATCCACATTCATCAGCTTCATTAAGCGTTTGATGACGGAAAGCTGATCTGCAATATCTAAAATTTGAAAACTTGCTGGCAGCCCAGCCTCGCGGTGGTGTGCGCGTAATAAGCGATTACATAAGCCGTGGAAAGTACCAACCCACATGCCGCGTGTATTGATGGGTAGCGATGCCGTAATGCGGGTGAGCATCTCTTTTGCCGCTTTATTGGTAAACGTCACAGCCAGCAAACCAGTAGGCGAAACTTGCTCAGTTTGGATCAGCCATGCAATACGCGCGGTGAGTACGCGTGTTTTACCACTGCCAGCACCAGCTAAAATCAATGCGGACTGTTGCGGTAATGTGACCGCCTCAAGTTGTTTATTATTCAATCCAGCTAACAGAGGGTCTTGCATGGTGGTTTGCGGTTGGTTATTCATAGCCCATATTTTAGCATGACTACCTAAACCGAATATTTCATATGTGGCTGGCGTTTATACAGGTTTCGAATATCTTTTTTTGCATATGCTAGATGCAGGTTCTGCTATCAGGTATGACGTAGATTTATTAAAAGAACGAAAAATTAATGCTGACAAGAAATAGGGGGTTTCCAAAAATGAAAGTCTTCATTTATTTTGGGAACTTATTTTGAAAAGGCTCAGTCAGACCTTACAGGTAACGCAAGTTGCCTTTCCGCTCCAATCCTCCCTGAGCGGAAGCCTTAGACGATGAGGCACTTTTGGACCCCAATTTCATCCCCTTGGTTGGGGTCTTTTTTTGCCTGCTATTTATGCAAAGGCTTTAATTTATAAGCATTAGTATAAACGCAAATCTTACCAAATGTAAATAACATGTAATTGTTTGTAAATTTGTTGCGAGGATGTTTTAAAGGCAAGAAATTAGGAGTAGCTTAGTGATATGAAACAACAAAATATGAGTATAAAACTAAGCACTCGATTTCCTACGTTGTTTATTTCTCATGGCGGTGGGCCTTGGCCTTATATTGAAGACATGCGTCAGCGTTTTGCAGTAACAGAGGCGGAGTTGGCCAAGTTGCCAGCAAGTTTGCCAGCAAAACCTAAAGCGATTTTGGTGATTACAGGCCATTGGGAAGAGCCGCAATTTACGGTATCTACCGCAAAGCAACCAGCGATGGTGTACGACTATTCTGGTTTCCCTGAACATACTTATCATGTGCAGTACCCTGCGAGCGGTAGCCCTGCGTTAGCGAAAAGAGTTAGTGAGCTGTTGGCATTAACTGGTGTAGCTGTATTGAAAGATGAAAAAAGAGGGTTTGATCACGGTACTTTTGTCCCGCTCATGTTGATGTACCCTGATGCTGATATTCCTGTTGTAATGCTCTCCATGAAAACCACTTACGATCCACTTGAGCATATACAGCTTGGTGAGGCCTTAGCGCCTTTAAGAGATGAAGGCGTGCTCATTATCGGTAGTGGGCTCACATATCATAATATGCGTGGTTTTGGCAGGCCGGCATCGCTGGAGCCTTCTGTGCAATTTGAGCAGTATTTATATGAAGCAGTCACTAGTCATGATCCACAGCAGCGTAATCAAGCGTTGGTAGATTGGGAGCAAGCGCCGTATGCGCGGTTGGTTCACCCAAGAGAAGATCATCTTATCCCGTTGATGGTCGTGGCTGGTGCAGCGGGTGATAGTGTTGGTGAGCGTATTTTTACTGATGCGGTGTTTGGCGTGGTCATGGCCTCTTACCAGTTTGGTTAATGCTTAGGCCGTCCACTGGCTTAGCGAGCTAATGATCGCCATGCCAGTGAAGGGGTGTCATCCTATCCCCAGCCATGTTTCTTCTTCTCTAAATTTTGCATCTAAATCCATTGGCTGTGTGTCTGAGCTATTACACTCTCCTTCAGCACTGATGCTGAAAATTGAGTTTCTCCAAGTAAGAATTCTTTCTAAAATCATCTTGCTGTCTTTTCTTTATGTCGTTGATTGGATTAACCTCCCAAGCTTTTGCTCGGGAGATGTATTGACGTGAGTACACTACTTTATTTAGTGCTGCTTAAATAAAAGCAGCTTTGTTGGCAGTAATAAAATCTTCAAATCTGGTTAATGGGCGTCCTAGTAAAGCTTCACCATCAGTAGTCACTACCGCTGCTTGGTTTGAGGCAAAGACTTCAAACAGTTCAAGCACACCTTTTGCCTGCCACTCAGGCCAGCCAGAACCAGTGAGTGATGCATACGTTGTGTCCTCATCTGGTGACACGTAGTCAACACTATGGCCTGTGACGCGTGAGAATACGGCGGCAATGTCGCTGCCTGATAACAGCTCTGGCCCTGTGATGTTGTAAGCTTTATTGGTGTGGCCTGCTGTCGTGAGTGTCACGGCTGCTGCCTCGCCAATGTCTTGCACATTTAATGGTGCAAGTTTGCCATCTCTAATGCCAAAATATAATTTGCCACTTTTTACCCCATCTGCCCAGCCAAAAAAGTTATCTTGGAACCAGATAGTGCGCAGATGCGTCCATGGTAAACCTGAAGCTTCTAAATACTTCTCTGCTTGGCGGAACTGTTTAGCAAACAGAATCGCTTCCCACTCTGCGCCTACTACCGATAACAACACGATTTGATTCACTGTGCCTGCCGCTACCGCTGCATCTACCGTATTTTTGGCATGTTCTGCTCTGTTCTCTACGTTACCTGGAATAATGTAAACTTTCGTCACCCCTGCAAACGCTGGTTTTAACGTAGCTGGCTCATCTAAATCAAAAATAGCAGTTTCGATCGTTGGGAATCTTTCTTTAAGTTGGGTAGCCTTGCTTGCGCTTCTTACGCCAGCAACCACTTTGATATTACGATCATTTTTGTTCACTAAGGCCTCAATTGCTGCTACGCCGTTATTACCTGCTGCGCCTACAATTAAAATGGTTTCTTGTGTCATGGTATTGCTCCTAAAAAATATAAAGTCATTAAAAAAAGTAAATAAAAATTAGTAAGGGAGGTCGAAAATCAGTAACTCGGCATCCACTGCATTGCTGAACTCAAGCAATGATTCCTCTTGAATTTTTAAGGCGTCACCTGTGGTCAATTTGATGCCATTGACTTCAACTTGGCCTCTAATTAAATGCACGTAGCCTGTTCTGCCTTGCGCTAATTGATGTGTTAATGAGGCGTTGCTATTCAATATCGATGCATAGATGCTGGCATCTTGATGAATCAGTACTGAGCCATCTTTTCCATCCTGAGAGGCAATCAAGCGCAGTTGGCCTATTTTTGATGCGCTATCAAAATGTTTTTCCTCGTAGCTTGGGCTAATCCCAGTGACGTTAGGGCTAATCCATATTTGTAAAAAGTGCACACGCTCAGTGCTGGAGTGGTTGAATTCACTGTGGCTCACACCAGTACCGGCACTCATTCTTTGCACATCACCGTAATGAATCACAGAGCCATTGCCCATGCTATCTTTGTGTTCTAGCGCACCGCTTAATACGTAGCTAATAATCTCCATATCTTCGTGGCTGTGTGTGCCAAACCCTCGTGCAGGCTGTACTCGGTCTTCATTGATCACGAGTAAAGGTCCAAACCCCATTTGGTCAGGGTTGTAGTAATGACCAAATGAGAACGAGTGGTTAGATTGCAACCATCCGTGGTCAGCTGCCCCTCGTTGACTATTTTTTAGCACCTGTAACATGATGAATGACTCCTATTTTTGTTGAATCGTTGCGTCATTTATTTTTCTATGTGCGATAATTTGAAACATAGTGATTGTTAATAAATGGCTTGCTGTTAATGTGATAAGCATTATGAACCTGTCTTTTCACTATGAAAAACGGAAAAATTATCAACCTATCATCGAAAAAATCGAATGTTCAGAATAAGCCTTGATTCACTATTAATTCTTGATGCCATTGACCGTGGTGGATCTTTTGCTGCTGCGGGGGTTGAGCTGCATAAAGTACCGTCCACCATTTCATATACCGTCAGTAAATTAGAGCAAGACTTAGGCGTACAAGTATTTGAGCGGTTAGGTCCTAAAGTCAGCCTAACAAGTGCTGGTAAAGAGCTACTAAAAGAGGGGCGATACCTGCTTAAAGCAGCTGAAGACCTTGAACATAGAGTGCGGCGCGTAGCATCGGGCTGGGAAACTGAGCTATCCATCGGCATGGATTCTATTTTTTCTCCAACCGCTTTGGTTGAAGACATCACTGAATTTTACAAAGTAGCCAATCTAATTAGGCTAAGATTCTCACAAGAGGCACTATCTGGTAGTTGGGAAGCACTGATGGATAGGCGTGTAGACTTGCTAATAGGCGCAGCAGGTGAGGGGCCATCTGGTGGTGGTTATCACTCTGTGTTGATTGGCTCCACTTCGTTTGTGTTTGCGGTTGCACCTAGCCATCCCTTGGCAAACGTTAATCACGCATTAGGTAAAGCAGACCTTTATCGATATCGAGCCATTACAGTGAGTGATTCTGTGAGAAAAATGCCACCACGTACTGTGGGCCTATTATTTGGGCAGGACACCTTGGCCGTGCCAAATATGCGCACTAAATACCAATTTCAGTTAGCAGGCCTAGGCTTTGGGTTTTTACCAGAGCCATTAGCCCGTCAAGCGATTGCGGATGGGTTGTTGGTAGAAAAGCGGGTAGAGGAGCCACGCCAACCAGAATCCATCTATATGGCTTGGCGCAGTGGACATGAGGGAGCTGGGTTGAAATGGTGGATAGATAGAATTAAGTCACAAAATATGGCAGAAAAACTTTGGTGATGAAGGTAGGCATTGAGTGGTCGGTTAGTCTCTAAATTTAAATGAAGTAATCTGTATGGGTGATTGTTTCTAACTTTATTGACTGATAATGTTTTGCACAGTGTTAATTGATAGGCATACAAACGCGTTTCTTTTCCTGCCTAATGACGAAATGCGATGAGATTTTCATCTCAACATGTTAAAAAGCCACAGGTGAGTGGATATGTCAAAATAATACGCATACCAATTATTGGTAAGCAGATTCATCAATTTAGATTGTGGAATAAGTGTAGCGAAATTTTTGATTAACAACGGGATTTCAAATGCAGAAGAAACTAATCATGCCCATCATACTAGCTTTGCTAGTACCTTTAATTGCGAGTTGGTTTGCTTATCCCGATACACATTTGCCGCCTGGTTTTGGTTTATTTCCTCCGCAATATGTCGCTGACGCACCAGGTTTTAATTTAATTGTATTCTGCGCGTTGGCCTTTATAGAATTGGTTGTGCTTGCGCTATTTATTGCCCCCACGCTATTTGGATTTAAAAAGGTTGTGCCTGCGGCACCTAACAAACCCTTACCTTTACCTGTTTGGTTTTGGGTGGGGTTAGTGTCTACACTGTTTTTCTTATGGCTGATGTGGACGCGAGTGACTATATTTGGCAGCCTAGTTTATTATGCATTTACACCACTCTGGTGGAGCTTTATTTTTACACTAGATGGCGTTGTTTATCGTTATAACAATGGCGAGTCTTTGCTTTCATCTAAACCAAAAACACTGCTAATCAGCGCTTTGGTTTCCCTGGTTGGCTGGTATGTGTTTGAGTATTATAATTATTTTGCTTTAGGTAATTGGTATTACCCGCAAACAGAGAGTATTCCTTCATTGTCACATGAGACTGTGGTGGTGATATTTTTACTAGCGTATACGACCGTTTGGCCAGCTATTTTTCAATGGTACATGCTGTTGAACACCTGCCCTAGTTTGGTCAGTAGGTACTCTCAAGGCCCCAAAGTTTCTCTCAATGGTAATTTTTTATTGTATGCAGGCTATGTATTATTATTCCTAATGGTGTTTTGGCCTTATCCATTATTTTGGGTGCTGTGGATCGGTATATTGATGATATTTTCAGGATTACTCATCAAGCTTAATATTTGGACCCCTTTTACTGAAATGGCAAAAGGCAACTGGACCCCCGCGCTTCTAGTTGCGTTGGCAACCATGTTGAATGGTTTTGTTTGGGAGTGTTGGAACTACGGAAGTGCACATCCACAAATGCCGATTACTAATCCTAATTACTGGGTATACGATATCCCTTACGTAAATGTGATTCACATCTTTTCAGAAATGCCGCTTTTAGGCTATATGGGCTACATGCCTTTTGGTGTGTTGGCTTTGGTAATGTGGATATGGGCGGGTAATGTATTTGGTTTTGACACGAAAATAGTCAATACCGATCAGCACTAGATAGTGCTGTGATTGGATTGGATGCTTCGTTCTTAAGCACCTCGCGTAAGGCGAGGTGCTTATTTCTTTTATCGCATAGAAAGTTTTACCACTGTTTGCTCAGCATTAAATGTAGAAAAAATCCCTCATTGCGTACTTCCGTATTGTTTCCAAATAATGGACTATCGTAAGTCACTTTTTTCGGTAATAAAAACTCAATACCGCTCGTGAGTTTCCATGTTTCATCCAATTTTCGAGCAAAGCCCAGTGTGACATGCTGTTCTAATGTTGCAGCAAGCAAAGCACTGGAGTTGTTCTTTGGTACCGGATTTTTGCCATAGTTGTAGCCTGCATATAAAGTGGTTTTGTCGTTATAAGTGTAAGCTGCACCTAGTGCATATACGATTTGGTTATGCCAATCTTGTTGGTTCACACTCACCATCGAGGCAGATGCAGAGGTGTTTGAAGTTTCAGTCCATGTGGTCGTGATATCGTTAATGGCATCCGCCCAATTCAGCCAATTGATTTTGGCTGAAAGCAATAAATCGGGATTAGGTTTAAAGGCCGCGCCAATCGCTACTTCACGCGGTAGTGCAAATCCTTTAATACTAAGGTTGTCATATTTAGCAATGCCAGACGCGCCAAAGTTAAATTTAGCGGTACCGCCAGTGAGCGGTAATTCAGTTTTTTCTGTATAGCTTGTACCGAGTGTCCATTGCTCGTTCAGTTTATATTGAGCACCTAGTTTAAAGCCGAGGCGAATAGTGTCTGCGCCTTTATTTTCAAAGCCTGCGAAACTACCGGCAGGGGGTGTGTGGTAAAAAAACTTCTGCTCTATACTTGCGTAAGTTAAGCTAACAGAGCCGCCTATGGAAAGGTTGTCTGTGACTTGGCAACCAATGCCCGGCGTTATTTTTGCAATAGCAAACAGTGAGCTCATTTCGTCATCGGTACCAAACGGCGTTTTAATGTGTTTAAACACTGCGCCTGCACCACCTTGTGAGAAAAACCCAATACCAGCTGTGCAGGTTGAGTTTTCTAGCTGTTGTGCATAACCGCCACCAGCAAGAAAGACGTAGCGATTGTCAGCATGCTGATCATTGCGAGCGTCTTTGTGTGCCAAATCAGTGGTGCGTAGCATTGAACCATAAGCATCAAACATCTTGCCCTTAATCTGTGCCAAGCCTGCAGGGTTGGTGTTTAAGGCGCTGGTGTCGCGTGCCACCGCAGTATCAGCGCCACCCATGAGGGTTGACTCTGCGCCATAGCCAATTAAGTTGAAGCCATTTGTTGCATGGCTTTGTGTTGTAATCGATAGCCCGCAAAGTATTAATGCAATAGTGTGGTTGCGTTTCATTTTATTGTTATTTCTTTGGTGATTGGGCGGTTAGTTTTTTGTTTGATTTTTTATTGGATCTTCATTACGCAATCAGCATAATCTATCTTTAATCATTTACGACAATATTTTTCTATTCTGTAGTTGCTGATCCATATTTATCATTCACGCACATTTGCCAACTACGGTTTAACGGGATTGTTATTTCCCACTCCCAAGAAAATCAGCGACCACTTCAATAAACGCTTGTGGCTGTTCTGCGTGTACCCAATGGTTTGTTGGTAAGCTGGCAAATTGTGCGTTGATGAAATGTGTTTTGATATGCTCAATATCGCGATCCTGCACGTAATCACTGCGTTCACCGCGGATAAATAAGCTAGGCTTTTCATAGTGTACGTTTTCGCACACGGCTTGCAGCAGGCTAGGGTAGTTGGCTTTGAGTGCGGCTAGGTTAATGCGCCAGGTCAGGGCGGTTTTATTGACATCCCTTTCTGTGTGATTGACGTCTGACTTGATTAAATTCATTAGTAAAAATTGGCGCACCATCGCGTGGGGAATCTTGCTAATCAATGCTTTATCCACGTCACCGCGGCTTTGCATGGTGCTAAGGTCAACGGTCATCATCGCATCAATCATATGCGTGTAAGCATCAGGATAAGACCGTATTGCCATGTCTACCACAATCAATTTTTCCAGCCGATCAGGAAATTGCGTCGCAAATTGCATCGCCACTTTTCCGCCTAGCGAATGCCCGACTAAATGGATACGGTCTAAACCTAGCGTATTGCATAACTTAAGCAGATCATCTGCCATCTCGGTGTAGGTTTGTGAGTCACTATGCGGTGATCTGCCATGGTTGCGTAAATCGACACTAATCACTTGGTAGTGTTGTGAAAAATGCTTGGCAACTGTGCCCCAGTTATCGCCAGAGCCAAATAAGCCGTGCAGTAATATCAGTGGTTGGGTTTGGGCTGAAGTTTTATCGCCTAAGATTTGGTAGTGTAATTGCATGGGAGGATTATAAAAGATTGAAGTAGGCGGTGAGTTTGAATGCCTAGCAATTGTAGATGGCAATACAGCAGGGTGGATAACTAAGTTACCCACCCTAGTCATGCTAGCCTTATTCGATAGCTAATAACTCAACTTCAAAGATCAATGTTGCATCTGGGCCAATCGCTGGGCCACTGCCGTTTGCGCCATAGGCTAAGTTTGATGGAATCGTTAACTCAAACTTACTACCTACGTTCATTAACTGCAAACCTTCAACCCAACCAGCAATCACGCCAGTGACTGGGAAAACGATAGGCTCACCGCGGTCGTAAGAGCTATCAAACACCGTACCATCAATCAGTGTGCCTCTGTAATGCACTCTTACTTTATTGCTTTTGCTTGGTTTTTCACCATCGCCAGCCACCAATGATTTATATTGCAAGCCGCTATCTGTGGTGATCACACCTTCTTTTTTAGCATTTTCAGCCAAATAAGCCGCGCCTTCCGCTTGGTTTTTTGCAGACTGTTCAGCCTGTGCTGCCATTTGCTTTTCTTGGCTCTCTTTTTGCACTTGCTCAACTGTGCTGCGTTTTTCTGCATCAGTTAAACGTGATGGGGTGTCCGCCATTACATCGATAACAGCTTGTGCAACTGCGTCTGCGTCTAAGGCTAAGCCATCATTCTTAAGCTGATGCGCCATGTTTTCACCAACAATATAACTTAAGCGTTGGGTTAAAGTGTTTAATTCAATTGCCATTGTGTGTTTCTTTCGTTGTTTAAGGGGGATGCTTTTAATGCGAGTGGTGCAAGCGACATAAACCGTAATTATGACGGAGAATGGTGGATAAAACAAAATCTGCAGGAATTGGTTATACTTTGAGTACCTTCCCATCATACATAACTTAAAAATAGCTTCAGGGAGTAATTAAGAGAATGTCTAAAACAAAAATAACTCTTTTAACCTTAGGGCATATGCCGCCTGAGTTTGATAAGAAAAAGATTTTAAAATTCAGATCAAGCATTTTTGAAATCATTGGTGAAATTGAAAGTTACTCACTCACAAAAAACTCAGATGGCAATAGCTGGGAGTTTTATGACTCCACATTCGAGAGTGAGGTACCTAAAGTTTTTAATAGCGATTTTTTGATTTGTATAGTAAACGTTCCACTTCAGCTGAACTGGTATTCTCGACGGCTTTCTGGCAATCGAGTTGTTTTTACTTTTTATGAGATTAAAGAGTACCTAAAAAAAGAAAACATACCTATTGAGAATGTTCTTTTGAGGATGCTTAATTCTTATACTTTACTTTATAAAAGAAGTAACAACACAATCCCCAAAACAACAGATCACACAAATTACACTCATGATGAAACGAGAGGATGTTTGTTTGATATGAATGGAGTAAAGCACGATATTATCGTCTCTTGCAACAGCCCTATTATATGTCCTGACTGCATTCAAAGAATGAAAGTAGAAAGGGTGTCAGAGGAGGTAATAAGCCGATGTAGGAAAGATATAAGAAAAATTCGTAAAACTTTGTTCTACAGAATTACAGACTTTATCAAAATATATCCTATTTTCTCTCTATCAATTTCTAGTGGGTTTGCAATAACTTTATCAATATTTGCTTCGTATATATATGATCTTATGAAGTGAGTTAATAATAGGGCGCCCTAAACAATGAGACAATAAGGGTAGTAACTTATCAAAAAGTCATTTGTAAACGAGGCTCTAGAAAGGTTTGATGGTTTATGAATCAGTTCTTAAATGATGTTGAAATTAATAAAGACATACAGAAGCAAATTATAGATTATAAATTTCATATTAAAGCCTATCAAAAGACTTTAAATAATGAAGGTGTTTGGTTATTTTTGGCTGCACTAGGTTGTTTGGGGGTGCCAGATAAAGGAATGCAGAATGTGGCATTTTATATTACTTTGATAGTGTTCTTTTATAGGCTCTATTTACAACTAGATGATAAAAGGTCATTCAAAGAAATCGCAAATGATATTGAATTGGAGATCGCTTCTAGTAGTCTCGCTAATGATATAAAAAAAGCTAGATATTACGATTTAAATAAACTTAAAAGAAAAGAGCTTTCGTTTTTTAAAACACTTAAATCAGGGTTTGTATTTTTGATATGTTTTATCTTTACGATATTCTCACATCAGATGTCAAAGTCCATGTAGCATGGTTATGGGGAAAGTATTTTTTTCTTCAATATGTATTAATGGGTGTGTTACTAAACTGCTTTAAAAAAACCCGCCGAAGCGGGTTTTTTTATTTTGCAATGCTTGTTAGGGCATTTCAGCAAGTTAAAGCGGTTAGTGCAAGGCGAGAATCCGTAGGCAGTACGATTAGTACGACAAGGAGAAGCAACGCAGCAATCACCGCTTTGACGACACTGAAATTACATCATACCGCCCATGCCGCCCATCCCACCCATATCTCCACCCATTGCTGGGCCGTCATCTTTAGGTAGTTCAGCCACCATACAGTCAGTTGTTAGCATTAAGCCAGCGACTGAACCTGCATTTTGCAATGCTGAGCGTGTTACTTTAGTTGGGTCTAGAATACCCATTTCGATCATGTCGCCGTAAGTTTCGTTAGCAGCGTTGTAACCGTAGTTACCTGTACCTGCTGCCACGTTGTTCACCACTACTGATGGTTCAACACCAGCGTTTTGTGTGATTTGGCGTAATGGCTCTTCAACAGCGCGCAATACGATTTTGATACCAGCTTCTTGGTCAAGGTTGTCACCCTTCACTTTAGAGATCGCGTCACGTGCACGAATCAACGCTACGCCACCACCAGCTACGATACCTTCTTCAACTGCTGCGCGTGTTGCGTGCAATGCATCTTCAACGCGTGCTTTTTTCTCTTTCATTTCGATTTCAGTGGTCGCACCAACCTTGATCACTGCAACACCGCCAGCTAATTTAGCTACGCGTTCTTGTAGTTTTTCACGGTCGTAGTCGCTTGTCGCTTCTTCGATTTGAGTTTTGATTTGTGTGATGCGTGATTTGATGTTTGCTTCAACGCCGTGACCATCAATGATGATTGTGTTTTCTTTACCTACTTCAATACGTTTAGCTTGACCTAAATCTTCAAGCGTTACGTTTTCAAGTTTTAGGCCAACTTCTTCAGCAATCACTGTACCGCCAGTTAAGATAGCAATATCTTCTAGCATTGCTTTACGACGATCACCGAAACCAGGTGCTTTAACAGCAACAGTTTTCAAGATGCCGCGGATGTTGTTCACTACCAATGTTGCCAATGCTTCGCCATCAACATCTTCTGCGATGATTAACAATGGACGGCCAGCTTTAGCCACTTGCTCTAAAGTTGGTAATAAATCACGGATGTTTGAGATTTTTTTGTCATGCAACAACACGAATGGATTGTCCATTAAAGCGATTTGACGCTCTGGATTGTTGATGAAGTATGGTGATAGATAGCCACGATCAAATTGCATACCTTCAACGACGTCTAGTTCGTTGCTTAGGCCTGAACCATCTTCAACAGTGATCACGCCTTCTTTACCAACTTTGTCCATTGCATCTGCAATGATTTGGCCAACTGATGAATCTGAGTTAGCTGAAATAGAGCCAACTTGCGCGATTTCTTTGCTAGTTGTACATGGTTTTGATTGTGCTTTTAAATCAGCTACTGCTGCTTCAACTGCTTTGTCGATGCCACGTTTTAAATCCATTGGGTTCATACCCGCAGCAACAGATTTCATGCCTTCACGGATGATTGCTTGTGCTAATACTGTTGCAGTTGTTGTACCGTCACCAGCGATGTCATTGGTTTTAGAAGCAACTTCTTTCACCATTTGTGCGCCCATGTTTTCGAATTTGTCTTTTAATTCGATTTCTTTAGCCACTGAAACACCATCTTTAGTGATCGTAGGTGCGCCGAATGAACGCTCTAACACTACGTTACGGCCTTTAGGGCCTAAAGTAACGCGCACTGCGTTTGCTAAAATATTGACACCGTTTACCATTTTTTGGCGAACGTCATCGCCGAATCTTACGTCTTTAGCTGCCATAATTTAAATCTCCTAATTTAGTCTTTACTAATACTTTGTTGGTTCTAACGTGCTGAAACGGGCAATCACCCGTTGTAAGCTTTAGATTACTCAACGATCGCCATGATGTCTTCTTCGCGCATTACTAGTAGCTCTTCACCGTCAACTTTAACAGTTTGGCCTGCATATTTGCCGAAAAGCACTTTGTCGCCTACTTTAACGTCAAGGGCAATTACTTTGCCGCTTTCATCGCGCTTGCCAGAACCTACAGCTTGAATCACGCCTTGGTCTGGTTTTTCTGTGGCAGAATCTGGAATCACAATGCCAGATGCGGTTGTACGCTCTTCTTCTGAACGTTTAACAATAACGCGATCGTGTAAAGGACGAATTTTCATACGGTTTCTCCTGATTAAGTCTTAAAATATACATCTAAATATTGAATTGCATGGGTAATGCGGTATTTTAGCACTCGCACACCTTGATTGCTAATTTGGGGCACTAAAAATTAATTTCAAGTGCTGATGCTGATATTTTTTTAAAATAAATGAGGTTGTACGGTGGAATTTACTAAGTTAGGAAACTCAGCGCTTAATGTCTCTAAAGTTTGTTTAGGTACCATGACGTATGGTGACCAAAACACTGAAGCTGAGGCGCACGAGCAATTAGATTATGCGTTGGCGCGCGGCATTAATTTTATTGATACGGCTGAAATGTACCCAGTGCCGCCAAAGGCTGATACTTATACCCGTACTGAGTCTATGGTGGGTACTTGGCTTAAGAAGCAGCCACGAGACAAGATTATTTTGGCGGGTAAAGTTTCAGGGCCACGCCGTGGTTTGGATTGGATTCGTGGCGGCCCACCATCGCTAGACCGTGCCAATATTCGCGCAGCGATTGAAGGCTCGTTGCAGCGTTTGCAGACTGATTATATCGATTTATACCAATTGCATTGGCCAGAGCGCAATGTGCCGATGTTTGGGCAATATCAGTTTGACCCTGCGGGTGAGTTTGAATCTGGCGTTTATCAGCAAGGCGAAGAAAAAGCATGGGTATCAATACAAAACCAACTGGAAACACTGGCTGAGTTGGTTCAAGAGGGTAAGGTGCGTTATGTCGGGTTATCGAATGAGCAACCATGGGGCGTGATGGAGTTTGTCCGTATCGCTAAAGCTTACAATCTGCCACACATTGCCAGTGTGCAAAACTGCTATAACCTGATTAACCGCGGCATGGAGTTTGGCATGGCGGAAGTGCTCTATCGCGAGCAAGTAGGTTTGCTGGCTTATTCACCGTTGGCGTTTGGGCACCTGACTGCAAAATACATTGATAACCCTGAGGCAAAAGGGCGCGTCACGATGTTTTTAGGCTATGCGCAGCGCTACAAAAAGCCAGGTGTATTTCCTGCGAGTGCTGCCTATGCCAAGCTGGCTAGGGCACATGGATTGACACCTACACAATTAGCATTGAGCTTTGTGTATCACCGCTGGTTTGTGAGCAGTACGATTATTGGTGCGACTACGATGACGCAATTAAAAGAAAATATTGATGCGTGGGATACGCGGTTATCGCCAGAAGTAATGCAGGAGATTGAGCATTTACATTTGACAATGATGAATCCTGCGCCTTAGTGATAAAACAAAACGATATAGATGATTGTTTAAAATAGCATGCTTGTATCACCATGCTTAATATAACCATATTTGAAATAATGTCTTTCTAATAAGGTGTTGCCTAGATTACAATCATGGCATTGTTCACACCACTACGTGTGAACCATCAGGTTTGAACCACTATTTAATCGTAAAGAAAGTTTATGTATGTCTCAGCTTCCACCATGTCCTCAATGTAACTCTGAATACACTTATGAAGATGGCGATAGGTACGTTTGTCCAGAGTGTGCGCATGAGTGGTTAATCAATGGTAGCGCCGAGGGCGTGGATGAAGTGCGCGTGATTAAAGATTCAAACGGTAATGTGTTGCAAGACGGAGATACGATTACTGTGATTAAAGACTTGAAAGTCAAAGGTTCTTCATTAGTTGTTAAAGTGGGCACCAAGGTGAAAAACATTCGCCTAGTAGATGGCGACCACGACATTGATTGCAAGATTGACGGTATTGGTGCAATGAAGTTGAAGTCGGAGTTTGTGAAAAAAGCGTAGTGTTTGCTTAATCGTGAGTGTGGTCGCCATTGGTTTTTAAAAGTTGATGGTGATCCATTGATTGTGAAAGTTTTTCGCATACCCAATGGGGCTCTTCAACAAATACTGATTAGTCTGTATATTGTCGTATATCTACCATTAACAAGCAGATACTTCACCAAATGATGCCACGTTTTAATCAACAAAAAATGCGCAATCGTTTTGCTTGTTTAGCCCGTCATCTTTCGATTTTTATCGGTCTTTTTTTATTCATTATCTCGCCATGTCATGCGAGCCCCAACCTCATTATTGGTCAGTGGTATGTCGTTGATCAAACTGCTTCACCTCTTAATGCTTTGCCCTTAACTGGCGGTGATTTTGTATTTAAAGGAACATTACAAGTTGCCCAAGCTGGTGACTACGTGATTGATTTTAAAAATACCAGCACGTTTGCGATGTTTCAACACTCCGTGCGGGATAGTCGGAATGTAGTCGTGGCTGAGTTGCAAGGTGGTATTGGTCGTCAGGACATTAATCCATTTGCTTTAAGGCATGGGCGTGAGGTGCATTTAGAGGCCGGAAATTACACGCTGGAGACTTCGCTTAAAACACCTTATCTAATTGCACAGCCACAGCCTTATTTAGATTCAAAACAACATTACCAACAGGCGATTAAGCTTGGTAATGTGATTGCGATACTTTGCCTCGGCATGCTAGCGGGGCTAATGTCTTATTACATTGTGCTCGGCTTAATCAGACGGCAAATGGTAGATGGTATGTATGCCCTGTTTCTTTTGGGAAACCTATTGATGCAGGGGACGTCGTTATTGGTGTTTTCTGACATATTTGGTATTCATTGGTTTTATTTGAGTGCATTTCCTATTTTATTTTCCAATATCGCTTATGTATTTTTTGTGAAAGGCTTGCTGAGTATACGCAAGCAATACAATCCGAAGCTGTACCGTTGGATTCAATATGCGTTGGTGATCCTCGTTTTGTTTGCCCTATGGGGCATGTTGTCGCCAAACTGGATGATGGAGATGGCGCGTTATGGCGTTGGTATTTTCCTCTGCCTTGGCTTGGCAAGCAGCATTTATCTCAGCAGTAAAAAGAATATGACCGCGCGCTACTACCTGATTGCGATTATTACGTTTTTTGTTTTAGGTAGTTTAACCATTACCGCGCAGAATTCTTCTGAATTTACGCTTTATGTTGAACATATGGGCTTGGTTGCGGTAACAGTAGAAGCGTTGCTGCTGTCGTTTGTACTTAGTTACCAATTTAGTGAGTTATTTAAAGAAAAAGAGCAAGTATTGGCCGCGTTGGGTATGAGTGAAGCGCAAATTAAAATTGATAAATTAACGGGGCTGCCTAATCGGATTGCACTGGAGGCGGCTATTCAGATACTACCTAGAACAGGCAGCATTACCATATTAGATTTAGATCGTCTCAAATACTATAACGATAAATTTGGGCATGCTTATGGGGACAAGTTGTTGTGTGACTTTAGCCATCTTTTGCAGGAAAAATTAGATGGCATGGCCACTTTGCATCGTTTAGGTGGGGACGAGTTTGCGATTACCTCAGAGCATGGAGATGCGTTAGTGATTCAAGCGAAGCTGGATGAAACCGTAGCACATTTGCAAGCGAATGGTTTTGAGTTGGCAGGGGTCAGCGCAGGAACAGCCTTCATCCATGAAGAGGTGGATAACTGCAGCGTTGTGATGCACATGGCTGACATGCGTATGTATGAAAACAAGCGCGCCCATAAGCGTGCTCATAATGAGCAATTCTATTAGCGGAACCCCTTAGGGAAAAAGCTTACCGGCTGTGGTGCAGGTATTTGCAAAATATTTTTGCGGATTTTACCCATCACATGCATCTCACATGGCTTGCAATCAAATTTCAATGTGTAACGGTCGTTCCCGTTAATCAGTGTCATTGGCTCTGCGGTGACAGTGCCTTGCACACCAATGACGCCTTTAGCCTCTTTTGGACATAAGCCGTGGCTAAAGCGCAGACAATGCTTGGTAATCATCAGCGGTACTTCATCTAGCTCTTTATTGGCTTCATAGGCCGAGGCAATCATTTTTACGCCGTGTTTTTCATAAAACTGACGTGCTTTTTTGTTGTATACATTAGCAAGGTAGCTCAATGTGTCTTCAGGAAAAATCGCAGGCGGTTGCGCTGCCTCGCGACGCGGTGGGCGTTGGTAGCCTAAATCACGGGTTTGCTGTAACTGCTCGATTGCATCACGTCGTAAATTATTAATAATCGAGGCAGGGATAAACCAGGTTTGAGCCGTGCTAATCTGAATCTCTTGGGCGGTAAAGTCTGTGCCGCCTAATTTACTTAAGTTTTCACGCAGGCTAGTTTCCGCTTTTTCCAGATGTTGTGCACTTTGTTTTTCAGCTTCACAGGTGGCGGTTGCACTAAAGCCGTTTTCATCGGTAATGGTTAATGCAAAACCATTAGCAGTTTCGTAAAAATTCATATCAATCACAATTTTGCGCTGTGCTGAGTCTTTTTCTAGCAGGCGCATAAAGGCGTGGTCGCGATTGCGGTAAACGATGGTGTTGCGTCTGATGTCTGCAGGCATTTCGTTGGGGTATAGTCTTTTGCCTTCTACCGTGTTAACGCGTAGGCCGACTAGTTCTTTATGTACATCAAAGAAGCATACGCCGTCGCCATTGTGTAGCTCGATATTGGTGTCCACTTCAAAGTAATTGTTACCAACTTTGGTGACTTTGCCCAATGCTTCGCCAGAGAATTTAGGCGTGTCAAACGCACCAATATCGGCTTGGCGTCCGTTTACAAAGTAGTCGGTTGCACTGCGGTTAAAGGTTTTTTCTGGTTGCGGTGTGAATGTGTAAGTGGCGTGGCCTGACGATGATTTTGCCAGCTCTGGTCTGTCGTTCAGGATTTCATCAATCAACTCACGGTAATGAGCAGTGGCGTTTTTTACATAGGGTAAATCTTTGTAACGGCCTTCAATTTTAAATGAGCTAACGCCAGCCTCAATCAATGCAAGCAAGTTGGCACTTTGGTCGTTATCTTTCATGGATAAAAAGTGCTTATCCTTACCAATAATCCGACCTTTTTGATCTTCTAGTGTAAAGGGTAGGCGGCATTCTTGAGAACATTCGCCGCGATTCGCGCTACGTCCAGTGTGTGCATGACTGATAAAACATTGACCACTGAAGGCTACGCATAGTGCACCGTGGATGAAAAATTCCAAGTTACATGAGGTAGCATCAGCGATTTTTTTGATAGTGTTTAAATCAAGCTCGCGCGCGAGTACGATTTGTGAAAAGCCAACTTGATCGAGAAACACCGCTTTTTCTACGGTACGAATATCGGTCTGTGTACTGGCGTGTAGCTGTATCGGTGGTAAATCCATTTCCAGCAGGCCCATATCTTGCACGATGAGTGCGTCTACTTCAGCGTCGTAAAGCTGGTGCACAAGCTCACGTGCACCCTCAAGCTCGTTATCATGAAAAATGGTGTTGAGTGCCACGAACACCTCAGCATGGTAGCGATGTGCGTGTTTCACTAAGCGTGCAATGTCAGCAATGGTGTTAGGCGCTTTAGCGCGCGCACCAAAGGCTGGGCCGCCAATATACACCGCATCTGCGCCATGATTAATGGCTTCAATGCCAAAATCAGCATTTTTTGCAGGAGCGAGCAGTTCTAAATGGCGACGAGTTTTTTGCATGGGACTTATTTGCTTAGGTGATCAAGGTTGAATTTTAGACTAAACAACAGCTTATGACGACATTTGATTTTTGAGCAAGTGAAAAACCTCGCACAATTATCGTACAATTCAACCATGAGTAATCAAGATCTATTAAAACGCAGTATGCAATCTGTATGGCACCCATGCACGCAGATGAAGCAACATGAATCTTTCCCGTTAACGCCTATCCATAAAGGTGAAGGTGTCTGGCTTTATGATGCAGATGGTAACAAGTATTTAGATACTGTTAGTTCATGGTGGGTGAATCTGTTTGGGCATAATAACCCGCATATCAAAGATGCCATCAAACAACAGCTTGATACTTTAGAACACGTCATGTTGGCTGGCTTTACGCATGAGCCTGTGATTAGTCTTTCAGAGAGGTTAGCTACACTCACAGGTCTTGGCCATGCGTTTTACGCAAGTGATGGCGCAAGTGCTACTGAGATTGCGTTAAAGATGAGCTTTCACTATTGGCGCAATATTGGCCAGCCTAATAAGTCCAAATTTATTAGCCTACAAAATAGTTACCACGGTGAAACGCTAGGCGCGTTAAGTGTCACTGACGTTGCTATATTTAAAGATACATACGCACCTTTGTTAAGGCAATCTGCACAAATGCCTAGCCCCGATTTTAGGTTGGCCGAAGTAGGCGAAAGTGCAGAAGATTACGCGCTGCGTTGTGCCGAGCAACTGAAAAGCTATATTGCTCAGCATCATACAGAGTTGGCGGCCTTTATTATTGAGCCACTGGTACAGTGTGCCGCCGGCATGGCGATGTACCACCCGATTTACCTTGCTCAAGCACGCGAAATTTGTACGCAATATCAGGTACATTTAATTGTGGATGAGATTGCTGTAGGGTTTGGCCGTACTGGTTCGATGTTTGCGAGCGAGCAAGCAAAAACTGAGGGATGCAAAGTCAGTGATATCGCTGATTTCGTCTGCCTCTCTAAAGGCATTACTGGCGGATATTTACCGTTATCGGCAGTGCTAACGACCGATACTGTTTATCAAGCGTTTTATGATGACAGTACGGTGCGTGGTTTTTTACATAGCCATAGTTACACGGGTAATCCACTAGCCTGTAGTGCGGCATTAGCGACCTTAGATATTTTTGAGTCAGAACATATCGTACAGAAAAATCTTGATAAATCTGCGTTGATTTTGAAAGAGATGCGAGTGCTTACTCACCTGCCGATTCAACATTTGCGTCATCAAGGGATGATTTTTGCGTTTGATGTGGTAACGGATAACGCGCAGTTTTCAAAGCAATGTTACCAAGTGGCAATGCAGCGAGGATTGCTATTACGACCCATAGGCAACACGGTTTACTTTATGCCGCCTTACACCATTAATGAAGCTGAAATTGAGTTCATGGTGGGTCAAACCAATGCAGTGATTCAGAGCATTCTATGAAAAAATTCGCATTATTTCTTGGGTTGACCTGGTATTGCTTGCAAGCGCAAGCTGAACTGCCCGCACCCGTTGCCAATGCGCTTAAGGAAGCGGGTGTCTCTCAGCAAAACGTGTCTGTTTACGTGCAAGCGGTGGATAGTAATGTCGCCATCTTAAAACACAATGCAGATAAAAGTATGAATCCTGCATCGGTCATGAAAATGGTCACCACCAATGCTGCGCTTGATTTGCTTACTCCTGCTTATCGTTGGAAGACGGCGTTGTACCATGATGGGACCATTAAAAATTGGGTGCTAAATGGCAATTTGATGATTAAAGGCTATGGTGACCCTAGCTTTAAAGCGCAGGATTTTTGGCGATTATTAATGAGCTTAAGGCAAGCAGGTGTTAAGAAAATTAACGGTGACTTAATTATCGATAAAACTTACTTTGCTGATGATGTTGATAATGGCATTAGTTTTGATGAGGAAAAATGGCGTGCTTATAACGCAAAGCCAAGTGCATTTTCTGTGAATGGCCGTAGTACCAGTTTTAGGTTTAGCGCGAACGATGATGTGGTGAATGTGAATCAGGAGTTTGAATTACCTGAGGTGACAATTGTTAACAAGATGAAAGCGGTTAACGGTGATTGTGGAAATTGGCGTAGCAGGATGAACTATGACGTTCAGATGAACACCAATACAGCAGTGGTCACTTTTAATGGTGTGTATGCACCCGATTGTGGCGAGCGGTTCTTAGAGCTTAGTTTGTTTGATGATGCGCAATATGCGTTTTTTACCTTTAAAAAAATATGGCGCGACTTAGGTGGGGAATTTACAGGCACATTGAAGCGTCAGCCAGTTCCCAGCACTGCTCATCAATTGTTAGAGCAGTTCTCAGAGCCATTGGGCAGTGTAGTGCGCGATATCAATAAATGGAGTAATAACCTGATGGCACGGCAATTATTGCTGACCATCGCCGCAGAAAAAGTAAGCACACCTGCTACTGTCGCCAAAGGCGTGATGGCGATTAAAAGCTGGCTGTCAGCAAGTGGGATAAACACCAATGGATTAGTGCTTGAGAATGGCTCCGGATTATCTCGTATAGAACGGATTAGTGCAGAGCAGTTAGGTAAGGTGTTAGTAGGTGCTTACTTAAGTCCGGTGATGCCTGAATTCATGGCGTCTATGCCGATTTTGTCGTTAGATGGCACTGTGAAACAACGCTTGCAAGATAGTGCATCGAATGGACGTGCTCATCTTAAAACTGGCTCCATTAATGGCGTAAGTGCAATCGCAGGGTATGTGTTAGATGCAAACGGGCATCGCCATGTGATGGTGATGTTAGTGAATCATGCGAATGCGGGTGCCAGCCGAGATGCGCAAGATGCCTTGGTGGAGTGGGTGCATCAATTGCCTTGAGTTGACGCCTGAGAGGTTAACGTCGGGTGCAAAATTGAAGTATGATTATGCATTAAGTCTTTCTAATTTAGATACAGTTAATTTAAATACAACGCTACAGGACATAGAATGAAATTTTTAGGATCATTACTCGCAGGGCTTTGCTTGTTAAGCTTAAGTGCCTGCCAAGCTGAGCCAAATCAGTCAGCATCAGATAAATCAACAGTAAAGGAAGTAAAAGCGATGTCAGAGCAAGTGAAAGCGTTACAAAAGATTGATACATTAGTCGGTGAAGGCCGTGAAGCTGAGCCTGGCTTTAATGTGACTGTGCATTACACTGGTTGGCTCTATGATCCATCTGCTCAAGATGGTAAGGGTAAAAAGTTTGATAGCAGTGTAGACCGTAAAGAACCATTTGTATTTTTCTTAGGTGGTGGTCAAGTGATTCAGGGTTGGGATGAAGGTTTTGCTGGCATGAAAATCGGTGGTAAACGTACCTTGATTATCCCTTCAGAAATGGGCTACGGCGCACGTGGTGCTGGCGGAGTGATTCCTCCTAATGCGGACTTGATTTTTGACGTGGAGTTATTAGGCGTTAAATAAAAATGTACTTTTGCGGGCATCTGCTGTGCAGATTGCCTGCTTAAGCCATCTCGTCATCATAAGGCTTACTCACAAAAAATAATGCCTGACATCTATATGAATGCTGCGCCTTATTTTTCATTCTCGCCTTGTCTGATTGATGGTGATGCCCTTTACGGGTAGCAATTTACATTTTTGGGAGAAGTGAAGTGAAAGTTAGAGTTAAGTGGATAGACGGCGTCAGTTTTGTGGGCGAGTCTGAGACTGGTCATGCGGTTGTACTAGATGGTGCGCCTGAAAACGGAGGCCGTAACATTGGCATGCGTCCGATGGAAATGCTGTTAATCGGCATGGGTGGTTGCACTTCATTTGATGTGGTGGCTATTCTGAAAAAAGCACGTCAGCCAATTTTTGATTGCGTTGCCGAAATTGATGCAACACGGGCTGATGAGATTCCAAAAGTATTTACCAAGATTCACGTGCACTTTGTGATTACTGGCGATCATTTAAACCCTGTGCAAGTTGAGCGTGCGGTTAAATTATCTGCTGAAAAATATTGTTCAGCTTCTATTATGTTAAGCAAAAGCGTAGAAATCACGCATGACTTTGAAATTAAACCATTGACGCTGGAAGCATAGGCTCTAGTGAATTGTAAGCATAAGCCACGTGATCATTAGGTGGTAGTTGGCATGATAAAAAAAGGATGATATTTTCATCCTTTTTTTATACTCGTTGAAACTCGCTGTATTCATGACTTTTTAGACCATTGTTTTATAAAGCGTTGTTTTGCTGTAAAGCAAAATCTTTAATGAGCTCAGACACAAGCTTGTTAGCTAAATGCTTTTTTACAGTAACTGCATAAAAGTTTTCATTGATATTTGGTAATGTCATATAAGCAGTTAAAGTGCCAGCAGAGATTTCATCTTTCACTACCACGTCAGGCATCACTGCAAGTGCATTGCTGTCCCTAGCTAGTAGCCTAAGCATCGCCATATCGTCCGCCTCTCCAACAACATTAGGTTGAAATTGATATTGTGCGCATAGCCCATCAAACGCTGATCTGATCGGTGTCCCTGGTGCTGGTAATATCCAATCTAAAGACTTGTAGTCGTCATTAAACTTTTTACTTAGTTTAAGCCCAGGAGCTCCTATCACGGAGATAGGCTGCTGTACTAGCAACTGACATTGCCAAAGTTGCTTATTTGTACCCCTCACTTCGATATTGGTGAGCACCAAATCAAACTGATGATTTGCAAGTTCGGTTAATAAGTTTGTTTGCCCGCGCGCCGCGATGTTTAATTTTACTTTTGGATTGTTCATCAATGGCTTAACGAACACCTCAACAAAGTTACGAGACATTGTTGATAACATCCCTATTTTAAGCGTCTGGCTTTCTTTATGCAGACCATTTTTAAGCATGGCCTCTAATTCGTCACCTATATTAAATATAGATTCAGCATAAGAGAACGTGATATTTCCGGCATCAGTCAATAATAACTTTCGATTCTGCCTTGTAAATAGCTGGTTTCCGATACTTTCCTCTAAAAGTTTAATTTGAACAGACAATGCAGACTGCGAAACATGCAGCGCCTCAGCCGCTTTTGTCAGATTGCCAATCTTGGCGACATGCCAGAAGTAATTTAAGTGGTGGTAGTTAAGTTTTGCCATATTTCAACACGCAGAAATTAATTAAAAATATTTCTCATCATTAAACTAATGTGAGAGCGCAATACAAAACAAACGTGACTTTCTTATTATTTGAAATGACTATTGACAAGATAGTGGTGTTAGATGAAGTCAATAATTAATTTTCATTTGCATACTGGGCTTGCAAAGTCAGTATTTTATCATTCTGTATTATAGAACTATTAAATACAAAAAATATATTATACAGAACAATTAACATCGGTGAAAATGGCGACTATTACAAATAGGGACTATCAATTGAACAGTTTTCAAAGTTTGTTAACGCCGTCTATCATGTTTTTTGCTTTAGGTTTTGTTGCGCAATTAATTAAGTCTGATTTAAAGCTTCCTGTCGAACTGACAAAGTCAATTACGATTTATTTGTTAATCAGTGTTGGAATACACGGTGGAATAGAACTTTCACATGCAACATTTTTGGATGCTGTGCCCTCAATATTCACCGCAGTAGCACTTGGGGTGTTATTGCCTATTATTGCTTATCTGATTATTAATAAAGTTGGGAAAATTGACCATTTAAATGCAGTTGCTATCGCTACACATTATGGCTCGGTGAGCGCGGGTACATTCCTAACGGCGATTGCATTTTTGGAGGCGCTTCATATAGATTTCGAAAAGTATCCAATTATTATGTTGGCTATTATGGAGTCCCCTGCAATTTTAGTGGGGTTGGTAATGGCGTCATATTTAAGAGGAAAGCATTTAAATAACTCTGGGGCTATACAGTCGAATAAGTCTGAATTAATTAAAGAGGCTTTTACTAATGGAAGTATTGTACTTTTAATGGGTGGTTTGCTGATAGGAGATATTGCAACAGAAAAAAGTATAAAAACTATCCTACCTTTCTTTGATCACTTGTTTATGGGTGTTTTATGTGTATTTTTATTATCCATGGGTATGGAGGCTGGAAAGAAAATAAGTGACTTTAAAGTTGCAGGTAAGTTTTTAATTTGCTTTGGTGCACTCATGCCATTAATTTCTGGGTTAATAGGCGTGATGATAGGGGCCTACTTGTTAAATTTTAGCGTTGGCGGCTCAACCCTTGTGGGTGTGTTGGCGGCAAGCGCATCCTATATTGCAGTGCCACCAGCGATGAGGATGGCAATACCAGAGGCAAATCCTTCTATTTATTTAACGTTAGCTTTAGGGATTACCTTTCCATTTAACGTTCTTTTTGGAATCCCACTTTATTATAGTTTCGCTAACTTTTTACTTTAAGGTTGTTTTATCATGTTTAGTGTTAAAAGAATTGAGCTTGTCATTGAAGCTGTTGAAAAGCAAAGAGTGATTTCCACCTTAAAAGCTGTCAATATATTCAACTACACCATATACAACCATGTGGGCGGATATGGTGAGAGGGGGGCAAGAGGTGACTTGGCATTCGGTGAAAAGTTTGAAAACGTGACGTTTGTGATTGCTTGCCCAGAAAATCGGCTAACTACGATCATTGAGTCACTACGCCCCATATTGAAAAGTTATGGTGGGATGTGTTTAGTATCAGATGCTCAATGGATAATACATTAATTAATTAAGTGAGCTGCATGGAAAATAACACCAATAAGAAAAAACCAATACAAAGGTTATTTGATCTTTTATCTCTAGAGAGAAAAGACATTAACCTACTTGTTGTGCTCACTTTTGGGTACGGAGTGCTTGGTATCGCAACGCCAATTGCAGTGCAGGCACTTGTCAACATAGTCACGATGGGTGGGCTTTTACAGCCACTTTTTGTGGTGTCGTTAATATTGTTTGTGTTGCTGCTGTTGTCTGGTGCACTCTATGTGTTTGAAGCCTATGTGGTAGAGCTCATACAGAGAAGATTGTTTGTGAGAACTGCAATCAATGCCGCTAAAAATGGTCAGGGTGTTGATGCGTCGGTGTATGACAACAGTAACCCAGTTGAACTAATGAATCGATTTTTTGATATCAGCACGGTTCAAAAATCCGCAGCCACACTTCTTACCGTTAGCCTAGCAGCCTTCTTACAAGGCTTTATCGGGAGTGTCATTTTAATTTTTTATAGTCTCTATTTTGCAATCATTGTATTTGTGTTGTTAGCTTTACTGGCATTTATTATTTTTGTATTAGGTAGAAATGGGATTAATACAGCTATCGATGAATCTAAAACAAAGTATGCAACAGCGGCATGGTTGGAAACGATTGCCAGAAATTTTTATGTTTTTAAATTTTTTAATGGATTAGCGCGTGCTAATCGTTTAAGCAATGATTTAGCGAATCTCTACACAAAAAAACGAAAAGAACACTTCAGGACTTTGCTTTTTCAGAATATCGGCGCTGTGACCCTATACGCAATTGTTGGCACATTAATGCTGGCCTTAGGTGGGGGGCTTGTGATTACAGGGCAAATTAATTTAGGCCAATTTGTTGCAGCAGAGCTTATTATATTTGGCGTACTGGCGGCGTTTGTTCGTTTTATCAGCAAGCTTGAGTATTTTTACGATATGTTGGCTGCACTTGATAAGATTGGTTTTTTGGAGGATTTGCCTCAAGAAACTATCGGAACCTATTCTATTCCTACAACTGGTTTAACCGAGGTTGAGGCATTTAATATCTCATTCAACTATTCTCAAAAAATTAAGTTGCTTAAGAACGTAAGTTTTAAACTCAATCAAGGTGAAAGTGTTTCTATTTTAGGTGAGTCTGGTGCAGGCAAAACCACTTTAATCGGCATGCTCACAGGGCTCAGACAACCATCCATTGGTCGCATTGAATTTAATGGAAATGACTTAAGACAACTCAATCAAAACATCCTTAGAAATGCGATTGGTATTGCTGGCAGAGTTGAGGTAATTGAGGGTTCTATTATTGAAAATATTGTGCTCGATAGGGAGCATATTACTTTAAACAATATTAACCAAATCTTAGATGAGTTAGGGTTGTTGGAGGATCTCACTAATTTAGAAAATGGCCTTGATACTCAGCTGACTGCTTTTGGAGCGCCTTTGTCCACAACACAAATTCAACGTTTAATGTTAGCTCGAGCGATTGTCGGTAAACCTAATTTACTGATTATAGATGGCCTATTAGATAATTTAACTAGTCCTGAGTTGGGCTCAGTGCTCAATCTTTTGAAAGTTCATCAGGCAGATTGGATGCTGGTAGTCGCGACTCGTTTTGAACATATCGCGAATCAATTCAATCATACGATTTTATTAAATCAGCAAGATGGTGAACTAGCGTGAGTGCGGATAATAAAGTGTTTAATGATGCCCTAGTAGCAACGGAAACGCCGGAGTTTGTGGTTCGTTATGTGAAAATTCTTGCGATATTGTTTTTTGCTTTGCCGATTATTGCGATGTTTCTTCCTTGGCAACAGAATGTGACGGCGATCGGGAAAGTCACCGCATTTTCGCCATCTGAAAGAGTGCAAACGATTGATGCGCCTGTTAGTGGGGTAATCAGTAAGTGGTATGTTCAAGAAGGTAGCGTTGTTAAAGAAGGGGATGTCTTACTCGAAGTAAGTGATATTGACCCTATGTTCAAAGACAGATTGGAAGCCCAAAGAAACAATCTCCAAACTAAATTAAATGCGAAACAAGATGAGCTGAAGTCCTACCAAATACAGCAACAGAACTTAATGAGCTCGCGGGATGCAAAAATTTCTGCGGCACGATTCAAGTTAGATGTGGCTAATCAAAAAATACTTTCCACGACTGAAGCGATTAGCGCTGCAAAAGCCACAGCTGATGCAGCTGAGTTTCAAAGTAACCGTATGCAACGTTTGTTTGTCGATGGCTTAGTGTCTAAACGTGATTTAGAGGTTGCAGAAAGGGATCTGATTATCGCCCATCGCAATTTAATTAGCGCACAAGCTCAACATAATTCTGCAAAAGCAGAAGCACAGTCAGCCAAAGCCGAAATCCTACAAATACGCGCAGATACTCAGGCATCACTAGATTCTAGTTCGGCTGTCATTAATAAAATCAAAGGGGAGTTGGCTGATAGTCAAAACAGTTTAACAAGCTCAGAAATCAACTTATCACGCCAAAATATGCAGAGAATTGTTGCGCCTAGAGCGGGTACCATCTTTAGGCTCCCAGTTAACTCTCAGTCACAAATGATCTCTCAAGGACAGCCCTTGCTTGTGATATTGCCCGAAACGAATGCAAGGGCGGTAGAGCTTTGGGTAGATGGGCGTGATGCACCTCTTATTACGACGGATACTTCAGTGAGGCTTGAGTTTGAAGGCTGGCCTGCAATTCAAGTGCCAGGATGGGCAAAGATAGGGATTGGTACGTTTTCAGGAAAAGTCTCTTTCGTAGACCCTACAGATAATGGCACAGGTAGTTTTAGAGTCATGGTGGTTCCTGATGAGAACTACCCGGACTGGCCCTCGGCAAGATTTTTAAGGCAGGGGATTAGTGCTAAGGGTTGGATATTATTAGAAAATGTAACGATTGGTTATGAGATATGGCGTTTGCTCAATGGATTCCCGGCAAGAATTCCAGAGCTACAGACGTATCCTAACGAAAAAGTAATGTACGATAAAAAATGACGATGGATGCCAGCAAACATATTCAACTAAGCGCTAGAAATTACTTTCTTTTGAGGTCAGTCATTTTTAGTGTGAGTTTATTAGCTCAACCATTATGCGCAGAAGAGGCTAATCCAAGCTTGATGACAGAAAAAGCTAATCAAAGGTTAAGGTTAGATGAACGACTATCGCTAGATGATTATTCGGTGACTCCTCCAGTCAAACTTAATGATGCTATTCATGAGTACAACGCTAAACGAGAAAAAGCTGCAATTAAACCACTTCAGATAGACATAGGTAAGGCATTGAATGCAGTAGATCATGCAGGAGATACTAGTCAACTTGCTTCAACCATCTCTGGACAGACGACTCAATCACTTACGATTGCAGATGTACGGACCAAAGCCCTTAAAAATAATTTAACTATTAAAGTTGCACAAATAGACCCATTGATTTCAGGCGCAGAAGTGCGTGAGGAGCAAGCAAAGTTCGACAACATTATTTTTGCCTATGCAAAATATGGGGAAATAGACTCTCCCAAAATGTCAGGAGATACCGTCGAGTTTAAGTCTGATAATGCCAGTTTAGATGGTCAGCAAGTAAAGCTTAGTACTGTAGAGCAAGATAAACGAAGCCTTTCACTCGAAGCTGGGATCAGAATACCACTACGCACAGGCGGTTCTGTCACATTAAGCTCTCCGCTAGAAAATAAGTCGAGCAGGGGGCGGTTTGATAGTGATGAGTACAGAAGTGCGATGCGCTTTTCAATGAGTCAACCGTTGCTAAGAAATGCTGGCGTTAAAGTGAATGAAGCTAGCATTCGTATTGCGGAATACTCACAGCAAGCTGTACAGCTTAAAACTAGATTACAATCAATACGAGTGATTGCGATCGTTGATAAAGCTTATTGGGCGTTATATGAGGCATGGGGACAGTTAGATGTAAGGCGACAGCAGTTCGAGTATGCCAATCAAAATCTAAGCATGGTCAAACATCGTGTTCGAGAGGGTTTGAGTGCTGCGGTAGAGATTAATCGTGCAGAAATTGGGGTTGCCGATAGAATGGACGCCTTAATTGTAGCTGAGACCAATCTTAAATTAGCACAGCGCCAATTGCGTTTTTATATGAATGAGATGGCGGAAGATACCATTCAAACCGGTACTTTAGTTCCTGCTACACAGCCTAGTTTGCTTAAATATGATTTTAACCGAAACAAGTTGTTAGACGATGCATTGTCTGGTCGTGTTGAGCTTTTAGAGCAGGAGATTCAATTGGCCGCTGATCTCACCAAAATTGATTATCTTGAGAATCAGACCCTTCCATTATTTAGTTTGGACTATCAATATGGTGCGCTTTCAAATACCAACAGCAATTTTGGGCAGAATTACAGAAACGTCCTGAACGGTGATTTTAATGATTGGTCAATTGGTTTGAAGTTTGAAATGCCGATGACCAACGAAGCAAGAAAAGCACAGCTAGATTACGCTGTACAACAGCGTAATCAGCGTTTAGCGACCAAATCCCTACAAATATTAACGGTAAAAAAAGAAATTTACGATGCCTTAGATTATGTTGACCAAAATTGGCAACGTATTTTAGCTGCTAGACAACAAGTGCTTATCGCAGGTCTTAATTATGAAGCAGAACTCAAACAGTTCAATGAGGGCTTGCGCACGATGACCGAAGTGTTAGAAACGCTTACTCGTCTAGGTGAAGCGCAAGCTAAGGAAGTCCGTGCCATCGCTGACTATCAAGTTGCACTGATTGATACTGCCTATGCGACAGGAACGCTGTTGGGCTACAGTAAGTTAGATTTTAATTAACAAGATTTAAAGTTAACAAAGCCTAGAATTAGCAAGGCATGGAATTAACAAGATCCAGGTGCTGAATTTGTAATAAGTTATGCAGTGTTAGTATAAGGGCCGCAGCAATCAGGTAGCATTGGTCAAACACTCACACGCATCAGCCAAGCAAAAGAATCGTTAAGTGAAAATATAGATTAGTCTATGACTCAATGACTTTCACTGTGAGTGGTTGTTCATCCTCTAAAATATTCAATAATCTATCTACGTTTGGATGCTTGCCAGGGCAGTTCTCAGCATCTTCTGTGTGCTCTGCATATAAGCTTAAGCCTTCTACCGCAGCATCTAAAGAGATTTCGCCATACATACGAGCTAAATGGCTATACACCTTGATTGAACCTTGGCTGCCTGGTTTGTTTTCAATGACGCCTGCTGAGCTGCCGTCTTGGTTGTAAAGCTCGATACGCGCTACGTTTGAGGCATCATCAAGAGTCTGTAGTACGTCGCTAAATTTTTGCATTGTGTAACCTTAAAAATAATTAGATGTGATAAGTTGTGCTGGTCATGAGTTCGGACATCTTTTTCATACAAAATTTAACTGGGAGTGGCAATGCTGCTGCACCTTGTTGTTTTGCATCGTTAGCGTGTTTGGCCTCGTCTGTTTGCATTTGTTCAATAATTTTGCGAGATTTTTCGTCCGCAATAGGTAGTTGATCAAGATGGCTTGCCAAGTGTGCCCCCACCTGTTTTTCAGTTTCTTCTAGAAAGCCTAGGCTCCATTTGTCGCCTAACGCCCCTGCAGCAGCACCAATCGCAAATGAACCAGCATAAAACAGTGGATTGAGCACACTAGTGTGTCCGCCAAGGGCTTCAATACGTGATTCACACCATGCTAAGTGCTCGGTTTCTTCACGTGCAGCTTGCTGCATAGTGATGCTAGTGGCTGCATTTTTTGCAGTCAGTGCTTGGCCGCTATATAGTGCTTGCGCACAGACTTCACCGGTATGGTTAATGCGCATCAGTGCGCTGACGTGCTTCTTTTCTTGTTCATTTAGCAGAGGTTCTTCAAGACCCGCATCAGGGTGTGCACGTTCGCTATGTGGTTTTGCAAACAAGGTGCGTAACCCAGTGTCAAACGCACAAATTAATTTGTCTGTCGTGAGTAATCTGTTCATAAAAGTCATTCTACGCTTAATTGTTCAGGTGAGGCTAGTATTTGGTTGGCGCCTGATTTAGCCGTTTTAATGTTGACGAACCAAGCCTCATCAGGGGTATCAATACTACTTTGGGCGCTATGCATCAAACCCCATTTGCTTTGCAATAATTTCAACTGGGTGCATCACATGCGCACTAACGTGCGCACTCTCCAGACCTCTACTGAGATGCAGGCTGCACCCGATATTAGAGGTGGCAAGTATTGTGACTTGATTGGCCATTATTGCTGCCAGCTTATCGTTAAGTAATTGATTAGCCATTTCAGGTTGTGTCACAGAGTAGGCGCCAGCGCCACCACAACATTGGCTGTTGCCGGGCAGTGCCTGAACGTCTGCACCTGGTATTTTTTTTAGTAGGTCATATACTGCTTTTTGTGCTTTGAGCACATTGCGTAATGAGCATGGGTCTTGTACATAAATGCGCTCTTGAAGTGGCGCAACTTCTGCCTTAGACCAGTCACATGTGACTAAAAAAGTACTGATGTCTTCTATGCGATGTGTGGTGAGATAATCTTTTAAGCCGGCACCACAACCACTTGCGGTGCTGAGTATCGGCATGGCAGTATTAAAACTCTCTGCATTTCTTTTAATCAGCTTGTTCGCTTCAATATCATCGCCAGCTTGTCTGGCAATACTGCCACAGCAAGTTTGTGCATTAGGGATATGCACATCATAGCCAAGGGTATTCAATACATAAATACTCGCCCTGAGTGTGCGGTTGTCAAAAGCGTTAGTGGCACACCCTAAAAACAAACTGACTGCACCTAAACTAACCGCACCTTGGGTAGTTTGAGTTGTTGGGTATATTGATTGCCATACCATCGGCTTTTGAATGGTTGGTAATAGTTTTGCTGCTGGCATCACACGTTTTAACACCCTAATTAAATTCAGTTTTGACATTAACCATAGCGGCCACGTGATGGCCTGACTCAGGTAACGGTGGCGAATAAAAGGTTTTGCTAAAGTCAACCAGAGGCTCTTTTTTTGAATATAAAGCGCACGTGTGGTATCGACTAAGGCGCCATAATTAACACTATTAGGACATGCTGATTCACAACTGCGGCAACTTAAACATAGGTCAATATGCTCTTTAAAGCGGGCGTTGTTAGGCAAAATATCCTGAGATACAGCACGAATCAATTGGATGCGACCACGTGGTGAGTCTGCCTCAGAGCCTGTTTTTCTATAGGTGGGGCAATGCGGTAAACATAACCCACATGCAACGCAGCGGTCAGCTTCAGCGGTTAATTCTTTAAGCGATAACGTCATGGTGTGATTATAATCTTTTTCAATCTCAACATTGACTAAACAGTATAGCGTTGTAAAAAAACCGCCTTAACAATCAAGGCGGTTTGATTTCGAATAAGCACAAAACTTGGTCTTAAGTTTAACCTTACTCAGCTTTAGGTGTTTCTGCTTTCACTGCTGGTGCAGACTGAATCACAGGCAAACCTTTAAGCAGATTCATCGCTTGAGTAAACTGAATGTCATCTTTACTTGCAGGCTCGATAGGTGCGCTAGGTTCTGCAAATTTCTTTTCATTCAACTTCTCTTTTGCTGCTTCTTTTGCAGCGTTTGTTGTATCTGCTGGTTTTTTAGCTTCACCATCTTTAGGGTTCGATAAGTGGCGAGATAAATCCGCCTCGTGAATTGCGCCAGACTGGTCAGTGCCATCCTCAACAATATAGTCAGGCACAATACCTTTTGCCTGAATCGAACGACCTTTAGGCGTAAAGTAACGTGCTGTTGTTAACTTGATCGCAGCACCGTTATTCATTGGCATAATGGTTTGTACTGAGCCTTTACCAAAACTCTGCGTACCCAATACTGCAGCACGTTTGTGGTCTTGTAGTGCGCCGGCCACAATTTCAGAGGCAGATGCTGAACCACTGTTAATTAATACCACCATTGGTACAGTTTTTAAATCTGCTGGTAAGTCACGAATGTAATCATTCGCGGCACCACCACGTACATAGTTTTCTGGCACAGCAGTTAACTGCATTTTAGAGTCAGGTGCACGACCTTCGGTATACACGACTAATTCACCTTTAGGTAGGAAGGCCGCTGATACACCTACAGCACCATTGAGTAAACCACCTGGGTCATTGCGAAGATCTAAAATAAAACCTTTGAAAGCGCCTTTATTTTCGTCATGCATGGTCTTGATGGCTTTTGCAAGATCTTCACCAGTGCGCTCTTGGAATTGCGTAACGCGTGCGTAAGCATAGCCTGGCTCTGTGAGTTTGTATTTCACACTTTTACTTTTGATAATAGCGCGAGTCAGCGTGAATTTAAGCGGTTTAGTCTCAGTTTTACGCACCACTGTTAACACAATTTGGGTGTCTGGTTTGCCGCGCATACGTTTAACTGCGTCATTGAGGGTCATGCCTTTTACTGGTGTGTCATCAAGCTTTACAATCAAGTCGCCGCTTTTTAAGCCAGCGCCATATGCCGGTGAGTCCTCTATTGGTGAGATGACTTTCACTAAGCCATCTTCCATACCCACTTCAATGCCTAATCCACCAAATTCGCCTTGCGTGGCAACTTGCATGTCTTTAAATGCATCTGGATCCATATAAGTTGAGTGAGGATCTAATCCAGTAAGCATGCCGCTAATAGCTTCTGAAATTAATTTTTTGTCTTCAACAGGTTCAACATAATCAGTTTTAATTTTGCCAAACACTTCGGCAAAAGCACGCAGGTCATCTAGCGGCAGTTGTGGTTTAACCATTTTCTCTGCGACGGCAGAGTAGGTTAGGCTTAGCATTAGACCAAGTATTAAACCTGAGCCCACTAGCCCAATTTTTGTAAACCGGTGATGTTTATTATTTACTTGCATGAATGTAAGGTGTCCTAACAAAAGTAACTGTTGCTGATTTTATGCTTTAATATCTTAATCTAACTTAGATATCTGTTTTAAGTCGATATATAAGCCATGTAGATTAAATGACATAAACACTATTTACACTAGATTCATTTAATCTATCGATAACTATGAGTTATAAAATAATTTTTAGTTTCAGAGTGTCATTATTATATTGCTTACTAGGCATATTAAACTATATCAGTCGGGACATACAAATTGAGTAGATATATTGTTCAAATCACTTATTGCACACAATGTCGTTGGTTATTGAGGGCCGCATGGCTAGCGCAGGAATTGCTGACCACATTTGAGCAGGATTTATATAGTGTCGCACTCAAACCAGGTACTGGTGGCATATTTGAGGTGACTTTAAATGATGAGCTGATTTTCTCTAGAAAAGAGGCAGGAAGGTTTCCTGAAGCGAAAGAGATTAAGCAGTTGGTGCGTGATAAAGTAGACCCAGAGCGTCATTTGGGGCATAGTGATAGAACGTATGTTGATCAATAGTGTCTATGGGATGGCAAAAATCACTTAAGCACCGTTTTAGTTTAGGTACATAGATAAACTCACAATATACTTTTTGACGAGAAAGGATTACAAAATGTCAGATCAGCACGATAACAGTCCAATAGTGGATGCGCTTAATACGATTTTAGAGTTTGAGTTAGCAGGCGTTGTAAGATACACCCATTACTCATTAATGGTATTTGGGTATAACCGCATTCCTATTGTGTCTTGGTTGCGCAGTCAAGCGACTGAGTCTTTAGATCATGCGAACAAAGCGGGTGAAATTATTACACATTTAGGTGGACATCCTTCATTGTCGATAGGCCCATTACTTGAAACGCATAACCATGATATTGGCGATATCTTGCGTGAGTCTTTAGCACATGAAACTGCAGCACTTAATGCTTATAAAGCATTACTCAAGCTTGTAGAGGGTGGTTCTGTGATGCTAGAAGAGTATGCTCGTGAAATGATCTACCAAGAAGAGCTGCACTTGGGTGAAGTGGATAAAATGTTACGTAAACCTGGTGATTTAGCTAAGTTTCACGCATAACCTTAGGTGATACGCTTAATGTGGGCTGGCGACTTTAGTCGCTAGCTTGAAGGCGAAACTCAAAAATAATGAATGATGAGTATTTTTGGGTTTCGTTTAATCTTTCTTCTGTTCTGAATCTATCCGTTGGGCACCATTGAATCGTTTATTCCAATAGGTGCTTTGCATGTCATCGACACGAACACCACCACCGCTGCTTGGTGAGTGAATGAATCGATTATTCCCTACATAAATTCCTACATGTGAAAATGCCGACTTTAGCGTGTTGAAAAACACTAAATCTCCCGGTTGCAGTTCACTTTTTGACACGGTTTTTCCGAGCTGGCTGATGGCTTTGGCGCCATGTGGCAATGTTAAGCTGGTCGCTTGCTGATATACATACCTAACAAAGCCGCTGCAATCGAAACCAGTTTCGGGGGTGCTGCCACCATATTTATAGGCAATGCCTGTGAGGCTAAGTGCATTAACTAGCACTTCGCGTGCTCGGTCTGGCCAGTCTTGGCTGTCTTCTGCATGATCTTTTTCTGCCGCTGCTTGGGCAAGGTCTGTTGTATAGGCGTTGCTCAACCCATTAGGGGTTGCCGCACAAGAAGCGCTTACGAGTGCAAGCGCAATGCAGATTAGATAATGAGCGTAAGTAAGTTTTGACACGAACTCATTATATTAAACTTACCCAAAAGTACCAAATGTGATTATCTACTAGGTTAAAACAAACATGAGTAGCCTAACTCATGTGATAATTACGGCCCTATGAGTGAATACAATATCCGCCAAGTTTTTGAAAAAGATGGCATTTTAGCTTCGCATATTGCTGGTTATCATGAGCGTACCCAGCAATTGGAAATGGCTTTAGCGATAGCAGATGCGATTGAAAACAACACCCAATTGGTTGCGGAAGCAGGCACTGGTACGGGCAAGACCTTTGCTTATTTGGTACCAGCATTGCTTACTGGCGGTAAGGTCATTATTTCTACAGGTACTAAAAACCTTCAAGACCAGTTATTTAGCCGCGATCTGCCCAATGTTCGCGATGCACTTAAAGTGCCAGTGACCGTAGCTATGCTTAAAGGTCGGTCAAACTATGTCTGCCATTATCATTTAGAGCGTGCTGTGAATGAAGGGCGCTTTGCCGCGCGTGACGATGCACAGTACGTGCATCTCATTAAGACTTTTTCTGAAAACAGTAAAACAGGGGATAAAGGTGAGCTGAACACCGTGCCTGAAAATGCCACGATATGGGCTAACGTCACTTCAACCCGTGATAATTGTTTGGGTGGTGATTGTAATTTCTATAAAGAATGTTTTGTGATGGAGGCGCGTAAGCAAGCACTTGCAGCCGATGTGGTGGTTGTGAATCATCACTTGTTTTTTGCAGATGTCATGTTGCGCGATGAAGGTGTGGCTGAGTTATTGCCTAGTGCCAATACTGTGATTTTTGATGAGGCACATCAGTTGCCAGATGTGGCGGGCCTGTTTTTTGGTGAGGATATTTCAACCAGCCAATTGCTTGAGCTTGCGCGAGACTGCACTGCGGCACACTTGAGCCTTGCCAAAGACTGTGTGCAGCTCGGTGAAGTGATTCCAGTATTAGAAAAAGCGTGCAAAGACTTTAGGCTGATTTTTGCTTACGAAGGCTCGCGCATGCCAGTGCAGAAAGCATTAGCACTCAAAGACTTTCAGTCTTCATTTGATCATATGCAGACGCAGTTACAAGCGTTATCTGCTGTGTTGGAAACTCAAGCAGCACGAGACCCATTGTTAGAAAAGTGTTGGCAACGTAGCATGGCATTGCATGACCTACTTAGCCGCTGGCATGCTGCTGAGAATAACAATTTGGTACGTTGGGTTGAGGTGTTTACGCAATCGGTGCAGTTACATGCAACACCACTGAGTGTTGCCGAGGGCTTTGGTAAGCAGTTGAATGCACAGCCGCGTGCTTGGATATTCACTTCGGCTACCTTAGCTGTCAAAAATGACTTTAGCCATTATGTGGCACAAATGGGTTTGCAAGATGCACATACTGCTTCATGGCAAAGCCCGTTTAACTATCAGGAACAGGCCTTGTTTTATGTGCCGCCTGAAATGCCTGATCCGAATAGCCCCTCTTATACTGCCTGTGTCGTTGCTGCGGCATTGCCAGTATTGCAAGCAAGCGGTGGCAGAGCTTTCGTGCTGTCTACTAGTTTGCGTGCGATGCGTGAAATACATGCCCTGCTGAAAGATGCCTTTGCCGAAAATGGTATAGAGAGCCCGTTGTTATTGCAGGGCGATACTTCGCGTACTGAGTTGCTTGATCGCTTTCGGCAATTGGGCAATGCCGTGCTGGTGGGCAGCCAGAGCTTTTGGGAAGGTGTCGATGTGCGCGGCGAGGCATTAAGCGTTGTGATCATTGACAAGTTGCCCTTTGCTCCCCCTGATGACCCTGTGTTGTCTGCACGTGTAGATAAGCTGAATGCCGAGGGTAAAAATGCGTTTATGGAGTATCAGCTTCCCTATTCAGTGATTACCTTAAAACAAGGTGCTGGACGTTTGATTCGCGATGAAAACGACAGAGGTGTGCTGATGATCTGTGATCCGCGTTTGATTACAAAATCTTACGGTAAGCGTATTTGGCAAAGTTTGCCACCATTCAAGCGCACGCGTGTATTGACGGACGTGCAGGCGTTTTTTGCCGATCATTAATTCACTTGGATTATGGGGGTGATGAGTTAATGGCATTTATCTTGTTCTTGAGCCCTTTTTTTACTGCAGATGTAAGTAATTTGTAAAAGTGATGACTAGGGAGTAAATCCCGTACTTTTGATTTTCTAATTAGTTTAAAATGCGCGTCCTTTATATTTTTAGCAGCATAGATCATATGGTGCTAAAAGTTTCGCATACGTTTTAAACTTTGGGAATTCATCATGCTTCGTTTTGTATCAGTGTTTTTTGCAGTCGTACTTTCTTCGTATTCCGTGCTTAGTTTTGCTGGAGATTGCAACAAAACAGTGATGGGTGGCGGCTGTACTGCAGAGGCTGATGCTGGTGTAGCCGCACATATGCGTAGCCAGCCTCAAGTAAAGCCTGTTGTCGCAAAAGTTAAAGCGGTCGAAGTGAGCGTAAAAGATGCGTCTGTTCCAAAGAACGTGAAAATGAGTAAAACGAGTAATCAAAAGCCGCAAATCTAAATGATGATCTTGGTGTCAGATAATTATCACTAGAGATACATAATGACTACATATGTTATTTACTCGTACATATGTTTTAAAAGAAAATAAAAAGCTGACAATTTGTCAGCTTTTTATTTTTATCAATGTTTTAAAGTAATTGGCGTTATAGTTGTCTTTTTTGTTTGCTATCTAAACCGTATTGTCATGCAATTTATTCAGATTCCAGAAGGTGAGTACGAGCTGACCGCCATTCGAGCCCAAGGTGCAGGTGGCCAGAATGTGAATAAGGTATCGAGTGCGATTCATTTACGCTTTGATATTAAGGCTTCAAGCCTGAGTGATTGGTTAAAAGAGCGATTACTTAATCTAAAGGATAATCGTATTAATGATGATGGTGTGTTAATCATCAAAGCACAGCAATATCGTACACAGGAAGCGAATAAAAAAGATGCCGTTCAACGTTTACATGAAATTGTGAGTGCGGCGAGTATAGTTAAACCTACACGTTATGCCACGCGGCCAACTTATGGATCTAAGCAACGCAGGTTAGAAACAAAATCACAACGTGGGCATTTAAAGCAATTGCGTGGCAAAATAGCGGGAGAATAAAATCTCGTGCATATTGCGCATTGTTTTACATGGCCTAACTTATATGAATAGTTACTCCTAAAGGTGTTAATAATTACCCAAAAGGCAATTTTGGGTAATTTGGCATGCTCTGTTTTGATGACTTGTTTTTCTTAACCTGTTTTATCGTGTAATTTAAAAAATCTGACCAATGAATCTATTAGCTTTTGATACCTCAACCGAATATTTGTCACTTGCCGTTAGGCGAGATAGTATTGCCTTTAAGTATGATGTGTTGGCTGGGCAAACCCATTCACAAATCATTCTGCCAGAGATACAAAACTTATTGAATCAAGCCTCGCTGCATTTGAAGGATTTACATGGCTTAGCGTTTGGCGCTGGGCCGGGCTCATTTACGGGTGTTCGTATCGCGGCCGGTGTGGCACAAGGCCTGGGTTTTGGCGCGAATTTACCTGTGGTGGGTGTTTGTACCTTGATGGCCTTGGCTGAAGCCAGTGGTGAGTCTAAAGTCATCGCCTGTTTAGATGCTCGCATGGGCGAGGTTTATCATGCAGTTTATGTGAGAAAAGCTTCTGGCTGGCAGGCTATCATCGAGCCGGGTTTGTACAAGCCTGATGCCGTTCCCGCTGTGGTAGGCGATGATTGGGTCGGTGTGGGTAGTGGTTGGCAAACTTACGGTGAATTGTTGGCAGATGCCTATCGTGGACAGATACAGTCTACACAACCCGCTTTGTTGCCGATAGCGAGTGCTGTTTTAGCATTAGCACAACCAACATTTGAAAGTGGCGAGGCTAAACCAGCTGGAGACGCCATGCCAATTTATATCCGTAATCGAGTCGCACTCAAGACTGTGGAGCGAGAGCAAGGTTTACGTTTATGAGTGCCGTACTTAAGCCAAACTATCAATTTCGCCCGATGACTGAGCGTGATTTAGACGCTATCATGGAAATCGAGCCACATATTTACTCGCACCCTTGGACGCGTGGAAATTTTGCTGATTCTCTTAAATCGGCGCATAGTGCATGGGTGCTGGTGCAAGATGCCAATATCATCGGCTATGCTTTGATGATGATGGTGCTGGATGAGGCGCATTTGTTAAACTTAAGTATCAGTCAGTCGTATCAAAAACAAGGGTTGGGACGGCTTTTATTGGAACACATGATACAGATTGCGCAAGACCTTAAAGCTGCCAATATGTTTTTAGAGGTAAGAGCCAGTAACATTTCTGCGATTGCTTTATATGAGAATATTGGCTTTAATGAAATGGCTGTGCGCCGAGGCTATTACCCAGCGCATCATGGACGTGAAGACGCAATTTTAATGGGACTAGCAATATGAGCCTGATGACGCGTGAGGATGTGTTGAGAGAGCTTGAGCTGCTGCCTGTTTGGCAATTAAAAGGTCAACTGCCTAGTATTAAAAGTAGTATTCAAAATGTCACTGCGTTAACTCCAGAGAGTGAAACTTTTGTTGAACCTCCGCCGCCAGTAAGCCCGCAATTTGAGCCAGTTATTGAGCCAGTTATTGAGCCAGTTATTGAGCCAGTTATTGAGCCAGTTATTGAGCCAGTTATTGAGCCAGTTATTGAGCCAGTTGTTGAGCCAGCGCCACTGGATAATCAGCGTGAGGAAGACGTGGTGGTTGCGACGCCAGCTGAACCTTTCCGTTTATTAATCAATGATGATGCAACGGTTGCGTTTGTACTGGATAGTGCGATAGAAAGTAGCAATGCGCAGGATATAGAAACGCTTTTGAGCAATATGCTTAAAGCAATTAATATGAAGTGTCATATTGATATTCCAAATGCCAATGTAGATACACTCAATGAGCAAGCTGTTAAGTTAGTCATGGTCATGGGCGAGTCGGCTGCGAATAGTTTACTTGGGCAATTGCAAGCAGTTGAAGATTGGCGAAATGTTCAATCAGCAAACCCCATTTTTTATCAAAATTTACCAGTGATTGTTACTTATCATCCTGCATTCTTATTGAGTAATGCTAGTTATAAAGCGAAAGCTTGGGCAGATTTATGCACTGCTAAACGTATTTTGCAAAACCTGTTAATACAGTAGTGCTCGAAGTTTAAAGCAGTGGTACTAGAATACGTTATTTGAGTAACTTTAAGTGCACTAGTACTTGTAAATTAGACATTTAGCACAATATTGATACCGAACGATTGACTAATTTCAGAGGAGTCACCATGAAAAATTTAGGTTTGAGATTTTTAGCAATATTACTTGTATTGAATTTAACTGGTTGCGGTTACAACACCTTTCAATCTTTAGACGAAGAGTCTAAAGCGGGCTGGTCTGAGGTATTGAATCAATATCAACGCAGAGCAGATTTAGTGCCTAATCTAGTCAATGTTGTAAAAGGCTACGCCTCACATGAAAAAGAGGTGCTGACAGAAGTAGCCGATGCGCGTTCAAAAGTGGGCAGTATACAAGTGACACCTGAGTTGTTGAATGACCCTGAGGCTTTTGCTAAGTTTCAGGCGGCACAAGGGCAGTTAGGCTCTGCGTTGTCACGTTTGTTAGCGGTGTCAGAGAACTATCCTAATCTGAAAGCAGATCAAGGGTTTAGAGATTTACAGGCGCAGTTGGAAGGCACGGAAAACCGCATCACCGTTGCACGTAATCGTTATATTGAAACTATTAAAAATTACAATATTGCGGTGCGTAGTTTTCCTAATAATCTAACAGCGATGATGCTGGGTTATCAAGCGAAACCATCATTTACAGTAGAAAATGAAAAGGCAATCTCTGTTGCGCCTACTGTTAATTTTGAGAGTAAATAATCGCGCCAATATCAACCACTTAGGTGACTAGCGTGACTTCACTCTTTAGAGCAAGATTGGTTGCACTTTTTATGATGCTATTTGCATCGTTTCATGTGCATGCCGAGCTTGTGCCTATCCCCACTTTACAGCATCGGGTTACCGACTTAACCCAAACACTTAGCGCCGATCAACAAACTGTCCTAGAGCAAAAGATAGCTGCATTTGAGCATGAAAAAGGCAGCCAGATTGCAGTGTTAATTGTGCCCACTACTCAACCCGAAGTGATTGAGCAATATAGTATCCGTGTCGCTGATGCTTGGAAGCTAGGGCGAGAAAAAGAAGATGATGGTGTACTGATTGTTGTGGCAAAAAATGACCGTAAAATGCGGATTGAAGTAGGCTATGGTTTAGAAGGCGCGATACCTGATTTAATTGCCAAGCGTGTGATTACTGAAGTCATGGCGCCGCCATTTAAACAAGGTGATTTTTATGGCGGTATTACCAAAGCGGTTGATACACTAATCGGTTTAATTTCTGGTGAGCAGTTACCTGCACCAGCGAAGCAAAATAATCAGGGCAGTTTTACCGACTTCTTACCTTTATTATTGATAGGCGGGTTGATCTTAGGTGGTTTGTTACGCGCAATATTTGGTGATTTCTTCGGCGGTATGTTGAATGGTGGTGCGATTGTCATGCTGGCTTTGTTTTTTGGCGTAGGTTTGTTAATTGCATTGCTGTTGGGGGTAGTCGCCTTTGTGCTGACATTGATTGGCCCAGCTGGGTTAGGAAATCTGGGTGGCGGTATGTACAGTGGGGGGCACTCATCGGATAGTTGGGGTGGCGGCGGAGGTGGTGGTTTTGGCGGCGGCGGCGCGTCTGGAGATTGGTAATGGCTAAATTCATGAAACGCTGGTGTATAAAACGCGAAGATATGAAACGTTGGTGCCGACATCTCTGTGCTTTACCAAGTGCAGTGAAAAAGCATTTTTCTCACGCTGCAATGCAGCGCATCGAGGCTGCTATTGCTAATAGTGAAGCATTGCATTCAGGAGAGATCCGGTTTGCTGTGGAGGCTAAGTTATCATTTTTAGAGCTGATTGCTAGAAAAACAGCTAAACAACGCGCCCTAGAAGTTTTCTCGGAGTTAAGAGTTTGGGACACAGCGCAAAACAATGGCGTGTTGATCTATCTGTTGCTAGCAGATCATGATTTTGAGATTCTGGCAGATCGTGGCATACATCAGCATGTGGGAGGCGCGGGTTGGGAGCAAATTAGCCACCAAATGGAACTGATGTTCAGGCAAGGGAAATTTGAGGCTGGCGTAGTTGATGGCATCTCAAAAATTAGCGAACACCTTATTCAATATTACCCAGCCCAGAGTGAAAATCAGGGTGAAAATCACAATGAGCTACCCAACGCCCCAGTTATTTTATAGTAGCTTGCTGAGTATCGGTTTATTGATACCATTGAATCTGCAAGCGGCAATCACTGACATCACGCGTATTTATAAACAAACACCAACACTAAAAGCATTTGAAATCTGTACAGGCGGTGGCTGTGCAGAAATCAAACAGACCTCTTTAGCTGATGATGAGTGGAAAACCATCACGGCTATATTCGAAAATTCAAACCAGCATATAGATGCACAATTAGAACGACAACATATCGCAGACGCGATTGGTATGCTGGAGAAAATAATCGGCGCTAAAACTGCAACAAGTACTGATCGTGCTGGCACCTTTGATAACTCCAAGTACCCTGGGCAGCTAGATTGCAACGACGAGGCCATTAACAGCACAACTTATATGCGCTTGATGCAACAGCATGGCTTAATTAAACTTCATCAAATAGAAGATATGCGTACACGCAGTTTCTTTCTGTTTGGCTGGCCGCACAGTACTGCGGTAATGCATGAGCTTGCAACTGGTGAGCGTTATGCTGTTGATAGTTGGTTTTATGATAATGGCTATCCTGCCACCATTGTGCCGTTTGCTGTGTGGAAATCTGGCTACTTTCCAGCGGATAGTCCCATCTTAAAAGGTCGATCGGACGTTAAATAATGCAAGCTTGCGGGTGCAGTGTAATAAGTATTACTGACTAACACACTGATTATCTGTAAAATTCGCATTTTTATTTAGCACTGATCTCAAACTACTATGCGCGCCTCTCAATTTTTCTTTAATACCCAAAAAGAAGCCCCTAACGAAGCCGAACTGCAAAGCCATATCTTAATGGTACGAGCGGGCCTCATTAAACGCTTAGGTTCAGGCTTATATAGCTGGATGCCATTAGGCTTGCGTGTGTTGCGTAAGGTGGAGCGTGTAGTGCGTGAGGAAATGAACAATGCAGGTGCATTAGAGCTTTTAATGCCAGCAGTACAACCGAAAGAGCTATGGGAAGAGACTGGCCGTTGGGCTGTGTTTGGTCCGCAAATGCTTAAAATTCAAGATAGGCACGAGCGCGAATTTTGCTTTGGTCCAACGCATGAAGAAGTGATTACCGATATTGCGCGTAAAGAAATCCGCAGTTACAAGCAATTGCCACTCAACTTTTATCAGATACAAACAAAGTTCCGTGATGAGATTCGCCCACGCTTTGGTGTGATGCGCGCGCGTGAGTTTATGATGAAAGATGCGTATTCGTTCCATACAGATTTTGCCTCGTTAGAAAAAACTTATGAAACGATGTATCAGGCATACAGCAACGTATTTACGCGTTTGGGTCTTAAGTTCCGCGCAGTAAAAGCAGACACAGGCGCAATTGGCGGCGATGGTTCACATGAGTTTCACGTATTAGCTGACTCTGGTGAAGATGGTTTGGCGTATTGTGAGACATCAGATTACGCAGCCAACGTGGAATTAGCTGAAGCGATTCCAGCAAGTAATAAGCGTGCGGATGCTACAGAAAGTATGCGTGAAGTAGATACGCCGAAACAAACAGCATGTGAAGATGTGGCTAAGTTATTGGAAATTAGCGTAGAGCGCACAGTAAAAGCCATTGCGCTGATTACTAAAGATGATGCTGGCAATGACAAATTTTACTTAGCTTTATTGCGTGGTGATCACCATCTCAATGAAGTGAAACTGGGCAAGCTAGCAGGTTTTGCAGATTTTAGATTTGCTACTGAAGAAGAAATCCGCGCTAACCTTAACTGCCCACCTGGCTTTATCGGACCTGTTGGTGTTGGCGCTCATGTAACGGTAATTGCAGATAAAACAGTCGCACTCATGAGTGATTTTGTTTGTGGTGCTAACAAACCTAAATATCACTTAAGTGGTGTGAATTTTGGTCGTGATTTACCAGAGCCAGTCGTGGTGGCAGATATCCGTAATGTAGTTGCGGGTGATGCTAGCCCAGATGGTAAAGGCGTGTTGTCACTATGCCGCGGCATTGAAGTTGGCCATATATTCCAATTGCGTACCAAGTACTCAGAAGCCATGAGCGCAACTTATTTAGATGAAAACGGACAAACCCAAGTGATGGAAATGGGTTGTTATGGCATTGGTGTGTCTCGTATTGTGGGCGCAGCCATTGAGCAAGGCAACGATGAGCGCGGCATTATTTTCCCTAAGAGCATGGCGCCATTTGAAGTGGTCATCTGTGCAATTGGCTATGATAAATCTGAAGCCGTTAAAGCAGCGGCAAATCAACTGCATGATGATTTGCAGGCAGCTGGCGTTGATGTATTGCTAGATGACAGAGGTGAGCGTCCAGGCGTGATGTTTGCCGAAGCTGATTTAATGGGGATTCCGCATCGCTTTGTGATTGGCGAACGTGGTCTGAACGAAGGCAATGTGGAATATAAAGCTAGAACACAAGCTGATGCACAAGCAGTTGCGTTAACGTCAGTGGTTGAGTTTGTGCAGCGTTTGGCTTAGTATCAACATATTGCAATTGATGTATTAGGGAATTTTCGTGCTTAAAATCTTACGAATTAGCTTGCTTGTGTTGTTAGGTGTTTCAGTGCCTAACATGAGCTTTGCTGGTTCACAGAGAGAAGAGCCGCTTTCTAATAGTGTCAAAGCACTGATGCAGCGCAGCGTGAGTGACCGTGCCGCACCTACACTCACGTTTGCAACGGAAGAGGAAGGCCGCGCATGGTTGAACGAAATGTCGCAGCGCCTTCAAAAAAGAATGCCAGACCAACAGCACAGAGAAGACTTTTTGCGCACTGTGCACTATGAAGCAAGCAGGGCTGGGCTAGACCCACAAATGGTACTTGGTTTAATTCAAGTTGAAAGTGGCTTTAAAAAATATGCCGTTTCATCAGTAGGCGCACGCGGTTTTATGCAGGTGATGCCTTTTTGGGTGCGTAGCATTGGCGCAAATGACCATAATTTATTTCTGCTTCGTACTAATTTACGTTATGGCTGCACAATCTTAAGACACTATGTCGATATTGAGCGCGGTGATTTATATCGTGCACTGGGTCGTTATAACGGTAGCTTGGGTAAGCCGCAATATCCAAACTTAGTACTTGGTGCTTGGCGTAAACATTGGGATTACACACCAAATAGCTGGAAAGTCACGCCTAGAAATATTTAACTAAACATTATTGGGTTAGGTATTTGAGTTTTAGGTATAAAAAAACCGCCATTCAAAAGATGGCGGTTTTTTTTCATGACGAGCACAGCTTAGCTATTCTTTTTGAATTTTAAATCCATAATAAGTGCCAAACTCACCTTCAGGTTCATGGAAAACAAAAAGCATCTGGTTTGCATAGCCTAGGCCAGTGTAATGGTTGTTAGCGCGTAACTTCATCGTTTTAGGCAAAGCCGACCTTCCAACATATTTTCCCGTAATATCAAATACTAAGATTGCTTTATGGTCTACATCGAGTAAAGCAAGTTCTTCACCTTTGATTGCAGTATAGGCAATAAATGAGTCGCTGATGTCGTCATGTGCAGCACCTGCTTTATCTAGTTCTAGCGTGATGTCTCCAATTTTTTCTCTACTTTTTGGGTCCACAATCAATACTTTATTGCTGCGTGCCTGTTTTGCATAATACCGTTTATTTTCAGCATCATAGCTTGGTATGGTTGCTGAGTCGCCGAATGCTGGATTGAACTGCGAAATTTCATCAGAAGAGTCTTTTAATTCGCCTGATTCAGTTAAATGAATCGAGAAAATACCTGAGTTTGGCGCAAAGCCTAAATCGCTAGAAATATTGTAGGTAATGGTTTCTAGCTGGTGCGTGTTGGTATTGTAGTAAAGCGAACGGTTATCGTAGCCTGGACGTGAAGAGTTAATGTACTGACTGTTTTCATCATAAGCATGAATCATTGACTTTGAATAAGGCGCCTCTGTTTCACTCCCCATTGGCGCTAGGCCGCCGTCTGCAATGTAATAGCGCTTCAGGCCTGGTATATGTGCTACCGTCATTGGGCGTGTGGTTGGTTTTTTCACTAGTGGAATCTTAATCCCAACTTGCGCATCAGGTAAGATCTCCGCCTTAGCAGTTGTCGCTAGTGTCATTAGGGCAATAGGAATGAGTAAGGTCAATGCGCGCATTTTTTCTCTATTTCTTGAAACGGTTAAGTGATTGTTAGTCAGAACACTATGAAACTTTGTTCAATTAATTCTAATGATTATTTTTAATCAACGTACTATTTTTATTACAATTTTGGGTCTAGCTTTTCAATTAGCATCGCATCGCCATAACTAAAGAATCGATATTGATTATCTACAGCATGTGCGTAAGCTTTTTTAATATTATCTGTTCCTGCAAACGCAGAGACTAGCATGAGTAAGGTGCTTTTAGGTAGATGGAAATTAGTCAGCAGGCGGTCAACCACATTAAACCGATACCCTGGTGTAATGAAAATATCTGTATCTCCTTCGCCAGCGGCCAGCGTACCACTTCTTGCCGCACTTTCCAAAGCGCGCATTGCGGTTGTACCGATTGCTGCGACAATGCCGCCATTCGCTTTTGTTGCTTCAATTAAGGCGACGGTTTCTTGTGGCACATGGAATAGTTCGCTGTGCATTTTGTGGTCTGCCACGTCATCTACACGGACGGGCTGAAATGTACCCGCGCCTACGTGCAGGGTAACATAAGCGATATTTACACCTTTAGCTTTGAGTTGCTCCAAAATCTCTGTGCTGAAGTGTAAGCCTGCTGTAGGTGCAGCCACTGCGCCTAGGTGTTTTGCATATACGGTTTGGTAGCGCTCTTCATCATGGTTTGTTGCACTGTGGGTAATATAAGGAGGCAACGGCAATGCACCATGTTGCTCCAGTAAATCAAACACAGAAACATCACTTAAAAAATGTAATTCGAATAAGTCGTCATGACGTGCAGTGACTTCAACATCAAATGCCTCGCTAAGGGTGATGCGGCTTCCAATTTTAGGTGCGCGCGATGCTCGAACGTGTGCATAAGCAGTATTTTGGTTAATGACTCGCTCAATTAATACTTCGACATTACCGCCAGAGTGCTTGTGGCCAAATAGGCGTGCCTTGATCACTCGGGTGTCATTAAAAATAAGTAAATCACCAGCGTTAAAGAAATCAGGAAAGTCTAAAAACTGTTTATCCGTTAATTCACTGGTCGCGCTATTCAGGTATAGCATGCGACTAGCTGTACGTTCAGTGGAAGGATGTTGTGCAATTAATGAAGAAGGTAGATAAAAATCGAAATCTTGGGTTTTCATATGGCTGATAGCTTGCTATAATAGCGGAATCGCAATTATACAGGAATGTATAATTCCAAGAGGCCCAGGTGGCGGAATTGGTAGACGCACGGGACTCAAAATCCCGCGCCGCGAGGCGTGCCGGTTCGATTCCGGCCCTGGGCACCAAAATAATAAAAAAGGCTTCTCTTTGAGAAGCCTTTTTTATTTCCATCTTGTATTTTCTAAAAACACATCTCTCAAATTGTCACTTGCTACAAAACAAAAGAGATATCTGTATTGCTGGACTGGTTGCTTTTTCAACTTGAATTTATGATGATAAACTTGGTCGATCACATGATGTGAGCAATTTTTAGTGTTTGTTTAATCACAAATTGATAGTAATTAACTAACTGATGTTGAAGAGATGAGGGAATGATGGCTAAGTTAATGAAGGCACGAAAACTTATTCTTTTTGGTTTGCTATTGTTGTTAGCGACAGTTGGTGTTGCAATTTATATGCCTTTGTCAGCAGAGCAAGCAAATACAACTACTGTTAAAAATGTCGCGCTTAAGGCTATTGCTTCAGGCCTAGCTTCTCCTTGGAGTGTCGCATTTTTACCCGATGGGAAAATACTGGTGACAGAAAAGCCAGGGCGCTTACGTGTGATTGAACATGGGAAGTTATTAGCAGCCCCAGTTGCAGGTGTTCCGATTGTGGAAGAAATAGGGCAAGGCGGTTTGCTCGATGTCGTACTGCACCCTAATTATCGTGAAAACGGTTGGCTATACCTGACTTATACCGCCAAAGATCAGCAAGGTGTTGGGGTTGAGGTCATACGAGCAAAGCTACAAAACAATCAACTGCAGCAGCAAGAAATGATCTTTACACAAAGACCGAAATTACAAAAAGATCATCATTTTGGCTCGCGTATCCTATTTGACCAACAAGGGTATTTGTATATCACATTGGGCGACCGTGGCGAGCAAGAGCGTGCGCAAGTGATTAGTCATCATATTGGTAAGGTAATTAGATTGCATGATGATGGTCGTATTCCAAAAGATAATCCTGTCATCAGTCCATCTGAGCAATCAACTGAAGCATACACATTCGGACATCGTAATGTTCAGGGGGCGGCAGTGAATCCATGGACAGGGAAAATATGGACGCATGAGCATGGTCCACAAGGTGGCGATGAAATTAATATTTTGCAAGCAGGTGTGAATTATGGGTGGCCAGTGATTACTTATGGCGTCAATTATTTTATTGGTACCAAAATAGGTGAGGGCACGCACAAAGCAGGCATGGCTCAGCCTATTTATAAATGGGTGCCATCAATTGCTCCTTCAGGGATGACGTTTTATACCGGTGATGCTTACCCTAGCTGGAAGGGGCAGCTCTTTGTCGGGTCACTGAAGTTCCAGACCTTGGTTAAGCTAAAGCTTGATGGCGATAAAGTGGTCAGTGAAGAGCGCCTATTCAAAAATGTTGGTAGGGTGAGGGATGTGCGTCAAGGTCCTGATGGTTTGTTATATATGGTTGCAGATGACAAAGTGTTTCAGCTGAAACCTGCGTATTAACTTAATTATCTTTTCATGATTTTACTTAGCTGCTGTTCATGAACAACAACAGGGTTGATTGTTTGAATCAGCGCATAATTCAATCACACGAACAAGACAGCCGTCGGTTCTTACAAGATTAAACTTTGGAGAAATATTATGTGGACAACACCAGCAGCTACAGAAATGCGTTTTGGCTTTGAAGTAACAATGTACGTAATGAACAAATAATTATTGTTCATGCGTTACAATAGGGAGCTTAGGCTCCCTTTGTCATTTGTATGACATGAAGCTGGCTTATAGTTACCTACTATTAAAGCATTCGCCGAAGTTACCCACTTCACTTGTAATAAACAAGAAACCAAAAGTTTCTTTAGGAGATTTAAATGAATATCAATCATCATGATGAAACACGCCAAATTGCCGTGTTTGAATCAAACAAACTTATCCGTTTTATTTTCACCGCAGTATTTGTTGCTGCCGTATTTATCGTTCCACCCGTCGTCACCATACAGTTTTTCATGGTCTAGTATTTAAAATTTGCTTGCTTGAAATCAGTCAAAGCATACGTTCTTAGAATGGCTTGTGATGGGATCATTTGAAGATAGTTGACGTTTGTCATTTAAGCATATCTAAAGCATTCGTAATGGCTTCCAGGTTTGATGGGCGAACAATTCGTTCGATCTCGACGCCGTCCTTTAAAAAAATGAGGGTTGGCCAAAGTTTAATCGCATAAGTACGTCCTAGGCGTTGACCTTTGCCATCTTCAATGTTGATATGTTTGATATCTGGATAGCCTGCGATTGCATGTTTAATGATAGCTTGAGCAGCTTGGCAATATCCACACCATTCTGCACCGAACTCCACCATCACACCACCTGAAAGCTGATCTAAAAATTCGCGATTAATCGGTGTGGCTGGTTGCATATGTTTAATAAAGCTTCTTAAAGAATATATTGAAAGATACCAGTTACTTAGCTTATATATACCCATGCATCCCACAACTTTACCCACAGAAATTGTGGAGTAATCTTGAAGAGGTGGTGTTGGATATTCAAAACAACTACCTGAGTTAGATTATTTAAAGCGCCTAAAAGAGCCTGTCACCACACCCCAAACTTCAAAGTTCATTTCTTCTGTGATGTTAATTGGAGCGTAAGTGCCAGTAGAGTTTGCAGGGAGTAGGCGAATATTGCCTTCTTTGGTTCTACTTAAGGTTTTAATCGTAAACTCACCATCAATGACCGCTAATATAATATCGCCGATAGAGGCAATTTTTGAGCGGTCAACTACCGCTTTGTCACCTGGCAATAAACCAATATCCACCATTGAGTAGCCTTGAATCGTCACGAAGAAAGTAGTGTCTTTTTTATCAATGAGAAAATCATTAGGGTCTAGCCTTTGCTCTATATGTTCTTCAGCAGTGCTGGGTTGCCCTGCTGATACTTTTGAGCTAAATAATGGTAATTCAACAGATTGTGTATTTAAGGCGGGAAATTCAAATTGAGTTACTGCATCTAAGTCGGACATCATTTTTTTTCGTTGATAAGCTGCTAGGAAGTCTTTGATGACAGGCGCTTGACTGGTTGGGACTCTGAGTACAGATGTTGACTCGCGAAACTTTCCTGAGCCAACCTTACGGCCCGCACCTTCGCGCTTTCCACCTGCTTTGCTGATTTTAAATAAATCATTCATTTAATTAATGTTACGTTAATCAAAACGAATACGCAATCAGATTCGTAGCATTACATTAAAATGACTTAAATGTTTAGCATATTTTCTAAACTAATTAATATGCGCTGAGTCTTACAATTGAATATATTAATTAGGACTTGGTATGAGCTCAAACTTTAACAATCAGCCCGATATGCATCATGCTATCAATGCTCATCAAGTAACAAATTTGGATGAAATGGTAGCCATGACTTGCTTTTGTAAATTACGAGAAACATGCGTAGATAAAACAAGCGCAGCATGCATGAAGCACAGAAATATTTATCAAGAGTTTATGCTTTCAAGAAAATAGCATTCAATTACTTTAAAAGGTTCAGATCTTAAGTGCTAATGCAGCCGCATACTCAGTGTAATGTGGAGTAGTTTTTTATTAAAGACAATGAAGTGCGTCTTCAATAGATTTAGCTGAAAATTTTGATATGCAGCACGCTCCATGGTTGGATAAATGCAATTTTACCAACATAATTACTTCGTCAAGTGACAGAATATCATCAGTTTTTAATAATGTTAGCCGTTCAGCTTTGTGAAGATTAAAAACATGTCCACGTTTATCAATCAGAATGTCTTGCGGCTGAAAGTACATGTTGCTGATATTTTGGTCATTCTCAAATTCAAACTTATTTGTAATTAACATCAACTCATCATCTGCATGAAGTTTGATGACGGCAGGGAACTTCACTAAATTCAAGTTGGATTGACTCATGGTACTTATTATATTCAAATCATCTTATGTTGGCGCAACAACAGATAAGCTTATCCTCTGTTGTGATGAATTATAATAAACTGTGCACCTAATACTCGCCGATTGTTGAAACAATAAACGTCATACCCCTGTGATTAATTTAACAAAATTTGCTCCACTTCGTAACCCAAGTTATTATTAGTTCTCAACTATTGTAATGATAATTATTCGCTATTAGTTGAAGGTAGCAAAAGTGGGTTTAATTTAATTTAACTTAAATGATGGAATAATTAAGTAATCAACTATGGCAGTGAAACATCCTTTTTTCGAATACCTTGGTGAAAATTACCCATACGCGCTTGAAGCGCGCTTTGACCGCATTTTGATCAAGATTGAGCAGTTGTGGCATACACCGCAGATACACGATTACTTTAGTAGCTTAATTATTGATTCTCGCGGAGGCCGACAAGGGTTTCCTAAGGATGTGATTGACGATATTCTCAGACTTAGACAAGTGCGTCAGTCTCAATATATCCGTGAGTCAGAAGGGATAGAGACTGCTATCAATGAGTTGAAGCGGCTGGGTATTGAGCGCAATGACGAGCAGTTTTTACGTGCGGTGAGTGATGGCGATCAAGCGGTAGTTGATCTTTTTGTGCGTAGTAATTTTAATATACATATTGCTGATGAAGAGGGTACGCCGGTTTTACTTCTTGCTTTAAAAAAAGGCTACACAGTGATTGCTGGTATATTAATTAACAAAGGTGCAGATGTTAATGCCTATGATAGGAGAGGGGTAACACCACTTTTGCTGGTATGTGGTAAGCAGATGCATGGCTATAAAACAATCGCAGAAATGTTGATTAAAAGAGGGGCTTATGTCAATGACAGAGATAGCCTTGGCTTTACTCCATTATTACTTTCACTTTCAGGCGGTACCGCTGAAGTAGCTGAACTGTTGATTGAGAGAGGTGCTGATGTTTTTGCGCGTGGTAAAAATGGAAAGTCTACATTAGCACTAGCCAACAGTTCGGGTAACACTCACATTGCTGAGTTATTAAAAATGAAAGGCGTCACAGAATAAACGCTGGTGTTAACTAAATAACCATTGATGTACTAATTTGGTATAGCGCGGCATGACGACATACACCATCATGAATACTACAAGAAATGTAATACTCAATACCTTTAGCTCATGATTTAGGCTAAGCTGTGTAGATGTTGATAGCCAGTCTACTAGTGCTGATATAGTCAGTACTAATGGGAAAATAGCCGACCACGTGATGAGGAATTGCTTCCACTTTGTGGGTAGTTTGGCTTTTGCCTCTCCAGGGGTGAACCAAAAATCTAAGCCGCTACGAACAAAGAATTGATCATCGTCGATTAGGTATGGCTGTACTTTCTCAATGAGTTTTTTTCTATCCTCAGATTGCATCCAGGTAAGTAAGTTTTTGCGCGTGTCAAACCGGATAATCACAGTATAGGTAACCGTAGCGCCAGGAACGGGATGTACGATGCCCACCCCTAAGTGCCCAGGATATCCCTTAGAAACTGGAATGATTTCCTTTAACCATGCTTCATAATTGTTTTTAGCGTCATCTTTCACGTGGTGTAAAATTACAACAGTCGCTGTTTGTTCAGTGTCTGGTGTGGTAGTCATGCTGTCATCCTAAATCTAGTAGATCCCCAAGACGCGACGAAGTGTCTTGGGGTGTTGATAGTTATTTCTTCGCTGTCAGGGTGCTGTATGAGGTCATCAGGTTGCGATAGTCAGGGATATGGTTTGAACAAAGTGTGGCTAATCCTTCAATATCGTTGCGCCAATCACGATGTAACTCACATGCAACGCCAAACCATGTCATCATTTGGGCGCCAGCAGCTGACATGCGATCCCATGCTGCATCGCGTGTCATTTCATTGAATGTGCCTGATGCATCTGCTACCACAAACACTTCAAAACCTTCTTCAATTGCAGATAAAGCGGGGAATGCTACGCATACCTCTGTCACAACGCCTGCAATGATAATTTGCTTTTTGCCTGTGGCTTTAATCGCTTTAACGAAGTCCTCGTTATCCCAAGCATTGATCTGGCCCGGACGTGCGATGTAAGGTGCGTCCGGAAACATTTCTTTCAGTTCTGGCATGAGTGGACCATTCGGACCAGATTCAAAACTGGTCGTGAGGATCGTTGGCAGTTTGAAAAATTTTGCGGCATCTGCAAGTGCCAGTACGTTATTTTTGAAGCGATCTGGGTCGATATCACGTACCAATGATAAAAGGCCTGCTTGGTGATCTACTAATAATACTACTGCGTTATCACGGTCTAGACGTACATATGGTTTGCTCATGGTTTTTCTCCTTAATAAATCATCTGAAAATAAAATAATCGTTTAACGCTATGCTGCTACCAAGCGGCCATGGTTGTAGTCATCAACTGCCTGGTTTATTTCTTCCCAGGTATTCATGACGAAGGGGCCGTGGCCAACCACTGGTTCATTTAGCGGCGCCCCATTTAATAACAATAAAACTGCGTCTTGCTGTGCTTCTAATACCAACTCTGTACCATCAAGCTGCATCACAGCAAGTTCTGCAGGTTGGATCTGGTGAGCATCACCTATCTTAACTAGACCATGCAGGACGAATATGGCAGTGGTATGACCTTCTGGTAAAGTGAATGCTGATGTACTTCCTGCGTTCAACCTTACATCCCAGACATTCATTTCACTGAAAGTATGCGCTGGCCCTTTTTGCTCTGCAAATGCACCTGCAATCACGCGCACTATGCCTGCGTCATTAGCAAGTTGAACTTCTGGAATTTGTGCACTCGTAATACCTTGATAGCCTGGTGCAGTCATTTTGTCTTTAGCCGGAAGGTTTACCCAGAGTTGAATCATCTCGAAAGGTCCACCTGTTCTAGCGTAATCATCACCATGGTATTCCTCATGAATAATGCCTGAGCCAGCTGTCATCCATTGCACATCACCTGGGCCAATAGTGCCACCAGCATTAGTAGAGTCATGGTGCGAAACTTGTCCATCGTAGACGATGCTCACTGTCTCAAAACCGCGGTGAGGGTGTTTGCCTACGCCTCGACGTTGCTTGGTTGGTTCGAAACTTGTTTTTGCTGCGTAGTCCATGAGTAAGAACGGTGACATCTCTTCATGAATATCTCTGTACGAAAAAATGCTTTGCACAGGAAAGCCATCACCTACCCAATGATTGCCATTGCTGCGTTTGATAAATGCTAGTTTTTTCATGATATTTTTCCTTTATTTCTGTGCTGCGTTACGATGGTTATCACTATAAACACATGACAAATCATAAACTAGATGGTTAAATATGAAATAACTTTTCATTTGATTGAACAATCATGGACTTCAATGAGTCTGCAGTATTTGTAAAAGTCGTGCAGGCCGGCAGTTTCAGTGCTGCAGCGAGGCAGCTTGGTTTGCCAACTTCAACAATAAGCACCAGAGTTTCTAGGTTAGAAAAGAGACTGGGTATTACCTTGTTGCAGCGCACAACGAGGAGACTAAGCCTTACTGAGGCTGGGACTGTTTACTATCACCATGCATCTCAGGGTCTTAGTTATTTGCTAGAGGCAGAGGCTGCTATTGACGAAGCTCGAAAGCGGCCTCAGGGTAAGTTAAAAGTGACAGCGCCTGCAGACCTTGGTGATAGCATGCTAGCTAAGTTGATAGAGCGTACACAGCTAGAGTTTCCTGAATTAGAGATGGAATTGATTTTGACTGACCGCTATGTTGATCTAGTGGCAGAGGGGGTTGATGTAGCTATACGCACGGGTGATTTACGTGATTCCAGTCTAGTAGCAAAGTCACTGGGAACAATACACTGGGCAATATTTGCTAGTCGTGATTATTTAGAGAGGTCTGCACCATTAGACGTTCCTCATGACATACATGCTCATCATTGTTTACAATTTACCCCAATGGGGCGGGATATTTGGAATTTAAGTAATATTGAAAGTAATCTCAGTATTCCACTACAAGCACGCACGATGGCCAATAGTATCGGAATTGTTAAATCGATGGCAGAAAATGGGCAGGGGATCGCACTATTGCCTGCTTTTATCTGCAAACAAGGATTAATTAGTGGTGATTTGTTAAGAGTCCTCCCTGACTGGCAAGGTAAAGCGGATCCTGTCCATTTGGTATACCCGAAGCAGCGATTTATGCCACCGAAATTGCGCGCATTTTTAGATCTTGCACAAAACGAGCTAGTGTCACAATTTATTTGCTAGGCAATTAGGCTTACACCAAAAATATTGGCAAACAAATAAAGATTCACGTTATTTGCCCTCAACACAAAGGCCTTGACTCGTCATTTTAACTGGCTTAATAACCAATTGGCACGCGCCTTATGCAACTTCCTGTAGCTGTCAATTAGTCGATGGTGTCTGTCTAGCCCCTCCAACTTCATACTGGTTGGTGTTAAGCCAAAGAAGCGAACGCTGCCGTCGACCGAACCCATAACGGCATCCATCCTATCATCACCAAACATGCGGCGGAAGTTGACCTCATAGTCGTCTAACTCTAGTTCATCATCCAGAGCCACCTCCAGCACTACATTTAAAGCTTGGTAAAACAACCCACGCTCTAACGTGTTGTCGTTATACTGCAAGAAGGCTCCCACTAGCTCATGCGCCTCATCAAACTGCTTCAATGCAAGATGAATGAGAAGTTTCAACTCCTGCACTGTGAGTTGACCCCAGCCAGTATTTTCATCAAAATCAATGCCGATTAAGGTGCCGATATCGCCGTAATCATCCAGCTCGTTATTCTCTAAACGCTCAAGTAGTGCTTCCAAACTCTTATCATCTAGTCGATGTAGGTTCAGAATGTCCGAGCGGAACAGCAGTGACTTATTGGTATTATCCCAAACTAGATCTTCTACTGGATATACTTCTGAATAACCAGGCACCAATATTCGGCAAGCTGTCGCGCCTAGCTGGTCATACACTGCCACATAGGCTTCTTTGCCCATGGCTTCGAGAATGCCAAACAATGTCTCAGCTTCTTGTATATTGGAGTTTTCACCTTTGCCAGAGAAATCCCACTCAACAAAATCGTAATCCGCTTTAGCACTGAAAAAGCGCCACGACACAATGCCGCTAGAGTCAATAAAATGTTCAACAAAGTTATTTGGTTCAGTCACTGCCTCACTTGCGAAGGTTGGCTGCGGTAAATCGTTTAAGCCTTCAAAGCTGCGCCCTTGCAGCAATTCAGTCAAGCTCCGTTCCAGTGCCACCTCTAAGCTTGGGTGTGCGCCAAACGAGGCAAACACACCGCCAGTGCGCGGGTTCATCAAGGTGACGCACATCACTGGATAGACCCCACCCAGTGACGCATCTTTAACCAGTACAGGAAAGCCTTGCTCTTCCAGACCTTGAATGCCGGCCAGAATTCTCGGGTATTTCGCCAGCACAGCTTGCGGTACATCAGGCAGGGTGATTTCACCTTCTAGAATTTCGCGTTTGACAGCACGTTCGAAAATCTCCGATAAGCATTGCACTTGTGCTTCTGCTAACGTGTTGCCGGCACTCATGCCGTTGCTGACGTAGAGATTTTCAATCAGGTTTGACGGGAAATAAACGATCTCTCCATCTGACTGGCGAACAAACGGCAACGAGCAGATACCGCGCTCAATATTGCCGGAGTTGGTGTCAATAAGGTGCGAGCCACGTAACTCGGCATCAGGGTTGTAGATATCTAGCGTGTATTCATCGAGAATTTCTTTCGGTAACGCATCTTTGCGGCCGGGCTTGAACCAGCGCTCGTTCGGATAATGTACAAACGCTTCATTAGCAATATCTTCCCCCCAGTACGACCCGGCATAGAAATGGTTGTTACTCAGGCGCTCGATATACTCGCCTAAGGCTGACGCCAAAGCACTTTCCTTAGTGGCGCCCTTGCCATTGGTAAAACACATCGGCGAATGCGCGTCGCGGATATGTAGTGACCACACATTTGGGATGATATTGCGCCATGAGGCGATTTCAATCTTGATACCTAAACCCGCTAGCAAGGCAGACATATTATTAATGGTTTGTTCTAAAGGTAAGTCTTTACCAGCAATATAGGTAAGTGTGTCGTTAGCTGGACTCATCGCCAGTAGCGCCTGTGCATGAGCGTCTAAATTCGCGACTTCTTCAATCAAGAACTCAGGCCCAGTTTGCACCACCTTTTTAACCGTACAACGGTCGATGGAACGCAAAATCCCTTGGCGGTCCTTGTCGGAGATATCTGGCGGCAACTCGATTTGAATCTTGAAAGTTTGCTGGTAACGATTTTCCGGATCAACAATATTGTTATGCGAAAGGCGGATATTTTCGGTGGGAATGTTACGTGTGTCGCAGTACAGCTTCACAAAGTAAGCTGCACATAAGGCTGATGATGCTAGAAAGTAATCGTAAGGGCCTGGCGCTGAGCCATCGCCTTTATAGCGGATAGGCTGATCGGCAATCACCGTGAAATCGTCGAATTTAGCTTCAAGACGTAGCTTATCAAGAAAGTTGACTTTAATTTCCATGGGATTATTCCGAAAATGCTGCAAAAAATGATGAGGACACTATTATCCCTCACAACGCTAATACCGTGTAATCCATCGATGTATTTCAAATCCACTGCTTAAAATGATTTAGGTCTTCCGTGTAGAGCACGAAATTTAGTCAGTATTGAGGTGCAAGAAAATCTAAAATTTACCGATGCGAGATACATAAGAAAAAAGTCTTACAGTCGTTAAACTGTAAGACTTTTTTATATGGCGCGCCCAAGGTAATGAAGATGGGCACTGGCAGGAGTTAATATTTATAATTTGATTTATTAATTTCCCTAACGATAGAACTACAATCTAACTTTTTAAGAGTGAGCATCTTTCTTAAAATATATTAATTTTACTTTCCTCTAGATTTACTATTTTTTCAAGTTGTAAGATTTCTTCGGAGAGGTTATTCACTGTTGATTTTATCTCGCTAAAAATAGCTAAATGCTTTTCCTCAGAGAGTATATCAATACAAGATAGTACCGTTGATCCACTGTCAAAATGCAAGGAGTTGATATTTTTTGTCTTAGATAATTTGTAAATAAAGTCATAGTTTTCATGGAGGCACTCTAACACTTTAAAGAGAATTTTATGACTCATTATAGATAATTCATCATTACTGTTATCTTCTGAATAAAATGCTCTGCAATTTACCACTCTTTTGTTTTCATCAAAATCAATCTTTAGCTCGCTTTTTATTATTAAAGTCTTTGTTTTTTCCCATGAGGTGCACTGGCTAAGATATTCTTTTGCTGATTTAATTATAGGTAATCGATAATATTTTGCCCAACGGTACTCATCAATTAATTTCAAAAACTGTAGCACTTGTATCCATTTATATTCTTTACGTTTTCTTACAGAGTCGTAAAACCTCTGCGCGGCTTCATCAATACAATGTTTTATAAATGAGGCGGCATAATACTCTTGCACGCTCTGATGAATAAATGTTGTATCGTATCCTTCCACTTGCATTAAACATGCAACCTGAACAATATCATGTTTGAAATCACTCATTTTGCAATTGTGCTTTGTGAATTGTGATGTTTTTTGGTAGGCGGTCTCAAAAGACGCACTTTTTAAACTGCGCAGATGACCTGCTTGCATAGACATAAAGCAAAATGCTTCAAAAAATCGCTGTAAACTGGCGTCATCTAATCCACTTTTACATTCTCGTGTAAATGCAATTTTTGATTTATCGTGAGCGGTGAATACTGTTTGAAATAGTATCTCAAAGAACTGTGGCAATTCTGCTGGTATATCCCTTTCAGCCCTATAAACAAAAGCAGCTAATGTAAGCATTAGAGGTGTGGTTAAAAGTGCTGATATTTTAGATGCTTCAGAAGACAGCGCTTTAAGTAATTGATTTCTTAAAGTTGGGGGTACTTTAATTTTTGTTAAAAACGGTTCAAAATCATTGCTGTTTAGAGGCGAGATTTTAATAACAGAAAAACGAACGGATTTTTGAATATGAGGGTGTCCCGAATTTTGTGTAAACGTCGGTTGATTACTGCTGAGGCATCCTCTCTTCAAATTGAATAGTAAACCTATTTAAAGCAGGTTTCCAATCACGTAGTGGCATCGTCCATTTCTTGCTGATGTTTTGCAGCGCCAAGTAGAACAATTTCATCACAGCTTCATCATTTGGAAATGAACCACGGCTCTTCGTCACTTTACGTAAACTCATATTCACCGATTCAATCGCATTGGTGGTGTAGATGATTTTGCGTATTTCTGGTGGGTAATCAAAGAACGGTATGATACGCGCCCAGTTGCTGCGCCAGGATTGTGCAATCGGTGGGTAGGCATCATCCCATCTTACTTCAAACTCAGACAGATATTGTTCTGCTTCATCAATCGTTGACGCGGTATAAACGCGCTTTAAATCAGCAGCCACAAGCTTACGCTTCTGCCAGCCCACGTAATTCAAGCTGTTACGCACCATATGCACAATACACAATTGAACCGTTGCCTTGGGATAGACAGTTTCGATCGCCTCAGGAAAGCCCTTTAGACCATCCACACAGGCAATGAAAATGTCCTGTACCCCTCGATTCTTGAGTTCAGTCACAACACTTAGCCAGAACTTGGCACCTTCGGTCTGGGCGATCCACAACCCCAATACTTCTTTCTCTCCCTGAATGTTGATGCCGATGGCAAGATAGACTGCCTTAGACCTGACCGCACCGGTATCTCGTACTTTGGCATGGATGCAATCCAGATACACCACTGGGTAAATAGCATCCAATGGGCGAGACTGCCATTGCTTCACATCTTCAACCACAGCATCAGTGACCGATGAAATGAGCGTAGGTGACACTTCAGTGCCATACATTTCAGCCAAGTGGCCTTGAATCTCACGCACCGTCATGCCACGCGAGTACAGGGAGATGATCTTGTCATCAAAGCCTGTCCAGCGTGTTTGATGTTTAGGAATCAGTTGCGGTTCAAAACTGGCATCACGATCACGGGGAATCTCAATAGGCAATTCACCGAATTCACCCTTGAGCGTCTTACGGCTTTTACCGTTACGGGCATTGCCAGTGCCATTCATTACTGCTTCGTGTTTGTCATGGCCAAGGTGTTCAGCCATCTCAGCTTGCAGCGCACGTTCAACCAGTGCTTTGGTGAGTTGCTTGAGAAGACCATTCTCACCAATCAGGTCTTCTGGTTTTTTATAGTTAGCTAATAAGCTATCAATTAGATCATTGGGTAATACTTTTGGTATCGTCATTTTTATTCCATTCCTGAAAATAGCAGTTTCCTGCAAAATGACGTTTACACAAAATTATTTACACCCCCTTGAATATCCCTATCTGGTCGACTTGTTACAATTACTTGAAGGCTTGAATATTTCACAGAAAGGCATTCTAGTTCCTCCATTACAGAAAGTATGTGCTTAGATGGAAGTTCATCGAATCCGTCAAGAAGTAAAACTATTTTTCCCGACTTTAAATAAAACTCATACAAAGCATCATTTATTACAAATCCCAAATTATCTAATCCCGCTTTTATTGCATTTTCTAAAGATAAGTGTTTTTCAATAGTCCTTAATTCAATAAAAATAGGAATTCTTCCAGTGCTATTTTCTTTAAGTTCTTGCAAGCATAGATATCTAAGAAATACAGATTTACCCTGCCCAACAGTACCTTCAATAACATAGTTTTGTGCTGTGGGTATTTTTGCTAGGCTGTCTACACTTCTAGTAACTTCATCTGAAAAAATAATTCGTGGGGCATAGTACATTTGAGATATACGAACATCTTTTGTTTTCTGCCAGATCGTCCTCACTTTATCGTAAACAAGAACTTTCCTTACTAACTGTTTGGCTTTAGCGTCATTTTTCCATTCGTTTAGCTCAGTCTCAAATTTTTCTTTTCCAAGATTGTATAAGTCTTCTAAAGGCTTTCTTAAAAGACTCAATGCTAAAGCTGCGGGTGTCGCTACCATTTTCTATCCTCAAAGTTATTTCCCGTTTATGTAACACGGGGGGCTATAAATACAACATATTAAATCACAAAGTTACCTCTTGACATAATAGTTAAAATTAATGTAATTTATGACTTGGCTTGATAGACGCCAGTCGCTCACCTTAAGGCGAAGTCCCAGAGATACTATTAATATCAAGAAAATCTTTTTCTTAGTTACAGCATTACTATGAGGTGAGCGGTAGGGATTTGCTGTTATTACTAGGAAATTGAAATGTCACAAACAATTCATGTAATTCGTGCAAGTACAGTCAAAAAACTTCGTAATGAAGCGCGTGCACAAAAAAAATCCCAAAACATACCATACCATGAGGCTTTAAATCTCGAGGCTAGAAAGCTTGACTTTAATAATTGGGAGCACCTTCAAAAGTCAGCAGCAATAACCGCCGTTTCTGAAGAGTCGTATAGGAGGGGCTTCGCTATAGCTATGGATGTAAAGGATGCTACACAGAATCCTCCTTCTAAAGACAGTCACTTTATTCATGATCATCAAATAGGTTCCCTTATCTACTTGGATTTCTTGTCGCAAAGACAATACAAGCGTCAAGAAGATTTAAATGAAGATGAAAGGTATTTTCTTGAAGATCTAGAAATTAATTTTGTTTATTTTCGCTATTCAGGTCAAACTCCAAAAACAATTGAGGATGCATTTAAAATTGCAGAGGAAGAGTTTTTCTTTTTACCCGAGTATATTTGGTTAAAGGGTAAATGGTATGACCATTTTGGAATATTTGATTATGAAGAATCATTAGTATCATTAAAAGAAGAGATGGAAAATGATCATTTCTTCTAATTTTAACTTTCTGATCTCAGGCTTTGACACCATCGAGTGTGCCTACTACTTAATCCCGACTGATCAATTCCAGTTGGATTTTGTTTCGCTTGCAGTTCAGAAAGAAAACCTCACACGCGCTAAAAATAGCAAACAACAAGCCATCAAGCTAGGCTCAGAAGAATTTTTGCTCGCATCACATGGCACGACAAGCGGTTACCCGTTTGTGATCGAAAACGAAGCATTCATTATTCAATTTGGTGAGTTTAATAAACCCAATTTTTATGTGAAATTTCGCAGCATTGCACTATGGCATCATGGCGCATTAAAACTGCATGAGCGTTTCTTAGCATGGGCTTCATCTGTTGGGATGATGCCATCTCAACCTGAGAGGCTATCAAGGGCAGACTATGCCTTTGATTACTTTCTGCCTGAGCTGGACTTTGATGAAGATAGTTTTATCTCACAGGCAACGAAAGACAATCAACACCGTAAAAACGGCAAAATCCAAACGCTTAAATTCGGCACAGATAAAGTCGTGCTGCGACTCTACAATAAAACCGACGAGATCAACGAGATAAGCCATAAAACATGGTTGTTTGATCTGTGGGGGATTGATCATGATGTTTGGCGGATTGAGTGGCAAGTCAGAAAAGACTATCTGCGCCAATTAGGGATTAGCTCATTTGCGAGCTTGGCAGAGCGTCAAGGCGACTTGCTCAGAGTCTTAGTGAAAGATCATACAACACTCAGAGTTAAATCAAACGATAGCAACCGATCACGCTGGGCTATCCATCCACTTTGGCTGGACTTGATAGAACGAGTGAATCAAATGGATGGGCTAGGCGTCATTAAAGAGCTGGATGAGCTGGCGCTACTTGAAGAACGACTCACTAGGATTGCCATCAGTGTGTATGGCTACGTTAAAAGAGTGGCTGCCATTGATGCCTTATACACAGGCAATGAAAAATCCTACATGGATGAAGCCTTTCAACATTTACAGAATAGGGTCACAGAATTACATGATCCTTTGACTTGGCAGCAAGATGTAAATCGCAGAGCCAAAGAAATGAGATTGGGCGAATGGTAAGCGCACACCTCTTGCAGATGATAATAACGTTGCTTAATGCACGTAAGAGCAAAATATTAACCTATGCACAGGTAGGTATGACTGAGCATCAGTTCAAAGCCTATAGAAGCCTTGTGTTGGACGAGCTAGGTAAAGAGGGCTTGGAGTCAGAATTAGCAAAATTACTGGATGAAGGAAATCATCTAGTAGAAAACAGGAATGGGCAGGAATAGACTATGCGCGAAAGGGGGTGCCATCATGAGTGGAAGAAAGTTCAAACCTAGAAATTCGTTTCAACACTCAGCATCTCGCACTTAGTATTCTTGAAGAAGAACTCGCTTTAATTGAATCAATCATGCCTGATCTTATTCTTGCAATGATGCAGGAACATCAAGACGATGATTAAAAGGTAATAGGAGAACACCTCATGCACGTCGCACTCTATGCTCGCGTTTCTACCGTTAGACAAGCTGACAACGATCTATCAATTCCTGATCAGTTACGACAGCTCAATGAATGGTGTAAAGCTAACGGGCATTTGGTCGTGCATGAGTACATCGAGCCTGGCGCATCTGCCACCGATGACAAGCGTCCTATATTCCAGCAGCTCATCAATGACGCATTACAAAAACCACAAACCTTTGAAGCGATCATCATTCACAGCTTCTCACGCTTCTTTAGAGACGCCATCCAATTCGGTGTGTATGAACGCAAGCTCGGCAAAAACAAAGTCAAAGTATTTTCTATCACACAGCAGACCAGTGACGACTCAGCGGGTGAAATGATGCGACGCATCATTAACACCTTCGATGAATACAACTCAAAAGAAAACAGCAAGCACACCTCACGCGCCATGAAAGAAAACGCACGTCAGGGCTTCTTCAATGGCTCAAAACCACCGTTTGGTTATATTGCTGCCTCCACAGAAACCGACGGCAGTCATGGACGCAAAAAGAAAAAGCTAGAGATCAACGAAGCAGAAGCAGGGATCGTGCGCATCATCTACGATCTCTATTTAAATGGCTATCAAGGCAAACAGATGGGATGCAAAGAGATTGCAAAGCATCTTACGGATAAAGGCTTACTCATGCGTGGTAAATCATGGAGGATTCAGAAAGTCCATAAAATACTGTCTGATCCACTTTACATGGGTGATTACTATTTCAACGTCATTGACTCCAAGACCAAACAAAAGCGACCACCAACCGAGTGGGTCAAAACTAATATACCCGTGATTATCGACGCGGAGAAGTTTGAGCAGGCACGCACGCGGCGCCTGCTGCGTGCGCCCGCGAAAACGCCACCGCGCATTACTACATCACCCACATTATTAACTGGACTACTCAAGTGTGGCGTATGTGGTGGCAGCATGACATTAGTCACTGGCAAAAGTGGGCGCTATAAATACTACAAATGCACCACACGACAAAACAAAGGCAATCACGCTTGTTCTAGCAGTAACCACCCAATGGAAGCCACTGATCAACAAGTGCTCAATAAACTCGCTGAAAAGGTTTTTACGCCTGAACGCGTGCATAGCATGATGACTGCACTCCGTAAGCGTATTAAAAGCAGCAAAGACACACAGCAACAACGCGTCAATGAACTGAATCGCCAATTAAAAGTAGTTGAGGAACGCCAACATCGGCTATTAGATGCCATCGAAACAGGCATCGTTGATCTTGATGAGACAGTACAACGACGTGCACAGCAGCTCAAGTCTGCGCGAGAAGCACTATTGATAGAGCAAGCAGGGGTTCGACGTGAACATTCCCTCCCTGTAGACCAGCTCAAAGCCAGCCAAGTAGACGCGTTTGCTAAGACCTTAAAAGCTAAACTGCTTGCCAAAGACTCTGCCATCGCAAAAAGCTACTTGAATCTATTAGTGGATGAAATTGTAGTGAAAGATAACACCGCCACAATAAGAGGCAGCTATGGTGCGTTAGCGCATGCGGTAACAATAGACGATAAAAAAGTGGGTCACCTGAAACAAGTGCCCACTTCTATATCTGTTTGGTGCGCCCGGCGGGATTCGAACCCACTACCCTCGGCTTCGGAAACCGATACTCTATCCAAATGAGCTACGGGCGCTTAAGTGACGTGGCATTATAGCAAACTGACGTGTTGTTTGCGGGCTTATGCTACTGAGATTGCATGAAGTCTTGATATTTTTTGCAGATGTGTTTTTTACCTTAAGCTAAAGTGTAGGTATAATAAGATTTTTATCGATAATTTTCGGGAATAAACGTAATGAGCAATGTAGATAATCAAGCTAACGGCTACTCTCTAGGGCAAATTTTGCTCGCAGTTTTTGCTGGTATCGTTGGTATTGTTGCATTTGTGGTGATTGTCGCCAAGATTTTTGGCGTGACAGATCCAGTTGAGGTTGATGAGCCTGTTGCTGTCGTTGCAAAGCTTGAAGAGAACATTAAGCCTGTTGCGGTTGTTGAAGTTGCTGAAGAGGTTTCTGGTGAGCCAGTTGGTAAGTCTGGTGCAGAGGTAGTTAAGGCTGTATGTTCAATGTGTCACGCTGCTGGTTTAATGAATGCGCCAAAAATTGGTGACAGCGCTCAGTGGGCGCCGCGCATTGCACAAGGTTATGAAACTTTGGTTAAGCATGCGATAGAAGGTATTCGTACAATGCCTGCGCGCGGTGGCAATCCTGCGTTAACAGATGAAGAAGTGGCTAGTGCAGTTGCTGAAATGGCAAATGCTTCTGGCGCTAAATTTACAGCACCTGCACCAAAAGCAGCTCCAGCCAAAGCAGCCGAAGTTGCGCCTGTAGTGGCTGAGCCAGCTAAAACTGCTGAACCAGGGAAGGCAACTGACCTTGTTGCAGCAGCTGCCGCATCTGCACCAGCAGTAGCTGGCAAAAGTGGCGAAGAAGTTTATAAATCAGTTTGCTTAATGTGTCACGCTGCTGGATTAATGAATGCACCAAAATTTGGCGATAAAGCACAATGGGCGCCACGCATTGCTCAAGGTTACGATACTTTGGTTAGTCATGCTGTTAAAGGTATACGTACAATGCCTGCAAAAGGAGGAAACCCTGCATTATCAGATGCAGAAGTTGCTGCGGCCGTAAAACATATGGCAAATGCAGCGGGTGCTGGGTTTTAATTAGATATTTAGTTTAAAGTAGTGCATTAAAAGCCACTTATTGTATAAGTGGCTTTTTTATTAACGAGCTATTTTAATCATTAAGGCGGTGTTGAGTTTTGGCTACTTATGCAATAGGAGATATTCAGGGTTGCTATCATGCTTTTCAGGCACTATTGGCACGTATTGAGTTTAACCAAGATAAAGATAAGCTTTGGTTAGTGGGAGATTTAATTAATCGTGGCAGTGGTACATTGGAAGTGTTGCGCTGGTGCTACGCACATCAAGATAGTTTACGTATTGTTTTAGGTAATCATGATTTACATGCATTAGTAGTGGCTGAAGGAATCGTTTCTGCACATAGAGGTGACACGCTTGATACCTTACTCGCCGCCGAAGACTGCCATGTTTTGTTGGCTTGGTTACGCAACCAGCCTTTAATCTACCAAGAGGCTGATTATTTAATGGTGCATGCAGGTTTGTTACCACAATGGACTGTTGAGCAGTCGCTCAGCTATGCCGCAGAGGTGGAGTCAGCATTGCGTGGCAAAGACTATTTGCATTTTCTAACACACATGTATGGCAACTTACCTAATCATTGGGATTCAGATTTGTCGGGTGTTGATCGTCTACGCGTGATTACCAATGCGGCCACTAGATTACGCATATGTACGGTAGAAGGTGAAATGGAGTTTAAGTTTAAGGGGGAGTTGCAGGATATTCCTCATGGATATCTACCTTGGTTTGATGTGCGTAATAGAGCAAGTCGTGATATGCAGGTGATTTTTGGTCATTGGTCTGCGCTAGGTTTGCAACAGCGAAAAAATGTATTTGCCTTAGATACTGGGTGTCTATGGGGTGGCCAATTAACAGCGATGAATTTAGATACAAAAGCGATTGTGCAGGTCGACGCTCACCCTTTAGATCGACCAATTCAAATTAAAAAGTCATAGCATAAGTTGCTTGCGAATCAAGCTTTCAATATGCTGTGTGAGTGACCGCCTGTCCATTGCCTCATAATCTGGTGGTGAAATTGGAGCTAGAAAATTCAGTACGATCACTGGGTTTTGTTGCAACAGCATATTACGCATCGATTCGACCAAAGTAGTTTCCCCAGCGTAAGCTATTTTGGTATTGATGCTTCCATCTGGATTAGGGTAGTGAATTGCCACTGGCCAAATATGAGATTTTGCCAGAATCGCGGCCTGTATTAGGCTGCTCTTAAAAGGCTTAACTTCTGAGCCATCAGTTGTAGTGCCTTCAGGAAAAAAACATAAATTATCACCACTTTGTAGGCTGGCGTAAGCCGTCTCGATAGTGCGTTTAGCATCTTGTCGTTTGCTACGGTCAATAAAAAGTGTGTTCGCTTTAGTGACTAGGTAACCAAAAATAGGCCAGCCTTTAATCTCAGATTTCGCAATAAAGCGTAATGGAGTCACGCTGTTGAGTGCATGAATATCAGACCATGAAATATGGTTAGCTACCAGCATTGAGTTGGAAGAGGGTAGTACACTATTCGGTGGTGGGCTTCCGATAACGTTTACTTTGATATTGAATGCCGCAAGTAGTCTGCTACACCACCATTGAATCAGTTTCGCTTTTATTGTATTGCCAGCGAATGGAAACAAAATTGAGGCAATCAGTAGACCAATCAATGTGTGTAACAGAACGCGCGTTACCCTAAAGTAACGAGTGATCCTGTTGGTTGGATTGGTGTTGAGTTTTATGCTTTGCAAAGTAATAGGCTAGTCAATAAGTCGACTTTTATTCTACATCAGTTGAGTAGTTACATTGATGAATAATACGTTATACACCTTACGCTAGTTGATTGCCTTCACAAATCTACGCTCTATTAGCGATGCAACTTATTTTAAAAAATGTGCCGCATACCTTGGATTGATTCTTGATAATGGCAACATCACGAGCATATCCGCTGTATTAAAGTAGGGGTCCCATGCTGGTTCGCCACAAATGTACGCACCTAAGCGTAAATAACCTTTAATTAGCGGTGGACATGCAACTTGTAGGTTATTGTGTAGCGCTTGTATTGGTAATGGGTTGCGCGCAAATACACGGTATTCTAAAGGTGATAGATATTCATCACGTAGTTTGTTGTAAAGGCTCGCTGCACTGTGGCCGCCATCAGACATACTTACGCTGCCGCAACCTATCATATATTCATAATTGTGAATTTGCATGTATTTTGCAAGGCCAGCCCATAACATGGTGATCGTGCCACCATTGCGATAGTTCTGATGCACGCATGCTCTACCTACTTCAACTGTACGGTCAAATAGGTGGGATAGTCGACTTAAATCAAACTCTCCAGCAGAGTAGTAGCCGCCTGCTTCATTTGCTTTTGATGGGCTTAAAATTCTGTATGTACCAATCACCTGATTAGTACCACTATCTCTGACGATTAAATGATCGCAAAATTGGTCAAAGCCATCAATATCTAATCCGCCAGTACCCGAAAGCTGTGCGCCCATTTCTTCGGCAAACACTTTATAACGTAAACGCTGTGCTTCTTCAATTTCAGCCTGTGTGTGTGCTAAGTTTACATAAAGTCTGCGTTGTGAAGCTGGCTCTTGGTTCCGTGTGTTAACACTGTCAATAAAGCTCAAATCTTTGCGTATTATCAAGGTGCTCTCCATGAAATTTATCTATTAAGATTGAACAGCACTTTAAAGTGTAAATATGAAGAATTAATGACGCGTAGATGACGCGTAGATGACGCTTTGTTGACAGCGTATTGATATGCCCAATGTTGTTATGTCATGTCTGGTAAAGCTTAGGGCAGGAGATGTTTGGCTTAAGTCTGCTATGTTGCTAGATTACTTAGAGTGTGTGATAGCATAAGCCAAGCTGCTTCAACTATTAAGACAGTATGGCTTATGTTTGCTTCTGTGGGAGCGGTTTAATGGGATACTCGAGTTGTACCACCACTTTCAATTAGACGCACTCTTTCACCAGCGGAAAATGCCTCGTCAGCTTCTTGCACAATAGCAAGTAGGCCACCACCATCAAGTTTGACAGTGATTTCTAGTGCATCTTTTCTGGTTGCGACCTCTTCTGCCGCAGAGCCTGCAATACCACCAACAACAGCGCCAATGACAGCAGCAATCGTGCTACCTTTGCCGCTACCAATTGAACTGCCGGCAATGCCGCCAATTGCGCCACCTGCAACCGTACCTATTGGTGATTTTGTCCCTTCAAGTTTTACCTGACGTACGCTTTCTACGGTACCTGTTCTTACAGTTTGTGTTTTTCTAGCATCTTCTCTGCTATATACAGAACCTGAATTAGAGCTTGCACATGCTGCTAAAAAAACGCTGAGTAATGTGATGACGATCAGTCGACTAATATGCATTTTCTTTTCCTTTGTTTAAGTTGACGGTAATCAATTAAATTAAGCAGTGATGCCTTCTGTTAATGCTGTTTGATTCACAAGTGCCTGCGTATAAATTGCTTCAATATCTGCACGTGTTGGCGTATGGTTTTGTCCACCTCGGCTAGCGATTTTAATTGCGCCCATGGTAGAGGCAAGTCTGCCACATGTTGGCCAATCCCAGCCTTTAGAAATACCATACAGTAAACCTGCACGATATGCGTCACCACAACCTGTTGGGTCAACAATCTCACTAGCTTCAACGCAAGGGATGTCAAAGCGTTGACCGTCAGCATAAATTTGAGAGCCTTTGCCGCCTAGTGTCACGATGAGTGCTTTTACTTTCTGCGCTAATTCGTCGAGTGACAAACCCGTTTTATCTTGAATAATTTGTGATTCATAATCATTCACGGCAAGATAATCAGCCATTTCAATAAAGTGCAGTAGCTCTTCACCATTAAACATAGGTAAACCTTGCCCCGGGTCGAACAGGAAAGGAATCTTTGCATCGAAACATTCACGTGCATGTTGAAACATACCATCTCGCCCATCCGGAGCAATGACTGCTAGGCTTACATCAGCCGCATCATTCACGCTATTCTGGTGTGACTCTGTCATCGCGCCTGGGTGGAATGCGGTGATCTGATTGTCATCCGTATCGGTGGTAATAAATGCTTGAGCAGTGAAGCTGTTAGGAATAGTTTTGATGTGAGTAGTATTGATTTTGTTTTTGTTTAACCATTGGGTGTACGTACCAAAATCCTCACCTGCTGTTGCCATAATTAGCGGATTACCTTCCAGTAATTGCAAATTGTAGGCGATATTACCAGCGGTGCCGCCAAACTCACGGCGCATTTCAGGGACATAAAATGCCACACTTAAAGCGTGAATCTTGTCAGGCAAGATATGGTTTTTGAATTTATCTTGAAACACCATAATGGTGTCAAAGGCAAGTGAGCCACAAATGAGTGTATGCATGAAATCAATGATGAACTGAAAAAAGAAACATTATCTTAGGTATTTACTAAGATAAGCAAGTGATAGATTGGGCAGGCTGGAGATAAACTAGAATATAAACCGTTAAGATCCTATTACCTGCTATCAGGGAGTGGCTCTAATGCTTGAGAGCACCGTCAATTAAAAATTTTGCAGCCGTTTTTGCATATTTAATTGCGCCAGAGCCACGTTTCATTTGTTCGGCTTGGACTGCACCTTCAAATAGAAGGGAAAGTTGCAGAGCTAAACCCTCAGCATCTTTAATATTAGCTTCTGTCGCTAAATGATGAATATATTGCTTGAACTGTTGTGATTGCTGCGAAGAGAGTTGATGAACAGGGTTGTCCTCTTTAGGAAACTCTGCCGAAGCCTTAATGAACCCAACGCCATGAAAATCTGGTGATGTTACCCACTCTTCAATGTAATCAAACAGTTTTTGAAGTTTTTCGGTCGGTTGCTTGGTGTTGGTACTTAATTTGTCGTTAAGCCAGTTTTGAAAATCTTGGTGGCCTTGTTTTAGTACTTCAAGAATCAATACTTCTTTACTGCCGAAGTATTTGTACAAGGTCATTTTAGTCGTTCCGGCGACAGCCACAATCGTATCAACTCCAGTTGAGTTAATGCCCTGCGTTTGAAATAAATTGCTCGCAGTAGTGAGTATTTTTTCACGTAAGCCAGTCATACTACGATTATACTAATCTGTATAGGATGATTGCAACTATTATTTTTGAGCATTAAGTAGAGGTTATTTCGATGCTGCCATTAGCATAGGGGTGAAGTTGCATTTCACTTTTTCTAAATAGTCATTCGCGATGGCTAAATCCTCTAGGTTTGAAGGTAGTTTTCCACCTACTACATTTTCTAAATAGATAGCCTTGTGTTTGTCTGGCATTAATAATGCCTCAGGGAACTGGCATGTGCCTTGACGCATCAGCTCATACTTCGCATACATTTGCGTTGCGTCGTGGGCGGTTAAAGGCTGATCATCTTTTTTCGCAACTATTGAGGTATTGTCCTTATTTAACTCAGCATTCACATGTTCTGTCGATTGCTGGTCTTTTAAGAAAGGTGCCCATATTAATGATGCGCAGACAGCCAATGCTAATGTAGCTGCAATGCTGTAAGTAACAGGCTTAGATAATGCGGGTTTGATTGACTTTGTGATGACAGGTTGGGTTTGAGCAAGAATAAGTGCACTAGCTGCTTTTTTTGCGTGAGTTAGGCTGTTGCTGGATGGGTGAGTAATATTTTGCTGCGCGGCATTACGAGCGATCAATACGATATGTTCGGCAAGAATCTCAGGGTTTTCTGCACCTAAAGTTTGGGCTTGTGTGATGCAGTAATCTAATAACAATGAGTGGTTGGCATTGCTTAAATGGCAGTGTTTAAGCATGTTCGGTGCTTTTAGCCAGTCGTTAAGAATATCAAACAAACTTAATAAGCGACCCTCAGGTGTGTCGCTTGATTTTGCTAGCATGTAGATTAGCCAAGACGAGCTCAATAAATCCGAATCATCATAATTCATGCTGATGGCTTTCTGTTAAAAAGGTTTTACAACAACCAGTATTACGACTGCTGTAAGCAGGATGACAGGTAATTCATTAAACCAACGGTACCAGATGTGACCGTGTTGGTTTTTATCTTGGTTGAAATCTTTGACGAGTTTCCCACAGTAAAAATGATAACAAACAAGTATCGCCACGAGTGTTAGTTTTGCATGCATCCACGCACCAGAGATGCCGTATCCCAACCATAGCCAGAGGCCAAATCCGAGTGCGAGTAAGGCAAGTGGTAGCATAAAACGGTAAAGCTTTCTTTCCATTAGTTTTAGCTGGTCAGAGGTTGCTTGGTTTGGTGTTTGTGCGTCTAACACCATTGCATGATTAACAAACAGTCTTGGTAGGTAGAATAAACCAGCAAACCAGCTAGTGATGAAAATAATATGAAGCGCTTTAATCCAAAGCATTTATACACCCAGTTCTTTATTTAATAATTGTTGCAATGCAGAAAAATCTAATTCACCTATTGTTCTTTGCAATAAGTCACCTTCTTTATTATAAATAAATGCAGTGGGTGTTAATCTCACTTTGCCAAACAGCTCTGTCATTTCCGCCTGTTGGTCATACATCACTGGAAAAGGTAAGTTTTGTGCTTTGCTGTAATTCTTAATTTGTGAAATTTCGTCATGAGGCATAGCAACAGCGATGATTTCAAGCCCCTTGGGTTGGTAGGTATGGTAGGTTTTAATCAGGTCGGGCATCTCTTTGATGCAGCCAGGGCAGTCTGTGGCCCAAAAATTAACAATCACCACTTTATCTTTTAAAGATGCCATGGAAATTTGTCTGCCATCAAGGGTGCTAAATGTTACGTCAGGCGCCTGTGGCTTTTTGGTAAGCTGTAAACCAAGTAGCGCGAGCAGTGCGATAATTACAATGGGTAGTAAAGATTTTTTTAATAATTGATTCATACGGATAGTCTAACTTTATTTACGGTTTTTTTCTGTGGTTTTTCAATAAATTTTATAATGAATCTTTTTGAACTGCCGCTATCTTATGTCCTGTGTGTATAACTAATAACCATATCGAAGTCGCGCTTATTTGCTAGCATACACCATGTTATAATGAACCTTTAATAGCAAAGCTATTTGTCAAAAACTACAATGAACGCACCTCTATTAAGCACTATATTAAACGCAGAGCCTAAAGCTCCCACGCGCTTGCGCGAGATTCCCTACAACTATACTTCATTCTCTGACCGTGAAATTGTCATTCGGTTTCTTGGCGAAGAGATTTGGAGCATTTTAAACGAATTGCGCGGGGAGCGTAAAACCGGGCGTTCTGCTCGTATGTTGTTTGAAGTGTTGGGAGATTTGTGGGTTGTGTCCCGTAACCCGTATCTGCAAGATGATCTGCTAGAGAACCCGAAGCGCTGCAAGGCGTTGGTGGATGCTTTACATCATCGTATTGCCGCGATTGATGAGCGCAGTGCTGGTAACGCTAAGGTCGTTAAGCTAGTCGTAGCGGCACGTCAGGCTGTGACTAAATTTGAGAATGAGTTCAAGCACACAGCAAATCTTCGTAAGAAAGCATTGGCTAAACTTTCAAAAATAACGCGTAAAGATAACGTGAAGTTTGATGGTCTGTCACGCGTGTCTCATGTGACCGATGCTACCGATTGGCGTGTTGAATATCCTTTCTTGGTATTAACGCCAGATACGGAAAATGAAATTGCTGCGTTAGTACGCGCATGTATTGAGTTGGGCCTTACTATCATTCCTCGTGGTGGCGGCACTGGTTATACGGGTGGCGCTATTCCACTCACACCTTTGTCTGCAGTGATTAATACAGAAAAACTGGATCAGCACACTGGCGTGCAAATGCGCACCTTGCCTGGCGTTGCGCGCCAAGTGGCAACGATAGAGTGTGGTGCTGGTGTCGTGACCAGGCGCGCGATGGAGGCTGCCTCTGATGCAGGTTTAGAATTTGCTTGCGACCCAACCAGTGCTGATGCTTCTTGTATCGGCGGTAACGTAGCCATGAATGCGGGTGGCAAAAAAGCTGTACTATGGGGTACTGCTTTAGATAACCTAGCCTCATGGCGTATGGTGACACCGGATGGTGAGTGGATGGAAGTTGAACGTCTAGACCACAATCTAGGCAAAATTCATGACATTGAGATGGCTCGATTTAAAATCAGTCGCTACAGCGAAGATATGAAAACGCTGTTGTCTGAGCCTGAGATATTAGAAATACCTGGGCCAAGTTTCCGAAAAGTTGGCTTGGGTAAAGATGTGACGGATAAGTTTTTGTCAGGTTTGCCAGGCATTCAAAAAGAGGGGTGCGATGGTTTAATTACTAGTGCCACTTTCATTTTGCATCGTATGCCTAAGTACGTGCGCACCATCGCATTGGAGTTCTTTGGTAACGTATCACATGCTGTGCCAGCGATCGTTGAAATTAAAGATTACTTAGATGCAACTGCCAAACAAACACCAGCCGTGATTATGGCTGGGCTTGAGCATATGGATGAGCGCTATATTAAGGCGGTTGGTTATGCAACTAAAGCCGCGCGCCAACAACGTCCTAAAATGGTATTGATTGCAGATATCGCATCCGATGATGAAAATGCAGTGGGTGAAGTTGCCTCAAGCATGGTGCGTTTGTGTAACGCACGTAATGGCGAAGGCTTTATTGCGGTATCAAGCGAAGCCCGTAAAAAGTTCTGGCTAGATCGCGCACGCACAGCGGCGATTGCTAAGCATACCAATGCGTTCAAAATCAACGAAGATGTGGTGATTCCGTTGCCACGCTTGGGTGACTACTCTGATGGTATCGAGCGCATTAATATTGATTTGTCGATCAAGAACAAGCTGAAGCTAATCGACGCCTTAAAAGTCTTTATGCAAGGTGAACTACCTTTGCAAGCGGATGAAGAGGGCAATGCTGATTTGAATATGGTGAAAACCAAACAAACAATGGCATTAGCGTTACTAGAAGATTTACGTACACGCTGGAGTTTCATCTTAGATAACTTAGATGCACCAGTTGCTGTATTAGGTGAAGCGGGTAAGGCATACGCACATTATGAAAATGTGTTTAGAGCGGTACAGTCTTATGATTTGCGAATTTCATGGAAGCGCGAACTCAAACGACCAATGGCAGATATTTTTGCTGGACGCGAGTATCAGAAAATTCTTGAGCGCTGCGATGAAATTCATAAGCAAGTACTCAAAAGCCGTGTCTTTATTGCATTGCATATGCATGCTGGTGACGGGAACGTACATACCAACATCCCAGTAAACTCTGATGACTATGGAATGATGCAAGATGCACATGCTGCTGTCGCAAAAGTGATGGCGCTTGCACGTAATTTAGATGGTGTTATTTCTGGTGAGCATGGCATCGGGATTACTAAAATGGAGTTCTTGGATCAATCTACGATTGATACTTTTACTACCTATAAAAATAAAGTAGACCCAAACGGGCACTTTAATAAAGGTAAGTTGCTGGCTGGTTCTGGTCTAGAAAATGCCTATACGCCTAGTTTTGGTTTGCTTGAGCAAGAATCTATCATCATGGAGCAATCTGCAATTGGAGAAATTGCAGATGACATCAGTGACTGTTTGCGTTGCGGGAAATGTAAGCCGGTTTGTTCTACCCATGTGCCTCGTGCAAACTTATTGTATAGCCCACGTAATAAGATTTTAGGTACTTCGTTGCTCATCGAGGCCTTCTTGTATGAAGAGCAAACACGTCGTGGTATTTCAATTAAGCATTTTGATGAGTTTAATGATGTGGCGGATCATTGTACGGTCTGTCATCGTTGCGAGAAACCATGCCCTGTCGATATTGATTTTGGTGATGTTTCAATCAAGATGCGTAATTTCTTACGTGAGCAGGGTAAAAAGCAATTTAATCCAGGCACTGCGTTGGGCATGGCATTTTTAAATGCTAAAGACCCTGCAACCATTAAATTATTGCGTACAGTGATGATTAATTGGGGTTATAAAGCGCAAAACCTTGCGCATACTCTGGCTAAGCGTTTTGGATTGTTGCGTGATAAAAAGCACCCACCAGCGACAGTCGGTAAAGCTGATATCAAAACACAGGTGATTCATTTTATTAATCGCCCAATGCCGAAGAAAATGCAATCTAAAACCTCACGCGCGATGCTTGGTTTAGAAGATGATCACATGATTCCTGTGATTCGTAATCCGCAAAAGGTAACAGATGACTCTGAAGCAGTGTTTTACTTCCCAGGTTGTGGATCTGAGCGTTTGTTCTCAAACGTAGGGCTGGCAACGCAAGCAATGCTGTATGAAGTGGGGGCGATTACCGTGTTGCCACCAGGGTACTTATGTTGCGGATATCCGCAAACTTCTGCGGGTAATCATGATAAAGGTCAGGAAATCACGGCAGATAATCGTGTGCTGTTCCATCGAGTTGCTAACACATTGAATTATCTTGATATTAAAACAGTGATTGTCTCTTGCGGTACTTGTATGGATCAGTTGCAAAAATACGAGTTTGAGAAGATTTTCCCTGGCTGCCGCTTACTGGATATTCATGAGTATTTGATGGAAAAAGATATGCGCTTGCAGGCTGTCACTGGTACACGCTATATGTATCACGACCCTTGCCATACACCAATGAAAACCTACAAACCGCTAGAAGTGACAAGTGCACTGATGGGGCAGGATGTTGCATTGAATGACCGATGCTGCGGTGAGAGCGGTACCTTTGCAGTAGCGCGCCCAGATATTTCAACTCAAGTGAAAATGCGTAAGCAGGAAGAGCTTGAAAAAGGGCTGCAGCAAATGGGCTTGACAGTAGGTGCGCCTGAAATGGAAGTTAAAATATTAACTTCTTGTCCAAGCTGTCTACAAGGTTTGTCACGTTACGGTGAAGATACTGGCATTGAAGCAGACTACATTGTGGTTGAAATGGCTAAACATATCCTTGGTGAAAACTGGATGCAAGAATATGTGCATAAAGCCAATAATGGCGGTATTGAGAAAGTATTGTTGTAATAGTTACTTAACGATCTCATTTTAATTGCACACCACAATTTGAGTGAGATCGTTCAGCATTGCAGTTGTTGTTTAATCTAGATGTATTGTGTTAGCGAGGATTGTTCATGATGCTCATGATACATGGGCACTAGAAAATCAATTAAAACGGTAGAAATAGTGCTGTTGCAAGGTTTTGAACAACGCGTGAAATTAAACGTTGAGATTTTTCAGCAAGTGCAATCGCATATAACTCAGTTCGACCAATCATTTTCCCAAATTCACGCTCGAACGATAAGTTCTTTTCATGATCGTTGATTTCATTGCTAAGTAAATAAAGCGCACCATTTTCATCTCTTGCATTTGAGAGTTTCCAAACTGCAATTTCTATATTGCGTGCAACGTTATAAACTTTTTGTGGATCAATGCTGTCGGTGAAGTAAAAATCTGTCTTATCATTATGTGCTTTTAATAACATCGTATGTAGTCCCACGATGAAAGCAAGTACACGGTCACCCTTATAGTCTGGGTTGAATGTTAGAAAAATTGCCTCTGTCATCACCAGATTATTCAACTCTGCAAATTGATAGTGATGCTGTGCACCACCCTCAAAAACCCAGTTAATCATTTTTTCAGCAGGATCTGAGGTGCTTTTCTTTAATTCTTGCGGATTTCGTTTGTATAGCTTGAGCATTAACAAGCGCAGGCTTTGTGTATTTTCTCGCATTTCAACATCCGCCATGCGGTCTATATCTGCTTTGACGATTTGATTGATGGTGCTTTTGTCTTTTTGCTCAGGTACGTTTTTCTTGTTGTTGGTGTTTAATTGTGTATTCGTAGCGCATGCGGTGAGTAAAAGTGTACATAATAAATATGGTTTGCCTCTTTTAAACTTTGAGCTGAATGCGTTCATTTTTGTATGATCCGTGCTTTTGGGAAAACAGCGCTAAATGTACTACCAGTACCAAGTTCACTAGTAATTTCAAGCCTTGCCTGATGTCTGGTTAAAATATGTTTGACAATAGAGAGGCCGAGTCCTGTACCACCAGTTTCTCTGCTCCTACTTCTGTCTACACGATAAAAACGCTCAGTTAGGCGATGGATGTGTTGCTGATCTATGCCAATCCCATTGTCAGTCACGCTAAAGATACCTTGGTCATCACGTAATTGCCAATTTATCTTAATTTCACCACCCTCAGGCGTGTATCTAATTGCATTGCTTACTAAGTTGCCAAGCGCACTTTGTAACTCGTCTACTGCACCTGATAGATCAAAATGTGGATTGGTTTGAACGCTGATGCGATGTTTGCCTTGGCTCAGTGCGTTGGCATCATTCAACAACATATTCATTAGCATGGACATGTTGATTGGATTGTCATCAGGGGCTTGAGTGTTGCTTTCAATATGTGAAAGTGTGAGTAAGTCCTCAATCAGCCGTCGCATACGTGTAGTTTGGTCTTGCATCATCCCAAAGTAGCTGCGTATGCTATCTGGTATAGCCCCCTCCATATCTGATAGTGTTTCAATAAAACCACCTACCACGGTTAGTGGTGTGCGCAACTCATGTGAAACGTTGGCAATAAAATCTCGACGCATGGCGTCGACTTTTTCGATTTGAGTCACATCGCGGCTAATCAGCAATTTTTGTTTGGTAGCAAGAGGAATCAACCAAATCTCAAGTGTTGACTCAGCATTTTTAACATCTTTGAGTTTGAAAGGCTCGTCATAAACTTCATTGTATAAATAAGCAATAAAGTGACTATTCCTAAGTAAATTAACAATAGGTAGATTAATGTCGGTTTTTAGGCTGAGGCCAAGTTGATACTCAGCATGTGAGGTGCACCATTCGATTGTATTGGCTGCGCTTAAAATGACGAGCCCATCAGGAATTGCATTCGCGACAATTTGGAATCGCTCTAGGGCTGAATTTAGCTCTGTCTGCTTGAGTGTGTTGCTACGCTCATATTTCAATAAACTACTGTAGACGTCTTCCCATAGCCCAGTGCCCTCAGGCACTTGACTTAGGTCCGGAGATTTTAGCCAGCGGTTTAATTGATGTATCCAAAAAATATGGTTAACAACATAAAACAAAAGGCCAACAGAAAATACGATTAATGCTGTGGTTAAGCTAGTAATGAGCCATAAAAAAATGCTCACTATACTTAACGCGCAAATAAACAAAGCAGATTTCCAACGTAGATCAATCACGGAGCGTACTTTTCAGTTATTTTTATCAGGATGATTATAGCGAGGATTTGTCAATTAGCATGAGTTTTAGAGCTGCATTCCAGCTTAATTTATTGTGAACACCTAAATGTCTCAGTATTAGTTTGCCTGATTATGTTGTGAGGATAATCGATAGCCGGCTCCTCTTACTGTCTGTATCAGGTCTTCATGTCCTGAAATAGATAAGGCATTACGTAAACGTCTAATATGCACATCGACAGTACGATCCTCAACAAAGACTCGATCACCCCATACTTTATCCAGTAACTGGCTACGTGTATGTACACGTTCAGCATTGGTCATGAAGAAGTGTAATAGTCTAAATTCTGTAGGGCCTAACTCTATTGTTTTCTGGTTGCCAGTGACTCGGTGTGTGGTTGGGTCTAATCTCAGGCCACTAAGTTCAATTGGATCATCCGTCATTTGTGGGGCTCTGCGACGCAAAACTGCTTTGATACGAGCGTTAAGTTCACGTGGGCTAAATGGTTTGGTAACATAATCGTCAGCACCTACTTCAAGACCTCTCACCTTGTCATATTCTTCTCCGCGAGCTGTCAGCATGATGATAGGAATGTTTTTAGTGTAAGTATCTGATTTAAGTTTACGTGCTAACTCAAGCCCATTCATGCCTGGTAACATCCAATCTAGTAAGATTAAGTCAGGTACTGTTTCACGCATCAGGTCTAGCGCAATTTCACCACTAAGTGCACGAATGGCATTGTGACCAGCCTGTGTAATGTTCAGTGCTAGTAATTCTTGGATGGCTGGTTCGTCTTCAATCACTAATATATTGGCTGGCATATATATTTCCTTAATTAATTTGCCTGAAATGTTTAAGCCTAATCAGTTTATGACGCTAATATGACATATTCATGACAAAGTTTAAACATATAAATATCAAGTTAATTTGATAACTAAATTGCCATTTTTTACATTTTGTTACAATATACTGTTTAGTCTAATATAGCAGTGTGATGGAAAAATAATAATGTGTTTGGAGATAATGGAATGACGGATTTTTTTTCAAAAGAAAGAATTACAGCTAACCCTAGCTTTAATCGTTGGCTAGTGCCGCCTGCTGCATTAGCAATCCATCTATCTATAGGTATGGCTTATGGTTTCAGCGTCTTCTGGTTACCTCTTTCTAAAGCGCTTGGTATTAAAGATCCGATTGCATGTGCAGATAGCATGAGTATTTGGGCGCGTGCTTTTGCGACAGATTGTGATTGGAAAGTCAGCGACTTGGGGTGGATGTTCACATTGTTTTTTGTATTCTTAGGAACATCTGCTGCCGTGTTTGGGCACTGGCTCGAGCATGCTGGGCCACGTAAAGCAGGTGCTGTTGCAGCATTATGTTGGGGTGGTGGACTTCTTTTATCTGCTTATGGCGTATATACACATCAATTATGGCTGATGTGGTTGGGTTCTGGCGTGATTGGCGGTATAGGTCTTGGTTTAGGCTACATTTCTCCTGTATCTACATTAATTAAATGGTTTCCAGATCGACGTGGCATGGCGACAGGCATGGCGATTATGGGGTTTGGTGGAGGTGCAATGATTGGAGCTCCTCTTGCAAATACCCTGATGGCTCATTTTTCAACGCCAACTTCTGTCGGCGTCTGGCAGACCTTTGCAATAATGGGGGTATTCTATTTTATTGCCATGATGATAGGCGCATTATGCTATCGCGTGCCACCTACTGGCTGGGTACCAAAAGGCTGGGTGCCACCGGTAAGTAATGGCAATAGCATGATTACTAATCGGCATGTCCATGTGAATCATGCACATAAAACTCCACAATTTTGGTTGCTTTGGGCAGTGCTATGTCTAAACGTTAGTGCAGGCATTGGTGTGATTGGGATGGCTTCCCCAATGCTACAAGAGGTGTTTGGTGGTGCATTAATAGGAGAGCAGTTGAAATTATCTGAGCTTTCATCCGATCAGCTGTTAAGAGTGACGGCTATTGGCGCAGGTTTTGCTGGGTTGCTCTCTTTATTTAATATTTTAGGCCGAATCGGCTGGGCTTCTTTATCTGACACGCTAGGGCGCAAGCGCACGTATATTATCTTTTTTGCTTTAGGTTTCTTTTTGTATGTCTCTGCCCCCTGGGCTGGCACGGTAGGTAGCGTTGCGGTCTTTGCTGGGCTATTTTGCATTATATTAACAATGTATGGTGGAGGCTTCTCAACAATACCAGCTTATTTGGCTGATATTTTTGGTACCCAGCATGTCGGTGCTATTCATGGGAGACTTTTGACGGCTTGGGCTACAGCTGGTGTGCTAGGGCCTGTGATTGTCAATTATCTGCGTGACTATCAATTGGATCATGGAGTACCTGCAAGTGAAGCTTACAATGTCATTATGTATGTGTTAGCTGCACTTTTGTTATTGGGGTTTGTATGTAACTTGCTGGTGAAGCCAGTAGCTGAAAAACATTATATGACGGATGCTGAGCTTGAAGCAGAACGCAAGTTAGCACATGAAAAATCAATTAAATTAAATGGCGATAAAGTGGAAAGCCAGCAGTCTGAGAACCATCCTTTACTGGTTTTTGTAGCGTGGACATTGGTTGCTATTCCCATAGGATATGGCATTTATAGCACCTTGCAAAAAGCTTGGATATTGTTTAATTAGCGTTGCTTAATTTCTAGATCCTAGCTTGCATGAATATATCGCCTATTAAACTGGTGATATGCGTTAAAATATCGCTTTATTAAGTTTATGCAAGTTAAAGGACGTATTACGTGAGAGAAATTAAGAAAAACCTAGATGGCTCTGGGATGCAGGTTGGTGTTGTTTTATCAAGATTCAACAGCAATATTGGCGATGGCTTGCTTGAGGCTTGTAAAAATGAGTTGCTAAAATTAGGTGTTGCTAGTGATGCGATTACAATCGCAACTGTACCAGGTGCACTGGAAACCCCGCTAATACTTCAGCATATGGCACTAAGTGAAAAGTACGATGCGCTGATTGCACTGGGTGCGATTATTCGTGGCGAGACTTATCATTTTGAAGTGGTTGCAAATGAATCTGCTCGTGGTATTTCAGAAGTGCAATTAAATACAGGCGTACCTGTCGCAAATGCGGTTTTGACCACAGAAGATGATGATCAGGCAATTGCTCGTATGCATATTAAAGGTGCAGAAGCTGCACAGGTAGCCGTTGAAATGTTTAATTTGGTTAAAGCGCTATGACTGACAATAAACCAGTAGTGACCAGCTTAGTAGTGGATAACGACGCTGGTGTGAGTGACGCTACCAATAAAAAGCCAGTAACTAGAAGTGGCGCGAAAAAGAGTGGTAGCCAGAATCGTAGAAAATCTCGTGAGCTTGTATTAAAGGCGGTATACCGCGGCATGCTAAACGAGTCTGAGTTATCACACATCCTGCGTGACATGCGTGATGACCCAGACTATAACAAAGCCGATGAAGCTTATTTTAAGCATTTATTACAGGCAGTCACTGAAAATTTAGTGGCAATTGATGAAAAAATTGTTGGCTTTATTGACCGCTCAATTAATGAGCTAAGTCCTGTGGAGCATGCCATTTTACGCATATCGGGTTGTGAGTTAATGTTCGACCTAAGTATTCCTTATCGCGTAGTGATCAATGAGGGTGTTGAGCTAGCAAAAGTATTCGGTGGTACAGACGGCCATAAATATATTAATGGCGTTTTAGATAAGTTTGCAGCAGATGTGCGTGAAGTTGAGGTAAGAGCCGCAAGAAGTTAGTCTTTAACGCTCATGCTAAATTGCTTTTTGCATGGCTAAATCAAGGCTGGATTAAATGGATTTGAGTGAAGTCCTTGATATTGTACGATTAACCGATACTGGTTTGGTGCGCCGTCATAATGAGGACGCAATAGCAAGTGATGCTAGTATCGGATTTGTCATTCTTGCCGATGGCATGGGTGGATACAATGCAGGCGAAGTGGCAAGTGAGATGGCTGTGCTCACTATTACCGCGGAACTAAAAGAGGCGCTAGGCGGCGGCTCATCTCAGTATATTTTGCCTGATATTGATCGACCTGTTTTAAATAAAGAGATATTAAAAAAACTAATGATTGATGCGGTTGCATATACCAATGCGTCCATTTATCATGCATCACAAACTTACTCGCAATGCGCGGGCATGGGGACGACCTTGGTCTTAGGGTTGTTCATCAACAATGAATTGTTAGCTGGACATATTGGCGACTCTCGAATCTATCGCTTAAGAAACCAGCACTTAGTACAAATGACTGAAGACCACTCTTTGCTTCAAGAGCAGATTAGAGCTGGTATTATTACCCCAGAGCAAGCCAAACATTCATCCCATAAAAACCTAGTCACTCGAGCGTTAGGCGTAGATCCTAAAGTTGAGATGGAGCTTAATGAGTTCGATGTTGAGATAGCTGATGTTTATCTATTTTGCTCTGATGGGTTGACTGATTTAGTTGATGATGAATTAATACAATCAACGCTTAATTCTCATTTGTTAGATTTGACTAAGGCTGCAGATGCGCTAGTGAAATTGGCGAACGAACATGGTGGTAACGATAATATTTCTGTCATACTAGCCAAAGTGAATAATTCGTATGAAGATAAGAATACTTGGTATGATAATTTTGTTGGTTGGTTAAAGTAACAGGATCGATGATGGCAAAGCTTATTCTTACATTAGACGGCTCATACTTAAATGAATATACTTTAAGCCACTCAAAAACTACGATAGGCCGCAAATCCACTAATCATATTCACCTAGATAATTTAGCAATTAGTGGCGAGCACGCCGTTGTAGTTCAAGATGGTCATGATTTTCATATTGAAGATTCAAATAGTACCAACGGAACCCGACTAAATAATATACTTGTTAAAAAGCAGCTTCTTAAAAATGAAGATGTGATTGAGTTAGGCCGATTTAATTTAACGTTTCTTGATGACAGCGTACCTAATGCAAGCTCAGCATTTGAGAAGACAATGATGGTTCACCCGTCGGCATTTAGTACTAAATCACATCAGGCTTTTTCTCATCCAGAACAAGTGCAAGTCCCTGCATCGGCAGTAGCATCACACTCCTCAACCGGCCAATCTAGCAAAGAGCACCCCAAGCCTGCCTTAGTTGGTAAGATACAGGTGCTCAATGGCTCGAGTAGTGGACGAGAGCTTGTCTTGAACAAAGCATTGACTACGTTAGGTAAAACCGGTGTACAGGTTGCTGTCATTACAAAGCGCCTAGATGGCTACTTCATTACGCATGTGGAAGGCAAGGTTTTGCCGATCGTAAATGGAGACTCTATTGGAGTGCAAGCACGTGCATTAGCAGACCATGATGTGATTGAGCTTGCAGGTGTGAAAATGGAATTTTATTTATCCAATAGTTAGATTTAATGTGTATTAAGTATTACTCGTACATGCTTTTGTGCGCAAATTTCTCAGTTGCGTTAGAGGCTTCAGTTATCTAATTAATCGGGGTGTAGCATCAAATGTTTGATAATCAGCAGTCATACTTGCTAGAGCGACTTGAGCGCCTTAATGCAATTGGCATTGCGCTCTCAGCAGAGCGTGATAATCAGCGTTTATTAGAGATGATCTTACTTGGTGCCCAAGAAATCACGAATGCAGATGGCGGTACACTTTATACCATTACCCAAGACAAAAAACTCAAGTTTGAGATGATGCGTAATAAAACGCTGAGTATGTCTTTAGGTGGAACGACTGGTAAGGAAATTCCATTTTTACCGCTCCCTTTGTACCTGGAAGATGGTAGTCCGAACTTAACGACAGTGGCAGCTTACGCAACTCTGAACAATAAAACTGTCAATATTGCCAATGCTTATGAAGTGGAAAACTTCGACTTCTCAGGTACGCGTAAGTTTGACCAAAAAACTGGATATCACTCGCAGTCATTTTTAACGATTCCGATGAAGGATCATGAGTCCAAGGTAATTGGGGTTCTTCAGCTTATTAATGCTACTGATGCAGATACTGGTGCTATCGTTCCATTCTCAATTGCAAACCAGACGCTTGTCGAGTCATTGGCATCGCAGGCAGCAGTTGCAATGACGAACCATCATCTTATCGAAGGGCTTAAAGGTTTATTTGAAGCTTTTATTGAGTTAATCGCTGATGCCATTGACCAAAAATCACCTTATACGGGGGGGCATTGCCGACGTGTCCCAGAACTAACTATGATGCTTACTCAGGCATTAATTGACGCTAAAACTGGGCCTTTTAAAGACTTTACCCTAAATGAGAATGAGTTTTATGAGTTAAAGGTGGCAAGTTGGTTACATGATTGCGGAAAAGTAACGACGCCTGAAGCCATTATGGATAAGCCTACAAAGCTGTCTTCAATCTTTGATAGAATTCAGTTGGTGGATCAACGATTTGAGCTGTTAAAGCAACAGGCTGAATCTGCTATGCTCAAAGAGCAAGTAGAGATGCTAAAAGATGGTGGCTTAAATCAAGAAAAGCAGGGGAAATTAAAGTATCAGCAGGCTAAATTAGATGCTTTCAATGCCCACTGTGATGAAGCTAGGATTTTTTTGCAACACGCCAATATTGGCAGTGAGTCGATGACTGCGGCTGATCTGCAGCGTATTCAGGATATCGCTAACTTGCAAATCTTAGACGCTATCGGGAATAAGGTTCCATTTTTGAATGATGATGAAACCTACAATCTTAGTATCAAGCGAGGTACGCTAACTGCAGAAGAGCGTCAGGTGATTAATAACCACATCGTTGTCACGATTAGTATGCTTGAGTCGTTGCCTTATCCCCAGAGCTTAGCGCGGGTTCCTGAGTATGCTTGCGGGCATCATGAGCATATGGATGGTAGTGGATATCCTAAAGGTCTCACAAGAGAACAAATGTCGATTCCAGCGCGCGTAATGGGGATCGCTGATATCTTTGAGGCGCTTACTTCTAAAGATAGGCCGTATAAAAAAGCGAAAACTCTTTCGGAGTCATTGGCAATCTTGGGTAAGATGAAAGTCGATCAGCATATTGATGCAGATTTGTTCGATGTTTTTATCAGAGAAGAAATCTATTTGAAATACGCACAGGAGTTTTTAGAGCCTGAGCAAATTGATCTGGTAGATTTGAGTAAAATACCCGGATATCAGCCTTAATCAAGGTGTCTGTATCCGTGCAACCAGAAAAATGTATCGTGCTAATGAGAGTTTAGATTAACGCTTTTACAGCCGGATGCATCGCAAATAAGGTAACTGCCTTGCTCGTACCAATCACCTAGTACCCATCTCGTCATCAACTTCCCATCGACTGTCACTGGGTGTCGGTTAGGTCTGTGCGTGTGTCCATGGATGAGTAGATCAGGATAGTGATACTCTTTCAGCAAGCTAATCACTGCATCTTGGTTAACATCCATTATCTGAGCTGATTTGCTAGATTTCTCTTGCTCGCTACGTAGCCTAATTGTCTCTATCTGATTCTTACGTGCTTGTAATGGTTGGCTCAAAAACTCTGATTGCCACTGCTTACTTCTCACTTGCAGGCGAAATTGCTGATATGCTACATCATCCGTACATAACTCATCGCCGTGGCTTAACAGTGCAGTATTTCCATATAGGTTAATCAGGGTTGGATCGCTAATCAAATGAATACTTGATGCTTTACAGAACTTGTCAGTGATTAAAAAGTCTCGATTGCCGTGCATTAGATAAATTAATACACCAGAAGCTGCTAAGGATTTAAACCCTTGAATAATTTGTTTGTTAAAGGCGTCTTCAATGTCATCATCACCAGCCCAGTATTCAAACAAGTCACCTAGTATATAAAGTGCGTGTGCAGACTTTGCCTGGGTTTCTAAAAATCCTAAGAATGATTCTGTGATTTGTGGACGACTTGCGCAGAGGTGAAGATCAGAAATGAAAATAGTCACTTCTGACAAATTGGGGTTGTCGATATCGAGATTAACCAAAATGAACAACCCCTATTTTACTTAAGTACTTCAGCATGTCTTCTTGATACCCAAGCATTGTGAAAAATACTAATGGGTAACAATGCTGCAATGATTAAGCACGTGTTGCACGCTCAATGACTACATTGCTTGCTGGCACATCTTGATGGCCTTTAAGGCTAGTAGTTGCAACTTGTTTGATTTTATCAACAACATCCATACCTTCAATCACTTTACCAAAAACACAGTAGCCCCAACCATTACCACTAGGTGCTGTATGGTTTAGAAATTCGTTGTTAGCAACGTTAATAAAGAACTGGCTACTGGCAGAGTGAGGCGCTGAAGTACGTGCCATTGCAATGGTATATTTCTCGTTACCTAAGCCATTGTCAGCTTCATTTTTAATTTCAGCTTCTGTACTTTTTTGTGTCATTGATGTGTCAAAGCCACCGCCTTGAATCATGAAGCCGTTAATTACACGGTGAAAAATAGTGCTGTCATAAAAGCCGCTATCCACATATTGTAAAAAATTAGCGACGGTAATCGGTGCTTTTTCAGCATTGAGCTCGATGGTAATGTCACCGAAATTTGTATGTAGTTTAACCACGGAGTGTCCTTATAAAATAATTGTTAAAGCTGTTGAAATGAATACTAAAAGTAGGCTTAGGTTTATAAAGCAGTTTTGTTGACCCTCACTTGATGCACAATGATCGGTGATCTAGGTACGTCGCCGTATGGGCCTATATTAGCGGTTGAAGTAACTGCGATATCACGAACCACATCCATCCCTTTTAATACTCTGCCGAATACACAATAACCAATCAGATCTGGTTCTGGGCTTCTGTAATTGAGGAACTGATTATTCTCTAAGTTAATAAAAAACTGGGATGTTGCAGAGTTCGGGTCAGAGGTTCTGGCCATAGCAATTGTGCCAATATCATTGTTAAGTCCATTATTCGACTCATTGATAATTGGTGCACGTGTTGGTTTTTCTACCATATTAGTATCGAAGCCACCGCCTTGAACCATAAACCGATTAATCACACGATGGAAAATAGTATCTTGATAAAAACCTGAGTTCACATACTCTAAAAAGTTAGCCACGGTTTTAGGGGCTTTTTCAGGATAAAGTTCAATGACGAAGTTGCCGCGATTTGTTTCAACCGTGACTTGTGGGTTGGCTGCCATGACAGAGGTGCTGATTAATAACAGGGAAAGAAAAACATATAATTTTTGCATATAGCTCCTTGAGTATGATTAAAGCAACTTAGCTGAAACTAAGCTGCGCCTTCATAGATAATTTTCCAACGGTTGCCCTCTTGAATCCAGTATTGGCGCTTTTGCATTTTGTTTTTTAAATGCGAGCTGCTGAAGTTCTGAGTGAAGTCAACCACCACTAGTTTTTTCTGTGGATCGGGATAACTAAACATACTGATATTAGACATAGAAATATCTATCTTAGGTTTATTAGCCTGTACCCGATACTTATGTTCAGCCCATTGCTGATAGTTAATACCATTCGTAGAGAAGTCTTTTGAGTAATACGATAGATATTTTTCCGTATCTTGTGACTTCCAATCATTCAGCCAATTGTCTATTTCTGTGTTTAGTATTTCTTTCTCTCGCTCAGGTGTGCTGGAGTCATTTAACCATTCCAAATTATTGGCAATGATAATAGGTGTTTTTCCTGACTGTAGTGCAGGTTCTAGTGCCTTGAGGTCTTGGTTTGCAACAACTACACAACCATCACTCGCGCGAGGTGGGCGACTGTATGTGCTACTAGGCGTGCCGTGTAGCCAAATGCCGGATCCATTTCTGTTATGAGCTTTATCCCATTCATTTGGGTAGCTCAGTGGGTATGCACCTTCACCATAAAAGTCAGGTAATTGCTGCTTCAGTTTGGTGCTGGCAAAATAAACGCCAATTGGGGTGCGTTTGTCACCTTCGCTTTGTTTTTCTACACCATTTTTACCGACCGTAATGTAATAATCCGCTACATATTTAAGGTGGTCATTATTTTTTTGATACAAATACAATCTAGATTTACTTGTATCAATTAGCATCAAATGGCTTTGCTGAGCGTTCGGTGCAAGTATCAGATTTGGTTGTTTTTCTTCAGCTTGTGATTGCTTTGCTAAGTAACGTTCAATACGTACGCGTGCTTCTTCCTGCAGGTCTTGAACAGCGTCTGGGCGGTTGTTAACAGGGTCGCCAAAAGCTTGTAGATACTTTCCCTGTGCCATGAGCAGGTCGCCACGTACAAGATGAGCGAGTTTGAAGTTAGGTACGCTTTGAATCAGTTCATCTATCGTATTAAGTGCTTGTTGGTGTTTGCCTTCTGATATTTCAAGTAAACTTTTAACCAACAAACCCTCTACGAGATCAGCTGCCGCGGTTGATGCAATAGTTGCAGCGCTACTGAAGCTTGTTTTGGGTAGTAGGTTGCCAAAACTAAAGCGATTGACGGCAGTTGCATTCCATGGCACCAAAGTAATGGCAGCTAATAGCGAGTAGGTAAGTGCTTTATTAATGATCATGCCTTATATTTCAATACCATTAATTACTAGTTGCTTGCAATTTCTTCTACGATCAACCAGTTGTCACCAGATTTTTTCAACAATAGCGTTTTTGAAGTGCGAATAGGAGAGCGTTTGTCTGCACGGTAGCTTTGTTTAAATTGTACTTTTGCAGAGTTGCCTTCATTTGCAGTGACGACTACATTGTTAAGTTCTACACTGATATTTGAAGGGGCGTTAATACGTTCGCGTCTTTGTTTTTCCCATGCTTTGTAGCTTTGGCCTTTAGCTGGCTTGAAATCATCTGCATAACTAGCAAAGTATTTAGGCAGGTCTTTGTTAGCCCAAGCTTTTGCCCAATCATTAACTGCAGCTGTAATGTTGTCTGCATTATTAGTTGATGTGCTAGGCGTCTTTTTAACTTCAGTTGCAGGTGCTACATTGGCTACAGGGACTGGCTTTGCTGGTTCTCTTGCTGCGATGGTTGTTTTGTTGCCAGTACCGAACAGATCTTTAATTAAAGATAGCTTACCTTGTGCACGCGTGTTAGCAGTATCAAGTTGCAGTGCTTTATCATAAGCCTCACTTGCCATGCGAGCATAAATGTCGCCTAAGTTTTCGTGAGCCGTTGCATAGCTAGGGTGTGTTTTGATCGCGGTTTCAAGTGCTTTGCGTGCTTTATCAAACTGGCCTTGGTCTGCATATAGCACTGCTAGGTTATTATAAGGCTCTGGCAAATTTGGAAATCTTTCAGTGACTTCTGTAAATGATTTGATTGCCTCGTCTCTGCGACCTTGCTCAGCGAGCAAAACGCCTTTCATGAATAATGCTTGTGCATTCTTTGGGTTTGCTGCAATAAAGGTGTTAATGCGGTCAAGTGCAACAGCCGTTTGGCCTTGATCCGCTAGTTTTGAAATATCTTTGAGCTCATCTGCAGAGGCAACGTTAAATGCAAAACTTGCAGAGGCTACTAGAACAAACCGAGCGATTGAAGGAGTCAGTGACGCAATAAAATTATTCATTGTGATATACTTTTTGTGTGAATAAATAAAGTGTAATTCTATCAATAGCCTAAGCAACCTCCAATAGCTCATTTTGATTTAAGCCAATATATTTCTTCATTCCTCTCATTAATCAGCCTAACTGGCCTTAGTTTGAGATAAAAACAAATAACCAATCCTCTAGCTCTTGAAAATATGTTAAAAATTTACAATACATTAGTCCGCGAAAAGCAAAAATTCACACCAATTGTTGCAGGTAAGGTCAGTATGTATGTATGTGGTATGACCGTTTATGATTATTGTCATTTGGGGCATGCACGCGTGATGGTGGTTTTTGATATGGTGAGTCGCTGGTTAAGGGCTTCTGGCTATGACGTGACTTATGTGCGCAATGTGACGGATATTGACGACAAAATTATTAAGCGCGCCAATGAAAATAATGAAACAATCGCGCAGCTTACCCAGCGTTTTATTGACGCGATGGATGAAGACTCCGCCAAGTTAGGTGTGTTACGCCCAGATATAGAGCCTAAAGCAACAGAGTTTGTCGGTGGCATGTTAACGATGATTGCCGCACTGATTGAAAAAGGATTTGCTTACCCCGCAGCGAATGGTGATGTGTTTTACTCTGTTAGTAGCTTTCAGGGCTACGGCAAGCTCTCAGGTAAGTCATTAGAAGACTTGCGTGCAGGTGAGCGTGTTGAGGTGGATAGCTTTAAAAGGGATCCCATGGATTTTGTGTTGTGGAAAGCAGCCAAACCAGGTGAGCCAAGCTGGGATTCTCCATGGGGCAAAGGGCGTCCAGGGTGGCATATTGAATGCTCGGCGATGAGCGCACACCATTTGGGGCAGCAATTTGATATTCACGGTGGTGGGCAAGATTTGCAATTTCCTCACCATGAAAATGAAATAGCACAGTCAGAGGCTGCGCATAGTCACGATGGTAAACCATGCCAGATGGTGAACTACTGGATGCATAACGGCTTTGTCCGTGTTGATGACGAGAAAATGTCTAAGTCTTTAGGCAATTTTTTCACTATACGCACTGTGCTTGAGAAATATGACGCTGAAGTTGTTCGCTTTTTTATCTTGCGCGCGCATTATCGTAGCCCGCTCAATTATAGTGATCAGCATTTAGATGATGCAAAAATAGCGCTCACCCGTCTTTACACTGCTTTACGTGGTCTCGATGTCATTGATGCCAAAGTTGATTGGCAGCATCCTTATGCCGTGCGTTTTAAGCAAGCGATGGATGATGACTTCAATACACCAGAGGCGATGGCAGTATTGTTTGATTTGGCAAATGAGGTCAATAAAACTAAGTCAGCTGATGTTGTGAGTTTGCTTAAGAACTTGGCTGGTGTACTTGGGTTGTTATCTCGCGATTCAGACGATTTTTTGCAAGGTAAATCAAACGCAATCAATGCGAACGCTGATGGTGCTAAATTAACCGATAATGCTACAACGTTGAACGTTGATGATTTAATTACAAAGCGACTTGAAGCAAAAAAAGCTAAAAACTTTGCTGAGGCAGACCGCATTCGTAAAGAGTTGGCAGAAGCTGGCATCATTTTAGAAGATACACCACAAGGTACAACTTGGCGCAGCGCTTAGTCAGCTTGCTGCATCAAACATTATTTGAAATAGAGTAAGGAAATTTTATGCCAGTTAAATTAGCTGCACCCTTGGCTTCATCTTTATTGCCAGTCAAAGGGGTTGAATTAGGATATGCTGAGGCGCACGTAAGGAAGCCTAACCGTAAAGACGTATTGGTGATTAAACTCGTTGAGGGCTCACGTGTGACCGGTGTTTTTACTAAAAACCGCTTCTGTGCAGCCCCTGTTGTGCTGTGTAAGGACTTTTTAGCGCAAGAAGCTGGCATTCGTGCTCTGCTTGTCAATACTGGCTGTGCGAATGCTGGCACAGGGGAAGATGGTTTAAAACGTGCACAACAGAGTTGTGATGCATTAGCTAATTTACTCAATATTAATGCAAACCAAGTACTGCCATTTTCTACTGGTGTTATTCTGGAGCCGTTGCCTGTTGATAAGGTCGTAGCAGGCCTGCCTGCCGCCATTGCAAATTTAAAAGAAGATAATTGGTTGAATGCAGCCGAGTCTATCATGACCACAGATATTGTGGCTAAAGGGACTTCTCGTCGTTTGGATATCAATGGTAAGCAAGTCACGATTACAGGAATGAGCAAAGGCTCCGGCATGATTCACCCTAACATGGCCACGATGCTGGGGTACATCGCAACGGATGCAGCCGTTAGTCAAGTTGCTCTGGAAAGCATGATTCAATATGCAGTCAATAAATCATTTAACTGTATTACGGTGGATGGCGATACTTCAACCAATGATAGCTTGATTTTGATGGCGACAAATCAAGCTGGCAATGCTGAAGTTAAAGAAAATAGCGCAGACTACATCGCGCTACGAGATGCGTTCACTGAGGTGGCGATTGAGCTTGCCCAAGCCATTGTTCGAGATGGTGAGGGTGCAACCAAGTTTATGTCTATCGTTGTAGAGCGAGGCCAAAGCGAAGAAGAGTGCCGTAAAGTTGCCTATGCCATCGCACACTCACCACTAGTGAAGACTGCATTTTTTGCGTCCGACCCTAATTTGGGGCGCATATTAGCGGCAATTGGCTATGCGGGGGTTGATGATTTAGATGTGAATACTTTAGATTTGTATCTAGGTGATGTGCTTGTAGCGGAAAAAGGCGGAAGAGCTGCCTCTTATGTTGAGGAGCAAGGCTCTGCTGTCATGAGTGAATCTGATATTCTAGTGCGTGTAGTACTTAATCGAGGTGATGCGTCAGCGACAATCTGGACGTGTGACTTCTCTTATGATTACGTGAAAATTAACGCAGATTACCGCTCTTGATACGGATGAATCCAAATAAAGCAAGTGCTGAAAAGAAACCATATTAATGAGTAAACTTAACTTATCCAACATTAATGCAACGGCCAGCGAGTCTGATTTGAAGGTGACGGAGGCTGCTGTTGGTATTATGCAATTGGATAATGGTATGGTGTTGTTAGGTGAGCGTCCTGCAGGTAAACCCTGGGAGGGCTACTGGGAGTTTCCGGGGGGTAAAGTTGAGTCAAGTGAGACGCCAGCACAGGCATTGAAAAGAGAGTTGCAGGAAGAGCTCGGCATTACGATTACCCGCTTTTATCCTTGGATCACACGCACTTACGATTATGAAGCTAAGTGTGATTCTTCTGGCAAAATCGTTACACCGGCTAAAACGGTAAAGTTACATTTTTTTATCGTGGTTGAGTGGCAAGGTGCTCCCGTTGGATTGGAGGACCAATTGCTGAGTTGGCAAAATCCAGAAAAGCTAACGGTTGGACCAATGCTACCAGCCAATGCGCCAATTCTTACAGCGCTTAGTTTGTCGACCACTTGCGCGATTACCAATTTAAAAGAGATGGGTGAATCACCGTTTCTTGAACGCTTAAGAGCAGCGTTGGAAAATGGATTGATGATGATACAAGTGCGCGAGCCCCATCTTTCTAAGCGAGATTTAATGTTGTTTGCTGAGCATGTGATTGCCCTTGCCAAGCCTTTCGAGGCTAAAGTGTTCATCAATGCTGATGTTCCAATGGCGCAGCAACTCAATGCATCAGGTGTGCATTTGTCGTCGGAACGATTAATGCAGCTTCAGGTAAAGCCTGAAGGTTTACTGGTGGGTGCCTCTTGTCATAATGCGGCAGAGTTAGCGCATGCTGAAATGCTAGCCTTGGATTACGTAATGTTGTCACCAGTCAAATCTACTTTGAGCCATCCAGATGCAAGACCAATCGGCTGGGATGCATTTAATCAACTAATTTATGGGTTCTCGTTACCTGTTTTCGCACTTGGTGGAATGCTGCGAGAGGATTTAGGTACGGCCAAGTCATACGGCGCTCACGGAATCGCTATGCAACGTGATGTATGGGGTGCGCTATAAAGTTGACTAATGGTTATGATGATGCTCATGATCACTCTGTTGCAATTGCTGATGATTGTTTTCTGAACCTTTAACAATCGCTTTTACTTTTTGCGTAAATTCGGCACCTTTGTTATTTTTAAATGTCATTTCAAAATCTACTGTTTGTGAATCTGAAAGAGATTTTTTCAGATCAAACAGCATGAGGTGGTAGCCGCCGGGCTCTAGCTTATATGGCTTCCCTAAGCTTAATGCAAGAGAATCTAACATACGCATCTTCATGACATTGTTTTCCATTTTCATGCTGTGCATCTCTACACTTTCAGTGACATCGCTTTTGACTCTTATTAGTGTGACATCCTGAGTGCTTGTCATGGTCATATATCCAGCACTAATATTTTGCCCAGGATTTGTGGCGCGAACCCAAGGGTTTTGGATCGACACAATATCTTGGGCCTGAGTAATGCTGCTCACTATCATCAGTAAGAGCGCAAGACTAAAAGGTAAAAGATGAAGTCTATGTCGTTCTATCATAATTGGTCCCAATAGCAGTTAATTGAGTCATTAAGGGGTTACTGTGTTAATTCATCAGGTAAGTCATCGTCTTTTACAACGGATGGTATCGCATAGTCTTCATTTGCCCATGCGCCCAAGTCAATCATTTCACAGCGTTTACTGCAGAAAGGTCTAAAAGCGTTGAGTGGTGAAAATTCCACTAGTTTTTTGCATGTAGGGCATGCGACAAGACGTTTGCTTTGATTCATGAGTCAATACTTTGTTGTTGCATTGTGAGTAGGTATTATATAGCTGAAGGTAATCCCTGTGCAGTAGGGGTGTAAACCTTATAAATTACAAAGTGTTAACGAGAAGTCGACATCTTCTTCATATTTCTGCGGTTTTTGAGTGCAGTCTAATGTGTTGAATCTGATGTTGATTGCATATTTATTAGCGCTGACCTCAGGGAAGCAGTTGAGGTTATCTGCTAAATTGATTTTTAACATTTGTGCAGGTCTGACTCCACCAAGCATTTGCTGATAAACACCGTTGGTAGCAACTAGTTTGTTCGTGCTGCCACTGCCACGTAAGATCCGTAAAATAATGATAATAGCTTGCTGCATTGGGATTAGCGGCTTAATCCATGATTCTAAATCGTGCTTGCGGCGCTCTGCGCCTAAACCTAACCAGTAGTGATATGAAGGGACATCAAACTCACATACACCCCCCGGAATCCCTGCGCGTTGTTTGATGCTCATTAGCCATTCGTTAGCACGTAAGGTTTGGCCAAGTTTCGTCGTTTCGGCACGTAATGCATCTGCAGCAAGGTTAATATCATCAAGTGTGGCTTCTAGTGCCTCAGCGGAGATGACTGGATTGCCAATTAACATACGCATGGCCGTTTTTTGGCGATCAAGCTCCTGAAGTAGGTCAACTTTTAGTTCTGCTCTATCTACAACATCTAAAATCTGTAATAGCGTTAGTAGTGCGCAGTGATGTTGAAACTCATGGTCTGCTGCAAGATTATGTAAAAGTTTGGCAAACAAATCCTCTACGCGCAGCAGCGTGCGTATGCGTTCATTAAAAGGATAGTCGTAACTAGGCATGTTTTATCATGTGAGCCAAATGCTTTTTAAGGTTAGGCCATTGCATTGAATTTAAAGTTGAACTGGATTATCAAATTTATTTGCTAACTATGCAAGTATTAATGAGTTTTTTATGGAATTCATTAATTTTTTCTGCTAACTCACTTACTGTGCCGTTGTTGTCAATAATCGTGTCGGCGAGACTGCATCTGTTTTTTCTGGATGTTTGTGCAAGCATCAGTTTTTTTACCTCATTAGCTGTGAGATTGCTGCGCCTCATTGCTCGGCTAATTTGTAACGACTCATCGCAGTCAATGACTAATGTCTGATTGACTATCGACTGATAGCGATTACTCTCAAACAGCAGAGGTACAACCAGCAATTGGTAGATTGGTTGCAGTCGTTGTTGATTGTCTTGAAGTGTGTCTAGTGCTTTATTGTAGATAGCAGGATGGAGTAGTCGCTCAAGCTTAACTCTTTCATTAGCATCGTTAAAAATGTGTGTACGTAGCTTGGCACGGTTAAGTGTGCCATCAGGGTTAAAAAAATCTGCGCCAAATGTTTGATTAATCTCTTCGAGTACTGTGCTACCTGCTGCAGTGAGTTGATGTGCAATCACATCTGTATCAACGACTGGGACTCCTAAGTTGGCAAATAGCCTAGAAGCCTCACTTTTACCAGAACCAATGCCACCTGTGAGAGCAACTATGTACATTGGTAATAAGTTATGGCAAATAGAATGAGGCAAGTGTCTGGCCAAAAAACAAAGCCGCAACTCCACCTATTGCTAAAAACGGACCAAACGGCATTGGAACTTCCTTGCCACGTTTTGTAAATACGATTAAGGCGATGCCTATAATCGCGCCTAATGTAGAAGATAACAAAATAACGGCGGGTAAGAGCTTCCACCCAAACCATGCGCCAATCGCTGCTAATAGTTTGAAGTCACCATACCCCATACCTTCTTTGCCTCTGATAATCTTAAATAGCCAATATACAGACCATAAAATAAGATATCCAGCCATCGCGCCAATCACTGCTGATTTTAAATCGGTGAAGCCAAAGTTTAAATTAAACAACAGCCCAAGCCAGAGTAATGGCAATGTAATGTCATCAGGCAGCAGTTGTGTATCAAAGTCGATAAAAGTAAGTGCAATCAGTGCGAATGCGAATATCCACGCCATGAGTGTGGTGCCAGAATAACCGAATTTCCAACTGATTAAACCAATGAGAATGCCAGTGAGCGCTTCTATTAATGGGTATCTCATGCTGATAGGCGCTTTGCATCCTTTGCAGCGACCTTTGAGGGCTAGGTAACTAATGATAGGAATATTTTCCCATGCCGATATTTTGTGGCCACAGTGCGGGCAAGCTGAGCGTGGCCTGGATAGACTGTATTGAATGTTGGTGGAAATCTCTTTCCCTTGAAGTTCTAGGCAGTTGTTGTGCCACTCTTGCTCCATCATTTTAGGGAGACGATAGATCACTACATTTAAGAAGCTGCCTACCATGAGGCCTAATAGGGTGGATAGTGCGATAAATAACGTGTTGTTTTGTTGAAGGATATTTGATAGTTCATTCAATGCAGACAGCATGGTAATCCTTTTGTCAGAGCTTATTGTTAATGTCGCCTCAAGATAAAACTATAACGCGCCGTTAAGTAACTGTAAACTTAATGCCATCTTCTAACGTTAAATGCACATGGATATCATGAATTTAGTTTGCGTCTTTAGACTTGAAATTTTGATATGCCGCCGCAAATATAGACTGAGTAATTGATATTATAATATAGCCGTAACTTGTATTAAGGACACAATATGACAGACACTAATCATCAACAGAACGCAATGGAACTTGCTCAGGCTGAGTTACACCATCCAGAGTGGGATGAGCCCATTATTTGCCGTGTTGAGGTTGACCTGCCGAGCTGGTTGTCCCAATTGGCAGGCGGTAAAGATTGGGAGGTCTATTCTGAGGCTGAGGAGGAGAACTGCATTAGTTTCGCGATGCGTGAAATTGCAGTTAAAACACCAAAGTTAGCTGAAGTAACTTTATACCACAACGGATATGCCGTTGTTGATGTTGAGGGCCAATCTTTGTTTGATGGTTCATTAACTGCCGGCACAAGTGATTGTGCCCATTTGACTTATTATCATGCTGATAGCGGTGAGAAAATTATCTTGAATTAATTTAGTATTTAATTAATCTGTTTTCAATTAAGGGTGGTTAAAAGTCCTGCTTAAAAGTTTCTTTTTACCGCAAAGTCTGCAAGTTCGATTAGTGCCTGCTTAAATTGGGAGTCTGGAAAGTGAGCAATTGCTGAGCGGCATTGTGCTGACTCCGCTTCTGCAATTTTCTTTACATGGTCCAGTGCGCCAGAATTTTTCACTATTTCAATGACTTCGGATAAATGTTCAAGTCCGCCTTGTTCAATTGCATTACGGATTATTGTGCTTTGCTCTGAGTTGCTATTACGCATTGCATATAATAAAGGAAGGGTAGGTTTGCCCTCAGCAAGGTCATCCCCAAGGTTTTTGCCGATATCTTCACTATTGCCGCTCAAGTCCAAAATGTCGTCTATAAGTTGAAAGGCTGTACCTAAATGCATGCCGTAAGCAGTGAGTGCGACTTCATCCTTTTCGCTGGCATGGCTGATGATTGCACCAAGTCTTGTTGCGGCCTCAAAAAGCTTTGCGGTTTTATAATGAATCACTTGTAAGTAGGCTTCATCAGAAATATCGGCATTGTTGACGTTTAGCAGTTGCAGAACCTCACCTTCAGCAATTACATTGGTTGCATTACTTAATACTTCCATGACCCGCATGTTTTGTACTGAAACCATCATTTGGAATGCGCGGGAGTAAACAAAGTCGCCTACCAAAACGCTTGCTGCGTTTCCAAATAGTGCATTAGCTGTGCTTTGACCTCTGCGTTTTGACGATTCATCAACGACATCGTCGTGAAGTAGCGTTGCGGTATGAATAAACTCAACTACAGCAGCTAGTTGGTGGTGCTGTGACTGAATTTCGCCAAACAATCCTGCAGATAGTAAAACTAGCATCGGGCGCAATCGTTTTCCACCACTGTTGATGATGTACTCTGCTACCTGATTAACTAGCGTAACTTCGGAGTGTAGTGATTGGCGGATAGTTTGATCCACCATGCGCATGTCGTTGTCTATGCAGGATTGAATGATGCTCGGAGTCACGTTAATATAGCCTATAAAATGAAATTCGATTTTATCACAGCCTATTTAAATCCAAGATTTTCCATGACATGGTTTTTTAGTGTTATTCATCATATATAATAGTATCTTTGGTTTTAAACCGTTGACGACTTTATGCAGTGAAAGCTGTTGGGGTTAGTCCTGACGCAAGTCTAGCAACTGTCGCAATTTTGATAATTCTTTCGGTTGGAACGCGGCCAAATAGGTAGGTGCGCATTGCTAATTTAGTATGAGTAAACTGATGGCAATTTTCCTAATAAAATTTAATCTAACATTTTTGTGGATTTGCTTAGATTAAGGTTTGCTTTACAGGATAAATTGCGTATAATGCGCGATTCTTTTGAAGTATGAGTTAAAGGCATAATCATGTATGCAGTGATCAAAACTGGTGGTAAACAATATCGCGTAGTTCAAGGCGAAAGATTAAAAGTTGAGAAACTAGAAGTTGAAGTTGGCGGCACAGTGACGCTAGATCAAATTCTGATGGTTTCTGACGGTGATAACACGACAATTGGTTCGCCAATTATTAAAGGCGCTACTGTTAAAGCAACGGTTCTTTCACACGGCCGTGGCGACAAAGTAATGATTTTTAAATTCCGCCGTCGTAAGCACTACCGTAAAACACAAGGCCATCGCCAAAGTTTTACAGAAATTAAAATTGAAGCAATTGCTGCTAAATAAGCAGTTATCGTTAAGTTAAGGATTAAATCATGGCACACAAAAAAGCAGGCGGCAGTTCACGTAACGGTCGCGACTCACAAGCCCAACGTTTAGGCGTTAAGGCATTTGGTGAGCAATTTGTTTCAGCTGGTAGCATTATCGTGCGTCAACGTGGTACTAGAATGCACGCTGGTGAAAACGTAGGTATGGGTAAAGACCATACTTTGTATGCTAAAGCAGACGGTAAAGTGAGCTTTACAATTAAAGGCGCATTAAAACGTAAAACTGTGAATATTATTCCAGCTTAGTTTTTTTACGCTAATTTAAGAAGCCCTGTCGTTTGATAGGGCTTTTTTATTTGGTTCGCGCTGGCAGAATGTTTTATCAATTCGTGCGTTCTTGCTAGTTTTATGTTTATTTAAAGTTTTTTGTAGATTAATCATGCTGGTATAGCTTACTTTTTTATAAAAAACTCCTACAAAACAGAATCCTGCGCGATAATTACATGAACTGATAACACACTCTAGGTATTATGAAATTTATTGACGAAGCAACTATTAAAATTTATGCGGGCGACGGTGGTAACGGCGTAGCTACGTTTCGTCGTGAAAAATACGAGCCAATGGGTGGACCAAGCGGTGGTGATGGCGGTCGTGGTGGTTCTATCATTATTGAAGCTGACCGTAATATTAATACTTTGGTGGACTATCGCTATACTCGCAGCTTTAGAGCGCAGCGCGGAGAAAATGGCCGTAGTGCTGAGTGTTATGGTGCTAAAGGCGAGGACATGATTTTGCGTGTGCCAGTAGGTACCGTGATTTCAGATAAGTCTAGCGAGCAAATGCTGGTAGATTTAAGTGAGCACGGCCAACGTGCACAAATGGCCACGGGTGGTAAAGGCGGCTTAGGCAATGTGCATTTTAAATCTAGTTTAAATCGTGCGCCACGCCAGTGTACCAAAGGCGAACCAGGTGAGGAGTTTGAGCTTTATTTAGAGCTTAAAGTGCTGGCGGACGTAGGGTTGCTAGGGATGCCTAACGCGGGTAAATCTACATTTATTCGATCGGTTTCAGCAGCTAAACCTAAAGTGGCTGATTATCCATTTACAACATTGCACCCTAATTTAGGTGTGGTGCGTGTAGATGCTGAGCGCAGTTTTGTCATTGCTGATATTCCAGGGATTATTGAGGGTGCGGCAGAGGGTGCTGGCTTAGGTCATCAGTTCTTACGCCATTTGCAGCGCACATCATTGTTGCTGCACTTGGTAGATATTGCCCCATTTGATGAGGCTGTAGATCCTGTGTATGAAGCAAAAGCAATTGTAGAGGAGCTTAGGAAGTATGATGAAGCGCTTTACAATAAGCCACGCTGGCTAGTCTTGAATAAGATTGATATGTTGCCTGAGTCTAAGCAGGTGGTAGAAGATTTTGTGAAAGCTTATGGTTGGGATGGCCGGGTATTTGCTATTTCTGCAATCAGTGGCATTGGTTGCAAGGAACTTACTTACGCCATCATGCAGCATATCGAAGACAATAAGCAGCATGACGAAGAAGTGATTGTGCCTAATCGTGACGTTGCTACAAGCGTTAGTGAAGATAAAGAAGCTGGGAATGAAGTCGCCTGAATTTAACTCTTTAGTATCAGATGCAAAAGTCATTGTTGTTAAGGTAGGCTCTAGCCTAGTCACTAACAATGGTAATGGCTTAGATCATATTGCTATCGCAGAGTGGGCTTCACAAATAGCGACACTCGTCCAACAGGGTAAGCAAGTGGTATTGGTCTCAAGTGGGGCAGTCGCTGAGGGAATGCAAAGGCTGGGTTGGAAAAAGCGCCCAGTTGCTGTGAATGAGTTGCAAGCGGCTGCGGCAGTAGGGCAAATGGGACTAGTGCAAATGTATGAACGCTGCTTCAGTCAGCATCAGTTGCATACTGCGCAGGTTCTCCTTACGCATGATGATTTGGCTGATAGAAAACGTTATCTGAATGCACGAATCACATTGCGCACTTTGCTGGATTTAAAAGTTATTCCAATTATTAATGAGAATGACACTGTAGTAACGGACGAGATTAAGTTTGGTGATAATGATACTTTAGGATCGTTGGTTGCTAATTTGATTGAGGCTGATACCTTGGTGATTTTGACAGATCAGCAAGGCTTGTATTCGGCAGATCCCCGTAAGGATCCAAATGCTCAATTTGTGCAGCGTGCCACTGCTGGTGATTTAGCCTTGGAGCAAATGGCTGGAGGCGCAGGCAGTAGCGTAGGCACTGGTGGCATGCTCACCAAAATTTTAGCGGCAAAGCGCGCAGCACGTAGTGGCGCGCATACAGTCATTGCTTCAGGACGTGAACATAATGTGCTTGTGCGACTTAGTGCTGGTGAGCTAATTGGTACTCACCTTGAGGCTACACAAATGAAAATAGCGGCCCGTAAGCAGTGGCTTGCAGATCATTTGCGCACCACGGGAAAAGTAGTGCTGGATGATGGTGCTGTGCGTGTGCTGGTGGCTGAAGGTAAGAGCTTGTTGCCGATAGGGGTGACTGCTGTAGAGGGCTATTTTGAGCGTGGGGATGTTGTTGCTTGTGTTGATGTTGATGGTAATGAGGTTGCTCGTGGCTTAGTGAACTATTCTGCAAGTGAAACTGCCAGAGTGATGCGTAAGCCTAGTCAGCAGATCGAATCAATACTGGGCTATGTGGACGAGTCTGAGTTGATTCACCGCGATAATCTTGTCTTGCTTAAGGCAGGCTAAGGCAGTTGTAAAATAATTCATCAGGTTTAATAGAGTCTTTTAGTTTTAATTTAGATTACATAAAAGGAATGCATGTGGCAAATAATCAACCATTGGTAGCCATTATTATGGGCTCAGACAGTGACTGGCCAGTAATGAAAAATGCTGCACAAATGCTTGCAGATTTTGGCGTTGCTTATGAAGCGAAGGTGGTTTCTGCGCATCGTACACCTGATTTGATGTTTGAGTTTGCCGAAACTGCGGCAACCAAAGGCATTCAAGTGATTATTGCTGGCGCTGGTGGTGCTGCCCATTTACCTGGGATGGTAGCCGCTAAAACAACGTTACCTGTTTTAGGTGTGCCTGTACCATCTAAGTATTTGCAAGGCCAAGATTCATTGTTGTCTATTGTGCAGATGCCAAAAGGTATTCCCGTGGCGACTTTTGCTATTGGTGATGCGGGTGCTGCTAATGCCGGTTTGTTTGCTGTTTCTATATTGGCAAATCAGGATGCGGTGCTTGCTAATAAGCTCGCAGAGTTTCGTACTAAACAAACAGAAAAAGTATTTAACATGGAGTTAAGTGACAAACCATGAGTCAATCTTCTATGATTCTTCCACCAGCGATGCTGGGTATGTTAGGTGGCGGTCAATTAGGCCGTTTTTTTGTGATTGCTGCTCATGAAATGGGTTATAAAGTCACTGTGTTAGACCCGGATGAGAATAGCCCTGCCGGCCAGATTGCTGATGTACATATTTGTGCTAAATATGATGATGAAGCTGCATTGGATAAAATGGCGCAAACTTGTCAGGCGATTACCACTGAGTTTGAGAATGTTCCTGCTGCCACATTAAGTAAGTTGTCGCAGTCTGTGCCTGTTCGACCATCTGCTGAGTCAGTGGCAATCGCACAGCATCGGGTGAGTGAAAAGAACTTTATTAAAAATGCTGGTTTGCCAGTTGCGCCTTATGCAGTAATTCGAGCTGAATCCGACTTGCCTGCGGATGATAACGAAATCTATCCTGCAATTCTTAAAGTGGCGAGATTTGGTTACGATGGTAAAGGTCAAGCACGTGTGGCAAATTTGCATGAAGCCAAGGCTGCATTTTCAGCATTCTCACAAGAGGAGTGCGTGCTGGAAAAAATGCTGAAATTGGATTATGAAGTTTCCGTAGTGCTTGCGCGTGATGTAAATGGGCATGTTGCAACTTTTCCTACGGCAGAAAATAGTCATCTGAATGGTATTTTGGATGTATCAATTGTGCCAGCTCGAGGTAGTGATGCTGTTAATCATCAGGCACAAAAGCTTGCCATTAGTGTTGCCGAGAAGTTAGAGTACACTGGGGTTCTGGGTGTGGAATTCTTTGTGTGTGATGGTGAGTTGCTTGTCAATGAAATTGCACCTCGGCCTCACAACTCTGGCCACTATACGCTTGATGCTTGTGTTACTAATCAGTTTGAACAGCAAGTACGTGTAATGACAGGTCTTCCTTTGGGTAGTGGTCGTCAGCATAGCCCTGCTGTGATGGTGAATTTATTAGGTGACATCTGGCCAGATGCTAAAGCGACTCAGCAAACTGAGCCTGACTGGAAGTTGGCTTTTGGCGTACCTACACTGAAGATGCATCTGTATGGTAAGAACGAGGCGCGCGCGGGTAGGAAAATGGGACATTTTACTGTATTGAACACAAGCCGAGATGACGCTATTAAGTTGGCGCTACAAGTGCGATCTGAGTTAAATATCGGTAACTAAAGTTTATTTAAGATGTGTTGCGATTAATGGCATTGATTGTTTTTTGAAATCAATGCCATTTTTTTGATGCTTACTTTGTGTGTTACTTTTTATGATTAGTTATAAAAACCATTATTAATGTTTTTGTAACCTTTGATGCCATCGTTAAGACGCGTTGTCATGTTAAGTGATATTTTAATCGTGATTTGACATCAAGCTTCTGCTAAGATTTTGTTGGCGAAAGTGGTGTTGATAACAATATCAAATAAAAAAGCCGAACAAATGTTCGGCTTTTTTATTTATTTAATAACTACCAATAACGACTTAAGTGAGTAAACACTTAAAAGGTTAATTATGCCATTGCTTTAATCGCTGCGTTTAAGCGGCTTTTATGACGTGAAGCTTTGTTTTTGTGAATGATGTTTTTGTCCGCAATGCGGTCAATGACGCTTACATTCTCGCTGTATGCAGCAGTAGCAGCGGCTTTGTCGCCAGCTTCTACAGCTTTAATGATTTTTTTAATTGCTGTGCGCAAAGTAGAACGCAAGCTTGCATTGTGAGCACGTTGCTTAACTGCTTGACGAGCACGTTTTCTTGCTTGTGCGGTATTTGCCATCTGTTTTTCCTAAAAAGCTATTCAAAATTCGAAGCCCATAATCATAGCTATTTTATAAATATATTGCAAGTTAAAATAATGCAAATATGTTTGTAAATAATACCTAGTGACTATTGGCGTGTTAAAATTACGCAATATGTTGTTAATACTAAACTTTTCACCACTACATTATAACGATAAAGCATGAATTTACTCAACGCGCTGGCTAAAGTCGGCAGCATGACTTTTGTTTCGCGTATTTTAGGATTCGTCCGCGATACGCTAATTGCACGCGTATTTGGTGCTGGTATGTTGAGTGACGCTTTTATTGTTGCTTTTAAAATCCCTAATTTATTACGTAGAATTTCAGCTGAAGGTGCATTCAGTCAAGCATTTGTGCCTATTTTGTCTGAATATAAAAGTCAGCGAGGGTTTGATGAGACACATCGACTCATTAATCGCGTTGCCACTTGGTTAGGGTTGATTTTAGTTGTGGTCACGATACTTGGAATGTTGGCGGCACCTTGGATTGTCAGTTTGGTGGCGCCTGGTTTTAGAGGGGATGCGGTGAAAATGCAACTCACTATTGAGTTGCTGCGTATTACGTTCCCTTATATTTTCTTTATATCTTTAGTTTCCATGGCAGGTGGTGTACTTAACACCTATAATAAATTTGGTGTTCCAGCGTTTACGCCAGTATGGCTGAATGTTTCTATGATTGTTGCCATACTGTTCTTCGCGCCCTATTTTGATGAGCCTGTTAAGGTGTTGGCATGGGCTGTATTTTTTGGCGGGTTCTTACAGCTAATATTCCAAATTCCATTTTTGAAGCAGATTGGGTTGTTGCCTAGGTTTGATTTCAAGCCAGATGATGAAGGGGTATGGCGCATACTAAAGTTAATGGGGCCAGCTGTGCTGGGTGTGTCAGTGGCTCAGATCTCGCTTATTCTTAATACAATCTTTGCTTCATTTTTAGATACAGGTAGCGTCAGTTGGCTTTATTATGCAGACCGACTGATGGAGTTCCCTACAGGCGTGTTGGGTGTTGCGCTAGGGACGATATTGTTGCCTAGTTTATCTAAAGCTTATGCAGGTAAAGATGATGGTGAGTATTCCCAACTGTTGGACTGGGGCTTAAGGCTAACCTTTATTTTAGCTGCCCCGGCTGCGGTTGCGCTTGCCGTGTTGGCTACCCCTTTGGTCTCCACGTTGTTTAATTATGGCAAATTTACGCCATTAGATGTTTTAATGACCCAGCAAGCTTTGATTGCCTATAGTGTAGGGTTGCTTGGTTTGATTTTGGTTAAAATTCTGGCGCCAGGTTTTTATGCGCGACAAAATATCAAAACCCCAGTGAAAATTGCAATATTTACCTTAGTAATGACGCAGGTGATGAATCTGCTTTTTGTTTTTGTGTTGGATTTACAGCATGTTGGATTAGCGTTGGCAATTGGCGTAGGAGCATGTCTTAATGCCGCCTTGTTATACCATCATTTACGTAAAGCAAATATATTCCATCCGCAATCAGGTTGGTTGTTGTTTATGTTTAAATTGTTGATTGCACTGAGTGCCATGGGTTTGGTGTTGTTTTTTGCGATGGGTGATACCGCGTTATGGTTAGATTTTGGTTTAATGCGACGCTTAAGTTATCTGAGTGGTTTAGTAGCGTTGGGCGCAGTGAGTTATTTTGCGTTGTTGCTATTGCTGGGGTTTAGACCTCGCGACTATATGCGTAGGGTGAATCGATAGATGCAGGTTTTCAGGCATATACCTGCTAGGTTGCAACAATCATGTGCGTTAGCGATTGGTAACTTTGATGGCATGCATTTGGGACATCAGGCGCTATTGGCGCAACTTAAGCAGTCAGCTGAAACTTTTAACTTAGAAGCTGCGGTGATGACATTTGAGCCTCATCCACGTGAGTTCTTTACACCAGAAAGTGCGCCTGCTCGACTGTGTTCTTTGCGGGAAAAGTTGGAGTACTTTGCACAGGCTGGTGTCGAGCGTGTGTATGTGTGTCGATTTAACCAACGCTTTGCAAAGGTGACTGCTGAAGCTTTTATGCACGACATGTTACGTAACTCAATTAATGCACAAGTGATTTTGGTGGGAGAGGATTTCCGTTTTGGCGCAAAACGCGCGGGTTCTGTGAGCGATTTTGTTGCAGAAGGTTTTAACCTAGTGAGTTTGCCACAAGTGAATTTGGCAGATGTTAGGGTGTCGAGTACACGCGTACGCTCTGCATTGGCAGATGGGCGCTTAGATGAGGCTGCACAGCTCTTAGGTAGGGGTTATAGCATTAGTGGTAAGGTTGTGCATGGCGCAAAGCGTGGTAGGCAACTTGGTTTTCCTACGGCTAATGTGCATATGCGTCACGAACGGCCTGCGTTAAGAGGGGTGTATGCAGTAAAATTAGATGGTTTGAATGCCGTTGCAAATTTAGGGGTGCGTCCAACCATTGCTGGCGTGCCTAAGCTTTCACTGGAAGTGCATGTGCTTGATTTTAATCAGGACTTGTATGGTAAGCATGTGCATGTAGAATTTTTACATAAATTACGTGATGAAATGAAGTTTGAAAGTTTGGATGCGTTGAAAGCGCAAATTGCAAATGATGTAAAATTGGCAAGAAATTTTTTTGGAGCAGCTGTTCCAGCTTCGCGGTAAACATCACCAGCTAAATTAATCGGCTGAATTTAGCCAAATAGCTATCTAGTCAATCACTGGATAGGCCGAAATAATCAAAATGAAATGTGTTGAGATTTTAAATGACTGAAGATAATAAAGAGCAAAGTAAGTATCAATTAAATCTACCTGAGACCGCTTTCCCGATGCGTGGGGACTTGGCTAAGCGTGAGCCTGCATGGTTGAAGGCTTGGCAGGACAAAAAGCTCTATGAGCGTATCCGCAAAGCGCGTAAAGGTGCGAAAAAATTCATTCTGCATGACGGCCCTCCTTATGCCAACGGTGATATTCACATTGGACATGCTGTTAATAAAATCTTAAAAGACATCATTGTAAAATCTAAAACATTTTCAGGGTTTGATGCACCTTATGTACCAGGTTGGGATTGCCATGGCTTGCCGATTGAGTTGGTTGTAGAAAAGAATCACGGCAAAAATATAGACCCTGCCAAGTTTCGTGAGTTGTGTCGTGCATATGCCGCCGAGCAGGTAGAAAAACAAAAGAAAGACTTTATTCGTTTAGGTGTGCAGGCGGATTGGGATAATCCGTATTTAACGATGGATTATCAAACTGAAGCTGACATCATGCGTGCTTTGGGTGATATTTATAATAATGGCTATTTGTATCAGGGTAGCAAGCCTGTGCATTGGTGTGTGGATTGCGGTTCTGCATTAGCAGAGGCAGAGGTTGAGTATGAGGATGTGAACTCACCAGCGATTGACGTAGGTTTTAAAGTGGTGGACCGTGCGGCATTGAGCAAGGCATTTGGCTTAGAGGTGACAGCTGATGCTTATGCGGTGATTTGGACAACGACGCCTTGGACATTGCCAGCAAACCAAGCTGTCAGTGTGCATCCTGAACTTGATTATGATTTGATTCAAACAAGCAAGGGTTTACTCATACTTGCAAACGCTTTGGCTGAAGCTACGTTAGCACGTTATGGCGAACTGGACTCTAAAGTGCTTGCAATATGTAAAGGGGAGGCTTTAAAGCACTTACAATTACAACATCCGTTCGACAACCGCCAAGTGCCGGTGATATGCGGAGATCACGTGACGACAGAGGCTGGTACAGGGTTAGTGCATACTGCAGCAGCACATGGTAATGATGACTGGTTGGTGATGCGCGCTAACTTCCCAGAACAAAAACCAAGAGTGTTAATGGGTGGTGATGGTAAGTTCTTTGCGAGTGAATTGGTTGAGTTTGAGGCAATCCGCGGATTGACCAGACAAGATGCTAACAAAGTAATTTTGGCAAAAATGCAGGAGAGTGGCCACTTACTTGCGAGCGCGCGTTTAAACCATAGCTTTCCTCATTGCTGGCGTCATAAAACACCATTAATGCAATTGGCAACACACCAATGGTTTATTGGGATGAATGCACAGGACATCAATGGTAAAGCGTTGCGTGAGCATGCCAATAAAGCCGTGGATGAGACTGAGTTTTTCCCAAGTTGGGGTCGTGCTCGTTTAGAAGCCATGATTAAAAATCGTCCTGACTGGTGTGTTTCACGTCAGCGTAACTGGGGTGTGCCGATGCCATTGTTTGTGCATAAGGAAACAGGCGAGCCGCACCCAAGAACATCGGAGCTGTTAGAGCAGGCAGCCTTACTGACAGAAAAAACAGGGGTAGAGGCTTGGTTTAGCTTGGACGGTGCAGCTTTCTTGGCACAGCATGCGCCTGAGAGCGCAGAGCAGTACAAGAAGGTGACTGACACTTTAGACGTATGGTTTGACTCTGGTAGCACGCATGCGGCAGTGCTTAAGCGTCGTCCTGAGTTAGCTTTCCCAGCAGATTTGTATTTAGAAGGCTCGGATCAGCATCGAGGCTGGTTCCAATCGAGCTTACTGACAGGATGTGCGATTGATGGACATGCGCCTTATAAGGCATTGCTAACACATGGTTTTGTGGTGGATGGCAGTGGCCATAAAATGAGTAAGTCGAAAGGTAATGTCGTTGCGCCACAAAAAGTGATGGATACTTATGGTGCTGATATTTTACGTCTATGGGTTGCTTCGACTGATTACTCTGGTGAACTCACCATTTCAGATGAGATTTTAAAACGCGTTGCAGAAAGTTATCGACGTATTCGTAACACCTTACGTTTCTTATTGGCGAACTTGGCTGACTTTGATGCCTCTAAAGATTTATTGCCAGTAAGCGAGTGGTTGGAAATAGACCGTTATGCATTGCATCTAACTGACAAGTTGCAAACGGAAATTTTGGCAGACTATGATCGCTATGAGTTCCACTTAGCGGTGCAGAAGTTTGTTAGTTTCTGTTCGGAGGATTTGGGCGGGTTCTATTTAGATATTCTTAAAGACCGCTTGTATACCACGGGTGAGGCGTCACATGCACGTCGTGCCGCGCAAAGTGCATTGCATCATATTACGCACACCATGATGCGTTTGATGGCGCCAATCTTGAGCTTTACCGCCAACGAGATTTGGCAAACGCTAGGGCTGGATGCAGATAAAACTGTATTTGAAGAGGTGTGGTATGCGTTGCCTGCACATGAACTTTCTATTGAAAGGATTGAGGATTGGCAGCGAATTGTGATTTTAAGACGCTGGGCCGCAAAAGAAATTGAAAACTGTCGTGAAAGAGGGGAGTTGGGGTCATCTTTGCAAGCAGAACTAGACTTTAGAGTTTCAGATAATGATTTGGGCGTGTTAACAAGTCTAGGGAATGATTTACGGTTTGTAATGATTACATCAAGTGCTGTGGTTTCAGACTCTGGTAACGAGGGATTGAGGATGTTGTTGGTTCATCCAAGTGCCCATACTAAATGTGACCGTTGCTGGCATTATCGTGCTGATGTAGGTGCCGATGCAGCACATCCGTATATATGTGGACGTTGTGTAAGCAATTTGTTTGGTAAAGGCGAGGCACGCTCACATGCGTAAATGGTTTGTTATCAGTGCCATTGTGGTCGCGCTAGACTTGTACACTAAGCATTTAATTCAAAATGCTTTTGTGTACGGTGAGCATTTAACCATCACTGGTTTTTTTGATTTAGTGCGTTTTCATAATGAAGGTGCTGCATTTAGCTTTTTAGCAGATGCTGGCGGGTGGCAAAAGTGGTTTTTTACCGCAGTCACTGCGATTGCAGTTATTGTGATTACCTACCTGATTAAAAAGCACCATCAAGAAAAGCTATTTAGCCTAGGTTTGGCATTAGTGTTAGGTGGGGCGATTGGTAATTTGTATGATCGGCTGACCTTGGGTTATGTGGTGGACTTTTTATTCTTTCACATCGACCAACTCTATTGGCCAGCATTCAATGTGGCAGATAGTGCCATTTGTGTAGGTGTTGGATTGTTGCTTATCGATAGTTTTAAGAAGTCGCAAGTATCTTAAATCTTTAAAAGTTAATCTCGGGATTACTTATGCCAGACTGGAAAAAGCTGATTGAAGGCAAAATTGCATTAGCAAAACGTGGAGCAAAGCCAGGTAAAGCTAATGAGAGTGCGCGTATTCCTGCTGGTCAAACTGAGGTTAAAAACTTTCCGACCCTAGACTTAGGCATTCGTCCTGACGTGACGACAGAGAACTGGACTCTCCGTATTTATGGCTTAGTGGAGAAAGAGCTTAATATTAATTGGGCTCAATTTCAGGCGATGGCACAAGTCACTGAGGTTTCTGATTTTCATTGTGTGACGCGTTGGAGCCAGTTAGATATGGATTGGCAGGGCGTACCAGCACGTGAGCTTATCGCAATGGCTGAGCCGTTACAAACGGCAAAATACGTTACCTTGCATGGCTATGACGGCTATACCACTAATTTACCCTTAGATGCGTTGTTAGATGATGACGTTATCATTGCACACAGTGTATTAGGTGCGCCTTTAACACCAGCACATGGCGGCCCTGTTCGCATTATTGTGCCCAAGCGTTATGCATGGAAAGGTGCTAAATGGCTGAAAGCCATTGAATTACATGAGTATGATCGCCCTGGTTTTTGGGAGGTGCGCGGCTACCACAATGAAGCTGATCCGTGGAAAGAAGAGCGATTTAGTGACGATTAAATGAGTTGTATTAGCTCATTGAGCAAAGGCTGACTTAGCTTAGATAATCGTTGGGTTGATGCTAGGTTTCTTACCTAATTTCCTCTGTAGCGTGCGTCTGTGCATATTAAGGCTACGCGCTGTGGCCGAGATGTTGCCGTCATTCTCTACTAACACACGTTGAATATGCTCCCACTCTAAACGATCCACTGATAATGGGTTGTGTGATAGCTCAATTTCTTCATTGCCAGATTGTTTTGAAAATGCGGCGACAATTTCATCTGCATCCACAGGCTTTGCTAAATAATGAGTTGCGCCTAGCTTGATGGCTTCAATTGCGGTAGCGATGCTGGCATAGCCCGTTAGTATTACTATTTTGGTAGCGGCCTGTAAGCTTGCAAGCTGTCTAACTAATACCAAACCTGAGTTTCCCGACATTTTTAGATCAACTACTGCAAACTCTGGTGGGTCGGCCTGTGCAAGTTCAAATGCTGTTTCAGCACTATTGGCAAGCGTAACGAGAAAGCCGCGTTTACGCATGGCCATTGCAAGAGCATTTAAAAAAGCATCATCATCATCAACCAGCAGTAGCGTAGGGTGTTCATCACTATTTCTTGTGTCTGTATTGAGGTCACTCATTGTTTATCCTCAGTGAGCGATTCGTAATTTGTGTAGCGGTAATTTCACAACAGTAAGTACACCACCTTCGCTATGATTACTTAGTGTGAGCGTGCCGCCAAATTTTGCGAGAATAATTTCTGTGAGGTAAACACCTAGCCCCATGCCATTTCCATTTTTTGAGCTGAAAAATGGCGTTCCAAGCTGCTTTTTAACTTCGTCACTGAGACCATTACCAAAGTCCCTAATCTGAATTTTTAAGGTATCGTTATTCCAGATCGCGTTGAATAACACGCGCTCTGGTGAAGCGTCTGCTGCATTGTCTAACAAGTTCTGTATTGCTTGGGTCAGCGTTTTGTCAGTAAAGATTAATGGGTCGCTGCTTCCATTGTTTAAATCAATTACTAATTCAGTTGCTGGACGAGTATCACGCCAGCGCTGGATTGCTTCTTGTAAAAATTGGCTTAGCGTCAATCCATGTCCAGCATCAGCACGGCTTTGCCCCGCATGATGGGTAATTGAGGACAATATTTCCTTACAACGTCCAATTTGAGTGCGGATGATTTCTAGCTGTTGCAATTGTTCTGGTTGATTTGATAGGTCTTGTGCGAGCTCTTTACTGATGACTGCCATGGTAGCCAAGGGCGTCCCCAGTTCGTGTGCTGCGCTAGTTGCTAGGGTGCCTAGTGATAGTGCACGCTCACTTTCTAGTGACTTTTCGCGAATGGAAGCCATCATCTGATCATAATCACGCAAGCTCTGGCCAATGCGTGTGACAAAAAAGGCAATAATACCTGCGCTCACCACAAAGCCTAGCCACATGCCTACCAAATGAATATCTAGGGACTTCCCTGCCAAGTAGTGCATGTGGAGATGAGAGAGTGGTACGTAATAAAACACGAGTGTCGAATAACAGCTGACGGCTATGATTGCCAGTAGCCAAGCGTATTCACGTTTTAATGCAACAGCAGCAACAGTTAACGGTAGTAGGTACATCCATACCAAAGGGTTGCTGTAACCACCAGTGAAATAAAATAACACAGTAAGCGCAACTAAATCACCCAAGAGCTGTAATAGTAACTCTTGGTCTGTGACATTGCTAAATTTCTTTAGACGCAACAATGTCATGACGTTTAGTAGCAACATGCCGCCGACTGCAAAAGCGATTGGCAATTTGGGGAGCGGGATGTTTAAGTAAAACAAAGTCAGTGTTGCTGCCAGCATGAAAGCAACCATGACACTACGCAGTAAAAATAAACGCTGTAGGTTACGGCGAGTAGGGTTCTCTAAATTGGGAAATGGCGTATTCATACCTTGATTATTATACGTGGCGATCGCTAAATTGCATTGCGTCAAATTGTCGCGCTTATAGCTCTCTGCTACCTGCGACAATTGGTCACATTACACATCCTGAAAATCTAAAATATACTTGCTATTTATGGGAGTTGGCAATCTATGCTATAGATAAACTGGATTGTCGTACCGTAGTTAATATTAATAAAAATTATGGATATGGTATGCGCATAAAGCTTATTTTTTCAGTTGTTGCCGCAAGTTTCAGTATGACATCGCTCGCAGCGCATAATGAAACTATCGAATTAGAAGCTGTTGAAATACGTGCGCCCATGATTGATAGTCGAATCAGTAAGCATCCTGCTACTGTAGAAACTTTCGATAAAAAACAAATTGAAGAGAATGTTAATGCAGCAACCCCTGCACAAACCTTGAAATACCTGCCTAGCATTCAAGTACGAGAGCGCTTTATCGGTGACAGAAACGGCATTATTGCTACGCGTACGATTGGTACTTTATCCAGTGCACAAAGCCTGCTTTACGCAGATGGTGTATTACTCTCTAACTTACTCGGTAACTCGTTCGCATTCCCGCCACGTTGGGGCATGGTGAGTCCTGAGGAGATTGAAAGTATTAGTATGATGTACGGTCCGTTCTCTGCGCTTTATGCAGGCAATTCGTTTGGTGGTGTGATGAGCATTGCCACTCGCATGCCAGAGAAGTTTGAGGCGCACGCAAGTGCACAGTCTTTTGTGCAAGGTTTTAAACTATATGGCACGGATGAACATTATCAAGGTAATCATTTGACAGCCTCTTTTGGTAACAAGGTGAATGACTTTTCATTTTGGTTAGGTGCCGATTATTTGGAGAATGAAGGGCAACCGATGAATTTTTCAACGGCTAATCTTTCATCAACAGTGCCTGGAGCAAGTCCTGTAGTGACTGGCGCATATCAGGATAAAAGTGAGACAAATACGGACCGAGTAATTTTTGGTGCAAACAGTATTGATCATACCGAGCAGACTAATATCAAGTTTAAAACAACCTATGACCTCAATTCAGCGTTGAAACTAGCCTATACGTTGGCGATTTGGGATATGAAAGGCACAACGGATGTTGAGAGCTACATTAAAGATGCTGCGGGAAGTCCTGTATATAACGGCAGGGTCAGTTTTAATGGTCAACGTTATGATATATCGGGAATGAATCCTGCTGAAGCTGAGTCACTTCATATCATGCAAGCACTGGATGTTAAGTCTAATACCAAAGGCATTGTTGATTGGCAATTAACACTATCTGATTATGACTATCAGAAAGACAAAAATAGTGCTGCTAACGCCCTTTCTTCAGGAACAGTAATTCAAGGTAACCCTTACATCACAAGAACTGGCCGTATCACTGATTTATCAGGAACAGGTTGGACGGTGTTTGATGCGCGCGCTACTTTACGACCAAATGAGCATATTGTTGATTTAGGTTACCATGTAGACAGATACACGCTAAAGAGTGATACGCACAATACTGCGGATTGGAAAGATGGCAATGAAGGAGTATTAAACACCTCAGCAAAGGGCGAGTCTATGACGCATGCAATTTATGCGCAAGATAAATGGCAGATTAATCCAAAGTGGGTGCTCACTCTAGGTGGCCGTGCAGAGCGCTGGCAAGCGTCTGATGGTCAGAATATAACGACGATTGCTAATGTGCTACAAACTGCAAATTATAAAGATAGGGCTGAAACCAAATTTTCACCCAAAATCTCCATCAGTTTCGAGCCAGTACCTGCTTGGGGGTTCCGTGCTGCTTTAGGACAGGCATTTCGCTTCCCTACCGTAAGTGAAATGTTTCAGCCATTGCAAAATGGTGCTACTGCTTATTTTGTTGAATCCAATCCTAATCTAAAGCCAGAGGAGGTCATTGCAAGCGAATTTACAGTAGAACGGCGCTACGATAATGGCTTGATTAGAGCTAGCTTGTTTAGTGAGAATAAGCACGATGCACTCGTCTCACAAAATATTGCGATTAACGGGGCTATCCCTTACGACACAGGGGTATGTACTAGATCAGGCGGCTGTAGTTTTGTGCAGAATGTAGACCATATTCGTACACGTGGGTTAGAGTTAGCTACACAGTGGCAGGATGTATTAATCCATGGTTTAGATTTTCAGGGCAGTGCTACCTTTACAGAGGCTGAGGTGTTGAGTAATCTAGCTGCACCTAATACGATTGGTAATAAACCACCGCGCATTCCACGTAATATGTTGAAGGCAGTAGCTACTTACCACAGTGGTAACAATCTCACGTATAGTCTAGCAGCACGTTATAGTGGTCGCCAATATAATGCACTTGATAATAGTGATGTGAATGACAGTACGTTTGGTGCCGCGAGTAAGTTTTTTGTCGTAGACTTTAAAACTAATTACAAGTTTGCTAAAGGTTATACTGCTAGCCTAGGTGTCGATAATCTGAATAATTATAAATCTTATGTATTTCACCCTTATCCACAACGCACGGCTTATGTGCAAATGAAATTTGACTATTGATGATTAAATATTTATTGGCCTTAAGTTTACTTTGTTGGGCATTTGTTTCAAATGCCCACGAGGAGCATACTCAGCATCAAAACGTGGCAATCGCAGTGAGTGTTGCTTTTGACCCGCAGGGGAGCTTGTGGCGTGCCTCCGTGCATGATGGACTATTAAAAGTCAGTAAAAGTAATGACACAGGAAAAACCTTTTCGACGCCTGTCATCGTTAATCAAATACCACAAAAAATTGGTGCAGATGGAGAAGCTCGCCCTAAAATTGCTATTTCATCAGAAGGTTATATTTACCTGACATGGACAGAGGCGCTTAAGAAACCATTTTCTGGCTACATATGGTTTGCACGCTCCACAGATGCAGGTAAAACGTTTGAGAAACCTTATATCGTGCATCAGGACCGCAGTGAAATTACGCATCGTTTTGACTCATTAAATGTGAGTGCTGATGGGAAAATCACGGTGACTTGGGTGGATAAGCGCGATTTATTAGCCGCTAAAGCTACCAATCAGCCTTATGAGGGCGCGGCAATTTATTATGCTGTTTCTGAGAATAAAGGCGTAAGTTTTTCAGTAGAACTGAAACTGGCAGATAGCAGTTGCGAATGTTGCCGAATTGCACTTACTAATAAACCAGATGGCACCGTTGCCGCAATGTGGCGGCACGTGTTTAAAGGGAGTGAGCGCGACCATATGATGGCAGAGATTCCTGCCAATCAAACATCACCACAGCCCAAGCGTGCAACATTTGGTCGCTGGAAGGTAGAAGGCTGTCCACATCATGGGGCGGCGCTTGCCAGTGGTGGAGAGGCGGAACGCTGGTGGGGATACCACATGGCTTGGTTTGATGGGGGTAATGACGAATCTGGACAAAAAGCTAACTTGTTTTATGCTCGGATGGATGGTGTCGATTGGGTATCTTCACCATCTAAGAAGTTTGGCAATATGAAAAAGCAGGCAGGACACCCAGCTCTAGCTACAATTGGCGACACTGTCTGGTTAGTTTGGCGCGAAAAAGATGCAGGTAAAAGTCAGATATGGTTAATGAAATCTGATGATGAAGGGAAAAGTTGGGGAACGCCCTCTATGATTGCAGACACCACAGGTAATGCTGACTATCCAATATTGCTAAAAAAGGATAAACAGATATTTTTGATGTGGAATACTGCAACCGAGGGTTTGAAGGCTTCAGCCATCTAAATATCGCTGGTTGCATACGATGCAATAGATGGTGTTAGGTTGCACACCAGACTTTGGTGTTGTGGGTAAGCTCCATCCATATCGCCCAAGCGCTTGCTGCGCTAAGTAGCACACCTGCTAAGCGCATGCCATAAGGTTCAATGGTTTTTGTTTTGAGTTTCAACCAAAGCCAAGGTGCTAAGAATAAAGACACGCTAGAGCCTAAGGCAAACGCAGACATACTTAATGCACCATCTAGAGGGTTGCCGTTAAATGAGGCAATCACCAAGGCAGAATAAAGCAAGCCACAAGGCATCAACGCCCACAGCATGCCGATGTAAAAATGACCGCCTTGTTTCGTGCTGAGCTTCCTCACATGCCCCCAGATATTGCGCCCCGCACGATCCACCCAAATTGGCTGGCGCGCATAAATAATCAATAGAACACCCCAAAAAAAGATTAGCACATGGAAAAAAGTCCATAGTGGGTGAAGCACGCTACTGTAGCTAGACAGCCAGGCGATACTTTGGATGGCAAAGGTAGCAATCGCGCCCAGCAAGGCATAGCCACAGAGTCGACCAATATGGTAATGGTAAATTGCATAGGGTGTTTGAGGTGATTGTGTCAGTGCAGTACATGCAGCGCCACACATCGCAACACAGTGTGGTCCACCTGCAATGCCCATAAGTAATGAGCTGTAAATAAGCGCTGTTTGCATGCTTATTGTTCTGGGTTGTTCACGCCAGTCGCCGCATGATTGCGCGCTCGAATCGCTGGTTCAAGGGCATTTCTCTTTGCAGCCGTGAGTGCCTTGGTGCTTGTACCTGCATTTTCATCGCGCGTTAATAATGGATCTTGTCCATTCACCGCAATATAAACAGTGGTTAGGCTAGCAACGACTACGATAGCAGGGCCACCAAATACTAGCCATGCATAACCAGATTTCCACCATTTTGGTTTTTGATTATTGCTTTGCTTTGTTGACATTTGTTGATCCTTTTAGCGAGACATGTAAAAAATAGACTTCTCAAATAGACGTTCGTTTGATTTGTTTGCAACAATCTCGAATATCACTGGATGTGAGCCACTTTTGATAGAACCATCTGTAATTTGCAAGCTTACCGCAACCATTCTTGATTCGGCTGCATTGACTGTGAATTCCTTGTTAGAGGCCAGCGATAAACCTTCGATACCAGAGACGGAGATTTTGAAAGTTTCCAATTGTTCTGAAGCATTGGTAATCTGCATTTGATAGACATTTTCAACTTTCCCACCCGCTACTAAACGTGACATAACACCGCGGTCACGAATGATATCTACTTTAAATGGAACGCGAGTGACTAGTGAGTATACAAGGCCCGCACTCATGAGTAGGAGTAAGCCTGTGTAAATAAGCACACGAGGACGTAAGATTTTCTTGACGACTTGTTCTTGAGTCCAGTGATTAGTCAGCGCATTTTGTGTAGAAAAACGGATTAAACCACGAGGATATTCCATTTTGTCCATAATGCTATTGCATGCATCCACACATAAGCCACAGCTAATACACTCATATTGCAAGCCATTGCGGATATCAATGCCAGTTGGGCATACTTGTACACAGAAGTTGCAATCAATACAGTCGCCTAAGCCACTTTGTTTGGCATCAACTTTACGAGAGCGCCCACTGCGTGGTTCACCACGCTCTTCATCGTAAGTCACAATGAGCGTGTCATTGTCAAACATCGCACTTTGAAAACGTGCATAAGGACACATGTGTTTGCAGATTTGCTCACGCAGGAAGCCTGCGTTACCGTAAGTTGCAAAACCATAGAAAGAAATCCAAAATGTTTCCCAAGGGCTTAAATGAAACTGCAAAATCCCCTGAATTAGCTCACGTATCGGCGTAAAATAACCTAAAAAAGTAAAGCCTGTCCAAACCGAAAAGCTAATCCAAAGAGAATGTTTCAGCGTTTTCTTGAGTAGTTTGTTACGGTTAAGTTTGCTTGCATCCAAACGCAGGCGTGCTGCGCGGTCTCCCTCAACTTGTCTTTCTATCCATAAAAATATTTTTGTGTAGACCGATTGGGGGCAGGCAAACCCGCACCACAGTCGGCCCGCTACGGCAGTAAATAAGAAAAGTGCTAACGCCGCGATGATTAAAATCACCACTAAATAAATGAGATCTTGCGGGTAGAGTACTAAGCCGAAAATATAAAAACGGTGCGTACCAATATCTAACAATACGGCTTGTCGTTCACCCCATTGTAACCAAGGCACGCCGTAGAACACAATTTGTGTAATCCAAATCATGATCCAGCGCCAGTTTTTATAAAGGCCAGAAGTGTTGCGCGGATAGATTTTTTGATGAGGTTCGTAAAGTGATCTAGTAACTGGCTGCGCAGGATCATTCACGATAGGAATCGTTTTTTTGGATTTACTTTTCTGGGTGGACACTTTATTCAGACTTAATTAAAAAATTGTGACTAAAATAAAAAACGCCCACTATTTTAGCATAAGCTAAATAGTGGGCGTTAAGATGCTTTTTATTCAATAGCGCTAAGTTAGATGTTTAGCGCTAAAGGCTTATTTAGCATTAGAGAAGCGCCATACATAAGCGGCTAATACATGAATTTGCTCAGGTGTTAAGCGTGAACCTTGTGCTGGCATTTTGTTGTTTAAGCCGTTATTGATACGGTGAATAATTGCCGCTTCACCAGCACCATGTAACCATGTATCGTCAGTTAAGTTTGGTGCACCAATCGCTTGGTTACCTTTGCCGTCTGGACCATGACAAGCTGCACATGCGACAAATTTTTCTTTACCTAAAGCTGCACGACTTGCTTCATGCTCGCTGTTTGATAGGCTAAGTACATAGTGAGCTACATTTTTAACGTCTTCAGGACCGCCAACTGCTGCAGCCATCGGAGGCATCATACCGTTTCTACCGTTAGTGATTGTTTCCTTAATGGTTGCATGAGCACCACCATATAGCCAATCAGTATCTGTTAGGTTAGGGAAGCCTCTGCTGCCATGTGCGTCTGAACCGTGACATTGTGAACAGTTGTTCATAAACAAACGTTCGCCAATAGCCATCGCTTTCGGGTCTTGTGCAACTTCTTCACCAGACATTGAAGTGAACTTCGCATAAATAGGTGCGATACGGTCGTTGGTTTCTTTGACTTCCTGCTCATACTGTTTTAAGGCAGTCCAGCCTAGTTTGCCACTGTATGTTCCTAAACCTGGGAAAAGGAATAGGTAAATAGCACCAAATACACAAGTAATGATGAACATCCAAAACCACCATCTTGGCATTGGGTTGTTCATTTCGAGGATGTCCTCGTCATACACGTGGCCTGTTGATTCACCAGTGTGAGCTGGATCATGTGACTTGCTTGTCATCAATAATATCGTTAAACAGAATACGATACCGCCAATCACGATTGCCGAAATAAAATACGGCCAGAAATCGCTTGTAAAATCACTCATTCTTCATCTCCCTCAAGCGGCAATCTTGCCGCTTCGTCAAAGTCTTTTTTATGCCGCCCAGACCAAGCCCAGACCCAGATGCCTACAAAGGTAACTAGGGCTGCGACTGTTGCTATGCTGCGTAAATCAATAATATCCATGATTAACTGCTTATTGTTTAAGCGCTGTACCCAGCACTTGTAAGTAGGCAATTACAGCTTCCATTTCTGTTTTTCCGTAAACGTCATTAGCTGCACTTTTAATTTCTTCATCAGCATATGGAACACCAGCAATTTTTAAAGCACGCATATGTGCTGGCAAATTGTTCGCGTCTACAAGGTTTTTTTCTAGCCATGGGTAAGCTGGCATGACAGACTCTGGTACCAAGTCACGTGGGTTAATTAAGTGAATGCGATGCCATTCATCACTGTAGCGACCACCAACACGATGTAAATCTGGACCAGTACGTTTACTACCCCATTGGAATGGGCGGTCGTAAACAAACTCACCAGCCACTGAGTAGTGACCGTATCTCAACGTTTCAGCTTTGAATGGACGAATCATTTGTGAGTGACAGTTATAGCAACCCTCACGTATGTATACATCTCGTCCAGCTAGTTGCAACGCAGTGTAAGGTTTTAAGCCTTCCACTGGTTGTGTCGTTGATTTTTGGAAGAATAGCGGCACGATTTCAACTAAACCACCAAATGAAACCACAACCAAAATCAAAATGACCATCAGAAAACTGTTGGTTTCAATTTTTTCGTGGGTAAAGCCTTTTTGTTCTTTATCTGACATGTTAGATCTCTTAAGCATGAACAACTGTTGAAGGGATTCTGGCGCGAGTTTCTTGCCCCATTTGCACTGTTTTGATGACGTTCCACAACATGATGATCATGCCGCTCACATACATCAACCCACCAATCATACGGATTACGTAGAATGGGTGCATTGCTTTAACAGATTCAACAAATGTGTAAGTTAATGTGCCGTCATCATTCATTGCACGCCACATCAAACCAGCAGTAACACCTGAAATCCACATTGCTGTGATGTAAAGTACTACACCGATAGTTGCTAACCAGAAATGCAACTCAATTGCTTTCTTGCTATACATTTGTTTAACACCCCATAGGCGAGGTACTAAGAAATATAGTGAGCCCATTGAAACAAAGCCAACCCAGCCTAATGCACCTGAGTGAACGTGACCAACTGTCCAGTCTGTGTAATGTGATAGTGCATTGACTGTTTTAATCGCCATCATTGGACCTTCAAACGTACTCATGCCGTAGAAAGATAATGAAACGATTAAGAAGCGTAAGATAGGGTCGTCACGTAGTTTGTGCCATGCGCCTGACATGGTCATCATACCGTTAATCATACCGCCCCAGCTTGGTGCTAATAAGATTAAAGATAGCACCATACCTACTGACTGTGTCCAGTCTGGTAATGCTGTGTAATGTAAGTGGTGTGAACCTGCCCACATGTAAGTGAAGATCAAACCCCAGAAGTGCACGATAGACAAGCGATATGAGTACACTGGGCGCTCAGCTTGTTTAGGCACAAAGTAGTACATCATGCCCAAGAAACCAGCGGTTAAGAAGAAACCAACCGCGTTATGACCATACCACCATTGCACCATTGCATCTTGTACACCAGCATAAGCTGAGTATGATTTCATCCATTCTGCAGGAATAGCAGCACTGTTCACGATGTGCAGAATTGCTACAACAATGATGAATGCGCCATAAAACCAGTTAGCAACGTAAATGTGTTTGATTTTTCTTTGAGCAATCGTGCCAAAGAAAACAATTGCGTACATGACCCAAACGACTAGCAGTAATAAGTCGATAGGCCATTCTAGTTCTGCATACTCTTTAGCTTGTGTATAACCTAATGGTAAAGAGATGATGGCAGCAAGAATAACTGCTTGATAGCCCCAGAATGTATAACGAGCAAGCATTGGAAATGCTAGTTTAACTTGGCTGGTACGCTGTACAACGTAGTAAGACGTTGCGAATAATGCACAGCCACCAAATGCAAAAATAACCAAGTTAGTATGTAAAGGACGAAGACGTCCAAAACTTGTCCATGGTAAACCTAAATTTAGTTCAGGAAATGCTAGTTGGGAGGCGACAATCACCCCCATTAACATGCCGACAACTCCCCAGACCACTGCCATCACGCTGAATCTGCGTATGACGTAGTCGTCGTAAAACGTTTCTACATTATTAGTGCTCATTACTTTCATCCTTAAATAAAACTAAATCGTATTGATGAGTAGAGGTTTATTCTTGCGCCTCAGTCATACCAGCATCTGTTTCAATTCTAAACAATAGTGCACGTGCTTTAATCGCGGAATTATACAACGTAATCTTTAACTTTACATTTGAAACCTGACTTTTTATATGGTTCAGAATCAATCTAAATATTATTTTTAGCACTTATTTTTGGAGAAAATGTTTTTCAATATCAAAGTGGTAAGTAATGATCGATTAATAAAGCTGCGAACAGCAATGTTAGATAAATAATAGAATATCTGAAGGTGCGTTTTGCTAAATCATCTGAGTATTGCAAATAAAGTTTAATAACATAAGCCATGAAGATTGCATCTAATAAAATCACGGATACTAAATAAATCATCCCGCTCATTCCTAAACCATAAGGCATCAGTGATACAGCTACCAAAATCACGGTATAGAGTAGGATGTGGAGTAAGGTGAACGCTTCTCCGTGTGTTACGGGTAGCATCGGCATGCCAACTTTTGCGTACTCTTCTCGGCGATACAACGCGAGAGCCCAGAAATGAGGAGGGGTCCATGCGAAAATGATTAAAAACATAATCAAAGACTCAGGTGACACGGTGTTAGTGACAGCTGCCCAACCTAAGATAGGTGGCATTGCGCCAGATGCGCCGCCAATCACTATATTCATCGGTGTGGCAGGTTTAAGAAAAATGGTATAAATCACGGCATAGCCAACAAATGTGGCAAGTGTTAGCCACATGGTGAGTGGATTTACAAAGAAATACAGAATTGCAAGGCCAGTGCCACCGAGTAATGTGGCGAATATCATGGTTTCATTTGACGATACTTGGCCAGTAGGTAGAGGACGTGCTCGTGTTCGCGCCATGTTGGCATCGATTTTATGTTCAATTAGGCAGTTAAACGCCGCCGCCGCACCTGATGCAAATGCAATGCCGAGGGTGGTAGCTAGCAGTAGTGGCAGCGGGACCATATTCGGCGTAGCTAAAAACATTCCAATCAGTGCCGTGAAAACAATCAGGGAGGTAACTCTAGGTTTGCACAGCGGGAAGAAATTTTTCAATCTCGGGGCTAATGCTTTGATTTGGCTCATGATGTTAACGTGCATGTGTAGCTCACTTTTAAGTTTTTGAGTGCTCATTTTGATGCTCCGTGATTTTGGAATTAAGAACGACGATGGTAATGACGAGTAGTGCTGCTCCCAAGTTATGAGAAACCGCTAGCACTAATGGTAGTTGCAGAATCAGATTGGCGATGCCGATGGCGACTTGTGTGAGTAAAAGGATGAATAGTATTAATGCAATTTTTCTTAAAGTTGATACTTTAAACAGAAAGAAAACAAGCGCTGCAATATAGATAAAAATTACTAATGCCCCAACCCTATGTGTCCACTGAATCGCAGTGAGTGCGTTTAACGTTAAGTTTCCACCATGAGCACTTTGTCCAAGTTCACGGACTAGATGAAATGCGTCGTTGAAGTCCATCTCTGGCATCCAGCGGCCATGACAGGTTGGAAAGTCTGTGCATGCCAGCGCTGCGTAGTTAGTGCTAGTCCATCCCCCGAGAAGCACTTGTGCTAGTAGGACGAGAATTGCACCACGCACCATTATTTTTAATACTGGTGATAATGGTATATGTTGCTGATGGTTGACGGTATGCCGATGAGCTATCCATGTAAGTAGACCTAGTGTGGTGAGTCCGCCAATCAGATGTGCGCTCACGATGACTGGTTTTAACAGCATGGTCACCGTCCACATGCCCAACAATGCTTGAAAAACGATGATGATGAGTAGTGCGGTGGCGAGGCTGGGTGTTACTTTTAATTGGTTTTCATTACGCCATCCCAGCACAAATATTGCCAATACTACTATGCCTAATGTACCAGCTAAGTAGCGATGTGCCATTTCTTTCCATGCTTTAGCTGTTTCAATGGGGCTGTCTGGATGCAATGCTTGTGCCTGCTGAATTGCAGCTTCGCTCTGTGGAACAGTGAGTGTTCCATAGCAACCTGGCCAATCAGGGCAGCCAAGTCCTGCATCAGATAGGCGCACGTACGCACCTAGCACGACAACACAGAGTGCAAGTATTGCGCCAAAAAGTGACAGATTCTTAAAAAGTTTGTAACTCATTTTAGCCGGTCCATGAGTATTTCATTAGTCGAGTGATGTCTTTGCGTACCAGCGCTGGTGATGTTGATGCGCTGTAGCTCATGATGAGGTGGCCTAACGGATCAATCAGGTAGATTCTGCCGGCAGTCATGGATGTTTCATTGTGAATGTTGAATTGTTCGCTAAATGAAATGATGTCGGTTTTTGGCTGATTCAAAATCAAGAGGTCTGGATAGTTTTGTTTTATCTCAGTAACGTCTGATACAGTAGTAAAGAGCAGACGTTGCATGCGTGGAATTTCTTTATATAAAGACACATGCAGTTGGCGCATTTGATGTAGTTTGTCTTTACATTGCGCATCGCAGTCAGCTGTCATGTAAACCATGCTCCATTTATCTTTTAAGAAATTGATAGAGGCAACATTGCCATCACTGCTAACGAGTGGCTGTTGCATGGTCAGTGCTTTTGCAGGTGTTACCAGTTCACCAATACTTTCACCTTTGGGGCGCCAATCCAGTTTGTACATTGCGACGACTGCAATGATGGGTGTGATGAAAAAAATTAACATACACAAGAGTATCAGGCGTCCCCTGCGCTGCTGGTCAAGATACTCGGTATTGTTTGTTTCAGTATTTATCATGTCGCTTTGCCTATGTTTTTGTGTTGTTGGCTTTTTTAATGCTGGTGAATAAGAAGATAAGAATGCTCGCTATCGTAAAACCAAACCATTGATAAGCGTAGCCCATGTTTGTGGCAATTTTGCCGGCGGGTAGTTGCCATTTGCGCACAAAACCACCAGCATTACTTTTGGAATCTAATTTAATGACCAGCGGCAATATATGAATAGGAATACTTTTTTGATAACGTTCCATATCCATATGTTGCCAGACTGTTTTCCAGCTACTTTTTTCGTTATCACTTTCCAGAGAGAAGATTTTTTTGCTCGGAACCCAAACGAATCCTATGATTTCAAGTGAGTGATCAGGGGTGTTGATCGTTGGTGTGTCTGTATGATTAGCCCCGCCAGCAACCCAACCTCTATTAATCAGGACGTAATCATTACTACCGTCCAACCTCAGTGGTGTGATGACATGGAAGCCAGCAACGTTCTCTTCAACTTGATTGTCCAGCAGGATTTGGTATTTTGTTTCATACTGGCCTTTTACTTTTATTTTTTTGTATTTCCATGCATCTACATCCGTGAGATTGTCAGGTAGCACCAATGCATCTTGATCTAGTGAGGTGTTGTAGCTGGATTGAATTTCTTTTCTTAACTCCGCTTTGTTGTATTGCCATAAGCCTAGTTTAATAAATAAAGGGATACAAATCATCAGGATGATGAGTCCTAGCCAAGACGGGCAGAATAAGTAATTTCCTAATCTAAATTGCATTTGTGTGGCGTGCATCGCATAATGACTTAACTCAACTATAGGGCCTGATTATGATATTCAAAATTGTCATTGTGTTAGTGCTGTTTGTGATTGTTGCGAGCTTGTTTTCAGCGTTATATTTTCTAGCCAAAGACAAAGATGCTGGTGTTCGCACTGCAAAAGCATTGACTGTTCGTATTGGTCTTTCAGTTGCATTGTTTGTTTTCTTATTGATAGGGTATTACTTCAATTGGATTCCACATGCCTCTGTGTAGCTAACGTCAAGGAAGTCTTTCATACTTAAACGTGTAATGTTGTTGTAGTGATTTAAACAAGCGGTGCATTTGCACCGCTTTTTTTATAAAGTTATAACCAATAGACAAAAATGAATAGACCTAGCCAGACTACGTCTACGAAGTGCCAATACCATGCTACACCCTCAAACCCAAAGTGATTTTTGGCAGAAAAATGACCTTTCATTGAGCGTAACAATATGACAATTAGCATGATGGTGCCTAATGTGACATGAAAGCCATGAAACCCTGTCAGCATGAAGAACGTTGCGCCATAAGCACCACTACCTAATGTCAGGCCCATATGGGTATAAGCTTCGTGATACTCGAATGCTTGGCACACTAAAAATGCGGTCCCTAATGCAACAGTGAGAAACAGACCAAACACTAATTGTTTTCGGTTGTCTTTAAGTAACCCCCAATGTGCCCAAGTAATTGTTGCACCAGAGGTTAGGAGTAGTGCTGTGTTGATTGCGGGTAAGCCCCATGCACCCATTGGTGTGAGTTTTGCAGGGGTATATTCTGTTCCCAATACCACACCACCAGGACCGACTGATGGCCATGTACCTAGAAAGTCTTTATAAGGTGTAAATAAGGGATCAAACGAGGCCAGATCTGGTACTGAAATGATGCGCATATAAAAAAGTGCACCGAAAAATGCAGCGAAAAAAGCAAGTTCAGAGCAAATAAAGGCAATCATCCCAATCCGAAAGGATTTATCTTCCCATTTTTTATATTGTCCAGTAATACTTTCAATCACCACAGCGCTAAGCCATTTAAAGGTCATCAGGATGATGATTGCTGCGCCTATATACATCATCCATTTTCCTGGCGTTTGTAAGTAGGCAAGATCTTTATTGGTATCCGTAGCGACACTGAAAATAAAGCCTGACGCGAGTGCTAGTAGCCCTGCTGATATTGTCACCGGATACAAAGCGCCATGTGGGACATAGTAATGATTATTTGAATGTGTTGTCATGCATAAGCTCCCCATTACATTATTTAACTTACTTATAGCTAAAATAAAATCAATCAATGATGGCTATTGATTTATCTCGAGGTTTAATTTTTTACTTATCAGAGTGTTAGTCTGCTAAATGACACTGCTCAACTATGTTTAATATATTTGGTTTAACTTTATTTATAATTACTATTTATAACTACTTATAGTGATGCTTACTTAATCTACACTGAAGAACGCATAGGATAAGGTCATCTCCTTTACATCAGCAGGTATCTCTGGACTCACAAAAAAACGTAAAGGCATTACTTTCGTCTCTCCCGGGTTTAATGCCTGCCTTTCAAAACAGAAGCATTCCAGTTTTTTTAGATGGGCTGCTGCTGCGCCTGGCGTTACGCTTGGTACAGCCCTGCCTGCAACCACTTCACTTGTAATGTTTTTTGCTTCAAATAGTACGGTTTCAACTTTACCCGGGCGTACTTTTATGCTGGATTGCTTAGGATAAAAATTCCAGCCTAGCCCAGGCATTGTGCTGGAGGTGAACTGCACAGTGACCCATCGAGTTTCATCTACTTTGGTGTTGCTTAATTCACTTGCTGTACTTTTTGTTTTGCCATTGAGTCCTGTAATCGTACATAACACGTCGTAAAGTGGCACTAGCGCAAATGCAAACAAAAGAGAACCGGCTACAATCCATACCATTTTGTAGCCTAATTTTTTGTTGGCTGCCGACCTTTGCTCTGTTGAGCTTAGATCGTTTTTGTCAGCATCTACTTCCATATGGTAAACATTGAAGCCAAATACCAAATAAAGGCTATCAGTGCCAAAACAACTGCCACTTTTCTGTTTTTATCGCTTCTAGAAGTTTTTTGGTTTTTCATATGAATTAACGACCACTTTTATCTTATTTGACCTATGTTATTTAACTGTCGGTTGCTCTGAAAAGCTATGGTAAGGAGGTGGTGATGATAATGTCCACTCAAGTCCTTCCGCACCTTCCCAGACTTGGTCCGTTGCTTTTTTACCGCCCCTTGCAGTACTGATAATGTTATATACAAAGATCAGTTGCGATAGTCCGAGTACAAATGCGGAGATAGAAGAAATCATATTGAATTCTGCAAACTGTAATGCATAGTCTGGGATGCGTCGAGGCATGCCAGCTAAGCCCAAGAAGAACTGTGGAATGAATGTGAGGTTGAACGAAATTGCGGTTAACCAGAAATGCAATTGGCCAAGTTTTTCGTTATACATATGCCCAGTCATTTTAGGTAGCCAGTAATAAACACCCGCCATAATACCCATGATGCCGCCAGCAAATAGTGTGTAGTGGAAGTGCGCGACTACAAAGTAACTATTGTGATATTGCGCATCTGCTGCAACGTCTGCTAACACTAAGCCAGTTAAGCCACCGATGCCGAATAAGATAATCCAGCCTACGGTAAATAGCATTGGTGTTTCAAAGCTCATAGAGCCACGCCACATCGTTTTAATCCAACAGAAGAATAGCACTGCAAGCGGTAATGAAATCGCCATCGTGCTGTACATAAAGTAGAGTAAAGCTGGTACAGGCATCCCTGCTGTGAAGAAGTGGTGTGCCCACACAATAATAGACATCGCACCGATCGCAATTAATGAATAAACTTGTGCTTTGTAGCCATACATTGGTTTACGAGAGAATGTTTGTAAAATTTGTGGAATGAAGCCCCATACCGGTAACAGCAAAATGTAGACCTCAGGGTGACCAAAGAACCAAAATAGATGCTGGAACATGATCGGGTCACCGCCACCAGCTGCGTCAAAAAAGTGTGTGCCAAAGTGACGGTCTGTGAGTAGCATCGTCACGGCACCAGCGAGTACTGGAATAGTTGCAATTAATAAGAACGCGGTAATTAACCAGCCCCATGCAAACATTGGCATTTTCATGAGCGTCATGCCAGGTGCGCGCATGTTAAATAAAGTGACAATGATGTTAATAGAACCTAACACAGATGAAATGCCAAGTAAGTGAACCGCAAAAATCGCAAAGTCCACGCCAATGCCACCTTGGATAGAGAGTGGAGGGTAGAATGTCCAGCCGGTAGCTAGCGCACCATCTCCAATGCCAAATAGCGCTAAGGTAAATGGAAGCGTGAGTAAAATAGCTGAGGGTGGCAGTAACCAGAAACCCCAGTTGTTTAAACGTGGTAAGGCCATATCTGGTGCACCAATTTGTAGTGGAATCATCCAGTTAGCAAAGCCCGTAGCGGCAGGCATTAATGCTGCAAAAATCATAATCAGTGCATGCACACCGATGAGCTGGTTAAAGAAATCTGGGTTCATCAATTGCAGGCCTGGTTGAAACAGCTCTGCACGAATACCCAAAATCATTGAGCCACCTACCAAGAACATAATGAGTGAAAATGTCAGGTACATGGTGCCAATGTCTTTATGGTTGGTGGTGGTTAGCCAACGCATAATCCCAGTGGGATGGTCAGTGTGCTCATCATGATGTGCGACTGTTGTAGTGCTCATAATTATCTCCTGTACCTATGTTTATTGACGCGCAGCTTTAACTTGCGCAGGTTGAACAACATCACCCACGCTGTTACCAAGCGCGTTACGTTCGTAAGTAATGACAGCGGCAATTTCCGTATCATTTAATATTGCTTTCCATGCTGGCATGACACGCACACCGTTTAGCACGCGATCCATGTGGCTATCTGGTAAGTATTTACCATTCGTGTCAAATATCGGAGAGGTTGTAATTTTGCTACCAGTAAGTGCAGGGAAGGCTGGTGGTAAGCCTGCGCCAGATACCTGATGGCACACGGCACAGTTCTTCTCGTAGACGACTTTGCCTTGTTCCATTAGCTCGTCTTTAGTCCACTCTTTATCTGCGCCAGCTGCTTGCTCGTTAATCTCATTCTTTTTGAGTGCAACCCATGCTGCATATTCTTCTTTGGGAAGTGCATCTACCACGACAGGCATGTAACCATGACCTTTGCCACATAGTTCTTTACATTGACCGCGATAAGTACCAGCTTTGTCCACTTGTACCCAGGTTTCACGAATAAATCCAGGTACGGCTACTCGCGAGGAGCCGAATTGTGGCACCCACCAGTTGTGTAATACATCAGTTGATGTCATTAGAATACGTACTTTGGCGCCCACTGGAAGTACTAATCGGTTGTCTACATCTAGTAGGTAGGGGCTGTTAGGAGTGTCCGCAGGTGGAACAGTGCCATTCACTTGATCTTGAGGGGTAGATAGGTTGCTAACAAACTTAATGCCTTTCGCATCGATCAGCCCATCTTGGCTGCCTTTGTCTGTATTACCCATGTATTCATATTGCCAGCGCCACTGTGACCCCGTTACTTTGACGACCATGTCAGACTCATTTCTGGTATCTTCCATCATAATCACGCTGTGATATGCGGGAATACCCATGATAACAAAGTCAATGACTAGCAAGATGACGAATGGAATGAGTGTCCAGAAAATTTCTGTAGCGGTTGACGGTGCTTTGTCTGCCACAGCTTGGTGACCAATACTTTTGCGGTGTTTGATCAGTGAGTAAATCATGATGGTGAGGACCACAACAAAAATCACAGCCACAATCAGCATGAATTTGTTGTGTACATGTAGCGTATCTAGCGCCATCGGAGTAACTGGTTCAGGAAAGTTCCAGCGAAACTCAGCAAGCGCAAGGGGCGCTGTGAGTAGCAAAAGTAAACCGAAACCAATCTTTTTCATAGCCTGCTTCAACATACCTTCTCCCAAAACAAAAAACCATTAAACGATTTTTAAATCTTGCTTCAGCTGCTTGGCGATAGACTCTCGCTCTTCTTTGTTGATATAACGACTGCCAAACTCGATTTCCTTGCCGTGTGAGCCAATGAAAATCGCGACCGTACCGTCTAGGGTGTTACGTAATGTCACCCTTACCCAGTAACGTTGAAAAGTATATTTCTTAGAACTTTTGTAACTGTATTTCTCTATTACTACATCATCATTCACTAGCGTAATGCTTTCAAAGTCACCGTAGTGTAAATAAGCATTCATTAACACATAGGCAAGCACTAATATTTCAAGACCTGCAAACGGCAACACTATCCAAGCTCCCGCTGAAACAAACCCTACTGTAATGATTGAAGTGATGGTGAGAACACCAACAAACAACCAGACAAATCCTGTGGGGGATAGCGAGTTATTTGGCTTTGCAATCAGTATGTTGCCATTTGAGCCAGAAACCGTCATGCATCATCCAAGCGTTACGTTTAAATTGATGATTTGCTAACACAATTTCACATGCGTCAATTTGACGCATGTCAGAAACTAGCATAAAAAAATTAATTACTCAAGAGAATTTGTTACAGATTTGAAACAAATAGAAATATTTTTGTAAGGCTTTGTACGTAAATATGACATTCTGAAAATGTGCAATTTGAGGCTGGATTTGCGGTTGCGGAGGGTTGTTATTAATCAATCTACATGGGCAGAGACTACTTTGGGTAGCAAATTATTTTAGTCGTCATCTTCTAAAATTCGCTTACCTTCGTCTTCAATATCTTCAAATTGACCGCGATAAACTGCCCACCATAATCCACCAAGAACAACGAGTGCCATGATGACTGAGAGTGGAATAAGTACGAATAAGACGTCCATGACTAGCTCCTTTGTTGATCACTATTTAGTGTCAGTTTTTGATGATGCAAATTTAGTTAAACGTAGTGCATTAGCCACCACAATGAGCGAGCTAACCGCCATACCCAGTCCTGCCAGCCATGCAGATAATATGCCAAAAAATGCGAGGGGAATACTGATTAGATTATAGATGATTGCCCAAGCGATATTTTCTTTAATTATGCTCATGGTTTGTTTTGCATGGCGAATTAGGTAAGGAATTTGGCTAATATCACCATTTAAAAATACATAGTCAGCATGTGCCAGCGTGAGTGGCACACCTTTGCCCATGGCAATTGATACATGAGCACTGGCTAAAATAGGACCATCATTTAAGCCGTCGCCTACCATCAGTACTTTCCTACCTTCTCGTTTGAGTGCTTGTAGGCGTAAAAGTTTGTCTTCTGGGCTGCAAGCCGATTGGAATTGTTTAATACCTATTTGTTTGGCCGTATTTTCTACTGCGTTTGAGCGATCGCCGGAGAGCAGTTCAATGTTTAGCCCTGAATTTTTTAATGACTGAATAGCAATGGCGGCATTGTGTTTGATGGCCTCTTGTAAAGTAAAGGTTGCTAACCAGCCTTGATTGTTCGCTAAATAGACTTGCTGTGCATTTGTGCTAGATTCTGCAATGCCGCAAAAAACTGCTGAACCTAGTTTAAGCTCGGTACCAATAAGATTGAGATGAGCGGGAAGTCTCTCCATTGTACTCATCTTGATGGCTCCGCTAATGCCAGCGCCAGCAGTTTCTTGAATATTTTCTAATTCAATGTCTGCTAGCACAAGATTCAGCGTATCTAAATTGCTACTAGTCTTGTTTGCCTTAAAGAGTGCGCGAGAAATGGGGTGCATTGAATGCTGGGCGATGGCTGCGGCGACTGATAATGCCTCAGATTCAGTAAGCCCAGTTTTTGGTTCAATTGCCTTAAGTTGAATATGATCTTCTGTCAGTGTGCCCGTTTTATCGAAGATAATGGTGTCGATATCGGCGATATTTTCAATCGCCTGTAAGCGCTTGATTAAAATTCCTCGCTTAACGAACGCGCTTGCGCTGGCAAGCATTGCAGCAGGGGTTGCTAAAGATAGTGCGCACGGGCAGGTCACAATGAGTACCGCAGCAGCAGTCATCAATGCTCTACCACGGTCAACGTCCCAAAGTAGAGCTGCTGCAATAGCAGCGCTGAGGATGACGAAAATTAAGAATGGCCGCGCAACACGATCTGCGAGTTTTGATAGGCGAGGTTTTTCTACTGCCGCATTGTTGATAAGGTTTACAATTTGGCCATACTTTGTAGATTCACCAATGGTATTGAGGGTGATGCAAACTGGCTGACGCAAGTTATAACTGCCTGCAATCACATCGTCATTATGATTTTTTTGGATGGGGGTAGATTCACCGGTAAGTAGAGACTCATCGACACTGGTGTTGCCTGAAATGATTTTTCCATCAGCAGGGAAAGCTTCGCCAATCTGCACGCGCACGATATCGCCAATTTTAAGCTTTGTGTTTAGCACTCGTGTAAATGAGCCATCTGGATTTTGTCGTTCAGTATTTTCTGGAATGCGGCTTACTAGGCTTTCGAGTGCGCCTAGCGTTTTACGATGTAACTTAACTTCGATCAGGCGCGCAGAAAGTAAGAAAAACACAAACATGGTGAGTGAGTCAAAATAGACAGTATTGCCCCACCAGCTGTTGGGTTCAAATGTAGCGGCCGAACTCACAATAAATGTGATGATAATGCCCAGCGCAACGGGGAGATCCATGCTAATTTGTTTTTGCTTTAGGTCGCGCAATGCATTGCTAAAGAAAGATCGGCTTGAGAATAAAAGTACTGGTAGGCTTAGTAGCCATGACGCCCAATTCAGTAGATGCAAAATATCGCTAGAAATTTCGCCTGGTGCTGTGAAGTAAGTCGGACTAGCGTACATCATCACTTGCATCATGCAGAAGCCAGATACCATCCAACGCCAGAATGCTGCTCTTTGCTTTTGCTGGGAGACTAAGTCGTCTTCATGTTGGGTTGCAGGAAAGCCGGTATAACCTAAATCATGAATTGTCGTTAATATTTTGGAGGGTAGAGTTACACTAGGCGACCATACAACCACAGCGCGTTTTTTGGACATGCTGACACGAGCGCTGATAATGCCGGGTGTCGCTTGGAGGCCTTGTTCAATGATGCCTGAGCAGGCAGCACAGCGTAACCCGTCGAGCATTAAATTGGATTGCACCAATGGCTCTGACGTAGATTGTATACCTTGATTTTCTACAGTTTGGCTAAATGCGTCCCATTGGTCTTTGGTATCTAAAATCGCCCAAGCTGGATTGGGTAGTGCATCTTCAGCGCTCAAAGTATCGGTTAGCAACAATCCACTCCATGCAATGGCATCATCAAAAATACGGTTAATTCCATTGCCACTTAAATAACGAATTAATACTTTGTATTATATATTGAAAAGTAAAGATTAAGCCCCATGTTGATTGTGGATAAGCATTTAAACATTAGAGTGATCATGATAGGAGAGACCCGTGCGCTTTGATAAATTAACGACTAAGTTTCAACAGGCGATTAGCGATGCGCAAAGCCTTGCTTTGGGCGCGGATAACACCGCTATTGAACCGCCACATTTACTGCAAGCATTGTTACAACAAGATGATGGAGGCACTGCCTCTTTATTAGCACGAGCAGGCGTGCAGCTTAATCAACTTAAAACTGGGTTAACTGCTGCAATAGCAAATCTACCTAAGTCAGCAGATGCCGGTGGAGAGGTGGCGATTTCACGTGACTTAAATAATCTACTTAATGTGACAGATAAGCTTTCACAAAAGCGCGGTGATGCTTATATCGCGAGTGAAATGTTTTTGTTAGCGTTAGCTGATGATAAAGGCGAAGCAGGAAAGTTGCTTAAGAAAAATGGGTTAACAACGGCCGCATTAGAGGCTGCTGTACAAGCTGTGCGTGGTAACGAAAATGTAGATAGCCAAGAGGCAGAAGGTCAGCGTGAGTCTCTTAAGAAATACACTATCGATTTAACTGAGCGCGCCCGACTAGGTAAATTAGACCCAGTGATTGGCCGTGATGATGAAATCCGTCGTGCGATTCAAGTGTTACAGCGCCGTACTAAAAATAACCCAGTGCTGATTGGTGAGCCTGGTGTGGGTAAAACTGCGATTGTAGAAGGCTTGGCACAGCGTATTGTGAATGGTGAAGTACCTGAGTCGCTAAAAGGTAAAAAAGTACTGTCACTCGATATGGCGGCATTACTGGCGGGTGCTAAATATCGTGGTGAGTTTGAAGAACGTTTGAAGTCTGTGTTGAAAGAGCTAGCGCAGGATGAAGGCCAAACCATTGTCTTTATTGATGAAATTCATACTATGGTGGGTGCGGGTAAGGCCGAGGGAGCCATGGATGCTGGCAATATGCTTAAACCAGCACTTGCGCGCGGTGAGTTGCATTGCGTAGGCGCTACCACTCTAGATGAATATCGCAAATATATTGAAAAAGATGCAGCGTTAGAGCGCCGCTTCCAAAAGGTGTTGGTAGATGAACCTAGTGTAGAGGCAACGATTGCTATATTGCGTGGCTTGCAAGAAAAGTATGAACTGCATCACGGTGTAGAAATTACTGACCCAGCGATTGTGGCTGCCGCAGAACTTTCACATCGATATATTACAGACCGTTTTTTGCCAGATAAGGCGATTGATTTGATTGATGAGGCCGCAAGCCGCATCAAAATGGAAATTGATTCCAAACCTGAAGTGATGGATAAATTAGAACGTCGCCTGATTCAGCTCAAAATTGAGCGTGAAGCTGTCCGTCGTGAAAAAGACGAGGGTAGTATAAAACGTTTTGAACTGATTGAAGAGGAAATTAGCAAACTTGAGAAAGAATATGCTGATTTAGAAGAAATATGGAAGTCAGAAAAAGCGCAGGTGCAAGGCTCTGCACACATTAAAGAAGCGATTGAGAAAGTAAAGTTTGAGATGGAAGAAGCCACGCGTAAAGGCGATTGGCAGAAAGTCTCTGAGTTGCAGTATGGCAAGTTGCCGCAATTGGAAACGCAACTAAAGCAGGCATCAACTGCTGAAGTGAGTGTAGATTTAACCAAGCACCGAATGTTGCGCACCGAAGTGGGGGCCGATGAAATTGCCGAAGTAGTGAGCCGCGCAACGGGTATCCCTGTGAGCAAAATGATGACAGGTGAGCGTGAAAAACTGTTGACCATGGAGGCTAAACTACATGAGCGCGTAGTTGGGCAAGACGAAGCTGTGCGACTGGTTTCGGATGCAATTCGCCGTTCACGCTCAGGCTTGGGTGACCCAAACCGACCTTATGGTAGCTTCTTATTCTTAGGGCCTACAGGTGTGGGTAAAACCGAGTTATGCAAATCGCTTGCTAACTTTTTGTTTGATTCAGAGGACCATTTGATTCGCATCGACATGAGTGAGTTTATGGAGAAGCACTCTGTTGCACGGATGATAGGTGCGCCACCTGGCTATGTTGGCTATGAAGAGGGCGGTACGCTCACTGAAGCCGTACGCCGCAAACCTTATAGCGTTATTTTGTTAGATGAGGTAGAAAAAGCGCATCCCGATGTATTTAACGTATTGCTGCAAGTGTTAGATGATGGCCGTTTGACCGATGGGCAAGGCCGTACTGTAGATTTTAAGAATACCGTGATTATTATGACTTCTAACCTTGGTAGCCAAATGATACAGAGCATGAGTGATCAAGATTATCAGTTGGTTAAGTTGGCGGTGATGGGTGAAGTGAAAACACATTTCAGACCTGAATTTGTCAATCGGATTGATGAAGTCGTGGTGTTCCATGCACTGGGTGAGGCTAATATTAAATCGATCGCGGCAATTCAGTTGCAATATCTTGCTAAACGCCTAGCGGCAATGGATATGCAGTTAGAGTTGACGGATGCAGCAGTGACCGAAATTGCCAATGCAGGATTTGACCCCGTTTATGGTGCGCGGCCACTTAAGCGCGCTATACAAAGCGAAATTGAGAATCCGCTAGCCCGTGAAATTTTGGCTGGGAATTTTATTGCAAAAGATATTGTCAAAATTGACGTTAAAGCAGGTAAGCTTGTGTTTACAAAAGCGAATACTTAACGTACCTCAGGATGAAATGTCCTAGGCTAAAGGAGTGGATTAATCAGCAATCTATTGATGAATAAGTTGAGACGCGTCATGTTTGCCATGCTTGTTACGGTGGCAAATGTGTCATATGCAGAACTCAGCCAGCATGAGCTGGAAACATTTAATCATGAGCCCGAAGTCATTCGGTCTTTGCTGTTGCGTGCAGTAGACGCAGAGCACGATGTGAAAAATGTAGATAGTGATTGGCAGGCTGCGAGATTTTATTGTCAAGCCTCGCGCTTAGGTAGTGCTGAGGCACAGTTTAGGCTTGGTATGTTGTATGCCTCTGGCAAAGGTGTTCCCGCTAATCGGGATTTAGCCGCCGCCATGTTTGCAACGGCATCTTTACAAGGGCACTATGAGTCACAAAAGATGCTGGAGACTGTAGAGCTTAGCATGGTTGATTTGCCTCCTTGTGTGCTGGCTGAAGTTGAGCCAGAAAAAGCACCATTAGAGTATGCTCATGTGGCAACCATTGATCAGTACGTCGCAGGGCTACCTAAAGATAAGAGCTGGATTTTGCATTTGGTTGATACGATTTCAGCTTGGTATAAAGTAGATGCTAAGTTAGTACTTTCTATCATTTCGGTGGAATCCAACTTTGTCACCACTGCGCAATCAAATCAGCAAGCCCAAGGTTTGATGCAATTGATTCCTGATACTGCCGATCGGTTTAACGTAAAAAATGCATTTAATGCAAGCCAGAATATCAAAGGTGGCGTAGCGTACTTGCGTTGGCTGCTCGCTTACTTTAAAGGAGATGTTGCGTTGGCTGTAGCTGCATACAACGCTGGTGAAGGTTCCGTGAACAAATACAACGGTATTCCACCTTTTCCAGAGACACGTCAGTACGTCAAAAAGGTACAAGCACGCTACCCAGTCAAGAATCATAGTTTTGATGGCACCATCACGGAGCCATCCCCCATTTTTAAACGGAGGGGTTAATCATCATGAGCATCAATAGTCGCACTTGTTTTGTAATGATTATCCTGATGAGTTTTCTTGCAGGGTGTGCAACTGATGGTAAGCAAGCTGGAGGTTCACCTCAGATCGACAGAATTTCTGCCGATGACTTAGAAAGGATCATGCCGCAGCCTCAAGCTGTGTTGAGTTTGGATGAAATCGTATCTCTTTCTAAACAAGGATTAGGTTACGAGCAGATTATTCAAAAAATAAAAGAGTCAGACTCCAGTTATGCCCTTACACCTAGCCAAAGTGTCGATTTAAGTCATCGAGGTGTAGATAAAAAGGTGCTTGATTACATTCATACTGGTCGTGAGCTTGCCTTAAGGAATAAGCTTGCAGAGGAAATCAACAAGCGAGAGCAAGATAAACGTGCTGAGTTAGCAAAGCTTAAACAGCAAATGATTAATCGTCAGCGCTTCGAAGATCCATTTTGTCGATACCAACGTTTTGGATTTAGCCCATATGGGTTTGGTGCTTATGGTTCTAGATTCGGTCCGCGTTTTGGGATGGGCGCAGGATATTTTTCGCCATGGGGTTGCTGGTAAGTTTGGATTGAGTTGTGCCTAGTACTTTAGATATACTCTATCCATTCAAGATGAGTTTGGAGTAGTCTATGCAACAAAGAACAGGGCAGATTAGCGTTCATACAAAAGGCCGCAAACTTTACGATATTACGCCGCAGGTCATTGACTGGGCTGAGTCAAGTGGATTACGTACAGGGATGGTCACGCTTTATATACAACACACCTCTGCGAGTCTTTTGATTAATGAGAATTACGACCATGATGTGTTGGTTGATATGGAGTCGTTCTTTAATCGACTGGTACCTGATGGAGACCCACTATTTATTCACACAGTTGAAGGGCCAGATGATATGCCTGCACATGTGCGGTCCGCACTTACGCAAACTCATTTATCTATTCCATTATTAGAAAGTAAGCTTGCATTAGGACAATGGCAAGGTGTTTTTTTATACGAGCATCGACACATTGCTAGTCATCGTCGGGTTATTTTTCACTTGATTGGTGATTAATTTTGCATTAAAGATCGTGATGAATACAGCATATTTTAAGTGGGTGAATAAACATCAGTAAGTACTTTTGAATTGATTGATGATTGCCATATATTGCATTAAGGTTGCAGAGAATCTTGAATGCGTTAGAATAAGCTCTGGTTTCAAAAAACAGCTTAACTCATTGAATATAAAACGATGAGCATCTGTTTAAATTATCTAATTATAAAAGGAGATTTTATGTCTATGTTATTGCGCTCACTATTAGTATTGGGAATGACAAGTTTATTGGTGGTAGGTTGTGGTGAAAAAGAAGAAGTAGCACCAGTAGAAGAGGCGCCAGTTGCTGCACCAGTGGAAGCACCAGCACCAGCTGCACCTGTATCTGGTGGGTATGAGCCATCTGCAGATGAGCGTGTTCCTGGCATTACTTTAGATCCAGCACAAATTGCTGCTGAAACAGAAGCCGCCGCCGCTGCTGCTGCTGGCGAAGTCGCCAAATTTGCAGATTCAGAACCGCAATAATCCTTACCGTTTAGCAATATTTTGCTAAACGGTATTTATAAAAAAGCACGCAAATTTGCGTGCTTTTTTATTAGGTCTGTGAGTCAATATCGTATTTGGGTAACCGATAAGTGGTGAAAAATAACCGATAAATCAAATGCCTGGTCACTTCATTCGTTTCTTAATTTAAGCTACTCCATGCCATCGGGTCAAATGGGCGACTTTGTTTTCTGAGCTCATAATAAAGGCCGTTAGACTCGTTGCCGCCAGTGTTGCCAACTGACGCGATTGTGTCTCCACCTTTTACCATTTCGCCTTCTTGCCTTAAAACAGACTGATTATTTCCATATAAGCTCATGTATCCATCGCCATGATCCAGAATAATTAGGTTGCCAAAGCCTCTCAACCAATCTGCAAAAACAACACGCCCTGATGCAACTGCTTTCACTTCTGCACCTTCGCTGGCTTTAATAAACAAACCTTTCCATGAGATGCCGCTATCTTGCCTAACTGAACCGAATCTATTACTAATTTCACCACGTACAGGTAAGCGAAGCTTGCCTTTTAATGCTGAGAAGTTTGCACCAGTAAAGTTGTCACTCGGTAACTTTTCATTACTAATTGAAGTGTCAGGCTGTGGTGTTGTTTTAGTACTTTGTGATGGCTGTTTAACTACTTTTTTCTTTTTTGGAATAATCTTAGCTAAGCGGCTTACCAGTTGCGATAGCCTTTTTTCATCGCGACTCAGTTTTTTTATTTGCCCTCGTTGTTCAGCTATTTGTTGTGAAAGTGATTTTACAACTTTAGATTTTTCTTTCTTTTGAAGCTCTAGAATGCGCTTTTCATCAATTTGCTTTTGCTTAAGGTCTGTTATTTCTTGCAGTTTGGATGCTGTTAACTCATTAAGTTTAGTAATCTTATTTAAGTTATCTTGCATATTGCTGATTAGGTCAGCGCGCGCTTTTGCAACATATGAATAATAATGCAAGTCACGTGCGACTTCACTCGGGCGCTGACTTTGCAGAATCATTTGCACATAGCTTTGCTGGCCGTGTATATATTGCTGATAGAGTTGACCGCTTAGTAATTTTTGTTGCTGGTTAAGTGCGATGTTGGTTGATTTTGATTCAGCTTCCAGCTTGGCTAATGCTTTCTTATTATCAATTTGTTGCTTGCTGATTTCATGCAGTTTTTTATTTGCGCCGCTAATCGCCACTTCACTTTCTTTCAGTGCGTCCGCAGCATCTTTGTGCTCTTCCTGTGCATGGTCTAGTTCTTTTTTTAATGCTTCTAATTGTTTCTTTAACTGGCTGAGTTCTTGTTTCGATTGCTCTGCTTTTTTTTCGGCAAAGCTCCATGATGCGTTAAGCAGTAGCGAAATTATCAATGCTAGCACTGATGTTATTTGCAAAATACGATGGCGCATCATGGTCTTAAGGTGTTTAGCGTTAAGTGTTAAATTGAACTAGGTTTTTACCGGTCATTTCAAGGGGTTGGTCAACACCCATCAAATTTAGAATGGTTGGTGCCAAGTCGGATAGTGCGCCGTTATTATTTAATTGGGCATTTCTGCCAATATAAATGAGCGGTACTAGGTTGGTGGTGTGCTGGGTATGAGGCTGTTGGTTCTGCCCGTCATACATTTGCTCAACATTGCCATGGTCTGCAGTAATCAGCACTTCACCACCGATACTCTGCATCGCATTCACAACGCGGCCGATACAGATATCTAGCGCCTCTACCGCAGCAATCGCAGCCTTGAGATTACCTGAGTGACCAACCATGTCGCAATTGGCATAGTTGCAAATAATCGCATTGTATTTTTTGCTTAAAATTGCTTCTTCTAGTTTCTCAGTAACCTCATTGGCGCTCATTTCTGGTTGTAGGTCATAAGTCTCCACTTTCGGAGACGGCACGAGAATTCTATCTTCACCAGCAAACACGGTTTCTTCACCGCCATTAAAGAAAAAGGTGACATGCGGGTATTTCTCTGTTTCTGCAATTCTAAGCTGGGTGAGACCTTGCGCTGATAAATACTCCCCCAGTGTATTCTTCACTTCCTGAGGTGGAAACATGACGGTCGCCTTAGTTTCTTTTTTGTCGTACATCGTCAATGTAAAAAAACCAGCTAGATTAGGTACGTGGCGACGATGAAAACCATCAAACTCTTCTGCAAGTAAGGCGTGCGTTAATTGACGTGCACGATCTGAGCGGAAGTTCATAAACACAGCCAAGTCACCATCTTCCATCTTGATTGGTGCTTCATTAGCCTGATGAATCGCTGTGGTTTTCACAAACTCATCATTTTCTCCACGAGCATAGGCGTCTTGCAAACCTGCAGCGGCAGTTTCGGCACTGAACTCACCAACGCCTTCTGTAAATAGCTTGTAAGCGGCTTCTACACGGGGCCAGCGTTTATCTCTGTCCATGCCATAGAAGCGCCCACTAATGGAAGCAATTTTACCAACACCCACTGCTTTGCATTGTTGCTCCAATGCATCAATATAAGGCGCAGCGCTAATTGGCGGCGTGTCGCGACCATCTAAAAATGCGTGTACGTACACTTTATTTACACCGTGAATCCCAGCCATTTTAATCATGGCATGAATGTGGTCTTGGTGGCTGTGAACACCTCCATCTGACAACAAACCAAAAATATGTAGTGCTTTGTCATTATTTTTGATGTTTACCAAGGCCGGTGATAGCACTGGGTGTTCAAAAAACTCACCAGTTGAAATGCTATTGTTAATGCGTTCAATATCTTGAAATACTATGCGTCCTGCGCCAATGTTGAGATGACCAACTTCTGAATTGCCCATTTGTCCATCAGGTAATCCGACGTAGTGTTCAGAGGCGTTAATTAATGTGTGTGGGAAGTTTTTCCACAGTGTATCCCAGTTTGGTTTGTTCGCTTGTGCGATCGCGTTATCGGTGATTTCTTCACGATAGCCAAAGCCATCTAGAATCAGTAGACAAACTGGTGTGATATTTTTATTAGGGGACATATTTCGCCTCAATCTTTTGCATAAATTATGATATCAATACGAGCATTTTAGCGCATTTACACGTAAAATCTGATTATAAATATGTAAGTGTTAGTCGCTAGATGTTGATGCGACTACTTGATAATTTGGTGCGTAAAACTTTGAAAGGTAATCAGTGGAATTTATAAAAGATAATGCCTTATTAATTGGCTTGGCTTTTGGCTCTGGCATCATGTTGTTATTGCCTAGCTTTGGAAAGGGAGCAGGTGGTGTGCCAAACTTAGGTACGACCGAAGCAGTGACGCTTATTAATCGCAACCATGCATTGGTGATTGATGTGCGTGATGATGCGGAGTTTGCAAATGGACACATTGTTGATGCGAAACATATTTCGTTAGCTCAATTGGCAGATCGCTTAAATGAATTAGCTAAATACAAAGATAAGCCTTTGTTAGTGAATTGCCAACGTGGTGCACGTTCAGCCAAAGCATGCGACATTTTACGTAAAGCCGAGTTTAAGCAAGTGCACAATCTACAAGGCGGCCTAAATGCTTGGATTGAAGCAAAACTTCCTGTCGTGAAGGCGTAATGGTATGGCTAATATTTTAATGTACACCTCAGCAGTTTGTCCTTACTGCATCAATGCAGAGCGCTTGTTGATCAGCAAGGGTGTGAAAGAGATTAATAAAATCCGTATTGATTTGCAGCCTGAGCGACGCGATGAAATGATGCAAAAAACGGGTCGTCGTACTGTACCGCAAATTTACATTGATGACCGCCATATTGGCGGTTTTGATGACCTGCGAGCTTTAGATCTGGCGGGTGGACTTGACCCATTGTTGGCATAATGGATCGTTTCTAAACGTTAAGAATATATTCACTCTATTTATAGCAGAGAGCAAAATTAAACTCTGCTAAAATAGGCGCTTAAGCTTTACTAAACTTCAAATGACTCTGTCACTGATTACCAATTTTAATTAACATTTTTAAGTAGAAAATTATGGCACAAGAAGAAAACAACGTAGCACAAGAGCAACAACCAGGTTTCAGTATTGAAAAAATCTATGTAAAAGATGTTTCATTAGAAATCCCTCATGCACCACAAATTTTTACAGACCGTACGCAACCTCAGGTAAGTATTGAGCTAAGTAACTTAGCTCAGCAAGTTGAAGAAAACGTATTCGAAGTAGCAATCAAAGTGACGGTTACCTCTAAAATTGCTGATAAAACAGTATTTTTGGTAGAAGTAACACAAGCTGGTATTTTCCAAATTCGTAACGTGCCTGCAGAAAATATGGAAATGATTGTTGGTATTACTTGTCCTAACATTTTGTTCCCGTACCTACGTGAAAGTGTTTCAGATTTAGTGGTACGTGCTGGTTTCCAACCTGTATTATTGAACCCAATCAACTTTGAAGCTTTGTTTGCACAACAAAAGCAACAAGAAGCTGAACAAGCAGGTTCTGTGCAATAAGTGTAATGTCTCGATTTTCGAAAGTTGCTTTAATTTTCGCGCTGATGTGGATGCCAATCACGGCATCTGCATTAGACTTTAGAGCTGTATCAGTTCCCAAAGCCATTTTGTACGATGCGCCCTCACTTTCAGCAAAAAAAGTACTATTGCTGAGCCATCTATATCCTGTAGAGGTGGTGGTTAACCTCGGTGATTGGCTAAAAGTTCGCGATGCGCAGGGAAGCATGAGTTGGATAGAAGCTAAACATTTATCGGCTAAGCGCTCGGTACTGGTTGCTAAAGGCTCAGCCGAAATGAGAGTTCGTCCAGAGGTTGCTGCTGATGTCGTTGCAATATTAGAAAAAGATGTAGTGCTGGAGCTGGTAGAGGCTAAATCTAATAACGGGTGGCTGAAGGTAAAACATCGAGATGGTGTTACTGGATACATTTTAGTTTCATCTACTTGGGGTTTTGATTAACTAGGGTTTTGATTAACTAGGGTTTTGATTAAATGGCAAAAATTGCAGTATTAGGTGCTGGCGCATGGGGAACTGCGCTGGCGATGAATATCAGTCAACGTCACCAAGTTTCATTGTGGGCACGTAATGCTGGCCATGTTTCTGGTATGCGTAAAGCGCGTGCAAACCCTTTGTATTTAGGTGACTTTAAATTTAATGACCAATTGCAGATCGAGGATAATTTGCAAATTGCGCTCGATGGTGCTGATTTGATTTTGTCTGTGGTGCCGACTGCTGGCTTTAGAAGTATTTTAAAAGACATCAAACAACTAGGGTGTACGCTGCCTATTATCTGGGCACATAAGGGCCTAGAGCCGCAAACAGCTAAATTACCATATGAAGTGGCGCTTGAAGAGTTAGGCAGTGAGCAAAAATGGGGCGCTTTGTCTGGGCCTAGTTTTGCTGCTGAGCTGGTGCGTGGTTTACCTACCGCGGTTACCTTGGCTGCGAATGATGAGGCATTTGCTAAAGAAGCTGCGTTACTGATTCATGGTGCAAATTTACGTGTGTACGATACGACTGATGTGATTGGTGTGTCAGTGGGCGGTGCGGTTAAAAATGTGATGGCGATTGCTGCTGGTATTTCTGATGGTATGGGCTTTGGTAATAATGCACGTGCCGCGATGATTACTCGTGGTTTAACTGAAATGACACGTTTTGGTTTATCCCTTGGCGCTAAGTCAGAAACGTTTATGGGCTTGGCAGGCGTTGGTGATTTGATACTGACGTGCACGGGCCAGTACTCTAGGAACAGAGAAGTAGGTTTGCAACTTGCCAGCGGCAAAAGCTTAGCAGATATTTTGCAAGGGCTTGGTCATGTGGCAGAGGGTGTTAACACTGCGCGTGAGGTGATGCGTCGCGCTGAAACATTAGGCGTTGATATGCCGATTACTTGTGAGGTTAATCAAGCACTATCACATGGTAAAAGTGCTCAGGATGCGGTGATGGATTTGTTAGGTCGTGAGCAAAAGCCAGAAGGCGTATAACATCGTAGATGATGTTTTTAGCAATAGCCTGGTTGAATGGTCGGCCTTAGCTGCCGCCTTCAAACCCAATTTGTCGCCAAGCCTCATAAAGTAATACCGCGGCAGAGTTTGATAAATTCAAGCTACGGCTATTCGGTAACATTGGTAAACGTACGCGATGTTCAGCGGTGAATTGATTGCGTATTTCCTCTGATAGCCCACGTGTTTCAGGCCCAAATACAAATACATCGTCAGCTTTAAATGCAATATCACTATGTGTAGTGCTGCCTTTGGTGGTAATTGCAAATAGTCGCTTGCCCGCAAGTGCTGCTTTGCACGCCTCCCAGTTTTCATGTACTTTTAAGTTGGCATATTCGTGATAGTCTAAGCCTGCGCGTTTTAGTTGTTTATCTTCTAAGCTAAACCCTAGCGGTTTCACTAAGTGCAATTGCGCGCCAGTGTTGGCACATAGCCGTATGATGTTGCCTGTGTTTGGTGGAATTTCAGGCTCAAATAAAACAATATGGAACATAAGTAAAATCAGTTTTCGTTAAGTTGGATTTGCGTCATGCTAATTATTCCTGCTTAGCATGGGAGAGGGCGTTTATTTCGGCAACGTTCTTGCCATCACCCAGCATTCTACATGGGCAGCGCCTGCTTGTTTTAATGTTTTAGCGAGTTCATTCAAACTAGCACCTGTTGTCATTACATCATCAATAATCGCAATATTCAAATGTTGCAGACTCTGTTGGCAACTAAATGCACCTTTAATGTTTTTGATGCGGTCTTTTAGGTTTAGGCTGGCTTGTGGTGGTGTATGTTTGGTGCGCTGGCAGGTGGTGTAGTCTAGCGGTATGGTGAAAGCCTTACTCAATAGCTTTGCTATTTCAAGTGCTTGATTAAAGCCTCTTTCCTTTAAGCGATTTTGATGCATGGGCATTGGCATGATGACGTTGATTGCATTTTGCATGGTCAGTTGCGTGTGTTTTTTCTCTGCAAACAACGACGCAAAAGTTTGTGCTAAATTTAAGCTTGCGTTGTATTTGTAATGTTGTAGTAAGCCATCTACCGGGTAATCGTAGGTGAGTAGTGCCGTTGTAGCATCAAAGCTGGGTGGTGTGCTGATGCAACTGCCGCATATGCTTCCGTTAGTGATTAACGCGCATTGCGGACATTGTGTAGTTGTATGCCAAGGAAGGTCCTTTAAGCATGGCTGACATAGCCCTAGGTTTTCACCGTTGTGGCTTGCGCAGAGTATGCATGTTTGTTGCAGGTTTGCTAGTATTTGATTAAATTTTAATCTGTTGTTCAAAGTTTGCAGTCAGTTTTATTGACAATGTATAATCATGCCTAAATTCTATCTCAATTTCACTTAATCACCACTTTGGTGAAGATACCTTAGTAAATATACAAGGAAATACAATGCTTGAATCATCAACTCACTCAGAAGCAACAACACCTACTAATGAAGCGGTTATCAATACTGATCACCTCAAAGCAGGTTTAAATAAATCATGTAGCACACATGCGCATGAAGAAAATACAGTGAATCGCTGGAGTGTGGCAGAGATTGTTGAGTTATTTGAGATGCCATTCAGTGATTTGATGCATCGCGCGCAAACGGTACATCGTGCCAATTTCGACCCGAATGCAGTGCAAGTGAGTACTCTGCTATCTATTAAAACGGGTGGATGCTCTGAAGACTGCGGTTATTGTCCGCAAGCTGCCCGCTACCATACCGATGTTGAAAGTGAGCCTTTAATGGCTTTGGATGATGTACTGGCTGCGGCACAAGAGGCAAAAGACAATGGTGCAAGCCGTTTCTGTATGGGCGCTGCATGGCGAGGCCCAAAACAGCGTGATTTGGAGCCTGTGCTTAAAATGATTTCAGAAGTCAAAGCAATGGGCTTGGAAACTTGTGCAACCTTGGGTATGTTAAAAGAAGGACAAGCGGAGCAGTTAAAGGACGCCGGTTTAGATTATTACAATCATAACTTAGACACCGCACCTGAGTTTTACGGTGAAGTGATTACTACGCGTACTTACCAAGACCGATTGGAAACATTAGACCGTGTACGTAGCGTTGATATCAACGTTTGCAGTGGGGGCATTATCGGGATGGGCGAATCACGTAATCAACGTGCTGGTTTGCTGGCCCAGTTGGCTAATATGGAGCGCCCACCAGAAAGCGTGCCAATTAACTTATTGACCCAAGTGGAAGGTACACCCTTACACGGAACTGAAGAGCTAGACCCATTAGAGTTTGTGCGTACAATCGCGGCTGCTCGCATTACCATGCCAAACAGTTTTGTGCGCTTATCTGCTGGGCGTCAGAGTATGCACGAAGGCATTCAGGCATTATGCTTCTTAGCTGGTGCTAACAGTATTTTCTACGGTGAGAAATTGCTAACGACAGGTAACCCTGAAGCTGAGACTGATAAGCAATTATTTGCCAAACTTGGCATTAACAAGATTTAATACACAGAATGTTAGCTTCTTTACAACGTGAACTCGACCAGCGCAAAACCGATGGTTTGTTGCGCCAACGTCGTTTGTTAGATTCGCCACAGGCTGAACATATTGTTGCAAATGAGCAACCGTATCTTTCTTTTTGTAGTAACGACTACCTAGGCTTGGCGAACCGGCCCGAATTAATCGCAGCGATGCAAAAGGCCGCTGGAGAATCTGGCGTTGGGAGTGGTGCCTCTAATTTGATCACGGGGCATCATCGCTATCATGATGCTTTAGAAAAACAGCTTGCAGCATTTGTTGAGTTGCCTGCCGCTCTGCTATTTTCTACCGGATACATGGCAAATATCGGCGTGCTTGGCGCACTGACAGGCCGAGGCGATGCAATCTTCGCAGATAAGTTAAATCATGCGTGTTTAAATGACGGTGCTTATTTCTCACATGCAGAGTTTCAACGCTATCCGCACAATGATGTGGCTGCGCTAGAAAAGTTGTTACAGGCGAGTACCGCTAATCATAAGTTGATTGCTGCTGATGCAGTGTTTAGCATGGACGGCGATATTGCGCCTATTCCCGAGTTTCTGGCACTTTGCGAGAAATATGACGCTTATCTGTATTTAGATGATGCCCATGGTTTTGGCGTGTTAGGTGAACATGGTAAAGGGTCATTAAATCACTTTAAAGTTAAATCGCCACGTATTATCATGATGGCAACTTTAGGAAAAGCTGCCGGTGTTGCGGGTGCTTTTGTGGCGGGTGAGCAAGTCGTGATTGATTATCTGATTCAAAAAGCCAAGAGTTATGTGTATTCCACACCTGCACCGCCAGCTTTGTCAGCCACGCTTTCAGCTTCTGTTAAGTTGATTGAGCAGGGTGATGATTTGCGTGCAAATCTCAATCGCTCAATCGCCTATTTGAAAAATAACCTTAAGCTCAATCAATGGCAGTTAATGGATTCCGATACGCCTATTCAGCCCTTGGTAGTAGGCGGTAATAAGGAGGCTTTGGCGTTAAGTGAGTATTTACAAACTTGTGGCATTTTAGTGCCAGCAATCCGTCCGCCTACCGTGCCTGTGGGTACTGCAAGGCTGCGTATATCGCTATCGGCGGCACATACACTGGATGATATGAAAAAACTTGTTGAAGCGATTCATCAGGCAGAAAGTGAGCTCGCCGCATGATTGCTAATCACCTGCATGTTGAAGTGATAGGCACAGGCCCTAATCTTGTATTGCTACATGGATGGGGAATGAATGGCGCAGTATGGCAGCCTTTGGTCAAAAAACTAAGCAAGCTATTCACGCTACACATCATTGATTTGCCAGGCATGGGTTTAAGCCGCCCAATAGAGCCGTTTCACTTACATGCTACCGCAGAAAAAGTGGCAGAAGTTTTGCCTGCACATGCGGACGTGGTCGGCTGGTCTTTAGGAGCACAAGTTGCAATACGCATAGCGCTAGATTATCCAGACTTAGTACGTAGATTAGTACTTGTTGGCGCTACGCCCTGTTTTGTGAATAAGAGTTTTGATCAAGAAAGCGTGGAATATAAATCCACTTGGGATATTGGCATTGAGCCAGACGTGTTTGGTAACTTTGCAGATAGTGTGAATGAAGATTATCACAAAACTATGACGCAGTTTTTAACTTTGCAGTGCATGGGGTCGAATGACGCAAGAAGTACCGTTAAATTATTGCGTAATAAATTTGCTGAGCGTCCAACGCCAACATCGCAAACCTTATATCGTGCACTGAATATATTGTTAGAAACAGATTTGCGTGCAGAAATCGAACACTTAAGAAAACCTACGTTATTAGTACACGGAGATCGTGATACTTTGGCGCCTGTTCAGGCGGCGCATTGGATGATGAAAACGCTACCTGTAGGTTTTTTACGTGTGATGGCTGGTGCATCTCACGCGCCATTTTTATCACATCAAGAGCAGTTTATTGATGCGATTGTCCAATTTTTAGAACCCCAAGCGCAGTAATAACATGACGGACGATATTTATCGCATAGACAAAGCGCGCGCGCGCGCTTCATTTGGCCGTGCTGCTGAAACTTACGATGCAGCTGCCATTTTGCAAAAGCAAGTGCGTGAGGAAATGCTAAATCGCCTAGATTTGGTTAAATTGAATCCGCAGGTGATCTTGGATGCTGGTTGTGGTACTGGATTAGGTAGTCATGCGCTACAAAGAAAATACCCAGCATCACAAGTAGTGTCACTTGATTTTGCATACCCTATGTTGCAACAGGCCCGTAAGACTTACTCGAGTATTGGTGTCTTACATTTACTCAAGTCTCTAGTCGGAATCACCAAACAAAGCTTGGTTTGTGCGGATATCGAGGCTTTGCCCATGGCCAACTCAAGTGTCAGTTTGGTATGGTCAAATCTGGCGATACAGTGGTGTAATGATTTAGATACGGCTTTACAGCAGTTTCACCGAGTATTGCAGCCAGAAGGTTTACTGATGTTTAGCACGTTCGGCCCTGATACGTTACGTGAGTTAAGAGTGGCGACTAGTGCCGCCAGTGGTAGTGAGTATACAAGTGTAAGCCGATTTATTGATATGCATGATATTGGTGATGCGTTGGTTCGAGCTGGATTTAACGCACCCGTATTGGATGTTGAGCGATTCACGCTGACTTATGATGATGTAAAGAGCGTGATGCGTGATCTCAAAAGTATAGGTGCACATAATGCTACGGATGGCCGTGCCAGAGGATTGTTGGGACGTGGTTTCTTTACGAAATTAGAGGCTGAGTACGAGCAGTTTAGACAAGATGGGAAATTGCCTGCGACATTTGAAGTGGTGTATGGTCATGCATGGCGCGCAAAAGATAAAGAAGTATTGCCAGACGGTGCCGTCCCAATTAATTTTACACGTAAGAAATACTAATGTTATTTGTGTCGTTACCTAACTAATTAACATGAAACAATCTTATTTTATTATTGGCACTGATACCAATGTCGGCAAGACCTATGTTGCCAGTGCATTAGTCAGGCACTTTGCTAAAGCTGGTTATCAAACAATAGGCATGAAGCCGATAGCATCAGGCTGCATGCAGACACCTGATGGCGATTTATTGAATGATGACGTACTTGCATTGTCTACAGCGAGTAATGTTGTTGCCCCACTAGATCTGACTAATCCTTATCGTTTTTCACCAGCCATTGCCCCTCATATTGCCGCAGAGCAAGCAGAGGAGATTATTGATTGTGAAAAGATTAAGCAGGCATACCATGAGTTAACGCAATTAGCTGAGGTGGTGGTCGTAGAGGGTGCTGGTGGTTTTCTTGTGCCATTGAATAGGCAGGAGACCTTAGCAGACTTGGCGGTCACACTGAATATTCCCATGATATTGGTGGTAGGTATGCGCTTAGGCTGCATTAACCATGCCTTGCTTACGGTAGAGGCAATTAAATCCCGCGGATTAACATTGGCTGGCTGGGTGGCTAATCAAGTGGATGCTGAAATGCCTGTTTTCGAAGAAAACTTGGCGAGTTTGCAGCAACGTATTGCCGCACCATGTATCAGTGTAGTTCTTTGGCAAAAAGATGTAAATTTCAACGCCGATTCTTTTATCGCAAAGTAAAATCATCTTTTCTCAAATAGTCTTTTCTCAGAAAGTTACCCTAGGAAAAAATTACTCTGTGATGCTGGCACTCTCAACGATGGCTTTGTAGAAATTGATGGCTTTGGGGTCACTAATTCTTTCCCCAATAGCAACTTGATTGCGTTTTCCTGGGGCAACCCCATGAATAAATAGTGGCTGACTCTGCCCAATCGCGCGTCCATTTTCGTTATATTGAATGACGCGCACTTGTACTCGGCTCAGCGCTACTGGCGTATCATTTTGAACGACTGCAAATAAATTGCCTAAATTATCACTTTGTATGCCTGATTTAATGTATTTGGCTGGGTTGCGTGGCAAATCTAATCTCACTGCTCTGGCGATGGCATCTTTACCGATATCTGAGTTAGAACTGGCAGCTACTTGATAGTGCTGCAACGCAACATCAGTTTGGCCTTTGCCTTCCGCAATTTGGCCTAATAATGCGTGCCCTGGTGCCGTTGGCAATAACTCATTGGCGCGTTTTAGAAACGGCTCTGCCTCTGTCTTTTTACCCATATTGAATAAGGCGATACCACTTTGGATGTGTGGTTTGAAGTAATCGGGCTGCATCTTGATGGCTTTTGCATACAGCTTTAATGCCTCTTGTGGTTTCTTTTCTGTGAGTGCAATGTCACCTAACAGCTCCTGAAAACGCGCCTCGCGTGGCTCACCTGCGATTGCTTGGTTAATCAGTGATTTTGCTTTATCGATATTCTTCTCACTAAGGGCTTTGACTGCATCGTCATAAGCTTTGTAAGCACCTTGGGTTGCTCTTAATTTAGCTGTTTTCTTGGCATAAATTTCTTTACCCCACTCGCCACCAGCGCCAACTTGTTTAAGCGTTTCTTTATTTGCATCTACACGGGCTTGTGAAGGTGGGTGGCTTGCAAACAGACCTTCGATGAAATTGCTTTTTCTGTCAGCGCTTAATCGCACAAATGTCTCTTGTAATGTGACGGCGGCAGATGGGTCGTAACCTGCTTTTTTCATATATTGCATGCCGTATAAATCTGATTCGCTTTCGGCATCACGACCATATTTGCTATTCACCAATTGCGCACCAGTTTGTGCACCGCCCACAATCAGGTTCGCATAGTCTGTGTTCTGTGCGCCAATGCCAACGGCAATCATCGCGCCTTGTAATAATACGCCACGCTCCATACCTTGTGCGCCATGTCGGGCGGCCGCATGTACTAGCTCATGGCCCATTACGGCGGCTAACTCTGCCTCACTGTTAAGCTCATAGAGAAGGCCGCGGTTAAATGCAATTTTTCCGCCAGGCATTGCCCATGCATTGGGTACTGAATCATTTAGCAGATTAAACTCATAAGGGAGTTTACGATCGGACACAGCCGCTAATTTATTACCAACACTTTGTATGTATGCCGTAAGTTCTGGGTCAAGTACATAATCACCACCCTGAGATTGGCGGGTAGGCGAATAATTTTGTGTGCCAATCGAGATTTCCTGTGCCTCGGAGACAAACTGAAATTCACGTTTTTTTGTCACAGGGTTAATGCCGCATGCACTGACGATAAGTGATAGCGCTAACATAATAGTAAGCGGTAGTTTTCGATCAATATTCTGTAGATGGTATTTCATCGTATTAAGCTCGCTATCAGTTGGGCGTATGACAACGCATTAGGTATTTTATGCTGATAATCATGCATTGAATAGTTGGTTATTTGTAAAGTTGATGTGTTTGAATGTAATCAATCACGCTATCTGGCATTAAGTAGCGTGCAGACTTGCTGTGCTGAAATGCATCACGAATAGCAGTTGATGAAATATCTAGCGCTGTAATTTGTCGCATCGTGATATGACCTGCAGGGCTAGTGTACAAATCATCAGTTGTTTCTGTGTAATGGTTGTGCAGAAAATTTTCTAGGACTGGCGATAGTTTACGGCTAGGTTCTATTTTGCTCGCTTGAGGGCGTTGCACCATTGCAATATGGCATAGCATGATGATTTCTTGCCAGCGATGCCAAGTGTCAAATTGTGTAAAAGCGTCGCTCCCCATCAATAATATAATGCTCACTTCATGCCCCAACTCATCACGTAAGTTTTGCAGTGTGTCGATGGTGTATGAGTGACCAGTTCTTTTTAGCTCTTGATCATCTAAGTGGAATAATGGGTTGTTGGCAATTGCCAAATCCACCATCGCAGCGCGATGCGATGCGCTAATATTGTGTGTGCTTTTATGTGGTGGGTTTGCAGAAGGGATAAAGCGTATTGAATCGATATTCAAACCCACTGCAAGCTCTTGCGCCATGCGTAAGTGCCCATAATGAATAGGGTTGAACGTGCCGCCAAAAATACCAATGGTTTTCATTTGAATTAAATCGATGGTTTTAAATCATAAGTGAAATGCTAGGTGAAATCAGGATGGCTCGCTGTGACAACCCACCCTATGATTTCTAGAGTACTAAGCGCGGACGTGTCCATCACCCAACACAATGTATTTAAGTGATGTAAGGCCTTCCAAGCCAACTGGACCTCGTGCATGCAGCTTATCTGTTGAAATGCCAATCTCAGCGCCGAAACCGTACTCAAAACCATCGGCAAAACGGGTAGAAGCATTCACCATCACGCTGCTTGAGTCCACTTCCCGTAAAAATCTACGAGCTTTCGTGTAGTTCTCAGTGACGATCGCTTCTGTATGCTGTGAAGAGTGTTGATTAATATGGGCAATCGCTTCATCTAAACCCTCTACCACTTTGCATGAGATGATCGCTGCCAAATATTCGGTATAGTAATCTTGCTCCGTAGCAGGCTTCGCTTCACTGACTAGTGCACATGTTTCTGGACAGCCACGAATTTCAATCCCATGTGATATCAACATCGATGCTAGCTTTGGCAACATTTCTTTTGCAACTGAACGAGCAATTAACAATGATTCTGTGGTGTTGCAAGTGCCAAGACGCTGTGTTTTACTGTTTTCGAGAATGCGCAATGCTTTATCAAAGTCAGCATCGTCATCAACGTATACATGGCAATTGCCATCTAAATGTTTAATCACAGGAATACGTGCATCATTGGAGATACGCTCAATCAAACTTTTGCCACCACGTGGCACAATGACATCCACGTACTGTTTCATGGTAATTAACTCACCCACCGCTGCACGGTCTGTGGTCTCCACAATCTGTACTGCAGTGGTCGGCAAGCCTGCCGCCGCTAGGCCCTCATGCACCAACTTTGCCAATGCTTGATTGCAATGAATCGCTTCACTGCCGCCACGGAGAATGGCTGCATTACCTGATTTGATGCATAGACCAGCAGCATCAACAGTCACGTTAGGGCGTGCCTCATAAATAATGCCGATCACCCCTAATGGGACGCGCATTTGACCAATTTGAATACCACTTGGACGATATTTAAAATTACTCATTTCCCCAATCGGGTCTGCTAAACTTGCAATTTGCGTCAAGCCTTCGGCCATCCCGTTGATGGATTTTTCAGTAATAGTGAGTCTATCTAACATTGCAGGCTCTAAGCCATTAGCTTTCGCTGCATCTAAGTCCAGTTTGTTTGCAGCGAGCAATGTGTCTTTTTCACGTAATATCGCAGCGGCAATTGCGTTGAGTGCGATATTTTTTTGGTTAGTGTCGGCACTTGCCATTAAGCGAGAGGCTTTGCGTGCTTCTACACCAACATTTTGCATGTATTGTTGTATGTTCATGATTAATTATACTTTTTATTGTGGCTAATAAAAAACATTTTTGCGGTACGGAAATGAGGTGTAGTTGATAATTGTTAAATGATATGCGTCAGATGAATGGGTGTTTGCTAAGCTAGCGGCTACGTACTTTTGCCAAGCCGAAGCATAACCTAGATATTTCTAGCCACGCATCACCCAGCATTACGCCTTTAGCCATTTTATCAATGTCCACTAATTTTTGTAGTGCAGCATCTAACTGACGCAGACTTAAGCGCGTTAGCGCACGTTTTACTAGTGCTTGTTTGTCACCATAAATGCGCGCATTAGTCATCGCAGCAGTAAGATTAGCGCCACGCATTTCGGCTTGTTTGATGCGTACTAATGGACGTAACACCCACATAAGCGGATTCATCACTGCAACGGCAGTTTCACCTTCATCTTGTAGCCCTTGCAAAATCCTGACAGTGCGCTCTGCATCACCAGCGAGTACAGCTTCACCCAGTTGAAATGGGTCATAACGAGATACGTTAAGTACCGCTTCGCGTACGACTTCATCTGACAGTTCACCTTGGGGATAGAGCAGGCTTAGTTTTTGTACTTCCTGATTAGCTGCGAGTAGATTACCTTCAACCTGGTGTGCAAGAAACTCTAATGTTTGAATACTAGTATGCTGGCCTTGTTGTGCAAGACGGTTAGCAATCCATTTTGGTAAGTTGGTAGCGTCGACCTCGCTGAGTGTAATCACTTGCGTATGTGATTCCAATGCTGAAAACCATGCGCTGTTTTTTGCATCTCGCTCTAACGTAGGGAGAATGATAATGACTGAGGTATCAGGCAGTGTTTTGGTTGCTAATGCCTGCAACGCTTTAGCACCTTCAACTCCTGGCTTCCCATTGGGGATATTTAACTCTAATAATCGACGACTTGAAAAAAGTGAAATTGACTGCCCAAAGTTCTGAATCTGCTGCCAGTTAAAGCTACGTTCAACGATTAGGCTGGTCCTCTCATCAAATCCCTGTGTTGTTGCCGCAACACGAATAGCGTCCAAACACTCTCTTTGTGCTAAAGGCTCATCACCAACTAGTACGTAAATTGGCTGTAAGCCTTGTTTTAAGTGAGGCTCCAGTTGGGCTTGAGTTAGGCGCATTATGAATGCTTATTGCTCTGGATTGGTAGCAGATAGTCTACGTAATATAGCTCGAACAGACTCTTTACGCATATCTTGATTCAGTCCAGCTTCTTCTTCAGCTTTACCTAGCAACGCGTTATCGTTGTAAGAGAAATCTCGGCGAATTTGTATGGTTTGTGTTCTTCCCCATAACGGGTTGTTCTGCGCACGTGTCCTAAAGTTAACGGAGTAATACAACTCGAATTCACGCACCAACCCGCCACCACTCAAAGACAGAATGCGCTTTTCACTTGTTTCATTCACGAGTTCGAGTAGCATCTCTGCCTCTTCAGTTTGATCAACGACCTTGACTCCATTTACTTCAAGTGCACGTTTTAAATCCTTTTTAATACTCAGTTCGGCGCCTTGAAGGTGCAGTTTTGTGAATGATAACGGTGCAGTGCCACGCAATTGAAAGCCACATGCTGAAATCAGCATGGTGGCTAAAATAACCCAACTTAAATGACGTGTAAATGTTAAGTTCAGGTATTGCATGGTTTACCCCACAACGACGTTAATAAGTTTATTTGGTACGACAATTACCTTACGCACACTCATATTTTCTTCAATATATTTTTGCACGCAAGGTTGCTCTAAAGCCAGCTTTTCCAAATTGTCTTTACTTTCGGACTTCGAAACGTTGATGCTGCCACGTAGTTTTCCATTCACTTGAATGACATACTCGATACTGTCTTGTACTGTTGCAGATAAATCTGCAACAGGCCAGCCAGCGTCAAGAATGTGGCTGTTTGGACATAGCTCTGCCCATAACGCCTGACAAATGTGTGGCACAATAGGCGATAGTAACAACGCTGCATTCTGTAACACTTCTTGGCGTACTTGGCGCGACGTATCATCAACACCTTCGACCTTTGCAAGTGCGTTCATTAGCTCCATTACTGATGAAATCGCTGTGTTAAAACTATGGCGGCGGCCGTAGTCATCAGCTACTTTTTCAATAGTTAGATGTAGTTGGCGTCTTAATGTTTTAAGTTCCGCATTTAAGTCACCAGTTGTATAGGCTGCTATAGTGCCGAGCGCAACGTGGTCATAAGTCGCTTGCCATAACCTACGTAAAAAGCGATGCGCACCTTGAACCCCACTGTCTGCCCACTCTAAGCTTTGCTCTGGAGGTGCTGCAAACATCATGAATAAACGTGCAGTATCTGCACCGTAAGTGTCAATCAGTTCTTGTGGATCTACCGTGTTGCCCTTAGATTTACTCATTTTGGTACCTTCTTTAAGTACCATGCCTTGTGTAAGCAAGTTGGTAAATGGCTCATCGTTTTTAATTAGCCCAACATCACGCATGAGTTTGTTAAAGAAGCGTGCGTATAACAGATGCAAAATTGCATGCTCAATACCGCCTACATATTGGTCAACAGGTAGCCAGTAGTTAGCACGTTCATCTGCCATGGATGTTGTGCTATCAAAGCTGGCGTAACGTGCAAAGTACCATGATGATTCAAAGAATGTATCTAATGTATCGGTTTCGCGAGTTGCTTCACCACCGCAAGTAGGGCAGGTGGTTTCATAAAAGCTTGGGTCTTTTTTAATGGGCGAGCCAACACCATCCATCACTACGTCTTCAGGTAATACCACTGGTAGTTGTTCAGCAGGGACTGGGACTTCGCCACAGTCTTTGCAGTGAACAATAGGGATTGGACAACCCCAATAACGTTGACGTGAAACACCCCAGTCGCGCAAGCGGTACTGTGTGCGACGTTTACCTAAGTTTTTAGATGATAAGGCGGCGGCGATAGCAGCACTTGCACCATCAAAATCTAAGCCATCAAATTCTTTTGAGTCAAATAAGATACCATGCTCAGTCATTGGCAATGCGTCAGTTTCGCTATGTTTAATAACCGCTTTCACTGGTAAATGATATTTACCAGCAAATTCGAAATCACGTTCGTCATGTGCTGGCACCGCCATCACTGCACCTTCACCGTAGCTAGCTAATACATAGTTAGCTACCCATACTGGCAATTGCTCACCATTGAGTGGGTGTGTAACAAATAGACCTGTGGCCATGCCTTTTTTCTCTGCTGTCGCAACGTCAGCCTCAGCTACACTCCCACGTTTGCATTCGGCAATAAAGTCAGCCAATACAGGGTTGTTTTGAGCGGCTTGCGTCGCTAGTGCGTGCTCTGCTGCAACTGCTACGTAAGTTGCGCCCATTAATGTATCTGGGCGTGTGGTATACACCTTAAGGTTGCCGTTTTGGCCTACGATAGGAAACTCCACTTCGCAGCCATAGCTTTTACCGATCCAGTTGCGCTGCATGGTTTTTACTTGCTCAGGCCAACCTTCAAGCTTATCTAAATCAGTCAGCAACTCTTCCGCATACGCCGTGATTTTCATAAAGTACTGTGGAATATCGCGTTTTTCTACTAAAGCACCACTGCGCCAGCCTCTGCCATCAATCACTTGTTCATTAGCGAGTACCGTACCATCTACTGGATCCCAGTTGACGGTTGAGGTTTTTTTATAGATAAGCCCTTTTTTGAAAAGCTCGGTAAATAGCCATTGCTCCCATTTATAGTATTCTGGTTTGCAGGTTGCAATCTCTCTATTCCAGTCTACACCAAGTCCTAATTGTTTAAGTTGAGCTTTCATGTGCTCAATGTTGCTATAGGTCCAAGCAGCAGGAGCAGTTTCGTTTTTGATCGCTGCATTTTCAGCAGGCAGACCAAATGCATCCCAGCCCATCGGCTGCATGACATTGAAGCCTTTCATTTTATGGAAGCGGCTTAATACATCACCAATCGTGTAGTTACGTACATGCCCCATATGCAATCGTCCACTAGGGTATGGGAACATAGATAAACAATAGTATTTAGGTTTGTCCGAGTGTTCACTTGCTGCAAAGGTTTGATTGGTTTCCCAATAGGCTTGTGCTGATTGCTCAATGTCTTTAAAAGGATATTGCTGTTGCATGAAGGTAGCTTAAGAGTTAATTTTTAGATTATCGAATTATACCTTGTAGGGTATGAATAAGCGAAGAGTCAAAACACACATCATTGAGAGAGAGTATTGATGGATGTAGGTTTGTCAGTAAATTAGTCAACTTTGGTGTTGTGAACTAATTACTTAGGAAAGTAATATGAAGGCTAGTCTAAAGATTTAAATAAGTTTTCATCTTTGGGGGTGTAAATAATTTTGTGTAAACGTCATTTTGCAGGAAACTGCTATTTTCAGGAATGGAATAAAAATGACGATACCAAAAGTATTACCCAATGATCTAATTGATAGCTTATTAGCTAACTATAAAAAACCAGAAGACCTGATTGGTGAGAATGGTCTTCTCAAGCAACTCACCAAAGCACTGGTTGAACGTGCGCTGCAAGCTGAGATGGCTGAACACCTTGGCCATGACAAACACGAAGCAGTAATGAATGGCACTGGCAATGCCCGTAACGGTAAAAGCCGTAAGACGCTCAAGGGTGAATTCGGTGAATTGCCTATTGAGATTCCCCGTGATCGTGATGCCAGTTTTGAACCGCAACTGATTCCTAAACATCAAACACGCTGGACAGGCTTTGATGACAAGATCATCTCCCTGTACTCGCGTGGCATGACGGTGCGTGAGATTCAAGGCCACTTGGCTGAAATGTATGGCACTGAAGTGTCACCTACGCTCATTTCATCGGTCACTGATGCTGTGGTTGAAGATGTGAAGCAATGGCAGTCTCGCCCATTGGATGCTATTTACCCAGTGGTGTATCTGGATTGCATCCATGCCAAAGTACGAGATACCGGTGCGGTCAGGTCTAAGGCAGTCTATCTTGCCATCGGCATCAACATTCAGGGAGAGAAAGAAGTATTGGGGTTGTGGATCGCCCAGACCGAAGGTGCCAAGTTCTGGCTAAGTGTTGTGACTGAACTCAAGAATCGAGGGGTACAGGACATTTTCATTGCCTGTGTGGATGGTCTAAAGGGCTTTCCTGAGGCGATCGAAACTGTCTATCCCAAGGCAACGGTTCAATTGTGTATTGTGCATATGGTGCGTAACAGCTTGAATTACGTGGGCTGGCAGAAGCGTAAGCTTGTGGCTGCTGATTTAAAGCGCGTTTATACCGCGTCAACGATTGATGAAGCAGAACAATATCTGTCTGAGTTTGAAGTAAGATGGGATGATGCCTACCCACCGATTGCACAATCCTGGCGCAGCAACTGGGCGCGTATCATACCGTTCTTTGATTACCCACCAGAAATACGCAAAATCATCTACACCACCAATGCGATTGAATCGGTGAATATGAGTTTACGTAAAGTGACGAAGAGCCGTGGTTCATTTCCAAATGATGAAGCTGTGATGAAATTGTTCTACTTGGCGCTGCAAAACATCAGCAAGAAATGGACGATGCCACTACGTGATTGGAAACCTGCTTTAAATAGGTTTACTATTCAATTTGAAGAGAGGATGCCTCAGCAGTAATCAACCGACGTTTACACAAAATTCGGGACACCCTCTCATCTTTAGATTTCATGGAGATATCAGGGTTAGTGCTAAGACTCCTCTATTAATTTATCTCTTAACCTTCTTAAACCTTCTGGCATCTCCAAGGTTGCACGATCCCAGTTCTCAAGTGTGAGAATTGAATCTAAAGTGGCCTCCATGCGTTCATGATTGTCGCTTACTGTCTCGGCAATTAGCTCATGTACCTTAGTGTTTAATGGATTGTTACTCAAGCAGTTTTGTTGATAAGTATAAAGTTGTCGCATGTCTAACAGTTCTTTTGCGACTTGTGCAGGGCATGCGCACATGTAGATAAGAGAGGCCTCAATAATGCGTTCGAGCATTTCATCATCAAATGTTTTCTTGAGCATAAAGACCTCTCCTATCGCTAGTTTACTAACCTATTTTAAAATCATTTATTACGATTGTTAAGTTAGATTTTATACTAAAGCTGCAAAAATATTGTCACGAATCACGTTCATATCACCTAATCCGTTCACAAATATGTGTTTAGGTGCGCCAGCGGTGCCGCTGCTTGCCCAGTCTGAGTAGTACTTCACTAAGGGTTTGGTTTGGCTGTGATAAACATCTAAACGTGTTTTCACAGTTTCTGCTGCATCATCAGGACGTTGCACTAGGTCTTCACCGGTCACATCATCTTTACCCTCTACTTTTGGCGGGTTGAATTTAATGTGGTAAGTCCGGCCGCTTGCTGGGTGGCTACGACGACCACTCATGCGTTCAATGATTGCTTCGTCTGGTACGTCAATTTCAACGACATAATCGATACCTACGCCTGCATTCTTCATCGCCTCTGCTTGTGGAATGGTGCGTGGGAAACCATCGAATAAAAAGCCATTCACACAGTCAGCCTCTTTAATCCGCTCACTGACTAGACCGATAATCACAGCATCTGGCACTAAGCCACCGCTGTCCATGAATGCTTTGGCTTCCAAACCAAGTGGCGTACCTGCTTTTACTGCTGCACGTAGCATATCGCCAGTAGAAATTTGTGGGATATTGAATTTCTCACGTAAGTGAGTAGCTTGTGTGCCTTTGCCCGCACCTGGAGCGCCTAAAAGAATGATTCGCATTGTTTGGAAGTCCTTAATGGTAAATTTGAATGTAGATTTTATCTTAAAAATAGCGTTCACCACAGAGTGCGCTGTGAACATTACTTAAAACTAGTTAATTAAAATTATTGATGCTAAGACGATTAATCGACTCAATCTCCTGTTGAAATTGATGATATAACGCTTAAATTTTCTGGCTTAAGTAGTTACTGATATTCACAAACGCTGCGACACTTAAATTCTCTGCACGAAGTTGAGAATCTATACCTACAGCCGTAAATCCTTCGTCATCTAATAAGCCTTTGAGCGTGTTACGCAATGTTTTTCTGCGTTGACCAAATGCAGCCGTGACTATTTGCGCAAATAAAGTTTCATCTTTTGCCGTATATGGTAAAGATGCATGAGGTACACAGCGGACAAATGCTGACTCAACCTTAGGGGCAGGGTCAAAAGCCTCGGGCGGTACGGTGAATAAATACTCCATTTGCAAGCGATATTGCAACATCACGCTGAGTCTTCCATAAGCTGCGGTAGAGGGTGTGGCAACCATACGTTCTACGACTTCTTTTTGTAGCATAAAGTGCATATCGATGATTACGGCGACATTGTCGAGTAGATGAAACAAGATGGGGGTGGAAATGTTATAAGGCAGATTGCCCACCACTCTAATTGCGTTACCTAGGCTAGAAAAATCAAACTTAAGTGCATCTGAGTTATGGATGGTGATTTTGTTATGCGCATATGCTTTTTCCATCCAGGTTATGATGTCACGGTCTACTTCCACCACATGTAGCATTTCTAATTGTTGCATCAACGGTTTGGTTAATGCGCCTAAGCCCGGGCCAATCTCTACCATCAGGTCATCTTTCTTTGGCGAGATGGCTTCAACCAAACTAGAAATAACACCTTGGTCAGTCAGAAAGTTTTGTCCGAAGCGTTTTTTTGCAATGTGTTTCATAGCGTCAGTCGATAATAGATAAGTGCTTGTGGAAGTTTACAAACCAAGCAATGGCTTGTTGTTAGAAAGTTGAATAGCTAATTGAATCGCTGCTAACAAGCTGCCAATTTCAATATTGCCTGTGCCAGCAAGGTTTAACGCTGTGCCATGATCAACTGAGGTGCGAATAATCGGTAAGCCTAAGGTTACGTTAACCCCCTCACCAAAGCTTGCATGTTTTAACACTGGTAGTCCTTGGTCGTGATACATGGCTAAAACGGCATCTGCATTTTTTAAATGGTGTTTTGCAAATAATGTGTCAGCTGGCAATGCGCCAATCAGGTTCATTCCTTCTTCGCGCAGGTTGGTTAGCACTGGGTTAATCACTTCTATTTCTTCACGGCCTAGATAGCCGTCTTCTCCAGCATGAGGATTGAGCCCGGCCACTAAAATACGCGGGTTCTGAATGCCAAATTTATTGACCAAATCATAATGCAAAATGCGAATAGTCGTTTCTAGGCTTTTTCTGGTGATGGCCCGCGGTACATCTTTCAACGCCAGATGCGTGGTGGCAAGCGCAACGCGCATGCTGTCTGACTGGTTGCCCGCGACTAACATCATCACCACTTGTGCTGTATTGGTTAATTCTGCCAGGAACTCAGTATGGCCGCTGAAAGCGATACCTGCATCGTTAATAATGCCTTTATGAACAGGTGCAGTGACCATGGCATTAAACTCACCTTTAATGCAGCCTAAAGTTGCTTTTTTTAAGGTTTCTAGTACGTAATCACTGTTGCTAGTATTCAATTGGCCTGCGACAACAGGGGCATTGATTGCTTGATCTAAAACAGTTAGATATCCATTTCCTGTGTGTGCTTGATTGATGTTTGCATCATATGCCACAGTATTCAGTGTGAGATTAAGTGATTTAGCGCGCGCCTGTAGCATTTCTGTGTTAGCGACCACCACTAACTCCGCATCAAGCGGTTGATGTGCCAACATAACGCACAGGTCAGGACCGATGCCAGCAGGTTCGCCTGCAGTTACAGCAATACGTGGTAATGGTCTTGTCACTTTGGTTTAGTGCTATTTAATTAGTACTATTAAAACTTATCTTCAAGCCTAAGTTCTACAAATGCACGATCTCGAAGTTCACGTACCCAATCTTGATAAGCCTCATCTGCTTTTCTTGTACGAATTTCCTGACGCGCTTTTAAACGAGCAGCCTCTTTACTCATATCTTGTTTGCGACGTTCTATCACTTGAATCACATGCCAACCAAAAGGGCTCAATACCGGTTCACTGATTTCATCTTGTTTAAGTGTATTCATCGCTTTTTCAAACTGTGGGACGGTATCACCTGGGTTGACCCAGCCTAAGTCGCCACCATTCGATGCGGTGCCATCTTCTGAAAATTGGCGTGCCAGTATTTCAAATTTTTCACCGTTATCGAGGCGCTCTTTAATGCCATCTATTTTCTGTTTTGCATCTTTTTCAGACATAATTTCAGAAAGTTTGATCAGGATATGACGCGCATGTGTTTGCTCAATAATGAGGGGTGAGCTACCGCCACGCTTGTCGTTCACTTTTAGAATGTGAAACCCATTAGGGCTGCGTAATGCTGTTGAAACGTCGCCTTTTTGCATCGTTTTTAAGGCGTCTAAAAATAAAGTAGGCACTTGCGAGCCTGATTTCCAACCGATATTACCGCCTTCTAATGCATTTGGTGCGTCTGAAAAGCTAGCAGACACTTTAGCAAAGTTTGTACCAGCATCTAGTGCTGCTAATGCTTCGTCTACTTTTGTTTTCGCCTTTTGTACATCTTCTGGCGCGGCGTCTTCTGGTACACGAATAAGAATATGAGAGATATCATATTCATCCTGATTTTGATTGCTTGAAGCTTGCGTTGTTAAGTAGTTGTCAATTTCTGATTCGCTGACATTGACTCGACTTTCTACTTCACGCTCACGCAGTCTTGCAATGATGATTTCGTTGCGGATATCTGCTCTAAATTTACGGATGCTAATGCCGTCTTGGTTAAGTGCGTCGTGAAACTCACGAATCGTCATTTTGTTCTGCTCAGCAATACGTTCAATCGTTTTGTCGAGCTGAATGTCATCTACCTTAATGCCAGTTTGTGCAGCGTATTGCAATTGAAGCGCATCAGAAATCAAACGCTCTAGGATTTGCTTACGCAGAATACTTTCTTCTGGGAGCTCGGTACCTTGTTTGCGCAATTGTGCGCTAAGTGAGGTAATGCGGCTTTCTAGCTCTTGTTCGGTAATGACAGTTTGGTCAACAACTGCAACGATTCGATCCATTTTCACCACATCAGCAGCTAGTGCGCTGTATTGGTTAAAACTTAACGCAATCAAGAATGAAATTTTAATAAAGTTACGCAACATAATTACTCGTAATATGATTGTTGTGGGTTGTCAGGAATGAAGCTGGAGCTAACATAGCCTGGAATATTTCGCTTAATTACTGATAATGGGTTTGCGCCAATGGAAGCTAGTCCGCCTAGTTCAAGTTGGAAAAAGAATGCATAGTTTGCATCTGCAGTTGCCGTACTGACGCGCTGAACTACGCCACGCGCTTGCCAGCAACCTGCATCATACTCTAAACCAGCCAGCGTTTCGATGATACTTTTTTCACGAAGTGAGTAGTTGACTCGACCAATACCGTACCAACCTTTACTTAGTGGCCATTGGCTTGAAATGTTGAATTGGTCTAATAAGTCTTTTCGATAGCTATAACTTAAATTCAATGTTTTTCCAGGTTCAGGATTGTACCGGCCTGTCATCGTTGTTCTAACTGCGGATGAGTCATCCGTGTTGTATTGCCAGAATGTGTCAATTCTCCAGCTATTTTTTAGTTGGCCAGTAATGCCTGCAATCACGTCTGAGCTGTTGCTTCTGCGAAATGATGAAAGATTGTTGTAGTCTAGTGCAACTTCTTGATCCGAAAAGTAATAACGTTGACCAATTGACGCTGACAAACGTTCCGTACCGCTGCTGCTTTCAATAAAGCGTGTGGTGAGCGCGAAGCTTAACTGATTAGCATCGTTGATGCGGTCATTACCAGTAAATTGGTTTTCCATAAATAATGTGGAAAAGTTTGTATCGGTCAAACTGCTGTCGAATACTGGAATCTTAGACTGATTGCGGTCAGGAATGTAAACATAGAATAAACGAGGTTCAATGGTTTGTGAGTAAGCGCGATTTGCAATATGGAAGTCACGATCGAAATATAACCCACTATCTAGACTAAATATTGGTAATGTTCTTTGTTGCGAGTCTTGATTGGCAGTCAAATTATCTAAATTATAGCTGGTGTGGTGGATGCCGAATTTAGGCGTGATGTAACCATAAGATTGGGTAAATGGCACAGTAACACTTGGATAAACCGTCACGCGAGTACCAGTTGGTCTGGTCGAGCTGTCTTGATTGTTGTCAAATGCTACAAGTTGGCTGTATAAGTTCAGGTTAACGTCACCGTAATATTTGTCACCAACCAATGTCATTTGCGGTAGGCGCTCATATGGATACGATAAATTGTCTAGGGTTTGAAACTTTTGGGCAATCGCATTGAAGCGCCAAGTGTCATCTGCGTAATCAACGTTGAATTGTTGTGGTAGGTTAATGCGACTGGTCGTGACGATACGTGTAGAAAGTTCTGAGAAATACTCGTTGTCTGATACTTTTTCAAGGCTATAACCAGCGGACCATCCATTCCCCAGTTGGTGTTGGTGTTTTAAGTTTGCGAAATAACGCGTTTCATTACTGAGGCTGTCGGTAGGTAAATACTCCACACTGTTTGTACCAGAGAAGTTTTCTTCTAAGTACCTGAATTCTCCTTGCAATTGCACGCCGCGTTTACTCAATGCGCGCACGGCGAGCGTGGCGTCCATGTTGGGTGCAATATTCCAGTAGAATGGTGTTAATACTTCAAAACCACTGCGACTCGTGCTCCCGATGGTTGGGGCCAGTAGTCCGCTTTTGCGTTGATTATTAAACGAAAAGTCTATCCATGGCGTATAGATAAGAGGTACGCCTTTAAACTCAATGTATGCATTCTTAGCGCTGCCAGAACTAGTATAGTCGTTAAGCGTTATTTCACTTGCTTTGATGTACCAATCGTCCGTGCCAGCAGGGCAGGTTGTGTAGCGCGCATCTACCATGCGCTTTCTGTCTTCACCATCAAAATAGATAGCTTCGGCATTCCCGCGGACAGTCGATGGTCTTGATGAGAGTTGATTGCCACTGAAGTTATTGGTCCCAGTCGAGTCATCTAAAAATGCACTTGCTCGACTTTGATTTTCAATATATTGATTTTGCTTGCTATCGACTTGTGAAGTGGATGTTGTGTCATCTAGTTGATTAGATGCGCTGGGTTGCTTTTGCATGATGATTGAAGCGTCACGCATTTCACCTATGCTCTCTGAAAGTCGCATACGCAACTCAGGACCACTTATTTTTGCATTGCCAACCTCAATACGGGCATTACCTGTTACATGTAACTCATCGTTTTGTACGTTATATTCGATAACATCGCCATAGGCACTTTGATCACCTTGATGGATGGCTGCATTGCCGATTGCTCTCATCTTTCTATCAAGATGAAGTTCTAGTTTGTCGCCATCGATGACGATGCCGCCAGCCTCTTGCTCATTAATAGGCAAGCTCTCTGATTGCGCAACCTCTGGAAGTGCAGTTTCATTGGCGTGCGATTGCAATGCGTATGCAAATACAATAGGGGAGATCGCAGCTAAAAAGCGACTTTTTAGCATGAATAAACCATAGGGCGATGTATAGAGTTTAACGATGAAATTAGAAGCACTGTATATAGGTAAACTGTTTTATTTTATCAATGTTAAAATCTCATATATTGCAATTTTTGGCAATCAAAAAATTGTCCTTGCAATTAGCTAAGCTTGAGATATGTACTCTAAACTTAGACAAGAAACTTTAAACTGTTCAGTATTAATCTGTAATTAAAAGCAAATTATACTTGGATAGAAGTGTTAACGATACATGGTCTCAAGATATATCAATATTTAGAAAGATAGATGTGAATAACGGTCAACAAGATGTTAGGCAACAGCAGTTAAGTGAATGGTTAGCAGCTACATTAAATAATACTGAATTCAGGCTAAGCACGGTTTCTGCCGATGCGAGCTTTAGGCGTTATTTCAGAGTGCATCTAGTTTCAGATAATGGCGTAGAAGAGACTTTAATCGCAATGGATGCGCCACCGCCACAAGAAAATTGTGAGCCTTTTGTGAGAATCGCAGCGCTGTTTGGTGAAGCTGGCATGCATGTGCCAAAAGTGATTGCCCAAGATTTAGAAAATGGCTTTTTATTACTGAGTGATTTGGGTGATATCACTTATTTAAGTCAGTTAAGTAAAGAAAGCGCACCGAATTTATATCATGATGCCAATATGGCGCTGATTAAATTACAGTTAGCGAGTAAGCCAGATGTGCTACCTGATTATGATGCCGCACTACTCACGCGTGAGATGCAACTGTTTTCAGATTGGTATATCAGTAAACACCTCAATGTTACGCTAGATGAAAAATGGCAAACTGTCCTACATAAAACGTTTGAAATACTGAATCAAAACATTTTGGCTCAAGGTAAGGTATATGTGCATCGGGACTACCATGCGCGCAACTTGATGGTTTGTGCAGACAATCCCGGAGTGTTGGATTTTCAGGACGCAGTATATGGTCCGATTACCTATGATCTAGTGTCTCTGTTGAAGGATGCCTATATTGGCTGGGAAGAGGAGCAGATTATTGATTGGTGTGTACGCTACTGGCAAGCGGCACGAAAAGCAAACCTTCCTGTGCCTGACGATTTTAGTGAGTTCTATCGTGATTTCGAGTACATGGGTGCGCAACGCCATATTAAAGTGCTGGGTATTTTTGCAAGGCTTTACCATCGTGATGGTAAAGATGGTTATTTAAAAGATATGCCGCTTGTCATGACGTATTTGCGTAAGGTGTGCGAGCGCTATATTGAGTTAAAACCAATGCTGCGCTTATTAGAGAGTTTTGAGGGTACAACACCACAAGTCGGTTATACCTTTTAGTTAGTCATCTGCAGTAAAACCAGATAATGACAGAACAGTTTTTTGACCAAAGGTGCTAATTTGAAAGCGATGATATTGGCGGCAGGGCGTGGAGAGCGGATGCGACCACTGACTGACCACACTCCTAAGCCGTTGCTGCCCGTAGGTGAGAAGCCTTTGATTGTCTGGCATTTAGAACACTTGGCTCAGGCTGGGTTTAAAGAAGTGGTGATTAATCATGCACACCTAGGCAGCCAGATAGAGGCGGCCTTGGGCGATGGTGCTACATGGGGCTTGCACATTCAATACTCCCCAGAGCATGTGGCATTAGAAACTGCTGGCGGCATTGCTAATGCACTTGAGCTGTTGGGTAGTGAGCCATTTCTCGTGATTAATGGAGATGTGTTTACAGATATCCCGTTTGAACATCTTGTATTGGCACCAAGTAAATTAATGCATCTAGTGTTGATTGATAACCCCCCACAGCATAGTCAAGGCGACTTTGTCTTTGAAAATGAGATAATTAAGCTAGAAGGCGACAGCAAGCTCACTTTCTCTGGTGTTGGCGTTTATCACCCAGCCTTATTTGCTGAGATTAAGCGCGGAGAACCCGCAAAACTTGCGCCCATATTAAGACAAGCGATTGCAGATAATAAAGCGACAGCGGAACATTTTAAAGGTGTTTGGCACGATATTGGAACACCTGAGCGATTAATGGCACTAAATCAGCAATTGCTTGGTCTGAGTTGAAAGCCTTGGTCATAGTTAAAAGCTAAGAAAAGAAACTAACCTAACATGTTTAATTTAAACGAATTTAAAACGCGCCGTCATCAGCTGATAAAAGCGATGGGTGACGGTATTGCTATTATACCAACCTCGCCAGAGCTGATTCGAAACCGTGATAGCCATTATCCATATCGGTTTGATAGCTACTTTTATTATCTAACGGGTTTTAAAGAGCCAGAGGCTTTGTTGGTATTAGTTGCAGGAGAAGATAGTAAAAGTATCCTTTTCTGTCGAGATAAAGATATTGAGCGCGAAATTTGGGATGGTTTCCGCTATGGGCCTGATGCCGCAAAGCATGAGTTTGGTTTTGATCAGGCATACAGTTTTAATGCCTTAGATGAGTTGATGCCTAAGTTATTGGCAAATCAACCTAAATTGTTTTATAGCTTAGGCGCCGATGTTGCTTGGGATGTTCGTGTCACAAGCTGGTTAAACCAAGTGAAAGCGCAAGCCAGAAGTGGTGTGAGTGCCCCTGATGGCGTCATAGATGTGCGTAAGTTGGTCGATGAGATGCGGCTTTATAAATCTAGCTACGAATTAGACCTGATGCGACAGTCTGCCAACATTGCTTCGCGGGCTCATGCGCGCGCTATGCAGTATGTGCGTGGGGGTCAAATGGAGTATGAGGTGGAGGCAGAGTTTCTCCATGAATTTTATCGCTCTGGCGCACAGGCTCCAGCTTATACCAGCATCGTGGCAGGAGGGGCGAATGCCTGCACTTTGCACTACAACGCCAATAATGGTGTATTGAAAGATGGCGATCTGTTGCTGATTGATGCTGGATGTGAGTTGGATGGATATGCTTCGGACATAACGCGCACTTTTCCTGTGAATGGTAAGTTTAGTGCAGCGCAAAGAGATGTATATGATTTAGTCTTAGCTGCACAAGCAGCGGCAATTGTACAAGTCACAGTAAGAAATCATTGGAACTCACCGCATGAGGCTGCGTTAGATGTTTTGGTGCAAGGCTTTATTGACATGAAACTGTGTCAAGGTAGTAAAGATGCTGTATTGGAAAGTGGCGCTTATCGTCAGTTCTATATGCACCGAACTGGGCACTGGCTAGGTTTAGATGTGCATGATGCTGGCGAATATAAAGATAAAGCGGGCGATTGGCGTAAGTTAGAGGCAGGTATGACACTCACAGTGGAGCCTGGTTGTTACATTAGGCCAGCAGATAATGTGCCAGAACATTTTTGGAATATCGGTATTCGCATAGAAGATGATGTGTTGGTGACAGATGGTGTATGTGAAGTTTTAACGGTAGATGCGCCAAAATCTATTGCTGATATTGAAGCGCTGATGCGTGGTTAACGAATGATATCGACATCAGAACATATTGTGATTGTAGGCGGTGGGCCAGTTGGTATAGTGCTATCGTTACTGTTGGCTAAGAATGATATTGCCAGTACTGTGCTTGAAGTGCGTAAGCAAGGCGCAGCAAATCAAGATACACGTGCGCTTGCATTGTCTTATGGCACTAGGCGGATTTTTGAAAAGCTAGGTATTTGGCAGTCTTTATCTACCTATGCTACCGCTATCAACACGATTCATGTGTCGCAAAAAGGTAGCCTAGGCCGTAGCGTTTTGCAGGCGACTGATTATCAGCAAGAGGCGCTTGGGTACGTATTATCTTATGGTGCTTTATGTACCGTGCTAAATGCAGAATTGCAACGTTTCCCGATGGTTAAGTTCATTGATGAAGCGCAGGCTGAGGCGATTACCTATGATGCAAATCAAGCCACGATACGCTATAACCGTCAATCTGAGGTTTTTCAGTTAAATAGCCAGTTAGCAGTACTGGCAGATGGTGGGCGTAGTTTGGAAGAAGCCGCTGGTTTAAAACGTGAAACTAAAGAGTACGGGCACGATGCGCTCATTACTAAGGTTAGTGCTGAGTTGCCCCATCATAATGTTGCCTATGAACGCTTTACCTCCGATGGCCCGATGGCGCTATTACCTAATGGTGAACGAGATTTTTCATTGGTTTGGACAGGAAAGAAAGCGTTAATATCTCCTCTGCTTGATTTAAGTGATGCTGAGTTTCTCACTCAATTTCATACCCAATTCGGAGATAGAGTCGGACGCTTCTTAACCGTAGAAAAACGTATGACTTTTCCATTGAAGTTGTCGCAACTGCAAGAGGTGAGCACTCCACATCTTGTCGTGATTGGCAATGCTGCGCAAACAATGCACCCTGTTGCAGGACAAGGCTTTAATGTAGGTCTGCGTGATGCAGAGGTGTTAGCGCAACAAATATTGAATACGGCAGCAGGTGGTATTGGCACTAAAGAAATGTTAGCTGCATATCGTGCAAGCCGAAAAACTGACACTAAAAATGGTCTGTTATTTACAGATTTTCTTGTCAATATTTTCTCCAATGACATTTTAGGCTTCGCCAAATTAAGAAGCACAGGCTTAGGCTTGTTCGATATCGTTAAGCCTGTTAAGCGTCACTTGGTACGTAAAATGAGTTTTGGTAAATGACAGCTACTCAATTAAAAACAGATGTAACGATTGTAGGTGCAGGGCTTGTGGGGTTGGCTGCAACCGTTGCTTTGGTTCAAGCTGGGTATCAGGTTGTGTTGGTCGATAGTCAAACGCAGCAACGTTTGCGTTATCCAGCCGATGATTGGGATCAGCGCATCTATGCAATTAGTCCTAACAATATGCAATGGCTAAGTCAGTTAGGTATTTGGCCGCTGATGGATAAAAGCCGTATCACTGAGATGCAGGCGATGGAAATATGGGGCGATACAACATCGCAACCATTAACGTTGCATGCCGAAAATGTAAATGCTGATGACTTAGGTTTTATCGTAGAGGAACGCTTACTAAAAGACGCGCTTCTACAATGGATAGAGGCTAGCGATGTACGTATGTTGACGGGACATGAGTGTTTAGCAATTAAATCCTCTCCACAGCAAACTTTGTTGACCTTGGATAATCAGCAAACAATAGAAAGTACTTTGTTGCTTGCCGCAGATGGTGCTAACTCATGGGTACGGCAGCAACTTGATATTGGGGTTCAACATAAAGATTATGAGCAGACAGCAATCGTTGCAAATTTCTTAACAGAAAAGCCACATGAGCACATAGCAAGGCAATGGTTTACTCATGACGGAATGGGTAGGGGTGGCGTACTAGCTTGGTTGCCCTTACCAGAAAATAAGATATCAATTGTGTGGTCCGCACCTACAGCACATGCTGAGGCACTCATGAAGTTACCTCTTGATGTATTTGCCAATGAAGTAATGCGGTCAGGGGGTAGCAGCTTAGGTGCTATGTCACCCATAGGTAAGCTTGCAAGCTTTCCCTTAATACTCAAACAAGCTAATCAGATCGTTGCCTCATCAGTTATATTGATAGGTGATGCAGCTCATCGTGTTCATCCAATGGCTGGTCAGGGTGTTAATTTAGGTTTTAGAGATGTGATTGATTTGCTTGATTTGTTAGAGAGTAAACACACTTATCAGCCTATTAACGACAAAGCCTTACTTAAACAATACGCTAGGATAAGAAAAGTTGACTTGCTAAACATGGTCTCTTTAACAAATGGACTATATCATTTGTTTGAAAGCTCCCATTCTGTAGTTAAGCATGTAAGGAACTGGGGATTGTCTGCGACAAACCAGCAGGCAATCAAAAAGATATTAATTGCAAATGCCATTTCACTTTAATGAGCTATCTACTTAGCTTAGCTGTTTCTTTATATTTGTTTGAAGCGTTACCCTACTATTACTTAAAGGAAATTAGATGTTAAAAAAGATCGTCAGTATTGCATTGCTAAGCGCTTTTGCAACGTTTGCTGTGGCGGACGAAGCCAGTGTGAAAAAAGCGGTTGAGGCTGCTTACCCTAAGTTTAAAGTGGAGAAAGTGACAAAGACGCCTTATGCTGGGCTTTATGAAGTATTTATGGGTGGGCAGATTATCTATACAGATGAAAAATTGTCATTTTTGATTGCAGAAGGGCGTTTGGTTGATCCAAAAACTAAAAAAGATATCACTGGTGAGCGGTTGGAAGAGTTGACTAAAATTGATTTCTCTACCCTACCGTTGAATCAGGCAATCAAGGTTGTAAAGGGTAATGGTAGTCGTAAGTTGGTTGTTTTCTCTGATGTTGATTGCCCGTACTGCAAAAGGTTAGAGCGTAATGAGCTTAGCAATATTACTGACGTTACCATTTATACATTTCTGTACCCAATCGAACAGTTGCATCCTGATGCTGCAAATAAATCAAAATTAATTTGGTGCGCTAAAGACCGTGTAAAAGCTTGGGAAGATTGGATATTAAGAGATCAACTACCAAGCAGTGCTGGCAGTTGTGATGTGCCGCTAGAGAAAGTAGGAGAACTTGCTAGAAAAATTGGTGTTACTAGTACGCCGACCTTAATATTTTCTGATGGTAAGCGCATGCTAGGTGCGCAACCACATAAAGAAATTGAGCGTATGTTGTCAGCTGCAAAAAAATAGTATTGAATCTTATCAGGTATTAAAAGATATTAGTTATCTCTTTTAATACCTAAATTAAACTTGTTACTTAAGAGTTAAGAATGATTTGCTCTAATAGCTAGCCCACAATCTGGCCAAGTTTGAATATTGGTAAGTACATTGCAATAACCAAACCGCCGATTAATACGCCTAGTACGACCATAATAATAGGTTCCATCAAGCTCGATAGCGCTTCTACGGCATCGTCCACTTCACCTTCATAGAAGTCAGCAACTTTACTCAACATAGAGTCCAACGCTCCTGACTCTTCACCAATCGCAGTCATTTGTAGCACCATATTAGGGAAGACATCAGTGTTTTGCATTGCAACCGTTAAGCTTGTTCCTGTGCTGATTTCGCTTTGAATTCTTTTTGTCGCATCGTAATAGACTCGATTGCCAGATGCTCCTGCTACCGAATCCAATGCTTCGACTAATGGTACGCCAGCAGCAAACATGGTCGCCATTGTACGTGCAAATCTAGCAATTGTTGCTTTACGAACTAAATCACCGAACACTGGTATTTTTAGCAATAATCTATCCATAGTAGCCTGAAAAGAAACAGAGCGCTTCCATGTGTAGAAAAAGAACCACACTCCAAACCCAATCGAGCCAAAAATTGCCCACCACCACTCTACAAAGATATCGGACATTGCCATCACTACGATAGTTGGCGTTGGAAGATCAGCACCAAAACTAGTAAATAACTCTTTAAATGCCGGAATCACAAAAATCATAATCACAGCAGTAATGATAAACGCAACAACAAGAATGGAGACAGGGTAGAAAAGCGCTGATTTAATCTTTGATTTAATGGCAAGAATTTTTTCTTTATAGGTAGCAAGCCTGTCAAGTAGCGTATCTAAAATACCAGCTTGCTCACCCGCACTAATTAAATTGCAAAAAAGTGCATCAAAGTACAATGGATACTTCCGGAATGCCGCACTCAGGCTGCTACCCGTTTCTACATCAGATTTAATATCACTTAACAGTTTAGATACAGCAGGGTTACTATGGCCTTTGCCTACAATATCAAAAGTCTGCAATAAGGGAACGCCTGATTTCATCATGGTAGCAAGTTGGCGTGTGAATAACGTTACATCTTTATCAGACACTTTGCCTGCACTACTAAATCCACTTTGTTTCTTAATCTTAGTGACAGTAACCCCTTGTCGGCGTAGCGTGGCACTCACGAAAGACTCTCCAGAGGCTTTCATTTCACCTTTAATGATTTTGCCTTTTTTATCTTTACCTACCCAAGAATAAATAACTTCTTTTGTGGCCTTAGGATTAGCTGCCATAATTATTCCCTGAGTATCTTGCTGTTGTATGAGTGTATTTCAAAGTGTTATTCATTAGTACATGCCTCGACTTCTTCTATTGAAGTTAAGCCTTGTATTACCTTCAGTATGCCGGAACGGCGCAAATCATTCACCCCATCCAGTCTTGCTTGGTCAGCAATATCGTGAGCTGTACCATTTTTCATGATAATTCGGCTAATAGCGTCTGTCACGGGCATGACTTGATAAATCCCTACACGGCCTTTATAACCACCATTGCAGAGTTCACAGCCATCTGGATTGTGCCCATAAAGCTGCCAAGGTTCATTAAAGTCCTCTTCAATAAAACCAACGCTCAATAGTGCTTCTTTAGGGATGTTGATAGGTGTTTTACAATTCTTGCACAAGCGTCTAGCCAAGCGTTGTGCGGTAATAAGAGAAACTGCTGATGCGATATTAAATGGTGCAACGCCCATATTCAACAAACGAGTTAATGTAGATGGTGCATCGTTCGTATGTAGCGTAGAAAGTACCATATGTCCAGTAGATGCAGCCTTAATTGCCATATCTGCTGTTTCTAGGTCACGAATTTCACCAATCATGATGATGTCAGGATCTTGCCTCAGGAAAGACTTTAATGCAGCCGCAAATGTCAGTCCTTGCTTGTCATTCACGTTCACCTGGTTGATGCCTGCAAGTGGAATCTCACATGGATCCTCCGCAGTTGAAATGTTGACATCTGGTTTGTTTAAGATATTTAAACACGTATAGAGTGAAACTGTTTTACCCGACCCCGTTGGGCCAGTCACCAGTACTAAACCATAAGGCCTACTGACCGCATTAAGCAGACGCTCTTTTTGAATGGGTTCATAGCCTAACGCCTCAATACCGAGTGATGCGCTAGCCGGGTCTAGAATCCGCATCACAATTTTTTCCCCATGAATTAAGGGTAAGGTGCTAACACGGAAATCAATGGTGCGTGTTTTTGATAAGACTAGCTTCATGCGGCCATCTTGCGGGATACGTTTTTCAGAGATATCCATGCTTGAAATTACTTTGATACGAGATGCCAACTTTTCCTTAATGGCAAGAGGAGGTTGGCTAATTTCGCGAAGTGCGCCATCAACCCGATAACGCACGCGGTAAAATTTTTCATACGGTTCAAAATGTAGATCAGATGCGCCCATGTTAATCGCATCTAACAACATTTTATTAAGAAAGCGTACGACAGGTGCATCATCAACTTCACTTTCTACCTGTTCGTCTTCAACTACATGCGCATTGTCGTCATTAAAGCCGAAATCATCGTCGTGTCCAACATCAAGCGACTTCAGGCTAGTATCTTTTGATTGAATGACTTTATCTATCCAGCGGCCGAGTTTGTCGTCTTCTACTACAATTGGTGAAATGTTCATGCCCATTTGGAATTGAACACTATCTAATGCGAGGATGTTGGTGGGATCTGAGATAGCTACATAAAGTACGTTATTGCGTGCTTGTAGACCTATAACACGATTACTAATTGCCAGTTTGCTATCAATTTGTTTTGCAGGCAGATAGTCTGGATTAAATGAATCAAGGTTAAAGTAAGGAAATCCAAACGCTTTAGCTGAGGTCTCAGCAATACTTAAGGCACTCAGTTTTTTACTTTGAATAAGTTGCGAAATAAATGAAGCATTTGCGATGGAGGCTTGAGTTTCTACCGCCCTCGCTTCATCCTCAGAAAGCAGTTTTTCTTGAATTAATGTTCTTGCTAGACCACTTAGTTTTGTTTGTGAGGTTGCAGTTGCCATATTGATTGTCGTGGTTAAATGAGCTTACTAGCAATTTCTGTTAATTAATTCAGACCAATAATGCACTTTACGTTTTTTTTTGTAAAGACTTTACGTCTTTTATCATGAAAATTCACTCGTTTTATAAATCTTTTAATTAAAACGATGAGTCTAACGTATTCAGACAGTCATCCGTATAGGGGTATGTTAAAAACTACTTGACATGTCAGAAAAAGCAACATATAAATATGCTTAGGTGTTTGAATTCGAGTTTTTTGCAGCTTGCTTTAATTTAGTTACTGCGACTTCTGTTCTTGAGGCAAACTTTTTGGGGCGCCCCCCTTTGTAATATGTAAGGATGTATGAAATGGCAACAGGTACCGTAAAATGGTTTAATGATTCTAAAGGTTTTGGTTTTATTACACCTGATGATGGTGGTGATGATTTATTCGCACACTTCTCAGCGATTGTAGAATCAGGTTATAAAAGCCTAAAAGAAGGCCAACGTGTAAGTTTTGATTTAACTGAAGGCCCAAAAGGTAAACAAGCTTCAAATATTCAGAAAGCTTAAGTTTTATCCAAACTAAATTTGGGTTAGCCTACATCTGGTCCCCAATGCTCAAAAGGCTCTATATGCGTTAACACATATAGAGCCTTTTTTATTTTCAGATTTAAAATCAGTTATTGCATATTTGCAATAATTTCGTCACCAAATTCAGTGGTGCCTACTTGTGTGGCACCATCCATTTGGCTTGAGAAGTCACTAGTCACACGTTTGCTGATAATTGCATTTGCAACACCTTTCAGCACTAAGTCTGCGGCTTCTGTCCATCCTAAATGACGAAGCATCATCTCAGCAGAAAGTATCAACGAGCTTGGGTTGGCGATGTTTTTTCCAGCAATTTTTGGTGCAGTACCATGCGTTGCCTCAAACATTGCAACCGTATCACTAAGATTAGCGCCTGGTGCAATCCCAATACCGCCTACTTGTGCTGCCAAGGCATCGCTCATGTAGTCGCCGTTTAGGTTAAGCGTGGCAACCACATCATAGTCTTGTGGATGCAATAAAATTTCTTGTAAGAATGCATCAGCAATGCAATCCTTGATGACAATACCGTTCGGCAATTTGCACCATGGACCACCATCAATTTCAACTGCGCCAAACTCTTGCTTCGCAACTTCATAACCCCAATCTCTGAAGCCTCCCTCTGTAAACTTCATAATATTGCCTTTATGGGCAATGGTCACTGATTTACGGTTGTTATCAATCGCGTATTGAATTGCTTTGCGCACTAAGCGTTGGCTACCATCGACTGATACTGGCTTGATACCAATGGCAGATGACTCAGGGAAGCGAATTTTTTTTCGCATGCCCATATCGCTCAGAAAGTTGATGACCTTCTCTACTTCATCTGTGCCCGCTGCCCACTCAATACCCGCGTAGATGTCTTCTGTGTTCTCACGGAAGATCACCATGTCGGTTTTTTCAGGATGTTTGACTGGGCTAGGTACCCCTGTGAAGTATTGCACTGGACGTAAGCATACATAAAGGTCAAGTTCTTGGCGTAGCGATACATTGAGTGAGCGAATGCCCCCACCAACTGGGGTCGTTAATGGACCCTTAATCGATACTACATAGTCACGCACAGCTTGCATCGTTTCACTAGGCAACCACGTATCTTTACCTTCTTTATCTTTGCCATATACGTTGACAGCTTTTTCACCGGCAAAGACTTCCATCCAAGAAATTTTACGAGTGCCTGCATAAGCTTTATTTACTGCGGCATCTACAACTTTAATCATAGGCGGGGTGATATCTACACCTATGCCATCACCCTCAATAAATGGGATAATGGGGTTGTTGGGTACGTTTAGCGTATTGTCTGCGTTAACAGATATTTTTTCGCCTGTGCTAGGTTTGATAATTTTCGAAGTCATTCACAATTTCCTAAGATGATAATTTTATTTAATAAACCATTTAACGTCGTGTGCCAATTTAGCCCGCATGACTCGCCGAATCCTGATAATAAACACGCCACGTTAAAAGACTTTATTCCAATCCCTGATGTATATGTAGCTGGGCGTTTAGATACTGATAGTGAAGGTTTGCTTATTTTAACCGATGATGGGGCATTGCAACATCGTTTAAGTCATCCGAAACATAAAGAAATTAAAACTTACTGGGTACAAGTGGAGGGTGCGCCATCCGACGATGATTTGCAACCGCTTAGGCGAGGGGTTGATTTGGGTGATTTTGTGACATTACCAGCAACGGTGGCGGTCATAGATGAGCCCGAAGGTTTGTGGTTACGCAATCCACCTATTCGAGAACGTAAGGCGATACCGACGACTTGGCTACAAATTAAAATTTCAGAAGGTAAAAATCGTCAAGTAAGGCGGATGACTGCGAAAATTGGTTTCCCAACACTGCGGTTGGTCCGATATGCAATAGGGCGTTATACAATAGATGGAATTGATATTGGACAATATAAGGTACTAGAAGCATGAAACCAGTGATTATTTTTCGTCACTTTAGCAGTGAAGGTCCAGGTTACTTCTCTGAATTCTTAGATGAGCAAGAGATACCTTGGTGTTTAATTAAGATTGATGAAGGGGATGCTGTCCCCACTTCAATTGATGCTTATAGTGGCATGGTGCTGATGGGTGGCCCAATGAGTGTCAATGATGATTTACCTTGGATTGCAGCTGTGCTTGATTTGATTAGGCAAGCTGTGGATGCCGATGTTCCTGTATTGGGGCATTGTTTAGGTGCTCAGCTAATGAGTAAAGCTTTGGGGGCTGAAGTTAGCAAAAACGTAATCAAAGAGATTGGTTGGGGTGAAGTTAAAGTAAGTCAAAATAATACTGCTCAAAATTGGTTTGGCGAGTTAGAGAGTTTTAATGCTTTTCATTGGCATGGCGAAACATTTAGTTTGCCATCGGGTGCTGTGCATTTGTTAGCGAGCCCATTTTGTGAGAATCAAGCTTATGCCATTGGTAAACATCTAGCGTTGCAATGTCATATAGAAATGACCGCAGACATGGTAAGCGAGTGGTGTATTGTTGGCGCAGATGAAATCGCGTCTGCTTTGGATAGTCCAGCGGTTCAGCGCCCTGATGTCATTCAGCAAACTTTACCATTGCATTGCTTTTTTCTGAATAAAGTGGCGAATCAGGTGTATCAACAATGGATTAAAGGCTTGGCTAATTAATGACACCTCCAAAATCTAACTTCCGTTGCTAAGCGGCATTGCTCACAAAAAATTACTCTTTACCTATCAGGCATATGCGGCGTCGCAATTTTTTGCTCGTGCCTTGCCTGGCTTCGGCATTTGAATTTTTAGAGGCGTCCTTAACATGTTGCTTGGGTATGTTAAAATCACCTAACTTTAATTGAGGTCGTATCATGTCTGGCAATACACTTGGCAAACTTTTTACCTTTACATCATTCGGTGAGTCGCATGGTGCAGCAATTGGTGGGGTCGTAGATGGCTGCCCACCAGGGTTGGCTTTATGTGCTGAAGATTTGCAAATCGATTTGGATCGTCGCAAGCCAGGTACCTCACGCCATGTGACGCAACGCCAAGAAGCAGATTCTATTGAAATTCTGTCTGGTATCTTTGAGGGAAAAACCACTGGTGCGCCGATTGGTTTGCTGATTCGCAATACAGATCAGCGTAGCCAAGACTACAGTAAAATCATGGATACATTTCGTCCAGGGCATGCAGACTATACTTATACGCAAAAATATGGCGTACGTGATTATCGAGGTGGCGGTCGCTCGAGCGCGCGTGAAACCGCAGTGCGTGTCGCTGCTGGAGCAATTGCAAAAAAATGGTTAAAAGAGCGTTTTGGTGTAGTCGTGCGCGGATATATGAGCCAGTTAGGTGAAATTAACATTCCATTTGAAAATTGGGATGTGGTGAATAGCAATCCGTTTTTCTCGCCTAATACAACCATCTTGCCAGAACTGGAAACTTATTTAGATAAAATCCGTGCGGAGCGTGATTCTGTAGGCGCAAAGATTACTGTTGTTGCAGAAAATGTACCTGTAGGTCTAGGTGAGCCGATTTTCGATCGATTAGATGCTGAAATTGCATATGCCATGATGAGTATTAATGCGGTAAAAGGCGTTGAGATTGGTGCTGGCTTTTCTAGCATCGCGCAGCGAGGTAGTGTGCATTCTGATGAAATGACGCCGCAAGGGTTTGTGACGAATCATGCGGGTGGTATTTTGGGTGGCATTTCTACTGGCCAAGAAGTTCGCGTGAATGTGGCACTAAAACCAACTTCTAGTATTCCACAAGAGCGCCGTTCAATTGATAAAAGCGGAAATGCTGTGACGATGCAAACGACTGGACGTCATGATCCATGTGTTGGTGTGCGAGCAACCCCTATTGTGGAAGCAATGTTGGCCATGGTGTTGATGGACCATGTGCTACGTAATCGTGGGCAAAATGCAGATGTCTTGTGTAATACCCCTAAAATTATCTAAATTTTTCGTGATTACTCGGAAATAAATATTAATTTCAAAGTCGGCCTTGGCCGACTTTTTTTATCGGTATGATACCCATATGCATTCAGCGTTACATTATCGATTATCACGATTCTATTTTATCTATTACTTCTTTGTGGGGGCATTTGTTCCATATTGGGGGTTGTATTTAAAATCTGAAGCGTTTTCAGCAACTGATATTGGAATATTGATGTCTTTATTCCAAATTAGCCGCATTTTTGCACCTAATTTTTGGGGCTGGCTTGCTGACCACACAGGTAAGCGCACCCCTTGGATCAAGCTCACTGCATTTTTAGGACTGTGCGGCTTTGTGGCCGTGTTTTGGGCGCATGGTTTTTTCTGGATGTTCTTAGTGATGGCCGCATTGAGTTTATTTACCAGTTCTACTTTGCCATTGGCAGAGTCGCTTACCTTAGCGCATCTTGCTACTACCAATGGACACTACAGCCGTATTCGTATGTGGGGGTCCTCAGGGTTTATTGTGGCGGCAGTAGTGTTAGGTTTTTTAATAGACTATGCTGGTATCTCCAGTTTGCTGTGGTTTTTACTCGCAGTCCAAGTGATGTTATTTTCCCTCACTTACTCATTGCCAGAGCCAAAGCTTGCCGCACATCCACATGATCATTTCTCAATTTGGCAAGTAATACGACAACCTAATGTGGTTGCATTGTTGGTTGGTTGTTCCTTAATGGTGACCGCACATGGTGTACTTTATAACTTCTATTCTATTTATCTGAGTGAACATGGTTACACCAAGGGCATGATTGGTTTGCTGTGGGCGATAGGCGTCATCTGTGAAATTCTTATTTTTATGTTAATGCCTAAGATTTTGAGGAGATTCACTTTAAAAGTAATCTTACTCGTCAGCTTGGTATTGGCTGTGATTCGCTTCGCTCTGATTGGCGTTGCTGTGGATAGCTTGTGGTTGCTTATTTTGGCACAAACTTTACACGCTGCTACATTTGGTAGTTTTCATGCTGCTTCAGTTGAAGTGATAACGCAATTTTTTAATGGACGACATCAAGCAAAAGGTCAGGCCATTTACAATAGTGTGGCATATGGTGTCGGCGGTACAGTGGGTGGTGTTGCTGGTGGTTATGCTTTGCAATATTTGGGTGGGCAGCAAACTTTTATGCTTGCAGCTGTTTTCCCGTTATTAGGTCTGGTTGTGATAGCATGGGGTTTAAATCTTACTCAGCAACATCCAGCTCAACAAGGAATGTTCAAATAATGCCATCTGTGCGACCACATCGATCTTTATTTCTTACATTCACCATTTCTTTGTGTTTATTGTCGGGTGTTGCAACAGCAAATACGAAAGTGAATATTGTAGGTTTATTTAGCGGTAAAGCTGTGATGATCATAAATGATGCTAAACCCAGAACCTTGAGTGCTGGACAGACGGTTGACGGTGTCAAATTAATAGCCGCAGATAGTAGCTCTGCGACGCTCTTAATTGAAGGTAAGATAAAAAAATTAAGCATGGGGCAGGCAGCTTCAGTTGGGGATGCTTCAGCTAGTAGTAACCCTAGTGTGACGTTATACGCTAATCCACAGGGACATTTTATTTCTGAATGTAAAATTAACGGCGCACCACTAAAGTTCTTAATTGATACTGGAGCAACCACTGTCGCACTTAATAGTGGCGACGCTAAATTTGCTAATATTGATTATAAAAAAGGTGAGCCTGTCTTAGTTGGAACAGCTAATGGGGTTGTCACAGCGTATCGTGTGACAATTGCAACTTTAAAGATAGGTAACATTACATTGAGTCAGGTTGAGGGAAGTGTTTTAGAAGGCGGATCACCTTCAGTCGTTCTTATGGGAATGAGTGCATTAAATAGAATGGAAATGAAGCGTCATGATATTGCCATGACATTAACTAAAAAGTACTGAACAATAGAGTAAACATTTAAATTTTTGTCATTAAATACTAACAAAAGTTGGCGTTTATAAAAAAAAGCCACTTAACTTAAGTGGCTTTTTTATTTCTTAATTTTGACGCTTGTCTTTTTCGATTAATGCGTATGCTGAATGGTTATGAATAGATTCAAAGTTCTCTGATTCAACAGTGTAGGCAATAATGCGTTTCTCTGCGTTTAGTTGAGCGGCAACATCACGTACCATGTCCTCAACAAATTTAGGATTATCGTAAGCGCGCTCAGTAACATATTTCTCATCCGGACGTTTCAGTAGTCCATAAAGCTCACATGATGCCTGCTTCTCTACTAAGTCGATAATATCTTCTATCCAAATAAAGTCATTAATGAGTGCGGTTACTGTCACATGTGAGCGCTGGTTATGGGCACCATAACTAGAGATTTTTTTGCTACATGGACATAAACTCGTTACAGGTACCAATACCTTTACCGTGATTTCAAATTTTCCATGATGAATCTCACCAATAAAAGTGACTTCATAGTCTAATAAACTTTTTACACCAGAAATTGGTGCTGCTTTGTTCACAAAGTAAGGGAATGTCATTTCAATATGACCAGATTCCGCTTCAAGTCGTTTTACCATTTCACGTAGAATGGTTTCAAAAGACTCTACAGAAATTGCGTGCTCATTCATGTTGAGAATTTCAACAAAACGAGACATGTGCGTGCCCTTGAACTGCTGTGGTAAATGTACATACATGTTAAACATGGCAACAGTATGCTGATCACCACCAGTTTTGTCTTTTACAACAACTGGATGGCGAATCGCCTTAATACCAACTTTATCAATGGCCAAATGGCGGGTATCTACCGTGTTTTGTACGTCTTCAATCGGGGTTTTATGCGTAGTCTGATCCATGTATATTTTCTTAAATTTTACAAATATTAGTTGAGTATATCACTAGGTTATTAGCTTCGCAATTGCAGAAACTATTCCTTTACCATCTAGACCGCAATCAGCAAGCATAGTTTCATGTACACCATGTTCTATAAATTGGTCTGGTAAGCCAAGACACAGTGTTTTAATCGCATGAGGGATATTGGTTTGTATAAGTTGCAGCGCTTCCATCGTAGCAGAACCGGCGCCTCCCATAATGCAATTTTCTTCTATGGTGACAATAACAGTATATTTTTGTGCAATCTCTGCGATTAGTGCTGAGTCAATTGGCTTAACAAAACGCATATTAGCGACGGTGGCATTGAGTGTTTCAGCAGCTTCTAAAGCAGGCGCAAGCATTGAGCCGAACGCTAGAATTGCCACTTTTTCACCTCGACGTACGATGATGCCTTTACCAATTTCTATCGGCTCAAGTGTGCCACTCACTTCTGCCCCAGTACCACTGCCTCTAGGGTAGCGTACTGCGGCTACTCCGTTGTGAAGAAACCCTGTTGTGAGCATTTGTCGGCATTCGTGCTCATCACTTGGGGTCATGACTACCATGTTGGGAATGCAGCGCATATACGTTAAATCAAAGCTACCAGCATGCGTAGGGCCGTCTGCACCAACCAGACCAGCGCGATCAATCGCTAATAATACGGGTAAGTTTTGTAATGCAATATCATGAATCAATTGATCATAAGCGCGTTGTAAAAAAGTACTGTAAATAGCGACAACCGGTTTTAATCCATCACAAGCCATCCCTGCGGCAAATGTAAGTGCGTGCTGTTCTGCAATACCTACATCATAGTAACGCTCAGGGAATTTATTGGCAAAAGCATTTAAGCCAGAACCATCGCACATTGCTGGCGTGATGCCGATAAGTCTTTCGTCAGCGCTTGCCATGTCAACAAGCCAGTCACCAAAAACCTCTGTGTAAGACTTTGCTGATTTTGCACTGATAGCGTTGCCATTAAATGGATCAAACTTACCTACGCCATGGAATTTATTTGGATTCTCTTCAGCCGGCTCAAATCCCTTACCTTTTTGCGTCACAATGTGCAAGAACTGAGGTCCGCTGAGCTGTTTAATATTGTGTAAAGTGTCAATAAGCGTATCTATATCATGACCATCAATTGGTCCGATGTAGTTGAAGCCAAACTCTTCAAACAAAGTGCCAGGGGTGACCATGCCCTTTACATGTTCTTCTGCTCGCTTTGCAAACTCCATCATTGGAGGTAATGCTGATAAGACTTTTTTACCAGATTTTCTCACTGTGCCATAGAAGCGGCTGGACAGTAATTTGGCTAGATAGTTGTTCAGTGCACCGACATTGTTAGAAATGCTCATGTCGTTATCGTTGAGTACAACTAGCAGGTTGGCATTCATGTTTCCGGCGTTATTCAGCGCTTCGAAGGCCATGCCAGCAGTCATTGCCCCATCACCGATGATAGCGACAGCACGTCTCTCGCTGCCTGCTTTTTGTGCGGCAACGGCCATGCCTAATGCTGCAGAAATTGATGTGCTGGAATGTCCCGTACCAAAAGTGTCATATTCACTTTCGTTGCGTCTTGGAAAGCCTGCAATACCTTGAGGCATGCGTAAATTTTGCATAGCTTCGCGACGCCCGGTCAGTATTTTATGTGGGTAAGTTTGATGCCCAACATCCCAAACTAGCTTATCTTCCGGCGTGTTAAATACATAGTGCAATGCAATGGTGAGCTCAACTACGCCAAGATTAGATGCTAAATGCCCACCTGTTTTAGCGACACTATCCACCAAAAATAAACGTAACTCTTGCGCGAGCTGAGCCAATTCCCTACGTTCTAGTAGTCGCAATTGTTCAGGGTAGTTAATCGTATTTAATAGTGGAGTCACGAGCAGAGTGTTGTTAATTCAAATAATAGTTAATGTTAAAAGCTACGATGTAGAATAAAACCAGCTAGCTCGCGCAGACGTTTTGCATCTTCACCAAATGGTATTAATGCTGAAATTGCTGTTTGATAAAGTTGATCCGCCAATTCTTTTGCTAGATCTAAACCTAGAATGGTGACATAGGTAGGTTTGCTGCTCTCTGCATCTTTACCAGCTGTTTTTCCTAGCGTGTTAGTGTCTGCCTCAACATCTAGAATATCATCTACGACTTGAAAGGCGAGGCCTATATGTTCTGCATAAGACATCACAGCAGACATTTGCTCGTGCGAGCCGCCTGAAGCACCCAGTAATGTAGCTGCTTGAATGAGTGCACCTGTTTTCAACTGATGCATAGTTTCTAATTCAGTTTGTGTCAATGACTTGCCAATCGATGCTAAATCAATGGCTTGACCACCTGCCATACCTGATGAGCCTGATGCTTTTGCTAAAATGTTGAGCATTGATATTTGTTGATTTGCATTTTCACAAAGTGTAGGCGTGGATAGCACGTCGAATGCCAGACTTTGTAAAGCGTCACCAACTAGTAGTGCGGTAGCGTCATCATATTGTTTGTGGCAACTAGGTTTGCCGCGGCGCAAGTCGTCATTATCCATACAAGGCATATCGTCATGTACTAATGAGTATGCATGAATCATTTCTACAGCACAGGCCGCCGCATCAGCTGCAGTTGCCGTTGTCGCGCATAGCTCTGCTGCTGCATAGCAGAGTAGGGCTCTAACGCGCTTACCTCCGCCAAGTATGCTGTAACGCATCGCCTCATGTAGTTTTTCTGGAGCACTTGTCTCACTAGGCAACACTTCATCAAGTACCATTTCAATATGGTCTTGTTTATCTTTTACCCATATTAAAAAGTCAGTCGTCGACTTGTCTGTCATGTTGGCGTCAGTCATTGTTTTCATTGAACGTAACAAGTTGTTGGCGCTCGTTCAGTATTTTTACTTGCTGCTCAACATCAGCAAGGGATTGTTGACAGAACGTTAGCAGTGAATTGCCGCGTTTATAAGCTTCTAGTGAAGCTTCTAGCGGCATCTGCCCAGATTCCATTTGCGCCACGATGTTTTCTAACTCGCTAAACGCTTGTTCAAAGCTAAGCGTAGGTTCAAGAGTGCCTTCATCGCTAGCGACAGTATTGGATTTTGTTTTGGATGCAGACATCAAGTCTCAGTGGCTAAGATTAATCAATTCGCTATTCTACCAAATCTTAAGATAAATCTAAGGACAAAACTTGTTTTAAAAAGCTTTGAATGTCGATAATTTCTTGATCACAAAGCGAGTGTGCCATGTCGTACTCATGCCAACTGACAGAATATCGACAGTTTTGTAGTAAATCGCGCGATTTTGCTGCCATTTCCAATGAAATGATGTCATCAAAAATACCATGTGCCATAAAAATTGGAGTGTTAGCGTTGGTTGTGCTGGCCTCGCTACTTAATAGTGAATGTAAGGGTAAGTAAGTAGAAAGTGCCAATACGCCAGCTAATTTATGTGGGTAACGTAATGCCGTATGTAACGCAATTGCACCACCCTGTGAGAACCCTGCAAGTAATATTCGCTCAGATGAAATTCCTTTGTTAATCTCTTTCTCAATCAAAGAGTTAATGTACTCTTGACTTGCTCTAATGCCTTCTTCATCTTCATGCGTAATGGGAATGTTGCCGTAAATATCATACCAAGCTGGCATCACGTACCCATTGTTTCTGCTGACAGCCATTTCTGGTGCATGTGGCAATATAAATCGTATCTGGTTAAATAATGGGATTTTTAAAAGAAGCTGAGCAAGAGGTTCAAAATCATACCCATCTGCACCAAGGCCATGAAGCCAGATAATGCTGGCATTGATTTTGCTGTTGTTTGACGCATGAAGGCTTAGTTCAAGTGGTTGCTGGTAAGTCATAATTGATGTAGACATTTGCATTTGTGTTGATTATCGTGACATTGTACTCAAAACAGCCTGCATATGCTTTCATTGATGAGTAAGTATGATAATAGTTTAATTAAGGTGAATGTCTAAATGACACAACTCAAAGTGCTAGGGTGTAGTGGCGGTATAGGTGGTGATTGCCGCACAACATCACTGTTGCTGGATCAAGACGTATTAATTGATGCCGGCTCCGGTGTGGGTGATTTGTCCATGGAGGAATTGCTGAAAATTAGCCACATATTTGTGACACACTCGCACTTGGATCATATTGCGTTCATTCCTCTGTTAATTGACACGGTAATGGGGATTCGTACGGAACCCATTACCGTCTATGCAACTAGGGAAACGCTGACTATTCTTAAAGAACATATCTTTAATTGGAAGATATGGCCAGATTTTAATGCCATACCTAATCTTGATATGCCTTTTTTACGCTATCAAGAAATAATGCTGGGGCAGAAAATGGTGCTTGGTCAACGAGAAATTACCGCATTGCCTGTGCATCATGTGGTGCCTGCTGTTGGCTATCATATCAAAGGCGCGTTTCACAGTTTGGTTTATACTGGCGATACGACGATTTGTGATGCGCTTTGGCACGAAATAAATAAGATAAGCCAGCTTAAGTATTTGATTGTGGAAACAGCGTTTAGCAATAGTGAGTTGGAGCTAGCAATTTTATCTAAGCACCTATGCCCTTCAATGCTTATGCAAGAATTAGCTAAATTAGATAAAGCTCACTTTACAAGCGAGCTTAAAGTATATATTACCCACTTAAAGCCGGGCGAAGATGAATGCATCATGCGCGAAATAGCTGATGTAGAGATTGGTTTGTCCATATCAGCGCTAAATCGATATCAGATTTTTGAGTTGTAATCTAATTAATAAAATTACTAGCACTATCAAAACTAACATGATTGACAAATGGTCATGCCAGATGACGACACTTAGTGTAAAAGATATATCATCCTAACTATATTTAGATACTGACGCTTAACATGACAACAGCCGCACTCACCATATTAAACACGATTGAACCTATTGCTAAGCTTTCCGAGGGACGTAAGCAGGAGTTAGCTAAATTGTGTTTTGTAGAAAAAGTAAGCAAGGGTGTTAATCCCCTGCGCATGAATGTAACGCATGCAAAACAGGCTGTCTATTTAATCAAAGGTGAGCTAGAGTTAAAGTTCGCTAAAAATGGCAAAGTACTATTGCGCGGAGAGGGCCCTGCGGCAAAACATCCTATTAATTGTGATGATAACTTAGTGGATAGCATCGCACTGACTGATGTGGAAATTTTAAGAATAGACAATGATCTGTTAGATATCATGATGACATGGGATCAATTGTCTACTGATGAACAGGCCCTTAAAAATCTGCGTCATAAATCAGGCGATAAAAAACCCAACAGAACCCCGGTTGAATGGATGCGTGATATAAGCGTGTTTAGCGTGGAAAAATTGCAATCTGGGGTGTTTAGTAAAGTGCCTGTTGCTAATATAGAAGCGATGTTTCAGCGGATGGAACGTATCAGTACTGTTGCAGGCCAAGTGATTATTCAGCAAGGTGCAGTGGGTGATTACTATTACTTAGTCGAGCATGGGTCATTGCTAGTCAGCAGAGCTGATGGTATCAATGCGGCTTCTATGTTAGTTGCAGAACTGCATGCTGGGGATGCGTTTGGAGAGGAGGCTTTAGTTTCTGATAATAAGCGTAATGCTACCGTGACTGCAAGAACTGATGGCCAGCTACTAAGGCTAAATAAACATGATTTTGTTGAGCTGTTAAAAGAGCCAATGTTAACTCAGGTGAGAAGAGATATTGCTGACGCTAGAATTGCTCAGGGCGCAATCTGGTTGGATGCAAGATTGCCGTCTGAGTATCAGTATGACCATATCGATGGTGCAATTAACTTACCATTAAATGAGGTTCGTCAAAAAATGTCGGAACTAGACCGTAAAAAAGATTACGTAGTCTATTGTCAAACTGGTCGACGTAGTTCTGCTACTGCCTTTATATTAGTTCAAAATGGATTTGATGTTGTGGTACTAAAAGGTGGTACGCGGGTGAATTCAATTACTTAGTATTGGTTATAAAAAATTAGATTATCAGTTTACCTGCAATGCAACAATTGAAAATCTTTAAACTATCTATGCCACTAGGCTAAATCGTGGCGAAAATGGTAAATGATTTATTAGTAATAGACTAAAGAAATAATCTATTCACATGTAAGTTATGAGATTGTGAGTTTTAAGATGACTTATAAAAAAAGAGACCTAAATTAGGCCTCTTTTTTTTAGGAGTATTTAGTCAAATACATGACTAATGTCAAGCTCACCTTATTAAGGTGCTAATGTACAAGAGCCGCTACCTGAAATACATGTTACGTTTCTTAGGAGTGTTGAATTGCCACGAACTCTAGGAATGTAAGTTAGTGAAGCATTGGCTGCATAGTTGGCTTGTGTCATGGTTGGTGATGTGGCGCAAGAAACGGTTGGAGCTGCTGCAGGGTCTCGATTGTCTGCAGCATCAGCAACTGCGGTATTCATGTACGCTTTAGCTTCTGCTAAACATGCACTATTAGCAGAACGTTGTGTGTAATCACGGTAGGCCGGCAATGCAACTGCAGCCAAAATACCGATAATCGCAACAACAATCATCAACTCAATCAAGGTAAAGCCTTTTTGTACTTGTTTCATTTTAGTTTCCTTTGTTAAAAGTTTTATATGTTTTACACTAAATCTTAAATAGTGGTGCTCGCGCTTAAACAAGCAATAGCCGTGCCAGAGTTTTAGGTGGACGTGTTTCCTGCTCAATATAACACGGTGCTTAGTACGTTCAATATTACTTTATCTTTATAACTGATAAGCATTTGCATGAGTCGATGGAGGTAATTTTATCTATTGAGTGACCAATAATCAGCCATTTTAACGAAATGAAAAGTATATTTAAATCAATTGCTTAAATTGAATCCCATTTTAGTGGGGGTGTGATGTTCGCAGTGGTGGCGGGTAGGTGTCACTAGCTTAAATGTTTCAACTTTAATGGGTAAAAGTGAAATTTTATAGGTGTATCGTAAAGATTTTTTTTGCAAAAAAACGGAGCTTTAAGCTCCGTTTTTTAGTTGACTGACAATTTTTTGTATTTTCTACCGCTCAAACTGTCAAAAAAGGTCACGTAGCCATTGCATTAGTGACCAATTTGTAGAGGCTTTGTTTTGAGAGCCTTCGCGGTTACCTACTTTGACGATTCAGCTGCTTTTTTTAGACCTGCTAAACCGGCATCGTAAATTCCGTTAACAGTGTTTGTTGCGGTTTCATCATCTTGACCAGCAGGGATAGGTGGGTTGAGTTTGTATAGGCGGTAAAAGCGACCTACCCATTGTACAGTTGACTCACCAGCGTTTGCACCTTTTTTAACTACAATGAATGCGTTGTAATCTGTAAATGGCAAGCCACTTGAAACGATTTCATAGCGGATTTTCATGTCTGCTTCATCTACACTACGTAATTTCTCAAGAATTGTACCGCCATCCTTGAGTGTTAGCGTTCTGAATGTGTCTTCGCCTTTTTTCTCTAACTTAGTGTTCGTGACAGCAGGGTGCCATTTTTGCATATTGCCAAAATCTTTAACCAATGCCCAAACTTTAGCTGGCTCAGCTTTGATGGTGATTGATTTGTCAACTTTGATTGGGGTTGGACCGTGTGCAGATGCTGATACAGAAACTAAGCTTGTAGTTAAGCTGAGTGCGATTAACGCTAGAATTTTTTTCATTCACTTTTCTCCAAAAATCTCAGTAATGAGAGGGATTGTTCAAAAACAACAATACATTATAAAGTAGAAACAGAACTTATGAGAACCCGAATCTGCAATTGTAAGGTGGTTTGTGATCTATTCAACGATGTGAACTTGGCTTGGTTGACATTGATGTGTGATTGAGTTCGATTGATTGCTAGCTAATTTTAATTTCCGATTGTAGGGCTTAAAATAAATTGGCCAAATGCGCGGCTTTTTTCACCAGTTTTGATGGTGGTGAGTAGCTGGTTGGTTTTTGTATCGATGACACTTACATTATTACTACCCCAGTTAGCGATATAAGCTTGATGGTTTGTATCATCTATGCTGATGCCTTCAGGGGTGCTGCCTACATTAATCGTGGTGAGTGTATTTTTGTTAGCAATATCGAGTACTGTGACGCTGTCATCTTGCGTATTGGTGACATAAAGCGTTTTTTCGTCAGCGCTAAATGCCGCGCAATAGGGGTGGTAGCCTACTTTCATATTTTCTATGACATTTGATTCTGTATTGATGATGCTGATTGTGTCATCTTGTACGTTGACGCTAGCCAGTAGCTTTCCTGTTTTGCTTAAGGCAATACCAAAAGGATGTTTTCCGACCTTTATCCGTTGTTTAATAGTGAAAGTCTCTGTATCGATGACCGCAATGTCGTTACTATCTCTGTTGGTAATGTATAGCGTTCGATTATTGGGGCTGACGACAAGCCCAGCAGGTGCGTCGCCGATGCTTAGCTCGCGTACTGTGTGTGTAGAGTTTGTGCTAATCGCTATTACACGGTTGTTAAACCAGTCTGCAGCATATAGCGTTTTTTCATCTGGGGATATTGCTAGGCCAACTGGAGCACCATTGACTTTAATCCTGTTAACTAAGGTGTTGTTTTGAGTATCAATGACGGAAATATCTTGGCTTTCAACATTTGAAACGTAAGCTCTATTCAGTCGTGATGCGACAGCAATCCCAACAGGAGCTTTGCCCACATTGATTGTATGAATGACCTTATTGGTACCTGTGTCGATAACGGATACCGTGTGCTCTCCTTGATTAGTGATATAAGCGCGATGATGGGTGTTCGTGTCTGCTGAGCATGAGCTTATGGATAAGCTAAAGCTGCTCATGGCAATAAAAATGCCGATTTTTGTAAAATTATTAATTTTAGTTTTCATTAGATTTAATATTAATTCAGTATCAAGCAAATGGTTGCTTTCAATAATGCTGGAAATATGAAAAAATTGCATCATATTTTATAACAGTATTATTTAGGCAGTTTATGCTATGTTAGATCGTGACGGGTTTCGCCCGAATGTTGGCATTATTTTATGTAATGCTAATAATCAGGTATTTTGGGGTAAGCGTATCCGTGAGCATGCTTGGCAGTTCCCACAAGGTGGTATTAACTTTGGCGAGAGTCCAGAGCAGGCAATGTATCGCGAACTGATGGAAGAGGTTGGCCTAAAACCTGAGCATGTTAAGATTTTAGGGCGCACTAAAGATTGGTTGCGCTATGAAGTGCCAACTAGCTGGGTTAAGCGTGAGTGGCGCGGTAGCTATCGTGGGCAAAAGCAAATTTGGTATTTGTTGCGCTTAATGGGGCGAGACAGTGATGTTTCGCTAAGGGCAACTAGTCATCCAGAGTTTGATGCTTGGCGCTGGAATGACTACTGGGTGCCTTTAGAAGATGTGATTGAGTTTAAGCGTGGTGTCTATGAGGCGGCATTGAATGAGTTGGCGCCGAATTTGTACCACAAAGGTGCTCATAAGTAATGGATGTGCTACTAATGTAATTAGTAGTTCGCTGAGATGGTCTGAATAATTGAATAGTTAAGGTTTGTTCATCACTAGAGCTGTGCCTTAACGTATTGTTTAACTATTTGTTTGCTTGCATCAGCTCATTAATAACCTTTTTAAACAACTCTCATATTGCTTCAGCTGCCTTGAAGTGCAAGGCAACCTGGTTTATCTCACGTCTTACACTTTTGTACCCATGTGCTCACCGAGCATGATTGTCAGGGATGGTTTCCATGATGCATTGAACTTTATGCTGTCTTTCTGGAATAGCATGACGACAGTCGAGCCAAGTAGAAATCTACCCATTTCTTCACCTTGTTTTAGACAAATGTTTTTGTCTGTGTAAGACCAGGTTTTAATACTAGGCAAGCGAGGTGGGTTAATAATGCCATCCTTAGCATCGTGCCAAACGGTTGCCATGCTACCAACAATAGTTGCACCAACCAGCACCATCACAAAACTTCCATGTTGTTCAGAAGAGAATTCGCAAACGACACGCTCATTTCTTGCAAATAGGTTAGGTACGCCCTGTGCCGTCGTTGGGTTAACCGAGAATAAGTCCCCTGGTACATAAGTCATTTTTAGTAAGCGGCCATCGCATGGCATATGTATGCGATGGTAGTCTTTAGGGCTGAGGTATAGGCATGCAAATAGCCCATTTTCGTATTGCTGAGCAGTCGTTGTATCGCCACCTACCAATGCTGCGGTGGTGTAATAATGGCCTTTTGCTTGAAAGATCTGATCTTGCTCGATGTCACCAAGCTGGCTGATTGCACCATCAACAGGGCAAATAAAATCTGCATTAGCGAGCGGTCTGGCATTCTGTTTTAGCGGGCGAGTAAAAAATTCATTAAAGCTTTTGTATGAGGAAATGTCTGGATTGGCCGCCTCGCTCATATTGACGTTATATCGTTTAACAAACCAACGAATAACTGCAGTGGTTGTCTTGCCTCCCTTTAGATGGGCAAGTTTCCCTGCAATCATTGTGATTACTTGTTTAGGTAATAAATATTGCGTGAGTACTGTGATGTTAGTTTGCACGATAATTCCAATAATCGTTATTCTTTTAAACTCAATACATAATATGCATGATATTTAATGCAATGTATCAGGCTATCAAAGTGCTATATACACTGCTAATAAAAAAGGGCAAATCGTTAAACGTTTTGCCCTTTTAATTTTAAGCTAGTTTAAATTTTTTAAAATGAAAACTAGCTAAGCTAAATCTAGTTTTTAGATTGGTCAACTAGTTTGTTTTTAGCAATCCAAGGCATCATTGCACGTAGTTGGCCACCAACTTGTTCAATCGGGTGTGCTGCGTTCAAGCGACGACGCGCTGTCATTTCTGGGTAGTTAGTGCGACCTTCTAAGATGAAGCGTTTAGCGTATTCACCATTTTGGATGTTCGCTAAGCATTCTTGCATTGCGTAACGTGATTCATCGTTAATCACTTTAGGACCAGTTACGTATTCGCCGTACTCAGCATTGTTTGAGATTGAGTAGTTCATGTTCGCGATACCGCCTTCGTACATTAAATCTACAATCAGTTTTAACTCGTGCAAGCACTCAAAATACGCCATTTCTGGTGCGTAACCTGCTTCAACCAATGTTTCGAAACCCGCTTTAACCAATTCAACCGCGCCACCACATAGAACAGCTTGTTCGCCGAACAAGTCTGTTTCTGTTTCTTCACGGAAGTCAGTTTCAATTACGCCACCTTTAGTGCCGCCGTTTGCAGCAGCGTATGAAAGTGCGATGTCTTTTGCTTTACCTGATTTGTCTTGATAAACAGCGATCAATGAAGGTACGCCGCCGCCTTTTAAGTACTCTGAACGTACTGTGTGGCCTGGGCCTTTGGGTGCGATCATGATGACGTCCAAGTCAGCACGTGGTGTGATTTGGTTGTAGTGAATATTGAAGCCATGTGCGAAAGCTAAAGCAGCACCTTGTTTTAGGTTTGCAGCAACTTCTGCGTGGAAAATTTCTGGCATTGTTTCGTCAGGCAATAACAACATAACAACGTCAGCTTGCTTAGTTGCTTCTGCGATTTCTAGTACGTTGTGGCCAGCTGCAACTGCTTTAGCCCATGAGCTACCGCCTTTACGTAGGCCGATAGTAACATTTGCGCCGCTATCTTTTAAGTTTGCAGCATGTGCGTGACCTTGTGAACCGTAACCAACGATCGTTACTTTTTTGCCTTTGATTAGGCCAAGATCAGCGTCTTTGTCGTAATAAACTTTCATTTCTTTTCCTCTAAAAATATTTGCTACAGAGAACGTTGCACTCACAGAGAAAAATCATCTGAGTTACTTTCGTTGCCACTGTTGCTTTGATACTACCAACTACATTGTTTAAGAAAACTACAATTTGTCTATCAAACACTTACCTTAGAAACACTTACCTTTGAGAAGCACTTAAATTTAGAACAATATCTAAATTGAGTGATTATCAGCACATTTTTGTATCATATGCGTCTAGTAGGTAGTGTTGTTCGTGTTGCAAAATCTATACTTTTAAAATTCTATCACCACGTCCGATACCGGATGCGCCAGTGCGTACGGTCTCTAAAATCGCAGCGTTGTCTAACCCTTCAATAAACGCGTCTAGCTTGTGGCCAGAACCAGTTAGCTCAATGGTGAATGTGCCATCTGCTACGTCAATAATTCGACCACGGAAAATGTCGCACATACGCTTCATTTCTTCACGGAACGCGCCTGTCGCCTTTACTTTAACCAGCATCAGCTCACGTTCAATAAATTTACCGTCGTTCAAATCAAGCACTTTAACTACATCTACCAGCTTGTTAAGCTGTTTAATGATTTGTTCAATCACGTCGTCAGAGCCAGAGGTGACAATTGTCATGCGTGATAATGTTGGGTCTTCAGTTGGCGCCACGGTTAAAGACTCGATGTTGTAGCCGCGTGCTGAGAAAAGTCCTGCGACGCGAGATAATGCGCCTGCTTCATTTTCCATCAATAGTGAAACAATATGACGCATTATAAGTCCTCCGCCAGAATCATTTCAGATAACCCTTTGCCGTTAGGAATCATAGGGAATACATTTTCTTTTTGGTCTGTAATGAAATCCATAAATACAAAGCGTGATTTCATGTCAAAAGCTTCTTTTAGCGCGCCTTCAACATCTTCTGGTTTGGTGATTTGCATACCAACATGGCCGTAAGACTCTGCAAGTTTTACAAAGTCAGGCAAGCTGTCCATGTATGACTCTGAGTAGCGATTCTCATAAAAGAATTCTTGCCATTGGCGCACCATGCCTAGGTAGCGATTGTTTAATAGAATCACTTTAATTGGTAGGCTGTATTGTTTACAGGTAGAAAGCTCTTGAATATTCATTTGAATACTGCCTTCACCTGTCACGCATGCTACTTGTGCAGTTGGATCGGCAAATTGACAGCCCATTGCGTAGGGTAAGCCGACACCCATCGTACCTAGGCCGCCAGAGTTAATCCAGCGGCGTGGTTTGTCAAATTTGTAGTACTGTGCTGCCCACATTTGGTGCTGCCCAACGTCAGATGTGACATAAGCGTCACCTTTAGTGACTTCCCAAAGCTTCTCAATCACATATTGTGGTTTGATCAGGCCGTTGCTATTGTTGTAGTCTAGGCAAAGCTTACCGCGCCAGCTTTCAATCTGTGTCCACCATGCTTTTAACGCTGGTGATTGCGTCGGCTTTTCAAGTGCAACGAGTTCGTTCATTTCGGCTAGGACTGATTTAACATCACCTACGATAGGCACGTGCACTTTGACGCGCTTAGAGATTGATGATGGGTCGATATCCACATGAATAATAGTGCGATCTTTGCTGTAGAAGTGATCAGTGTTGCCGATTACGCGGTCGTCAAAACGAGCGCCTACGGCTAATAGCACATCACAGTCCTGCATCGCCATGTTTGCTTCATACGTACCGTGCATACCAAGCATGCCTAAGAACTGTTTATCAGTGCTAGGGTAGCCACCTAAACCCATTAAGGTGTTAGTGACAGGTACGCCTAGGGCTTTAACAAGTTTAACTAATAACTCTGATGCGTCACCCAATACTAAGCCGCCACCTGTGTATACCATCGGGCGTTTAGCCTCAAGCAGTAACTTAACTGCCTTTTTGATTTGACCGCTATGGCCTTTGGTCACTGGATTGTATGAGCGCATTTCAACTGACTCAGGGTAAACAAAGTCAGCTAAGTGTGCCGTAATATCTTTCGGAATATCGACAACCACAGGGCCTGGTCTGCCAGTTTTTGCAATATAGAATGCTTTTTTCAGTGTTGTCGCAATGTCTTTTACATCTTTAACCAAAAAGTTGTGTTTAACGCATGGTCGCGTAACACCCACCATGTCTACCTCTTGGAATGCGTCTAGACCAATTGCTGGCACTGGCACCTGGCCGCTGATGACAACAAGAGGGATCGAGTCCATGTAGGCCGTTGCAATGCCGGTAATCGCATTAGTTGCGCCCGGGCCCGATGTGACAAGTGCAACACCTACTTCACCAGTTGCGCGTGAAAATGCATCTGCAGCATGCACGGCAGCTTGTTCGTGGCGAACGAGAATGTGTTTAAAGTGACCTTGCTTGTAAATTGCGTCGTAAATGTGCAGAACGGCACCACCTGGGTAGCCGAACACGAACTTTACATTCTCTTGTTCTAGGCAACGGATAACAATTTCTGCGCCTGTGATTTGATGCGGATGAGTAGTCTCTGCCATAAATCTTTTTGATTTTAATAATTTATTTGTAACCCTACACGATAACGGTTTGAGCGTGTTTGGTCAAGGAAGAAAGTGTTAAGCGCGCATATTTAATTGACTAAATTAACTAAAGTCGCTGTATTTTACTTTGTAAGTGATTTTTAAAAAAACCATCATAAAAACAAGGCTTTTACTCAAGTTCTAGCGGGGGCGCTACCTTGAGTAGTTCTTCAATGGTGGTGAGTCCTGCTGCTATCTTTTCTGCACCATTGATTATTAATGGTTGCATACCTTCTTGTTGCGCTAATTTAGTCAGTTTTGCTAAGTTTGTTTCTGGTGTGATGAGTTTTCTTAGTGCTGGAGTAATCGTAAGCATTTCATAAATACCGCTACGTCCTCTAAATCCTGTATTGCGACACTCTAGGCAACCAACGGCTTTATAAATGTGTGCAGGTTTTGGAATATTGAAGCTGCCAACGAGAGCATCCCATTTACTTTGTTCAATCGGTTCTTTTGTCTTGCAGCTTGGGCAAAGTGTCCGAACTAGTCGTTGCGCCATGATCCCCAGCACTGTGGAGTGTATGAGGTAAGATGGTACGCCCAAGTCTAGTAATCGTGTCACCGCGGATGGAGAGTCATTTGTGTGTAAGGTTGATAGGACTAAGTGTCCTGTTAATGCTGCTTGAATTGCCATGTCTGCAGTTTCAAGATCTCGAATTTCACCAACCATGATGATGTCTGGGTCTTGGCGCATGAGGGTGCGTATGCCATCAGCAAAGCCTAGACCTATGTTTTGTTGCACTTGCATTTGATTGAATGCAGGTTCAACCATTTCGATAGGCTCTTCGACCGTACATACGTTGACTTCTGAAGTAGCAAGTAGTTTTAATGTGGAGTAAAGGGTGGTTGTTTTTCCTGAGCCAGTTGGACCCGTCACTAGAATAATGCCGTTTGGTGCTTTGGTCCATGAGTTCCACTTCTCTGCTTGGTCTTTCGAAAACCCAAGTGTGAGAAAGTCTTTGCCAGATATATCTGGTGAAAATATACGCATGACTAGCTTTTCACCAAACGCGGTAGGCATGGTGGATAAACGCAACTCGATTTCCTGGCCTTCAGCAGAGAGCGTTTTGATGCGGCCATCCTGTGGGCGGCGCTTTTCAACCATATCCATACGCCCTAGTAGCTTAATTCGGCTAGTAATGGCGTTCATAATGTTAGGTGGCAGTTGATAGACTTGATGCAGCACACCGTCGATTCGAAAACGCATCATGCCCATATTACGTCTAGGTTCTAAATGAATATCGCTGGCGCGTTGCTCAAAGGCATATTTAAATAGCCAGTCAACGATGTTGACTACGTGCTGTTCATTGGCATCTAGATTTTTATCTTTGCCCAGTTCAACTAGCTGCTCAAAGTTCTGTACGCCAACAATCTGTCCTGCTTTTGCTAGATTGGCTGCGTTCATTGAGCTGGCTAGCTTGTACATTTCTGGTAGGTAGCGGCTTACTTCCAGCGGGTTGGCAAATACCAGCTTCACTTTCATTTTAAGGACGCGCTCTAGATCTTCGATCCAGTCCGTATTGAAAGGCTCAGTAGTGGCAATAATTGCCATGCCGTCCTTCACTGCGATTGGCATGATTTTTAGGCGCTCTGCATATCCTTTGGAAACAATTTGGGCCGCAGAACCAAAATCTAACTTGAGTGGATCAATATGGTAGTAATCTAAGCCAGCATGGGTAGCAAGCCATGATGAAAGCCATTCTACTGTGATCGCGTTGTGTGGTGTGTTCAGGCTTTTCCACTTTTGTTCACCAATCACTACCAGTGGATGCAGGTTGGAGCTATCTAGTTTACGGTCTTTGTATAGTTTTTCAGCTTGCTCTTTATCTAGTATGCCATCGTTAACCAAAATACGTAGCGTATCACCTAGCGTTAGGCGACCCGTGGGTTTGATTGATATTGCAGCTTTACTCATTTTTTGCCTTTTAAACTAGAAGTGACCTTTTAACATAAATGCAATATAAGGAACTCGTTTGTATCTTAGCATGTACTTCTTTTTTGTGATGAGCTTTAAGTATTGGGTATGATTTGCATTGATAAATCAATCGCATTGATATCTTTGGTGATTGCGCCAATTGATATGCGGTCAACCCCTGTTTTGGCAACCTCGAGAACGTTGTTTAACGTAATACCTCCTGATGCTTCCAGTATCGCTTTTTTAACAGCCGAGTTGTTCAATCTCACGGCTTCATGGAGTAGATCAAGGTTGAAATTATCTAGAAGGATGCTGGTAGCGCCGGCCTCCAGTGCTTCTTGTAGTTGTTGTAAGTTTTCGACTTCAATTTGTATGCTTTTATCACATTTAAGTGCAAAAGCTTGTTGCATCACCTTGCTTATACTGCCAGCTGCCGCAATGTGATTTTCTTTAATTAATATGCCGTCATATAGTGCAAGCCTCTGATTATGGCCTCCGCCGACAGTGACTGCATACTTTTGCGCTAATCGCAGATTAGGAATAGTTTTTCTAGTGTCTAGAATTTTTGCAGATGTGCCAGCAATAGCATCTACATATTTAGCAGATTTGGTCGCTGTCGCAGATAGTGTTTGCAGGAAATTAAGTGCGCATCGTTCTGAAGTTAATAGTGAGCGAGCTAAGCCTGTCATGTTACATAATGTCTGATTAGGTTGAACCCGTTCTCCTTCTGTTACAAGCCAATCAATTTTCACATTAGCGTCGACTTGTTTGAAGCATTCGTTAAACCAATCAATACCGCAAATAACAGCATGCTCACGTACAATCACTTTTGCCTTAGCTGTTTGTCTAGCGGGCACTAATAAGGCAGTAAGATCGCCGCTGCCGATGTCTTCTGCCAGTGCGCTTTTGACTTGCGACTGCACCATTGAGTTGAAATCAGTTTGTGCGTTGAGGTTTTTTAGCCCGATTGGGTGGTATTCGTTATTTTGCTTCATAAGTTATCGTAAGTAGGGCCTGTGATTGAATTATAATGCTAACAAAGAATCTATAAACATCAACATTGTCATCAGTAAATATTATGAAGCTTTTATACACAGTAAATAGTCCATATGCACGCAAAGTTCGTATTGTTGCGGCAGAAAAACATATTGAGGTCCAATTACAAGAGGTGGTGTTGTCAGCACCAGACTGTCCTGTTAAAGACTATAACCCTTTAGGTAAAGTCCCCGTGTTGATTTTAAGTGATGGTGACAGTTTGTACGATTCTCGTGTGATTGCCGAATATTTAGATAACCGGACACCGTTAGCACATTTAATTCCGAAAGATAATGGTGCTAAGTCTGCTGTACGTAGATGGGAAGCCTTGGCTGATGGAGTTTGTGATGCAGCTGTTGCGGTAATGCTAGAACAAAGAAAATCAGCGCAAATGCAGGATCCTGCGTTTATTGTAAAGCAAATGGATAAAGTGACGCGTGGCCTAGCTGTGTTAAATAATGATTTAGGCCAAAATAAATGGTGTGTGGATGACACCTTTAGTTTGGCTGATATTGCAGTAGGTTGTACCTTGGGTTATCTTGGTCTCAGGTTTAGCCAAGAGATTAATTTAGCGGAAGACTATGCAAACTTGGAGCGCTTGCAGTTAACTTTGCTACAACGTCAGTCATTTAAAGATACTTTACCAGTGGCTAATTAATGACAGTAATTGTGTATTGTTTAGCAGATATGCCACTCGATATTTGCTGATAATATACACAGTATTTATTGAGCAACAAAACTTTAGTGAAACTAAGGTTTTGTTAACGGTTAAAAGAGCTCGCTACTATCATCAAGAATGCCAGCAAGGTGTGATTTGCTACGCATAGACTGCCTTTGATTCAGGCGTTTTTGGGCATGCTCTGGCAGGTCTGTAAAGCGTATCACGTTACGCTCAATCAGTAGCGAAATTAAGTCCTCTAATACCCTTGCTAAATGTATGTCACTTTCACGAAATGGATCACTTTCAGCCAGTGATTTTTCTAAGAAATCAATGTAGGCTTTATCTGTGGCAACAATCTCTACCCATTCGTCACTCAGCTTTTCAGTAGCGCTGGATGCGACAATTTGGCCTAAGTGGTTTTTAAGTACATATGCCATGATGTCTTCCTTATTTTATATTGCACCAGTAATAATACCGCCACCAAGGCATACATTGCTTTCATAAACGACAGCTGATTGGCCTGGGGTGATTGCCCATTGTTTTTGTCCAAATTTAATTTCCACTTCATTGCTGCTGATGCTATCAATTTCACATGGCGCGTCAGGCTGGCGGTAACGGGTTTTTGCAGCATAAACCCAGTTAGTGATTGGGTTTTCATCACTAATCCAGTGAAGTTGACTTGCTTTTAGGCCATCATTAAGTAGTAATGGGTGTTCATGGCCCTGCACGACGATGAGTTCGTTCTTTTCCATGTCTTTAGCTGCAACAAACCAAGGCTCGCCATTACTCTCGCGACTCCCCCCAATTTTTAAGCCCTGACGTTGCCCTAATGTGTAATACATTAAGCCTTCGTGGCGGCCGACGAGTTTGCCTTCTGGCGTTTTTATATCACCTGGCTCACGTGGCAGGTATTTACTTAGGAACTCCTGAAATGGACGTTCGCCGATAAAGCAAATGCCAGTAGAGTCTTTTTTTTCTGCATTAATTAGCCCGGCATTACGTGCTATTTCACGTACTTCGCGTTTTAGGTGTTGGCCTAATGGGAATAATGTTTTAGATAATTGGGCTTGATTTAAGCGGTATAAAAAGTAACTTTGGTCTTTGCTACCATCATCTGCTTTCATAAGTTGAAATAAACCCGGTTTTAGTGGGTTCTCACGCACTTGTGCATAGTGGCCAGTGGCAATTAAATCTGCACCCATGCTCATGGCATGATCTAAAAACGCTTTGAATTTGATTTCAGCGTTGCAGAGAATGTCTGGGTTAGGCGTGCGACCAGCTTGATACTCGCTCAGAAAATTTGCAAATACACGGTCTTTATATTCTTTACTGAAGTTAACAGCTTCGATGTCGATGCCTATTTTGTCTGCGACGGAAACAGCATCGATTAAATCTTGCTTGCTTGAACAGTATTCGTCAGTATCGTCATCTTCCCAGTTTTTCATGAAAAGACCTGTCACTTCATAACCTTGTTGCTTGAGCAGTAGGGCTGTCACTGAGGAGTCTACGCCGCCGGAAAGGCCGACCACTATTTTCTTTTTTTGAGCTTTATTTAAATTCATGATTCAAATTCATCAGGTATTTTGGATTATAAGTGCGTCACGACTGAGAGTGGAAAATGCTGTCCACTCAGATAGTCTTCAATGCAGGTAATGACTTGTGGGCTACGCATGAGCATGGCGTTGTTGCGAATTTCCTCAGCCGACATCCAGACTGTGCGAATAATGCCGTCATCTAGACCAAGCGCTGGTTGGTGATTACTCACGCTGCCTATGTATGCAAACCTTAAGTAAGTTGTGTCATTGTGCTCATGTTTCCAGTGGTAGACACCCAGTAAACTGGTTGGATGAAAGGTATAAGCAGTTTCTTCCAAGGTTTCGCGTATTACTGCTTCCAGCAAAGTTTCGTTATCTTCAAGATGTCCAGCTGGCTGGTTGAATCGGCTTCCGCGATCCGTCGTTTCTTCTACCAGTAAAAATTTACCGTTTTCTTCGATAATTGCCGCGACTGTGGCATGTGGCTTCCATTGCATAATGATGTCTTAAGTTAATGTAACGTTATTTTACTCTGAAGCATGCCATTTACTGAAATATCTCTTCAGGAGTTAATGTATATCATGCCAGCGCAGGGAAAAGTCCAGTTAAGCCGTGTGCAATAAATTCAACAGCCATGGCAGCTAAAATTAACCCCATTAACCTTGTGACAACATTAATGCCGATAGTGCCTAGCTTGTACGAAATTTTGACTGATAGCTTCAGTACTAGCCATATGGTCAGGCAGACAAGAGATATGGGAATGATGAGTGAAAGATGGCCTATCAGACTAGCGTTTTTTTGAGCGGCAATAATCATATTACTGATGGCTCCTGGTCCAGCAAGCAATGGAATGCTGAGCGGCACAATCGCGATAACTTCCCGTTCAGCAAGTGTTTGGGCTTCTTCTGGTGTTTGGCTGGTGCCACTTTGTTTACCGTGCATCATTGAAATTGCGATTAACATCAACAGGATACCACCACCGACCTGAAACGATGGGATAGAAACCCCAAAGAAGTCTAAGATTTGATCCCCCATGAGTGACGACACCATCAGAATGATAAATACTGAAAAAGCTACCGTTTTAGCGGTTTGTGCTCTTTCTGCGTGGCTCCAGCCACTCGTCGCACTAATGAAAATAGGGACACTGCCAATAGGGTTGACAATAGCAAACAAGCCTAGGCTGATTTTAAATAAACTTGGCCAATCGATCATATTCATTCCCATTTCATGCAATCTAATGCCATTAACGCGTTGTTAATTCTTAGATAGTAAATTAAAGTGCCTATATGTGGAAAAATAATCATAAAAATTCAACCATTATTCTTGCATCACGCAGCCCTCGTCGCGTGGAACTGCTGAAGCAGATTGGCTTAGATTGTGAAATCTATCCAGCGGATATCGATGAGTCTCAATTGCCCAATGAGTCGCCAGTGCAATATGTGCTGAGGTTGGCTCAGGAGAAAGCAACTGCTTGTGCATCTATGCTACCAACAGAGTATCTTAATTATCCTATCTTGGCCGCAGATACAACGGTGGCTTTATCTGACCTTGTACTAGGTAAGCCTGTAGATGACGACGATGCGCGTGATATGCTAAGCAAGTTATCGGCTGGCACGCATCAAGTGCATACGGCAGTAGCGCTGAGTTTTAATGGTGAGCTTGAGGTGTTATTGAGCTCGACTAATGTTGAAATGATGACGTTGTCGGCGGAACAAATTGAACAATATATTGCCACCGGAGATCATCGAGACAAAGCAGGCAGCTATGGCATTCAGGGCCTAGCGGGTGCTTGGGTTAAAAAAATTGAAGGAAGTTATACTGGCGTGATGGGTTTGCCGATCTATGAAACAGCAGCTTTGTTAAGAAAACATCGCATTATTACGATTTAAACGATTAATGAATGAAGTGAGTATAAATTGAGCGAAGAAGTATTAATTAACGTAACGCCGCAAGAAACTCGTATTGCCATGATGGAAAATGGTGTGGTGCAAGAGCTGCAAATTGAGCGTAGTTCATCATTAGGTTTAGTGGGTAATATCTACAGAGGCGTGGTATGCAGAGTCTTGCCAGGCATGCAGTCTGCTTTTGTTGAAGTTGGTTTGCAAAGAGCCGCTTTTTTGCATGCAGGAGATGTTTTGGCTTGCGGTGATGCAGAGTTGAAACGGCCGATACAAGAAGTGTTGCATGAAGGTCAGTCTGTGATGGTGCAGGTGATTAAAGAGCCAATCGGCACCAAAGGTGCGCGCTTGACGACGCAAATTAGTATTGCTGGGCGCTTCTTGGTGTACTTACCTCAACAAGAGCATATTGGTGTTTCTCAGCGTATTGAAGTTGAGGCAGAACGAGAGTCTTTAAAAGCACGGTTGCTAGGTTTGTTGCCTGCAGAGCGCGTTGGAGGCTATATTATTCGCACTATGTCTGAGGCGGCTACCGATGAGGAGTTATTAGCAGATATAGACTATTTAAATAAAACTTGGATGCATATTAAAGGCAAGAGTATTACGGTTCCAGAGCGAACCTTGATATTTCAAGATCTGAATTTACCGATGAGAGTCTTGCGTGATGTGTTGTGTGCTGATACAGAAGTTGTGCGTGTCGATTCGAGTGAGACGTATCAAAAGTTAGTAGATTTTTCTAATTTATATGCAATCGCAGCACTTGATAAACTGGTGCATTACCAAGGTGAGCGGCCACTGTTTGATTTATATAATATCGAGCAGGAAATTGAAAAGGCAATGTCACGTAAGGTAGAGCTAAAATCTGGTGGGTATTTGATTTTTGACCAGACTGAAGCGTTGACCACTGTCGATGTAAACACTGGTAGTTTTGTCAGTGGTAAGAATCTATCAGACACGATTTTCAAGACCAATCTCGAGGCGGCACAGTCTATTGCACGTCAATTGCGGCTCAGAAACTTGGGTGGCATTATCATTATTGATTTTATCGATATGGATGAAGATGTTCAGCGCGCAGCTGTGCTCGAAGAGCTACAAAAAGCAGTCTCGCGTGATCGGGCGCGAACTGGCATTAATGGTTTTACGCCGCTAGGATTGGTGGAGATGACGCGTAAAAGAACGCGTGAGAGCTTGGCGCATATTCTTTGTGAGCCATGCTCTACATGTAAAGGCCGTGGTGAATTAAAAACTGCGCAAACGGTATGTTATGAAATTTTACGTGAACTGCTGCGGGAGGCCCGCCAGTTTAGTGCGCGTGAGTTGCGTGTGCTTGCCGCACCTAAAGTAATTGAGATGCTACTTGATGAAGAGTCGCAGAGTTTAGCGAACCTATCGGATTTTATCGCTAAGCCTATTTCATTGCAGGTTGAAACTAGCTATGGGCAAGAGTCATTTGATATTATTTTGATGTAGTTAATTGATTAACTGCCAGATATAGACTTAACTTCAGTGGTGTCTATATCTAGCCTTCATCATTTTGCTTTGCATTGAGCTACGAACTTAAATTGCATATTATTTAAATACCTATATAAACGGTGCATCAAACTTTGTAGTCGGCTTCTGGTTGCTGCTGCCCGTTAGATTTGCAGTACCCATATTTAATTGCACTACCTTACCATCTGCTGATAGATCGGTATTGAACTTAACGCTACGCATGAGTTTGAGTAACGTAGCGTCCAGCTGATTAGATTGCTCTTGAAATTTAATCAAGTCTTTTTCAGCATTCGTTATGTTTTTAATCACCTTGTCTGCATTGTTATGTGATTCCATCAGCGATTCTGCACGTTGATCAAGCGCGCTTTTGTGCACACTGATTTGATCTTTTAACTCCCCGATGACTTGATTGAGCCAGCGGGTGCAGTCTAAATGGGCTTGTTCGAAAATAGCTTGGATTTGCACACCTAAGCCTAAGAAGAACTTACGAATTAAGAAATTTTTTTCTGTTAGCAGGTTGACTGGGCTCGTACAAAACTCTTCGGTCACTTTCTCTAAAGCTTGAATATTTTCAATAAAGTGACGCATGTCGAGTTCGACCGCTTCTGTTTTCTCAAAGCCATGTTTACTTGAAAAAAGCTGATATAAATCATCCGCATGTTTTTTAATAATCTGGCCTTCAATACTAATCTCTTCAGCAAGATTGATTGCAAGGCGTGTAATTTCTCGAATGTTGCGGTTCAGTCCAACAGTTGTCCAACTGTCGCCCATATCTTGTTTGGTTTGAGCTAGCGTTGTATCTAAGTAGCCAAGACTTAAATGGCGCAATAGTTTGCTGCTTAATCGTTTAATTTTTTCACTACCTTGGTTAAAGGTAAGAATTGACGACTCGTAGCGTTTCCGTTCTGCCACTACTTTAGCTAAAATTTCTTTAGAAGCATCATGGCTTTTGTGCTGAAGTTCACGCAATTCAGCAAGTTGATTTTTTGCGCTGTCTACTCGAATCTGAGCAAGCTTTCGAGACGCTCTAATCATGTTTGAGCACTCAGTGACCACGGCTCTACCAAGAATTTCGTGTTTTGATTGCACCATTTGCTCGGCGAGGGAGTTTTCTAGCCCATTGATTCCACTACGTTTAAGTAGGGCAGGATCTTTTCTGATTTTTGCTACTAATGCTTTTTGTGCTGAAATGGCAAAAATATTTTGTGAATCTAAGCCAAGCTCATGCGCTGTGTTTCTTATTTGCTTTTGAATTAAGAGTTCAACTTCAGCATCTGACTCTAGACCGTCCCAAAGAATGTCTATCTTATTGAGTACAACTAATTTATGCGCTACGCGTTTTTGCACATAATTAGTCCAAATCTGCATGTCTGATTTGGTAATACCTGTATCTGTAGCAGTCAGGAATAGAATTGCTTGCGCATTAGGTAAAATGCTCAGCGTGAGCTCTGGTTCAGCCCCCATGGTGTTTAGACCAGGGGTGTCCAGAACTACTAATCCATTTTTCAGTAAGGGGTGAGGATAGTTGATGAGTGCATGACGCCAAACAGGGATTTCAACTTTTCCGTTTTCGGCAAGTTGTCTTTGCATGCTGGAGTCGTCTTCATTCCAAAATCCCAGTTTCTTGGCTGTATCAATATCGACATCTCTTTTTTGAACCAATGCACGTAAAGTTTGTTTCATTGCATCAGCAGAATTGATATCTAGGCGTATTTTATGCCATACATCTTGAGTTGTTTTCAGATAGCTCAGTGTATCGTCTGACTGCCTAGTTTCAATCGGTAAGAGCTTAATACAAGGCTCTTCTTTGTCGCTCCAGAAAATCTCTGTCGGACACATCGTAGTGCGGCCAGGCTCACTAGGAAGCAGTCTTTGATTAAAGTCAGAAAAAAACAGTGCATTAATGGTTTCAGTTTTTCCACGCGAGAACTCTGCTAAAAATGCGAGCACTAACTGATCTTTTTTTAAAATTTCCTTAATATCATATAGTCGTAACTCTTGAATGGCGTTGAGCGATTCAGCATGGCCTGGCCAATCAATATACTCATCAATCGTAGCAATAAGATTTTCTCGCCACTGGCTGTACTCTGTAATTTTCGAAGTTAAGTTCGAAACAGCAGTAATCGCTTGATCTTGTGCAGTATTAGATATCGGTATACTCATGATGTTATCTTAACTTACAACGTGGAAAGTAAGTTACTTTCTAATGGAATTAGTATAGTAATTAGCAATAACTGTGCCGTAATGATAAACACCAGTGGGCTGAGGTCAAAGTTGCCCGCGGGCGGGATGTATTTTCTTAATATATTTAATATGGGATATGTCAGGCTATTTAAAACAGGGGCAATTGGCGTATGTGGATTAATCCAACTCAAGATTGCTTGGATTAAAACAGCATAAAGGAAAATGGAGAGGCTAATATTGAGAATGCCAATGAGGGCTACGCCAACAATAACGAACCACACTGTACTTCCAGCAACAAGAATGGGAAAGCCTTTTAGCCACAAAGTACATGTGCTGAGAATAATCTGTGTTAGATATGCGAGCAATAGTGTTGATAAATCAAACTTTCCAATACTAGGTAAAAAGCGGCGCACAGGTTTTACAGCAAAGTTAGTCACGGTTACGATCAGTTGAGCAATTTGATTTTGGAACGGCGCCTTTGTTAGTTGAAAGTAGAACCGTAATAAAAATGCAAAGCTGAGCAAGCCTAGTACAGCTTGTATTAAGAATAAGATAGCATTATTTAACATAGTTATTTTCCCGGTAAATTACTTACCTAGAATGTCTCCAAGTGTCACTGATTTGTCGGCTGCAGCTTTGGCGGCATTTGCAACAATGTGTTTAATATCAGCAGATTCTAAGCTTAATATGCCTTGCTCAGTAGTGCCACCTTTAGATGTGACTTGAGCGCGTAGGGTTTTAATATCAGTTTCGCTTTGTGAGGCTAGTAAACTCGCGCCAGCAAATGTCTGTAATGCGAGCATCTTGGCCTCATCCTCTTTTAGACCTAGTGCCACGCCTGCTTCTTGTAGCGCCTCTATGAAATAAAATACATAAGCTGGCCCGCTACCTGATATTGCTGTCACAGCATCCATTTTAGTCTCGTCATCAAGCCACAGCGTCTTGCCAACAGCTGCAAGTATTGTACTGGCTTGATCACGTTGCGTTTGGTTCACGCTCTGCATTGCATAAAGTGCTGAAACACCCGCTTGAATTTGTGCCGGTGTATTCGGCATGACACGTACAATATCTTTGTACTCACCTAACCATGCGGAGATATCCTTACTCCTTACCCCTGCAGCAATAGATACAATGAGCTGACTTTCTAGCACGGGACGTAATTGATGGCAGACTTCTTTAAGTTGCTGTGGCTTAATGGCTAAAACAATGACATCTGTGTTGCGAAACTCAGCATAAGTGTCGGTAACTTGAACATTTAGATCGTGTGCTAACTCAATACGTTTTTGAGCGTCTAGCTCCAAAATCGTAATGTCGGACATCTTAAAACCATTTTGAGATAAGCCGCCAATGATTGCGCGTGCCATATTGCCACCGCCAATAAAGTTAATCTTCATTTAAGTCCTTAGATTTTAGTATGTAATTTATCTTACTCTATTAAGTGTTTACGGATAAGTTAGGTGTCGTTGTTTGTTGATAAAGCAGTATTCTTTACATTGGCTCTTGCGCCAAAGAGAGCAGATCCTATCCGTACAATTGTTGCTCCTTGGCTGATTGCTGATTCATAATCGTTAGACATGCCGATGGATAGTGTGTCCAGTGCAAAGCCTCTACGGATAAGCGCATCATAGCATTCTCTTACTTGCGCAAATTGAGCAATTTGTTGTGCTGGGTCGATTGAAGGTGCTGGAATTGCCATTAATCCGCGTAGTTTCAAGTTTGGTAATAGGCTGATAGCCTCTGCTAATGTTTCCAGTTGATCTGGTAGAACGCCACTTTTAGTATCTTCGTTACTTACATTCACTTGTATGCAGACATTTAGTGGCATTTTGATTGATGCTCTTGCGTCATTCAAGCGCTGGGCGATTTTCAGACGATCTACACTATGAACCCAGCTGAAGTTTTGCCCAATAAGCTGTGTTTTATTGCTCTGTATCGGTCCAATAAAGTGCCACTCTATGGCTAGGTCAGTTAACTGTTTTTGTTTCTCTAGTGCTTCTTGGCTATAGTTCTCACCGAAGATGGTTTGCCCTGCTGTATAAGCTTCCCTGATTGCAGACGCTGGTTGCGCTTTACTGACTGCCAGCAATTCCACGTGTTGGTGATAAGCGCTGGCAGCTTCTGCCGATTGAATAGTTGCTAGAATATCTTGCAAGCGATTGCTAATTGTGGTCATAATTCACTAAGCCTAGAAGTTCGAGCATGTAATAATTGAAAATTAACCATTGGAATTATATCAGGAGCAGGTTGTGGATATTTCGGATTTACTCGCATTTTCAGTTAAAAATAAAGCCTCAGATTTGCATTTATCTGCAGGCCTGCCTCCAATGATCCGTGTTCACGGAGATATTAGAAAAATTAATGTACCAGCGATGGATCATAGTGAAGTGCATGATATGGTTTACGATATTATGAACGATGGTCAGCGTAAGGTTTATGAAGAAACGCTGGAGTGTGACTTCTCATTTGAAATTCCTAACTTAGCCCGTTTCCGTGTCAACGCTTTTAACCATAACCGTGGTTCAGGAGCGGTATTCCGTACGATTCCTTCAAAAATATTAACCTTAGAGCAACTTAATTGCCCAGCTATTTTTAAAGATATTGCAGACACACCTCGCGGTATTTGTTTAGTCACTGGACCTACTGGTTCTGGTAAATCCACTACCTTGGCAGCGATGATTGATTATATTAATGATAAAGAATTTGGACATATCCTGACGGTTGAAGACCCAATTGAGTTTGTGCATCAATCTAAGAAGTGCTTAATCAACCAGCGTGAAGTTGGGCCACATACATTGTCATTTAACAATGCGTTACGCTCAGCATTGCGTGAGGACCCTGATGTGATTTTGGTTGGTGAGTTACGTGATCTGGAGACTATCCGTTTGGCGCTGACTGCAGCAGAAACTGGGCATATGGTGTTTGGTACCTTACATACAAGCTCTGCGGCTAAAACGGTAGACCGTATTATTGACGTGTTTCCCGCAGCAGAAAAAGAAATGGTACGCTCAATGTTGTCTGAGTCTTTGCGCGCAGTGATTTCTCAAACACTGCTAAAAACAAAAGATGAACAAGGGCGCGTTGCTGCACATGAAATTATGATTGGTACACCTGCGATTCGTAACTTGATTCGTGAAAATAAGATTCCACAAATGTACTCAGCGATTCAAACAGGCCAAAATGTAGGGATGCAGACCTTAGATCAAAACTTACAGGATCTAGTCAAACGCGGTGTGGTTTCAGCAAGTGAAGCACGCTCCAAAGCGGCAAACAAAGATGCAATTATGGGCTAGGTAACTTTGTATTTATCTAGGTAATCGCATTAATATCGGGTTTAGTAAAGGGAGTCATCGTGCAAGGACAAATGGAAAAAGGACAAGCTGAAAAGTTTGTGTTCGACTTATTAAGGCTAATGTTAGCTAAAAATGCTTCTGATTTGTTCATTACAGTTGGTTTTCCACCTGCAATTAAGGTGGATGGTAAAGTAACGCCACTCAGCAGTCAGGTGTTATCAGCTCAGCAGGCGCGTGAAATTTCACGCGCGATTATGAATGATAAGCAAACTGCAGAGTTTGATGCTACCAATGAATGTAACTTTGCCATTGGGATACCAAGTGTTGCACGTTTCCGCGTAAATGCTTTCATTCAAAGAGGTTCTGTTGGATTAGTGTTTAGAACGATTACTACTAAAATTCCTGAGTTCGAAGACTTGGGCTTACCCTCTGTACTCAAAGATGTTGCCATGACTAAACGTGGTTTAGTTATTTTTGTAGGCGGCACAGGTTCGGGTAAATCAACCTCTTTAGCGGCAATGGTTGGTTATCGTAATCAAAACAGCTACGGGCATATTATTACGATTGAAGATCCTGTTGAATTCGTACATGAGCACAAGAACTGTATTATTACCCAGCGCGAAGTGGGGGTAGATACTGATAATTGGCACATTGCCTTGAAAAATACCTTACGTCAGGCACCAGATGTCATTTTGATTGGTGAGATTCGCGACCGAGAGACCATGGACTATGCGATTGCTTTTGCTGAAACAGGCCATCTCTGTATGGCGACCTTGCATGCTAACAGCACGAATCAAGCACTAGACCGTATTATTAACTTTTTCCCAGAAGAGCGTCGTCACCAATTATTGATGGACTTGTCGCTAAATGTACGTGCATTTATTTCACAGCGACTGATTCCTAAAAAAGAGGGTAAAGGTAGAACTGCGGCAATGGAAGTGATGCTTAACTCACCATTAATCTCAGACCTAATTTTCAAAGGTGAAGTGCATGAAATTAAAGAGATTATTTCTAGATCACGTGAGTTAGGGATGCAAACCTTTGACCAATCATTGTTTGATTTGTATGAGGCTGATGCAATTACCTATGAGGATGCTTTACGCAATGCTGACTCAGTGAATGACTTGCGTCTCAAAATTAAACTTGAAGGTAAGGGTGCGCATAATAAAGATTTATCTGCAGGACTAGATGCATTAGGTATTGTTTAACCTTAGGCAATTGTTTAGTTTTAGTAGTAAAAAAGGGGCTGATAAATCAGCCCCTTTTTTATTTACTTTGTTGAAGTTGATGCTACTGATGCTATCTAATCATGATAAACAACTTGTCCATTCACCAACGTGAATTTCACCTTACCTGCGAGCTCTAATCCTGTGAATGGCGTATTCTTTCCTTGGCTTTTCAGTGTCTTAGGGCTAACTTTCCAGTACTCATTTGCATCAAAAATACACAAATCCGCATTGCTGTTTGGGCTTAGGTCGCCAGCTGCAACCCCCAAAATATTAGCCGATGCTTTAGTAATGCGCTCAATTGCGTGTGGCAAACTTACTTTCTCTTGCTTGGCCCACTTGAGTGTCAATGGCAGAAGAAGCTCTAGACCCGTTGCGCCAATTTCGGCTTCGGCAAACGGTGCCAATTTAGCGTCATCGTCAACTGGTGTGTGATCTGAGCAAATAGCATCTATCGTACCGTCCTTTAGGCCAGCACTAAGTTCGGCTTTGTCTCGCTGAGTACGCAGTGGTGGTTTTAAGTGACAGTTTGCGTCAAAGTACGCAATGTCGTGTTCTGTTAGGTGCAGATGATTCGCACTCACATCACAACTCACTTTTAAGCCTTTTGCTTTAGCGGTGCGAATCATCGCAACGCCTTCCGCAGTGGATAAACGGCTAATATGTATGCGAGCACCTGCTTCTTGGGCGATGCGTAATATGCTAGCTAATGCCAGTGCTTCTGCAGCGCTAGGAATGCCCTTTAGGCCCATTCTGGTGGCGACTTCGCCATCATGTGCTACACCTTTTGCAGCTAAGAATGGTTCTTCAGCATGTAAAAACAGCGTGAAGTCAAAAGTCGCAGCGTATTCCATTGCGCGCCATAATACTTGTGTATCAGTGACAGCAACATTGGCTTGAGAAAAGCCGACACAGCCTGCGGTATGCAGTTCGTTCATTTCTGAAAGCGCTGACCCTTTTAATTGCCTAGTCATTGCACCTAATGGATATACATGCGCTAACCCTTGCTGTTTTGCACGATGTTTAAGCATTTCTACTAAGCCAGGCTCATCTAGCACTGGGTCTGTATCAGGAGGGCAGGCTAGGCTAGTGACGCCACCAGCAACCGCGGCTTGTAGTTCACTCGCTAATCTGGCTTTGTACTCATCGCCAGGTTCACGTAGTCTGGCAGATAGGTCAACTAAGCCAGGGCATACTGTCAGGTTGGTTGCATCAATCGTTTTGGTCGCAATAAACCCATCTGGCATGGCACCGATACTGACGATTTTCCCTGCGGCAATAAAGACATCTAGTTTGTCGTTGATGTTGTTTTTTGGGTCAATCACGTGCCCATTTTTAATATGGATTTTCATAGTGTTGCTCCTGCACCGCCACCCAGAATTGCCATGACCGCCATGCGAATCGCAATACCATAAGTCACTTGTGGCAATATCACGGATTGTTTGCCATCGGCTACCGTTGAATCGATCTCCACGCCTCTATTCATTGGGCCAGGGTGCATCACAATTGCGTCAGGTTTGGCTAGCGCCAGTCTTTCTTGAGTGAGTCCGTAGGTTTTAAAGTATTCTTCTGAGCTAGGTAACATTGCGCCATTCATACGCTCATTTTGCAAGCGTAGCATCATGATGACATCAACATCTTTTAGCCCTTCATCTATATCGTGATATACGTGCACGCCAAGTTTCTCCACTTGTGCTGGCAGTAGTGTTTTTGGTGCAATCACACGTACTTCTGGCACACCTAGTGTGGTGAGCCCATGAATCTCTGAACGTGCTACGCGTGAATGTAAAACGTCACCGACAATCGCCACTCTTAAGTTGTGTAGCTCTGGCTTGTATTTGCGAATGGTAAATACATCCAGTAAGCCTTGTGTAGGGTGAGAGTGACGCCCATCACCAGCATTAATGACGTGTATGTGCGGTGGTACATGTTTAGCAATTAAATGAGCGGCCCCTGACTGAGCATGGCGTACGACGAACATGTCAGCATGCATGGCGATTAAGTTATCCACCGTGTCTAATATCGTTTCGCCTTTAGATTGAGATGAAGTGCTTACGTTTAAGCTGATGACATCCGCAGAGAGGCGTTTTGCCGCAATTTCAAAAGTGGTGCGAGTGCGGGTGCTATTTTCAAAAAATAGGTTACATACGGTTTTACCTCGTAGTAATGGCACTTTTTTTACTTCACGTTCAGCAACCCCTACAAACGATTCCGCAGTGTCTAAAATTTGGTTTAATATTTTTTTTGGTAGGCCTTCAATTGAAAGCAAGTGTCGCAGTTGACCGTCAGTATCAAGTTGAGGGTTATTCATGCTGTTATGGTCTCGCACTGTTGTGTTGAGGGGTAAGGTCTAAGGCTAAACTGCCGTCAGCTAACTGAGTTAACTGTAGGTGTTGTGATGCGTTTAATAGCAGGTCAGCCGCAACAACTTGTGGGGTAATTGGCAATTCACGACCGCCACGGTTAATCAGCGCGATTAATGTAATGCTGGCAGGCCTGCCGTAATCAAATAGTTCGTTCATCGCTGCTCGTGTAGTGCGGCCCGTATAAAACACATCGTCAATCAGAATGATATGTTTGTTTTCTACATCAAACGGAATTTGGCTTGGTCGATTTTCTGCTTTTAAGCCACGTTGTGCATAATCATCTCTGTAAAAAGAAACGTCTAGAGTGCCATGTTCAATATGATGTAACTGAATGGCATCTTCTAGCAATACTAATAGTTTTTGCATTATCCATACGCCACCACTGTGGATGCCGACTAAGGCTGTATTGGGTTTAAGCAATGGCGTGAGCTTGGTAGCAAGCGTGTGAAGGAGCGTTTCTGCATTTGGCAGTTGGCTGTTATCTAGTGGAGTGTTAGCATCAGTCATGTTGTTATTTTACTGAATATTCCTAGTTACTTGTAACTCTTAATTGAATGCACTTAAACTTAAACTGAATGTCCGTAAAAGTAGCGCACTTATCAAAATGTTGATTGATCAGATGTTGATAGTTTAAATAGACTCAAAACTTAATCTTGCTTTGATCCATAATCAAAATAACTTTGTAATATCGTCTGTGCCGCGACCTGATCTAACATTTCTTTCTGAGCTCGGCCTCTAATGCCAGCTTCATTTAACCTTTGGCTTGCTTCAACAGAGCTGTAGCGTTCATCAATCAACATAACAGGTAAATTAAATCTGCCGTTTAGGCGACGCGCAAATTTTTTGCATAGTTGAGTCACTGCGTGTTCTGTTCCGTCTAAGCTTAACGGCAATCCAACTACTAACAGCCTTGGCTGCCATTCGCTCACAAGTTTTGTAATGATTTGAAAGCGTATTTCATTACTTTCATTATCAATCGTCATGAGTGGGGTTGCACTGGCTAATAGGTGCTCACCAACGGCAATGCCAATTCGTCTTTCACCAAAATCAAACGCCAGCACAGTGCCTGATTGCACATGTTCTTTGCTGTAAACCTTCTCGTTATCAATCAGTTGCATGTGTGATGTTACTGACATTAAGCATGCCCAGCAACATCTGACAGCATGGCAGGATCAAATCCTAGCAGTGAGATCGCAGCATTGAGTTGTTCTTCATGCGGAGTATCAAATAAGATTTTATTAAGAGTCTCTATATCTTTGGCTTGCACTGAAAGCCAGCTATTTTGCACAATCTCTTGCTCAAGTTGATTAGGTGTCCATCCGGCATAGCCTAGTGAAAAAATCAGTTTCTTTGGGCCAGCACCAACTGCCACTGCTTCTAGAATGTCTTTTGACGTGGTGAGCGATGTTTTGTCGTTGATGGTAATTGAGCTATCCCAGTCACCGAACGGCTCATGTAGCACAAATCCACGTTCAGGTTGTACTGGACCACCATATAGTACAGGGTCGTTTGCAATCGCTGTATCCTCTAGTTTGATATTGATTTTTTCAAACAAGGTTTCGTACGACATATCTGTCGGACGGTTAATAACAATGCCCATTGCGCCATCTTGGTTATGGGTGCAAATGAACGTGACTGACTTCGCAAAATAAGGGTCAGTCAAATTTGGCATGGCAATTAGAAAGTGACCTGTGAGATTCATGTTATCTAAAGACATATACGTTAAGTAGTTTTAGGTGCTTCCAAATAACCTGTTACTTCTAGACCAAATCCTGCCATGCTTGGCATTTTTCGTTGATTAGCCATCAGTTTCATTTTTCTGACATTGCAGTCCAGCAGAATTTGCGAACCGATACCATAAGTGCGAAGCTCTTGATTCACACGAATAGGCTCGTCCGCACCTTTAATGCGGTCAACAATGGTTTCACCAGACTCTTGATGGTGTAGCAATATCATGACGCCAGCTTCAGCAGTTGCAATGGTTTTCATGGCTTGCAGCGTATTCCAGCTATGGGTGCAGCTTGAGCTATCTAATAGATCAAAAATAGAAAGTGGTTCGTGAACTCGCACCAATACTTCTTGCTCTGGTGTAGGCGTACCTTTAATTAAAACTAGATGCGTTTCTTTGGCAATTTTGTCTTGATAAGCAATCAGCTTCATTTCACCGTAAGGCGTTTGCACCGTACGTTCGGCAGAGCGTTCAATCAGACTTTCAGTCTCAGCGCGATAATGAATTAAATCCGCTATTGTGCCAATTTTAAGTTTGTGTTCCGCCGCGAACTTCATTAAGTCTGGCAGTCGCGCCATACTGCCATCATCTTTTAGAATTTCACAAATGACACTTGCTGGTTCTAAGTTAGCTAGTTCTGCCAAATCGCAGCCTGCTTCTGTATGGCCTGCGCGAACCAGTACACCACCATCCATTGCCGTAAGCGGAAAAATGTGGCCTGGGCTTACTATATCTTGTGGTTTTGCAGTCTTTGCGACTGCTGCTTGAATAGTTCTGGCACGGTCAGCTGCTGAGATACCTGTCGTGACACCCTCAGCTGCTTCAATAGATACCGTAAAGTTGGTACCCATGCGAGCACCGTTTTTTTGCACCATTTTGCTTAAGTTCAGCTGATGACAACGTGCTTCTGTCAGCGTCAAGCAAATTAGGCCTCGGCCATATTTAGCCATAAAATTAATGTGTTCTGCAGTGGCAAACTCTGCCGCAAGTACTAAATCACCTTCATTTTCTCGATGTTCATCATCAACAAGTACCACCATGTGCCCGAGCCTAATCTCTTCGATAATTTCTTTGGCTGGGCTGATGTTGCTGATAGGTGCTTCTGTGTAATTCATGACGATTGCCCTTGCATTTCTGGAGATGCTTGATTATCTTTTTTAATTTGGTTTAATGTGGCGGTGTCTTCAGTAGACCATTGCGTCATGCGCTCTACGTAACGCGCAATCTGGTCAACCTCTAGGTTGACAGTGCTGCCTTCGCTTAAAGATTTTAAAGTGGTGTTTTCCAGTGTGTGCGGTATTAAATTGATGCTGAAGTCGTCACCGCTAATTTTATTCACGGTAAGGCTGACACCATTGACACAAATAGAGCCTTTGATAGAGATATACTTTGAAATTGCGTGTGGCGCGCGAATATCAAGCTGCCAGCATTCTCCCAAGGACTCAAATTTAAGCACTTTACCAACGCCATCTACGTGACCACTCACCAAATGTCCACCCAGTCTGTCAGATAAGCGTAACGCTTTTTCTAGATTCACTGGGTGTGTCATGTTGAGTCCGACCGTTACGGATAATGTTTCCTCAGAAACATGCGCTTCAAAATGCGATGTGGACATGTTGACTACCGTCAGGCAGACACCATTGACAGCGATGCTGTCACCTAACTTAACATCGCTCATATTGAGCGCTTCGCTGGCTATTGAAAGATGCACATCTGCACCAACTGGGTTGGTTTGCGTGATTGCGCCGACTGATTGAATGATTCCTGTAAACATAACCAGAATTTTAACAGATAACACTAGATAACGATTAGAAGCCTGCTAAAATCTGCCTTATGAAATATTTACCCTATGAATTATTTGTCGGCTGGCGTTACACGCGGGCTAAACGCAAGAATCACTTTATTTCATTTATTTCCTTAACTAGCATGATTGGCATAGCACTTGGTGTAGCTGCCTTAATCGTGGTGCTTTCGGTGATGAATGGTTTCCAAAAAGAATTACGTACCCGTATTTTAGGCGTGGCTTCACACTTAGAAGTGACTGGTGCTAGTAATCAGCTTGCAGATTGGCAGTCAGTTTCAACTTTTGCTGCAAAATTGCCAAATGTGCAGGCAAGTGCGCCATATATTAGTGCACAAGCGATGTTGAGCTATGATCAAGGTGTGCAAGGTGCAATTGTCCGCGGTGTCATTCCTAGCGCAGAAGACCAAGTGGCTGATTTGGGTAAACATATGAAAGCTGGCCGCTTAGATGATTTACGTGCGAGCGAGTTTGGCATTGTTTTAGGTGTTGATCTGGCATTGTCGCTGGGGGCGAAAATTGGGGATAAAGTTGTGTTGATGGCACCCCAAGGACAGTTTACCCCCACTGGTGTCGTGCCACGCTTAAAGCAATTTACGTTAGTTGGGCTTTTTCAGATTGGCATGTACGAGTACGATGCTGGCTTGGCTTTAATTCATATAGAAGATGCGGCAAAACTCTACCGTATGGGGCAAAACGTTTCTGGCGTGCGTTTAAAGCTTGATGATTTGTTTGATGCACCAGTCGTGGCCGCCAGTATCTCAGATCAATTAAATAGCCAACTGAATCAAAGTGGCAGCTATTATGTGTCTGATTGGACGAGGCAGCACGCTAACTTTTTCCGCGCAGTGCAGATGGAAAAGCGCGTGATGTTTATTATTCTTACGCTCATTGTTGCCGTTGCGGCTTTTAATATTGTTTCAACACTAGTGATGGCCGTGACAGATAAGCGTGCGGATATTGCCATCATGCGTACCTTTGGCGCTAGCCCGAGCAGTATTATGAAAATATTTATCGTGCAGGGTGCATTGATTGGCATTATTGGTACCGCATTAGGTGCGCTCTTTGGTATTTTGATTGCACTCAATATAGATACCATCATCCCGTTTATAGAAGGTCTTTTTAATGTGCAGTTTTTGGCAAAAGATGTGTATTACATCAGTGATTTACCCTCTGATTTAATTTGGTCTGATGTAGTCACCATTGTTTCGGTTTCATTTTTATTAAGTTTACTAGCAACGCTCTACCCGAGTTTTAAAGCCAGTAGAATCAACCCAGCTGAGGCGTTGCGTTATGAGTAGCCAAATTTCAAAGCCAATTATTGCTTGTCAGGGCTTGCATAAAACTTATCAAGGCTTAGATGTGGCCGTGCTGAATGGTATTGATCTTAGTGTCAACACTGGGGAGCAAGTGGCAATTGTCGGCGCTTCAGGTTCGGGTAAAAGTACCTTATTGCATTTGCTCGGAGGCTTAGACGTACCTAGTAGTGGAAATGTGCATATTCTTGAACATAATCTTGCACAATTGTCTGAAACGCAAAAAGGTGATTTACGTAATCAGTCTCTTGGTTTTGTCTATCAATTCCATCATCTGTTACCAGAATTTACCGCACTTGAAAATGTAGCAATGCCGCTACTGATTCGACGTACTCCACGAGAGCAAGCGCTCACAGTCGCGGGTGAAATGTTGGAGAAAGTAGGTCTAAAACATCGCTTGGAGCATATGCCAGGTGAACTGTCTGGAGGTGAGCGCCAGCGTGCAGCATTAGCGCGTGCAATGGTTACTTCGCCGCAGTGTATTCTTGCTGATGAGCCTACTGGGAATCTAGACCGTCATACCGCGCATGCGGTGTTTGATTTGTTGTTAGAAATGAATCAAACGCAAAATGTAAGCTTGGTGGTGGTGACACACGACTTGGAGCTTGCGGCAAAAATGCAGCGACGCTACAAGCTTGTTGACGGTAAGTTGGTGACTTTGTAAAACATGGTTCTTTTTGCACTGGGTTTTGTGTTAGGTGCTTTTTGCCTGCAACAGATGCCAGTGTTGCCAGATCTGACATGGTCATTGTCAATCTTACCTTTTGTTTTTATTCATGTTTTTCTTCGTCAAGCGCAATTTAAATTTATAAGCCTGTTTCAGGTGCAATTGTTGTTATTAATCGCACTGATGTGTGGTTTTTTCTGGTCTGCGGCTTTCGCTACATACAGGCTTGCTGATGCGCTACCAGTCAATTGGCAAAATAAACCAATCGAGTTAGTGGGTGTTGTGTCCAGCGTTCCTGTGATGACGGAACAAGGCCTACGCTTTAACTTTTCTGTTGAACACGTCCTCACGAAAGAGGCGGCAGTGCCTCAGCATCTTTCCTTAAATGTTTATCGTAAGCGCACTCAGCAACCACAAGTTAACGAAACAGCTGAATTTTCAGAGCTTAATGCTGGTCAGCGATGGCAACTAGTTGTCCGTTTAAAGCGCCCTCACAGTGTTCAAAATCCTCATGGATTCGATTTTGAATCATGGTCGTTAGCTGAAAATATTCGAGCAACTGGCAGTATTAAAGGTAAGCCTACATTGCTTGATGAATTTGTCTGGCGCCCGCAATATATAGTTGAGCGTATTCGTCAGTTAGTTAAGCAACGTATTGCTGATGTTTTGACTAATCAGCCATATAGCGGGGTGATACAGGCGCTAGTGATGGGCGATGATAGCCAGATTTCAGTGAAAGATTGGCAGCTATTTTTACGCACAGGCATTACACATTTGATGAGTGTTAGTTATCTATTAAAACATATATTTAAAAAGCATTTATCTATACGCCTGAATTAATAAGTACGACTAATTTTCATCCCCTATATTTGTCTCACACCTCGATTACCAGATCTATTTGAAAAGCGTGTCAAACAATTCAGAACCTCTATTTCAACTTTAGCCGGCTTACCGCCATAGACATTATCTTTCAACCAAACTACTTCCTCCTTAATAGCATCATCTCCGGTTAAGGTGTTATGCCAGCACTTCTTATCGCCATTCCATCGATAGCCTTTTGCTTTGAGAGTATCTTTTGTTTCAAAAGGTGAGCCTAGTGCAGATATGGTATAACTTTTCTGATGCAGCGATTGTAGTAAGAGTTTTAAGACTAACTCTTTTGATTTAGGTAGCTGCTTTTGTAATATTTCAAGTAATGCAAAGCAATCTACTTCAGCACGGTGTGCGTCGTAAAAGAAATCGTATTTATAGGCAATATAATCGAGTTTAGCTGACCCTACGCCTTCTTCACTCCAGTCGATCTGGGCAAAGGTACACGCCCAAGGTAGAGACTCAAATATTGGCAATCGTTTTTCAAGAAACACCCGATCAAACTTAGCGTTGTGTGCAATGACAATACTGACACCGTCAAGAAAGTGAGTTACCTTGTTATCATCAATTTTTTTGCCCTTAACCATTTCATCGGTAATGCCATGAACAGAAATAGAGTCTGGTGGAATAGGAAAACCAGGATACTCCAGCTCATCAAATGAACCCAGAACATTGTAAGCTACACCAGTTTGAGGGTCGAACTCGAATAAAACCATCCCAAGCTCAATAATAGCGTCTTGGTCTGGATTAGTACCTGTAGTCTCTGTATCTACAACCACCCCCCTTAACAATGGTCGCCCGTCATTTTCTGCAAATGATTTTCGAGAAGAGAGCCGCCGAATTACTTTGTAATCAGGATTTTCATCTAAGAGTGTTACAGCATCGGTAACAGCTGAATCATTAATCATATTAATCAAGCTTTCAAAAAATAGTGTAATTTCTAATACAAATGATGAGCGACAATAATAAGCCTCTACTTTAGCAGCTGGTTATTACCACACAAGCTGTGACGTAAGTTAAGATATTATAAGCACTTAACGAAGCATAAAATATGATTAACAATAGAGACTTGGCTTCATGCTATTTGAGGCTAATCAACGATATCGACGTTAGTTACCTCGATCGCTCCCATCCCAACACTAAGTGCGGGAATAACATGTTGTCTGGTATGTTTCTTCCAAGCATTCCTGATGGATATGAGCAGTCACGTAATAAGATCATGATCATTGGCCGTGAAACGCGCGCTTGGAATGTACTTAAGCCTGACGAGAAGTTAATTAATTTAGAGTCTTATATAGACAAGGCAATAACTACGCACAAAAATCACTCTTACAAAGAATTGAATAAGAAGGAAGAATCAAGAGGCCAAAGTTACTTTAAATTTGTGCGTAAGGTGAAAATGAAATCTGGTGAGTCAGGTTTGATACATGCGAATCTTTTTTGTTTCTCTTGGAAAAAAAGAAGCCCGCTTGGGTGCCCGCATGAAGAAGTGGTCAAGCGATACTCAGAGCGACTTTTGAAATTTCAAATTGAATACTTCAAACCAGACATAATCATCTTTGCTCATGGTTCAGCAGGGATTAAATTCCGACATCAACTATTTCCCTATCAAGGTGAAAATAACGTATGTATAGAACCAATCCAATTAATACCACATCCGCATTTGCGGTCCCATTTTTGGGAGTTTGATTTGTATGGTAAGTACAAAAGTTATAGGGTTCCACACCCTTCAGGCTTAGGTAACTCTACCAGACAGGCACATGACTACTTGATTTCAATATTGCCACAAAGGTAATAACAAACACGAAATATTTGCCTAACCAATAACTACTAGAAAATCAAAGTAAGCAGTAAAACAGAAGGAAGTTCGTGCATATTCAAATCAAATCTCGCCAGAGTCAATCCGACTTTATCAACGAAACTATTTTGACCACACAGGAGCTTTGGCTCAAGGTCAATCCAGACAAATCAGATGATGTGCTATTACTTACCTTCGGAGATGAAATTGATCCCAATGCTAATCTACATATTGAAGTCATTGACGCCAATCAGGTCAAAATAGGTTTCTTTACCGTTGAAGATGATAATGCAAGGGCAACAATTCTGACCAGAAGTGATATGCATTGGTTAACCATCTCTGAATCGACTTCTGACAAAACAACCATGCTCACTAAATTTCTCACATTTCTGTTGGGGGTCATCAGAACTCCAAGTCAGATGGGGACACATATGATGGACTTAATGGATTTAAAAAAAGCTATGTTATTTGGCACTGAAGCAAACTACGTGAGCTTAGATGATGCCAATGCTTTTTACCCAGCCAACTCAAAATGGACATTAAGTAGCATCATGTTGTTAAATACCGAGTTACCTATAAGCAAGAAGCTTTCTCTAGTGGCGGATTTCATTTCGCAAGATGGGGGTGAGGAACATCACTTAAATATTCTCAATATCACAGACAATCCTTACCTACCGAGAACTAACATAGCTCTTTTTATTGTCAATATAGAGGCCAAAACTATTCATTAGGCAGACTGACAACAACAAACATGTTATTCACCGGAGGTATATTAGAGCTTATTTCCCAAACGCGAAATTCTGATTTGGGTCGTTTTGGGTATTCGAAAGCAATATGTAGTATGTAGACCACACATTAAAATCGAACAGTATTTAATGAGCATCTCAGGTTTGCATATCACAATGTTGTCAGGGCTGATGTTTGTTGCAGTGAACTTTGCTTGGAGACGTATTCCAGGTCTGGGCAATAAAGTACCAACACGTAAAGCAGCAACTTTTGCAGCAGTATTGACAGCGTTAATTTATGCCTTGATTGCTGGGTTTTCTGTACCAACGCAGCGTACCTTGTATATGCTGATGGTGTTTGGTGTTGCATTATGGTCGGGTCGGCGATTTGTGATTGCCCAAGTGCTAGCCATGGCTTTATTGATTGTGGTGTTAATTGATCCATGGGCTGTGATTTCTGCTGGTTTTTGGTTATCTTTTGGTGCAGTTGCACTTCTCAGTTTTGCAATGGGTGCGCGAGTAGCACCACCGCATTGGTTAAAAGTTGCCATACAAACGCAATGGGCCGTCACAATAGGCATGTTGCCATTGCTATTAATTATGTTTCACCAAGCCTCTATTATCTCGCCTGTGGCTAATGCGGTTGCAATCCCTTTGATCAGTTTCTTTGTCACGCCATTGGCATTGCTTGGTAGTTTTCTGCCAATTGATTGGCCATTACATCTTGCTTATTACCTGCTAGAGCATTGTGTTGTCTTTCTAAACTGGCTAAATAAATTGCCTGTTTCAGTCTGGCAACAACATGCGCCTGCATTATGGACATTAGCTCCAGCGATCATTGGTGTGTTTTGGATGTTGTTGCCCCGAGGTGTGCCGTTACGCTGGTTAGGTGTTTTTGGTTTTTTGCCTATGATGTTAATTTCGCCGATTCGACCATTGTCAGGTGAGATGAAGGCAACAATTCTAGATGTCGGGCAGGGCTTAAGTGTTGTTGTGCAAACATCAAAACACACCTTACTTTATGATGCAGGTGCAAAATTTAATGCCCAAAGTGATGCTGGTAGTCGTGTTGTTGTTCCATTTTTACAAGGCGAGGGCGTTAAAATGCTTGATGGCTTTATCGTGACGCACGACGATAACGATCATAGTGGTGGTATGGATTCTGTATTGGCCTTAATGCCAGTAGATTGGTTTGCCAGTTCAATGCCTGAGGCAGTGATCATCCCTACTGATACAGAGCGTATGAAATGCTATGCTGGCCAGAGTTGGCATTGGGATGGTGTTGATTTTGAAATGCTTTATCCAAATCTAAGTGATTATGAAAACACTGAAATTAAAGACAATGATCGAAGTTGTGTGCTGAAAATTACCAGTGAGTCAGGGAGTTTATTACTGACAGGCGATATAGAGCGTCATGCAGAGACTTCATTAGTATTGGAAAATTCAAGCTCGGAGGCAGCTATATTGAAAAGTGATGTCCTAGTCGTACCTCATCACGGTAGCAAAACATCATCTACCACAGACTTTGTTGAAGCCGTTGCCCCACGCGTCGCTATTTTTACAGTGGGATATTTAAATCGATTTAAACATCCGCGACCAGAAGTGACTGATAGATATAAATCGATTGGAAGTAGTTTGTATCAATCAGATTATCATGGTGCAATAGAGTTGAGCTTTAGTAAACATAGGGATTTATCCCAGATAGTAGTGACGAATTGGCGCGCTCAACGCAAGCGATATTGGCATGATAAGTTCTAATTAAGCGGTGAAAGTGAAGATTCAATCGCTAATCATTTGTAGTCGAAGCTTGCCCAAAAGCACATGACAAGCTAAAGTATCGCTGGGCCTGATTTATGGCATTTGTGACAGAATTTTATTTGGTATTGATTTAAGGGGAATTTCACTGTGTGGGAAATCATTCTAGCTGCTGGTTGGCCTATCTGGCCACTTGTTATTGCGTCAGTTATTGCTGTAGCAATTATAGGTGAGCGTAGTTTTGCATTGCGCGAAAATATTGTATCCCCTAGCAATTTATTACCAGAGCTACAAGCATGGTTAGCTAAGGGCGGTATCACAAAAGATACGATTAATCGCTTGGAGCAGCACTCATTGTTGGGTCGTGTGTTTGCAACAGCACTTGCCAATGCGAAAAACTCACGTGAAGTGACGAAAGAATCTATTGAAGAAACAGCGCGTGCGGTAGCACATCAGATGGAACGCTATCTTTCTACACTTGGGACCATTGCAACAGTATCACCTTTATTGGGGTTGCTCGGTACGGTGATTGGTATGGTGGAGTTGTTTGGCGCTTTTACTACGCAAGGACATGATGTCGCTCAATTTGCACGCGGTATTTCAGTTGCACTATATAACACTGCTGCAGGTATTGTTGTAGCAGTGCCAGCGATGATTGCTTACCGTTATTTCCGTACCAAAGTAGATGCTTTACTGATTGAGATGGAGCAACAAGCCATTAAGTTAGTTGAAATCATTCACGGCGAGCGTCAGTAATTTAGTACGATAGATAAAGGGAACACCAAATGGATTTTCAACGTGGGAAAAAACACGAAGAACTTGAAATCAACTTTATCCCGTTGATAGATGTATTGTTGGTGATTATTATTTTCTTAATCGTCAGTGCAACATTTTCACGTACTAACGAACTGCAAATCAATCTACCAACAGCCGAGGCAAATGCGCCTCAGGATAAACCGTTAATGATTGAAGTGGCTGTTGATGCAACTGGTAAATATCTAATTGATGGCAAGCCGTTGGCTGACGTGTCAGTTTCCGCGATTAGCGCGGCCCTACAGGCTGCAGCTAAAGCAGGCAATGAAGAACCAACAATTGTCATTAATGCCGATGCTAATGCTACACACCAGTCTGTCGTTAATGTGATGGAAGCATCACGTGTTGCAGGGTACACAAGAATTACATTTGCTACACAAGTGCAATCGGGATCTTGAGTTTTTATAACCTCAATCCTATCATTTCTTATTAATCCTTATCGACGTTAGCTCATGTCGAACTCAAATCTAAAAAAATCCAAATCTAAAGCGCACGATATCGTGCATGTATCAAACGCAAAAGTTTTATATTTGCGTTTGTTTCACTATGCATGGCATTACAAATACGTTTTCATGATCAGTATAGTTGCGCTAGTACTACTGGCTGGAAGTAATACTGCATTTCTTGCATTGATTAAGCAAGTTACTGATGAGGGCTTCGTTAAAAAAACAGCTGATCAGGCGATACTGTTGCCCTTAATGTTGATTGCATTGATGGTGGCGCGAGGCATAACAGGCTTTGTCTCTACTTATTGCATGCGCGTTGTCGCTAGGCGCGTAGTTGAAGACTTCCGTAAGGAAATGTTTTCTAAATTAATGCTTTTACCAGTGCATTATTTCGATGCCAGATCAGCAGGCTCTATCGTTTCCAAGTTTACGTATGATGTAGAGCGCCTTTCAACAGCGACCACCCGTTCATGGATGAACGTGATGCGTGATTTATTGACGGTCGTAGGTTTAATTGGCTACATGCTCTATCTGGATTGGCGATTAACATTAATTTTTGCAATCGTACTTCCTTTTATCGCATTGTATTTGAAAAAAATGACGCCAAAATTAAAGGCAAATGCAAAGCAAGTGCAGCACAGCGTGGGGGAAATGACCAAGTCTGCAGAAGAGGCGATTGCAGGCCAGAGAATCGTAAAGATTTTTGGTGCACAAGATTTTGAATATAGCCGTTTTTCTCAAATTGTTTCTAACAATCGAAAAATTGAATTACGAGTGGCACGCATTGCTGGCTTGAGTAGCTTTATTGTTGAGTTGTTTGCTGCGCTAGCGTTGGGCTTGGTGATTTATTATGCGATTGGCAATTTTAGTGTAGGCGAGTTTGCTGCTTTTGTTGGCGCATTGCTCATGCTTATCTCTCCAATTAAACACATCGCTGCTGCTAATGAGGACTTACAAGTTGGTTTAACCGCTGCGCAAAGTATTTTTGATGTGATCGATAGCCAGCCAGAAATGGACCAAGGGCAACTAACCATAGATCGGGCAAAAGGCGATATTGAGTTTAAAAATGTTACTTTGCATTATGAAGATACACCAAAGCCTGCATTAGATAACTTAAGTTTTACTATTAAGGCTGGGGAAAAGGTTGCTTTAGTCGGGCGTTCTGGCGGTGGTAAAACTTCTCTAGTAAATTTACTCCCTAGATTTTATGAGTTGCAGCATGGTACGGTATTGTTAGATAGTATCGATTGCCGAGCAATACAACTTAAAAACCTGCGTCAGCAATTTGCGTTGGTTAGCCAGGATATTATTTTATTCAACGATACCATTTTTAATAACATTGCATATGGTGTGTTGCGTAATGCAACCGAGGCAGAGGTGGTAGCGGCAGCTAAAGCCGCTAACATCTGGGAATTTATCCAGCAATTACCTAATGGGTTGCAAAATGAAATTGGTGATCGCGGCGTGAAGCTATCTGGCGGCCAGCGTCAACGTATTGCCATTGCGCGCGCTATTCTGAAGAACGCACCAATTTTATTGTTAGATGAAGCTACATCAGCCTTAGATACAGAGTCTGAACAGCATGTTCAACAAGCAATGGATGCACTAATGCTTAATCGCACCAGTATCGTGATTGCGCACAGATTAAGCACCATCGAAAATGCAGACCGCATCATGGTGATGGAGCATGGTCATATCGTTGAAGTCGGCTCACATGATGAGCTGATGAAGCTTGATGGATATTATGCAAAGTTATATCACAAGCAGTTTAGCGCCTAAGTGTGACTTAAATGGCTAATTGGTTGCAAAAGCAGTGGTTCACTTTTACGCTGTGGCATTTGTTGCTTTTGCCTATTTCTTGGTTGTTTTCGATAGTCGTAACTTTAAGAAGATTCTTATATAAATTAGGTCTTTTTCACAGCTACAATTTAAATGTTCCTGTCGTCGTTGTTGGAAACATCAATGTAGGCGGCGCTGGAAAAACACCTTTAGTGATCTGGTTGGCGGAGCAATTAAAGTTAGCTGGCTATAAGCCAGGAATTATTAGTCGAGGGTATGGAAGTAGTTTGACTGGGTTGGCATCTGTGTCTCCTGATAGCGACCCTTCTTCTGTTGGAGATGAGCCAGTGTTGATTGCCATGCGCACAGTATGCCCTGTGTTTGTCGGGGCTAAACGCGTGGAGGTAGGACTTGCACTTTTAAAAGCGCATCCAGAGTGCAATATTATTATTAGTGATGATGGTTTGCAGCACTACGCATTGCAAAGGGATGTTGAAATAGTGGTTTTTGACGCTCTGACAGGTTTTGGTAACGGAGCCCTTTTGCCAGCAGGGCCTTTACGTGAGCCTATAAGCAGATTAAAAACGGTCGATGTTGTTGTTGGTAATGGACGTCAGTCGAGCGCAAGTCAAGTTGTCACACCAGTGCCTATTGAAATGCAATTGCAGGCAAGCACCTTCTACAACCTTCATAATCGCCAATTAGAATTAAGCCCAGCAGAGTTTGCAGGAAAATCCATCACTGCAGTTGCAGGTATCGGTAATCCTGAACGATTTTTCCTCCAGCTAAAGACGATGGGTTTGCATTTTAAATCCAAAGCATATAATGATCATTATCAATACTCTTCTCAAGACTTTGAAGATATCGATACGGATATCGTCATTATGACTGAGAAAGATGCTGTTAAATGCACCTCATTTGCACGAACTAACTTTTGGGTGTTGCCAGTTAGAGCGGAAATTGACAAGCGGCTATTGACTGACGTATTAAATAAACTAGATAAATTGAGAAATTAAATGGACGTAAAGCTTTTACAGATTTTGGTCTGCCCAGTGACAAAAGGGCCTTTGGTTTATAACAAAGCGACGAATGAACTGATTTCTAAATCAGCGCGTTTGGCATACCCAGTGCGTGATGGCATTCCTGTTATGTTAGAAGATGAAGCACGTAAACTAGCGGATGATGAAGAAATTGCATAATTCATCACAAGCTGTACCTGAGTTTTATGTAGTCATCCCTGCGCGCCACGCGAGCACCAGATTGCCAGGTAAGCCTTTGCTTGATATTGCAGGAAAACCGATGGTGGTATGGGTGGCTGAGCGTGCTTTGCTTAGTGGCGCTAAACAAGTAATAGTTGCGACAGACGACATACGCATAGTTGATGCAGTGGGTCAGTATGGGTGCGCCGCAGTGATGACCGATGCAAATCACGTCAGTGGAACGGATCGTATTGCAGAGGTTGCATCCATTAAAGGTTGGCATGATGATGCGATTATCGTCAATGTGCAGGGCGATGAACCGCTGATAGACGCCAAGCTTATTGTTGAGATTGCAACGGCCTTGTCTGTTAATACTGATGCAGTAATGGCAACAGCATGTCACGCTATTCATGACAAGTCAGACTTTGCAAATCCAAACGTTGTTAAAGTTGTCATGGATGTTAATGGAAATGCGATGTACTTTAGTCGAGCGCCGATTCCATATCCTAGAGATACTTTCGCTCAAGATGAGGTGCTTGCAGAAGGTCTCCCTGCCTATCGACATATTGGCATTTATGCTTACCGCGCTAGCTTTTTAAAGCAGTACGCAAATCTTGCACCTGCTGCAATAGAGCAATATGAATGTTTAGAGCAACTTCGCGTCTTATATCAAGGCTATAAAATAGCAGTTACCATCTCTGAAAATGCCCCTGCTGCAGGTGTCGATACAGAAAGTGATTTGGCACGTGTCCGTGCGTTAATGGCTTAACTTTAACTAAGTGACTAATATGTATAGATATTGTCAGATATCGTTCAATACGCAGTCGGTATTTATCATAATTTCTCTCAATAGCTCTTGCAGAAGTGATCTACCTTTGCTATAGTCTCACCTCTCGACGCAACATGTAATAAGTGATGTCGAGCCGGACGCGGGATGGAGCAGTCTGGCAGCTCGTCGGGCTCATAACCCGAAGGTCACAGGTTCAAATCCTGTTCCCGCAACCAAGTATTAATGGTGTGTTATATAAGTTAATTTTAATTAGTAAATATTACGAAATTAAGGTTGACGAGCGTTAAAAGCTCTGTATAATGCGCACCTCGTTAACGCAAAGCGTAACGACGGAAACAAAAAGTTCTTTAACAATATAACAACTGATAAGTGTGGGTGCTTGTGAATAAAGCAGCTGACTTAATCGCAACTAACTTGTTTTAGTGTTTACATTAAAATTTAACTTAGTTGATTGGCATTAAGTTCAGACTCAGAAAAACAAGTGCTTACACTTAAATTTATGACAAATATGTAACGGTTCTTGGTAACAAGAATCACACAGACCTTGAAATGAATTTGAGTCATTACTTAATTATCTTAAGTAATAAAGCAAAAGCGAAATAACCACCTCGCAAGAGGAAAAAGTAATAGTCAGAAATTAAACTGAAGAGTTTGATCCTGGCTCAGATTGAACGCTGGCGGAATGCTTTACACATGCAAGTCGAACGATGATTTCTAGCTTGCTAGAATGATTAGTGGCGAACGGGTGAGTAATGTATCGGAACGTATCCAATAATGGGGGATAACTAATCGAAAGGTTGGCTAATACCGCATACGCCCTACGGGGGAAAGCAGGGGATCTTCGGACCTTGCGTTAATGGAGCGGCCGATATCTGATTAGCTAGTTGGTGAGGTAAAAGCTCACCAAGGCGACGATCAGTAGCTGGTCTGAGAGGACGACCAGCCACACTGGAACTGAGACACGGTCCAGACTCCTACGGGAGGCAGCAGTGGGGAATTTTGGACAATGGGCGAAAGCCTGATCCAGCCATTCCGCGTGAGTGAAGAAGGCCTTCGGGTTGTAAAGCTCTTTCGCAAGGGAAGAAACGATGCAGTCGAATAAACTGTGTTAATGACGGTACCTTGATAAGAAGCACCGGCTAACTACGTGCCAGCAGCCGCGGTAATACGTAGGGTGCAAGCGTTAATCGGAATTACTGGGCGTAAAGCGTGCGCAGGCGGTTTTGTAAGTCAGATGTGAAATCCCCGAGCTCAACTTGGGAACTGCGTTTGAAACTACAAGACTAGAATATGTCAGAGGGGGGTAGAATTCCACGTGTAGCAGTGAAATGCGTAGAGATGTGGAGGAATACCAATGGCGAAGGCAGCCCCCTGGGATAATATTGACGCTCATGCACGAAAGCGTGGGGAGCAAACAGGATTAGATACCCTGGTAGTCCACGCCCTAAACGATGTCTACTAGTTGTTGGTGGAGTAAAATCCATGAGTAACGCAGCTAACGCGTGAAGTAGACCGCCTGGGGAGTACGGTCGCAAGATTAAAACTCAAAGGAATTGACGGGGGCCCGCACAAGCGGTGGATTATGTGGATTAATTCGATGCAACGCGAAAAACCTTACCTGGCCTTGACATGTAACGAACTTTCCAGAGATGGATTGGTGCTCGAAAGAGAACGTTAACACAGGTGCTGCATGGCTGTCGTCAGCTCGTGTCGTGAGATGTTGGGTTAAGTCCCGCAACGAGCGCAACCCTTGCCATTAATTGCCATCATTTAGTTGGGCACTTTAATGGGACTGCCGGTGACAAACCGGAGGAAGGTGGGGATGACGTCAAGTCCTCATGGCCCTTATGGCCAGGGCTTCACACGTAATACAATGGTCGGTACAGAGAGTTGCCAACCCGCGAGGGGGAGCCAATCTCAGAAAGCCGATCGTAGTCCGGATTGTAGTCTGCAACTCGACTACATGAAGTCGGAATCGCTAGTAATCGCGGATCAGCATGTCGCGGTGAATACGTTCCCGGGCCTTGTACACACCGCCCGTCACACCATGGGAGTGGGTTTTACCAGAAGTAGTTAGTCTAACCGCAAGGAGGACGATTACCACGGTAGTATTCATGACTGGGGTGAAGTCGTAACAAGGTAGCCGTATCGGAAGGTGCGGCTGGATCACCTCCTTTCTAGAGACGTCTTTACTTTGCAAGCATTCACACTTATCAGTTGTTAGTAGTCAGCAGCATCAATGATTGACCAAACATTGGCGGAAACGCTAGTAAACCTTGAGGGTCTGTAGCTCAGCTGGTTAGAGCACCGTCTTGATAAGGCGGGGGTCGATGGTTCGAGTCCATCCAGACCCACCAGATTCACCTGAAAATGGGGGATTAGCTCAGCTGGGAGAGCACCTGCTTTGCAAGCAGGGGGTCAACGGTTCGATCCCGTTATCCTCCACCAAGTATTGATGTTGTAAGTAAGAAATTAGAAGCAAGTGTTGTTTGTAAAAACAATCTTTGCTTCTAGTTTTTAACTAGACTGTTCTTTAACAAAATGGAAGAAGTAAAGTGAATACACATTATTGTGATGATATGTGTGTATTCAAAATGGGTAGTAATTGATTGCAAAATCGAAACATTTTGCTTCTGCTCAGTTTCAAGAATGAAAGTTCTTAAGCTTATTAAATTAAGCAAAACAAGCGAAGTAAGATAAACCAGTCATTATTCTATAACCTTGGAATAATGACGAAGTTGCTTTAGAAACACCTATGACGGATGTCTCATGCATCATGGAATTTGAATTTAAAAAGGGTTCAGGTTTTAACGTTATAGGATCAAGCGAATAAGTGCATATGGTGGATGCCTTGGCGATTACAGGCGATGAAGGACGTGATAGCCTGCGTAAAGTTTCGGGGAGCTGGCAAATAAGCTTTGATCCGGAAATGTCCGAATGGGGAAACCCACCCGCAAGGGTAACCGCTCCTGAATATATAGGGAGATGGTGGCAAACCGAGTGAACTGAAACATCTAAGTAGCTCGAGGAAAAGAAATCAACCGAGATTCCGTAAGTAGTGGCGAGCGAACATGGAATAGCCTGTTATTTTTAGCACATGCGATAGTAGAACGGAATGGAAAGTCCGGCCATAGAGGGTGATAGCCCCTTATACGAAATCCCGTGTGTGGAACTAGGGTAACGACAAGTAGGGCGGGGCACGAGAAACCTTGTCTGAACATGGGGGGACCATCCTCCAAGGCTAAATACTCGTAATCGACCGATAGTGAACCAGTACCGTGAGGGAAAGGCGAAAAGAACCCCGGGAGGGGAGTGAAATAGATCCTGAAACCGTATGCATACAAACAGTGGGAGCGGACTTGTTCCGTGACTGCGTACCTTTTGTATAATGGGTCAGCGACTTACATTCAGTAGCAAGCTTAACCGATAGGGGAGGCGTAGCGAAAGCGAGTCCGAATAGGGCGTCTAGTTGCTGGGTGTAGACCCGAAACCAAGTGATCTATCCATGGCCAGGATGAAGGTGCCGTAACAGGTACTGGAGGTCCGAACCCACAAATGTTGAAAAATTTGGGGATGAGCTGTGGATAGGGGTGAAAGGCTAAACAAACTTGGAAATAGCTGGTTCTCTCCGAAAACTATTTAGGTAGTGCCTCGTATATCATTCTCGGGGGTAGAGCACTGTTATGGCTAGGGGGTTCATAAGAACTTACCAAACCATTGCAAACTCCGAATACTGAGAAATGCAATTACGGGAGACAGACCATGGGTGCTAACGTCCGTGGTCAAGAGGGAAACAACCCAGACCGACAGCTAAGGTCCCAAATGACGTGCTAAGTGGAAAACGAAGTGGGAAGGCATAGACAGCCAGGATGTTGGCTTAGAAGCAGCCATCATTTAAAGAAAGCGTAATAGCTCACTGGTCGAGTCGTCCTGCGCGGAAGATGTAACGGGGCTAAGCACGTAACCGAAGCTTCGGATGCTGCATTCTTCGGAATGTATGCATGGTAGGAGAGCGTTCTGTAGGCCTGCGAAGGTGTTCTGTGAGGAATGCTGGAGGTATCAGAAGTGCGAATGCTGACATGAGTAGCGATAAAGGGAGTGAAAAGCTCCCTCGCCGAAAACCCAAGGTTTCCTGCGCAACGTTCATCGGCGCAGGGTGAGTCGGCCCCTAAGGTGAGGCAGAGATGCGTAGCTGATGGGAAACAGGTTAATATTCCTGTACCTGTATACAATGCGATGTGGGGACGGAGAAGGTTAGGTCAGCCGGGTGTTGGATGTCCCGGTTCAAGCGTGTAGGCAGATTCTTTAGGCAAATCCGGAGAGTCAATGCTGAGGCGTGATAACGAGCGTACTTGTACGTGAAGTGATTGATACCATGCTTCCAAGAAAAGCCACTAAGCTTCAGTTGTATAGAGACCGTACCGCAAACCGACACAGGTGGGTAGGATGAGAATTCTAAGGCGCTTGAGAGAACCCGGGAGAAGGAACTCGGCAAATTAGCACCGTAACTTCGGGAGAAGGTGCGCCCCGGTAGGTTGTAGAGATTTACTCTCGAAGGCCGATGGGGTTGCAGTGAAAAGGTGGCTGCGACTGTTTAATAAAAACACAGCACTCTGCAAACACGAAAGTGGACGTATAGGGTGTGACGCCTGCCCGGTGCTGGAAGATTAAATGATGGGGTGCAAGCTCTTGATTGAAGTCCCAGTAAACGGCGGCCGTAACTATAACGGTCCTAAGGTAGCGAAATTCCTTGTCGGGTAAGTTCCGACCCGCACGAATGGCGTAACGATGGCCACACTGTCTCCTCTCGGGACTCAGCGAAGTTGAAATGTTTGTGAAGATGCAATCTACCCGCGGCTAGACGGAAAGACCCCATGAACCTTTACTGTAGCTTTACATTGGACTTTGACAAGATTTGTGTAGGATAGGTGGGAGACTATGAAGCGGTGTCGCTAGATATCGTGGAGTCAACCTTGAAATACCACCCTGATGTTGTTGAGGTTCTAACCTAGGTCCGTAATCCGGACTGGGGACCGTGTATGGTGGGCAGTTTGACTGGGGCGGTCTCCTCCCAAAGAGTAACGGAGGAGTGCGAAGGTAACCTAGGTACGGTCGGAAATCGTACTGATAGTGCAATGGCATAAGGTTGCTTGACTGCGAGACGGACAGGTCGAGCAGGTGCGAAAGCAGGTCATAGTGATCCGGTGGTTCTGTATGGAAGGGCCATCGCTCAACGGATAAAAGGTACTCTGGGGATAACAGGCTGATTCCTCCCAAGAGTTCATATCGACGGGGGAGTTTGGCACCTCGATGTCGGCTCATCACATCCTGGGGCTGTAGCCGGTCCCAAGGGTATGGCTGTTCGCCATTTAAAGTGGTACGTGAGCTGGGTTTAAAACGTCGTGAGACAGTTTGGTCCCTATCTGCCGTGGGCGTTGGAAATTTGAAGGGACCTGCTCCTAGTACGAGAGGACCGGAGTGGACAGATCTCTGGTGGACCGGTTATCACGCCAGTGGTATAGCCGGGTAGCTAAATCTGGAAGAGATAAACGCTGAAAGCATCTAAGCGTGAAACTCGCCTTGAGATGAGATTTCCCTGGGGGTTTAACCCCCCTAAAGAGTCGTTCGAGACCAGGACGTTGATAGGACGGATGTGGAAGCGCAGTAATGCGTTAAGCTGACCGTTACTAATTGCTCGTGAGGCTTGATCCTATAACCTTAAAACTTGAACATGTTCGAGTCTATGGTTGTACTAAAGTAAGATAATGTAATCAATACCCCGTTTGACACCATACCTAAAGGTATGAAGACTTTACTTCTTCCAATTTGTTACAGACGCCTCATGAAAATGAGACGGCAACACAGCATAATCGCTTGTGTGTTTGAAGTTTAAACATGCGAGACACCAGTTATGCTTGGCGGCCATAGCGGTTTGGAACCACCCCTTCCCATCTCGAACAGGGCCGTGAAACGAACCAGCGCCAATGATAGTATGCTTTTTGCATGCGAAAGTAGGTCACTGCCAAGCTATTTATACCAAACGCCCTGTCATGTAAATGACGGGGCGTTTCTATTTGTGTAAGCCCTGATTTTTAAAATGTAACAATTATGTAACAGATTCAAAATAGGGGTTGACCAAAGTTTAAAGCGCTGTAGAATGCGCACCTCGCTGACGAAACAACGTTAGCGAAAAGTAGAATGTAGTAGAAGGCGTAGTAAAAAGTACGGTTAATTTTAATTAGTAAATATTACGAAATTAAGGTTGACGAGCGTTAAAAGCTCTGTATAATGCGCACCTCGTTAACGCAAAGCGTAACGACGGAAACAAAAAGTTCTTTAACAATATAACAACTGATAAGTGTGGGTGCTTGTGAATAAAGCAGCTGACTTAATCGCAACTAACTTGTTTTAGTGTTTACATTAAAATTTAACTTAGTTGATTGGCATTAAGTTCAGACTCAGAAAAACAAGTGCTTACACTTAAATTTATGACAAATATGTAACGGTTCTTGGTAACAAGAATCACACAGACCTTGAAATGAATTTGAGTCATTACTTAATTATCTTAAGTAATAAAGCAAAAGCGAAATAACCACCTCGCAAGAGGAAAAAGTAATAGTCAGAAATTAAACTGAAGAGTTTGATCCTGGCTCAGATTGAACGCTGGCGGAATGCTTTACACATGCAAGTCGAACGATGATTTCTAGCTTGCTAGAATGATTAGTGGCGAACGGGTGAGTAATGTATCGGAACGTATCCAATAATGGGGGATAACTAATCGAAAGGTTGGCTAATACCGCATACGCCCTACGGGGGAAAGCAGGGGATCTTCGGACCTTGCGTTAATGGAGCGGCCGATATCTGATTAGCTAGTTGGTGAGGTAAAAGCTCACCAAGGCGACGATCAGTAGCTGGTCTGAGAGGACGACCAGCCACACTGGAACTGAGACACGGTCCAGACTCCTACGGGAGGCAGCAGTGGGGAATTTTGGACAATGGGCGAAAGCCTGATCCAGCCATTCCGCGTGAGTGAAGAAGGCCTTCGGGTTGTAAAGCTCTTTCGCAAGGGAAGAAACGATGCAGTCGAATAAACTGTGTTAATGACGGTACCTTGATAAGAAGCACCGGCTAACTACGTGCCAGCAGCCGCGGTAATACGTAGGGTGCAAGCGTTAATCGGAATTACTGGGCGTAAAGCGTGCGCAGGCGGTTTTGTAAGTCAGATGTGAAATCCCCGAGCTCAACTTGGGAACTGCGTTTGAAACTACAAGACTAGAATATGTCAGAGGGGGGTAGAATTCCACGTGTAGCAGTGAAATGCGTAGAGATGTGGAGGAATACCAATGGCGAAGGCAGCCCCCTGGGATAATATTGACGCTCATGCACGAAAGCGTGGGGAGCAAACAGGATTAGATACCCTGGTAGTCCACGCCCTAAACGATGTCTACTAGTTGTTGGTGGAGTAAAATCCATGAGTAACGCAGCTAACGCGTGAAGTAGACCGCCTGGGGAGTACGGTCGCAAGATTAAAACTCAAAGGAATTGACGGGGGCCCGCACAAGCGGTGGATTATGTGGATTAATTCGATGCAACGCGAAAAACCTTACCTGGCCTTGACATGTAACGAACTTTCCAGAGATGGATTGGTGCTCGAAAGAGAACGTTAACACAGGTGCTGCATGGCTGTCGTCAGCTCGTGTCGTGAGATGTTGGGTTAAGTCCCGCAACGAGCGCAACCCTTGCCATTAATTGCCATCATTTAGTTGGGCACTTTAATGGGACTGCCGGTGACAAACCGGAGGAAGGTGGGGATGACGTCAAGTCCTCATGGCCCTTATGGCCAGGGCTTCACACGTAATACAATGGTCGGTACAGAGAGTTGCCAACCCGCGAGGGGGAGCCAATCTCAGAAAGCCGATCGTAGTCCGGATTGTAGTCTGCAACTCGACTACATGAAGTCGGAATCGCTAGTAATCGCGGATCAGCATGTCGCGGTGAATACGTTCCCGGGCCTTGTACACACCGCCCGTCACACCATGGGAGTGGGTTTTACCAGAAGTAGTTAGTCTAACCGCAAGGAGGACGATTACCACGGTAGTATTCATGACTGGGGTGAAGTCGTAACAAGGTAGCCGTATCGGAAGGTGCGGCTGGATCACCTCCTTTCTAGAGACGTCTTTACTTTGCAAGCATTCACACTTATCAGTTGTTAGTAGTCAGCAGCATCAATGATTGACCAAACATTGGCGGAAACGCTAGTAAACCTTGAGGGTCTGTAGCTCAGCTGGTTAGAGCACCGTCTTGATAAGGCGGGGGTCGATGGTTCGAGTCCATCCAGACCCACCAGATTCACCTGAAAATGGGGGATTAGCTCAGCTGGGAGAGCACCTGCTTTGCAAGCAGGGGGTCAACGGTTCGATCCCGTTATCCTCCACCAAGTATTGATGTTGTAAGTAAGAAATTAGAAGCAAGTGTTGTTTGTAAAAACAATCTTTGCTTCTAGTTTTTAACTAGACTGTTCTTTAACAAAATGGAAGAAGTAAAGTGAATACACATTATTGTGATGATATGTGTGTATTCAAAATGGGTAGTAATTGATTGCAAAATCGAAACATTTTGCTTCTGCTCAGTTTCAAGAATGAAAGTTCTTAAGCTTATTAAATTAAGCAAAACAAGCGAAGTAAGATAAACCAGTCATTATTCTATAACCTTGGAATAATGACGAAGTTGCTTTAGAAACACCTATGACGGATGTCTCATGCATCATGGAATTTGAATTTAAAAAGGGTTCAGGTTTTAACGTTATAGGATCAAGCGAATAAGTGCATATGGTGGATGCCTTGGCGATTACAGGCGATGAAGGACGTGATAGCCTGCGTAAAGTTTCGGGGAGCTGGCAAATAAGCTTTGATCCGGAAATGTCCGAATGGGGAAACCCACCCGCAAGGGTAACCGCTCCTGAATATATAGGGAGATGGTGGCAAACCGAGTGAACTGAAACATCTAAGTAGCTCGAGGAAAAGAAATCAACCGAGATTCCGTAAGTAGTGGCGAGCGAACATGGAATAGCCTGTTATTTTTAGCACATGCGATAGTAGAACGGAATGGAAAGTCCGGCCATAGAGGGTGATAGCCCCTTATACGAAATCCCGTGTGTGGAACTAGGGTAACGACAAGTAGGGCGGGGCACGAGAAACCTTGTCTGAACATGGGGGGACCATCCTCCAAGGCTAAATACTCGTAATCGACCGATAGTGAACCAGTACCGTGAGGGAAAGGCGAAAAGAACCCCGGGAGGGGAGTGAAATAGATCCTGAAACCGTATGCATACAAACAGTGGGAGCGGACTTGTTCCGTGACTGCGTACCTTTTGTATAATGGGTCAGCGACTTACATTCAGTAGCAAGCTTAACCGATAGGGGAGGCGTAGCGAAAGCGAGTCCGAATAGGGCGTCTAGTTGCTGGGTGTAGACCCGAAACCAAGTGATCTATCCATGGCCAGGATGAAGGTGCCGTAACAGGTACTGGAGGTCCGAACCCACAAATGTTGAAAAATTTGGGGATGAGCTGTGGATAGGGGTGAAAGGCTAAACAAACTTGGAAATAGCTGGTTCTCTCCGAAAACTATTTAGGTAGTGCCTCGTATATCATTCTCGGGGGTAGAGCACTGTTATGGCTAGGGGGTTCATAAGAACTTACCAAACCATTGCAAACTCCGAATACTGAGAAATGCAATTACGGGAGACAGACCATGGGTGCTAACGTCCGTGGTCAAGAGGGAAACAACCCAGACCGACAGCTAAGGTCCCAAATGACGTGCTAAGTGGAAAACGAAGTGGGAAGGCATAGACAGCCAGGATGTTGGCTTAGAAGCAGCCATCATTTAAAGAAAGCGTAATAGCTCACTGGTCGAGTCGTCCTGCGCGGAAGATGTAACGGGGCTAAGCACGTAACCGAAGCTTCGGATGCTGCATTCTTCGGAATGTATGCATGGTAGGAGAGCGTTCTGTAGGCCTGCGAAGGTGTTCTGTGAGGAATGCTGGAGGTATCAGAAGTGCGAATGCTGACATGAGTAGCGATAAAGGGAGTGAAAAGCTCCCTCGCCGAAAACCCAAGGTTTCCTGCGCAACGTTCATCGGCGCAGGGTGAGTCGGCCCCTAAGGTGAGGCAGAGATGCGTAGCTGATGGGAAACAGGTTAATATTCCTGTACCTGTATACAATGCGATGTGGGGACGGAGAAGGTTAGGTCAGCCGGGTGTTGGATGTCCCGGTTCAAGCGTGTAGGCAGATTCTTTAGGCAAATCCGGAGAGTCAATGCTGAGGCGTGATAACGAGCGTACTTGTACGTGAAGTGATTGATACCATGCTTCCAAGAAAAGCCACTAAGCTTCAGTTGTATAGAGACCGTACCGCAAACCGACACAGGTGGGTAGGATGAGAATTCTAAGGCGCTTGAGAGAACCCGGGAGAAGGAACTCGGCAAATTAGCACCGTAACTTCGGGAGAAGGTGCGCCCCGGTAGGTTGTAGAGATTTACTCTCGAAGGCCGATGGGGTTGCAGTGAAAAGGTGGCTGCGACTGTTTAATAAAAACACAGCACTCTGCAAACACGAAAGTGGACGTATAGGGTGTGACGCCTGCCCGGTGCTGGAAGATTAAATGATGGGGTGCAAGCTCTTGATTGAAGTCCCAGTAAACGGCGGCCGTAACTATAACGGTCCTAAGGTAGCGAAATTCCTTGTCGGGTAAGTTCCGACCCGCACGAATGGCGTAACGATGGCCACACTGTCTCCTCTCGGGACTCAGCGAAGTTGAAATGTTTGTGAAGATGCAATCTACCCGCGGCTAGACGGAAAGACCCCATGAACCTTTACTGTAGCTTTACATTGGACTTTGACAAGATTTGTGTAGGATAGGTGGGAGACTATGAAGCGGTGTCGCTAGATATCGTGGAGTCAACCTTGAAATACCACCCTGATGTTGTTGAGGTTCTAACCTAGGTCCGTAATCCGGACTGGGGACCGTGTATGGTGGGCAGTTTGACTGGGGCGGTCTCCTCCCAAAGAGTAACGGAGGAGTGCGAAGGTAACCTAGGTACGGTCGGAAATCGTACTGATAGTGCAATGGCATAAGGTTGCTTGACTGCGAGACGGACAGGTCGAGCAGGTGCGAAAGCAGGTCATAGTGATCCGGTGGTTCTGTATGGAAGGGCCATCGCTCAACGGATAAAAGGTACTCTGGGGATAACAGGCTGATTCCTCCCAAGAGTTCATATCGACGGGGGAGTTTGGCACCTCGATGTCGGCTCATCACATCCTGGGGCTGTAGCCGGTCCCAAGGGTATGGCTGTTCGCCATTTAAAGTGGTACGTGAGCTGGGTTTAAAACGTCGTGAGACAGTTTGGTCCCTATCTGCCGTGGGCGTTGGAAATTTGAAGGGACCTGCTCCTAGTACGAGAGGACCGGAGTGGACAGATCTCTGGTGGACCGGTTATCACGCCAGTGGTATAGCCGGGTAGCTAAATCTGGAAGAGATAAACGCTGAAAGCATCTAAGCGTGAAACTCGCCTTGAGATGAGATTTCCCTGGGGGTTTAACCCCCCTAAAGAGTCGTTCGAGACCAGGACGTTGATAGGACGGATGTGGAAGCGCAGTAATGCGTTAAGCTGACCGTTACTAATTGCTCGTGAGGCTTGATCCTATAACCTTAAAACTTGAACATGTTCGAGTCTATGGTTGTACTAAAGTAAGATAATGTAATCAATACCCCGTTTGACACCATACCTAAAGGTATGAAGACTTTACTTCTTCCAATTTGTTACAGACGCCTCATGAAAATGAGACGGCAACACAGCATAATCGCTTGTGTGTTTGAAGTTTAAACATGCGAGACACCAGTTATGCTTGGCGGCCATAGCGGTTTGGAACCACCCCTTCCCATCTCGAACAGGGCCGTGAAACGAACCAGCGCCAATGATAGTATGCTTTTTGCATGCGAAAGTAGGTCACTGCCAAGCTATTTATACCAAAAACCCCATTACGCATGTAGTGGGGTTTTTTTATGTCCGAAAAATATAGCGATTTACCGTGGATTGCGCTGGGAGTGCTTAATTTTTGTTCCTCGATATATTAAGATTCTCATAGTTTGTTAGCATGTGACTAAGTTCTGTTTCTAAGCGCTTATCATCACTTGTATTCAGCTGAATAAGCGTTCGTAGGTTTGTAATACTATCTAAATCGATATGTAGAGACTCTAAACCTATCAGTGACCCTTCATGATGAATTATTTTTCCTTGCATAGTGATTTTTTGTTGATGCGCGTCAAGAGTGAGCGTCATAATGCAGCTGCGCTCTTTGATATAGGTTGTTATCGGTCGATCTGTTTCAACGAGCGCACCTTTAAGCGATATATCTATTAAGTGCGCTATATGTATATCATCTATTAAATGTATATGTAGCTGTACTTCTGCATCGAAATGAATGCGTGTAAATCGTCTAGATTCGCTCATATAGGTTTAACCTTCCCGTCGATATGATCAGAGCTGATTTTCTACAGCTTTAGTGTTATGAATAATATGTTCAATATACGCTTATGTAATGGTTAATGTATATATCAAATTAGTCTTGATGATTTGGTCGTTAGTCATTAGTGTTGTAATCAAAAATCTAATCAATCCATCAAGTGTTTAATAAGTTCTAAGCCAAATCCCACTCCGAATCCATTTGTGTCTGATTCTACAGCGCCTAATCCACCTTTACGGTTTGCTGATGAAAGATCTGTGTGTATCCATGGAGTATCATTTTCAATAAATTTTCCTAGTAAGCGTGCGGCATGAATGTGATCAGCTTCGCCATCTAGTGTACATTGTTTAATATCTGCAATATCGCTATCTAGCTCACTGTCAAAGTCGTCATCATATGGAAATGAAACAACACGCTCTCCAGCTACCATGCCAGCATTAGTTATCATGTTGATTAATTCTGGTCTATTTGTAATTACCCCACTCATTCGATTGCTAAGCGCAGTTATCATGCTACCTGTTAGTGTTGCGAAATCAATGATTAGATCTGGATTCTTGCGAGATGCGAGTGTTAATGTGTCAGCTAAGACCATTCTGCCCTCTGCATCAGTATGTACCACTTCTATCGTCATACCGTTTAATGCGGTAATGACATCATTTTGTTTAAAAGCATTAGGGCCAATATGGTTTTCTGCGATAGCCAGCCAACAGTCTAGCTTGATAGGTAATTGCATTTGCGTTACGGCTAGCAAGATACCAAGACCTACTGCAGAGCCATTCATGTCTTCGTGCATCCCCAGCATGTATTTTGCTGGTTTGAGGTTATGTCCACCGGTGTCAAAACAAATACCTTTGCCGACAATTGCTATATGCTTTTTTGCATTAGCTGGGTTGTACGTTAAATGTACGATTGCAGCATCCTGCTGGTCTGACCCTTGTGCTACAGTAATAAAAGCGCCTGCGCCTAGTTTCTTAAGCGTATTTATATCGTACTCTTTGTGATGCCAGCCATAATCCAAGGCTAGTTTGGCAATCTTTTGACGATATAGTGTAGGTGTTAATTCATTTGGAGGTGTAACGGTAAGTTCGCGGCACAATGTATTGCCTGCCACACGCGCATTAACGTAGGTATAGTCATGTGCAGCTTTATATCCATGAATAGTTACACATTTTAGGATATGTTGTTTGTGTTCTTTTTTTCTAGAGGGTAATTCGGTGGCATTGACTGTTGCAACATAATAAGCCGCACATGCATGGGCTTCTTTTACAGTTTCCTCTCCAAAGACGCAAATGTCGATTTTCTCTGCCTGTTCCGCAATAATAGGTTTAATTGCCTTGCGCAGTAAACTGTGGCGCTGAAACATATTTAATTGACTATCTAATATGACGTAACTAGCGATTCCACCGTTAGGTAGGTCTATCACTAGAGGTGTTTTATTTAAGTCATTAAGCTTGGATTTAATGCGTTTGAGTTTTGTATCTAAATTTTCTTTAAATGGAATGTTTTTTTCATCAATACTAGAGAGCACAAAAAGCATATGTTTGCTATCTTTTAATGTATTTTCGTTTGCAATAGCTGAATTTTGTCGTAATTTAGCTGACATTGTTTGTCCTTGTAGTCTTATAGTAAATGTAGTGATTATATATAAGATACATGTGCGAAATGTTTAAAAAACGCTAGTAAACTTGACCAAAACCACTAAAAAAGCCACACTACTGTTTTACAAAAAATTAAATTGCAACGCATTTTAAATGCGGGGTATTTCAGACACGCTGTATCTGTTTTTGTTTCATTATTCGATTGAACATTATGCTTACTGATGATTTTCTCTAGCTAAGTGGAATTAAGATTAATAAGTGCAATAAGATTAAATGAATTAGCAGGTATGGTTACACGGAGCTACAACTGAATGTCATTGAACACACCTTTGAATAATCCCGATATTGATAGTCAAGAAACTCAAGAGTGGCTTGATGCACTAATGGCCGTTATTGAAAATGAAGGCACGGAACGTGCACATTTTTTATTAGAGGCGATGATTGATAAAGCGCGTCGCTCAGGTAGTAACTTACCTTACAAAGCAACTACTGCATATTTAAATACCATTCCAACCCATTTGCAGGCAAAGTTACCTGGTGACCCTGAAATGGAGCGCAGAGTGCGCGCATTAGTGCGCTGGAATGCGGTAATGACAGTGTTGCGTGCGAATGAGAAGTCGCCTGGTGTTGGTGGGCATATTGCAAGCTTCCAATCAGCGGCTACTTTGTATGACACAGGGTTTAATTACTTCTTCCGTGCACCGAATGAGAACTTTGGTGGCGACTGTGTGTATTTCCAAGGACACTCATCACCTGGTGTTTATGCCCGTGCGTTTTTAGAAGGCCGCATTACCGAGGAGCAAATGGATAACTTCCGTCAGGAAACTGGTGGCAATGGTTTACCTAGCTATCCTCATCCTTGGTTGATGCCAGATTTTTGGCAGTTCCCAACAGTGTCGATGGGTTTAGGACCTTTAGCCGGTATTTATCAAGCGCGTTTCCTGAAGTATATTCATGACCGTGGTATTGCAGATACGAGTGATCGTAAGGTGTGGGTGTTCTGTGGTGACGGTGAAATGGACGAGCCTGAGTCATTAGGAGCGATTTCATTAGCGAGCCGTGAAAAACTTGATAACTTGATTTTCGTCATCAACTGTAACTTACAGCGTTTAGATGGCCCAGTACGTGGTAATGGCAAAATCATTCAGGAGTTAGAGTCTGACTTCCGTGGTTCTGGCTGGAATGTATTGAAAGTGGTCTGGGGTTCTTATTGGGACCCATTGTTGGCGATGGATAAGGATGGCTTGCTGAAAAAACGCATGGAGGAGTGTGTTGACGGTGAGTATCAAAACTTTAAGCAAAAAGGTGGCGCATATACACGTGAGCATTTCTTTGGAAAGTATCCAGAACTGAAAGAAATGGTGGCGGCAATGAGTGACCAAGATATTTGGCGCTTAAACCGTGGTGGTCATGATCCACATAAAGTGTTTGCTGCTTACAATGCTGCAGTAAATCATAAAGGTCAACCAACTGTTATTTTGGCTAAAACTGTTAAAGGTTATGGCATGGGTGACGCTGGTGAAGGTCAAAACACCACACACCAACAAAAAAGTATGGATATCGAATCACTTAAGAAATTCCGTGATCGCTTTGACTTACCATTAACAGACGAACAAGTCGAAAGTTTGAGTTTCTACAAGCCAGCCGAAGATTCACCTGAAATGAAATATATGGCATCACGCCGTGAAGCCATGGGTGGTTTCGTGCCACAACGCCGTCGTAAAGGTAATGAGCTAACTGTTCCGCCATTGTCTGCATTTGAAAACATGCTGACAGCAACAGGCGATCGTGAAATTTCTACGACCATGGCGTTTGTACGTATCTTGTCTACATTGGTGCGTGACAAGCAAATTGGTAAGTATGTTGTGCCTATCGTGCCGGATGAAGCCCGAACTTTTGGTATGGAAGGTATGTTCCGCCAATTGGGTATCTACGCGAGCCAAGGTCAATTGTATGAGCCGCAAGATTCTGATCAAGTGATGTACTACAAAGAGTCGAAAGATGGTCAGATTTTGGAAGAGGGTATTAACGAGGCGGGTTCATTCTCTAGCTGGTTAGCTGCGGCAACGTCATACTCTGTAACTGGTGTACAAATGATTCCTTTCTACATCTACTACTCAATGTTTGGTTTCCAACGTGTTGGTGACTTAGCGTGGATGGCAGGTGACTCTCGTGCACGAGGTTTCTTGTTAGGTGCAACGGCTGGCCGTACTACTTTAAACGGTGAAGGTTTACAGCACGAAGACGGCCATAGTCATCTGATGTCTGCAACTATTCCAAACTGCATTTCTTATGACCCAACCTTTGCTTATGAATTAGCTGTGATTATTCAAGAAGGTTTGCGTCGTATGGTGCAAAATCAAGAAGATGTGTACTACTACATTACATTGATGAATGAAAACTATACCCACCCAGCGATGCCAGAAGGCAGTGCTGAAGGCATTCTTAAAGGGATGTACAGCTTTAGTAAATCTAAAGCTAAGGGTGAAAAAGTACAGCTGATGGGTAGTGGTGTGATTCTTCGCGAAGTGATTGCCGCTGCGGAGTTGTTGGAAAAAGACTGGGGTATCTCTGCGGACGTGTGGAGTGTACCTAGCTTTACTGAGCTTCGTCGTGAAGGCTTGGAATGTGACCGTTGGAATATGTTGAATCCAGAGAAAACGCAAAAAGTCAGTTATATTGCGTCTTGTTTGAAAGATGCTAAGGGACCTGTTGTTGCCTCTACTGACTACATGAAGAGTTTTGCAGAGCAGATTCAACGTTTTGTACAAAATAAGTTTGTAGCACTTGGTACAGATGGTTTTGGTCGCTCAGATAGCCGTGAAGCTTTACGTGATTTCTTTGAAGTGAACCGCTACTATGTGGTTGTTGCTGCGTTAAAAGCTTTGAGTGATGAAGGTAAGTTCCCAGTTGCTAAAGTGGCTGAAGCGGTTAAAAAATACAGTTTGGACGCTAATAAGCCAAACCCAACGACAGTTTAAGGATATACATAGATGGCAGTTCAAGATATTTTTGTCCCTGATATCGGTAACTTCGATAGTGTGGATGTAATTGAAGTATTAATTAAGGCTGGCGACGTGATTGCTAAAGATGACTCGCTAATCACGGTTGAGTCTGATAAAGCTTCTATGGATATTCCTGCGCCTTTTGCTGGCGTTGTGAAGGAAGTGAAAATCAAGGTTGGTGACAAGGCTGCTCAGGGTACCTTGCTAATGACGATGGATGTGACTGAAACGGTTGCTGCACCTGTCATCGAGGCTAAGCCTACTGCAGTTGCTGTTGAAGAGGCGCCTCAGGTGGCAATTCCAGAGCCTACAAGGCCCGCACCTGAGCCACCTAAGCCTGTACAACCAACGCAGCAACCAGCACCTGTCGGTGAGAGCGCTGTTGTCGTATCTGGCAAGTTGTCGCATGCTAGCCCTTCGATTCGTAAATTTGCGCGTGAATTAGGCGTCAATTTAGCATTGGTCATTGGGTCTGGGGCTAAAAACCGTATTTTACAAAGTGATGTACAGTCTTATGTGAAAGGTGAGTTAGCAAAACCTCGTACTGAGAATATGGGGGCTGGTGTAAGTGGATTAGCTGCATTGCCAATGCCCGTGATTGATTTTAGTAAGTTTGGTGCAGTGGAAACTAAGCCGCTATCAAGAATCAAAAAACTTTCAGGGGCAAATTTACACCGCAATTGGGTGACTGCACCGCATGTGACCCAATTTGATGAAGCTGACATTACTGATTTGGAAGATTTCCGTAAGTCTATGCAGGCTGATGCTGAAAAACGTGGCGTTAAACTTACGATGCTTGCGTTCTTAATTAAAGCTTCAGTGAATGCGTTGAAAGCATACCCTAACTTTAATGCTTCACTTTCTCCTGATGGCGATAATTTGATATTGAAGAATTACTTCAATATCGGTTTTGCTTGCGATACGCCAGATGGTTTGGTAGTGCCAGTAGTACGTGATGTGCACCAAAAAGACGTGCTAGATATTGCGCGTGACTTAATGGACTTATCTGCAAAAGCACGTGAGCGCAAATTGAAAGTGGAAGAGATGCAGGGTGGATGCTTTACTATTTCTAGCTTAGGCGGTATCGGTGGCACCATGTTTACACCCATTATCAATTGCCCTGAAGTTGCTATTTTGGGCGTTTCACGTTCATCTATGCAGCCAGTGTATAACAAAGATACGAACGGTTTTGAACCACGTTTGATTTTGCCGATGTCATTGTCATATGACCATCGTGTGATTGATGGTGCAGATGGAGCACGATTTACAAGCCATATGCGTATGATGCTGAGTGATGTACGTAGGTTGTTGCTCTAAGTTAGTGAGACATTGCCTGGTTCGTTTTGGATTGACCGACTAAAGGACTGATTTGTGAACATACAAATCAGTCCTTTTTGTTTTGAGGTCAGATTGATGACAAGGTAGATTCAGTTTGACGAAAAAATAAACTTAATAACAATCTAATTTACTTATTTGAGATTGCTGATAAACGGATTATGGACTAAAGTTAATTTGAAATAGTCGTTTTCATTTTAATCTGAACAAACTACCTCTAGTGGCGGTCTTTAGTAGAAACGACTTTTTAGTAAATTCACTTACTGTGAAAAACCAATAACTTGGAGACAATATGGATTGGATTGGTCAGACGTTAGGTGGGCAGTCATTGCTTCCACATGGTTTTTGTTTGACTTGGAATCCAGCGTTACTTTGGACTTTAGTGGTTTCAGATGCAGTGATTGCGCTTTCTTATTTTTCCATTCCATTTGCATTATGGTACTTTGCTAAAAAACGGCCAGATATTCCATACAGGTGGTTAATGGTTGTTTTTGGGATGTTTATTGTCGCTTGTGGTGTAACGCACATCTTTGACATTCTCAATATTTGGCAACCTTCATACTGGGCTAGTGCGTATGCCAAAGCTTTTACTGCCGTCATCTCTTTTACCACTGCTGTCGCGCTTTGGCGCATTATGCCTTTGGCACTTAAAGCACCGTCTGCACAAAGTTTACAACTTCTCAATCAGGCATTAGCCCGCTCGCATGCTGAGCTAGAAAGTCGGGTGGAGCAGAGAACCGCTGAGTTAACATCAGCTTTAAATGAAAGTCATCGATTAAGTGAAGCTTTGGATCATATTCCCGCTTTTGTTTATATTAAAGATATCAACGGAAAGTATGCCTATGCTAATCGCATGACGTTGGATTTTTTTAATTGTTCGTTGGATGAGTTACCTTCGATAGATGAGCGCTTGTATTTTTCAATAAAGACGCTTGCTAAAGTCAAAGACGTTGATAAGCGAGTGATTGAAGATAGGCAAGATGCTTACGAAGAAATTGAAGCAATCTCACATGATCAACAGAAACATATTTTTTGGCAAATTAAGACACCGATTTATGAGGGTGGTCCTGAATCTCCTGTTTGGGGTTTGTGTGGGATTTCTACAGATATTACTGATCTTAAAAAGGCTGAGTCATCTTTGCGTATCGCTGCAACGGCTTTTGAATCATCAGATGGTATTTTAATAACAGATGCTGACTGTTTAATTCTTCAGGTTAACTCAGCATTTACTGAAATTACTGGCTACAGTGCTGATGATGTGGTTGGTAAGAAGCCAAGTGTGCTAAGTTCAGGTCGCCATGATGATAAATACTATGAAGCGATGTGGGAAAAAATTAATGCAGCCGGTATGTGGTGTGGTGAGATTTGGAATCGACGCAAAAACGGGCAGATTTATCCCGAGCGCATGACTATATCAGCAGTTAAAGATACAGATGCTAAGGTAACTAACTACGTTTCTGTCTTTACTGATATCAGTGAAAGTAAGGCATCTTCTGAGAAAATCGAGCATTTGGCATTTTATGATCCACTCACTAATTTACCTAATCGACTATTACTATTAGATCGTATGCGTCAGGCGCTTTCTGTAAGTAGTCGTTCTGGTAAAAAAGGGGCATTGTTGTTCATTGATTTAGATCACTTTAAAGTGCTGAATGATACCTTAGGGCATAGTACCGGTGATTTGTTGCTTAAGCTTCAAGCTGATAGGCTCAGTAGTGCAGTACGTGCAGGCGATACGGTAGCCCGCTTTGGTGGTGACGAGTTTGTTGTTGTACTTGAGGCCTTGGAGGAGTCTGCTTCAGAGGCTGCAGCTATTGCTGAGCAGATTGCTAATAAGATTTTGTTGGCTTTACATGAGTCTTGTGTCTTCGGGGCTCACCAATATCAGAGTACTTCTAGTATAGGAATTACTTTATTCGGCGGTGAAGAGTACGAAATTGAAGAGCTGTTGAAGCAAGCTGATATTGCAATGTATCAGGCAAAGAAAGCTGGTAGGAACACATTACGATTCTTCGATCCGGTTATGCAGGAAAAATTAAGTATCCGCGCTAGTTTGGAGGCTGAGTTGAGATATGCAATCGACAAGCAACAGCTAGCACTATATTACCAAGTACAAGTAGATGATAATAACCGTCCGATTGGTGCTGAGGCTTTGATTCGGTGGATACACCCTGAACGAGGTATTGTTTCTCCAGTGGAGTTTATTCCAATTGCAGAGGAGACTACGTTAATTCTTGATATCGGACATTGGGTGATTGATACGGCTTGTTCTCAACTTGCTGAGTGGGCAAAAAGTTTTGAGAAAAATCATTTAATTATTGCGGTAAATGTGAGTGCTCATCAATTCAGGTCGCTAGACTTTGTAGAATCTGTCCATCAGGCGATTATGAAGCATGAGGTTAATGCCTCTCGTTTGAAGCTTGAGTTGACCGAAAGTGTGATTTTGGAAGATGTTGATGAGGTGATTGCGAAAATGCATGCCCTTAAAGCGCTAGGCGTCAGGTTGTCATTGGATGATTTTGGTACGGGATATTCTTCGCTTTCTTATCTGAAAAAATTACCGCTTGATCAGGTGAAGATTGATCAGAGCTTTGTACGAGATTTGGCATATGACCCTAACGATGCAATTATGGTCAAGACGATTATCGATTTGGCGAACAACTTCCGTATTAATGTGATTGCTGAAGGTGTGGAAACTGAGCTTGAATTGGCCATTTTGAAAGATTATGGTTGTAGGCTTTATCAGGGCTATTTGTTTGGTAAACCTGTGCCTATCGATCAGTTTCAATTTTCTATTAACTAATCGTTGATTTTTGCTTAGTGTTGTCAACGCTCAATCGCACACATAAACTTTAGCCTATGCGATTGAGCCTCGTTAGGCTAGTTATTCAAATTTTGGCTAAGGTACTCACTACGCTTTAGGTTTTTTGCTCGGCATTAGTGTAATTAGCTGTCGATATTGCTGTGTTGCAGCAAGGTTATTGCATGTTAGTACGCGATAAAATGAGAGGTTTGATGTTAAAATTGCAAAAAATAACCAAAGTTTACAAAGGGTATGCATGAGTAATTTAGTTGAAGTATTGGTGCCGGATATCGGTAACTTTGATAGTGTTGACGTGATTGAAGTACTGATCAAAACTGGTGACACAATTGCTAAAGAGGATTCTTTGATTACTGTGGAATCTGACAAAGCTTCTATGGATATTCCATCTTCACATGCTGGTGTTGTAAAAGAAATTAAAGTTAAAGTAGGTGACAAGGTAGCAAAAGGGTCACTGATGTTATTAGTAGAAGCTGCTGAAGTTGTGGCATCAGCGAAGGTTGAGGCGCCAGTACCTGCTACGGCTCCAACGGTGGCACCAACTGTAGCTGCTGTTGCTCCAGTTGTAACTGTTGCAGTCGGCGCTAGCGATATCAATACACAAGTGGTGGTGTTAGGTAGTGGTCCTGGCGGTTACACGGCGGCTTTCCGCGCGGCAGATTTAGGTAAGCAAGTCGTGTTGGTTGAGCGCTATGCAACATTGGGCGGTGTTTGTTTGAATGTAGGCTGCATCCCATCTAAAGCTTTGCTACATACTGCAAAAGTCATTACTGAAGCTGAAGAGTCTAGTCACCATGGTGTTAGTTTCGGTGCGCCGCAAGTAGATTTAGAACAGTTGCGCAATTGGAAAGCCAACGATGTAGTTGGCAAGTTGACTGGTGGATTGGCCGCAATGGCGAAACAACGAAATGTCACTGTCGTACAAGGCGTAGGCAAGTTTACGAGCGCCAACCAAATTGCTGTGACAGCAGCAGATGGCAAAGTGACAACAATAGGTTTTGAAAATGCAATCATTGCAGCCGGTTCACAAGCGACTAAATTCCCGGGTGTTGATGCAGATGAACGCATTATGGATTCTACAGGTGCTTTGGCTCTGGCGGATGTGCCTAAGCGAATGTTAGTGATTGGCGGTGGGATTATTGGCCTTGAAATGGGTACAGTATACGATGCATTAGGTTCAAAGGTAAGCGTTGTTGAGTTTACTGATGGACTGATTCAAGGTTGTGACCGTGACCTTGTTCGTCCATTACAAAAGCGTATGGAAAAACGTTTTGAAGCGATTATGCTCAATACCAAAGTGGCAAAGATGGAGCCTAAGAAAGATGGTATTCATGTCACCTTTGAAGGCGTGAATGGCAATGCAGACGCACCAAAAGGCGTTGAAGTATATGACCGCGTCTTAGTGTCGATAGGTCGCCGTCCAAATGGTAAAAACATTGGCGCAGAAAATGCAGGTGTGGCTGTTGATGATTACGGCTTTATCAACGTAGATAAACAAATGCGTACCAATGTACCGCACATTTTTGCGATTGGCGATATCGTAGGTCAGCCTATGCTTGCACATAAAGCAACGCATGAAGCTAAAGTAGCAGCAGAAGTGATTGCTGGTGAAAAAGTAGAGTTTGTTGCTTCTGTGATTCCATCAGTTGCTTATACAGACCCTGAAGTGGCCTGGGTGGGTGTGACCGAAATTGAAGCCAAGGCCAAAGGTATCGCCATCGAAAAAGCTAGCTTCCCATGGGCGGCTAGCGGTCGTGCTTTATCGATTGCGCGCACTGAGGGTGCTACTAAGCTGATTTTTGATAAAGAAACACATCGTTTGATTGGTGCTGGTATCGTGGGTGTTAATGCTGGTGAGCTGTTAGCAGAGGCGGTGTTGGCAATTGAAATGGGCGCAGACGCACATGATTTAGGGTTAACGATTCATGCACACCCAACTTTATCTGAAACTGTGTGTTTTGCGGCAGAGATGAAAGAGGGCACCATCACCGATTTGTATATTAAAAAACGCTAGGATATTAAGTGCTAAGATACTAATCTTACTCTAGTAATTTTGTCCCTAAGCTGTTTCAACGCCTAACTAGCCTGATATACCTAAAATATGCAGGCTAGTTTTAACTCAATAAGGCTGTGCCAATGAAGAAGTTATTTCAATATAGTTCTTTAGTGCTGATTCTAATGATATTTAGTGGCTGTGCATCACTCACTAAAGATACTTATCAGCGTATGCAGATTGAGACTTATTCAAAAGACAATTCGTTTGTTAGTAATGCTAAATGCAGAGCTAAAAATGAGTATGGTGATTGGGTTGCATTTACTTCGGGGACACTTACCATACATCGCTCAGATCAGAATTTATTAGTTACTTGCGAAAAAGACGGTGAGTTAACTGGATATGCGACAGTTATTTCTCGTGCTAACGATGGGATGATCGGTAATGTGTTTTTTGGAGGAGGTGTTGGTGCATTGTTAGATCATCACAATGGCAACGCTTATAGTTACCCTGATTGGATAAGAATCATTATGGGTGAAAACTTAGTGTTTGATCGTTGGGGAAGTAAAAGTGGCCAAGTGGTGCTTGGTAAACCTGCTGTAGAACCACCCTCATCAAGCGATAAAACAACAATCGTAGATAATATTCGAAACTTTCTTCCATGATTAACGCTGTGCACAAGAGTTTCTTAGCTGAACTTAATCGCTTACTCCCTCATAATCGAGTTTATACCGACCCCGTAGATTGCTATGCCTACGCTTACGATAACTCCCGTAATTATCATAGCCCTATTGCTGTTGTTTTTCCGCTCACGATAGAAGAGGTACAAAGTGTCATCTTGCTTTGCAATGCACATAAAGTACCTGTGGTGCCGCGTGGGCGTGGCACTGGTACTGCTGGTGGTAGTGTCCCTGAAGCGGGCGGCGTTGCTCTTTCGTTAGAGCGCATGGATAAAATTATCAGTATTGACCCTGATAATCGTATGGCGATTGTTGAGCCTGGCGTATTGAACCAAGTATTGCAAGATGAGATTAAACCTGTCGGTTTCTTTTGGCCGCCGGACCCTTCAAGTGCTGCCTATTGTAGCATTGGCGGTAATTTGGCGACTTGTGCGGCAGGACCGCACGCAGTGAAGTACGGTGTGGCACGCGACCATATTCTTGGCTTAAAAGCGGTGACCGGTAAGGGTGAAATCATTAAAACCGGCTGCTACACTAGTAAGGGGGTGGTGGGGTATGATTTAACCCGCTTGTTGGTTGGCTCTGAAGGTACATTAGCCGTGATTTGTGAGGCCACGCTCAAATTGACACCTTTACCCAAGCATACGGGCGGAATCACGGCCGAATTTGTTGACACAGAAAGTTGCGCCAAAGCGATTGCGGCCATTATGGCGCAACCTTATACGCCTAGTGCTTTAGAGTTTTTAGATAATGGGGCGCTTACACTGATTCGCAGCCGTCATCAAAATTTACTACCTGAAAATGCACGTGCTTATTTAATGATTGAGGTGGACGGCTCGCAACAGGAGATTGTTGAAGCAACCGATGCCATTTTGCTAGCATGCCAAGTGGCAGGACTGATTGAAGCAAAACCGGCGCATGATACTAAAGCCTTGTGGGCTGCACGTAAGGCATTGTCTCCATTGCATTGCTAAAAGATATTGCGCCTAAGAAGATTAATGAAGATATTGCAGTGCCAGTTTCTCATCTGCCTGCGTTGCTGACTGGTTTAGAGAAGCTTGCTGCGCTTCACCAAATCTCGAATGTGAATTTCGGCCATGCAGGTAATGGAAATATTCACGTGAATTTGCTGGTAAATCCAGATAATACTGATGAAATGAAACGTGCTTATCAGTGTTTAGATGAGGTGTTTAGTTTGGTGCTCTCTTTGCAGGGCACCTTATCTGGTGAGCATGGCGTTGGTATGGCAAAACGCCCATTTGTGCCACGCGAGATTGATGCGACCACAATGAGTTTAATGAAGTCACTCAAATTAACTTTTGATCCAAATAATGTCCTAAATCCAGGTAAGTTATTTCCAGATTAACCAGGATTCATGAATTTGGCTTAGTTGATTTAAGCTGGGTGAGTTTAGTCAATGCTTTAAAGTGCGTCGCAGCTAACTTCTTTAAGCTCAGCTGCTGGGAAGTTTGGTTTTAGTTTTTTGATTTCAGCAATTTCATTTTCAGTCAGGTTTTTCAGCAATAAGCTGGAATAACTTTTGCCCTGGGTGCGCAAGGCTTTTTCAACGTTCTTAACTCCTTTGGCTTGCAGTTCCTTTTGCAAGTTAATCGCCAATTTCTCATCACTGAAAATCCCAAACGAAATAGCATTTTTCCATCTAGGCTCTTGTACTACAAAAACATCTGTTATTCCACTATCCCTTAATTCAGCTGCTTTTTTTAGTGCCTCTGTGCTTGATTTAAAAGGTGGCCTATATACCCAAAAACGCTTTGCTTCTTGTGTCGATTGCTCTTTGACTATTGATTGCAGCGCTAAGCTTTCTAATGCCGTTTGTGCATTAGTTAGGTTGGTATCCGAGAAAACGCTCCATTCAAAACAGACATCAACCACTGGTAGCGGCTGAGCAATTTCGGCCTTCTTAGTAGTTTTGATCGCGTCAATTTCTTGTTGCGACAAGATTTTTATTTTTTCTGGGGAGATTTCTGCTTGTTGAGTTTGAGCTGATTTTGGTAAAACAACATCAATATTGAAGTAGCCAAACAAGCCAATGTTGATTAATGCCAATAGCCAAAAAATATATTTCATTACAGTGCGCTTTGCGTGGTTTGTTGGATTGCCGGTATTGTAAGCAGATATAAGCCCTGCAATACTAAGTTATCTACAATCGTAACAGTTTTTTCTTTTTGTGGGATAGCGACGTCAGTTGAATTTTCATCTGCGAGATTTTGTTGTAATACCATTGCATTTCCACCACTAATGATTAGTTTAGGTGTATGCAGATATTCTTTTTCTAATGATTGCGTCATTTGTTTAATTGCACCTATTGTTGCATTCACCGCACCACTGTAAATTGCATTGGCGGTACTTGTAGCAAATGGACTAATCATTACTTGCGGGTTAGTCTTTGCATCAACTGTGGATGTTGGTAGTTGAGCTGTTGCGGCACCTAAGCCTTGCTGCATCAGATCTATGCCTGGCAATATCATGCCGCCAATGAACACGCCAAAAGTTTCACCATTCATTTCAGTGCTGACTACTGCGTCTATTGTGGTTGCCGTGCCAGCATTCACCACTACACATGTTTCATGTTGCATGTACCACGCGGCAATTAACCCAGCCCAACGATCGCTTCCTAGTAACTTTGGCATGTTGTAGTTGTTAATCACATGGCCTAATTGTTTGCTAGCAGTCAGCCAGAAGGTTGTTGCTGGGTAAGTGCTTATGCGTTGCTGTAAGCGTTCCGCATGGGCTTCACCTGCGACATTTGAAATCACAATCTGGTCACAAGTTAGCGAGTCAGGCAGTATGTTGGCAGTGAGGATTTGTGCGTTGAAACATGCGCCTTGATGGATGATTTTTCTGTCCTCATCAAACAAAGCCCATTTTGTTTTTGTATTGCCAGCATCTATTGTTAACACCATTTTTACGCACGCTGATGCGACAATATGCCACATTCCAGTAATTTATCCAAAGCGTATAATCCGCGCCACATATTAATTAGGGGCGAGGATATGAGGCAATGTTTGTTAAAGAAAAAAACGATAATTTCTACTATTTTAACACCAAGTGTTTTTGTCCCTAGTGTTTTAACATCATGCTTAATCGGCATTTATCCGTTGGCAGCATATGCAGAGCATTTGGATTTGCCTAGTGTTGATGTTGTTGCTGAGAGGTTGCCAAAAGATAAATCTCATGTACTGAATACAAGTGACACTGCCGCCTTGTTGCGGATTGAGCCTAGTGTAAGTTTGTATCGTGCAGGCGGTGTTTCCAGCTTGCCTGTCATTCACGGTTTGGCAGATGATCGTATTCGCATCAAAGTAGATGGGATGGATTTAATCTCCAGTTGCGCAAATCATATGAATCCAGCACTTTCATATATAGACCCTGCTAATGTAGCCGCAATAGAAGTGCTTGCTGGCATTACGCCAGTGAGTATGGGGGGTGATAGCATCGCTGGCACAATAAAGGTTGATTCAAAATCTGCAGAGTTTGCAGAGCCTGGGCATGGGTTGTTGATAGAAGGTAAGGTTAATACTTTTTACCGCAGTAATAATCATGCGCGTGGTATGAACATATCTACCAGTGTCGCCAATGATCAAGCTTATATGCGATATACAGGCTCTACGGTTGAGGCTGATAATTACAAAGCAGGACGTAAGTTTAAACCCGCTGGTCAATCTGCTTTATTAAGAGGGTCGTTAAGTGGCAGTGAAGTTGGTTCAACTGCCTATGAGTCACGCAATCATGCTTTAGCTTTTGGTCTGCAACATGAAAATCACTTGCTTGAGTTTAAACTAGGCTTGCAAGATATCCCATATCAAGGCTTTGTAAATCAGCGTATGGATATGACAGGTAATGAGAGTGAGCAGTACAATTTAAGCTATCAGGGTAAATATGAATGGGGTAGGTTAGAAGCGCGTGCATACCATGAAAGAACACGTCATAGCATGCAGTTCGGTGATGATAAACAATATTTTTATAGCGGCGCACCGGGTATGCCAATGGACACTGAAGGCAAAACCACAGGGTTGACTATCAAGGGTGATTTTAATCTTTCAAAGCGTGATACTTTGCGTGTGGGGGCAGAGCTTCAACGATATCGATTAGATGACTGGTGGAATCCATCTCAAAGCCCTGCAACTATTGGCACGAACACCATGATGGGGCCAAATGCTTTTTGGAATATTAGTAATGGTCAACGGGATCGCTATGATGTGTTTGCAGAGTGGGATGCAAAATGGACTGAGCAGTGGTTTTCTCAACTAGGTTTGCGCAGTAGTACAGTGAAGATGGACGCTGGTAAGGTGCAGGGCTATAACAATGTGGGCGGCATGGTGGGTTATGGTGATCCCAGCAATCCAGCAACTATTCCAGGAGCATTTAATGCCGCAGACCGCTCAAAAACTGACAACAATATTGATATAACAGCGATGACACGTTTTACACCAGATGCAGAAAAAACCTTTGAGGCAGGCTACGCAATGAAGACTCGCTCACCCAATGTGTATGAGCGATTTGCATGGTCGAACAGCAATACCATGGTGATGAACATGAATAACCTGTATGGCGATGGCAATGGCTATGTTGGTCATTTGAATTTAAAGCCAGAAACTGCTCATAAATTAAGTGTTTCAGGCAACTGGCATGATGCAACTCAACAGAATTGGCATCTAAAGATAACGCCACATTTCACTTATATTGATGATTATATTGATGCTGTGGCATGTGCCCAAGTTGGCAAAGCCTGCGCTACCAGAACAGATGGTTTTGTGAATTTAAGTCTGGATAATCAGTCTGCACGAACATACGGTATAGATGTGTCAGTGAAAATGCTTTTAGCGCAGAACACTGGTGTGGGCAGGTTTGATGCGACAGGGTCTTTAAGTTATTTACGCGGTAAGAACAATACAACAGATGATGATTTGTATAACATCATGCCATTGAATGCCACTTTGACTTTAGAGCATCAGTTTGGTCAATGGTCTAACAAGATTCAAGCGAAGTTAGTGGATAGTAAAGACAATGTTCAATCCGTTCGTAAAGAGCTAAAGACTGCAGGCTTTACATTGCTTAATTTTTATACAAGTTATGATTGGAAAAGCACACGATTGGATTTAGGTGTGGAGAATATTTTCGACAAACATTACTACGATCCACTTGGTGGCGCATATCTTGGCCAGGGAGCAACCATGGGGACGGGAGTTGTTCATGGTGTATCAGTGCCAGGTATGGGGCGCTCTGTGAACGTAGGGCTTACACTTAAATATTAAGTTTGTAGTAAGTTCTTCAGGCTTGCGTGGCGGTATAGCTACGCAAGCTAATTTCCCCCGACATGAATTTTTGCAGGCCATTGGCTGTTTCAACAATAAGCGAGCCGTTTTCGCTAATTGCTTGCACGACACCATTCACTTCGCTGCCATCTGGCATCAGCATGCGTACAGCTTGTTGATGGTAAGCATGATGCTTGGCCCACTCATCACGCAGTTCGTCAAAACCAGTGCTCTCAAATGTGAATAACACATCTACCAAGTGTTTCAGTAGAATTGCCATGACTGAGTTAGGGTTGATGGTGTGCGCTAATATTTGGTGTAAATCGGTGGCTGGCTGGTCTATTTTTTGTAACACGCTTTCGGGTAATTGTAAGTTGATACCTACGCCGATAACCGCTGTGCTTGGGCCTTCCATATCGCCTTGCAGCTCAATGAGTATGCCTGCTAATTTTTGCTGATTGACCAGTATATCGTTAGGCCATTTAAGCTTGGCTTCTGTTGCGCCTATTTCATGTAGTCCACGAATGAGTGCTACACCCACTGCTAGGCTCAAACCAGAGAGCGCTGCTGCACCACATTGAAAGCGCCATAACAGTGAGAAAGTTAAGCTTGCGCCAAGGCTGGCTTGCCATTCACGGCCACGTCTGCCCCGCCCGCTGGTTTGTAAATTGGTGACTACGCAAGTGCCATGCGTTTTTGCGCTCATGTTTTGCATCAAATAACTATTGGTAGAAGGTAGCGTGTCAAAGACCTCTACATTCAGCCATGCGTTCTGTGGGCTCATATTGTTGACGATGGCTTGCTTGTCTAGCAACGTGAGCGCTTGCGGTAACTTGTAACCTCGACCACGCACTGAAAAAACCTCAATACCTAAGCTCTCTGCATGTTGTAATGCATTCCAAATAGTGGCACGGCTTACATTAAAATGTTGTGCAATGGCCTCACCCGAATGAAATTTACCATCTGCGAGCAATTTTAAAATAGGGAAAGTTAAGCTGTTCATCATGGGCTAAGTTTAGCATAGGCATGTTGATAAGCCTCGTTTGACGATATTTAACGCTGATTTATTCAAGAATCCTTGAGGATTGATGTGGCGAAAATGGTTTGAATTGACGTGCATCGAATCAATTTCTACAGGTGCTCATACAAGCGAGTAAGCTGGTGTAAAATAGAGGCAACTTAAATTGAATTTGTTGCTATGTCATCTGAAAAAACACCGATTCCTGCTGGCTCTAACTTTATCCGCGCGATTATTGAAAAAGACCTTTCTCAAAATAAATACGCCACCAAAAAATGGGCAGGTAGCCCAGGCGATGCGGCACATCAAGACACGGGTGTTGTCGATGTTGCTAAAATCCGCACGCGCTTTCCGCCAGAGCCTAATGGCTATTTGCATATTGGGCATGCGAAGTCTATTTTCTTAAACTTTGGCTTAGCGCGTGATTTTGACGGCATTTGTCATTTGCGTTTTGATGACACCAACCCAGAGAAAGAAAGCCAAGAGTACGTCGATAGCATTTCAGACGCAGTGAAATGGTTAGGTTTTGGTTGGGATAATGCCAACGAAACAAACTTGTACTTTGCCAGCAACTACTTTGACTTAATGTACCGCGCGGCTGAAAGCCTAATTGAAACTGGCCATGCTTATGTAGATGAGCAAAGTGCAGACGAGATGCGTATTAATCGCGGTACGTTAACTGAAGCGGGTAAAGATTCACCTTATCGCAGCCGCAGTGTTGCCGACAATTTGGCACGCTTCCGTGAGATGCGTGATGGTAAACATGCGGATGGTAGCATGGTGCTACGCGCTAAAATTGACATGGCATCACCTAACATCAACATGCGGGACCCTGCCATTTACCGTGTAAGACGTGCTCATCACCATAACACTGGCGATCAATGGTGCATTTACCCAATGTACACTTTTGCTCACCCAATTGAAGATGCACTCGAGCGCATTACCCATTCTATTTGTACGCTAGAGTTTGAAGACCAACGTCCATTTTACGATTGGTTATTAGAGCGCTTAGCAGAAGCTGGTTTATTAGCACATCCACTGCCGAAACAATATGAATTTGCACGTTTAAACCTCACCTATGTGGTGCTTTCAAAACGTAAATTGATTCAATTAGTAGAAGAAAAACACGTAAGCGGCTGGGATGACCCACGTTTACCAACGCTTGCGGGTGCGCGTCGCCGTGGCTATACACCAGCTGGCTTTAAATTATTTACTGATCGTATCGGAGTCAGCAAGGCAGATTCATGGATTGAATACACGATTTTGGAAGATTGCATGCGCGAAGTGTTAAACGTGGATGCAGAGCGCCGTATTGCGGTGTTAGACCCAATCAAACTAGTGATTGATAACTACCCACTAGATTCTGATGGAAAGTCTCAAAGTGAAGACTGCTTTGCCCCTAACCACCCACTCAAACCAGAGTTGGGTAAACGTACGGTACAACTCACTAAAGAACTTTGGATTGAGCGTGAAGACTTTATGGAAGTGCCAAGCAAAGGCTTCTTTAGGTTAACGCCAGATGGCATGGTGCGCCTGCGTTACGGCTATGTCGTGAAATGTACAGGCTGCGAAAAAGATGCCGATGGCAACGTGACCGTTGTCCATTGCGAATATCTGCCAGATACCAAATCAGGTACACCAGGGTCTGATTCCGTGAAAGTAAAAGGCAATATTCACTGGGTGAGCGTGGCGCATGCATACGAAGCAGAAGTACGTTTATATGACCGCCTGTTTAAAGAAGCACATCCAGGCGAAGGCGACCGTGATTTCTTGGCTGATATCAATCAAGACTCAGTACAAGTGATTACCACGCAGTTAGAGCTGAGCTTGAAAGACGCACAACCAGAAGAAAGCTTCCAGTTTGAGCGTCATGGCTATTTTGTTGCGGATAAAAAAGATAGCGTGGCGGGTAAGCCTGTGTTTAATAGGACGGTGACTTTACGGGATGCTTGGCAAAAATAACTCAAAGGAGTGTTAATTGCTAGAGGATGAATTAATTAGTATTGCTGATAGGCAAATACAGCTTGCAAGTGAGCAACAAGAAGATAAACTTAGTGAAGATATTGCTAAAATACGTGTAGAGTTATCTAAAAGAGGCATGCTTAGGGGTAGCACTCTTGTTTTAATGGTTCAAAAAGCATGCGCACAAGCTATTTCAGAGCGAGGCGAGTTCATTTGGGAAATTTTGTTTCGATGTATTCAAACTATTGAAATTGAATATGATAAAAATCTAGAACAACAATTAAAATCTATTGTTAGCAAACATTTACCTGAGCAAGTTGAAAGTTTGAGTTCTCTAGTTTTAGAGGCTGCAAAACAGGCTCGAATGCAAAATTTGGCATCTTTGCCAGATGAGGTTGGTAAAGCAAGGGGTGCTGTGTTAAATAAAATTTATACAGAAATTGAGCTTTTTCTCGTGCAACTAAAACATTCTACTCCCAAAGCAACTCCTTATTCACCCTCCCAAGTTTACAATTTCCACAACTCCAATATTGGGGCAATTCAAACTGGAAGCGGTTCAACAGCAAATGTAACTCAGCAAGTAAATCCTCAATCTGTTCCGGAAGTTTTAAGAGCTTTTACACTTATCCAAGAGAAGTTACTTTCTATTGAGTCTTTGCCTAGTAGCGACAAATCAGAAGTTATTGAAATTGTTGATGATGGAATTAATGAGTTAAAAAAAGTAAAACCTAATATTTCGAAAATTAAATCTTTTATTTCTGCTGTAGGTGATTCGATAAGTTTGACCGCAGACCTCAAACCAGCTTATGAGGTTTTAAAGTCTGCAGCTTTGATGGTTGGTGTTAACCTTCCATAGTAATAAATATGATTAAATCTATTAATCTCAGTCTCGTCTACCGCCTCCTAAATCACGGCCCCACTGTCCTTATTTCCTCTGCTCACAATGGCAAACAAAACATCATGGCGGCCGCATGGGTAACGCCGCTAGATTTCGACCCACCTAAAGTCACTGTAGTGATTGATAAAAACACCTATACCCGCGAGTTGATTGAGGCTTCAGGTACTTTTGCGATTAATGTGCCGTGTGTTGCGCAAATTGAGGTGGTGCAAAAAGTGGGTACTAACTCTGGGCGAGATTTACATGGTACAGATAAGTTTGCTGAGTATGGTTTAGATACTTTTGCTTCAACGCACATCACCGCGCCGTTGCTTCAAGGCTGTGTGGCATGGCTGGAGTGTAAAATCATCCCAGAGCCGCATATTCAAAACACTTATGATTTATTTGTTGCCGAAGTGGTGGCAGCTTATGCGGATGAGCGGGTGTTTTCAAATGGCAAGTGGCATTTTGAGGGGTATCCTGATTTGCGCACGATTCACCATGTTGCAGGCGGTCACTTTTTTGCTACGGGTGAAAGCCATCAAGCTGGTCATGAAGGTTAAATTTTGTTACGGTAGCTGTATTCACTTTGCATAGATAGCGACTGATGAAAAAGCCACGACTACATAAGCGAAAAAAACAGCATGCCAAAAAGATTGGTTTGCCACCAGGGTCGTTAGTCTATGTTGGGCAAGGTGATGAGGATATTGCAAGCTTAGGTGTGCCTAAGCTTACGCTGATGAGTTATGACGAATCTGGCATGCAAGAGCAGACGATTACTGTGGATGCCTTAGCAGGTTTAAATGCCGATACCTCAAAAAAGCTGTGGTTAAATGTCCATGGGATTCATGATGTTGAGCTGATTAAGCAGATTGGCCTTGTGTTTAATTTGCATCCATTGGTGTTGGAAGATATTCTGAATACCGAGCAACGCCCTAAGCTTGATGAGTTTAGCGATTATTTGTTTTTCGAAACGCGTCATTTTTATTACGAACAAGCCACAATGTCTGTTAGCTCCGAGCAAATTAGCTTTGTGCTCGGACGTAACTTCCTACTTACTTTTCAAGAGCGTTCTACTGGTGCGTTTGCGCCTGTGCGTGAGCGTTTGCGCGCCGAGCATTCACCCATGTGTGCGCTAGGTATCGATTATCTGGCTTATTCACTACTGGATAGTATTGTTGATAAATACTTTAACGTACTAGAAGAAATGAGCGACGATAGCGAGCAGCTTGAAGACGCTTTGTTAGCAAAACCCAGTATTACGCAATTGCACAGTATTCATCAATTAAAACGTGCCAGTATTGAGTTGCGCCGTGTCGTCTGGCCGCTAAGAGAAGTGATTAATCACCTTACTCGCAATGAAAGCGGGTTTTTTAGCGTAACGACAATCCCTTATTTGCGCGATGTGTACGACCATACTGTTAACTTTATTGAGTCTTTAGAGTCTATTCGTGACGGGTTGGGCGGGCTGATGGATATTTACATGACGAGCGTCAGTAACCGTGTGAATCTGGAATTACGCGCATTAACGGTGGTGGCTATGCTGTTTATGCCAGCCACGCTGATTGCTGGTATTTTTGGCATGAACTTTCAATATATGCCGTGGATTGCCGAGCCAAATGGCTTTTGGTGGGCGTTGGCAATCATGGGTGGTATTGCCTTGGTGATGTTGTTGATTTTCTGGCGCAGGCAGTGGCTCACTAGCCAAACGCAACCTTAGAATCAAGTTTTAACGCTTTGTGCGATGAGTAAAGTGCTGCTAGTTTCATGCGTTTAATATGTTTACTGATGCCCAAAGCATTTTCCAGTTTTTGCGCTTAGGTGGTTGACCGTACCTCTACATGTGATTGAGATTGAAAATATCTTCATTAATTTGCCTGCCAGATTAGCGACTTAACAGGCGCTAATCTGTTAAAATCTTGGTTTATTTATGTCCTTGATATTTAGCTGAGTTTAATGAGCCAATCTAATCCAAACCTACAAATGATTAGCCTGCGTGGCAGTGCTGCTTTATCACCTTTCAGAATTGAAAAAATTCAAAATAAACTAAGTGAAATTTGCCCGAATATTGGGCATGTTTACGCTGAATTTTGGCATTTTATATGGGTGCATGGTGAGCTATCAGCCCAGCAAGAAAATACGCTGAACCAAATTTTAACGTACGGCCCTAGCATGCAGGCGGAAGAGCCTAGCGGTGAATTCATTTTAGTCTTGCCGCGCGTTGGTACGATTTCTCCTTGGGCTTCACGCGCCACAGACATTGTGCAGCATTGTGGGTTGCCAGCTACTCAGCGCGTAGAGCGCGGCATTGCTTACTATGTACAAACAAAAAATGGTCAAGCATTAACAGCAGATGAACGTAAGTTGTTGTTGCCGTTGTTGCATGACCGTATGACAGAATCAGTGTTTGATAACAAGCAAGATGCTGGCAAGTTGTTCCATACCGATACGCCTAAACCTTTAAGCACCATCGATGTGTTGCAAGGCGGTAAGGCAGCACTTGATCAAGCCAATAACGAGATGGGTTTGGCATTGTCGCCTGATGAAGTGGATTATCTGTTTGATAACTTCACTAGAATGCAGCGTAACCCAACTGACGTTGAGTTGATGATGTTTGCACAGGCAAACTCTGAGCATTGCCGTCATAAAATCTTTAATGCAGATTGGGTGATTGATGGCGCGCAACAAGAGATGTCTCTATTTGCGATGATTCGCAATACGCACAAATTAAACCCAGGTAAAACAGTGGTCGCGTACTCTGATAACGCTTCAATTGTGGCAGGTCAGCAAGCGAACGAGCCAACCAAACGTTTTTATCCAGCTGAAGATGGCGCATATCGCTTTATTGAAGAAGACATGCACTTCTTGATGAAAGTGGAAACACACAACCACCCAACCGCAATTTCTCCATTTGCAGGTGCTGCAACTGGCGCGGGTGGTGAGATTCGTGATGAAGGTGCAACAGGTAGCGGCTCTAAACCTAAAGCAGGGTTGGCTGGCTTCTCAGTGTCTAACTTGAATATTCCAAATTTCACGCAACCTTGGGAATCAGCCGCTTACGGTAAACCAAACCGTATTGCTTCACCATTACAAATTATGGTGGATGGCCCATTAGGTGGTGCGGCTTATAACAACGAGTTTGGTCGCCCTAACATTACTGGCTATTTCCGTACCTTGGAAATTGAAGCACCAAGTGCAAATGGCAATACTGAAGTGCGTGGCTACCATAAGCCAATTATGTTGGCGGGGGGTATTGGTAATATCTCTGCACAACACTCTAAAAAGAACCCAATCCCAGCGGGTGCCGCACTGATTCAACTAGGCGGCCCAGCAATGCTGATTGGCTTGGGTGGCGGTGCTGCATCTAGTATGGATACAGGCAGCAACGTTGAAAACTTAGACTTTGATTCTGTACAACGCGGTAACCCTGAGTTGGAGCGCAGAGCGCAAGAGGTGATTGACCGTTGCTGGCAGTTGGGTGCAAACAACCCGATTTTAAGTATTCATGACGTAGGTGCAGGCGGTATTTCAAATGCATTCCCAGAGTTAGTGAACGATGCTGGCGTAGGTGCCATGTTCCAATTGCGCGATGTGAATAACGAAGAGCCTGGCATGTCTCCACGCGAACTATGGAGTAACGAGGCGCAAGAGCGCTATGTCATGGCGATTGCACAGGAAGACTTACCGCGTTTTAAAGAGATTTGTGAGCGTGAGCGCTGTCCTTATGCAGTGGTGGGTTACGCTACAGAAGAGCGCCACTTAACGGTCGCTGATAGTCATTTTGACAACAAGCCAGTCGATATGGATTTATCTGTATTGCTAGGTAAACCACCAAAAATGACGCGTGACGTGAAACGCACGGTGCAAACACTTAAAGCCTTTGATACCAGCAAAATCGACTTGAAAGACGCGGCAGCGCGTGTGTTGCGTTTACCAGGCGTTGCAGATAAAACATTCTTGATTACCATTGGTGACCGCTCTGTGACTGGCTTGGTGGCGCGTGAGCAAATGGTTGGTCCATGGCAAGTGCCAGTGGCTGACGTTGGCGTGACGTTGGCTGGCTATGAAACTTACTGTGGCGAAGCGTTTGCCATTGGCGAAAAAGCACCGCTCGCATTGGTCAATGCACCAGCATCTGGCCGTATGGCAATTGGTGAATCTATTACTAACATTGCAGCAAGCTTGATTGATGACATCAGCGACTTAAAACTTTCAGCCAACTGGATGGCACCAGCTGGCCATGCTGGCGAAGATGCTGCTCTGTTTGAAACAGTGAAAGCAGTGGGGATGGAGCTATGCCCACAATTGGGCGTCAGTATCCCCGTTGGTAAAGACTCGATGAGCATGAAGACGGTATGGAATGATGATGGTCAGAACAAGTCTGTAACCTCACCCATTTCATTAGTGGTGACAGCATTTGCCGCGACACCTGATGCACGTAAAACACTCACGCCACAATTGCAAACCAATGTTGCTTCTAAGTTGATTCTGATTGACTTAGGCGCAGGCAAAAATCGCATGGGTGGCTCAAGCCTTGCGCAGGTATATGGTGAAATTGGCAATGTAGCACCAGATGTTGATGATGCTAAGCAATTAAAACACTTTTTCAATACGATTCAGCAGTTGAATAAATCAGGCAAGATTTTGGCCTACCATGACCGTTCTGATGGTGGTTTATTTACCACCTTGGTTGAGATGGCGTTTGCTGGGCACTGTGGTTTAAATGTGGATGTTTCTAGCTTGCAAGGCAGTGTTGTTGATGCGCTGTATAACGAAGAGCTAGGTGCGGTGATTCAAGTGCGTGCAGAAGATGCACCAGCGATTGTTGCGCAGTTCAATGGGTTGGCTCATGTGGTGGCTGAAGTGACCACCGCGAACCAAATTGAGATTAAACAAAATGGGCAGGTAGTATTTGCTGATACGCGCGTTAACTTGCATCGTATGTGGTCTGAAACCACCTACCAAATGCAAAAACTGCGTGATAACCCAGTGAGTGCGCAACAAGAATACGACCGTCTGCTGAATGATGCAGATCGTGGTTTGTTTGCAGAACTCACTTACAACCCAAGTGAAAATATTGCTGCGCCTTACATTGCAACAGGTGCGCGTCCTAAAATGGCAATCCTGCGTGAGCAAGGTGTGAATGGCCATGTGGAAATGGCCGCTTCATTTGACCGTGCTGGTTTTGCCGCTTATGACGTACATATGAGCGATATTATTGCAGGCCGTGTATCACTGAAAGACTTTGCAGGTGTAGTTGCCTGTGGTGGCTTCTCTTATGGTGATGTGCTTGGTGCGGGTGAGGGCTGGGCTAAATCTATTTTATTTAATGCACGTGCGCGTGATGAGTTCTCTGCGTTTTTTGATCGCCAAGATAGTTTTGCGTTGGGTGTATGTAACGGCTGTCAAATGATGAGCAATCTGCGCGAGTTGATTCCTGGTGCGGCACATTGGCCACACTTTGTGAAAAATAAATCAGAGCAATTTGAAGCGCGCTTAAGCATGGTAGAGGTTTTAGCGTCTCCTTCTATCTTCTTTAACGGCATGGCTGGCAGCAAAATGCCAATCGCGGTTGCACATGGTGAAGGTTTTGCGGAATTTTCTCAGACTAACGCTGTCAATGAACTGTTAGCACAGAAATTAGTGACGATGCGCTTTATTGATCATGCATCGACAGCCACTGAGATGTATCCGTTTAATCCAAACGGTTCACCGCAGGGTGTCACTGGATTAACCAGCACAGATGGGCGTTTTAGTATTATGATGCCACATCCTGAACGTGTGATTCGCAATGTGCAAAACACATGGCAACGTTCTGACGACACTGAGGATAGTGCTTGGATTCGTATGTTCCGCAATGCAAGAAAATACATTGCTTAAACATATGATTTGTTAGCTAAGGCTTTGTTAATCATGGCTTTAAATAAGCTTGAAAAGTAATTGTTTTAATCAGTACTGTTTGATAGCGACAGAAATAAATTTTAATAAATGATTTTGGAGAAAAGCAGCATGAATTTTTTTAGAACACTTGTTTTAGCATTAGCCTTTAGTTTTCCATTGGCATCAATGGCGCAATTAACAGACGATGACCATATGCGTTACACAGAAGCTCTACGTGATGGTGACGTTAAATTAGTGAAGAAATATTTAGATGGCGATGCTAAACCGAATGACAAGTTTTTTGGTTGGTCTGCATTACAAATTGCAGCAACTAAAGGTCAGCTTAAAGTGGTTCAGTTATTAGTTGAGCGCGGTGCAGAGTTAGATTACCAACACCCAATCAGCAAAAATACGGCTTTTCATATGGCAGCATTTGGCGGTCATGATCAAGTTGTGAAGTTTTTAGCAACTAAAGGCGCTGATATCAATATTAAAATGCGTGCAGATGTTTCGATTATTCGCGCAGTACGTGATGAAGGTAACACTAAAATGGTCGAGTTGTTAACTTCACTTGGTGTTAAAGATGATGGCTGTTTAGAAGATAAATGTTTCTAGTCTTTAAAATTGATTAGGCACGTGATTTAGTCATTTGAATGAGATTAAATCATGAGTCTATTGAATTATGATTAGATAGAATGGTTCGTAGTGGAGTTTATCAACTAATTAAGATCCCATGAACAAATTTCTTTTAAATCTCATGCTTATATCCTCAGTTATTTTGCCTAGTCAGGGTAAAGCAACTGAGGGTTTTGTTTATGTGGGGCAGGCATTACATACTAGAACGTTAGCAGCGTCTTGTGCCGCGTGCCATGGCACGCAGGGTAATGCGGTGACCTTCAATGCTGAGTTTGATGCCACCACACTGGCTGGGTTGGATAAAGCTTATATTGTTCAGCGACTCACTGATTTTAGAAGTGGTGCGCGCCAAGCGACAGTGATGCACCGACATGCTAGTGGTTTAAGTCTTGAGGAGATTAATCAGTTGGCAGATTATTTCTCGCATCAGAAAAAAATAAAGCGTCAGATGCCAGCAACCCAAACGCTCAAGGCGGTGCAAGATGAGTAGCTTTAATGGTTTTAATCGCCGTGATTTTATCAAGTCAGCTGCAGCGTTGGGCGCGCTATCGTTCGCTCCATATGCAGGTGCCATGGGTAAAAGGTCACCAATCGGGCGCGTGGTGATCATTGGTGGCGGCTATGCAGGCACAAGTGCAGCTAAGTATATTCGTATGTGGAGTATGGGTGGTATCGAGGTGGTTGTCATTGAGAGGTCACCGCAGTTTGTTTCGTGCCCATTAAGTAATTTGGTATTGGGCGGCAGTCAGCAGATTAACGACTTGACCTTTGGCTACGACTTGCTGAAAAAAAATCATGGGATTCAGTGGGTGCAAGATAGTGTGATTGCAATCGACACTGGCGCTAGAAAAGTGACCATGCAGCGAGGCGATATCACTTATGACCGCTTGATTATTGCGCCTGGCGTAGATTTTATCTATGACAGCATGCCGCAGTTGCAAACGACTGAAGCGCAGAAGCAAATCCCGCATGCATGGAAAGCTGGCTGGCAAACGGTTTACTTGCGACAACAGCTAGAGTCAATGCCCGACGGTGGTGTGTTTGTGATGACAATTCCTAAAGCACCGTATCGATGTCCGCCAGGCCCATATGAGCGTGTTTGCCAAGTAGCTCATTATCTTAAAAACCATAAGCCAAATAGTAAGATTATTGTGCTGGATGCTAATGCTGAGATTGTGTCTAAAAAAGGGCTATTTACCAAAGTTTGGGCCAGTACTTACAGCGGTATGATTGACTATCGTCACGATAGTGCAGTTGTCTCCGTGGATGTGCCCACTAAAACTGTGAGTACCGAGTTTGAGCAGGTGAAAGCGGATGTGTTGAATGTGATTCCCCCGCAGCGTGCTGGTAAGCCGGCGCAAATGGCAGATTTACTGGAATCTGATTATCCGTGGTGTGAGGTTGATTTTTTAAGTTATGAATCTGAAAAAATAAAGAATGTGCATGTGATCGGTGATAGTGTTGCGTCTGGGTTACCAAAGTCAGCACACATGGCAACTTCACAGGCTCGTGTGTGTGCTAGTGCTGTTGTTGAGTTGATGCAAGGCCGAGCGCCTGACCCTATGCCAGTATTCGCGAACACTTGCTATAGTTTTGTTGATGATAAACAAGCCATGCATGTAGCGAATGTTTATCGATACGATGCCGCAAAAAAAATTATGGTGTCAGCGGAAGGCGGCGGTGTCTCATTGGTACCGTCTGATAAAGAGGGCGCATACGCTAAAGCCTGGGCACACAATATATGGTCAGATATTTTGACTTAATTTAGTATGGCGTAGCGTATTGTCTTCTAGCGATCATGGGCTTTAAGTATCGTGAGTTTTTGTCATCTTAAATATTGGAAATCTTGGCTTTTGTTAATCAAGTATTGTAAAGACCGCGACCATTAAAATGCACCATGCCCTCAATCTTTTCATGTCTAAATCAAAAATCCACGTAAGGCTAGTAACGATTTTTGTCTTGCTCGCTATGCAGCCTGCTTGGGCTAACGGGGTAGCTGATATTCAACTTCCTGCGGGCTTCAAAATTGAGGTATTTGCAGACATAAACACCAAAAATGGTGAGCAGTTATCTGGCCCAAGGATGATGGCTTTTGATGCAAAAGGGAATCTTTATGTGTCTGCAGTTGCTAGCCATCGTGTTGTCATGTTGCCTGATCATAATCGTGATGGGGTTGCGGATGAGATAGTAACTGTCGCTCATGATTTGAATGCACCACAAGGAATTGCTTTTGTTGGCGATACTTTATTAATTGCCAATCAAGATGGGGTGGTGAAAGTCAACCAAACGCAAGGAAGCTGGACTAAACCTCAAGCCTTTATTTCTAACCTACCGACAGGTGGGCATACACTCAAGAATGTTAAATTAGGTCCAGATGGTTTTTTGTATATCAATGTGGGCTCTAGTTGTAATGTATGTTTAGAAAATGAACCTATGCGCGCAACGATTCTCAGATATACAATAGAAGGCAAGCCTGCTGGCGCGTTAGTAACCTTAGGGCGACATCAGCAGTCAGCGATTTTTGCACGTGGATTACGTAACTCACAGGGTTTTGCATGGCACCCTGTCACAGGTGCGATGTATGCAACAAACAATGGTGCTGATAATCGGAGTAATACCCTTGGCGGTGCTGTTAATGATGAGGTGCCACCGGAGCATCTAAATAAGATAGAGGCTGGCAAGCATTATGGGTGGCCTCATTGTTGGGGTGGTAGCAAGGAAACTGGTACGCAGATTGAAGATCCTAACTTTAAGGGGTCTGTTGGCTTTTGTGAAACGACACAAGCACCAGTTGTCAGTTTTAAGTCACATACAACACCTATAGGCATTAGCTTTTTAGATAAAACTAATTGGCCGTCTGCCTATAGAGCTGATGCGATTTTGGCTTTGCATGGGTCATGGAACCGCAAACAGCCAGCAGGTTATCAGTTGATGAGAGTGAAGTTTAAGGCCAATGAGCCGACTGAGGTGGAAGATTTTGCAACAGGATGGTTAAAAAACCAGCAGGCATGGGGTCGACCTGTTGATGTTGCCGTAGGTGCTGATGGCGCGCTTTACGTGTCTGATGACAAAGCCAATATTATTTATCGTGTTAGTTATAAAAGTAAGTAGGGAAACTGAATGAAATTAAATGTTATTAAATTAATCACCTTGTTAGCAATGGGTGCCAGTATTAACACATACGCGGCTGCAGAAGTTGATCGTCAGTCGTCATCAAAACTGCTGATGTATATTCAGCCAGTGGATTATACAAATCCAATCAAACTTTGGCACCCGTACCATGATTATTGGTTATATCAAGGCCCTATTGTTGAAAAGCTAGCCATGGCAAAACTCAGTGATGCGTATGGGGATGTTGCCATGTGTGAGGTCAATCAGTCTGGTAAAGCCTTAGTTTGGTTACAGCCTAAATTATTTTATAACCCACAAGTGCAGTTGTTTTATGGTGAAGTGACTGCCGATGTTTATAAAGGCATAGGCGAGCATCTGGGTGAGTATGTAGGTAAGTCCCAAGTGCGAGGCTTTTTAAGTATGCAGACAGAGGCTTCTATAGAAGAAGCTTACGCGGTTGCTATCGCTGATGTGGTGGCTAAGATGCAAGCTGATGCTGCTTTACAAGCACGTATGAGTAGTCAAGCTCAATCCAGCTCGGCAGAAAGCACACCTTGTGGTATGGTGACTTTGTTCCCGACGAAAAAAATCAGAGCAATGTCCTTTTAGACCTTGTTTGATGTCGGTGCTAGTTAGGCCAACCCCGACAGTAGGGCAACACTTTTAATAGAGGTAATCATGCTAACAACATATATCAAATTCAGCGCGATGATCATGGCTGCTGCCCTAATTGTTGGGTGTCAAACTACAAAGCCGATGAATTATGCATCCAAAAAAATCACAGGCTTAAAAACACCAGAGTCTGTGGTTCAAGCAAAAGATGGCAGAATTTTCATCTCAGAAATTAACGAGTTTGGTAAAGATGGCGATGGGCAAATTAGGGTTGTGAATAACGATGGAAGCGTGGCTGTTTTTGCGAGTGGCTTAGATGACCCTAAAGGTTTGGTTATTATTGGTGATTACCTGTATGTCGCTGATAAAACCAAAGTGCTTAAAATTACACCCAACGGTCAGGTCAGTGTGTTTGTCCCTGCGACAGCGTTTCCAAATGTGCCATATTTTTTAAACGATTTAGAGTCAGACTTGCAAGGTAACTTATATGTGAGTGATAGCGGTGATCTATTTAATACTGGTAAAGGGGCTGCTATTTATAAAGTTGCGCCGAGTGGTGAAGTTAAGCTGTTAATTAAAGACATACAAGATGCACGTGTAAAAGCCCCTAATGGTTTACTTGCAGACGATACAGGTAATCATTTGATTTATGTGGATTTTACATCAGGCGTGTTGTATAGCTTAAATACGTTAACAGGCGCACTGTCTGATCTGGCTGAGGGTTTTGGTGGCGGTGATGGTGTCGTGCATCACTCCAGTGGCGTCATGTATGTGAGTGACTGGAAAAATGGCAAAGTCTTTAGTGTGAATATGATGGGTGATGTTACTTTGGTGAGGTCTGGCTATCAGGCTGCTGCAGATATTGCAATCACAAAGGATGAACGGTATCTATTGGTGCCAGATATGAAAGCTGGCGAACTGGATTTTATCCCACTTTCCTCATCACGTAATTAACAACAAATAGGAATGTTCGACCAGTTTTTTAGCAGTCAAACGTATAAAGGTATCAGGTTTTGAAGGGCGGAATAAATAGATGCAAGAACTAAGGCTACAAGCGTTAAGTTGCTTAGCTGAATGTAGCCTAGACCAAAAAGTTGAAAAAGTATCAGCGCTCTACCAGTCTTGGCAGTCGGGCCTATTGCAACTTGATACTGAGGCCGAGTTGGTTTGCATACAAACAATCCCTGGCCACCCCGAAAAACCTACGCTGGTTTCACCATTAGAAGTCGGTAAACGCTCTATGCGAACAGTTGAGGGCCGTGCGGCGCTGATTCATGCGTTGGCACATATTGAGTTTAATGCAATTAATTTGGCGCTAGATGCTATATGGCGGTTTGCTGATATGCCTAGTGAGTATTACGCAGATTGGCTAAAAGTGGCGGCCGAAGAGGCTTATCATTTTGGTATGCTGAATGCTTATTTAAAAACAATAGGTTACCAATATGGTGATTTTAACGGACATAATAGCCTATGGGAAATGACTGAGCGGACTAAGGGTGATGTGCTGGCAAGGATGGCGCTGGTTCCACGTACGATGGAAGCGCGTGGTTTAGACGCCAGCCCTGCATTACGTAATAAGTTTGCGCAAGTCGGTGATGCCGAAGTTGCGGCGATTTTAGATATTATCCTGCGCGATGAAATCGGGCATGTATTGATAGGTAATACTTGGTTTAATTGGTTATGTGTTCAACGTGGGTTTGAGCCTATTTCAGCTTATGCAGAATTGGCTCAGCGGTATAGTGCGCCAACCTTACGTAAGCCTTTTAATTTAGAGGCTAGGCGCAAAGCTGGATTTACTGAAGCAGAGCTGGCGCTGCTGTAATGCCTTATCCCTTTATAAATCTTCGTGTCTAGGCGAGCCAAAGGCAACAACGACACGAATGATTTAGAATTGGAGTTAGCTTGCAAATAAGTTGATAACGCCATCCAACCCAACAAAATTGAGCGCATAAGTTGCTTGTGCTTGCACCACTGGTTTTGCATGGTAAGCAACGCCCACCGCAGCAACTGACATCATCTTTAGGTCATTTGCGCCATCACCAATTGCAATGGTTTGTGATGCGTTCAAGCCTAAGCGCTCGCACAGTTTAACTAACTCATCTGCTTTTGTTTGCGCGTCAACAATATTGCCTAAAATTTTACCTGTTAGTTTGCCGTCAATAATTTCTAATGTATTCGCTACTGCGTAATCTAGCCCTAACATGGCTTTCACACGGTCAGCAAAAAAGTTAAAGCCACCAGAAACCAGCAAGGTAGTGATATTGTTCGCTTTGCAGGTATCTATCCATTGTTGCGCACCTGGATTCAGTTTAAGGCGTTCGTTAAGCACACGCATCAAGTCCGATTCTTGCAGGCCTTTCAGCAATGCCACACGCTCGCGTAGGCTTTGCGCAAAATCCAACTCACCTTGCATGGCGCGCTCTGTAATGGCAGCCACTTGGGGTTTTAAGCCGACCATATCTGCAATTTCATCGATGCACTCAATACTGATGAGTGTTGAATCCATATCCATTACACATAGGCCAAAGTTTTGAATAAATTGATTGTTTTCTACGTAAGCGCAGTCAATTTTTTGATCAGCACAAAACTGCTGAACGGATGGGTTTGTTTCAGACTGATTGGCTAAATAGTAGCCATGTTGTGCAATTTGAACAAACTGGACACTAGAGGCACAGAGTTGGTGAATATGAGCTAAATGTGCAAAAGTAATGGCTGAGCCTTGAACAACTAAACGCATAAGTAAACAATCAAAACGTAAAGTTTTATTATACACTCGACTATCCACTTCATTAATGGCATCAATTTACATTACTTTGCTAAAGAAACACGGAGTAAATGGCTACGCAGGCGAATTGCTTCGTTGCGCGGTACTCGCAACCTCGCTGTATACTACATACTATCTCGGTTTCTGTGTTCCGTGCGCCTAGCACTTCATCCCGCTCGCTCACTTATTCCTTGTTTCTCTAGCGCATTTCTCTGAATTGCGAGAAAATGTGCATAACCTTTAAATAGAGCTATTTTTATGAATTTGCATGAGTATCAAGCCAAAACGTTGCTTCAAAAATATGGTATTCCAGTGCCTCGTGGGCAAGTCGTCGCAGTTGCGAAAGAAGCGGTAGGCGTCACAACCGAAATCGCTAGTGACGGTTGGGTAGTTAAAGCGCAAGTGCACGCTGGCGGTCGCGGTAAAGCGGGTGGTGTTAAAGTGGTGAAATCTGCTACCGAGGCTCAAAATGTAGCAAATGAGTTATTAGGTAAAACGCTAGTCACTTATCAAAATGCGCCTGATGGTCAGCCAGTTAATCAAGTGTTGATTGAAGAAACGTTACCTATTGCTCGTGAACTTTATTTATCGATGCTCGTGGATAGAACATTAGAGCGTGTCGTAGTGGTGGCGTCGGTCGCTGGCGGCATGGATATTGAAGAGATTGCACAGACTAGCCCAGATAAAATTCTGCAAGAAGTTTGTGATCCACTGAATGGTTTGGTTGATTTTCAAGCACGAAATTTAGCTTTCAAGCTTGATTTAAGTGGTGATCAGATAGGCGCTTTTACTAAATTGTTAAAAGGCTTATACCGTTTGTTTAAAGACAATGATCTGGCTTTGCTGGAAATTAACCCGTTGGTGGTGACCACTGACGGCAAGCTTTTTGCGCTAGATTGCAAAATGAGCGTCGATGACAATGCCTTGTATCGTCAAAAAGCACTCGCTGAGCAACGTGACTGGAGTCAGGAAGATAGCAAAGAAGCCGTTGCGCATCATGCAGGTTTAAACTATATCGCGCTTAACGGTAATATTGGCTGTATGGTCAACGGTGCTGGTCTTGCGATGGCGACTATGGACTTGATCAAGTTACATGGCGGCATGCCTGCTAACTTTTTGGATGTAGGCGGTGGTGCAACAGCGGAAACTGTCGCTAAGGCGTTCAAAATTATTTTAGCTGATAGCAATGTGAAAGCAATTTTAGTGAATATTTTTGGCGGTATTATGCGTTGCGATATTATCGCAGAAGGCATTATTACTGCGGTGCGTGAAGTGGGTATGCAAATTCCTGTGATTGTGCGTTTAGAAGGTACTAATGTGGATTTAGGTAAAAAAATGTTGCAAACAAGCGGGCTTAATATTATTTCTGCCGAGGGGCTAACAGATGCAGCACAGCAAGCAGTAAAGGCGGTGGTGGCATGAGTATCTTAGTCAATAAAAACACCAAAGTATTATGCCAAGGCTTTACTGGTAAACAAGGGACTTTCCACTCTGAGCAAGCACTTGCTTATGGCACGAAAATGGTCGGCGGAGTCACTCCAGGTAAGGGTGGTCAATTACATTTGGATCTGCCAGTGTTTAATACTATGCGCGATGCTGTGCGTACAACAGGTGCAAATGCCAGTGTTATTTATGTGCCGCCAGCATTTGCCGCAGACTCTATTTTAGAAGCAAGCGATGCAGGGATTGAGCTGATTATTTGTATTACTGAAGGCATCCCTGTATTAGATATGCTCAATGTGAAGGCAGCATTGAAAGCCAATGGCACGCGTTTAATTGGGCCAAACTGCCCAGGTGTGATTACGCCAGATGAGTGCAAAATCGGTATTATGCCTGGTAGCATTCACTTACGCGGAAAGGTCGGTGTGGTGTCTCGTTCAGGCACGCTCACCTATGAGGCGGTGCATCAGACAACTGCATTAAATCTGGGGCAAAGCACTTGTGTCGGCATTGGTGGCGACCCTATTAAAGGACTCAACTTTATTGAGTGTTTAGAAATGTTTGAGGCTGACCCTGAAACCGAAGCTATTATTATGGTGGGTGAAATCGGTGGTTCTGACGAAGAGGCTGCAGCTGAATTCATTAAAAGTAACGTGAGCAAACCTGTTGCCGCTTACATTGCAGGCCAAACAGCGCCGGCTGGTAAACGTATGGGACATGCTGGTGCGATTATCTCTGGTGGTAGTGGTAAAGCGGCGGATAAAATTCGAGCATTAGAAGTAGCTGGTGCTGTCGTTGCGAGTTCACCAGCAGGCTTGGGCGAAGCCGTTCTCGCTGCAATGCGTCAGAAAAATCTTTGATTTAGAGAGCGATAACTGAGTGAAATCTATGCAAACTTTGGTCACACGTTTATTTACCTTACTACTAGCAACACTGATGTCAGTTTCGCTTGCGTATGGTGCAGAAGATGTCGCTTATCTGCTCACGGCAGCTTCAAAAGGTGATGTCGCAACGGTCAATGCAATGTTGGCAAGTGGCGCTAATCCTAATATTAAAGACGATGAGGGTATTTCGGCATTAATGTATGCTGCTCGTAAAGATAATGCCGATGTGGTTGCTGCGCTCGTCGCAAAAGGCGCAGACATTAATGCTAAGGATAATGATGCATGGACCGCTTTAATGTTTGCCGCCAAAAAAAATCATGTAGCGAGTGTGAAAAAACTATTAGAGTTGGGGGCTGACTCCTCTGCGAGAGATGGTGCAGGCTGGAGTGCATTTGGTCTAGCTGCTTCATCTGGCTATGCAGAAACAGTTGCATTGCTTGTAAAGCATGGCGCTGATGTCAACATTAAAAGCGATGATGGTAAAACGGTACTCATGCACGCTGCTAAAAGTGGTGATGTTGAAACGGTTAAAGTGTTGGTCGATAACAAAGTTGATTTACATAAGCAAGATGGCTTTGGGGTTACTGCACTGATGATCGCTGCGCGTGAAGGGCATGCCCCAGTCGTAGATTTTCTATTAAAGCGCGGTGCACAGGTTAATCAAAAAGATTCATCAAAATGGACAGCGCTTACGTGGGCTGTCAAAAAGAAGCAGATAGAAGTTGTTCGTGTGTTGGTAAGCGCCGGTGCTAACGTGAACAATCTTGATTCACAAGGTACGCCTTTACTCCATGTTGCTGTAGATAACGGAGACACTGAGCTGGTGAAGTTGTTGCTAGAGAATAAGGCAAAAGTGAAGGCCAAAGACCAGTACGGATTAACCGCTTTAGTGTATGCCCTTAAAGGGCAGCACACAGAAATAATCAAGTTGATTAAAGACGCGGGTGGTAGTTATTAAACGTATCAACTGTATTGTTTCTATCAATTTAAAGTAGCTATTTATCAATGAAAATTGCAATCGCGCAAATGAACTGTATTGTCGGAGATATAGCTGGCAATGCGAAAAAAATCGTCACTAGTGCTACTTTAGCAAAAGAGCAGGGCGCAACCTTAGTGGTGACTCCAGAGCTTTCATTATGTGGTTACTCTCCTGAAGATTTATTATTACGACCAGATTTTTTGCTAGCTTGTGAAGATGCATTACTTGTACTAGCCAAGCAACTGCCAGACATTACTGTGATTGTCGGCCATCCGCACCAACAAGGAGAGCAATGTTTTAATGCAGCCTCAGTGTTAGAAGGTGGCCATGTTGTTGCTACTTATCATAAACAGGTATTACCAAACTATGGTGTGTTTGATGAAGAGCGCTACTTTGTTTCTGGGTCTGAGGCGTTAGTATTTAATCACTGTGGTGTTAAGCTTGGTGTGCTGATTTGCGCTGATGTGTGGGAGTCAAAACCTGCTTTGCTTGCAAAAATGGCAGGCGCAGAGTTATTAGTCGCCATGAATGGCTCACCATTCCATATGAAAAAGCAGAACACTCGGCTTGAGGTATTAAAGCAACGGGCTGTCGAGAATAGTTTACCTATCGTCTATGTCAACATGGTCGGTGGGCAGGATGAGCTTGTGTTTGATGGTGCTTCTTTTGTATTAAATGCTCAAGGCGAGTTGATGTGTGAGTTGCCTGCATTTGAGTCTCAGTTGGAAGTTGTTGATTTTGAGCATGCTCAGCCATTGCATGGCAACATGACAAAAAATTTACCACTTGAGGCGACTGTCTATCATGCATTGAAGCTAGGGCTTGCTGATTATGTGAATAAGAATGGTTTTCCTGGCGTAGTGATTGGGTTGTCTGGCGGTGTTGACTCTGCTTTAACGTTAGCAATAGCGGTAGATGCTATTGGCGCAGATAAAGTACATGCAGTGATGATGCCATCGGAATTTACCGCTGATATCAGTGTGAATGATGCGCGTGAAATGGCTGATATTGTGGGCGTTGAGTATAGTGAGATTGCAATTAAACCCTTATATGACATGTATCTAACAGCATTGTCCCCACAATTCGGGGATATGCCATTCGATGCTACTGAGGAAAATCTGCAAGCGCGTATACGTGGCATGTTGTTGATGGCAATATCAAACAAATTTGGCAGTATTGTCGTCACCACAGGTAACAAGAGTGAAATGGCTGTCGGTTACTGTACATTATATGGCGACATGGCAGGTGGCTTTGCGCTACTAAAGGATGTGCCTAAAACTTTGGTATACCAGCTATGTGCGTATCGTAATCAGCTTTCAAGCGTTATTCCTGAACGCATCATCACACGTCCGCCGTCTGCAGAACTAAGAGCCAACCAAGTTGATCAAGATAGCTTGCCCCCATACGATGTACTAGATGCCATTATTGAAGCCTATGTTGAAGACGACTTGTCTCGCAAAGACATTGTGGCGTTAGGCTACCCGATTGAAGATGTTAATCGGGTGATAGCGATGATTGATAGAAATGAGTACAAGCGCAGGCAATCGCCTGTAGGGGTGCGTATTACTGACAAAGGTTTTGGTAAAGACAGGCGTTACCCGATTACCGCTAAGCTAAGCGAATATTGGAAAACTAGATTAAACTAAGCGTATAGATTTAATAAAGATTAATATAGTTAGCAATTATCTACTATATAAAGTAAGAGCATTGTAAGTGATAAATTAATACAATTATAGAAACTAAATACTTTTAGGAGTTTGCTGGTATGAAAAAAATCGAAGCGATTATTAAGCCGTTTAAGTTGGATGAAGTGCGTGAGGCGCTTTCTGAAATTGGTGTAAATGGCTTAACAGTAACAGAGGTAAAAGGCTTTGGTCGCCAAAAGGGTCATACTGAACTGTACCGTGGTGCTGAGTATGTGGTTGATTTTTTACCTAAAATCAAACTTGAGCTAGTGGTAGCAGATGCCATTGTTGAGCCTGCGGTTGACGCTATTATTACTGCAGCCCATACCGGTAAAATTGGCGATGGCAAGATTTTTGTGAGTAACATAGAGCAAGTTGTGCGTATCAGAACAGGCGAAACAGGCGAAGCTGCAGTTTAGTGATTGATTGGGCATGGACACGTTTAAGATGCGACTATGCTGCACCAACGTGAGTAAACATGCCCTGCTTAGGCTAACTGAAATCTAGGTACTGCTAGCTTATGCCCGTTATTTTAAAAACAATCCTACTCCTCACCATTTCTAACGTATTTATGACGTTTGCATGGTATGCCCATCTAAAAAACCTGAATAATAAACCTTGGATAATTGCTGCACTCGTTAGTTGGGGTGTTGCCCTCCTTGAGTATTTGTTTCAGGTGCCGGCAAACCGTATAGGTTTTACTGTCATGTCGCTCGCGCAGCTTAAGATATTGCAAGAGGTGATTACTCTCAGCGTATTTGTTCCATTTGCAGTCTTTTATATGCAAGCGCCAATGAAGCTTGATTTCTTATGGGCGGGGCTTTGTTTGATGGCCGCTGTTTATTTTATGTTTCGAACATAACTGTTAGCTGCGCATAATGTACAAGGCTAATTGTTAGTTTTTAACCAGTCTATTACGCCCAAGCCAGCGCTGCGCCCAGATGCGAAGCACGCCGTCAGTAAATAGCCACCAGTGGGGGCTTCCCAATCTAACATTTCTCCAGCACAGAATACACCTGGTAATGCTTTTATCATTAGTTGCTCATTTAAGCATTCAAAATCAACACCGCCAGCACTGCTAATCGCTTCGTCAATGGGGCGTGCTGAAGTTAGCTTTAGTGGAAGGGATTTAATTGCGTTGCCTAGCTTAACCGGGTTCGTATAGTCCTCAGCTGATACCAGCTCTCTTAGTATGCCTGCTTTAATGCCTTTGACACCAAGCCTGCTTTGGAGGTGGCTTGATAGCGAGCGTGAGCCGCGAGGGTGACTCACATCAGCAAGTACCTGCTCTAATGGTCTGTCAGGTAGTAGATCTAAATAGATGGTCGCTTCGCCATAATTATCTATTGTGTTACGAATGTTCGCAGAGAGTGCATAAATTAAGCTACCTTCAATACCATGTGCTGTCACCATACATTCACCTGGTTTACGGTGATACTGACCGTGCTCATCAATCGTTGATACTGCGATAGTCTTAAGCGGTGATCCAGCATAACGAGAGGTGAAGTGTTCACTCCAATTGGTATTGAAGCCACAATTAGCAGGTTTTAATGCTGATACTGCTATCCCATGCTGATTAAATAACTTGACCCAAGCGCCGTCTGAGCCTAACCGTGCCCAGCTACCACCACCTAAAGCGAATACAACCGCATCGGCTTCATACGTTACTTCTCCATTTGGAGCGCTGAACTTTAGTTTACGATTGTCCCAACCGATCCAGCGGTGGCGCATATGAAAATTAACACCAGCTTCACGTAAACGATGTAACCAAGCGCGCAATAGCGGAGCGGCTTTCATGTCCGTTGGAAAAACACGACCAGAGGAGCCCACAAACGTGTTAATTCCAAGCGCATGTATCCACTGACGTAGTGCCTGTGGCTCCATGACGTTAAGGAGTGGGGCAATATGCGCTTGGCGGGTGCCATAGCGTGACAGGAAAGGAGTTGAAGCTTCTGAATGAGTGATATTCATACCACCTTTACCAGCCATCAGAAATTTACGCCCCACGGTAGGCATCGCATCGTATAGATCTACGTGGATACCTGCGAGGCTTAAGGTTTCTGCTGCCATTAAACCAGCAGGACCGCCGCCGATGATGGCAACTTTAGCAGGGTAAATAATATGAGATGGGTTGGTCACGATTTAATGCGGCTTAGGCTTGATTACTCATGCCACATTGTAAAGCTATGTCATGACTAGAGCTAGATTTTATGACGAGACAGTCTCAGGATTAGCCATCATGTTGATGGCTAATCCTGATTGTAGCGGCCTTAAAACCCGAGTAAACGCGCGCTTTGGTAAAAAGCAAAGCTGATAATCCACGCGAGGCCTAAAGACCAAACGATGGATAGCCACATAAAGGCAGCGCTTTTGGATTCATTTTTAATCGTTGCAATCGTAGATAGACACGGCGTATAAATCAACGTGAATAGCATAAAGCTCATCGCCTGAACCCAGTCGATTTGCGTTGCCATTTGTGCCATCAGTGCATCACCTTGCAAACCATATATGACGGCAAGTGCACCCACCACAATTTCTTTAGCAACAAAGCCAAAAATTAGTGCAATCGCAAGTTCATGATTAATGCCGATTGGGTCAAGTATTGGGGCAAAGAATACGCCGATTTGTCCAGCATAGGTCTCTACGCTTGCGGGAGCCACGTTGCTAGGGAAGTTAGTCAGCAACCATACTAGCACAACGCCAAATACGATAAATTTGCTCGCTCTATTAAGGAAGTGCTTCACTTCATGCCAGCCTCTTAGCACAATCTGGCGAGGGGTTGGGAAGCGATAAGGCGGCAATTCTAAAATAAAAGGCTCTGTATTTTTATATTGATTCTGGAATAAGACCGCCGTTAAAAACATGGTGAAGAAGCTCATCACGTATAGTGAAAATAGTACTAATGGTGCATAGCTTGGGCTAAATAACGCTGCGATCATAAAGATAAATACTTGCATTCTGGCTGAGCACAATGAAAGCGGGATAACGAGCATGGTGAGTAAGCGCATGCTACGAGAGCGCATGATTCTTGTGCCCATGATGGCTGGCACGTTACATCCGAAGCCCATGAGCATCATGACAAAACCACGGCCATCTAAGCCCATTTTTGCCATAATTGCATCCATTAGAAAAGCCGCGCGAGATAAGTAACCACTGTCTTCTACCATGGACATCACTAAGAAAAATAAAATAATGATGGGCACGAATGCTGCCACGGTAGCTACACCATTATAAACACCATCTAACATCAGCCCACTTAACCACTTAGGTGAATTGGCAAAGAGAGGATCTAGCAAGTCAGCACGAATCAAGTCTAACAACCAAGCTAGGCCATCTTGTATAGGTGCACCTACTGTAAAGATAAACTGAAACAGTAAAAACATGGCAACAAAAAAGAGTGGTAAACCGAACCATTTATGCAATAGCACTTTATCTATCTTGTCGGTTGTATCATCAGTCAGTGTTGCTGGAATTTGAACATGCTGCTGAATAAGCTCATGCATTTCATGCTCAATATCATGGTCTTCTTGAAGTAGCAAACTAATGCTTTGTGGGTTAGTCGTCGTACTTTGCTGATTGATAATAGACGTGGCAGCTTCTAATGCTTTTGGTAAACCATCACCATATTTTGCACTAATCTGGATAACCGGCAAACCTAGGGTTTGACTTAAACTTTCTGTATCAATCGTAATGCCCGCGCGCTTGGCTTCATCCGCCATATTTAGCGCTAGCACAATTGGAAAGCCCAGTTTTTTAATTTGTAATAACAGTGATAGCTGACGATCAATTTGCGTACTATTAAGCAATACCACCAATAAATTGACTGGATTGTTTGTGATGAAGTGCCTGACTACTTGTTCATCCTCTGAAAAGCCGTGAAGATCATAAATGCCAGGTAAATCAATCAGTTCGACAATATTGCCGCCTAGCAATATTTTTGCGCTCATTAAATCAACGGTGATGCCAGGCCAATTGCCTACGCGTGCAGAAGCACCGCTGATGCGATTAAATAGCGTGGATTTTCCAGTGTTCGGCATGCCGAGTAGCGCAATACGCTTCATCTTTTTAACTTTATATTGCGTTGATTTGAATGCGGTCGGCTTCTTTGACACGCAGTATGACATCTGTAGTGCCAAGGCGCACATGTAGTGGGCCGTTGAAGCTGGCGCGGCGCATGATGCTTAAAGGTTTTCCTACGCGAAAACCCAGCGCCGATAGGCGATGAAACAAAGATTCATCAGCTTCTATGGCAGAGATAATAGCTCGTTGTCCGGCTTTTAGTTGTGATAAAAATTGCATATAGTGATAATGATGCATTTTGTAGATGATAACAATTCTTATTATCGCATAATTTAAAGGAAAGTGCAGGTGACGACCAAAAAATAGCGAGTGTTATCTAAGAAATAAAGGCCCCATCACTGGAGCCTTTCAATTAAGCTTAGATTTATTTGCTAACGTCTATTTTTGCTTTGCTACGTAAGTCGCTCATGAGTTTTTCTAAGTTGCGTTGCTGCAGGTTTTTTTGTAAACCGTCTTTTAGTTTGTCATAAGCTAGCGGTTGAGCTGCGCGAGTATCAACCAGTTTGATAACATGCCAGCCAAATTGAGTTTGCACAGGCGTGTTTGAAGTCGCCCCTTTTTGCAAGTTAGCAACCACGTCGCTGAATGGCTTAACCATCGTAGCTGGAGAGAACCAACCTAAGTCACCACCTTTTTCTTTTGAGCCTGGATCCAAAGATTTTTCTTTTGCAATTTTTGCAAAGTCGCCACCCTTACCAAGTTGCGCAATAATATCTTTAGCTTCTGTTTCTGTTTTCACTAGAATATGACGAGCACTGTATTCTTTGTCGCCATAAGCAGTTTTGTATTTTTCGTAAGCGGCTTTTGTGTCAGCATCAGAAATAGGGTGTTTTTTAACATAGTCTTGTAAAAAAACGCTAGTAAGTAATTTGCGGCTTGCTAGTTCTTCGCGTGCAATATAATCAGCTTGTTTATCTAAGCCTAGTCTTTGGGCTTCTTGATACACAAGTTCAGAGCTGACAAGTTCATCAATAATGGCGGCTTTGGTATTTGCATCAACTTTTTGGCCGTTTGCAGTGACGTCTTTTACGATAACGTCATAGAGTGATTGTTTAACTTGCTTACCATTTACTGTTGCGACTGCATCTGCTGCGAAAGCTGATGGAGTCATTGATAGAATAGCAACGGCAATTAATGTTTGGGTGAATTTCATTAGTAAAGAATCCTTAAGTATTAAATTTTAGAGTATTAAATTTAGTTAACAAACTAGTCACGTATTCTAAATTTCATCTGTTGCAATTGCATGAATACTCAGTGCATGAACCTTGTGTGGTATTAAGTCAGCAAGCGCCTGATAAACAAGGCGATGACGCATTATCTGTGATTTACCACAAAAATGCGAGCTTGTGATATTGAGTTTGTAGTGACCGCCCCCGCCATTGCCTTTGTGGCCTGCGTGCTGAGCACTTTCATCTATTAAATCAACAGAGGTAGGCGCTAAAGCCTGTAGGCGGTTTTTAATTTCATCAATCATTGTGGATAAGTTATGTTCAATCTAGTTAGTTAGGGTAGTGTTTTTCTAAAAGGTTTCACTGTTACTTTGCCGTAAACGCCAGTAGCCACGAACGGGTCGTTGTTTGCCCATGTGGTTGCCTCTTCAATGCTTGCAAATTCAGCGACGATCAAACTTCCTGAGAACCCTGCAGGGCCTGGGTCGTTGCTATCAATACTTGGAAAAGGACCTGCGAGAAGCAATCGACCTGCATTTTGCAGTGTCTGCAATCTACTAAGATGTTCTGGCCTAGCGGCTAATCTTTTTTCTAAGCTGTTGGGAGTGTCTTCAGCAATGATGGCATACCACATTATTCAGCATCTCCATTTTTGTTCTCTATTGAGCTGTCCTCTTTTGGTAGGTATTTACTTATCATGATGGTTTGCACAATAATAAAGCCAAACATGATGCCGGTAATGCCGAAAAGCTTAAAGTTTACCCATGTATCTTGCGAGTAGTTAAATGCTACATATAGGTTAATAAAACCAAGTGCAGTGAAGAGTAGTGACCAAGCGATGTTGAGATTAGACCAGACATTGTCTGGTAGTTTGACTTGTTTTTCCATTAGGCTACGCATTGGATTCTTGTTAAAGATAAATTGAGACGCGAGTAATCCCGCTGCAAACAACCAATATAAGATGCTTGGTTTCCATTGAATAAATGTCGGGTCTTTAAGTAGCAACGTTGCGCCGCCAAACACGGTGATGATGACACCACTGAGTAATAGCATTTTTTCAACAACGCCATGTTTGATTTTGACATAAATAATTTGTGCGAGTGTTGCAACAATTGCCACTGCCGTTGCAGTGAAAATACCAAAAAATTTGAAAGCAACAAAAAACAAAATAACGGGAAATAAATCAAACAGAAACTTCATATTCACTCTTTAATAAAGGATGGCTTAAATAAAAGATAACTTAAATAAATGAAAATTTAGCATGCCTAGTTGCTAAGCTAGACGCTAAAACAAATCTAAAAACAATACTTTAGCCGAATGTGCTATTTTGCTATTATAGTTACTCATCTGCAAGGCGTAATTTTAATTGATTAAAATGCTAGATACGTCTTAGTGGTAGATGCTTTCTTAGGGGTTGAGCTGGCGCAAGTCGTTTATTACTAATCGTTTAATGATAGATTTACATTCACACTCCAATATTTCTGATGGTTTATTTTCTCCAACCGAGCTAGTTGCGCATGCGGCAGAACATGGCGTTAATGTGTTAGCGTTGACGGATCATGATGACATCAGTGGCTTGTCTGAGGCAAGTCAAGCTGCTCGCTTGCATGGTATCCAGTTGATTAACGGTGTGGAGATTTCTGTTACTTGGAAGAAACGCACGTTGCATATCGTAGGATTAAATATTGATGTGGATAATGAGGCGCTAAAGACGGAATTAGCTTCAGTGCGGCAAAGTAGGCTAGATAGAGCAAGACAGATGGCTTCGGGTTTAGAAAAATCTGGGATTCATGGCAGTTTTGAAGGGGCTTCAGCATATGCTAAACAAAGCATACTGACACGTATGCATTTTGCACGTTTTCTAGTGGAACATAAGTACGCTAAAGACCCTAAGTCTGTATTTAAAAAATATCTGGTAAAAGGCAAGCCTGGCTTTGTAGATCACCAATGGATGGATTTAGAATCAGCCGTTAGTTTGATTGTAAACGCTGGAGGTGTTGCTGTGTTGGCCCACCCTGGGCGCTATGATATACGGCGAACTAATATGTTATTGTTGCTTGAAGAGTTCAGAGCACTTGGTGGCTCGGCCATTGAGGTAGTGACTGGAAGCCACACTGCCGCACAGTATGTTGAGTATGCAAAATATGCGCAATTATTTGGTTTGAAAGCATCACAAGGTTCAGATTATCATGGTAAAGGCATTAGCTTTATGGAAATGGGTCGTCTGCCAGCCTTGCCAAGTGGCTGTGTTCCTGTATGGCATGATTGGGCGGATATTCAGAGTTTGACTAGTGTTCAAAAATTGCCAAATGTACAGTAATCGTAACGAATAAACAGATAGAAAATAGGGATACATGTCGCAATTTTTTAATATTAATTTGAGTAACCCTCAGCCACGTTTAATTGCACAAACTGCTGATATTTTGCGTAAAGGCGGTGTGATTGTTTACCCTACAGATTCTGGTTATGCGCTAGGATGTATGCTTGGGCATGCGGATGCGCAAATGCGTATACGTCAAATTCGTGCGGTAGATGATAAACATTTATTTACCTTAATGTGCCGAAACTTAAGTGAGCTAGGTAATTATGCGGTGGTAAGCAATAGTCAGTTTCGCCTCTTGAAAGCGAATACGCCAGGTGCTTATACGTTTATTTTAAATGCTACACGTGAAGTGCCCCGTAAATTGCAGCATCCTAAGCGCAGTACAATAGGCATCCGTGTGCCTGACCATCATGTAGTGCAAGCTTTGTTAGAGGCGATAGATACACCGATGCTAAGCATGACGCTAAGCCTGCCAAACGAGGAAGACACCTCGATGATGGTGCCATGGGAGATTCGTGAACGTCTGGAGCATGTCGTGGATTTGGTGATTGAAGTCGAGCATTGTGAAGCTGGCGCGACTACGGTGATTGATTTAACAGGGGATAGTCCTGTGCTGATTCGTGAAGGTTTGGGCGACCTAAGCCCATTTTCTTTTTAAAATGGATTGATTAGGCATTAGCTTGTTGGCGTTAATCGCTCTAGCTGATAAATGCCTGCTTAACAATTAAAGATAGAGCCGTTGATGGAATTAACGATAATACAAAAAATAGCGATTTATGCGTTACCCGTGATTTTTGCCATCACGGTGCACGAAGCCGCACATGGCTACGTGGCAAAGCATTTCGGAGATATGACTGCCTTTAATGCAGGGAGGATTACCCTTAATCCGATTAAACATATTGATCCTTTTGGTACGATTTTGCTACCGGCCCTCACCATTATGCTGGGTGGTATTTTATTCGGTTGGGCAAAACCTGTTCCTGTTGATTTTGGCCGCTTACGTAATCCTAAAAAAGATATGCTTTGGGTTGCAGCAGCAGGGCCAGCCTCAAACTTTGTAATGGCTGTGTTTTGGGTGTTGGCGCTTAAGTATTCTGTGTTTGCGCCAGAAGCAATTGCTAACCCTTTAGCGCTCATGGCTAAAGCTGGTGTTGCGATTAATGTCATCCTCATGGTGCTTAATTTACTACCTTTGCCGCCGCTGGATGGCGGTAGAATTGCGGTGAGCTTGCTCCCCTATCGTTATGCGCGACCTTTCGCTAATATTGAGCCGTATGGTTTTGTTATTTTGATTGTACTTTTATTTACTGGTGTACTAGGGAGCATATTGCAACCATTGATCGCTATTGTTAATGGCTTGCTGGTGAGTATTTTGTAGGTTTTGTATGATTGTTTTACAAGCATAGTTAGTATAATAAGCACATATTTATTTTAGGGTTTTTCATCACATGGCAATAGAACGCGTTTTATCGGGCATGCGCCCTACAGGAAATCTGCATTTAGGGCACTATAACGGTGTGTTGAAAAACTGGATACGCTTGCAGCATGAACATGAATGTTTGTTTTTTGTTGCCGATTGGCATGCTTTAACTACGCACTACGATACCCCTGAAGTGATTGAAGAGAGCGTGTGGGAAATGGTGATTGACTGGTTAGCTGCTGGGGTTGACCCTGCCAGTGCAACTATTTTTATTCAATCTCGCGTGCCTGAGCATGCTGAGCTGCATACATTGCTCTCAATGATTACCCCATTGAGCTGGCTAGAGCGCGTACCTACCTATAAAGATCAGCAAGAGAAATTATCAAGCAAAGATTTATCAACCTATGGCTTTTTAGGTTATCCATTACTGCAAAGTGCAGATATCTTGATCTATAAGGCAACACAAGTGCCTGTGGGTGAAGACCAAATCCCGCATATTGAATTTACACGTGAGATTGCACGTCGTTTTAATCATATTTATGGCAAAGAAAAAGGTTTTGAAGAGAAAGCAGAAGCTGCTATTAAAAAACTTGGCAGCAAACGTGGTTCGCTCTATCAGGAAATGCGTACCGCCTACCAACAAAGCGGTGATGAAGAGGCGTTAGAGACGGCACGTGCCATGATTCAAGAACAACAAGGCATGAGCATGGGCGATAAAGAGCGTTTGCTTGGTTACCTTGAGGGTGGCGGCAAGATGATTCTGATTGAACCTGATTACAAACTGACCCCTGCATCAAAAATGCCAGGGTTAGACGGTCAGAAAATGTCTAAATCTTACAACAACACGATTTCATTACGTGAAGATGTAGATAGTGTTGCTAAGAAAATCAAAACCATGCCGACTGACCCTGCACGTATTCGCCGTACGGATCCAGGTGACCCTGCAAAATGTCCTGTTTGGCAACTGCATGAAATTTACTCAGATAAGTCTACCCAGGATTGGGTGCAAACCGGCTGCAAAGGCGCTAGCATCGGTTGTATTGAATGTAAGGGGCCAGTGATTGAAGGCGTGTTAAAAGAGTTGAAACCGATTCAAGAGCGCGCTGCGGAATACGCTGAAGACCCAACACTGGTGAAAAATATCGTTGCTGATGGTTGTGAGCGTGCCAGAAAGCTTGCACGCGAAACCATGCGTGATGTGCGTGATGCTATGGGTTTAAATTACAACTAGCGCATACTGCTTTGATAGATACCCCACTCAATGCAAAAATCAAGGGTGAGGAATTTACGACCTTACCCAAGGATTTGTATATTCCACCTGATGCATTAGAGGTGTATTTAGACGCCTTTGAAGGGCCTCTGGATTTACTGCTGTATTTAATTCGCAAGCACAATTTAGATATTCTTGATATTCCAATGGCGGATTTAACTCGCCAATACATGGTGTATGTAGAGAAAATGCGTGCCATTAAGCTAGAGCTGGCTGGTGACTATTTACTCATGTCAGCGATGCTGATTGAAATTAAGTCACGCATGTTATTACCCAAGCCTACAGAAGTCTTGGAAGAGGATGACCCACGTGCTGAATTGGTGAGGCGCTTGATGGAGTATGAAGCAATTAAGCTTGTTGCGCAGCGATTAGATGAAATGCCTAAAGTCGGTGATGGCATTCATGTAGCTAGTGTTTATTTCCAGCATATCAGTTTGGTAAAACCACCAGAAGTAAGTTTAGATGACCTTGCCGAAGCATGGCGTAATGTCCTAAAACGGGCTAGCCATTTTCAGCATCACAAAGTTGGGCGTGCTGAACTTTCAGTGCGTGAGCATATGAGTATGATATTACGGCGCCTTAAATCTGACCGCATGCTTGAGTTTACTCAACTGTTTGATGTGGTGAATGACGGTATACCGAAGTTGGTTGTATGTTTTTTGGCAATATTAGAGCTTGCTCGTGAGGGGTTATTACGAATTACACAGCAACAGGCTTTTTCACCTATTTATGTGCAAATAAACGGCGATGAGTGAAACCAGTAATATTCGTGAATTGAAAAATGTACTCGAGGTAGCATTGCTTACCTCGCATCAGCCCTTGTCTTTAGATGATATGTTACGTTTGTTTGCTGAGCGTATGGAACGTGCAACCCTGCGTATGCTACTTGATGAGTTAAGGCAGGACTGGACAGAGCGTACCATGGAGTTAGTGCAGGTTGCTTCTGGGTATCGATTTCAGGCACGAGAAGAATATTCGATTTATCTCACACGACTTAATCCTGAAAAGCAGGCTAAGTATTCCCGTGCAGTGATGGAAACCCTAGCCATTATTGCTTATCGTCAGCCAGTCACGCGTGGGGATATTGAAGAGATTCGCGGAGTGACGGTCAACCCAAACGTCATGCGGCAGCTACAAGAGCGTGATTGGGTTGATGTGGTCGGTCAGCGCGAAGTGCCTGGGCGCCCATCTTTATACGCAACAACCAAACATTTTTTAGATGATTTTAACTTGCGCTCTTTAGCAGAGTTGCCCCCGATGGATGCTTTCGTGCAGGGCGAAATATAGTACGTTTCTTTAACGTAAGTGAGCATCTTTAACATCGCTGAAATGATGTAAATAAGCTTAAGCATCTGTCAAATCACTAGAAGTCGTGATTAATCCATTTTATCTACTGCGATTCACTTTATCTGCGGTAAAATTGCAACATTCAATCAAATTAGCGAATTATCATGGCACGTCCTTTTAAGCAACAACGCGATCCGCAACGTCCCGTACGCAGACCAACTACAAACTTCACGCCACTACCAGTTGATCCAAATGCGCCAGCGGTACCAACACAAAGATTACATAAGCTGTTGGCGCTTGCTGGCTTGGGTTCGCGCCGCGATATGGAAGAGTTGATTGCTAGCGGACGTGTGACTGTTAACGGTCAGGTAGCCACAGTAGGTGCGGGTGTGACTGAGCATGATGTGGTGCGTTTGGATAGTCGTCCATTACGTTTGCCGTTTGAGGCTGAATTACCACAAGTCTTGATTTACCATAAACCAGAGGGGGAAATTGTTAGTCAGGATGACCCCGAGGGCCGAGCCAGCGTGTTTGATAAGTTGCCAAAAGTGAAAAATGGCAAGTGGATTGCGATTGGTCGTTTAGACATGAACACGAGCGGTCTGCTAATATTTACCACTTCCGGCGAGTTGGCTAATCGTTTTATGCACCCGCGTTATGAGGTTGAGCGTGAATATGCGGTACGTATTTTTGGTGAACTGACAGAAGGTCAAATTGCGCAACTTAAAGAAGGCATTGAGCTTGAGGATGGACCCGCTAATTTCGACAGTATCATTCCACAAGGTGGTGAGGGCGCTAATCACTGGTATCAAGTAATTTTGCGTGAAGGCCGTAACCGTGAGGTGCGTAGATTGTTTGAAGCGTTCCAATTGCCAGTAAGTCGATTAATGCGCGTACGCTTTGGCCCAGTGAACTTGCCGCCACGCGTTAAACGCGGAAAAATGCTTAAATTAGAACAAAAAGAAGTCGTTGGTTTATTAGAGTGGGCAGATCTACCAGTACCTAAGGCGCCGTTAAGGCAATTAACACAACGCGAGAAATTGAAGTCAACGGCGGTATTTACGCCTAAAGTACGTAAACAGCGTATTAGTGCATTAGACAGACCACCTCGTGACGCTGCTGAAGGTGAGACTAAAGGTTATCGTGGGAAATCAGAGGCTAAACGTAGTCCTGCTACTAAGAAACCAGCACCAAGAAGACCCGCTGCAAATCGACGCGTGCGCCAGACGAGTGATTTAAGTGCGCCACAGATGCAGAAGAAGAGTGATAGAAATCGTGGGCGTGGTTAGTTTGTATTGCTGATTTTTAAAAAAAACTAGAGACTATGACTCTGTTCAGTTGATAAGTTTATATAAGAGTTGTGTCTGGTTTGGGTCTATTCGTAAAAAAGGGCTAAAGGTTTATTCTTTAGCCCTTTTTTCGATTAGATCAAGGATTCTCCATGCGCCGCATTTGCATTTTAAATACGAGGGTTAAGCTTTACCTAGTCGCCACAATGAAGTGACTTCAGCTTTTCTTGCGGCATGTAGTGGATCGCTAGCATCAAGTGTTTTGTTATGCGATGCCTTTGTATCCATTTTATCAATCACTTTTAAATCTGCTGCGCTTATCCACGCTAGTAGTTCGTCGCGTGTTCTTAAGCCTAAGTGTTCAGCAAAGTCTGAAAGTATTAACCAGCCTTCACCAGTGTCGTTTAAATGTGCTTGAAGGCCCGTTAAGAAGCCTTTTAACATTTGGCTATTTTCATCATAGATTGCAGATTCTAGCACTGAGCTTGGTCTTGCTGGCAACCATGGCGGGTTGCATACAATCAGGTCAGCTTTGCCATAGGAATCATCTGGAAATAAGTTAGCATTGAGAACTGTCACTGCATTTTTCATGACAAGCTGATTGATGTTCTTTTGCGCGCAGTCTAAAGCACGTTGCGAGTTGTCGGTTGCGATGACCGTTTTTACGCCCCGGTTTGCCAGTATCGCTGCCAGCACGCCGGTGCCGGTACCAATGTCAAACGCCGTCGTGCAAGTGGTAGGTAATGGTGCTGTATCAACTAGCGTTAAGTACTCACCACGTATCGGTGAAAACACACCGTAGCTTGGGTGAATTTTATTGTTGATGACGCTAATTTCTACGCCATTTTTGCTCCACTCATAAGCGCCGATTAAACCTAAGATTTCACGTAAAGACACGATAAATGATTGTGTACTTTTACCATAAGCATGCTCACAGGCGGCTTTGATATCTGGTGCACGGCGTAGGTTGATGTGGTAGCCGACGCTCACTTCCAATAATAGCATCCCTAAAATTCTAGCCTTTTGAGACTGGGCTTGGCGGTGTAAATGGAAGGCCTCGGTCATATTGGCAGGCGCTTTTTTAGGTTTTTTACCTGGGCGGTCTATTCTGCGGGAAATGGCCTGCATCAGCTGTTTTGCATTTTGAAAGTCCCCTCGCCATAAAAGCGCAGTACCTTCACAGCATAGTTTATATGCGGCATCTGCTTTGATTGTGTCATCCGCAATTTGTACTTTTTTAGGTGCGGGTGTTTCATTTTCAGAGTGCCAGATACTGGTTTTAGTTTTGCCAGCTTCTTGCCAGCTAATGGTTGGGGTGTTGTTCAAAATGGTATAGCCTTGGTGTTAGTTGTGTATAAATACAATTTACTGCTTGTTGAGTCGTGATTATGACTGACTTTAGTGCACTTTCTGCTATTTATGCGAATTAGCCTCGATATAAGGTTGAATTATAGGCGCAATGTGATTATTTAGATTATTTTAGTATGAGAGAGCATTTTTAGTGATGAGCAGTAATCATGTCATGAAGGGCGCAAAAGTCGTCAGAAAATTAAATTTTTGGTAGTGTTTTAAATTAGATTCTTTTCTATTGCGACGTCATGTTTAGCTTCGCTGAGCGCAATCAGGTAATGTTCAGCTTCATTTGCAGGAATAGGGCGGCTGTGTAGGTAGCCCTGCGCAGTGTCGCAGTGATGTATTTTTAGAAATGCAAGTTGTGCTTCAGTTTCAACACCTTCAGCCACCAATTTCATCCCTAAGTTTTTACCTAGTGCAATAATCGCCTGAGTAATTGCCACGTCATTAGCGTCATCAGGGAGGTCAGACACAAAGCTACGGTCAATTTTTAGAATATCAATCGGGTAGCGTTTGAGGTAGCTCATTGAGGAGTATCCAGTACCGAAGTCATCAATAGAAATTGTAAAGCCAGATGCCGATAGCTTTTCAAGCTTACTAAGCGTTTCTTTTGAGTGATCCATCAGGATACTTTCTGTTAACTCGATAGTCACTAGATGAGAGGGCAGTCTGGTTGAGTTCACAATACTAATGATGCGCTCAACAATATTGGTTTGTATTAATTGGCGACCAGACAAATTAACACTCATGGCGGTATCAATTTGATAACGCTCCCGCCATTGCTGAGATTGTAGACATGCTTGATATAAAACAAATTCACCGATTGGAATAATCAGACCAATATCTTCAGCGAGTGGGATAAAGTCCACGGGACTGATGAGGCCAAGTTCTGGATTGTTCCAGCGTAATAATGCCTCAAAGCCAGTGACTTGATTAGTTTTGATATCAATTTGTGGTTGGTAGTGCAAAAACAGCTCTTTGTTATCTAATGCGCGGTGCAATGCGCTCTCCAGTGCAAAGCGTCGGATATTTTTGGCTTCCATTTCTGGTAGATACATCTGACAATAGTTCTTCCCAAGCTTTTTAGCGTTGTACATTGCTGTATCTGCATTACGTAGCAAAACCGGGATGCTGGTTGCGTCATTAGGGCAAAAGCTGATACCAATACTGGCGCCGATAAATACTTCTCTGTCCTCTAATATAAAAGGAAGTGCCATTAGCCGAATGATTTTTTGTGCAACGTGTTGGGCGTGCTTGATGCTGGGTAGATTGTCCAAGATTAAAGCAAACTCATCACCGCCAATACGGCAGAGTATATCTTCTACGCGCAGATCATGGCTTAGTCGTTCACCAACAGCATAAAGCAAATCATCGCCGATATGGTGTCCTAGCGTGTCGTTCACTATTTTGAAGTCATCAAGATCTATCACCATGATGCAGCAAAGTACCTTGTTTTCTAAGGACGATGCGACTACTTTTGCCATTCTCTCATTGAAATGATGGCGATTAGGAAGCTTGGTGACTTCATCATAATAAGCAAGTTGCTGAAGACGGTTTTCAGCCTGCATGCGTAAAGCTAGCTCTGAATCTAACTCAGCTTCATGTGACTGGATAGTGCTTAACATGGTGTTAAAACCAGTAGCTAATTCACCTAGCTCATCTTTACTCTCTAAGTTAAAACGTAATGCGTAATTGTCAGTGCTGGAAACGAGCCGCATGGACTTAGTCAGACCAATAATTGGTTTTGTTAAATACTTTTGTAAACGTCGAATCATAAACGCACCTAGTATTCCCGCTAGCAACATTGAGAACATGGTGAGTAGTAGGAATTTTTGTAGTTGGCTGTAGACATGTTCTAGTGTTGCATTCATCTGAATTCGGCCAACTTCTTGCTTACCTATTTTAATGGGTTGCTGGATGGAGACGCTAGACAGGTAGCTTGATAATGTATCAGCCTCATTCAATGTCAGAGTGCTGTCTGATGGATATTTAGAGAATAGAATACCTTGGTTGTCTAATATCACTACTTGTTTAATATGGGGCGACCAGCGCAAAGCCTCTAGTAGTGTTTGTGCCGATTTTGTGTCGTTGAAAGCAAGCGACGCCGTTAAATTTTCACTGAGAATATGCGCTTCTGCATTAAGGTCGTGAATCAAATTGGTTCGGTTGCTATGGAAAGCGATAATTGCAATACAAATGACGAGCATCATCATTGAAATGCTCGCCGCAATCAGGTTAATCAGCAGTAGTTTATTTCCAATTTTTAAATCTTGTAGCAACATGAATGATTAAATTAGCTAGTAAACTGATTATGCCTTAATAAACCACTTTTGCTAGGCTCAGTAATTTTGAGCTTAAGTATAAATTGGATTTTTTTGCAGCCAGAGTATTTACTTCAAAAACAATACGTTTATTGTCGGTTTTGATGCCAATCATCACACCTTTGCCCATCAGTTCAGGTACGTCGGTAATTGTGAGTACTGGTGTGTTCTCTAATAGCGACAATATCACTGGAATCCGCTGTTTATCTTCTTCAGAGAGATAAAGTGCCTGACAATCTTTGATTGCTTCAATATTGGATATTTTACTGATGAGTAGTGTTGCACCATGCGGTTGATGGATTCTAAATTTTTCGAGCTCATGTTTTAATGCATCTGACTCTAGGGTGCAGATTTTTAGTGTGTTGTTCGGCAGCGTTGGCCATTCAGTAAAAAGCGTGAAATTATAAACAAACGCCGCTTTCATGGCGTATTCAGGTAAGGGCCCAGCAATGCCAATGGATACAAACGGTAGGCCAACCAGTGCGACTATCAAGCAAGCTAGCCGACGCATTGTTATTGAAACCCGTAAGTTAATTGTAGCCAGAGGTTTCTACCATCTTGTGCTACAAAAGCGATGGGTGAAATGTAGTCTGGTGCAATATGGTCATAACGTTTGTTAAATACGTTGCGTACTGTTAACGCTGCATCCAGATGAGGCAATACTTGGTTGGCACTGATGGTGATGTTGCTAATAGCATAGCCGCTAGCATTTTGATTCAGTGCAGATGTTCGTCTGGAGACTGCCTGTAATTCTAGACCTACTCTTAGTGCGCTGTGAAATAGCGGTGCGGATAGGTTTAATTTAGCCAGGTGGTGCGGTGAGTTTGCTGCCCATTCACCTTCAGCATCTCTGGAGTTTTGGTAAGCATAGCTTGTGCGCACATGGGTGCCCATTTCCGCATGGTGCTCAAACTCAAACTCGATGCCGTGCGTGTAAGTGCCGCTTGCATTAAAGTATTGGATGTTGTTATAAGCCGTACTACTAATCATGTTGTCAGTAGATTGTTGATATATTGTAGCAAGCAGACGTGAACGATTACTCCAACGACGCTCTGCAATCAGTTCTGTCGCTGATACTTTTTCCATTTTAAGATCGTAATTAGGTGTTTGAGCGTGACCATCAGCAAAATACTTTTCATATGCGGTAGGTGTGCGATGACCTACGTTATGCGATAAGCGTAATGTGTATGATGGAATTGGCTCGTAAATAATAGCAATACTAGGTGAGATAGCATCGCCATCATCTGTGAAGTAATCATATCGTGTGCCTAAGTTAAGCCACAGATTGTTGCGTAAGGTGATTTCATCTTGCAGATATAGGCTTGTGCTTTGGCGCCCACGATTAGATGATATCGCAGGGGTAGAGATTTTTCTTTCATAATCGTCACGATATGCAGCACCAAAAATGAGTTGGTGACCTGTAAACCAGCTGGCGAAAAATTTTGCTTCTGTTCCCCATTTTCTACCAGTTGCATTTTCTAATACCTTCTCACCGCTAAAGGTAGATCTTCCGTCATAGAAGTAGTCGCTGTAATCTGTTTGTAGAGAAATTTTAAGATGGTTTGACAGGTTGCTGTGATACTGGCCTGATATGAACTTAGTTGTATCATCATAAGCGTATCTACGATTAAAATCTGCACCATAGGGTGCAGTAGGAATTTCCTTATAACGGCTACTATAGCCTGCATTAACTGACCAAGAGTCATCTTGTATTTTGGTAAATAGACGTTGGTTTTGCTGCGAATCTAAGTGTCGAGCAACCCCATTGTTAGTTTCGGGAAAGCGAAGTGACTGGCCTTCGCTATTAAGTCCTGATGCAGAAACGACTAAATCTATACCATTGTTTAGTCGCTTTCCATAAGTAGCTCTCGCTTTTTGCGTGTTATAGCTTCCTGTTGAGAGTGCAGTTTGGCCACCATTAAAATCATTTCCATTTTTAGTGATAATGTTAATGATGCCAAAAAACGCATTGTTACCATAAGCAACAGAGCCTGGTCCTGACACATACTCTACCCGCTCTATTAGTTCAGTATCGACGATGCCATCGTTGCCTAGGTAAGACTGGTTGTATACATTGTCATTCATTTGTATACCATCTACCAGCAACATGATACGGCCACTATAGTCGCCAGGGCTGCTATAGCCTCGGCCACCAAGAAAGTCATAGGAACGGTCATTGGTAATGTTAAGTCCGCGCATACTACTTAAAATTTCTGCCAATGTACGATAGCCGTAAGTTTTGATATCGTCTGCAGTGACAATGCTCACAGCGGAACGTGCATCACTGACTTGGCGAGCAATTTTCGACGCTGTAGTGACTTCCAGTTGAAGTAAATGCTCGAGCGATGCTTGTGTTAAATCCGGTTGGTCTGTATGGGCGTGCTCTGCCTGAGCCGCTATTGGGAGTAGCGAGTGAAATACCAGCATTGCAGAAAGCAAAAACTTACCTTCTGCCTGATGCAGGTTATGCAGGCTTTTGAACATACAGCTGATTGCTATATCGATTGCAGCTGATCGCGAGTGAGTAAAAATACAAACTCATCACCCGAAGATACCTCTAACCAAGTAAATGGTAGGTCTGGATATGCCTCTAAAAGCGCATCACGATTGTGGCCAATTTCAACGATTAGCACACCATCGTCGGTAAGGTGGTTTGCTGCTTCACGCAAAATGGTATGTGTATGATCTAAGCCGGCATCACCACTGCCAAGTGCTAGTTGTGGCTCATTGCGATATTCTGCAGGTAACGCTGCCATAGATGGTGCATCTACGTATGGTGGATTGCTAATAATTAAGTCGTATTGTTTACCTTTAAGTTGGCTAAACATGTCAGACTTGATTGCCGTGATACGGTCTTCTAAGCCATAATTTTTGATATTGATATTGCATACATCAATTGCATCTTGAGAAATATCAATAACATCCACACTCGCTTCTGGGTATGCATCAGCCAGCAACACACCTAAACATCCGCTACCAGTGCAAATATCGGCAGCGCTATTAATTAGTTCTGGGAATTCAATCCAAGGTTGTAAACCATCATTAACCAGCAGTTCAGCAATAAATGAGCGTGGAATTAGTACGCGCTCATCAACGAAAAACTTAAAGCCTTGCAGCCAAGACTCTTTCAGCAGATAGGCGGTTGGTGTATGTTTAGTGATACGTTGTTCAATAAAGCTGGCAAGTTTATTGCGTTCGCTATTGGTGAGTTTTGCGTCTAAAAAATTGTTCAGTGTGTCATGAGGTAGATGCAACGCCCCCATCACTAGCCACACCGCTTCATCATAACTGTTATCAGTGCCGTGCCCGTAAAAAATGTCAGAGGCTTCAAATTGACTTACTGCAAATCTGAGCCAATCACGGATTGTCAGTAGTTCGGTGGTTTCTTGATTGTAGGTCATTGTTTCTTGTCAGCGATTGTATTGAGCGTCTAAAATGTGCGGCTGTTCTTATTGAACAGCGCTATATATTTTAACGACCTATTTTAAAAGCTTTTCCATGGTTAATTGATAGGTTTGTTTGAGTGGTTCTATATCTGCAACGCCTACACATTCATTTAGTTTATGGATGGTTGCATTGAGCGGACCAAACTCAATCACTTGTTTGCAAATGTCTGCGATAAAGCGGCCGTCAGAGGTGCCACCCGTTGTAGAGAGTTCTGGCGTAATGCCGTAAGCCTGCTCAATTGCACCAGAAATGGCCTCTACAAGATTGCCGCGTGGCGTGATGTAAGGAGGGGAGTATTCCCATTCTAGGCTGTACTCCAGTGCATGCTTGTCTAAAATTGCGTGCACGCGGCTTCTAAGGTTTTGTTCAGTGCTACCTGCGCCATCAAGTTCCGGGCAGAATCTAAAGTTGAATAGAATCTCTACTTCACCTGGCACAACATTAGTCGCGCCAGTGCCACCGTTCATGTTGGATATTTGCCAAGAGGTAGGTGGAAAATACTCGTTGCCGTTGTCCCATACAGTCTCCACCATATCTTTAATAGCGGGAGCCACTAGGTGAATCGGGTTCTTGACTAAGTGCGGATAAGCAATGTGGCCTTGTATCCCTTTAACCACCAAATTGCCAGAAAGTGAGCCGCGACGACCATTTTTAATCATGTCACCCACTTTTTTATTACTGGTTGGTTCACCAACGATACAGTAATCAATCAATTCACCACGTGCTTTTAGTGCTTCAACCACTTTGACGGTACCGTTAACCGCGATACCTTCTTCATCTGAAGTGATTAATAAGCCAATAGAACCTTGATGATTTGGATTTTCAGCCACAAACGCTTCAATACTGGTGATAAACGCAGCCAAAGAGGTTTTCATGTCTGCTGCACCGCGCGCGTAGAGCATGCCGTCTTTAATGGTTGGTTCAAACGGAGGGGTGTGCCATTTATCTAATGGGCCTGTTGGCACCACGTCTGTATGGCCTGCAAATACGAGTAGTGGAGCGGATGTGCCACGGCGAGCATAAAAGTTATCAACGTCACCAAAGCGCATGCGCTCGATTTTGAAGCCCAATGGTTCCAAACGTGAAATCATCAGCTCTTGGCAGCCAGCATCTAGTGGCGTGTTAGATTGACGTTGTAGAAGGTCGATTGCTAACGCTAAAGTTGAGCTCATGATTTAAAGGTTTCTCTGTATATGTTTTCATCGAAGCCCAAGCAAATGACGTTGCTCTCTTTCACAAGTACTGGACGTTTGATGACTGAGGCTTTCGCTTGCATGAGTGCTGTGGCAGATGCGTTATCTGCAATGCTGGATTTGGTGGCGTCATCAAGACCTCGCCAAGTAAGGCCAGCACGGTTGATCAGTTTTTCCCAGGGGTATTGGGTCAGCCACTGTTGAATCGTTACTGCATCAATGCCTGATTTTTTGAAATCATGAAAAGTATAGGCAACACCATTTTCATCAAGCCAAGTGCGGGCTTTTTTAACGGTGTTGCAATTGGGAATGCCATAAAGGGTAAGCATTATATTTTGGGCTTTTCTTAAAGCTTAAATACCACGAAGTAATTCGTTAATGCCTACTTTACCTAATGTTTTAGCATCTACTTTTTTCACGATCACTGCACAGTAAAGGCTGTAGCTGCCATCTTTTGATGGCAAGTTACCTGACACTACAACAGAGCCAGCTGGTACACGGCCGTAGAATACTTCACCTGTTTCGCGGTCGTAGATTTTGGTAGATTGACCAATGTAAACACCCATTGAAATCACGCAGTTGTCTTCAACAATCACGCCTTCAACCACTTCAGAGCGAGCGCCGATAAAACAGTTGTCACCAATAATAGTTGGGCCGGCTTGTACTGGCTCTAATACGCCACCAATGCCTACGCCGCCGCTCAAGTGTACATTTTTACCGATTTGAGCACATGAGCCTACTGTAGCCCATGTGTCTACCATTGTGCCTTCGCCTACATAAGCACCAATGTTAACGTATGAAGGCATTAATACCGCATTTTTACCGATAAATGAGCCGCGACGTACAATAGCGTTAGGTACTACGCGGAAACCGCCTGCTTTGAAGTCTTCTTCTGAGTAATCTGCAAATTTTGGTGGAACTTTGTCAAAATATTTAGTAACACCATCATCCATCAATACGTTGTCATCCAAGCGGAATGAAAGCAATACTGCTTTTTTCAACCATTGGTGTGTTTCCCATTGTTGCGTATCAGCAACACGGCTAGCAACACGTAGTTTTCCGCTATCTAAATCTGCAATCACAGAGGCTACTGTTGATTTTATTTCAGCAGATGCGTTGCTAGGATTAATGTTTGCGCGGTCTTCAAACGCGGCTTCGATAATGCTTTGACGTGGGTCCATAAAAGTCTCTATTAATTTTGAATAAGTTGGTAAATTGAACAATGCGACATTTTAACTCAAACAGGGCAATAGCCCAAAAATAAAGCGCACAACTTACGCTGTGCGCTTTAACGAATACCTTTCAATCGGGATTATTTTTTTGCAGCGTCGTACAGTGGTCTTACTTTAGGCGCAAGTGCGCGCAATTCTGCAATACGACTTGCACTAGCCGGGTGAGTGCTTAAAAATTCAGGTGGTTTTGCACCACCTTGTGCCTCCATTTTTTGCCATAGTGTTACCGCTGCATCAGGGTTATAACCTGCACGTGCAGCGAGTTCTAGGCCGATTCTGTCAGACTCTCGCTCTTGCTCACGCCCATTAGGAAGCGCAAAGAATAATTGTGAGCCCATACTTGCGGCTTGTACTGAAGCATTACCAATAGCAGCGCTAGTGCTTGAGGATAGCACTACGCCTAGTGCTTGCAAGCCAAATTGCTGAACATACGCTTGAGACATGCGTTCACGCCCATGCTCACGCAGTGCATGAGCGATTTCATGCCCGATGACCGCCGCTAGCTCATCATCAGTGGTTTTTAATTTATCAATTAGGCCTGTATACACCATGATTTTTCCGCCCGGCATGCAGTAGGCGTTAAGCTCATCGTTCTTTTCTACATTCACTTCCCATTTCCATTGGGTAGCATCTGGTCTAAATACGCCGACTTGCGCAATGAGTCTGTTAGAGATTTTGCGCACGCGATCAAGCTGTGCTTTGTTGGCATTGAGGGTTTTTTTCTTTTCAGCCTCTTGCAGTGTTTGGGTGTACGCCTGTGTTGACATGTCTGTGACTTGTGATTCTGGTAACAGTAGCAACTGTGAGCGGCTTACCCCAGATACGCTGTCTTTTGTAGTAGTAGCGCAGCTACTTAAATGCCCTATTAAAATAGCTGCGATCAGTATGCTAAACTTTTTGGTTGTAAATAGATGAGTCATTTTTATTAATCCGTATGATTTATTTAAGTGTTAACGCGCTATATCTGTTTTGGTTTAATGCTGTGCGGTAATTAAACAAACTTTACATTTAATCTTATCAGCTTAGAAGGTCACCTGTGTGCCAAGTTCAACGACGCGGTTAGGCGGAAGTTTGAATTGGTTGGTAATCGTTTCTGCGCTTCTAAATAGGCCGATAAATATTTTTTTACGCCAGTAAGCCATTTCGGATGATTCATGTGCAATTAAAATTTCTTTACCAATAAAGTAAGAAGTATCCATTGCTTCTAATACTAGACCTTTTTCTGCACATAAAGCCAAATCTCTTGGTAAGTCTGGTTCGTCTTTAAATCCGTAATGCACTGTGACACGGTAAAACTCGTGCGGTAACACTTCAACCGTCACCCGATCTTCCACAGGAATACGTGGGAAATCTAAAAACTTAACCGTCAATATGACGACTTTTTCATGCAGTACTTTATTGTGCTTTAAATTGTGAAGCATGGCATGTGGCACACCCTCTGGATTTGGTGTCATAAATAACGCGGTACCCGATACGCGTGCGGGAGGGTGTGCGCTGATTGCTTCAATAAATGGGTCTAGGGCCATCGCTTCATTTTTAAGATGCTTGTAAAGCATGGTTCTACCAGTTTTCCAAGTAATCATCAAAGTGAAAATAATGACACCAATGATAAGAGGAACCCATCCACCATCTGGAATTTTAAGTACGTTTGCACTAAAGAATGCAATATCAACAGTTAAAAATATGGCGATTAACGCGCCAGTGCGTAGTTTGCTCCAGCCCCAAAGATTGTGGAACACAATGCCTGCTAGTAGTGTGGTGATAATCATATCGCCTGTGACCGCGATCCCATAAGCTGCTGCTAGATCACCAGATGAGCCAAATCCAATCACTAGCACCATGACTGCGAGCATGAGCCCCCAATTGACTCGTGGCATGTAGATTTGACCTTGCTGGCTTTCAGATGTGTGTGACACATGCATACGCGGCAAAAAGCCCAGTTGTAATGCTTGGCGTGACACAGAAAATGCACCAGTAATGACTGCTTGAGAGGCGATCACTGCGGCCAATGTTGCTAAGATGATGAGTGGAAATAACATCCACTCTGGTGCAAGTAAATAAAATGGGTTTTTAACGGTTTCTGGGTTTTTTAGTATTAAAGCACCTTGCCCAAAGTAGTTGAGGATTAATGCAGGTAAGACAAAACCAAACCAGGCCAATCGGATGGGGGAGCGTCCAAAGTGTCCCATGTCTGCATACAGTGCCTCCGCGCCCGTAACAGCTAACACCACAGCACCTAACGCGACAAAAGCGATCCATGGGCTTAATTGAAAGAAGTGAATGGCATAAATTGGATTAAGGGCGTTCAGTATCGTCGGGTATTGCATGATGCCATTAATACCCAGTATGGCTAATGTGCTAAACCAAAGTAGCATAATAGGCCCAAAAAAAGCGCCAACCAGGGCAGTGCCTTTGCTTTGCGCCCAAAATAATAGGAAGAGCACAACTAATGTAATGGGGAGTATCAGCGGGTGCAGAATAGGGGCTGCGACTTCTAATCCCTCGACAGCTGATAACACAGAAATGGCCGGTGTAATAATGCCATCGGCATAAAACATACAGGCGCCTAGAATCCCTAGCAACATAATATTGCGCTGTTTTTTTGCGTCGTCCGCCACGTTGCGGCTGGCGAGCGCTAGCAGCGCCATGATGCCACCTTCACCGCGGTTATCTGCTCGCATAATAAACGCGACATATTTAATAGACACAACCAGAATAAGCGCCCAAACAATGAGCGACAAAATACCGAACATATTGATTTCGGTCAGCGGAACTGGGTGCACCCCGACTGAAAAGACTTCTTTAAGTGTATACAGAGGACTTGTGCCGATATCGCCAAACACCACGCCAAGTGCGGCAAGTGTGAGTGCTGAGCGTTTGGTGTTGCTGCTAGGGGTTGATGACATTATGGTGTTAATGAGCATTAATAATTAAGTTGGCTATTATCAGCCAATTTTCTTACTAAACCAATGATTATGTGTGAAGTGTTACTGTTTTTAGTGAAGAGATCATATCAATCATGTAATGCAGCCTTATGTGCGATATCGCACAGAGCTCAGTTAGTTTTAGGCGGATGATAGGGTAAGTTTGGTGAATTCAAAAGCTTGGTAAGTTGAGAGAGTAACTTCACTCTTAATTGTCAGCGTTGAATGTCAACATACTAAGTTATCAATCTTTGGCTATCAATTTTTAGTTGATTCAATAAGGTTTGTATGACGATATTTAATTGATATGGAGAGATTACGATGAAACAACTGAAATATATAGTGAACATTTTTCTTGCTGCAACACTAGCGGTGTTGGTAGGTTGTGCATCAACAAGTAAAAGTGAAGGTACGGGAGAGTACATTGATGATAGCGTGATTACTGCTAAGGTAAAAGCCGCAGTATTAAATGATGAAAATCTAAAATCATCAGAGATTAATGTTGAAACCTTTAAAGGTGTTGTTCAGTTAAGTGGTTTTGTTAATTCTGAATCTGACATTGGCAAGGCCGTGGATGTAGCAAGCAAAATTAATGGTGTGAAATCAGTAAAAAATGACATGCATCTTAAAAAATAAATGATTAACTTGGATCAACGCTTTGATTAGATTAGCGATTAAATCTAGTTGTAATTAAGGGGATGAAAATGCTTGAAACAATTGCAATAATCCTAATTATTCTTTGGGTGTTAGGCTTGGTGTCTGCTTATACCATGGGTGGTTTAATTCACCTGCTATTGGTGATTGCAGTGGTGGTTATATTGGTGCGTTTGATTCAAGGTCGGCGACTGTAGTTTAAGCGCAGACTATTAGATTTAGGCTTGTCATTTAAGCCTATTTTTGATTTATCGTAGCACAAGATGGTAATAATGTTTAAAGGTGGTGGTTCAATGAATACAGTCAAATGGTTAGGAGTTATTCTGCTTGTGGCAGGTGGCTTAGGTTTAGCTTATGGTAGTTTTACCTATACTAAAGATACACATGAAGCGAAAGTTGGCCCGATAGAGTTATCAGTAAAAGAGTCAGAAACCGTCAATATCCCAGTATGGGCAGGCGTTTTGGCGATGGTTGCTGGTGTTGCACTGCTGATAACGCGCAAATAATCTTTAAAATTAATGGAGTTATACATGGATAATATTTCTAATCAGTTTCATTCAAATCAATTGGTCGGTGAGATTAAAGAGGTGATGCTTGATGCAGAAGCTTTATTGGCTGCAACAATAGATACTGGCGACAAAAAGCTAGCAGAAGTGCGTGCAAAATCAGAGAAATCAATAAGTCGAGTACGTGCTAGATTGGATGGTCTGCAAACTGAGCTTTTGTTAAGTGCAAAAGCTGCTACTAAAGCGACTGACGCCTATGTGCATGAAAATCCTTGGCGTGCGATGGGGTTCGCGGCTAGTGTAGGTATCGTGATTGGTTTGTTGATAGGGCGTCGTTAATTAAAACAAGGTGAGTAACCCTTATTTAACCAATCATCCCCTTTATTTTGCTATGGCATGTATAGAGGGAAGTAGTCGGTCAAACTCACTTTTAACAACTTGATAGCACTCGCAAGCTCGTTCCTCTAAGCTTGGTCTGTCTAATACAAGTATTCTACCTCGACTATATTTAATTAGACCTGCATGTTGTAATTTTCCTGCAGCATCTGTCACCCCTTCGCGGCGAACGCCTAACATATTAGCAATCAACTCTTGCGTCATAATGAGTTCATTGGCAGATAACCGATCTAGGCTAAGTAATAGCCATCGGCATAATTGTTGTTCTATTGTGTGGTGTCGGTTGCAGACTGCTGTTTGAGTCATTTGAGTAATGAGCGCTTGAGTGTAGCGTAATAAAAGCCGCATGACAGGCCCTGCGCGGTTAAACTCATTTTTTAGTAACTGCGCTTGCATTCTATAACTATAACCAGCACTTTGAACAACCGCCTGACTGGGAGTGGTGTCTCCGCCCATAAAGATAGAAATACCAAGAATGCCTTCGTTGCCTATCATGGCGATTTCTGCAGATGCAGCATTTTCTAGAATATAGAGTAAAGATACGATAGAGGTGGTGGGGAAGTACACATATTTTAGCTTTTCACCGGACTCATATAACACTTTGCCTAGTGGCATTTCTACCAGCTCAAGATTTGGTGCCAGCCTGTTGTAGTCAACTTCAAGTAAAGCGGCTAACAGATGGTTTTGGTGAGGGTCTGACGTAATTTGAATAATCTCCACGATGTTAACACGATCATTGAATCGCCAATAATCGACTAGTGCTCAAACGATCGCCATGACAGCGCAACGAATAATGCTCAGTATAGCGGATTATTTGGTCATGCTATGACAAAGCATACTTTGATTTTTGGATTGCACAAATTATTTTTTTCGCAATGTGTTGTACCGCACAGACAGTGATTAGTTAATCATGAATAATGATTATACTGACATGGTCGAAGATGAATTTCATGTCAGTGACTGTTTGATTTAATTAAGATTTTAGTGACTCTCACTGAGTGAAGTCTCATTTAGTCGCAGATGGAAATGGTTTTATATAACAATAATTCTTGTTATAAATGTAAGAAAAGAGGCTAAGTGATGAACACGACAAATAAGTATGTAACCAATGTAATGATGACCTTTGTTTTATTAAGCGTGGTTGGCTGTAGTAGCATGTCCGCACGTGATAAAAATACTGCAATCGGTGCCGGAGTTGGCGGCGTTGCTGGGGCGGTGTTGACAGGTGGTAGTGCGTTAGGTACGGTTGGTGGCGCGGCGGTAGGTGGTGTGATCGGTAATCAAATAGGTAAGTAATCTAGAGAATATCGCTAAATTCTGGCGAAAATTTATAACGCACATGGGTGAAACTTTGTGCGTTTATACTATGTATTGAACAAGTAGTTTACTCATTCCTAATAGCATTAACCGTTGCATCCGCGGAGCCAATACCTAAGGTTAGTGTCACTTCATCTCCACTTTTTAATTGTGATGCAGCGCTGATGACTCCCCCAGATTTAGTTTGCACTAAGGCATAACCTCTAGTAAGTACCGCTTTAGGATTTAAATGTTGCAGATTCTGCTGTAGACGTAATAAAGTTTGTTGTTTGCTTCGCAAATGTTGATGGATGCTGTTATTTAAACGGTAAGCTATTTGTGTGACTTGGGCTTTTTGTTGTGCTATTTGTTGCGCTGGCGAGATTAATCTGCGTGCTAAATAGTCCAGTGCTTGATTTTTCTGGTTAAGCAAAAATTGCATGTTTTTTGTTAGTTGTAATTTTAACTGATTGATACGGTTAAGCATGTCGCTGCGTGAGGGCGTTGCAAGCTCGGCAGCCGCTGTTGGCGTTGCTGCACGAATATCCGCCACAAAGTCACAAATGGTGAAATCTGTTTCATGGCCAACCCCACTAATGGTTGGAATTGTGCAGCCTGCAATGGCACGTGCGACCACTTCTTCATTAAATTGCCATAAATCCTCAATACTGCCACCCCCGCGACAAATAATCAGTACGTCGCATTCTGCCCGCTCATTGGCGGTGTTGATGGCATTGGCGATGAGTTGAGCAACGCCTTTGCCTTGCACTGGGGTAGGGTAGATAATAATCGGGATATTAGGCATGCGGCGTTTGAGCGTGGCCAGCACGTCTCTTAATGCGGCGGCATCAGCTGAGGTTACAATCCCAATTTGTTGAGGGTTTTTAGGAATCGCACGTTTGATATTCGTATCAAACAAGCCTTCACTGCTGAGTTTTCTTTTAAGTTTTTCAAATGCTTCAAACAAAGCACCTAAGCCAGCACGCTGTACAAACTCTACGGTAAGCTGAAAGTCACCCCGTGCTTCATATAAGGTAACAGTACAACGAGCTTCAATTTTATCGCCTTCGCGCGGCGTAAAGTCTACATAGCTGTTGCGACCTTTAAACATCACACAGCGCACCTGTGCGCCTGCATCTTTTAATGAGAAATACCAATGCCCACTCGCTGCGCGTGTAAAGTTGGATACCTCACCTGATACCCAAAACAGAGGGAAGCTTTGCTCAAGAATATTTTTTGCCAAACGATTCAGCTCGCTAACAGTCAGTACTTTAGTATTGAGTGCGTTTTCCTGAGATAAATTTGTAGCGAAGTCAGTCAAAATGGGCTTAATCCGTTAAAATGATTTTTTAAGATTATATCGTGATGGACAACATGCTAAATAAAATTCTTATAGGTCGCACAGGTTATTTACTCGGTTTTGTCGGATGCTTTGGATTGGTTGGGCTGGCATTGTGGATACAGACACAATACGGTCTGGAGCCATGTCCTTTGTGTATCTCACAGCGTATTGTGTTTATGTCTTTAGGCGTACTGTTCTTGTTAGCAGCGTTGTTGCCTAAGTGCTTAAAGCTACAGTCGCTATTGCAAGTGATTACGGCATTGGGCGGCGCAGGTGTTGCTGTGCGTCATTGGTGGATACAAGCACATAAAGACGAAATGATTGCAGACTGCGGTGTGGGTTTTGATTATATGTTTGAGAACTTTCCCTTAGAAAAAGCATTGACGCTGGTTTTTAAAGGCACTGGCGATTGCGCCGCCATTGATTGGACATTTTTAGGGTTGACCATTCCACAAATGTCGCTGATTGCATTTATCGGTTTTGGGCTATATGCAGTGTTTTTAGCAAAGTTAAACAGTAATAAAAAGCTAGCTACCAAAAAATAACTGCAATGAATCATCAATAACATCAAAAGTTAGAGAAATTATTTAATGTATAAAACGATAGACGACTTTGTTGGCAATACTCCGTTAGTTAAGTTGCAACGAATGGCTGGCAATACCACTAACACTATTTTATTGAAACTTGAGGGTAACAATCCAGCTGGTTCAGTGAAAGATAGACCTGCCTATTCGATGATTACGCGTGCAGAAGCCCGTGGGGATATTAAGCCTGGTGACACCTTAATTGAGGCAACGAGCGGTAACACTGGTATTGCGCTTGCAATGGTTGCTGCAATGCGTGGCTATAAAATGGTGTTGGTGATGCCTGAGAACCAAAGCATAGAGCGTCGCCAAAGTATGAAAGCGTATGGTGCAGAGTTAGTGCTAACACCCAAGGATGGCAGTATGGAGTTAGCTCGCGATGTTGCCATGAAAATGCAGGCAGAAGGTGAGGGCATTGTGCTGGACCAGTTTGGTAATGCTGATAACCCCTTAGCACATTATGAAGGCACAGGCCCTGAGATATGGCGTGATACTGAGGGTAAAGTAACACACTTTGTATCTAGTATGGGGACGACAGGTACGATTATGGGTACCTCGCGTTTTTTGAAAGAGCAAAATCCTGATATCAAAATTGTAGGGGTGCAACCTGAAGAGGGTGCACAAATCCCTGGTATTCGTAAATGGCCAGAAGAATACATGCCTAAAATTTACAATGCTAACGCGGTAGATGAATTGATTTATGTAGGTCAGAAAGATGCAGAAAATACAACACGCAAGTTAGCCACCATGGAAGGAATATTTGCAGGTATTTCATCTGGAGGTGCTTTATATGCGGCCTTGCAATTATCTAAGCGAGTAGAGAATGCTGTGATTGTTAGCATTGTGTGTGACCGAGGTGATCGCTACCTTTCTACTGGTGTTTACCCATCGTAACTTAATCGTTAGATGAACGCTCTAAGCCGCCTTGTTAGTTTCCTTTGTTTAGGTTGTTATAGCGTTTTTGCACAGGCGGTTTCTGAAATTTCCATCAGCGCAGCACATGTTGAGCATGCGATGGGAGATGCAAAAAATATCGCCTTAAAAGTTAGCCTTAATCAGCCTAAACCTACGGTCACTTTGCATGCTGCGTTAAAGCCTGCAAAGGCTGATGCACAGAGTAAACCTGAAGATTGGGTGCAGTTTGATTTAACTTGTGATCTACCCAAAAGTCTTAATACAGTAGAAGCGCGTTGCATCAATGGACGATTAAAAGGTAAACGTGTGGATTTGCCTTTTAATTTAGAAATCAATCGCTTATTTACTCATCATCAGTTGGATTTAAATGCGGTTTTTAATTTAAAAAACGGGAGTTTTAGTGATGAGGCGGGATTGCATGCAGCAGAAAAGCTGAATGGCACGCTTAGTATTGCGCTAAAGCAGGAAGCACAAGGTTGGCAATGGCAAACCTCTTTGGATTGGCAAGCTGGCGAAGTGTTTTGGCAGCCGTTTTATATAGAAAGTGGCGGCCATACTGTAGCGGCTAACGGCATCCTGAAAGATGACTTGCTGCATGTTAACCATGCGCATTTGAAAATTAATCGGGTGGGCGAGTTAGACCTAGACGGGGTGATACGCCTAAGTGATGCTAAATTACTTGATTTAAACGCCACGCTCCCTAAACTAAATCTAAGTGCAGCTTATCCTTTGCTGTTTAAGCCATTGTTAGGCAACACTGCTTTCAATAACGCCACGATTGAAGGTGATGCAGCCTTGGCGCTTAAAATGAAAAATGCAGAGTTACAGTCATTTGCATTGAAACTCAATCATGTCGATATTGTTGATATCAACAATAAATTTGCGTTTTATCAGCTAAATGCCAATATTCCATGGAGCTATGAGGCGTCTAACCCTGTTCAGTTAAGTTATGACCACGGAAGCTTACTCAACTTACCTTTAGGCAAAACTGAGATGAATGCTGAGGTAAATCGTTTTTCGTTGACGTCGCCTAATATCCGGTTGCCGTTGCTGGATGGCGCCTTGAGTTTATCTAATGTATCCGCAGCACGTATCCGTGATGAGTGGTATTGGCATCTCAGTGCAAAATTAGAACCGATATCGATGTCAGACTTTACAGCACAGCTCAAGTTGCCGCGTATGTTAGGTAAAGCCTCTGCTGAAATTCCCCTAGTGACGTATAGCGGTGGCATATTGACCACGGATGGTAGTGTGGTGCTGAATGTGTTTAACGGTACAGCAACAGTAACCCAGCTGACGATGGATACCCCATTGGGAATCGCCCCAAAGCTAAATGCAGAAATTGCTCTCAGGAATCTGGATTTAGGTGAGCTGACGAGAACATTCTCGTTTGGCGCGATTGAAGGTAAGTTAGATGGTGATATTAAAGCCTTAGCGCTACAGAACTGGAAGCCCGTGACCTTTGATGCCATGTTGCAAAGCAGCCCAGGCAAATACCCGAAAAAGATATCACAACGTGCGGTAGAAAATATTTCGGCTTTAGGCGGCAGTGGCGCAGCGGCAGCTGTACAACGCAGTTTTTTGCGATTTTTTGAGCAATTTAATTATGGGAAAATGGGATTAAGCTGTCGATTGCGCAACGATATTTGTGAAATGGGCGGCATTGAGTCAACCGCACATGGGTATATCATCGTTAAAGGAAGTGGTATCCCTGCCATTACAGTGATGGGGTACAATCAAACAGTAGGCTGGAGTGAGCTATTAGCGCGGGTGAAGCGTGTGACTGATGGCAATAGTAAGGCTGTAATTAAGTAATTTATTAAGTTAAATAGGTCTGGCGCTTTAGTAATCGCTAGTGCGAGGTGAATTCTGGGCTTCGTTTAATTTAAGTCTGGCAGTGTTTAATTACTCACTAGGATTTATAGTTTTCTAGTTTTTATTCGTTTTAAAGTAACACATTAAATCATAAAGGATTTAGTAATGAAAAATTGGTCGATCGCTTTGGTGTTGGCATGCGCCTTACCTGCTTGTGTCACTATTAATATTTATTTTCCCGCAGCTGCGGCAGAAAAAGCCGCAGACAAAATTATTGATGATGTATGGCAACTTAAAAATGGTGCAGAGAAACCAAGCACTAATACGGTAGAGCCTCAGTAATATCTAGAGCCTTAGTAGGTTTTAGAGCCTGTAGTCAGTTGCAGATTAGCTTTAAAAACTCACTTTAAACATGAGTTTAAGCAAAATAAATAATCCAGTTAAAGGAATGATCATGAAAAAAATGTTATTCAGTTTGTTGTTAATAGGCGCAATGTTTGCAAGTCAGATGGTGGTTGCAGCGGCAGACCTAGAAGTTAACACGCCAGCGATTTCAGCCATTAAGGGCAGTATGCAATCTCGCCACGCACAGCTTGCGCCACATTATGCAAGCGGGGCTGTTGGCTTAACCAAAGACGGTATGGTTGCTGTACGTGACGCTAACGCAGTGCCGTTAAAAGATCGGGCTTCACTCAATGGCGTAGTAACTGCTGAAAATGCAGACCGTGCCAAGCTTTATAAAGAAATTGCCACAGCCAATGGTCATCCAGAGTGGCAGGCTGAAATTCAAAGCACTTTTGCAACCCGTTGGATTGATAAAGCACAAGGTGGATGGTGGGTGCAGGGTGCAGGTGGTTGGACAAAAAAATAGTTGAGATTCATTTACTCCGCGTCTCCTGAGATTTTAATAAAGCCCTAACCATGACCCCTACTTTAGTTTTTGATATTGAAACCATTCCAGATACAGATGGTTTGCGTACTTTACTAGACTTACCTGTGAACACCTCTGATGAAGATGTTGCCAATATTGCCCTACATCAACGGCGCCAGCAAAATGGTACCGAGTTTTTGCCGCTACACCAGCACAGAATCTGCGCTATTTCATGTGCGCTGCGTGAAGGTAAGCAGTTTAAAGTATGGACGCTAGGCGACCCAGATTCATCTGAGGCTGAAATTATCCAGCGTTTTTTTGATGGGATAGAAAAGTACACTCCACAGATTATCTCTTGGAATGGAAGTGGGTTTGATTTGCCTGTGCTGCATTATCGCGGGCTAATCCATGGGATTAACGCGAGCCGTTATTGGGATTTAGGTGAAGACGACAAGGAGTTTAAGTGGAACAACTATATTAGCCGTTATCACAGCCGTCATTTAGATTTGATGGATGTGATGGCGATGTTTAATGCGCGTGCCAATGCGCCATTAGATGATTTGGCCAAGCTGTGTGGTTTTCCTGGGAAGTTAGGGATGGACGGCAGTAAAGTGTGGGATGCTTACAAGGCAGGACAGATTGCGGAAATTAGAGATTATTGTGAAACAGACGTAGCTAATACGCATCTGGTTTACTTGAGATTCCAACTGATGCGCGGCCACTTGACACCTGAGGCTTACGAAGCAGAAATTAATTTAGTGCGGGATACTTTATCAGGCTATACCGCGCCGCATTGGACAGAGTTCCTTGCGGCGTGGAAATAGCGCATGATGGGAAAGTGCAATAAGCAAACTGGCTGTTTTTTAACTCAGGACCTATTTCTTTAACTCAGGATTCAGCGGAGCCCCTTTTTCAAGCTTCCCTTTAATTTCTTTTACGGTTTCTTCAATCGCGACAAACCGCTCAGGTGTTGTAGGATGAGAGGATTTTGTGGTGATTGCTTGTGAGTTATTAATCGCCATTCTTCTCCAAAAGCCAGCAGCGTTGTCGATATTAAAGCCAGCTTTTTGCATGACATATAAGCCAACATAGTCGGCTTCTTGTTCAAACTCAACAGAATATGCATTGCCAGCAATACCAGCGCCCAATCTGCTAAAGTCACCATTTGTGTTAACGCCAGCAGTGGCTGCGGCTATATCCAGTAATAAGCCAAATATTCCACCAGCGGTAGCGTTCTTCTTTTTTGCATCGATATGATGCATTGCGTTGTGTGCAAGTTCATGGCTAACGACTAGTGCCATCTCTTCATCAGTTTTAAAGAAGTCCATTAGCCCCTTATAAACCACAATATTTTTACCATCCGCATAAGCATTTTTAGTGTCGTCTGGCGCTAGATGTACTTGAAAATCACAGGATTTTACTGGTGTGATAGATACTTTATGTTCTTTACCATCCCTTAATACTGACATTTCTACAGGGGATAGACTCTTCGCTTGTTCTGCTAGTTTTTGTGCTAATTGCTTATCTGCCTCTTTGCCAATCGGTACTAGCCAGTGATTGATTGACACTAAAATATCGCCTTCTTTTAGCGCTGCTTTTTCAGCAGGAGATTTTTCAACGACATGCAGAATCTTAAAACGCTCATCTAAATTAAATTTAGACTTAGTGACCTCTTTCCAAGCGGGTTTAAAACCATCTTGATTCCAGTAGTTAAATCCATAATAGCCAGCAGTTTTATCACCGCATAAGTCGCTGCCATTAGTAATAATTCGTGAAGAAACATTTTGTAGTTTCTTATAGTTACTCATGTAATCTTCAACTACAAGTTCTTGTTGTTTCTTCGCCTCAGCGTTGGTGGTTTCGTTATTAATATTAGGTGTGCGAGTTTGTGGTGCCGCGCATGCAGCAAGAAGTAAGGTTACGATGAACAGTGGTGATTTGGTCAGCAGCACGTTGATTTCCTGATGGTTTTTATTGATTTTTTTGATAAAGAAGTTTAATTTTTGTTTTGCCTAGCAGTCAACAATCACGATGTTGTTTGATTAAAGTGTTTCTTCAGGCATGTTGCTTGGGTTTGCTTCTTTCCAGTTAAGAATGACTTTCTGATTGTTATTAGCCTCAATCGTTAATTTATAACGCAGCTTTTCACCATTGTTCGTTGCCAGAATCGTATAAGTCCCTACTGGTAAATTGACGTATAGCATTGGTTTAGCATTCTTTAGTCTAAAGACTAACTCATTCTGAGCATTGTAAATATTGACGTTAATCGCAGTAGCCGAGTGCCCATCTTCACCTTCTGAGAATATTAAGTTTAGCGTGAATTTTTTTGCATGTGCCCGCATTTCAACCACTTCTTCATGACCAATGCCGCCTGTTAGATACTGAATGCCATTTTTTGTGGTGCGAGATTGTTGTTCGGCTGCATAGACCACTTGAAATAGAGCTATCCCAATGAAAGCAATTGAGACAAAAAAGTTTTTTATATTCATGAGAAAAGTCATTTCTTATTGTTGAGGTTTGGTTGAAATTAATGTGTTGATATCCAGTTTATCAAAATAAGATAATTTCCTCTAATACAAGCTCTGCGGTAAAATTTAACCTATGAGAAAAAGACGAAGTAAAGCACAAGCTGAAAATATACCGGCCCCAATTTTAACGGCTGTGATTGAATCATTAGACCAAGAGGGTCGTGGTGTTACCCATTATGAAGGTAAAACGATTTTTGTTGACGGCGCATTGCCAGGTGAAAAGGTTACTTTTCAGTCGCACCGGATTAAACCGAGCTATGAAGTGGCTAACGTGGTGGAGGTGTTAAAACAGTCCAATCAACGCGTCACGCCAAAATGTCCGCATTTTGGTCTGTGTGGCGGGTGTAAACTGCAGCATTTAGATTTTGCAGCGCAGGTAGCAACAAAGCAGCGTTTGCTAGAGAGTGATTTGTGGCATATCGGCAAAGTAAAAGCTGAAAATATGTTACCTCCACTTTATGGGCCTACTTGGGGTTATCGCCATAAGGCGCGCCTAAGTGTTAAGTATGTAGAGAAAAAGCAGCGTGTATTGGTTGGATTTAACGAAAAATCAACGCGCTTTGTGGCGGACATGAATAGCTGTGAAGTCTTGGTACCAGAAGTTTCTGTGCTGATTGCACCACTACAGGATTTGATAGTCCAGCTAAGTATTCGAGATAAGTTACCTCAAATCGAATTAGCGGTGGGTGAGCCTGATGCTACTGAGCCAAATGACAGTGTGCAAGCTGGTAAGTCTGTCATTGTTTTGATTCTGCGGATTATGGGGCCGTTAACAGCGCAAGATGAAGTTCTACTCAAAGCATTTGCCGATGATCATGGGGTTCAGGTTTGGACGCAAACCAAAGGGCCAGATACCATTAAGCCTTTTTACCCTTTAAATGGCTCTGTACTCAGTTACAGTCTGCCAGAGTTTGATTTGAAGTACCCATTTAAACCTAATGAGTTTACACAAGTTAACCCGCAAATTAATCAGGTGATGATTCGGCGCGCAATGCAATTACTTTCGCCTAAGGCTGGCGAAAAAATTGCCGATTTTTTCTGTGGCATTGGTAATTTCACATTGCCTATCGCACGCAGTGGTGCGCAGGTGTTGGGTCTAGAAGGGCTAGCAAACTTAGTTGACCGTGCAAACGAAAGCGCACAGTTAAATGAAATTAATCACGTCAAATTTGGCGTGGCTGATTTGTTTAAAATGACACCTGAATCCTTAACTGGCCTAGGGCGTTTTAATAAATGGTTGGTTGATCCACCACGTGATGGGGCGTTTGAGTTGGTTAAATCACTAGATGCTAACAATCAGCCTGAGTCTATCGTATATGTTTCTTGTAACCCTGCCACGCTAGCACGTGATGCTGGTGTGTTAGTAAATGAAAAAGGTTATCAGTTAAAGGCTGCCGGTGTGATTAATATGTTTCCACATACTTCTCATGTCGAGTCTATTGCATTATTCACGCTGAATCACTAGTTGTTGTAAAAAAGCAACATCTTAAATTTAGCATGGCTTCACTTGATGCAAATCAAATTGCATCTGAAATTAGCTCAATATAATTCGTCCATCGAATTTGCATTAGTTAATTTATTTTTAAGTGGAGAGTGAAAAATGAATAAGTCAGTATTAGTGTTGGCAATCGCTGCAGCTTTTGCCCCAATGTTAGCGCAAGCTGAAGCGGGTGATTGGGTAGTACGTGCGCGTGCTGTCAATGTTAGCCCAAATGAAGATAGCCGTTTAGGCACGAAAACTAATCAAGCTAGTCTCGGTACTGTTTTATCTCCTGGTGCAGAGTTAACTGTTAGTGACAAAGTAATTCCTGAGTTAGATATCTCTTACTACATCACAAAAAACATTGCAGCAGAATTGATTTTGGCTTTAGGTACACGCCATAACGTTAGTATTGAAGATGATTCAGCAGGTGCGGTAGGCAACCAAGACTTAGGAAGCGTTAATCTTTTGCCACCTACATTAACTTTGCAATGGCACTTTAATCCAGACCAAATGATTGACCCATACGTAGGTGCTGGTATTAATTATACGAATATGCTTGACAAGAAATTAAAATTTTCTAGCGGTGCTCGTGCTGGCAACTCAATCAAAATTGATTCAGATAGCTGGGGTTACGCATTGCAAGCTGGTGTTGATATTAACTTGAAAGACGGTTGGTTAATTAATGCTGATGTTAAATATGTAACGATAGATACGGATGTTAAAGCTAGACTGGGCGCTAATAATACTGGTGCTTGGGAAAAAATTGACTCACTAGATATCAATCCATGGGTTGTCGGTATCGGTATTGGTAAAAAATTCTAATTGCTAATTTTGCAATGCGTTAAAACAATAACAATTTAATCAAAGATTTTAAGGCTCCACATTTGCCCCTGTTGTCCTAGAAGCAGGGGCTTTTTTTATCTATATTTTATGCAGATTGGTTTTCAATTAAGCCTCTGTGGGTTGTGTGAAACTTAATCTAGTCGCAACTATGCCTAGTACTAAAATTAAATTGTCCAATTAATACTAGAGCGGCGTTAACGCATCATGGAGGCTACTTGGCTTGATGTGGCGTTGATATTAAATTAAGTTGTGTTTGTCGTGGGCAATGATTAGTCATTGATGCTATGTTTAACTGGTGAGCAGGCAGCCACGCTGAGAATATAAGGACTTACTGGTGCTCGGATGCACTTAATCAGCATCCATTGCAAATTAAGTACAAGTGGCGTGTTAGTGCTTAAGTTGTCGTTTAGATGATTTTAGAAAATCGTGCACGATTGCGATCGGTTTGTAGATAGCGATCAAAAATCATGCCTACCGCACGGACAAAGAACCAGCCAAAATCGGTGACTTGCAGGCCTGATTTTTCTAAGATAATCATGCCGGTTTTTTCTAGCTCTTTAAGTGATTCTAGCTCTGAGGCAAAGTATTCTTTAAAGTTAATCATGTAAGCAAGCTCAATAGATTCATATTGCAACTCACCTTGGCACATAATTGCCATAATCACGGCACGGCGTACAAGGTCATCCCTTGTTAATGCTAAGCCACGTACGATTGGGAATCGACCTTGATTAAGAAAGTCGTAATATTCTTCTAGTGTTTTAGCGTTTTGACTATAAGTTGCCCCCACACGACCAATAGCAGAAACGCCTAGGCTAATTAAGTCACAATCTGGTTGTGTGCTATAGCCTTGGAAGTTGCGATGTAGTCGGCCTTGACGTTTGGCGATGGCTAGCGCGTCTGTAGGTAGGGCAAAGTGGTCCATGCCTACATACACATAACCTGCGTTAAGGAATGTAGAAATCGCGTTGGAAAGCATCGCAATTTTTGCTGATGCGGCTGGTAGCTCGTAAGCATCAATTCTGCGTTGAGGTTTGAAGCGCTCTGGCAGGTGTGCATACGCATATAGTGCGATTCTTTCAGGTCTCAGTTCCACAATTTGCGATAAAGTTTTTGAGAATGATTCTGGTGATTGCTTAGGTAATCCGTAAATCAAATCCACGTTGACTGAATCAAACTTGAAGCGCCGTGCGGCTTCCACTAACGAGAATACTTGTTCTGCAGGCTGAATGCGATGCACTGCTTTTTGTACCTCTGGATCAAAGTCTTGAACACCAAAACTGAGGCGGTTAAATCCAAGTGATGCTAAATGCTCCAAGCGTTGTTCGTTAACCGTGCGTGGGTCAACCTCTATCGAGTATTCTCCATGAGGCGCCAACACAAAGCTACGACGTATCATTGCCATCAATTCGCTTAACTCGTCATCGCTGAAGAATGTGGGTGAGCCACCACCCAGGTGTAATTGTGAGATGGTTTGACCAGCCCCTAAGTGCTCAACGTGCAAATCAATCTCACGACTTAGATACCTTAAGTATTCGGCGCTACGTTCGTGATGTTTAGTGACGATTTTGTTGCAAGCGCAGAAAAAGCAGAGTGACTCACAAAATGGGATATGTACATAAATAGATAAAGGTAGTGTTAAGCCACCAATACGACGTTGCGCTAAGGTTTGCTTATAAGACTCTTCAGTAAATGCTTCAACAAATCGATCTGCCGTTGGGTAGGAGGTGTATCTAGGCCCTGAAACGTCAAATTTTTGTAAGGTTTCTGGTGTGAGCGTCGGTGCGATACTTTTTTCTTCAACCTTAGTGTTACTTGGTTGATGACTAGGAAAGTTGATTGTATTGTTGGCAACCATAATTGTGACTCCTAAACCGTTTGGTTTATCCTGTAAATATAAAATACACTCTGTAATATGGCGACATCTTCCTAGCTTAAGCTAGGTTTTTGGTGTAGTTCGCCTAGCTACAGAGCATCATTATTGTTATTTCCAATATCTAAAATTACAGGGCAAACTACAGGACTCTACTTTGCCACTGTTGCCACAAAAGAACTTTGATACACATCAAAAGATAATTATGAATAATGATTATTTAATTCACTGGCGGCAAACTGCTGAAAGCGGTATCCTTATTAAAATCGTATCAATGGGCACATCATGCAACCTGTTTTAAATCCAGAAGCCATTAAAGTCGCTTGCTCAAACTGTAATCTGCGCGAGCTTTGTATGCCTGTCGGTTTTAACGTCGACGAAATGAAAAGACTTGATGAAGTCGTTGAAAAGCGCCGCCGCGTGAAACAGGGGGAGCTACTATTTAATAGTGGAGATACCTTTACTTCTCTCTATGCAATTCGTACTGGCTTTTTTAAAACCTGTGTGACCAGCGAGGATGGCAGAGAGCAAGTAACTGGCTTCCAAATGGCCGGTGAAATCATTGGTATGGATGGTATTGTCAGTGACCGCCATAACTGTAATGCTGTGGCATTGGAAGACGCAGAAGTTTGCGTCATGCCTTTTGCAACAGTGGAAGACCTTTCCCGTGAATTACCTGCATTACAAAGACACGTACATAAAATTATGAGCCGTGAAATTGTGCGTGAAAATAGTGTGATGATGTTGTTAGGTAATATGCGCGCTGAAGAGCGTTTAGCTGCATTCTTGCTGAATCTTTTGCAGCGCTTGCATGCCAGAGGCTTATCTCAGTCTGAATTGGTATTAAGGATGACGCGCGAAGAAATCGGGAGCTATCTCGGTCTTAAATTAGAAACAGTCAGTCGCGCTTTTTCTAAGTTTAGCGAAGAAGGTATTATTGAGGTAAAACAGCGTTACGTTAAAATATTGGCACCAGAGGCGTTAAAAAAAATATTCAATCCACAAACTTACTTTTAGTGGATAGCTCTAGAGTTTTACACATTTTAATGGCGTATTTTCACGTCAACCTACGACTTAAAATCTAAGACTTAAAAGTAATAATTCCTGCATGACCACAAAAATTCATCTTACCACTACAGACCATAACCGAGATGTAATCGGGCTTAAGTATATTTATCCAGTGATTTCACGGCGTGCTGGTGGTGTGTCTGTTGGCATTAATCTTAATGTCAATAACGCGTGTAATTGGCGTTGTATCTATTGCAATGTGCCTAATCTTACTAGAGGATCGCCTCCCGCTATTGAGTTAGATGTCCTAGAGCAAGAGTTGCGAGCGTTTCTTCATGACGTGTTGCATGGTGATTTTATGCAACAGCACGTGAATGAAGAGGATCGTCAGCTTAAAGACATTGCATTTTCAGGTAATGGTGAGCCAACCAGTGCAAAAGAGTTTCCACAAGTGCTGACACTAGTAGAACAGGTATTGCGTGATTTTGACCTACTTGGAAAGATTAAAGTCAGGCTTATCACCAATGGGAGCTTGATGGATAAACCCTTGGTACTTGAGAGCATGAAGCATCTGGCAAAGCTGAATGGCGAGGTTTGGTTTAAAGTAGATGGTGGCTCTAAGGATGCGATTGCACGTGTGAACGATGTGAATTTAAATCCAGAGAGTCATCTACAACGCTTAAGACAGTGTGCGATCGCTTGCCCAACCTATATACAAACCTGCATGTTTTCCTTAGATGGATTGCCGCCAAGTGACGCTGATATCAATGATTACCTTACTCTGGTTAGTCAAGCAAAGGATGTCATTAAAGGTGTGCATCTTTATGGGCTTGCACGTCGCTCAGAGCAAGTTGAAGTGGATAGATTGTCACGCTTACCTGCTGAGTGGCTTGAAGCAATGGGGCAGCGTATTCGCGCGCATGGTATCACTGTGCATATTAGCCCATGATGATGTTGCTTGGTTAATACATCATATTGGACTGCGTTGAGGCGTTGCTGGCGTTTTTGGTTGGTTTATTTCATGATGGTGAGTAAAAATGCGCGTTGCTGTATTTAGCACTAAATCTTACGACAAAACTTATCTTGATTCAGCCAATGCGGGTCAGCATCAACTGGTTTACTTAGAGCCTAGACTCGACTCAACGACTGCCTTTGCTGCCGAGGGTGCGCAAGCTGTGTGTGTCTTTGTGAATGACGTACTTGATGCTGAAGTGATTGCAATTCTAGCAAAACAGCGTGTGCAGTTAATCACTTTGCGCTGTGCAGGTTTTAATCATGTCGATTTAGAGGCCGCAAAACTACATGGTATTACTGTGGCACGCGTACCAGAATATTCACCACATTCAGTAGCTGAACATGCTGTTGCCTTAATGTTGACGCTGAATCGTAAGATTCACCGTGCTAGCGCACGTGTACGAGAGGCTAATTTTTCATTAGATGGATTGCTCGGTTTTGACATGCATGGCAAAACTGTTGGTGTCATCGGCACAGGTAAAATTGGTCAGTGCGTGGCAAAAATCATGTCGGGATTTGGATGTAGGGTATTAGCGTTTGACCCATATCCCAACCAAAAGTGTATAGAGGCAGGTGCAACTTATGTGGCACTACAAACGCTATTAAGTAATAGTGATATTGTCAGCTTGCATTGCCCATTAACGCCTGAAACTCATCATTTAATTGATGAAAAAGCGATTAAGCAGATGCGGGCTGGGGTAATGCTGATTAATATTAGTCGCGGAGCTGTCATTGATACTCGTGCGATTATTCGTGGATTAAAGTCTGGTGTGATTGGTAGTTTAGGGCTGGATGTGTACGAAGAGGAAGAGTATCTATTTTTCAGGGATTTATCCAGTACCGTTATTCATGATGATGTATTTGCGCGCTTATTGACGTTTCCCAACGTAGTCATTACTGGACATCAGGCATTCTTTACTAATGAGGCATTAACAGAGATTGCCGGTACTACCATTGCCAATATTTCTGCATATGAGCTTTCTGGTAGTGTTGTGCATCCTGTTTCTGTGGAGCGGCTTGTTTAATTAATTGTCGTCATCGTTGTAGTTTTTAAATCAGTATTCTTAGTTGGTTAAAAGTACATCACAGGTTGCAGAATAGGCCACACCTTTACTTACACTACCAAGTAACCAGTTTTCAATCCCGCTTTTCTCATTTTTACCTATCGTGATTAAATCAGCGCGCTGCGTTTTTGCATGATTACAAATACTTTGTGACGGGTAGCCAGACAGTATTGTTCTCGATACTTTTGTACCAAGGGCCTGCTCATTAAAAATTGCACTGAGTCTGCTATCTGCATCTGCTAACGCTTGAGTGCGGTACTGTTGTAATAATGCTTCATTCATGCCGGCCTTGTACATATGCGCTTCCTGATTGGTATCAAATATCAGCAAACCTTCGATTTGTGCATCTGGCGCGATTGTCCGTGTGAGTGCAGGCACTTTCTCCGCGCCAGCTGTGAAGTTAACTGCCGCGATGACGTGCCTATATGGCGGCGTTGTGATGTCTTTGTTTTTAACAATCAGAATTGAGCTTTTGGACACTGCCATCAGCCTAGAGCAGGTCGAGCCTAGGAGCTTTTCAAGTAAGGTATGCTCACCTTGAGCGCCTGCTACAATCAGCCCAGCATGGACTTGCTCAGCATAATGAGAGATTTCTGTATGCGCACGTCCTATGCGGGTTGCTGCTTCTACGGAAATGTTAAATTGCTCCCGTAGTTTAAATGCCATGGTGTCTATTTGCGTTTTGACTATTTCTTGCTGTGCTTGTTGGTAGTGTGTTTGAAAACTGAAGGAAAGCTCTGAGCCCGCGTATAGATCAAGCGGATGTACTACATGGATCAGATGCAGTTTTGCACCAAGTGCTTTACTAATTAAGGCGGCACGATTGACTGCCAAATCTGCTTCTGCTGAAAAATCAGTACCTGCGACTACATGGGTAATGGGTTGCATGTTACTCTCCTCAATCAAGCGTTGCCTAATCACTAAAACTATAGATGACTGAAACTATAGGCTAATCTAGCAATTTCTGCTTCCTCATCGGCTGGAATCATCAAAATAGGTTTTGAATCCATGTTGCTTAACACTGTGGCATGTTGTTGGTTTTTTTCAATATTTAATTTGAATCCCATAAACTCAAGATGATCACAAATCATCGCGCGTACTAATGCAGAGTGTTCTCCAATGCCACCTGTAAAGACAATGGCATCAAGCCCACCCACTTTTGCTGCGTATGCGCCTATTGTAGCCCTAACTTGCCTTGTAAAAAAAGCAATTGCAAACTTGGCGTGAGCGCTATTACTTTCAATTAGAGCTGACATATCGCTACTTTCACCATTTGATAGTGCCAATAAGCCCATTTTTTGATAAACAAGTTCTGAAAGTGCATGATAGTCGTGGTCTTTTGCCAACTCTAACATCACCCCAGGGTCAATATCTCCGCTACGTGTTGCCATTGGAATGCCACCCGCAGGGGAGTAGCCCATGCTGGTATCAATAGAGCGTAAATTCTTAATCAGGCATAAACTGGCACCATTGCCAAGATGCGCAATCACAATATGGCCATTGGCAGTTGCACCAAGGTGCTGGGTTAGTTGTTGTGCAATGTTTGCGTAATTAAGCCCATGAAAGCCATAGCGCCGATAATCGAGTGCTTTGGGTATTGGGAGGCGATAGGCTAGTTCTGAAAGGGTGTGATGAAAGGCTGTATCAAAACAGGCGACTTGAATTAATTTAAATTGATGTGCAAACGCTTGCGTACAAATATCCACACCTTGCAGGTTACTTGGCATGTGGAGCGGTGCTAAGTGAGTGATGCTCTCAAGCCTGCTACGTTCATTGGCATCAATCAGTCTGGCAGCTTCGGCAATGTCACCGCCATGCACAAAGCGGTGACCAATTAACAGCGTCTGCCTTTTTGATGACTTGGCATCTATCCTAAGAGATATTTTCAGGTCGTCTAGTAATTGCTCAAACGCTTTGGCGTGATAGTTACCATGCTTCTGATCTGGGGTTTGCCTGTAGCAATAATTAATACGTTGACCATCTGCCAGAAACAAGCTGGCCTTGAGGCTGGATGAGCCACAATTGATGGTGAGTGTATTTAGTGTTTCCATGTCCACTCGTCTTCTTCTGGTAGATCAACGCCATGTTCATAGGCGTATCGGCAACATTCAATTTGTCTGTTGCGTAGTTTTTCTTGAACATGCCCGCCAATTTTTTGTAGGGACGGGATGCGATTAATTGCATCAATCGCTAAGCTAAATCGATCAATCTGATTTTGTATAGCGAGTTCTAATGGGGTGTTGATACTGCCTTTCTCTTTATAGCCACGAACATGCAAATTGCCGTGGTTGGTTCTGCGGTAGGCAAGGCGATGTATCAGATATGGATAGCCATGGAAGTTGAAGATGATAGGCTTGTTCGTAGTAAACAGGCTATCAAACTCACGATCAGATAAGCCATGGGGGTGCTCAACTTGTGGTGACAATTTGTACAGGTCTACGACGTTAATGAAGCGTACTTTAATTTGTGGAAAATGCTCACGTAATAACGAAGTTGCCGCCAGCGCCTCTTTGGTGGGTATATCGCCCGCACACGCCATCACTAAGTCTGGCTCTTCACCTTGGTCGTTACTTGCCCAATCCCATATACCTAGACCTTTTGTGCAGTGCTCAATGGCCGCGTCTATATTTAAGTATTGCAGATGCTTTTGTTTGTCGCAAACAATGACATTGATGTAGTCTGTGCTATTAAGACAGTGGTTTGCCACTGACAGTAAGCAGTTCACATCGGGTGGTAGGTAAATACGTGTGACTTCTGGGCTTTTGTTCACCACAATGTCTAAAAAACCTGGGTCTTGATGCGTGAAGCCGTTGTGATCTTGCCGCCATACTGTAGAGGTGATGAGTAAATTTAAAGATGAAATAGGTGCGCGCCATGGCACATCTTTAGACATGGCTAGCCATTTTGCATGTTGGTTAAACATCGAGTCAATGACGTGTACAAAAGACTCATAAGTTGAGAAGAAACCGTGGCGACCCGTGAGTAAATAGCCTTCTAACCAGCCTTCAACAGTATGCTCAGATAGCATCTCCATGACACGACCATCTGGAGATAGCTCGCCGCCATCGGCATCTTCTGGCAAGTAGTCGGCTAGCCAAGTTTTTTTACTTACCTCATAGATGTCATCAAGTTTATTTGAGCTATTTTCATCTGGGCCAAATACGCGAAAGTTTTGCATATTTTTTTGCATGATATCGCGTAGAAATTTACCCAGTGGCTTTGTATTGGGTGCGGAAATCTTTCCGGGCGCTTCTAATGCAAGTGCGTGGTCGTTAAAGTTAGGCATACGTAATGCTTTGCGCAACAAGCCGCCGTTGCCGTGAGGGTTCGCACTCATACGGCGTTCTTTTTGCGGGGCAAGGGATTTTAGCTCGGCATTTAATTGACCATTTTCATCAAATAACTCTTCTGGTTGATAGCTCCGTAACCAAGTTTCTAGTTGCGTTAGATGTTGAGGGTTATCCTTAATGTTGCTCATCGGTACTTGATGCGCCCGCCAGAAACCTTCTACTTTGTGCCCGTCAACTTCTTGGGGACCTGTCCAGCCCTTAGGGCTGCGTAACACGATCATTGGCCACAGTGGACGTTTGGGATTGTTAGTATCGCGTGCTGTTTTTTGTATTGCTTTAATCTCTTTAATGCATTGGTCTAGTGTGGCAGCCATTTTTTGATGCATGGTGTTCGGGTCGCTACCCTCTACAAAATGCGGCGTCCATCCGTACCCCATGAAGAGATGTTTAATTTCATCGTGTGAAATACGGGAAAGAATACTGGGGTTGTTAATTTTATAGCCATTGAGGTGCAGTATTGGCAATACAGCGCCATCACGAATGGGGTTAAGAAACTTATTAGAATGCCAAGAAGTGGCAAGTGGGCCTGTTTCAGATTCGCCATCCCCAACCATGACGGTAACTAGCAGGTCTGGGTTGTCATAAGCTGCGCCAAATGCATGTGAAATACTATAGCCTAGGGTAATCCCCCCAGCAAAAAGTAACGATTAAAAGTAGAATTTCCACTAATGGGAGATTTACGAAATGAAGCACTCGAAATTTACAGACAGTCAGATTATTGATGCATTAAAACGTGTGGAGGGTGGTTTACCTGTTCCTGAGCTATGTAGAGAGGTTGGTATAAGCTCAGCTACTTTTTACAAATGGCGTGCAAAATATGGCGGGATGGAAGTATCCATGATGTCGCGCATGAAAGAGCTTGAACTTGAGAATGCTCGGTTGAAGAAGATGTACGCTGAAGAAAGATTAAAGTCAGAGATTCTGCAAGAAGCCATCACAAAAAAGTGGTAAAGCCATCTCTGCGTCGTGAGATGGCAGTTAAAGCGGTCACAGAAAAGACGGTATCCATTCGATTGGCTTGTGCGATGTTTAATATCAGCGTGAACTGCTACCGTTATCAACCAAAGCTTTCTGCTGAGAACCAGTACATCAGCGACTGGCTGCTAAAGTTAACTGACAATAATCGCAACTGGGGCTTTGGTCTGTGTTTTTTATATCTACGTAACGTCAAGGGATACAGCTGGAATCATAAGCGCGTTTATCGCATTTACAAGACGTTGGAGCTTAATTTACGTATCAAGCCAAGAAAGCGCCTCAAGCGCGAGAAACCAGATGCGCTGATTGTACCGATGGGCATGAATCAGGTATGGTCGATGGATTTCATGCACGACCAATTGCAAGATGGCAGGAGCTTTAGATTGTTCAATGTGATTGATGATTTCAATCGGGAGTCACTGGGTATTGAAATTGACCTATCCTTACCTTCTGAAAGAGTCATTCGCGCATTAAATCAGATCATTGAATGGCGGGGTAAGCCAAGTACGTTGCGCTGTGATAACGGCCCTGAGAATATCAGTGGTGTTATTCAAGCTTGGGCTGCAAGACGTGGGATTGAAATTAGTTATATCCAACCAGGCAAGCCACAACAGAATGCTTATATTGAACGATTTAACCGTACAGTGCGTTATGAATGGCTATCGCAATATCACTGGCAAGATTTAGATGAGGTAAGACTATACGCCACTCAATGGATGTGGCGTTACAATCACGAACGTCCAAACATGGCCTTGGGCGGGATAACACCAATACAGCGGTTGGCTATGGCCGCTTAACTCTACTTTTAGTCAATGCTAAAAATGGGGGGATTACCCTAGCTCGCCACCTTCATGAATTGAGCCCGGCATTTCTGGGGTGCAGTGGCTACCGATACCACCTGGAAATGAGAACTCTTTAAAAAAGTGCTTTAGGCCTTCTTCATCTTCACTTTTGTTTGGGTAAACCTCACTATAAGTGCCCTCTAAGTAAATTGGGCCTAACACACCAGGCGCACCATGCCCTGGACCTGCTAAAAAGACGGCGTTCAGATCAAACTTCTTGATTAAGCGGTTGATATGTACATAAGCAAAACTTAGTCCTGGACTAGAGCCCCAATGTCCAAGTAAGCGTTGCTTGATATGTTCTGGCTTGAGCGGCTGCTTTAGAAGGGGGTTGTCTCGTAGGTAAATCATGCCTGCCGCGAGGTAATTACATGCTGACCAGTAGCGATGGATGAGTGTCAGTTCTTGTGTAGATAGTACATTGGTGTTTGCTTTTTCGCTCATCGGTCATTCTCCTTTAAGCCTGTTATCAACTAAATGTATCTACTGGCGTCATCAACCTAATGCTTATCACTTACCGATAATATTAGCAGGTTTTTGATGGCATCAATTTTATAAAAGTATTAAATACTAAATATAAACATGAGCTTAACTTGGATGCTAACTGCGCCTACTGCTGTGTAGGCATAGTTTCATGGGTAGGTTTGCAAGGCTAGTCTGAAATTTAGGAAGTCATGTAACTTTAAATTTAATTCTCTTCGCTACCTTTGCGATTAGCATTGATAGCTAAGGCTGACTAGGTTTTATCCCCGTAGCAGCATGGTTTCGCCCCTGAATGGCAGGCACTAAACCATCGTGTCTACCTTCTAATGTTTTGTTAATTTCAATACCTTTGCGGTAGTAATCTACATCAACTACTGGATCTGGTACTTTGATCGCAAAGTAGAGCGTGATAAATGATGCCACAACCACCGTGAGTGGGCCGCCAACCACCAGCCACATGTGACCGTAATGCCACCATGCTTTTGATGCGATCTCGGTACTTAACTCACTGCTGTTTATATTGCGCATATTTACCTCTAATTAAAACAGTTTATATTGTTTGATTGACATCACTGACGTGATGAAAATATTCACTTTATGCCTATTTATCTAAATGCTGCTTTTCTAAGTGCTGTTGGCCTAAATAATTTTTATCTAAATATTGATACTTAGGGACTGATTATTTAATACTGATTATCTTGGCACTAGAAATATAGATTTCTCAGTGACAACATCATCGCTCTCTGTGGCTTTTATTTCAAATGTGACTGTATGTGAGCCAGACTTCATTGATCCATCTGGAATCTGCAACCTGACAGGAACCCCACGGGACTCAGCAGGATTAACTGCTACCGTATGATTGATGTCTAACACATCTGACTGAATCACGAGTTGATCAAGGCCCGTAGCATTGAGTTGGTAATGCTGAGTAGATTCTGTTGCATTCATAATCTGTAGTCGATATACATTTTCCAACATTCCACCTTCAGCTAAACGCGCCATGACACCACGGTCACGAATGACATCTACTTTAAATGGAGAGCGTAACCATAAACTCGTTAATAAAGTGACCACTAGTAAAACCAGTACGGTTGCATAAATCATCACACGCGGGCGTAAAATACGTTTTAACATTTGAGCATGTGACCAACCATTGGTCATTGCGGTTTGTGTTGAGTATTTAACTAATCCACGTGCATAGCCCATTTTATCCATGACGGTGTCGCAAACGTCGGCACATGCGCCACAACCAATACACTCATATTGCAATCCCTTACGGATATCAATGCCAGTAGGGCACACTTGCACACACATGCTGCAATCGATACAGGAACCTAAGTTTTGATTGGTTAAATCAGCCTTCCGTGAACGGCTACCGCGAGGTTCACCGCGTGCTTCATCATAAGTGACGATTAGCGTATCATCGTCGAACATTGCACTTTGGAACCGTGCGTAAGGACACATATACTTACATACTTGTTCACGCATGAATCCTGCGTTACCGTATGTTGCGAACCCGTAAAATCCAATCCAGAATGTTTCCCATGGCCCAAGGCTCATATTCATTACTGAAGTGCTTAATTCACGAATTGGTGTGAAGTAGCCTACAAATGTAAAGCCAGTCCATAAGGCAAAAGCAATCCATACAAAATGCTTCGCCCCTTTTTTAATGAGTTTCTTGCTGGACATTCCAGCACCATCTAACTTCATTCGCGCGGCGCGGTCACCTTCTATTTTTGCTTCAATCCAAAGAAATATTTCGGTATAGACCGTTTGTGGGCATGTATAGCCGCACCATAACCGACCAGCAATCGCTGTGAATAAAAATAATGATAAGGCAGAAATGATGAGAATTGCAGTGAGGTAAATCAGATCTTGCGGATATAAGACTAAGTTAAAGATATAAAAGCGTTTCGCTTCTAAATCAAATAATAAAGCTTGGCGGCTACCCCATTCAATCCAAGGAATGCCGTAAAAAACTATTTGCGTGAGCCATATCATGACCCAGCGCCATTTAGTAAAGAACCCGAAGGTGCTGCGCGGATATATTTTCTCAGCAGCAGCGTACAAATTAATCACAGTTGTCTCGCTAGGCGCATTTAATGCACTTGTTGAGGCCTTCGGGTCTTTAGTATTGCTCATATTAAATGTGAATACCTTTATTGTTGACTAGCGTTGTTAGATAAACTCCATACATAAGCAGTTAATACATGAATTTGCTCAGGTGAGAATTTAGTTGACTGTGCAGGCATTTGGTTTGTTACGCCAAGATTGATGCGTTTAATAATCGCTTCTTCGCCAGCACCATGTAACCAGATGTTGTCACTTAAGTTAAGTGCACCTACTGCTTGATTACCTGTTCCATCTGCACCATGGCAGGCTGCACAGGCTGCAAACTTCTCTTTACCGAGCGCAGCGCGTGCAGTGTCATGTTTGCTGGATGAAAGACTAAGTACGTAGTTAGCTACATTTTTCACATCTTCTTCATTACCAACTGCAGCAGCCATTGGAGGCATCATGCCAATTCGACCATTAGTGATGGTTTCATTGATTTTCTCAGCGCTACCGCCGTGAATCCAATCGTTATCAGTCAAATTGGGAAAACCCTTGCTACCATGTGCATCAGAGCCATGACATAGCGCACAGTTGTTCATAAATAAACGCTCACCAATCGCTTGCGCTTCTTTATTTGTAGCAAGCTCTTCAATTGGCATTGCCGCAAATTTGGCATAAATCGGTGCAACTTTTGCATTGGCTGCAGCCATTTCTTGCTCATATTGACCTACTTGTGACCAGCCCAACTTGCCAGTATAGCCACCCAGTGCCGGGTAAGCTAAGAAATAAAACAATGAGAACACAATCGTGATAATAAACATCCATACCCACCAACGCGGTAATGGGTTGTTCATTTCGCGTAGGTTTTCATCCCACACATGGCCGTTGGTATTGTCGCCATTTGGGCTACTAGCTTTAATTTTGCTAGTTACCCATAGTAACAATGCACAACCAAATACACCGGCCAAAGAGATCACCGTAATGAATATTGGCCAAAAACTACTGGTAAAGTCGCTCATTTTGTTTTCCTCTAAACTTCTAAAACGAAGTTTTAAAAAGTGTTTATTTTGTCTTTTAAACTTTAATCATTAGTAAAGGGCAGATTAGCTGCTTCTTTAAAGTCTGATGTATTGCGGCGTTTCCAAGCCCAACCCATGATGCCCAGAAACACAACAAAGCTAGCAATAGTGGCAAGAATCCGTAGTGTATTGATATCCATGGTATTGCTCCCTTAATATTTAAGATAAGTTATTTAAGATGTGTGCCTAATACTTGCAAGTAAGCAATCACCGCATCTAACTCTGATACATCCTTGGCTTCTTCAGCCGCACCTGCAATTTGCTCGTCTGTGTATGGCACACCAACTGCACGTAATGCACGCATATTTGGTGCAAGCGAGGCCGCATCTACTTTGGTTGTTTCCAACCAAGGGTAAGCTGGCATAATTGACTCAGGTACAAGATCACGTGGGTTAATTAAGTGAATACGTTGCCATTCATTACTATATTTACCACCTACGCGGTGTAGGTCTGGTCCAGTACGTTTGCTACCCCATTGGAATGGGTGATCGTAAACAAATTCGCCAGCGACAGAGTAATGGCCATAGCGCAATGTTTCAGCACGGAACGGACGAATCATTTGTGAGTGGCAGTTATAGCAGCCTTCACGAATGTATATATCTCGTCCAGCAAGTTGCACTGGTGTGTATGGCTCTAAACCTTTAATTGGCTCAGTCGTTGATTTTTGGTAGAACAACGGTACGATTTCTACCAACCCGCCAAACGCAACGACGACCAATATCAGCACAATCATCAGAAAGTTGCTGGTTTCAATTTTTTCGTGGCTGAAGCCAGTATTTTTATCTTGATTAGACATGATTGTTTTCCTTAAGCGTGAGCAGCAACTGGTGGAATAGTGGCTGTAGCAGCTTTACCACTGGTTGCTGTTTTAATAACGTTCCACAACATGATAGTCATACCGCTTAGATAGAGCAGACCACCCAACATACGAATGATGTAGTAAGGTTGTTTTGCTTTCACAGACTCAACAAATGTGTAAGTAAGTGTGCCGTCTGTATTGATAGCGCGCCACATTAAACCTTCCATCACGCCAGAAATCCAAAGTGCTGCGATGTAAAGCACAATACCTACTGTTGCAAGCCAGAAGTGCAACTCAATCGCTTTAATGCTATGCATTTGTTTTTGACCAAATAAGCGTGGAATCATGTAGTAGATTGCACCCATTGAAACCAAGCCAACCCAACCTAAAGCACCTGAGTGAACGTGACCAACTGTCCAGTCTGTGTAGTGTGAAAGTGAGTTAACAGTTTTAATCGCCATCATTGGGCCTTCAAACGTACTCATACCGTAAAAAGACAATGAAACAATCATGAAACGTAAAATCGGGTCTGTACGTAATTTGTGCCATGCGCCTGATAAGGTCATCATGCCGTTAATCATGCCGCCCCAGCTTGGTGCTAATAAAATCAATGAGAACGCCATCCCTAATGACTGTGTCCAGTCAGGCAAAGCGGTGTAATGTAAGTGGTGAGGACCCGCCCACATATAAGTAAAAATCAATGCCCAGAAGTGCACAATAGATAAACTGTATGAATACACAGGACGGTCTGCTTGTTTCGGCACAAAGTAATACATAATGCCCAAGAAACCAGCGGTTAAGAAGAAACCAACCGCGTTATGACCATACCACCACTGCACCATTGCATCTTGTACACCAGCGTAAGCTGAGTATGATTTCATCATGCTAGCTGGCATTGCCGCGCTGTTCACAATGTGTAATAAAGCAACGGTCAGAATAAACGCACCAAAGAACCAGTTTGCAACATAAATATGCTTTACTTTACGTGTACCAATCGTGCCAAAGAACACAATCGCATAAGACACCCATACAACTGCAATTAGCAAATCAATTGGCCACTCTAGCTCTGCATACTCTTTACCTTGTGTGAAGCCTAACGGTAAAGAAATAGCAGCGGCGACAATGACTAATTGCCAACCCCAGAATGTAAACTTGGCTAACGATGGTAGGAATAGAGTTGTATGACAAGTTCTTTGCACCACATAATATGAAGTAGCAAATAAGGTGGAGCCACCAAATGCAAAAATTACTGCATTCGTATGTAGTGGACGTAAGCGACCAAAACTGGTCCAAGGTAAGCCTAGGTTAAGTTCAGGCCAAACGAGTTGGGCGGCGATAATCACGCCTACCAACATGCCGACCACGCCCCAAACCACGGCCATGATAGAAAATTGCCGTATAACGGAGTCGTTATACGTGTTTGATTGCGAATTCGAGACTTGCATTTAGTTCTCCCCCAAAGTGCTTTTAAAATGCCATTAATAATTTATTGCGAGTTTACACGTGGCATTTTGTCGCAGCTTTGGTTTATGGCATTTGATTCAAATCAAATCGTTTGCGATTCAAAAAATTAAATGTAGATGAATAGAACTCAAAAATTTTTAGAAAAGGCTGTTTTCATTGGCTAGTTTGAATCCTAACTTTTGTAAATCAAGTAAACTACCGCACATGAAAGTATTGAATTTTTTATTGGTAATCTGTTTTTTGCAGCTTACTGCCTGTGATTTTGCAAGAGAAGATACAAGTAAAGATGCGAGTGTGCATCAATTAGCACCTATTCACTTTGCGCTATCTCAAGCGCCGTTAAGTTTAGATCCCAGAGTGGCGACAGATGCAGCATCTGAGCGTGTGATTCGATTAATTTATCAGCCCCTGGTCGATTTTGATCAACACTTTAAACCAACCCCTAAATTGGCATCATGGCAGATGGTCAGTGCAACTGAATATCTTGTTTCTTTAAGGTCACCGCGCCCACTATTTCACAATGAACAGCCGCTTAATGCTGAGGACGTAAAAGCGACTTATGATGCGATTATCCAATTGGCTAATTCACCACTCAGCGCTGAGTATGCCAATATTCAAAAAATCACCGTGCACGATCAAGACCATCTGACTTTTTATCTTAAACAGCCAGACCCCTATTTTGCAGAGAAATTGATTATCGGGATTATGCCGAAACGGTTACTTGAACAACAGCATGACTTTGCGCGCTACCCAATAGGGAGTGGCCCACTGGCTTTTGTTGAAAAGAATAACAAGTTAGTGTTGCGTAGAGTCGCTGATGGGCAAATTATTACACTCAGTGAAGTGAAAGATCCGACTGTGCGTGTGCTGAAGTTATTACGCGGTGAAACTGATTTGTTGCAAGGCGAGCTACCTGCTGAACTGGTAAAGTACCTGCAAACCAAGCCTGAGGTCACTGTAAAGACTGGCCTAGGCGCCAATTACTCCTATTTGGGCCTGAATATGCAAGACCCTGTGCTAAGCAACCTTAAAGTAAGGCAAGCCATTGCACATGCGATTGATCGACAAGCTTTAATTGATAAAGTCATGGTTAATCACACGCGTATTGCAGGTGCCATTTTGCCGCCAGAGCATTATGCTGGTAACCATCATTTAAAAGCTTATGATTACAACCCCGAGCTTGCTAAACGCTTACTCACTGAAGCTGGGCTTAGTTTGCCAATCAAGCTTGTCTATAAAACTTCTACAGATGCGCAACGCGTGCGTATCGCAACAATATTGCAAGCGCAAATGCGCCCTGCTGGGATAGAGTTGGAGATTCGGAGTTTAGACTGGGGTACATTTTTTGAAGATGTCCAACAAGGCAATTTCCAATTGTTTGGGCTCACTTGGGTGGGTATCAAAACACCTGAAATCTATACCAAAGTATTTAGTACCAATCATTTTCCGCCTAATGGGTTTAATCGTGGTCGGTTTTCAGATGCAAAGTTAGATAGCTTGCTTGCAAAAGAGGACTGGCAGGCGGCAACCGACAGAATTCATGAACAATTGCCTTATATTCCACTATGGTATGAGGGGCAGTTTGCGGTGTTTAATAAAGAAATCAGCAACTACTTACCAAAATCAGATGGCAACTGGGACGATTTAGCTACAATACGTAAATATGCACATTAATATTTCTATTCTGCAACAGAAACTAACCTTGCTTGATGAGTCGGGTAAGGTGAAAGCGCAATACGCGATATCCAGCGCGGCTAATGGCGTAGGTTGCGAGAAAAATAGCGGTTGTACGCCACTAGGCGCACATATCATTCGCGCCAGAATCGGCGATCAGCAGCCACTCAATGCCGTATTTGTCGGCCGTAGGCCAACAGGTGAAATCTGTACACCGGAATTGATGGCGGAATTTCCTGAGCGAGACTGGATACTGACCCGCATCTTGTGGCTATCTGGTAACGAGCTAGGTAAAAATAGATTAGGCAATGTAGACACGATGCAACGCTATATTTATATCCATGGCACGCCTGATAGTGTTGCCGTTGGAAGTCCTGACTCGCACGGATGCATCCGTATGCGCAATACTGACATCGTTGAGTTGTTTAATATGGTGCCAGTAGGCACTTCTGTGATGATTGCTGAGTAATGCTGATTTTTTTAAGGGTTACTATAGCATGCCAAGTGCTGAAACAGTATTATTTAGTGTGTATGTCATTAATCAATCATCACTATCGATATGGTGAGCAACGTCGATGAATATCATCAAACGTTTAACGAGCTTGTTGACAGTCATTTTTGGCGTATTGCTACTTACTTTCTTGCTGATTCATTTGGTACCAGGCGATCCTGTCGATGTCATGTTGGGCGAGTCGGCAAACATGGCAGATAGAGAAGCGTTACGTGCGGACTTAGGGCTGGACCAGCCACTGGTTAAGCAGTTTGGCAGCTATTTGGCAAAGCTGGCGCAAGGTGACCTTGGCAAATCTATTCATACGCAAACCCCGATTATTGATCTGATTCAAGCACGTTATCCTGCCACTTTGAAACTGGCCTTGCTATCCTTATTGATTGGTATTGTGGTGGGTGTGCCACTAGGTATTTTTGCCGCGCTTAAAGCTGGGCACTGGCAAGATTTTATAGTGACCATCGTTTCTGTGCGTTTGTCAGCGATGCCTGCATTCTGGCTTGGGCCAGTATTGATGCTCATATTCGCAGTCTGGTTGGGTTGGTTGCCAGTGAGTGGGATGGACTCAGGCTCATCCATTATTTTACCCGCCGTCACTTTGGGTTTTGGCTTAAGCGCAATTCTTACGCGGATGACACGCACCAGTTTACTAGAGGTGTTAAACGATGATTATATTCGTACTGCACGCGCTAAAGGCTTAAGTGAGCAAACCGTGATATTGCGTCATGCCTTGCGTGCAGCATTGTTGCCGATTATTACGATTGTTGGTTTGCAGATGGGTAGCTTGCTTGCTGGTACGGTAATTACCGAAACCATTTTTAGCTGGGATGGTGTGGGGCGATTACTGGTGGAGAGTATAGAAAAACGTGATTATCCTGTCACACAAGCTTGCGTGCTGATTGTTGCTTTAAGTTATGTGCTGGTGAATCTGGCTACGGATGTTTTATATCGATTGGCCGACCCAAGAGTTCGCCATGCTTAAGGACGTTAATCGTAAGACTATTCAATGAAATTTACTTCCTATTCAATTTTAGCGTTTTGGCTTATCGCTGTGTTGCTTGGCAATGTACTTCAGCTTAACCCTAATGCGATTGATCTCAAGGTGATTTTACAATCACCTACTGCCCAGCATTGGTTTGGCGCTGATGATTTAGGCCGTGATATTTTAGCGCGCGTGTTAAGTGGGGTTGAAGTATCGTTCTTGGTCGCGCTCATCGTCACTGGCGTGACGATGACAATCGGCGTGCTTGTCGGCTTACTGGCTGGATTCTACGGGGGCAGGGTAGATGCCGTGCTGATGCAAATAACCGATATTTTTTTAGCGTTCCCTGGTATTTTATTAGCCATCGCTTTTGCTGCCGTGCTTGGCCCTGGGCTTGGCAACTTAATCATGGCTTTATGTCTAACAGGTTGGGTCAGTTATGCGCGATTAACGCGTGGACAGACCTTAAGTTTGCGTCATCGCCAACACGTGCAGGCCGCAGAGTCATTAGGTGCAGGGGTGCCGCGATTACTGTTTCGGCATATATTGCCTTTATTAGCTTCTATTTTAGTGGTAGAAGCCACTTATAGCTTAGCGAGCGTCATGATTGCAGAGGCTAGCTTGTCATTTCTTGGTTTAGGGATACAGGCGCCAGATGCGTCGTGGGGCGCGATGTTGCGAGATGCTGTGCGCTATATGTTAATTGCGCCGCATTATGTATTAATTGTAGGCGGATGCTTGATGAGTTTGATTTTAGCCATTAATCTAGGCGGAGACTATTTGCGCGACGCTTTAGATGTTAGAAAACCAGATTAAGAAAAGAGATTGCATGAGTTTAGGTCCAGTCATGTTAGATGTTGTTGGCACAGAGTTAACCGATGACGACATACGACGTTTAAAGCACCCACTCGTTGGTGGTGTAATTCTATTTAAACGTAATTATGAAAATAATGCACAGCTTAAAGCGCTTACTGCAAGTATTCATGCAGTACGTCAACCGCCCTTGTTGATTGCAGTTGATCATGAAGGCGGACGTGTACAGCGTTTCAGAGATGGCTTTACTAAAATTCCACCCATGCGCGAGTTCGGTAAGATTTGGGATAAAAATCCTAAAAAAGCCAAAGAGCTAGCCACAGAAGCGGGTTGGATTTTAGCGGCAGAGCTACGTGCACATGGTGTGGATTTTAGCTTCACGCCAGTGCTGGACATGGATTATGGGGATAGCTTAGTCATTGGCGACCGTGCGTTTCATCTAAATTCACAAGCGATTAGTGATTTAGCGTATGCACTAATGCAAGGTTTAAAAAAAGGCGGCATGGCGGCCGTTGGTAAGCACTTTCCAGGGCACGGTTTTGTGGTCGCAGATTCGCATGTGAGTATGCCAGTGGATGAGCGTGAGTTTGACCAGATTGCACAGCACGATATGCAACCGTTTAGAATGCTGATTGATGATGGTATTCAGGCGATTATGCCTGCCCATGTGATTTACGCTAAAGTGGATAATAAACCTGCTGGATTTTCACTGCGCTGGTTGCAAAAAATATTGCGAGAACGCTTAGGCTTTAATGGTGTGATTTTTAGTGACGATTTAAGCATGGAAGCAGCAACCGCAGGCGGTGATGTCACAACACGTGCTTTAGAAGCACTTAATGCAGGGTGTGATATGGTGTTGTTATGCAATCAGCCAGCCATGGCAGATGAGCTGTTGGACAATCTAAACTGGACTATCTCCGCACAAAGCCTGAGCCGATTAGCACGTATGCATGGGCATAGGCACCCATTAACGATGGATGCACTGCATGAAAGTGCTGAGTTTGTTCGGGCAGTGCATCAAGTCGCACAGGTTGGTGTTGTAGAGGGTGAGCTGTTTACTTAGGTGAATAGACTAATCCAAGCCAACAATGAAATAAGCTATTAAAAATAATGTGATGCAAAATAAAGCCAATCACTTACAAGATGACGAAAAACCTAGTCTATTAGATAGGTTGGGTACAGCGATATTGGCGCCTATCGCTTTTAATTTTAGCATCATCATCGTACTGTCCTTAATATTCAGTGGAGCAAGAAAGTATATTCTTTACTTTAAGAATCCTGTCCGTTTACTTTATGGCGTACCAGGTAATTATTTATTGCTAGTGTCTATAATCTTGCCTGCAATAATAGGTTTTATGTTGGGTATGAATAGGTTTACAACTTTATATGGACACTTTTTCTATACAAATTCAGAAAGCGAAAGAAGCATATCAATGACAGTTTTTGTATGGGCTATGTTGTTATTAATGGCTTACATACTTTCAGCTATGGGTTTCCCGTTTTAGACTGTTTCAACTATAAATTTTACTTGAAACTTATAGCCTTAATAGGTATCTTAGTGTTAGTAGTATTTTTAATATAAAGGAAATAAATAATGTTAGACAACACCCCAGTATTAGGTCGTTCAGAGTCGGCACAGTTAGCGACGAATCGAGTCTTGCGTAATACATACGCGCTGTTGGGTTTGACAATGATTCCAACAGTGATTGGTGCTTTTATCGGCATGAGCATGAATTTTGCGATTGCACAGCAACATCCATTTATTTTTGCAATTGGTGCAATGGCTGTGATGTACGGTCTATTTGCAGCAATTTCAGCTAACCGTAACAGCAGTTTTGGTGTGGTACTTTTATTAGGCCTAACATTCTTAATGGGGATGTTGCTTGGCCCAATTCTACAACATGCACTTAACCTGAGTAATGGTGCACAAATCGTTGGTTTAGCGGCTGGCGGTACAGGTATTATTCTGATGACGTTAGCTGGTATTGCAACGACTACCAAAAAAGACTTTAGCTTCATGGGCAAGTTCTTATTGGTTGGTATTATTTTACTAATTGTTGCTTCATTAGCTAATATCTTTCTACAAATTCCAGCCATGGCACTTGCTTTGTCAGCAGTTGGTGTCATCTTATTCTCTGGCTTTATTTTGTACGATGTTAGCCGTATCGTAAACGGTGGTGAAACCAATTACGTCATGGCAACACTAGGTCTTTATTTAAGCATCTATAACCTATTTACAAGCTTGTTACATTTGTTAATGGGTTTGATGGGTGGTAACGACTAATAACGATTGTTAATACATACGTTTAGATTAAAAAACCCGCTTCGGCGGGTTTTTTTTATGCAAGCTATGTTCAGCTGTTGGGTGTAATTATTGGCGTTGCAGTTTCGCTAATTTACGACGCTCAGAAAAGAAGTTGGATAGCACTTTCCCGCATTCGTCAGCGAGTATGCCGCTTATCACCTGCGTATGATGGTTAAGTTTTTGCTCCCCCATGAGGTCTACTACACTGCCACATGCGCCTGTTTTTAGGTCATTTGCACCATAGACTAGTCTGGCAATTCTGGCATGCTGTATTGCGCCCGCACACATTGCACATGGCTCTAAAGTCACATAAAGCGTGCAGTCAACCAGACGGTAGTTACCTAAGTTTTTTGCTGCATTACGCATGGCCTGAATTTCAGCATGTGCACTAGGGTCATGTGAGCCGATGGGTGCGTTGCTGCCGCGACCTATAATTTCGCCATCTTTCACAACAATCGCACCAACAGGAACTTCACCTGCGATGGCGGCTTGTTCTGCTAGGGCTAGCGCGATGGACATAAAAGCTTGGTCTTGTTCCAAGCTGTTAGCAGTATTGCTTGTCATTTTTCGAGGTGGCCTAATATTTTTATACAGTCAATCAATTGCTTAGTCTTTTTGCTTTTGACCCCAGCGGATTAATACATAAATTAAACCTAGCACAAAAGCGCCACCTACCCATGTTGCAATCTCTTCTGTAGTTGGTGAAAGATCCTGCACTGGCATCACAATTAATTTACGTAAAAATAGTACCAGTACAACTTCAACAAACGTTTCTACTAATAGCTTGCTACCTTGCAGGTAGCGTATTTCTGCAGAAATCAGTGCGGAAATTGACCATAGCAACATCAGTGTGCCAAGTGCATGTAAAAAGCCATGCACAAGGTTATGTGCAGTTGCGGCCGCATAAACATCCTTAAAAAACAACCAAGTAAACATGATGACTGAGGTGGCAAGCGCAAGCCCGATGATGACGTGAGCAAACCCATTTAGCCACTGCATCGCCTTGATGGCGAAGTTGTTGATCGTGGAAAAGTTCTTTGGTAATTGTTCTTGTGACATGCTAATTTCTTTCATTGTGCTGGTGATAACAAAATATCATTGATGTTCAATAATTGGAATTGTTTAATGAGCCATTGTTGTGCTTTGCCGCCGTCACTCCGCCAAGCTAGAAAAATGGTGACTTCATGCTTTGGTTCTGCAACCTGTTTAATCATTAGCAGGCCTTTGCTAGCGTATTGCTCTGCTAGCTGATGTGGGATGTACCCAGCACCCAGACCAGCAATTTGCGCTTGTAATTTTAAATGCATATTAGGCACGGATAGCATATCTTGCCCAGTTAAAATGCCAGATGTGCGTGGCGGCAAGTTGCGTGAGCTATCTGCAGCTGAAACTGAACGGTATTGGATAATGTCTTGATTTTGCAATGGCTCTGCCAATTTGGCAAGCGGGTGGTGCGGCGCCACGGCATAGCTAAACATCAGCGTGCCAATTGGTTTTGTCATAAATCCTGCGTTAGGCGGTGCGTCGCCGGGTGCGCCTAAGGCAATGTCCGCACGTCCGCTGATGAGTGCATCCCAACTGCCCCCATATACTTCTTGCGATAATCTTATTCTGGTGCCGAAATGCTGGGCATAGAATTTCTCTAGAATAGGATAGACACTTGTGATATCAAATAAATCACTGACAGCGATGGTTAATTCAGTTTCTACGCCTTTTGCAACACGTTTCACCCTAGATTCTAGCTCACTGGCTGCGTTCAGTAGGATACGACCTTCTTTGAGCAGCTCTGCTCCAGCTAAAGTAAGTTCTGCACGATGGCCGCTACGGTTGAACAGTTTGATGTTTAGGTCTTCTTCAAGCTTTCTTACTGTATAAGTAACTGCAGAAGGCACGCGGAACAGTGATTCTGCGGCAGCTGCAAAGCTTCCTTTACGGGCGATCGCATCTAAAACTTCAAGTGATTCTAAAGAAAGTTTTATCGACATAGGGGTTGGTGAATCTTAGTCAATTTTTTTGAACAAATCATGCAAAATTATTTGCTATTAGTATATTCTCATTAGTAATAACATGCTCTTAATTATTCAATTAACTTGAATGATGGTGTTAATTTGCAATGGGATATTATGTTCCGCATTGAGTCAGTGTGTGCAACTTTATGCCATCATGTTTGACCAACACCATAGCTCGTGATGAATTGGAAAAACCATTCAAGGTGAAGTTACACTGAAGAATAGTGTACTGTTTAATCATAGATAACTACTAAATTTTATTAAAAATTGCGATAAAAAACCAAGTCTAGAAAAAGGATACGATATGAAATACTCACATTTAAAAACGACAGCACTATTGTTTGGTGTACTATTTTCAGGCATGAATGCGGCCGTTGCAGCACCAGTCACTTACAAGATTGATACGGCACATAGTTTTGCTAACTGGAGTGTTCGTCACGTAGTCGCAAAGGCGTCTGGCACATTTAACGAAATTACAGGCAATATTTCTATCGATGCCGACAATTTAGCAAACTCATCAGTTGATGCAAAAATTAACGTACTTAGTGTCAACAGTGGGTTGGCTAAGCGTGATGCGCATATCAAGGAGAAGGATTACTTGAACGCGGGTCAGTTTGCAGAGATGCGTTTTGTTAGCACAAAAATTGAAGCAAAGAGTGCTACAGTAGGTATGATGACTGGCAAGTTCACCATGAATGGCGTGACTAAAGAAATAGTGTTGCCGTTTAAAGTCTTGGGTTTTGGTAATGATCCATGGGGTGGTGAGCGCAGTGGTTTTGAGGCTAAAACATCACTTAAGGCCTCTGATTACGGTTTTGGTTGGGGTGTAAAACCAAATGCACCAGTTGGTGATGATATCGAAGTTACGTTATTGATTGAGGCAGTAAAGCCTTCTGCTGAAAAACCAAAGAAATAATCAAAAAATAAATTATTCAATCAATTAAGGTTGAGCGTTCGGGAATATTAGGAGTAATAATGGCATTAGACTTATTTAGCCCAGTAAAGCTGGGAAGTATGCAATTGAGTAACCGTATTGTAATGGCTCCACTGACACGTAATAGAGCTGGTGAGCACGGCGTACCACAGCCACTCAATGTGACATATTACGAGCAACGTGCAAGCGCTGGGCTGATTGTGACTGAAGCAACACCAATATCAGCGATGGCACATGGCTACCCTGCATTGCCGGGCATTTACACTGATGCTCAAGTCGCTGGTTGGAAAAAAATTACCGATGCGGTGCATGCAAAAGGTGGGAAGATTGTGATTCAGTTATGGCATGTAGGCCGTATTTCTCATCCAACACTGCTACCTGATGGCGCATTGCCTGTTGCGCCATCCGCAATTAAACCAGCTGGCAAAGCATTCACTTATCAAGGTCTGGTCGATTATGTTGAGCCACGTGCATTAGATGCAAATGAGTTATCAAGCATTGTGGCTGACTACGTGCATGCGACTAAATCTGCGCTCGCAGCTGGTTTTGATGGTGTAGAGATTCATGCGGCTAACGGATATTTACTTGATCAGTTTTTACGCGATGGTACTAATCAACGTACTGATCAGTATGGTGGTAGCTTTGAGAACCGTGCGAGATTTTTGTTGGAAGTGACAAAAGCTGTGGTGGATGTAGCTGGTTCAGATAAAGTGGGTGTGCGTATTTCACCTGTGAATCCTTTCAATGATATGAAAGATAGCAATCCGCAAGCCTTGTTTAACTTTGTGACTGAGTCATTAAATCAGTTTAATCTTGCTTATCTGCACGTGGTCGAAGGTGGTATTCACGGTGGTGGTATTGCAGACCCATTTGACTTTGATGCGTTGCGCAAGTTGTTCAAAGGCCCTTACATGGCTAATCTAGCTTATGATAAAGCCCGTGGTAATGCCGTTGTTGCAAGTGGCCATGCAGATGTAGTGGCTTATGGTGTACCATTCATTGCTAATCCTGATTTAGTTGAACGTTTTAGAACAGATGCGCCTTTAAATGAGGCGGACTCATCAACATTCTACGGCGGCACAGAAAAGGGCTATACCGATTACCCATTTATTGAGGCTTAAATAACCATGCATAAACCTGCTATTACCCAATTACCAATTGATACTACGCTTGCTAATCGTTGGAGTGGTCGCGCTTACGATGCAGCGAAAGGCGTTACACACGCGCAAGTGATTACATTACTTGAGGCCGCAAGATGGGCACCATCATGTTTTGGCGATCAACCTTGGCGATTTGTTGTCTGGAATAAAGGCTCAGATGCAGCAAGCTGGCAACAGGCATTTGATTGTCTTGTCCCTGGTAATCAGGATTGGGTAAAGAACTCACCATTGTTACTGTTGATTTGCGCAGACACCTTGTTTGGCCACAATCAAAAGCCAAATCGTTGGGCACAATATGACACAGGTGCAGCAGCAGAAAACTTATGTTTGCAAGCATCTAGCATGGGTCTGATGGCGCACCAAATGGGTGGGTTTGATGCGGATAAGACACGAAAGGAATTTAATATTCCAGAACAGTACACTTTGATGGCAATGGTAGCGGTTGGATATCCTGCTGATATTGCAACTTTAGCGGGTGAGGCCTTAGCAAAAGAGACTGCTGAACGCGTGAGAAAGCCTTTGTCAGATTTGTTTTTTGATGCTGCCTGGGGTAACTCTATTAAAGCGTGAGTAATGCATGCGAATGTAAAACTTAACGAAATATATGGCTTCTGATAAACTGCTATCTTTAGGTGTTACCTTATTCAATTAAAGGCAAAATTATGGCAGTTATTGCACTTACCAAAGCTAATTTTAAAGAAACGATAGAAAATAATCCTTTTGTGATTGTTGATTTTTGGGCTCAATGGTGTGATCCATGTGTTGCGTTCACGCCTACATTCGAAGCTGCGGCAGAAAAAAACCCAGATATCGTGTTTGGTATGGTCAATACAGAAACAGACCCAGAAATTGGCGAATATTTCGAAGTAACGCAAATTCCAGGTATTTTGGTGATTCGTGAGCAAGCTGGTATCCATGCGCAAGTGGGTGAAATTGGTGCCCCAGCATTTGATGAAATTATCAAATGGGCGCGTGATTTTGATATGACTCCTGTGCGTGAGTACTATAAAGAGCAAGCGAAAGCGGCTAACTAAAAGCTGATGATTTATTTCTTGCAGTAATAATAATAAAAAAGCGGCTTCAAGCCGCTTTTTTATTATATGTAGTAAGTTACATCTGGGACATATCTAATGTGTGGTGACGAAAGTTTGGCTGTTATTGATCTAAAAAGACCCCGTCATGTAAAACCTGATTAAGAAGAAAACACCAATTGCCATCATTACATACATTGGTAAGTCACCACTTTTTTTGGTTTCTGATTTATTAGGAGTACTAATCCACCTGTTGATTAACCATAATCCAAAAATAATCACAGGTATCATCAACATACTGGTGGTTGATTCAAACAGACTGCCTATCGCTTTTGATATCAAGCCATCTTCGCGAAACAGCTCTAGGGCGATGCCTACAATCCCTATAATCATCAGCCCCATTCGTATAGTAGCAAAGAGCACGCTCGCTTTACTTTCCGGCTTAATGTCTTTATTTTTCAGATATTTGTTGGGTTCAATATTTGCCATATGCTACTCCTTGGGTATTTACTTAATCCGCACTGAGAAATTTCATGGGATCTGTAGATTTACCTTGTTGCCTAATTTCAAAGTGTAGTTTTACTGTGTTGCTATCAGTATCACCCATCTCTGCAATTTTTTGACCACTACTTACTTGCTGACCTTCCTTGACTAAAATCAGACTATTGTTAGCATACACAGACAAGTAAGTAGCATTATGTTTGATGATGACTAATTTACCATAGCCACGCAAGTCAGAGCCGCTGTAAATGACTTTACCGGGGGCAGCAGCATGAATCGCTTGTCCCATTTTTCCTGATATATCAATACCTTTATTACCAGCATCGTTAAAGTTGGCAATCACTTTACCTTTGGTTGGCCATGCCCAACTTACTTGGCCATTAGGCTCCAGTTTAAGTTTTGTTTCAACTTTTGGTTCAGCTGTTTTTATCTCTGCTTTTGGGTCGGCGTTTGCTTTTTCTACAGTTGACTTCTTCACCGCATCACTAGTGGTGGGTTGTGACGTAGCGACTGTTTTTGCTGTTGGTAGTGGCTTTTTATAGGCCTCATCACTATAAGGTTCACGTAGTGCTTTAGGTTCACTAATTGCCACTGTTTTGGGTGGGGCAACTGTTGAAGTAGTGCTGGATTCTTGAGGGCTGTCGTTGCTAATGGCGTAGGTGACTACGCCATTGGCATTATCAGTTGCTGAACTGGTATCTACATTAGCAGGTGTTTCATTTAAAGTAGAAAACTTAAGTGTTTGGCCAATCTTAATGAGGTAAGGTGCGCTGATGTTGTTGGCTTGAGCGATTTCTTTGTAGTCATAACCATGCTCAAGTCCAATGCTATAGAGCGTGTCGCCTTTTTTGACAACATAGCTTGATGGTCGCCAGTCACTGCCTGATTTGTGTGAGATAGATGCGGGTTGTGACTTATTTGATTTACCGTGCGGCATTCTGTCAATCACAGGTGCTGGGGTCGTGCTACAAGCGAAGTTAAGTGATGAAATTAGTAGGATGATAAAATAACGTATTACATTCATTGTGAACTGGTGCCACCTAGTAATGGAACAAACTTTACAGGCTCTAATTGTGTTTGATGGTAATCGTTTGTAGAGACGCGCTCTACCAGATATAAAATTTGTTCATCAGTGCCGACAGGAATGACCAAGCGACCGCCAATCGCTAGCTGTGTTAATAACTCTTGCGGAATATGGCTCGCTGCCGCTGTGACGATAATGGCATCAAACGGTGCTAATTGTGCAAGTCCCATGTTGCCGTCAGCGTGGTCTAGCTTAACGTTGATGCATTTTAGTTGGCGTAGATGGTCGCGTGCTTTTAAAACCAAAGGCCGAATGCGTTCTACCGAGTAGACTTCTTTTGCCAATTTTGACAAAACTGCCGTTTGATAGCCGCAGCCTGTTCCAATTTCTAGTGCTTTTTCTATCGATTGACCATTGCGTAGCAGTTCAGACATGCGTGCGACAATGTAGGGTTGGGAAATAGTTTGACCAAATCCAATTGGCAACGATACGTCTTCATAGGCGCGAATAGAGAGCGCTTCATCTACAAATATATGACGAGGAATACTACCTATCGCTGAGAGTACCACCTCATCTTTAATGCCTTGTTCACGCAGACGATTTAGCATGCGATCACGCGTACGTTGTGATGTCATGCCAATACCAGCTTGTGATGATCTAATGAGTGCCAAGATTTTATTTCCAGTGTTGTTAGCTAGATAACCATTGTTTTATATCATTCAGCTGTGCATGGCAGGTTAGATCAACTTGAATGGGAGAAATAGACACTTGTTGGTTTGCAATCGCATGAAAGTCTGTGCCTAAACCGCCGTCATTTGGTTGGCCAGCAGCACCAACCCAGTAGACTGTTTCGTTACGAGGCGTTTTGAGCTGAACAACCGGCTCTGCTTTGTGGCGTTTTCCTAAGCGTGTTACCGTTCTACCTTGCAGTGCTTCATAAGGGATGTCAGGCACATTCACATTAAGCAAAGTTGGTGAGCTGAATCCAGTTTTTTGATAGTGCTGAATAAGTTCAACAGCAACTCTTGCTGCGGTTTCAAAGTGTGTCGAGTTGTGTTGGGACATTGATACTGCAATGGATGGTATACCAAGTAAATAGCCTTCCATGGCCGCAGCAACAGTGCCTGAGTAGATCGTATCGTCTCCCATATTGGCACCATCATTAATCCCACTAATCACCATGTCTGGCATGGTATCCATAAGCCCTGTTAGTGCAATATGTACACAGTCTGTTGGTGTGCCGTTGACATAAAAGAAGCCGTTAGATGCTTTTTTTACGCTTAATGGACGATCAAGCGTGAGGGAGTTGCTTGCGCCACTCCTGTTTCTTTCAGGGGCTACGACTGTAATATCTGCAATTTTTGCAATATGTTCTGCCAGTATATTTAAGCCTGGTGCGAAGTAGCCATCATCGTTTGAGAGCAGTATTTTCATGCGTAACTTGCTAATAGTATATTCATGACTAAATTATAGTAGAAGACGGCATGTTTGGCGCGGTATGGATATAAAAACTTATGCTTGTTGACATGATTTATACACTGATTTGCTTCGGTTGACGTGTTAGTCGTGCGTAAAAAATCGTACATGTAAAAAATAAGATTGTTAGGATAACTTCTAGTAGGGCAAGTTTGGCAGAAAGACCTGTATCAGCCCAAGCGCGAACCGCACCTTCAGTGAAGTAAAATAAGATGAACATACACGACCATTGGTAGGTGTAGCGTTTGCCTCGCAAAATGCCAAACAAAGGCAGTAATAGCGGTAAAGTCTTGAGCATGAGTAGTGAGCCGCCAGGTTTTAATGGCGCTAAAATAGTTTCCCATGCGAGTGTGAGTAAAATAAGTGAGATGAGGCTAATCGAAGCACCCAGTTGAAGTTTGTTAAGCATGTTGATTTTATTCACGTTTTTTAAAGGTTGACTGATTTTGAGAGGCTCACTAATGCCGCTCTGGCAGATTGGGCATCATGGATTTTTGTTTCAAAGTCAAAGCGCAAAGTCGTCGTTTTCTCGCCAACAGTGGCGTTGACATCAAAGCCATCGCAATCTATTCCTAGCATGGTTGCATTTTGGGCTTTGACACCGTGCACGTGCTGACAATAACGGACTAGGCTATCGGCATGGTCAGCATTCATGTGTGCAATAATTTGTGCTTCCTGATTCGCGAGTAATGCCTCTGTAGGGATGTCATTAATTAAATCATCACCCGATATCCAGCCCATCTTTCCAAAACCAGCGATATAGCGCGCTGTTTCAATTTTTATACGATAAAAAGCAAAATCATGCATATCAAAATAGCCGCTCGCTTGTGGTAGGTAACGTAAATACCGCTCGCGTAAGTTAGCATCTTCGTTTTTATCGATTGCATTGGCGCTACCTAGCAACGTGAGCCTTGCATTCGCTTGTAAGTCTTCGGCCCCTGCAAAGACTAGTAATGATACTTTAGGATTAGCGGCGATATTTTTGGTGTGTTCTGCAATGTTGCTAATTAATATGATGGGTTGGCATTGGTGATCTAATACAAACGGTGCGACCGAGCCAAATGGATAGCCTTCAAATTTTGCCGAATGAGTTGAGAGTATAGCGGTTCGCGTGCTTCTCAAAAACTGCCTAGCATCTAGATGTAAATTGGCCATTTTTAAAGTTTTCTCGATAACTTTAACGCAGACTCAGCGAGACGTTTACCTAGTGCGATACACAGTTTTTTTTCATCATCGCTGATGGGTTTATCGTCCATTGCACCACCAATATGGCTCGCACCATAAGGTGTGCCACCAGAAGTGGTGGCTGATAGTGCAGGTTCTGAATAGGGTAATCCGACCATGATCATGCCGTGGTGCATTAATGGTAGCATCATGGTGATGAGTGTCGTTTCGTTACCGCCATGCATAGAGCCGCTAGAGGTAAATACAGCGGCTGCTTTACCAGTTAGAGCACCTTTTAGCCAAAGTGCAGTGGTGCCATCAAGAAAGTATTTCATTGGTGCTGCCATATTGCCGAAGCGGGTAGGGCTGCCTAACGCTAAGCCTATGCACTCTTCTAAATCCTGCAATTCAACGTATGGGTCGCCGGTACTGGGGATGTCAGACTCCGTGGCTTCACAGTTGGCTGATACTTTAGGGACGGTGCGTATGCGTGCTTTGATGCCGTCAACGCTTTGTACACCACGTGCTATCAGTTGCGCCATTTCACGGACTGCGCCACCTTGAGAATAATAGAGGACTAGGATTTCGTTCATTTTTTCTTCGAGTCTTTAATTAAAATTCTTTGTTCTGTTCTATTAATCTCAAAATAACCAATGGCAATTGCTAGCTCACTCAATTTTTCATAATTGTAATTTCTAGGATCAAACTCTGGAGCTTGCTTAACGATGTTTGTGCCTACTTGACCTAAATAAGCCCACCCATTTTCATCTGAAGCTGCGGCAATAGCTGTTCTAAATAGATTCATGAGGCGTGTATCTTGTCTTAATTTATTACCAGGTATTGGCTGTGAATTTTTTACATCCACTTTACTGTCAGATATTGATTTTTTTGATTCAGTTTTTAATTCAACAGAGCCTTCTCTAGTATTAGCTAAAGTATCTGTTTCGTTTATTTCATTATCTGCAGAGACTACTAATATTTCTGTATAGATAAATCTATCACAGGCCGTTATAAAAGGACGTGGCGTTTTTTTCTCACCAAAGCCGTATACACGTTTGCCAGATTCACGAATTCTTGAAGCTAATCTTGTAAAGTCACTGTCACTTGAAACTATACAAAATGCATCAAAAGTATCTGTATATAGCAAATCCATTGCATCAATAATCATGGCGCTATCAGTGGCATTTTTTCCTGTGGTGTAACGAAACTGCTGCATTGGTATAATTGAGTGCTCTAGCAAGACAGTTTTCCATTGACCTAAATTTGGCGTGGTCCAGTCTCCATATATGCGTTTAACGCTAGCAACGCCAAATTTGGCTACTTCAGCAAGCAATCCTTCAATAATATTTGCTCTCGCATTGTCTGCATCAATCAGTACTGCTAGTCTAGGATTGCTTTTGTCATCACTCATACGTTTGAATCCAAATCTTACTTGAAGCTGAAAGTATATAACACATCGACAGCACTTTCATTGCCAGCTTCAGCACGTAATGCCCAGCGTGGCGTGATGTTGAAGGTGAGTCTGGCGACATCTTGTAAGCTGCTGATACTTTTTGCGTAACTGAGATACAGTTGTGAGCTGAGTCGTTTACCTAGTGTAAGTGATGCGTTTTCTGCATCTCCACCAGCAAAGCTAAACTCATCTAGCCCCGCAGCGCGCGCTATTTGGCTTTGTAGCGGTACAGATTGTCCTTGTGAGAATAGTGCACCAGCGGCGAGTGAGAGTATTGCAAAATCATTTTTACCTGCTTGTTCTGTGCCATGCCCTAATACTAACCATGCGAGCTTATCTGTTTCTGGTACGTTGGGATCTGAGACTAGTTTCACTATCGGAATGGTTGCACTCCCTGTTATTTCAACCCCTGCATTGACTGGTTTACTATTACGCATAGCGCGGATATTGAGGCCTGGGTTATCCATTGGACCATTGAAATTTAAAATGCCGCGTTCAATCGTTAAAATCTGGCCGTAAGCCATGAATGTGCCTTTTTCGACATTGATGCTACCTTCGGTATAAGGTCTATATTCGGTGAGGCCTGTTAGTGTTAACTCACCTGTTAATTGTGCGTCTAAACCACGTCCACGCAGGGTAAAGTCATTACCTAATTTGATATGTAAACCATTGAGTAGAATTTGTAATGAGGTTTCTTTTTCTACAACGGCTTGTCCTAAAATCACAACATCATCACCTAGCGTAGGCGTATCTTCTTGTGCGAGTTCGATCAGGCCTTTGTTGACGGTGAAATCACCCGAAATGTTGAGTAAGCTGTCAGCGAGCATGGTTTTACCTGTACCGCTAAGCGTGAGCAGACGATCTGCTCTGGAAAGTATCGTAAATTGATCTGCTGTCCAAGCGAGGTCTATGGTTGGTTTGCCATGGTTAAGCCTTAACCAGCCGTTTGCACTTAGGTTGCCTGAGCCGCCTTGCCAGATCATTTGTTCAATGTGTAGCTGCTCATTTTCAAAGCGTGCTTGAAATATACCATTGCTTAATTGAATCCCCTCTGAGGGCAGGTTGAAACTGATTTTTTCGCCATCAATGCTGCCACTCAGATTAGGATGTTCAATTGTGCCGTTCGCGTTTGCGGTGAGCGTTATTTTGCCATCAAGGTCGGCATCCAACATGGATGATGGCATGGGAAGCCACAGCAATGTATTGAGTTGGGCATTGCTAGTTAATTTAAAAGGTGCGTTATTGTGTAAGCTAAAGCCTGAATCCGTTTTGGTGAGTCGGGTTGATGTTTCAGCATTCAGTGTGCCAATATTTTTACCATTTAAATTGACCTTAGCAGCTAACGCATTGTTGGTAACATTAAGTTCTGCTTTTACCTCTGATAAGCCCAATGGTAACGATGTGCCGTCTGATTTTTTAAAAGTGATATCGCCACTATCACGCCACAAACTGAAGTGAGCATTGATTGTCTCTCTAGTTTCAAGTGACCATTTTCCTGAAAATACTGCATTACTGCTCAGCGTAGTTGGTAGTTGCAATATGTTAGGCGGTAAGTCATCTAAAGTTATCTTCTCTAGAGAACCTTTGCTTTCTAATATGCCGTTGCCTATATGTAGGTGTTCGATATTAATAGCGCCATTTTTCAGTGTGAGTAATGCTTGTTTGAGTGATACCTGCTCAATATCCGCACTGAGCGGGGCAGGGTCTTTAAGTTTGATAGGTGTGCCTCCTACGTAATCAAGTTGTTGCAATAACCCTAACCACTGTTTTTTTGCTGTGGATTGATTAAGTTGAATGCCACCTTTGAGTGTGCTTTGTAATTTATTGTCTTTGTTTTCTGCGGTAATGGTGATGGTATGGTCAGCTTGTGTGCCCTTCAGTGAGATATTGCCATTGATAGGGGCGTAGCTCCCGTACTTGATTGTTTGTGCTTCAATATTTGCGGCTGTAGTACCGTTTTCACCAGCTGTCATGTTCGCTTCACCTGTTAAGTGCTCAATCTGTAAGTCTTTAGACAGGCGTAGTTTCTGGGCGAGTAATTTGAGTGTGGCTGATGGGTTATCAATGGCACCATCAATAGTGCCGTTTGCACTTACTTGCCCAGCGTAGGCTTCATCAAGTTTACTCATGTCAGGTAAATCTGCCTGCCATGCTAAGTGCATGTTTTCTTTACTAATGTTTCCAGTGCCTTTCATTTGATTGTTGGCAATACTCACTGCAAACGATACTTGTTCCAGTGTTTGGTCAATTAATTGTGCGGTTACTGAACCTGATACAGCTTGTTGTTGCCAAACGCTATCATGTGTTGTGATGGTGAGCGCTGCATTTAGTGATGGTTTTAGTGCGCCATCTAGCTTTACATCTACATTGAGCAATGCCTCTGGATAGTTGCCTAAACGAGCAGGAGATAGCTCCAGAAGTTGGCCGCGTACATGTATTGCATAGTTTTTGTTCAGCTCAAGCTGTGCATCAATGATGATTTGTGCACCTGCTTGTTTAGTCGCTGATTTTAATAGATTTATTTTTCCATCTTGTAGTGCTAACCATGATGTTGAATGGATGTTGATGGTGTTGAGATTACCACTAAGTTGCGCTTTTACATCATAAGGGTAATCCGTATTTGTTTTTTTGAGTGAAACATCACCTGATAGGTTAAATGGTTTGGTTGCGCTCATATTGACGTATGCTGATGCTTCTCCCCACGGGGTAGTAGCATGAGACAAATTCAGTTTGAGCGTTTTTGCATTACCCTCAAAATTCAATTTTACGTTATGAAAGATCTGCCTATCTTCCCCTGTGACAACAATCACTTCGTTGATTTCTGACTGTTCAATAGTAATGGGAAACGGCAGTTTGATACTTTTAGGTAATGGCGACTCTGTAGATTCAGTGTCGCTATTTTTAACGGTAATAATCAGGCGCTTTGCTTTTAATTGTTCTATGAGTAAATCACCCTCACCAAAAGGCGAAAGCTGCCAGCGAGTGCTGAGTTTTTCTAGTTTTAGGTGGATGCTGTCTAGGTCGTAGCTAAAAGTATCTAAGCTGGTGCTGACACTAATGGTTGATTCACTATGCGCAGAGGGAAATAACAATAAGGCAATGCTCACCAGTAGAATTTGCAGGTAGCGTCTCATTAGAATACCACCCCGATATTGAAATGCATGCGATATTCGTCTGTTTCCTGTCCGTAGGCAATGTCAGCACCAATCGGGCCGACAGGGCTTTTCCATCTGGCTCCTAAGCCGTATCCATAAACAGGCTTTAAATCTTTAATGGTGTTAGCGGCATTACCAAAGTCAGTAAATATTGCTGCTCCCCACTCGGGTGTTAGCCATTGAATGATTTCAATACTGCCAGTGGCCAGATAGCGCCCACCCACAATCGCATCGCCTTCAGTGACGCCTAAGCTTTGAAAGCCGTAACCACGTACCGATTGATCACCGCCTGCGCGGAATAGAAAAGCTGCTGGTGCGCTATTTTTACCATTCACCATCCCTATTTCAGCACGGGCGATGAGTTGTGTGCTTTTGGTAATGGGGTAATAAGCCTGTGTTTTAAAGTAGCTTTGCAAGAAAGTACCATTGGAAAGCGATGCTAACGGTGCGCCATTAAACTGAGCGTTAAATAAATAACCTCGTGAAGGGTTTAAGTTGTTATCAGTGCGTCTTAATGTAATGCCGTAGCCTAGCGTCGCTGCATAATTATCGGATGATTCTGCACTATCTAGCTTAACGTGTTCAGACAGTACATTGGCCCCAACATATTGCTCACGTTTAAGTGTTCCCCACGCGCGCTTCACACCTGCTTGTGTGACTGTGGTTGTTTGTCCTTCAATCTCTGTGCGTGTTGTGGCGGCGTTGGCACTATCGCGATAACCATTTTTTGTTGTTGGTAGCCGAATGACACCTGAGATCGATTGTAGTTTTTCTTCTAGCCTGAGGCTGGAAGTCATCCGCCAATTACGGTTAAACAAGTTTAAGTGATCTACGGTCAGTTGAGTACGTGCGCCAGTATTGGTGCTGTAACCCACGCCTGTGCTGAGTTTAATGGATTGATTTTCATCAACTCTTACTTTAATTGGCGCCAAGTTGTTTTCTTGAGAAGCAGCTCTAGCATCTGAGGTGACTTCTACCACACGGAAATAGCCGCTCTCTTGTAAACGGGTTTGAAAAGTGAGTAACTGTGCTTGGCTATAAACCTCATTAGGTTTAATCGGGTTAAGGTTGTGGATGATGCTTTCAGGGTAGCGTTGCAGGCCTTCAATTTGTATGTCGCCAAAATGTACTGTGCTTCCACTATCCACGCTGATTTGCAATGATGCCGTTTGTTGATTGGCATCGATGATTGCCTTGGTGTCCGTAATGGTTGCATTTGGATAACGGTTAACCAATAGCTTGCTCAGTAAGTTGCGCTTTGCATCTGACCAAGCGGTCTGAGTGAATGTCATGCCAGATTTTAGTAGCCATTCATCACGAATTTGTTGCTGGCTCGGCGACGATTTAGCTGGTTGCTGTGTAATGTCGCCAGTGAAAGTGATGTCTACCTTGTCTATTACAGCAGGATTGCCCGGCTCAATCATAAATTTAGCAATATGTTCGCTGTTATTTTGTGTGGCTTGCAGGTTGATATTTGGTGAAAAGTAACCTTCTGTTGCCAGTAAGTCTCTGATTTGTTGATGGGCTTCTGTGGATAGGCGCTTCCACTCGCCAGGTGACATGCGTGGATTTTGACGCCATTTGATGATATCGAGATGATTCTTTAGCAATGTTGCTAGCGGGGAGGGTGCTTCAATTTCTACTTGGTAGCTATTATTATCCGCATATGCGACCCCGCCCCCACAGAAAAAAATCACGTATAAAAAATACACGTAGATGACAAAGCGCCTATTCAAGAGTCAGCGCCTTGTCATTAGTTTTTAAATGCATTTAAACTCACTTGATCGTTTTAACAAGCTCCGCTGCTTTACCTGTGTAAGTTGCAGGTGTCAGTGCCAGTAGTGCTTGTTTAGCCTCTTCTGGAATAGATAAACCGCTAATAAATGTGTGCAATGAGCTTTGATTGATGCCACCTTTTCCGCGAGTCAGTTCTTTCAGTTGCTCATATGGATTTTCGATACCATAACGGCGCATCACGGTTTGAATTGGCTCAGCCAATACTTCCCAACTATTGTTTAAATCTTCATCTAGACGCGCAGGGTTTATTTCTAATTTATTTAAACCACGTAAGCAAGAATCATAGCCTAGCAATGTGTAGCCGAAAGCCACACCCATATTACGCAATACGGTAGAGTCGGTTAAATCACGCTGCCAGCGAGAAATTGGTAGCTTTTCTGCCATATGGCGTAATACTGCATTCGCTAAACCTAAATTGCCTTCGCTGTTTTCGAAATCAATCGGGTTTACTTTATGTGGCATGGTCGATGAACCGATTTCGCCCGCTTTTACTTTTTGTTTAAAGTAACCTACAGAGATGTAACCCCAAATATCGCGGTTGATATCAATTAAAATCGTATTAATACGTGCAAGTGTGTCATAAAGCTCTGCCATGTAATCATGTGGTTCAATCTGTATGGTCATCGGGTTATAAGTCAGACCTAATGATGATACAAAACGTTCTGCAAAGCTTTCCCAGTCAAAATCAGGGTATGCAGATAAGTGCGCATTAAAGTTACCAACTGCACCGTTGATTTTCCCTAGAATATCATTGCTAGCCAATTGTTTTTGCTGACGTTGTAAGCGGTATACCACGTTGGCTAACTCTTTACCCATCGTAGTTGGCGATGCTGTTTGGCCGTGAGTGCGTGATAGCATTGGCTGATTAGCCAATTGCTCTGATAGTTCAGTTAAACGTGCGATTAGGCTATTCAAAAACGGCAACATCACGCTATCGCGCGCAGTTTTTAGCATTAAACCGTGAGATAAGTTATTGATGTCTTCTGAGGTGCAGGCAAAGTGAATAAATTCGCTCGCTTTTTTAACTTCATGGTTGCTATCAAACTTCTCTTTTAGCCAGTACTCAAGCGCTTTCACGTCATGATTGGTGCGTGCCTCAATTGCTTTTACCTGTGAAGCATCGGCTTCACTAAAGTTTGTAATTGCAGCATCTAACTCTTTGATGGTTTCCTCGCTAAATGTTGCGATTTCTGACAATTCCTGCGCACCAGCTAAAGCCTTTAGCCACTCAATCTCTACCCATGCACGGTGTTTAATCAGTGCATATTCACTAAAGTAAGGGCGTAAAGCATCAAGTTTAGATTGGTAGCGGCCATCAAGAGGAGATAGCGCATTTAGCGTGGTAAGTGACATGCGGCAAACTTTCAAAACATAGATTTTAATGAAACTGTATTTTACCCTAGTCGTAGTGAGTGCAAAAAGCTTTTATTTATGTAGCTATTCTCACCCTCTACTTAATACTAGTGATTTATTGTTAAGAATTTCGTACGTAAGTTGTAAATTATCTACCGGCGCCAGGTAGGCAAGTTAATATTTAAGAGACGGATAGTCTAGCTAAGTATTTGTCACATAAAATGAGCAGGCCACTTCGGACTATAATTATTCTATCTTCATCACTCTGACTTTAAAATGCCTCTAGAAAAACCTGGTCAACTTCACCCTTCATGGCAAGCGATGATAGGTGACGAGCTTGATAAGCCTTATATGCAATCACTGCGTTTTTTTTTAAAGCAGGAAAAAGCCGCTGGCAAGACAATATTTCCACCTAGCCCATTGATTTTTAATGCCTTTAATCACACGCCGTTTGATAGGGTGCGCGTGGTAATTATCGGGCAAGATCCTTATCACGGACAGGATAAAGGGCAGCCTCAGGCGCATGGTTTGAGCTTTTCAGTGCCAGAGGGCGTTGCGTTGCCACCTTCGCTACTCAATATTTTTAAAGAAATAGAAAGTGACCTTGGTATTAAAATGCGAGGAAAAGGCGATTTGACGCCTTGGGCTAATCAAGGAGTGCTGTTATTAAACGCAACACTTACAGTGGAGATGGCAAACGCTGGCTCACACCAGAAACGGGGTTGGGAAACCTTTACCGATGCGGCGATTGCAGCTTTAAACCAGTATCGGGAAGGCTTGGTGTTTGTGCTGTGGGGGAGTTATGCCCAGAAAAAGGGTGGGATGATCGACCCGAAAAAACATTTGGTACTGAAATCGGTACATCCATCACCGTTATCAGCACATCGAGGTTTTTTTGGTAACCACCAATTTTCGAGTATCAATGAGTACCTAAAAAGGCGTGGTGAAGTGCCAATTGATTGGCAAGTTTAAGCGGTTGTGGGCAAAAGTGATCTTTTGCCCACCTGTACTTTAAGGTATTAACCTTGCCACAGCATATCTACAAAAGTATTAACAGGCATCGTTTCTAATGTTTTCTGCGCTAAGCATAACGCTAAAATTTCTTCCTGTTTCTTCGTATCAAATCTGCGTGCTAAATTCACTTTGAATTTTTTTACTAACTCAGGGATGCCTTCGCCACGGCGACGGCGGTGGCCAATTGGGTACTCTACGGCAATGTTGCTTGAGCTCGTGCCATCTTTGAAAAAGATTTGAATGGCGTTGGCGATTGAGCGTTTCTCTGGGTCTAGGTAGTCGCGGGTGTATTCTACTTTTTCTACGCAGCTCATTTTGCTACGAATCGCATCAATGCGTGGGTCTGCGGCAGCTTCATCTTCGTAATCTTGAGCAGTCAGGTTGCCTTTTAATAGGCCTATGGCTGCCATGTACTGAATGCAATGGTCGCGGTCGGCAGGGTTGTCGAGTGGCCCTGTTTTATCAATAATGCGGATTGCAGACTCATGGGTTGTGATGACGATTTTGTCGATTTCTGCAATTTGTTCTACAGTTTGCAAACGGTTGCCGACTTCTTTATTGAGCTGCAAGGCGCATTCCACCGCTGTTTGTGCGTGGAACTCTGCAGGGAACGAGATTTTGAAAAGCACTTGTTCCATGACATAAGAGCCGTAAGCACGTTGGAATTTAAACGCGTTGCCTTTAAACAGCACGTCGTAGAACCCCCATGTTTTTGCGGTGAGCGCAGATGGATAGCCCATTTCGCCTTGCATTGTCATCCAAGCAAGCCTTACTGCGCGTGAGGTGGCATCGCCAGCCGCCCAAGACTTACGCGAGCCGGTATTCGGACTGTGGCGATAAGTACGTAAGCTTTGGCCGTCAACAAACGCATTAGAAACGGCATTGATAATATCCTCTTTATTTCCGCCTAGTAGTTTGGTCACCACAGCGGTAGAGGCGATTTTCACTAAAATAACGTGATCTAAGCCCACACGATTAAAGCTGTTTTCAAGGGCAAGTACGCCTTGAATTTCATGCGCTTTGATCATGGCAGTGAGTACGTCTTTTACCGTCAGCGGTGCTTTTCCTTCGCTAATATTTTTACGCGACATATAATCTGCCACCGCCAAAATACCACCTAGATTATCGGATGGGTGCCCCCATTCTGCAGCTAACCATGTGTCGTTAAAATCTAACCAGCGAATCATTGCACCGATATTGAATGCCGCAAGGATGGGGTCGAGCTGAAAGTTAGTGCCTGGCACTTTTGCGCCGTTTGGCACAACTGTACCAGCAATGACTGGACCGAGTAATTTGGTACAGGCTGGATAGTCTAGCGCTTCAAACCCACAACCTAATGTATCCATAAGGCAGTTACGTGCAGTGTCGTATGCTTCGTCGCTATTGATTTCGAAATCTGCAACATAATTAGCAATATCAACAATGACTTGGTCAGGTGCGGGACGGACGTTTGAGATGTGCGACGACATATTTTAGGACCTTTAATATGAAAGTAATTTAATTGAGTTCGTCACTCCCACCAAAACTGAATCCATATTTAAACGGAGGATAAAAAACTGGATTCAGTTTTAGCGGAAATGACAGAAGCATAGAAGTTAAGTGTTAACGTTTTTCTAGTGGCACGTAAGGGCGATTATCAGGCCCAACATATTCAGCGTTTGGACGGATAATTTTGTTATCAATACGCTGTTCAATCACATGCGCGACCCAGCCTGTGGTACGTGATATCACAAAAATAGGGGTGAACATGCCAGTAGGGATGCCCATCATGTGATAACTGGACGCGCTATACCAATCCAAGTTAGGAAACATTTTTTTCTCGCGCCACATGGTTTCTTCAATACGTGCTGAAACATCAAATAGCATCATATTACCGCTATCTTCACATAACTTACGACTAACAGCCTTGATTGACTCATTTCTAGGGTCGGCTATGGTGTAGACGGGGTGGCCAAAACCAATGATGATTTCTTTACGCGCCATACGTTGCATGATGTCGGCTTCGGCTTCATCGGCTGTTTTATAGCGCTCAATGATTTCCATGGCCGCTTCATTTGCGCCTCCGTGTTTAGGCCCACGTAGCGCACCAATCGCACCAGTGATGCATGAATACATGTCAGATAAGGTGCCTGCTACCACACGCGCCGTAAATGTTGAGGCATTAAACTCATGCTCTGCGTAAAGTACCAGCGATGTATTCATTGCGCTGATATGTAGTTCTGACGGTTTTTTACCATGCAGTAAATGTAAGAAATGCGCGGCAATAGAATCTTCGTCTGTTTCCACTTCAATACGTTGTTGATTGTGACTAAAGTGGTACCAATAAATCAAAATAGAGCCAAAACAGGCAATGAGTCTATCGCCCAAGTTTTTTGCGTCTTCAATATTACGGTTGCTTGCTTCAGGCTCTAGTGTACCTAGCATAGAACAGCCGGTGCGCATCACATCCATTGGGTGTGCGTTCGCTGGGATTTGCTCTAATACCTTTTTTAAACCATCTGGCAGACCGCGTAACTTCTTGAGTTTTTGGTGGTACGCGGCTAGCTCAGCTTTGTTAGGCAGTTCACCATGAATCAGGAGGTGGGCCACTTCCTCAAACGTTGCAGATTTAGCAAGTTCTATAATGTCGTAGCCGCGGTAGTGCAGGTCGTTGCCTGTGTGGCCAACAGTACATATCGCAGTGGTTCCAGCCGAAATGCCAGCAAGCGCTACGCCTTTTTTCTTTTTAGGTTCTTGAGTAGTGGTGGGGTGTGTCATGCTACTTTTCTCCCTTAAATAGTTCGTCAAGCTTTTGCTCATAAGCGTGATAATTGAGGTGTTCGTAGAGTTCTGCACGTGTTTGCATCGTGTTTACCACATTTGCTTGTGTGCCATCTTTGCGTACGGCTTGGTATACGTTAAGTGCGGCCTGATTCATTGCTCTAAATGCTGAAAGTGGATATAGCACCATGCTCACATTGGCGCTGCGTAGCTCATCTACGGTGAATAATGGCGTGGAGCCAAACTCAGTAATGTTGGCAAGTACTGGTACTTTGACTGCATCTGCAAATTGTTGATACATACTTAACTCAGTAATAGCTTCTGGAAAGATCATGTCCGCACCAGCTTCAACACATGCACATGCACGGTCGATTGCTGATTGCAAGCCTTCGACAGCCAGTGCGTCGGTTCGCGCCATAATGACAAAGTCAGGGTCAGTTTTTGCATCAACAGCCGCTTTAATGCGGTCTACCATTTCAGCTTGGCTGACAATCGCCTTGTTGGGGCGATGTCCACAGCGTTTAGCTTGCACTTGGTCTTCAATATGCACTGCGCCCGCGCCTGCTTTAATAATACTTTTGATGCTGCGTGCGATATTAAATGCACCACCAAAACCCGTGTCAATGTCCACCAGTAAAGGTGTTTCGGTGACGTCTGTGATTCTGCGTACGTCAATCAGTACATCTTCAAGGGTTGATATGCCCAGATCTGGAATGCCTAATGAGCCTGCAGCAACTCCGCCGCCAGATAAGTACAAGGCTTTGTAGCCTGTTTGTGTAGCGAGTAGTGCATGATAAGCGTTGATTGCACCTATGATTTGTAAAGGTGTTTCGGCGCTTAATGCGGCTCTGAAACGTGCACCTGCTGTCGTTTGTTTGCTCATGTTGCTGACTTCCTTTAGTTCATTTAATCACGCAAGATTGCTTTTTCAGCGTGCGTTGCATTCAAATCCATCCTGCCGGCAGCAGAAGTGCCTGCCGATCAGTGTTAGGTAGCAAGATGGTTAGTTGTTTAGAAAAATGCTGCTGTTGCTTCTGCAGAAATTTCTACCCTGGTGAGTCTGGCCTTTTGTAGTACTTCCCAAAAGTATCTGTAGGTAGCGCGGTCGTGTAACTCACCGTTGTATTGAATCGGTCCCCAATCTGCTTTTTGTGCAGCAAGCAAGATGTTGGCAGCGTCAATCACTTCATCAAAGTTAGGTTTCATTGCATCCACAATAGCTTGGATTTGCGTGGGATAGATGCTCCACATCCGCATAAAGCCAAACTCATTGCGTGCACGGCTAGCATCATTTAATGTGGTCTCTACATTTTTTAAATCGAGCGTCACGTTATGTGCTGGCACTACACCATTGGCAAGGGCCGCAGCGACTACTTCCGTTTTGGCACGAGATAATAGCTTGTGCTCAAATTGACCAGGACTACGCATCGCGCTTGCAGGGATTGCGCCGTGATGCGCACTGACAAAGTCCATCAGTCCAAAATCCAATACTTGTAACCATGGTAGTGCGGCAATTTCATGTACTTGTTTGAGTGCACCGTGGGTTTCAATGAGTATATGGATTGGTATTACACGATCAATGTTATTTTCTTTAGCCACTTTCTGAACATATTGAATCATCTCGCTGGCTTGGCTGATATCCGTACATTTAGGAATCGTGATATAGCTCAGTACCTTGCCGGCACCGGCAACTAAGATGTCGATGTCTAGCTTCCATCCCGGATGGGTGTAATCGTGAATACGTGCCCCAGCCATCTTATGTTTATTCACATCTGAATTTAATACGCGGACAATCATTTCTGCATGTTCACGCTCTTGTCCAGCAGCTGCGCCATCTTCGCAGTCGCAAGTGATATCAAAAACAGCGCCAATGCTATCTTGTAGTGATAGTGCTTTTAAGATGAGTTTTTCACTGCCGGCAAAGTGCTCGCAGGCAGGGATGAGTGGGAATGGTTTTTCGCCGCCAAACAGCGCTTCATTCGGGTGTTTTTGGGTTAAAGTCACAGCCATTATTGATTTCCTTTGCGTGGCATAAGTACCGTGTAATCAAGATCAAGTACTACATTAGGGTGGTAACTATTAAATTGTTTGGTTTCTGCTAAATCGGCTGAGCTCATGTTTTTGATGCCAACCATGCGCAACCTGAGTGCGCCAATGTCGCTTCTATTGGGCAGTTCCCAGCAGTCTAATACTTCGGTAAACGTATAGATGGTGTCGCCAGTAAAGCACGGGTTGGCATGGGTGCCAGCGTTAATGGCAACAATACTGATGGCATTTTCTAGTCCTTCATAACTCAGGGCCCTACATGCGGAAATGACAATACCGCCGTACACTAAACGTTTGCCGAATGAGGAGGATTGCATTAAATGTGCATCAAAGTGCAAACGGGCGTTATTTTGATAAAGACGCGTAGCTAATGAATGGTCACTTTGGTTGATGGTCATGCCTGCTGCGTGATTAATACGTTCGCCTGCTTGGTAGTCATCCCAATAGAATTGGCCACCTGTTGCTTGTTGGTCAAAGTTGCTAGCAGTTAAGTATGCTGGGATGTTTAATTGATTTGCTGCAACAAATGTTGGTAATTCAGGGATTGTGGTCTCGGGCGCTGGCGCATTGGCGTCGTTTTTATGTACCATTACCCAGCGGACCCAGCTTAAAACTGGTTGATGATGCTGATTCACTGAGGTTGACCGTACATAGACCACTCCATTTTTGCCATTGGAGTTTTGTTTAAGCCCTATTACTTGGCTCGACGTGCTTAATGTATCCCCTACTGATACAGGTTGTAAGAAACGTACATCCGCGTACCCTAAATTTGCCACTGCGTTCACTGAAATATCAGGGACTGTTTTTCCAAAAGCGATATGAAACGTAAGTAAGTCATCTATCGGCGCAGATTGGTAGCCCACGCTTTGCGCAAATGGCTCGCTACAATGTAATGGGTTGCGACTGCCGGTTAATGCGATGTAAAGCGCAACATCGCCTTCAGTAATGGTACGTGGGGTGGCGTGTTGAATCACTTCATTTAAAGTGAAATGTTCAAAAAAGCGTCCTGATGAGGTTTTGTTTGCGTGCATGATGGTCGCCATTTATATGTATTCTTCTTCAAGCTCAACAATTGCTTCATGTAGTTTAATTAAGCGTTGTGCCGCTTTTATGTGGTGATGCTCTACTAATTTATCGTTCACAACCACTGTGCCGCGGCCTGCTTCATTCGCCTCTTTCAGCGCGGTAATAATGAGTCTTGCGTTAGCTACTTCGGTCGCTTTTGGTGTGTATGCATCATTGCAGTAAGCAATTTGGGCAGGGTGAACGAGAGACTTTCCATCTAGACCCATGTCGCGACCCAGTCTGCATGCATATTCAAAAGAATGCATGTTTTTAAAGTCGCTAGTGATGCCATCTATCACGCTTCTGCCATAAGCGCGCGCCGCTAAAATCACCAATGATAGTGAAGTGAGAATGGCAGAGCGCTCATGTGTCACATGAGCATGTAGTTGAGAGATTAAATCTGAGGTTGCCATTACAATGCAGCTGATTCTGTCTGATGCAGCTGCAATTTCTTTAGCATTCAACACAGCAAGTGGGCTTTCAATCATTACCATAATAGGCATATGGCTGCCACCAGCTTCATCTAAATATGATTGTGCTTTGAGTACGTCTTCACGAGACTCTATGTTTGGAAACAAAATCGCATTGGCGCCAATGTTGGCGACAGCGCGAATGTCATCATGTCCCCAAGCTGAGTCCAGATTGTTTACACGCACGACCACTTCTCTTGAGCCATAGCCACCTTGTTGGATAGCTTCTACTACATTGGCTCTTGATTGCTCTTTTGCATCGACAAGAATCGGGTCACCCAGATCCAAAATGACAGAGTCGGCAGCTAGTGTGCGTGCGCGATCAAGATAATGCTTGTTGCAACCTGGTACGTAAAGCATAGAGCGCCGTGGTCTGATGTGATATTCCATAATCAATATGACTTTCTAAAGATGTGGATTTGATTATATAGATGAAATTAAATAAGTGTCAACATTTATCTTATGTCTTATATAAGATATAAAACACTAGACTATTTTTATTTTGCATGATATAAATTCAATCATGGAAATTAAGCAAGTTGATAACAACCAAATGCATAGGTTTAAAAATTATGGATAAGCAATTGAGTTCACCTAGTTACAGACCTTTATATGATCAGATTAAAGTGTTAATTACACAGAGTTTGATTGGTGGTGAATGGGGTCCTGGTGATGTGATCCCTAGTGAAATTGAATTGGCTGCTCGCTACAAAGTGAGTCAAGGGACTGTGCGCAAGGCTATTGATAGCCTCTCTGCCGAAAATATTTTGATTCGCCGGCAAGGAAAAGGTACTTTTGTCGCAACCCATAGTGAAGAGGTGACTAAGCTTAGATTTTTAAGGTTAACTGCGGTTGATGGAAAAAAGGAGCTGTTACATAACGAGCTAATTTCCTGCGTTAAGTCGAAAGCAGATAACTATATTGCTAAGATTTTGGAGATTAAAGCGGGCGCAGCAACGATAGAGGTGAAGCGCTTATTAACTTTTTCTGGCCGTCCAATCATTTACGACCATCTAATTGTGCCAGCTGCCACTTTTAAAGGTTTAAACGGTAATAAGGTCGAAGATTGCAATGGCTCAATGTATAGCATGTACGAATCACAATTTGGCATACGTATGATTCGTGCTGAGGAGCGCTTGAAAGCAGTTGGTGCTGACCAAGAAGTAGCAAAAGCGCTTGGACTGAAAGAAGGATTTCCGCTGTTAAGTATTGAGCGCGTTTCGTTTACCTATGGGGATAAGCCGATGGAGTGGCGATTAGGTTTGTGTTTAACCGATGATCATCATTATATGAGTGAGTTGGAGTAGTTTAAAAGCATCAGCCAGAAAACTTTAAAGAGATAAATAATGGACGATCTAAAAAAACGAGCACTTGATTACCATCAGTTTCCAATACCAGGAAAGCTGAGTGTGGAGTCATCAAAGCCTTGCACAACACAGGATGATTTGTCGCTTGCCTATACGCCAGGTGTTGCGGAACCTGTCAGGGAGATTCATGCTGATGCAAGTAATGCCTATAAATACACCAATAAAGGAAACCTAGTGGCAGTGATTACCGATGGTACGGCTGTATTGGGCTTAGGTAATATGGGGCCTCTAGCGAGTAAGCCTGTGATGGAAGGTAAAGCTGTATTGTTTAAACGCTTTGCCGGGATTGATGTATTTGATATAGAAATTAATGCAAAGACACCTGATGAGTTTATTCAGACGGTAGTAAATATTTCTCCAACATTTGGCGGCATAAATTTAGAAGACATTGCCGCACCACATTGTTTTTATATAGAGAATGAGCTTAAAAAACGTCTGGATATTCCGGTGTTTCATGATGATCAGCACGGTACGGCAGTGATTGTTGCTGCAGCCATGTTGAATGCGCTTGAACTGCAAGGTAAAACATTGGCAACTGCCAAGATCGTGTTTTTGGGAGCGGGTGCGGCAGGGTGTTCTTGTGCCAAACTACTCAAAAGTATGGGGGCAAATCACATCACGATGGTAGATAGAACAGGTGTGCTGGATACTGACAGGCCTGACCTACATGATAATAATCGTGAGCTAGCTATTGTGCCAAGCGCTATAAAAACATTAGCAGATGCAATGCTAAATGCAGATGTGTTTATTGGCGTCTCTGCCAAAAATGCACTCGATGCTAGCTTGATAAAAGGCATGGCAAAAAATCCAATTATTTTTGCGCTGGCTAACCCTGATCCTGAAGTGCTACCGAGTGTAGCGCATGCGATTCGTGATGATATTTTAATGGCTACTGGGCGCAGTGACTTTCCAAATCAGGTCAATAACGCACTGTGCTTTCCTTATTTATTTAGAGGTGCATTAGACGCTAAAGCGAAACAAATCACAGAAGCAATGAAGATTGCCGCGGCACATGCCCTTAGTGAACTTGCTCGCGAACCAGTGCCAGCTGAAGTGTTGGCTGCTTACAATCTCCAATCGCTTGAGTTTGGAAAAACATACATTATTCCTAAACCATTTGACCCGCGCCTGTTGGCACGTGTTTCAAAAGCAGTGGCTGGAGCAGCTTAAATGCCGAAGCAAGTTCCTGTGCGCAATAGACCAAAGAATCTTAATCTTTTTACGATTCGTTTACCTATTAACGCGGTAGTGTCGATTCTGCATCGTATGAGTGGCATGTTGTTGTTTATATTGATTCCTGTGCTGATTTGGTCAATGCAGGCTTCATTAAGCAGTGAGGCGAGTTTTGCCGAGCTGGGTGAGATGTTTCAACACTGGACGTTAAAGTTGATTTTAATTGGTTTTTCCTGGCCGTTCTTTCATCACCTATATGCAGGTTTAAGACATTTGGGACAGGATGTGCATTGGATGACTACACTAAATAAAGCACGGTTTTCTAGTCGAATAGTGTTGGTGTTAGGTGTCTGTTCGATGTTTATTTTTGCTTATTATATTTGGTAAAAGCCACGCTTATGTTGATAGAGTTACTGACAAAAAAATATCCAGGCATGCGTTTATGGCTAACGCAGCGTATTTCAGCAGTCGTGATGGTGGTTTATTTGTTTCTGATGTTGCTAGTACTAGTGATTAGGCAGCCTGCTAATTATGAAGAATGGTTAGGTTTGATGTCACCTTGGTGGTGGCGCGTATTAACACTGGTGTTTTTTGTTAGCCTGTTTGTACATGCATGGCTTGGTGTACGCGATGTATTTAAAGATTATGTCTTTAACTTAAGGTTGCGTGCGTTTTTGCAGATTGTCGTTGATATGTTGTTGATTGGTTACCTCTGTTGGGTAAGCATTATTTTATGGAAGCTTTAAGTCTCATATGAATATAAAAAATCATCAGTTTGATGCAGTGATTGTCGGTGGTGGTGGTGCAGGGCTTCGTGCTTCACTACAGTTGGCGGAAGCGGGCGTCAAAGTCGCCGTGCTGTCTAAAGTGTTTCCTACCCGATCACATACGGTGGCTGCGCAAGGCGGTGTGGCCGCAGCTTTAGGCAATGTGTCTGGCGATAACTGGCTTTGGCATATGTACGACACAATTAAAGGTTCTGATTATTTAGGTGATCAGGATGCCATTGAGTTTATGTGCAAAAATGCCGCTAAAGCCATTATCGAGCTTGAGCATTTTGGCATGCCGTTTGATCGCTTAGAAAATGGCAAAATATTTCAGCGCCCATTTGGTGGGATGACGCAGAATTTTGGTGAGAAACCTATTTCACGTACCTGTGCGGTGGCTGATAGAACAGGCCATGCCATGTTGCATACTTTGTATCAACGCAACATTCGTGCAAATACTCAATTTTTTGTTGAATGGTTTGCACTGGACTTAATTCGTGACGCTGATGGCGACGTGCTCGGCGTGATTGCTTTGGAAATTGAAACTGGTGACATTCATGTGCTGCAAGCTAAAACCACACTGCTAGCGACAGGTGGCGCAGGACGCATATTCCAAGCGAGCACTAACGCTTTTATTAACACCGGTGATGGTCTCGGTATGGCAATACGTGCTGGTTTGCCGTTACAAGACATGGAGTTCTGGCAGTTTCACCCCACAGGTGTTCTACACGCAGGCGTGCTGATTACCGAAGGGGTGCGCGGTGAAGGGGGGTATTTAGTTAACTCTGAAGGCGAGCACTTTATGGAGCGTTATGCTCCTCATGCGAAAGACTTAGCGAGCCGAGATGTGATTTCTCGCGCCATTGCCACAGAAATTAAAGCTGGCCGCGGTGTTGGTAAAAATAAAGATGCGGTGTATTTAAAACTCGACCATTTAGGCGAAGAGCTAATTAGTAAGCGTTTGCCAGGTATCCGTGAAATTGCTAAAACCTTTGCGAATGTTGACCCCGTCGTTGACCCCATTCCGATTGTGCCGACAGCGCATTACATGATGGGTGGTGTACCAACCAATTTAGATGGGCAAGTAGTAGAGCCTAGCAATGGCAGTGAAAAAGTGGTGAATGGCCTATATGCGGTGGGCGAGTGTGCTTGCGTTTCAGTGCATGGTGCGAATCGCTTAGGCTCAAACTCACTGTTAGATTTAGTGGTGTTTGGTAAAGTGGCTGGTGACAAAATGGCGAAAGAGATTGCATTAAATCACGCACATAAGCCATTGCCAGTAGATGCCGCAGGGAAAACATTGGCACGAATTTCTCGTCTAAATAATCAGAAAAATGGCGAAAATGTGGCTGAAGTTGGTGCTGCGATGCGTAAAACCATGCAAACCAATTGCGGTGTGTTTAGGTTTCCAGATTTGTTGCAAGATGGTGTGACAAGCATCAATGAAATTGCAGAACGTGTGCAACGTATTGAAATAAAAGACAAAAGCCAAGTGTTTAATACGGCGCGAGTAGAGGCATTAGAGTTGGATAACTTGATTGAGGTGGCTGTCGCCACGATGCACGCAGCCAACAATCGACAAGAAAGCCGAGGAGCACATGCGCGAGAAGACTTTTCTGAGCGAGATGATGAAAATTGGTTAACGCATTCACTCTACTATAAAAAAGACCATCAGTTGCTTTATAAGCCTGTGCGTTTGCAACCATTAACGGTGGAACCATTTGTACCTAAAGCGAGGGTTTATTAATGGACACTTCTAAAAACCTTATTTCTTGGGCGAATTGCTGCGTTGCACGTCACTCGCAACCTCGCCGTACCCATTGTACTGTCTCAGTTACTAAGTTCCGTGCGCCTTTGGCGTTAAGCCGAGCTGCTTTAGCAGCCGTCTTGACGGACACACCCCTTGCGGGTGCACTTCATCCCAATATCTAACGTTTTTCGAGGTGTCCAAGTGAAATTCTCTATTTATAGATACAACCCAGATGAAGATAAAAAGCCGTACATGCAAGATTATGAAATTGAATTGCAAGACGGCGACCAAATGCTGTTGGATGCGCTGATCCGTATCAAGCAATACGACGACACTTTGTCACTGCGTAAATCTTGCCGTGAGGGAGTTTGCGGTAGTGACGCCATGAATATTAACGGTAAAAATGGTCTGGCCTGTACCACCAAACTATCCGAACTTGAGCAACCTGTGGTGCTACGCCCAATGCCAGGTTTGCCTGTGATACGTGACCTAGTTGTTGATATGACGCAGTTCTTTGAGCATTACAACTCAGTGAAGCCTTATCTAATTAACGATGATCCGTTGCCAGAAACTGAGCGTTTGCAAAGCCCAGAAGACCGTGCAAAGTTAGATGGTTTATATGAGTGCATTATGTGCGGTGCATGTACTACCGCTTGCCCGAGCTTTTGGTGGAATCCTGATAAGTTCGTAGGGCCATCTGGTTTGATGCAGGCTTACCGTTTTATTGTCGATTCTCGTGATCAGGCAGAAGCCGAGCGTCTCGAAAATCTAGAAGATCCGTACCGTTTGTATCGTTGCCACAATATTATGAACTGTGTAGACGTCTGCCCGAAAAAGTTGAACCCGAATGCAGCGATTGCCAGCATTAAAGATTTAAAAATAGAACGCGCAAAAGAAGCAAAGGCAACAAAGAAAACTGTATCAATTAAAGCGATTTGAGGTGCCATGATGATGAATGCAGAAATCTTAAAAGATGCAGAACAAAGACGCTTTGCGTGGCGCTGTAGAAGAGGCTTGCTGGAGCTTGATATCGTGCTGCAAAACTTTGTGCTCTATCAATACGATGCACTGACCTTAGATGAGTTGCAAGTGTTCGACGCTTTGCTCGCATTACCAGATAATGAGTTCTGGGCGTTGATTAACAATACAAGTGAGATTGCTAAGGCAACTGGTGCTAAAGAAAAAGCAAGAAATGCAATGATTTACAAAATAAAGACTGCCAGATTAAATAAACTAGAGGAGGCTGAATAAGATGATGATGCATATAGGTGAAGAGCCAATCACTTTCGACGCCAAAGCGCTAGGCGATTATTGGCCTGGCATACAGCTATATTATCCGCCAGTTAAATATGCGCCTAGTTTGGGTATTTATGAGGATATGGAGCAAGCGTCTGCGCGTATGAAAAAACACGCGCACTTTACGCATGCACATACGCTTATTTTTGACTTGGAAGACGGTTGCCGCCAAAAAGCAATGAGCCGTGATTTGTTGCGGCAAGAGTTACCTCTGCTACGCAAAATGAACGAGCGTGTCACTGTTGCTATTCGAGCTAATTCATTTAGAACAGATGAGTACGAGCTAGATATGCAGTTGGTGCGCGACATGGGTGATTACATCGATGTGGTGATGTTAGCCAAAGCAGGTGAAGCTTATGGTGCAGCAGAGGTGCGTGATTTATCAAGCTTCTTGCTCAGTGTGAATCCTAAAATTACGATTCAACCGATTATTGAGCATCCAAAATCATTAAAGATAGCCCCTGATTTAATGCAGTACACCACGGTTAAGCATGTGGTATTCGGGATTCATGACTTTTCCAAAGCGATGGGCATTCAAATCACACCAGAAAACTGGATTGATGAGTTGCAGTTTTACATGAATACATTGATGTTTGAAGCACGGATTGCCGGTAAGGGCGTGATTGGCGGGGTGGAAACACTTATAGGCGCTAGTGCAATGCCAGAAAAATACCTAGAGCCGCATGATGTACGTCGCTGGCTGGACTTGCATGGCGATAACGAGTCGCGTGTTGTGTACAAGCATGCTTGCAAAGAGTCGGCAATGGGTTTAACTGGTAAGCAAGTGATTCACCCTGGACATATCCACCTTTGTAAAACAGCTTACACACCCTCTCCAACTGAGGTTGCACAAAAGGTAAGTATTTTAAAAGCGGCGATTGAAGCGGATGCGTTGCTTGGTGGTGCCATTAAATTTGATGGCGAAATGTTAGATCCACCAATGTTTGGTAAAGCTTTGCAAACATTACTAAGAGCACATGCATTACGTGCGCTTAAATCCAGTGATATGGAATTTGCTTTGCATGTTTTACAACTGCTACCTGCACAGGTTGTGCGAGAAAACTGGCCATATGGAGTGCTCTTATAATGTTGACTGACTTTCCAAAGTGGGATTGGCAAATTCCAGAATATTTTAATATTGGTGTCGCTTGTTCTGATAAGCATTTAGGCACTGCACAAGCCAATGAAATTGCCATGATTGTAGAAGATGATGCGTTAGGTACCTCTACGATTACTTTTGCAGAATTAGCACTTAAAACTAATCTTTTTGCGCAAGTATTGCGTGATTTAGGCGTTAAAGTCGGCGATCGTGTATTAATTCGTCTACCTAATAGCTTGGATTATCCAATTGCTTTTTTAGGTGCCATGAAAATGGGTGCCATTTCAGTGCCAACCTCCACCTTACTCACGGCTGAAGAAGTGGCTTATTTAGCCAAAGATTCAGGGGCTGCAGTGCTGGTGACGGATGCTACCGCATGGAGTGCGATGCAGTCTCAGCTAGAAGGCGCTTTGGGCAATACGCCAAACCTAAAACATGTGCTATTAACACAGCTAACACAGGCAATTGCGCCTAGTAAACTGGCGGTGCATGACCTTGAGTTGACGATGGCAAGCGTGGGAGCAGTCGAAGAGATGCCCATCACTAAAGCTGAAGACCCAGCTTATCTAGTTTACACCTCAGGGACTACAGGTTATCCAAAAGGCGTGCTGCACGCACACCGCGCTTTATTAGGACGTCAGCCTGCAGCAGAGTATTGGTTTAATTACAGTGAGCAAGTGCAAGATAGAATCATGCACTCTGGCAAGTTTAACTGGACTTACGTGCTAGGTACTGGTTTGATGGATCCTTTGTACTTAGGTAAAACTGTGATTGTGCATGAGGGTAAAAATGATGCGCAAAAATGGCTAGATCTCATACAAAAACATCAGGCGACTATTTTTATTGGCGTGCCTACCATCTATCGCCAGATATTACAGAAAACCACCACGGCAAAAGAACAGCTGCCAAGCATGCGCCACTACATGAGTGCGGGTGAGCATTTGTCAGATGAGGTTTTAAACCAATGGCGTGAACGTTTTGGTTTGGATATCTATGAGGCAGTGGGGATGAGTGAGTTTTCATACTACTTGTCACAAAGCAAGTTTCGCCCTATCCGTGCAGGGTCAGCAGGGTTTCCACAACCTGGGCACGATATTCAATTGTTAAATCCAGACACACGTGAACCCGTTGCAACAGGTGAAGAGGGCATGATTTGCGTCACAGATACTGATCCAGGCTTGTTTTTGCGCTATTGGAATTTAGACGATGAAACGAAAAAATATAAGCATGATGGCTACTTTTTTACCGGAGATTATGCAAAATACGATGCTGATGGTTATATTTGGTTTTTAGGACGTAAAGACGACATCATTAAAAGTTTTGGGTATCGTGTATCGCCATATGAAATTGAGCGTGTGTACAAAGGACATCCTGATGTGGCAGATTGCGCGGCGATTGGCGAGGAAATTGAAAAAGATAAACTACTCGTGGTGATTTATGTGATTTTGAAACCAGAAGTAAGCGTCACCCCAGATGACTTATTACAGTTTGGTAAACAGCATCTTGCGGCTTATAAATCGCCTAAAACGGTTTATCTGGCAAAAGATTTCCCGCGTACTAAGAATGGTAAAATCTTACGTAAAGATATTAACTCAACCATTGCGATAGCAAAATCAACACGATAAATCATACGATGACTAAGATTAAACAAGAAGATTTTATTGCGAGCATTGCAGATGCCTTGCAATATATTTCTTACTATCACCCAGCCGATTTTATCCAAGCATTAGCAGCTGCTTATGCGCAGGAAGAATCACCAGCGGCAAAAGATGCAATTGCACAGATACTGACCAACTCACGCATGTGTGCAGAAGGTAAGCGCCCATTGTGTCAAGATACTGGCATAGTAGTGGCGTTTGTAAAAGTCGGCATGAATGTACATTTTGATGCTGAGCTTTCATTGGAGCAGATGGTGAATGAAGGTGTGCGTCGCGCTTATTTGTTACCGGAAAATAAGCTGCGCGCTTCGATTGTGAGTGACCCAGCTGGTAAGCGTGCAAATACCAAAGACAATACGCCTGCTGTGGTGCATGTAGAACTGGTAGCGGGTGATAAGGTTGAAGTCAGCATTGCAGCCAAAGGCGGCGGTAGTGAAAATAAAGCAAAGCTTGCCATGCTTAACCCTAACGACAGCATTGTCGATTGGATATTAGAGGTAGTGCCAACCATGGGCGCTGGCTGGTGTCCCCCTGGTATGCTAGGTATTGGCATCGGCGGTACCGCTGAGAAAGCCATGCTGTTAGCTAAAGAGTCACTGATGGCGCCAATTGATATGCATGAACTGAAAGCAAAAGGTGCACAAAATAAGATTGATGCATTGAGGTTGGAGATATTTGAGAAAGTCAATAATCTAGGTGTAGGCGCGCAGGGCTTAGGCGGCCTAACTACCGTGCTGGATGTGAAAATATTAGACTATCCTACCCATGCTGCGAGTCTGCCTGTGGCGATTATTCCTAATTGCGCGGCCACTAGACATGTGCATTTTGAGTTGGATGGCAGTGGTCCAGCCGCACTAGAAGCGCCGAATTTGGCAGATTGGCCTGATGTGAATTGGGCACCTAGCGATCAGTCTTTACGGGTAAATCTCGATACCATTACTCAGCAAGAGATAAATGCTTGGCAACCAGGGCAGACGTTGTTGCTCAATGGCAAACTGCTAACAGGCCGAGATGCAGCACATAAGCGTATGGTGAACATGTTGCAAAAAGGCGAAAAGCTACCAATAGATTTTACTAACCGTTTTATTTATTACGTAGGCCCGGTAGATGCAGTCGGTGCTGAAGCGGTCGGTCCAGCAGGCCCTACCACAGCTACACGTATGGATGATTTTACAGAAATCATGTTGGGCCAAACAGGCTTGTTAGGCATGGTTGGCAAAGCTGAGCGAGGTGAAGAGACGATAGCAACCATTGCTAAATATCAATCCGTTTATTTAACCGCGGTGGGTGGAGCGGCTTACTTGGTAAGTAAAGCCATTAAAAAAGCTGAAGTCCTAGCCTTTGCTGATTTAGGCATGGAAGCGATTTACGAATTTACTGTGCAGGATATGCCAGTCACAGTAGCCGTTGATAGTCGCGGTAGTTCAGTGCACACTACTGGCCCTGCGGAATGGAAGCATAAAATAGCGCAGCGTAAAGCGTCAGATGAGGTGATAGTGATTCATCCATTGAGTTAATAAGTGATAGACTGAATACATTATGTTTGATGAGTGATGCTTTAATGAATTATTGCTTGGATTATCACTCTTAACTCATATTAAGGAGTAGTTTGATGAAATCACAAATGACAAAGCTATTGATATTGGTTTGCTTGATACCGACGTTCCATGTGCATGCAGCTACAGTGCTTGATGTATTGACCGACACGCAAGGCAAATATATCGGTCCCACAGTAGAAGATAATGTGGTGTCGATGGACACAGATAAAAACGGATTTGCTGATGCCAGCGAAGTCCGTGCCTTTTTAGAGCTTAAACATGGCAAGGGTTATCAGAGTGAGGTCTTAGAAAGATTTGAAGCTTCGATTAAAGGCACTAGCTGTGGCACACCATTTGCAAGCACATTACATTTAACAAACTAGCTTTGCTGATTTGATTTTATAGATGGTCACTTAATATCAATGCGTGAATCATCATATATGCACTAATCAACATTAAGTTAAGCTAGTTTATAATAATCACAATTTTATTTAACTAGAAATCTAAGCAGAAAACCGTTATGTTAAAAGCCTATGCAGCGCACGTACAAGAGCGTGCTTCACAACAACTTCCTCCATTACCATTATCAGCAGAACAAGTTGCACAACTTGTCGAGCTACTTAAAAATCCGCCAGCGGGTGAAGAAAAACTGTTGGTCGATTTGCTTGAAAATCGCGTACCAGCAGGTGTGGATCAGGCTGCCTATGTGAAAGCGGCATTTTTGTCAGACATCGCGCACGGCAAAGCTTCGTCGCCTTTAGTGAGCGCTGAGCAAGCGGTTGCTTTGTTGGGCACCATGCTTGGTGGCTACAATGTTCAAGCATTAGTCGGGCTATTAGATCTGTCGGCGACGAACCCAACCATGGCAGACGCAGCTGTAAAGGCATTGTCTCAAACGATTCTCATGTTTGATGCATTCCATGATGTTGATGAAAAAATGAAAGCAGGCAACGCGCATGCTAAAAAACTCATTGAGTCTTGGACGAATGCCGAATGGTTTACCAATGCGCCAATATTAGCGGACGAAATTAAAGTCGTTGTATTTAAAGTGGATGGTGAAACTAATACGGATGATTTAAGCCCTGCGCAAGAGGCTTGGAGCCGCCCAGATATTCCATTACATGCAAAAGCAATGCTGGTGAATAAAATGCCAGAAGGTTTAAAAACCATTGAAGCCTTAAAAGAAAAAGGTTTACCACTTGCTTATGTGGGTGACGTGGTCGGTACTGGCTCATCACGTAAGTCAGCGATCAACTCAGTGCAGTGGTTTATGGGTAATGACATTCCTAATATTCCTAATAAACGCACTGGTGGGGTTATTCTAGGCACCAAAATAGCGCCGATTTTCTTTAACACTGCAGAAGATTCTGGCGCGATGCCGATTCAATGTGATGTATCAAAAATGCAAATGGGTGACGTGATTACCATTAAACCTTATGCAGGACAGGTATTAAATGAACAAGGTGAAGTGATTAGCACGTTTGAATTAGCACCAACGACAATGCCAGATGAAGTACGTGCTGGCGGCCGTATCCCATTGATTATTGGTCGTGGTTTAACTACCAATGCACGTCATGCGCTAGGTTTGCCAGCATCAGATTTATTTATTCAATCCATCGCACCAAAAGATACTGGCAAAGGCTACACATTGGCGCAGAAAATGGTGGGTAGAGCTTGTGGCCTGCCTGAAGGTACAGGCGTGCGTCCAGGCGCATATTGCGAGCCTAAGGCAACAACGGTTGGTTCACAAGATACGACTGGCGGTATGACGCGTGACGAGCTTAAAGAGTTGGCGTGTCTGGGCTTCAGTGCTGATTTAGTGATGCAAAGCTTCTGCCACACAGCTGCTTATCCAAAACCAGTGGATATTAAATTACAGCATAGCTTGCCTGAGTTTATGAGTAGCCGTGGTGGCGTCAGCTTACGCCCAGGCGATGGTGTGATTCACTCATGGTTAAACCGTATGGTGTTGCCTGATACAGTTGGTACCGGTGGCGACTCACATACCCGTTTCCCGATTGGTATTTCGTTCCCGGCTGGATCTGGCTTAGTTGCCTTTGCTGCAGCCATGGGTGTAATGCCGCTTGATATGCCTGAATCTGTCTTAGTGCGTTTTAAAGGTGAAATGCAACCTGGCATTACCTTGCGTGACTTAGTGAATGCAATTCCTTACGCTGCCATCCAAGAAGGCACTTTAACCGTTGGTAAACAAGGTAAAAAGAATGTATTTAACGGCAGAATCTTGGAAATTGAAGGTTTACCAGATTTGAAAGTAGAGCAAGCGTTTGAGTTTGCCGATGCCTCAGCTGAACGTTCAGCGAACGGTTGTACCGTAAAATTAAATAAAGAACCTGTGATTGAGTTCCTGACTTCAAATATCGTGTTGCTACAAAACATGATTGATAACGGCTACCAAGATCCACGCACACTGCAACGTCGTATCGCAAGCATGCAAGCTTGGTTGGCTAAGCCTGAGTTATTAGAGGCGGATAAAGATGCTGAGTACGCACATGTGATTGAAATTGACCTCAACACGATTACTGAGCCTTTAGTCGCTTGCCCGAATGACCCAGATGACATCAAACCATTAACAGCAGTGGTTGGCGATAAGATTGACGAAGTATTTATCGGCAGTTGTATGACGAATATCGGCCATTACCGTGCAGCGGCTAAAGTATTAGAAGGTTCTGGTGGCATTCCAACACGTTTGTGGATTGCACCACCGACCCGTATGGATGAGGCGCAATTGCGTGATGAAGGTGTTTACTCTGTGTTTGGTGTTGCAGGTGCCAGAACAGAGGTGCCAGGTTGTTCATTATGTATGGGTAACCAAGCGCGTGTGGCAGATAAAGCCACTGTGTTTTCAACCAGTACGCGTAACTTTGATAACCGTATGGGTAAAGACGCGCGCGTTTATTTGGGTTCAGCTGAATTGGCAGCAGTTTGTGCTAAGTTAGGCCGCATGCCGACGCATGCAGAGTATTTGGAGACGGTAGGCAATAAACTTGCGAATACGGCTGAAATCTACAAATACCTGAATTTCGATCAAATGACAGATTACACGCCAGCTTTAGAAGCACTTTCTAACGGTAAAAAAGTCATTCCGATTACTGAGGCGGTTTGAAGCATTAAGTTTTAATCATATTTGAAATGATTAGCCATGCTAGTTTGACAGAGAGGTATAGGTCAAATAGCATGGCTAATTTACTTTAGGCCTATGGTACCAGGTGAGCTTATGAAGCAATATAACGATGGTCTTGACGATCTTCGTGAGCAAAATTTACGTGATCCGTTGCAGCATGCACATGCCCTTTTTTCAATCGAGTGTGAAGTCAAAGAAATGTCGAATGGTATTACACGGATTTCTGACAGTTTAGAAAGGCTTGAAGAAGGGTTTGAGGCAGAGAGAAAGTTTTGTTATGAAGACCGTATGAGTTATTTGCCAAAGAGTCTAGCGGAAATTACGGAAATTAACCGTTCACTACGATATATAAAAGTTCTGATGGTGGCATTTATAGTATTGCTTATCATCAATTTTCTAAAATGAAATATATAGGCCTAACGCATCATTCAGGCGGGATGCCTAACTGCATTCCTTAATTCAAACGTTAGGCCTTAAGCCATGATTCGCAGAACTTGTATTCTTGCTTTCTTTGCCATAGCTACAATAGCGGCACCTGTAGGAACCTACATATTGATTTTTGGATGGAAGCTCTCTTCGAATCACGCTAGATGGGCTGAATTCGGCTCAGCTATCGGTGGAATTTATTCACCAATAGTCGCGCTTCTGACTCTTTCTGTCTTATTCTGGCAGTTGGTGCTTCAACAATCACTGAATACGCATGAGTTCGATCAAGCGTACTTACAACAAGCAAGAACAGACATCGAGTTTTATAGCAAGCAAGTAGCTGAAGCCATGAATGCAATGGCGCTTCCCGGAAAAACGCTGCGTGAAGTGCTTCATGAGAATTTCCTACCAGATCATATTTCTGCGCTCGACAACGAAAACCTTCGGCAACTAGCAGCCAACATACACGAACTTCTTCCGCCTTCATTCGACATCTGGTCTGCTGTCTACCCAATTCTTATGGGGTTAGATGCTGGAAAAACCAGTATGTATGAGATGACCTATGGTTCTTCAAGCCAAAAGCTCATAGCAGTCCTTAGCTTCAGGACGTGTGTAGCGCTCGACAATTTTCATCGCACAATAGTAGAAGACCACTCCCAAGTTAGCTACGTCTTTAGTTCGATATTGAAATCAAAATGAATTAACCTCGTAGCAGCTCTATAGGGTAGGCAACTTGTTTGCTCACGCCACTTCTCCTTAGTTAGTTTGTCGGTCTCGCCCGACCGGCGAGTTTCTTTCTTTTGTGTAGCCAAAAGAAAGAAACCAAAGAAAAAGCTACCCCCCTGCTGCTTGTTTCCTGTGTTGTTTAGCCTTAATGGGCGGCAAGCGGAAACTCGTGCTTTAAGCACTCAAACAACCGCTTGCCGACTTCCCCCATTAAACCCAATCAACATAGGCGCAGCAGAAAGGGATTAAGGTCAAAACCATCTGAACTTGCCGTTATTTTTTCAAGCTCTGCCCCGTAGGGTGGGTAACTTGTTACCCACGCGGTTGCATTGTAAATTATCTAGTCACAGGTGAATTACCGCTAACGCACCGCAAGTTATTTCGACTTGCTAATCGCTAAAGCACTTGTAAAGTCGTAGGTGCGCATACTTGATTACTTTAGGTTTAGCAACATCGAAAACACGGTTCAATGCTAAAATCATCTCATCCTAAACTACCTTGATTATCCCATGGACGAAAAACACATTTTTGATAGTGATATCATCAAGCCTCCGAAACGAGGCACATGGAAATGGATGTTGCCACTTAGCATTGTGTTGGTCGTGGTGGTTTTCGCCGCGTGGCACTTCGGCTGGGATGCTAAAGCTGTAACCGCGGGTATTTTGTTATTTGGCGTTGTCTCTAATGTATTTGTCTGGTTGCTAGGTGTGATTGGCTTAGTGCCTGTCATCGGTCCATTGATCGTCAAGGTGCTGAGCTTATCTATCATTTGGCTGTTAAATGCGATTGGTTATATCGTCTCGTTTGTCGCCATTAAGCGCGGTTATTCAAAAGATGTGCTCACCTATCGTGGGCTTACCATCGCGTTAATCATCGGTATTATCATTGGCTATGTACTCGGCCATTTTTTATAGGCTTCATTGCTAGTATTGTATGAACACTTTAACCAATCCTTCTTGGGTGCAGGTAAGTATGCAACGCGTACGCAGACTTACTGATTTTTTACCAGCTATATTCTTTGTTGCAGGTTTCGTGTGGGATGCATTGACGATAGGCCACAACGTTGTCGCTTCGGATTTATGGATATTTGCTGGATATCTTCTTTGCGCCGCAATTATTCTCTATTTAATCGGCCGTCCAATACCAATCGAAAATAGTGAGGGTAGGTTAGTGTCGGTCTTTAAACGACACTACTCGCCACGGCTCCCTTATTTCTTACTTCAGTTCCTGTTTGGTAGTCTTTTCAGTGCGTTATTTATCTTGTATTTTAAAAGTTCTAGCCACTGGCTGTCATGGCTAATGTCGCTAGCACTGGCGATATTATTGGTAGCGAATGAGTTTTTAGAAGACAAATATAAACGTTTTACATTAAGCTGGTCTATGTTTGGTTTGTGCGCAATGTTGTTGTTTAACTTTGCATTGCCATTTTTGCTAGGCAGTATTCATGCTGTATGGTTTTATTTAAGTACCTTACTTGGTGCTAGTCTGGCTTTTTGGCTCTACAAAAAAACACCTAATCATTTAGGTAGTATTAAGCCTGTGGCTGGTATTGCGGCATTGCTCATGGCGGCTTATGCAGCTGATATGATTCCGCCTGTGCCTTTAGTTAAGCGTGATGTGGTGGTGGCATTTGAGTTGGATAAAGCCAATGGTCAATATCGATTATCACAACAGGCATCACCTTGGTGGGTGTTTTGGCGTAAAACTAGCAATGATTTAGACATGGTAGCGGGACAGCGTGTTTATTGTTTTTCTTCGATATTCGCGCCACCGGGCCTTGAAGCAAAATTGTTCCATCGCTGGCAGCATTACAATAAAAAGCAAGGCTGGGTAACGCAATCACGCATTGGTTTTGAATTGTCTGGCGGTCGTTATGAGGGCTTTAGAGGGTACACTTATAAAAATAATTTGGCAGCGGGTGATTGGCGTGTCAGTGTGGAAACTGAAAACGAAAAAACGATTACCGTACATAAGTTTTCAGTACACCATGTAGATACAGCACCACCTAGAGTGGTGCTGTTGTATTAGTGATTTTTAGTGTTGTGTAGGTTCTGAATGTGCCATCAGTTTGTCGATATAAGCAATCGCCACAGCAGAAAGTACAAAAGCCATGTGAATCACGGTTTGTGCAATTAATACTCTATCGGATAGATTGTGCGCATTGATAAAGGTTTTGAGCAGGTGAATCGATGAAATGCCAATGATGGCTGTCGCTAGTTTTACTTTCAACAGGTTGGCATTAACGTGAGAGAGCCAATCCGGTTCATCTGGATGGCCTTCTAAGTTCAGGCGCGAAACAAACGTTTCATAGCCACCAACAATTACCATAATCAGCAAGTTTGAAATCATCACTACGTCAATCAGGCCTAATACAATCAGCATAATGTCCGCTTCAACAATCTTGTGTGCAGTTGATACTAAGTGGATAAGCTCAACGCCAAAAAAGAACACGTAGACAGCCTGCGCTACTATTAACCCTAAATAAAGCGGTAGTTGTAACCAGCGGCTACCAAATAAAATATTGGTCATAATGCTACCTTGTTTATATACGGTCGCATGTTGTTTAGTTTTTTCTTGCATAGTGTGTAAAACCTTTAAATAAATAACGTAATTCCAATTCTAAACCATTCCTGTCGTTGTTACCTTCGGCTTGCCATGCTACAGCACTGTCTTCGCCTCATCGCCTAGACACGAATGATTAAGAATTTGGAATAGAACGTGTGTATTGTAGCAGTTTGAACGACTGTTTTTTATTCAATCTGGCTATCTAAAGTGAAACTTGCCGTTTCATCCAGTGCAAGTAGCGCTGTTAAAACAGGCATTGTTTCTGCTAAGGTTTTGGGTAGCGTCCATGGAGGGTTGATGATAAATAATCCGCTGCCATACATGCCAAATCCCTCTTCCGACGGGGCTTCAACAGATAAAGTCACATGTAGCCAGTCTGGTACATTGAGTGCTAATAGCTCATCTAACATCTCAGCGGGTTCTGGGCGCTGTAGTAAGGGATACCAAACGATATAGGTGCCAGTAGGGAATCGTTTTAAGCTATCTTTAATTGCATCTACTACATAGTGATAATCTTGTTTATCTTCATAGGGGGGGTCTATCAGCACTACTGCTCGGCGCGGTGGTGGCGGTAAACATGATTTTAGACCTTTAAAGCCATTTTGCATTTCAACTTTAGCTTGTTTGCCAAAGCCTTCAAAGTTTTCTGACAATAGCTTGTAGTCGTTTGGGTGCAATTCAAACAGACGCATTCTGTCATCTGCGCGCATAAATGATTCAGCAACCATGGGTGACCCGGGGTAAAAGCTCAACTCACTACCAGTGTTGAAAGATTGAATCTGTGCCACATAATCTGCTAAGGGTTGCGATAAGTTTTTAGCAGATAATAATTTGCTGATACCTTCTTTAAACTCTTGGTTTTGTGTTGCATAGCCATCTTGCAGGCTATACATGCCAGCACCTGCATGCGTGTCTATGTACCAAAATGGTTTATCTTTTTGTTTGGTGTGGGCAAGCACTAGGCCTAGTACATAATGCTTAAGTACATCGGCGTGGTTGCCTGCATGGAATGCGTGGCGATAACTGAGCATAGCGTATTAAATAAGGATGATTAAAAGTAGTGGTAAGCCGACATTATCCTATATTTTTGGGTTAGCATTTAGCTTATGAATACATCAACACACAACAACCATGATGATCACGATCATTATTTCCTTCCTTTTTTACTTATTCTTATTTTCGCTGTCGTCGAAGCCATCGGTAGTTGGTACACAGGATCATTAGCACTTTTAAGTGATGCTGGGCATATGTTCTCTGATGTTGCAGCGCTTGGGTTAGCATGGATGGCCTCTGTGATGAGTAAGAAATCCAATGTTTCGCGTCATCAATCTGGTGTAAGTTATGCAGAACTTGTTGTTTCAATCATCAATGCTGTCACTATGTTAGTGGTCGTTATTTTTATCGTGGTTGAGGCAATTTCTAGGTTCAAACAGCCGCATCATGTACAAGGATTTGGTTTGATCATTATTGCAAGCGTCGGACTAATTGTTAATCTGGTTGTGGCTAAGCAATTACATCATCAAGCACATGAGCATGGTGAGAGTTTAAATAATAGTGCTGCTTTTTTGCACGTCTTAGGTGATTTACTAGGCTCTGTTGCTGCAGTGGTCGCCGGTGTCGTGATTTATTTTACAGGCTGGATGCTGATTGATCCTATTTTGTCGATATTGATTTCATTTTTGCTATTGATGCTTACTTTAAACCTCATACGAGATATATGGTCTACATTAAAAGGCCAGCATACTAAATATCATCAACATGCAGATGACCACGGACATCACCATAATCACGATCATTAAGCACTATCTCAGTATTATCATACTTCAACAATAAACCGTCACTTTTGTAAACCAAAGGAGAATAAGCATGCCATATGTGAATATTAAATTAGCAGGGGAAGTAACTCGTGAGCAAAAGGCGCAAATCGCTAAAGAAATTACAGAAACATTAGAGCGTGTTGCACATAAGCCAAAATCTTATACTTACATCACTTTTGAAGAGATTGCCTATGAGGATTGGGCGATAGCAGGTGAGTTGCTGGATGCCTAGCGTCAAAGCTCTAGTTCTTAGAGGCATCCTTAGAGGCGCTGTTATTTTGCATACATCTTGCTTAAATTATCATGTATATTCTTACCGGCTCGTATTAAGACGAGCGTATTCTTAATTATTAACATTTTGAGGTTTTTATGAGTAAATTTTTTACAGCAATGTTGGTTTCATTGTTTGCATTTACTAACCAAGCATCTGCTGCGATTGATGAAACAATCCGTTTGAAAGAAACCGTTGAAATTAATGCGCCAGCTGACAAAGTGTGGGCAAAAATTGGTAGTTTTGCAGACATGAGTTGGCACCCAGCGATTGCTAAAACTGAAATCACTAGCGGTAAAGCTGATGAAGTTGGCGCTACGCGTGTATTAACTACACAAGATGGCGGCAAAATTAATGAAGTGCTCACTAGTTTTGATGCCGCTACAAAAACAATGAAGTATGAAATCACTGAAAGCGTATTACCTGTGCGTGAGTATGGTGCCACTTTAAAGATTAAAGAAAGTGCAGACGGTAAAACGACCGTTGTTTGGAGTGCAAACTTTAAGCGCAAAGACCCAGCTAACCCAGGTGCAGCTGGCCAAGATGATGCTGCAGCTAAAGCGGCAATTTTGGGTATTTTTAAATCAGGTTTAGAAAATATTAAAAAAATCTCAGAATAACGCGCTTCAGCAGTAACAGTGACGGTTAATATTGGTCTTGTTATATTTACCGTCACTGATTTAAGCCAATTCAATTAATGGGCTGTTAAAATACGCTCATGTTCGACCCCAAACCCATCTTAAAAAACTTACCTAACTTGCCAGGCGTTTATCGCATGATTAACGCGAGTGACGAGGTTATTTACGTCGGTAAAGCCAAAGATCTCAAAAAACGAGTTTCCTCTTATTTCAATAAGAATCTACCAAGCCCACGTACGCGAATGATGGTGAGCAACATCGTGCGCTTGGAAACAACCGTCACGCGCAGTGAAGCAGAAGCCTTGTTGCTCGAAAATAACCTGATTAAGGGGTTGATGCCACGTTACAACGTGTTGTTTCGAGACGACAAATCTTACCCTTACATCACGCTGACAGGCGATGAATATTCACGTTTAGCATTTCATCGGGGCTCACAACGCAAAGGCAACCAGTATTTCGGGCCATTCCCTAACTCTGTCGCTGTTCGTGAAAGTATCCAGTTACTCCAGAAAGTTTTTAAATTACGTACTTGCGAAAATACCGTATTTTCCAACCGTAGCCGTCCATGTTTACAGCATCAAATCGAGCGTTGCACAGCGCCTTGCGTAGGTTTTATTACGGCTGATGATTATCGCAATGACGTGCATCAGGCCGCGATGTTTTTGCAGGGTAAAACAACAGAAGTAATGGATACCATTGCTGAACAAATGAATATGGCCGCAACTAATCAAGATTACGAGCTAGCTGCCGTGTTTAGGGATCGCATTCAGGCGTTACGCCAAGTGCAAGCTAAGCAGTTTGTCAGTGATTTTAATGTATCTGATGCTGATGTGATTGCTTGTACTGAGCTACAAGGACAACATTGTATTAACTTAGTGATGATACGAGGTGGAAGGCATTTAGGTGATAGAAGCTATATGCCGAAAAATTCTGAAGGTGAGACTTTAGAAACGAGTATGGAAGCCTTTCTAACACAGCATTATGTGGCGCAGAATACACCACCACTTATTGTGATTGGCATTAAAATTGAAACAGACCTAATTGAAGAGGTGTTGAGCGAGCAAGCGGGCCGTAAGGTCAAGATTAACACTAATCCTATTGGCGATAAGCGCGTATGGTTAAAAATGGCGCAAACCAATGCGGAGTTAGCGTTAAGCCAGCGTGCTGCAACCTCTGCCAATCAAGCAGCTAAACTGATTGCGCTGCGAGAAGCATTGAACCTGCCAGATAGCACAGAACGTATGGAGTGCTTTGACATTAGCCATACGATGGGCGAGGCCACCGTTGCCAGCTGTGTCGTATTTGACCGTGGCGATATGCAGAATAGTGAATATCGACGTTATAACATCACAGGTATCACCCCCGGTGATGACTATGCGGCGATGCGAGATGTGCTCACCAGACGCTATAAGAAAGTGGCGGCGGGTGAGGGGAAGCGTCCAGATTTGGTATTTATTGATGGCGGCAAAGGCCAACTTGGCGTGGCGATTGAAGTCATGGCTGAAGTTGGGCTAGATGACATTCTGTTGGTTGGTATTGCCAAAGGTGAGGACCGCAAACCAGGATTGGAAACCATGATATTTTCTGATACGGGTGAAATGATTAATCTGGAAAAAGACAACAAAGGTTTGCATTTGCTGCAACAGATTCGTGATGAAGCACATCGATTTGCCATTACCGGTCACCGTGCGAAGCGCGCGAAAGCCAGATTGCACTCGAGCTTAGAAGATATAGAGGGGATTGGTGCTAAGCGCCGTAAAGCGCTTCTAACGCGTTTTGGCGGTTTAGATGGCGTAAAAAATGCTAGTATTGACGAACTTGCCAATGTTGAAGGCATTAGCCAAAGTTTGGCTGAGAAAATATACGGCGAACTACACTAATTGCAATTAACTAATGCAATTAGCAATTAGGCAATAAGTAGTTGGCGATTGATAGAAATCGTTACTTTTTAGAGATTAACTATATGACTTGCAACATCCCAACCATGCTGACATGGCTACGTATCTTGTTGATACCAGTATTTGTCATTATTTTTTATTTGCCCACAAATCCGCAGGCGTTCGGTGCTATTCCAGCACATTGGGTAAATTTAACAGCAACAGCGATTTTTGCCGTCGCTGCATTGACGGACTGGCTTGATGGATACTTGGCACGAAAGCTAAATCAAATCTCTTCATTTGGGGCTTTTCTAGACCCTGTTGCTGATAAATTAATGGTAGCGGCTGCATTAATCGTGTTAGTTGAGTTTGAGCGTGTAGGTGCTGTGGTGGCTTTGATTATTATTGGCCGCGAAATTGCGATCAGTGCATTGCGTGAGTGGATGGCAGGGGAAGGTCAGCGCAGTAGCGTCGGTGTGGCAATGATAGGTAAAGTGAAAACAGCTGTACAAATGGTCGCAATTTTATTTTTATTGTACTGGGATGGTATTGAGGTGGCAAACCTTGGCATGTTCCCTACAAAATTATTTGGACAGGTACTAATCGTGATCGCAGCATTTTTAACATTGCTATCAATGGCTTATTATTTACGTGCTGCAATGCCGAAAATAAACCGCAAATAATTTAGTGAAAAATGCGCATCTAGTACTTGACGATATCTTCAAACCCTCTATAATGGCGCCTGTCTTAACGACACGCGGGAATAGCTCAGCTGGTAGAGCGCAACCTTGCCAAGGTTGAGGTCGCGAGTTCGAGCCTCGTTTCCCGCTCCAAATAATAAACGGCGAATGCATAAATGCTTCGCCGTTTTAGTTTTAAAAAGTATGCCTCTTTGGTTTTATCATCAATGAATGTACTTCTGTTGTATGGTATATAATGCCAACATTGGCGCGATAGCAAAGCGGTTATGCCGCGGCCTGCAAAGCCGTTTAGGCCGGTTCGACTCCGGCTCGCGCCTCCAGTGTTTTGTAGTGGTTTTTTGTATTAATTTGGCAGCTTTAATTGGTTTTAGTTAGGCGGGAATAGCTCAGCTGGTAGAGCGCAACCTTGCCAAGGTTGAGGTCGCGAGTTCGAGCCTCGTTTCCCGCTCCAAACATTAAAAACGGCGAATACAGTCATGTATTCGCCGTTTTTCATTTCAAAAATAATTCCCTGTACCTGTTTATACATATGACAGGTTTTATCTGTGCTTGAAATATCCCACACTAAAAAACTTTTACCAGCTCACCCCTGCTTGTCCTATTTTATTATTCATTAAACGCTTTGTCTGAAATTTTTTGTATTCTGCCGAGGACAATTGTTGTTAATAGCGTTGTTGTTAACTATTCAGTTAACAACAATTTACAGTAATGGATTAAAGAGTTTAGTAGCATATACGTTTAATCAATTATGTTAGAAGTTTGGCTTTGTAGTTCAATTGGCAAGGGTGTATTGAAAAGTGTGACTACCAAGTAAAAAGGTGGTTTGTTTGATGAATAAAACACGGTACTACTTTGGTACGAGTTAAAAGTGTAGAAGTGGTTAAGGATTGAGAATGAGTTTTATGAGTAATAAGTTATTGAATAGCGCGTTTGTATGTGTTTTATGCTTTGTGTCAATTACAGTATTTTTTGCCATAGAGAACGTATCAAACTCAGTTTTGTTTAGGATTGTTTTGGGACTAGATACTAGTTTTTTAATATGCAATATTGCACTCGCTATACGCTTTTTGTCACAAGGGTATGGCGATTTTTTAAAGATGATTCATCACAAAAATGAAGCAATATTTTTATCAACTGTATTCGTGTTATCACCATTAGCTTTTTCAGACAGGTATCTAAATGAAACGGGGAAAATGCTAAGAAATAGCATGGTGAATAACGCTGCTTCATTTGTTGTGATTGTGATGATTAACATTATCATAGGACTTTTATTAATCAATCTAATATAAAGATAATGGCAACCAAGTACTTTGGTATTCGGTTATGTCGTAGAGCCACCACGCTATATCACACCATATAAAAAACACCATGAAATATTGCTCACTCCCCGTAATACTATTCGTGATCTTGGCCTCTCTTCCCAATACTTTGCTTGCTGAAGACTACGAGCAAAGAGAAAAACGCATTCATGAAGAAGTTCGTCAACATTGGGCAGATGTGAATAATCCTGTTCCACCAGGCGATTACACCCTCCGAATTGATGATCGCACCTTTAGTATGACTATCCCACAAGGCAGGACGGCAGCAAGCTACAACCGGAAAGACATAGATACTCAAAATTATCGAGAGCAAATCTCCGAGGCAATTAAAGTATTGGACAATCATCAATACCAGCGCATGTTAGGTTTGATTGGCTTTCGGCGTAAAGATCAGACTGGCATATGGCCATTCGTGAGTACCTATGGGGAAACTGGGATTGGTGCTAGCCTTTATCTAGCTGAAGAGTGGGAATCAAAAATAGACCGCACCTCAGATAAAGCATGGATGTGGGCGGACTATAGAACCTTAGAAAGTCTGGTGGAAAAGACGAAAGGTTTTAATTATATATACGACGCTAAAGGTAACCGCCTAGGTAGAAAAGAAATCTCAAGAGATGTGGTGGTGATCAATGGACGCCAATGGGCACGAGAGCATTACGAAAAAGTAGCTATCGTAGATTTGCCCGAGGAAACGGTAGATACCTATTACACTGGCGTATCAGAAAACAGTTACATTCGATTAATAGTACGTGCCCCCTACACCGCAAGCCGTTACCCTAAAGATAAGGAACGTCCAGAATGGGTGAAACAATCTTCTGCCTTTATCGCACAAGCCTTAACATCGATCAAAATATCTGCACCAGCTGGCAGTACTGAACCAGACTTCTTCACAGTGGATGAATCGCTGAATACACCTATTGAGGTGCTTGTGCCTTGAGTGATGCTGGCAATCAATCATTTTGGATGGCTTTGGAGATATATTCATCGCACTAATCATTGATGAATGTGTAATGCTTGATTAAGCATCGTAAATGGATGATGCTAAACTATCTGTTGTTTTTAATCTTGAAGCTAATGCACCAATGAGTACACAGAATAATAGCGCTGCAGATGAGGTAATGTGCCAATGTAGCGGCACCACGCGAGCCGAAATACAAAAATACTTTGAGCGCGGTATGGATATGGAACAAATCTCGCAATGGACTGGGGCGCTCTCAGGTTGTGGTGGTTGTGAGTGGGATATCGCTGACTTTTTAAAGTGTTTAAGTGCTCAACGTGAAAATGGCGCATAACTTGATGTTACAAAAAGATTTTTTATACTTTGCTACTAAGGTTGAATATATAAAGAGCTGTATCTTTGCCAGCAGCCACTCCGCCACATTTATATTTGTGTTTACTCCAGAAATAACCCTTATTTAACGCTACCAAGCCCTTAAATAAGGGATGTTCTTATTTTGTGAAGTCATATCCAACTATTTAAAGTATCTTGTGCTTAATTAAGATTGCACTCTCTTGTTGTGCCTTTAGTAAGCCATTTTTATAAAATCGGCTGAGCTATAATCTACAGATACTATGCTTTCTCTCATCGAGCCAGCATGATCTATACTTTGCACATATTGATTAGTACGTTTAATGATGTTTGTAAACGTAGTTTCAATTTCATTTATTTGCTCGCTTGAGCAATTGGCGTTGAAGTGATGAACATCGTTCGATGGGTTGATGAGTTTTAATCGTGTCATTTCAATATTGTGAGCGGCATCATATAAATGTTTTGGTGAGATGGTTTTTGTGAATTTAAAGTCGTTCTCTCCCCCATAAGCGCTTACAAGCATGGTATGCAAGCCTGTGATTAAGGGAAGGATACGGTCACCTTGATATTGTTCATTGAAGCTTAATGATAAAGCATCTACAGATTGCACTCGTCTGATGGCTTCAAACTTCCAACCGAATGGGCCTTCAAAAACCCATTGTACGAGTTCTTCTGCACTGACTTTTGTGCTTTTTAATAAGTCTTTTTGATTGCATTGATATAGCTGTAACATCAATTTTCTGAGGTCATCATTTTGTCGTTTGAAAGCTTCGCTAGCCTTTGGTGCGATAGGCGATAAATGATGCACTTTAGCTTTTTTAGTGGTGTTTTCTTGTTTTGTTTGTTCTCCAGCTAGGCATACCTGATTATTCAGGCATAGTGCGGTGATTACAGCTAAGCAGCGTATGGTCATGACGAATATTTTCATGCATCTTGTTCTGCGAAATGACGATTAATTTCTGTTGTGTCAAAATCTCTCCATTGTTGTAGGCTTTCTTCAAATGATTGACTTGGCATGACTCCGACAATGCCATCAATCACGATTTTGTTTTTAATCGCTAGCACGCATGGAATCTGCTCGATATTAAAGTAAGCAGCAATCTCGGCATTGGTTTCTGTATCTAGCATACAGAACATGACATCTGGATGTTTAGAAGCTGCATTTTTAAAAGTATTACTGAACATTAAACATGGTTCACACCATTGTGCCCAGAAGTCGATCACGACAAAAGGATTGGATTCAATCACTGTTTTGAAGTTATCTTGTGTCAGATTAGTAATTGCCATGTTGATAGTCTGCCTAATTGGTTAGTTTTTATGATGCATGAATGTTTAGTTGAGAAACATCATATTGGTTGCAGCATCATTGATGAAGGTAATTTCAGTTTGTTTATAAGTATTTTTTGAGTTGTATTTGACTAGATTAAAGTAGTACCACATCTCAATTTCATCCTTCTTTAAATTAGCCGGACCATTTGATTGGCCTACGATGCTGTCTGCATTAGATGGTTTGACAGGTTTACTTTTTTTAGTTGGCTGGCCTAGTGTTTGCAGTACAAACGCTTTATTTTTACCTTTGAATGTTTGAATAAACTCCATTTCTTGGTAAGTGTTATTTGGTTTGGTGTTTTCTGCAAAGCTTACGTTGCTGATAAAAATACCGATAATCAGACTGGTCATTGCCAGTGTTAAAAATGTTTTTGTATTTTTCAAAATGATGATCCTTGAATGGTTGATAGTTAGATTTTGCTCTGAGTAACGCCAAACTGAATGGCGAGATGAACAAGATTAGCGGTTGTATGTACGTTAAGCTTTTGTCTAATTTGGGTTTGAATGTTGGCAACAGTTTTATAGCTAATGTTTAAACTATCCGAAATGATAGTAAGAGAGTTACCTGATGCTAGTTGCCTAAATACTTCAAACTCTCTAGGGGAAAGTTTTTCTAAAGGTTTGTTGGCTTCATTGATTAAATCGATGGCGAGATGTTGTGCTAGTTTTTGTTCTATAAATTTTCCACCTTTCATGATTTTATCAACCGCTTCTAATAAAATATTGACGTCATCTGTCTTTACCACATAGCCTTTTGCACCTGCTTGGATGGCACGCATTGCATAGATGTTGTCATCATGCATACTGTAGATGAGCACTTTTGCATCTTTGCTACGCGCTAAAATTCTTTGTAATGCCTCTAGGCCACCTAGTCCTGGCATGTCTAGGTCCATGAGTACTAAGCTGGGCTGATGTTCTTGCCATAACAATATTGCGGACTCGCCGCTGGATGCTTCTGCCACCACACGATATCCCCATTGACCTAATAGACTTTTTAAGCCTTGTCTTACTACTGCATGGTCATCCACTAATAGAATTGTTTTATTCATTCATTTACCCCAAGTAATTTCTGTGACATTGATTTTTAATCGCTTTATGTATTTTAAAAAAGTCTAGATAGGGATTTGTGCGCTGATGGTTACACCTTTGCTGGTATTGTTTTTTGCAATGAAGGTACCATTCACTGCATCTATACGTTCGCGCATCCCGATGATTCCCATTCCATATGAAGTTTCTTCAGCTTTAAATCCAACGCCATCGTCGATGATTTCTATACATAGCAACCGACCACGTTCATTTGAGATTGACTTGAGCGAAATGCTGACATTTAGCGCGTCAGCATGTTTTGAGATATTGGTGAGTGCTTCTTGAATGAATCTATAAATGGTGATGTTAATTTGTTCTGTAAATAAGGATGAGCATGCTTCAACGTTGATATCTAACTGAATATGAGGTTGTTGCTCGTGCCATTCTTTAATCAATATGCTGATAGCTGCTGTACAGTCTTGGCTACTGGTTGGTGCTGGTCTTAGACGACGCATCAGTGTTCTGGTCATCTCTTGTATATGTTGAGCATTAGCTAAAATTCTTTTTGCATAAAGAGTAGTAGATGCATGTAGATTTTGATCTTTTTTACTTAAATTCAATGCAGAGGCGTCTAATCGAATCGCTAATAAGTATTGGCCAATATCATCATGTAAATCTCTAGCAAGGTGTAGGCGTTCGGCTTCTTGTATTTTTAATACATGTCTAGTGAGTGCTTTGTTTTGCACTAGTAATTGCATGATTTTTTCTTCTGCTGATACACGTAAATGAATTTCGTTATTGAGTTCTACCATTCTTCTTCTCGAGAACCATGCCATTCCGAACGCTATTAGCAACAGTAGAAATGGCACTTCATCTAGCTGTACTTCTTCGTATTGTGCAAACCAATTGGTCAGGGTTTCTGCCAAGTCAATCCACAATATGAAGATGTATATCAGCGAAATCACAACGGTTATCACCGCTGCATCACGTTGAGAATGCTTACGTATATTCCAAAATTCTTTGATTTTCATAAGTGAGTGATTGTTCTGTAAATACAGGATCTTGAATAGGGGAATAATTCCCGATGATATGAAATCGAGTAAATGACTAGTTACAAGATGTAACAGTAATGAGTAATTTCATTTTTCATCGGGAATGTTTCATCTTATTTGGAAGATAGCGAGGGCACATAATGCACCTCGCCAAATTGATAATCATGATGGCTTCGGATTTATACGGTTTAACCAATTTATAGGGAGACGATCAATATGAAACGCAAAGTTGCTAACGTCAGTGTTAGTGCAGCAATCGGCGGTTTACTTGTTCTTGCAGCAGTGCAAACTGCTTTTGCAGATGAGGATTTAACCAAACGTGTGAATGACCCAAACCAATGGGCAACGCAAACTGGTGGATACAACAGCCAGCATAATAGTACGCTAGATCAAATTAATAAAAACAATGTCAAGAATGTAAAGGCTGCATGGTCGTTCTCAACCGGTGTGTTGCATGGTCATGAAGGTGCGCCGCTAGTGATTGGTGACATGATGTATATCCATTCTGCATTCCCAAACAATACGTTCGCTGTTAATTTAAATGACCCGGGCAAAATTGTTTGGTCTCATAAGCCAAAACAAGATGCCTCTACTAAAGCCGTGATGTGTTGCGATATTGTTGACCGCGGCGTGGCTTATGGTGCTGGTCAAATCGTTAAAAAACAAGCAGATGGTCACTTGTTAGCTTTAGACGCTAAAACTGGTAAGGTGAACTGGAAAGTTGAACTTTGCGATCCTAAAGTTGGTATGACATTTACGCAAGCACCTTATGTCGTTAAAGATACGGTATTGATTGGTTGTTCAGGTGCTGAATTAGGGGTTCGTGGTGCGGTGAATGCTGTTGATTTGAAAACTGGTGCATTGAAGTGGCGTGCATTTGCTACAGGCCCTGATAGTGAAATTCGCTTAGCAAAAAACTTCAATGAACATAACCCTCACTATGGTCAATTTGGTTTAGGTACCAAAACATGGGAAGGCGATGCTTGGAAAATTGGTGGCGGTACTAACTGGGGTTGGTATGCATATGACCCTAAATTGAATTTGTTCTACTACGGATCAGGTAACCCTGCACCTTGGAATGAAACCATGCGCCCTGGTGATAATAAGTGGACGATGACAATTTGGGCGCGTGATGTAGATACAGGCGAAGCAAAATGGGGCTACCAAAAAACACCTCATGATGAGTGGGACTTTGCAGGTGTAAATCAAATGGTGCTGACTGATCAACCTGTTCAAGGAAAAATGACGCCGCTTCTTACGCATATTGACCGTAACGGCATTATGTACACACTCAATCGTGATACAGGTAAATTAATTTTAGCTGACAAAGTTGATCCGGCGGTTAACGTGTTTAAGAAAGTTGATTTGAAAACAGGTTTGCCAGTGCGTGACCCAGAGTTTTCAACACGTATGGATCATAAAGGCACTAATATCTGTCCATCAGCGATGGGTTTCCACAACCAAGGTGTCGATTCATATGACCCAGAATCACGTACTTTGTATGCTGGTTTGAATCATATTTGTATGGATTGGGAGCCGTTCATGCTGCCATACCGTGCAGGCCAGTTCTTTGTTGGTGCAACGCTAGCAATGTATCCTGGACCTAGTGGACCGACTAAAACAGAGATGGGTACTGTACGTGCCTTTGACACTGTGACAGGTAAAGTGAAATGGTCTAAGTGGGAAAAATTCGCGGCTTGGGGTGGTACTTTGTACACCAAAGGTGGCTTAGTTTGGTACAACACTTTAGACGGCCATATCAAAGCATTGGATAAAAACAACGGTAAAGAGTTGTGGAAATTCAAAATGCCTTCAGGTGGTATCGGATCTCCTATGACTTATGCATTTAAAGGCAAGCAATACGTTGCAAGTATGTATGGCGTAGGTGGTTGGCCTGGTGTTGGTCTAGTGTTTGACTTGACTGACCCAAGTGCTGGCCTTGGTGCTGTAGGTGCTTTCAAAGAGCTACAAAATCACACCAACATGGGTGGCGGTTTGATGGTGTTTAGTCTTTAAACCAAAACGCTAGTTGAATTAGTCATTAGCTGAATCAGTAAGGTAGTGCAGGATGGGTGGTTGATACCTATCCTGCATTCACCCAAGGCTTATCCAAATGAGTTTCATGTATCACCTATCAGTTTATGTTTCATGATGTTTATTTGGATGTGTCCTGAATTTTTTAGCATGAGGAGTATTTTTTAGCATGAAAAATAAAAAGTTTTTGCGTTCTGGTTTTAAGTCTTTAGTACTTGGTGTTTTAAGTTTGTGGGCAGTGCAGGTGTATGCCGATGATTTGAACGTATGTGCTGGAAAAAATGAAATGCCTTTTTCTAATGATAAGAAAGAGGGTTTTGAGAATGATATTGCAGAAATAATCGCGAAGTCATTGAATAAAAAATTGAATTATGTGTACTGGGATGATCCGCGCTATGCCGTTGGTTTTTTCTTAGATAAGAAGAAATGCGATATGGTACTTGGCGTAGATAGTACAGATCCACGCGTGCTTAAGACTAAACCTTATTACAAAACTGGTTACGTGTTTATTACTAGAGAAGATCGTGAAATTGATATTTCTTCGTGGAATGATGATTTATTGAAAGAGAGAAATTTCCGCATTGGTGTCATGCCAGATAGTCCAGGCAAGGTGATGTTACTACAAATTAATCGATTTGATGACATGTTTGATTATTTTGCAGAGAAGCAAAAGTACCAGTCTACACGTAATAAATATGTGAGGGTTGACCCACAAGAGGTTGTGAACGATGTGTCTAATAAATATATCCATGCAGCCATGCTGTGGGCGCCAGAGGCGGCACGCTATGTGAAGCAATCAAAAGAACCATTGAAAGTACAGTTGGTGAAAGATGATGCAAAAAAATCTAATGGTGAATCTGTACAAATGCACTATGAGATTGTGATGGGGGTGCGTAAGGATGATGTGCAATTACAACAGGCACTTAATAAAGCCATAGATGAAAAACGCAGTGAGATTGAGTCAGTACTTAAGCGAGAAGGCATCCCGCTGTTGCCTATTTAACAAAGTTTCGCAGTTAATTAATACCATTTAGAAAATATGTAGAGGTCAAGATGTTAGTTTTATCTTTTAAACGTAGCCAAATTTCAGCATTCTGTACAGCCGCAGTGATGGCAAGTTTCTTATCAGCATGTCATGCCTCTCCACAATCTGCTGCGTCAGGTGAGCAGAAGACTGCTGTGGCAAAAGAAGCACTAGTTCACCCAAATCCAGAGTCTTTAGGTCCTGTTTTAGACTTTAGAGGGACTATTTCTGGTGAACCACTAGACTTTAATGATGGAAAGGGCACTGACTCTCCAGCCGTTCAGGAGTTTAAAAGAACTGGAAAAAACCCATATAACCTGAATGAAGACGTGATTAAAAATGGTTACACATTGTTTTCAACAGCATGTTCAGGGTGTCATGGACATTTGGCTGAAGGAAAGCTTGGACCTGCACTTGCCGACGATTACTGGACATACCCAGGCAATGCTTATGACAAAGGTTTTTTTGAGACGATTTATGGCGGCGGGCAAGGCATGATGGGCCCACAAAAAGGATTGATTTCACAAGATGAGATTCTTCAAATCATGAGTTGGATTCGTAGTGTGTATGTGGGTGACCCAAAGAAAGCCAAGTGGAAAAAATAATTTAGATGGAAAAATTAAAGTGTAAAAGTAATTTAGCACAAGAAGCTAATGTTGATAGTTAGATTAAATGAACATAGCAAGACGCTCACTGGTGGCGTTTTGTTAATAGTGCAATTTCACCAGCGACCATATGACAAGGAGATTTGAATGAAACGAATTTTGACTTTAGTAGCAATCGCAAGTGCAATGGTTGCATCAGGCGCAGCTTTTGCATATGACGGCCATAACTGTAAAGAACCAGGCAATTGCTGGGAAGCTAAGCCTGGCTACCCTGAAAAAATCGCTGGTTCTAAATACGACCCAAAACATGACCCTAAAGAAGTAGGTAAACAACAAGCATCTATTCAGGCAATGGATGCACGCAATGCCAAACGGATTGCTAATGCAAAAGCCACTGGTAAATTTGATTACGATGTAGATTAATCAATATTGATTGCGGGCCGATGTCTTATGGCATCGGCTTTTTTGAGGGTTATTTCAGTAGAGCCTGAGCAAACATAACAATGATAGAAGCTACCGAAATCACCTTTGCATTTATTCATAGCATTATTTAACTTTAGAGCGATATTCAATCAACATGATGCTTAACAATCATATTAATTTACCAGAGTGGCGTGAACGTGCGATTCAATTTGAACAGTCACTTAATAGTGTTGTGCTTGGGTTAGATCATCAAGTCCGTGCGTTGACAATTAGTATTTTTTCTCGTGGACATGTCCTGTTAGAAGGCGATGTAGGGGTAGGTAAAACAACTTTATTACGCGCGGCGGCGCATTTGCTTGGTGGCGAATATCAGCGTATTGAAGGCGCTATTGATTTAATGCCTAGTGACTTTTTATATCATGCGTATCTTGATGAAAAAGGGCAGCCAGCAGTTTCGCCAGGCCCTTTATTACAGCATGAAGAGAATTTAGCTGTATTTTTCTTTAACGAAATTAACCGCGCTAGGCCACAAGCGCATAGCTTGTTATTGCGCTTAATGGCTGAGCGTAGCACGCAGGCATTTAATCGTGAATACTCATTTCCTCATCTCACTGTATTTGCCGATAGAAATCGCTTAGAGCGAGAAGAAACATTTGAGCTGCCTGCCGCTGCAAGAGATCGCTTCTTTATGGAAATCTCAGTTGAAGCGCCGAATGATAGAGACTTACAGCGTGAGTTGATGTTTAACGCACGTTTTCACAATGTAGATGTTTTGATTGATAGCTTACCTGCTGGGTTAGTGCCATATGCTGCACTTAATGAGGTGTCTGATGCAATTCAGTCTAGCGTTCGTGCGGAGTTAGCTTTGCAGGATTATGCCGTTAACTTGTGGCGTGCATTACGCGCGCCAAGTGAGTTCGGTGTCGTGCTAGAAGATGTTGATGTCTCTAGATTAGTGGCTGGAGGTGCAAGCCCCAGAGGAATGGCGATGCTGATGCGTGCTGCGAGGAGCAGAGCATGGCTAGAGGGGAGAGACTATCTAACACCTGATGATATTAGAGCGGTGTTTTATGAAACGGTAGCGCATCGCATATTTTTCACGCCAGCTTATGAGTTACGCCGTGAAAGTATTGCGCCACGTTTACTTAATTGCGTGTTAGATCAAGTATCTGCCCCTTAAGTATTTTTTATTCATCAATCGGTTTCATCATTCAATTGAGTCGTTTTTTATCCAGTGAATTTTACTATCGGCTAGGGTGGCGCTCTAGAAGCGTACAGCCAGGTAGCCATGCTACACGCACGTCTGGTGGAAGTGCTGATTTTCGTGGGTATGTACCATTTTTAGAAAATACTAATCCAAGGCGCATTGATTTACGTGCAAGTTTACGCACATTTCCTCAGCAACTGATGGTGCGTGCTTACTATGAGCGTGGTGCGATTGCGGTGTATGCCATACTTGATTTGTCTGCATCCATGCGGTTTTCAGGCAAATCCAATAAAACTCAGTTGATGGCTGATATCACAGCATCTATTGCTTGGTCTGCACAGCGCAATGGAGATGGCTTTGGCATGGTTGCTTGTGATGATGAGATGAGAAGTGATTTGTTTGAAGCGCCTTCGTATCGACGAGGCATTGCAGACGAGGTGTATGAAAAACTAATCAACATCAGTAGTTTAGCCCAAGTGGGCGCCAGTGCTCTGCCTCGCGCAGTGAAACAACTTAGGAAAAAACGGTCTTTAGTCTTTTTAATTTCAGACTTTCATTTAGATGAGCGCTTACTAAAAGAGACATTAGCCTCACTATCACCACATGATGTTGTGCCAATCGTGCTATGGGATAGCGCAGAGTATCGTGATATTCCTAACTGGGGGTGGGCACGCGTGCGTGACTTAGAGACAGGTGATTATCAGTCTTTATTCCTTAGGCCAAGCTTGGTGAAGCGCATTAAGGAATCTTATGCAAGCCGACGTGCAGAGATTATTTCTAGCTGTTTATTGGCTGGGACACGCATGCCATTTTTTATTGAAGATCACTTTGATGTAGAAGCTTTGACACGTCATATGTTGGAGGCTAGTTAACAATGTCGAACGCTTGTATGCCTTTATATGGCTCACTTTTTATTTTAATCACTTCATTCGCTTATGCCTCAGATGCGCAAAATAAAGTCATCAATGTAGCGCTTCAAGATCGTGCAGTTTTAGTGAAGTCCAACGTTGAAGAGCTTGGCTACCGTGTTGGTGATATTGCGCATCAGACCGTTGAAGTGATTACACCGAAAGGGTATCGCTTAGATGAAACCTCAATACCAGCCATAGGTAAGGGGGCTGCCAATATAGAGTTACGGCATGCAGATTGGAAACAAACCGATTTTAGTAACAAGACTCGTCACTTCGTTACTTTGGAATGGCAGGTATTTAGAGTGATGCAGGAGGCAAGATACTACGCTTTAAGACCATTGCATTTACAGTTCAAACAAAAGAAACGAGCTATAGCGATTGATATTCAACCAGCGCAAGTGTTGGTTTCATCTGTATTACCTTCGCAGATGAATAAAGAAACGATGACGCTGCGTGCGGATATTAAACCTAAACTACGCAATATATCAATCTATGTAGCAATGCTCTGGCTATCCTCATTTACGTTTTTATTGACACTCGTCTATTTTATTTGGCACTTTGATTGGTTTCATTTGCGAGTGCGTAAGGCTCAGCCATTTAGACGAGCTTACCGTGATATTAAAAGATTGAGCAAAGCCAACAGTGCAGAGATTGCAAATACCTTTAAAGCAATGGGGATTTTGCGTAGCGCTTTTGATGACAGTGCAGAATTCACACTCACGATAGAGCGTTTGTCACTACTCTATCAACATTGCGCATGGTTACTACCTAAGCAGCAGGACATTGAGCGTTTTTATTTGGTTTCTGAGCTTGCATTCTTTGCAGGAGAACAGCCAAAGTTAAGTCTGATACAACTCAAAAAATTGAGTCATCAACTGATGCGTTTAGAGTCTATCTAAATCTTAAAATATATGATTATTGTTTAAATGAGCGATTTTTTTCATCATTCAGGTATTGAGTGTCCTTGGCTGCTGATGCTGCTTTTTTTGGGATTATTCCCTTGGTTTGCAAGCGGACATGAGTCATTCCCACATCCATCTATGATGAGCCTACCTAAAGATACGCTTTCAATTTGGGTAGAGCGCGTATGGCGTTTGCTCGGCTCGCTACTCATCATGTTTATTGTACTTGCTCTTGCTGGTATTTACTGGGGCGAACCAGTGGTTGAAAGGGTCGGTCGTGGTGCTCACATCATGATGGTGCTTGATAGAAGCGCGAGTATGAATGATGACTTTGCAGATAAACCAGCAGAAGGTAGTGCCTCTAAAATGGCTGCGGCGCGACGTGTATTACAAACATTTGTAGATAAAGGCCATGAAGATTTAATCGGCATGGTGACATTCAGCACATCACCCATTTTAGTCGCACCGTTAGGTGGGGACAGAGAGGCTGTGAAGTCTGCCTTAAAGGCAACTGACGCTGGTGGGATGGGGTTTACTGCGATTGCGCGAGGGTTGGGATTAGCGCTGGATTATTTTGAAGGAAAACCTATGACAGGTTCACGCGTTGTTTTATTAGTCTCTGATGGCGGTGCACATTTAGATAGCAAAACGCAAGATATGCTACGAGCGATGTTTATTAGGCAACACGCCTCACTTTATTGGATTTTTATGCGGTCAGCCAATGGTGCCAGCATATCTGCGCCACCAGAAGAGGGGCGTGAGGACGCCTATCCAGAGTATCACTTACATCAATTTTTTAGCACATTAGGGGTGCCATACAAAGCTTATGAGGCTGAAAGCCCTAGCGCTGTTGAGACTGCCATCGCAGATATTGCGCGTTTAAAAAACCAACCTGTACGCTATTTTGAGACGGCCCCTAGGCACAATTTATCTAGTGTGTTTTATCTACTAGCACTGTTGTGTGGCTGTGGTTTGTTTGCATTACATTTAACGGAGGTTAAGCAATGGCGCGCCGCCTAAATATTATGCCATTGATGATGGTTGTATTGATAGCATCTGTGATAACACTCGTGATGAGTGCTAGAGGTCTTTATTTAGCCAATCGCTATAACGACAACCTCAATAGCAATCGACTACATAACAGCACGCTACATGAGGCTGTTTTTGCAGATGCTTACCTTTGGAAACAAAAAGTGAACGACCAAAAGTCATTAGCTTTATATGCCAGTATTACAAACTCAAAAGATGCGAGCATTGCACAATCAGCACATTACAACAGCGCTAATATTTATTTAAAACAAGCCCTTAGTCTACTCGATGAGCATGGGCTAGAAGCATGGGATAAAGCCATGCCACTATTATCGTTGGCTAAAGAAAGTTACCGCGACGCATTACGCCTTAAACCAGACTGGATGGATGCTAAGTACAACTATGAACTAGCTCTCAGGCTATCTCCCATCATAGAGAGTCAGGGTGGAAAAGCATCTAAAGAAGATGAGGAAGAGAAAGACATGGGCGTTCCTCCCGATGGTTGGCCATCAATTCCTGGGTTCCCACGTGGTATGCCATGATAAGTTGGTGGCGTAAGCTAGATACACGTGGTAAAGCATTATTACTGGCAATCATTTTGTTGATGATTTGCTTATTTCAGCCACATATGAAGTTACCTAAACGCGTCTATGACTGGTTGATTGTCATTGATATTACACAAAGCATGAATGTGCGTGACATGAGCATAAATGATCGCTCGATAAGCCGCCTAGCGTTTTCTAAAGCAAGTATTCGTGAGTCATTGCGGGCATTACCATGTGGCTCGCGGGTCGCGTTAGGCTTATTTACAGAGCGAAACACAACCACCATTACACATCCATTAGAAGTCTGTACACACTTTAGTGCAATAGATGAAACTGTCTCACGTGTAGATTGGCGTATGGCTTGGGCTGCAGACTCTTTTATTAGCCATGGCCTATTTGATGGAATTGCAAAAACTGCAAAAATTGATGACCAAATGAATATTGCATTCATCACTGACGGCCATCAGGCTCCACCAGGAAACCCTGACTATATGCCTAAGTTTGAAGGTAAAGCCGGGCAGGTAAAAGGTTTAATCGTAGGGGTTGGTGGATTAAAGCCAAGTTTAATTCCTAAGTTAGATGACAAAGATAATATTACTGGCTATTGGGAGTTAGATGACGTGCAACGATATGCAACTTTTGGCATGGCAAGAGTGCAATCAGCATTGGAAATGGAACAACAGCAAGCAGATGGAATGCATGGAAGAAATGCACCTCATGGTAGTGCCCCGACAGAAGTGAATCATGCCAATCTTTCGGGACAAGATCAGGCTAGTTTAAAAAAATTGGCAAACGAAACAAGGCTTAACTACCTAAATCTCCAAGAGGTTAATCAACTTAACGATGCATTTTCTAGCAGAAAAACATCGGTATGGCGCATGGCTGATACTGATTTAAGTCCATGGTTTGCTATACCAGCGATGTGCCTGATTATTTTATTTTTTATACCAGCTACCTTTTTAAACCAGTTATTTCAACGTGTGATTAAGAGAAAGAGAAAATGAAGAAAATATACGCACTGATATTGATGGCCGTTGCAGCACCAGCGATTGCACACGGACCAACTCCACAAAAAACTGATCAGTCTGTGCTGATTGGCGCAGCACCTGATGCGGTTTGGAAACTACTAAGTGAACCATGTGCGATTAAAGATTGGCATCCTGATGTCGTTGGATGTGAGTCAATAACTCCACTTAAGCGTACATTAGTACTAAAAAATGGTAGCAAAATTAACGAGGAAATTGATGAGATATTACCTAGCGAAATGAGTATTTCATATCGCCTAGGAGATATTGATATTAAAGCACTACCTGTTAGTTCATTGACAGGTCGACTTAAAGTCACTGCGGATGGCACCAGTTCTAAAGTAGTGTGGGTGGCACGTTATTATCGTGCTGACACAACGAACGAACCCCCAAAAGGTCTGGATGATGAATCTGCATTAAATGCCGTCAACGCTTACGTGAAAGCAGCTTTACTTGGTTTAGAAAAGCCTGTGCCAAAAAAGTGAAACCCCCTAAAGAATCAACAAAAGGGCAGGATTCTTGGTGGGGGAAATTTAAGCGCTTATTTAGTTAAAGTTGTTTAACAACAATATGTAACATGAGTGAGTGAAATGCGCATTACCAATTTGATGCCTGCATTTAATCTTTCCTTAACATTAGCTGAAATTTTAGCTAGTGCATCTGAGCTGATAGCCTCTAATATCTTAGGGCTATCAGATTAGCCTTTCTCACAAAAGGCATCACGTAATTTTCTAATACCTAGCGTTAGCTCCTTAACATCTAGACTACCAAAACCAAGTCTAATTGCATGGACTTCTTGAGATGAGGCTGAGAAAAGCGTACCTGGTAGAATGCGTACGTTCTTATTTAGCGCATTTTTCTCTATCTCATTTATATTTATTCCGTGATTAAGGCGTAACCAGAATGCAAGCCCTCCGCTAGGCTCATCAAAATTTACAAAATCACTTAACTGGCTATTCACTAGATTCATTAAGACATTCCGACGTTCATTATAAATTTTAAATGTTCTGCGAATATGCCGTTTAATCTCGCCAGAGATCATCAACTCTGCAACCGCTAACTCAGTGATTGAGTTACCTTGTCTATCAATTAACATCACCTCATGCGCACACTGATCAATAAATGCTTTTGATGCAACGAGATAACCAACGCGCAGCCCAGGTGCGAGAACCTTGGATAGTGATCCTACATAGACAACTCTATCACCATGATTGGTGCTTGCCAGTGGAAATACTGGGCGATGCGAAAAGTGAAACTCGTGGTCGTAGTCATCTTCTACAATGGTGAAATCATATTTCTTGGCAAGCATGAGTAGTTTTAGTCTACGTTCTGCAGTCATAATGACGGTGGTAGGAAACTGATGGTGAGGTGTGACGTAAATGGCTTTAATGGGGTATTTTCTGCACAGTTTTTCAAGTGCGACCACATCTATGCCATATTTATCCTGACCTACGGTCAGGATTTTTGCACCACATGACTGGAATGCTTCCCTTGCAGGTGGGTAACTTAAATCTTCCACAACGACATAATCATCATGCTTGGTTAAAACGCGAGCAGCCAAAAAAATCCCCATTTGGCTACCGCGTGTAGTACAAACTTTATTTTCATCAACATTAAGACCTCTTTCCATATTGAGCATGGTCGCAATGGCTTGACGTAAAGCTATGGAGCCTCTTGGGTCACCATACCCAAGCTTATTGGCTTTTTTTGGGCCGAGTAATATATGCCTAAATGCACGCGAAAGTGTATCGCAAGGAATCAAACGTGTATCTGGAATCCCGTCGTTGAAATCAATCGTACTAGCAGAAGATGTTTGATATAAAGTTTGCGCACCTGTTGTATCTTCTGAGCTAGAAGCTAGCTTGTCGTTTACTTGGCTGGCACTTTCCAAGGCAGTGAAGTTAGGTAAGTCAGCAGAAACAAAAGTACCTCTTCTGCTTTGTGTGGTAAGCCAGCCTTGAGCAATCAGTTCATCATATGCCAGTACAACGGTTTTTCTATTTACCTTGAGTTTTTCAGATAAATCCCTTGTGCCCGGCATTGCAGTTGACGGTGCAAGCCGACCTCTTTGAATTTCATCAATGATTTGTTGTGCAATTTGCAAATACACAGCTAATCCAGAAGTGTGCGTAATCGTTAAGTTGAGACTCCATGAGCGAAGCATTTCTTATCCTTTACAACATTATTTAGCTGATAAAACGCATTAGAAAAACAAAAAACGGCTGTAATCAACCGAAATTTACATAAAACTGGCTGATGTAAACCATATTGTAACTCTAAATTCTGCTGGACCAGTTAGCTTATTTAAACTGGATGGTTCTTTGGTTTTTACATTCTGTTACATTGCATTCACTACTTGTTACAACGAAATTGAAAGTTTTGTAACGCTTAACTTGGTTCCACTCATTGAACCTTTTAACAACAATGGTTAGTAAAGGAATACTCATGTCACCACCACTAGATCATCAATTAACAGACTGGCGTAATCATGCTTTAAAGTTAGAAAATGAAGTTAAAAAAGTTATCGTAGGCCAAGATAAAGCCATTAGGTTAATGAATATTGCCATTTTTGCGCGTGGCCATGTATTGCTGGAAGGTGGCGTAGGTGTGGGCAAAACCACATTGTTACAGTCTATTGCACGATGTATTGGCGGTGCTTACGAGCGAATTGAAGGTACGGTAGACTTAATGCCGAACGATTTAATTTATCACACATATTTAGGTGAAGATGGTAGGCCGAAAATTGATGAAGGTCCTTTATTACGCGCAGGTGAAAATTTATCTGTTTTCTTTTTTAATGAAATCAATCGGGCCAGACCGCAAGTACATGCCCTAATGTTGCGCGTGATGGCAGAGCGACATATTAGTGCCTTCAAAAAAGAATACCGGCTGCCACATATGGTGGTGTTTGCAGATAGAAATCAGGTTGAAAAAAATGAAACCTTTGAAATCCCATCAGCAGCACGTGACAGATTTATGATGGAAATACCGATTGAGATTCCAGAGGATCGCGAATTAAGAAAATCACTCATGTTCAATGTGAAGTTCCAACATGCTGAAAATCTGACCAAGCAAGTAGAGTCTAATGTACTGCAGTTTGATCAACTCAATCAATTTTCAGATACGCTACAAAGCCACATCAAATCAAGCCCAACGCTGGAAGATTACGCAATCGACTTATGGGAATCCACTCAGTCGCCAGCCAAATTTGGCATAAAAATGGACAGCGTTGATGTGAATCGTTTAGTCCATACGGGTGCTAGTCCTCGTGGCATGGGTATGCTGCTTAAGGCGGCTCGTGTCAATGCATGGTTGATGAATCGAGATAGTTTGTATCCTGAAGATATTCATGCCGTGTTTCATGAGTTAATTGCACATAGACTAGTATTTAACTCTATGTATGAGAATCGCAGAACTCAGTTGGCGCGTGAGTTTACAACACAGATATTAAACACTGTTGCTGTACCAGCACAGGCTAAAGCAGCATGATTCCAGCATACGCCAAATCATTCTCATATCAAATCCCCTGGAAGTCCAGCAGCATTCATGCTGGTGACCACCGAGGCTCCCAGCGCGGATTAGGGTTTGAATACAGGGGTAACGTTTCGCTGATTGATCATCCAGATGCTAGGCGCATGGATTTACGTCAGACCTTGCGAGACCCTTATGAGCAGATACAAGTTAAGTTGTTCAATCAGGATAATACGACGCCTATTTTTGCCGTATGCGACTGCTCCAGCTCAATGCAGTATAAGGGATATGTGCGTAAGCTTGATTTGGCTATGGAAGTCGCTGCATCTGTCGCTTATTCAGCTTTTAATGCTGGGGATGTGTTTAGCTTGATAGGCTACAACCATGAAGTACTTGAAGATTTTACTTTGCCTTTAAGTCATCACGTCTATCAATCTTTTGAATTGATTGATCAGTTAAAAAATTATAAACAGATGCATATTGATGCTGATGGCATTCTAGAAGTGCCGCAATATCTTAGTCAGCATCGAGGTTTGGTATTTTGGATTTCTGATTTTCACATGCCATTAGAACTGCTTGAGCAGGCACTCAACGCGATGTCTGTGCATCAAATTGTTCCGGTAGTGCTTTGGGATGATCAGGAGTATAAAAAGCTGCCTAAGTTTGGGTTTGGCAACATGCTAGACCCCGAAACAGGAATGAGTCGCAGCATTTTCTTTAGAGATTCAGTGAGAAAGCAATTTGAAGCAGTTTTTATGAAACGTAAAGAACAGTTGGAAAACATCTTCGCAAGTTTTGATTACCAGCCAATTTACATGAAAGAGTCCTTTAATGCTGAATTGATGTCTGAGTATTTCGAACAATTTATGGGCTAAGTAAGGCTTTTGCACACACCTTAAAAAAGATATTAAGAATCTATGAAAAATTTTAAAACCAAGTGTTATGTTTTATTAGGGATGTTTGCGATTTTTAACGGTGCTATCGCGCAGGAATCGAAAATATCTGAAGCTAAAATCATTAGTGTTATTAATCCATTGCAGAGCCACAATATTCAAGTCGGTGATGTATTGTCTAGAAAAATTATATTAGACGTTAAGGCACCTTATCAGTTATCACTACAAACATTGCCAATGAAGGGAGTAAGACATGACGACGTTGAGTTAAGCCAGATCAGCATTACTCAGTCAGCCTCTAAAGAGGGAGTACAGTACAACATTGATTTGCGGTACCAGGTGTTTAGTGCAGTATTTGTGCCCAGTGTGCTGCAATTACCAGCAGAAAGATTTGCACTTACTGGGGGTCCGCAGGCATTGTCGGTTAATCTTCCTGCTTGGAAATTCTGGTTTTCTCCTTTAGCCCCGAAAGGGATGACTAAAGCAAGAGAAAACATGCATATGCAGTTTAAACCTACCCAAATTGATTTGCAGCAACATAAAAATAAGCTGATTGTTTTTACTGGAATCCTAATAGTTGGTTTACTAGGCTTGGTTTACATCAACGCAGATAAGCGCTGGTTGCCGTTTATGAATGGCGCTTTTGCTAAAGCACATCGAAAACTGAAGAAACTACCTAAAAATGCCGAGGGTGAGAAGCAGGCACTAAGTGATATGCACCAAGCATTTAATCAACTGCATGGTAGCAATCTCTTTGCAAATGAATTGAATATATTTTTGACTAAACATCCAGCATTTGTGAAGCTCACAAAAGAAATTGAAGCGTTCTTTGAGCAGTCTAATCAAGCGCTATTTGCACAGAAAACTCAAAGTAGTGACCAGCTGATGGCTGACTTAATGGTATTAAGTCGTCGCTTACGTGATTGTGAACGGGGCGTTTGATGACATTACTTAATCCATGGTTTCTTCTGCTACTTCCACTCGCATTTGTGCCATTTTGGCTTAAGAGCCATCAAGGTCAGATGTACTCTTGGCTAGCCTTAGCACCAGAAGATAAATTTTCTGAAATTGCCAACTATATGCTTAAAGCAATGATTGCCTTACTCATATTGACTATTATTTTTGCACTTGCGTCACCTCAAGGTGCTGAAAGAAAAATACAAAAAATTGGTAAAGGTGCACAGACTGTATTAGTGATTGATCGCAGCGTAAGTATGGACAAACCATTTGCTGGGGACCCTACTAGCGGTGTGGCGACTGAAATTAAGTCGGCTGCTGCTAGGCGCCTTATCACCAAGTTTATTAATGAACGCCCAGACGATATGATGGGGGTAGTGAGTTTTACAAACTCAGCTTTGTATAACGTGAAAATCACAAATAATCGAGAGGCAATTCACTCCGCTATCAAAGCGGCTACTAGTTCGGCATTGAATCAAACTAATATCGGCTCTGGAGTAACGGAGGGTATTGCTATGTTCGATAAGATTCAAAGCTCAGGCTCTCGTGCAGTGATTTTGTTGTCGGATGGTGCAGGGAAAATTAGCCCTCGTGTTAAGCAAAAAATTGCAGAGCAACTGACGGATAAAAAAATAAATTTGTATTGGATAGTGTTGCATGAGCCAGACCAAGTCAGTATTTTCACCAAGCAAAAATTTAGAGAGGGCGAGGTCACAAGCCTTGAGCTACATAAATACTTTAGTAGCCTTAAAATTAAGTACAAGGCATTTGAGGCAGATAACCCAACGACACTACAAACTGCTTTGCAGTATATCGATTCAAAAGAGAAAAATGTCATCCAATATACAGTGACTGTCCCGGGGCATGATTACTCAAAAAACTTAATTATCATGGCATTGGTACTTGCCTTAATTATATTAATCATTAAAAATTTAAGGGTACATTCATGGCAAAATACATAAAACACAGCAACGTTATATTTGGGCTGCTTCTTGTTGCAGGTCTGATTGGGACCATATATGAAGCTTACCAATATAGAAAAATTTTATTGGTCAATCAAGCAATTGCGACTAATCAACAAATTAATGACAATGCCTTCCCATATCAACAAAAGTTTGCAGCAGCTTATGGTCAGGGGAGCAAGCAAGATTATAAGCATGCAGTTCAGACTTATGGGCAACTGTTGGAAACAAACCCCTCTATGACTGAGCAGGCCAAAATACAATTTAACATCGCGAACAATTTATTTATATTAGGTCTTATTCGCCGAGTGAATGAGGATGGTTCGCTGCAAGATGATGCAAGGTATGCTTATACGCAAGCCAAAATGGCCTACGAGCAATCGTTACGTTTAGATCCAACCTTGGGCTCAGCAAGGTTTAACCTTAGTTTGTTGCAATCCACTTTAGCCCAAAATACAAAAATAGCGCTTAAGGAACAGTCTGCAATGGAACTTAGCAACCTACCGATTGGATTGCCATGAATAAGCTATTCACTTGGTTTAAAACTAACTACGAAACGGCTCTCTACATAGCGGCATCAGCACTATTATTGCTTGCTTTAATTAAGCCTGAAATTCAATTAAAGCAGGAAGTGCATAATTACCTGTTATTGGCAGATGTTTCACAAAGTATGAATGCTGAGGATGTGAAACTCAACAACCAAAATGTCAGCCGTATGGCATATACAAAGCACTTAATGACTAAAACTGTAGAATCATCACCATGTGGTACACATATCAGTGTCGGAGTTTTTGCATCAGACAATGTTGCTTTGTTGATAAACCCTTTAGAGGTGTGTGAAAACTATGATGTGCTTAATGACACCATCGACCATATTGAATGGCGTATGGCGTGGAAAGGTGATAGTCGACTAACGATTGGTGTGCGCGCCGCTGCAACTTTATTCGACTCTTTAAACACACCAGCAAAGCTACTTTTCTTTACTGATGGTGACGAAGCGCCAAAGCTTAATGTAACCATTAGGCAGAACCTAGATGGCGTACAAATAGGTAAACACGTTCTGTTCGTTGGTGTTGGGGGCAAAGAACATGTCGCTGTGCCACGCTATAATTCCTTAAATAAATGGGTGGGGTTTTGGCCATCAGGGGAGAATAATAGTACAGGTGGTGGTGTGAACTACACAGATACTAGTCAGGATGAGCCTGACCCTCAAGTTGCTTCCGCAGAATATGATCGTTACTTATCGAAGCTTGAGGATGAGCACCTTAAAGAGTTAGCAGCGGAAATTAAAGCCAGTTATATAGAAGGTAGCAATACGCCACAGTTTTATGAGTACGTGCAGGAGCAAAAACCTGCTGCTAGTTTTGTGACGGCTTATTCAGTGCGTTGGATATATTTATTACTCGCAATAATATTGATCTTATCTACCTACATCCCAAGTTTTATAAAGCGATAGTTTGCTGTGGTGAAAAGTTGCTCGGACGATAGTGTAAAAGTAGTGATGATTTTTAGCTGTTATTACAATATTATTTGAATGTCTAGCGTTTTAATGCACCATAGTTGTGAATGTTGAGCGTCTAAACTTTTAAAGGGTTTAGACGCCCATTGAAAGATCGGCTGTTAATTGTATTAAGTGGCCGAATTTTTAAACTTAGAAATCGTAGCGAATACCACCAAACACCTGACGCCCACGTCCTACAGACATACCATCAACACGGCTTGCCAAATATTCACGGTCTGCCAAGTTATGACCACTTGCGAAATACGTCACTTTAGAACCTACTGGTTTAAAATTCACAGATGCGTTAAGAAGTGTGTATGCAGGAATGTTGCCAGCAAGACCAGAGAGCGCTGCATCCACTGGACCAAGTGCTCTAGCAAAAGCATCAACTTCTTGTTGACTGGTATATGTCACACCAACACGAGCGTCAAGACCAACAGAATGTTGGTAGCCTAAACTCACAGAAGCTAAATGACGAGGTGCATAGGGTAAACGTGAACCACTTTGAATACCGCTACTTGCCACCTGACCATCTTTCTTAAATTCCGCTGTGAACGTATTGGTATATGAACCCAACAAATAGATGTTATGCGAGGTGTTATAAATCGTACCAAAATCAATACGGCCGCCTAATTCCAAACCAGACATGGCTGATTCGCCACCATTCACAAAGTTGCCAGCACCATTATTGACGACGATATCATCAAACTTAGTATGAAATAGTGTCGATGAAAAGTTTACACCTTTGAAATAGTTAGAACGCACGCCGATTTCCCAATTAGTGCTGGTTTCAGGCTTAGTTTTATCTACTACGGCAGTATTTGCACCAGCTACACGTAAATCTCTGTCTGGACGAGGTGGTGCAAAGCCTTTATGCACGCCACCAAAGAGTGTGGTGTTGGCAATGCCATTCCAAGCGACACCAAATCCAGGCAATACTTCTGTTTGGTTATTGGTTGAGTTTGATTCAGGATTATTTTGCACAGCATTGCCTGCGCGACGAATATCCGTTTTAATTTGGATGTCTTCAACTCGCACACCAGGTGTGATAGCCCAGTCGTTTACGTGAAACGTGTTTTGGGCATAATAAGATTTAGCTTCAACCTTGATTCCAATATCTTCACGGGATAATGAGTTAGCTTTAGCAAAAGAGAGGCTTTGAAAGTCTGCTGTATCTCCACGGTATTGTTCACGTCTGATATCCTCTTCATGGTAGCGGAAGCCAAGTACTGCATCACTGTCTACACCAAACAGATTATGGCTTACGTCTAAACGTGGCTCAATGCCCCAGTAGTTATAGCTTCTTGGGCGATGGCGGCCACCACATGCATTCGCCTGCGCTTCAGTAAATGGCACACCAGGTGTGTCACATCTTTCTAAAACAGTAATACCAGTCGCATTGTTTGCTTCATCGTAGCCACCAGGTGCATCTGTTTGACGGAACGAAGTACGATATGAATCAGCATAGTAGGCTTGGGTCGATAACTTCATTTTGTCATCAATTTGGAAAATATGCTGTAACTGTGCAGACTTACGTTCATGCTCAAAAAAGTCATTCTTGCCAGATGGTGCTTGAAACTTATCGTTGATGTAGTCTACTTCACCTAGGCCAGTTTCAGATACGTTTGAGTCTTCTTTGTAGTAACCAACTTTAGCAATCAGTGTTTGACGGTCTGTGATGTTTAATTGACCCTTTAACGTGTATTCTTCTACATCAAACTCGTGATTCTCACGAATGCCATCGCCTTCTTTTTTAATGGCGTCGACCATGAATCCACCTAGGTCAGTACCGTAACCAACATTGGCATGTAAGCCATAAAAGTCGTTATTACCACCAACCGCAGATACGCTACCTGCAAAACCATCTTTTGGTACTGGTTTGCTAACAAAGTTAATCATGCCACCTACTGTTTGTGGGCCATAAAGCACTTGGCCTGAGCCTTTAACGACTTCAATACGACCAACACGTTCAAGCATAGGCACATAATGTGAAGAAGGGTCACCATAAGGGGCTAAGAATAACGGCATTCCGTCTTCAAGTAAGAGTGTGCGTGACGTACGGCGAGGATCCATACCACGGATACCGATGTTTTGTGCTAAACCCAGTGGGTCTTCATTTTGTACTACATTCACACCAGGTACATTACCTAATGCTTCTTTAATTGAGAAAGGGCGGCTAGCTTCTAACTCTTTTTCGGTAACAATATCGAAAGAACCGGGCACTGACTCCAATTTTTCAGGCAAAATGCCAGTCACTTCCACTTTATCTAACTTAATCGCTTCTTTAGTTTCGTCCGCGTATACTGGTTGTATAAATACAAGCGGAATTAGGGTAGCTAATACTTTCTTTTTAAACATCATATCAAACCTCGGATTTACTTTAGAGGCTCAATTATCATGTTAAAAAGTCACGCCAATACGTGAGCTAATTCACGTAACGATATGGGATAAATTCCCGATGTTTAACTATGCTTCGTTTTTAATAATATTGAAATAGGTTTCCAAAACCATCCAATTAATACCAATATCGCAGAGGTTAAGCCAAACAGCCATCTAGCATCGCGCTCAGCAATTGCTTCTTTCTTAAAGTCATTGATATTTAATGATTTGATCGCATCATTTGGCGTTTTTATATGGGCGGCTTGCATTGCTGCAGATTGTGCGACACTGAACATGAGGGATTGATTAAATGCAGATAAATGCTCGCCTACTTCATCTAACAAACCCTCTGGAATAGCTTCTCCTGGCGTAAGTGCCTTAACATAAGCGAGTAAATTAGGGTGGTTACCCTCTAAAACGGCTTCTTCTCGAGTCCAGTAAGCAATAATTTGATGATTTCCATCAAGTTTTGGGATAGGTTGCGGTGCTTCGTTCCCTACACCTAGTAACAAACCATTTACTTTTTCCTTGAGTTCGAGTAATTCTGTGAGCCTTGGAGCGCTGCGATGTGGCATTTCATCCGCATCTGTCACCATGACGAGATTTAATTTTCTTTTATGAGCCTCTTTGATAGCAGAGATTAATGCTCTAATTATCCATGAGTCGCCAACCCAGCGCATATTGGTGTTTATTTTTGAAATGACTTGTTCAATGGCTGGAAAATGTTGACATACTTCTAATGGCTCAAATAACACGGTGACTTCGTCGCCTGCAAATAGCCCAATAGATACACGGGAACCACAAGGTAAAGATGCCATGGCATCTCTAACAGAAAGTTTGGCTAACTCAATACGCGATGTTTGCGGGCTAGGATAATCAACATCACGCACATTCATACTTTCGCTAATATCAATCACAAATAGTGTATCTTGTACCGTGCTTTTTAATTGAATATGGGGATAAAACCAAACAGGTAGCAATACAAAACCTGCTAGCATGAAAAATATAGAGCCGTTTTGCCAAGCATGACGTAATGCAATCAGTAGCTGATACCAGTGATATTTAAGAGCGTGATGCATTATGGTAAGCCTCTGCGCTTGTTGTCTCGCATCATTGCTGTTCCATTACGCTTAAATGGTTGAAGCGTTACACCGTCTGTTTCTGTTAGCCATGCCTCAGTCCGTTTTTCTGGGCTTAATCGATCTAATAGCTCTAAGTTAAATTTAGCCTGAGATAAATCAGGTTTGAGCCTTAAAGCGCCTTTGTAGGCTTCTCTGGCAAGTTCAATCTGTGCAACCGCTTGCTGGTGTGAGCCTCCCGCTTCAACATTGGCAGCGCTTAACGCTAAATCAAAATATAAATTACCCAGACCAAATTTAGCAAGTGCGCGTATTTGAGTATCTTTCGATGCTTCTGCTAAAGTAAAAGCTTTGGCAGTTTGTGCCAGTTGTAATGTAGATTTCTTTTGTTGAGATAATCGATAAGCAATGCTGTAAGCATGCAAATGCTCATCAGGGTTAAGCGCTTGTTTAACGATAGAGCCACTGATGTACTCTGTATTTAGCTGGTAGGCTTTCCAATATACATAAGTTTGGTAGCTTGCTAAACTTAATAGCAGGATGATTGTACAAACTAAGACATTGGGTAAATATTGGACCCATGCGTATTTAAAAGCGTTGATTGACTTTAATTGAAAGGTCATGGCTTCCATACTTTTATTTCTAAGCGTTTAATAAAAATGAGTGTTGTTAGTAGCAACATAGTGAGCATGTAGAAATAGACACCATAATCTTTGCGCGGTAAACGTAACTCATATCTTGTGGGTTTGTTGGTCGCTTGGCTAATTGCTTTAATTGCCGTTTGTAGCCCTTCTTCGCTTTCAACTTCAAATGCTTGATAAGGCATGCCAAGTTGTTGAAAAACTTCATGCATAGAAGCTGATTGCTTTGTTGCTGCATAAGCAATATCTGCTTGTGTTTCAATCTCATTATCACCAGCGATGACAGAGTCTAAAATACTCATTTCTCGTTCGCCCCGAACGTAAATCCACATTAATTGCGCACGCTGTCTAATAAACTCCTGTTTGAGAATCGCCTGATCTTCACCTTCAATAATCGCATCACCATCAGAAACTAATAAAATTAGTCTAGTTGCGGTATATGGTCTGCCTTCAAAGTAATCCAATGCAAGTGCTAAAGCACGCCCTAATGCGGTAAACCCAGTACTTTGGCTTTGGGCACTTAATAAAGCTGCTTCTGCTAATGCTCTATCAGACGATAGCGGTGCAACACTAATGGATGATGCATTAAAAGCAACCATCCCAAACGTGTCAGCAGGTCTTTGCTGCATGAACTTTAGTAGCACTTGGCGAGCAGCCTCAATTTTGCTCAAAAAATGGTTCGAAGACTCTCCAGCCTCTGCCGATTGTCGATTGTAGTCTCTGCCTTTTATGCCTTCTGACATACTTCCGCTACGATCCAGCACCACGACAATTTCAGCACCTTCACCCACTCTGCTGGTAGTTCCACCTTCTGTAAAAGGTGCCGCTGATGCAATAATTAAGCAAGCAATAGTTAGGCTGGCAAGGCCACGTAGTCCCCAGCGTAGATATTGAGAGGTTTTATCTATAGGCCAATCCTCTAAGCCTGGAAACTTAAATTGTTTAATACCATGGGAGATAAAAGGTAAGCCAGCAATAGGCATTAACCATAGTAACTCAGGTTTAAAAAAATGTAGGGTGTTCATGAGCTAAGTTCTTTTATGAACAGCTTTAGCTTTAGAACGATTTCTAAAAATTCGCTCAGCCACTGCGGCACGATTAACCCAAGCAAGCGTTTGCGCTACAGTTATTGGATGTGTGTGGGATGGGCTTTCATAAATATTGCTCCATGAATCATTAAAAAATTGATGAATAGCATCGCGTTCGTTTTTTAAGTAGGGTGCATTTTTAAATAAGATATCTAACGTGTTTGGATACAAGCTTTGTTTTGCTGTGCTGTTTAAAGCATGATGAACTTTTAGCAATTGATCATATTGCATGGTTTCATTGTCTAATTTTTTTAAATGGCGCGCTAATATTGTCATTGGCCCAGGTTGATGAGGTAGCCAAGGAATTAAATCTTTAATCCATAATAAAACTCCACACAAGATAGTTGCCATGGCTAGGCATATGCCGACAATGGCGAGTGGGGTCTGCATATCAAATTTTGGCGGGGGAATATTCTGATGACGTTTTACTTCACCCAATGGATAAGGTAATACTGGCGAATAGTAAAATATTTGTGCTGGTATCGTAATGTTTTGTTTTGGGTTATCAAGTGTTTTTAATAATAGCTTGGGTGTTTTAAGTGCTTGCGCAATCTCTACAGTCGCGAAAATTTGCCAAGTAACATCTAAGCTGAGTTTATCTTGTTGAGTATCAACCTTTAGATCCTGTAAGTCTAACCAAGGTTTTACACGGCCAATCAGAGGTAAGCTTTCAGGGTCTATAGATAATTTATTTTGTGTAGGAATTTCTACATGCATCTTGATATAGTCACCCATGGTGTAGCCGCTGTCTCTCATACGAACGCTCACCTTCAACTCATTATCCACATTAGCTGGTTTGGCAATTACAATCTGGCAAATCATCACGAGCAACATGAATACTTTGATGCGTTGTCGAATCATACGCTTCTATCCATAAAGTACTGTGTTAAAGACTCTGGTTTAAATTTCCCTTTCACTAGAAATGGCTTGTAGCCGTATATTCGACTAGTGTCTTGCAGGGTTTTAATATGCTCAATTCTGGCTTTAGCTATTTGTGTTTTTAAGGCAGGTCTCATCCACACAAATTGTGTTCTACCAGTTTCCATGTCTTGTAAAGTGGCAATGCCGCGGTTCGGTATTTGATCAATTTCGCTGGGGTCTTGTAGCACAATAGGTACAACATCATGATGATTGAGTGCTTTAAATAATTTTGCGGTTTTATCTTTAGTCCATCTGAAGTCTGAAATCACAAACACCAGACAACGCTGCTTAGGTAATAACGATGAAACCTTAAGTAATCCATCTGCATTATTACCTGATGGCTCAAGTGTTGATAAATGTTGTTTTACCCATAACCATGCGGAGCGGTTAATTCTGGTAGGTAATGTTAATTTATTAATCATTTCACTGTTAGCCGCATAGAAACCAAAAGCATCACCAGAGCGATAAGCAGATAGCGCCAACTGTGAGGTGATGTCCTCAGTCACAGCTAAGCGGTTCACAGTGCCTTGGTAGCCCATGGATGCTGACGCATCAGCCAACACAATCACTTTTAGTGACGCATTTAGGTTAAAGTCTCTCACCCATATTTGTTCAAAAGGGTCGCGCATACTAGCGCGTAAGTCTGTACGCCTTGGGTCAGGATGGTCACGTAGCAATACTAGTGCACGTAATTGATCACCTATCCCCGCAGATGAGCCACGTTTAGCACCAGGCTGGTTTCCTGTTGGTTTCCATAGAATACGATAGTGAATAAGTGCGTTCTTAGTCATGCTGACATCTTGATAGACAATGTTTTAAGAGATATTTACGGTGTTGGCACGTTGTTCAAAATAGCCTGTGTATAAGCACGAGCAAGCCAAGTGCGTTGTAGTTCATAGATTGGTCTGAAAAACACACGATGTGCGACAACTTCATGAAATACACTCGCAATATCTTCGGGTGTTAAGTGAGCGCGCCCATTGAGCCATGCCGATACTTTTGCGGCACGTACCAGCATACTGCTACCGCGTGGCCCAATGCCTGCAATCATAAGTTCATCCATCTCTACATCAGGCAAATGAATGCCGTAATCTTGTGGACGATGCGTCGCTCGCCTTAAGTGTTCTACAAAATCTTGAACAGAGCTGCCAGCAACTACCGCGTTTTGAATGATAGGTGCAAGTGCGGAGAGTTCGGAAAAGTTAAGGCTATTCTCGGTGACTGATTCTATCAGTTGATCAGTATCGTGAAAGCGACTGTCAAAAGTGAGTGCCTTATGGATATCAGTATCATTTTCTGGTGCGATTTCAATCTCCATCAAGAACCGGTCACGTGCGGCACCTGGTAGCTCGAAGGTTTCCTCTTTTTCAACGGCATTTCTATCTGCAAATACTTGTAAATGCGGAAATTGATATTCGCGGTTAAATGCGCTTACCGAACGCTCAGCCATGACGCGTAGCAATAGTGAGTGTACTTGCGGTCGGGCACGATTAATCTCATTAAAAAAGAAAACAGATAAATTTTCACCTTGCATTAACAATGGACCAGGATCTACTTTCGGTTTACCCTCGCTACTAATGTAAGTGTGGTATATCAAATCTTGTGGCATTAAATCAATCGTACCTTCAACGCGTTGATAGCCACCACCAATGCCCCTAGCTGCAGCTCTTAGTAGTGTGGTTTTTCCTACACCAACATTACCTTCTAACAAAACATGACCACGGGAGAAAATGGAAATAATCAGTAAACGTACAGCTGGTTTTAAACCCAGAACTACATGGTTTAATGCTTGTTCTAAAGCAAGCGCGTGATTACGCCATTGTTGCAAGGCTACTTCTGACATAGCGCTCCTTAAATTATTTTATTGATAACTGGCAATATTGAAATTGCCAAAGTAGAGTTAAGCGCTATTAGAATCTTCTACTTAGGTAATTGGATAGGGAAGTTTTCCCGACTTTGTTAAATAGTTGAAACTTTATCGATAAAGCGTCTATGCTGTATCTAGCGAGATGCAATATGTGCATGAAGCATGAAGGGATAAAATCCCAAGTTTAAAGTGGCATAACTCCCTAGGAGCATTGATGTTGTTATTGCTAAACTGGTCAACAGTTAATCTCCAAATTAGCTAGATAAGTACCTCTCTTAACCATGCAGCTAACCCTGCATGGTTTTTTTTTGCCTAGGTCGGGAGTTTCTCCTGTATCTGTTTTTGAAAAACTCATTAAAATGCATTGGTTACTTAATCGTCATTCTTCATGAACCTTAAATTCCGACTCAATTTAATTATTACAGCATTGCTTTTAATAGTGATGTTGATTGGTGCTTTGTTGATGATTCGTAATGCACGAGATGATGTGCGTGCTGAGGTGGAGTCAACTGCATTGCTAGCATTACATTTGTTAGATGCGGAGATTCTGCACTACACCTCAGATTATGTGTGGTTAAACGGCGTTAATCCTAACAGGGCATCAATATTTAGATTGCAGAGTCTAGAGAATGTGCGTCATTTGCGCATTGACTTTTTTGATGCCAGAGGGAACCTTAGAGATAGTAATCGCCCTGTAGCTAAAGTAGATGAGTGGCCTGCCCCCCCATGGTTTTTGAACGCAATGGATGCCGTTTCTGAGACGATGCCTCCCATTAAAAGACAAATATTTGCGAATGGAAGAATATTAGGTGAGTTAGTTGTTACGCCTGACCCATCTTATGAGATTGCAGAAATCTGGAGTGACATACTAGGAATACTGGTATTGGTGTCCATCTTTTTTGTCGTGGTAAACGCAATGATTTATTGGGCAGTTGGGCGAGCGCTTCGCCCAGTTAATCGTGTCCTAGTTGCTTTGTCAGAATTAGAACAAGGTAACTTAGATTCACGCTTACCAAGTTTTACATTACCTGAATTGACAGGTATCAGTAGTAAATTTAACGCAATGGCAGAGACGTTACAAAATAGCATTAAAAGTAACCATCAATTAACCCAACAAATGATTAGCTTGCAAGAGGATGAAAGAAAAAGCCTCGCTCGAGATTTGCATGATGAAGTTGGGCAGCATTTAACCGCTATTCATATTGATGCCTCTACAATTTTACATGCCAAGACGATTGCTGACGCACGTGAGAGTGCTAAAGCCATTGATGTGGTAGCAAGGCAAATGATGAATATCGTCCACGGTATGTTGCAACGCTTAAGGCCTGGTAGCTTAGACGAGCTTGGGCTTAAGGCCGCCTTGCAAGATTTAATTGATACGTGGCTACAAAGAAACAGCAGTGTCATTGCGGATGTGTCACTCTTAGGTGATTTTGTGGGTGTGGATGAAACAGTAGCAATTGCTATATATCGTATTGTGCAAGAGTGTTTAACGAATATTGCGCGACATTCAGATGCTAATAAAGTAATTGTTACTCTCCACCGAAAGTCTGATGAACTGATATTGAGTGTTGAAGATAATGGTAAGGGGTTCGATCCTAGATTAGTTTCATCTGGATTTGGGGTTGCTGGTATGCGAGAGCGCGTGCAAGGGTTGGGTGGTCATTTTGAACTGAACAGCCGTGTTGGTTTTGGCGTGCAAATTCAAGCAAGCCTGCCATTTAAAAAGAAAGTGATTCAATGAGTATTGGTATTCGTATTGTGCTAGTTGACGATCATGCCGTGGTGCGTTCTGGCTTGAGACGTTTGTTAGAGCAAAACACAGGGATGCAAGTCATTGCAGAGGCAGATAGTGGGGAGCAAGCATATCAGTTGTATGGTGAGCATTTGCCGGATGTTTTAGTGATGGACATGTCGATGCCAGGGATGGGAGGGCTAGAGTCGTTAAGAAGAATTCTGACGCGTTACCCATCAGCACGAATTGTTATTTTTTCGATGCATGAGAACGCTGCATTTGCATCACAGGCATTATCTGCTGGTGCGCGTTGTTATGTTGCAAAGTCTGGCGCAGCTGATGATTTGGTCCGTGCAGTTAAAGAGGCTTTTGCTGGTAGAGGTTACCTAAGTCCGTCAGTTGCACAAAATATCGTATTACAAACAATGTCTGGTGGCGAAAATCCTACACAGCGCTTATCTGCTAGAGAGTTTGAGGTTTTTCGGATGCTAGCAGAAGGTAGCAATGTTGAAGATATCGCGTTAACGCTCAAAATTAGCCAAAAAACAGTGGCAAACTATCAAACCTTATTAAAGCAAAAGCTCGGAATATCCAGTCCAGTAGAGTTGGTCAGATTGGCAATGCGTCATGGCGTGATAGAGAGTTAAGCTAAGATATTTTTAGATTGATCCCTTGAGTTACCACCACCATCACAAGTTTTACCGATTAAGTTTCGGCAGTTACCCTAATTTTGTATAAGGACGTTACATGAATCAATCTTTTTCGTTGCGGAAATTACCTCTGATATTGCTCTTTTTATTCTCTAGTCATCTTACCTTCGCTGGGTTTGATGAAGGTAAGGCTGCGATGCTAAGCCATGATTACACTAAAGCGATGCAAGAGTTTTTGCCATTAGCTAAAAATGGTGATGTTAAGTCGCAACACATTGTAGGCATGATGTATGACGAAGGTCAGGGAGTGAAGCAAAGTTATGTAGATGCAGCGCTTTGGTATGAAAAAGCTGCGTTGCAAGGTGACTTAGACTCTCAGTATAACTTGGGTGTGATGTACGCACAGGGACAAGGAGTTGCAAGAAGTGATGAGAAGTCTGCTTCATGGTTTAACAAAGCGGCTGAAAAAGGACATGTACTTTCCCAATTTGCCTTGGGTAGAATCTATACCATAGGTCGGGGCGTAAAGCAGGATGATAAGGTAGCAGCAAAGTGGTATCGCAAGGCGGCTGAACAAAATCACTTTAAAGCCCAGTTGGTTTATGGACAGATATGCGCTGAAGGACGGGGTGTACCTAAAAGTGAAAAAGAAGCGGCTAAATGGACCCAAAAATCCGCAGAGCAGGGCCACATGAAAGCGCAATATGCCCTTGCACAAATGTATAGAGATGGCCGTGGCGTCATAAAGAATAATGCACTTTCATATGCCTTGTTTGATGTTGCAGGGCGTGATGGACATGGCGCGGCAGTTCAAGAGCGTGATGCGTTACTTAAGGTCGCGACGCCAGAGCAAATTGCACAAGGTAAGTTGCTTGCTTCTCAATGGGTTAAAGCTAGCCCCATCATAATATCAGATGCTAACCCATTGAAATTAAAATAATTAATATCTTTATAGTCTCCATATTAAGGCCATCTAACGATGGCTTTTTTTATTTTAATATCCCGATCCACGCAGGATTTTATCCCGACCATACGCAGGAACTCTTCTCATGTAGTGCAATGCAACTTTGCCTATAGTGCTAACACGTAATCAACATGTAACTAGATGTAACACGTTGGGTATGCAGTAGTTCCTAATAACCGAATCAATGGGGGATGTATGAAACAACCAAACTTTACATTACGCTCAGGTTTACTAGCTTTAGGTGCTTTGGCATTTATAGGGATGGTAGGTCAGGCGTCTGCGAATGAGGAAATCATCAAACGCAGTAAAGATCACAATATGTGGGCTGCACCAGGCCAAAACTTGGCTTTGCATCGTCATAGCCAGTTAAAAGATATCAATACTAAAAACGTAAAAGACCTACAAATGATCTGGTCACAATCTTCAGGCACATTACGTGGTCATGAAGGTCAGCCAGTCGTTGTTGAGCATAATGGTAAAACCATGATGTATATGGTTTCAGGTTGGCCAAATATTGTGCAAGCGCTAGACTTATCTGATCCTGATCATCCAAAACAAATTTGGAACTACACCAAAAAAACTGACCGTGATGAATCAGCTGTGCCACGTGCATGTTGCGATACGATCAACCGTGGTTTGAACTACGCTGATGGTAAAGTGGTGTTCCATACCTTGGATGGCTTCTTGATTGCACTCGATGCTGCCACAGGTAAAGAAATTTGGGTCACTAAGCATGCTTTTCCAGAAAAAGGTGAAACACACTCAGGCCCTGCAATGGTGGCTGAAGGTTTGGTGATTGCTGGTTTTGGCGGCGATGAGTTTGCTGCGCGCGGTCGTACTGTTGCCTATGATCTAAAAACAGGTAAAGAAGTGTGGAAATGTCACAGCACAGGTTCAGATAAAGACCTCTGTATGACACCGGAAACTAACAAAGCGAACCCACATTATGGTTTATATGGCCAAAACACTGGTTTAACTTACCCAGGTGATGAGTGGAAAATTGGTGGCGGTGCACCTTGGGCATGGTTTAGCTATGACCCAAAATTACGCATTATGTATGCAGGTACAGGCAATCCAGGTCACTGGTCTCCAGCTTATCGTTGCGGTGAAACAGGTGCAAATTTAACGCATGAAAAATGTAACACACCTGATCCAAAAACGAATGTAGGTAAATACGACAATAAATGGTCTATGACCATTATGGCGCGTAAGGTAGACACTGGTGAAATGGTGTGGGCATACCAAAAAACACCATTTGACCAATGGGATTATGACGGTGTAAACGAAAACATCTTGGTAGACAACTTGGTTGTTGATGGTAAAAAACATGATGCTTTAGTGAACTTCGACCGTAATGGTTTTGCGTATGTGTTAGATCGTAAAGACGGTACATTGTTACGTGCGCATAAATTTGTGACTGTAAACTGGGCTGAAAAAGTTGACTTGAAATCAGGTCGTCCCGTTAAAGTGAAAGAGCATTCACCATTTGATCGTGATGTAAATACACAAGCTTGTCCATCTGCAATGGGTGGTAAAGATCAACAACCAGCAGCAGTTGATCCAAAAGAACCAAACTTGTTCTATGTACCAACAAATAACTGGTGTATGGAAGATGAACCACAAGAACGTACGCATACACAACAAGGTACTGTTTATGTATTTGCTAACGTGTATATGTACCCAGAAAAACCAGGTGTGACTGGTAAGTTGAAAAAATTCGACGTCGTGACTGGTAAAACAATCTGGGAAGTATCAGATCCATATCCAAACTGGAGTGGTGTGTTAGTGACTGATGGTGGCTTAGCATTCTACGGTTCATTAGGCGGTGATTTCCGTGCTGTTGATCGTAAAACAGGCAAAGTGTTATGGCAACGTAAATTGGCATCAGGCATTATCGGCAACCCAATCACTTACAAAGTAAAAGGCAAACAATATGTGTCTGTATGGACAGGTATCGGTGGCTGGATTGGTTTACCTGTCACTGCTGGCCTAGATATGGATGATAAGTACGGTGCAATTGGTGCAACAGCAATGGCTAAAGCAACTGGTCTTGATAAGATTCCTCAAGGCGGCACATTGTTCACTTTCCGTGTTGATTAATGGTTAGTTAAACAGAAGTTTATCTAAATAAATCAGTAGGTGGTGCTTAAGCATTGCCTGCTGATTTTTTCATTGATCAAATGTTTCTTAGGTTTGTTTGTAATGAATATAACGATACGTTCATTACAAACCAGCTTGCGCAAACAAGTCTATTTATCACCAATATCATCGTCAAAATTTTAGCAATATCTTCCAATACCATTTTATTTTAGAGGTTATCAAGCAATGTTAAAGCATTTAGCGCCTAAAAAAGTCATCCCAATCCTTACGTTGTTAACGCTTGGAATGGCATCAAGCTCTACAGTATTTGCTAACAATGATAGTATTTTAAGAGTATGTGCAGACCCAGGTAACATGCCCATGTCAAACGATAAGGGAGAAGGTTTTTCTAACAAAATTGCCAAAGTGATTGCAGAGGGTATGGGTAAAAGTGTGACTTACTTTTATCGACCTTACTTAAATAGAGGGTTAACTCGCCAAACTTTTGATAATAACGAGTGTGATGTTCTGATGGATATGACGCCAGACGATGAGCGCATGCTAACCACTAAACCGCTTTATAAAAGTACCTTTGTGTTGGCTTACAGAAGTGACAAAGGCATCGATATTAAAGATCTATCAGACCCTAAGTTGTTAAATGATTACAAAGTGGGCGTATTTCAACACTCTGCAATTCGTACCGTGCTACAAGAGAATGGTATGAATCGTGCAAACACGATAGTACGCACCATTGCGCATGATGCTGATTTAAGACCAGAAAGGCAGCCGCATATGGATGTGCAGTTAATGCTCGATGGTCAATTTGATGTTGCTGCTATATGGGGGCCGATGGCTGGTTGGTACAGAACCATTAAAAAAGAGCCAGTCACAATTTTACCGCTCAATCGTCTAGAAGATAAAACACCTATGGAGTTTCCACTAGCGATTGGTATGCGTAAAAACGCTAAAGATTTAAAAGTGCAAATTGAATCAGTGATGCTCAAAGAGAAAGATAAAATCAAACAGATATTTGATGAATACGGTGTGCCGTTAGTCGAATGTAATGAATGTGTCATTTCAGGTGATATTCCATCACATGGCCCATATCAGGCTTTGGTAAGAAAAACTTATGTGCCTAAAAGTTCTGACATTTCAACATTACCAGCATTGATAGATGAAGCGTTAAAGCAGGGTTCTACCTTAGATAAAGAGCTACATAACGCCACAATTGCACGTGATGCAACAAGGGTTGAGTATTTGTTAAAGCGTGGTGCAAAAGTAAATGCTAGAGATGATGAAGGTAAGACACCTCTAATAGTCGCAGTAGCAAGTGGAGATATTAGTTTAATCAGTGGTTTACTTGCTTATGGCGCAGATCCAAACGCGCAAGATCATGATGGTTGGACCGCAGCCATGCATGCGGTGCGTTCAAACGAGCCAAAAATATTTCGCTTAATGGGGCAATATAAAGCTAACTACAACTTAGTGAATAGTGATGACATGACCGCATTAGCCATGGCTGTGATGAATAACAAAGCCAATGCAGCAGTCGCTATGTTAGACAACGGCGCAAAACCAGACTTTGCAATGGGCGCGGCTAAGTACAATGCATTGATGCTGGCTGTTAAAAAAGGCAATCAGCAAATGGCACAAACCTTATTGCAATATAAAGCTAACCCAAATGCTAAAAATACAGGTGGATTAACACCACTGATGATTGCAGCATTTTCTAATCACGACATGATTGTGTCATTGCTATTAAAGGCAGGCGCTAATCCTAAGTTTAAAGATGACCATGGAAAAACAGCACTCATGCTTGCTAAAGAAAGCGATGCTGCTAAAGCCATCATACAGTTAGAAAAATCAATTTAAAACGGTAGTGATTAAGTGTAAGGATTAAATCCCAATGCTTATTAGGATTTAGTCCGTGAATGAAAGTTAGCTATTCATCGTTAAATGGCATGTTAGTCGCAATAACATTTTGAAGTAGATTATTTTTTGAAAGGTAGTATATGAAGTTGCATCATTTATTGTTGATTCTGTCCCTCAGTTTTGGCCTGTTATCTGCTACTGCCAAAGCCGCAGATGAGCCAGTAGCGGCCGAACAGGCGATTGGTGCTGATGGCTTTGCGATTCCTCAGCAGAAGAAAAAGTTAGGTGATGCACCGCCACCACCTGCTGATGCGATGTCCCCACTAGAGCGCGTGAAGATCACGCCGATTGGCGAGTTGAAAAATCCTTACAAAGATAATGCTGATATGGTGAAATGGGGTCAAAAGCGCTACATGGGCAACAGCTGTAATGGTTGCCACGGCGGCACGGGTGGCGGTGGTATGTGCCCACCAATCTCCAACGAAACTTGGGTATATGGTAGTGATGATGATACTTTGTTCCGCCTCATTGCATTAGGTAGTGATGAGTATATGAAACAAACAGGTAAAACACGCAAAGGCCGTGAAAACGTTGTTGGCCCAATGCCCGCTTTCGGCGGCATTATCAAAACAGATGATGAAGTGTGGAGAATCGTGACATTCTTGCGCTCTATCTATCGCGGTGACCCATCAAGAGCTGATTGGTAATTGAATTCATGCCAATCTTTAGGGTGTTAATCAAAAGCTTGCCAGTGATCACCGGCGGTCTTTTTTTATGTGTCATGAATACGGCAGATGCTGAACCTCGTGCTTATATTACTAATCAGGGCGAAAATTCAGTGTCTGTCATCTCACTGATGACTAATCAGGTAATTTCAACAATCGTGACAGCTAAAGCCCCAGTTGGGGTGGCGATTGATGATATTGAACACAAGCTTTATGTGTCAAATGTTGAAAGTCGATCTATTTCAGTCATTAACATGAAAACCAATGCAGTGATGAGCGAAATAAAACTTAAGATAGCCCCTGTTGGTATTACCTTAAGTAAAAGTGGCAGACAACTTTTTGTTGCAGATTGGTTTCATGATCAGGTACTTGTATTTGACACAACCACGCTTAATCAAACAGGCGCTGTTGCAATAGGCAAAGCGCCATCAGGCATGGTCGTCAGCCACGAGGGTGCAACCTTATATGTTGCAAACCGTGATAGTGATGATGTCGGTGTGATTGATATCCGTAGTCAAAAGCTTGTGAATAAAATTTCAGTGGGTAAACATCCATTTGGCGTTGCACTCGGCGGTGATGGAAAAACGCTTTATGTCGTCAATGTTGAGAGTAACTCAGTCAGCATGATTGATACAAGAAAAGACATAGTCGTTGCAACCATATCAGTAGGTGAGCACCCCTATTGCGTGACGACTAATGCAGATGGCACCCGAGCTTATGTCACTAATACTGGTGCCGACACCGTTTCCGTGATTGATACAGTGGCAAAAAAAGTCATCGCGACCATCTCTGTTGATGGTTTTCCAGAAGGCGTTGCTTTTGATGCAAAGAGTAGCCGTGTGTATGTTGCAAGTTGGATGGATAACGCAGTCTCTGTCATTGACGCAAAAACAAACAAAAAAATAAGCTCAATTCCCACAGGCTCACAAAGTCGCGCTTTTGGTCAGTTTATTGGCAACATTACCAATTAATCATATTTTAAAATCAAGGAGCATTCCATGAAGTTAAGTCATTCTATGAAATCTAGCCATTGCTTGCTAGCTGCGCTATTAACAATATTTTCTGTTAGTGCGTCTGCCGATGTAGCCACTGCACAAAAAATAGCAGATAAATACGCAGCAGCAGCCAAAGCGATAGACCCAACCTACGCAGGCCCATCTGCGGAAGAGGGTAAAGTATTTTTCAACCGTGAGGTGATTCAGTTCAAGGGTGATGTCAACGCGCCAGGTAAGGCAATTGCATGCGCGTCATGCCATACAGCAAATCCAGCCGATGCTGGCAAGCACATTGTGACAGGTAAATTGATTAAACCACTATCACCACATATCAATAAAAAGCGTTTCCAATCAACGCGTGATGTAGAAAAAAATTTTACTAAACATTGTAATGAAGTCGTAGGCAGTGATTGCTCACCACAAGAGAAAGCTAACTATATTGCCTACTTGTTAACTGAAAAAGCACCGAGCAAAAAGTAATACAACATTAATTTTTTACAATAGATGGCAGACATCTCTGCTTTTATATTGATATTTGATTTTAAAGGAAAAATATGAAATATTTATTAGCGTTATTAGCAATCTGCACGATTCCGTTAACGGCTACAGCTGCCAACGCGCCAAGCCAGCAAAAAGTGATTCGTGAAGTAGTGATCAAAGCAAGTCCAGAAAAAGTTTGGACCCTAGTAAAAGATTTTGGTGCTATTCATCAATGGCACCCAGCCGTGGCAGAAACAAAGCTAGAAACACGTAAAGATGACGCTGGTGCGGAAGCACAGCATCGTTTGCTTACCCTAAATGGTGGCGGTACATTACTTGAAAAACTAATTGGTGTGACTGATAGCACGATGAAAATTGAATACCGAATTGTAGAAGGTGTGCTGCCTGTCAGTGGTTATCGTGCAATTATGCAAGTCAAAGCAGGCCCTAATGCTGATGAAGCCACAGTCACATGGACCGGTCGTTTTTATAACAAAGCCAATAAAGTGGATGCGCCAGCAGGTGAAGATAACGCTACCGCTGTGAAAGCTATCGAGGGCGTTTATGACACGGGCCTACATAATCTAAAAAAAGTACTTGAGGCTCAGTAGTCGCTAACTGAGCGTTGTAGATTGTTAAGGATATATCAATGAAAAAGTTTTTGTTGTTATTTGTGGGTTTGAGTTTAATACCAATGAGTGCTTTCGCACATGGACCAAGCCCGCAAAAAGTAGTAAAAGAAATCGTCATTAAATCAGAGCCTGCAAAGGTTTGGAGCCTAGTGAAAGACTTTGCTGCGATTGGAAAATGGCATCCTGATGTTGTCAGTGTGAAAATAGATACTAGACCAGATGCAGAAACAGGAGCAGAGCTATTGCACCGTGAGGTAATACTAAAAAACGGAAATGGTTTCCTAGAAAAACTGCGTGAGGTGAATGATGCCAGCATGAAAGTTGATTACAAAATGTTGGAATCCAAAGAAAGCACAATCCCTGTGAGTAATTATCGTACTGTGATGCAAGTGAAAGCAGGTACAACGCCACAAGAATCAATACTTACCATTACAGCACGCTTTTATAACAAAGCGAACAGTATGGAGGCACCACCAGGGTTAGATAATCCTACTGCAAATAAAGCAATTAACGAACTTTATGACGCAGCCATGGTAGGTTTGAAAAAATCCCTAGAAAATTAGGTGAAGAACATCAATTTTTTAAGAGACTATTTACCAACGTGATGGTTACGCGTATCAAAGCATTGATTTTAAAAGTTCTGCTATGTAGCCTTGTGCTGCTATCTGGTACTGTCAATGCTGAGCTATCAGCGCAAAATTGGCCGATGATTAAAGAACGTTTTTTTAATCATCGGCCAATTAACCCAACCAATTTAATACAAGTGATTGCACCATTAGGCGCTGAAAATGCAGCACAGGTGCCAGTGATGCTTAAAGTTAGCAATCAGCAGCAAGACCCTATCAAAAGCATTTATTTACTGGTTGATGCTAACCCAGTGCCAATAGTTGCTCACTATCAATTTCCACTCAGTTTTAATACATTAGCGCTTAGTACCAGAATCCGTATGCAGAATGATTCGCACATTCGTGCCATTGCAGAAACCGAGAGCGGTGCACTTTTGATGGCAAGTACAATAGTGAATGCTGGTGGTGGTTGTGCTGGCACTGTTGCTGAAGATGAAGCCATTGTCAGGGAAAATGCAGGCAAAATTAAATTTCAACTAAACCCGCCTTATAAACCACAAAAAACAGCCTCTGCCACCTTACAAATCAAGCATCCGATGTACACAGGCTTGCAAATCGATGCTAAAACCAAGCAATTAAAGCCAGCATTTTATATACAGCACGCTAACATCATGTTTGAAGAGTCTAGCGTCATGCAGGTGGATTTTAACGTGGGTACAGCTGAGAACCCGCATTTAACATTTAATTTTGATTTACCAGCAACACATCATCAAACCAATGTGAATCAAGTGCACATTCAGTTATTAGATAATGAGCGTAAATCTTTTAGTTATACGATTAACTTAAAGCCATGAACGGGAATAACTCCCGATACTATTCGGGAGTTTAGGAATAGGGCATATGTCCAGTGCAAACTAAAATCGTAATTACTGTAATACGTGTGTTCACGCGATTACAAGCCCAATTTATTAAAGGTAAATTATGATTAAGTTAATCTCAGCACCAAGTCTTTTGCTCGTTACATTAAGCAGCATTGCCCAAATGGCAATTGCTTCTCCCTTAGCCTACGTACCAAACGAGAAGGACGGCAATGTATCTGTGATAGACACTCAGTCAGATAAAGTGTTGTACAACTTACCCGCAAAAGGGAAGTTAGGTAATAAAATTCAGGCGGTTGCCATGGATCCAGCAGGACAAAAACTATATGTCGTCGTGCGTGATGATAATGCTGTCGCTATGATAGATTTAATCTCTAAGAAAGAGCAGTTTCGTATTCAAGTTGGTGATGAACCTGAAGGTATTAGCGTATCGCCAGATGGCAAAACATTAGCTGCATGCCTAGAGGAAGAAAACGCAGTTTCTTTTGTAGATTTAACCACGTTTAAATTAACGCACACGGCAAAAACACAAGGTAAAAACCCAGAGCACTGTGTCTATTCACCAGACGGTAAATGGCTGTTAGCAAGCAATGAAGAAAGCGGTGATGTGGATGTGATTGATACCGCTAAACATGCATCAATCGCACTGATTAAATCTACCAAGCACCCTCGTGGTATCGGCTTCTCACCAGATAGTAAACTAGCATACATTGCTAACGAGGCTGCCAATATCTTAGAGGTTGTGAATGTGGCTGACTGGAAAGTGATTAAAAAAATACCAGTAGGTTTGCGTTCAAATGGCGTAAAAGTTAGCGCTGATGGAAGCCGTGTTTATGTGAGTAACGGTGGCGATGGTAATGTGAGTGTCATTGATGCAAAAACACAAAAAGTGATTGCAACAATTCCTGTAGGTAAGCGTCCGTGGAATATGGCAATCACACCTGACGGTAAAAAGCTTTATGTCGCCAATGGCCGTAGTAACAGTGTTTCTGTGATTGATACCGATCAAAACAAACTGATTAAAGACATTCCTGTTGGGCAATTACCTTGGGGGGTAGTGATTCATTAACCATCGACTTTCTATTAGATAGCTTTATTCTCACTAAACTGATCTAGGTTTTAATGTAGTTAATCAATCAGTCAATTTGTAATGATTGTTCTTGAATATTGCCAACCACTATATTGATGATCATAAAAAAAGCCCGAGGCGTAAAACACCTCGGGCTAACTCGCAATCAACATATCAAACTTCAACCTGAATTGGTATTACCTAAACTCGTATTACTTGAAATTGTCATTGCTAAAGCAACGAGACAAGAAACACTTTAGCCCTATGGTTGGGCGGGAGGGCAACTGAACATGCTGATATCTTTACAATACTTTGCATGGCCTAGGTCCAGCACCCTCCCATAACGCATAGTTGCGCTAAATTAATATAGCAAAAGCTATGCCAAAGCAAAATCTATGATTAACCCATTGATTATTATTTAATTTTTATCTGTATGGTTTGATTGAAAGTGGATTTGGTTGCTTTTAAAGAACCACTTGGTTGTTTACAGCCAATTTTTAAGATGGCGCTCAGATAATCCTTGAATAGCTTCAATAATGGCGTCTGAGAACATTCACAGCTACTTATGCTCCTGACTTTGTCAAACAATTAACGAAATAACATGTTGTTTGGGTGTCGAACATATATAGACAAGACTCTCACCATCATCATTTGATTAGGCTGATTATTTCTTTGGTAATGCCTAGTATTGGCTTAGCCGCAATGGGGGAGCAGATAGTGCTGCAGAAATGCACACTATCATTAGGTTTATGTAGGCAAGGGACTTTGTTTGATAAGTTCTATATTTGTATTATGAATATGCTAACTTTGAGTGCTGGCTAGGCTTGATTAAGATGTAAAAAAGCCCTCATCACCGAGGGCTTTTGCATTGCATTAACAGGTAAGCGCGTTAATTACTCTTTCCCGATTTGATATAGCTCTTTGCTACTTTCAACAATTTTACCGCTGGTAGCATCGACTTCAACCTTCATTTCACCATCTTTAGTTTTGATGTCGAATTCATATGAAGCTGCACCATCTGGCTCAATTTCAAATTCTGTTTCAACGACTTCACCAGGAAATGCAGCAAGGGCTGTTTTCTTAGCATCTGCTTCTGAAACTTTCACTTTAGCCTTAAATGCTGCAGCATCTGCATTAGCCACTTCTTCTTCAATTTCAGTGATTTTGCCAGTTTTGCTGTTGCACTCAACATCCCAAGCTTTACCGTCTGCTGTTTCAATATCAAACTCATAAACAGGTACTTTGTCTTCAAGTTTGTATTCTACTTTAACGACATTGCCAGGTTTTGCAGCAAGCGCAGCGCTTAAGCACTTTTCAACACCAGCTTTTGATTTAGGGAAAACGGTCTCTGCCGCTTGAGCGTTAGTTGCAGCAAATGCGCCAACAATAATAGATAACATTGCGAGTTTTTTCATTTTACTTCCTTTCTAAGATGACCACTGATTTTGGCAACCAGTTTAGCCACCTGCCTAGGCACAGGCGGGCGCATTATAGCATTCTTCAAAACGATTATAAATTTATGAGTAAAGAACTTAGCGTTGTTTTGGTTTAAATCAGCCTTATTTCTGGTTGATTACAGCCAATTTTATATGAATGAACTGAAATAATTAATGCTGATAATCTTTATCTTATTGTTTTTAAATGGTTATTCATTATATTTATATCTGTGGCATAAATAGTGCTGGCAAATAAGCAAATCAATTTTTGGTTGATGCTTAATAAAAGAAATATATAAAAATGTGCTGTCTAGATTTGCTTCAATTTAACTGAGCGTTGTACAGCACAACTTTAATCTTTTAATGATGGGTGATGGTCAAATTGTGTTTGCGTAACACTAACTGGTTAGCATGGTTTGACTTAATCACCCTATCTTTTTTGCATTAGCTTTTATCAATTTGATAGTAAAGCATGTGGGTAGTATTTCTATATTACTTGCAACTTAAATCACTCGATATTCTTTCGGATTTTTATGATAAATAAGTATTTTCAGTCTTATAGGCTTCCTGATCTTAGTTTGTTATTGATTGCGCTCATGTGCGTAGTGCCGTTTTTAATCCCACATCATCGATTCCCACTCACTACTTTCTATGGTGAATGGTCGGCTGCCGTATTGGGTTTGTTAGCTTCAATGTTGTTGTTACGCCCAATCACTTGGCAATCATTTAGGTTGCCTGTAGTGGCTTTAGTGCCGTTGGGTTTAATCGCTATATTTGCAATACAGGTGCCCTTGGGTTTGGTGAACTATTGGCAACAGAATTTTTTACTAGGTTTGTACTTACTTTGGGCTGTGCTGTTGATTTCGCTTGGCGCGGAGCTTAAGCGTGAGTTTGGTATGCCAAAAGTTGTCTCTGTAATGGCTTGGGCGGTTATTATCGGCGGTTTGCTTAATATACTGATAGTCGTTTTACAGATTTCTGGCGTTGAGTTAGCTAATGTAATTGTTCCACATAACCAGGCTAGAAATGGCGCTAATCTTAGCCAAGTAAATCACCTAGCAAATTATCTTGCATTGGCGCTTGGCTCGCTTATTTATTTATATGTCACAGCAAAAATTAAACCAAAGTTTGCGCTGACATTCGCAATATTATTATTATTCCCAATTGCGATGACTGGCCAGCGTATGGGGTGGCTTTATATCCTTATCCTTTCTATTGGCGGTTGGTGGGCCGTTAGAAAGTTTAGTAAAAATTCAGAATATCTGCGTCCGTGGGTATTGCTTTTACTGGTGCCGGCTTTTGTTGTTGTGCAATTAATTATCCCCATGTTGCCTATTTCAGGGCTGCCTGCCATGCCTACCGAAAAAGTAGTGGTTGGTATGCAAGGCTCCTCTATTCGTTTGGAATTAATTACTGAGGCTTGGCAAGTATTCTTGCAGCAGCCATGGTTGGGTATCGGCTTCTCGCAATTTGGCTGGCAAGACTTTCTCTTAGCAGAGTCTTTTGACCAACATATGGGTTGGTATCACCATACCCATAACATCGTGATGAATTTAATGGTTGAGGCAGGTGTGGTTGGTGCTTTATTAATACTGGCTGGATTCATCTATTTTTTGGTGAATGCATGGCGTAATTCACTCACGCCAGAGCGATTTTTGGTATATGCGTTGCTTGCAGTATTAGCCATTCATAGCTCGTTAGAGTATCCACTTTGGTATGCTTATTTTCTTGGTATTGCTGCAATTGCCTTAGGCTTGGGAGATGAAAAGTTTATTGAGTGGAAGATGGAGCTTGGGCCAATTGCCATGGGTGCGCTCATTTTGTTTGGTGCAATTAGTTTGGTGAATATTGGCATGCATTATTACAAACTAGAAGATTGGTTTACCCGTGGTCAGGCTAAGCAGGTGAAGCCTGCCGAGGTAGATCGTATGCTGGATGAAATGCTGGTGATTCGCAACAAATCGCTGTTGGCGCCGCATATCGATTTTGTCGTGCTAAGAATACTCCCTAATGTGAGCGAAATACTGCCACACAAGCTTGCCATAAGTTCGCAAGTGGTTAAGTTTATTCCAGGCGATAAAGAAGTTTACCAGCATGCCACTTTGCTAGCCATGAGCGGGCAATTACCTGCAGCGCAGCAGCAGCTGAAGCTTGCGTTAATCAGATATCCTCAATATGCCAATCAATATGCCGTGCAATTATTAAGGCAGGGTGATGCACGTACCATGCCTTTAATTGCTTCGGTCCTGCAAAACGCTGGCAAACTAAAAAGACAGGCGCTAGCCGACAAGAAATCCAGCTAACAACCCTCAACTAATAATAAATTCTTATTAAGTAATTAAATCTATTAGCTTAGTGGTGGTGTAGAAAATAATTGGGTGTAAATAAGTAAGGTGGTGGTTGTTAACAACCACCACTATTCATAATAACCACCAATTATCCTAATAATCGTTGTGATGTTTTCTGGATATATTTCAGGAATTACTCATAATTTACATATAGTTACAATTTTTTTCAATTTGTTGGCATATTCGTTGCTTATATAGACCCGCACACAAGGGGTATGCGCTGGGAGCCAGGCCAGCCGTGTGTCGGGACTGCCTGTTCCTCCCGCCCTTAATCATTGGTTGCTGTATATATAAAGCAGCTATTGATTGAGTCAGGTTTTGTTTAGTTGAAAAAAGCGTTAGTTAAAAAGCTAGGTTTAAGTGATCACTTGAATACAGCATGGGGAGTAACGTGAAGTTTTTAATTAAATTAAGTAAATAAAATTTTTTAAAATTAAATTTCAAAACCAAGGAGTTTTAAATGTTTATGATGAAATCAAAACAACAAGGTTTCACCTTGCTTGAGTTGCTGGTGGTGATTACTTTACTGGCAGTGTTAGCTGTTGGCGCTTTAGTGGCTTATGAAGATGTGGGTGACAATGCGGAAGCTGCAGCGGCTGCGAATGCAAACGTGACATTAGATAGCGCGATTCGTACTTACCGTGCAGTTGAGAAGGTTTATCCAAACCAATGGGACGTGCTTGCTACAACAACTGGTTCTGCAATCTCAACATTGCCAAGCGCAGCTTCTGGTATCTTTGGTGCATTGTCTTTAGCTGATGCTACAGTTTATGCTGGTGTAAGTAATGCCTTGTTAGCAGCAGGTATTGATGAGCTTCAATATATGACAGCTGTTTTGCAACCAGGTATTAATCCAAACCGTGCGCACAACGAGAGTGTGAACCCAGATGCAACAGAGCGTGATGTTGATACGCAAGCGGATGTTCCATTTATCTCTATCGTTCCATCTGGTGGTGCTGGTGGTGCATGCCAAGTTGGTGCTACAGGCGTTTCTTTGGCTAGCGCATTCAGTCGTACTTTAACTGCGTCTGATGCAAACACCATTCAAAATAAATTTAACGATTCTATGGAAGCGGATGAATGCCACCTAGTGGTTGCGTTAGGTTTCGGTAGTGATGCTGCTGCAAGCACAACAAGTTCAAAAGTGGCTATTTCACAAGCGCCTACATACACTAGAGTTAATAGTGTAAATCCAGCAACAGACTACGCACGCTACATTGGTTTATTCCAAGTGGCTGGCTCAAATGATGCTGGTACTGCAACTGAAGGGTTCTTAGATAAAGCTCGTTTAGTAGCTGTAATTACACCAGATGGCAGAGTGATTGATGATGCTATCGCTGCTGCGCAATAAGATTTTAGAACTATCTTAATGTAATAAAGCATGGCAGGGTTCTAAGAACCCTGCCTTTTTGTGTATTCAACATTAGGCCTAATGATTGATTTTATGTTGGTGATATTTCAGAAAAAACACACGATGTTAGTAGCTGCCTTGTGCTTTGCGCATCGGGTTGGGTGTGTTTTTTCTAAGGTATTACGTCTGTTTTTATCTAGTGCTTGCGGTAAATTAAGTGTTAACCGTAGGCAAGTCATTCATGCGAATCAACGCAATGGGGGTTTTACTTTGCTTGAGCTGTTGGTAGTGGTTGCATTGATGTCTGTGGTGGCGGTTGCTGCGGTGATGTCACTAGATAATGTGGATGATACTGCGGCTGTTCAAGTAGCGCGCAGCGAAATGGTTGAAATCAGCAAAGCATTAAAGCTGTTTAAGCGCGATGTTGGACATTTCCCTGATGCTGATGATGAGATTAAGTACGTGGGCACTCCAGACCCCATTGAAGAGATGAAATATGAGGCGGCTAAGTTAAATTTATTAAGAACTTGCCAAGCAACAGACATTGGAAAAGTGACGCTCGCTGAGCCTACTTATGATGTGCATTGTAAAGATTGGAATATAGACACTGCGCGTGGTTGGCATGGGCCGTATTTATCGCGTGATGGTAATACGGTGTTTGTGAATGACCCTTGGGGTAACGCCTATGTGTTGAGAGGCTCTAGTAGTGATATCCGCATCATCAGTTTTGGTGCAGATGGCGCTTATGGCGGAGACCATGCGGTTGTTGACCCTGTAGACATTTGTAAAGCGAACGATGCTTCAGCTTCAGGCAAGGATGATTTGGTGCTATGTCTACTTATGTAAATCTAATGTCATCAATGGGTGGCGCTGGATTGCTTGCTCACACTAGAGCCCTGATTGGAGCTAAGTTTAATCAATCTAGGTGTTTGAATAAGCAAAAGCCTTTTGTCGGTGGATTTTCACTGCTGGAACTTTTGGTGGTGGTCTCTCTGCTTGGTATGTTGGCACTTGCTACAACGGTGATGGTAGATAACACTGATGACCAACAGCGCTTTGAGTTAACACGCACACGTTTGCAGCAAATAAGAACGGCGATTATTGGTGATACATCGCGCACATTCAATGGTGAGCCTGTGTTAAGCGGGTTTGCCATAGATATGGGGCGCTTACCAACCAATATTAACGAGTTGGTTGAACTGCCCACTGGTGCTAATGTTTGGCAGGGTTTCCCTATCGCCACCTCTTCAGCATCGGCAGTTGGTGAAGTATATGCTGGGTGGCGTGGCCCTTACCTTGATGTGATGCCAAGTGCTGGTGCATCCGCTGTGCGTGCTTTTCGTGATGGATGGGCTAATGACGATGGCACTGATAATTTTGGTTGGGCTGTCGCTATCAGTGGTACATCACCCAACCATAGTGCGCTTAGTATTAAAAGTTATGGATCAGATGGTCCTACCGGGACAGGTACTAGTGTGTATGAGGAAGATTACCCAGCTTCTGGAAATTTAGTGGAGCCTAAAGACTGGCAAGTTGATTTTTCTGCGATAGATCCTGCTTTTAGAGTCACGATTAACGGACTGCTCAACCAAAATTTTCCTAACTTGCGTTTATATGTTTTCTTTATGAAAAGCAACGCGGCCTCTAGTTACTCTGAAGCGTTTGTGAGTAATGCAATGACTGCTGTTTCAGGCGTGCCTGCACAAGTGTTTGATGTGGCTCATGAGAGTGGTACCAGCGTACTACCTATCGGTAAGTTGGCTGCCGTTCTTGTGTGTGAAGATGGCCATATTTTCGATGGTAACTGTGATAGTGATGTTGATATTTCACCGTTCTACTTTCCTTTGTTACCACGTGCGTTTGCACCGCCAATTAATATTCAATGGAATATCCAATGAGTTTGAAAAGTATTGCTCAATTACTCCCTTTTTCTCGGCGCATATCTTCTGTTCTCGTCTGTGAGACCGATGGATTTACGTTGCGAGGGGCTATTGTCAGCCGTAGCGGTGATGGTTTGGTGGTGTCGTATTCGTCACGCTCGGAAGCGCTCGAGTTTAAAGATGCTGTTGCTGAAATTGTGACTAATGTAAAAGCACAGGGATGGCAGGGAAAAACAGCCATTTTACTCACCCCGGGCGCACTTTCTACATTGGTTGATCTTCCCGTTGCGCCAAATAGTAAGCGACCACCTGAGCAAATGCTGGAGCTGGTGCGTTGGGAGCTTGAGCCACTGCTAATGCAACATACGACCTTATGGTCTGTTGGTAGGATTTTAGTGGGGTTAGGGTATCTCACTGAAGCACAAGCAACAGAGGTGCTTGACCGCCAGCAAGGTCGTAAAGGCGTAGAAGATGCTTCTGCATTAGATGTATATTCTTTTAAACGCTATGGCGAAATGGCGATTGAAATGGGGTACATCACGCATCGCCAAATGGAAGAGTGTTTAACACGTCAGGCATGGCTACAAGGTAGTGGAGATGAAATTGCGTGTGGCTGGTCTGCACAGCCTGTTGCAAAAGGACAAACTACTGATGAAGGCCAATACCCTTGGCTGGTGTGCGGCATTAATCAAGGCATGATGCAACAGTGGTCTGCTGCCTTTGCAGAGAGTCACGTTATATTGCAGCGTGTTTACCCATTGGTTGGGTGTGCTGCAACGTCATTTGAGCTATCCGCGAGTGAAGCAGGTGATCAATTATTAATAGAGGCGCATGCTGGATTGGTTGCTGCTATTAGGGTTGTATCGGGTTCAGTTTCTGCTATTAATCTACAACAAAGTACGTTAAAAAATACCTTAGATGCATGTTTAGAGGCTTTTCATGTATTAACACCGCCAGATGTCAAAGCGATTTGGTTAGGTAGTGCGATTGGCGAATCTGATGGCCTTGAGATTAGCTTAACTAGCATGCTGGGTCGCCCGGTGAACCAACTAAGTTCGATTAGTAGTCAAGTGACCCCAGGCATGTTAGGGGCTGCGCGTCATTTACTAGAGATGGAAGGTGCAGCACGTTGTTGTGGTGTTTCTGTGTTAGGTCCTTCAGTGCCAATTTGGCAAAGTGTAGAAGCGCGTGCCATTGCAGCCGCGCTGTTATTGTTGCTAGGTGTTGGAGCAGCGGAAACAATACTGCAATTACGCCAAAACTTAGCCGAGCAAGCACATGAAGAAATAACAGCGCAGGCTGCAGTGATGGATGAGGCAGTTGGCCGTGTACAGGTACAAATTGATGCAATTAATAAATTAAAAGAGTCTTTAAAAGCTAAAAATGATGAGATAGATTTATTAAAAACACGCACTGATTTATTGGCTGTAGATGCACCTAAGCGTTCTGCCTTTTTGCAGGCTTTATTAATCGAACTAAGTAGTGTCACGCCAGATGACATGGTGCTTGAACGCATTGAAGAAACGCCTAGAGATGGATTTAGGTTTACAGCTTGGTCATTGAGTGAAAAGTCTGCACAACAGTTTGTAAAAAGCTTTCAGTCTGCAATGGATCCATATGGATTAAAAGTCGTAGAGGTTAGCGTTGGCAGTCAGGTAGGTAGGCTTGGTCTGACTGGATATATTTTGAGATTAAGGTTAGATAAACAACCAGCACCAACAGCAACTGATGTGGCTGTTGGTAAGACATAGTGCTTAGTCGCTCAAAATAACTTAAGTATAAAGATACTGGTATAAATAATGAATTTACGCAACATTTCCACACGCGAACAAATCCTGATTTTTGTGGTGGCACTCGTTTTTATTGGCGGTGGTTATGGGTTGTTACGTTATCGTCCAGCGTTAGCAGAGCTTGCCAAGTTGCAAGCTACTAATGTAGAAACGGCAGAGCGTACTAAAAAAGCTGTGATTCCAGATGAGCCAAATGATAACCCAGAGGAATTAGAGGCTGACATTGCCTATGCAGATAAAACATTAGAGACCATGAACGCAAGGTTTACTCAATTGGAACAGCGCTTAGCACCTGAAGAGTCTCAAGAGCTCAGGCTAAGTATTTCTAATTTAGCCAATAATGTTGGCGTGAGAATCCGCGAAAATATTCCTTACGTAATCCCTAGTGCTGCTGGTGTAAAAAGCCAAGCCTCACCAAAGGCTAATTTAACCAGACGTGCACAAAAGGCAGCAAGAAAAGCTGCTGGTGGAAGGCTTGGTGGAGTAGGTGCTGATGCTGTCATGGGCACTGCACCTTTGCCAGGAGAATTGAGCTATAGGTTAGTGAATGACTTGGATTCACCAAGACCATTTCAAAGAGTTAGTTTGGAGGGGAATTTTTATCAGCTACAACGCTTTATTGATGAGCTTGGTAAGTTGCCTTCAATGGTGACTGTGACACAAATTCAAGTAGAGCTCTCAGCACAAACCCCGCCTGCTGGTTATCCCCAGCCCCTATTAGTTACCATGATTTTAGCGCTTTGAAATTATAAATGTCGATTGCGATTGAACAACTGATTGATGCTGCTGTTAGGCAGCGTCTTATTGACGCGGAAATTTTGGCGCATTTGCGTACAGAGGCACGCCGCAAGCGTGTTGACTTGCTGGATGCAGTCACTGCACATTACCGGCTGCCAGTTTCTGCGTTTTATAGGGCAGTTGCTGAGCTAAGAGGTTTGCCATTTGTTGACCCAACTGGCACAACGCCTCCTCCTGATTTACTAAAAAAAATCCCGCAAGCATTGTTGAGACGTAAAGCAATCCTCCCATTATCAGAAAATACTGAGGGCATATTGCTTGCTGTTGCTGACCCAGACGATCGAGCAACCATCGATAGCATCCAACGTTTATTAGGGCGGAACGTACGTTTAGCTGTGGCGGATCCTAATACACTTAACGCGATGATTAGCCGTAGCTTAGCTGCTACTAGTCAGGGTCAAGCAGCCACTGCAGTATCTCAGGCTGCTGAGGTGGATTTAGTAGCTTTGTTGAATGATGTGTTAAAAGAAGCATTTTTGCGACGTGCCTCTGATGTACACATCGTTCAAGAAGAGTTTGGGCTGCGTGTGCGTTTGCGTGTAGATGGCGCACTTCAAGACTATAACTTAAATACTGATGGCAATAATACCGTGGCGAATGGTTTGATTTCACGGATTAAAGTACTGTCTAACTTAGATATTGCTGAACAGCGTGAGCCACAAGATGGCGGCATGTCGTATTACTTACCTCCACCTATAGACAGTGAGTTTAATATACGTGTTGCAACTGCACCTACGCGCTTGGGTGAGCGCGTTACTATGCGTATTTTAGGGCAAGAAGCACAGAATTTAACCTTAGAAAAATTAGGAATGTCTGCGGATGACTTGGTGATGTTTCGCCAAGCAATCCGTAAGCCTTTTGGCATGATATTGCTTACAGGACCTACAGGTAGCGGTAAGTCCACAACACTATTTGCAGCACTGCAAGAAATTAACTCCCCAGACCTGAATATTATGACGGTGGAAAACCCCATCGAGTATGTCATGGAGGGCGTTTCGCAAATACAAACGGGACCTAAGATTAGTTTTGCAGGGGCATTGCGTTCGCTGTTGCGTCATGACCCAGATGTATTGATGGTAGGTGAGATTAGAGATGAAGAAACTGCTGATGTTGCGCTAAAAGCAGCGATGACAGGACATTTAGTGTTTTCAACATTGCATACCAATACTGCTGCTGGCACGGTAGCGCGTTTGATTGATATTGGTTGCGAGCCATTTTTGATTGGTTCAACCATGAATGCAGTAATTGCCCAACGTTTGGTGCGTCGCTTATGTCCACATTGTAGGTTAGAGCGGACAGCAACTGAAGAAGAGCGCCATTTATTATGCGTGACGGAGAAAAAGGTCAACGTCTATGAGCCAAAGGGTTGTGCTTATTGCCAAGGGACTGGTTATCGTGGACGTCTAGGTCTATTTGAGACTTTATGGTTTGACGAAGAGTTAAGTAAGTTGGTTTCACGCAATTGCACTGAGGAGGAGTTGGTGTCGTGCGCAGGAAGTCGCTTGAGATCAATGTGGAACGATGGCTGTACTAAGGTTTTAAGTGGCGCCACCACATTAGCTGAAATACAAACCGTAGCGATTAAACGAGATTAACGATGCCTACGTTTAAATATATTGCGGTGGATGCAAAAGGTAAAGAGAGTAAAGGAGCTGTACAAGCGGCTGACTCTCGTTCTGCTATTGCACAATTACGGCAACAAAATTTATTTGTAGTAAAGATTGATGAAAGCGTATCAGCAGCATCTGCTGGCTCTGGTGGGTTATCTAAGGAAATAAGTTTTGCTGGTTTAAGTGATTTGCGTTCTGTGCCAACACGTGATTTGGTGTTCTTTTTTAAGCAGTTATCCTTTATGTTACGTGCGGGTTTGCCTGTTTTGCAAGCCTTGCAACTTTCGCATACGCAAGTGTCTGCTGGGCGCTTACGTAACGTGATTGGCCGAATGATTACAGATATTGAAACAGGTAGTCAGCTATCGCAGGCGATGGGTAAGCATCCTGGTGTGTTCCCGCTTATTGCTGTCAATTTAATGGTGGCTGGAGAATTTACCGGAGATATCGATGCAATTGCAGACCGTTTAGCAACCCATCTTGAAAAGCGTGTGGCACTAAAATCTCAAACGATTAACGCATTAATTTACCCAGGCGTGGTAGTGCTAGTGGCGTTGGGTGTTGTGACATTCTTGGTCGTTAAAATTATCCCAACATTTGCAAAATTCTTAGCTGGTAAGGGTAACGCTTTGCCACCATCTACACAGTTCTTAATCGATGCTTCAAATTTCGCATTGAAATATGGTCTACACATCATTGGAGTATTGGTTGCACTAGTGGTTGCAATTGTTATTACCTACAACACCCCCAATGGGCGCCTGAAAATTGACGGGTTTTTATTGCGAATTCCCATCATAGGTAAGTTGTTAACCTGCGGCGCAATTGCTGAATTGACTTGGTCACTTTCTATGATGCTACGAAGTGGTTTAACAGTGTTTGATGCCCTAAAAATCAGTGCAAATGTAATTGCAAACCGCTTGATTTCTACGAAACTAAAATCCGCCTCCGAAATGATTTTAACGGGTAAAGATATGGCATCTAGTATCCGTAACCCTGCCATTCCCGAGCTTGTCACGCAAATGGTCTCAATTGGTGAGCGCACCGGTACTTTAGATCATGTGTTAATGGAGTTAGGCGTTTTTTACGAGGCGCAGCTGCAGGTAGGTATTAAACGTTTAAGTGCGATGATCGAACCAGCCCTAATTTTGGTTATCGGTGGGATTGTTGGTTTTGTCTATTATGCATTTTTTCAAGCAATGTTTTCATTGGCGAAAGGCTAAGCTTATTTTGAAAATTGGTAACAATAACTTATCTCGATTAAGAGCATATTTATACAACTTATACAAACCATGTGTTTTTGCAGCAGTGTCGCTACTTACTGCCATGAATATAACGTTTTCTTATGCGGCTACAAGTAATTATCCTGAAAGTACTCAGTCAGGTGCATTACCGCAAAGAGATCCATTTACCACTAGCGACTTGATGTATTCAGAGGTAGGCAACCCTCAACGTGCAGGCGGTGCACAAGGGTTTGTGCCTGGGTATGGTCCGCAGACTGCACCCAAAATGCGCCTTAAAGGCTTTATGAATAGAGGTGCAAAAAAAATGGTTGCATTACTAGAAGTAGAGGGCGCGGGCGTCTACTTAGTCAGTGAAGGTGATGAAATCGGTTTACAGGCACTTGGTCAGAATTCAGTCATTAAGGTCGTTAAAATTGATATTAATGGCGTTAGAGTCCAAGCCGGTCGGGTGAATCAAGTGATTCTGGTTCGATGAGCACGTTAGTGATATACCAAATTTTGGACAAAATAAGTATGAATCAAATAATGCAATATAAAACTTTAGAGGCTGCGATGATTAGGTGTTTAAGCTTGCTCTTAAATGCAATGTTGTTAGGCATGATGTACATGTCGTATTTGTATGCTGCTGATGATACTGGGTTAGCCTTAACTGATTCTGAGAAGGTTGTTCCAGTGAACTCTTCAGCACTTAATTCACTTGTGCAATCTAGCAATAAGGTTGCTACAACTAAGAAAAGCTCTTCTTCAGGGGAGGATGCCATCATCAGTAAGCTTGAATTTAAGCAAGCTAATATTGTTGATGTAGTTCGTGCGCTTGCAGATATGTCGGGTTTGAATATTGTGGCTACTGAAGCTGCAACAAAAAAAGTAGTCACCGTGTTTTTGCAAAATATCTCAGTTAAAGATGCGCTAGATACTATTACTAAAAATAGTGGCCTTTGGTACAGGCAAGATAAAGTTAGCAAGACATTTAGAATTATGACTACTGATGAGTATCAGCGGGATGTTGTTGTATATAGAGAGGATACAACAAGAATCTTTAATCTATTGCATCCGAACCCAACAGAGGTTGCAACTGTTATTCGTGATATTTATAACCAACGCGTTATTGTTTCACAGTTATGTGATGCTGGAGCGGTAAGGAAATTAGGCGGCAGTAATACAGGCATTGCTGGCGGCCAGGGTGGTATTTCTGGTGTTGGGAATAGAGGCGCTACAGGGGGATTTAATGGTGGAATCAATCGGGGTGTAGGCAATCAGATTAACCGTAACAACTTAGGTCAGAATAATCGTAACCAAGGAATAAATAATCAATTTTCTAGCCGTGTAAATGAACAGTTGACACCTGATCAATTGCAAGCGCTTGAGGAGGTTACCGAGAATGGGAGCACCAATTTTGTTAGGTCAGAGGATTTAAATAAAGTTGGTAGTAGTGATCCTTTAATTTATTTGAGTGTAAATTGTGAGCATAATTTAATTATCTTACGCACTAGTGATAATGCTGCGATTAAAGATATAGAGCATCTGATTAAGGAAATGGATAGGCCTGTACCCCAAGTATTATTGGAAATGAAAATACTAGAATTAACAATGGGGGATAGTTTTGAGCAGTTGTTCGACTTAAATTATCAAGCTGGTACTACAACAAAAGGACCAGGTGTTTTTTCAACAGCGACACCAACTTTGCCTATAGGTACGCTAAGCAATCAAAATAATTTAACGCTTGGTGCGGGTTCACTTGTTTACCAATTCTTGAGCGACAAAATCAGCGCAAAAATACAGTTACTTGAAACAAAGAATAAAGTAAAAACAATTAGTTCTCCTGTTCTGTTGGCATCGAATAACCGTAAGTCAGAGTTGTTTGTAGGTACACAGAACTTAATCACAACTGGTTTTAATCCAGGCACAGTGGTAACACCAGCGAATGGTTCACCAGTAACCGTCGCACCTACTCCTATTACTGAATTACAGGATGTAGGGCCTAAGTTGACCATTACACCAAAGATTAACGCAGATAAAACAGTAACAATAGAAATTGATCAAGCTGTGACAAGTATCATTCGTGACTTATCTCAGGTTCTCGTGCCCGATGCGACAGGTAACCTTACACAGCAGTTTGTTGATGGTTTAAATGTTGCAACGATTAATGGGATTGTCACAGCTAAAGATGGACTGACTGTTGCGATTGGTGGGTTAATTAAAAACAGTGATAGTAAGGTTGATACAAGAGTGCCTGTATTTAGCAGTATCCCTTTGTTAGGAGAGCTTTTTAAAGGTAAAAAAGACGTGAGTAGCCGTACGGAAATGGTGCTACTGATTACGCCACATATTATTAGCACTGCTGCTGAGTCTGATGATATTACCCGAGATGTCGTGGAGCCAATGACCGAGCAAGCGTGGTAATGATGAACTTAACACAAAATTTGAAAGACAGAATATGAAATTAACTGGTTTGTTTTTGATCGTTTTATCAGTTTTTTTAACAGCTTGTGCTACAAATATTCCACAAGCAAAAAACTTTGAATCTATGGCACAAAGAAAAGCAATGGCGGTGCAACATTGGGGCATGATTGCTACCGATGCTGTTGAGAGGACTAAGTTAGCATTGGCGAAACAAGCACCTTTAGCTGGTAGCCCTTTATACGTTTCTGATAATAGCAATAGTGACTTTGGTCGCGCATTTCGAAAGTACATGATTGCCGGGTTGATTGATGCTGGTTATGCTGTCTCTGCAACAAAGGAGGGTGCAATTGAAGTTGGCTATGAGGCACAGGTGATTCGCCATGGATCATCTTTTGACCCTAAAACATTAGGCTATCAACCTGGAATGGCGACAGGCGGCGTTACGGGATTCTGGGTGCTACGTGATGCATTAAAATATGGCAGTAGCACAGCATTTGCTGTTGGTTCAGTTGCAGTAGCTGGTGCGTATGATGGATATAAAGCAGTTAATCCAGGGGAAACTGGTGTTGAGTTACTAGTTTCAACCTCAATTATTCATAATAGTCGATATGTCATGCTTAATGCGGATGCCTATTACATAGAAAAAGATGAGGCTTGGTTGTTTGAGGGCTGTAAGGGAAAAAGTCGGAGAATATGCCGTTAGTGGGCTGATAACGTAGATTTTGTAGCGTGAGTGTTTTACTTATGACTTCTATCATATAAATATTATAGTAATGTCAATCATCCAAATGGCTAGGTGCTAATTTCCTCAAAAGTTAATAGTATTTAACATTGTTTATATTGTAGTAGTCGACTTATACTAAGTACCATATGCATATTCATAGCATAATATAGTCAAAGTTGATTCTAAGAAGGTAAATCGATGCGTCAGGATGATGTGAGCCAGTTAGCTAATGAAGATGTTGTTGATACTCTATTAGAGAGTTTGCTTTTGGTTTGTCGTCTGCATGGCGTAGCGACATCTCGTGATGCACTTGTCGCTGGATTGCCATTGCGTGATGGAAAAATGACGCCAGCATTAGTCAAACGGTCAGCTAGTCGTGTGCATTTAGCAACCACCATTTTAAAAAAATCACTAGATAAAACTAGGCAAGAGTTCTTACCGGCGATTTTGTTACTAAAAGACGATGAAGCTTGCGTCATTACCAACATTAATCTTGAAGCTAAATTAGTTGGTGTCATTTATCCTGAGTTAGGTGATGCCGAAGTTTCAGTGCCATTAGAAGACTTAATGGCGAGAAGTGCGGGCTACTTTATTGTTGCTAAGCTCAGGTTTACTTTTGACCAGCGTGCGCCTAGTGTTGGTGAGGTTTCCGTGCGGCATTGGTTTTGGGGTTCTTTAGCCGAAAATAGCCGTATTTACCGAGATATTATGGTGGCAGCATTTGTTGTGAATGTGTTTGCATTAGCGATGCCTTTGTTCACCATGAATGTTTATGATCGCGTGTTACCTAATCAGGCAACAGAAACCTTGTGGGTATTATCACTAGGTGTGTCTTTGATATTTATTGGTGATCTAATCCTGCGTACGATGCGTGGTTACTTTCTTGATTGGGCGAGTACTAGAATTGACATCAAGCTCACCGCACGTATCATGGAGCAGGTGTTGGGCATTCGTTTAGAGCAACGACCAAACTCCGTCGGGTCTTTTGCTTCCAATTTGCGTTCGTTTGAAACGGTACGCGATTTTATTACTTCAGCAACCATTACTACCCTGATAGACATTCCGTTTGCACTGATTTTTATTGGTGTGATTGCATGGATTGCTTGGCCGATGATTATTCCGGTGTTGTTAGGGGCGGTAGTTATTCTTATCTATTCATTTAGCGTGCAAACCAAAATGCATGATTTGTCAGAAACCATGTATCGCGCCAGTGCAATCAGAAATGCTACATTGATTGAGAGTTTAGTCGGATTAGAAACGGTGAAGGCGTTAGGTATTGAGGGGCAAATGCAACGCAAGTGGGAGCATAGTGCACATTTTCTGACAGAGGTTTCTAGTAAGTTACGTTTGTTATCGTCATCCATTAATAATGGTGCAACCACGATGCAGCAGTTAATTGCTGTCAGTTTGGTGATTCTTGGTGTTTATCTGGTGATTAACGGTGAATTGACCATGGGTGGTTTAATTGCTTGTACGATGCTTGCTTCGCGCGCATTAGTGCCTATTGCACAAACTGCTGGATTACTGACGCAGTACCATAATGCAGCAACGTCTCTCAATTCTCTTGATGAAATTATGCAAAGGCCAGTGGAGCGTCCGGCAGATAGTACGTTTCTATCTAGGCCCATTTTTAACGGAGATATTGAGTTTAGAGAAGTATCTTTCAGTTACCCTGGCGCTGAGACCAATGCGCTCACTAAAGTGTCTTTTAAAATTAAAGCAGGGGAACATGTTGCGATACTTGGACGCATGGGTTCAGGTAAGTCAACGATACATAAATTGATTCTTGGCCTTTATCAACCGACAGAAGGTGCAGTACTGATTGATGGTATCGATGCGCGACAAATTGACCCTGCAGAATTACGTCGCAGTGTTGGCTATGTGCAGCAAGATACACAGTTATTTTATGGCTCGATGCGCGATAATTTAACGATTTCTGCCCCACATGTGGATGATGCTGCTGTGATTGCAGCTGCACGGGTTGGTGGTATTGATGAATTCGTAAACTCACACCCCAAAGGTTTTGATATGCTGATTGGCGAGCGTGGTGAAACATTGTCTGGAGGACAGCGTCAAGGCGTTGGTGTCGCGCGTGCTTTCATTAACAAACCTACCATATTGTTATTAGATGAGCCTACCAGTGCGATGGATCACTCTGGCGAGGATGCAATTAGGACTCGTTTGGTTGAGAATACCCAAAACAAAACATTGTTGTTAATTTCACACAGATCATCTCTTTATGCTTTAGTGAATAGAATTATCGTGATTGATTCAGGCAGAATTGTTGCAGATGGCCCGAAAGAGCAAGTGACAGATGCATTGAGAAATGGCAAGATAGGTAAAGCGCTATGAGTGAAAATCTGTTCAAAAAGCTAGAAACAATTAACCAATTTCTTAAAAGTCAGTCGTGGTTAACTAAGCCTATTTATTACTTTTTGGATAAATGGACGCCGACTGAAACTAAAGAAGATTTGCCATGGTATGAAGAATCCGACTTAGTCATTCTTGAGCAAACGCCAGTGAGGGCTAGGTTGTTGCTGTATACAATTGCAGTGACAATGTTGTTGTTAGTCTTATGGGCTTTCTTTGCTAAGGTTGATGAAGTTGTGCGTGGTGATGGGCGTGTTATTCCATCTAAACAGGTACAAGTGATTCAATCACTCGACGGCGGGATCGTTTCAGAGATTCTAGTGAGCGAGGGTGAGTCTGTCGCTGTGGGAACCCCGCTGATTCGCATTGATGAGACACGTGCAATATCTTCATTGAGAGAGAATCAGTCACAATATTTAGCTTACTTAGCTAAACAATATCGGCTCAGGGCTTTAGCTGAAGGGACAAGCTTTAATCCGCCTGACGAGGTGCGTAAAGAGGTGCCAGAGACATACGATCAAGAATACGCACTTTATAATTCAAGCAAGGAAGAGTTGCAGTCCGCAATTGAGATTGCGCGTGATCAGGTGGTTCAGCGTGAGAAAGAGCTGCTTGAAGTGCAGTTTCGAAAAGAAATTGCCGAAAAAAATTATGAATCAGCAAAGAAAGAGCTGGCTGCTAATAAACCTTTGTTATCCAGTGGCGCTGTCTCTGAGATTGATATACTGAAACTAGAGCGAGAAACTAATAAAGCTAAAGGTGATATTGATCAAGCGCGTGCTCAGATTAGTCGAATCGAGAGCTCTATTGGTGAGGCAAGGCGTAAAGTTTCAGAGGTACAGCAAACCTTTCAGAGTAAAGTGCGTACTGAATTAAACGACATTACTGCACGTTTGAATAGTGTCTCTGAAGTGAGTGTTTCATTGAAAGACAAAGTGAATCAGTCCACGTTGAAGTCGCCTGTCAATGGTAAGGTAAGCCGTCTTTTCTACAACACGGTTGGTGGCGTAATTCAGCCAGGTAAAGAGGTACTTGAGGTTGTGCCGACTGATGATGCTTTAATATTGGAAACCAAAATCCAAATTAGAGATATTGCTTTTATTAGTTTATTACAGCCTGCTGTTGTTAAGTTGACTGCATATGACTACACGGTCTATGGTGCATTGGATGCCATCGTAGAAAATATTGCGCCAGATTCTATTGTCGATGAAAAAGGTAATGCTTATTATATTGTACGTGTGCGCACGCTTAAATCTAACTTAGGTACAGGGCTGCCGATTATTCCTGGCATGGTGGCACAGGTTGATATTATGACTGGTAAAAAAACCATACTTTCTTATTTATTAAAACCAGTTTTAAAAGCGAAGTCTTACGCTTTCAGTGAGAGATAGATGCAGGATATATTTGTTAGTACCTTACCTGAACGTCTCAGTCATTGGGTTGATGCTTTTCCAGAATCAAAAATAGTCGCAGACCTTTCAAATATTCCTAAGAAACTTGATAGCGCTACTGCTGACAATGGCGAGTTGGTATTTTGGTTACATGTTAATGAAGAAAACCCCAGCCGATTAAGTGCTACGGTGACCAATATTATTAATCAGTTTAAATTCGCAAAAATTGTTGTGCTTGCCAATACACCTAATCAGGCCGACTGTTTTGCTGCATTAAGCGCTGGTGCTGTTGGATATGCACACGCGTATTCACCAGCTGCAATGTTGAACGAAATTAAAACAGTGATCGGGCACGGTGGTTTATGGTTGGGGCAAGAGTTGCTTCAGCGATTAATAGAAACATCCACTAAGTTAGCGGGTAATCAGCCAGACTATGTGGATGGATTACTTGCCCAATTAACGAGCCGAGAAAGAGATGTGGCTGTCGAGGTGGCCAAGGGGTTGAGCAACAAAGAGGTGGCAAGAGTACTTAATATTACAGAACGTACAGTGAAGGCGCATTTAGCTGCAACCTTTGAGCGTTTAGGCGCTAAAGATCGGTTGCAGTTGGCATTGATGCTCAATAAGCGCTAATTGCTCAAATTCGTATTTTTAAGGGCTTTAAATACTCTTGGACAAATTAGCGCTAATGGTTTTATTGTCAGATAGTCTAGGTTTTATGGGGCTAAAGTGAAATACCTGGTCCAGTCATTCCATCAATTCCAATTAATTTTAGTGTACTAATCTCATCATCATTTTGCACGCCTTCGGCAATTGCAATTACTCCTATCGAATGTGCAATCATGCATAAGCCTCTGAGTAGTGTTTTATTAGCTTCGTTCTTATTGATGTCGCGAATAACTGAAGCGTCAATTTTAATATAGTCTAAGCCAATATCATGTAACTCGCCTAAGCGTGAGATACGTGTGCCCACGTGCTCGATACCCACTTTGCATCCCAATGCTTTAACTGCAATGCAGAATTGACGGAACTCTGGAAAATGATCAAAAGCACTTTGTTCCGGAACTTCAAAATAAAGTTTATTAGCGACTTGCGCTTGATTCTTAATACTTGCCATTGCTATGTCAATAAATGCAGGGTTGCAAATTGCACTGGCTGATATGTTTAGCCCAATCGGCATTGCACCATTAGCGAGTGAGTTGATAGCAGTTTGTAATACGAGTTCATCTACACGATTAATTAAATTTAGCTTATCTGCCCATGTAATGAACTCACCTGCACAAAACCATTTTCCATCAGTTGCAAGTTGTAACCTTACTGGGGATTCGTAGTGGATTAATTCACCGACTTGATTAATGACTGGGTAGCTTTCAAGCTTGATTCTATTGTGATCTAAAGCTGAAGTGAGTAAGTTCTTCCACTCTTGTAGATTGTGATCTTGATATTGATGAAGTTCGCCAGAGTTAATGACATGTAAACTGTTGCTACTTTCATTGCCGATGTCGTCTAGTACGTGGTGTACTGAGTTGATGATGTTTTCGGCAGTGTCTGACTTGGTTACGCGCGTTGATATAGTAAGAAAATTGACTAAAATATCTTGTCCAGTGATGTTGCTTACTTTTTCAAATGCGCTGTTAATGGTGGTGCCTAGGCTGTAGCAGTCTGCTGGTTGGTTAGAAAATACTGAAAAGTCAGCGCCACTCAGTCGGCCAGCAGAAAGCGCCGGGCCTTGATTGCAAAGGTGTTGTAGCATATCACCTATCGTTTTTAGAAGTTGATTGGTTTCTTTGTAGCCTAGTTTTTGATCGATTTCTGCAATGTTAAGAATTCTGGTGATGACCATCACACCTTCATTAAAATACTCCTCATGGCTGATGCTAGCATTCACTTTTTTAACAAAGTAATCATGGTTCATTAGGCCTGTGACATGATCAAAGTTATTATCAAACCTGAGCTGATCAAGTCTTGCAGACTCTTCACTGACTGTTTTTTTAACTCTGTTTGAGAGTGTGTTCATTGCATTGACGACAGCCTTAAACTCTTTAGTTTTTGGTACTTTAATCATAATGAACTTACTGTCACCAATCGCCTTTGCTTGGTCTACCACCTCATCAAGTGGTTTGAGTATTTTTTTCAATAATTGCCCAGCTAAATAGCAACTGATGAGGCCAATCAATAACACCCATAATGCAATTTGTATGGTGGCATCCCAGAGTTTGTTATAGGCAAATGAAGTGTTGCTTTCAACTTTTAAGGTACCAAATTGTGACCAGCCTTCCTGTATTTCAGCAACACCAGCATCTACTTGTAAAGGGATTGCATTGACAAACCATTGAGGTGCATAGGTTTTGTTGGATTTGTTAATACGCTCACTGAGTACTTTTCCATTGGTGTCTGTTAGTGCGATGTGTTGGTAATAACCAGAATCAAATTGCGCTGAGAGCAATAAGTCTAGTGTCACTGGGTCTTTAGGTAATTGAGTCATCGATAAAGCAAGCGTCACTGCATTATCATTGTTTTTCATCTGCAATTGTTTTTCTAGATATTGCTTGCCAGACAAGGTACTTAAAATAAAACTACCGCTAGAAGCCAACGCTAGAATTAGAATAATAGCTAACCATAATTGCTTAATTAGTGACATAAATTCATCCTTACTTTCATTTATTCAATTCCATCCGCACGCATACGTGCCAATACATCACGCCATCTTGATAGGTTTGATAGTGAGTCAGATTTTGGTTTAGTGCTATTACCAACCCAAAGCCCCTTATCGTTAAAGCTAAATACCGGTGACAAATCTCTTCTGCTAGATGCTGGTGATATCTGAGGTATCAGGTTATCCAAAATAAGTGGTTCTGATTGAGGTGTCGCATAATAGCTCAGCACCATGTGCGCTTTAATGACTTTTCTATTGTTTTCTAAAAGCTCTGCCCTTACATAGGTGAGTCTTAACTTATCATTGGGAATATTAACTGCCTTCAAAAATACATATTTAGCAATACTAAAGTCTTCACAGTCTCCGGCGTGTAAGCCTATCAGTTCAAGTGGTGTTGCCCAGTAGTCTGATTGGCCCCAAACATGAATGTCGTCTGCAAACATGACTTTTTGGTTGAAGAAACTATTAATTTGCGACAGTTTCTCTGAGTCGGTTGAGTTTTTTAGATTTGTGATGAGTTGTTGAAGCTCGAGGAAGTCATTATGTGCTTCATCCCCATATTTCTGTTTGGCTAATGTTGCTAGTTTGTTAGCGTCATAGCCTTCTGCTGCGAGATAGCTAAAAAATAATGACAAAAACATCATGATCACAAGGGTGCATAATCGCAACTTTTGTGTGTTCAATGTTTTGTTAAGGATAGTTGCCACTCATGCTCCAAAATTTAATGTCATATTGACATTAATGCCCTGAAATATCATACCTTAACTAAACTCGATTTTTGAAAATTTATAGGTGGCTTAATACTGTTCTAGCCCGATTAACGCTTTATTGGCCATCAGTACAATATGCTTTAATTATATTAGGGTATTTAATGCTAAGTAATTCATAAAAGTTTAACCGTAACATCTAATATTTCTTAGGATATTAACATGGCATTAATCGGCAAAATCATCGCAATGACAGGTACAGCGTCATTGATTTCAAATAATGGTAATCAACGTGATTTGAAACTAGGTGACAACATTCAGACTGCAGACACGATCAAAACAGGTGCTGGTGTTGAGGTTGATTTGCAGTTAGCCAATGGTCAGGTGATCCACATTGGCGCTGAGCAGTTAATTGCTTTTGCTGATGAACTTGTAGATGCATTTATTCCTGCTTCGTTAGATGCTTCGGTGGATGTTGCGACGATAGATACTGTTGTTAAAGCGATAGAAGACGGTAAAGATATTAGTGAGGTGTTAGAGGAGACTGCCGCAGGTCCTGGTGGATCTTCTAATAGTTATGGTTTTAGCTTTGTTGACCTCGTCAGAATTAACGATGACCTTAACAATTTTAGATTTGCTTATGAGTTTGGTTCTGTGACGCCTGGTGATACGGCGGTGTCGGGCAATAGTTTTGCAGATGTGATTAATCAGGAAGATGCTGCTGAAATAGCTACCGACAGCAGCCCAGTGGCGGTGAACGACAGCGCCAGCATCACAGAAGACGCCGCCCCGAACACGG
>NZ_KB913035.1:533361-2122992 GCF_000384255.1 Methylotenera mobilis 13 | reverse complement strand
ACCTTGATCGACAGCCACACCTACACGCTGACCGATGGCGACGGCACGACAACGACAGCCGTGCTCAACATCACCATTAACGGCACAAATGATGCCCCTGTAATAGACCTTGATGCAAATAACTCCACATCAACTGGTGTGAATTTTGTTACTACATATACTGAAAATGGTGCTGGTATCTCTATTGCTGATACTGATATTGCAATCACGGATGTTGACTCAACCAATTTAGTGAGTGCGGTGATTACCTTAACTAACATGCAAGCAGGCGATTTCCTTTCTACAGGTGCTTTACCTTCAGGAATTACCAGCAATATTGTAGGTAATGTTATAACGCTAAGTGGTAATGCTACTTTAGCTAATTATCAAACGGCTATTCGTGCTATTACGTTTGCTAACGCTAGTGAAACACCAAGCACAACACCTAGAAGTATTAACATAGTTGTTAATGATGGTTATGCTAATTCAAATACAGCTATCACAACAATTAATGTCGTTGCTGTTAACGATGCGCCAACTGCAGTTAGTGATTCTAATAACGTATCTGAGTCTGGCGTTGTATCTGGTAATACAGCGTTTGCCGGCACGCCAACAGCTTCAGGAAATGTGTTAACGAATGATACTGATGTTGATGCAGGCGATACTAAAACAGTGACTGCTGTTAATGGTATATCTGGCAATGTTGGTACGTCGATTACTACGACTTATGGTACCGTAACCATCGCTGCTGATGGTACATACACATATACATTGGATAACACTAGACCAGTGACACAAGCCTTATCACAAGGGCAAAATGTTGCAGACGTAGTAAGTTACTCCATGAGAGATGCTGCTGGCGCGACAAGCACTACGAATCTAACAATCAATATTACAGGCACAAATGATGCACCAGTAATAGATCTTGATGCTAATAACATTACTGCACTTACTGTAACTGGTGGTAATAGCAATGCTGGCACAGGTTTTGTTGGAGGTGATGGTGGCAGTACCCATACTTTGAGCTTTAATGTGGGAACAAATCAGTTGCCAGATACAGTTCGTGCAGTTGCTAATATGACAACTATTGATAATTCATTCACATTGCAAGTGAATGGTTCAGCGATACATTCTTCTACAGCATTTGAATTACAATCAAGTGCATTGGGTGCAGGTGAAACATTCTTACGTTTTGCTGATAATAGTTTTGTTAACTCTCCTTGGGTCGCAAACGATAACGGTTTGCCGCGTTTACAAGTTGTGATTACTGAAACAGGTATTCATTTTTATGCATCTCGTGACACGACTTCAACAACACTTGAAGAGGTGTTCCCGGCTGATGGCAGTTTCACTCTTCCTAATTTTGTAACTGGCATCAATAACATTACATTCTCTAATTTGAATGATGTTAATTTAGATGGTGTCGCTGGTAATATCAATGTTACCGTTGATGGTGTTGCTTACTCATCTACGTTCTTTGAAAATGGCACACCTGTTTCAATTGCTGATGCTGATATTAGTATCACTGATGTCGATAACGTGAACTTACAAAGCGCTATCATCACACTTACTAATGCTCAATTAGGAGATGTATTAGCTGTGGGCTCGTTGCCTGCTGGAATATCTGCGAATGTTGTTGGTAATGTGGTGACACTTACTGGTAACGACAGTTTGTCTGCTTATCAAAATGCAATACGTGCCATCACATTCAGTAGTACAAGTGAAAATCCAAGTACCGCACCTAGAAATATTACTATTGTAGTCAATGATGGTAATGCAAACTCTAACGTAGTCACGGCAACTATAAACGTTATTGCTATTAATGATGCCCCAGTTGGTGTTGCTGATGTATTTAATGGCACTGGTAGCGTAGTTGAAGGCACAACAGTTGTTCGCGGTAACATCCTAGCGAACGATACTGATGTTGATTCTTCTACACTCACAGTAGCTCAGTTTGCAACCAATAGTGGCGCTACGGCAATCAGTGTTAATGGCACAAATTCAATTACCACAGCTTTAGGCGGTACTGTCGTAATGAATGCAGATGGTACGTTCAGCTACACAGCACCAGTACGTAATCATGGTGATGGTGTTTCTGATGTTGATAGCTTTGTATATCGCACGTCTGATGGTAGCCTCAATTCTAATTGGACGACAGTGACTGTTAATGTAACTGATACTGTGCCAGTTGCTAACAGTGATGCCGACAGCGTTGGTATTGGTGGTAGCACAACCGGTAATGTAATAACTGGGGCAGGTGGTGCGACAGCTGACACTCTCGGTGCAGACGCTCCTGTGACGGTTACCAATGTGACGATTGCCGGTGCCTTGTCGAATACACTGGGTGCAGGTAATGTCCGCACTATTGTCACCAATAACGGTACTTTGGTGATTGATCAAGATGATGGTAGTTATACTTACACGTCATCATTATCTAATCGCCAAGTGGTAGCGGGTACAAATAATAATACTCAACAGGTATGGAGTGATGCTGGCATCAGCACTTATGGTTTTGATAATGGCGCAACTCCACAGTCCGGGGCTAACCTAAATGTTTTAAGTTTAGGAGGTACGGCAGCAGGTCTTGTGCGATATCGTAATAATGACGGCGGAGTTACTGATGATGACGGTCTTGGTGTTGAAAACTCATCAGGAACTACCACCTCAAGTAGATTACAAAGCGGTGAATACTTAGTATTAGACCTTGGTGCTGGTTTCGGCACCACTTCAGCGAGCGTGACTCTGACTGATTTAAGTAATGGCGAGACAGCAACATGGCGTGCTTACGATGCAAGTGGTAATTTTATTGCAACAGGTACCATTGTTGGCACCACCGGTAACAATAATATTCAAACTGGCACGATTTCTACAAGCACAGCATTCCGTTACTTGCAGTTTACTTCTGGAGGGGCAACTTACCGTATAGATGGTTTAACGGCATCTCAAGATTTAAGCAGCGTAACGCCGGATGTCTTCACCTACACAATTGCGGATGCGGATGGCAGTACATCTACAACCACGCTAACTGTAACCACAGACTCAACCGTGACAGCAGTTGCTGACAATGCCACCGTATTCGAGGCAGCATTAGCTACAGGTACACAGCCAACATTGACGTCAGAAGCAGTCACTGGTAACTTGCTTGCTAACGATACAGGTGTCAGTGCCACAACCCAAATTACAAGTGTTAATGGCGCTTTACCAGTCGGTGGAGTCATTACTATCAGCAACTCGATCGGTACTTTAACGGTTTATAATCAGGCCACTGGTGGATTTGCTAAAGGGGACTATGTTTACACCTTAAACTCTGCAAGCAATCAAGGAGTGAACGACGCGCCAAGCTTTAACTATGTATTGACTAATACCTTTAACGGTCAAACCACTAACTCAACATTAAATATCAATATTGTAGACGATGCACCAGTCCGTATTGGTGATATCTCACAAACGCTGACCTCACCGTCACTCACTACCTACAACTTGGTATTGGTGATCGACCGTTCAGGTAGTATGGCATTTGATGCGGCAGGGCGCGCTTCTAATGACCCGCAGTTTGACGCAGCTAGTGCACGCATGCTGATTGCTAAAAATGCATTAGCAGAGTTGGTGAATAAATTTGATGGCTTGGGCAACGTTAACGTCAAGATTGTAGATTTCTCTTCTGATGCTACCGAGACCAATTGGTATATCGATGATACGACAGGAGCAATTAACTATATTAATAACATTCAACCTACTGGTGGTACACAGTACACCACGGCATTAAACGAGCTGATGACGGGTTACACTCAGCCTCCTGCTGATAAAACCTTGATTTACTTTGTGACTGATGGCGACCCAAGTGGTGGTTTTGCGCTCACGACAAGCTCTACGCCAACCATTGCGCAGTGGGAAAACTTTGTACAAAACACCTCCGCAGCTGGTAATACATCACCTTCTATTGCCTTTGGTGTGGGGGTTGGCCCATCGGTGAGCCTGACTAACCTATTGCCGATTGCGTATCCAAATAACGATACTGATCCGGCAGATGGTCAGGAGGATTACGCAATTCGAGTAGTCAATCCATCTGACTTGGCAGCCTCATTATTAGCTACTGTAGATGGTGGTTTGGTGGCAGGTACTATTTCAGTGGTTTCTAACGTTGGAGGCACTAGTGGCTTCTTATTGGGTGCTGATGGTGGTAACGTCCAAAGCATCTTGGTGGATGGCGTTACCTATAGTTACGTCTCCGGTGGACCAACCAATATCACCATTAACACTAATAAAGGTGGTCAGTTGGAGGTCGATTGGATTACAAGTACCTACACATATAGCTTGGTGGTGAATGCCACTATCCAAAACCAACAAGAGGTATTTGTCGTAACAGCCGTAGACGGTGATGGCGATTTAGCCAATCTTAATCTGGTGATTAACTTAGATTATATTGCTAACTTAGATGCTAACCGTGACACTATTCTGACCAACGTGACTGCTGGTACCCCGATTAACATCAGTTCAGCCATGCTGCTTCACAACGATACATTGGTTAATGGCACAGGCACGATTACTGGGACTAGCAGTGCGGTGAATGGTACTGTTAGTGGTACTAGCGATATCGTGTTTAACCCAAGTACAACTACGGCTAAAACCATACAGGTAGAAACCGAGGCGTTGTTGAGTGGTGACGTGTATGACAATACCTCATATGCCATGAATAACGTACGTGAAAACGCAGTAGACCTAACCGATAGAACGCGCTACGGCACAGTGTTGCCAGGTGGTCAAGCATGGGCGGTAGATATGGCAGGCAAGACCCAAGTCTTCAATGGCCGTATTGCCAACACCTCTACGATAAAAGATGTGGATTATGTGAAAGTGAAACTGTTTGCGGGCGAGCGCATCTTCATAGACGTCGATAACCAATCGCAAAATATGATCGGCGCCGTGGAGTATTTTGATAGCACAGGCATATTGGTTAGCACAGCTTTAGCAACAACTGGTGGTGCTCCAAATGCTTACTTCACAGCGCCTACCGATGGTGAATACTATATCCGCGTAGAGTCTTCTGCTTCCGGCACGTCGGCCAGCACGAATTACAATCTATTGATTACGCTGGATCAGATCAGCGGTGCAACCGACGAGCATGGCCAATTTGACTACACGCTAAGTTCTGGTAGCGGTACAGCTGGTGCTACTGCTGATATTTACTCAGTATCTGCTACCACTATCCGCGGCGGTGATATCGATGAAGTCATTATTGGCGGTAACACAAACGACACCTTGTATGGTAATGGTGGTAACGATGCAATCTCTGGAGGCGCAGGCAATGACACCATTTATGGTGGTGATGGCGCTGACCGTCTAGATGGGGGGCAGGGCAATGATGTGTTAGACGGCGGTGCTGGTAACGACATCTTAATCGGTGGTGCTGGTAATGATGTTCTGACCGGTGGTCTAGGTAGCGACACTTTTGTTTGGTACTTAGCTGATAGCGGCACAGTGGGTGTACCGGCTAGCGATACCATTACTGACTTCAATACAGCAGCTAATGTAGATAAGTTGGACTTACGCGATTTGTTGCAGGGTGAAACTGCAGTGGGCGTGGGTGCCAATTTGGAAGACTACCTCCACTTTGAGAAAGTGGGTACTGATACTGTAGTGCATATCAGTAGCAATGGTAGCTTCAATAATGGCTACAACCCTGCAGCTGAAGTACAAACGATCACATTGCAAAATGTTGATTTAGTCGGCTCTTATACTAATGATCAGCAGATTATCCAAAATCTTTTGGATAATCAGAAGTTGATTACAGATTAAAGATACGATTAGACCGTTACTTATTTAGTAGTTAGCTTCACTCTTAAACCTTTGGCGACACTATGTTGCCAAAGGTTTTTTTATGATGATTCGTCGAAATGTCATCATTATGTGTAAGTATTGATCATTAATAATAAAGCTTGTTATTTTTTAATGTGTCGAGAAATAGACGTTTTTGCATAGATGCGGCACTGCTTATCGATTGATTTTTAATGATTTAACGTTATGTTTTAGTTATCTCAAAGTAATTTTATTGACGATTATGAATTGTAAATTTTTGTAATGTGCTCTGGTGGCGATGTGTAAATAATTGATAATAATCATTCTTTTATGTAATATCTGCCTTCTTAATAGTTCTCAATAGCCAAAGTGGTAAGAGTTAACCTGGCTTTAGTTTCCTATTTTTTATTCTGGTATGTTTTTTGCTTTTCATTGACATGTTTAAAATCATAAGTTTAAAACATGGCATTTAAGCGTGCCTGACGAAAGCAGTATTTTAGAATTGGGGGAATGTTTTGAATCAGAAGTTTAAGTATAAATTAAGTCATTTGTTGTTGATTAGCCTGAGTGTAATGACAGCAGGTATAGTTAATGCAGCAGAGCCATTAATTAGCTTAAAAGAGATGGTTGAAAAAACAATTACTTCAAATCCTGAGGTTCAAGCTAGGTATCATAAGTTTTTAGAGGCAGGTTACGAGCAAGAAACTGTACGTGGTGGTTTTTTACCACAAGCTGACGTAGTGTCAACATATCGTAAGCAAGAAGAACTCGTAAGAAATACTGGCAATACGCAAATACCTCGAATGAACAACGAGTTGGTTTTAAGGCAAATGATTTTTGATGGTTTTGCAACCAGCAGTGAAGTAAAACGCTTGGGTCACGCTAGTCGCGTTCGCTACTTTGAGTTGCAAAGCACAATGCAAACCACAACATTAGAGTTTATGCGTGCGTATCTAGACACACTGCGGTATCGAGAGTTAATGCAGTTTGCAAAAGATAACTACGTCATACATAAGCAAATGTTCGACAGAATTCAAGAGCGCGTTAATGCAGGGGTTGCTCGTAAAGTTGACTTGGAACAAGCGAGTGGTCGTTTAGCGTTGGCTGAAGCTAATTTGCTGACAGAAACCACTAATATGCATGATGTAACCGCTAGGTTGCAGAGGTTATACGGCGAGCTTCCTCCCGAAACTTTAGAAGTACCTACTATTTCTAGTGCTGGTGTTGAGCCAAGCTCAGAAGACGCACTGAAGGTAGCGTATAAACAAAACCCTGACTTGCTATCAACGATAGAGGATATACAAGCTAAAAAGAATGAAATTAAAACGAATGAATCTCGTTACTTTCCAAGGCTTGATTTGCAAGCACGTAAAAACCTAGGGACAAGTTCTGATGGTCGCTATAGCAATAGTGCTGCTGACTTACTCGAACTAACCATGAATTTTAATCTGTTTAATGGTTTTTCTGACAAAAACTCGATTAATACCGCGGCTCAAAAGCTCAATGGTGCACAAGATATGCGCGATAAAGCATGTATTGATACACGCCAACTGGTCTCTATTGCCTATAACGATATTAAACAATTGACTGAGCAACGCATTTACAGGGCTCAGCATAAAACTTCCATTGAAAATGCACGTGAGGCGTACCGTAAGCAATACGATATTGGTCAACGAACTTTGCTAGACTTACTTGATGCAGAGAATGAATACTTTCAAGCAAAGCGTAGTTTGACAAATACTGAATATGATTTACAGCTAGCTTATGCAAGAACTTATGCTGGCCAAGGTGAATTATTAAACAAGATTGGAGCAAGACGTGGGAACTTACCTGAATATGCACGTGAAGAATATTTAGATAATGAAAGCGTTTGTCACGCAGTAGCACCAGTCCAAATCCAAATAGATAAAGCTGCTTTAGTGGCGGATGCTAAACCATTGGCTAATATCTATCCGTCAATGGCTAAACCAATCACCCCAGTTGCGGTGCCTACGGTAGTGCCCGCCGCAGCGCAAACTTGTAATGTTCAAGCCATTACCGATCGAGTAAACGATTGGGCTAGTGCTTGGCGTCAAAAAGATGCAGATCGTTATTTGCGATTTTATGCAGATAAGTTCTCACCTGAGCCACCATTGGACAAAGCGGCATGGGAAAAGCAACGTCGTCAACGTCTGAGTTCAAATGGTAAAATTGGTTTAAAAATTGAGGATTTACAAGTTAGCTGTGAAGGTGACACTGGAAAAGCTACCTTTAAACAGGTGTACACCTTAACTACGTTTAAAATTAAAAAAGTGGCAGATACTTCTTGTGAGGTTTGTAATATGCAACGTATTCCAACCATTGCTTATCAAGATAATACAAATAAAGAATTGCAGTTCCAAAATGAAAGTAGTGATTGGAAAATTACTCGCGAGTTAGTAAAGTAGCTTAAATAAGTAAGCTAAAAGTAAGTTTAGCTCAAACAAAACGCGCCCTAATGAGATTTGAGGCGCGTTTTTTATGAGTATCTGAGCGTACTAAACATGATTTATTGGTGCTCAACCTACAAAAATGCTATTGAAAATGCAAATGTATAAAAATAATTAAAAAATGATGAAATATTTCTGCAAAATTTTCAGTAATTGTTATAGAATACGCACCGTTGTTTGTTCTACACCTTCCATCCGCCCGGGTGGTGAAATTGGTAGACACAAGAGACTTAAAATCTCTCGCGCGTAAGCGTGTGCCGGTTCGACTCCGGCCCCGGGCACCAAAATTTACTTCAAGCTTTAAGTACTTTCTTAAACAATTTCACTTCTATTCGCTGCTTTGTATTTCACTGTGGTTCCACATTGATATTAGCTATTAAGGTTGCTTAGTCGCACAGCTAAGCCTAGAATAAAATTGATTTACTGAGTTTGCACTTTGAGTAAGCCTCACTCAGTATTTTCTATTGATAACGCTTTTCCTGTTTTTTTGATGATAAGAGGATTGATGCGGCGTATTCTTATATCTGTTTGTTTTATTTTGCTGATAGCAGTAGGTTTTTGGTATTTTACAAAGCCTGTTCCTATCCCAGTGAGTCTTTTTGATGTGCAACCTGGTCTTGTAGAGTCCAGTGTTTCTAATACACGTGCTGGTTCAATTGAAGCATGCCTACGTACTCGTTTGTCTCCAATTATTGGTGGGCGGATTGCATATTTAGGCGTTAAAAAAGGTGATCATGTAAAAAAAGGTCAGGTGCTCATTCGGTTATGGAATGAGGATCAGCAAGCGCAGAGTGCTTTGGCGAAAAAACAAGTGGAAAGTGCGCGTAAACGTGTTGCTGAGACCTGTATCTTGGCTGAAAATGCAGAGCGTGAGGCCATTCGTACCGCACAGCTGCGAGCGCGTGGTTTTATCTCAGAGGCTGCAGAAGAAAAATCACGTTTTGAAGCACGGTCTCGTCGCGCAGCCTGCGTATCTATCAATACAGAAGTTGTGCAGGCTCAAGCTCGCCTTAATGTGGCAAGTGCTGAGCAGGGTAGAACTGTTTTAATAGCCCCATTTGATGGGGTCGTGGCAGACATTGTTGGCGAGTTAGGTGAGTACACAACGCCATCACCACCAGGTGTTGCGACACCACCTGCCATCGATTTGATTGATAACACATGTTTGTATGTTCAAGCCCCTATGGATGAGGTAGATGCCCCTAAGATCAAGGTAGGGCAATCCGTAAGAGTTATGTTGGATGCATTGCCAAATAAAACTTTATTGGGTCATGTGAAGCGTGTTGCACCCTACGTAGTGGCTGTAGAGAAGCAGGCGCGTACGATAGATATTGATGTTTCATTAGATGATCCGAATGACATAAATCAATTGTTGGTTGGGTATAGTGCTGATATAGAGGTGGTCTTGGATCGTCGCGAACATGTGCTCAGGATACCAACACCTGCACTGTTGGAAGGTGGAAAAGTGTTGCTGTACCAAGCGAAAACCAAAAAACTTGAGGAGAGGTTAGTCAAAACTGGGGTAGCTAATTGGGAGTACACCGAGATTATTGATGGGCTTGCACAAGGCGATAAGATCGTCCCTTCTGTTGAGCTTGAGGGGATTAAGTCCGGCACTTTAGTCACCATCACGTCATCTAGGCCATAAGTCTATGGCTAGCGCTGAGGCTCTCATCCGTTTGATGCATATTCACCGTACTTTCTATCTAGGTGATAGTAAAGTAAATGCCTTGCGTGATGTTAATCTAACGATTAATCAAGGTGAATACATTGCGGTGATGGGCCCATCGGGTTCTGGTAAGTCCACACTGCTTAACCTATTAGGGCTGTTAGATCGTCCAGATAGTGGTATTTACCATCTGGCAGGTCGTGATGTGACTACACTTGCACCTGATGAGCAGGCGCAAGTTCGTAGTAAACACATAGGCTTTATTTTCCAGAGCTTTCATTTAGTCCCTAGATTAACTGCTGCGGCAAATATTGAGCTGCCGTTGATACTTGCAGGTATTAACCCTGATGAGCGTGTACAACGTGTGAAGCAGGCGATTCATGAATATGGGCTTGATGATCGTGCACAGCATCGACCAAATGAGCTTTCCGGTGGTCAACGTCAGCGTGTAGCCATTGCGCGAGCAACAGTGATGAGGCCAACTTTATTGCTAGCAGATGAACCTACTGGTAATTTAGATAAAGTGACGGGTGAGGAAGTGATTCATTTACTCGAAACATTAAACCAACAAGGCGTTACGCTAATTGTTGTGACGCATGATCAAGCCATTGGCGCACGTGCGCACAGACAGATTACGATGGATGATGGCGCAGTAGTCACAGATACGATCAATAATTCTGAGTTAATCACTGGATGAGATTAACAGATACCTTGCGCTTTGCTAGTTATGCTGCAATGGGGTCTTTTGTAAGAACCCTGCTGTTAGTACTTGCGATGTCAATTGGCGTGGCTTCTGTCGTTGTCTTGACCGCACTAAGTGATGGTGCCAGACGTTACGTGGTTGATGAGTTTTCTTCTATCGGTACAAATTTAGTGATTGTCTTGCCCGGGCGATCAGAAACACGTGGATTCAATCCAGCAAACCTTGTTACCAGCACACCAAGAGATTTAACCGTCAATGATGCAGAAGCATTGTTGCGGCTATCTGGCGTTAAGTTGGTTTCTCCTCTATTGATTGCAACTTCTGAAGTTAATGCATCAGGAAAACTGCGTGAATCAATGCTGGTTGGCACTAATGCCGATTACATGCAATTGCGTAAACTCAAGTTATCGCTTGGCAGATTTTTATCAAAGACTAGTTCAAAAGGTGGTTCTCCTGAGGTGGTGTTGGGAGCGTTGATAAGAAAAGAGTTGTTTGGCACCGAAAATCCGATTGGTAAGACTGTCAGAATTGGTGATAAAAAACTCAGAGTTGTGGGCGTCTTAGCTGAGGGAGGGCGAGGCATGGGAATGAGTAGTGATGAATTACTGATTGTACCTATTGCAATAGCTCAAACCATGTTAAATACCAATACATTATTTCGTATTTTAATTGAAGCTCAAAGTCGTGAGCAGATTGATACAGTGAAGACCCAAGTATTAAAGACTATCATTTCACGGCATGAAGGTGAGGAGGATGTGACCGTTATTACACAAGACGCGGTGCTAGAAACTTTTGACAATATATTAAATGTGTTAACGCTTGGCATTGCCGGTATCGCAGCAATCAGCTTAGCGGTTGCAGGCATTTTGGTGATGAACGTCATGCTCGTTTCGGTGACACAACGTACTGCTGAAATTGGTTTGTTAAAAGCTTTAGGAGCAACCTCTTACTCCGTACAGCAGTTGTTTATTGTAGAGGCATTACTGCTTTCCACTGCTGGTGCTATTGTCGGCTTGGGCTTAGGGTATCTTGGCGCTGCATTTTTACGTTATTTGTATCCTGTATTTCCTGCTTATCCACCGTTGTGGGCAGTATTCGCTGGCTTGGGAACAGCATTGGCTTCTGGTTTAATATTCGGTGTGATGCCCGCTAGAAATGCCGCAAAATTAGATGCTATTCAAGCGTTGTCTAAAAGATATTGATGAACTCAGTCAATTATTTGAGCTTGATAGCTTGGAAAGCGATTTTTTAAAAAAGTAATGATGTTAATCAGAGACTCCGTTCAGTTTGCTATTCAGGCAATCATTGCGCATCGCTTACGTAGTTTTTTGACTATGCTGGGTATCGCAGTGGGTATCTGGTCGGTGATTTTACTCACTTCGATAGGTGAAGGTGTGCACCAATATGTATTGGCTGAATTTACTCAATTTGGTACCAATGTGATTGGTATTTCACCCGGAAAAGTTAAAACTGGTGGTCAACCTCCAACAGGGATTCCATCGACAGCGCGCCTCCTAACGATGGAAGACGCTACTTCACTTAAGCAGTTGCCGAATGTTATTGGTGCAACCCCAACCGTCTGGGGTAATTCAGAGCTATCCGCTAATGGCCGGCTGAGACGTTCAACCATATATGGTGTTGATGCAGACTTTACCAAAGTGTTTAGCTCATCTGTGCGTATTGGCAGTTTTTTGCCAGCAGACAATATAGGTGGCTCGCGTGCTTTGATTGTGTTGGGTAGTAAATTGCGCAAAGAGCTTTTTGGCCAAAAAAATCCGTTAGGCGCTCGTGTAAAAATTGGTGGCTTACATTTTCGTGTGATAGGGGTAATGGCGCCTAAAGGGCAGTTTCTTGGAATAGATCTCGATGATACGGCGTTTATTCCTACAGAGCGTGCATTGGAGTTGTATAACCGAGAAGGCCTAATGGAAATTCATGTTATTTATAAAAAAGGAGCGGAGTCTTCTGATGTCGCATCCGCTGTTAAATCTAGATTGAAACTGCGTCATGGTGCAGAAGACTTTACGGTGACCACGCAGGAAGATATGCTAAAAACACTTTCAAATGTACTCAATATCCTCACTATCGCAGTAGGTGCGCTAGGTGGAATTTCATTATTGGTTGGGGGTGTTGGGATTGTTACCATCATGACCATTGCAGTGACGGAACGTACTAATGAGATAGGGTTGATGATGGCGCTTGGTGCACAGCGTATAACCGTATTGTTTTTGTTTTTGGGAGAATCTGTTGTGTTATCTGCATTAGGTGGAGTATTCGGTTTGTTATTCGGGGTTGTCACCGCTCAGTTGATGCAATGGCTGTTGCCTAGTTTACCTGTGCATACGCCATGGAGCTTTGCATTGATTGCATTACTTGTCTCTGGCATGATTGGATTGTTAGCTGGCGTTATGCCCGCTAGAAAAGCCTCAATGTTAGATCCAATCAACGCCTTGAGGGCTGAATAGAGTGCGGTAAATATCTCGCGTGTAAAATGACACTATCAGCATATAATAATGTGCCAGATATAAATGCTAAATGATTGATATTGTGGCAGTAGTGCTTGAATATATTGAATAGATAAGAAAAGATGGAACAAAAAAACTCTCCTATTGAAGCTGCACGCCAGACCTTAATACAGTTAATGCAACGCAAGTTGCCACCTACTCCTGATAATTTCCGTAGTGTCTACGATGAAATTATGGGAATACAGTCCGTTGATAAGTCCGCAGAGCTTGGTAAAACACTCGAAAAAGTATTAAATCAAGCTGGTAAGCAAAAGCCAAAATATATTGCAATTGCACAAGCGATTAATCCGCTAATAGAAAAAGGGGATTGGCCAAAAGTAGAAGAGCAGTTAACCAAGTTGTTTCCATCCGCTGCAGCTGGTGTAGAGGAAGCAAATTGGTCTGTCGTTATTCGTAATCTACTCAAGCAGTTAGAAGTTAGTCATAAAGGTGTAACGCTAAGTCGAAAAAAAGAAGGCTTAAGCAAGGTTTTAGTCAACTTTGCCAGTGACTCCGATGTTTTAGCACAAAAAATTCAGTCATTAATTAGCTCTTGGGGCTTAAGTGGCACGGCAGATGCTGTGACATCTTTAGATGCTGCAATAGAAGTACCAGCGGTAACAACGGGTAACCCACCGCAAGCTAATAATGATAGCCCACAGCAAAGCATATCTAATACTTCTACTTCTGTTCTAAACTCTACGCAATGGCGTGACATGCTTTTAAGAGCATTTGAGTTGGTGATTATTCCTAATTTAGAGGCTGTACCCGAGATACATCAAAAAGCTGTGAATTTGCTGAGCCGTATGCGAAAAGCAAGTAATGAACAAAGTTTAACCATATGCGCGGCAGATTTAAAATCAATCTTATTGTCGCTAGAGATGCAACGTGATCAGCAGAGCCGCATCCATGAGTCATTATTACAACTTCTCCGCCTAGTGCTTTCTAGTATGGGGGAGATGGTACAAACCGAAGATCAGTGGTTGTACGCACAAACAACAGTGATTAGTGACATTGTGTCTAAGCCAGTGAGTCTGAATACACTATACGATGCTGAAAGTAGCCTTAAAGAACTGGTTTATAAACAATCTCAGATTAAACCTGCACTCACGGAAGCAAAAGACACCTTAAAGAAGATGGTGACTACGTTTGTCGATAGATTAGTAGAAATGACGGAAAGTACCAGTGATTACCACGATAAGATTGAAGCGTATCAACAGAAAATCGCAACGACAGATAATATTGGTGAATTGAACGTCTTACTCAATAGCATTCTTGATGATACGCGCTCGATTGGATTAACTGTACAACGAACTCGAGACGAGTTCATGAACAGTCAGAAGCAAGCGATAGCCGCAGAAAAGCGTATTCAAGAGCTTACTGCTGAGCTGGATTATATTGGCCAAGTGGCGCATCAAGATTATTTGACTGGGGCATTGAATAGACGTGGGATGGACGAGGCAATTGAGCGCGAATTTAATCGTGCTGATCGTCATAACACAGCACTATGTATTGCGATGCTTGATATTGACCACTTTAAGAAGCTTAATGATACGCTAGGGCATGCAACTGGTGATGAAGCATTAACACATTTGGTCAAAGTGCTTAAAGATGTATTAAGGACAACCGATGTGTTGGCACGTTACGGTGGTGAAGAGTTTATTATTATCTTACCTGACACGCCGCAGGATGAAGCTGTAAAAGTGATCACACGTGTGCAACGTGAGCTCACTAAAAACTTTTTTATGTACAATAATGAGCGGGTATTGATTACATTTAGTGCTGGTGTCGCAGAGCGTGCGCTAAACGAGGCGCCAGAAGCTTTGATACCACGTGCAGATGCTGCCTTATATAAAGCGAAACATAGTGGAAGAAATCAAGTCGTAGGTGCAGACACCCTGCCTGACGTTGTCGTTTAGTTCTTTTAAAGATTGATGACTAGTTAGTAGCCAAAACGTACAACGGCAGGGAGGTTTTTCAGTTCTTCGTCGTTGTACAATCTGCCGCGTGTGATAAATGACATGCCTGATCCACAATCTAAAGAAAATGAGCCGCTAGAGCCGGGAACTGCATCTAGTATCGTGTGCGTATTTTCTGAAAACGAAAAATGGCTATCTCCCATATAAAAAACAGCACCTGATATTTCACCTAGCACAACATCAGACGGACTAGGTTTGAACTCATTGGCAGGCATACATAATGGTCCGCTACCTTCACAGCAACCACCAGATTGAAAGAATATAATTGGGCCATGAGCAAGCGTAAGCTGTTGAATCAGTGCAATTGCCGAAGGTGTAGCAGAGACGCGTTCTATCATGATATAACCCTCAAAAAAAGAGGCGGGGTTAGCCGCCTCTCTGTGTTAACTATTTAGAACCTCAGCATGTAACATGGTGGGAATTCTAAAAAGATTAGCGATAAACCTAAATATTAGAAGAAACCTAATTTTTTAGCGTTATAGCTTACTAAAAGATTCTTAGTTTGTTGGTAGTGATCTAACATCATTTTGTGTGTTTCACGGCCAATACCAGATTCTTTATACCCACCAAAAGCGGCATGCGCAGGGTAGGCATGATAGCAGTTAGTCCAAACGCGACCAGCTTTAATGCCACGACCCATACGGTAAGCACGGCTACCATCGCGTGACCAGACGCCAGAACCCAAGCCAAATACTGTGTCGTTAGCAATCGCTAATGCTTCAGCTTCATCTTTAAAAGTAGTCACAGCTAGCACTGGGCCAAAAATCTCTTCTTGGAACACGCGCATTTTGTTATGGCCTTTAAGTAAGGTTGGCTGAATGTAATAACCGTCAGCAAATGCACCGCTTAATACATTACGCTCACCGCCAATTAATACTTGTGCACCTTCTTGTTTACCAATGTCCATATAAGACATGATTTTGTTCAGTTGGTCTTGAGACGCTTGCGCACCAATCATCGTATTAGGGTCTAGTGGGTTGCCTTGTTTAATTGCAGCAACACGTGGAAGTACACGCTCCATGAACTTGTCATACACCGACTCTTGAATCAAAGCACGTGACGGGCTGGTACAAACCTCACCTTGGTTAAATGCAAATAGCACTAAACCTTCAACCGCTTTATCAAAAAAGTCATCATCAGCAAGCGCGATGTCTTCAAAGAAGATATTAGGTGATTTACCACCTAACTCTAATGTTGCAGGAATCAAATTAGCAGCAGCAGCTTGCGCAATGACACGGCCTGTTGCGGTAGAGCCTGTAAATGCAATTTTGGCGATACGGCGGCTGTTGGCAAGTGGTGCACCTACATCACGGCCATAACCATTGACAATGTTAATTACACCAGGCGGTAGAATGTCTGCAATCAACTCCATTAAAATAAGAATACTGATCGGCGTGAACTCAGCAGGCTTCATTACTACACAGTTACCCGCAGCCACTGCTGGCGCTAGTTTCCATGCAGCCATCAGAATAGGGAAGTTCCAAGGAATGATTTGGCCAACAACACCTAATGGTTCATGAAAGTGGTAAGCAACTGTATTCTCATCAATTTCACTTAAGCTACCCTCTTGCGCACGGAGGCAGCCTGCAAAGTAACGGAAATGGTCAATCGCTAATGGGATGTCGGCATTTAGCGTTTCACGAATAGGTTTGCCGTTGTCAATTGTTTCAGCAGTCGCTAATAGCTCTAAGTTAGCTTCTAAACGATCAGCAATTTTTAATAGTAAGTTAGCACGTTGTGCTGGGGCTGTACGAGCCCAGCCGTCTGCCGCTGCGTGAGCTGCATCTAGTGCTAATTCAATATCTTCAGCACCAGAGCGAGCCGCTTGCGTGTAAGGTTTGCCTGTAATTGGTGTAATCACATCAAAATACTCACCTTTAACTGGAGCTACCCACTTACCACCAATAAAATTATCATATTTAGCTTTGTAAGGTATCTTTACGCCAAGACCTTTTAATAAATCTAAACTCATGCCAACTCCTATAGTTTTTCTATCGTTAATATAGTGATTCCTGTTGTTAAGCCTCTATTATTTATCAATAAACTTTATTCTTCTTATAAATGCTTAAAGTGCTTGTAAATAAAAGGGTTTCGTAAACACTGCCACCTCAAAACAATAACCCTAAGGCGCGCGCAAATCAAGCATTAGTCGACAGCAATTATAAAATTAATGAATTTATTGAGACAAGAATCCATGATTCAATCTTTATAAATTTTTGTGTGTTGCTTTCCACATTCTAAGACGTAGTATTTGATCTTTGGTTTCAAAGTAATTTGATATGTTGATTGATTTAAAAATAGAAAAACACAGATGCTTAAGTTATAGTGTAATTATCGATTTTAGAAAACTGCATTTTAATGTTCAAATATGTCAGCTAACTTAGCAAACTCACCAATATTTGCACGTGGATTTTGGGATGGTTTATTTAATCCAACTTCTTTGAGTTTAGGAAAGGCCATCTTATCAATATTAGTTGTTGCTGAGACACTGGTCAGTTTTTTTTGGATATACACCTTGTCAGGTCTTGGTGAGGGTTATGCCGTTATTGCAGCAGTTCCATATTTTTACCTAGTTATTTCCTATCTTAGTTTATTCATTTTTTATCATTCTAAGCGCTTTGAGTATTTCACCTTTACACAACTAGTGATGCTGTTGGTCATGCCTTTCTTTATGCAATGGGTGATTGGCGGGTTTGAGGCGTCTAGCGGTGTGGCAATCTGGGCAATCTTGTCACCAGTAGGCGCATTAATGATTTTGGGTACCCGTCAATCCACACCGTGGTTTTTGCTTTTTATCGGATTGGCATTTCTTTCTTGGAAAATGAACAATTACTTTGCTGTGAACGCAATGCCCATTCCGAGTGACGTTAAAGATACTTTTTTCTTGATGAATATTACGGGAACCGCCGCAATCTTGTATGGTGTTTTACGTTTTTTCCAAGCGCAAAAAGAGCGCATTATGCATTCTCTTGAAATTGAGCAGGCCAGATCAGAGAAGCTTTTGCTCAATATTCTGCCAGCACCTATCGCACAAAGACTAAAAGCGCATGATATGCGTATCGCTGATCATTATGAAAGTGTGACAGTGATGTTTGCTGACTTAATTAACTTTACGCAAATGTCGGACAAAATGTCGCCTACACAGTTGATTGATTTATTGTCCGAAATATTTCTAAAGTTTGATCAATTGGCCGATAAATATCAAGTTGAAAAGATTAAGACAATAGGTGATGCTTACATGGTGGTTTCTGGCGCACCTGTAATATGTCCAGACCATGCTCACCGGATTATTGGCATGGCGCTGGAGATGCAAGTTGTGCTAAAAGAACTGTCGGAAAAAGTTGGTATTGATTTAGGCATGCGAATTGGGATTAATAGTGGCCCAGTGGTTGCTGGCGTGATTGGTAGCAGTAAGTTTAGCTATGACTTATGGGGGGATACTGTCAATATGGCCAGCCGCATGGAGGAGACTAGTTTGCCAAATACGATTCAAGTGTCTACAGAGACAAAAAACCTGCTATCGCATGATTATCCGTTTTCATTGCGCACAGGCGTAGAAGTGAAAGGTAAAGGCATTCTAGATACGTATATTTTGCTGAACCAAGCTAGGTAATCTAGGAATAAAAAAGCACAGCTACGTAGGCTTTTATCTTGAATTGCACTATAATTCGCTCCCTAACGGAAGAGTGGATGAGCGGTTTAAGTCACCACCCTGGAAAGGTGGCATAGGGGTAACCTTATCGCGAGTTCGAATCTCGCCTCTTCCGCCATATCAGTTTGTTGTCCGGCGTCATTTTTTTAAGTATATCTAAACTTAATTCTCTACATAAGAAGTTATCTATTCATGATTTTACGTACCTGTCATTCATGAACAGTGACAGTGTGATTTTTTGATGAAGGTTTATAATAAACTTACTCGAACAAGAGATGATGTCAGTTCAAAACGAATACTTAGGAGATATATTATGTGGACAACACCAGCAGCGACAGAAATGCGTTTTGGCTTTGAAGTTACTATGTACGTAATGAACAAGTAATTATTGACAGATGTACAGTAATTAAAATTAAAAAACCCAGACTAGTGATCTGACCCCTAAAAGTTGGACATTAAGCTTGGGTTAAAAATAAGGACTGATTTCTGTATTGCACAGGACTCAGTCCTTTTAATTTTGTCTTAATTCTTTCGTGATTGTAATACCAGATATATTCCTTTAGCTCTTTAATGAAATCATCTGCATCTGTAAATTTCTTGGTGTAGTAAAACTCAGATTTAAGCACTCCAAAGAAACTTTCCATTGCAGCATTATCTAAGCAGTTACCTTTTCTTGACATGCTTTGACTTAACCCGCGTGCTTGTAACGCTGCTTGATAGCAAGACATCTGATACTGCCAGCCCTGATCCGAATGTACCATTGGTTTTTCATGTGGCTCTAGTCTGCTGATGGCCTGATGAAGCATGATGCCCACCAAACTATATTGCGGCCGTTGCGCCACGGCATAGGACACAATCTCTCCGTTATACAAGTCCAGTATAGGGGAGAGATATACCTTGTTACCCAAGATGTTGAACTCCGTCACATCGGTAACCCATTTTTCATTGGGTGTCGAAGCCTGGAACTGCCGCGCTAACTGATTAGGTGAAACCAATCCAACCCGCCCACGATAAGACTGATATTTCTTTACGCGCACAATCGATTTAAGCTTCAGCTCTTTCATCAACTTTAGGACAGTCTTGTGATTAATCCCATACCCCATCTGCTTCAATACCAAGCAAATACGGCGATACCCGTAACGACCTTTATGTTGGTGGTAGATTTCTTGAATCCTGGATTTCTCAGCACAGTAACGCTCCGGTAAGTTAACACGCTGCTGTCCATAATAGAACGAGCTCTTAGGTGTACCAGTTGCACGTATCAAATCCTGAGCCATATGATGTGGCCTTAATTCAGCAATTATTTCTGCTTGTTCTTTTCTTCCAATTGCTTGCGCTGAATCAAGGCATCGAGCTTTTTTAGATAAGCATGCTCCGTACGTAAATAACGTACTTCTGCCAATAGTTCTTGATGCGTCATTTCTTCCAGAGGTTTCTCTGGCGGTGTGGGTGGTTTGGACATCGCCTTAGCTCGCCCCCTGGGCTTGATAGAAATTGCTATCCTACCGCTTTCATAAAGCATTTTCCAGCGGGCAACAGTGGTCAATGCCGGAATGTTAAAGTGTGCAGCAGTTTGTCTGATTGACAGCTTCTCTGCTCGCATATGCTCAATGACAGAACATTTAAATGCTAGAGAATAGTTGGGATTGGGTTTCTTGATTAGCGCCTCAGCGCCATGATGATTGTGCAGCGCTATCCAATTGCGAACTGTACTCTCTTCAACTTGGAATTTATTTGAAGTTACTCTGTAGCCCACTTTGTTTAGAAGGTAATACTCAACAACAGACAGTTTAAATTCATACGAATATTTAGCCATAAAAAACTGCACCTTAATAAGTTAGGCATAATGTCTAAATTTTTGGGTGCAGTTCATAGTCTGGGTTTTTTTATGTCCGCTGGTGGTGGGCTAGCCACATATTTAGTTTAGCTATTTTTTTCACCTCAACGATATACTTACGTTTGCTTCTATCATTTATATTTCTTGCACAACGATGTTAAATCCCAAAAAGTTACTACATAGTAAATGGACAGCCGTTCATCCTATTAATAAAGAAAAGCATTTTATAGTCACCAAAGTGATGTTGCCTGAAGCACCTATGGTTAATATTGAGTACGTTGAGCTTGAGGCTGTGCACTCAAAGCGAGTGCAAATATTGTGCTGGGAAGCGCTAAAAGATGTGAGCGTTTGGAAACAAGGTTGGTAGCATCCTGTTGGCCGTGCTGGATAGTAACTGGCCTTAGTGTGGCAAATTGTGAGTAAAGCAAAATAATGACTGAGATTGAAAGATTAAAAGCAGGAGCAACCAAGGGATGCTTTCAAGCACTTTCATTTAAGCAGCCTTTTGCATGGTTGATTGCGAACGGATATTTGATGGTGGACGATCGCACATGGGGGACGACTTATCGTGGTCCTATATTAATACATGCAAGTAAAGGTTTGTATGATGTCTATTATGATTATCTGAAAGCAAATACTGACATCCCATTGCCAGCCAAAGAGAAGCTGGAGTTTGGTGGTGTAGTTGGCGTTGCAGACTTGATACTTTGCAGTCGGCCAGGAGAGTTACCTGAATCAACTAGCCTTCAACATCGTGCACAATTTCAAGGTGTTGATAGTAAGCACTATGGACTTTTATTTGAACAGCCTAAGCCTTTAGCGTGGGGGTGTAAATAATTTTGTGTAAACGTCATTTTGCAGGAAACTGCTATTTTCAGGAATGGAATAAAAATGACGATACCAAAAGTATTACCCAATGATCTAATTGATAGCTTATTAGCTAACTATAAAAAACCAGAAGACCTGATTGGTGAGAATGGTCTTCTCAAGCAACTCACCAAAGCACTGGTTGAACGTGCGCTGCAAGCTGAGATGGCTGAACACCTTGGCCATGACAAACACGAAGCAGTAATGAATGGCACTGGCAATGCCCGTAACGGTAAAAGCCGTAAGACGCTCAAGGGTGAATTCGGTGAATTGCCTATTGAGATTCCCCGTGATCGTGATGCCAGTTTTGAACCGCAACTGATTCCTAAACATCAAACACGCTGGACAGGCTTTGATGACAAGATCATCTCCCTGTACTCGCGTGGCATGACGGTGCGTGAGATTCAAGGCCACTTGGCTGAAATGTATGGCACTGAAGTGTCACCTACGCTCATTTCATCGGTCACTGATGCTGTGGTTGAAGATGTGAAGCAATGGCAGTCTCGCCCATTGGATGCTATTTACCCAGTGGTGTATCTGGATTGCATCCATGCCAAAGTACGAGATACCGGTGCGGTCAGGTCTAAGGCAGTCTATCTTGCCATCGGCATCAACATTCAGGGAGAGAAAGAAGTATTGGGGTTGTGGATCGCCCAGACCGAAGGTGCCAAGTTCTGGCTAAGTGTTGTGACTGAACTCAAGAATCGAGGGGTACAGGACATTTTCATTGCCTGTGTGGATGGTCTAAAGGGCTTTCCTGAGGCGATCGAAACTGTCTATCCCAAGGCAACGGTTCAATTGTGTATTGTGCATATGGTGCGTAACAGCTTGAATTACGTGGGCTGGCAGAAGCGTAAGCTTGTGGCTGCTGATTTAAAGCGCGTTTATACCGCGTCAACGATTGATGAAGCAGAACAATATCTGTCTGAGTTTGAAGTAAGATGGGATGATGCCTACCCACCGATTGCACAATCCTGGCGCAGCAACTGGGCGCGTATCATACCGTTCTTTGATTACCCACCAGAAATACGCAAAATCATCTACACCACCAATGCGATTGAATCGGTGAATATGAGTTTACGTAAAGTGACGAAGAGCCGTGGTTCATTTCCAAATGATGAAGCTGTGATGAAATTGTTCTACTTGGCGCTGCAAAACATCAGCAAGAAATGGACGATGCCACTACGTGATTGGAAACCTGCTTTAAATAGGTTTACTATTCAATTTGAAGAGAGGATGCCTCAGCAGTAATCAACCGACGTTTACACAAAATTCGGGACACCCTCTTTAGCGTTGATGCCATGTTCCGGAAAACTTGGAATTTTTGAGATAGATATTGATGCGTTATTAAATGCACCACCTCCAGCCCAGGCTGAGTTATTTTAGTAGGTAGAAACTATCGGTTTTTAATCTTAAATGTATACGCAATACCTAGCGTCGTCACCGCAGAGCTTTTAAATGTATCGTGTTTAGACTATTGCAAGCCTAGATTATGATCTTTAATTAATTCTTTATATTCTTTTTCGTTGTAATCAAATACTCATCAATTATTTTTAGTTGTAAAAGTTATTTGGTAGACTGTCTATTTATACCTAGCTCTATGTATTGGTTTAGATGCTAGCTAAACATGATAAGGATTATTATGGCGAATTGGTTTGAAGACAATGCCCAATCTATTGGCAATACTCCGCTGGTTAAATTAAATAGAGTGACAGATGGAGCTACTGCAACAGTACTTGCCAAGATAGAAGGGCGTAATCCAGCTTACTCTGTAAAGTGTAGGATTGGTGCCGCCATGATATGGGATGCAGAGGAGCGTGGTTTGCTCGGCTCGGGTAAAGAGATTGTAGAGCCCACAAGTGGCAATACAGGCATTGCGTTAGCCTTTGTGGCCGCAGCGAGAGGGATTCCGCTTACACTGACAATGCCTGAAACCATGAGCATTGAGCGGCGTAAGTTACTAGTTGCTTATGGTGCAAAACTTGTACTTACTGAGGGAGCAAAGGGGATGAGTGGCGCTATTGCCAAAGCTGAGGAAATTGCAGCGTCAGATCCTAATCGCTATGTGTTACTGCAGCAATTTAAAAATCCAGCGAATCCTGCCATTCATGAAAAAACCACAGGACCTGAAATATGGAATGCCACCGATGGAAAGATTGATATTTTAGTTTCTGGTGTAGGAACTGGCGGTACCATTACTGGTATTTCACGTTATATTAAAAATACAGAAGGTAAAGCGATTACCTCTGTAGCAGTAGAGCCGGCAGCAAGCCCTGTGCTCAGTCAAAAACGGGCAGGTGAAGAACTTAAACCAGCGCCGCACAAAATACAAGGGATAGGCGCTGGCTTTGTTCCCGAAATATTGGATATGACACTGGTGGATGAAATCGCTCAAGTGACCAATGAAGAGGCTGTGCTTTACGCCCAGCGTTTGGCGAAAGAGGAAGGGATTCTTGCGGGCATTTCTTGTGGCGCAGCAGTTGCGGCAGCTGTCCGCTATGCAAAAGTACCAGAAAACTCGGGCAAAACTATCGTTGTAATATTACCAGACTCAGGTGAGCGTTATTTAAGCTCTATACTGTTTGATGGTTTATTTGATGATAAGGGGATTGCGCTGTAAAGAAATAAGGCAGTTTGAATCGTTTCGCCGGTCTGCAGTATTTGATGTTAAGTACTCATCGACTTTGCTGATTAGCTTAGGGAGATGAGTGCTCAACAAAAATCGATATCTAATTAAACTGCCACCATCTCTTTTCTTTAAATGCAGACGCAATAGTTGGCTTTAATTCATCTTTCTTGATAATATCAAACATTCTTTCTCTAGATCCATTTGGGGTATATAGTACTTTAATACCACGCTTTGTGGCGTGTTTCTTCACTTTATAAGTGATGGAATGATTCACCCACTTTGTCACCAATACAATCACTTTGGTGCCTTGTGGAATCATTTTATTTGCATCACCACCGTTTCTACCTGACCAATGGTGAATGTTGCTTACTCCATAGTTGCCAAGCACCTCTTTAATACCCTCGACTTGGTCGCCACCTACAATTAATACTGAACTCATGATGAGAGTCTCCTGTTTGATAGCCGCACTAAATTTTGTCTGGTACGGCTCTATATTGCTAGTTTGAATGATGTGTCAATGCTTTTATTTTTCGCATGCCTTCGATGATTAACTTTACTAAGAATAATCACGATGGAAATACTGTAGCGTTTTCTTATAACAATTAAAAATAATCTATATTTATATTTTTATAACTTAATGGAATATAAATGTGCGCATAAGCACATGTACGTTCATGTTGGATAGCAAGAAGCTCTTTGCTTGAATGTGAGTGGGTTGATTGAATATTAAGGTGATGATAAGAGTTGCTTAAAATTGTTTCTATTCCTAGATATCCAAGTGTTGCAGCGACTTAGCAGTTATATCCCCATGCCTCCCACAATGTTATCCACAGAAATTGTGGAGTGTTGTTAGCTGATAGATATCGGCAGGGTAGATGCAAACATACTGCTGATTTGTCACACAGTTGATTAAATCAACGCATTGGATAGCTTGATATAAACATATAATAAATATGTTATCTATTTAATGCGCACGAATATCATGACAAACCCACTATTACCCCCAGAGCAGATTGAACGCTTGTTTGACTCGTTAGATCGTATTGCTTCAGCACTTGAGGCCTCACCATCAGCACAACATCAGCAAACAACCGATTTTTCTCAGGCATTTGCTTACCGCTGGCAACGTAGCCATGGCATTCATCATGCGCCGCATTTAATACCAGTCACTGCGCCGCAACTCATTGCGTTTGACCAGTTATGCAATATTGAGCTGCAAATAGAGCGACTTTATCAGAACACATTGCAATTTTTGCACGGTTACCCAGCGAATAATGCCTTAATGACGGGAGCGAGAGGTACGGGCAAGTCATCTTTAGTGCGAGCCTGTTTACATGAGTTTCATCAGCAAGGGCTACGCTTAATAGAGGTTGAAAAACAGCATTTGGATGATTTACCTCTTATCATCGAGCTGGTTTGTCAGCGCCCAGAACGTTTTATTGTATTTTGCGATGATTTGTCTTTTGAAGATGGCGAGCATCACTACAAAGCTTTAAAAACTGTGCTTGATGGTTCTGTTGTAGGTGCGGCTGCCAATGTGTTGATTTATGCGACCTCGAATCGTAGGCATCTAGTGACTGAAAAAATGGTAGATAATTTAGAGCATCGTAAAGATCACCAAGGTGAGATACATCCAAGCGATAGTTTGGAGGAGAAAATTTCACTGTCTGACCGTTTCGGCCTGCGTTTGCATTTTTACAGTTTTAGCCAAGATGAATATTTAACAGCGGTGAGCCAATGGGTGAAAAGCTTTGGTTTCGCTATGAATGACAGCGTACGGGATGAGGCACTACATTGGGCAACTGAGCACGGGTCTAGATCTGGCCGTATTGCTTCACAGTTTGCACGTGATTATGCAGGGCGCACTTTGTTGAAAAATGAAAAACTACTTTAGTGCATTGTTCATGGCTATAGATGGGTAATCTCATGAATAAGCTGTATTTAAAACAAGATTAAGTAATGTTACTTTGTTTAAAAATGCTTCTTTTTAGCGTTTTCCATATACACCAGTTACTTAGCGCGTGTATCCCCATGCACCCCACAATGTTATCCACAGAAATTGTGGAGCGAAGCTAGATAGTGGCAAGCCATTTAGGCATATACGTGCATAAAAATAATGATGATTGAATTGAACATGAATGAATATTTACTGGTGTCGTTAATTTTTAATAGAATCTCACGTAAAAAAGTTAATTAGTTTTATAAAATAACGTCAGATAAATTACACTTGAAATATCAATACAAAAGGTTAGATCGATGGCAGAAAAAGAATACGACGCAGATTCGGTAAAGGTACTGAGAGGATTAGAGCCCGTGCGTGCCAGACCTGGTATGTACACCCGAACTGACTCACCTACACATATTGTTCAAGAAGTGATTGATAACGCGGCTGATGAAGCGTTGGGTGGCCATGCTGCTAGTATTCATGTCACCATTTTTAAGGATGGTGCGGTTGAAGTATCTGATAATGGTCGCGGTATTCCTGTCGAGATTCCTAAAGGTGAAACTCAGCCAGCGGTTGAGCTTGTGTTTGTGCAGCTGCACGCAGGCGGTAAGTTTGATAAAGAAGATGAAAATAGTTCGTATCGTTTTTCGGGTGGACTACATGGCGTAGGTGTTTCTGTCACCAATGCGTTGTCTACACGATTAGAGGTAAAAGTTAAGCGTGATGGCAAAATTCATGGCCTTATCTTTGAAAATGGCAATTGCATAGAGCCTTTAAAAGAGGTTGGCAAGTGTCTCAAGCGAGACACAGGCACCACGGTAAAGTGTTGGCCAGACCCTAAATACTTTGATTCGCCTAAAGTTTCTATTCAACAGTTAGAGCACCTGATTAAATCAAAAGCTGTATTGTTACGCGGTGTTAGCGTGACACTTTCGATTGAGGGCGCTGATGGCTTTGAAGAGCGCTCATGGACTTATGCGGATGGCTTGCCACAATATTTGGATGAGCTGATCGGTGAGCGTGAAGTGGTGGATGATGAAGTGCCTATCCCCATTATCTCAGGTGAGTTCTATCATCAGGACAACACAGACGGCATCTCGAAAGGTGAGGGTGCGATATGGGCATTATCTTTCGGTGCTGGGGGCGGTCGTGGTGAGTCTTATGTGAACCTGATTCCTACGCTCTCTGGCGGTACGCACGAGGCTGGTATGCGTAACGGGGTGTTTGAGGCGGTTAAATCGTTCATGGAGCATCACAGCATGATGCAGCGTGGCGTAAAGATCTCATCGGAAGACGTTTGGAATAACGTTTATTATGTATTGGCAGCTAAAGTGTTAGATCCTCAATTTCAGGGGCAGACTAAAGAAAAGCTGACGAATCGAGACGCCATGAAAATGGTGGCTTCTGCGATTAAGCCGATGATGGAAAATTGGCTGACACAGAATGTAGATCATGCCAAACGTATTTCTGACTTAGTGAATCGTACGGCAGCTGCCCGTAATAAATCCACACAGAAAATTGAGAAGCGTAAAACCACCGGTATCAACCTGATGCCAGCAAAGCTCACTGACTGTGAGGCGGCTGGCACGATGGAAGCTGAGTTGTTTTTGGTTGAGGGTGACTCAGCTGGCGGCAGCGCAAAGATGGGCAGAAACAATGAGTTTCAATCTTTATTGCCATTGCGCGGTAAGGTGTTAAATACATGGGAAGTGGATGCTGGGCGCATCTTTGCTAACTCTGAGGTGCATGACATTTTTGTCGCGCTTGGTATTGAGCCGCATACGCTAAAAGATAACCCTGACTTCTCTGGATTGCGCTACGGTAAATTGTGCATATTGTCTGATGCCGATGTCGATGGTTCGCACATTCAGGTGTTGCTACTCACGATGCTGCTAAGACACGCGCCTAAGTTGATTGAGCGTGGGCATGTGTATATCTCGCAACCACCGTTGTATCGTATTGACGTACCAGCACATGGCAAAAATAAGCCTTTACGTAAAATCTATGTGTCAGATGATGCTGAAAAAATGTCGATGATAGAAAAGCTTAAACGTGAAGGTATTTCTGAGGAAAGACTGAGCATTCAACGTTTTAAAGGTTTAGGTGAAATGAACCCTGAGCAACTATGGGAAACCACACTTTGTCCTGATACAAGACGTTTGATACAGGTGCGATTGCCAGAAGGCGAGGTTAGTGGCGCACTGAAGATGTTCGATATGCTGATGGCAAAGAATGAATCAGCTGCAAGGAAAGAATGGATGGAGCGTCGCGGTAATGATGTGGAGGCGGATGTTTAATGGATACAGGTATGTTAGAAAATAATAACGAAGAAAATGCAGTCCCCATTGGCGAGTATGCAGAGGAAGCTTATTTAGCTTATGCCGTCTCGGTGGTGAAAGGCCGTGCATTACCTTCTGTAGAGGATGGCCAGAAACCAGTGCAACGCCGCATTTTATATGCAATGAAGGAAATGGGTCTAGTCGCTGGCGTCAAGCCCGTGAAGTCGGCTCGCGTAGTCGGTAATGTGTTGGGTATGTACCATCCACATGGTGATAGCTCTGCTTATGAAGCCGCTGTTCGTTTGGCGCAAGACTTTACATTACGCTACCCATTGATTGACGGACAGGGTAATTTTGGCTCACGTGACGGTGATGGTGCAGCTGCGATGCGCTACACCGAAATGCGCTTATCGCCAATTGCAGATTTACTGCTGTCTGAAATTGATCGAGGCACGGTAGATTTTCAGAATAACTACGACGGTGCTTTTCAAGAGCCAGTGCTGTTGCCAGCGCGGTTACCGATGATGCTATTAAATGGCGCATCTGGGATTGCCGTGGGTATGGCGACTGAAATGGTGCCACATAATATGCGTGAGATTGCAAACGCTGTGTTGCATATTATGGAGAATCCGAACTGTACAACTGCGGATTTCATGCAGCATGTGCCAGGCCCAGATTTCCCAGGTGGTGGCCAGTTGATTACGCAAACGGCGGATATTCTTTCTACGTATGAAACAGGTCGTGGTTCATTAAGGCTGCGTGCGCGTTGGATAGTCGAGCCGATGGCACGAGGTCAGTGGCGCATTATTATTCATGAGCTTCCGCACGGCGTTTCTGTAGAAACGATACAGGATGAGATTCTTGCTATCTCCAACCCAAAGCCGAAAAAAGATAAAAAGACGATTGATCAAGACCAATTGCTGGTCAAGCAATCAGCCTTGAGCATGATTGACACGGTAAAGAGTGAAGGTAAAAAGGATGTTCGGCTAATTATCGAGCCTAAGACCAGCAAGGTGTCTAGTGACGAGTTGATGGCCTTTCTGTTGCTGCATACCAGCATGGAAGTGTCATGCCCAGTTAATATGGTGATGATTGGTACCGATGGGCGCCCTGCACAAAAAGGCATGATTGCTATTCTTAAAGAGTGGATTGCATTCCGTCTTAACGTGGTGCGCAGGCGCTGCCAGTTTGACCTAGACAAGATTAATAAGCGCATCCATATTTTAGAGGGGCGCATGATCGCCTTTCTGCATATTGATGAAGTGATTAAGGTCATTCGTAATTCAGATGAGCCTAAAGCAGATTTGATTGCCGCATTTCAGTTAAGTGAGATACAAGCGGAAGATATTTTAGAAATTCGCTTGCGCCAGTTGGCTAGGCTGGAAGGCTTTAAGATTGAAAAAGAACTAAAAGACTTGCGTGAAGAAGCGGATGGTTTACAAACGATTTTAGGTAGCGATACCAAATTACGTCGATTGACCGCAAAAGAAATTAAGCAAGATGCAGAAAAATATGGTGATGATCGACGTACATTGATTGAGCCAGTTGAACGTGCGCAGGGTGGACAAAAAGCTTTTGTCGTGGATGAGCCAGTGACTATTTTAATCTCTAAAAATGGTTGGATTCGGGCAAGGCAAGGGCATGGTGTCGAGCGTGACTCTATCGCTTGGAAAGCTGGTGATGGCGAGTTTGCAGTGATAGAAACGCGCACGGTGTTGCCAATTGTGCTGCTGGATACAAGTGGTCGATGCTACGCATTTGATGCATCTACAGTACCTGGCGGCAAAGGAGATGGTATACCAATCAGCTCAATCATCGAGGTGCAGAATGGCGCTAAATTAGTCCATGCGCTTTCAGGTAAAGATGATGATAGATATTTATTCGCTACGTCTAATAGCTATGGATTTATTGCACCGTTGAAAGGCTTGGTAGCAAGACCTAAAGCGGGTAAGGCTTTTATGAAGCCAGAAGATAAATCGACCATTCTGCAACCGATTAAACTGGATGAACGTACGCATCTTGCGGTGACTTCATCAGAGAACAAGCTGCTGGTTTTCCCTTTGAGCGAAGTGAATGAATATCCAAATGGTGGTAAGGGTGTGCGCATCATGGATATACCAGACAAGGTGTCATTATCTCGTATTGAGTTGAGTGATGGGCAGTCAGTCGCTATTGTAGTGAAAAGCAAAACTAAGATAATTGATGGTGAAGTTATGTCTAAGTATTTATCTAAGCGAGCTAGAAAAGGTTTTTCCGTATTGGACAGTAAACCTATCATCAAAAAACAGGCCGGTCTGTTTTAATGCCAATCTGATGTTTTAGTGATTGCTGTGTTTATTGACAGTTGATGCCTTTATGAATAAAGGCATCAACTGTCGATCTGCCTAGAGTAGTCAACTGTCATCAGCACACACAATTATTTTTTTAGTTTTTCGTATAAATTATCGTGGATTAGCATTCCCAATAACATCGCAATCACAAAAGTAATAGCTTCTTGATATCCAGCACCAAGTGCAACAATTGCCGGGCCCGGACAAAACCCTGCAAGCGCCCAGCCTGCGCCAAATAATAAACTGCCGATTATTAGTTCTTTAGAAATATGCGTTTTACCTGGCAAGTGAATAGGCTCACAAAATAGTGTTGTATTTGTTTTTTCAGCTTTTCTAAAGCCAAAAAATCCAACCAATATAGCGCCTACCATTACAAAGGCAAGGCTAGGGTCCCAATTGCCTGTAATGTCTAAAAAACCAATCACTTTAGATGGATTAGTCATCCCTGAAAGGATTAAGCCAATGCCAAAGATAATGCCTGCAATCAATGTCATCATATGTTTCATCATATGTTTCATCATTTAGATTATTCCTATTTTTAAATTACATGCACCAATACATAGGTAACGATAAATCCTGAAAGCATAAAGCTCATGGTTGCTATTAGTGAGCGTAAAGACAGCCTACTTAGCCCACATATCCCGTGACCACTAGTGCAACCAGAGCCCATTCTGGTACCAAAGCCTACTAATAACCCTGCAATCATTAGTGTAGAGTAAGAGGCAGAAATCTCAGATGCCGGTAAAGGCATCAATAACGAATAGAGATAGCTTGAGATAACTAAGCCTGTTATAAATAGTATTCTCCATATGTAATGCTCTTTGGATGTGTTTTTAAATTGCATTAAACCTGCAACAATACCGCTGATGCCTGCAATTTTACCGCTTGAAAGGATTAGGATGGAGGCAGACAGTCCAATCAGTAAGCCACCAACTAAAGATTGTATCGTGGTGAAATTTTCCATGGTTTTATCCTTGCTGTGGCTCAGGTACGCCACATTGACGGTTTGCTGGCACAGCAACATCAATCATTTTAGGTTTAGGTAGGTTTAAGTTTTCCATAATCCCAATAAACGCTTCTCTCGATTGATTGGCTAAACGTGGATTAATGAGTTTTTCTTGGGCGATACAACTAACGCGCCTACCATTGTAATCATGGCCCGGGTAGACCAATGTTTCATCTGCTAAAGTAAAAAGTCTAGCAGTAATGCTGTCATATAAGATACCAGCATCTCCACTTTGAAAGTCGGTTCTTCCGCAGCCATTAATCATCAAGCTATCCCCCGTAAACAGGCGATCTTTCCATAAAAAACTCACGCTGCCAGCAGTGTGACCAGGTGTCGCAATCACTTTTATTTGATCATCACCAAAAGTAATTACATCATTATCTTTTAGCTGAATATCTGCAGTTTCTGCACCGCAGTCTTTGCTAACGGCTGTTTTTGCCATTGTGATCGATTTTAGTTTTCCGCCACCTGTGATATGGTCAGCATGCACATGCGTTTCTAATGAGTAAACTAATGTCAATTGATGCTTATTGATTACATCAAGATACTCATTGATGTTCTCAGTGACAGGGTCGATTAGTACAGCCTGTTTGCTGTCAATGTCAGCAACTAGATAGGTTAGCGTAGATGAGGCATCGTCATAAAATTGTTTAAACATGATATTCCTTTCAAAAAGTATTGATACATTGTAACTTAATATTATATAATTAAATATAATATTTTAAAATAGAGTTTATTAGAGATGCAAATACAAGAAGTTAATTTTGAAAAGTTAAGAGCCTCTGCAGAAATAGCAACGAGCTTATTAAAAGTGATGGCAAATAGTGATCGCCTAATGCTCTTATGTCAGTTATCACAAGGTGAGAAGTCAGTGAGTGAGCTAGAGGAAATTTTAGAAATAAAGCAACCAACCTTATCACAACAATTAACCGTGCTAAGAAATGCTAAGTTGGTCAGCACACGCCGAGAAGGCAAGTGCATCTATTACATGATATCCAGCACATCGGCATTAGCAATTATGAACGTGCTATACCAAGAAATTTGTATGAAATCAGGAGGTTAAAAAATGACGTTAACCATCAATCAATTAAATAATGATTTTAGTTATACCAGCCAAATTGAAGTGGATGATATTTCAGAAATTGCCAGTTTGGGTTTTAAAACAATTATTAACAACCGCCCTGATTTTGAGGGCAATGCTGAGCAACCAAAAAGTGAAGCTTTAGAAGCGATTGCACTTAGCCATGGAATTACTTATGTGCATATTCCTGTGATTCCCAATAACATTCAACCTCACCAGCTGGATAAATTTAGAGAAGCTTATGCAAAAGCGCCAAAGCCAATATTAGGATTTTGTAAAACAGGGAATCGTGCATCAACGATGTGCAAGCTAGCATTAGAAAATCATGATTGAACCTAATCTAATCGCAATCATATTAGGTGTATTGATTGGCATTCTGATGTCCATCACTGGCGCGGGTGGTGCAATTCTGTCACTACCATTGTTGATGTATTTTTTACATCTAGGCGTTAAAGACGCTGCACCAATAGCATTGTTAGCTGTGTCCGTAGCAGCAGGCACAGCTGCGGTGATTGGATTAAAGCAAGGTGTTGTTCGATATAAGGCAGCTGCACTTCTGGCCTTAATGGGCATTATCATGGCACCAATAGGTGTTTTTCTTGCGCAGAAAATACCTTCTCTTTGGCTACAAATTTTATTTGCTTTAGTACTATTTTATGTGGGGTGGCAAGCTTTAGTCAGCGCTAAAAGTCCCCGCTATTTACAAGATAATTTGTTTCAAACTAGTCCAACACCCTGTGAATTGAATCCTGCAACATCTAGGTTGTTTTGGACCGCATCTTGTACTCAACGATTATTATTGACTGGGTCTGCTGCTGGTTTTATTTCTGGTTTATTAGGGGTTGGTGGTGGTTTTGTCGCAATGCCTAGCTTATTAAAAATTAGTAACCTAGAACATAGAATGGTAGTGGCGACCTCGTTAACAATGACCGCATTAGTTTCATTAGTAGGCGTTATTTCTTATGCAAGTTACACCAGCATTAATCTGCATATTGCGATTCCGTTTGTATCAGCTGCACTGATTGGTAGCTTAGTCGGAAAATTAATCTCACATAAAATTTCAACTTACCTGTCTAAGCTTACCTTCGGTTTCATTAGCGTATCTATCGCCTTGATGATGGTGTTTAGCTTATTTTAATCTAGCAATCACAATCCTTTTGAGCGTTATCAAAAGGATTGTTTGTTGAGGCGTTCAGGATTTTTTAATACTGTTGGGTTAACTCAGTAGTTTCTTGCTTCTAATCCCAGTGAGTACTGTTGTCAGGTTATTGGGGCAAAATGGCTTAGGTAGACAATAGTTCGCAACACTTTCAATGTGTTTTGATGTTTCATCTTGCTGATATTGCGAAGTGAGCAAAATGATATGGCTATGATGAAGCTGAGGAATAGACTTTAGTTTTTTGCAAGTTGCCAGCTCACTTTCATTATCACCCGTTAAGTTTACGATGATGATTTCAGGATGTTCAGTTTCTGCTACTTTGATTGCTTGGTTTTCGTTCATTGCTTGGGTGATTTTATATTCCCCGTACCCAAATGTGAGCAATAGGCTGTTATGTAAATCATAGCCTTCATCAACAATTAACATTCTCTCCATTTTTCACCCCATCTATTTAATATTAGTTATGAACGCACTTTAAAGTTGAATTAGTGCACGACTTAATTGTTACATTAAATATCAAATTTATCAAATTTATCAAATTTATCAAATAAAGTGTAATATTATGACAATTAATTTTTTTATTAATCGGTTGTATGTGTCGATATTTGATGATTTTTCAGAAGTAAGGCTTATTCGCAGCAGTTTTTTATAGTAAAAACTGATGTATAGCTGGTTTTTAGATGGCGAGATAAGCCAATAAATGTGATGTTAATGATGATTGTAATTAAGCATTATTTTATAAATATGATACCAATGAAGGCTTAATCAGAATGGCTTGTAAGTTATTAATTGTGGATGACAATCCAGAGGTGTGCAACTTGCTGAAACTTACGCTTGCAGGTGACGCTTATGAGCTTAAAGAAGTATCTAATGGTGTGGATGCTTTAAATGCGATTAAAGCGTGGCGTCCCAATATTGTTTTATTGGATATTATGATGCCTGGTGAAATGAATGGATTTCAGGTTTGTAAGGCAGTGAAAAACGACCCACATCTTAAACATACATACATTGCATTATTAACAGGTAAAGGGCAGGTTAAGGATATTCATCAAGGGGCTGATGTGGGTGCTGATACCTATCTTATCAAGCCATTTAGTCCTATGGTGCTAAAAACATTATTGGCACGACTAACACAAGATCTAAATTTCAAATTGTTTTAATCGTGATGTCAATCAATCACTGTGAATGTTAAATTTAAGCTAGGAGTTGGCAATGCAAGATGTATTGGTTTCCTATCAGCCCATCACTGATGAACACAGCAACATGGTTGGGATAGCATTAGTGATTGATGAAACACAAATGGAAGTGAACAATCATTCGCAAAATGTTATGTCAGCACTAAGTCCGTTTTTAGGACCTGAATCAAATGGTTTGATGAGTAACTATAAGATTTTCATAAAAGTTAATCAGCTATTTCTGATGAACGAGGTCAATGCCACATTGCCTATGGATAGGATTGTATTTGAGCTTGATGAGTGTGAGTTTATATTACCAGCCTTATTGAATCGATTGTCAGCGCTATCCAGTTCTGGGTATTACTTAGCAACAGGCACTCAGATTAGATCTGATCAGCTAGCAACGCTAATCCCTTATATGACTTTTGTAAAAGTTAATATTAATGATGACGATAGCTCTCGATTAATACAAGCGTTGCGTTCCCCATCTCTCAATATTTTAGCTACAGATGTAAATGATGATAAAGATAAAAGTCGTGCTAATTTATCAAGTATCAAATTTATTCAAGGCCGCTACTATCAAGGGATGAAAGTAAGCTTAAATAAAGAGTTGCCTTTGAGCGTGCATACAATCTTAGAATTGATTGCAGAGTTAAATTCAGATGGCTGTGATGCTAGGTTAGAAGGGTTCTTTAGAGAAAATCCTGCGTTAAGTTTACAAATGCTTAAAATAGTAAATTCAGCTGCGATTGGTGCTGGAAAAGAAATAAGTTCGATTAGGCATGCCATTATGATTTTGGGGCGTGGACAAATCATGCGCTGGTTGCAAGTGATGCTTTACGTCATTGATAGTCATGTGAAAATGCCGACAATGTTGCTTTACACAGTTATATGGCGTGCAAAATTTATGGAGCTAATGAGTACGCAATGTAATCATCACGGTTCAATCGTGCATCATGATGCTGCTTTTATTACTGGCATTTTATCTTTAGCTGATATGTTACTTAATGACACGATGGAAAGCATTGTGGTCAAAATGAGTCTAGCCAAAACAATACAAGATGCACTGCTTAATAGGACTGGGTTGGCTGGAGATTTGTTAGCATTGGCTGAAGCACTAGAGGCGGCTGAGTTTGAGCATGTAGCGAACTACAAAGAAAAATTGCATACGAGTAATAGTGTAATCATGGCTTGTCAAAATGAGGCGTTAATTTGGACGAATCAGGTGTTATCACAAATGGACTATACCTAGCCTTACTTAATTGATTGTTGGTTTAATCGGGAGAGTCTTTATCATTCCAGAGACGCTAAATCAATGTAGACGGGCAACCATATTGTCACTGTAGTGCCTTGATTCACTGCGCTGGCAATGTCGATAACACCTTGATGATATTCAACAATTTCCTTCACGATTGACATGCCCAAGCCAGTGCCTGGTATGTGCCTAAATCGATCTGAGCGCCAAAATCGCTCAAATAAATGACTGATGTCTTCAGTTGACATCCCAAAACCATCATCATGAATACTAATACCAATCATGCTGTCAGACATGACTTTATCTAAAGCGATATCGATAGAAACTACGCTATCTTCAGGCGAATATTTACAAGCATTACTCATTACGTTCGTAATTGCTTGTTTTATTTTGTCTTTATCTATTAATACCTTGGGTATTTGTGATGGTAATGTGAGTCTGATTCTTTCCTTGCCAACTCTGCCACACCATTCTTTTTCAATTGTGAGCAGTATTTTACCGACAGATTCCTCTGATATCGCAAAATCCTTACCTTTGCGAGATTCTATTCTTGCAATGTCCAATAGCTCATTTGTCAGGTGGTTGAGATCTTTTGCCTGTTGATGAATTGTTTCAATAATATCAAGCGAAGCAGTACGATCAAACTCGTTATTGATGAGCAGTTCAGAGAATCCAAAAATGATTGCAATCGGGTTGCGCAGTTCGTGCGTTGCTGAATAAAGAAACTCACTTTTCATTCGATCAACTTCAGACTCTGCAGTAATGTCTTGAAAATAAAGGATCTGTTTTGTGTTACTTTGTTTTGGTAACTGACAGCTTAATCTCACCACGTTGAGTGAGTTGTTAGCTCGAAGCGTCAACACACCACCAATATATGTTTTCATATTGCCGTCTACTGAATAATACTTCAGTAAAGTTTTCCACATTACATGGTTAGGCGTATTGAGGATAGACTCTATCTCAATGCCAGTAATTTTAGTAAATGCAGTATTCGCATAATCTACAATGCTGGCCGAGTTAACCGTCACAATACCGAAAGGACAAGCATCAATAATTTGAGTAACGTCCGCGGGGATTTTTTTATCAGTATTCAAGCGACTAAGCTTCTAATTTTCTATCAATTAAACCTTGCATTAATTCACGCATTTCCCAAAATGGCACTGGGCTTTTGCCATATAGTCTAACACCTCTTGGTAAGCCACCTTTTTCCTCAATCTCTTGGGGCTGCATACCTGTCACAACAACAATTGCCATCTTAGCGAACGTATCTACATCACGTAGAGATTTTAACATTGTAAAACCATCCATTTCAGGCATTTTTAAGTCTGTAATGAGTAGATCTGGCATGTGTTGGGTGACGTAAATAATACCTTCGCACCCGTTTGATACAAACTTGATGTCTATCGGTAGCTGCCAAGATGCAATGGTCATTTGATAAAGCTTTTGCATCGCTAAGCTATCTTCAACAACGACAACATTGAGACGCGTTGTTACTTTATGTTCATCAGAAGCAACATTTGAATTGAATTTGTTAAATGAAGCACGGGTGATTCTACGGTGGCCACCTGGTGTTTTCCAACCCTCTAATGCGCCTTGCTCTACCCATAGCTGTACTGACCTTACTGTAACACCTAGTGCTTTGGCTACGTCAGTCGTTGTCATTAAATCGAGTGTTTTAAGCGCTGATTTTTTTATAGACATATTTCTACTTTGAGAAGTTAATTAAGCGTTCATTCGGATTACACATAGCTACAGCGAGCATATTTTAGTCATATTTTTCAATACCGCGATTTGACTACATTTGAATTGGCAGTCTTAGCTAGGCATTGTTTAAAAAGCGCTAACTCACTGATTTTACGAAATTCTAATACATATTTGATATTTGGTGTGCTAATTATTATCAATTATTACGTCAATTACTTGCTTTAGTTTTCAGTAAGGCAATGACTAGCGTCAATAAAGTAATAAATATCTTTATAAAATAAATTACCTATCAGTAGACAATGTTTAATTTATTAAGTATCATTTTAATATCATATTTAATATTAATTTATTATTAATGGTGTAAATTACGGTCTTAACGGATATGGGTTATATAAATGGCAGAGCTAGACATGACATCATCAGCACCATTGACAGATGCGTTACCTTCAGAAGAGGGTGAGTATCTTAGCTTTTTATTGGGGCATGAAGAGTATGGTATTGAAATTTTAAAAGTCCAGGAAATTCGTGGCTATGACGCAGTAACACAAATTCCTAACACTCCAACTTTTATCAAAGGTGTTGTTAATCTTCGAGGAAAAATTGTACCGATAGTAGATTTACGCATTAAGTTTAATCTAGAAAATATTGAATATAACGAATTCACAGTGGTGATCGTTTTAAATTTAAGTGGGCGTGTTGTGGGAGTAGTCGTTGATGGTGTTTCAGATGTCATTGCATTGAATCAAGCGCAAATCGAACCCATGCCTTCATTAGTAACCGGTATTGATACTAAATACATTATCGGCTTGGCAACTTATGAAGAACGAATGTTAATTTTAGTTGCGATTGAAGAGCTGATGGCTAGCCAGGAAATAGGTTTAATTGATGACGCGAGTGTTTAATCTAGATCAAAAATTACGTTAGTTAATGTGCTGTAAAGTTTGATGTTTAGCTAACGTTTAATTATAGAGAATACAGCAAAGGGGAGTCGGATGAAGGTCAATATGCCAATTACAAATCATGAGGTGTTGTTTGGGGATGATGAGTTTATGCTCACCAAGACAGACCTAAAGGGCATTATTACATATGCTAATCATGACTTTATTAAGACTTCAGGTTTTACAGAAACTGAACTGATTGGGTCAAGTCATAATATTGTTAGGCACCCAGACATGCCAATTGAGGCCTTTGCTGACCTTTGGAAAAATCTAAAACTTGGTAGACCTTGGACTGGTTTAGTAAAAAATCGTACTAAGCAAGGTGATTACTATTGGGTAATGGCGGACGTTTCTCCAATTCTAGAAAATGGTCAATTGGTTGGTTATCTTTCCGCGCGCAGAAAACCAAGCCGTCAGCAAATTAATGAAGCAGATGCCGCATATCGCTTGTTTAAAGAAGGTAAAGCGCAGCATTTGGTTATTCATGAAGGTAAAGTCATGAGTAACGGCTTAATTGGCAAAGTTCAATACAATTTATTGAATTTAAAACTATCTCAACGTCTGATGGCAATCGTCACTATCTCTGCAATCTTACTAATAGTGCAGTCTTGGATGTCTCTTAATGAGATGGACCATGCTAACCAGCGCACAATGTCGATTTACAACGACCGTATGCAACCGATTGAAGATCTTGGTCGCATTTCCAACTTGATGCTCGAGAATAGAACAGCTCTACGTATCGCGCTCAGTGAAGTAGTCTATAAAGCAAATAATGTAGCACCAGAATTGGAAATGGATCCACAAGCTTCAGCACAAGCTGCTGAGTCTATCGAGAAGAATATAGGTGAAATTACTGAGCTATGGGAAAAGTACAAGGCGACAGAGATTGCCAATGAAGAAAAATTACTGGCAGATAAGTTTGCAGAAACACGCGGTGCGTTTGTAAAAGAGGCATTGCTCCCAGCAGTGGCATCATTGCGTGACAATAATTACGAAAAGACAAAGTTATATTCAACCAAAGCTAGGATGTTATATGACATTGCGCATCCGAATGTGACTGCATTAATTAAATATCAAAGCAATCGTGCTAAGGCTGAATACGAGGCATCTGTTGCAAATTATCAGTTAATGCGTAACTGGACAATTGCAGGTTTGCTTGTTGTTGTGGGACTTCTGATTTGCTTTGCATATTTTATTATGCGTTCGATTTCCAATCCGTTATCTGTGATATTTAAAGTGCTTGATAACATTAAATCTAACAGACTGGATGCTCAATTTGAAGCTAGCGGTAATAATGAACTAGCTCGTGTGCTTAGGGCATTGAAAGTCACACAAACGACGCTAAGTGTCAATTTGAATGAGGCGAAAGAGCTAGCGGGTAAAGTGAAGGAGCAATCAACCCTGTATGAAGGACAGTTAGCAGCAATCAGTCAATCTACTGGTGTCATCGAGTTTGATATGAGTGGAAAAGTAATCGCTGTGAATGATATCTATCTAAATATATTGGGATGCACTCGTAATGAAGTGGTCGGTCAGGAACATGATGCTTATGTTGACCTTGCTAATCAAGGCGTTGATGATTATGGCCAAATCTGGGCAACACTAACACGTTCTGAAGCCGTAACAGGTGAGTTTAAACGTATCGGTAAAAACGGTAAGCAGATATGGTTGCAAGTTTCATATAATCCGATTATTTCAGCCTCAGGTAATCCATATAAAGTTGTTCAATATGCGACCGATGTTACAGCCCAGAAAATAAAAAATGCTGACTTTGAAGGGCAGGTATCAGCTATTAATCGATCACAAGGTGTGATTGAAATCGCACTAGACGGCAAGATACTGAAGGCGAATCAAGTATATTTAGAGATGCTTGGCTACACTGAAAAAGAGCTGATTGGTCGTCATGTAAGTATGGTATTAGATTCAGTTTATGCAAAAAGTACAGCTTACAGCACGCTATGGAGTAACTTGATTAACGGAGCCAGTGACGCAGGACAATATAAGCGTATCGCAAAAGATGGGAGAGAAGTTTGGATTCAAGCATCTTATAACCCTATTTACGATGTAAATGGCAAGCTATCAAAAGTGATTAATTACACGATTGATATCACTGAGCAAAAATTGCAAGCGGCGGATAATGCAGGGCAGATAGCTGCTATCGATAAACTACAAGGGGTCGTTGAGTTTGATTTGACAGGAAAAATTATCGCGGTTAATGATAATTTTGGTCGCGTAACAGGGTATAGCGAAAAAGAAATAGTTGGTAACCATCATCGCATGTTTGTTGATGCAACGGAGCAGAATAGTCCTGAATATAAAGCTTTTTGGGATAATCTAGCCCAGGGTGAAGCTGAGTTTGGTCAATATAGACGTATTGGTAAAGGCGGGAAAGAGGTATGGTTACAAGCAAGTTATAACCCAATTTTTGATATGAATGGTAGGCCTTTCAAAGTTGTGAAATATGCAACTGATATTACCATTCAGCATAACAACGCGTTGACTTTACAGTCTGCTGTTGCTGAAACGCAAAGTATTATTGAGCAAGCAAAAAATGGTGACTTAAGTAATCGAGTACCGTTAGAAGGTAAAAGCGGTGATATTGCTAGTTTATGCAATGGTGTGAATGCGTTGATGGATCAGATTTGCGAAGTAATTATTCACGTTAGAGAATCTAGTGAGGCGATCAACACCGCAGCTGGAGAAATCTCCTCAGGCAACACCGACCTATCAAGCCGCACAGAACAGCAAGCATCTAGTCTAGAAGAAACAGCCTCTAGCATGGAACAGCTTGCCTCGACAGTAAAACAAAACGCGGAAAACGCCAAACAAGCCAATCAACTAGCCAGTGCTGCATCAGGTGTCGCAGTCAAAGGTGGAGAAGTCGTTGGTCAAGTCGTCAACACCATGAACGCCATTAACCAAAGCGCACACAAGATTGAAGATATCATCAGCGTGATAGACGGCATCGCCTTCCAAACCAACATCCTAGCCCTCAATGCTGCAGTAGAAGCGGCCAGAGCCGGAGAACAAGGTCGAGGCTTTGCAGTGGTTGCCGGAGAAGTCCGCAACCTAGCACAACGCTCAGCCTCAGCAGCCAAAGAAATCAAAGAACTCATCACCGACTCCGTCAACAAAACCGCAGAAGGCACCAAACAAGTAGAAAACGCCGGCGCCACCATGCAAGAAATCGTGACCTCGGTTCAACGCGTCACCGACATCATGGGTGAAATCGCAGCAGCATCCATAGAACAAAGTGCAGGCATTGACCAAGTCAACAACGCCATCACCAGCATGGACGAAGTGACACAACAAAATGCGGCACTTGTTGAAGAAGCCGCAGCGGCTGCTGAATCGCTAGTAGAGCAAGCTGCTGGATTAATAGAAACTGTATCTGCGTATAAATTGCTAGGCTCCAATACTGACACAAGCAAACTCAAAACTATTAAACCTTTTGTGCAGATTAATAATAAATTGATAAGAAGCAAAGGCATGCCACTAAGAGTCTTCGGTAATAGTCAACTGCATGAAGATGGATGGGAAGAGTTTTAGGTATCAGTTATCTATAAAGATAATTGAAATTTAAGCGATTAAAAACTTTGCAAACTTTATAAATAACATCAAATAGAGAGACTGGGGTATATCGATGACCAAAACAATTTTAGCTGTAGATGATTCAGGCTCTTTACGAAAAATGGTTGCATTTAGTCTTGAGCAAGCAGGTTACATGGTCGTGCAAGCCGTAGATGGGCAAGATGGCTTAGATAAGGCAAAGGTGAAAACGGTAGACCTTGTATTGACTGACCATAATATGCCAGTGATGGATGGCTTAACTCTCATTAGAAAGCTACGTGAGCTAGGCTCTTACCAAACAGTGCCAATTCTAATGTTGACGACAGAATCTAGCGTTGAAATGAAAAGCGAAGGTAAGGCCGCTGGAGCAAATGGATGGATAGTGAAGCCTTTTCATCCAGAGCAACTAGTGAATGTTGTGCAAAAGGTGATTGGGTCTTAATTTTTATAGACGGTTATTTTGTGAATTTGCATGAAAACGGAGTGCTATATAGGTGATAGATAGTCAGCGTTATATTAAAGAAGGTCATCGTAAGTTTTTCAATGTTGCAGAAAGTGGTTTAGCAGAAATATCAGCGTCTTTAATCAATTTAGCGTTGAGCTTCGATCATTACATCAACAGTAACACAGAGCATCTAAAGTACTTGGATGCGATTTTAAGAAACACAAAGATAATCAGGATTGGCAGTACCTTATGTAGTTTTGATGACGTGACTGAAATGACATTTATTTTAGAATTTTTACTTATGAAGATGATTGAAAATAAATTGATATTAACGCAATCACGTATTAGTAATCTGATAAAAGTGAATGATGCATTAAAAATGCAATTGGATAGTTTGTGCTTTGATACTCCTGTGGATGATGAGCATCTTAACTTTATTCAAACGTTACTTAATCATGAGTTGAGTCAAGTAACGAAATAATTTTAACTAAATTTAATGAGATAAATTATTTTTAGTTACGCCATTAAATTTAGTTAGGAGTGCGTAATGTTGCTGACAGCAAGTCATCAGATAAATGAAGTTGTTATTGAGGAAACTTACGAGGTTTTTTTATCAGAAACCGAGTTGTTGCTAGCTCAGGCTGAGTTGCTCATGCTTGAAGACGTGTCAGATGATGAGATGCATGAATTAGATGCAATAGTGAATGTAATTCGCTTGATGTTGGAAATTGCAGCAATAGTCTATTCGACGGAGCTATCTCAGACGCATATCGCACGTACTTTTGCGTTATCAGAGTCCATATTAGTCAATATACATCAGTCTAACAACTCAGTGAGTTTTGAACATGTACAGAAGCTAAAGGCAATTATAAGTTTTTTACAGGCAGAATTGCGTTCAAATGATCGCGAAACAACACATTAGAAGTTAAACGATAGACCAGCTAGTTAAAATTTAAGGCGTTAAATGCATTCATCTTTCATCATGGAACAAATAATCTGTACAAGTCGACGAAATCAGTTTTCTGAAGGTAGGCCTAGTTTAAATATCTTCATTGATGGAGTTCATGAAGATGATTTAGAAGATACTCACATCGAGTGGGAATTAACATCTAATTTTTCTATTAATTCTCATATGGTTATGACTAACAACGTTAATGGTACTTTGCATGGACAGTAAACCAAATGTGAAAATTCTTGTAGTGGATGACTTTTCCACCATGCGAAGAATTGTGATGAATTTACTAAAAGAAATCGGATATACAAATTTGGATGAGGCTGAAGATGGCGTTGCTGCCTGGCGTAAGCTTCAAAGTGGGACTTATGATTTCCTTATCACCGATTGGAATATGCCTAACATGGATGGTTTAACACTATTGCAAAATGTTCGTGCAGATCGTGATATTAATCATTTACCAGTACTCATGGTGACAGCAGAGGCGAAGAAAGAAAATATTTTAATGGCAGCGAAAGCAGGTGCCAACGGCTATGTTGTTAAGCCATTCTCAGCACAAATATTAGACGAAAAAATATCCAAAATATTTGAAAGAATCCATAAAGTGGCAGAAGCGATATGATTGTTAATCATACAGAAACCGTTATCGCTAATTTGGACTTAATTCAAAGTGCTAACCCTGATACAAATATTTTAAATAGAGTAGGTCACATTGCCAGAGCTCTACATGACACGATGGCTGCTTTGGGCCTGAGTCAAATTTTGGAGCAGGTTGCACGAGATATTCCAGATACTAGAGATAGACTTAATTACCTCTCAACAATGACAGAGCAAGCAGCTGAACGTGTATTAAATGCAACTGATAAAGCGATACCAATACAAGACGATTTAACTGATCGTACGGCCTTGTTAGTTAAACAATGGCAAACTGTGTTGAGTCATCCTTCATTAAAAAGTGAATACAATCTGGTTGCTGAGCAAACGGTCAAACATTTGCAACACTTGGATCAAGGGGCAAATGATACGAAAGCTATTCTCCTTGAGATTATGATGGCTCAAGATTTTCAGGACCTCACAGGACAAGTCATTAAGAAAATCACGCAGTTAATCAATGAAATGGAAAAGCAGTTGTTGCAGGTTTTAGTTGACTTCTCTACTGTCAATATTGAAAATCATCCTAATTTAAATCATCAGCAGACACTATCCACTCAAGATGTAAGCGAAACTAACATTAATCAGTCTGAAGTTGATGGGCTCTTAGAGAGTCTTGGTTTTTAGGCATCTCTACAAATAAAGCAGTCACTCACAGTTACATTTATTGCCGCTACGTTCATATATTTGCTGATCAATATGTATTCCACAAAATCTGTGGATAACTCTGTGATTACTTGTGGCTATTATATGTAACTTACCAATTTATAAGGCTTTTTTCGAAAAGCTTAATCTTTGTACTAAAAATTTAATCTATATAAATCAATCGCTTATGTTTTTAACATTGATTTATATAGGTTTTTTAGAGACTAAGTAGTAAACATTAGAATAGTGTGAATAAGTCAACCATTTTTTATAAAAAATCAGCTGATTTTGATGATTTTTTGCTTGCAATTTGTAAATAGATTATTGCATTTTGTATATTTTAAGCGCCTTTCAAGCATGTTGTTTACAAATTTTGATGATGTTTCAAGTATGTATTTACCTGCTACATAAAAACATAAAGCCCGATAAATCGGGCTTTATGTTTTTATGCTATGTGGTGATTAAAATAATTGAATTATTTATTCTGAGTTTCCACCATCACAAGAGGCTCATTGCTAGTCTCTGCTTTTTGCTCTTTCTGCCAAGATGCTGGTTTGCGAGCAGTGCGTTTTTCAACTTCAGCCGGTGCTATTACTTTGGTCGCATCTGCTTTCGTTTCAACCAATTGTAAGCCTGAGTCTGTTAGGTCTACTTTCTTTGGTTCAGCTTTTGCTTTACGTGGGCGAGCTGGACGCTTCTTCTCAGTCTTGCTTTCAGAAACTTCTGCAACATTTGCATCTGCAGGCTGGCTCTCACTAGCCACAGCATCTTTATTATTTGATGCTGATTTATTGGCAGTATTTCTTTGTGTTTTAGATTTTTTAGTTTCTTTTTCCACAGGTGCAGATTCTGATACCGTAACTTCTGTGCTATTCACAACATTCGCTGGTACGTTCTCTTGAGCACTAGCTTCTTTTGCTTTTGTTTCTGTCTCTTGCACGGCTGTTACAGGCGCTTTTTCTGCTGCTGCGTTTGCAGGTGTAATGTCAGCTTTAGTTGTTACGTGGTTGCTTGTTACTGCAACGGTTGGCTCAACACTCTTAGGTGCATTAGTACCTTCAGCTGCGCTTGTTGGTGCAGTAGTGTTGATCTCATCGTTTGGAACAAATGTGCGGGTGTTGTCGCGTGTAGCATTTTCATCACGATCACGGCGATTGCGACGGTTGTTACGGTTACGACGACTACTGCGTTCGCTACGTTGTTCTGTAGATTCATTTGCAGAAACCTCACCTGTATTTGCCTGTGCAACGTTACGCACTGACTCTTGGTTTTTGTTGTCATGACGTTGATTGTCACTACGTTGCTGCTGTGGTTTTGGCTGACGTTGCTCTTGTGGCTTCACCTCAGTTTGACGAGAGTCTTGCGTTTTTTGATCAGCATTTTTTGGCGCGCGCTCTTGGTTTACATTTTTATCACCACGTTCGTTACGATTACGCTCGTTACGGTTACGATTACGCTCGTTACGGTTGCGGTTGTTGCGAGGATGATCACGGCGTCCATCACTAGATTTATCAGCAGCTTTTTCAGCCTCTGACTTTTCACCTAAACCGAAGAATTTTTTGATTTTCGCAAATAGAGATACTTTAGGCTCAACCTTTTCAACTGACATTGGTGCTGGTGCTGTTGGTGTAATGCCTTTAACCGCAGCAACAGGTTTTACCGCTTTCGCTTCTTCAGCCGCTTTTGTTACATACGTTGTTTCTGAAGGTAGCTCTACCATTTGATAACTGGCTTTGCTGGTATCTTCGTTAACGTCATCATGCTTGATACGAATGATATTGTAATTCGGCGTTTCAAGATGGATGTTTGGAATCAACACAACTTCTACACCCATGCGCTCTTCAATCTTATGGATATCAGCACGTTTTTCATTGAGTAAGAATGTAGCTACTTCAACTGGTAATTGCACTTGAATAATTGCACTGTTTTCTTTCATCGCATCTTCTTGAGTGATACGTAAGATATGTAGCGCAGTTGATTCAATACCGCGAATGTGTCCAGTGCCGTGGCAACGTGGGCAAGGAATGTGGTTAGTTTCACCTAAACTAGGGCGTAAACGTTGACGTGATAGCTCAAGTAAGCCAAAACGTGAGATCTTGCCTGTTTGAACACGCGCACGGTCTGCATGTAATGCATCACGGAGTGCGTTTTCAACTTCACGTTGATTACGCTGATTTTCCATGTCAATAAAGTCAATCACGACCAAGCCACCTAAGTCACGTAAGCGTAGTTGACGAGCCACTTCTTCAGCAGCTTCTAAGTTAGTGTTGAACGCAGTGTTTTCAATATCACTACCACGTGTTGCACGGCCAGAGTTAACGTCTACAGAAACCAAAGCTTCTGTATGGTCAATCACAATTGCGCCGCCAGATGGCAAGCGCACTTCACGTGCAAACGCTGATTCAATTTGGTGTTCAATCTGGAAACGTGTGAACAGAGGAATTTCATCTTGGTACAATTTAACACGTGCCACATTGCTTGGCATTACGTGGTTCATAAACTGTACTGCTTGTTCGTGAATGTCTGGTGTATCGATTAAAATCTCACCAATATCTGAGCTAAAGTAATCGCGGATAGCGCGAATCACTAAGCTGCCTTCTTGGTAGATTAAGTATGCGCCTGCTTGCATGGCAGAGGCACCATCAATGGCAGACCATAACTGTGTGAGGTAGTTTAAATCCCATTGTAGCTCTTCTGCGTTGCGGCCAATACCAGCAGTACGGGCGATGATGCTCATACCTTTTGGTACTTCAAGCTGTGCTAATACGTCACGTAGTTCGTCTCGATCTTCGCCTTCAATGCGACGTGATACACCGCCACCACGTGGGTTGTTTGGCATTAACACCAAATAGCGACCAGCTAGCGAAATGAAAGTAGTCAATGCTGCGCCTTTATTGCCGCGCTCATCTTTATCTACTTGAACGATTAATTCTTGACCTTCTTTTAAAGCATCCTGGATACGTGCACGACTATCAGCACCATCTTTGTAATAGCTACGAGCGACTTCTTTAAATGGTAAAAAGCCGTGGCGGTCTTGGCCGTAGTCTACAAACGCGGCTTCTAACGAAGGCTCGATGCGAGTGATGACACCTTTGTAAATATTGCTTTTACGTTGTTCTTTACCAGCGTGTTCGATATCTAAATCGATGAGTTTTTGCCCATCTACAATCGCAACGCGTAACTCTTCAGATTGCGTTGCATTAAATAACATGCGTTTCATTGTTTGCTCCTAAGCGTCGCAAGGCGGGCAGACACAATGCATAAAGTGATGCAATGCTGAAAAAAGCTGTATTTAAAGTGGAAGTGGTGAATTGATACTAACAAAGACACGATGTGTCAGATGAAATAAGCCCTAGTGTTAATGATGACTAGAGGGCCTTTAACGATTTGCAATGTAACAATAGTGCAAATTAACGAAGTCTTACTGAAAAGACATGGGTGGATAACCGTACCTCTTGGGTACTCTTTCACCCTGCATATATAGATTCATCAATTCGGTCAATTGGACTGCGTCAGATTGAATCGTCTAGTTTTATTGTTTCGGCAGATATTAATCATGCCAAAACAAGTTTATTTATTCGTTAAAGCAAATTTATTGTTAAATTTATGCTTAAATGTGGCCAAGTATTCTGCCAGTTGCAGCTTAAATTCGTTAAAATTCTATCTTTAGTAAATTCTAATTTGTCTAAATTATTTAATGGCTTATGAGCTGATTAAATAATGTGCCAAATTTAACTTTTCACTTTAAGTCGCGCTTTATGTTTATTTGTCTGCGGCGGCTTGAGCGCTAATTTTTACTTACCGCTACTTTATAATGTGGCGAGCGGTGTTAACCAAGTATTTAGTTGTCACTATTATTAACAAACACATCAAGTGCAAGTAATTGTCTTGATTAGATGTATTTATATTCAATAATTGTATTCTTATCAAGAATTTAACTGTGATTTAATTTGTTAAATTCATAAGAATTCGCAGAGTATAAGCTACATCAACCATTTAAGCAAAGCATGAACAATTTAATTACACATGAGCAAGGCAATCCAGTCACTACAGTGAGCGAGTCTGCGGCTGCATTTTTAACAGTAGATGAGGCAAGTGAGGGACAACGCGTAGATAATTTTCTGACCAAAACATTAAAGGGAGTTCCTAAAAGCCACGTTTACCGCATTTTGCGGAGTGGAGAAGTGCGTGTTAATAAAAAGCGTATCAATGCAGATTTTCGCTTAAGTTTGGGTGATGTAGTCAGAGTCCCGCCTACGCGCTCAACCGCTGTTGAGAAAACAGAATCAGCCACGCCAGTGACTTCAAAATTTGAACAAGCCATCATTTATGAAGATGATGCCATGCTAGTCATCGATAAAGCCGCTGGTTTTGCTGTGCATGGTGGTAGTGGCATTAGTCGTGGGGTGATTGAGCAATTACGCCTAGAGCGCCCACGCGCTAAGTTTTTGGAGTTGGTGCATCGCTTAGATAGAGAAACATCAGGCGTATTGATGCTGGCTAAAAAGAGAAGTGCATTGGTGGCATTGCACGAAGCGATTCGTAACAATCAAACCGACAAACGTTATTTGATGTTGGTGCAAGGCGAATGGTTGGAACCGAAAAAACGTGTTGTGCTGGATTTACAGAAGTATGTGCTGCCTAATGGTGAGCGTCGTGTGAATGTAGTCACCGATGTTTCAAAAGACAAATTTGGTGAGCGCCAAACTTCAGAAACTATGTTTCGCTTACTCAAGAACTTTAACAGCCCAGCAGTGGGTAAATTCAGTTTATTAGAAGCACAACTGGTGACTGGTAGAACACATCAATTACGCGTGCAGCTATCACATTTGGGTTTTCCGATTGTAGGCGATGATAAATATGGTGATTTTGCTTTAAATAAAGCGTTAATCAAACATGGCCTCAAGCGCATGTTCTTACACTCATCTGTGACTAAGATTCGCCATCCTTTAACTGCTGAGAAGTTAGAGCTAATTGCACCAATGCCGCCAGAGTTAAATAAATTTTTACTAAAGTTAGAGAAAGAGTAATTTGTAATGCCAAAGAAGTTTGATTTAATTGTGTGGGATTGGGATGGTACCTTAGCCGATTCTACAGGGATGATAGTAAATGCCATTTTAAAAGCGGCAGAACAGGTCGGTTTGCCGACCATTACACGTGAAGCTGCGAGCAGTATTATTGGTCTTGGTCTACGTGAGTCTATTCATGCTTTATATGGGGATATTCCTGTTACGCAGGCCCAGGCACTTGCTGCACAATATAACGCTAATTATTATGCGGAAGAGAGCGAGATAGTCTTGTTTACTGGCGCGGCAGACACCATTGTTGAGTTAAATAAACGTGGTTTTAAATTAGCAGTTGCAACAGGTAAAGGGCGTAGAGGACTTAACTTAGCATTAGAGCATTCTGGCTTAGGTCGGCAGTTTCATGCGACGCGTACTGTGGATGAGTGCTTTTCAAAGCCGCACCCACAAATGCTTGATGAGTTAATGGATCACTTAGTTGTATTGCCTGAACGTACTTTGATGATTGGCGATACCAGTTATGATTTACAAATGGCTAAAAACGCCGGTGTGAGTGCTATCGGTGTCACTTATGGTGCCCAACCTGCAGAACAATGGCAGCATTTAAGTCCAATTGAGCAATTTGATAGTTTTTCTAATTTGAGTCAATGGCTGCTGACGCACGCATAGGAAGTCTTCATGATGCATATTGAGCAAGATAAGATTGTGATTGAAAGTTCAGCTGTGCAAGAGGGTGGTAAAGGTGTTAGGTTCCCTCTTGTTAAATTAGGTGAGTTTGCAACAGGATTTGTGGTCAGGTTTAATCAGCAGCCTTATGCATATGTTAATCAATGTGCGCATGTGTCTGTGGAGTTGGATTGGAACGAAGGCGAGTTTTTTACTTCGCAAGGTGACTATCTCATCTGTGCAACACATGGGGCACATTATCGTCCTGATAATGGTTTTTGTGTCATGGGGCCATGTAAAGGCAAGCGCTTAAAGCCCATTGAATTAATTGAACAAAATAAAGAAATTATTATCAATATAGCGTCTATAACCTAAATAAAATAAAACACAGGTGAATTAAAAATGACTGAACAAAATCAACAAACGGTAGACACCAATGAAGGCACCAAGCCCACGGTGGCGGAAGATGCTACTTGGCAACGTAACGTGATAGAGAAGTTGGCAACAGCGGCGCTCACTGAACAAAAAACGGCACGTCGTTGGAGTACTTTTTTTAAAGGACTCACATTTACTTATCTGCTAATTTTATTGCTCATGTTACTTGGTGTCTTCGGCGATGAGAAAAAAACCTTTGATGAACATACTGCCTTAATCGAAATTAATGGTGTTATTCAAGCTGGTGGTGAGGTTACAGCCGATGCAGTGATGGCTAGTTTGAATGATGCATACGAGAGTAAGGGCACAAAAGGGATTATTTTAAGAATCAACAGCCCAGGTGGTAGCCCAGTTCAAGCCGGGATTATCAATGACGAGATTAGAAGGCAGAAGAAATTACATCCTAAGATTCCTGTATATGCAGTAGTTGAGGACATTTGTGCATCTGGTGGATATTATATTGCTGCCGCAGCCGATAAAATTTATGTGGATAAAGCCAGTATAGTTGGATCGATTGGCGTTTTAATGGATGGCTACGGTTTTACTGAGGCGATGAAGAAGGTCGGTGTAGAGCGCCGATTGATGACCGCAGGTGAAAATAAAGCCATGTTAGATCCATTTTCACCAGTGAATCCTAAACATCAGGAGTTAGCTCAAGCGATGCTAGATGAAATTCATGAGCAATTCAAAACAGTGGTGCGTCAAGGCAGAGGTTCGCGATTGAAAGAGACACCAGAAACGTTCAGTGGCTTATTCTGGAGTGGTGAACAGAGTATCAAAATCGGTTTGGCCGATGCTGTGGGTAGTGCAGATTATGTTGCACGAGAAGTCATCAAGCAGGAAGAAATTGTAGACTTTACTTATCAAGATGATTTGGCAAGCCGCATTGCTAAACGTATTGGTGCTAGTGTAAGCACTGCAATAGGCGAAGTGATTTCAAGGCAGCTTGTTGATTCAGGTGAAATTAGATTACGTTAATCAATCACAATGGATTTGAATGCCTCTGGTACTGGAGGGTAATTCAAATTCATTTTTTTGAGTGTATTGAGTAATAGTCTGGAAATCAGCAGATTTCGGTTGGTCTTTGAATCTGCTGGTACAATATACCAAGGCGCGTGTACGGTTGATGTCGCTTTGATCGCTTGCTCATAGGCGTCGGTATAGTCGGGCCATAGTTTGCGTTCTTCTAAATCACCAGGATTGAATTTCCAAGTTTTATCCGGGTTGTCCAGGCGCTCTTGCAGGCGCTTTTTTTGTTCCTGCTTTGAGATATGTAAGAAACACTTAATGATGGTCGTGCCGGTTTCGGTCAGTAAGCGTTCAAAATCATTGATTTGAGCATATCTACGTTTACACTCTGCTTCATCAATCCAATTGTGTACTTTAACGATGAGTACGTCTTCATAATGGCTACGATTGAAAATGACTAGCTCGCCAGCTTTAGGTACCTGCTGATGAACACGCCATAGGTAATCATGAGCAAGCTCTTCACCACTGGGTGCTTTAAAGCTAGCTAAGCGAATACCAAGAGGGTCCGTTTCTTTGAATACATGGCGCACTGTGCCATCTTTTCCGCTAGTGTCCATGCCTTGCAGAATGAGTAGTACTTTCTTTTTGCCTTCAGCATGAAGGATATCCTGCAATGCATTAATTTCGGTTGCCAATTCATAGAGTGCGGCTTCGTTCTCTTCTTTGCTTCCGTTGCGCTCAGTTTTGTCTTTAGTATCAAAATCTTTGAGTGAGAATTTTTTAGGGTTCACACGATATTTATCAAGATTTGCCATAATTTTCTCAAGTAGTCTGCTCAGTAGGTTTGATGGTTAAGAGGGGTTGATTCTAGATAACAAAAAGCCCAACAACATCAGTCATTGGGCTTTTATCATAGCAAATAAAATCAAGCTAAAGTAATCACTAATCTGTTTTATAGCTTAATCAAGTTAAGTTTAGTCAGGTTTAAGGGCTTTAGTGTAATTAATCAAACCATTAGTTGAGCTGTCGTAATTACCTACCACTTCATCGTTGGTGAGTTGCGGCAAAATTTGCTGTGCAATTTGCTTGCCGTATTCAACGCCCCATTGATCGTAGCTGTTGATATCCCAAATAATCCCTTGAACGAAGATTTTATGCTCGTATAGTGCAATGAGCTTACCCAATGTGTTTGGTGTTAACTTGTCAAACAGGATTGAGGTAGTAGGACGATTACCTTCAAATGTTTTGTGCGGTAATAGTTGCTCTAATGCTTCACCTGACAAACCTTGCTTTTCAAGCTCAGCACGTGCTTGTTCTGTCGTTTTACCCAACATCAATGATTGTGTCTGAGCCAGGAAGTTTGCGAGCAGTATTTTGTGGTGTGCATAACCATTGCTGCTTACTTTATAGTGACTATGCACTGGAATTAAGAAGTCAGCCGGCACGATTTGTGTGCCTTGGTGTATCAGTTGATAAAATGCATGTTGGCCATTCGTGCCTGCCTCACCCCAAACCACAGGGCCAGTTTTGTAAGAAACGCGACTACCATCGCGGCAAATAAACTTACCATTACTTTCCATGTCTGCTTGCTGCAAATAAGCTGGGAAGCGAGATAAGCCTTGGTCATAAGGTAAGATAGCTTGAGAGTCTACATGGAAAAAATTGTTATACCAAACACCCACTAAGGCCATGATGACAGGCATGTTTTGTTCTAATGGGGCATTTTTAAAATGCTCATCCATTTCAAAAGCGCCTGTGAGTAAGTCTTCAAAATTATCCATGCCAACATAAAGGGCAATCGACAAGCCGATAGCCGACCATAGAGAATAGCGACCGCCGACCCAATCCCAGAATGCAAACATGTTAGCGGTGTCGATACCGAAATCTTGAACTGCTTTTGCGTTGGTAGAGAGCGCTACGAAGTGTTTAGGCACATGTGCTTCATCTTTTGCAGCTTTTAAGAACCATGCACGTGCAGAATGTGCATTAGTCATGGTTTCTTGAGTAGTGAATGTTTTTGAAGCAACAATGAAAAGCGTTGTTTCTGGATTGCATACATTCAGTGCACGCATTAGATGCGCACCATCAATGTTGGACACAAAGTGTACGTTAAGGTCGGGGCTGGCGTATGGCGTTAATGCATCACACACCATGACTGGACCAAGGTCTGAACCACCAATACCAATATTCACAATATCAGTAATGCGTTTACCAGTGTAACCTAGCCAAGTACCATTTCTTACTTTGTCTGAGAATTGGCGCATTTGCGCTAACACTGCATTAACATCAGGCATGACATCATGACCATCTACCATCACTGGTGTATTGGCACGGTTACGCAACGCTGTATGTAATACCGCTCTGTTTTCGGTGATATTGATTTTTTCACCAGCAAACATTTTATCGCGCCACTCTTCAACTTTTGCTTCACGTGCCATTTGGAATAGCAGTGGTAGCGTTTCGTCTGTGATGCGGTGTTTTGAATAATCGAGCAATATGTCAGAAAATTTAAGGCTATATTTAGTGAAACGATCTGCATCATTGGCGAATATGTCGCGCATATGGAGCGATGCTATTTTTTGTTGATGTTGACAAAGTAGTTGCCATACAGGGTGTTTGTTAAGTCTAGCCATTTATTTTAGTACTTTATTTTCAATAGGTTATTGTATTTTTAAAACGATACCAGCCAATGGTGGCAGGGTGATGACAAGCGATTGTGCATGATGCATCCATGCTATGTTTTCGGTATGTAAACCCTTGCCATTTCCCTGATTACTGCCGCCGTAGCAACTTGCATCACTGTTAAATATTTCTGAGTAACTACCAGCTTGTGGAACACCAATACGGTATTCATTACGTAACACAGGCGTAAAATTCAACACTATTATAACAAAACTATTGTCTAATCCACGTCTTACATAACTGATAATTGATTGTTCTGTATCGTGACAGTCAATCCATTCAAACCCTTGCACTTCAAAATCTAGTGTATGTAGTGCGTTGACCTCTTTATACATACGGTTTAAATCTGTGTGTAATTGCTGAATACCTTGATGCCATTTACTGCCAGTGTAACTGTCGCTTAATAAGTGCCAGTCTAAGCTAGTGTTGACGTTCCACTCGCGACCTTGACCAAACTCATTACCCATAAAATTGAGTTTTTTACCTGGTGTGGTCATTTGGTAGGTGGCTAATAAACGTAAGTTTGCGAATTTTTGCCAAGAGTCACCTGGCATTTTGTCGAGCAAAGATTTTTTACCATGCACGACTTCGTCATGTGAGAACGGTAATACAAAATTCTCAGAATAAGCATACAGCTGCCCAAAAGTTAGTTTGTCATGGTAGTAGCGTCGATGTACAGGGTCATTTTCGATGTAGGACAATGTGTCATTCATCCAGCCCATATTCCATTTCATGCTAAAACCAAGCCCGCCTAGGTAAACGGGACGAGATACCATTGGCCATGCGGTTGATTCTTCTGCAATCGTTAATACGCCTGCAAAATCCTCGCCTACCATGATGTTGAGTTGTTTTAAGAAATCAATGACATCAAGGTTTTCTCTGCCACCAAATTTGTTAGGTAGCCATTCACCAGGGTTGCGTGAGTAATCAAGATAAAGCATAGAAGCTACCGCATCTACGCGCAAGCCATCGATATGGAATTCTTGAAGCCAAAAATAAGCATTGCTGATTAAGAAGTTACGGACTTCATTTCGGCCGTAATTAAAAATGTAAGTACCCCAGTCTTGGTGCTCGCCTAGTCGTGGGTCTTCGTGTTCATATAGTGCGGTGCCATCAAAGCGTGCCAGCGCCCAGTCATCTTTAGGAAAGTGACCAGGAACCCAGTCTAGTATGACACCGATATTGGCTTGATGAAACGCATCAATTAAAAATCGTAAATCATCAGGTGAGCCGAATCTGTTAGTCACACCAAAGTAACCAGTGGTTTGATATCCCCATGATTCATTGAGTGGGTGTTCTGAGATAGGTAGTAACTCAACATGTGTATAGCCCATTGCAGCAACGTGAGGTACCAGCGTTTTAGCTAACTCTCGATAAGTGAGAAAGTGCCCTTTGTCGTTGCGCTGCCAAGAGCCTAGATGCACTTCGTAGCAATTAAACGGAGCATGTAACCAATCACGTTTTTTGCGTGCTTCTAACCATTGCTTATCTTCCCACTGGTAGTGAGTCGTGCTGATTTTCGTTGCGGTACCGGGGCGTGGTTCAAACTCAAAACCGTAAGGGTCTGTTTTTACCAAAATATGGCCAGTATGGCGATTTCTGATTTCAAACTTGTATGTGTCACTTGTTGTTAAGTTTGGGATGAATATATCCCAAACTCCACTGGAGCCGTGTGTACGCATCGAGTGAATGCGTCCATCCCAATTGTTAAAGCTACCAATTACGCTTACTCGTTCAGCATTAGGTGCCCAGACTGCAAAACGTACGCCAGTGACCTTGTCCTGCGTCATACATTGGGCGCCTAGTGTTTTGTACGCAAGTTTTAAGCGACCTTCACCAAATAAGTAAAGCTCATCTTGAGTGATGCTTGAGCCAAAGCTATAGGGGTCGTGTGTTTCGTATGTTTGGTCGCCCGCTGTTACCTGAATCAAGCATGGCGTTGTAATGGCGTTTTCATAGCTAAGTTCAAATAGACCATCAGGATGTGTTTTTTCTAAATCTACCCATGATTTTCCGACTTTTAGTTTAACGCTAGAGGCGTTAGGTATAAATGTGCGATAAGCATTGGATTGATGGCCATCAAGCTCAATTACATGCTGCCCTAAAAAGCTGAAAGGGTCGTGATGACGCGCTTCTAATATGCGGTGAAGGGCATTGGTGTGAGCTTTAGATGATGCCTGAATTGATTTAGATTTTACCAAAATATCACTTCCCTAATAATTTTAAGGTTTTTAGCTTTTATTTGTGTTCTTTGCGCTATATTTAGCTAGATTATAGTGCTTTAAGCTGATTATAATGTAAACGACAGCAGTCGTACGTAAAATAAGCTAGAGAGCCCAGCTAGCGCAATTTAAGTAACTATACAAACTTCAGGAGGGCATCATGTCGCAAACCCGACAAGCGGACCAAAATTCAGATCGTTTTATTAGTACCTTAACCAAAAATACCGTCGCGATGATTTTAGCGGGTGGTCGAGGCAGTCGTCTAAAAAGCCTAACTGATTGGCGTGCAAAGCCTGCTGTACAATTCGGTGGAAAGTTCAGAATTATTGATTTTCCACTATCAAATTGCGTTAACTCTGGTATACGCCGCATTAACGTGGCAACCCAATATAAAGCCCAAAGTTTAATTCAGCACATTCAACGTGGCTGGGGTTTCTTACGCGGCGAGTTCAATGAGTACGTCAATATTATTCCAGCGCAACAGAGAATTTCTGAAGAGTGGTATAAAGGTACAGCAGATGCTGTTTATCAAAATATAGATATTTTGCGTGAAGGTGGAGCGGAATACGTATTGATTCTTGCTGGCGACCATATTTATAAAATGGATTACGGCAAAATGTTAGCAACGCATGTACGTAACAATGCTGATATGACGGTTGCATGCATCAATGTGCCGTTAGAGGATGCTAAAGGTTTTGGTGTCTTGGCGGTGGATGATACTGACAGAGTGGTCGAGTTTGCTGAGAAACCTGCTAATCCTAAACATATGCCTGGTGATCCTACCAAAGCTTTTGCGAGTATGGGTATTTACGTGTTTAACGCAAAATTCTTGTACGAGCAACTGATTCGAGATGCGGGCGACTCTAAATCTAGCCATGATTTTGGCGGCGACATTATTCCGTACATTATTAAAAAATATAAAATTCAAGCTCATCGATTTACCGATAGTTGCGTAGGTGCGCAAAACGGAAATTATTATTGGCGTGATGTTGGTACGATTGATGCTTATTGGGAAGCAAACATGGAATTAACTAAAGTGATTCCTGAGCTCAATTTATATGACAGAGAGTGGCCAATTTGGACTTATCAAGAACAGCTGCCACCAGCTAAATTTGTGTTTAGAGATGAGGGGCGTACTGGTAAGGCAACAGACTCGCTCGTTTCAGGCGGCTGTTTAATTAGTGGTGCTTGTATTACCAACACAGTGTTGTTTTCAGATGTACGTGTACATAGTTATGCCAATATTGATGGGTCTGTGATTTTGCCCAAAGCAACGATTCATCGTAATGTCATTCTTAAAAATGTTGTTGTAGATCGTGGCTGTGTGATTCCTGAGGGAATGCAAATTGGGGTTGACCTAGCCTTGGATGCTGAACGTTTTTATGTGTCTGAAAAAGGAATTGTGTTAGTGACACCAGATATGTTGGGGCAAGATCTATATCGTGTGGTATAAAAGATTTGTTGTTTTATGTGTCTAAAAGTAGCGTGTTTTGATATTAGCTAATTACACGCTGTCTTTGATGAAGTAATGTTGGTTTTAATTTTAATTGTTTAAGGTTCCACTGAAGTGAATACTGCTCGTCCCAAGTTATTTCTCAATCTCTACTGGCATATGCATCAGCCAGATTACAGGGATTTGGCAACCAATAAATATGTACTTCCATGGACATATTTGCATGCCATTAAAGATTACAGTGATATGGCGTATCACCTTGAAGTGAATCCTAAAGCGCGCGTAAGTTTTAACTTTGTGCCTATCCTGTTAGAACAACTGGACGATTACGCTCAGCAGTTTAAACAAAACACAATTCGTGACCCATTGTTGGCGTTGCTAGCGAAAGAAAATCTTACTGACATTAGTAATGAGGAATGTCATCTGATTGTGCAAAGTTGCTTCAAAAGTCATCATGAAAAAATGTTGAGTCCATTCCCGCATTATCAACGCCTACTGCATATGTATCAGTTGGTAGAGCCGATGATGACCAATGATCAGTTTCACTACTTATCAGCACAATATAAAGCCGATTTGTTGGTTTGGTATCATTTGGCTTGGTGTGGTGAAAGCTTACGCAGAACAAATACTGTGGTTCAGGCATTGATGACTAAAGGGGTATTATTCACCTATGAAGAGCGTTTGCAATTATATGATGTGATTGCAGAGACCATTTCTGGTTTGATTCCACGTTATAAAGCATTAATGCAAAGTGGGCAGATTGAGATTTCTACCACACCTTATTACCATCCAATATTACCTTTGCTTTTAGACTTTAAATCTACTTTAGATGCGATGCCTGATGCTCCATTACCTGAAAGTAATGGTTATGCAGGAGGGCAGAGTCGATCTATTGCGCATATCACAGCAGCTAAAAAAGCGCATGAGCACTATTTTGGTGCCACCCCTCGTGGGATGTGGCCAGCAGAAGGGGCAGTTTCTCATGCGGCTCTTTCTTTAATGGCAGAATACGATTTGGATTGGGCAGCTACTGGGCAAGGTGTGTTAGCAAATAGCTTATTGAAGTCGCAATTAAGTGCAGACGATAAGCATGACTACTTGTATCAGCCTTACCGTGTTACTAACGGCAAGAATGATATTTTATGCTTTTTTAGAGATGATCAGTTATCAGACAAAATCGGGTTTGAATACGCAAAAATGCATTCGCACGATGCAGTCAATGATTTTGTCCAGACCTTAGCGCAAATTCAATCTAATAATCACAGCAGTATCCCTAAGATTGTCAGTGTGATTTTAGATGGTGAAAATGCTTGGGAGTACTTTCCATATAATGGCTTCTATTTCCTGAGTGAGTTGTACACTGCCTTGTCAAATCACCCTGACATTGTCATGACTACTTTTAGCGATATTGTTGACATGTATCAAGCCAACAATGCCTTAGATGAGGGATTATCTGCAAAGGTGTTGCCACAGATTGCAGCAGGTAGCTGGGTGTACGGTACCTTTAGCACATGGATAGGCAGTAAAGATAAGAATTTGGCCTGGGATTTACTATGTGCAGCTAAGAAAACGTATGACAAAGTACTGGCCAAGAACGCTTTAAATAAGCAGCAGCTTGAAGCCGTTGAGCGTCAACTAGCTATTTGTGAAGGTTCTGATTGGTTCTGGTGGTTTGGGGATTACAACTCATCAGATAGTGTTTCCAGCTTTGACCAACTTTATCGCCGTAATTTAATTAATTTATACACGCTGCTTGGCGAACCAATTCCCGATGCCCTATATCATAAGATCAGTGCTGGTGGCGGGAATGCAGATAACGCTGGCACAATGAGACGTGGGCAGGAATGATTAGTACTGTCTAAGTTTCAATGCCCTTAATGATTAAGTAGGTATTTATGACGTTACAGACTCAAGCATCACTTTTAAATCAGCGCCAGGCAGGTGTTTTACTTCATATAAGCTCTTTACCAAGTGCTTTTTATACGGGTGATTTAGGTGTTGAGTCTTATCGGTTCATTGATTTTTTGCGTGAAATAGGCGCTAGTGTTTGGCAGACACTGCCAATCAATATGCCACATGCGGATAACTCTCCTTACCAATGCTTATCTGCACACGCAGGTAACCCAGACTTTATTAGTTTAGAGTCACTACAGGCTCAAGGGCTACTCACAAAGGAAGACTGTACTGGTTTAATTACCAGTAAACTAGATTTGCTCGACAAGGCATATCTTAACTTTAGTAAGCAATCTGACAGTCTGCCTGAAGATAAAAAACTGCATCTAGCGTTCGCCCGTTTTTGTAAAAAACAAGCGAGTTGGTTAGATGATTTTTCATTGTTTCTATCTTTACGGCACCACTTCAATGAGGCTGGATGGAGCCACTGGCCTGAACTTTACAAGAACCGTGATAAAAAAACACTCAAACAAGCGCAAGAGCAGTTAGCACATGAGATTGCTGTTGTTAAATTTACACAGTTTATATTTTTTAGCCAATGGCTTGCCCTTAAGAAGTATGCTACCGAAAAAAATATCGCGTTATTTGGTGATATTCCAATTTTTGTTGCCTATGACAGTGCCGACGTATGGGCGCATTCTGATTTATTCAAACTTAATGCTGACAAAACAGTTAGCGTAGTGGCGGGTGTGCCACCAGATTATTTTTCTGAGACTGGCCAGCGCTGGGGAAACCCGCATTACAACTGGGATGCGATGCAACGTGATGGTTTTGGCTGGTGGATATCTCGCATGGCGACACAAAGCGAACTGTTCGATATTGTTCGTATCGACCACTTTAGGGGGTTAGAGGCCGCATGGGAAATCCCTGCAACAGAAGAAACTGCGATTAATGGTGAGTGGGTGCTGGCGCCAGGGGATGGTTTACTTGCAGCGATTAAGCAAGCATTGCCAGAGATTAATTTAGTTGCTGAAGATCTGGGCATCATCACAGTAGAAGTTGAAGCGCTGAGAAAGAAATACCATTTACCTGGTATGAAGATTTTGCAGTTTGCTTTTAGTGGTGCAAGTGATAACCCTTATTTGCCTGAGAATATTTCAGAGAATAGTGTGGTGTATACAGGTACACATGATAACGATACGACGTTAAGTTGGTATAACAATCTGGATGATTATCAGCGAGGAAATCTGCATGCCTATTTGACCGCAACACATGCTGAAGGTTATGTGCCGAATATGCCTAGTGATTTGATTGATATGGCATTGGAGAGCAAGGCCCGGCTAGCGATTATTCCGATGCAGGATATTTTGCAATTGAATGGTCAGCATCGTATGAACACGCCAGGGACTGTTACGGGGAACTGGCACTGGCGCTTTGGCTGGCAACAGTTAACGTCAGCACAAAAAGAATCAATTCGTACGGTCATTTCACGCACTGGGCGTTAGTAAAAACGATATTTATGTTAATTGGGATTGATATTGGTGGTACAAATCTGCGCCTAGGGGTAGTCGATGATGCAGTTTCAATTGAATCACCCAAACCTCGTTTAATTGAGGAAATGCGATTTCAGGCAGACTTTTCAAGTTTATGTAAACAACACCAATGTGAACCTAGATTCGCATGGCAAAAAATTCTATCGACTATTGCAAATGCAATTAATGAGGTACGAAAGCAATATCCTGAAATCTCTGCTATTGGTATTGGCTTTCCCGGATTCATTGATCCACATACACAGGTTATTTCACAATCACCCAACTTGCCAGGCCTACAAGATGTTGATTTAAGTAAAGATTTGTCGGCATTGATTGGCTTGCCAGTCATTACTGAAAATGATGCGCTTGCTGCTGCTTACGGTGAGTATGTGATGCACCCATCTCGACTTAATAATTTAATCTACATTGGCTTAGGCACAGGGGTTGGTGGTGGTTTGATTTTAAATGGGCTTCCATTCCAAGGGGCACATGGCGTAGCGATGGAAGTTGGGCATATTGTCGTGAAGGACGGTGGCAGATTATGCGGTTGTGGTAATTTTGGCTGTATGGAACAATATGCTTCAGCCAGTGGGGTTGCCATTAGTTATTTTGAATCGGCTCAACAGCATTGTACTGCTGCTGAAATTGCTAGGCGTGCAGAGCAGGGTGATACAGCAGCAACTTCTGCCTACGCGCTTGCAGGAAAGTCGCTGGCGCAAGCATTAGCACATATCCTTAAAGTGATTGATGTGACCGATATAGTCTTAGGTGGAGGTATGAGTGCTGCATGGCCTTTGATAGCTCCTTCTTTTCAACAGCAGTTAGTACAAGATTTAATCCCAGCGTTACGCGGTAAATTAAACCTGCGTATTTCTAATATGGGAGATCAGGCTGGTATTGTCGGCGCAGCAATGTTAGCATCGCATTCAAATGATTGAGGTGATTCCAGCATAGGCTACTTTACTGTCATCTAGTGTTGGTGTGTTGATGTTCTGCTATTGGAGGTGATGTTTGATGATAGAGCTGGAATCTAGCGGGCTTAATCAACAAGTTGGTGTTGACGACGATGTTGAAGACGTGACCAAGCTATTATTTTTATTTCGAGCTCTTTTTGATACCTCTTTTGATAATATTGCCATATATGGACCCTCCGGTCACTTGGCCTATGCCAATCAAGCATTATTAAACACCTTAAATCTAAAACAAGAAGCTGACACCGATTATGTTGACCTAAAAGGTCAGCGCGCATTTGATCACTATTATGATGCGATTAATCGAACATTAGCGACTGGTGAACCCTGTGCAATTTTGCTGAACTTTGAGCATCAGCGCATTTCCCGCGTGATTTATGACCTTGTTAATTTCTCTGCAATAAAAAATCATAAAAACCAAGTGATTGGTGTGATAGCAGTTGGTCGAGATCTCGATTTTAATAAACAACAGCAAAATCAAGAAACAGAACAACGTGAGCAGTACTTACGTGCATTGATGGATACATTTCCCTTTATTGTGTGGATGAAAGACAAAGCTGGACGTTTTTTAGCCACAAACCAGAAGTTTGTAGAGGTGGTTGGTGCTGAGCATTATGAAGATTTAGAGGGTAAAACGGATTTTGATTTTTTTCCCACCGAGATGGCACAAGGTTATGTGAATGATGATCTCGATATCTTAAAAAACGGTGTGCCTAAAAGTGTGAGTGAACAGATTAAAAAAGAGTCTGGCGAAATCTACTGGGCAGAAACTTATAAGTCACCAGTGAGGCTGGACGGCGAAGTCATTGGCACCGTGGGCTTTGCACGCGATATTACCGAAAAGCAGTATCTGCAATCTGAGGTCACTAAACAACAAAACGCTTATCAGTCTTTAGTACAAAACTTACCGACAACCATTATTCGTTATGACCTTGATGGTAAAAGAATTTTTGTCAACTCACGCTGCCATGAAACATATGATGTAGAGATCCCTTATGAGCTTAACAAAACACCATTAGAGTTGTGGAGCCCCTATATCGTTAATATGACGGGCGAAGCTTTTATGGCTGAGTTAATGGAGGTAATGCAATTTAATTTGCAGAAGACGCTAGAAATTCATAGTGTACATGAAGCCTTAGTTGCTGTGCATCAGGTACGTATTGTGCCTGAGTTTGACGAAAACCATCAGATATGTGGTGCACTCACAATAGCAACAGATATTACTGAAGTGGCTGAGTACAGACGAAAAATCGAGAATATGGCGTTTCACGATCAGTTAACAGGGTTACCTAATCGCACATTATTTTCGCAAAAATTATTAACCGCTATTAGTAAGGCGCAAACTGACAATAGTAAATTTGCGCTGATGATGCTTGATTTAGATCAGTTTAAATCTATCAATGACACAATGGGGCACGCGATAGGTGATAAGTTGTTGATTGAAGTCGCTAAAAGAGTAACTGATGGTCTTGAAGGTCAGTATACATGTGCGCGTCTAGGAGGTGACGAATTTATCATTTTAGTTGATCCATTATCAAATCGCGCGCATGTCGAGCACATGTCTAACACTTTGCTTAATCAAATCGTGCAGCCTTATTTGATTGAAGGGACCGAGTATTTTATTTCGGCTAGTATCGGGATTTCATATTATCCAGATGACAGTGAAGACATGAATGATTTGCTAAAATATGCAGACTCAGCCATGTATCACGCAAAGAAAAGTGGGCGCAATCGTTACCATACCTACTCTCCAAATCTGACTGAATCCATACAAAAGCGCCTCAATATTGAAACTGAATTAAGAAGGGCTATTGAAGGTAATGAGGTTTATTTGCAATACCAGCCTATCGTAGATATTGCGAGTCAGCGAGTGATGGGGCTGGAAACATTATGTAGGTGGAATAGTCGCAAGCTGGGTGTGGTTTCGCCAATGGTTTTTATTCAGATTGCGGAAGAAACGGGCATGATTGTCGAATTAGGTAAATGGATTATGCGAGAAGCATTTAAATCTGCACGCCTAATTAATCTGCAGCTTAAGCAACCTATATCAGTTTCAGTGAACTTGTCCGCACGCCAGTTTTTTGAGATAGACTTTGCCCATCAGGTTAGCCATTTATTAGAAGAGGAAGGTTGTAACCCTGCATGGATAAAGTTTGAAATTACTGAATGCCTCTTGTTAGAGAGTAATCAGCAGGTATTAAAAGCCCTAGAGGCCTTTCATGAACTTGGTATCAAAATCTCGCTAGATGACTTTGGAACAGGCCAATCTGCGTTAGCCTATTTAAGCAAGTTTCCTATACATCAAGTGAAAATTGATTATTCTTTTGTGAAAGAAATTATCAATAACCCTCATGATGCGCTTTTAGTTAGAGCCATTATCGCGCTTACCGCGACTCTCAATAAAGAGCTGGTTGCAGAGGGCGTTGAGACACTCGAGCAGGCTGAGCTACTCAAGTCATATGATTGTCGTTATGCACAGGGTTACTTGTATTCAAAACCGATTGGTTTGGATGCTATTCAGCAATATTTGCTTTTAGGTGAGGCCTGATTTAGCTCAAAACACTCACGCTAAATGGCGGTCGAGTGCCCAGCGTACATGTTCCTGCACCATTTCATTTTCATGATGGAGGTGTTGTTTGAGTGTGTCGATGATTTCTGGCGTTGTTTCTGAATTGCCTAGACCTACTGCAATATTTCTTAACCATTGCAAATAGCCTATTCTATAAATGGCACTACCCGCCATTTTTGATTTGAATTCGTCCTCTGACCAATTAAAGCAGTCAATTAAGTTCACATCAGCTAAACCATGTTTTACCGAGAAATCTGGTTCTTGGGTGATTTCTGCAAATTTATTCCATGGGCAATATAGCTGGCAGTCATCGCAACCGTACACACGGTTGCCAATTAAAGGGCGATACTCTTCTGGAATGCTAGTTTTCAGTTCAATAGTGAGATAAGAAATGCAACGTCTTGCGTCTACTTCATAAGGCGCTGTAATTGCTTGCGTAGGACATACTTCTATACATTTACTACAGCTACCACAGTGGTTGCTGGCAGGCTCATCAATCGGTAAAGGGAGGTTGGTATATATCTCACCGATAAAAAACCATGAGCCATTGTTTTTGTCGATTAATAATGTATGTTTTCCGCGCCATCCTAGGCCCGCTTTTTCAGCTAGTGCAACTTCAAGTACAGGCGCGCTGTCAGTAAAAGCACGATATTCAAATTGATCTATCTGAAAGGATTGCAATTCACTTTGAATTTTCTCACACAGCTTTTGTAACTTATTACGCATGACCTTATGGTAATCACGGCCCAATGCATAACGAGAAATAAAAGCTTTATGACTATCTTGAAGGATAGATGTGCTATTTTCTGCCTCTGGAGGTAAGTAATCTAGCCGTGCAGAGATAATGCGTTGAGTATTCGGGACTAATTCGGCTGGGCGAGTACGTTTAACTCCATGTTTTGCCATATAATCCATATCACCATGGAAACCTTTTTCAATCCAAGCTTGATGTTCCTGCTCTGCAGTTTGCAGGTTGGTGTCGGTAATGCCGACTTGATTAAAGCCGAGTTCAAGCCCCCATTTTTTAATTGCATGGCTCAGATCGTTCAAGTTTTTAGTAGAATGGCTCATGGATAATAATTTTACACTTGATTTGGCGGATGAAGCGGCAACGCTCTCTTTTGGATCTACTTTGGGCAAAGCTATCATACCTAATCTCACCATTTATTTACACGGAGATCTTGGTGCTGGTAAAACAACTTTAGTGCGAGGGTTGTTACAGGGTTTGGGGTTTAGTGGTAAGGTTAAAAGTCCAACATATACATTGGTAGAACCCTATGAAAATCTGACGACAGAAAACGGATTGTTGAATTTGTACCATTTTGATTTGTATCGTTTTAATGATGAGGAAGAGTGGGAATCTGCCGGTTTTAGGGACTACTTCAATAAGGAAAGTGTTTGCCTCATTGAGTGGCCAGAAAAAGCTGAGCATATATTGCCAATGCCAGATATTGATATTTACTTCAAGATTAAGCCCACTGGGCGCGATGTGCATATTGATGGACATTCCTTAAACGCTCAGGCGTGTGTGAAGAATATTAAAGAATTGTATAGCTAAACCATATGAGTAACTATTTGATTAAATACTGTTTTTCTATATTAATGTGTTTCACTTTTTCTGTGGTGGGCTTGATGCTCTCTACGCCAGTTCAAGCGAACACTGTCACGGCTGTTCGCATTTGGCCTGCAGATATTTACACAAGAATTACGATAGAAGCAGAAAAACCCATCCTCTATAAAATGACGACTTTAAAAGATCCTGAGCGCGTAGTTGTTGATGTGGAAGATGTTGATTTAAATGTGGTGATTAAGGCGTTAAGTGAAAAGGTTTCAGAGAGTGATCCGTATATTTCTAAAATACGTGTAGCGAACTTTAAGCCTAAAGTGGTGCGCTTGGTAGTGGATTTAAAAGGCGAGGCTAAACCTGCGATATTTACGTTACCGCCAGCAGGTGATTACAAGCATCGATTAGTGTTGGATATTTACCCAACTAAAGACCCGCTGATGGCGATGCTAGATGAACGTGATAATCCACCTCAAACGGTTGATGTGACTGCAAATAACAAGTCTACACAGGTAGTTACGTTGCCACAATCCACTGATGTTCCGTCTGTAACAGTAGATAGTAATGTTGCTGCGGTGAAAATTGATGAGGGTGCTAAGCCAGCTAATACGACAACAACTAATAGTGTTAATGCAGTCGAAACTACATCACAGACCAGCCAAACCTCTGCTACTCTGCAAGCGGAAGTTAGCAAAGAGGTCCCTGACAATAAGCCATCATCTAAAGGCTTACGCCAGATTACTATTGCGATTGACCCTGGACATGGTGGGGAAGACCCTGGTGCAATAGGTGCTACAGGTAGCCGTGAAAAAGAGATTACTTTGTTGATTGCTAAGAAGTTAAAGGCAAAAATAGACGAAGAGCCAAATATGCGTGCTTTACTAACCCGTGATGGAGATTATTTTATTCCGTTGCATATGCGTGTGCTCAAAGCGCGTAAATTACAAGCAGATTTGTTTATTTCGATTCATGCTGATGCTTTTACTAACCCAGCGGCAAGGGGCTCATCAGTATTTGCATTATCTGAAAAAGGTGCAACAAGTGCCAGCGCACGATATTTAGCAAATAAAGAAAATCAGTCTGATTTAATAGGTGGAGTGAGCTTAAACGTAAAAGACCCATTGCTTGCTAGAACCTTATTAGATTTATCTCAAACCGCAACGATTAACGACAGCTTGAAGCTTGGTAAAGCAGTATTAGGTAATATTGGCGAGATTAATAAGTTACATAAGAACCATGTGGAGCAAGCAGGTTTTGCTGTATTGAAATCACCGGACATTCCTTCTATTCTTGTAGAGACTGCATTTATTAGTAATCCTGATGAGGAACGCAGGCTTAACGACAGTGCTTATCAAGATAAGTTAGTGCTATCCATTTTAACTGGAATTAAAAAATATTTTTCAACAAATCCTGCGCTAGCTAAAACAAAGGTCGCATTGGATTAATCTTTTTTACTGGATAGCGTTCGCAGTGCTAGTTGAATTAATTGCACTGATTTAATTGACGGCACTGAGTATAGGGGAGAGGTTGTATGGAGCTCACATTTTTAGGTGCAACAGGCACTGTTACTGGTTCAAAGTATTTACTAAAGACTGACACAAAGCATATCTTGGTTGACTGTGGTTTGTTTCAGGGGTTAAAGCAATTACGATTAAAAAACTGGTCGAAGTTACCTATCAATCCAGCAAAAATTGATGCCGTGGTGTTAACACACGCGCATATCGATCATAGTGGGTATTTACCTTTACTGGTTAAAAATGGGTTCTCTGGCAAAGTCTATTGCAGTGAAGGCACTGCCGATTTATGCAAAATCATGTTGCCAGACTCTGCACACTTGCAAGAAGAAGAGGCCGAGTATGCAAATCGCCGTGGCTTTTCTAAACATCATCCAGCACTACCTTTATATACCAAAGAAGATGCCGAAAATGCACTTGCTTTATTGACGCCTGTGAGCTTTGAGCAAGATGTGGATTTGGGTGGTGGTTTAACGCTGAGGCTTTCACCAAGTGGTCATATTTTGGGATCTGCGTTCGTACGCATTCATCACCAAAAGACTTCTATCCTGTTTTCAGGTGATATTGGGCGCGCTAATGATATTTTGATGAAGCCTCCTGTCCGTATCAAGCAAGCAGACTATTTGTTAATTGAGTCTACTTACGGCAATCGTTTACATCAGAATGATGATCCCAAAGCTAAGCTAGCAACGATTATTAATCGGACTGTGAAGCGAAAGGGCGTGGTTGTTATCCCTGTTTTTGCGGTAGGTAGAGCACAAGAGTTACTTTATTACATTCACTTATTGAAAACTTCCGGAGCGATTGCAGAAGATATTCCTGTCTATTTAAACAGTCCAATGGCCGTCGATGCCACTGAGATTTTTAATCTATATCATGGTGAACATCGCTTAAACGCCGAGCAATGCCGTGCGCTATTTCGGACGGCACATATGGTCAATAGTATTGAGCAATCAAAAGCCCTTAATGAGCTTAAAGGTCCGATGATTATTTTATCCGCAAGTGGAATGGCTTCTGGAGGGCGTGTTGTTCATCATCTGAAAGCATTTGCCCCCAAGTCTAATAACACTATATTATTTGTTGGGTTTCAAGCTGCGGGAACCAGAGGTGCTGCTATGTTGGACGGCGCAGAAAGCATTAAGATTCATGGTGAATATATCCCAGTTCGAGCAAGTGTTGAGTTGATTTCGAATTTGTCTGCCCATGCTGATTATGCGGAAATCTTGGATTGGCTTAGCGGATTTGAAGCACCACCTAAAAAAACTTTTATCGTACATGGAGAGCCCGTTGCAGCGGATTCGATGCGACGCCATATTCAAGAAAAATTGCATTGGCAAGTGGAAGTGCCCGAGTACTTGGAAACGGTAAGACTGGACTAATTTAATATTGGATTGTTAATATCAATATCTTCTTTTTGTCATGATGTAATCGATTTCTCTGCTGGTATCACCATATCCAGCTTGTGTGAGTAATGCGCTTTCTATGTAACGACTTATTCTTCTTCGTAACTCAGGGACTTTTTCGCCGTCTGTGAAATATTGTGGGAACTTATAACTCAGCCATGCATACAGGCTTAGATTGTGGCTAAGCAACTCTGCTTCTTCCAGATGTTTTGGATTTTGTGCGTCTAGCCAGCTTGGTGCTGGCGGTAGATATCGAATAGTAGATTCTGATACACTTTTTAGGCACATTAGATAGTAGTCTTTTTCAAATGCAACATTCAATGAAATTGGCGCACATACGAAGATATACTTATCTTTTAGGGACATTTTAGGTGCATACTCATCAATAAGGATGGCTTGTGAAATTTGAGTTTCTAGTGGTGCTTGTTCAAAAAGAGCGTGTTGAAAACGAGTTCTTTCTTGGTGGTAACTGAGTACTTCAGCAATTTTATTTGTATGTAGTGAGTGAGCAAGGCTGCTAATCTGCATTAAATTAATGCTCACGGGGAGCTTGTTTAAATCAGCAGTGTCATCGGTCGATAACATATGCTCAATGTGAATCAGCTCATCATTTTCAAGTACATTGACATAGCCTGTTTCATAAATACCAAATCGACCTGCACGCCCTGCAATTTGACGCACCTCTGTCATATTGAGTAATCGCGAAGCTACGCCATCAAACTTATGAATATTAGAAAATATTACACGACGTATTGGTAGGTTTAAGCCCATGCCGATGGCATCTGTTGCCACTAGGATATCTGCCTCACCAGTGTTAAAGCGTTCTGATTCCGTTCGTCTTACCTCGGGGGAGAGTGCGCCGTAAATACTTGCTACATTGAAACCCCATTGGCGGAATCTAGCCGACAATGTCAGCACATCTTTGCGGCTGAATGCAATGATGGCATCACCTTTTTGTAGTTTAGGCTTGAGCTTCTGGCGATTGTAATGCTTTCCACACATGCTTTCATGCTCTAATACTAGCGGTGTTTTACGTGCTAACTGTGTGATTTCGTAAGTTTCATTTAATGATTCAATTGTTGCGATGCATGGGCTTGTGACTGCTGTAGAGCCGCAAATAAAAACTGTTGATGCGGGTGCACCAACTAATGCAGCTGTCCATGCTGCACCACGGTCTGGGTCTTGTACCATTTGAATCTCGTCGATGACTGCGACATCCACCTCTTTGTTCGCATTCATCATTTCAATGGTTGATGCCGTATGCTTAGCGCCAGCCATGATGACGCGCTCCTCACCTGTAATTAAGTTGCAGGGCACACCAGATGCCACCAGTCTGTCACGTATCTCCATTGCCAGTAGCCTCAGTGGTGCTAGATACACACCAGATTTTGCTTTTTCTAATGCTTGGAGTGCTTGATAGGTTTTACCAGAGTTGGTAGGGCCAAGATAAAAGTGATGGTGGCGTTTGAGCTTGCGAGCAAGACTAAAGCTATCTGTATAGCTAGTAGGTGTTAAATCTTGGTTGCTTATTTTCATGTTGACGTGAATTTATATCAAAACATTTAAAACACCAACATGCAAATATCAGCGACACGCTAGTCAATGGTTTTTAATGATAGCTGAACAACATCGACATTTGATGCGTTTCGCTGATCTGCCTATGAATATGCATGGAATAGAAATTGCTTGTATTGAATGCGTAATGTGAATGGTTTCTAAGTGCTGAGTAATTGTGCTGATGACGTTCGATGTTAATGATATCAATAAAAGGGAGAATATTTTGTTAGCAGATTTAAAGCCTCATCAAGCTACAGAGCGTAGCCATAAATTTAATACATCAAGTATGGCCGTTAGTGCAGAAACATTTGGCGCACTAATTAACTTAGCTGGTCGTCAGCGTATGTTGTCACAACGTATTGTATTGAACGCCGTACTTTCTACTATGGGGCACGAAACAGCGTTGGAAACGGCACGTGAAGCACTAGCTTTGTTTAAAGTGAGTCATGCTGCATTAGTACATGGAAACAGTGAATTGCCAGGTGTATTTTTTGAAGAGTTACGCTTAGTTTATTTTGGCGAAATTGAGGGTGATCGAAAAATAGTCGACTTTACCAATTTAGTAGAAAAAGCATTAAGTGCTTGTGAGTCTGGTTTTCGTACAGTACCGGATCTACTTAATGAGCTGGGAAAGCAAGCGACACCAATTGTTGCATTACTTAATCGCATTACCGTAGTTTATGAAGATGAGTCGAAGAAACATGCAAAAGTACAACGTAAACAGCACCATGAGTTAATGAGCAGTATTCAAAACATTGCAAAACAGGCACGTATCGTATCTGTGAATGCACAAATTGTCGCGGCCCGTGCAGGTGAAGTAGGACGTGAATTTGCTGTCGTTGCCGGTGAGTTGACTAATATTACCGCTAAGATTGATGAATTAGTGCGAGTTGCAGTAGGCAATGTATCTGTTTAGTGTCAGGTTGGTTTTTATTCACACCTCATCAGTTTAGAGATTATCGCTAAGTATTTCACGGTCAGAAATAGCATGGTAATGGTTTATTTTTGATGCCATGTTTGAGCTTGTACAGAGGATTTTTAGACTAGTTTCTCTAACCAAAATATTTCAGAGTAGTGCGTTAGCACTACTTTGGGGCGTTGTTAATGTGGCTTGATAGTGCGCAACTATCAATTGCTTCATTCAACTTAAGCATTAAATCTCAGTTTAAAATTTTTATCATTTGGCAGTCATCTACCTTAGCTAGATTGCAGTTTTTTCATGGTTGGGCAAAATTAAATAACCATTAAGTCATCTGTAATAGTTAAATCGACACATATAAAGCAGGGTAAAATATTAACATCAAAAAATAACTAAATCTTTATGGCCACCATACGTTTACTTCCTGACCAACTTATTAGCCAAATCGCCGCGGGCGAGGTGGTTGAGCGGCCGGCATCCGCCTTGAAAGAGTTGCTGGAAAATAGTTTAGATGCTGGTAGCACTGATATTCAAGTCGCTTTGTTACAAGGCGGCATTAAACAAATGCGTGTCACAGATAACGGTGCTGGTGTAGCTAAAGAGGATTTGATCCTAGCACTAACGCGCCACGCTACTAGCAAAATAAACAGTCTCGAAGATTTAGAGTCTGTTGCCAGTCTGGGTTTTCGTGGTGAGGCTTTGGCGAGTATTGCTTCAATCTCCCGTACACAGTTATTAAGTCGCCAAGTTGACAGTAAGCATGCATGGCGTATCGCATCGGAAGGTAGTGATATATCTGTGATAGAGCCAGCAGCGTTAGATGCTGGCACGGTGATTGAAGTGTCTGATTTGTATTTTAATACGCCCGCCCGTCGCAAGTTCTTGAAAACAGAGGCCACTGAGTTTGGGCATTGTGAGGAGATGTTCACACGTATTGCACTGTCGCGCCCAGATGTTGGGCTAATGTTGCAACATAACGGACGAGCGTTAAGTCGTTTAGCGATAGGCCAGCCTGAAAGAAGATTCTCTGAAGTTTTGGGAAGCGAGTTTGTGGCGGAGTCTATTAGTGTGGATGAATCAGCCGCTGGTTTGCGATTATGGGGAATGGCTGCAAAACCGACTTTTAACCGGAATAGTCGAGACACCCAGTATGTTTATGTGAATGGACGTTTTGTTCGAGATAAAGTAATTTCACACGCGATACGTCAAGCTTATCAAGATGTATTACATCACGATAGGCATCCAGCTTTTGTGTTGTTCCTAGAGTTGGACCCTAGCTTGGTGGATGTTAACGTTCATCCTGCTAAAACTGAAGTTAGATTTAGAGATAGTCAGTCTATCCATCGTTTTATATTTCATTCGCTTAACAAAGCGTTGGCGATTCCAACGGGTGTTTCAAATGCGGTGACTGCAAATCAAGCGCAATATAATCCATTTAGTCCACAAGCTTCGCATGCTAGCTTTCCGAATACAGGTTCTTCTAATACAGTTTTATATCCAACATATCAATCTCAAATTAACTTAAGTGCCCACGAAAGCCCTAGCTTTTATCAATCAATATTTGATGTTAATCAGCATCAAGCATCCAACGTAACTCCCGCATTTACAAATTTATTATCTGATAACTTAGCTAATAAAGAAGCGCCACATGACTACCCAATGGGCTTTGCTCTGGGGCAGGTGCATGGCGTATATGTGCTCGCTCAAAATAAAGAGGGATTAGTGGTGGTTGACATGCATGCGGCGCATGAGCGAATTATGTATGAAAAATTGAAAAATGCACTAGATAACAAGGCAGTGCAAATGCAGCCACTATTGTTGCCTGTTAGTTTTAATGCGGACAAGTTTGAAGTTGCTACAGTGCAAGAAGCTTTGGCAGGTAACCATGCCGCATTGCAGCAGTTGGGGTTTGATATTGCCGTGTTGTCGCCAACAACACTAGCTGTCCGTGCAGTGCCTACCATGTTGCAAGATGCTGATGCTGTAAGCTTAGCGCGAGATGTGTTACGAGATATTCGAGAGTTTGGTGCTAGCCGAGTGCTCACAGAGCGCAGAAACGAATTACTTGGCACCATGGCATGCCATGCGGCTGTTAGGGCGAACCGTAGCCTTACTATTCCTGAGATGAATGCTTTACTGCGAGATATGGAAGCCACTGAACGTTCAGGACAGTGTAATCATGGTCGACCTACTTGGTTTCAAGTGAGCATGTTTGATTTAGATAAAATGTTCATGCGTGGCAAATAATGCCACTGAACTACCATCCTACTACTCTGTAGATTGATGGATACACAAGTGAGTTAATTTACTCTTTTAAATTTCTTTTCCAGCCATCGCCAAACTAAACTGTTCGGTACTTCAATCCCATCAATAATGTAAGTCAATGTTTTTGTATTGTTTAATATTGAGGGTAAGGTCGATTTGGTTTCAGGGCTACCACAGAATAAAATGCGGTCACCAGCTTTTAAGCGAGTAGACGGATCTGGTACTAAGCTAGGCACGTTGTTACGTAAAAGTAAGATAGGGACAAGCTCTAGCTGATCATTCCTGTTAGCAGGGTCCTGCATGAGATGCTGTACCGTCACATGTAAACCTGTTTTGATTAGCTCTATCACTGCAGGGCTATTTTCTTTGTCGATTCTGACTGCCCAAGTTTCAGGCACAGTTTCACCCATAGTCATCACAAGTTGGCTGATTAATTTGTTTGCCCAATCGTTTGTTTGGCTCCGAGCTAAGCTTAAAAATTGTGCAAGTAAGGGTGAAATCATGTGAGCCAAACACTCATGTGCAATGATTTCAGTAGGTTGCATGGTGATGTCCGCATTAAACTGCTTAAATAACCGACCATTGTGACGTCTGTTTTTACGGATCACCACAAACAGTTTTGGGTTAAGCTCAAACGCTGTCATCACAATAGACAAATTGTTAGTGTCGTTATCTGTTCCTGCAACGATACCCACAGCATTGGTGATGTCGGCTTCAAGTAAGGTTTTTGCTTCAGTACCGCTACCAACAATACAGTGATCACAACCAGTCATTTCTGGCATTGCTTCAATAATTGTGGTGGTGATGTGTTCACGCTCTAGATTTTGTACGACAGACTTACCAAACCGACCATAACCACAGACTACCCATCTGCCTTTGGGCGGGTTTTCTGGTGGAGGTAATGTGTCACCTGGTACACCAGTAAGCCATTCGTGTAATAGATAAGTCCCCAACGCATGAACACGCATCGCTAGTTGGTCACCAAACAGCGTGTAAGGGTTGATGATGTGATCTGTACCGAATGATGCCATGTTAGCAGCAATGTCGTCACGCTCTGCGCGCGCAATAACTAATAGGTCAGGATTCATCAGCTTGACTGCAACGGCTACTGCAAGATTGACATTGTCATCATCGGTAAGTGTAATCACTCCGCTACATAATGGATGAAGCACACCAGCTCTCTCCAGATTTTCTGGCAGTATGGCATCTGCACATAAATATGGAATGATGTTTCTTGTATCGATGAGTTCTAACTCGTTGAGGCGGTCTTGTTGAGGTTCAATGACGACGACACGCATGCCTTTTTCATCTAAGGCTTTCGCTAATAAGCTAGATGACTGACCGTAGCTACAGAGTATATAAAAAGGTTCTTGGAATTGACGTACTTTGTTTGCAAAACGTTCTGTGGTGATTGCTTGGCGAAGCCCTGTATCTTGCAGTAGGGTAATGATTTTACCGATAGCGTAAAACCATGGGATAACAGTAAAGTAAATCGAAAATGTGAGCCATAAACGCTGTGCTTTACTGTAAGCGTAGGGAATCTCACCAAAGCCGATGGTCGTAGCCGTGTAGCTAATGACATACAAGGCATCAAAGATGCTCATTTTCCAAGGTTGACCTTTATCATCAACCCCAGGCATAAGTGTTAGACCGATAATCGCAATCGCAAAGCTCACGATGATTAAGATCAGCGGACGTCTTAACCTACGTAATATTAAAAACAGTATGCTATCCATGCTGATTAATCTTCTGAGCTAATGATATTTAGCGTTTTTGGCTAATTGTTTCAGAAATTAACAGTACCACTGAAATGATATTAGCCATTAATGCACCACCTGATAATGAAACGATATATACAGTCAGGCTTGCCTCATCATAGCTACCACTCAGAGCCGCCCATAATATTGCCGCAGTGATCAGTTGTAAGTCAGCAGCTAAGCTGGTTGATAGTAAGATGGCGCCTACGTGGGTACGGTCGCCAAACTTAAGTACAGTTGCAATCAGGCTGACGATAATCGCCGCGTAGAGCTCGTAAACATGGTGATGTGTAGGTTCATCAATTTCGCCAATAAAGAAACCAAAATTCAGTGTCATGGCGAGAACGATGAAAAAACCAAAAACAACTTTTTCTAAATTCATGGATAATCCTATCAACAAAGAGCGTGCGAAAAATATATACTAATTTATGGTGTGCGCCATACAATCAAGGCAAATTAATATCAGCTAATAACAATATTATACAGATTTCATCTAGACCTGATTGCAAGAAGTAACGGCCCAAAAGGGTCATTGCTATGATTAACAATAGTTACATTACTTCAGAGTGTATCTTAATTAAGAATGTATTGAATGAATCAAACAACACTGCCACCAGCTATCTTTTTAATGGGGCCAACTGCTAGCGGAAAAACCGATTTAGCAGCATATCTTTATAAAAATCTACCTGTAGAACTGATCAGCGTAGATTCAGCATTGGTTTATCAAGAGATGAATATTGGAACTGCCAAACCTAACGCAGCGTTGTTAGCAGAGGCGCCGCATGCTTTGATTGATATTATTTCGCCAACTGCGGTTTACTCAGCTGCACAATTTAGAAATGATGCATTAAGATTAATGGCTGACATTACCTCACGTGGGAAGATTCCACTGTTAGTAGGTGGCACGATGTTATATTTTAAAGCTTTAGAAAATGGATTTAGCCAGTTACCAGAGGCTGATGCTGAAGTTAGGCACATGATTGAAGAGGAAGCATCGAAAGTTGGCTGGCCAGCCATGCATGCCAAATTAGCATTGGTTGACCCTGAAAGTGCTGCACGTTTGCAGCCTAATGATGTACAAAGAATAGAACGTGCTTTAGAAGTATATAGAATTACAGGGCAATCGATGACATCATTACATCAAGCAACAAGCGGTGATACCTTGCCATATCGATTGCTCAAGTTAGCACTAGTTCCGAGTGATCGAAAAGTATTACATGAGCGAATCGCCGTCAGGTTTGATCATATGCTGGCAGATGGCTTTGTTAATGAAGTGAAAGCGTTAGTGAAAAAGTACCCTGCATTGACATCAGATAGCACTTCAATGCGCTGTGTAGGCTACCGCCAAGCTTTAGAGTATTTAGCTGGAGCGTATCAAGAATCTGAATTGCGGGACAGAGGCATTTTTGCTACTCGCCAGCTCGCAAAGCGGCAGTTGACTTGGTTGCGTGGTATGGAAGATTTGCAACAAATAGACTGTTTGAGTGCAGAAATGCATCAAGATGTATTCAATATCGTTTCAGCATTTATTAAAGGACAATGATGAAAAACTTTATTAAAGAAAACTTAGTTTTAGTGGTCGGTTTGACTTTTCCATTAATACTGATTCTTATATTTTTTGCATCGACCGTAATTCCTAAGCTGATGAGTGCGCCGCCACAATATGAAATGTTGTTCAGCACCAAGTTATATGACTACCAAAATAGCACTGATTACACACTTGATTTTTCAGTGAAAAATCAACAATTGATGGTGAAAGTGAAGAAACGTGAAAATAAAGATATCAATTACGATTTGAAACGATTAATGGCTTACGATGCTAAGACGAATACTGTGCGAGAGATTGTAATCGATGTGCCTAATGCGGTTGCTTCAGCGGTTAATGGTGTTGCTGTGTTACATGAAACCGAAGGGTTGCTGATTGATACAACCATTGTTTCTCCTGATGGTTATAGCCTAGATGGCCCGAATTATGGCGGCAGTGGTGGTATGGTGGGTGGCTTGTTTGGTGATGGTTATCGTAACAGCGGTTTTAGGCTGAAGAAAGGAAGTATTGGTTATAAGATTCCAAATACACAACAGCATTATTACTATAACCAAGTGCAGTTTATCGGTTGGGTTATCAAAAAATAAGGAGCGATGATGTCACTTAAAGATGATGCGTTGCAGGATATAGTTTCATTAGCGAAACATAACCAAATCAGTCTGGCAGAAATTGCATTGGCATTAGAGGCGCACACACGACAACCTAATCAAGAGGAGTCTGGCAGTGTACTGTCTAAACTGTTTGGATATATAGGCGGTATCTTTGTATTTGCAGGTATTGGTGTCTTTATTTCAATGTACTGGGATGACTTTAGTTCTGCATCGCGTGTGATTGTGACATTAGGCACGGGTCTGATGGCATTCGTGATGGGATTGATTTGTGTGGCGGATAGTAAATATGAACGGGCCGCAACGCCATTATTTTTAATCTCCTCGGTATTACAACCGACGGGCATCATGGTGATGTTGCAAGAGTACTCATCAGGAGGTGATGTGCGTCATGGCTTGTTATTTATGGCAGCTTATATGCTGGTTCAGCAAGGGGCGACTTTTTGGGCAAAGCAGCGCACAGTGTTGGCATTCGGCGCGATACTCTTTGGGTGTATCTTTTTTGCAAACTTATTTGATATCTGGGATATAAATGAGAAGTTGATCGGCATGGTAATCGGTAGCTCTTTATTGTGTATCGCTTATGCTATCAACAAGTCTAAGCATATGGCGATTAGCCCGTTTTGGTACTTTGTTGGTGCTATTTTGTTATTGTGGTCAATATTTGAATCTGTAGAAAATACTTTGTTGGAACCTTTGTATCTGGGCGCTACGGCTTTTACGATATTTTTAAGTACGTATGTGCGCAGTAGGACACTCTTATTGGTAGGTACAATAACGATGTTGTTATATATTGGATATTATACTGCAGAGCATTTTGCTGATACTGTGGGTTGGCCTATTGCTTTGGTGATGATTGGCATTGCTTTAATTGGTTTGAGTGCACTTGCTGTGCGTTTAAATAATCAATACATTAAGTAGCATACGTGCAAACGTCATCACAACATGGCTAATCTGATGTGTTTCAGGTTTAGCCATGTTGGATTAATCGATTAAAAATGAGTGCTAATTCGATGAGCAGCCTCAATACATTCATCATATGAGGCCACTAGTGCCATGCGGATGAAGTTTTTTCCTGGATTAACACCATGCGCTTCACGAGCCAAAAAACTGCCAGGCAGCACGGTAATATTAAGGTCTCGATATAACCTCACAGCAAAATCCGTATCTGAAATGCTAGGGTCATTAATTTTTGCCCATAGATAAAATGCTGCATCTGGAATAGCTACATCCAACACTTTAGTGAGAAGCGGCGTCACATATTTAAATTTTGCTGCGTAGAGCCTGCGGTTTTCAATCACATGTGCTTCGTCATTCCATGCAGCAATAGAAGCGGCTTGAACGGCCGGGTTCATCGCACATCCGTGATAAGTACGGTAAAGCGTGAATGACTCAATAATTTTTTCATCGCCAGCAACAAAGCCAGAGCGCATGCCCGGCACGTTGGAGCGCTTGGAAAGTGAGCTGAACACAACCAGATTTTTATAGTCTCTACCGAGTAGATGTGCGGCTTGTAATGCACCTAATGGTGGTGATGCTTCATCAAAATAGATTTCTGAGTAGCATTCGTCGGCTGCAATTACAAAGCCGTATTGGTCTGATAAACTAAAAACAGTCCGCCATTGCTCTAAACTCATGACTTTGCCAGAAGGGTTGCCTGGGCTGCAAACATATACCAATTGGGTACGCGCTAACACTTCAGTAGGTACACTTGAAAAATCCATCACATGGTTATAGGTTGGATCCTGATGGGGCAGTGTATTTAAAAAGTAGGGGGTAGCACCAGCTAAAAAGGCAGCTCCTTCGTAAATCTGATAAAACGGATTTGGAGAGATGACAATCGGGTCAGGCTTTGTTTGATCAATAATGACTTGAGCAAAAGCAAAGAGCGCTTCGCGGCTACCGGTAACTGGCAGGATTGCTTTTTCAGGATTGAGTGCAGGTATTTGATAGCGGCGTGAAATCCAATCGGAAATCGTGCTTCTTAGCTCAATAGCGCCTATAGTCGTGGGATAATTAGCTAAACCACTCAGGTTGTTGACTAATGCATTTTTAATGAGTTGTGGTGTTTCGTGTTTAGGCTCACCAATTGATAAGTTAATCGGTTGAAACGCTGCATTGGGCGTAATCCCTTTAAATAGGTCGCGCAGGCGTTGAAATGGGTATGGTTGTAATAAATTTAGATTTGGATTCATAAGGTAACATTATAGTGAGCAACAGCAATAATAAAAACTTTTTTGCGGTATTTGGTCTACTTTTCGGTGCGTTTTGCTGGGGAATTATCTGGTATCCATATCGTCTGTTGTCTGAGGCTGGCATATCGGGAGTCGCGTCTAGTTTCTATACTTACGCGATTACGATTGTCATCGCATCTGTTTTTTTTGCTAAATATTGGCGAGATGTCGCCAAACTCCCGGTGAGTATCGTGTGGCTTGGATTGGTGGCTGGTTGGACTAACTTGAGTTATGTGCTTGCCATTATCGATGGTGAAGTGATGCGCGTCATGTTGCTGTTTTATTTGTCACCGTTATGGACTTTAATTCTTGCCCATTTTTGGTTAAAAGAGAAAACGCAACTGACAGGATATATTGCGATTGCTGCTTCATTGCTTGGTGCATTTATTATGCTTCACGATCCTAAGTTCGGATATTTACCGCTACCTAGAAATACAGCAGAATGGCTTGCCCTATCTGCTGGGATAGGGTTTTCATTTACTAATGTTATTACTAGAAAGTCTAGCCATTTATCATTAGTCGCTAAGTCCTATGCTATTTGGGTGGGCGTGATGACGGTGGCGCTGCTACTTGTGCCGATTATGCAGTTGCCAATTCCAAACCCAACAATATTTACTTTAAACGATTGGGGTGTGATGTTCTTAATTGCACTACTGCTAATCGCTGCCACTTTCTTTGTGCAGTATGGTGTATCAAAAGTTGAAGCCACTAGAGCTTCTGTATTGTTTTTATTTGAATTAGTGGTTGCTGCCATCGCTTCTTATTATCTTGCCCATGAAACGATGGCGTTGAATGAGTGGATTGGTGGGAGCTTAATTGTTGTTGCTGCCATCTTTGCCGGTATTCATCATCAAGATACTGCTACATAACTGATATTGAAGACTCACCGATTGTTGATGCTTACTCATGTCAATGACTACAGCACCTTAAAAATGATGGGCTTAGACTATATTTTGATCAGAAATGCATCATACAAATTGTCAGTTAAGACTGAAATTGTGTTATCTTAACCAGATGAAAAAAACAATCTCAATACTATTAGTTGCTTCTGCTTTGTTGATCAGTGGCTGTCATCACTTTGGGCATCACTGTCCACCAGGACAAGCAAAAAAAGGCAATTGCATCTAGCTTGCTTTAGTGCCAATCAAGTGGCGGTCTGCCTTTTGGGCCCGTCACTTTGATTGTTGAATAGCAATTTTAGTTTTCTAGTTGCGCTAGCAGGAACTCCTCAAACTTCCGTTCAGGTAGTGGCTTACTATAATAATACCCTTGTAGTTCATCGCATCCTATGGATTTAAGGTAGTCATATTGATACTGCGTTTCTACGCCCTCAGCAATGACCTCGATGCCAAGGCTTTGTCCTAAGACAATGATTGCTTTCAGTATTGCCTTGTTTGCAGGGTCATCTTCAATACTACTTACAAATACTTTATCAATTTTCAATCGATCAATTGGAAAGTCTTTTAAATAAGCCAAGCTTGAATAACCTGTGCCAAAATCATCAATGGCTAGTTTCACGCCAATTTTCTTCAGCGTGTGTAAAGTTTCGATAAATTTAGATGAATCATCTATCAGTGAGTTTTCTGTAATTTCAAGCTCGAGATAACTAGGGTCTAGTTGAGTGACGGCTAAAATCTTTTTGATAGTATTGGCTAGGTTGGATTGTCTAAATTGCCTAGGGGAAACATTAACTGCAATAGGGATATATTGGCCAGTTTTTTCCTGCAAAGCTTTGGCCTTATAGCAGGCGGTTGCAAGCACCCATTCTCCAATCGTCTCTATTAAACCTGTTTCTTCGGCAATATTGATAAACTTAAGTGGCGATATTAATTCACCATTTTCTGGCTGCCAGCGAATTAAAGCTTCTGCTCCACAAATCTTACCTGTAGCAAAATTCACTTTAGGTTGATAGTGCAATATAAATTCTTCTAGTTCAATCGCTTGGCGCAAGTTGTATTCTAAAGTGACACGTTCGGTTAATGCTGCATTTAGTGCTTGCGTATAAATTTGGAAATTATTTCTACCTGCTTTTTTGGCTTTGTACATGGCGGTATCGGCATTACGAAGTAACGCATTTGCATCGAGCCCGTCATCAGGGTAAATGCTGACACCAATACTGCAGGTGACTAAATAATCTAGATTGTTGATGGTTAATGGAACAGCAACCGCCTCAAGCACGCGTTGCATGCTAAGAAAAATATCATTGGTATCATCAATATTGGTGAGTAGTATCACAAACTCATCGCCACCTAGCCTAACTACAGTATCAATTTCGCGTACGGCACTAGATAATCTTTTTGCCATAATAATAAGCAACTGGTCTCCAACTTCATGGCCCATGCTGTCATTAATCAGTTTAAATTGATCTAAGTCTAAAAACGCAACCGCCATTTTATTTTTATAGCGGTTTGCAAAGTTGATGCACAACTGTAGTCTATCGTTGAGCATGTTACGGTTGGGTAAACCCGTCAAGCTATCATGCATCGCTTGATATTCGAGTTTTTCTTCATAACTCTTGCGTGCTGTGATGTCCTCAACTGTTCCCTCGTAGTAGAGCAAGTTGCCTGCCTCGTCGTGCACAACTCGTGCATTTTCAGAGATCCAGATTGTACTTTTATCTTTTCGGTAAACTAATGATTCAAATTTTTCTACGCTATCGTTTTCTTTAAGTAGCTGTACAAATTCCACACGACGTCCAGGCTTCACATATAACTGCTCTTGTATATTGTTGAATGCGTGGATGAGCTCATCTGGCGAGCTATAACCATACATGCGAGCAAGTGATTGATTTACTATTAGATAATGACCGTCAGCGGTTGTCTGGAAGATACCTTCGAGCGTGTTTTCAAAGATCGAGCGGTATTTAAGTTCTGCTGCTAAAAGTGATTGTTCGATACTTTTACGTTTTGTAATATTCTGAATATAGCCTTCTAACGCGGTAACAACCCCAGCATCGTTATAAATTGGATTTCCTCGCTCACATACCCAAATAACAGTGCCATTAGCATGCTTGATACGATATTCAATTTCGTATCGGTTACCATTGCTTAGTGCGTTTTTGATTGCATCACGTACCATCACTCGGTCATCTTCATACGTCATGATTTCATAAGAAATATACTTGTTATGAAGTAGATCTTCGGTGTCATAACCAGTTAGCTCTTTGCAGCCATTGCTGACAAAAATCATCGTCCAGTCTTGATCATAAAGGCAGCAATACAACATCCCTTCAAGGTTGTGCATCAGCGCATCATGCATGTGCTTATCGTTTTTAAAAGCGGTCATTGATGTTCCTGATTGAGATGATGGTGATGCAAGTTTCATTGATGTTGATGTGATACCAAGTTTTATATCAATATTAATTAAGCATTAACTATGCCAATTGAATGGTAGTCCGTTACTTCAGGATTAATCATTCAAGCTCTTCTTTTTAAACGGCCTAAATCAACATCATGATTAATTCACCTTTTTACTTTCCAAGTATTTGTGCACATTTAAAGTGCATGAGTTAGTGCATTGCACCATCATGTTTTTCTATTTTAAAAACACTAAGTAACTGCAACCTATATAAATATTAAAGGGGAGTAAATTGATATTTATATTGGCCTACATATTGCTTATCTAACACCAATGCAAGTAATAAGACTAACTATCAATCATTGTCTGTGAGTTTAAAATGAGTCAGATTTCTTCTTTTCAAATAGATAATTATTTACCTTTTATGAGAGATGTTGTTCGTTGTGAACAATCACTTCATGAGCTAAATTTAATGTGGAGAATTATTGAGTCTTCAGCAAAAATGAACTGCCCAGTGGAGGCAAAGAGCATCCTGCCTACAATGGCTGCAACCCGTGATGGCTTTAATCGGTTGGAAAAAGAGTTGGTGTTAAGCTTAGTGCATGAGAAAGTGGCCACTGTGTTTAACGAGATTGGCACTAAGGCAAAATATGTGATCGATATCTTGGTGCGTAATCTTTATGAGCGTACTGCAGATGTTGGATTTTTAGCGACAGATCGTGAGTTATGTAGCTTTGTGGCTGGTGTAGGTGGGAGTATTGAAGATATACGCTTGCGCTTAAGAGCTTACAGAAGCAAATATACGGTTTATGATGAAATTATCCTTCTCGATGTTCATGGCAACGTTTTGGTGCAGATTAATCAAGAAACACCGATTGAGGGCAGTTTGGATCCTTTGATTCATGAAACGATAGCCTCTGATGACTATGTAGAAACTTATCGACATACCGATTTGCGCCCAAACAAAGATAAAGCGCTGATTTATTCTAAACGTATGTTGCATCCAGATACTGGCGCTGTGATTGGTATTTTATGTTTGTGTTTTAACTTCGTTGAAGAGATGGCTGGCATTTTCCAGTCTCATCGCGATCCTAGCTTGCGTTCTGTGATGTTATTGCTAGATCAGAATCAGCAGGTGATTGAAACCAGTGATCCTCGCTGGATTCCTGTAGGTGCTGTGGTGCCTGTGAATCATGATGCTCAATCAGGATTAATGATATACGGCGGACGAGAGTACCTTGTTGCTACTTTTAAAGCTAATGGCTACCAAGGATATATGGGGCCAGAGGGTTGGCAAGGCCAAGTGATGACGCCTGTAGATATTGCTTTTACTGGGCAGGAAACGAGTGCTCTGAAATCCTTAGATGCTAAAGTGGCCAGAGGGTTGTTATCTCATGCACAGTCTTTTTGTCCTCCGCTTTATGAGGTGATGACGGCTGCCTCAACGATTCGTCGGGTTGTGTGGAATGGTCAGGTCATGACTGTTGGACAAACTGGTGAGTTGTTTAAACTCAAAACAATACTAGACCAGATTAGTGAAACTGGTACACGAAGTAACGAGTTGTTTGCTCAATCAATTAATGATCTTTATGAGACTGTGCTTGCTTCTAGACTGCAGGATTCTGAGTTTATGTCGCATTTATTAGTTGATTTGCTAGACCGTAATTTATATGAACGCTCTGATGATTGCCGTTGGTGGGCGGTGACCCCTGAATTGAGAGTGGCGCTTGCTTCTGGAAAAGTAGATGTGGCGAGTGTGTCCCGTATTACAGAGATATTGAATTACATTAACCAACTGTATACTGTTTACACGCGTATATTTGTTTATGATAAACAAGGCATTATCATCGCTAGCACTAACTCTGTTGATGAGAATGGTTCAATTATAGGCACGACTATTGATGATGTAACACTGAATGAAGTGTTATCTTTGCGTAATGAACAGCAGTACTATGTTTCACCATTCGAGCCTAGTTCAATTTATCAAGATAATCCTACTTATATTTACCATGCAGCGATTATGTCACCTGATGGGGTTGATGTTGTTGGTGGTATCGGCATTGTTTTTGATGCCACGCCTGAGTTTAATGCCATGTTGCTGGGCGGCATTGCCGAAAATCAATCTATTAAGGCATTTTACGTTGATAGACAGGCGAAGATTATCTCGAGCACCGATCCTTCTCGTCCGGTAGGTTCTACTCTAGACATTGATCCGGACTTGCTCAGGTTGCCCAATGGTAAAAGCGCGTCACGTATTGTGATACGTGATGGTCATTACTGCATTCTTGGTTGCAGTGTGTCTAATGGCTATCGAGAGTTTAAAGTCACTGATGGATATAAAGAGGATGTCATTGCTGTCGTTTATGATGCGTTCGGTGAAGTGAGAAATCACTTTAGTTCTGGTAATGACTCAGCATCTATTATTCAATCTGACTCTACACAGTCATCAGATCCTGAGTTTGCAACCTTTTTTGTGGATGAGACGCTATTTGCATTAGAAGCGGAAATTGTTCTAGAGGCCTTGTCGGCCTCAGAGATATCTTCAGTGTCAATTGGTAGTCGTTCAGAGCGTGTGGGTGTGATAGCCGTTCAGCATGAGGGCAAGGGCCAGAATTATGTGTGGGTTTATGATCTGAGCTATCTATTAAGCGGTGTTCCATCTGTGGTTGATAGCAATAGCCAAGTGATTGTCATCATGTGCGGTCAACATAAAATAGGCTTGCTGGTAGGGGCTTTGCACTCTGTAGCGCAGTTTAATCAAACACAAATAAGCATGACGCCACTTGCCAACGATAAACGCGGCAATTTGATTAAGTGGATTATTAAGGCGAATGAGGGAAATTTGTTTATTCAATGCGTTGATGTGGATTTCTTACTAAGAATGCTGACAAATCCGTTTGATCCTGTGAAACAGCAATAAATACGGTGTCATCTTTTTAATGCATTCATGAGTATTAGTGATTGTGAATGCATTAAAAATGATGAGTTAGGTTTAATAGTGTTTTGCCATGGTTAGCTGCACTCATCACCATGTTTGTATAGGCTATTTGAACTGTAGATGTAGAGTGAGTTGTTCGACTATAGCCCGATACCACCATTCCCGTTACGGGTTCCTTCTGCTGCGAAGCGAATTTTCAGAGATAAATCGTTGCGTGAGTCTGCGTAGGCTAATGCATTGTCTTCGTCGACTTTGCCATTTGCATATAGTTTAAACAAAGACTGGTCAAAAGTGTGCATGCCAATATCCCCATGCTCTCCCATAATCTCTTTGATTTCACCCATTTTTTGTTTTTGTATCAACTCGCCCATATACGGCGTATTAATCATGACTTCAGTGGCTGCTACGCGCTTAGTTTGCTTACCCGGTACCAAACGTTGCGAGATAATTGCAACTAGGTTCATCGACATGCCTAGCAATAAACCATTTCTACCATCTTCTGGAAAGAACGAAATAACACGTTCAAGCGCTTGATTGGCATTGTTCGCATGTAGAGTGGCTAAACATAAATGGCCAGTTTCAGCATAGGCAAGGGCATTTTTCATTCCATCCATATCGCGCACCTCACCAATTAAGATAACATCCGGTGCTTGGCGCATTGCATTCTTAAGGCCATTCTCAAACGATAGCGTGTCTATGCCAATTTCACGTTGATCTACTACTGATTTTTTATGCGGGTGTATAAACTCAATAGGGTCTTCAAGGGTAAGAATATGGCCGTTGGTTGTTTCGTTTCGGAAGTCAATCATGGATGCTAGTGTGGTGGACTTACCAGAGCCAGTCGCACCAACTACCAAAATAAGACCGCGTTTGCGGGTGATTAAATCCTTTAGCACAGGTGGTAACCCTAAGCTTTCTAAGGAGGGTATTTCAGTTTTGATATGGCGAATCACCATGCCGACTTCACCGCGTTGTTTAAATACATTAACGCGGAATCGTCCGATATCTTTTTTACCGAGTGCAAAATTGCACTCGAGCTCTGATTCAAACTCTTTTATTTGATCCGCACTCATCAGTGAGTAAGCAATTTCTTTAATCATGCCAGGTTGCATAACTTGAGCGTTAATAGGTGTGGTTTCACCTTCAACTTCTATATGAATACTGGTCCCGGAGCTAAAAAATAAATCTGAACCACCTTTGTCCAGCATAAATTTCAATACAGGGGTGATGTCGATTGCTGCCATGGTTGTGTCCTGAATGTTCTCAAATTTGTTGTTTTTATCATTTAGTGCATTTGCACATATAAAGACTTTAGCATAATTTTAATTGAACTCATTAGCTAGTTGTGCTGCTTTATTTAGCCTGCCAATATGGGTTATTTAGCATGCTGTTTTAGTATCTCTCGATAGGATTCTTCAAGCGATTCTGCAAACTTAGCTGTGTCAAATAAGGGCGATGTCATATTTTCAGTGCTTAGTTTTTCTTTAATACTTGTCAGCGTGTCTTTATTCTGTACGAAGCTCATTGCTGTATTTTCATAAGCTTCTAGCGAATAAGTGATGAGTTGCGTTAAGCCCGCAGCATGAAGCAAACTGCCTGCGACGCGTGATGCAAATGTGTCACCTACACACGTTAATACTGGCACACCCATCCATAAGGCATCGCTACAAGTTGTATGTGCATTGTATGGTTGTGTGTCTAAAAATAGGTCCGCATGCGCATGTCTTGCTAGGTGGTCCGCTATAGACACTCTAGGTGCAAAAATAATACGCTCTGCTTCAATATTCCTTAATTTAGCCTCACGCAGTAGGTTCTGTTTGGCCCAAGGGTTGCAATCTAGCAACCACAACACACTATTTGGCTCTGCCGTGAGCAGGCGCATCCACACATTAAAAACATCAGGTGTAATTTTGAATGATTGATTAAAACTACAGAAGACAAAAGCATCTTCGGGCAGATTGCATGCTTCGCGAGTAGGTGTTTTACCTACTGGACGTTTGCGGTCATTCGGTTGGTAGCTGTACGGTAGTAAGGCCAGCTTTTCCGCATAATGCTGAGCTGATGTAGGTGGGATAATGAAGCTATCAGTTAATAGATAGTCGAATAATGGCGTGCTTGGCTCATTGTTGTGATGAATGTCACCCATCGTACCTGGAAATCCAAGCCAGTTAACGTTGATTTTTGCTGGACGTAGTGCTGCAATACCACTGCGGCTAGTTTGTGTAAAACCAGTTAAATCCACCAAAATATCAATACCAGCAATATGTATTTTCTTCGCGGCATCTATTTCAGACAGTGTGCGAATATCATGAAAATGATCAAATGCTTTTTCTAACCTTATTCTTGCGCTAGTTTTATCATTGATGCCATAGGAAAAAGCGTGAATTTCAAATTGGCTTTTATCATGTAGTTCGATGAGTTCACTAATCAGAAAAGCCAGTGGGTGTAATCTGAAATCCGCAGATAAATAGCCTATTTTAATTTTCTTGTTAGAGGTAGCGGCATGGTTAAAGTTGAGTTGTTTGCTAAGTTGAATCAGTTGCGCGTAGCGATTATTGACCCAGTTGTTAGCACAAGTCTTTTGCTCTTCTGCCGTGGTAGAAGGCATCGCCAGAAAAGCGAATGGGGAGATTTGTGCGCTAGGCTCATGTTTTACCCACTGGCGTATCTGTTGAATATCATCATCTAGCTCCTGCCAATCACACATATGTTGCTTTTGGTGAACCAGATGCACTTTGGCGTGGTGCAGCTTAGGGTTGAGTGTGAGTGCTATTTGATAGCTTGCGACGGCTAAATCTAACTGACCTAATTCGCGCTGTACGTTACCTAAGTTGTTATGTGTATCGGCATCATTAGGCGCCAGCTGAATTGCTTTTTGGTATTGCTTAGCGGCATCATTAGGTTTGCCTAACTCGCGTTGTGCGTTGCCTAGGTTATATAGCAGTGCCGCATCTTGCGGGGTAAATAGTAAGGCTTCCTGAAAGCAAGCTTCCGCCTGGATGAAATTGCCAAGTGCATGTGCTTGATTCCCCAGTGATGATAAGCAGTGACAAAGTGCCTCACGTATGTCATCAGCTTTTGGTCTCACTCTTAATACACGTCGGTAGTAGCCTGCAGCTTCTTCAAACCGGTTAGCAGCAAGCATTGTGTTGCCAAGGTTAAGTTGGATGTCAAGGTCTTTAGGTTGCAATAAAATTGCTTGTTGAAAACTTTTGATAGCAGCATCAACTTGGCCGTTTTCACGCAATGCTAAACCGTAGTGGTTTAAATATTCCACCTGTTTAGGATTAATGGCGAGCGCTTGTTCAATATGTGACACCGCGAGTGCGGCCCGATTGGTTTGATAATACACAAGGCCTAGCATATGGTGTGCATCAGCATGTTTGGGTTGCAGGGATAGCACTTGTAGGTAAAGCGACTCTGCTTCTGCTAATTGGCCTACACGATGATGTTGAACTGCTGCTAGATAATGAGATTGCGCCATAGACTCATTTTAACCTGAATTTTTATGCTGAGAGGCGATGGTTTTTGCCAATTTCTTTAATCCTAACGCTTTGAGCAAGAATCGATTGGGGTTAAGTTGGCAAGCCAGTTCATTGCTTACGGGTAAAGGCTGATGACAAATCATACTTGCTAGCAGCTCTGCACATAATGGTGCACTGGTGAACCCTTTGCTGCCATGTGCCGCGTTGATATATAAACCTGATAACCACGGTAGTGATTCAGATGATGCACTTGGTCTTACAGGGTTTTTTGTGAGATTAGCACCATCGATTAATTCACCCACTAACGGCCAGTAGTCGCTGGTGGAACATCGGTAAGAAACGCGACCCCCAGTCAGGTTTTGTTTCAAGTCCTGATAGAGTGCTGGTGAGATGTTGTTGAGTTTATTTAAGTTAGAAGTATGGTCTGCCTCTGTCAGGGTTAAATCAAGCGGTTCGGTTGAGGTGGTTTGTGTGTCAGAAAATGAAGCACCTAAGCAATGAGATTGTGCGGTATAAGCGGATGGACTTAAGTAGCCATCGCTGCAAATAATGGTGTTCACTTTGCGGCTATTAATCGTTGAATCCAGCACGCTCACCTGACCGCGTACTGCTTTTGTCTGTAGCGGTAAATCAGGTAGCAGTTGTTGTGCATCGTTAGCATTCGCAATGATAAGTACATCTGCTGTTGCGAGTAAATGATGGTGACTGTAAACCTCAAAACCTTGCGCTTGCTTAATCAGCTGATTGACTTGCTGTGTGTTAATAATCGTAATGTTTGGATGTTGCGTTAAATAGTGACATAGGTTCTTTGGTTGTATCCATGCCGCTGTTGGGAAATATAATGCATCATGGTCAATCGAAATGCCTGCGATGGTGCTAGCTTCATTATGCGACACATATTGGAGCACGCTAGTAGGGTAATTGCGCGTAGCCACTTTTTTAATGCGTGATAGCTCTCTAGCGTTGAACCCAAGTTGCAACATGCCACACATCGAAAAGTCAGAGGCAGGTAGATTAAGAGATTGATAAAACGCCAAGCTATATAGGTAGCTATCTAATGCAAATTGACTACTTAAGTCATCGCCACTTAAGCGTGGATATAACATCGCGAGCGGATTGCCTGAGGCGGCACTGGCAATTTCTGCATTACGCTCAATGAGCGTGACTTTAATACCGCGTTTAGCCAATGCATAAGCACTACTGCTACCAGCAATGCCACCACCAATCACAATTGCACTATTAGCCATGCGGCTTACCTATGAATTCCCCACAAAGCATTTCACGTTTTTTACCAAACCCTGTGCGCTTGTTTACCTTAAACCCTGCGTTGATTAAGCCTCTTCTTACACCTCCAGCACTGGTAAATGTTGCGAATGTGGTTAAGGGTTTGGCATGTTTTGCCACTTCTGAGAACAAGCCGCTGTGCCACATCTCTGGGTTCTTAGCAGGAGAGAAACCATCCAGAAACCAAGCATCAGCAACATGAGTGATGCGTGCTAATTGATCGGTGGCATCGCCTATATATACAGACAGCTGGATTCTATGGTTGTACAGGCTAATAGATGTTGTATTCATCAAGGACTCGTATTGATGAATCAGAGGAGTACTTAATTCAGAGAGTTCTGGCCACAATGCTAACGCGGTTGAGATGTCACTCAAGCTAAGTGGGTATTTCTCTACGCTAACAAAATGCAATACCGCATGCTCCGGTGCCGTTGCAAGCCATAGCTTAGCTGCACATAAGAAGTTTAAGCCTGTGCCAAACCCAGTTTCAATAATGGTAAAGTTTTTTATATCAGCCTGTTGCCAGCGTATTGGTAAATCGTTACCTTGTAAAAAGACATATTCAGTTTCTAATAAGCCGTTATCACTAGAAAAATAAACATCTTGAAACTTGGATGAGTAGGGTAAACCATCTACCCATGTTAATTCTGCAGGGATGGCCCTATCTTCGTTGCCTGAATGAGGTGTGATGTTGTCTGACATACGTTTTAATACCGATTAAATAGAGGCCAAATAGCGTATTCGCAAGTTGATCTCAATTTTAAACCATAAAAGCAGCGTAAGTCAGACAACTATCAAGTCAGGTAACGAGAATGGATGAATACTCGTATTAGTCTTTTGGTGTAAGCGTGTCTCTTTTATTATTTGGCTTGGCTAATAATAGGTGGACATCGTCTAGGGCGCGTTCGATAAAGCCACCTTCACAGTAGCAGAAATAGAACTCCCACATTTTGATGAATTCTTCTGAGTAACCTAATGCACGTACTTGGTTGATGTTTTTAAAGAAATTCATCCGCCACATGCCCAGTGTCGTTGCGTAGTGTGGACCAATATCTTCAAGATCAATTAATCTCATATCACTCATCCGCGTAATACTATTAAGCATAGCAGTGTTAGAAGGGATGCACGAGCCTGGAAAAATATAGCGTTGAATAAAATCTACTGAAGATTTAGCCGACTCGTAACGTTGATCGGTAATCGTAATTGCCTGAATCAAGGCAAGCCCGTCAGGTTTGAGTAATGCACCTACTTTTGCAAAGTAAGTGTCATAAAACTGATGTCCAACGGCTTCAATCATTTCAATGGTGACTAATTTATCAAACACACCATCTAAATGGCGATAATCTTCAAGTAATAATGTGATTTTGTCACTAAGCCCAGCCGCCTCCACGCGTAGTTTTGCAAGTGAAAACTGTTGTTTAGAGATAGTCGTCGTCGTGACTCTGCAACCGTAATGTTTTGCCGCATAAATCGCAAAACCACCCCAGCCTGTCCCAATTTCGACCACGTGGTCAGTTGGTTTTAAATCGAGTTTATCGCAAATGGTTTTTAGTTTTAATTCGGATGCTTGTTGCAGTGTCTGTGTTTGGTGGTTAAATATCGCACTTGAGTACATCATGGTTGGATCTAAAAATAACTGAAACAACTCATTGCCTAAGTCATAATGTGCTGCAATATTTTTACGGCTGCCTTCTGTTGTATTGCTATTTAACCAATGCAATACTTTAAGAATCGGCTTGGTCAACCATTGGTAGCCACCTTCTAGTGCATCCATTACTGATTGATTGATACACATAATCCTGACCAACTCAGTGAGGTGGTCAGTGGTCCAGTAGCCCAGCATGTAAGCCTCACCAGCGCCGATACTGCCGCCAAAAGCAATTTCACCATAAAATCGACTATCATGAACCTTAATCACCGCATGCAACTCAGTGGATGTTTGGCCAAAGCTGTGCGTTTCTTCACCGTCTATCAAGGTTAATTGACCAGTATGCAAATGCTTCAGTCGTTGCAGAATTTTATGTTTTGCTAAATCAGCAACCCACTTTGCCCGATTCTTTGGACGTAGGCTGGTCGTTAGTTTTTCTTGTTGTAGGGTGGGTGTTGTCATAAATTTTTAGAGCATCAAGGTTGATGGGTAGAGTTCGGATGTGAATGAAACGGTAATCGTTTGAGCCACAGTTTTAATGCGTTCCAATAAATTGCTAGTACTACTTTAATTGTCATCAACGGGTATTTGATGAGCAGTATATTGAGTTTAGACGGGGTAAGTTCTGTTCGAGTCAGCGACAGTGTGGCATTAAAGATTAGATGTTCATCTTGAAGATTTTTCATGTGTATATGCAATTGATTTTCTTCTAGTTGAAACGCCCAGTCATAATCAATATTCATTGGCATAAATGGCGACACATGGAATGCTTTACTAAACTTAAAAATAGAAAGTTCGCCATTGTTTGTAAATTTTACAGTTCTGTTTTTTGAGTAATCATGCACATAAGCAAATGACTCATTCCAAGGCGTATTGGTAATGTGGCTTACAACTGCCTGTAATGTTTCTCCGTCATCTTCAAAACAGTAATAAAATGTGACAGGGTTAAAACAATAACCAAAATAACGCATATTCGTTAACATGCAGATGGGGCCTTTAGGCTTCTTTCCTGTGTTGGCTTCAACTAATTGGCTGATTTCGTCTTTTAGTAATTTGTTTGGATCCCCAAAATAGTCCGCACGTTTAAACCATGCAAAATTTCTAGATTCAAAAGACCAAAACGTATTGTTTTTAAATAATGATGGCAGTTCATCTAAGTTTAAAAACATCATAAATACCTGATAGCCAAAGCCATGGGCCTTGGGTTTGAAGCGCTGGTGAGATACCCAACCCTGATAAATAGCACTACTAGATAATTTATGTTGATGCATTGATGTACTGCTCAAAATGCTTGAGTGCTTCTAACGCGCTCACCACACCATCCTCGTGAAAACCATTTCGCCAATAAGCACCAGCATAAGCAGTGCGGTTTATGCCACTTATCTCACTATGTCTTGCCTGTGCAGCCGCACCTGCTAGGGTATAGACAGGGTGCATATAGGTTAAGCGTTTAATCACTTTGTCTGGATGAATATCATGGGTATGGTTGAGTGTCACCAATAAAGGCTCTACGGATTGCAAACCTTGCAGTATGTTCATGTTGTAAGTCACCGCAACTTTGTTTGATGCTGGGTTAGTCACGTGATAATTCCATGCTGCCCATGCAAGTTTTCTTTTTGGCATCAGATTGATGTCATGGTGTAAAAAGATGGTATTCTCTTGATAGGGGATTGCACCAAGTATTTGTGTTTCCTCTGCTGTTTTATCTAATAACATCTTCAGTGCTTGGTCGCTATGACACGCAAAAAAGACAAAATCAAATTTTTCTTCCTCACCATTGATTGGTTTTACCCGCACGGACGTTTTTAAGCGGCGTACACTTTCTACTGGTGTGTTGAGCCTGATTTTATGCTTAAACGGTGTCGTTAGTGCATATACATAACTGGCTGACCCACCTGATATAGTGCGCCATTCAGGTCTATCATTCACGGTTAACATGCCATGGTGATGAAAAAATCGTACAAAAAAACGCGCTGGAAAAGAAAGCATTTGTGTTGCATCGGTTGACCAGATAGCTGCACCCATTGGCACAATATACTGATCTATAAACTGTTGGCTATAGTTGCCTTGTCTTAAGTAGTCACCAAGTTTTATTTCATTTCCATCAGCTAATAGCTCCAGTGATGTTTTATTGAATCGTAAAATGTCACGAATCATGCGGTGGAACGAAGGTTTGAATAGATTAATACGTTGTGCAAATAAGCTATTCAGACTAGTGCCGTTATATTCTAGGCCTGTGTTTTCACAGCGTACACTAAAGCTCATGCTGCTCGGTTGCCACGCAACGTTTAGCTCATTCAATAAATTGATAAAGTGAGGGTAGGTGCGATCATTAAATACAATAAAACCTGTATCGACATTGACGGTTTTACCTTCATGCTGAACTTGATGCGTATGAGTATGTCCGCCAATATGACTTTCAGCTTCAAATACGGTGATGTCATGATTTGCATGCAGGTAGTGTGCAATCGTATTACCTGCAATCCCGCTTCCTATAATCGCTATTTTCAAACTGAGGTCTTTCAAAGAGGTTAAAACTAAAAGTCGGATTGTTCTTATTTGGTTATGTGTTGATCAGTAGTGCTAAAGCTTATGGTCTTGTTTAATTTTACGAGACTCTCTTATCGATACAGGTACAGTGCGTAAGTCCCATATCAGCCCACACATTGCCAGTAATTTTAGGCCATAGTAGGTTAGATCAACTTCCCACCAGTAAAAACCCTGTTTGGCAGAACCTGGGTAATGATGATGATTGTTATGCCAACCTTCACCTAATGTGGCTAACGCAATCCAAAAGTTGTTTCTACTTTGGTCAGTTGTAGCGTAACGGCGTTTACCCCATACATGAGCGAGGGAGTTAACGGTAAATGTTGCGTGGTAAAGCACTACAGTTGAAACTGCAAATCCCCAAACCAGTAACTGCATTCCATTTGTGCTTAAATTTGGATACGCATGTGCTAGCCAATCGCCTAGTAAGTAGATGCCAACTGCTAATATGACTGGGATGATGGCATCAAAACGATCTAAAAGTCGAAGCTCGGTATACCTCGATAGTTCTTTTACATTTTCAGTTTGTGCTGTGAAGTGTTTGGACGATAAAAACCACCCAATGTGGCTCCATAAAAAGCCATGTTGTACAGGTGAGTGTGCATCTTCGGTTTCGTCAGAGTACAAATGATGGTGACGGTGATGAGATGCCCACCAAATAGGGCCACGCTGCACTGCAGTGGCACCAATCAAGGCTAGAATAAACTGAAAGACACGGGTAGTGCGGAAGGCTCTGTGTGAAAAATAACGGTGATAAAAAGCGGTAATTGCGAACATTCTTATTAAGTAAAGTACAAGTGCAAACCCTAACGCAAACCAGCTAAACCCTACAAATAGCACTGCAAAACATGCAACATGCATTAAGATAAAAGGAGCGACACGAAGCCAATCTATCGTGTGCCATTGGTTCTTGACAGTGTCAACATCGGCATGAAGTTGAACTGAGTGATTATCAAACCATGAAAGTAATTTATTAAACATAATGTTTACTGGGTTTTCGTATATTTCTTTTGATGCTCAATGGCAACTGCTTAAATTAATATTAGCGGTTATGAGGTACGCGACGAAGCTTGGTCATGTCATAGCCTAGGTTGTTGACAAGCGTTGTCAGCTTTTTGTAGTCTTCTTCGCTTATTTTCGGAGTCCTAGCCATAATCCATACATAATCTCTGGCATTTCGTGCAATCACTGTTTGTGTATAGTCTTTATCAAGGTGAGCGATTAAATATTCCGCTTTAATTGGCCATATAAATTGCATACCCCATGTAGCATTGCCTGAGTTTTTCACAACAAAACCACGAGGCTCGTATTTTTTCTGTGGCCCAGTTAAGCTACCTTTATTAAAGGTAAAGGTAGTGGCAATCGTGCCATCGTCATCAAGCTTGTAGCTCTCAATTGCATTGTAAGACTCAGTTTCAATCGCAGTTGGAATCGCAGCAATCACGTACCAATCACCCATGAATTTAGGTAAATCTACTTGAGGAACCGTGGCAATAGGTGTTAGCTGCTTACCCGCACAAGCAGATATTAGACTCGCTAATAGAGACATAAAAATAAGCCTTTTTGTTATATTCATCATATGGTTAATTATTTTAATTTGTAATAAATCTGATAACCTTCTGGGGTGATTGATTTTAAACCAACCCATTCCTGTTGATCAGCTGAATACCATAACTCAATGTTTAGTTTAGGTTTTCCATTTAAACTAGCATCAAGCTTATAGTGAAGTGTTTCTAAAGCCTTACCTTTTACTTCTAGTGTTTTTTTGCCTAATTTTTTCACTGAGGTGTCTAAATACTCAGCATTTTGCGGATTGAGTAACTTGGATTGCTCTAAAATTCTTTGGTTCCAATAGGCAAAAGTCATTGTGCAACTAGGTAGGCTTTGTGATTCTTTTCCATTACTTACCTCAAAATGGTCAGCTTGACGCTGTCCTTTCACTACCGTTTTTATTTTGTTTTCTAATGTGTCTGCTTCTAAACTTTTAATGCAATTTTTATCCCAACTTTCGGTTGCTTGGTGATCGTATTGGTAAGCATTAATGAACAGTAGTTTCACATTAAATTTTGCACGGCTTGTGAGCGTTTTATCTTCACTTAAATTGAATATGTGTTCGCCGATTTTTGTTTTATCTAAATACACATCAAAAGCCCATTCTTTAGCATAGCTACTGCTCGATAGTAATACGAGTAGCAGTGTGAGCAGTGTATGAGCGAGCAAACGTAATGATTTCATGAGGTGTGTAAGTGCAATCATTAATGATGAAATTTAACTTCTGGGTTTACCAGGTATAAAAGCATTGGTAGTTTTAATGTAGCGCAAATATTCAGGTCGACGTTCTGCAATATCTTTTTCTAATAGTGCTACACCACTCACTTTAAGTAGTAATAATGTCATTAATATCGCTGAGGGAATTGACCACCAAGCACCGCCTGCTGCTGCAATAATGAAAAATCCCCACCATACACAACACTCGCCAAAGTAGTTAGGGTGTCGAGAGTAACGCCAAACTCCAGTATCAAGGACTTTATACTTATTAGTGGCGTGATGTTTAAATCTGCTTAATTGCCAATCTGCAATTGATTCCCAGACGATGCCGAAAATGGCAATCAACATGCCCAGCATATCAATCATATTTAACGGTGTGCTGGAGGTGACTCCGCCCAAAATTGGTAATGAAATAATCCAAGCCAATACGGCCTGTAAACCAAACACGATATAAATGCTGCTCCATCTAAAATACGGCGCGTTATTTTTGCGGATAGCAGCGTAGCGATGGTCTTCATGTGGTCCCCAGTTCCGCCACGTTAAGTAAATGCATAAACGTAACGCCCAAGTAGCGACTAAAATGGTGACAAGCATGCCTCTGTCACTGATCGTGCTGAATGACTCGATATAGGCGAATCCAGCAACTAGAAAAAACAAACTCCACATGCTATCGACATGTGTCACGTTATTTCTGAACACACTTATTATCCAACCAATTAAGCCAAATCCAAGCATTGCCCACAATCCGTTTAAATATAGATCTAATACTGGCATCTCATCACCTTTTAACAATATTCACACGACGAGCAATATAAAGTAGGGCAGGTGTTATAGTGGCCCAACCAATGGCCAATACAACAAAAGATAATTGGCCAGTCATTGTTACTGCACCTAGTTTCTCAGCAGCAAGATATGCTAATGGCCCACCAATCATGCCAAAAATAACGCTTACGTAATATCGTTTGTGCATCCACGCCAAACTCATATTCAACGTAGTCCCAAATGCCAACCAAAGGGCTAAAATCCATACGGGCACGATAAATTGATGCCAGCCGTGATGTACATAATTAACTAGATTAAATGAAAGTAAGGCTTGATCTAAAAATGCGCCAATCACCAGTGTGTAAACGAGTAGTTTCAGTTCATTCTTAACATTTTTAGACTTATATAGATGCCAAATTAATATCACTACTGTGACCAAAACACCTAACCATGGCATTGCATTGGCTGCGCCTAAGACGCAGGCAAACCATGCAATTTGAAACAGAATGAAATTAAGTATTAGCATCAGCCGTCTTTTTATCTATTGAGATGGACGTTCGAATTGATAGTGAGTTACCCACCATTCCTGACCATTTTTATAGCCAAACAACTCGGCGCAGGCCATAAAAAAGATGCGCCAACGGTTACGCCATTGCTCTGCATGTTCAGCACCGTATGTCTTTTCTAATATGGCGGTCATCTCATTGTGATGATGGTCCATATTTTCAAGCCAAGCATTTGCTGTTTTTTCATAGTGTGTGCCATCCCAGCGCCAGCGTTCAACTAGCTGTAGGTCTGATTGAAAGTTTAATGGCAAGTCATCACTTGGCATCATGCCGCCAGAAAAGAAGAATTGACTCATCCAATCATCTTCACCCTGTACTTCAAATAAATAGGGGGTGCTTCTATGTACAAAAATATGCATAAAGAATTTACCGCCAGGGCTCAGCCAATCATGAATCTTCTTATATAACGCCTTGTGGTTACGCATATGCTCAAACATCTCAATTGACACGACTCGATCAAAACCATTTTTGGGATGGAACTGCTCATTGATGTAATTTGACGGGTCAAAATGATTCATGTCGCAAGTGATAACACGTATATTATTCAAGCCTCTTTCTTTTGCACGGGCTGTAATGTATTCACGTTGAGAGTTAGAGTTAGAGACTGCTGTAATTTTAGTATTAGGATAACGAGCTGCCATCCATAGTGTAAGAGAGCCCCAACCACATCCCAGCTCTAATATGGTTTGCCCGTCTTTTAAGTCAGCATGTGCGCAACTTAAATCTAAAGCGTTAGCTTCAGCTTCATCTAGAGATTGGGTTTCTGGTAGCCAAAAACAGCTACTATATTTTTTGTGAATACCTAAGCACAGAGAGAAAAATTCAGATGGAACCTCGTAATGCTGAGTATTAGCAAGCTCTGGTACAAGCGCTACAGAAGCTGTATTCATTGCCTCAATAAACTTGGATTGTATTTCAGCACTTTTTTCACAGTCAGTTGCATTGATTTCGGCCAATCGCTGTTTAGAAAGGTTTCGAATACCATATCGAATTAAACAGTCTGGGATTTTTCCATTTTCTGCAAGATTAATGGCTAAGCTTGTAAGCTGCATAGTGATCTTTCTTTGTTTTATTTTTGCTAGAAGCTACGTACTATTGGCTGTATTAGTACTAAATACAGCGAATGCATGGTTGTATTTTTTATAGACACTCGACCACATTGGTCAAGTCAGGCGGGTTAAAGTTCAATGAAATTTAACAAGTCAAAGAAAGTGTAGTGGACGAGCTAAGAGAATGAATCTTTATGTGTGATTTTAATGCTGATCTGCGTACCCTATAATGCCTAAGAATAGGCGAACCAGTCCATATGCAACCCAAGAAAGAAAGCGTTTTGCAATGTTTCCTTTAGCCCAGTCATTCACTTTAATTTCATAAGCACCATCATGAATAGCCGTGAGGATATCTTGGTGTAAGGTAGTGGCAAAGTATTTATCTTTCACAATGATATTAGCTTCACGCGCCAAGAATAAGCTAAATGGGTCAATGTTTGATGAACCTACCGTCGCCCATTCTTGATCAATTACAGCGACTTTACTATGCATAAAACTTTTTCGATATTCATAGATTTCAATGCCATTTTTCAAAAAAACATGATAAAAAGCATGGGTTGCGAACATCAAAAAGTATTCTTTGCGACCTTGCAGTAGTAGTTTTACTTTAACACCACGTTTAGCCGCACTGATTAATGCCTTTCGGAAACGTCTGCCAGGAATAAAATAAGCGTTGGCAATCATGATTTCATGCTTGGCACTATGGATGGCTTTTAAATATGCTGCTTCGATATCTCTTCTGTGCAATATGTTGTCTCGTGTCACAAAAGCGGCTTTAATACTTTCTTTGGTGGAATGAACGGGAGCGTGAGTGTCAGGGGTTAAGACTGGTTTACTGTGAAAGTGTAGCCAGGCTAAACGTTGCCATAATTTTTTTACGTTATTTGAAATTGTAGGTAGAAGTGCGCCTTGTACGCGAACTGCGTAATCAATTCTAGGGGCAGTTTGGTGCGGCACATTATGGTCGTCAATAATATTAATTCCACCGACAAATGCGACTATACCGTCTATTACAGCTACTTTTTGATGCAGCCTGCGTAATCGATTCTTTTTAAAGGTCCATGGAGATATCTTTTGCCGATAAACCATGACATTAACACCAGCTGATTCTAGCGATTCAATGTACGTTTTTGGTAAGGTCTTTGAGCCGAACCCATCAATCAGCAAATATACCGAAACACCGCGGTTCACGGCATTAATCATAGCATTACCAATACGTGTACCTATTTCGTCTGCTTCGTAAATATAGGTTTGTATATAAATGTCATGCTGCGCATGGTCAATCGCATGCTCTAGGGCAGGAAAGTACTCAATGCCGCTTCGTAACAGCTGAATTTGATTTCCGCTGATGAAATGCATAACGCTTAATGGCCTTTGATTAATGTTGCAGACAACATGGCATGATCAGAGAGTTTAACAAAGTGTGCGCCAGAGTGAACTTCTACATGCTGAATCTTAAATCCACGAGTATAAATACGATCTAATCTTAGAATCGGTAGCCACGATGGGAAGCTACGTGCTGGCTTGCCAGTGTGGTGGTCAAATACCTCTTGTAACCCAACTTGATGTGCAAAGTCTTTGCCAGAGCGCATGCCCCAATCATTAAAGTCGCCTGCAACAATTAATGGAGAGTGTGGCGGAATCTCTTGCTGGATATAGTCTTTAATCGCCATCAGTTGTTGCTTGCGCCAGCGTGCGAATAAGCCCAAGTGTACACATATCGTATGTAATGGTACATCCCAGTTAGGGATGCTAATTTCGGTATGTAGCATACCTCGCTCTTCAGTGCTGTGTGCAGAAATATCGATATTCGTCGTTTTAATAATCGGGAATTTAGATAATAGAGCATTACCATGATGACCCGCTGGATATACTGAGTTTTTTCCATACGCGTATTCTTTCCATACGGTGTCCGCTAAAAACTCCATTTGCCCAGCTATTGGCCAAGCATCAAAGCGTTTGCTGTGTTCTTTATGTACATCACGCACTTCCTGTAAGAACACAACGTCTGCGTGTAGTTTGCGTAATAGATCACGTTGGTGGTGCAACGAAAAGCTGGTGTTAAAATGGGTTAATCCTTTGTGGATATTGAAAGTGGCAATACGGAGAGTGTTGTGCACGTTAGTTTCACTTCATGATTAGATGCAATTAAATATCACTGCCATTCATGCTAGCACAGACTTATCCCACTTACTATTCGATCGCTAACGGATGGGCAAGTAACCATGCAATCACGTCATCGGCATTACGATCTGGTGGGAATACCGGGTAAAACACTTTTTTAATTTTCCCATTCTCAATAATCATCGTTAAACGCTTGTACAGTGTCTTGCCGAGAACAGAGAACGTTGGTAGCTGCAACTGATCTCTCAGTTGAAGTGTGTGATCGCTTAATAACTGGAATGGAAGATGCAGACGATTACGCGCTTCAAGTTGATATTCAGTTGTCTGACTACTCAGACCGAATACATTAACGTTCAGTGCCTGCAACTCTGCATAATGGTCACGAAATGCACAGGATTGTGGTGTGCAACCACGCGCTCCAGGTATTTGATCCCAACTATCTGGCAAAGGAGTATCAGGCCGCCCCGTCATTGGATAAATGTAGATTACGTGTCTGTGTTTTAGCTCAGCTAAGTTAATGTTGACGTAATCTGTGCCTAACAGTCTTAACGCAGGTAAGTTCATGCCCTTAAGATGCCGTGCTGCGTTATCATCAGATGGTGCTAAAAGACTTTCTGGCAGTATGGATAGGTCTGTCATCATAAATCTAGTCGATAAAGGTAACTTCAATTCCTTGGTCTGACCCTAAATTATTATCAGGGTTATCTATCCAGTATTGATAAAACTCGCGGATAACTAGCAAGAATAGTTGCTTGTTTTCATCAATTTTAAATAATGGAAGCGTTACATCAACAGCAACTCGATAGATTCTTGCATCATCAGTTGGTGAGCCTTTTAATTGTAAGAGTAATATTTTTGCAAGGTTAAGACGATTGTCCAGTAGTTGTTGGTTTGCGCCTTTGTCCATTAACGCTTGTTTATACGCGCTTAAATGCCTAGATTCTGTTGCATCGAATTTAGCGGTTTTTAAAGCATCGGTCAGTACTTTTAGTGACGTAGGTTGAGGTTGCCATTTAAGTGGCTGTATATCAAAACCACCCTGACGACTAAATGCCGCGATTGATTTAATATCTTGCATCCAGAATGGGTAGAACTCTCTGGCTGTGTTCAGGCTATCATGCCAGATATCAGCAGGAATAGTTTTAATGATTTTTTCAATGGCTTTGCTATAGCTTGACCGCTCAAGCGGTTGGTTTTTTAGTAATGGAATAAATTGATCTAAAAATAACGAGCGCTTATAAAGCATGCCACTCTTTGCGCCTTTTTTCTCAAGTAACTTGAAGTAGGCGCTAATTGCTTCTTTTTCACGAGCAGTACACATTTATTTTTGTTTTTCACCAATATGTGTTTCACCACGTTGTTTTGCTAATGCCACCTGTTTTTGTCTTTCCAATAACCTTGCACGCTTTTCTTCTGATACTTTATCGAAACAATGCGGGCATGAAATGCCAGCAACGTATTGCTCACTTTTCATTTCTGCAGGTGATAGCGGGTGTCTGCAGGCGTAACACTGGTCAAATTCACCGACTTCTAAATTGTGTTTAACGGCGACGCGTTGATCAAATACAAAACATTCACCTTCCCACATGCTTTGTTCTTCTGGCACTGTTTCCAGGTACTTCAATATTCCGCCCTGTAAGTGATAGACCTCATCAAACCCTTGGTCCAACATGTAAGAAGATGCTTTTTCACAACGAATTCCACCCGTGCAGAACATGGCGACTTTTTTATGTTTGGTTTTATCAAAGTTTTTCGCAATATACTCAGGAAACTCACGGAAAGTGGTTGTTTTAGGGTCAATTGCTCCTTTGAACGTTCCAATATCCACTTCGTAGTCATTACGAGTATCAATCAACACAACATCAGGATCTGAAATCAGGGCATTCCAGTCCTCAGGTTTCACATAAGTACCAACTTTCTTAGTAGGACTAACGCCAGGTACGCCAAGTGTAACGATTTCTTTTTTCAACTTTACCTTCATGCGGTAAAACGGATGCTCATCAGCAAAAGATTCTTTGTGTTCCAAGTCCGAAAACTTACTTGCAAACAAAGGCGCTGTGCGTAAATAATTTAATAAAAGATGAATGTCTTCAGGCAGGCCTGCAATGGTGCCATTGATGCCTTCTTCTGCGAGCAATAGCGTGCCTTTGATATGATGAATTTTACATGCAGCAAGAATGGGGGCCTGCAATGTCTGGTATTCAGGCAAGCTAACAAATTTGTATAAGGCGGCGGTCAAGTACTTAGGCATGGCAGTTGCAGTAATATGTAATACGCTATTTTAACAGATGATTTTATAAAACAATGTTTATCTACATTGATGTGTCAGTGCTATTAAACTGAAATAACATGATGTCATTTAAATCAGATTATAGTTAATTTAAACAAGCTCTTATTGTAAACAATTGTTAACTTAAGTCCTTGCTTCACTCTGAAGTAATCGTGTCGTATATCATCCCTGAAAAATATCATGATGTTTATTAAACAACATTTTTTGATGCATTATTGATAAGCGCTGATTGCCATCACACTCAAACTTTAAAACCAAACAGCAATATCAAATTAAAAAATGAAGTTGTGCTGTGTATCTCATTATCGTCAATAAAACCTTAGGAATTTGATTAATAAGTAAATAGGGGACGTAACACAATTAATCGATACAGTAATTATGTGTTAGGTAATGAATTTTGGAGAGCAAGTTGAAGTGGTATTGGGGTGTAAAGCAACAGCAGATAAAGCAGAGAGACCTAGAAAAGATGAGGATTAATTGTGTTACGTCCCATTATTAATGTATGGAAGTGATTGTGAATGAATGTTTTAACCGATTTTTAGCTGAAACTGGACTTAATTAAAAATATTAAATATTAGTTACTGAGGGTGTCCCGAATTTTGTGTAAACGTCGGTTGATTACTGCTGAGGCATCCTCTCCTCAAATTGAATAGTAAACCTATTTAAAGCAGGTTTCCAATCACGTAGTGGCATCGTCCATTTCTTGCTGATGTTTTGCAGCGCCAAGTAGAACAATTTCATCACAGCTTCATCATTTGGAAATGAACCACGGCTCTTCGTCACTTTACGTAAACTCATATTCACCGATTCAATCGCATTGGTGGTGTAGATGATTTTGCGTATTTCTGGTGGGTAATCAAAGAACGGTATGATACGCGCCCAGTTGCTGCGCCAGGATTGTGCAATCGGTGGGTAGGCATCATCCCATCTTACTTCAAACTCAGACAGATATTGTTCTGCTTCATCAATCGTTGACGCGGTATAAACGCGCTTTAAATCAGCAGCCACAAGCTTACGCTTCTGCCAGCCCACGTAATTCAAGCTGTTACGCACCATATGCACAATACACAATTGAACCGTTGCCTTGGGATAGACAGTTTCGATCGCCTCAGGAAAGCCCTTTAGACCATCCACACAGGCAATGAAAATGTCCTGTACCCCTCGATTCTTGAGTTCAGTCACAACACTTAGCCAGAACTTGGCACCTTCGGTCTGGGCGATCCACAACCCCAATACTTCTTTCTCTCCCTGAATGTTGATGCCGATGGCAAGATAGACTGCCTTAGACCTGACCGCACCGGTATCTCGTACTTTGGCATGGATGCAATCCAGATACACCACTGGGTAAATAGCATCCAATGGGCGAGACTGCCATTGCTTCACATCTTCAACCACAGCATCAGTGACCGATGAAATGAGCGTAGGTGACACTTCAGTGCCATACATTTCAGCCAAGTGGCCTTGAATCTCACGCACCGTCATGCCACGCGAGTACAGGGAGATGATCTTGTCATCAAAGCCTGTCCAGCGTGTTTGATGTTTAGGAATCAGTTGCGGTTCAAAACTGGCATCACGATCACGGGGAATCTCAATAGGCAATTCACCGAATTCACCCTTGAGCGTCTTACGGCTTTTACCGTTACGGGCATTGCCAGTGCCATTCATTACTGCTTCGTGTTTGTCATGGCCAAGGTGTTCAGCCATCTCAGCTTGCAGCGCACGTTCAACCAGTGCTTTGGTGAGTTGCTTGAGAAGACCATTCTCACCAATCAGGTCTTCTGGTTTTTTATAGTTAGCTAATAAGCTATCAATTAGATCATTGGGTAATACTTTTGGTATCGTCATTTTTATTCCATTCCTGAAAATAGCAGTTTCCTGCAAAATGACGTTTACACAAAATTATTTACACCCCCTAGTTACTAGACTTTAAAGTTAGTAACTAACAAATTCGTATCACTTATACGAGTATTACCACTAATCTTATACGAATTATTCTGTTGCAGTCTCAACACGATTCCTACCGTGCTCTTTTGCGCGGTAAAGTGCTTGGTCCGCTCGACTTGTTAAGTCATCTAGATCTTCTAGATTGCTCCAGTTTTCATGTTTGTTTAACTCAGCTACACCTAAGCTTGCAGTGATTTTGATCATATTGCCATCGTAATGCAGTTCGAGGCTTTCAAGTGCTTGACGGATACGCTCTGCGATATTTGCTGCACTATTAACGTTTGTTTCAGTGAGTAATATAAAAAATTCTTCACCGCCCATCCGTCCGAGGAGGTCTTTTGGCCTTAGTGATTGACGTATAGGTTCTGCGATTGACTTTAATACGAAGTCACCAGCGCCATGGCCGTAGGTGTCGTTAACGCGCTTAAAATAGTCTAAATCGATTAAAATCATCGATGCTGTTTGGTTATCCTGTTTCAAGCGATTAAGCTCACGTTGAGCTTCAGTTCTAAAGTGTTGGCGATTCGCTATACCAGTTAGTTCATCAACTGAGGCAATATGTGCAAGTTGTATATTTGCTTCATGCAAAGCATTGTTGGCTTTTTCAAGCAATAAAGTGCGTTCGTGTACATGTGACTCTAGTGTGCTGTTATGCATTCTCAATGCATATTCTTTTTCTTCGAGCGCCCTGCGTTGGTTATTAATTTCGCGCATCAATATGGCTAGTCCAACTGAGACAACAGAAATCAGAGCCAAATATTCTTGCGTTAACCATACAGCTTCTTGTACAGATTTAGTCGAGTAAGGGTATATGCCTTGTGTGAGTTGATATACTGCTAAAGTGGCAACAATTGTTACGGCGAAAGTTGCACCTAATACACCGAATCTAATGGCAGCATAAACTCCTAGAGATAACAATAATAATGGGCTAACGAGAAACTGTAACTGCTCATGATTTCCAGAAAACGCATAAATACCAATCAAAACTAGTATGAGTGAAAATAGTGTAGCTTCAATGATTATTTTGTTAGGTATTTTAGGAATACCATACTCAAAAAAACGCCAAACGACGACTATCATAGGTGTTAATAGAATCAGCCCTAGTGCATCGCCAAACCACCAAATCAACCAAAACTTTGAGTAGTCTAGAGCTGAGTTTCCAAGCTTTAAGTTAATTGTTGCGCCGATTAAGCCTGCAATTGCACATGCAATTAAAGGCCCAAAGAGCAAAAAGTAGCCACCACGCCTCAATTTATCAAAATCAAACTGTTCTCCACTGATGCGGCGAATCAGTGTAGCAGCAAGTGTTACTTCAAGTATATTAATAAGTCCAAATGATACTGCAGACCATATGGGAAACGTGGAAATGTCAGCAATCACTTCAGCGACTAAGGTGCCTATTAAAATGAGTGGCCATTGGCGATAAGGAAGTATGAGAAGCGCTGCTAAAATAACAGCATTTGCAAGCCATACAATTGCAATGCCTTGCGCACTCACTGTTTGATATACGCCTAATAACGCAAGTGCGTAGTATGCGCAACTAATTAAAATTGCAATTTTTAACTGATCGAATGTGAAGCATTTACGCATGGTTTGATAAGGAAATGCTTCACTAACTTAATAAGGAATTTAATTGATACGATACGGCAAGCGGCTGAGTATAAAGTTCAAGTGGTTTCATGTTGAATTAGCTCGCTTTTTTATATTAATTATAAATCAAGCGTTTAGAATCAATACCTCACCATTGCCTTTGTAAGCAGCATCTCCCACAAAACGCTGCACGCGTTGTGAGCTGAGTTGGCTAAATGGGGTGTTGTATTTTTTAAATGATTTAAATAATAGGCTCAGATATGGCAATGTGTGTGTGCCACAATCTTGCACTGTTGCGTGTAAGTTAGGTACATTTTTTAGCAACAGCGTGCCGCGATGCATATTAAAAGCAGTATAGCTGCCAACGTTACCCAACACTCCAATAGTGCCTGCAATCATGCGGCTACCACAATAGTCTCCCACATTGCCTTCAATTAAAATTAAACCTCTACGCATTTGGTCACCCACGCGGTCTCCAGCGTTACCTTTAATGAGAACAGTACCGCCACGCATCCCTTTACGCAATCCTTCAGAGCCTGCGCCTAAAAAGTCACCTACGTTAGCGTCAATTTTTAATAGGCCACCAACCATATTGCATGCAGCATAGCTTTCTGCACTGCCAGTACAGTGAATTTCGCCACTTTTCATGGTGAAGCCTAAATAGGCACCAGCATTACCTTCAATCGTAATGTTGCCAGATGACATATGAGCACCAATATAATCCATCTTATTGGATGCATTCTTAAAGACGATATGCGTAACGTCACTACCTGTGATATCAAATAAATCAGTCACTTGGACTGAGTGATTGCCATAAGTTACTTTAGTATTAGCAATATCAGTCATCGATTTGCTTTCCAAACTATTTGGGGTTAAACCACTGCAGTTGACTGAAAATTTGAGTGCATTTTTTAATGTAAAGGTGAGCGCGTTCATGAGTTGCTGCCATTTAAAATATCATGTAATTTGAAAAGGTGAGGGCCAAGTTTGCCGCCATAGTTACCGGCTGAAATACGTTTAACGCCGCTGGCAGCACCTAGGTTGCAAATCGCCTCAATACCCACCTTCATTGAGAGTGCAATATCTTCAAAAGTTAAACCATCAATCACAATTTCCATCACGCTTTCAATTTCTGGTGAAAGCTCGGTATTGGTAGCGCCTTTTAGTGTAGGGCAGAATGCATCGTTGGTCGATGCAAACATGGTTTTATATTTGCTGCCGACTTTAGAGCCAGACCGCACCACGCCACCAGGGAACGGCATAATCACGTTAGGCACTTTTTTCATGGCTTCGATAGCTACTTCAGCTGCAGCAAGCGCTGCTGGTTGCGATGTGGCGAGAATCAAAAAGTTACCACCACCAATTGCGCGTACCATGCCGGTGGTTTCTTCTGTAATAAACTCACCATCCATCACTGGAATGCGCCAGTAGCGTTTTCCATCAATCAGTTTAGAGGTTTGAAAGCCATCACCAAAATAGCGTAGGTGTTTGCCTAGACTGATTTTATCTTCGCCATCAATACCTGAAAAAGCAGCAGCAGTCGGACAAGTCAAGATACATTGGCCCATCCGAGTTTCTAGTTGTTGCATGAGCACTTTACTACCCATTGCAAACATAAGAATACTTACACCTGGTCTGCCATCTGGCGTTTCTTCGGTCGTTAGCTCACGTTCAATACCAGCCTCAACACCACAGCCAATCACTGAGGTTGCAAAGCCTGTCATTGCATTGGCGGCATGATATGCCCATTTTAGGTTTTGCGCGGTAATAATTACGCGTGTGCCGCGCATGTTAAAAGCTTCGGCAAAAGTATCGTCAATTTGTATAGTATTTAGCAACATCATCATTTAAGCCGTAGGGTCAGCAGTTTTAATTTTATCAATCCATTCTTCAATTTGAATGGTACCTAGTTCTTTTACTTTCGTAACATCCGCTTCTGGCAGTACATCCTGAACTAAATCCAAGCGCTTCCATTCGGCAATCGGTGTTTCACAATGCTCACGTGGCACATAGCGTGAATCACGTACTTTAGTGCGTTGGTGAATGTAGCGCGGACAATTTTGCCATAACTCTGACAGGGTAACTCTAACAATAAAGTCCGCCTCTTTGTATTCACTCATGAGTGGGTCGGTACGAGATATCGTTGCGGTGCCTTGTACACGGATTCGATGAGGTGCTTCAAATGAGATAAACAACAAACCAACTTGAGGCTGTGTCGTGATATTGCCCATCGAGAAAAACATGCCGTTGCCATCGTAACTTGGGAAAGCCAATGTTTTACTATCAATCACTTTAACAAAGCCAGCATCACCACCTTTGTAAGATACAGTAGGGCGGCCTTGATGATCTACTGTCGATAAAAAGAACATATCCATGTGTTCGATAAAGCCTTGAGACTCTTCATCAAACTCAGTTTTACAAGCCAGTTCCTCAACGCGGTCTGCCATCTTTCGTGTAGCAAACTCATCTTGCAATTGACGGTGTTGTTCGCCATATAACCTACTCATATCGTTCCTTTTCAGTAAGGTAGCTTGTTAGTTTTTGTTAACAACTACACTGCCTCTGCCGTCGTCAAAAATCTCGGCATCGCTAATTTTGAAGTTATCTAGACCGATGGTTTGATAGCGGTCGAAATAGTCTTTTAGGTCTTTTTCTACACCAATGTCAAACGCAGGTTTTGCGGTATGCGTAGCGCCCCATACCACTTTAACAATGGTTCCATTCTTAACAACTAACTCACCATTTTTGAATACATAATCAGGCTTGGCAAACATCGCTTCACGATTCTCTTGGTCTGTGTAAACCGTAATATCTGCGTTTGCCCCCACACCTAAATGACCGCGGTCGTTTAGGCCAATCAGTTTACTTGCACCAGCACGCGTCATAATGGCGATTTCGTATAAGCTATATTCACGATTTAAGCTTGTGAGGTTGCTCATGGATTGTGCGTCTAGATTCAATTTGGCAAATGCTTCATTTCTGAAAGTTTTGTCCATCAGTAAACGAATCAAATGAGGGTAACTGGTAAACGGCGCACCGTTAGGATGGTCTGTGGTTAAGAAAATACGCCATGGATCTTCAACTGATAAGAAAATCTCCAAGCCGATTGCCCATTGCAATGCATTCACGTAGTTTTGGTCGCGATATTTAAATGGTAATACACCACAGCCAGCATCACATTCAATATCCATAATCACCGACTTTTTAGGATTTGCATGCTTAGCATTCAAGTGTTGCATCATTGAATCGCCAGAAGCAGTGACAGTTTGATTAAACAATATTTGACCAACGTCTGCCGTAATATTTTTGTTTTTATTGAGGGCCTCGGCAATTTGCGCGGCTGCTGAAGAGAATTTTTTATCGCCCTCAGTACCGTAGCTATGAAATTGAATGTGCGTTAAATGCATAGGCAAGCCATTGCTTGCGCCCATGGTGTTCAGCGTGGTTTCAAAATTACCAGCTGCGCCAAGGTTGTTACAATGCACATGTAAAGGTTTAGCAATGCCAAGCTCATGAACAGCACGGCTTAGGCTTTGTAAAACCTCACGCGGGCTCACTTGGTAATGCTGATGGTTTTCATCTAAGTTAAGCCTGCGCTGGTTAAATTTAAATGCGCTAATGCCACCCGGGTTCACCACTTTAATACCAATTGCTTGTGTGGCATGTAGAATCCAAGCAACATAATCGTTAATGGCTTTTTGGTCTTTTTTTGCCGCTAGCATGCGCAAAAAATAATCATCATTGCCCAGCATTGCGTAGCCACCCTTATCAATCATCGGGGTGTCGCCCATCTCCAAATGCGCCTGACGCGCATTTATGGGGGAGATTGCAGGCTCAAAAGCAGCGGTGTAGCCCATTTCGATATATCTAAATCCAGTATCTGTAGCCGTTGGTGTTGCGTGATGGCTACAATATGGCGTGCAGATATGCGCTTCTGGTTCGCTCAGGTTTTTAATTTCCTGCATTTGTTTTTGTTGATACTCTGGCAACATCATACGAGCAATGTTGACCTTGCCTCCACCGATGTGACTGTGCATGTCGATAGCGCCAGCCATGACCACTTTTCCAGTTAAGTCATAAGTTTGGGTGACTTTTGCTTGATCAAGCGGTTTCGGTACGATGCGGCCTTGGTAGATGTAAATATCTTCTACCACACCATCTTTGTTGTGCGCTGGGTCGTAGATTTTGCCATTCTTGAGTAAAGTGATCATGCTAATTCTGCCTCAATTCTATTTATTACCTCACTCAAGTTGGGTAATTCGTTATTGCGTAATTTTTTTAATGGTAACGTGATTGAGCTATCCATACGGAACATAGTGCCTGCATGGTCAACTCCTGGAATACCAACAGGGATAAACACATCAGGTGTGCTGTCGAGTTTTGTGTCGGGGTGTCCAATCACGATACTTGGTAATGTTGTTTGTGGTGGGCTGAGCGGATTAAATGTGCTAATCCATAATAGTGCATCACTATTTTGTAGTTGTTTCTGTGTTGAGAAGTGATAGTTATCATACTCAGGTTTGCCATTGACGAAGCGATTTCTAGTTGGATATCCACTTAACCATGCGCTCGTATTGTTCACTGATGAGTCGCCATCCCCAGAGTTGAGCGGCAGGCCAGCAGCGCGTGTTGTTTCGTTAAGCTGGTTAATCAGTTGTACGATGCTTTGGATCGTCAGTTCTGCATGGCTGAATTTAAAGCTGCTTGCCGACCATACAATCACCGCATATCGCGCAGTTTTCAGTTTTTCTACCAGCGCTTGAAGTGTCACCACAGATATGCTGCCAATGGTTTCAGTGTTAATTTTTTTATTGATTAACAAGGCGTTGAGTGCGTTAATGATCTCTGGCACTTTGCTTGGATCGTTGCCGATTATGCTTGCTGGTTTGCCATTAGGTGAAGTGCCTGATTTGGCATTTTCTTCAGATACCCCTAAGTAAATTACTTCGGAGCTTGGTTTATTGAAAAGGTTTGCCGAGTCCCATACGAGTTTCTCGAAAAAACGTGGATGGCTGCTACCAATATCTGTCCCGATGGCTAAAATCACATCAGCACGATTTTTAATTTCTGAGAGTGTGGTTGTTAACCAGCCACCGTTTTGCATGGTGAGTGTATTGCGTACGGTTGACTCGCTATGCATATGGTCTAGAGTTGCGTTGCTTTTTTCGGCTAGGCGCATGATGGCGCGCATACCTTGTACTTCAGTGCCGAGTCCAGCAAAGAGCGGTGCTTGGCTTTTTGCTAAGATTTCAGCTGCTGCTTTAATCGCAGTGTTTAAATCGGTTGGCTTGCCAGATAAGCTTGGCGTACAGGCACTTTCGTTGCTTGATTTAAAAGATTGCTCAAAAAATGCAATGCTTTTGGCGCAACCGTTTTTAATCGATACCGGTGTTATGTCGTTGAGTGATAAGTCATCACAAAGCATGCCGCATGCAGGACAAGTAACAGAGATCGGGAGGGGTGAATTTAAATTGTTTTTCATAATAACGCCAATTTTGACACATCAAGTGTGATTCTAAAACTCATTTAATTAACACCATAACATAAAATGTTGGTTTATTTTAAGTGCTAAAAATGGTATTTTAACGGTCTTTTCAATAAGTCTATTTAATGGAGTAATTATGGCAGTTCAACGTACGCTTTCTATCATCAAACCTGATGCAGTGGCAAAAAATGTAATCGGTAAGATCTACACACGCTTTGAAAACGCAGGTTTGAAAATTGTTGAAGCTAAAATGGCGCAATTAACACAAGCTGAAGCTGAAGGCTTCTACGCAGTTCACAAAGAGCGTCCATTCTTTACTGACTTGGTAAAATTCATGGTTTCTGGTCCAGTGATGATTCAAGCGTTAGAAGGTGAAAACGCAGTGCAAGTTAACCGTGACTTGATGGGCGCAACAAACCCTAAAGAAGCTGCTGCTGGTACTATCCGTGCTGATTTTGCTGAAAGTATCGACGCAAATGCAGTGCACGGTTCTGATTCTGCTGAAAATGCAGCAATCGAAATCGCTTACTTCTTCGGTAAGTAATTTAATTATTCGGGTTGCGTTACATTGGTTTGTCATGCAAACGCATGTACTGCAACCTAGAAAAATTAATTGAAAGTTAATATTAAGGTGTAATAATTTTGGTCAATTTGCTCAATTACAATCAAACACAGCTAGCTCAATGGTTTGCTGAAAGAGGTGAAAAACCTTTTCGTGCCAAGCAGTTAATGCGTTGGATGCACCACTTTGGCGTGCATGATTTTGAGCAGATGACTGATATTGCTAAAAGCCTGCGTGAAAAACTCGCTGTCGATGCAGAGATTACTTTGCCGACAGTGCAGTTGGCACAGGTATCCAATGATGGTACTCATAAATGGCTCATTGGTACAGATACTGCGAACAGTATTGAAACCGTTTTTATCCCTGAGGATGATCGCGGTACTTTATGTGTTTCTAGTCAAGTGGGCTGTGCGCTTGAATGCACATTTTGCTCTACTGGGCGTCAAGGTTTTAATCGCAACTTGAGTGTTGCAGAAATTATAGGTCAGCTTGCCATTGCAAATAGATCGTTGCGACAAGAAACAGGCTACGACATGTTGCCTGCCAATGATCGCATCATTAGTAATGTAGTCATGATGGGTATGGGTGAGCCTTTGGCTAACTACGATAACGTAGTGACTGCCATGCAAATCATGTTGGACGATAGTGCATATGGCCTAAGCCGTCGCCGTGTAACATTATCTACCAGTGGCTTAGTGCCAGCGATGGATCGTTTGAAAGAAGATTGTCCTGTTGCATTGGCGGTGTCTCTACATGCGCCGAACGATGCCTTGCGTGATGTGATTGTACCAATTAATAAGAAATACCCACTTAAAGACCTAATGGCTGCGTGTAATCGTTATTTGGAAAAAGCCCCGCGTGATTTTGTGACGTTTGAATATGTGATGCTAGATGGCGTGAATGATACGGTTGAGCATGCGCATCAGCTCTTAGCTTTGGTGAAAAACGTTTCTTGTAAATTTAATTTAATTCCATTCAATCCATTCCCTAATAGCGGTTATGATACGTCTAAACCGAGTCATGTTCGTGTTTTCCGTGATATTTTGATGCAGGCAGGGTATGTTGTGACTGTACGTAAAACACGCGGTGATGACATTGATGCTGCTTGTGGTCAATTAGCAGGCAAAGTATTGGATAAAACCAAACGAACGGCTAGGCACATTCCAATAGAATCCGTTGGCTAAAGAGGTAAATGCTAAATGAATTTGATACAGTTTTTAACTCGACAATTTTCTCTCGCCAAATTTGCTGGCCGCCAGTTGACTTTAGTCGCGATGTGTTCTGGTTTTTTAGTTGCTTGTGCAACTCAGCAACAGCAAGCATACGATACTGAAAATGCGCGAGCACGGGCACGCGCACACAACGATTTAGGTTCTGTTTATTTTCAACAAAGAAACTTCGAGGTTGCATTAGAAGAGTTTACTGTCGCCACTAAAATTGATCCAAGCTTTGGATTGGCATACAACGGCCTAGGTTTAGTGCATTCTGCAATTGGTCAAGATGCTTTGGCTGAGAAGAATTTTAAGCAGGCTATACAAATTGAGCCTAATAATTCAGAGTCGCATAATAACTATGGTAGTTTCTTGTGCTCACGTGGTCGAGTCGATGAGTCGATTAAAGAGTTTTTGGCTGCAGTAAAAAATCCATTATATGCAACACCAGCAATGGCATATACCAATGCTGGTATTTGCTCATTACGCAAACAAGATACACGTAATGCAGAAATCTATTTTCAGCGAGCTTTGCAAACTGAGCCTTTGTTTCATTCAGCAGCTTATCAGCTTGCACTTATTCAATTTAACCGGAATGATGTAGCTGGTGCAAAAGCTACTTTGCAGAATGCAATGCTCAGTCGGCCTGGTCCTGAGCTACTTTGGTTGTCAGTCAGAATCGCAAGGTTGCTTGGTCACCGAGATGACGAGTCAAGTTATGCGCTTCAGTTGAGGCGCCAATACCCAGATTCAGAGCAGGCTAAGTTGTTACAGAGTGGAAATTAATAATGACAGATACACAACAGGTTGAAGAGGGAAGCGCTGACACTTTAGTGGGGGCGTCATTAGGTGCTATTTTACAGGCAGCTAGAAATGAAAGAAAAATGTCACAACAAGACGTGTCGGACAGTTTGCGCTACAGCGTTAAACAAGTTGATGCACTTGAGCGAGATGCATTTGATTTGTTGCCTGATGCGATGATTACCCGCGGTTTTATCCGTAATTATGCGCGACTCTTGGAAATTGATGCTGCACCACTATTAGATGCTTATCGTCAATTGTCACCAACACAATCACCCAGTCAGTTAGCAGTTAATGCATCGATGCAGCCAGTCCAGTTAACTAAAGATAGCCAACCTTGGCTTATTTATATTTTAGGCAGCATTCTGGTCTTATTCTTTTTACTTGCTTGGTTTGTGTATCTTGAGTATTTGCCAGAGCAGTTCAAACTGCAAGGTGATGATGCTCAGCAAGCAAACACGTCAGCAGTAGAGTCGCCAGAAGTAAATCAGCATGCTTTAGAAATGCCTTTACCTGAAGTTGCTTTGCCGGCTGCTGAGCGTCAATTTGAAGAAACGCCTCTTCCTACAGTGGATGCAGTATCGCCTGGTCAGGTCGCTGTTAATCAGCCTGCGCAGATGGTTACGCAAGCGAATGTCAGTGCAACAGCTCAGCAAGCTGCCCCAGCAGCGCTAACGCCGCAGGTCGCGCCAGCTAAGTCTGAAGTGGCCATTAAAGCAGAATCTCAAACTAAACCTGAGCCTCAAATTAAGCCAGAGACTGTAGCCCCAGCTTTGGAGGCGAAAAAAGTGAGTATGACCGTGACAGCAGAAACTTGGGTGCGAGTTAGTGATAAGGCTGGTCAGGTGTTATATGAAAGCACATTGAACGCAGGGGATACACAACAGCTTAGTTTTCAACCGCCATTTAATGTGATTATTGGTAATGCCAAAGCTGCGACGGTTAATGTTTCTGGACAAGCTGTGGATTTGGTTGGTTATACTCGAAACAATGTTGCACGTATTAGTTTGGAGTAGTCATTGAGTTTGTTTATGCAAAATAAAGCCCGTAACACTTTGCAAGTGATGGTTGGTCATGTACCTGTAGGTGGTGGCTTATTAAATACATTACCATCACCTGTGGTTGTGCAGAGTATGACCAATACAGATACCGCCGATGCTGATGCCACCATTAAACAGGTATATGAATTATGGCAGGCAGGCTCAGAAGTTGTTCGTATTACGGTTAACTCGCCTGAAGCTGCTGCACAAGTAGGTAATATTCGACGTGGCTTAGATAAGTTAGGTTGTAATGTCCCGCTAGTCGGTGATTTTCATTACAACGGACACAAGTTGCTGGCTCAATATCCTGATTGTGCTGAGTCTTTAGCAAAATACCGCATTAATCCAGGTAATGTAGGTAAGGGTTCAAAGCGGGATGAGCAGTTCGCTGCGATGATAGAAGCCGCAATACAATATAAGAAGGCTGTTCGTATCGGTGTAAACTGGGGAAGCCTTGATCAAGCCAAAATGGCACAGATGATGGATGATAATGCCAAGCTGGCAGAGCCGCTTACTGCAGATGCCTTGATGCGTGAAGCTTTAATTCAGTCAGCACTAGAAAGTGCTGAACAAGCAGTAGCATTAGGCTTGTCTCCTAATCAAATCATCATTTCATGCAAAGTCAGCGATGTACAGGATTTAGTGAAAGTGTACACAGAGCTGGCCGGACGTAGCGATTATCCCTTGCATCTGGGGCTAACTGAAGCTGGGATGGGGTCTAAAGGTATCGTTGCTTCAACTGCTGCTTTAGCTTTGTTATTACAACAAGGTATAGGCAATACGATAAGAGTTTCTCTCACGCCAGAACCTAATGAGTCTCGCACTAAAGAGGTGGTCGTGGCGCAGGAGATTTTGCAAACCATGGGTATTCGTTCATTTACTCCATTGGTAACGGCTTGCCCAGGCTGCGGCCGCACTACCTCAACTTATTTCCAAGAACTTGCCATGCAAATTCAAACTTACTTACGTAATCAAATGCCGATATGGCGCGATGCGTATGCTGGAGTTGAGAACATGAGCGTCGCTGTAATGGGCTGCGTGGTTAACGGACCTGGCGAATCTAAATTAGCTAATGTTGGCATTAGCTTACCTGGTACCGGTGAAGTGCCAGTCGCACCTGTATTTGTTGACGGTGAAAAAACTGTGACACTGAAAGGTGATCATATTGCAGAAGAGTTTCAAGCAATTGTTGAAGCTTACGTGCAAAAAAACTATGCTGAAGGTGGCAAGCTTCGCTTAGCAACTGTGCAAAAAACCATTCCAATACAATCGGTTAATTAATAATAGGCAATAACAAAAAGTTCATGAGTAACAAATTTCAAAGCATTAAAGGTTTTTACGACATTCTGCCTGAGGCGACGCCTTTATGGTTCAAACTTGAAGATACTGCGCGTCGCGTATTGGCGCAGTATGGCTATAAAAATATCCGCATGCCTTTAGTCGAGCCTACAGAGTTATTTGTACGCAGTGTTGGTGAGCATACTGACATTGTCGAAAAAGAAATGTACGCATGGGAAGACGCACTTAACGGCGACAAGCTTACGTTACGACCAGAAGGAACTGCCGGCTGTGTGCGTGCTGTTGTTGAGCATAACCTGACGTATAACGGCCCTCAGCGTTTATGGTACACAGGTGCGATGTTCCGTCACGAAAATGTGCAAAAAGGCCGTCAGCGCCAATTTCACCAAATTGGTGTTGAAGCTTTTGGGTTTGATACGCCAGAAGTAGATGCTGAACAAATCGTGTTGTTGGCTAGATTATGGCGAGAGCTTGGGATTCAGGATGTAGAGCTCCAAATTAACAGTATTGGTGACGCACACGAGCGTGCTGAATATCGTAATGTACTCATTGCTTATTTTGAACAGCATGCTGATTTGCTAGATGAAGATGCTAAACGTCGTTTGCATTCAAATCCGCTACGTATTCTGGATACAAAAAACCCACGTATGCAAGCGATGTGCGAAAGTGCACCAAAGTTAATTGATTGTTTAGGTGTTGAAACTCGCGCACATTTTGAGGGTCTGTGTAAAAGACTTAATGATGCTGGGGTGACTTATACGATTAATCCGAGGTTAGTGCGTGGGTTAGATTACTATAACCGCACAGTGTTTGAGTGGGTGACAACAAAACTGGGTGCACAAGGAACGATTGCCGGCGGTGGTCGCTATGACACGTTAGTGGAGCGTTTGGGTGGCGATGTAACACCGGCATGTGGTTTTGGTATTGGCTTAGAGCGTGTATTTTTATTGATGCAGGAGTATGGTGTTCAGGCTGATGACGCACCTGATGTGTATCTTGTGAACGTAGGTGAGCAAGCCGAAAGTGCTGCATTTAGTATTGCTGAGCAATTGCGCAATGCCAATATTCAAGTGGTATTACATGCTGGTGGTGGTAGTTTTAAGTCACAAATGAAAAAAGCGGATAGAAGCCATGCTAAATATGCGTTGATATTGGGTGACGATGAAGTGGCCAATCAACAGGTAACGTTAAAACCAATGTTAGCTACCGTGAAAGGTGAGCAACAGAGGCTGAGTGTTGAGGCTGCGATAACGTATTTAACTACTCACTTAAGCTAAATATTTAACTAATTAATTTAAAAGGTAATCCCAATGAATGAACAAAATAATTTGTTTAAATCCATGGCGGCATTGGGTATCTTTTTGGCAATTGGTATGTCTGCCGCCGCATTCATCTTAGGCGTACAAGGTAAGCGTGCGATGACAGGACAGCAGTCCATCACAGTAAAAGGCCTAGCTGAAAAGCCAATTAAAGCAGATAGTGCCGAATGGGAGTTAAGTATAGGCGTGACGCAACCTACGCAAGCTGCAGCCCTGGATAGTTTAGCCATAGAGCGAGAAGCGGTGGAAGCTTTCTTGCTTGCGCAGGGCCTAGATGCTAAGACTTGGAGCGCTGATATTGCGACATTGAACCCACATTATGACGAAGTCTTTATCAAAGAGGTTCCAAGACAAGTACAAAACGGTTTCGATGCCTATCAAACTATTCGAGTGGTGACTAAAGATTTAAACAAAATCACCAATGCCAATAAAGCCTTATTGCAGCTAAGAGCAGAAAACCACCCAGTAACAGCTAGAGCCCCATCATATTTGGTCAGTGATTTAGAGAATATCAAAATGTCATTGATTGCAGCTGCCACTAAAAATGCACGTAGTCGGGCAACTGAATTTGTAAAACAAGATGGCGTAAAAGTCGGTGTGATGAAGTCCGCTTCCCAAGGTGCATTTTACATTTTGCCCGTTGGTGGTGACGCTGGCGATGACAGTTACGGTGGAGTTTACGATAAATCCACCATTGATAAAACTGCTCGCGTAGTAGTGACTATTGTCTATAGTATTGAATAAGCTATGACAGACTCAATCAATACAGTTCAGCCCTTACTGCAACTTCAAGATGTCAGTATCTCCCCTAAAACATCTCCATCGCGCTTATTGGTCAATAATGTCAGTTTTACGCTTGAAGCAGGTAAGACTACTTGTGTGGTTGGTGAGTCTGGGAGTGGTAAAAGTCTTACTGCACTCTCGATAATGGGGTTGTTGTCTCAGCAGTTACAGCTTACTAGTGGCAAAGTATTATTTAACGATAAAGAGTCAGGTGTACAAGATATTGCGTTGCTAAGTGATAAAGCGCTACAAAAAATTCGTGGTGCTAAGATAGCCATGATATTTCAGGAGCCTATGACGTCTCTTAATCCTGTGCTGACCGTAGGTTACCAAATTGGTGAAAGTTTAACCATGCACTTGGGGTTGAAAGGCGAAGTACTAAAAGCCAAGATTGCAACGTTGCTGGAAATGGTGGGGATTCCGTCTAACCGAGCAGGAAGCTACCCTGATGAACTGTCTGGCGGGCAGCGCCAACGCGTGATGATTGCCATGAGTATTGCCTGCGAGCCACGCTTACTGATTGCAGATGAGCCTACTACTGCACTGGATGTAACGGTTCAGGCGCAAATACTGAAACTGCTAGATGAACTGAAAACACGGATGAATATGGGAATGCTATTTATCACGCATGATTTTGGCGTAGTGGCCGATATTGCTGATAACGTTGTCGTGATGTTTAGAGGTGAAATCGTCGAGGCTGGCAGTAAAGAGCAGGTGTTGAGTAATCCTCAACATCCCTATACTAAAGCCTTGCTTGCCTGTGTGCCTGATGCAGAAGGAAAAAAAGACTTAAAGCCAATTGATTACGCTTGGTTATCAGATAATAAAACACTGTCGGCTGGTACTTAAGATGAACGAATACATTCTAGAAGCCAATCACTTAACCAAAACTTACACACAGCGTAGTGGTCGTTTTGGTTTTGCTAAAAGTCAGGTAAAGGCTTTAAATGATGTGAGTATTAAGTTACGTACTGGTAAAACATTGGCAGTTGTTGGTGAATCTGGAAGCGGCAAATCCACCTTGGCGAGATGTCTGTTACAATTGCAATCCATTGATAGTGGCGAAGTGATTTTTTCCGGGAAAGATCTTGGTAAGCTAAATGCGGAATCACTTCGATCCGTCCGTAAAGATCTGCAAATGGTATTTCAGGATCCTTTCGCTTCACTTAACCCACGTATGCGAGTGGGCGATTTGGTGGGAGAGGGTTTGCTGATACATGGATTGGGAAGCGCGGCTGAACGGCAAACAAAAGTGATTGCCATGTTGAATCGCGTTGGTTTAACTGAAGCGGATATGCAAAAATATCCGCATGAGTTTTCTGGTGGTCAAAGGCAGCGCATTGGTATTGCGAGAGCATTGGTGCTAGAACCAAAGGTCGTGGTGTGTGATGAGCCTGTATCTGCATTGGATGTGTCGATACAAGCGCAAATATTGTTATTACTTAAAGAGTTGCAGCAAGAAATGGCGTTAAGTTATATTTTCATTAGCCATGATTTGCGTGTTGTGCGTCATATTGCGGATGACATTGTTGTGATGCATCAGGGATGTGTAGTCGAGCAAGGTGAAGTCGCCGACATTTACGAACGGCCACGGCATGTATATACACAGAATTTGTTAGCAGCTATTCCCGGTAAAAAAATAGTGAATGGTTGATTGAAAAAATAGGTTTTTGAATTAAATACTAAGTTTGAATTAAATAAATTAGGACTAAGCATGGCATACGATTTAGAAGAGCAAGAACAGTTAGATGAACTAAAAGCATGGTGGAAAACTTACGGAAAAATGGTAAGTAATTTAGTGATCGGTTTGTTAGTGGCTTACGCAGCTTACCAAGGTTGGACATATTACCAAACCAAACTAGCTGTTGATGCGTCTACCGAATATCAGGCATTACAGGTTGTGGATGCCAAAGATTTAAAAGCCATACAAGCAAAATCTGCCGTATTGATGGAGAAGTATAGTGCTACACCATATGCGGGACGAGCAGCAATATTTGCAGCTAAAGCAAATTACGAAGCAAAAGATATTAAAAGTGCCAAAGCACAGTTGGAGTGGGCAATTAGCAATGCTAAAGAAAGCGCTGTGAGTGCGATAGCAAGTTTACAGCTGGCGAATATTTTGTCAGAAGAAAATAATTTCGATGCTGCTTTGAAAATACTCGAGGCGAAGCATGATGCTGGTTTTGATGGTTTATTTTCCGACCTAAAAGGTGATGTGTTGCTCAGTATGGGTAAAACAGCAGAAGCTAAAGCTGCTTATGAGCATGCGCTTACTAAACTTGATGCACAAGGTAGATATCGTCATTTGACGCAACAAAAACTTGATTCGCTAGGCTAGTGATTAATGCGTTTTATTAAACAATCAAAACTATTATTGGCTATATTAAGCTTAGCGCTAGTATCTGCTTGTACCACAATTACCGATCTTAAAACCGACTTATCGGAACGAGTATTTGGTCGAGAGTTAGTCGATATAGAGCCTTTGACTGAGTTCGAAGCAAACGCTACTGCAAAAGTGCTTTGGCAGGCAAAACTTGGTTCGGCAGGCAATTATGACTTCTCCCCAGTAGTTGAAGCTGGTTCTGCTTATGCTGCAAGTTCTGAAGGCGACCTAGTAAAGTTAGATGCAGTCAGTGGTAAAGAGCTTTGGCACAACAACGTTGGTGAAAAACTAACAGGTGGTGTAGGTGTAGGCGGTAGTTTAGTAATGGTCGGTACGCAAAAAGGTGCGATCTATGCTTATGATATTGCTGGTAAATTGCAGTGGGTATCTAGGCTTAGCAGTGAGGTGTTAAGCGCACCTAGGTATTATGATGGTTTGGTGATTGTACGCACAGGTGATAGTCGTATTTATGGTATTAACGCAGATGATGGAAGTAGAAAGTGGGTTTATGACCGCACAAGTCCAGCACTGACCTTGCGTAGCAGTGCAGGTATTGTTGTTGATGGTGGCGCGGTGTACGCAGGGTTTGCCGGTGGGAAATTAGCAGCCATTAGAGCCGATAACGGCAAGCTTCTATGGGAGGCATCTGTGGCACAGCCTAAAGGTGTCACTGAGATAGAACGTATTGCAGACATTACCAGCTTACCTATGGTTGACGGCCCGCTAGTGTATGCTGTTGCTTATCAAGGACGTATTGCTGCAGTTGATCGTGCAACAGGTCGGGTGGTATGGAACCGAGATATATCTAGCCTTGCAGGCTTGAGTCATGAAGATGCGCGTATTTATGTGTCTCATGCTATCGGTTCGATTTATGCGCTTGATTATACGACTGGTAAAACTTTCTGGCGCCAAGCTGCACTTAAGAACAGACAGTTGACAGGACCTTTGCCTATGGGTGATCGCGTTGCAGTTGGCGATGTAGAAGGTTATGTTCATTTTCTCAAGCGAGAAGATGGCGCATTTTCTGCCAGAATTAAAATAGATGACACCCCGATTATGCCGCAGATGGTCACTATTAATAGCGACACCTTGCTAGCTCAATCGCGTGATGGCGGATTGTACGCGATTCAAATTAAGTAAAATGATTACCTTAATGTAATCACATTTCATTAGAATTAAAATTAATTAAGCTAATTGATGATTGCATTTATCAATTAGCTTCAATGCTTTATAGAAGGCTCACATGATACCTACCATTGTTTTGGTTGGCCGACCTAACGTCGGCAAATCAACATTATTTAATCGATTAACAAAAAGCCGTGATGCGCTTGTCGCTGACTTACCTGGTTTAACCCGTGATCGTCACTACGGACGCGGCATTGGTGCAAGTCAGCCATATTTAGTTGTCGATACAGGTGGATTTGAACCCAATACAGACAGTGGTATTCTTAAAGCAATGGCGAAGCAAACGCTACAAGCGATTGATGAAGCGGATGCTATCATCTTTTTGGTTGATGGTCGCCAAGGTGTTTCTCCACAAGATATGGAAATCGCTAATCGTTTACGTAAAACTAAGTGTCCAATCTTGTTGGCAGTCAATAAAACTGAAGGGATGCAAAAAGCAGTTGTTAGTGCAGATTTCCACGAACTGGGCTTAGGTTATCCGCTTTCAATTTCATCTGCTCATGGTGAGGGTGTGCGTGACATTATTGAACTTGCCTTAGAGAACTTTAAGGTAATAGAAGATGAGCCCGTTACGGACTATACAGGCGATAAAATTCCTAAAGTAGCGATTGTTGGTCGCCCTAATGTAGGTAAGTCTACTTTGGTAAATGCGTTGCTAGGCGAAGAACGCGTGATTGCATTTGATGAGCCTGGTACTACGCGTGATTCTATTCATATTGATTTAGAAAAGAACGGTAAACACTACACGCTGATTGATACAGCGGGTGTACGTAAACGTGGTCGTGTGTTTGAAGCGATTGAGAAGTTCTCTGTCATTAAAACCATACAAGCAATTGAAGAGGCTAATGTGGTGATTCTTGTGGTGGATGCGCAAGAGGGCATTACAGAACAAGATGCACACGTCGCCGCTTACATTTTAGATGCTGGTCGTGCTTTAGTCGTTGCTATCAATAAATGGGATGGTTTGAAAGACGATGAGCGCGATTGGATTAAACGCGAGATTGACCGTAAGCTGCAGTTCTTAGACTTTGCTGAGTTTCATTACATTTCTGCGTTGCGCAAAAAAGGTCTACCAGAGCTATTTACATCGGTAGACGTGGCGTATAAGGCAGCTTTTGCTAAGCTAGCAACCCCTCAGTTAACCCGTGTTCTGATTGATGCGATGCAGCAGCATCAACCACCAATCAGTAAAGGCATTCGTCCGAAATTACGTTATGCGCATCAGGGCGGCAGTAACCCACCTATTGTGGTGATTCATGGTAGCCATGTGGATGGTGTTAAAGACGCTTATACTCGCTTTTTAGAGAAAACATTCCGTAGAACATTCCAATTATCAGGCACTCCATTACGCGTACAGTATAAACAAGGGCATAATCCGTTTGCTGAGGAAGAGGATAAGCGTAAGTCTGGTGAGGGGATTGTCAGTATGCGTCGTCGCAAGACTGCGCAGCGCGCTGAATTAAAAGCTAAAAAAGAAGTAGAGGATAAGGATCGTCGCGCTAAGAAACATTAGTGCCAAGTTTGACTGATTGATCGCAGGTTTATCTTTTTCAATCGGTCATAGTGTTTGCTTGATTGCTTAATGACATAAACGAATAGTTCGATTGTATCTATTACTTAGCACTTAACGGTCAGATGTCATTTCTTCAATGTTAGATAATTTTAATCATTTTTAAATTGGTCTTTGACGCTAACAACGTTGAGTAAGTTAGCGTCAAAGACACCATGATTAGAACTCTTCCCAGTCGCCATTAGTATCTGATGACTTACTTGAAATCGCCCTGATAGAACTTGCTTGAGGGCGACTTTTCACCACAGATAATGCAATATTATGATGAGTGGGCGTCAGGTTGTTATTGTTACGATGATTACTTTTAGTGTTGTCTAGTTTAAAAGCGCTAATTGCACTAGCTAATTGATTAGCTTGTTCTACTAACGACTCAGCAGCAGCAGCAGCTTGTTCTACTAGTGCTGCATTTTGTTGAGTAGATTCATCCATGCTGGTGACTGCTTCATTGACTAGATCGATTCCAGCAGCTTGTTCAACCGATGCGGCAGCAATCTCACCGATAATGTCTGCCACATGTTTAACTGAAACCACCACTTCCTCCATAGTTTGACCTGCATTTTGAACTAGTGTGGTGCCTTCTGTTGTTTTATTTACTGAGTCAGTAATTAGGTCTTTAATTTCTTTAGCAGCACTTGCTGAGCGTTGTGCTAGGCTACGTACCTCGCCAGCAACTACTGCAAATCCTCGACCTTGTTCACCAGCTCTGGCTGCTTCAACGGCAGCGTTTAGCGCAAGAATGTTAGTTTGGAAGGCGATACCGTCAATCACTGAGATGATATCTTCAATTTTACGAGAACTATCATTGATCGCAATCATTGTAGTCACTACATCTGAAACGACTTTTCCCCCTTTAATTGCAACATCCGAAGCGTTAAGTGCCAGTTGGTTGGCTTGCTTTGCATTTTCCGCATTGTGTTTAACCGTGCTAGCAAGCTCCTCCATACTTGCTGCTGTTTCCTCTAGACTAGATGCTTGCTGCTCGGTACGGCTTGAAAGATCATTATTACCTGTTGATATTTCGTTGGCCGCAGTGGTAATCGTTTCAATCGCGTCTTTTACCGCTACGATAGGTTCTACAATTGTTTCAAGTGTAGCATTCACGCCTTCTACCACTTTACGGAAGTCACCTTGGTGTTGGCTTGCATCTGCACGAGCGCTGATACGTCCTTCTGTCGCTGCATCAGCTAACATATTAGCATCACTCACTAGGCGATTCACTGCGTCAATACAAGTGTTAAGGTTATTCTTAATAACATTAAAATCACCATTGTATTGTTCATTGATGTGCGTAGGAATGTCCCCCTTTGAAATACGATCAACATATTGAGCGGCCATGTTGAGAGGGTTGACGACAGAATCTAAGGTGTTGTTAACTCCCTCTACAATTTTACGGAAGTCACCTTGGTGTCGATTGGTATCCGCACGAGTAGAAAGTTGTCCTTTCTCTGCGGCTTCAGCTAGTAAGGCAGTATCTGTAATCATTGCATTAACAGCATCAATACATTGGTTCAGATTATTTTTAATTGCGTTAAAGTCACCATTGTAAGTGTCTGTAATTTTTGTAGGGATATTACCCTTTGCAATGTTATCAACATATTGAGCTGCCATATTTAATGGGTTGATAACGGCATCTAATGTGTTATTGATTCCTTGAACAATTTTACCGAAATCCCCTTGATGCCGACCTGCATTAGCACGTGTTGACAGCTCACCCTGAATTGCAGCGCTGACAAGTACATTAGTATCAACAACGAGCGCGTTAATATTCGCTCTTACTTGTTCAACTGCGTTATTAACAAATGCTTTCTTACCGGGAAATTTTTCTAATTGCGGAGTTAAGTCACCTTCACCAAAGGCTTTAACAACAGCAATCGCCTTTTTATTCATTTCAATATGGTCAGCCACCATTTTGTTAATGCCTACTGCCATTTCAGCATAGACGCCATTAAACTCTTGTGCATTTAGCGTCGCGTCAATTTCACCAGCATGATGTTGTTGGCTAACATTTTGCATAGCATCAATCAGGTTTTTAATGGTTTGCTCCAAGCTGTAAGCGGAGCGCATTACATCACCCATTTCATCACGACTAAAGGCTTTTTCACTTTTGTGTTGCGCTACCTTTCCTTGCGCTAGATTATTCATTAAATTTTTTGCTTCACTTGTTGCTTGGATGATGCTTTTAGCGATAATGAATAACATGATGCAAACAACTGCTATCGTTATAGCAGCTAAAATCAACACCATTAACAATTGCTCTTCTTGATGCATTAGACGTTGAGCTAGTAGACTATTAAGTAAACTGCTTAATTGATCATATGCTTGGTAACCCTCGTTAATTGATTTTGTGGCATTATCAAAATAGACTTTTGAGTCTAAATTAATCGCTTCTGTTTCAATAATTTCTTTTTTTACTAGTGAGTTTAGCTCTGAAATTGATTGATGCAGTGTGCTCATGACAGGTTTAATTTGGTCATAAGTGCTTTGGTAATTTTTAAGCACCAACATGTCATGCTCATAACTCTTAAGAGATGCTTCCACCTGGTTGGATAATATCGAGAGTTTTAGTTTTTCGTCATTAGTTGCAAATTGCCTAGAGGCAACACCAGCACCTAAACCACGAATCTTTGCCATGTTCTCTACAACGTTGATTGTTCTTAGGTAAACAATGTCCACTAAATAATAAGTGTCAATTTCAGGATCTAAAGTGAGTGTACTTGAATCAGCTACTTGTAAAGAGAACTCAAGTAGTTGGTTAATTAAATTAGTATGTTCTTCAAAGCTGTCTTTTGGTGAAATTTCTAAAGACTTTGTTTTTGTTAGATCCCAATTAGATTTTATTTTATTCCAGTCTTTTTTTATTTTATTCCAGTTGTCTGTTGTGTGGAATTGAGCACCAAGTTCACTGTCGATTGTGTCAATCTTTAAAATCAAGTCTGCAGATTTCTTTTCATTGGCATCAATTTTTTCCGCAAAACTCACATTACCAGATAGGTAAGAGTTAGACATGCCACGGTGAACTTGCACATTCTCAATAAAATTGCGCAATGGATTTAAATAAGTAATACCTTGAAGTTCTGTTTGTGTGATTCTTTTGTCTGAGTTTAATCGATCGATATTGATAAACAGTAAAACCAGTAAAGGCAAAATTGTAATCAAACCGAGTAGTGTGAATTTTCTTTTATAGCTTAAATTGTTTAACAAATTGCTAATTTTAAAAGAGCTCACTTTGTTCATAGTTATTATCCTCAACCTAAATTTATTGATATAGCGAGCGATAGAAGTCAATTATTTGTACAACTAAGCCGCTAGTTTCCATAGGAGTAACTCATAACACTCTGGTTATGAATATTGCTTTACAAGACCTATTCCCACGTTGGAATAAATTTGACTGTGTGGATTGATAACACAGTCCGAACTCCCCCTCGTTGGGGAGCGGGTTAAAACTTAAATTGATATTAGCTAGATTAAGCCTAAGCTAACTGCGCCGTTGCAGATAGAAAATGTGCTTGGTAGCCGTTCATCCCTAATTAAAAGAATTAAAAGTTAGTGCCGAAACGAAAGTTTATGTAACAACTTTAGATTACTTTAGAGTGAATTTTAAATTCGACAAAACTCACTCTAATAGACTAATACCGCAATTAAACACAATTCATTCATGAATAGCAATCATTCTGAGATTTTTGAAAATTCAGCTAGTCTAGTAGCGAGTCGGAGTTAAGATTGGGGTGGGGATATCGTGGGTGTGGAATTTACAAAAAGCGTTTGTGTGGACAGCAGTTTTAGCGCTAAATATGGCTGATACTACAAATTAGGGTGTTGTTCTAGTTTTTTATTTTCTTTAGGTAGCTCGTAAGGGTCTGCAACATAAGCAGGCCCTTTCATGATAATGACGACAATACAGCCAATTGCAATCGCGCCAACAAAGAACCAAACACTAAAAAGTACGCCAAGTAATTGATAAATAACTCGCTGTTGATCTGGAGTAATAATTTCGTTACCTACATAAATCATTAGCATTGGTATGCAGGCTATTGCTGTTCCAATGCTAAAAATCAGGGGTAACTTTTTGAATAATATCCACTCTATGCCTGATGGCGTTCTAATGAATCCTGGTAATTTATTCAAGTACTTCATTTAACAATGGATAGTTTTAATACTAATTAGTTCAGTATAAACTTTCCCAGAATTTCCACCATACGCGCTCGTCATCAGGTACACCTCTGCCAAGCATCGCGCTATCTGGATAGTTGGTTTTGAGGATTCTCAACGTATCATTTTTCAAATCTTCTACACCCATTAAATCATAGGCGCTAATCATAATCACTAGCGCTTCTTCAATATGTGGTGATTGTGGATAATATTCTAGAACATACTTAGTACGATTCACTGCTGCTACATATGCTTGACGCTTCATGTAGTAGCGCGCAACGTGTAGCTCGTGGTCGGCTAGGCTATTCGCCAGATATACCATACGTTGCGTTGCATCTTTAACATAACGGCTTTTTGGATAACGAGTCACTAACTCTTTAAAGGTAGCGAATGAGTCTTTTAATGCACGAGGGTCACGGTCACTTACCTGTTGCTTGGTTAGTTTTTCAATAATCCCGCGCTCGTTAAATACAGCCAGCCCTTTTAGGTAATAAGCATAATCTACGTTTGGATGATTTGGATGAAGCTTAATAAAGCGGTCAGCCGCTGCGACTGCTGAAATAGGGTCTTGTTTTTTATAATGAGCGTATGCAGTTTCAAGTTGGGCCTGAGTAGCAAATCGGCCATGCGGATAGCGAGACTCTAGCTTTTGAAAGTAAACAAGCGCTTTGTCGTAGTCTTTTTCTTGCATTTTTGTCGCACCTTCTTGATAGATGCGTTCAGCGGTCCAGCCTTTTGTGTCATCAAGCTCAGTAGGTGCGCCAAAGATTGCACAACCACTGAGTAGGAAGGTAAAAGCCAAAATTGAGATATACTTCATGCAAAACCACCTTTAAGAATTTCTCACAATTATAACCGATGACAGACGCTACTCAACAATCTCTTAATAACCTAATTCCACTGACCATTTCATCAGATTTGGGCGGCTTGCGCCTAGATGTCGCTTTACAACGTCTTCTGCCTGAACATTCACGCTCAAGGCTACAGGCTTGGATAAAATCTGGATTGGTCACGGTAGATGGTCAACCTAGTACTTCAAAAACTAAGGTGTGGGGAGGCGAGAAGGTGTTGGTTGATGTGCAGGTTAAACCCGAGACCTATGCATTTACTGCGCAGGATATCCCACTTGATATTGTTTATGAAGATGAGCACATATTAGTTGTGAATAAACCTGCTGGCATGGTTGTACATCCAGCCGCTGGTAATTGGGAAGGTACATTGCTAAATGCTTTACTGTTCCATGCACCGCAATTACACGATGTGCCGCGTGCAGGTATTGTGCATCGTTTAGATAAAGAGACGAGTGGTTTGTTAGTTGTGGCTAAAACATTAAGTGCACAAACTAATTTGGTACGCCAATTACAAGCGCGCACAGTTAAACGTGAGTATCGTGCCATTGTTTGGGGGCAATTATGGCGTAATGGTGTAGTTGATCAGCCGCTTGGTCGTGATCCACGCTCTCGTACAAAAATGGCCATTAACAGAATGGGTAAGCCTGCAGTAACACGCTATGAAATATTAGAGCGTTTTTCTGTGCAAACTTATCTACGTTGTAACTTGGAAACTGGCCGCACTCACCAGATTCGCGTGCATATGCAGCATCTAAAAGCACCCTTGGTTGGTGATCCTGTTTATGGTTTCCGTGGCATTGTGCCGATTCGCGCGATGACGCAAACGTTGCGTGACGCAGTGAGTCAGTTTAACCGTCAGGCTTTGCACGCAATCAAGCTGGGCTTGGTTCATCCCGCTACTAATGAATTTATGGAGTGGCAAATCGAGTTGGCTGATGATATGAAAGTATTGTTAGAAGCCATGCGTCATGAAGATGTTCGTGATGATGAGGAAGATTTTGAATTAAGCATGGAGCCTTATCTTTCTGATGAGGACTATGAATATGATGATGAAGACCTGTTTGACGACGGCGACGAGGAAGATGATGCTGATCTTGATTTAGAAGATGACGCTTAACTTTTATCACGTTTAATTCTAGTCTCTGGATTAACCATGACAAATCTTGCACCTATTACATTCATTACCCCAAATTGGCCTGCACCGACTAACGTGAAGGCGTTACAAACAACACGTCTTGGTGGTGTAAGTGTTGGACCGTATTCGAATCTGAATTTGGGTGCTCATGTACAGGACGATCCCATGGCGGTTGCAAAAAATCGTCAATTATTGAGCCCATATTTGCCAAGTGAGCCAGTTTGGGTAAATCAGGTGCATGGTGTGGATGTGATTGATGCTGCTACTAGCACTTGCCTGCAAAATGCGGATGCATCATTGACGACAAAGCCAAATGTTGTGTGTGTCACGATGACGGCGGACTGTTTGCCAGTGCTACTTTGTGATAAAAAAGGTACAGTGGTTGCTGCCGTGCATGCTGGCTGGAGAGGCTTATGTGATGGTGTGATAGAGGCTGCCGTTAATAAAATGCATGTATCGCCCAGTGATGTATTGGTATGGTTAGGCCCTGCTATTGGTCCAGATGCATTTGAAGTAGGTAGTGATGTTCGTGAACAATTTATTGAAAAAGATAGCCAAGCAGCGTTGGCGTTTAAATCGATCAACAATCAAGATTCAAAAGGTAAATGGCTTTGTAATCTATATCTAATTGCACAGCAGCGACTTAATAACATTGGCGTGACGCAAGTATATGGTGCCAGTGTAAATGAAGACTTTTGTACTTACACAGATGAGGCTCGCTTTTTCTCTTTTAGACGCGATAACGTGACAGGACGTATGGCAAGCATGATTTGGTTTGAATCAAACACTGATATGACGGCGGCTCGGTTATAATAGCGCTCTTTCATATATAAAAAAGTGTTGCATGACAATTCCAGAGTTACCCATTCTTGCATGGATCATCATTTCTAGCTTTATCGGTGGGGTGTTGAGCGTATCTTTAGCGGCATTGTTTGCATTAAGCTTACGTACTGCTTGGATTCCTATGCTCGTTAGCTATGCAATTGGTGCAATGTTGGGTGCGGTCTTTTTAGAAATTCTTCCACATGCTTTTAGTGAAGCGAGTAGTATAGAAAGTATCTCTGCAACGCTATTATTTGGGTTGCTACTGTTCTTTGTGCTAGAGAAATTGGTGATTTGGCGACATTGCCATGGTGATCATTGTGAAGTGCATGCCATTCATAGCGAAGAAAACTGTCCATTAACGCACCCTCAACCTGATGCAGGTAGCACTAAGTACAAGGCGGCATCTAGAGCAAAAGCACCATCATTAATGCAAGTGCACACGCATGCACACCATCAACATGACAGCGGTCGTAGTGGCATGATGATTATGATTGGCGATACTTTTCATAACTTTGTGGATGGTGTGCTAATTGCAGCAGCATTTTTAGTGGATGTTAAATTAGGCGTGGTCACCGCTCTTGCGATTATTTCACATGAGATTCCACAAGAGGTGGGTGACTTTTTAATATTATTACACTCAGGTTATAGTAAAAAACAGGCGCTGATTTTTAATTTAGTATCTAGCTTGGCAACTTTGGTTGGCGGCCTAATTGCTTATTTTGCACTGCAATATGTGATGAGTTGGATTCCCTACATTTTAGGGTTAGCAGCTGCAAGCATGTTATATGTGGCGGTGGCTGATTTAATTCCTAGCTTACATAAACGTACCGAACTAAAAGCGACATTGAGTCAGGTATTACTCATCGCGTTGGGGGTCGGTACCATCCTGTTGGTGGGTCATTTCATCCATTGATTGCTTGTTCTGGTGGTGGCGGCGATGTTTTACACCAAGCAACCACAGTAGCAGCGCACAGGGTAACAGGCCATAAAATATAAATGTAAGCAATCCTGCTGTGACTGATTTTTCAGTGGCGGCCATTAAAATTACAACATACATCCAAGCAATCGCAATAATATACATTTGAATTAATTTTTAAGATTTATAGGTTTTTATGACAATGAGTACTACACGCAAAAATTCCACGCCTAAAGTAGGCTTTGTATCGTTAGGTTGCCCTAAAGCTGGTTCAGACGCAGAGCGTATTCTCACCCAATTGCGCGCAGAAGGCTACGAAATTTCTGGTAGTTATGATGAAGCCGATTTGGTGGTGGTCAATACCTGTGGTTTTATAGATAGTGCTGTTGAAGAGTCATTAGATGCTATCGGTGAAGCCATTAACAAAAATGGTAAAGTCATTGTGACTGGTTGTTTAGGTGCCAAAAAGGGAGTTGTTGAAGCTGCTCACCCTAGTGTTCTAGCGGTAACAGGTCCGCATGCGCTAGAAGAAGTGATGACTGCCGTACATGCCAATCTGCCAAAGCCCCATGAGCCATTTATTGACCTAGTGCCACCACAAGGTGTAAGACTTACCCCTCAGCATTATGCTTATCTTAAAATTTCTGAAGGCTGTAACCACCGTTGTAGTTTCTGTATTATTCCTAGCATGCGTGGTGACTTGGTCAGTCGCCCGATTGGTGAAGTACTTAACGAAGCTGAGAATCTAGTCAATGCTGGCGTGAGTGAAATTTTAGTGATTTCACAAGATACTTCAGCGTATGGTGTTGATGTTAAATATCGTCCAGGTTTCTGGAATGGACGTCCAGTGAAAACACGTATGACAGAACTGACACAAGCATTGAGTGAGCTTGGTGTTTGGGTACGCCTTCATTATGTTTACCCATATCCACATGTTGATGAAGTGATTCCATTAATGGCAGATGGCCTGATTTTGCCTTATCTTGATGTGCCATTCCAGCACGCTAGCCCACGTATATTAAAAGCGATGAAACGTCCGGCTAGCAGTGAAAATAACTTAGCACGCATTAAAGCGTGGCGTGAAATCTGTCCTGATATTACGATTAGAAGCACTTTTATTGCCGGATTCCCTGGTGAAACAGAAGATGACTTCAAGCAGTTGCTAGACTTTATGGAGGAGGCGCAGTTGGATAGAGTAGGCTGTTTCGCTTATTCCGCTGTGGACGGTGCGGTAGCGAATGCCTTGCCAGACCAAGTGCCAGAAGAGATCAAACAAGAACGCCTAAGCCGTTTTATGGAAGTGCAGGAACGAATTAGTGCAGCTAAAGTACACGCAAAAATTGGCAGTATTCAAACTGTGCTTGTAGATGAGATCGTGACCGATGTTGAAGGTAATATCGAAGCTATCGGCCGTACTAAAGCAGATGCACCAGAGATTGATGGTGTTGTCTATTTAGAAGATGCTGAAGGTTTAACGCCGGGTGACTTTGTGGAAGTGGAAATTTACAGTGCAGATGGTCATGATCTAAGAGGCGGACCTCCACGTAGCTAAAATGCTAGCCAAATAAGTCCTGCATAATAGGTGCAGGACGCTCACTATCCGCACGATCTTCTAAAAAATCAAAAGTAAGTGGGCAGCGAGTAGGTTTTTTTGCTGCTTTGCGACGTTTTGGTGTTGTGGATACTAAGTCGATAAATGGTGTTTGGCTAACACGGATGTAACCTGAAGCGCTTAATTTTTGTTCTGTTGTTTCAAAAAGGCTTAGTGGGTTGTCTATATTTTGTAAGGTAACAAGCTGCTTGCTCACTTTTAGCACGTTGTACATCACAAACTTGCTTGCGGTTTGTTTACCGTAAATTTCACCAGTATAAATAGCCACAATGCCTCCAACGCTTAATATTTGCGTATGGTATCTCTACAATTACTGAACCACAAGAATTTTCTGTAAGAAGAATTTTTGTAAAATTTTCTATATATTTCTTAGACTCTATTTCCTACGTAAATTGATATGCGATTTAATGAGTTCAATCGCTTGGTATCTAAATTTTGTGCCATCGGCATCTTTAATCCACATATGTAACAATCCGCCAAAGAACAGGTGAGTATCAAGTGCAAGTGCGCGGGGTGTCAGTTTGCTGGCTAGTAGATTTTGTGATTGTGCACGCTCGTAAGCAATTTCAATTTTTTGAATTAAGCTCGAGCAGTTGTTTAATATTTGATGAAGTACCAACGCAAACTCATCTACGTATTCGCATTTGATCATCATGATTTCGTAGATTTCACGCATCTCAATATTGTCATTAAGCTCATGTATTGTATGGCATAGGCTTGCTTCAATTTGATCAAGGGGGTTTTGTGAGTTATCACTTGTGATCGCTAATGTGTCATCCATACGGTCAATCAGCGGTAGAAAGACTTGCTCGCGAATTGCATGAAAAATTTCTGCTTTATTATTAAAGTGCCAGTACACGGCGCCGCGCGTCACATTAGCTTGCGATGCAATATGTTCCAATGTGGATTTGCTAACGCCTCGTTGAAGAAATACAGCACGTGCTGCATTTACAATTTTTTGGCGAGTGAGTTCTGCATCTTCTTTGGTTTTTCTGACCATATTAATTCCACTGGTTAAAACTAGATTATTGAATATTTTAACATTTAGGCATTTACATACATTCCTGTTTGTATATAATATACATACAAATCTGTATGTAAGCAAGTGCAGATAGCTATTGTTTTAATAAAAACATAGAATAATTAATAAGTTATAAAAATAAACGTGGAGTTTTCAATGGTAACTAAGACTGCAAATCACAATCAACAGCATATTCGCATACAGTCTATAAATGGACAGGGCGCTCATGTTAAACGAACCATGGTTACATCTGGGATGATGTTAGCGCTCATTGGTGTTCTCGCGATGTCTGTGCTTGCTGCTTGTGGTAAGCAGGAAAACGCTGCGCAGGCACAGGGTATGCCGCCTATGCCGGTCAGTGTGGTCACTGTAGAGCCAACTAGTGTACCAATGAGCGCTGAAGCTGTTGCGCAAACAGAGGGTGCTAAAGAGGTGGAAATTAGACCACGTGTTGGTGGTATTTTGCTTAAAAAGCTATTTGAAGAGGGCGCACCAATCAAAGCTGGTCAGGCAATGTTTTTAATTGATCCTGTTCCATATCAAATTGCGTTATCAAATGCCAAAGCACAATTAGCACAACAAAAAGCAAGATTAGATCAAGCGCAGCGTGAAGCTCAGCGTTTGCAAGCACTTGTTGCCACTCAATCAGTGAGTCAGCGTGAAGCAGATAACGCCCGTTCAGATAATGCATTAGCACTGGCAAGTTTGGCTCAGTATGAGTCTGCTGTGCGTGAGGCGGAGTTGAATTTATCCTACACGACAGTTACTTCGCCTTTATCTGGAGTGGCTGGGCGATTTGAGTTGTCTGAAGGTGCTTTAGTCAGTGCTAACACAAGTCTGTTAAGTACGGTGAGTCAGCTTAGTCCAATTTGGGTGAGATTTAGTTTGTCAGATGCTGAGTTAGCGCAGTTAGGTGGTCCGTTGACGCAAAAAGGTGTTAAGGACGTACGACTGATTTTACCTAGTGGTGAAGAGTATTCAAAATCAGGTCAGTTGAACTTTGCTGCTAGTGGCATTGACCCCCAATTGGGCACACAGTTATTGCGAGCGACTTTTGATAATGAGGATAAACGCTTGCTTCCAGGTCAGTTTGCTCGGATTAGAGTCATTACAGGGAAGAAAGATGGCGTATTTGTTGTGCCACAAACAGCCGTGTTAAGTAGTGATCAGGGTAAGTTTGTTTATGTGGCCAATGATAAAAATATCGTGACGATTAAACCAATTGTTGCTGGTAATTGGGTTGGTAAGGATTGGGTAATCTTAAGTGGCCTAGAAACTGGTGACAAAGTAATCGTCGATAATATTATTAAATTGCGTCCTGGTGCACCAGTATCTCCGCATCCGCTAAGCGATCCTAGTACAAGCCCTGCACTAAAAACCAATGAATCAGCTGGTTCTAAATAAGTGTATTACTAATAGCTATAACAACAGGCTTAATCGAGAATCTATATGAGTAAATTTTTTATTACGCGGCCTATTTTTGCGAGCGTATTGTCTATCATCATTGTGCTCGCAGGTTTAGCTGCGGCACTGAAGTTACCGATTGCACAGTATCCGCAAATTGCACCGCCAACGGTATTAATTACAGCAACCTATCCTGGTGCAAGTGCTGAAACACTATCTAAAACAGTGGCTGCCCCAATTGAAGAGCAATTAAGTGGTGTTGAGGGCTTGTTATATTTCAATTCTAGTGCTGACTCTAGTGGCACTTTGACCATTACTGCTACGTTTGAAGTTGGCACTGATGTTAATCAGGCTACTTTTAACGTCAGTAATCGGGTGAACATTGCTTTACCTCGTTTACCTGATGAAGTGAGGCGGACTGGTTTAGTTGTCCAGAAAAGGTCTAACGATATCTTGCTGGTTGTGATGCTCACAGATAAGCAGAAAAAGTATGACACTTTATTTTTAAGTAACTACGCTACATTGAATGTGCTTGATGAAATTAAGCGTATAAAAGGTGTTGGCGACGCTACAATCTTTGGTGCGCAAGATTACTCAATGCGTATCTGGTTACGTCCTGATCGTATGGCGCAATTAGGGGTAACTACCACTGATATTGCTAACGCGATTCGAACACAAAATGCGCAATATGCTGCCGGTAAAATTGGTCAGGATCCATCACCATCTAATCAGCAATTAGTGTATACCGTGACAGCAAAAGGTCGCTTAATTGACCCTGCTGAATTCGGTAATATCATTATTCGTGCTGATGGACAGCGTGGTGTGCTTCATTTAAAAGACGTCGCACGTATCGAGCTTGGTTCGCAGAGCTATAACGTTCGCACAACTTTGGATGGTACACCTGGTGTAGGTATCCCTATTTTCTTGCAATCTGGTGCGAACGCATTAGATACGGCAGAAGCAGTTAAAGCACAAATGAAGGAATTGAAAGAACGTTTCCCAGAAGGTATTGATTGGGAAGTACCTTATGACACCAGTGACTTTGTAAAAGCATCTATTTTAGAAGTGCTAAAAACATTGGGTGAAGCGATGGTGCTCGTTGTGCTGGTTGTGTTCTTGTTCTTACAAAGCTGGCGCGCGACATTAATTCCTATCATCGCAGTGCCTATTTCGTTAATTGGTACATTTGCTGGTTTATGGTTGTTTGGTTTCTCAATTAACACGCTAACATTGTTTGCGATGGTGTTATCTATTGGTATTGTGGTCGATGATGCGATTGTAGTGTTGGAAAACGTAGAGCGGCTAATGGAAGAAGAAAAGCTGTCGCCAATCAAAGCTGCTGTGAAATCAATGGAGCAAGTGTCAGCGGCTGTTGTCGCGATTGTGCTCGTGCTGTGTGCGGTATTTATCCCTGTTGCTTTCTTGGGTGGTATTGCAGGTGAAATGTACAGGCAGTTTGCAGTGACAGTTGCTGTAGCTGTTGTGATTTCGGGCGTTGTTGCATTGACGTTAACACCTGCATTGTGTGCAGTTCTATTAAAGAAAACACACGGAGAGTCGGCGTTCTTTAAAGCGTTTAACCGTACTTTTTTACGTTTTACACATGTATATACATCAACAGTCAATTTAACCTTACATCATAAAATAATCGGCACTGTTGTGTTCGCTGCGATTATTGCGTTAGTGGCTGTACTGTTAAAAGTGATTCCAGGAAGTTTTGTACCACCCGAAGATCAGGGGTATGTGATATCTGCTGTCATTATGCCGGATGGTGCTACCTTAGGACGTACAAGTAAAACGACTGAAAATGTAAGGGCCGCGATTGCTCAAGATCCTGCGGTTGCACATGAGTTTGCTGTGAATGGTTTCGATTTGATCGGTGGCGGTAACAAAACCAGTGCGGCCACTATGTTTGTACGTTTAAAAGATTGGTCTGAACGTGAGACGACCGCTGATGACATTGTGCAAAAATTGTTTGGCATTGGTATGCAACAACCAGATGGGATGGCGATTGCATTTAATCCGCCAGCGATTCGTGGTTTAGGTAGTTCCGGTGGTTTTGAGTTGTATGTGCAGACACGTGGTGACTCTGATCCCGCACGTTTGGCTGCTGTGGTGAATAACTTGATTGAGGCGCTTAAAAAAGAGCCAAGGTTGACTGAAATTAATACATTCTTTAGACCAACCGTACCACAGCTATTTTTAGAAGTGGATGAGGCTAAAGCTATTTCTCAGGGTGTGCCTGTATCAAGTATCTATGATACTTTGCAAAGTACGATGGGGTCTTTGTATGTCAATGACTTTAATAAGTCTGGCCGTACTTACCGTGTGCAATTGCAAGCTGAAGCAGACTACCGTATGAAAGCAGAGGACTTAGGTAAGGTTTATGTACGTTCTGATAAAGGCTTGATGGTGCCGTTATCTGCACTAAGTAAAGTGAACTACATTGTTGGTGCCGAGCAGTTAGAGCGCTACAACGGTTTGCTATCAGCTAAGGTGCTAGGTAAAGGCGCGTCAGGCGTGAGCTCGGGTGATGCCATTGAAATGGTTGAAAAGATTGCTGAAGCAAACCTGCCGGATGGCTATCAAATTGCTTGGACAGGACAAGCGTACCAAGAAAAAAGAACAGGGTCAGCCGCAGTGTTTGCGTTTGGTTTTGCCATCATTATGGTGTTCTTGATATTGGCGGCACAATTTGAAACTTGGGCCTTACCACTTGCTGTGATCATGGCAGTGCCATTTGCCTTAGCTGGTGCTTTGTTGTCTGTGTTGTTGAGAGGTATGCCAAATGACATTTACTTCCAGATTGGCTTAATTACATTGGTTGGGTTGGCGGCTAAAAACGCGATTCTGATTGTGGAGTTTGCAAGCCAGAAAATGGAAGAGGGTATGCCGATTGCAGAGGCTGCACTTGAAGCTGCCAGGTTACGTTTTAGACCGATTGTGATGACTTCAATGGCGTTTGTGTTAGGTATCGTGCCGTTGGTGATTGCAACTGGTGCTGGTGCTGCGGCTCGACAATCAATGGGTACAGGTGTGTTTGGCGGTATGTTGCTAGCGACCTTTGTAGCGACTATTTTTATTCCATTGTTCTTTACATGGTTAAGTAATAAAAACGTGCATAGAAAACACCATGAAGTACCTGACGACGAGCCAGTAGTTGTGACTTCAGTAGATACCGATAATAAAGGTGCTGTATGAAACAGAAAAAAAATAATTTTTTAATTAAACCAGCTTTTTATTTGGTTGGTAGCTTGGTGCTGTCTGGGTGCCAATCTCTAGTATGGCCAGATTACTTAAGGCCAAAGGTTGATACGCCAGATCGGTATGTTGAGATAAGCCAAGACGCGGCAAAGAATCAAATTGCTAAGGACTGGTGGACACTGTATCAAGATGAAACACTGAACACATTAATAGCCAGTGCTTTGAAACACAACACTGATATTAAAGTTGCAGTCGCCAATATTGAGCAGGCAGATGCTGTGATGAAAGAAGCAGGCACTTTGTTGTATCCTACCGTTGCTTTAGACGCTGGTGGAACACGCTCACGCGTGACAGAGGCTGGTGCATTTCCAGTGTTTGGTGATAATCCTCGAGAGAGCTATAACTTTAAGTTTGGTACTAATTTTGAGCTGGATTTTTGGGGTAAGTTGAGCCGAACTAAAGAGTCAGCTAGAGCATCAGCTTTATCAAGCCGTTATGCAAAAGACACTGTTGAGCTGTCACTAACGGGCTTGGTAGCGAATCAGTATCTGTCGTTGCGAAGTTTGGAAAAGCAAATTCAGATTGCAGAGCAAAATTTAGTCAGTCGAGACGAAAGTCTAGCGCTCACAAAACGTCGTTTAGAAGGTGGAATCGTTTCAGCTTTAGATGTTTATCAAGCTGAAGTGGCTAGTGCCAATTTACGTGCACAGATTTCCGATTTAAAACGGTTGCAATCATTAAGTTTAAATCAGCTAGCGTTATTAACTGGTGATATGGGTTTAGCTGTTCGTGGATTAGAGCAGGCTCAAGCAGATATGATGGCTTTGCCGATACCACCAGTACCACCAATCGGCTTACCTTCTAGTTTGTTAGAATCACGTCCTGATGTACGCCAGGCTGAAGCACAAATGGTGGCAGCTAACGCCAATATTGCTGTGGCGAAAGCGGCTTTGTATCCAAGTATTTCGCTCACTGCATCTTGGGGTGGAGAAAGTCTTGAGTTGCAGGATGTGTTGAAATCAGCAGCGCGCATTTGGACGGGTGGGCTTAGTTTGAACTTGCCTATTTTTAATGGAGGAAGGCTGAATGCTAGAGTCGACCAAGAGGCTGCTAAACAGAAAAAAACACTGGCAACTTATGAGCGTACGATTCAAACTGCTTTTACAGAAGTGAATGATGCATTAATCAACTTGCGCCAACAAACACAGCGCGAACAGTCTCTGTTAACTAGCCAAGATTCTGCCAAGAAAATGTTGGCTTTGTCTGAAAATAGATACCAGTCTGGCTACTCAGCTTATATTGAAGTATTGGACGCGCAGCGCACTTACAATGAGGCTAGTTTGGCTTTTGTTCAAGCTCGTCAGGCAAGATTGAGTGCGTCAGTTGATTTGTTTAAGGTATTAGGTGGCGGATGGCAAGCTGCCGAAGTTAAGTAATGAGTGAAGCGGTGCTTTTGATTATTTGCTTATGTCTGTAGTAAAGGTAACGCGTACCCAGTTACCATGACGTTCGAAAGATTTAGTGAATCTTACAAGTATCTCTTCACCCAATATTTGTACTTTGAAAATATCATTCTTGTTGTATTGGAGCTTTGGAATAATCAGTGTCTCTTGTTTAGACAATGATTGTTCCTTAGGCAAGAAAATACAAGTGAAGTTACTCGGGTCAGTGCCAAAGCTACTATCTAGAAAGCTACTTGTGTCAGCAAATACTGTGTTAGCAAAGTAGTTGTCTTGAACAGTAGGTTCACCAATTGACATAGCAACCTTCGGTGTTTTTAATCCCATATTTTCTGCTTGAGAGTAAAACCCAATATTGCTTAATAGCTCTACACCTAAGTGCAACTCTCCATGTGCGATAGGTCTGATGTTCTTAATAATACCTAACCTGGTTCTGTTTCTGAGTTCTTTCGTTGAAATGCCGATTAACATACCCAAGCTCACCTCGTGGGGGTGTCTGCTGACGTGTAAACCTAATCCACTATTGGATTGATCGATGATGCTTGAGTGATCGGTGCTTAAATCCATGTAGATAATATTGGGTTCATTACGATTGATGTTGTGAGATGCTAATCTTTCTTCAAATGACTTTTCGCCTAAGTAACCACGTTCACCACGTTGCATCTTAATATTCTCAACCTGTTTGAGCTGCTCACAAACCTCTTTAAAACCGAATGTTGTTGTTGCGCTAGATGCAGCTCGATTGCGGTCTTCTGATCTGCGTTGGCGGTTATAATCAACGCGTGACCACTCAGTATTGAGTATTTCAAATGTTGTAAATGCGTCTTTATGAGAAACTAACTCTTTCATAAAAGGTTGCTTGGGCGAGATGTTAAATTCAATCAGGGACATGCAAAGTTCTATTTTTGAAATGACACTGTCAAAATCCCAATAACGATATGTGCTTGCGGGCTTGAAAGTGCGGATGCGCTTTGCAGGTTTGTTACTGGTGGTGTCAACATAGAAAAGATGTTGTTGTTGATCAAATACTTTATCTACCGTAGTTTTTGATGTCCAAATGGACAGCATTTTGCACACTAATTCTATCTGTTCACATTTTAAGCTTAAGCCCTCTAATGAACCCAGCATGCAAACTTGTATATAAGCATTAGATATCGAAATCGGCTCAAGGTCTGCATAAGGTTGAATTTTAGCGTTTAAAAGTGATATGTTTTCTGCCAATAAATATAGCTGAGATATCTGTAGCCACACATTTGCTGGTGCACTTTGATAATTGTAATAACGCCACTTAACCATTTGCGTTGCATTTCGAATCGCCCGCGCTAATAAAACATGAATATGCTTTTGGTATTGATCATAAAAGTGATCAATGAGTGAAAAGTAAATTAAGAATAACTGACGATGGTAAAAGAACACGGCATTAGAGACGCGCTCTTCCAGCTCAACGCTGATATGTTCGATATGAATAAAGTGTGTTGTGATTCTTTCGACAATAATGTGTGTATTTTCGTCGATTGTAAAGAGTGCCTCCAAGTTGGCTGGATTGTTAAAAGCGTTTGTTTTGAATTCATCCCCTAATTTTGCAGTCGCGAACTCAATAGCAGAGAGGTCGTCCATGCCTTTGATTTGACTCATCCAATCCATAGATGTTTTCATCTTCTGTGTTGATGTGTTCTTGAATAAATTTTGGAGAAATGCCATTTTTAACTACGTTCTTTCACTAGGTATATTACTTACAGCAAATAATGTGCCAGTTTATTTGCTGTAAGGTAAGTAGCTCTATAATGTTTTGAGCATGGCTTTACCAATTCATGCCTAGCTTGTTTGGACTATTAATCTATTTTTAATTTTTTAGACTCCATCTGACCATGATAAAATATTGTTCTAAATAATATAGATATTAAAAATCAACAGATATGACAGTTCGCACACGTTTTGCCCCTAGTCCAACAGGTTTTCTTCACATCGGCGGTGCCCGTACCGCTTTATTCTCATGGGCTTTTGCTAAGAAGCACAAGGGTGACTTTATTCTGCGCATCGAAGATACCGATGTTGCGCGTAGTACACCCGATGCTGTGCAAGCAATTCTTGATGGCATGGGCTGGCTTGGTTTAGGTTATAACGAAGGCCCTTTTTATCAAATGCAGCGTATGGATCGCTATAAAGAAGTGATTCAAAAAATGCTGGATGAAGGCAGTGCTTACTATTGTTATTGCAGTAAAGAAGAGCTAGAAGCGTTACGTGAGATGCAAATGCAACAAGGTGTTAAGCCGCGCTATGATGGACGTTGGCGTCCAGAAGCGGGTAAGGTGCTGCCAACACCACCGCAAGATATTCCTGCTGTCATTCGCTTTAAGAACCCAAAAGACGGTCATGTGGTGTGGAATGATTTGGTGAAAGGTGAAATTAGTATCGCAAACCAAGAGCTAGATGATTTAATCATTGCACGCGCTGATGGAACACCCACCTATAACTTTTGTGTTGTGGTTGATGATTGGGAGATGGGGATTACACAAGTGATTCGAGGTGACGATCATGTGAATAATACGCCACGCCAAATCAATATGCTAAAAGCCCTTGGTGCAACCATTCCTCAATATGCGCATTTGTCAATGATTTTGGGTGATGACGGTCAGAAGCTGTCCAAACGTCATGGGGCTGTGAGTGTAATGCAGTACGATGATGAAGGATATTTGCCTGAAGCTGTGCTTAATTATTTAGCGCGCCTAGGCTGGAGTCATGGTGATGAAGAGATTTTTAGTATGCAACAGTTTTGTGAATGGTTTGATTTAGACCACATCACACCGTCTGCTGCACAATTTAATACCGAAAAACTTAGATGGCTCAATGCACACTATATTAAACAGGCTAGTTCTGATTACCTAGTGAACGATGTGACTAAGCGCCTTACTAAATTAGGTGTACAGGTCACGGCAACACCTAACTTAGCAGCGGTGATTGACCTATACAAGGAACGTGTACATACCTTGAACGAGTTAGCTAATAGTATCGCTTATTTTTATCAGAAACCATTGGTTGATCAAGCAGCTGCTGAGAAACATTTAACGGCAGAAATTAAACCAGCTATGCAAACGCTAACGGAGGCGCTCTCTAAGGTAGAGTGGCAGGCAGAGGCTATTCACCATGTGTTAAATGATGTGGTCACTGAGTTTCAATTGAAGTTTCCGAAAGTGGCAATGCCGTTACGTGTCATGTTAACGGGTATTGCACAGTCTCCAAGTATTGATCAGGTCATGGTTTTACTTGGTAGAGATGAGGTAATGATGCGAATTGATGACGCTAAATTTTAAATTTAATTAAATTAAAGAACGAATTTGGTTGTTCTATATCTTAACGAGAGTAAGATATTTGTATATGGCCTAAATAGCCGTTAGTGGTTAATTTTATTTAACTCCAAACAATAGGAGACATCATGAATCAAAAAGGGCAAATGTTACAAGACCCATTTCTCAATGCGCTACGTAAAGAACATGTGGCAGTATCTATTTATCTCGTGAATGGTATCAAGTTGCAAGGTCAAGTGGATTCGTTTGATCAATACGTTATTCTGCTTAAAAACACTGTGACGCAAATGGTATATAAACATGCAATTTCAACGATTGTACCTGCGCGTGCAGTCAATATTAGTTTGTCTGAAGGTGATGATTAAGCGTTGAAAGATTTATTTGAAAGGCCAAGCGGTGGCGAGGCCGCCATATTAGTAAGTGTTAATTTTGGCGAAAACGACTACGAAGAAAGTTTAGAAGAGCTTCGTCAGTTGAGCTTAAGTGCAGGGCTTGCTGTGCTAGGGAAAGTGGAGGGTAAACGCTCTACTCCTGACGCTAAATTATTCATTGGCAGTGGTAAAGCTGATGAGTTGGCGCAAATGATGCGAGTGACTGAGTCTAATATTGCCGTCTTTAATCATGATCTCACACCGTCACAACAACGTAATCTAGAGCGCTTGTTGCAAGCGCGTGTTGTGGATAGAACTGGGTTAATTTTAGATATATTTAGTCAAAGAGCCCAGACGCATGAGGGTAAGCTGCAGGTTGAGCTTGCTCAGCTTGAGCATCTATCAACAAGGTTGGTGCGTGGTTGGACTCACTTGGAGCGACAAAAGGGTGGTATTGGCGTTCGTGGCGGTCCTGGCGAAACTCAACTTGAGCTAGATCGTCGCATGTTACGCGTGCGCGTTAAACAATTACGTGAAAAGTTGCTAAAGTTAAAAGCGCAACGAGGTATGCAACGTAGGGCACGTAAGCGCTCCAATGTGATGACTGTCTCTTTGGTAGGCTACACCAATGCAGGAAAATCTACCATTTTTAATCGGCTCACTAAGGCTAATATTTATGCTGCAGATCAGCTTTTTGCGACGCTAGATACAACAACACATAAGCTTTATATTCCTGATTGTGGTTCAGTGGTGCTTTCGGACACGGTTGGATTCATTAAACATTTGCCACATGCATTAGTTGAAGCCTTCGGCGCAACCTTGGAAGAGGCTGTGCAGGCTGATTTGCTATTACATATCGTAGATACTGCTAGTACCAATCGTGATGAGCAGATTACGCAAGTAAATAAGGTGTTAAATGAAATTGGGGCCTCTGATGTGCCACAGATTCTGGTATATAACCAAATCGACCGTGTAGGTCTAGAGCCTGCTGTGGACCGTGATGAATATGGTAGAATTACGAGCCTTCACGTTTCGGCAAAAACGGGCGAAGGGCTTGAGTTTCTGAGATTGGCGATGGCTGAGCATTACCAGTATTTACAAAAGCAAAGTACTGAAGAAAGTGCCTTTGCTTAAGTGTTAAGTAAGTTGTGCAATATATTTGATGTGCTTGGTTTTTAATAGTATTGCTTAAATTAAAATTTAGGCTTAAACCAAAATTTAAAGTAATTCAATTTTTAGTGTTGGAGTGATGAATGATTAAATTCCCTGGCTGGAGACAGCAAAATAATGAAGGGCCACCTGACCTTGATGAAGTGATGCGTGATTTAAGCCGCAAAATTAATGCGATGTTTGGAAAAAACGGTGGTAATCAATCAAACTCTCAGCCAAAACGTCCGTCATCAGGGGACATTAATTTGCCAATCGTACCGATTATGGGGCTCGTTTTGCTTATTTGGCTTGGTTCTGGATTCTATATTGTGGACCAAGGTTCTACTGGTGTAGTCACCCGTTTTGGTAAAGCGTTAGATGAAACAACAGAGCCTGGCCCTCGTTGGCACTTACCTTATCCAATTGAGACTGTAGAAGTCGTCAATATGGGGCAAGTGCGTAGGCTTGAAGTTGGCTACAGAAGTAGTGCAGAAGGCTCTGGTGGTGGAAAGACCAAATTGCCTAAAGAGGCTTTAATGCTGACGGAAGATGAAAACATTATTGATCTGCAATTCGCAGTGCAATATAACTTGAACAATGCCAAGTATTATCTGTTTAATAATCGCTCAACAGATACAGCTGTTATGTCTGCAGCAGAGTCTGCGATTCGCGAAGTGGTCGGTAAAAATAAATTAGATGATCTATTGCAAAAAGGCTTGGCTGATACTTCTGAGCGTATGCAACTTATCCTTGATAGCTATAAAACTGGTGTAAAAATTATCAGTGTATCGTTACAAAGTGCTCAACCACCAGAGCAAGTGCAAGAAGCTTTTGAAGACGTTAACCGTGCAAACCAAGATAACCAACGTCAAATTAACGAAGGTCAGGCATATGCTAACGATGTGATTCCAAAGGCACGTGGTACGGCTTCACGTCTGCTATCTGAGGCAGCTGGCTATAAGTTAAAAGTTGAAAGTGAAGCTAGAGGTAATGCTAGTCGATTCGATCAGATTTTAGCGCAATACAACAATGCACCAGAAGTGACACGTCAGCGTTTGTATTTAGATGCGCAAGAGCAGATTTTATCTAATACAAGTAAGGTGATTGTTGATCAAAAAGCAGGTAATAGCTTGTTGTATTTACCGTTAGATAAACTCATCAATGCGACTGGTGCGTCTAATGCCCCTCAGTCTCAATCCGTACAGTCATTAAATCCGCAAACTGAATCAGGCGCAGCCTTTGATTCAGCAGCAGCTACTACAGAGCGCTCGAGAGAAGCTTTTCGCAGCCGAGATAGAGAAAGTAGATAAGGAAAAATAATGAACAAGGCAAAAAATATAATAATTTTAGTGGTTGTTGGGTTGATGTTGTTATCGACCTCTGCCTTCACAGTGAATCAAACCCAGTATGTCATTGTGCAAAGACTAGGTGAGATCGTATCCGTCAATAAAGAGCCTGGCCTTTATTTTAAAGTACCGTTTGTGGATAACCTTAAATACTTTGATAACCGTATTTTGACGTTGGATTGGGAGCAGCCGGCAAAGTTTATTACTAGCGAAAACAAATACATGATGGTGGATTCGTTTGTAAAATGGCGCATTGTTGATCCTGTCAAATATTATGTATCCATTAAAGAGGGTGGCGAAGCCGCTGCAGAAGATAGGCTTTCTAAAGTCGTGAATGCTGTATTGCGTACAGAGTTTGGTAAACGTACAGTACGTGACGTGATTGCTGGCGAACGCGGTGCAGTAATGGATAACCTTCGTAAGACTGCAGATGCTGAAGCGCGTCAAATGGGTATTGCAGTGGTTGATGTACGATTAAAGCGTGTTGATTATGCGGAAGAAATCAGTAAGTCTGTATTTGACCGTATGATTGCGGAACGTAAGCGTTTAGCAAATCAACTGCGTTCGGAAGGTGCTGCTGCCTCTGAAAAAATTCGTGCAGATGCTGACAAACAGCGCGAGGTAATTATCGCTGAGGCTTATCGAGAAGCACAAAAGACGAAGGGTGAGGGTGACGCTAAAGCTGGTGAAATTTATAATCAGTCTTATAGCCGTAATCCAGAGTTCTACGCGTTTTATCGCAGCCAAGAAGCTTACAAAAACAGCTTCAAGAGTAAGAGTGATGTAATGGTGCTGGATCCTAATTCAGATTTCTTTAAATACATGCGTAGTCCAAACAGAAAATAGTAGGTTGCTGTGGGCGACTATTTTTTAGCTGCTTTAGGGTTGATGCTGGTACTTGAGGGATTGCTTCCGATGCTGATGCCTCAAGTCTGGCGAGAAACCTTTATAAAAATGGTGACATTAAAAGATGGGCAACTCCGCTTCGTTGGTTTGATATCCATCGTTGGTGGTTTGCTCTTAATTTTTTTAAGTAAATGATTGATAAATATGCGTAATTGGTTGTTACCTGAATATATTGAAGATGTGTTGCCTGCAGAGGCTATGCGAATTGAAGTCTTACGCCGTAAGTTGCTAGACTTGTTTAAAGTGCATGGTTACCAGTATGTGATTCCGCCAATGTTAGAGTATATGGAGTCTTTAATTACGGGTGTGGGTCATGATTTAGATTTAGCTACCTTTAAAGTCGTTGATCAGTTAACAGGTCGACTCATGGGTGTACGTGCAGACATGACGCCACAGGCTGCCAGAATTGATGCACACCTTTTGAATCATCAAGGTGTAACGCGCTTGTGTTATGCAGGAAGCGTATTGCGCACTAAACCTGATGGGTTAGCGTTGACCCGTGAACCATTACAAATTGGTGCGGAGTTGTATGGTCATGCTGGCATCGAAAGCGATATCCAGATTCAACGTTTGTTGATTAAAGCTTTACAGGCGATAGGTATTGATGAGATTCATCTTGATTTTAGCCATGTTAATGTATTTGGTAGCTTAATTGAGACGAGTCAGGTAGATCCGCAGTTAGAGCAGGATTTATACGCTGCGTTACAAAGTAAAGACCAGCCTGCAGTAGCATCCTTGACTAAAACCTTAGATCACACGACCAGAGAAGCACTATTAAACTTAACAGAGCTTAATGGTGATAAGGCGATTTTAGCTAAAGCATTTAATGTGTTGCCTGCAACACCAGCCATTAAAAAGGCGTTAGATAGTTTGCAGCAAGTCAGTCATGCGATTGATCAACTAGGTGCTAGTGTTAGTTTCGATTTGAGCGAGTTGCGTGGCTACCACTATCATAGCGGTATTGTATTTGCTGCATATGCACAAGGTTATAAAGGCCCGTTGGCATTGGGTGGTCGTTATGATGAGGTTGGACAATCTTTCGGGCGCGCTCGTCCAGCGACAGGATTCAGCCTTGATTTACGTGGTGTGGTGAGTGCTTTACCGCCAGCTAAATCTGACATGGCAATTTATGCACCAGCCTCAGATGATGGTGCACTTGCAAATAAAATTGAAAGTCTGAGAAGCGAAGGGCATGTTGTGATTGAAGCGTTAGCTGGGTCAGATGTTGACTTGGCTGAACTGAATTGTAATCGTAAGCTTGAGCATTACAACTCAGGTTGGCATGTTGTTGATGTGGTGAAAAGCTAGAAATTGCACAAGGGATATTCTTGTGCAGTACTATTATTCTAAAAAATTAATATTTAATCAAAGTAAACGTTATGGCAAATAAAGCAGCAAAAAATGTAGTCGTCATTGGCACTCAGTGGGGCGACGAGGGTAAGGGGAAGATTGTTGATTGGTTAACGGATCATGCGCAAGGTGTTGTGCGTTTTCAAGGTGGTCATAACGCAGGACATACTCTAGTGGTTGGGCAAGGTGATGCTCAACGTATCTATAAGCTTAACCTTGTGCCTTCTGGCATCGTACGTGCAGGTGTTAATTGCTATATTGGTAACGGCGTAGTTTTAGATGCCGGACATTTACTCAAGGAAATTGCTGCGTTAGAAAAAGATGGTCTAGAAGTGAGTAATCGCCTAAAGGTGAGCCCTGGCTGTCCATTGATTATGAGCCACCACGTGGCTGTAGATGTTGCGCGAGAAGCTAAACGTAGTGCAGATAAAAAGATTGGCACCACAGGCAAGGGAATTGGCCCAACATACGAAGATAAAGTGGCACGTCGCGCTTTACGTGTATATGACTTGTTTTATCCCGAGCGTTTTTCAGAAAAATTACGCGAAGTCATGGATTACCATAACTTTGTGCTAACAAATTATCTTGATGCTAAACCCGTTGATTTTAATCAACAATATGATGCAAGTATGCAGCATGCGATTGCACTAAAACCGATGATTGCTGATGTGTCAGCAGAAATTTATACGGCTAATGCAAAGGGTGAAAATCTATTATTTGAGGGTGCACAAGGCACCTTGTTAGATATCGACCACGGTACTTACCCGTATGTAACGTCAAGTAATTGTATTGCAGGGCAGGCATCTGCAGGCACAGGCGTTGGCGCGAATATGTTGCATTATGTATTGGGCATTACTAAGGCTTACACAACACGTGTAGGTGGTGGCCCTTTCCCTAGTGAGCTAGATATCGAAACACAGGGACTACCTGGCTACCAAATGTCGAATAAAGGTCAAGAGATTGGCACTGTGACTAAACGTAAACGTCGTTGTGGTTGGTTTGATGCCGCGGCGTTGCGTCGCTCTGCGATGATTAACGGCTTAACCGGTTTGTGTATCACAAAATTAGATGTGTTAGATGGTATCAAAGAGCTTAATATCTGCACAGGTTATGAACTAGACGGTAAAAAAATCGATTTGTTACCAATTGGTGCGGACGATGTTGCTGGATGTAAACCGATTTATGAAACTGTTCCAGGCTGGACGGAAACCACTTTTGGTGTAAAAACATGGGATGGTTTACCTAAGAATGCACAAAACTACCTGAAACGCTTAGAAGCATTATGTGGCGTGCCGATTGCCATCGTTTCTACAGGCCCTGAACGTGACGAAACAATTGTTATTGAGCATCCTTTTGCTTAATAAGTGATTGTTGATGTGAATGCATTTAAAGTAATTAGCATCATATTTACACAATAAAAGCTGAAATTAATCAGTACGCCAGATGATCTTTGTAATTGCTTTTGCAAAGAATTAGTCTGGTGTTTTTTCTTGTGTAGTGATTGTCATGTGTTTTTCAAAGTATATGTTTGGTTAAAAATGATAGATAAGAAAAGTCAACGTTTGGCATGGGCAATTACAGGCTCTGGCCACTATTTGCGTGAGTCAATTGCAATTTTAAACACATTAGAAAACGTTGATGTTTTTCTAAGTAGGGCAGGGGCTGAAATTATTCAGCAATATGGATTTCATCAGGAATTAAATGCTGCAGGACATCGTATTTATCAGGATAAGACAGCGAGTAGCGTGCCTGTTGAATTGTTTTATCAGGGTAAATATCATGGCTTAGTGATAGCACCAGCAACTTCAAACACCATTGCTAAAATGGCTTATGGTTTTTCTGATAGTTTAGTCACTAACTTATTTGCGCAAGCAGGAAAAACGCGTGTGCCTAGTATTGTCTTTGCATGTGATACTGCGCCAGAGCTTGAGTCAGAAGCACCACGAGACAACGTTGTGAAAGTTTATCCACGTAAGATTGATTTAGACAATATTACAAAACTTAAATCGTTTGAAATGACTAGTGTTGTTGAAAGCATGGACAGCTTAAGCAAGTGTATTCAACAACATTTGCAGCAGACGTTGTGCACTGACTAGCATGACAAAGAATCTACTTTTTTTAACGGGTAAGCTTGCCGAAAAAAGTCTGAACAAAGTACTAAGTGAAGTGCAAAGTAATCCAAAAACGCCGCCTTTTAAGTATCGTGTAGAGCAGATCGGGGTGTCCGTTGCTGCGTTAATGACTCCAGATTTAATTGCACGTAGAGTCAAAGAAACTGGCGATGCTGATAAAGTGATTGTGCCAGGCTTGTGTCAAGGTGACTTGACGATGCTTGAGGCTAAATACGGCGTTCCTGTAGAGCGAGGTCCTGCAGATTTAAAAGACCTACCGCAATACTTTGGGCATCAAGGCGTAGTGCCAGATTTAAGCCAATATCAAGTAAAAATATTCGCTGAGATTGTAGACGCACCGTATTTAAGTGTTGAAGGTGTCCTACAAAAAGCGCTGCAATATCAGGCACAGGGTGCAAATGTCATTGATCTTGGCTGTTTGCCAGCAGTACCTTTTCCACACTTGGCAGAAACCATTCGGACATTAAAGCAGCAAGGGTTGAATGTAAGTGTTGATTCGCTAAATACAGATGACTTACTCACAGCAGGGCATGCTGGTGCTGATTATCTGTTAAGTCTCACTGAAAAAACACTTTGGATCGCGCAAGAGGTGGCTTCTACGCCAATCTTGATTCCAGCAAAGCCGCATAGCTTACCTTCGTTGTATCGTGCGATAGATGCATGTATTAAACTAGGTAAACCTTTTATTGCTGATGCAATTCTTGACCCTATACACTTTGGATTAACTGATTCGATTGTTCGATACCATCAGCTCCGTAAGAAGTATCCTGATATAGAGATCATGATGGGCATTGGTAATCTCACTGAACTAACCGATGCAGACACGACAGGAATCAATGCACTGCTGTTCGGGATGATTAGCGAGCTTAATGTGAGTGCCGTGCTTGCAACCTCAGTAAGCCCTCACGCAATCAATGCAATTGCAGAAGCTGATATTGCCAGACGTACTATGTATGCTGCCAAACGTGACGATAGGTTGCCGCGCGGCTACAGTAATCGTTTGCTAGGACTACATGATAGACGTCCGTTTACCTACAGTGCAGACGAGATCAAAGAGATTGCATCACAAATCAAAGACCCTAGCTTTCGTATTCAGGTGAGTGAGCAGGGGCTACATGTTTACAACAGAGATGGTATCTACGATGCGCTGGATCCCTTTGTGCTGTATCCGGATTTAAAAGTAGATGACGATGCTTCGCATGCTTTTTATCTAGGCGTTGAGTTGGCTCGCGCACAAATCGCATGGCAGTTGGGTAAACGCTACGTGCAAGATCAGGAGTTAGACTGGGGTATTAATGCTAAGCGTACCGATGTTGACGGTAAGGTAGCGCATCGTGAGGCTTCAATTAAAGAAAAGCGTGCCAAAAAAGATGTTTAGAGAATTTGCGTGGAAATAGTAGTGACAGCAAATGTAACTACACTCGCAATCAAAAATGAAAGTTTAAAAGTATGATTTATGAAACCATCATTAGCTCTATAGATATGCAAGGCGTTGCTCATGTCACGCCGTTTGGTATACGAATGCAAGATGGATTAGTTGTGATTTCTCCATTTAAACCATCAACAACTTTATCGAATATATTAGCTACTGGGTACGCAGTGGTTAATTTAACAGATGATGTTCGTGTGTTTGCTGCGGCGTTAACTTCAAGGTCTGTTGGCAGTCTAGTTGCAGCTACTCAAATTCATGGCGTTAGGCTCTCTGAAGTATTGTCTCATAAGGAACTTAAGTTAGTGAAATTTGAGGATGATGATGTACGCCCACAACTTTTTCTAGAAGTAGTGCATGAAGAATATCATCAGCCTTTTCAAGGCTTTAACCGAGCGCAAGCCGCAGTGATTGAGCTTGCGGTTTTAGTCAGCCGATTAAAAAGATTACCATTAGAGAAAATTTGCCAAGAAATGGATTATTTAACCATTGCCATTGAAAAAACAGCAGGGCCACGAGAGCTGGAAGCATGGGGATGGTTAATTGAGATGGTGAAAAATCATAAAGCAGCACTTAACTTTGAAAACTTAGCTTAAGAGAATTTAGGTTAAGAAAATTAGGCTTAATTTATAAACAACATCGGTTTAAGAATTGCATTTGCATGACACAATTATTGATTAGCGTGACAGATATCAAAGAAGCACGGTTGGCGTTGACACACGGTGCTGATTTGATTGATCTAAAAGACCCCCGTCAAGGTGCATTAGGTGCGTTACCTATTACTACCATCCAAGAGGTCGTTAGTTTTGTAAAAGCGCACAGAGCCCACTACCAGCAATACACTAGTGCAACAGTTGGTGACTTACCGATGGAAGCGGAATTAATCTCTCGGCAGGTATTGGCTGTGGCCAGTACAAACGTTGATTTTGTAAAAGTTGGTTTTTTTGAATCAGAAGACTATCAGTCATGCTTAGTGGCTTTAAGTGAAAGTGCAAAAAAAGGTATCAAGTTAATTGCAGTTCTATTCGCAGAGATTCAGTATCCAGAATATTTACTTGATCTTATTAAACATGCAGGTTTTTATGGTGTTATGTTAGATACCGCACAGAAAAATGGTGCTACTTTCATGGATTATTATACTGAAAAGCAAATGATGTCATTTTCAAGGCGAGTCAAAGATCATGCGATGGTTTTTGGGTTGGCGGGATCGCTCGGCATACAACATCTAGAAAAAGTGGTTGCATATACCCCAACCTATATTGGTTTTAGAGGTGGAGTGAGTGTTGGTAATCAACGTAAGCTAAGTTTAGATGGAGACAAAATAAAAGTAATTCGTGAATTGTTGTAGATTTGTTGTATTTAAGCAACAAAAGTAGCTGAAAGCTAATATCTACAATACATAGGAGGTTGCGTTATCTTCACTATATGGGTATTATCACTTCAGTAAAAGATTCATTAACAAGGAGTAATAAGAATGAAAAAGAATATCTTGAATATCGCTGTTGCAGCGACATTAGGTTTAGCGGCATTTGCTGTGTCTGCAGAAGATATGTATCGTGGCGCTTGGTATGCAGTACCAGGTGTTAGCTACATGGATACAGACAGCGACCTAGAAGCTGATAACGGTGGTGGCGCATTCATCAAACTTGGTAAAGAATTGTCTGAGCATTGGGACATCCAAGGTGGTTTAGGTTATAACCGTGCAAGTGAAGACACAGGCATTGCTGGTGTTGGTGGCCGTTATAAACAAACGACATTAGGCGTTGATGCTTTATACATGTTTAGTCGTGATAAATTCCGTCCATTCTTGTTAGCAGGTTTAGGTGTAGCACGTAATGATGTTGACTACAGCCACGCGACAGCAGACGTTGATGCTAAAAAAACTTCATGGTTAGCAAATGTTGGTTTAGGTGCACAATATCTGTTTAACGATACATTTGGCTTACAAGCTGATGTTCGCCATCAATGGAGCCGTGCAAAAACTACGACAGATAGCGGTGCTTTTGACAGAGACACAAACACAATCGGTAATACGCTATTAAGCTTAGGCGGTATTATTCGCTTTGGCGCGCCAGCTTTAATGCCAGTAGCGGCAGTTGAGCCTGAGCCAGCACCAGTTGCACCATCACCAGTTGTCGCTGCTGCTGAACCTGCGCCAGCACCAGTATGTGTACCTGAGTATGAAACAATCACAATTGAAGCTTCTAAATTATTTGCTTTTGACGAAGCTAAATTAAAAGATACTAGCGTTTTAGACAACGAAGTTGTGCCTAAAATGAAAGAAAATAAAATATTTGCAAGCGTTAAAGTGGTTGGCCACACAGATAAACTTGGTAGTGAAGCTTACAACCAAAAACTATCTGAAAAACGTGCTAACCAAGTGCGTGATTATTTGATTGCTCAAGGTATTGAAGCTGATCGTTTAGTTGCTGTTGGTAAAGGTGAATTAGTGCCTGTGGTTGATTGCGATGGCGTAAAAGGTCGTAAAGCATTAATTGAATGTTTAGCGCCAAACCGTCGTGTTGAGATTGAAGCAACACGCTCAATGGAAAAAGGTTGTAAATAATTTTTCTAGTTTTAAAAAGCCCCGCTCTGCGGGGCTTTTTTATTGGTAGAATGAGGTTCTATGACAAAACAAGAACAATTACCAACACTGGTAACTCATGTTGAACTGATGATTGAAGCACGTTGGGTTGTCCCTGTGGATTCAAGCAATAATTTGCATGAGTTTTACACTGTTGTCATTCATCATCAGGTGATTGTTGATGTACTGCCAACAGCTCAAGCTAGAATTAGATATACAGCAACTGAGTCAGTCGTTTTAGATGATCATGTTTTAATTCCAGGCTTGATTAATGCGCATACGCATGCTGCGATGACATTAATGAGAGGGATTGCAGATGATCAGCCTTTAATGATTTGGTTGAATAATCATATTTGGCCTGCAGAGCGCGCTATCGTAACAGAGCGTTATGTTGAAGATGCATCTTTGCTTGCGAGTGCTGAAATGCTGAGTGGTGGTACAACTTGCTTTAATGATATGTATTTTTATCCGCAGGCAACTGCAGCCGCAGCTAGTAAAGCTGGTATTCGAGCACATTTGGGCTTAACTGTGCTTGAGTTTCCTACAAACTATGCGGCTGATGCCGATGATTATTTGCAAAAAGGATTTGAGGCGCATGATAGTTGGCGCAGTAATCCATTAATAAGTTCATCATTAGCGCCTCATGCACCTTATACGATATCAAACCAGACTTTTGAGAAGGTATTGACCTATGCAGAGCAGTTGGGCTTAGGGATACATACGCATTTACACGAAACACGTGATGAGATAAGCCAGAGTGAGGCTAGCTATGGTGTGAGACCTATTCAACGAGTTGCAGATATCGGTTTGCTTGGGCCAGGTTTTATTGCTGCACATGGCGTACATTTGATGCCACATGAGATTGATATGTTAGCTGAGTATGGATGCCATGTTGCTCATTGCCCGGCTTCTAACTTGAAGTTAGGAAGTGGTATTGCGCCAATTAGTGCTTTATTAAAAAATAATGTCAACGTATGCATCGGTACAGATGGTGCTGCAAGTAATAATCGCCTTGATATGTTCAGTGAGATGCGTCTTGCTGCTTTATTATCAAAAGGTGTTACTGAGGACGCCTCAGTACTGCCTGCTCACCAAGCGCTTAAAATGGTGACCATTAACGCAGCAAGAGCAATCGGATTAGAGAATAAGGTTGGTAGTATTGAAATAGGTAAGCAGGCCGATTTAGTCGCTGTTAAATTAAGCGACTTTTCAATCTCACCTTGTTATGATCCTGTTTCGCATTTGGTTTACAGCTGTGGGCGAGAGCATGTGACCCATACTTGGGTGGCAGGTGAGTTGCGTTACAGCCATGGGACATACGCAAATATAGAACCAGTAGAGTTAAAGGAAATTATCCAAACATGGCAACCGAAGCTAAGACAATACAAACATTAAACGCCGATGTACTAGAGTTGCAGAAATTTGGCGAGCTTGCCCATAAGTGGTGGGATAAAAATAGCGAATTTAAACCTTTACATGAAATTAACCCACTACGCTTGAATTACATCGATAGTTTAGCTAGCTTGAGTGGTAAGCGTGTACTTGATGTAGGTTGTGGCGGTGGAATTTTGTCCGAATCTATGTATTTTAAAGGTGCTGATGTGACCGGGATAGATTTGGGTGAAAAAGCACTCAATGTGGCTAAATTGCATCAGTTAGAAAGCGGTGCAAAAGTAAGTTATATCCTTACTTCAGTAGAGCAATTAGCGCTTGAGCAACCTGCAAGTTTTGATATTGTCACGTGTATGGAAATGTTAGAGCATGTGCCTGACCCAGCCTCTATCGTCGCTGCGTGTGCAAAACTAGTGAAGCCTGGTGGCGCTGTCTTCTTTTCAACGATTAACCGTAATCCTAAAGCTTATTTATTTGCAGTGCTGGGTGCTGAGTATATATTGAACATGTTGCCAAAAGGTACGCATGATTACGCAAAATTTATTAAGCCATCAGAATTATCCAATTGGGTGAGGCAATCTGGTTTAACTGTTGCTGGTATGCGTGGTATGAGTTACCAACCTTTTACGCAGCATTATTCGCTGAGTAATGATGTATCTGTTAATTATTTACTACACACAGAGCTTAGTGATTATCAGTCATGATTTTATTTGATTTAGACGGCACCTTAGTAGACACCGCGCATGATCTTGCTTATGCGCTTAATTTGCAACGAGCGCGCCATGGTTTGGCTGAGTTACCACTTGACATTATTAGGCCTTATGCTTCACATGGTTCTAAGGGTTTGTTAGCAGTTGGATTCGATTTGACAGCCGATGACGCGCTATTTGATAAGATGCGGGATGAGTATCTCGCCATCTATGACCAAGTGTTAACACGCAAGCCAATTCTTTTTGACGGTATCTCTGAGTTGTTGACTACGCTAGAGGCTAAAGATATACCCTGGGGTGTGGTGACCAATAAGCCGCGCCGTTTTACGCAACCATTAATGCATAGTATCGGTTTGTTGACGCGAGCAGCCTGTGTCATTAGTGGTGATGATGCGCCACAACCTAAGCCTGCTCCTGACACTTTGTTGATGGCATGTAAACAAGCAGATATTAAGGCGGAGCAATGTTGGTATGTAGGTGACGCTGAGCGAGATATTCAGGCAGGGAAGGCCGCAGGAATGCGCACTGTTGTAGCGCTATATGGATATATTGCCGATACTGACAAACCAGCAAGTTGGGGTGCAGATCAGTCGATTAATGAGCCATTAGATTTGCTCGCATTGGTTAATGCTTAGATTTTATTAGTTTCTGACGTCTAGTCTGTTTCTATTTAAATACGCTTCTACGTTCTAACATAGCTTGTGCCAATGTTCCTGAGTCAACGTATTCAATCTCGCCACCCATCGGCATGCCCCGTGCAATACGACTAACTTTTATGCCGCGAACACGCAATAACTCACTAATGTAGTGGGCTGTTGCGTCACCTTCTACTGTGTAATTGGTAGCGAGAACGACTTCTTCTACAATGCCATCGTTCGCACGTTTAATCAGTTTGTCTAAATGAATTTCTTTAGGACCAATACCATCCAGTGGCGACAGTCTGCCCATCAGTACAAAATACATACCTGTGTATGCGCGCGTGTTCTCTAGCATGATGAGGTCAGTTGGCATTTCTACAACACATAGCACTGTTTTGTCCCGCTGCGCTGACTCACACAGTGGGCAAATGGGTTGCTCACTAAAGGTGTTGCACAGTTTGCAGTGATCAACCACTTGCAAAGCGTTGTCTAGCGCCAATGCTAAGCCATTTGCACCTTGTCTATCACGTTGTAAAAGGTAGTAGGCCATTCGCTGTGCCGACTTTGGCCCTACACCTGGTAAACAACGTAAGCTCTCAATGAGTTGTTCAAGCGCAGGCGGGTTTTTCATCAAAGTCTTAATTAAGGCTAATATTAGAATGGAAGTTTCATGCCAGCTGGCATAAAGCTTGATAGGCGTGAAGATGAGGTTGCTTCAGCTTTTGCTGTGGCATCTTTTAATGCAATCACTAATAAATCTTCTAGAGTCTCTTTGTCATCCATGACGCTGTCGTCTAATGTGACGCGCTTTACTTCATTTTTGCAGGTCATTTGCACTTTTACTAAGCCGTTAGCTGCAACACCTTCAACCTCAATGTTGGCAAGCTCTTCTTGCGCCTTTTGCATGTTGGCTTGCATTTGCTGGGCTTGTTTCATGAGATTTCCCATGCCACCTTTCATCATATTATTCTCCTAAATTTGATTAAATTGGTTTGATACTGTTTGGGATAATTGTTGCGCCGAAGTCATCAATAAGCGCCTGTACAAAACTGTCTTCTTCTATTGCATTCTCAGCATTAGCCTGTGCTTGAGCTTTTTCTTGATAAATTTGTTTGGCAGGTGTGTTGCCTGAACCGCCAATACTAAATTGCAGTTTGATTTTACGGTCAAAATGCTGACTAATTGCCGTTGTTAATTTTTCTTGGTAATTCGGTGAAACTAAGTGCTTCTGGCTTTCAGGTACGCTTAGCGAGATGCTCTGCTCATCGTAGGCAATCAACTCACAGTGTTTGGCTAGCTCTCTGGCAAGGCCGAGCTTTAATGCGTCTACTAATGCACGCCAATTACCATTAAAATTGTTGTTGCTAGCGTGTAGGGGTGCAGCTGAGTTTTCAGCAAGCGTTGATGCAGGTTGGTTAGCGTCATCTTTTATTAATTCATATTCGTTAGTCGTTGGTGCGTAATCAACTTCAGTAGCGGCTTCTTGCTTGCTTGTGTTTTCACCTTGATAGATTGGCGCCATCGCGCGCGCGCTACTAATCGGTATGTTGTTGTTAGTAACGCTCGATATTTTGCTTTTGCTGGCGGCACTGGTGCTTTCGTTTGGCGTAAATGCAAGCATGCGTAACAAACTCATGGTGAAGCCAGCAAACTCATCTGGCGCTAAGCCAATATCGCGGCGTCCCAATAACGCTATTTGATAGTAAAGTTGCAAAGTCTCGGGCTGAATTTTTTGAGCTAGATTTAATAGTGCTTCGCGCTCTGGGAGGTCATTTGCGACACTTTCTGGTACCGTTTGTGCGACAGCGACTTGATGCAGTAATTGTGCAAGATCGTTAAGTGCAGCATCAAAAGATATACTACGCTCTTCCATCGCCTTTGCTTGACTAATCAGACTGTTGCCGTCATTGGCAAGTAGGGCGTCAAGGAGTTGGTATAAATAACTTTGGTCAATCGCCCCTAACATGGCGCGTACTTCTGACTCATTGACTGTTTGACCGCCGTACGCAATTGCTTGATCTGTAAGAGATAATGCATCGCGCATGCTGCCTGCAGCGGCACGAGAGATTAAGTGCAGAGCTGTTGGCTCAAATGAGATATTTTCCTGTGTGAGAATGTTTTGCAAATGACCTGTAATTGAAGTGCCGGCCATTTGGCGTAAATTAAACTGTAAGCAACGTGAGAGCACTGTTACCGGTACTTTTTGAGGGTCTGTGGTTGCTAGAATAAATTTGACGTGGGCTGGTGGCTCTTCCAGCGTTTTTAGCATGGCATTAAACGCGCTTTTCGAGAGCATATGTACTTCATCAATAATGTAGACCTTGAAGCGACCAGCGGTTGGTGCGTATTGTGCGTTATCTAATAAGTCGCGCATGGCATCTACCTGCGTGTTGCTTGCTGCATCGACTTCGATTAAATCAACAAATCGGCCTTTATCTATTTCTGTACAGGCATTGCAAACACCACATGGCTTTGCGGTGATGCCTGTTTCACAGTTAAGAGATTTTGCTAGAATACGCGCGAGTGTAGTTTTACCGACACCTCGTGTGCCTGTGAATAAGTAGGCGTGGTGCAATCGGTTTTGTTCAAGAGCATTGGTGAGCGCACGGACTACGTGGTCTTGACCGACCAGTGTTTCAAACGATTTTGGGCGCCATTTACGCGCGAGCACTTGATATGACATAGCCTAAACTTTAGCTGAAAATTGTATTTTCGTCTTTAAATTATTAGGAGATTCTTTAACTTTTAAATTGTGCTTTTGCTAAAGAGAAGAAGAGGCGAGCCTTGACCCCGGCACTTGCTTAATAGTTGTGGCTGCTTGCTTCCGCACCTGACCAGATTGGCTACTTCACAATGCGGGGAGGCCCGCCAGATGCAATTTTACAATACTTTGCTGGATTTACGTTAGTGCTTTGTTGATTTTTGTGTCTGTCTTGCTTAGCTCGAAATTACTCGCATTTATTTTGCTTGTTGTTTTGACTCAAAATAGAACATGGCTTCCATCCTCATGAATATCATCTAGGAAAGTGTTTTTGATCTTGATGATTTCATCAAAGTCACTAAAAAATGCATCAACACATGATGGGTCAAAATGTTTGCCACTACCGTCTCGAAGCAGTTGGCAGGCTTCTTCTACTGACCAAGCTTTTTTATATGGGCGCTCTGAAGTGAGTGCATCAAATACGTCGGCTACAGCCACAATCCTTCCAAACAAAGGAATATTTTCACCAGATAGACTATTAGGGTAACCGCTTCCATCATATTTTTCATGATGTGTGAGTGCTATTTCAGCAGCAATTTTGAGTAAAGGAGCACTATTGGCATTGAGCAGTTCGTAACCAATCGCTGCATGCTGTTTCATAATGACAAACTCTTCTGGAGTCAGACGTCCAGGTTTGAGCAAAATAGCATCTGGAATACCAACTTTGCCAATATCATGCATTGGGGCGGCTTCAAGCAGTAGCTCTTGTTTTTGCAGCGATAAGCCGAGCACATGTGCAATATGCTTAGAGTAATGGGCCATGCGCTGAATGTGAGCGCCAGTTTCAGGATCTCGATATTCAGCGGCTTTTGCCAAACAAAATATAGTTTCACGTTCTTGATCTTTAATTTTTGCAGTGGCTTTACGTACTTCATCATCTAACCATGCTGCGCGATCTATTAAGGCTTTTTGGCTTTGGCGTAATGCAAGCATGTTTCTTGCACGGGTGATAAATTCAATATTGTCTAAAGGTTTATTTAAAAAATCAGTGACTCCGCTTGCAAGAGCCTTTTGACGTATTGATGTGTCACTATTGGCGGTTACCATCAAGACTGGAATGTCTTCGTTGTTCACGAAACCTCTGAACTGCTGCGTGAATTGAATACCATCCATCTCAGGCATTGCGTAATTGACCACGACTAAGTCAGGTTCGTTGTCTCTACACCAAAGGAGTGCTTTAACCGGATTGGTAAATGCAATCGACTCATATTCTGGAATCTTTTTAATCAGATGTTTCAGTAATGTGATGTTGAGTTCGGTGTTGTCAATTAACAATATGCGCATGTTTTCTCATTGGTTATTATTAAAGCACCCCATCATTATGTCTTAAAATAGGGTTGAAAAAAAAGTGTGCTGATGCCTTTTTTAAATTGAGCAACAAGCCACGTTAACTTTAAAAGTTAACGTTCAGTTTCAATAGTAGCACTTTAGATGATACCTAGTCCTTTTGAAGAGATACTTAAATGTATAATAAGTTTATCTATCCAAAGTGATTTTGCTAAGTTGTTTTTTGGATACTTTCTGCTATTGAGTATTTCTATCACTTATTGAAAATATAAGGTTTAATCAAATGACAGTTTCGATTAAAGTGCCTCAAGCGTCTCTGCCTGTATTTTTTAATGAGAACCCACAGTTTTTGAGTGAGCTATTAAACGCAGTTGCAGATGAAATTTATCTGATTGATGCTTCAGATATGAAGCTTATATATGTTAACAGCAGTGTATTAAACAACACTCATTGCAGCTTGACTGAGCTGCAATCTCACAAGCTTTTAGATCTACTTGGTGTGAGTAAAACAACTTTACAGGCGCATCTGTACACCCATAAAAACGATCAAGATTTTTTGCGGCTGATGCAGGATCAGACACCATTGATTGGACATAAAGGGCATGATCAGTTACGCGTTAAATTGATTACAGCAGCTCAGAAAACTTTTTTGTTAATCATTAAAAATGACTTCTTACCGATATCAGTAAGTGATTGTCGTGAATGTAAAAGCACATTTAACCAAGTTTTATTGGATAGTGAGTCGAGGGTTGAAGCGATTATCTCGAACACACCAGGTTTAGTTTTTCAGCTACAGCTTGATCCTAAAGGTGACGTGGTTTTTAACTACCTTAGTGATGGGTGTAAAGCATTGCTAGGTTTTAGTGCATCTGATTTGATGCAGCAATCAAAGCTATTTTTTGCAATGATGAATCCAAGAGACAGGGCTTCATTAAGGAAGCGTTTGAAACTCTCTGCTGATGAGCTAATTCAGGTCGATTGGGAGGGCAGGGTTTGGATTAATGATTGGCAAGATAACAAATGGATTAATTTGCGCGCAATTCCCAAAGTGTTGAATGATGGGGTTATTCAGTGGGTTGGAATCATGATTAACATCACGCAAAGTAAAAATGAAAAACATGAGTTACAGGAGTCTCGTCATGAGTTGGCGCAATTAACTGTGCACATGAATCAAATTAAAGAGCTAGAGCGAACTAGAATTGCACGGGAAATTCATGATGATCTAGGTGGGAATTTAACAGCAATTAAAATTAGTTTGGCGTCGATTATTAATCGAATAGCCACAGGTCAATCAGTTTCTATTGAGCACGCAAAGGCGTTGGAATCTATTGTAGACAGTACATTTGAGTCTATACATAAGATATCGAGCGATTTGAGGCCTAATATTCTGGATTTGGGTATTGTTGCCGCACTGGAGTGGCAGGCTAAAGAATTTGAAAAACAAGTGGGTGTATCGTGCACTTTTACAACGAATCAATCTGAAATTGTAGTCACCCCCGATCAGGCGATTACTTTGTTTAGGATTTGTCAGGAGTCGATGTCTAACATTGCAAAGCATGCCAATGCGACATCTGTTCATGTAGAGTTGAATCTACATTATGGTGAAATAATCATGAAAATTAGTGATAATGGTGTAGGTATTGATTTTGCAGATACCTACAAACCTAATTCTTTTGGTTTAAGGGGTATGCAAGAGCGTGTTGCCGCGCTATACGGTAGTTTTGATATTGATAAACTCGCTGAACACGGCACTGCTATTACTGTGACTTTACCCATAGAGTAGTGGTTGTCGCTTTTTTGCTAATAATCTTTAGTAGCTATTCAAAAAAATTCGCGTGAATGGCTGTTCAAAAATGAAACGATGGTGTGAGTGATGAGTAAAAAACCTAAAATAAAAGTCATTATCGCTGATGATCATGCAATTTTAAGAGCTGGCCTTAAGCAAATTCTATCTGAAACTGATGATATCTTAGTGATTGCTGAGGCACAAAATGCGAATGAGGCAATCAAGTTATGTTCGCAGCCAGATGCTGATGTATTGCTGTTAGATATTTCGTTACCTGACAGAAGTGGTATAGAGGCACTTAAATATATTAAGCGAGAAAATAATCATATCGCTGTCCTCATGCTTTCTATGCATAGAGAGGATGAGTATGCAATTCGTGCTTTAAAGTCAGGCGCAGCAGGGTACTTGTGTAAGCAGAGCGCATCCTCAGAGCTAGTGAATGCGATTAAAACAGTTGCTCGAGGTAAAAAGTATATTACACCAGAGGTGGCCGAGATATTAGCAAATCAGATAGGTAGAGACGATCAAAAAGCGCCACATGAGTTACTTTCAGACCGGGAGTATCAAACATTTATTATGATTGCTTCAGGCTTGTCTGTGACAGATGTGGCAAATAAGCTTTCACTTTCCGTGAAAACTGTGAGTATGTATCGCACGCGATTGCTTGAGAAAATGCAGCTTAAACATAATGCTGAACTGACACATTATGCTTTTAAACATAATTTAGTCAGTTAAAAGTATTGAATTGTGAATTTGTTTTAACCTCGCTCTAGTTGGCATATGGTGCATATATCAAAGAGAGCTACTTTTGCGTATTTATTTTAAATATCAATTGTGTTGTAGTTTCTGAATAATGTGATTATCGAAAACTAGCAGCAATCACATGTTATATTGCTATTTGCTTGTTAAAACTATCGCTGATTGAAATAGGGTAATGGTTAAAACTAAAAATAATACAAATCCTGCTTTAGATGAAATGAACGCTTTATTGGCGTTATTTAATCAAAGAAAACTCCCCGAAGCATTGGCTATCGCCTCATCTATGGTTCAGCAGTACCCTAAACATGGATTTGCTTGGAAAGTGCTTGGCGCTATCTATCAAAACCAGGGGGCTATGCAGCATGCACTTGATGCATTAAAAAATGCCGCACTATTTTTACCCAATGATTATGAGGCTCAATATAACTTGGGTAACTGTTTCTATGACCAGCAACAGCTAGATTCGGCTGTTGTTTGTTATCAAAATGCTATTCAACTTAATCCTAGCTTTGCGCAAGCACATTACAACTTAGGTAATGTCTTAAAAAAACAAGATTTATTAAAAGAGGCCGAACAAAGCTATAAAAATGCATTACGTTTTGATGTTGATAATGTTTGGGTGTTGGATAATTTAGCGCACGTACTTTACGATCAGGGTCATTTTTCAGAGGCAAAAGATTGCTATGAAAGAGTGTTGAAAATACAACCGGATTTTGTTGCTGCACATATTGGGTTAGGTGCCGTTTCAAAAGCCTTGGGTCAATTGCAGGATGCAGAAGACAGCTTTAAGAGAGCGATTGAGTTTGGTGCAGAATTTGAGGCTTATAGTAATCTTGCCGATCTGTTGCATGCATCTGATAGATTGGCGGAGGCGGAGGTATGTCTACGCGCTGCCATTTCAGCACATCCTGATTCAGTGGATGCAACTGTCAAAATGGCAGTCTATTTAAGGACGTTGGGCAGGGTGCCAGAGTCTATTCCGTATTTTATTCAAGCACTATCGATTGATCAGTCACGTAAAGATGTACATGTAGACCTTGGTTTGGCAAAAGCTGATCAAGGCTTGTTTTCAGAGGCCGAGGTATGTTACCGACGTGCTTTGGAGCTAGATCCAGATTATTGGCTGGCCTATAACAACTTAGGTCTTGCTTTGCACAGAATGGAGCGTTATCAGGAGGCTGAACTCGCTTTTGATAAGGCAATAGCACTACATCCGAGTGAAGCTTTACTCTACAGTAACTTAGGGCTGACTTTAGCTGCCCTTGGGCAGATTAAGAAAGCTGAGGCGTCGCTTAAGAAAGCCGTTGAGATTTTCCCTGAGTATGTTAATGCGCATATTAATTTGTGCACGAATTATATTGCCCAAGGCCGTTTGGAAGAGGCTGAATACGAGTGCTTCGAAGCACTCAAGTTTGATCCAGCGTCAAACAAGGCAAGAAGTAATTTATTATTTGCCATGAATTATTCTGGTCATCACAGTGCCGAATATCGTTTACAACAGGCGCTTGAGTTTAATAATGTAGTGACCAGCAAGGTAGTGCAAGCGTACACCGCTTGGCAATCTCATCCAAATAGTAGGCGATTACGTATTGGCTTGATGTCTGGTGATTTACGCCAGCATCCAGTGGCTTACTTTCTTGAGAATTGGGTACGAAATGTTGATTTCTCCCAGTTTGAGCTAACCGCATACTTAACGGATATTCGTGAAGATGCTTTTACTGGCAGACTTAAACCAAACTTTGCTTACTGGAAGTCTTTGGTTGGCTTAACAGATCAAGCTGCAGCTGAGTTGATTCATGATGATGGTATTGATATTTTATTGGATCTTTCAGGACATACATCTGGCAATCGATTACAGATTCTAGCTTGGAAGCCAGCCCCGATACAAGTGAGCTGGTTAGGCTATTTTGCAACTACTGGTATGAAGTGTGTAGATTACTTTATTGCTGATGAAGTCGGTGTGCCAGCGGCGCATTATGCTCACTTTGTAGAAAAGATTAAATACTTACCAGATACCAGATTGTGTTTCACAGCCCCTCATGTAGCGGTTGATGTGTCTGCTTTGCCTGCCCTCACAAATGGCTATATTACTTTTGCAAGTTTCCAAACCTTGGCAAAAGCAGGTGACGATGTATTGGCACTTTGGGCAGAAGTGATGCTTGCTTTGCCTGATGCTAAGCTGCGTTGGCAATGTAAATCTTTTGGTGATGCTGATGTGACGGCGGATATGGTCGCCCGATTTGCTAAGTTAGGGATTAGCGCAGATAGATTAACACTTTTATGTTCTGTATCCCGCGAGGCTTATTTTGTAGCGCACCATGAAGTGGATGTCATATTAGATACATTCCCTTACCCTGGCGGCACGACAACTTGCGAAGCTTTATGGATGGGTGTTCCTACCTTAACGCTTGCGGGAGATAGCTTAATTGCAAGGCAAGGTGCCAGCATGCTCAGTGCTGCATGCCTTGCAGATTGGGTGGCTGAAACTAAAGTTGACTATTTGAATGCTGCTTTGTCACTTTGCAGTGACTTGAGTCAGCTTGCTAATTTAAGAGCAAAACTCCGTGCGCAAGTGCTTGCTTCACCTCTGTTTGATGCAGAGCGATTTGCAAAAAACATGGAAATTGCATTATGGGAAATGTGGCATGAGCATTATCCTGTGGCTGGTGTTGATAAAGTTGCGCAAGCAAAAGATGCCCATCAGCAACGAATGAAAAGTAACCAAAGCCGTCATGTACAGATTGTGAGTGCGACGCGATATTCAGAATCAGAATTTTGGAATAAATCCGCACTCGGTCTTTCATTACACCGCCATTTGAAACAAGATAACGGTATATCAGCAAGTATTGCTTTTAATAACACATTAGGGCTTTCTGACGTGTTTAATCAGGCGATTGAACGCGCTGATGATAGCGCTATTCTTGTATTTGTTCATGATGACGTATGGATTGATGAAGCTAACTTTGTCGACACGATGATTGCAGGGCTTGAGCGCTTTGATGTGATTGGCGTTGCAGGCAATAAGCGTAGATTGCCTAACCAGCCCGCTTGGCTCTTTGTAGATACAGCGCTTAATTGGGATGAGCCTGAATACTTAAGTGGAACCGTATGGCATGGCCCACATGCTTTTGGCGAAGATAAGTTTTACGGTGATGTACCAGCTCCTTGTGAATTGCTAGACGGTGTATTTATTGCCACTACAAAGTCAGCACTCAATGGAGCCCATGTTAGATTTGACCATCAGTTTGACTTCCATCTTTACGACGTAGACTTTTGCAGAAGTGCTAGGGAAGCGGGTTTAAGCTTAGGTACCTGGCCAATAAAATTAACCCATCAAAGTAAAGGTGCATTTGGCTCGCCACATTGGGCGCAGAAATGCCAACTATATTTTAACAAGTGGGAAAGTGGAAGTTCACAACAAATTGCGTTACAACATGCCATGCTTGAAGTGATGCAGATGGCAGGGCGCCATGAAGCAGCAGGCGAACTAGAGCAAGCCGCGCTTTTATATCAAGAGGTTTTGAATATCCAACCTGACAATGCAGAAGCTAATTATCATTTAGGGATTGTTGAGTTTAATCTGAATGGTGTTCATACAGCATTGCCGCATCTTGAAAAAGCGGTGCAATGTAAACCAGAAGACGAGCAATATTGGGTAACATACATTGACGCACTCATGCAGTCCGCAGATGTTGCAACCGTATTAGAAGCTCTGGAGTTGGGTCAGAAGTTTGGATTAACAACAGAAACTGCACAAATCATTGCAGCAGATTTTTTAGAAAAAATTGAATTTCAAAAGGTTGAATCTCCGAAAGTCGAATTTAAAGAACAGCCAGTAGTAATCAATCCATTGTGTTCAAACGATGTAATCACACAATGTCTGACAGAAATGTTAAGTACTAATCTCAATGAGATTTATTTAAATGAACAGCATGCACAGTTGAAAAGTACGATTTCTCCGCACTTGGATTTATCAGCATTTGAAACAACGATTAATGCGTTGAGCAATGCTCATCAACAAAATGAGATTTTAGCGCTGATTTATAAGTCAATCAGTGCAATCAAACTTCAAAAAGAATTTGTTGGCACTAAAGTATTTACGCCATATTTTGATCAAGTATTAGAAAATATCGATTTGGACATTACTGATATTATTTCTCGGGATCGTAAGTTAGCAAATGTCGTGATTGCGTCAGAAATTTACAATTACGGCGGCCACACTAAGGTCATTCAAGAGATTTTAGAGTCGGTTGAAAATCCAATTTTAATCATTACCGATGTTTATGACAGGTTTGCAAAGAATCGATTGTTTGAACAGGTTTCATCGTCATTCATTAAATGTCCTGTATTGATATTGCCTAACGAAGCTTATTTAGATAAAGCTAAAAGATTGGCAGCCTTTATCAATAGTTGTGCAAAAAACGTATTTGTTTTATCGCACCATGAAGATGCCGTCGCAATAGCTGCGTGTCAAAAAACATTACATACCCAGTATTATTTTGTGCACCATGCGGACCATAATCCAGCACTGGGGTGTACTGTGGCTCACTTTAATCATGTGGATCTGTTTGAGTCAATTGCAAAACTGTGTGCTCAAGACCTCAATAAACCAGTTATTTTTCTACCTACGTCATCAAATGATTTAGGTGCAAAAAAGTTTGTTTATCCTATTCAACAGTTTTCTACGGTAACTGCAGGTTCCGCTGGCAAGTTTTGCATGACGGGTGAAGTGAGTTTAAGTCGAATTATCATTGAGTCTTTGAAAGTTTGTGGTGGGAAGCATTACCATTTTGGTGAGCTCTCAGTAGAGCAGATCCAAACGATTCAAAATGACTTAAAACAAGCGGCGATAGATTCTGAGCTATTTGTGTATTTGGGTAATGTGCCATCTCTGTGGGATGGCTTATGTAGTATTGATGCGCATATTTTCTTGGGCTCTGCACCAACCCCTGGTGGAAAGTCTAACTTAGAGGCATCAGGTGCAGCCTATCCCTTGTTGGCTTATGTGCCAGCAGATGCGCCACGATATTTATATGTTGGCGCAGAGGCGCAGATTGGCTTAAATTGGACAAATATTGCTGAGCTTACATCTGGTTTAAAGACCATGATGGCAAATCATGAGGAGTTTTCTCGGCAATCTAGACAGTTCTATTTATCAAACTGTTCAAGTGATGCTTTTAAACAGAAACTAACACAGCTTTGTGATGCGCTTTAAGTATCAGACTAAGTTGATTGATGCCAGTAACAATCTGTTGTAGTGATTAGGGTTTTAAATGTCTAAAAATATTCATCCGCTCGCCGACTGCCAATCTGAACATATCGGAGAGGGTTCACAAGTATGGCAATTCACAGTCATATTAGCTAACGCCAAGATAGGCAAGCACTGCAACATTAATGCACATTGTTTCATTGAGAACGATGTAGTCATTGGTGATAATGTCACGATTAAATGTGGCAACTATCTATGGGATGGCATCACGATAGAAGATGATGCGTTCATTGGCCCGAATGTAACCTTCACTAATGATCGATACCCAAAATCTAAAAACACCGCATTTAAATTAGAAAAGACAATTGTTTGCAAAGGTGCATCTATCGGAGGAGGGGCCGTGCTATTGCCAGGCATTAGAGTTGGTGTCGGTGCAGTTGTAGGCGCTGGTTCAGTGGTGACGAAAGATGTTGCTGATCATGAAGTGGTGATTGGTAATCCAGCAAGGCCAAAGAGAGGCTAGCATTAAATGAGTGATAGGGTAGATAATGCAAAATTTGAGATTTTTGAGCTTGGAACTGTTGATAACACCGTCGCTAAATTTGGCGGTATAAAGTTAAAAGAAGAAATTACATACGTGACGCCCCCGATTCCTATGTTTGGGGAAGCGTGTCTCAATCCTGATGTGATTAATGGTCATGCATTAACTCACCCTGCAATTTATTATGCTGAAGTAACTGACTTTAAACTGATAGGTGGCGCGGCTTTTCCTATTATTCAAAATAAAAGTATTTATCATCAATATTTTTCTACCGCGTATTGGGAAACGTCAGAGCAGGCTACATTAAGTTGTGATATCAGGCAGGATCAAAATATGATCGGCTATTGCAACATAAAAGGGCGATATCATTACACTTGTAAAGTAATCAATCTAGTTGGGAATGGGTCATATAACTATGCTCACTGGATGACTGAGTTTCTCCCTCAATTGGTATTGCTCAGGGAAAGCGGTGTCGATTTATCTGCTTATAAAGTTCTGGTTGATTCTCGGTCATTCCCCAGTATGCTGGAAGCGCTGTCTTTACTCGGGGTTGCCGATGATCAGTTGATTAGAATTGACGCTATGTCGTTAAATGACTTTCCTGAAGCATTATGGGTTAGTCCTGTTGCAAATGTCGTATTTCAGCGACCTAATGCTATTTCTTCGAATGTTTTGAAAAAACTGGCTGAACCGCAGCATGCGATTTTTCATCCAGAGGCTTTGAAAGCAACTAGAAACATTTTTCTTGAGTTAGTTGCGCAAGAAAAATGTGAAACGGCACCAGAAAGAATCTTCATTAAGAGATTCTCAGGTAGGCAATATCACGCACGCTCTGTTGTGAATGAAGCTGCAATACAGCAAAAGTTAGAGTCAGAGGGCTTTGTCAGTATTGACCCCAGCACTTTAAGTTTTACCGAACAAATTAGAACTTTTAGTAAAGCAAAATATATTGTGGCGGCATCAGGTGCTGCCTTATTAAATATGATGTGGGCACCAGAGGGTGCAAAAATTATCGTGTTGATGAATGACGCTAAAGTCGTCAATTATTGGTATTTCAGCAATATTGCTTTTGCCGTTGGCCATCAGCTAGCTTATGTCTTAGGTAAGGTCGTTGATACTGGTAACTGGAACGATATAAACCATGCGGACTTCGAGATTAGCCTTCAGGCGCTTGTATCAGCACTTGAGAGCTTTGGGTTGTATCTAGAGCATCAGCCTATTATCAACCCTGTGCTTGAAGATGCACTGGTCACTGCAAAAGAGCACTACCAAGCTGGGCGTATAGAGCAGGCGGTAGGTTTGTATCAAGAGGTGCTAGAAATAGAACCAGAACATGCCGAAGCTAATTACGGTTTGGGTGTTATTGAAGCGCACACTGAAAATGTTTCTATTGCTTTGCCTAGGTTTGAGCGTGCTGTGATGGCAAAGCCTGAGCAAGAGGTGTATTGGGTAAGTTATATCACAGCACTCATGCAGTCAGGCGCCCTCAACAGTGCAGCAGACGCTTTGGAGTTGGGCATGAAGTATGGTCTTAGCGCTGGCATGGCCAAAAAGCTAGCGGCAGAATTTACAAGTAGTTTTGATATCAATCGTATTGGGTTTTTAGTGCATACACTTGAGCTGGTTAATCACTATGCTTGTGTATGGGATTTATTGCCAGAAGGAAGTTTTGATGTGGTGCTATACGGTGATGCAGAGGCGACAGACTTAGCTTTCTTTGCTCCATGGAAATGCCATGTAGTCACTGCTAACGATGTTATTCATGCAAACTCCAGATATCAGTATTTAGTTTCCAATCATCCCATTAATTTATCTGGACAACCTTTAATAAAGCAGTTGGGGAATATTAACGTTCGATTTATGTATGCAGCAGGAAAGTCTGGCTGGAATTTATCAGAATGGAACAGCCTTTATGATGTGATTTTATGTTTTGGGCCATATCATGCGGACATATTTTCAGAGAGTACTGACGCTGTAGTGGTACAGATGGGCTACCCAAGGTTTGATCGATATTTTACACAGCAATTAGAAAAGGCAGATTTGCATGCAAGATACGGTTGTGATCCACTGAAAAAGACAGTGGTTTGGTTACCGACATGGAAAACATTGTCTTCTGTCACTCATTTTGATGCGGAAATCAGTGCATTGACTGATCAATATAATGTTATTGTAAAATTACATCCATTAATGCCAGAGAGTGAGCCTGAGCGGTTGGTCGCTTTGCAGCAGCATAATTTTACGCATTTAATTACAGATAGCAGTGATAACTTGCCGCTGTACCAGCTTGCTGATTTTATGTTGTTTGATTACGGTGGGCCGCCTCTCGCAGGAGTCTATGCTGATAAAAACTTTATATTGCTTAATGTAGCGGGCGCAATAGATGATGATTTAACTGGCAAAGATTCACCTGATATTACAATCAGAAAACATCTGATTAATGTTAATCCCACAGACCTAACTATTGCGGAACTGTTAGCAGACACATCATTATGGGAGCAGCAACGGTCTGTGCGCCATGTATTAAGAAAACGCTATTTTGCACCTTACTATGGCTTTTCTTCCAACGTGGCGGCAAATGCATTACTTAATTTGAAATATATGGTCGGGAAAGGCGGAAGCCACTGATGGTGATTTGGTTGATTGGTCTTTCAGGCTCTGGTAAAAGCACATTAGGGCATGAGGTAGCAAGACAGTTACGTGAGATTAAACCCAATACAGTGTTGCTTGATGGAGATGAGCTTCGTAAGGTTTTTGCACATGATCAAGGTAATGAGCCATATACGGTTCAAGGGCGCCGTATCAATGCTGAAAGAATTGTAGCGTTATGTGAAATGCTAGATAGTCAGGGTATTCATGTGGTGTGTTGTATCTTGTCAATTTTTCCTGATATGCGCTTAGAAAATAGAAAGCGTTTTAGTCATTACTTTGAGGTCTTTATGGATGCACCCTTAGATGTCCTAATGGCGCGCGACGTAAAAGGTATGTATGCCGCAGCAAGAAGAGGCGAAGTGAACAATGTTGTGGGTATCGATATTCCCTTTGAACGTCCTGTTGGCTCCGATATCACGATCGACACCACAAAAAACGATGCCAATATTAAAGCGTTAGCCTCAAATATTCTTAAGCAAGCGGGGTTGATTTGAACCACACAGTTTCTTATGACTATGCCTCAGGCGATCTATTGGAAAATAGAAACACCTATTTTTATACAAAGTTTCATGGCAAGGCATTTTTAACAGCATGGCATAGGCAACGCGAGCAGGCGCTTGCCGAAAAACAAACGATTGATACTTCTGCGAGTGATTTAGATAGCTCTCCTACCATGCACATGATTGAGGTGCTACACCAAAAACTGTCAGAACATCATACTGGTCTTCAAACCATTCAAACATTAAATAGGCTAGTACAACGCTTTGAGGTGAGTAAGCGGCTTCATAGTCGTTACAATTTTAATTGGCGGCCTGTTGACGCTACGGACTATAAAAATTGGACCCGTTACGTTCGGTTTGCAGAAGTCTTGAACTTGGCCTACGCCATTACTTTGTCGTTACCCTATTTAAATGCTTTGCTTAAGATTATGGATACATTAACTGCTGCGTATCAGCAGTTAAGTGAATCGTTGAGTAGTCGCGTGCAAAGCTTAGCGCTATCAGAGCGAAGGCATGTTGATGCGCTTTGTTTAAAGTTAGAGAGACAGCCTGTCGAGGGAAATGCCACTATTGGACAGGATGCTCTAACCTTAGCTGAACATATGCCCATGAAGCTCAAAGGTGTTGTGTTGTTAGCTGCGCAGACGGCACGTTCTCAGGCATATATTCAAGCGTTGGTTGCCAATGGCTTGTATCCTGAAAAGGTTATTTTACTAGGTGAGACGCCTTCACTTGAGCAACAAAGCACGCCAAATAATAGTTGGCATGGTATTTTGTTACCGAACCTTGCAGAGTCAATTATGCAAACCTGTGATCGGGCAAATATAGAGGTAAGCCGATGTGGTTCAGTTGATGTAAACTCAGAAGAATGTGTAAGCTGCATCTCGGATGCAGAGCCTTCTGTGATTATTTATTCAGGTGTTGGTGGTCAAATAGTGTCTGAGCGTACGTTAGCATTGGCGCCAAAGTTCCTGCATATGCACTCTGGCTGGTTGCCGCAGTATCGTGGCAGTACCACCCTTTATTATGCGTTGCTAAAACAAGAGATGCCAGGTGTTACCGCTTTATTCCTTGATCGTATGATTGATACAGGGCCTGTAGTGGCGCAGAAACATTATCCTATCCCGCCTTTTGATATGGATGTTGATCGCGTCTATGATTCCGCGATACGTGCAGATTTATTGGTAGAAGTTTTACGTGCTTATATCAGCGCCAGTGATTTCCCTACACTTTTTGAGCAGCACCCAGAAGAAGGTGAGACATATTATGTTATTCATCCCATCCTTAAGCACCTAGCGATATTGTCGTTGAAGAAAGATCATGCATCATGAGCACACTAGCAGTATCTCAGGCGTTTAAATTTGGTACCAAAGCAGAAACACTTTGGAATCTGAAAGATTTGGTCACTGAAGCAATGGTTCCAGAAATATACTTCTTCACACGGGACCAATGGGTAATAGAAAAATCAGCTATCTTAGAAGCGATTCATCAACGATTTGGTAATGAGATATTGGCTGTGAGGTCTAGCGGCTTAAATGAAGATGGCGCTTATAGTTCAATGGCGGGTGCATTTTTAAGTAATCTGAATGTACATGCTGAAAATAGTGATGCACTCATACTTGCTATTGAAGAAGTACTACAGTCGATGACTGGTAACGCTCGTGATCAGGTGCTGGTACAGCCGATGATTAGCGATATTGAAGTAAGTGGCGTCATCATGACATATGATATGGTGAACGGTGCGCCTTACATCTGTATTGATTTTGATGATGAAAGCGGCCGAACTGATGTTGTTACCAGTGGAAATGGTATTCATAAAAGCCTGTTTGTTTATCGTGATGCCGATAGTAGCTTAATCAGATCACCTAGAATCGCGCTGTTTCTAGGCTTGGCCAAAGAGTTAGAAGCTATCTGTAAATGTGCCGCGTTAGACATTGAGTTTGGGATGAATAAGGCTGGGCAACTATTTCTTTTTCAAGTGAGGCGAATTGCGCTTGCACGACATTGGCACCCAGTAACCGAGCGCCGTGTGAAAAGGCAATTAGCACATGTTGAGGATTATGTAAGAAATTGCTCAAAACGGCGTGATGGCATTTTGGGCGAACGTACTATTCTTGCGGTGATGCCAGACTGGAACCCTGCGGAGATTATCGGCACGACCCCCAAGCCGTTGGCAGCATCGCTATATCGAGAGTTGATTACTAAGTCGGTTTGGCGTGAAGCACGAGCTAGTATGGGATACAGGGCACTAGATTCTGCTGAATTAATGTTGCTTATCAACAGCCACCCCTATATCGATGTGCGTAACAGTTTTAATTCTTTTTTACCTGCAAGTGTTTCTGAAGCGGTAGGGGAGAAGCTTGTGAATGCATGGCTTGATAGATTAGAAACTTTTCCCGAGTTTCATGACAAGGTTGAGTTCGAAATTGTGCCCACTTGCCTTGATTTCTGTTTTGTTGAGGACTTTAAGGCACGTTATCCAGCATTGCTCAATGATGATGAGTTTGAAGAGTACCGTAAAGCGTTAACCGAGCTTACTCATCAGTGTTTAAATAGCCACCCTGACAATACTTTAGATTTGGCATTGAGGTATACAGCGCATTTAGAGCAGCTGGAAATGGAGCAAGTAAATGATGAAGGTTATGTTCATCTTGCTAGAGCTGAGTTTCTGCTAACAAAGTGTAAGGAGTTTGGTACATCTTCTTTTGCAGTAGTCGCTCGTCATGCTTTTATTGCAGAGGCGTTATTACGCTCAGCAGTGAGACGAGGTGCGCTCAGTGATCAACGATTAACCGAGTTTAAGCGCAGTATCCAGACCATTACAGGTAGCATGCTAGATGAATATGCGCAGGTTTGTAATGGTCAGTTCTCTCGGCTTTCATTCTTTAATAAATACGGTCATTTACGCCCAGGAACCTATGAGGTAACTTCGCTAAGATATGATGAGCGTGATGATTTGTTTGTCGATGCAATGGCCATGCCTGTGAGCATATCGCGTCCAAAATTTATGTTGTCTGATACAGAACATGCGAGTATAGATTCGTTACTGCATGAGGCTGGTTTTGGCTCACTCAATGCCGAGATGTTATTGAGTTACGCAGAAAAAGCGATTGCTGCACGTGAGTATGTCAAATTTGTATTTACGCGAAGTTTGTCTGATGCCTTATCTGAAATCGTGCGTTGGGGTGAGTCATATGGTTTATCGCGAGATGATATTTCCTATTTAGAATGGCCTCAAATCGTGAGAAGTCTTACTCAGCCAGTGATGGATGATGTCGATAGATATTATCTTGATATTGCAGAATCTGCACGTGGCACCATGTCTGCGGCACATGCTTTCAGACTAGGACATATCGTCTTTGGCGTGCAGGATATCTATGTGGCGACACTTAATCGAAGTGTTCCGAACTTTATCGGGCTTGGCGCAGCATCTGGACGAGTTTTTCAACTTGAGGCGAATACACCCACAACCGTTAATATTAAGAACTGTATTATTTGTATTGAAAATGCAGACCCTGGTTTCGACTGGATATTTACCAAAGAGCCGATGGCATTAATCACGCGTTTTGGCGGTGCAAACTCTCATATGGCGGTGCGCTGTGCTGAACTAGGGCTACCAGCAGCGATTGGTTGCGGTGATCAAATCTTTCAGCGAGTACTTCAAGCAGAAAGTGTAGAGTTGAACTGTGCAGATAAAATATTAAGGCCGTTGTATGTTAATTAGTAAGCTTCGCATTGGCGTCACAATGCGCATACTTCAGGCTGAGGGGTATGATGAACCTCGAGACGCTTTAGCTAGTGTCTGGGCGAGTTTTCTTAATACAGCATTGCCAGAAGCAATTTGGATGCCTTTGCCAAATATCGGGAGAGATTCAATCAAGGCATACTGCGAGCAATGGGGTATTAACCGATTAATTCTTTCTGGCGGTGAGGATTTTGGCGTGTCACCGATGCGAGATGAAACAGAGCATCAGCTTTTGGTGTGGGCGGCAGAACACAAGATACCTGTACTTGGTGTATGTAGAGGCATGCAAATGATGGCTGCACATAAGGGGGTTAGTTTGAAGCTTGTTGATGGGCATGTACGTAAGCGACATACCCTGCAAGGGAGCCTTACACATGAAGTGAATAGCTATCATCGGTATAGTTTGACTGAGTGTCCCCAAGATTTTGTGGTGACCGCACAGGCGGAAGATGGTGAAATTGAATCAATTAAGCATAGCGCACTACAATGGGAGGGCTGGATGTGGCACCCAGAACGGGAAACACCATTTAACCCGATTGATATTGACCGATTGAAAGCATTGTTTAAATGAAAGCCATTATTTTAGCGGCTGGTCGTGGTAGCCGTATGAAAGACCTAACCGATCAGAAGCCAAAGTGTTTAGTTGAGTTGCGTGGCAAGACATTATTGGAATGGCAATTACAAGCATTGCAAAAAGCAGGAGTTAGTGAAATCGCCATCGTGACTGGGTACAAGCGCGAGTTATTGGCATCTTATGGGCTAGTAGAATTTCACAACCCACGCTGGGCTGAAACTAATATGGTTTCGTCCTTAACAAGTGCCGATGAGTGGCTAAAGAATGAACCCTGTATTGTCAGTTATTCTGATATTTTTTATGAGGCCTCTGCCGTCAAGTCTCTGATGGATGTGCATCATCGTTTGGCAGTGACTTATGACCCTAGCTGGTTAAAGCTTTGGCAGAAGCGCTTTGATGATCCTTTAGTGGATGCTGAAACCTTTAAGCTGAATTCAGATAATACGTTGGCTGAAATTGGCGAAAAACCAAAGTCTGTTGAAGAGGTGCAAGGGCAGTATATGGGGCTTTTACGTTTCACCCCCGAGGGATGGGCTGAGGTGATTAGAATTCGCGATGGTTTAACGCAGACAGAACGCGACCGTATGCATATGACAGGTACTTTGCAAATGGTCATTAAGGCTGGGCGTGTTGCTGTTCATGCTGTTTCTTATGAGCTCCCATGGGGCGAGATTGATTCAGCAGATGATCTAGAAATATATCAAGTTCAGACTTAATGTTATAAATATTCAATAGGTGTAAACAGATATTAAGTCGTATGATTCTATCGACCTAATATCCCATAGCATGTTTTTTCATTTGTTGATAGGCACTGGTATGGCTTTGTTTAATGTTTATTCGTCAGGTAGTGTTTGGTCAGCAAAATGTAGGATGTAAGTGAATATCAATTTAAGATGCGATTAATCAAGGTGTTTAAAAAACTATATTGTAGTATGAGATTATTATGCCATTAGAAGACTGCAGAATCATTGAACTCCCGAAAATCCACGAGCCTCGCGGTAATTTGTCGTTTGTGGAAAGCAATAACCATATCCCATTTGCAATAGAGCGTGTGTACTATGTATATGACGTACCAGGCGGCTCTGATCGTGGGGGGCATGCGCATAAAGGTTTGCATCAGTTGATTATTGCAATGTCTGGCAGCTTTGATATTACCTTGGATGATGGTAAAGATAAGAAAACTTTTCATTTGGCACGGTCCTACTACGGCTTGTATGTATGCCCAATGATCTGGCGCGAGATGGATAACTTTTCATCAGGCTCGGTGTTGATGGTGTTAGCTTCTAATAAATATAGTGAAGATGACTATTACCGAAATTATGATGACTTTATGAAAGCCAGATGGGTAAAGTAATTGAGTGATATGCGCGTACCATTTTTAGACCTTAAAGCTGCTTATAGTGAATTAAGCCGTGAGTTAGATGAAGCTGTACTTAGGGCTAGCCATTCTGGGTGGTACATAGGTGGCCCAGAAGTAGAAAGCTTTGAAGCGGATTTTGCTGCTTATACAGAAGCTAAGTATTGTGTAGGTGTTGGTAATGGGCTAGACGCATTAACGCTTGCATTGCGTGCTTTAGACATCGGTGCAGGGGATGAGGTCATTGTGCCTTCACATACCTTTATTGCTACTTGGCTTGCGGTCAGTGCAGTTGGTGCAAAGCCTGTTCCAGTAGAGCCTGCATCAGGTAGTTATAACATTGATGTTGCTAGTATCGAACGTTGCATTACATCAAAGACTAAAGCGATTATGCCCGTACATTTATACGGCATGCCTGTAGACATTGAGGCAATTTGTACTTTAGCAAAAAGACATGGCTTGGCTGTGATTGAAGATGCAGCACAAGCACATGGTGCGATGGTTGGAGGCAAAAAAATTGGCAGCCATGGTGATGTGGTCGCTTGGAGTTTCTACCCAGGTAAGAACCTCGGTGCATTGGGTGACGGCGGAGCAATTACAACCAATAATGAGGCAATCGCCTCTAGGGTGCGCGAATTAGGTAATTATGGGTCGTCTGTTAAATACTTCAATGAAGAGCGCGGCGTTAATAGCCGCTTAGACCCAATTCAAGCGGCAGCACTCTCAGTGAAGCTTAAGTATCTTGATGGTTGGAATAAACGTCGTCAGCATATTGCAACAATTTATAGTCAGGCATTGCGCGGTTTAGGGTTGAGTTTGCCAAATGTACCAACGTGGGCAGAACCAGTCTGGCATTTATATGTGGTTGCTACACCTGAGCGTGATGCATTACAGTCACGTTTGGCATCCGCTGGCATACAGACATTGATTCATTATCCAGTACCTCCACATTTGCAAAAGGCATATCAGGCACTAGCGCTTAAAGCTGGGACTCTGCCAGTTGCAGAGCGCTTAGCAAAAGAAGTCTTGAGTTTACCGATAGGTCCACATTTAAGTGCGGGTGATGTTGATTACGTGGTTTCCGTATTAACAGCGGTTGCTTAGGTAATCATCCAATCATCATATTAACAAGCTAAATTTATATAGATGTAATTTTAAAAAGAGGTTCTTGGAATGAAAACTTTTTTACATGTGGGCTGTGGTCCTCTTTATATTGACCCAGTGACTAAGCAACCAAGCCGCCCGCAGGGATTTGATCTTAGTAGCTGGAACGAGTTGCGATTAGACATTAACCCCGCTGTCAATCCTGACGTGGTTGGAACCATGACCGATATGTCTGCGGTTCCTTCAGGTAGCGTAGATGCAATCTTTTCATCTCACAATATTGAACACCTTTACCCGCATGAAGTGCCAATTGCACTGGCAGAGTTTAAGCGTGTACTCCGTAGCGATGGTTTTGTTGTGATTACTTGCCCAGATTTACAATCAGTTTGCGCATTAGTTGCACAGGGTAAATTAACCGAGCCAGCATACATTTCTCCCGCTGGGCCGATTGCGCCATTAGACATTTTGTACGGTCACCGCCCTCCGATGAGCCAAGGCAATCTTTACATGTCGCATCGTTGTGGTTTTACATTAAACGTATTGTTAGGTACTTTAGAGTCAGCTGGTTTTTCAAAAGTAGTAGGAAACTGCAGGCCAAATTATTTTGATTTATGGGCGTTAGCTTGCGTATCTAATGTGGGTAATGAGCAGTTGTTAAACTTAGCAAGGCAACATTTGCCAGAACAGCCTTTTGATTTAACCCAAACTAACCCTGCAGCACAGGATATGCAGCAGGCTATCCAAGATGTATTGGTGCTTGCTCAGACTAGTCAACGAGATGGTAATTTAGATGAAGCTCAAACCTTATTCCTTGAAATATTAAATATCGAGCCGCGGCATGCTGAAGCAAATTATGGTTTAGGCCTAATTGAAGCTAGCCAAAAAAGTGCGGCGGATGCACTGCCTCGACTAGAAGCCGCCGTTGAGGCTAACCCTGCAGTTGAACAATATTGGGTAACCTATGTAGATGCGTTGATGATGTCTGGTATTACGCACTCAATCGCTGATGTATTGGCGCTGGGTCAGCAGCATGGGCTAAAACCAGAAACCGCACAGGCATTAGCTGGTGAGCTTGCTGAATTGTTGAAATCCAAGTAATTGTTATGTATGTAGTGCCTGATCGATATAGCACATTGATATGATTCAAGATAATCAGGACATTGCTCGGACACTTGAACAAGCGGTGAGTTTATATCAATCAGGTGATTTGCTAACGGCTGAATATAAGTTGCGATCTATATTAGCGGTAGATGTGCATCAGCCTCAGGCAAATTACTATTTAGGGTCGTTATTGTTAGAAAGTCTACGTACTTTAGATAGCTTGCCTTATTTTAATACAGCGCTAGAGTCCGATCCTCAACAAGCGGAATATTGGCTGAGTTATATAGGCGCATTGATAGATGCTGCTCACTATGAAGATGCTAAGCTTGTACTTTCATATGGACGAGATGCTGGCCTCAGTGGGGAGCCCGTTGAGCATTTAGAGCAGCTACTAGTGAAGCGGCAATCTGAACTGTTAATGCTAAGTTCTACAAATGCGCATGTACCAGAAGCGCACATACAAGAAAAACTGATTCAGCTATTTCTAAAAAAGCGGTACCAAGCTGCTGAAATTGCGTTACACAAATTACTTGAGCAATATCCGAGCTGGCTTGACGGTTGGAAAATCATGAGCGATACATTGCTTGTGCAAAAGAAAGACGCTCGAGTCGCTGCGCGCAAAGCGTTAGCTTTAAATGCAGACGATGCCAAAGAGCACTGCTATTACGGCTTAGTCTTAAAGGGGCAGGGTGATTTAGCAAACGCTGCCGATGCTTTTAGAGATGCCATCAAGCTTCAGCCAGACTACGCTGCTGCCTATAATAATTTAGGGATTGTCTCTAAAGATATGGGTGACATTGCCGCTGCGGTAGGCTATTACCGACAAGCACTTGATATCAATCCTGGTTACGCAAGCTGTTACAGCAATTTATTGTTCTGTCTTTCACATGCTGATGTTGTCAGTACAGAAGATTTGTTTGCGGAACATCGCAGGTTTGGCTACCAGTATGAGGCTGTATATAAATCAGCATGGCCAAAACATTCACACAAAAGTAATTCAGCTAAGAATTTAAATGTTGGCTTTGTTTCTGCTGATTTTAGAGAGCACTCTTTAGTCAACTTTTTTGAGCCAGTACTTGAGCATCTATCACTTGTCGCTGACGTTTCACTGCATGCTTATTCAACTAGCGCAATTGAAGATCATGTCACGCAGCGCCTTAAACCTAAATTTAAGCATTGGCATAAAGTGGATGAATTAACGGATGTCGCTTTGGCTGAAAAGATTAGAGAAGATAAGATTGATATCCTCGTTGATTTAGATGGGCACACTGCGGGTAATCGGTTAATCAGCTTTGCAATGAAGCCTGCACCAATACAATTGAGCTGGCTAGGGTATCTGGCTACTACTGGCTTAAGTGCAATGGATTATTATCTAGCGGATGCACATCTTTTACCGCCAAATCAGTTTGATGGACAGTTTATGGAAAAAATTGTGCAGTTACCCGCCAATGCACCATTTATACCATCAGATTTATCGCCAGAAGTGAATGAGTTGCCAGCACTTAACAATGGGTTTATTACGTTTGGATGTTTTAATCGAGTAGAAAAAATCACACCTAGCGTTATTAGTCTGTGGTCAAAACTGCTTAATAAAATTCCTAACTCAAAACTACTATTAGGATCAATGCCGCAAGATGGTAGTTATGATGCAATCATAAAAGCCTTTGCTGAACATACAATTAGTGTGGATCGGCTGATTATTTACCATCGCAATACAATGGCAGATTATTTAAGGTTACATCATCAAGTTGATATTTGTTTAGATACATTTCCATCTAATGGGGTGACGACCACATGTCACGCAGCATGGATGGGGGTGCCAACTTTGTGTGTGGAGGGTAATAGCCTGATGAGCCGTAGTGCAATGGCTATTATGTTGCATTTGAATTTATCAGACTTTGTAGTGCAATCTCATGAGGGTTTTGTGAGTCAGGGCGTATACTGGTCGGAGCATTTGCAGTATTTATCTGAAGTTAGATCCAATTTACGCAAACAATTTAAGATCTCTGCGCTCAATCAAGCTAGCATAATAAGTCAACATTTAGTGCTCGCATTTCGTCAAATGTGGGAACGTTGGTGCAAAAATCAACCAGCAACTTCATTCAAAACCAGCACAATTGGTTCATAGACTGCAGTGATTCTCTACATTAAATTTTGACTTAATCTAATTTAATCAAATGGTTAAATTTTATTGAGTGTCAACTTTTCATTAAATAACGTAGTTCTTAAAAAAATCTCCTAAAGATTTGTCTGATCTAACCGATATCCTAAACATCAGGATTGCTTAATTGATAGGTGAACAAGAAAGTATTTCGTAGGAAAAAGTCAGAATTTAAAAAATATTTAAATCTGGACCTAAACTTTCTAAAAAACTTACCGATAACAGAAATAACAGCAGCGCAAATTGAATTGAATATGCAAAGCTAAAGGCAATAAGATGTAGTTGTAATTAACTAAATATTAGGAGAATTATCATGGCTTCAGTTATCAATACAAACCTTGCGTCACTAAACACACAACGTAACTTATCATCATCACAAAGTGCATTAAACACATCATTACAACGTTTGTCATCAGGCTTACGTATCAACAGCTCTAAAGATGATGCTGCTGGCTTGGCAATTGCTACACGTATGGACTCACAAGTACGTGGTCAACAAGTGGCGATTCGTAACGCTAACGACGCTATCTCTTTCGCACAAGTTGCTGAAGGTGGTTTGTCTAAACAAACAGACGCATTACAACGTATGCGTGAATTAGCAGTTCAATCAATCAACGGTACTAATACAAGTACAGACCGTGCAAACTTAGAGGCTGAGTTCTCACAGTTATCTGCTGAGGTTTCTCGTCTTTCAACAGCAACTAAATTCAACGGCGCTGCAGTATTCGGTGCAGCTCAAACATTCCAAGTGGGTGCTGATGCTGGTGACACCATTACTACTGCATCTGTAGCTGCGGCAACAATTACTGGCAACGTTTCATCTGTTGCTACAGCATCAAGTGCAATTACTGCGATTGACGCTGCATTAACTGCTGCAAATACTAGCCGAGCAACATTGGGTGCGATTCAAAACCGTTTTGAATCTGTAGTGAGCAACTTGCAGGTGTCAGTTGAGAACCAATCAGCAGCTAAATCACGCATCATGGATGCTGACTTCGCGGCAGAAACAGCTAACTTGACACGTGGTCAAATCTTGCAACAAGCAGGTACTGCGATGTTAGCGCAAGCGAACTCACTACCTAACAACGTGTTGTCACTGTTAAGAGGTTAAGTTTCAGAAATGTAAGGCCCTTATCACCCACAGGACTGATCATCCTGTGGGATTTTTAGGAGGATAAAATCATGTTTAACTCATCATTAGATGGTTATGGTGCAATCAAAAATGCGGCCGCCGTGCAAAATATTGCCGGGGGCCAAATTGCTATTTCAAGCCCTGTAGGCGCTAAAGCAATTGATAAAGTGGATGGTGTGAAGCCGGAAGTTAGGCAGTCTGCTGAGGTTGATAAAGTGGCTTTGGCAAAAGCGGTGAGCAAACTTAATGAGTTGGTTGCGCCGGCATTACAAACCGTTCAATTTACAATGGATGAAGAGGCTGACCGTGTAATTGTTCAAGTTGTTGATACTGCGACCGATAAAGTATTAAGGCAAATACCAAACGAAGAGGTCTTGGCGTTCTCCAAAACTTTAGGAAGATTGCAAGGTCTAGTAGTAAGAGAGCAAGCCTAATCTGCAATAAGAAGCTTGTTTTTATGCTTTATCGAGTAAATGAAATTTTGTTTATAAATTATGCTTGTTGAATTAAATGTATTTGTATTGTTTTGTATGTAAAAGATTGGCAAGCATTTAACTAGTAATTTTAACGAGGAGAATCATTATGGCTACAACTTCAGGAATAGGCTCTGTCCTTGATGTTAATACCATTGTGAGTAACTTGATGAGTGTTGAAAGAGCACCTTTAACTAAGGTCGCAACACAAAAAACAGCATATCAATCACAAATTTCAGCTTACGGTACACTAAAAAGTGCACTGTCTACCTTTCAGTCTTCTGTTAGTGCGCTTTCAAGCTTATCTAAATTTAATGCACAAAGCGTTACTTCAAGCAATACTAGTGTGCTAACCGCAACTTCAACGGGAAGCGCAACTGTTGGTAGTTACGATATCAATGTTAGTCAGTTAGCAAAATCGCAGAAATTGAGTGTAGGTGGATTTTCTAATGTCTCTGATGTTGTTGGAACCGGAAGTTTAACGATTTCATTTGGCACATTCACACCCGAAGTGGCTAGTCCATTTACGCCAAGTTCGTTTACTCCAAACTCAGCTAAATCTGATCTTAACATTACCATTGACAGCTCTAACAACACATTAGCTGGCGTGCGTGACGCCATTAATGCGGCTGACGGCAGTGTTAGTGCAACTATTGTCAATGATGGTACGACAAACAGGCTAGTGATTACGTCAAAAGATACAGGTGAAGTAAATAGCTTAAAGATTGCAGTCACAGATGATGATGGTAACAGTGTGGATGCATCTGGATTATCTAAATTAGCATACGATCCCCAAGCTACAGCAGGCAACGGTAAAAACTTAACCTCATTACAAGATGCTAAAAATGCAATTCTAGAAATTGACGGCATTGACATTGTAAAGTCTAGCAACTCAATTAGTGATGCTATTGAAGGTGTTACGCTCAATCTGGTTGGTGTAACCTCTGGAAGCGCATTGAGTTTGTCAGTAGCAACAAACCAGGATGCAATTAAGACATCAGTGACAGCGTTTGTCGATGCTTTTAATAAGTTAGATACGACTTTACGCAACCTGACAAAATTTGATGAAACTGGTCAAGCTAATGGTGCTTTATTAGGTGACTCTACAGCACGTTCTATCATCAACCAGATTCGATCTGTGATGAACACAGCGGTTGCTAACGGTAGTTCACTGAATACACTCTCACAGATTGGAGTGACTTTTCAACGTGACGGTAAACTAAATTTAGATAATACTAAGTTTACCAATGCTGTTAGTAGTAACTTTAATGATATAGCAAGTTTGTTTGCTGCTACCGCCAGAGCAACTGACCCTCAAGTAAGTTTCGTGAGTAGTACTTCCAAAACACAAGAGGGTACCTATGCAATTGAGGTAACACAGCTTGGTACAACATTGCTAAATGCACAAGGAACAATTAATGGAGCGGCTGCTACTGGCAGTGGTACTACATTAAGAGGCTTAATAGGTGATGCAAGCGAGGGGCTGACAGTTAATGTGTCGGGTGGCGCATTAGGTGCACGTGGCACTGTAAATTTTAGTCTCGGTTATGCAGCTAAATTGAGTACATTGTTAGATAACCTGCTTAGTGAAGATGGTATTTTAGCGGCTAGAACCGATGGTATAAATAGCTCAATAGAACGCTTAGATACACAGACAGAACGGTTGAATGCTCGCTTAACAGTGATTGAAAGCCGTTATAGAGCACAGTACTCTAAGCTTGATGTGTTGTTAACGAGCATGTCATCTACTAGTAATTTCCTTACACAACAAATTGCTGCACTTAATGCAGGCTAATCAATAGTAAAGGGTCTCGTCATGTTTGGACTAAACCAAAAAGGTGTTAACGGATATGCCAAAGTGGGTGTGGAAACTGGTGTGTTGGCAGCGAGCCCGGTTAAATTGATAGTAATGCTTTATGATGGGGCTATTGCCGCTTGTCATAGTGCGATTGCTTGTATGCAACGTAAGGAGATTGAGCAAAAAGGCGCGATGTTGTCGAAAGCAATCATGATTATTGAGAGCGGACTCAGGCTTAGTCTTGATAGAAAAGCTGGTGGTGAAATTGCAGAAAGCTTAGATGCACTTTACGTATACATGAGTAGTAAATTAGCGTCTGCTAACGTGCGTAATCAACCAGAGCAGGTTCAGGAAGTCATTAAGTTACTACTGGATTTGAAAGGTGCATGGGAGGCTATTGATACTAATAAAGCAACAGCACAAGTGCTGAATCAAGCGAAAAATAATCAGCAGGTAGGTGTTGCGCAAAATTATGCGTATCAGGCTAAAGTTTAATAAGGGATTAAAGTAATGGAATATCAAAATACTATTCAGCTTTATGAGACGGTTGCTAAGATAATGCAACAAATGCTACATGCAGCCAAAATGGAAGATTGGGATAAGTTAACAGAGTTGGAAGCCTTTTGTGCTCAACATGTTGCCACTTTAAAAACAATCGAAGATGCACAACCATTACCAACCGAAGCGTTAAATCGTAAAGTGGCAAGTATAAAAAGCATTCTTGCTGATGATCGTGAGATTAGGAACTTAATTTCACCTTGGATGGCTAAATTAAACGCTCTAATGAATACTAATCAGACGGAAAGAAGGCTGACGCAAGCATATAGTCAGTAACTTTAATCTTGTATGCTTAAACTGCCGGACAATTTAAGTATCAGTCCTGGTCCAGTACCAGTAGGTAGGGTGTTACCTGTTTTAGCGGTTGATAATATTGGCGCTACGTTACAGGAACTTAATGCAAGAGCAACGCAGTTCATTCTGGGGCGTGAATATTCTGCTCAGGTTGTTTCAAAAGTCGATGATAAAGCATTTTTGGTTAAGGTCGACAATGCTGTGTTGAAAATGGAGTTGGGCAATTCAGGGCATGTCGGTCAGTCCATTAGTCTGCGTTATGTTCAGGATAGCCCGGTCCCTACTTTTTTTCTTGCACCACAAACTGCTAAGCCTGCTGATGGTTCGGCAGATTTAAGTCCAGCAGCTCGCCTAATTGGCCAATATTTGCAAGAGGCCGAGAAAAACGGGGTCTCAAGTAAATTTGAAGCGGCTAATATCGTTACTCATACCCCCAAAGATCCACAAATGGTTGCTCAAGGCCTAAAGCAGGCTTTCGTCAATAGTGGTCTGTTTTATGAGTCACATCTAAGTGAAATGTTGCAAGGTGGGCGCACTCTTGCAGCAATCATGCAAGAACCTCAGAACCAAAATCAAACCCAAACACAGATTGCCACATTAACGTCACAACAATTGACAATGTTGGAGCAGAATCGCTTAAATTGGCATGGAGAAGTATGGCCAGGGCAAAAAATGGAATGGGATGTTTACCTAGACCAGAAAGACGGCGAAGAGGCTGAACAAAATGCCGAACGTGACGATATTATAAGGCCTGTCATTAGTGAGATTAAGTTGAACTTTCCCCATTTAGGAGCCGTTGCAGCTAAATTAACCATTATAGATGGTTATGTGTCCATTAGTTTGCGTGCCGAGCAAGATGAAACATTGGATGTGTTAAAAAGTAAAAGCCGTGGGTTAACTCAGGCTATTAGTGATACTGGTTTGCAACTTGAAGGTTTGGTTATTTCAGGCTATGAGTAAAGCAGGCGAAAATAAATTGTTAAGTCCGGTTCTTGGTCTTGCGCCAAACCCGCATGTGTCTCACAACCCTAATCAGCAGGCGATTGCGCTGACGTACGCAACAGGTGATTATGCCCCGAGAGTTGTCGCTAAAGGGCGCGGTTTAATTGCTGAACAAATTATCGCGAGAGCAAAGCAACATGATATTTTTGTGCATGAATCAAAAGATCTGGTTGCGTTGTTAATGCAGGTGGATCTGGATGATCATATTCCACCTGCACTTTATCAGGCGATTGCTGAAATTCTATCTTGGCTCTATCGCTTGGAGGAGGCTAAAGCTGATGCAGTAGGCGAAGAGCTATTTAAAAATTAAATCTGCATACTCATAATGTCTTGGTAAGCAGATACTAGTTTGTTGCGAACTTGAATTGTTGCTTGAAAAGAAATATTTGCTTTTTGTCCTGCAATCATCACATCTGATAGACTGACGCTATCATCACCTAATGCAAAATTCTTGCCCAGTGTTTCAGCACTTTTTTGTACTTGATTTACTTGGTTCAGTGATGCTTTAAGGGCATCTGCGAAATCAATTCTCCCAGTACTTTTGTCTGAGTTAATCGGTGATGCTAAGTTCGCTATACCCTCTGTTTGCGGACGTTGTGCTGCTGCCCTCATTTGCGCAAGCATAGATTCTATTCTGCTTGAATCAATACCACCTGCTTTCATGATTGACCTCCTATTAATATCTAACCTAAAATTTCTCATTGCTAATGTAACATCTAATAGAAATATCAAGCTTGTAAATAAGAAGAGTAAAATCATTCTATTCTCAGATTCGATATGAGATGAAATTGCGATAATGTCGATTAACTAGTGGTCATACCGACTTGGTTTGTAGTAATGTGTTTAGAGTTTAATGGAGAAATGTGATGGCAGCAGCTGACGCCACCTTGGTGAATGAGGGTAGTTCTGGCGTATTCGCTCAGATGGGTAGTAAGCTACTTTTGGTGGCGGGTATCGCTGCTGTTGTGGCTGTAATGGTTGTGTTCTGGTTGTGGAGTCAACAGCCAGACTATCGCGTTCTGTTCTCTAATTACTCAGATAAAGACGGTGGTGCGATTGTCGCAGCACTAGAAAAATTAAATGTACCTTACAAATTTTCCGATAGTGGCACGGCGATTATGGTGCCGGCAGCGCAGGTGCACCAAGTAAGGTTGAAGCTAGCAGCGGATGGCTTGCCTAAAGGTGGTAACATTGGTTTCGAGTTGTTAGAGAATCAGAAATTTGGTGTGTCGCAATTTGTTGAGCAAGTTAACTTTCAGCGAGGCTTGGAAGGTGAGTTGGAACGGAGTATTCAATCCATCGCTGCGGTAGACGTGGCGAGAATTCATTTGGCAATACCAAAACCATCAGTGTTTGTAAGAGATCAACAAAAGCCTACAGCATCTGTATTGTTAAATCTTCGTCCTGGTAGAACACTAGATGCTCAGCAGGTGAGTGCGGTTGTACACTTGGTGGCGAGTAGTGTTCCGAATCTCCCGACTGCCAATGTTACCGTGGTTGATCAAAATGGTAATCTGCTTTCAGATACTACTAAAAAATTAGGTGCTAAAAATCTAGATCCAGAGCAGTTAAAGTATGTAGATGAGATTCAGCAAAGCATCGTCAAGCGTGTTGAGTCTATCATTAGTCCAATAGTTGGACTTAAAAATGTTCGTGCAGAAGCAAGCGCTGAAATAGACTTCTCAGTTCAAGAGCAGGCCGCTGAAACTTACAAGCCTAATCAACAGCCAGATGCTGCAGCGGTACGCAGTATGCAAAGCAACGAAACTCAATCAGTGAATGGTGATACCGCAGGTATACCAGGTGCGCTTTCTAATCAGCCACCGCCAGCTGCAACTGCTCCCATTACTACCGAAGGTGCTACTGATGCTAACGGCCAGCCTGTTGCTAATGCGGCACCAATCAATAGCGAAAAAAATCTTACAACAAATTATGAGGTAGATAAGACTGTTAGTTATAGGCAGCAGCCGATGGGCGGAATTAAACGTTTAAATGTTGCTGTGGTTGTCAATAATATGCCGGTCATTGATAAGAAGACAGGTAAAGTTTCCTACCGAGCTTTAACTGCCGCGGAAAAAACTCAGATTAATGATCTCGCAATGCAAGCCATGGGTTTTAATCGTGAACGTGGAGATTCACTCACGATTGTTAATACCCCATTTGCAGGAGAGCCTGAAGAGGTGTTGCCCGCTATTCCGCTTTGGGAAAATCCTCGTGTTATTGAAAATGTGAAAGATGTGTTACGTTTCTTAGTTGGTGTAATCGCATTGTTTATTATTTACCGCAAAGTCTTAAAACCATTGTTGAATAAATTAACTGCGCCTAAAGTGGTTGCGACTAATCAAAGTGAAGCACCAGATACTGTAGTGAATATTAGTGAAGATGGTACAGTGTCACTGAGTAAACCAGCCTATGAGCAAAAGATAGAGACCGCAAAGCAGATTGCAAAAGATAATCCAAGAATGGTGGCTAGTGTGGTGGCAAACTGGACAAACGGAAACGAGTAATATAAATGAGTGATGCAGGTGTGATGAGAAGCGCAGTTTTAATGCTCGCGTTGGGTGAGGATGAAGCTGCGGAGGTGATGAAGTTTCTTAGTCCAAAAGAGGTGCAGAAACTTGGTGCTGCCATGGCTACATTAAAGTCTGTAGGGCGCGAACAGGTAGAAACTGTTGTTAGTGAGTTCTTGGTTGAAGCGGAAATGAGCAGTAATCTGGGGCTTGATTCAGATGAGTATATTCGTTCAGTACTTACTAAAGCACTTGGCGACGATAAAGCGTCTAGTTTACTTAATCGTATTCTGCAAACGAGAGATGCAAGCGGTATTGAAAGCTTGAAATGGATGGATGCACATACGGTAGCTGAGTTTATTAAAAATGAACATCCACAGATTATCGCTACTATCTTGGTGCATTTGGAGCCTGATCAAGTGGCGGAAATTTTTGGGCACTTCACCGATCGTTTACGTCAGGATGTGATGCTGCGTATTGCAACGCTGGATGGTGTTAAACCTGTTGCATTGCGTGAACTTAATGAAGTAATGACTAAATTGTTGACTGGTAATGAGAATCTGAAAAAACAAACCATGGGTGGCGTCAAAGTCGCGGCTAATATTATGAACTTCATGAACGGTGAAACCGAGGCTGTTGTGATGGAGGGGCTTAAGAATTACGACGATGACATGGCTCAACGTATTATGGATGAGATGTTTGTGTTTGATAACATCATGGATATTGATGATAAAGGTATTCAGGTCATGCTGAGGGAAGTTCAGTCTGAAACTCTCATTATTGCGCTTAAAGGTACAACCGACGAAATGCGGGAGAAAATATTTAAAAATATGTCATCCCGCGCTGCGGAGATGATGCGTGAAGATTTAGAGTCTAAAGGGCCTGTTAAACTTTCAGAGGTTGAGGCACAGCAGAAACAAATATTGCAAATTGTGCGTAGACTTGCTGATGAGGGACAGATTCAGTTGGCTGGTAAAGGCGGCGATGATCAATATGTATAAGGCAAATCTGCATGGCTAATGCAAATATTCCTAAAGAACAACAGAGTGCTTATGAGCGTTGGGAAATGGCATCATTTTCAGATATTAATCATGAGCGTAGCAGAGGGTTTGCGTCATCAAATCAGCCTAAAAAAAAGGATACGCCATCTGTTAATCCTGTAGAGATTGCTCAAATCTTCGAAGCAACTCGTAAAGACGCCTATAACAAAGGAATGCAGGAAGGGTTTTCTGCAGGTATGGCGCAGGCTAGAGAGCTGGCAGAAGTAGAAAAAACTCAATTCCTTCAACTCATGAAAGCATTTAGCAGTGCGCTTGAGAGTGCGGATGAGCAGATTGCTGAAGATGTACTATCTTTAGCGCTAGATATAGCCAAAGCTATGCTGAAAACTAAGCTTGATGTTGATAAAAAAGTCTTGCTCCCTGTAGTGTTGGACGCGATTCATTATTTACCGCATATTCAAAGGCCAGCTAGGATTCTAGTGCATCATGAAGATATGCATCTATTACGCGAGCATATGGCGGATGAAATTGCCAATGATCATTGGCAGATACATGAGGATAGCAATGTTGAGCGGGGTGGATGCTTGGTTGAAACTGGTGCTAACCAAGTAGATGCTACTAACGCTACACGCTGGAAGAGAATTTCTGAGGCATTGGCACAAAATAATGATTGGTTACTTCCATGATTAATGAAGCGCTGGATGTTGCTGATAGTGTGCACTTGAGTGTGCATCAGCAACGTTGGCGGGACCATATTAGGGATTGTAAAGAGATTCTGCGCATCGTAGAGCCTTTAGAGATAGCAGGGCGTATTGTCAAGCTTACTGGGCTGGTCATGGAGGCTGTCGGTATTAAATTACCAATCGGCAGCGCATGTTATGTTCCTCTTGCAGAAGGTCGCCGCGTTGAAGCAGAAGTGGTAGGTTTTGATGGTGAGCGTATGCTATTGATGCCACAAAGTAGTGTGGATGGTATTACGCCAGGTGCAAAAGTATTTGCATTGGAGATTGCTGAAAGTTTACCTAAACCACATCATGGGCAACCACCTCGTCGCCGTGCAACAGATCGTGCAAGACATTTACCGGTAGGAGTGGAGTTACTCGGTAGGGTCGTGGATGGCGCTGGTAATCCATTGGATGATTTAGGCGAGATTAATCCTACTCAAAGTTCTGCATTAAATGCTAGGCCGATGAATCCTTTAATGAGGGCGCCAATAGAAGACGTGCTAGACGTTGGTGTTCGAGCAATCAATAGTATGCTGACTGTGGGCCGTGGTCAGCGTATGGGCTTGTTTGCAGGTTCTGGTGTAGGTAAAAGTGTTCTGCTAGGAATGATGGCGCGTTACACTACTGCTGATGTGATTGTCGTAGGTTTGATTGGAGAACGTGGTCGAGAAGTTCAGGAGTTTATTGAACAGATTTTAGGCCCAGAGGGTCTAGCTCGTTCTGTTGTTGTCGCTGCGCCAGCTGATGCTCCAGCATTAATGCGCTTGCAAGGCGCTAGTTATGCTACTACGATAGCTGAAAGCTTTCGCAATGAAGGTAAAAACGTACTGTTAATCATGGATTCATTGACTCGTTATGCGATGGCGCAACGTGAAATTGCATTAGCGATTGGTGAGCCACCAGCTACCAAAGGTTACCCACCTTCAGTATTTGCCAAGTTGCCTGCGCTGGTTGAGCGAGCTGGTAATGGTCGTAGGGGTGAGGGCTCTATTACTGCGTTCTACACAGTTCTTACAGAGGGGGATGACCAGCAAGACCCTATCGCTGATGCAGCACGTGCCATTTTAGATGGGCACATTGTGTTAAGTCGAGGTTTGGCCGAAAGCGGCCATTACCCTGCCATTGATGTTGAGCAGTCGATAAGCCGAGCGATGCATAATATCACGAGCCCTGAACATCAAAAATTGGCGCGTAAGTTAAAACAATTGAATTCACGCTACACACGAAGTGTTGATTTGATTAACGTAGGTGCGTATGAAGCAGGTAGTGATGCCGTGTTAGATATGGCAATTTCTAAGCATGAGTTAATAGAACGATTTTTGCAACAAGATGTGTCTGAGCGCTCAGATTGGGATGAGAGCTTGCATTTTCTAGAAGCTGTACTTCATGGTGTTCCATTAAGTTAGTTACTTGGAATCTGACTAAACGAGTATCAGTGGGAGTATCTTATGACGACAAAATCTAACGATGTATTAAGAATGTTAGAGGAGATAGCTAGCAAAGAAGTAGAGTTGGCAACAGAGGCGCTAGCGAAAGCAATGAAAGTGGTAAATGAGGCGCAAGGTAAATACGATATGTTGTTGGAGTATCGTAAGGGCTATCAGGATAATTTAAACGCTAATCTTGCTAAAGGCATGACTGCTGAGGCTTATCAGAACTTCCAAAACTTCTTTAAGAAGCTTGATCATGCCATTACAGGTCAGAGGGATGTGGTAACTTTTGCTGAGCAACAGGTTAAAGTGCACCGAACATTGTGGCAAGAAAGTCAGCGCAAGAAGCTTTCTTATGATGTACTGATTACTCGTTCAGATAAGCGTGCGGCTAAGGTTGAGCAAAAAAGAGATCAAAAAATGATGGATGAGTTTGCAACACGAATGACGCGTGTAAAGCGTTAAAGTTTTAGAACTGACGATGATTTAGTCCTTATTTTAATGAATTGAATATGACATCCCTCATTTAGAATGAAGTTATTATCAAATAGGTGAATTAACATGCAAACATTACCAACACCAGTATCGCAAACAAAAGTGCTAAATTTGGCTGATGTTGCAAACCAAAATGGTTCGCATGTTAACGTTAATAAATCTTCAACAGAAAACGCAAAAGCCTCCTTTCAGGCGGAGTTAAATAGGCAAGTTCGAGTTAAGCAAAGTCAAGCGCAATCAAGGCAAGATAAAAGTGCCGAGTCTCTAAAAAATCAAACACAACAAAAAGCATCCGCAAAAGATAGTGCCGAAGTAGATAAAAAAGCGTCCTCAACTAATCAGAATGTCAACGTTAGTCAAACAGATGATTCTTTTTTGAGTGACTTAAATAAGCAACTAGAAGCTGCGCGTGAATTATCTAGCAAAGGTACGTTAGATGAGGGCAAGGATGCGTCTCAAGCGATTGCAGCTACAACTGACACTAGCAATGCGGTTGCTGTCGCTGAGTTGGTTCCAACATTAGGTACGACACAGGCTTTGCAAAGTAATGCTAATACTATGCAACTAAGCTCAGAGTTGGAAGCTAGCAATACTTTGGAGACAACAGATTTAGCGGCCCAACAAAAAAACTTGATGGCTGCATTTAATAGTTCAACTACTACTGTTCAGATTGAGCCAAAGCCGACTGATGCAGCTCTCGCTACTGCGGAAAATACAGGCAAACCTAAAGATGTTGCTCTAGCGGATGTTTTGGCGACAAAAGCAGAATCAAAATCAGCTACAGACGAGTTGGCATCCAATAAAGCTACGGTAAATATAGCTAGCAAAGAAGCGCCCATTAAGGAAGCTACGCCTAATCTCATTCAGCCGCAAGCTACCACAGTAAGTGCCGTTCAGAATGGTACTAATATTGTATCTCAGCAGTTGGCTAGTAGTAATATGATTGCTGTTTATCCAGGTAAGTCTGGCTGGGATCAGGCAATTAGCCAAAAAGTGGTCTGGATGGTGGGTGCTGGTCAGCAGTCAGCATCACTAACCTTAAACCCACCAGATTTAGGCCCGTTGAAAGTAGTGATTAACGTGCATAATGATCAGGCTGATACTACTTTTATTTCGGATAATGACGAAGTGAGAAAAGCTCTTGAGAGTGGCATGTCGAACTTGCGAGATAAAATGAGTGAGTCAGGTATTCAGCTAGGTCAAGCGAATGTTAGTACAAGTCAACAATCGCAACAAGAGTTTCAGCAAGCTGCTCAAAATAGACTGTTTCAAGGCGTAAAGGGCCAAGCCAGCGCAGAGGTAATGGAAAGTGGCAGTCAGGCTAAAGTGACCGTGCGCGTATCTGATGGGTTGGTTGATACCTTTGCCTAGCTTAATTAGTTACTTTAGCGCTGTATTTGGCTAAATATTAATCTAAAGTGCTTTTCCCTCTCTTATTCCTGTATCTTCTAATTTAATTTTTTTGCATAATGTAGCCATAATATGGCTATGATTGCATAATATGCGACCAAAGTTAAATTAAAGGAAAAGTACATGGCTCAAGATCCAAAACAAGAATCACAAGAAGCGGCTCCAGCCTCAAAGAAAAAACTCATTATCATTATTGCTGCCGTTGTGTTAGCTTTAGGTGGCGGTGGTGGTGCATGGTTCTTCATGCAACAAAAATCACATGACAAAAAAGAGGAAGTTAAAAAAGAAGAGCCAGCAAAAGCACCAGTCTTCTTAACTTTAGATACTTTTACTGTGAACTTGCAACCAGACCCAGACGAAAAGTTCTTGCAGGTAGATATTTCATTACAGGTGGCTAGTCCTGAAGAGGCCGAAAAGATTAAATTACATATGCCGTCAGTGAAGAACCGTTTATTGTTATTGTTAACAAGTAAAAGTGCCGCTGAGATATCAACGGTTGAAGGTAAGCAAGACTTGAGTAATCAAATCATTGAAGAGGTTAAAAAACCTTTTCCACCTGACACAAAGCCACAAGAGATTTTGGACGTTTTTTTTACTTCATTTGTGGTTCAGTAAGTTAAGTCAATTTAAATTATGGCAGATAAGTTTTTATCACAAGACGAAGTTGATGCCCTCTTAAAAGGGGTTGGAGGGGATCAGGATGATGATAAGTCCGCCTCTGAGACCGAGGGTGTGCGTGACTATAATCTAGCCACGCAAGAACGTATTGTGCGTGGGCGTATGCCTACGCTAGAAATTATCAATGAGCGCTTTGCCCGTTTGGTTCGTATTGAGTTGTTTAATTTTTTGAGACGTACCGTTGAGGTTTCAGTCGGCCCTGTCCGCATCACCAAGTACAGCGATTTCATTCGTAATTTAGTGGTGCCAACTAATTTAAATCTTGTTCAAATGAAGCCGCTACGTGGCACTGCGTTGATGGTGTTTGATCCAACCTTAGTTTTTTTGGTTGTAGACAATATGTTTGGCGGAGATGGTCGGTTTCATACTAGAGTAGAAGGTAGGGACTTCACTCAGACTGAGCAACGTATTATTCAGCGTATTTTGCATATTGTTTTTGAGACATATGCTAAGTCATGGGAGCCTGTTTATCCAATAGAATTCGAATATCTACGTTCTGAAATGAATACGCAGTTTGCCAATATCGCTACACCTAATGAGGTGGTAGTGGTCACCACTTTTAATGTCGAGCTTGGACCTGCGAGTGGTGAGATTCATTTTTGCATGCCATATTCGATGGTTGAGCCTATTCGAGATTTGTTGACGTCACCGTTACAAGGCGAGGTGCTTGGTGCAGATAAGCGCTGGGTCAAACTGATGACGCAACAAGTACAGGCTGCGGAAATTGAAATTGTTGCTGACTTGGCTACCACTAGCATGCGGCTGGGTGAAGTGCTTAATATGAAAGTTGGCGATGTGATACCAATAAGCATGGAAGACGCCATTGAAGCTAAAGTAGATGGTGTCCCCGTGATGCTTTGTAAATACGGATTGTTTAATGGGCAATATGCATTGCGCGTTGAAAAACTTTTGAGATCGAACTCTACGGAATATATTAAAGGAGAACCTTATGGCGACTGATCCAGTTGATGAGAGTGGTGTAGAAACCATCGCTGAAGATGATTGGGGCGCTGCAATGGCGGAGCAAGCATCGTCTGAAACGGCAGCAGACGACTGGGGTGACGCCATGAATGAGCAAGCCTCAGCCTTGCAAGGAGATAAAGCGGAAAAGGCTCAAGTATTTACCGAATTTACTGCAAAAAATAAATTGCACGAAACACAAAATGATATTGATTTCATTTTAGATATTCCAGTACAGCTTACCGTTGAGCTGGGACGTACTAAAATTGCGATTAAAAACTTGCTTCAACTGGCTCAAGGCTCGGTTGTTGAGCTTGATGGTATGGCTGGTGAGCCCATGGATGTGCTGGTGAATGGCTGCTTAATCGCTCAAGGTGAGGTTGTGGTTGTTAATGACAAATTTGGTATCCGTCTAACAGATATCATTACGCCTGCTGAACGTATACGAAAAATTAATCGTTAATTAATTGCTATCAAACAGCTAATAACGAGACTGCCGATTCTAATGAAATTTAAATTGCTATTCATTTCCATTTTTTATTGGATATCAAGTTCAGCATGGTCAGCTGATGCGGTAGTGCAAACTTCACCAACAGGTGGTTTGCTGAAAATGGCATTAGGTTTAATGCTAGTGCTAGGTGTGATGGCTGGCGTTGCATGGCTAGCCAAACGTATGTTGCCAGGGGTTGGGAATAAACAGTCTACAATTCAAGTTGTGGGAAGTGCAAATGTAGGTACACGTGAACGTGTTGTTGTACTAGAGGTAGCAGGGCGTTGGTTAGTGGTAGGTGTGGCACCTGGACAAGTTAGTGCTATTGCTAATTTAGAAATGGGTGCTACTGATAAAGATGCTATTGTTTTGACTAATGAGTCAGTCACACCTGCTCAGAATGCTGAGTCACTGGCGACATCATTTGGAAAGATATTAAAGAGTTCGGCAAGTAAATTTACTGAGAAAACAAATGGTTAAAAGTTGGGTTGTCTGTTTTAGAGCTTTGTTTTTCTTAGGGTTGGCTTTGTTACCATTTTCAGTATTTGCCGAGAATGGTCTGCCATTGGTTAATGCAACGCCTAGTGCTGGAGGTGGTCAAGATTACACCTTAAGCCTACAAACCCTCATATTACTCACTTCATTAACATTCTTGCCAGCAGTGGTGTTGATGATGACTGGATTTACCCGCATTATTATTGTTCTATCACTACTGCGACAGGCACTAGGTACTCAGTCAGTTCCGCCCAATCAAGTGATGATTGGATTAGCGTTGTTTCTGACTTTTTTTGTGATGTCCCCTGTGATTGACAAAATTTATCTAGATGCTTATAAGCCATTATCTGAAAATCAAATCACGATGCAAGAAGCGATGGATAAAGGCGTAGCTCCACTCAAAGAGTTTATGCTCAAGCAAACGCGTGAAAGTGATCTTGCCCTGTTTGCTAAAATGGCAGAGGTAGATAAGATAGAAACGCCTGACCAAGTGCCGCTTAAGGTGCTAGTGCCAGCGTTTGTCACAAGTGAGTTAAAAACGGCATTCCAAATTGGTTTTGCAATATTTATTCCATTTCTGATTATTGATATGGTGGTTGCTAGCGTATTAATGTCGATGGGTATGATGATGGTATCTCCGGCAATTGTCGCGCTACCATTTAAGTTAATGTTGTTCGTACTAGTTGATGGATGGCAATTAATACTTGGTTCACTTGTGGAAAGTTTTTACTAGGGTTGCTGATTTCCATTAAAGAAAAGTAGGGAGTTTCGAATGACGCCGGAAAGTGTAATGACATTAGGTAGGGATGCAATGGGAATCACTTTAATGATTGCAGCACCTATTCTGCTTACAGTTTTAGCGATAGGCTTGTTAGTGAGTATTTTTCAGGCAGCAACTCAAATTAATGAGCAAACATTATCTTTTATTCCAAAACTCGTTGGTGTGTTTGTCGCGTTGATGTTTGCTGGTCCGTGGATGTTAAGCACTATGGTGGACTACATGCATCTAGTTTTTACCAGCATACCAGCGATGGCCAACTAATGCATTTGGCATCAAAAGCAACATAAGAAATGATTACGTTTAGTAGTGAGTTCCTTCAAACATGGGTAATTAGCATGTTGTGGCCACTAACACGCATTTTAGCAGTGATCGCGATTGTTCCTATTTTTAGCCACACCACAATCCCTAACCGAGTGCGATTGGGCTTAGGTATCATGCTAACGATTATTATCGTTCCTACCATTCCCCCAATACCTCAGTTTGAAGTTTTCTCCTTCGATGGTCTACTTATCTTAATCCAACAAATGATCATTGGATTTGCTATTGGTTTTAGTATGAGGATGGTATTTTCAGCAGTTGATCTAGCAGGTCAAATGATTGGTATGACGATGGGCCTAGGCTTTGCACAGTTTTTTGATCCACAAACTAATGGGCAATCGACTGCATTAAACCAACTCTTAGTGTTGCTCGCTATGTTGATTTTTTTGAGTTTAGATGGTCATTTAATTATTGTGACAGCGATGGCTAATAGTTTTATTACTATGCCAATATCGTTACATGGCCCAGGTGTGGACCCTATGCAAATTGCACAATGGGGTAGCACTATATTCAGTGCTGGTTTAATGCTAGCACTACCTGCTGTTTGTGCATTGTTGATTACGAACATGGCATTAGGGATTTTAACGAGAACAGCGCCACAACTTAATCTGTTTGGTATTGGATTCCCAATTACTTTGAGTATGGGGTTTTTGGTGGTGGCATTGTCACTCACTAGTATGTTACAGCCGATTATAAAATTTATTGAGCAGGGTACTGACAATATGATGCAGGTTGCTATTCCCAAAAATATCGAGAATAAGTAATAGATTCAATAGAACTAGGGCTGGTATTGATTTATGGGCTTGGTAATTTCAATAGTTATTTAATTAAAAAACAAGTTAATTCGCCTAGGTAACTTAGGCGAGATTTTGCATTCAACTATATTGAGATAAGCTAAATAAAATTGAATAAAGATAGACTAGTCGTTGCAACAAATGATTTTTGAGCAGCTTCCATAATCGTTTGATTCTTGGATAAATCAGATAATGCTGCCGCGTAGTCTAGGTCTTGAATCTCAGACAACGATTTACTGTATTGCAATTCTAGGTCATCACCAGATACGTCTAACTGGTCTATTTCATTTAGCCTAGAACCGATTGAGGCGCGTACTGTTAGCACGTTATCTAACCCTTGTTGTATGCTAGTTAGGCCTGTCGCAACGCCTGCAGTAAAAGCTGCTTGGTTTGCTGGCGTTAATGGTGTATTCAATAGTGTTACCAAATTCTGTAATGTGGCAAAAATATCATTACCACCTGCTTGAAACACCTCATCTCCAGTCGCATTAACGGCCATTTGACGTTGACTGTCTACTTGTAACATTTGTTTGTTGGAGTCACCTACGTATGATGCACCTGATGCATTCGCGACAAACGGTGCTGTGTCTGTTTCAAATCCTGCGTATAAATAGTTACCCGCAGCGTCTCTTGTGTTGGCTAGACCAATTAAGCCGTCTAGTGTAGTTTTTAGCTCTGAAGCAATAAAGCCTCTTTCTAGATCTGAGTAAGTAGGATTACCAGCAGACACCATTGCAGACTTCACAGATATCATCATGTTAGTCACGCTAGTTAAGTTTGACTCTAATGTGTTTAGTTTTAACTGAGCCGTTTGGCGTGTATCCGCAAATTTTGAGTTGATACTTTTAGCATGGGAAACTTCTAACGCTCTTGCAGACGCAACAGGGTCGTCTGAAGGCGAAGCAATACGTTGACCAGTCGATATTTGCTGCATTAATTTAAACTGTTCTGATTGCAGATTTGATATCTTAGAGATACCAGACTGGTAGATGGTATTGGTACTGATACGCATGATAAATTCCTTAAGCTATTGACTAGGTGCCTAGTTGCAATAGCACATCAAATAGTTGACTCGCAATTTGCATCATCTTTCCAGCTGCCTGATAAGCTTGCTGGTAACGTATTAAGTTAGTGGCTTCTTCATCTAAGTTAACACCTGATTCTGCTTGAACTGCCGCTGTAATTTGTTCTAATACTTGTGCTTCTGAAATGCTCAATATATTGAGTTCACGTGTTTTGTTACCAACACCGTTAACCATTTGACCAAAAGCATCTGAGTAACTTTTATTCCCAGTGATGGTGTCTGCATTTTGCAGGCCGCCAAGTAATAATCCGTTTGTATTATCACTGGGGCCCGTCACGCTACCTGGAGCAATAGTAAATTGGTCACCGTTATTTGGTGCTCCAGAGATTACAAAACTGATTCCTGCCGTGGATATGGTTGCACCGTTAACAAAAGTAACCGGCGCACCAGCTGCATATGTTGTAGTAGTACCATTGGTTGAAGTGACGGTCACGGGCTCTGTGGCAATAAAGCCTGTTAATGTGTTTGGCGCACCTGCGTTATAGGTAATGTTAAAAGGTGCAGCGATTGGGCTTGATGAGTAAGTGCTGCTAGCGATTGGACTACTGATGCTCGCTGCACCTGTGTTGGCTACATTAGCACTTCCAGTCAGTACGCTTCCACCAACTGCTAATTTTCTTGCATCAGTAATCGCAACTTGGAATTTAGTCGCTGCATTTTGTGTTGGTTTAATTAAGAAGTTATCACCAGCTAGCATTGTTCCCGATGTTTGGCTTATTGTTAAGCCGTCTACACTTGCAGGCAAGCTACTGAAAGACTGTGTAGTGTTGTCACTCAGACGTGTAATATTATAGTTTGTGCCATCATACTGCAGCTTGTAATCGCTTGTTGTTAGCGCTTTAGCGTTTACAATTTTTGCAGCAACCTCAGCTGGATTTGCATTAGCAGGTGTTGTGCTTGGGCCAGAATTAAAGGCATTAGCGTTAACTAATGGTTCTGGAACACTAAATAAAGCGGTACCTAGATTTCCATCTAAGTCAAAACCTTGGGCATGTTGAGAATTGAAAGTTTCTCCCAGCACGGCAGCTATTTGGCCAATTTGGTTTTGTATGCTGTCTAGAGACTCTGAACGGAACTGTAATAAGCCACCAACTACACCACCTGGAAGGCTATTAACGCCGAGTACAGTTACTTTGTCATTAGATTGGTAAGCGACTTCTAATCGGCTTGGGTCGGTTGGTGATGGGGTAGTAAGCAGGTTGAATGTTTCTTTACCAACGACTACAGGTAAACCGTTACCTACATAGACATTATATCCACCTTGGCCTTGAGAAACGACAGTGGTTTTAATTTGTTTACTTAACTCTAGTACCAACTGATCTCGTTGGTCCATCAAGTCGTTAGGAATGTTTCCATTAGCACTGACTGCTTTTTCGATGACATCATTAAGCCCAGCAATTTGCTTGGCGTATGTGTTGACTAGACTAACACTAGATGTGATTTGTGAGTTCACGCTTTCGCGAACTTCATTTAGTCTATTGTTTGTTGTTTGGAAACGACTTGCCAAAGACTGTGCGTATGACAGCATGGATTGTCTAGTTGCTAGGTCACTTGGATTTGCACTCAAATCTTGAATTGCACCAAAGAACTCACTCATTGCTGGATTAAGTCCAGCCGTAGCGTTTGATAGCATGTCATCAATCGTGGTCATTTGCGCACGATAGGTGTCAACGCTAGAGCTGTTAGCTTGGCTACGAACGGCTTGAGCAGCCAAAATATCATTGAATATTCTGGTTACTGACGCAACTTCAGTGCCTTGACCAACGTAACCATATCCAAAATTTTGTGATTGTGCTGCCGCCTGAACAACGACTTGTCTTGAATAACCAGGTGTTGATGCGTTAGCAATATTATGACCAGTCGTACTAATGCCAACTTGCGCAGCAGCGAGAGCACTTTTTCCGATGTTTAAGATGTTAGAGGCCATGGTACTGACTCACTTTAACTAATTTCATATATTGTATGACGGCATAAATTATGAAAACTTTAGGCCTTATTTGACGATTGCTTATTTAAGATGATGACACTTTTTTAATGACGCTAGTGAGTTTTTCTGCATAGTTTGGATCTGTGGCATATCCAGCTTTTTGCATAGCCTTTGCATAGCCTTGTACATTGTCCAGATTAGCCATTACATTTTCATACCGTGTGTTATTGCGCATTAAATTAGCAAAATCTTTAAATGAGTCTGCATAACTATCGTATGCACGAAACTTTTCAATACGCTTTTGTTTGATACCGTTCACATATTCTGTGGTGACTGCTTCTACAACCTTGCCGCTCCAGTTACCTGTCGCTTTAATACCAAAGAGATTATTACTTGGTGTACCATCAGCACCTTTTAGTTCTCGCTTGCCCCATCCGCTTTCTAAAGCGGCCTGACCAAGCATCAAGTGAGCAGGGATTCCAGTAGCGCGACTTGCTGCTTCAGCATGATGCGCCATTTTTTTTTGAAAGCTTTCTGCACTGCTACTTTCATTGAGTGGTTTAAAATCAGAGAGATTTTTTATTGCTTGATTAAAGTTAGTAGAGTTTTGTTGCAATGCTACTCGAGCTTGGTTTAAAAATGGATTACCAATTAAATTTTCATTTAACGATTGTTTATCTATTAAGTTTGAAGTGTCGCTCACTGCGTCTTCAAGTGACTGGTTAGCACCATAGCCGGTTTTGCTCAGCTGGCGTGCCAATACATCTGCTAATCCTAGTCCTTTTGAAGCAAGGTTGTTCGTCAATTGCTGATCAAGCATGCTGATAAAAGTACGGCTTTGATCGTTATCTAGCAAGCTGTCTTGTGGGGTTGCTTCACGCATGCTTTTAAGCATCATATTCATGAAAATGGCTTCAAACTGCTTTGCAACACCTTTGATTGCTTCTGGTGAGTTTTCTTTTGCTGCTTGTTTAAGATTATTTAGGCTATTTGCATCAATCGCAAGATTGCCAGATAGATCTGCCTTGGTGGCAATGCTGTTGCTATTTGTATTGATATTATTTGTCATTGTCTATTGTCATTAAATGACTTCAAGTTCAGCACGCAGTGAACCAGCAGCTTTCATTGCTTGTAAGATCGCTAATAAATCTTGTGGGGTTGCACCAATGGCATTGAGCGCTTTGACTACGTCAGATAGATTGGCACCACCATCTAGTTTAACCACTTGGCCGGGCTCTTTATCAATGTCGATTTCTGACCGCGCAGTTGCTACAGTTTGTCCACTTGCTAACGCACCTGGCTGGCTTATCACTGGGTCTGTGTTGATGGTGACAGTTAAGTTGCCATGTGAAACTGCGCAGCTCTCGAGGGTTACCGTTTGGTTCATGACAACAGAGCCTGTGCGGGCATTCACAATCACTTTTGCATAACTTGCTGCAGGCACTACATTCAAACTTTCTAATGCCGCTAGAAATGCAACACGACTGTAGTTGTTTGGTGGATTGATTTGGATCACACGGCCATTTTGAGCTAGTGCAGTATTCTGACCAAACTTACGATTGACAGCATCTACAACTAATGACGCTGTAGAAAAGTCGGAGTCTTTTAATTCTAAATTGAAAATACTGTTCTCACTGATGTTTGAAGGAACAGCTCGCTCAACAGTAGCGCCCGCAGTGATTCTGCCAACACTTAAGTGGTTAACCTGTGTTTGTGCACCGTTAGCTGATGCACCAACACCACCGACGACTAAGCTACCCTGTGCCATGGCATATACCTGCCCGTCTGCACCTTTTAATGGGGTCATGAGCAATGTACCGCCTCTGAGGCTTTTTGCATTACCCATTGATGAGACTGTAATGTCCAAATTTTGCCCAGGTTGTGCAAATGCAGGTAGGCTGCTAGTGACAATGACTGCAGCAACGTTTTTTAGTTGTAATGATGTGCCTGTAGGTAAAGTAACACCCATTTGTTGCATCATGCTGATAATGCTTTGTACGGTGAAGGGAGTTTGTACTGTTTGGTCACCAGTGCCATCCAAACCAACAACTAGGCCATAGCCGATTAGTTGGTTGGCACGGACGCCCTGAATCGAAGCAAGATCTTTTAAACGCTCCGCATGAGCGATGCTGGTAGTGGTGACAGACAGCACAGAAAAGGCGATAAGTGCGCAGGGTACAGATAAGCGTCTAATTTTTTGCTGCAAGGTTTCAGCATGTGTTATTAGAGCATTGATGTTGAGTAATTTTGCCATATGATTTTCTACCATGGGCTCATGCTTAAGAAGAAGCGGGCGAATATTGATGCAATCGCAGCCCCATCAATTTTGCTATTAGTTCTATATTCTATCCTAGCATCAGCTACTTTAGTAGATGGTACTGTATTGCCGAGAGAAATAGTATCTGGGTTAATGACGCCTGAGAATCTGATGAACTCTGTACCTTTGTCTAAACCAACTTGTTTTTCACCACTGACCACTAAGTTGCCATTAGGCAATACGTCCACGACTGTAGCGGTTAAAGAACCGTTAAACACATTTCTTGCATTAGCAGCTGCATCATCGGTGTAAGAGATGTCTGAACTAGCTGAAGCTGAGCCTAGTTTTGCGAATGGCAGTCTGGAGACTAAACCGCCGATAACGGGTATGTTATCACCTAGTTTTGCATCAGTCTGGAAACCAACTTCGCCTTCTTTACTTGCAGAGCTTCCATTCGCTTTTGTGGCGGTTGTATTTTCTGTAATATTAATGGTGACAATATCACCAATAAAACGAGGGCGACGGTCTTCAAACATTGGGCGATATGAAGAAGCGCTATAAATACCGCCATTATTACTTTGAGCGTTGTTTGGTTGTTGAGCTCTTGCTGATGTTGGCTGATTAACAATAGAGGTAGGCGTAATTGCGCAGCCGTATAGCAGGGTGGTTGCAAATATCCCCAAAATACTGCGGCTCATCAATTTGTTTAGAGTCACTAGGTATGTTTTCATCTTTGCTAGTTGCTTGCTAGTAGCGTTAAGCAATGTACCTTGAGTGGTGTTCAACATGGTTGCCTCTTGGTGTTCTGACAATAAAACCTTAAAAACGTATAATTGCAGAGTTTGCTGCCGATATTATTTTTAAGGTTTTTTAAATAATGCTTTGATTTTATAACTAATCCTAGTTTACATCTGTGTCAATTTTTGCAACATTTGGTCTGATGTTGTAATTGCTTTACTATTAATTTCGTAAGCACGTTGCGTTTGAATCATATTCACTAACTCTTCTACAACATTAACGTTTGACGTTTCCACGTAACCTTGCGTCAATAAACCCGCGCCATTTGTACCAGGGGTGTTTGCATTGGCTGTACCAGAAGCAGCAGTTTCAACATACAAATTTTCACCATTAGCTTGTAGGCCGGCCGGATTGATAAAAGTAGACAATTGTAACTGGCCAATTTGTGTCACAGCGGTTGAGCCTGCTAATGTGACAGAGACAGTTCCATCGCGACCTACAGTAAGGCTTTGAGCATTCGTTGGTATTGTAATTGGCGGTTGAACAGAAAAGCCGCTTGAAGTTACCAGTTGGCCTTGAAAGTCCACTTGAAATGCACCGTCACGAGTGTAAGCCGTTGTGCCATCAGGCAGTAAAATTTGAAAGAAACCAGCGCCTTGGATCGCAACATCTTTATCATTACCAGTTTGCTGTAAATTACCTTGAGTGAAAATTCGCTCTGTTGCAACTGGCCTAACGCCTGTACCTAATTGTAGGCCTGAAGGTAACTGTGTTTGTTGGGAGGTCTGTGCGCCAGGTTGTCTAATCGTTTGGTATAGCAGATCTTCAAACACTGCACGTGATCTTTTAAAGCCACTGGTGCTGACGTTGGCTAAGTTATTTGAAATCACGTCCATTTGCGTCTGTTGCGCATCTAGACCAGTTTTCGATATCCATAGTGAGCGTATCATTTTATTTCCCTTCAATCACAGCCTGCATTAATTGCTTTATGCTTAAATTGCTGAATAGTTGATTACAATGATTTCATAATAACTGATTTGTAGTTAAGTCAATTGCAGGAGTTGACTGGCTTTATTAGCGTTATTCTCAGCAGTTTGAATTAATTTCATTTGCATTTCAAACTGACGGGCAAGGCTAATCATGGTGACCATCGCGTCAACGACATTCACATTACTGCTCTCAAGAGCGCCTTGAACTAAGCTAACGCTTGCGTCTGCTGTGGCTGGATTACCATCTTTGGTGGTAAACAAACCGTCGTCAGCACGTACCAAGTTTGCTGGGGAGGGGTTAACTAACTTGATTCGACCAATGATGTTTGAAGGGCCTGGTAAAGTTAGGTTATTCACAGTTGAAATTGTGCCGTCCTTACCGATGCTGACAGCTACATCAGGTGGAATCGTAATCGGTCCACCGTCACCCATGATGGTGAGGCCATTGGCGGTTTGAAGTAAACCGTTGGGACTTGTTTTCAGTGAACCATTTCTAGTATAGGCTTCTGAGCCATCAGCACGCTGAATGGCTATCCATCCATCACCTTTTACTGCTACATCCAAATCTCGGTTGGTCGATTGAATCGCACCTGAATTAAAATCGCTACCGCTTGTAGAATCCACGACAAACGCACGAGTTGGCAAGCCTTCACCAATCACAGGCACAGCTCTAAAAGCATCAATCTGTGATTTAAATCCGGTAGAGGTTGCATTAGCCAAGTTATGGCTGGTTGTTGCCTGCTTCTCAAGGATGTGTTTCGCACCCGTCATTGCGGTGTAAATCATGCGATCCATCGTGATTCTCCCTTTAGTTACAAACTATTAACGAAGGTTAACTAGCGTTTGCAACACTTGATCTTGTGTTTTAATGGTTTGTGCATTGGCTTGATAAACACGTTGAGCGGTAATCATATTGACCAGTTCAGCCGTTAAGTCAACGTTTGAGTCTTCTACTGCTGATGATTGTAATACACCTAATTGGCCTGTGCCTGGCGTTCCAGTTAAGTCAGGTCCTGAGCTTGCACTCACTGCCCAAGCGTTGCCTCCTAATGACTGCAACCCATTAGGGTTAGTAAAGCTAGAAAGTACTACTCGACCTAGGTTTTTTGATTGACCATTACTGTAACGCCCAACAATTGTGCCGTCTGATGAAGTATTAAAGCCAGATAGGCGGCCTGATGTAAATCCATCTTGCGACAAGCTGTTGATACTAAACGCTGAACCAAACTGAGTGCTCTTAGAGTAGTCAATTGTAGTCGTAACGTTAGCTGCACCATTCGCAACTGCTGGTGTGGCAGTGTTTAGGGGGGTAAAAGTGACGCTAGGCAATCCATTTAGAGGCGTTGTAGGTGTAATGGTTGGCGCTACCCCAGTGCCAGTGAATGTCATAACAGCGGTTGTTCCCGCTGCCGGAGTTCTCACGCCATCTACAGTCGTAAAAATGTCCCATGTGTTTGCTGCTGTTTTGCGGAAGAAATTCTGTAGAGTATGTGAGTTGCCCAAACTGTCGTAAACGGTTACTGCTGTTGAGTTGTTGTATGTCGTCGGGTCAGTAGCGTCAAATGCTGGTAGAGCAGGTAATGGGTTATTTCTAGAGTCAAGGTTAATTGTGCCTTCAATCTCTGTTGTAGCGACTGGTTGAATGTCTGCCGTGTTGATTTGTAAGTCAACCGCTGCGCCACTTAAAATGTTGCCGTTTGTATCTGCAGCATAGCCAGTTAAACGTTTGCTAGCGGAGTCTACGATGTAACCAAATTTATCTAGTTGAAACTGGCCATTACGTGTGTATGTCACTGCACCGTTTGATGACATACGGAAAAATCCGTTGCCATTAATCGCAATATCTAAAGAGTTGTTGGTGGAGGTGATGTTACCTTGCGTGAATTGCTGCGCGACCGTTGCTAAGTTTGTACCAATCCCAATTTGGCTACCACCACCACCTGTGATTGAGTTTGCAAAAACGTCAGCAAATTCTGCACGAGATTGCTTAAAGCCAACAGTATTAGCATTTGATACGTTGTTACCAATCACTTCTAATTGTTTAGAAGCTGCGTTAAGACCGCTTAAACCTTGTTGAAAACTCATGCTATTCTCCTTGGAGCTATATTAATTAATTTGCTAACGTCTAAATTTGTGACGCGTTGTTAAAATATTTCTTTTACTGCGGTCGTATCAACGGTCATTAAGTTACTTAAATTCAGTTTAACGCCTGTTGGGTAGTTGGAAATGCTCAATACTTTTGCAAAACTTAGGTTTGTAGACTCGGCTACTTTGCCACCAATTGTTGCGTTTACCTCAAATTTATAGTTACCAGTTGCTGCAGCAACGCCATCATCTTTAAAACCATCCCAAGTAAGTGGGATGGTGCCTGCATCTTGCTTGCCAAGCTCAATTGTTCTAATGGTGACACCAGAGCCATCTTTAATATTCACCGTGACTTTATCCGCGCCAATAGGTAGTTCAATACCAAAATAACCGCCTTCGCCAGCAGTTTGAATGGTATCGCCAGGGGTTAGGACGCTACGACCTATCAGGTTTGATGCTTGATAGGATTGCCCCATTTGTACATTGTTAATTAATGTCTCCAATGTGCTGTTTAACTTATCAATACCAGTCACCGTTGAAAGTTGTGCCATTTGGCTGGTGACTTGCGCGTTGTCCATAGGATTGAGCGGATCTTGATTTCTCATTTGCGTCACGAGCAATGTCATGAATCTGTTTTGAGCCTCGTCAACTGACGTCCCAGTGCTATTTTTTTTATTATTCACAGCGTCTAACAATGCTTGTGATGGTGTGTTTGTATTTACAGTAGTCATTTAGAGGCTCCTAGTCTTTTTACGCTTGATGTTTAATGCCAGTTTAGTTGGTGTTTAAGCGACTAAGACTGGCCTATCGAGAGTGTTTTCATCAACATTGTTTTTGCTGCATTCATGGTTTCTACATTATTTTGGTAAGCACGAGAAGCAGATATCATGTTCACCATTTCCTCTGTCACGTTTACGTTTGGCATGCTGACATAACCCTTGTCATTAGCCAGAGGGTGTTTTGGGTCGTACAGCATTCTTGGTGGTGAGTTATCTTCAACTACTTTAGTTACTTTTACACCGCTTGCATCAGCTGATTTTGATGGAATTGCACTAAAAACTACTTGTTTTGATTTATAAGGAGTGCCGTTCGCACTAGTTGCACTATCTGCGTTTGCTAAATTGCTGGCAACAGTATTTAGGCGCTGAGCTTGTGCGCTCATTGCTGAACCAGAAATATTAAACACGTTAAATAATGACATCGACTTCTCCTTAAATTTCCCTGCTGATTACACAACTATAGCACTACTCGCTGAGACATTTATTTATTGTCCCTGAATTGCTGATAGCATCTTTTTGAGTTGTCCATTAATCATGATAATGCTGGCTTCATAGCGAATCGCGTTGTCTGCAAACTGATTACGCTCTACATCCATGTCTACTGTATTGCCATCTACACTGCCTTGAATGACTGGTCTGAAAAGTGCATCGCCACCAATGCTAGAAGGCTTGCCATCTATGTGGTTGGGTGAAGTTTTACTAGTGTTAAATGCTTCTTTATTTGATGCGCCAGCCATTGCATTTTTCATTGCAGCATTAAAGTCTAGATCACGTGCTTTGTAGTGCGGTGTATCTGCATTGGCAATATTTGCTGCAATAAGTTCTTGACGTTGACCACGTACTCTTAGTGCGTTTTGGTGAAAGCTTAACGCTGCATCTAATTTATTAATCATGTTTATTTCCTTTTGCTAACTGCTTAATTACCAATGATTTTTATAAAATTTACATCAAGTAATTTAAGCTTAAATCGTCAAGTAAATACTTTTATTGCCGATAACACACTTGTAAACAATTCTAATTACTTAAGGTGGTGTTTGATTGAGTAAGAAGAGGGGTATTTCTTGCCCTTTTCTTAGTTTGACTAGACATTTGTGTCCGTAGAATGCATATCGAATCTTTGTATACTGCATCGGAATTCAATATGCCTTGTTTTACTTATCATTTATCGTTGAAATTGTTTGCAAATATAAAATGGAAAGTATATATGGAGCGCGGGCGCTTCGGCTTTATGTTGCTGATGACTGTTTTAATGGTTGGAGGCAATTCTGCATTAAATGCTGCAACTAATCAGGTCGGTGTAAACAAGCAATATCCTAAGCAAGATCTCTCTTCAATCAAAAATAAGGTAGTTGAGTTTTTACAAACGCAAACAGTGGGGTACCCTGGTAAGGTAACAGTGCAAGCCGGCGCTATTGATCCGAACTTGAAGTTAGCTCAATGCCAAGATGTTCAGGTTTTTTTACCTGCTGGAAGCCGTGCATGGGGTAAAACTAGTGTTGGTGTGCGATGTAATACACCGAGTGCCTGGACAATCTATGTGCAGGCTACTGTTAATGTAGTTGCTCAGTATTTAGTTGCTGCAGCACCATTGGCGCAAGGTAGAGTTGTCACTCATGAAGATGTGTTGTTTCAAACGGGCGATCTCACGCAGTTGCCCGCAGGAATTTTTACTGATATGACGCAGGCGTTGGGGCGCATTGTTAATATCTCGATGAATGCTGGCACTGTGCTTAGGCAAGAAATGCTAAAAGTTTCGCCTGTTGTACAACAAGGGCAGACTGTCATGATTACCTCAGCAGGTAAAGGCTTCCGTGTATCAGCAGAAGGTAAGGCGATGACCAAGGCAAATGAAGGGCAGGTTGTGCAGGTTAAAGTGGCTAATGGTCAAGTGGTGAGCGGCATTGCACGCCAGGGTGGTCAAGTAGAAGTTGTTTTTTAACTGGCATTGTTCAGTGGTGGCGACGTGGTTATTTATATTGTTGATAAATATTGTTTATTTTTAGAAAAAAGGCTAAAGTTCGCTTAAACTATGCCGATATCTGCATTAAGGATGCGTGTATACGTATGAGCAGGTTAAGCAAAAAGGATGAAATGCCATGAAAATCAATGAGACAATTAAAAACACCGCTGGCTTAGGCCTTGATAAATCAAATGTCGAAAAAGCAAATGCGGCTAAGGTTGAGGCTGATGCTAAGCAAAAGGCTGAGAAATCTATAACAGGTGATAAATCTTCTGGTAATGTGACGTTGTCACCGCTGTCAGCTAAATTACAAACCCTAGAAACTAAAGTTAAAGCTAGTAACGTTTATGATGCAGAGAAGGTTGATGCGATTAAATCAGCAATTGCTGGTGGGCAGTTTTCTGTGAATTCAGAAAAAGTGGCTGATGGCTTAATTGAAACAGTGAAAGATTTATTAACAAGTCGTTTTGCTTAATCTTTAATTATGGCTAACACATCTTCCAATCAACCTGTCAGCTTTACACAAGACACTCTGTTAGTAGCAGAGTTGATTGCCTTGCTAGAGCGTGAGCAGGCACACTTGGTAAAAGCTGATGTTGATGCGATAGAAGCAATCCTAGAAGAAAAGTCATTATTATTGCAACGCTTGAATCTTGCTGCGAAAGCACGCTATCAGTTATTACAGGCAAATGGCTTTTCATCCAATGAGTCTGGCATGAGTGATTGGGTTGAAAAACAGGCAAAAAAAGATATCACGGCGGCTTGGGTTGTTTTCCAAAAGTCTCTCGCACAAGCAAAAGAGCTAAACAGATTAAACGGTACTTTAATTAGTAAGCACTTTAATCGCAATCAAGAGCTGTTGAATCATTTGCAAGGTAATAATGATGCTAACTCCGTATATGGTCCAGATGGGCAAGCAAAGTCAAAAGGACCTTCTCGTTCTGGTTTGATAGTTTAGTTACTTCCGATCTTTTCAATTCAAGCAGTTCTTGCTGCTTACAGTTCCTAAAATAAGTAACTCTTTAACCTCGTGGCTTCTTTCTATAAGTATTTTGTATTAACTATCTATCGCTTTTAATTTTCAGCTTTACAGGTACGATGAGTAGTCAACACCGCTTGCTTGTTCTTCCAACACTTGCAAAAATGCATCACCATATCGTGTCAGCTTTGCTTGACCTACACCGCTAATCTTACCCATTTCAGTGAGGCTCTCTGGACGATGATTCAGAATTTCAAGCAGTGTACTGTCATGAAAAATGAGGTAGGGTGGCACGCCTTGTTCTTTTGCAAGTTCAGTGCGTTTGGCCTTCAGTGCTTGCCATAATGGATCATCTGCAACACCTGCATAGGCTTCTTTGACTCTTGCACCTCGTTCAATCTTGCTCACACGTTTGGTAACTTCCTGATCTTGTCGTAGCCATACGCTTACTTCACCACGTAAAATAGGACGAGCGGTTTCACTGAGGCGTAGTCCACCAAACGCATCCATGTCAGTTTCTAGGTGTCCATTTGCAACCAGTTGCCTAAATACGCTACTCCATTGTGCTTGTGACAAAGTCTTTCCAATACCGAATGTACTCAACTCTTGATGCTTAAACTGTTCAACTTTAGGTGTTAGTTTCCCAAGTAGTACATCAATTAGATGTACCACGCCAAATCTTTGTCCTGTGCGATATACGCATGATAATGCCATCTGTGAAGCTTGAGTTCCATCCCAGTTATCTGTAGGCGTTAGACAGTTATCACATTGACCACAGTTACCTGGGTGCTGTTCTCCAAAATAGTGCAATATGGTTTGGTGTCTGCATGCGGTAGATTCGCAGAAGCCGAGTAGTGCGTCCAATTTTTGACGTTCTACATGCTGGCGTTCCGGTGATGCGTCACTGTTTTCAAGCATTTGTTTCATGTTGACCACATCACCTAGGCCATAAGTCATCCAAGCGTTGGCTGCTAGACCATCTCTGCCCGCACGACCAGTTTCTTGATAGTAGCCTTCCATGCTTTTTGGTAAATCCAGATGTGCGACAAAGCGCACATTAGGTTTATCAATGCCCATACCAAAAGCGACTGTAGCCACCATTATTACGCCTTCTTCGCGTAAAAAGCGTCTTTGATTGTTGTGACGTATGTTTGCATCAAGCCCAGCATGATAAGGCAAGGCATCCCATCCTTTTGACTTTAGCCATTCGGCGGTATCTTCAACTTTGCGCCGTGATAAGCAGTAAATAATACCAGCATCATTCGGGTGTTCAGACTCAATAAATGCTTCTAGTTGCTGGCGTGCGTTTGCTTTAGGTAAAACACGGTATTTGATATTAGGGCGATCAAAACTTGAAATAAATTGACGAGCATTTTCAAGCGTCAATCGCTCTATAATTTCAGCTCTAGTAGGTGCGTCAGCCGTCGCTGTGAGTGCGATTCTAGGTATGCGTGGGAAACGCTCATGCAGCACGGTAAGTTTGCGATATTCTGGCCTGAAATCGTGACCCCATTGAGAAACGCAATGTGCTTCATCAATGGCAAATAATGCAATACCAATGCTGTCCTCAATTTGCTCTAGCAAAGTTAGAAAGTTAGGCATGAGTAAACGTTCAGGCGCAACGTACAACACTTGCAGTTCACCACGTAGCAATGCCGCAGTGATGTCACTAAATTGCTCAGCATTGAGACTGGAGTTTAGAAATGCAGCCTTTACACCCAGTTGCTTCAGTGCATCGACTTGATCTTGCATCAATGCAATGAGTGGTGATACCACAACACCTAAGCCTTTGCGTAATAGGGCCGGTAGTTGATAGCATAACGATTTTCCACCTTTTCTTATGTATTTGATAACGGTTTACTAATTACTATAAATGTGTAAGATAATTAAATGACAAATATATTAATTTCAGTTTATTTTATGGTGTTCTGATGGGAAGAAAGTCCAAGCCACCAATAACATTCAAAATCTCATCAGAAGTGCGCACGGAGGTTATTCCTAACGATGGGCTTCCTGCTTTCGCTAATTACATTGATGTGCCATTTGAGAGAAAACATAGGCAGAGTCTCTCTCGATTATTCCTTTCAATCCCTATGCAGGAGGATATTGATGACACAGTTATTTTCCGGAATCAGATTGACAAAGACAGCATAACTGTTCTTGGAGCAAGAATGCCTTATATGAATGACGGCGTTAGAGTCAGTCCGTGCTTATATGAGTATTGCCTAGAAAAGGGATTTTCTAAAGATTTTAGTGTAAGTTTAGTGCGTCTTGTAATTAACTATTTTCAAGGAAAGCATTTTGCTGCCGACACTTTAGGTGACAAGATTCGATCGCTGCGGATGTTTGTTGATTTTATCTTTTCTCAGACCAAAATCCCTTTGCAGTTCACTATCAATGATATTGGAAGAAATATATGGTTGGACTACCTAAAGCACGTGGAGACTAGCTGTGTAAAAGCAGATCAAGTATTCAACGATGTCAGGGCGTTTTTTTATGCTTATGAACCAACTACTCTTTCTGGGTGGTTAGGTCAAGTTTCAGTTGCATCTAGAAAACTTAAGCCAAATACAGAACATACGAGTGAGCTTGTAGATGCCAGTTATTCAGATGCAATCATGTACCAAATTCTGGCACTTTGCTTGGAGGGTTTTCAGCGTCGAATAAGTTATCTAATACGTTATGAGTCGTTGACTGAAGCGGATATGCCATCTGATTGGCTTTACCCAGGTAGGGATAACAGAAAGCCAGCTGAAGGATATAGACATTTGGGGCCGATAAAAGGGGCAAAATACGATACAGAGTCTCGCAATCTTTTAAGGAAGTGGCTGCTTGATGAGGAAGCAGGTTATCAGATTCTTATCGATCATTTCATCTTGCACCACAAAGCTGGAATAATAAAAAGAAATAAATACAAGTTAACTGGGGGAATTATTGGAATCTTAGATGGATTGAATCGCCACAAGGAACTGCGGCCGCTACTTGATAGATTTAGGAAAACGACCGCACTTTGGCATGGCTTCAATTACCCAATGCCATCTCGAATCATATGGCAATATTATTTAAAAAAGAAGACTGGAAATGAAATAAACAAAGTGATAAACCAGATTGCATGGTGCTTGGCAAATCTATTGATGATGCAGACAGGTATAAATAAGGAGGTCGCCATGAGCATTCCCTCCAAAGCAGAGGATGGCAGATCTATATTAATGCGTGAAGATAGTTTGTTTGTTAGTGGTGATTCAAGTGGCACCGAAATCGAGATATATGGCTACAAGGAGAGAGGGGGGCAGAAGCGGCGTAAAATTATTCCTATCTCTATTGCTAAAGACTCTCCGCTTTATGAAATGCTTGTAGATTATGAATGCTATGTAAAAGTTGATTCTACTGGGCCGTTCTTTGAAGTGAGCAAAGAGTTCGATCACAATTGGAACCGGGCTGGGGGGTTGTTTGAATTCACTATGGTTTACCCAATCATCGATGATAATGGCAAACAGCTTACATCAATTGATACGTCGAAGTTCAGAAAAGTTTTTGCATCTGGACAACTTCTTGATCTAATTCAAGGCGTCAAGAATGGCAACGATTTAGCTGAAAAACTCCGCACTGACTTGCACCATGGCACCCTCGACATGACTCTCACGCACTATCTGCTGAAGACAAATGTTGGTAGAAGCGTCATAGACACTGCCATTGCCACCATCACTTCAGAAAAGTTGGCCGAAGCACTTCATTTCAAGGGTAGGATCATATTAGCCAAAGATGTGTCGTTTAAGAAAAAAGTCTTCCTTTGTGATTGCGAGGATCCAACCAATCCAAGTCATGATGTCGCAATTGCGGACGAGTGCAAGCATTACGACCTATGTTTGGGATGTGAACGAAGCATTATTACTAAATTTCATTTGCCTTACATTTGCTCAAGAATTCTTCAATATGAAGAAGAGCGTCTAGCAGACCCACATATCTGGACTGCAACTTTCGAGGATCTTTGGAGTGTAGCGCATGACGCTTTAGAACAATATGTCACGATGGATAAGCAGAATGGTCAGCGATATGTTGATGAAGCATGGATTTCCGCCAAGGAAGGTAGCATCTCTCTGCCTCCAATAATCAATACCAACCGGATGTGAACATGGACTCTTCTGAACAATTTGACGAAAGTATTTTGCATTCATTTGAGCACAAACTTCACTTTGAAGCTCAGGCCAAAGATCAATGGGCGTTGCTCAATGCGTTGGAGCTCGAATATTACGGGAAAACAGTGTATGGCACAAAGGGGAAATTTGAGGACAAAGTTTGGTTCGATGAAAGAGGATTAACCGATCAAAAGCGGATCTATTGGAACACTTTTGTCGGGGAGAGCAACAAAGCACTTTTAATTCTTGTAAAGGTCGTTTTCTTTGATTTGATAGTTACTCATCGCTTGGAGTCGAGTACTGTAGTGTTTAAACTTTATGCTCTAAAGAACAGCATCATTGAACTTATACTGAAAAAGCACCTTCTGGCCGTGAGTAACGGGGATTATAGTCTTGGACTAAACCACATCACTGATGACGATCTCCTTGCTATGTTGGACTCGCTTCTTGTCTCAACGTCATCTGAGTCTAAGTTCGCTCAACAATGCAGTGAGATAGCCCAATTCATTTCATTTACAAATCACTTTGCAGAGTCTGCACCGTTCTTAGAAATTTGTGCCAAATTGCCTTGGATAAAGGCGGGGCTTGGTATTAAAACTTGGGTCAAAATTCGGGCCGCAGATCTAGGAGAAACCTTCCGAACAGGGGATGGCTATGCACCGCTTGTGCCTGAATGTGCAATGCCCCTTATCCAAAAGTCACTGTACCTTGTTCTCGAACATGGGAATCACTTTGCGGAACTTGCTCTAATGCTCCGCGGCTACAAGTGGAATCAAGTTTATAGTGGGCCACCGATTAAAGAATTGTTGAACAAATACGCGGCAATTCTAGGAGATGTGGAAGAACCGCCTGACATAGCTGGATTATCTTCCACTATTCAAAAAATCAGTGCGGTATTTATATGGTTTCGTCGACTGTTATACCTTGCGCGTGCTGCATGTGTAAATATCATCTTACTCACTTCTGGCCTTAGAAACAGCGACATTCGCGGATTGAAAGTTGGAGCTTGCACACCAAGTGGCCGTATTGATATGCTTTTCTACCTACGTGCTAATATCAAGAAAACAAAGAACATTCTGCTAATCCCAGTACCCACTCAGACCGAAAACGCGGTTAGACTTCTTGAGAAACTTAAATTCTCAGAATCTGATTACTTGATCGATGCAACACTGTTTACAAATAAAACCTACGACCTTTCTCTAAATGAAGAGGAAGTAAGAGTTTCAGTGGGTGATACTTTGAATAAGATGATAAGGGATTTTGCAGATCACTTTAATATTCCATTTATTGCTCAAAATACAGATAAGCCCTACTCAGCACACAACTACCGTACAACTGTAGCAGGTTGGCTGGATGCGCATTCAAACTTGAGTGTTTTAATGGTTAGAAGACTCTTTGGTCATAGCAATGATGTGATGCCGACTACATATTTGCGTAACAATCCATCCTTCATTCAAGAGCGCAAGGAACAGAAGGAAAGGGCGGCAGCGGAAACTGCACGTCAAATGGCTATGGCAGCATCCCAAGGTAGGCTGGCAGGTATCAAGGGTGAACAACTCATTCGTGGTTATCAAACACATGTAAGTCGACTGCAGTCGGATCCAAAGAAATCACATTCGCTCACAGATGCTGAACTTTTTCTAAGCTTCACTCAGTTAATCGAGCAAAGGATATTAAATGAATCGGTTTGTGGGTTTTTAACGCCATTTGGCGTACGCTGTATGCGTAATCCCTCAGACAGTTCCCAGCCGCCATGTGCACGACGTTCCCATCGAGACAAAACACGCGAGATTGCAGAGGATGTCCTATTGCATATAAGCGATATTGCCCCCCAAAACTGCATCGGTACGTCCTGTGATCAAGCCCTTCTGGGACCTTGGAGCAAGAGTATCTTGGAAACATTACTTTGGCATGCAGACTTGCTACACCACAAATATGGCGACAAATTTACTGACGAGCATTTCCGTTTGCATGCGATTAGTTTCATCCGCCAGTACGGACCTCTAATTAATAAAGTATTTCAGATCGAAGTCCTGCCTGATGGTAGCGTCAGGCATGGAAAAAAATTATAGGGGAACATTAATGTCCGGAGAGAAACGTACCCACAAAGAGCGCCTTACAATGCTACGTGAGGTATTCGGAAGAAGACAAGAGATTGCGCGTAATAGTGGTAAGAAGCATGATGTCTCGATTGCCAAGATCTGTGCTGACGCAAAGGTCGACAAGGTCTACCTGTTTGGTCACAGACTCAAAGAAGAAGACCCAGTGAGAGGGGAGTATCTCGCCCTTAAAGAAGAAATTCTTAAATTCCAGAAAAACATTGGAGTCGGAATCGAGAGGTCGGAAGATCGGCTACGGGCAGATGATCTGAAAAATAAGTACGATGCGTTGCTAGCCGATGTAGAGCCACTTCAGCGTGAATTGGCATATTACAAATCTGCATCCTATAATGATCGGAATAAGTTGGATGGCAACCGTGAGAGAATGACTGACCTGCTTGCTCGAATAGCAGATCTAGAAGTCAGGTTAGCCAACTCTCCTAAGTCAACAAATTTAGGCGGTAGCTTCGCTGCACGCGTGCAAAAGCACGTTGTTTCACCAGATATGTTTCGAGTAGTTGGTGGCAAGTACCGTATCGGTTCCAAGAAGCAGGAAGAAGATGCTTGGGGCAATGCTTACATGAAACTCGAAGAGTTGCTGTCTCGTAAACTTAAGATGCGACTGTATCTACTTGTCGGCTTACCTTGTTCAGGTAAAACAACCTGGGCCGTGGAGGGTGAGGTGGCAGTAGACCGTCATCCTGTCATTTGGGATGCCACCAACTTGTCGTCCATGGACAGGTTCAGGCTCGTGATTTCTCTTTCTCGGTTCAATGATCTTCCCAAAACCTGCGTGTTTTTTGATACCGATATGGAAATCATCCGTGAGCGAAATCGTACGCTGCGCATGCCAGACAAAAGAGTCAGCGACGATGATCTGACTGTGATGAGAAACAAGCTGCAGCGGCCAGACCCATATGAAGAGGTATGGATTGATGAATTGATCGTAGTGAGGAGTAACCATGAATGAGAGATTAAAATCTGAAATTCAGCTGGTATGGCCTAAGGACCGAGTTGTACCAGTTCCCCTTATTGGAGGCTTGCATCTACATAGTCATCTGTCCGCTTTCTTGGTGACGCGCTATTATTATCCCAAGATCATCAGGGACAGTATGCCAACTGTCACAGGAGGTTCTTTACGACAGATCGCTTACGACCTTAAAGTGTTCCTTGAGGGATTAGCGCACAACGGTGTTAGCTACTTGGACGCCGATTACACAAATCACATTGAGAAAATCGTCGAAGCACAACTCGGAAATTCCAGTCCCTCAAGCTACAACACACGTTTGTCCCGTATAAGGGACTTCTATGACTATCTTTGCAAGGAGGGCATTCGCGTTAAGGCGCGGTTTCCAGCGAGAATAGTTCAAAAGCGATACCAGAGTCAGAACGACAATTTTCTGAGTCATACAAACTACAGGTATTCCAAGACCTATGAAAAGGACGATGGTCACAAGCGGACGACACTGAAGGAAGATTACAAGGATGATGTAATCGATATTAAGACATACGGAAAGTTGTATCAGGCACTCAAACAAATTGACGTTGTTTATGCCGTGATTGCGCAAGTGATGATGCAGACTTTTCTGCGTATTGCCGACATTTGCGAGATGCCACTACACAGTAATAAGTATAATCAATATCTGCCACTTTGGCCTGAATTTGAACGTGTCGGTAAAGAACTCCTTCGATACAAATGCCTGACCAAGCGAATGAAGCCGGTAACGATTGATATTTATCCGATGACGCTGAAGGCAATCTATGAAGACTATATACAGTCATGCTATCAGGACAGGAAGGATTTGTTTGACTCATTCTACATGAAGAGAAGCAACGCAACGCTGTACTTTGGAAACATTAGAGACAAAGGTCGTCGAAGCTGTCCAGAGGATATCCTTTGGCTGACAAAGACCGGGGCTCCTGTTAAGCCATATATGATAGAGGAAGCTTTCCGTGCGACTGGTATGGACATTCATCCACATATGTTGCGTCACACCGGTCCTACTCATACACTATGGAATTACTGTCGAATACATGGAATCGAGCCAGATGTCCGGCTGGCATCAACATTCCAGCAAATCCTACAGGAACAGATGGGACATGCAGACATTGAAACTACACGCATGTACATTCGCACAATTATTGCATTCAAAGGCCGCAGGACGATGCCCTTCTGCATTCCAGATGACAAAAAAGCCATCGATGATCGCCTGGCAGGAAAAATCAGAGTAGATGTCTCTGATCAAATGGCTCGCTTCTTTGAATATCGAAGTGAGCACCTTGAGAGTCAGGATTCAGCATAAAGCGTGACAAAGCAGCTACTTAAATCATTTCGCCAGAAGGATTTTTTGACCAATTTCAGACTATGAAATTTGAACTCATCGGCCTGCCCAGCTTTTCGCCCAAATTTTGGTGGAATGGTGGGTTGATCAGCGCATGGTTATTTCGGGCGCTCTTTGTGTGTTTCGGCAAGAAATACAGCCAACGTTGAAGCGGCGCCAACCGCAAGTTTCGCGTGGCGTGATTGGAGCCCCTTGGCACCTGCTACCTTTCCATGGCCTGTGCCATAGTGGTTCCGCAATTCGGCGACGCCCTGTGTGATTGTTGCGAGATTGCTCAATAGACTCTTGATTGTTTCTGCTGCTCTAGATTTATCAGGAATGTCGCCTGGAGTAAGTTCAAGTTCTTTGCTCGTCAGCTTCACAAGCTCAGGCAAATCAGCGTTCTTGGAGAATGTGATATTACGTGAGTATTCCAGTCAAAGGAGCCATCTCTAATTGTTTCAAAAGAGCCACTAATAATTATCTTACTAAGCCAATTATTCAGTGATCCGAAAATACTGTCTATGTCGCATTAGCCGGACAAAGCGGTCGTTAAGTTTAGGTTTTTTAGATTTCAGCTATCGGCCGAGGCTGTGTCAAAACGCTAGAATCAGATATTTGTAATTATGTCTCGCTGAACCAGTCGAAATAGTTTAGATCGAAGTTTGTTCTACAACTTTGGCACAAAGAAAGTCCGCAGGCCTTACGCAGCCATCGCCTTCATCAATGCCACACTTCCCATGATGCTTATTACTCGCTTCATATTGTATGCCAGAATATGTAAGCTCATTTCTGTACTGACATGCGCCTTGGTTTTCATCAAGAAGTGCGAAGCACCCATCCAGTGTTTTAAGGTACCAAAGGTATGTTCTATGGTGCATCGCCTAATCTTCATAGCCTCAGGCATGCTTTCTAGATTCGATTGCATTTGATCCAAGATTGCCTCATTCTCCCAACGCTTAATCCGTCTTTGATCGCTGGTCGTGCAACTAGATTTCAATGTGCAATTCTTACAGCTTGAACTCCAATAGGTGATGTGCGGCCTACCTTTTTCAAGTGAGCGGAAACGTTCTATCAGCAATTCACCTGCTGGACATTGATAGGTATTACTCTTAGGGTCGTACACAAAGTGGCGCTTATCAAATAAGCCATTGGCTTTGTTTCCTGAGGTTAAACACTTGGGCATGATCGGGGTGATGCCTTCGGTTACGCAAGCCACCACTTCCTCACCCTTGTAGTAACCTTTATCTGCGACCACCGTCAGCGTCTCTTTTTGCAAGACATCCTTTGCCTGCTTACCCATGTTCGATAACTGCGTTCTATCATGCCCAACTGTCGTGACCTCGTGTGCAACGATGAGATGATGTTGCGTATCAACAGCGGTTTGTACGTTATAACCCACTATGCCACCACCACGATGTTGCATAGAGCGTGCATCTGGGTCGGTTTGTGAGAGTTGCTTATCTGGCGTTGACTGCACTTCAGCTTCGATTGTTTCCAGTACTTTCATTTGCGCTTGGAACATGGCAATACGCTCAGCTAATCTTATTTGATGGGGTGTTGATTGCTTAGGGGAGATAATATCAGCGGCTTCTAAATCATCCAGGTATTGTTGAATGTTCTTCTCCACTGCTTGCATGCGACTTTTAATCTTGGCTTGTGTGTAGTTGTGATCAGAGCTGTTGACGGCTTTGAACTTGCTGCCATCGATAGCCACCATGGAATCAGCAAATAAATTCAAACGACGGCACAATTCTACAAACTGGCTGCAAACCTTGCGTATAGCAGAGCCATTCTCATTTCTGAATCTGGCAATGGTTTTGAAGTCAGGATTGAGTCTTGCAATCAACCACATGAGTTCAACATTGCGATTGGCTTCTGCTTCCAAGCGCCTACTTGATTGAATGCGGTTGAGGTATCCGTAGATATAGAGTTTGAGCATAGCAGCAGGATGATAAGACGGTCGTCCAGTCTGTGCAGGGTGCACGCCTTCAAACCCTAACTCTGATAACGCTAATTGATCGACAAAGACATCAATGACGCGTACTGGGTTATCTTCGGTTATGTATTCATCCAGTAGCTCTGGCAAAAGCGTGCTTTGTGTTCTATCTTGACCTTGTATAAATCGTTTCATGTTTAAATAAACACAATGTAATCAGATGGTTAAATTATACAACATCTACATCGATGTGTTTATTTCAGATTGAATTTATGGGCGTTTTGACACAGCCTCGGCCCAAAGCAGACATAGAACTTTCAGCCTATTCATTACCAAGTAGGTCGTTTATAATTTTACTAAGTTAAGGTCATGGGGCTTGGAATGTTTGAGATAAAGACTATTGCGTTGTTTATAATTACCGCTATTGCAGAAATTGTTGGTTGCTATTTGCCTTATCTGTGGCTTGTTCAAAATAAAAGCCCACTCTTATTAATTCCTGCAGCAATTTCATTAGCGCTATTTGCTTAGTTACTAACCCTTCATCCTTCTGCGGCAGGTAGAGTCTATGCCGCATACGGTGGAGTTTATATCTGTGTAGCAATATTCTGGTTGTGGGCGGTAGATGGAATAAAACCGAGTAACTGGGATTTTCTGGGAGTTGGTGTGGCTTTACTTGGGATGGGCATTATCATGTTCGCCCCTCGAAGCACTTAACCAAAACAACTCATCATGAACATTTGTCCTGTCTAATTCAACTTAAATCTGTAAGGCATGGCTAGCTACTGCGTAAATAAATCATGTGAAATAACTGCGCTATCGAATTTCTGCTACCATCAAAAAAACAAAGCATAAGAAGCACTAAACCCCCGGGGAGCTTCTGGCTGATCTCCACTTCCACCAGAGAATTCAAATTTTAACAACTGAGTTGGTTTTATTCGCCATGTCGCACCAATAAGCCAACGTCCAAATGAACCTGTGAGTTCAACCGGTCGATGCAACACGTTATTCTTATACAAAAGAATGAGGTGTTGAAAAATGAAACAGAGACCAAGAATTTATTATAGTGATGAGCAAAAGGCCATCATGTGGGATCGGTGGAAAAAGGGTGACTCATTACAAGATATAGCACGTTTATTTGACAGGAATCATTCTTCAATATCGGGTATATTATCTGTGACAGGTGGGATTAGACCACCACAAAGATTACGTTCACATCTAGCATTATCGCTATCAGAGCGTGAAGAAATTTCCAGAGGTGTTGCAAGTCAAGAATCGTTTCGATCGATTGCCCATCGGCTTGGACGCTCTCCATCTACCATCAGCCGTGAAATAAAGCGAAATGATGGTTATCAGCAATATCGCGCAACACAAGCTGATCAAGCTGCCTGGGATCGTGCTAAACGTCCAAAGCTTTGCAAACTATCAGGCAATCAAGATTTAATAAAAACCATCACATGTAAGCTACAATCAAACTGGTCACCGCAACAAATTGCTGGTTGGTTGAAAAGAGAGTTTCCTACAGAAGAGCATAATCAAGTGTCACATGAAACCATCTATCGTAGCTTGTATGTTCAGACTCGTGGCGTATTGAAGAAGGAGTTAATTCAATATCTTAGGACAAGACGTATTATGCGTCGATCCAAGCATTCGAGTTTGAAAGGAAGTGGACTCGGACAAATTACAGATACAGTTTCGATTAGTGAACGTCCAGCCACCATTGAAGATCGAGCTATACCAGGGCATTGGGAAGGCGACTTGATAGCAGGGTCTAAAAATAGCTACATCGTGACATTGGTTGAGCGTCACTCACGATTTGTAATGTTAGCTAAAATCAAAGACCGAAAATCGGAAAGCGTTGTATCTGCTTTAATCAAGCAAGCAAAGAAACTCCCAAATGAGTTATATAAATCATTAACTCTGGATAGAGGTACGGAGTTTGCAGATCATCGTCGGTTTAAAGTGGAGACGAATATTGACGTGTACTTTTGCGATCCAAACAGCCCATGGCAGCGTGGCAGTAATGAAAATACAAACCGCTTGTTAAGGCAGTACTTTCCAAAAGGCACTGACTTATCGGTACACTCACAAGCTAAACTAAGTGCAGTGGCTAGACAGCTAAATGAGAGACCTCGTAAAACATTAAATTACGAGACCCCAGCAGAAAGATTCAAAACGTGTGTTGCATCGACCGGTTGAACTCACACCTTCATTTGGACGATTGAGCGACTCTAGCCTTGTAATCCAATACCAATTACCCTTAATAGGAACAGCTGTTTGGATATAAGCACCGCTTCCTCCCTCTTTTCCTTTTGAAGTAAAACGCTGAAAAACCTCTCCACTTATTTCTGTTTCATATAAATTGGTAACGAAATCTAAACCTAACATTCGATAACTCGCGCCAGAAAGACCATTAAAGGCATCTCGTTCGCTAAAAGACAGTATAGAAATGCCAATATCTGAATCACTTTTAACACTGAATCTAGCACCTCTTACATGTTCAAATTGTAATTCATTATTATCCTGCTGTTGATCCTCTAACAACTCTGTAAATAACTTATATTCAAGTTCAACATTTTTAAATGGCAAGGCACCATGTAGCGTAATTCCATTAGTGGCGATAGGAAATAATCGACTAGTTGCTAACGGTCTTGAATTTGTCCACATTAATGGAGGTGCTCGGAATAAATTCCAACGGCTATTCGGGGTAAGGAAACGACCAAATCTAAAATTTACTACCTCTGATAAGTTGTAATCAAAATAGAGCCGCTCTAAATCAAGTTTACTTTCCTTGCGACTATAGCGCTCATTATCGTTCCACGCTAAAGGCCTCTCGATTTCCAATTCACTAAAAAAACTTAGCCTACTATGATTATTCCATGATAATAAAAGATTTAGTTCATTTATTGCAGCCTCGGCTTTTGCATCGCGATGTAATGTAATCGCAGCGCTAGAAAACCCACCAACATTTAACTGATCATAAAATGTATTGTCTTCACTGGCTTTTACATACTCAGTCAGCATTAAAAGTAAAATAATGATGTGGAATTTTTTCATAAATTACTTCGTATCTTTAAATTTCAAGTTTTTATTCTTAAGAAACCATGTTTCTTTGCTACCACACGTTTTATTACTATATATATCATTTGCGATAAGCAGCGTGCAAAATAAATCATCATGACTAAATGGAAAATCTTGCCAGGGTTGAATGTCTTCAATTTGATAATCAAAATATTTTCCAGTCCAGATAATGACAGGAATGTGCGTTTGTACTTTTGGCGCAATCACATAAGGGGCTGCATGGAGGTAAATGCCACGTTCCCCCAGCGACTCCCCATGATCTGCAACATAAAGCATGGCAGTAGAATATGTTTCATCATACCGCTTAAGGAATTTGATGACATTTGCCAAAAAATAATCTGTATATAAAATAGCATTGTCATAGGCATTATCGACTTCCTGTTTCGTGCAATCGCCTAACTCACCTGTCATACACATTGGTTGAAACCGCCTGAAATTTTCAGGGTAACGTCTGTAATATTCTGGGCCATGGTTACCCATCTGATGCAACACAATTAAAATGTCTTTGCCTTCGTGCGATTTAATATATTGATCTAGTCCACTTAACATTCCAATATCTCTACATTCCTCATCGCAAACAGGATTCAAGGTCGGACTTTTAAAATACTGGTAAGGAATCCTTGTAGCAACTCCTTTAGAGTCTGAGTTGTTCTCTCTCCATAGCACTTTTACCCCATATTCAGAAAGTACATCCAATGCATTTTCTTGTTGAAAGGCTTGATTCTCATCGTAATTGGAACGCCCTAAATTAGAAAACATACATGGCAGTGAAATCTTCGTTGCAGTACCACAGGATGTGACGTTTTTAAAACTTACCACATTCAGCTTCTTAAGTTCTGGGGTTGTTTCCTTATTGTAGCCATTAAGCGAGAATCGATCTGATCTTGCAGTTTCTCCAACAACTAAAATGATTAATTTTTTATTACCTATATGAAATAATTTCTTCGCATCCGCCGCCGTATGCTTTAAAACATAAACAGGTTGGCGTTTAAATTGCGTTTTACCATAGGAGATTAGCGAGTAGGTAAACCCTAAGGGGTTAGCATACATACGAGTGATTTTATGCTCTCGAACAAAACTGGCAAAGTCTGCTGTAAAGAGCGATATACTGAGAATACATAGCACTATTAAAAGTGCCGTTAAACGTAGTCTAACTTTTAACCCACTGCCAAAACTAGTGGACATTGGAGCAAATTTAAAAACAAGCATTGATGGAATAATACCGATTAATAGTACGTGAACAACCAGCTTAATACTAACAAGCCCTGCAAATTCTTGTGGATTGGTTTCCATCATGTTAGCGATCATGTCTCGATCAATCACTACACCAAACTGATCCATATAATAGGCAGCAAATGCAGAAGTGACTAGAAAAGTTGTGAGAACCCATTTACTGAATTTGCCAAAACAAGTCCAGATTAAAAATAGCATGGTCGAAAAAGAAAAAAATCCCATGAGTGCTATTACGAAAGGCCATTTTTCAACAAATGGGTATATTTCAGTTAGTCGATGAAATAGGGCGAAGTTTCCAGTAACCAAGATGAATACGGAGACGATTAATACTAGACGTATATTTGGAGTGGAGAACATAGTGACAATCAATACTCAGACTAATCGAGCTGTATCAGATGATTGTCAACACCCTCACACAAGCAATGAATGACAATCGCATGTACTTCTTGAATAAACGCAGTACGTGAATGAGCAACATTAATCAAAATATCATTCGGATTTAAGGTTTTTGATAGTATTCCACCATCGCGTCCAGTAAGCATGACAACAGAAATTTCCAATTTATGGGCAGCTTCTACGGCAGCAATAATATTGCTTGAATTGCCAGATGTCGAAATAGCAAGTAATACATCACCTGCACGGCCGAGGCCATAAACTTGTCGTGCAAACACCTGCTTAAAGTGATAGTCGTTGGCTACTGCAGTCAATAGTGAGGTGTCAGTATTTAGTGCCACTGCAGGTAAAGGTCCGCGCTCTTTCTCAAACCTTCCCATGAGTTCTGATGTGAAATGCTGAGCATCAGCAGCAGAACCACCATTACCACAGGCGAGTATTTTATTTCCATGCTTTAACGAAAGGGTGAAAAGTGCTATCGCCTCAGAAATAGGAACCTGTAAACTAATTGCTGACTCTGTGATGAGTTTGGCGACATCTTTGAAATGATCCACTATAAAATTACTCATTGGACTCCCTTTCCTCGGAACGAACATGATGTTTTTTGACAAGCCGAGCCCAGCCTGGTATGTGATGTAAACCTAGCGTACCAAGGATTAATAAGGCTGTAAGTCCAGAAAGTAAATACATGCCATATGCACTTGCCATCCCAACTGCAGCAGTAGCCCATAATGTTGCCGCAGTAGTTAAGCCTTGAACTCTTCCTTTTACCTGTAAAATTACACCTGCACCAATAAAGCCCATACCTGTGACAACTTGTGAAGCTATGCGCGTTGTCTCTCCGGGTACATGATTAGAGATAATGCTAAACGCACATGCGCCAACCGCTACAGCCATATAGGTGCGAACACCTGCATCGCGATTATGATTTTCTCGCTCCCATCCGATTAGTCCGCCTAATATTGCGGCGTAAATAATGCGAACCGATAAAATAAACTCTGCGTTCCAGTCCATCTCATATCCTTTAAATTAATCATTAGTTAGGTTAGTGATTGTGGGAATGCTGCTGAAGTGTATTTGACCCATCAATGAATACGCATTTTTCAGCCTGATCGCATAATTTAGTTTCGCATTGCAATGTGGTGTGTGTAATAGCAAACTTATCAGAAAGGCTAGATTGAATAGCGTTTATAAGCGTAGTCGATTCGACTGTTCCATCCATCAGAATATGCGCTGTGAGGCTATTTTTACCGCTTGTAATTGCCCATAAATGCAAGTCATGTAAGCTCACAACACCTTTTTGACTTAATATTTCTTTTTCCACTTCCTCTATATCAATACCAAGTGGAACGCCTTCCAAAAGTAGATTCAAACTTTCTTTAAGTAATATCCATGTTCTCGGCAAGACCCATAAGCCAATGCCAACAGCAACTAAGGTGTCCACCCAAGCCCAACCAGTAAAATAGATGACTATGCCACCGACAATAACGCCGATAGACCCTACCAAATCACTCCACACCTCTAGATAGGCTCCTTTAAGATTCAAGCTGCTGTCCTTACCAGCACTGAGCAATCTGATACTGATCAAGTTGATAACGAGACCCAAGCTTGCAACCGCCATCATGCCGACTGATTGCACTGCAACAGGGCTTTGAAAACGTTGCCATGCCTCATGCAGAATGTAAATTGCAACACCAAAAAGCAGCAACGCATTAAAGGTAGCCGCTAATATTTCAAAGCGGTGATAGCCGTACGTCCTGTATTGATCTGCAGGGTTTTTTGCAATTCTGACGGCAGCCAGGGCAATGCCTAGCGCCGCCGAATCTGTAAACATATGCGCTGCATCTGATAACAGTGCAAGGCTGTTCAATAAAACCCCTGCCATAGCCTCGGCAATGAGAAATGTTGTGGTTAATGCAAAGGCTGCCCATAACACTTTCTCATTTTGAGTACTCGGTAATGCGTGGTTATGTTCAGCACTCATGAACCTTCTCCGATTATTTTAGTTGTGCTGGATTTGGATTTAGACTGATTAACTATTCGATATAACAACGGTAGTACCAGTAATGTCAGAATTGTAGATGACAGGATACCGCCAATAACCACTGTAGCGAGCGGTCGTTGAACCTCTGCTCCTGTTCCAGTTGCAATAGCCATGGGCAAAAAGCCAAGAGAGGCGACGAGTGCAGTGATTAAAATCGGGCGTAACCGATTCATACTTCCCTCTTGAATTGCTACATCCAGTGGTTTGCCTTCGGCAATTAAGCCTCTGATAAAAGTAATCATAACCAAGCCGTTCAAAACAGCAACGCCAGATAGGGCAATAAATCCGACCCCAGCCGATATTGAAAGCGGTATGTCACGTAAATATAAAGCGAGAATACCGCCAGTTAAGGCAAATGGAATCCCAGTAAAAACAATCAATCCATCTTTCAAATTGTTGAACATCATGTAAAGCAATATGAAAACAAGCAGAAGAGAGATGGGCACCACTATCTTTAAGCGTTGACTGGCTGATTGCAGTTGCTCAAAAGTGCCACCCCAATTAATCCAATAGCCAGCGGGTATTTTTATTTCTTCTTGGATACGTTGCTGTGCCTCTGCAACGTACGAGCCAATATCTCGGTCTCTTACGTTAGCAGTAACAACTACGTTACGCTTGCCATTTTCACGACTAAACTGATTGGGGCCGGGAGCAATATCAATGGAAGCAACTTCACCGAGCTGCAAGTAAACAGGCATACCGCTATCGTTGGCTATTTTGATGGGTAAGCGCTTAAAGCTATCCATATCCGTTCTCAACGTGTCTGGCAGTCTTACAACAATATCAAATCTGCGATCCCCCTGAAAAACTGTCCCTGTTTCTTTACCATTCATCGCGGTGGAAATAGCGTCTTGCACTTGAGACACATTAACGCCAAGTCTTGCTATTTTTTGGCGATCGATATTGACTGTGAGAATTGGCAACCCTGTGGTTTGCTCAACTTTGATGTCTTCACCACCTTGAATTTTTGATAATACCTCAGAAATTTCTTTGGCTTTGTTGTTCATTATCTCCATGTCATCGCCAAAGATTTTCACCGCCACATCACTGCGCACGCCTGAAATCAGCTCATTAAAACGCATCTGAATAGGTTGCGTAAACTCATAGTTATTGCCGGGCACTGTACTCACGGCTTTTTGAATTTGCGCCGTTAACTCATTTTTGCTTAAGTTGGGGTCTGGCCATTCTGATTTTGGTTTCAGCATAATGTAGTTATCGGCTACATTGGGTGGCATAGGGTCAGAAGCAATTTCCGCTGTACCGATTTTGGCAAAAATCCTATCAACTTGTGGAAATGATTTAACCGTATGCTCAAGCTCTTTTTGCATCTCAATCGCTTGAGACAGACTGGTTCCAGGTATACGTAAAGCATGGAGGGCAATATCACCCTCATTTAAACTTGGTACAAACTCGCTACCCATGCGCGTAGTCAATAAGCCGCTAAGCACCACCGAAGCAATTGCAAGCGTTAACACCAATGCACCGTTGTCCATTACTTTGTTATAAATTGGCTGGTATCCACGCTTAGCTAAGCGAATTAAATACTGCTCTTTTTCATCAACTTTTCCATTGATAAAAAGTGCAACCGCAGCAGGAATAAAAGTGACAGAAAATAACATGGCACCTATCAAGGCTATCACTACGGTTAAAGCCATTGGGTGAAACATTTTTCCCTCTACCCCAGTTAAAGCAAAAATGGGGAGATAAACGACCATGATAATAAGTTGACCGTAGATTAGCGGCTTTCTTGCTTCTTTAGCCGCCTCAAATACTTCTGAAAAGCGTTCTGAACGTGTCAGTGGTCGGCCTATCACAGATTGTGCATGGGCAAGCCTGCGCATGCAGTTTTCTACAATGACAACTGCACCATCAATAATAATGCCGAAATCCAATGCGCCTAAACTCATTAGGTTCGCACTTACTTTTGCAGCGGCCATGCCAGTGAAAGTAAATAGCATGGATAGCGGAATGACTAACATCGTGATAATGGCCGCGCGAATATTGCCTAGAAAAATAAACAGGATGGCAATCACTAAAAGTGCGCCTTCAAGCAGGTTTTTCTTAACAGTGTTTATTGCCTTATCAATAAGGATAGTTCTGTCGTAAACCGTTTTGGCAACAATTCCAGGAGGCAATGATTTATTAATTTCTGCCAGTTTCTTTTCAACCGCAGCAGATACGGTACGGCTATTTTCACCCATCAGCATAAAAACTGTGCCCAGCACGACTTCTTGGCTGTTTTCAGTTGCAGCTCCGCTACGTGCCTCACTCCCAATCATGACTTCTGCTACATCTGAAACGCGGATAGGTACGCCATTTTTAGCACTGACCACAATATTACTGATGTCGACCATATCTTTCACTTGGCCGGGCACACGAATCAAATACTGCTCACCTGATTTTTCGATAAAGCCAGCCCCCATATTGGCATTATTGTTTTCTAGCGCAGTGACTAAATCATCAATAGACAACCCTCTCGCCGTCAGTTTTTCTGCGGATGGTGCGACCTGATATTGCTTAACATTGCCACCAATCGTGTTAATTTCATTCACACCTGAGACATTTCGCAACTGAGGCTTAACAATCCAATCTTGCACCTCTCTTAAATCCATTGGGGTGTAGGGTGTTTTGTCGGGCTTAAGTGCGCCTTCTTTCGCTTCAACCGTCCACATGAAGATTTCACCAAGACCAGTTGAGGTAGGGCCCATCTCAGGAAGAATGCCTGCAGGTAGTTTTTCCTTAGCTTGCTGAATACGCTCGTTCACCAACTGCCTTGCAAAGAAAATATCCGTCCCTTCCTCAAAAATAACCGTTACCTGAGATAGTCCATAGCGAGAAATGGATCTGGTTTGCTCCAGCTTGGGGATGCCCGCCATGACTGTTTCAATCGGATATGTGATCCGTTGCTCAGTCTCCAGTGGTGCATAGCCTGGCGCTGAGGTGTTGATTTGAACCTGAATATTAGTAATATCTGGCACAGCATCAATTGGGAGTTTTTGATAGCTGAACATGCCTAATAAGGCAATAGCTAGCACCATGGTTAATGTTAACCATCGTTGCTCAATTGCAAATCGAATAATCTTCTCAAACATTTGATAGCTCCTTTGGTTTATCAGCAGATTTCAAAATCAATGCATTAATGCTCATGACTTGCTCCTGCTTTGCCAATGTCAGCCTTAATCAAATAGCTGTTCCCAGCTGCATATTTTTCCCCTGCATTTAGCCCCTCTAACACTTCCACATATTTTTCATCTCTGCGTCCCAGCGTGACAGGTCTAGCCTCAAAATAGTTGCCATAGCGACCGAATACAACCGTTTCTTCATTTAACGATTGAATACCTTCTACTGATACCGCCAATGGCACATCCGCTTCACTTGAAGTGAGTTCAATATTGACGGGCAAACCAGGCAACCAAGTTTTATCAGGATTATTGAGCACCACTCTCGCCATCGCAGTCCGCGATTGCTCACCAACCAGTGAACTCACGTAAGCTATACTGCCCAATGCATGCGCATCAAAAGCGCTCGCTTTAACAGTGACTTGCTGACCTGATTTCACTGTATTAATATCTTTGGCGTAAATGGTCATCTCCGCCCAAACTGTTGATAAGTCAGATACTTCAAACAAACTGTCGATTTCGCTTATCACTTGACCTTGACTGACTTTTTTTAATGTCACCATGCCGTCAATTGGCGAGCGGATGTCATAGCGAGCTTGCCCAGATCCACTAGCACCAGCACCTAAGGCGCCCAGCTTTTGTTGAATACGATTTAAGTTAATTTCCGCTTCTTGTAAATCATGCTGCGCCTGCAAGTAATCTTGCTGCGCTGAGATTTTCTCTTCCCAAAGTTGTTTTTCACGTTCGTAAGTGGTGCGCGCAAGGCCAACTCTTTTTTGAGCAGCCAATAAATCACTACGTACGTCTGCAATCGCTTGACTGGATACTGTCGCTAAAACTTGACCTTTACGTACGTTATCGCCAGCATTCACGCTGACCTTTTCTACTATGCCTCCGACTCTAGACACAATCTGCACACTCTTGTCAGCATTCAGCTTGATCTCACCTTGTAGTTTCAATGTACTTTTTATTTTTGCAGGACCTGCGGTCAGCACTTCAACGGCGTTTAATGTTAGCTGCTTATCGGACATTGAAATTCTGCCTTCAACCTGTTTGTAAGCAAACGTATAACTTTTGTTGTTGTAAACGGCATTGAGGTGTACATCAAACGAATGTGGCTCCATCACCGTCGCATTACTTTTTAAATAATCGTTTTCTTTAACAAAATTGAATTTTTCTGGGTTTCTGCCTAGACGCGTCAGTTCCACACTGACTTTTGATAAAGTTGGTTCCAAAGGCTTTTCATTTAAGTAGGTATATATCCTGAATTCCGGCGGTGTATCTTCTTCAAAGATTGCAATCTCTACGCCATAGTCATCCTTTACGAAAAGCTTTCCGCCATGTGGCCCTTTTAAAACTTCCGGTACTTGTGCTGTATGCTGCTTTTCGTGCGCTTCCATGGCCTTCTTATCTAAGCCTGATGACTCCTCAGGCATGCCTTCATCATGCTCTGCCTGCGCCTCGCCTTCAGAGTGCTCTTCATGTTCTTCGGTCATAGCCTTGGGCTTTTCGGTCTTTAGTATCAACGCACCTAATACAATACTGATAATGATGACCAAGATAATTGCGATCACTTGTCCGTTTTTTTTGCTACTTTTATCGAAATTAAAATTCATGATTAATTATCCTTAAGGCTTTGTTGCTTGGTGCTCTACAACTTCACCAAGAGTACGTTCTATTTCAGCAATCGATTGATGTGCTTCCAAGAGTGCGTTGATATATTGAGATTTGGCTTGATATAGCGTGCGTTGAGCATCCAACACATCCAGAAAGTTAAACTTACCCAAACTAAAGCCTCTGTTGGCAGCATCAAACGCGCTTTGAGCATTGGGTAGAATGTCACTTTGCAGCGACAGAGTTGCCTGTCTGGCCGCATTTAGTCTTTCATATTGTGTAGCCAGATTTGTTTGAATTCTGTTTTTTACAGCAATCAGTTCGTCTTCAGCTTTAAATGTGCGGCTGGCAGCCTCTTGAACATTACCTTGGTTACGATCAAAGACTGGGATTGGAATGGACAATCCAAACAAGGCCTGATTAAGCCCAATCTCTTGGTTATTCACTACCCCTGCACTGATTGTGATATTAGGGATGGCTCTGCTACGCTCAATCCTAGTCATTGCCTTTCGCGCATCAATTTCCAGTTTGGCTAATTTGACGGATGGAGCGCTATCTATTAATGATTGAAGGTTACTCAGTGAGCTTATTTCAGGAATGGTTGCAACTTCACCAGTTGCACGCTCGAAGCTAGGTGCGTTATCACCCCACAGAGCACTTAAACGTTTGCGACTATTGTTTAATTGCGTCATGGCTTGAACCAGCTCAATTTTTGCGGATGCAGCAGCAACAGTTGATTTGGTTTGCTCAACGGGTGAACTTTTGCCAGCTTTGACACGCTTAGAAGCAGCATCAAGTGCCGATTCGGCAACTACCACTGAGGACTTGGCAAGTGTCACTCGTTCTTGTGCCACCAGTAACTCATAAAAAGCCAACACCACATTAGCGTGAATTTCAGCTTTTTTAGTGGCTAGCTCGGCATCTGCTTTGCTATAGAAAGCATCGGCAGCTTCCATCCTGGCTGTACGCTTATCTCCTAGCTCAATCTCTTGGTTAAATTGAAGATAAATCTGCCGTGTAGCACTTCGGGTGTCTTGAATAGAGGTTGATACAAAGGGATTGGGCCTAGTGGCAGCTTGTACTTTTACTCCATCTATAGCCTCTCGCTCGCGTATGGCAACGGCAATATCAGGATTTGCCTTCAATGCCAGATCAAGTGAGTCTGAAAGAGAAAGATCTGTTAAATTTTGGTTTTCGGCATGTTGTAGGGCAGCGTCATTTGCCGCCAGTACCGGGATTGATAATAAAATAAATGATAAAAACAAATAACATAAACGCATAGAATTCTCCTAAAAATAAGGTCAGAATTCAGCGAGATAATGTTAATTGCTACAGAATAACTAGTATTTAAAGATGACAAAATCTCGCTGAATTAAACAGCAAGATTCCAGTTGGGTCGTTCAGGCTTCAGTGGAATAATTTCAGGATAGCTGCGATAAATACCGACTATTACAACAGACTCGATTTCTGCATCAATCACAGGCAAGTTACTAATCATTGATTTGATACTGCTTAAGTGACAGAAAGGGCAATCAGTATCAACTCCTGACTTAGAGCTGTCGCTTGATTTTTGATCGGTCACATGATTACTGTCAGCACTTTGAGAAGTATGCTTATGCGTATGGTGACCAATATGCTCAACCTTCGGACTTTCTTCGTGCTGGCAATATTGAGCAGCAACAGCCCATGTAGACTGCAACACGAATAAGATTAAAAGGATTTTAGATAATATCTTCACAAGTTAAATTTAACATATCAATAATCAATACTCAAGGAAAATGGGTGGTATAAGTAGATAATACCTGTTACAAAGTTATCCATACCAACAGCAGAAGCTCGGTGCTCCAGTTCAATATCAAGGGGGTTCTGAATTTTGTGTAACCATCGATTAATTACTGCTGCGAATTGTCTCGATTTTTGCGCGCGTTAGTTTTGCTCACTACCCAACTTTCATGTCATTGTCAGAAAGTCTGGGTCTCCATCATAACAATCACTTGACTCTATAGCCGCTGCAGGGTAGCTTAAATATTTCTCTACAAATGATAAGACTGATATGAAAGTTTGCGATTCCAATACGTGTGATTGTGCGACTGACTCATCTTCAATGATGGTCGGACCTGATCATGGGGCAGGCAAGACTGTTTTTCGTATTGACGACATGGATTGCCCGACCGAAGAAAATCTCATCAGAGCCAAGCTGACGGGGATGATCGGTGTAGCCGCGCTGGATTTCAATCTGATACAGCGGCGCCTCACCGTTACACACTCACCGGAAGTTTTGGATAACATCGTTACGGCGTTACAAGCCATCGGTTTCGAAGCGAAGATTGAATCGGGCAATGCAACCGCTGTAACCCCACAGATTGAACCAGTTTCCAAGACCAACTGGTGGCCATTGGCATTTTCAGGGGTCGCGGCTACGTTATCTGAAGTCGTGGGCTGGATTGCCGGCGTGCAAGAGTGGGCGATCATTGCGCTCGCTTTGTTGGCGATTTTGTCCGGTGGTCTGCCGACCTACAAGAAAGGCTGGGTCGCGCTCAAAAACGGCAATCTGAACATAAACGCCCTGATGTCGATTGCGGTAACCGGCGCGGTTGCTATCGGACACTGGCCAGAGGCGGCCATGGTGACGTTTCTCTTTGCGCTGGCGGAACTGATTGAAGCCAAGTCCCTCGACCGTGCGCGTAACGCTATACGCGGGTTGATGGAACTTGCCCCGGAAACCGCGACAGTTCGTCAGCAAGATGGCAGCTGGGTAGACATGCACGCTAAGGAAGTGCCACTTGGGGCGGTAGTACGCCTGCGTCCTGGAGAGCGGATCGCGTTGGATGGCGTTGTCACCAGTGGTCGGTCAGCGGTAAATCAGGCACCGATCACCGGCGAAAGCCTACCCGTGGACAAAGCTGAAGGGGATACTGTCTTCGCAGGCACTATCAACGAAACCGGCTCATTCGAATACCGTGTAACAGCAGAAGCGAGCCATTCCACACTGTCCCGCATCATCCATGCCGTAGAATCGGCTCAGGGTAGCCGTGCCCCCACTCAACGTTTTGTCGACCAGTTTGCCAAAATCTACACGCCATCCATATTTGCCATCGCACTGCTGGTCGCTATCCTGCCGCCTTTGCTCAATGGGGGATCATGGCTCGACTGGATCTACAAGGCCTTGGTGCTGCTCGTCATCGCCTGCCCGTGTGCATTGGTGATTTCAACGCCGGTCACCATTGTCAGCGGGCTGGCTGCGGCTGCGCGCAAAGGCATATTGATCAAAGGCGGTGTCTATCTTGAGGAAGGTCATCAATTAACGACTCTCGCACTCGACAAGACCGGCACCATTACCCACGGGAAGCCTGCCCAGACCGACTTTATCGCACTAACTGGTGATGACGTCACTCAGATTCACACCCTGGCGGCAAGTCTGGCGGGACGCTCCGATCATCCGGTTTCATTAGCCATTGCTCGTGCAGCTAATGAGTCTGGGATTGTGTTGCTTGATGTTGATGACTTTGCCGCCATTCTAGGACGTGGGGTGAAGGGCAGTATTGATGGTCATACTTACCAACTCGGCAACCATCAACTGATTGAAGATCTGGGCTTGTGTTCCGCAGACATCGAGGCCAAGCTCATGCCGTTGGAGCGCCAGGGTAAAACGGCTGTGCTATTGGCGAATCAGACTGGGGTGCTCGGTATTTTCGCGGTTGCCGATACGGTGCGGGATACCAGTCGTCAAGCCATTGCAGAACTGCATTCTCTCGGGGTAAAAACCCTGATGCTGACTGGCGACAACGCGCACACTGCCGAAGCCATTGCAAGCGAGGTCGGCATTGATGAAGCGAGAGGGAACCAGCTGCCGGAGAACAAGCTCACAACCATTGAGCAACTCCTGAAAGACGGAAACGGCGGGAAGATCGGCATGGTAGGCGACGGCATCAACGATGCGCCTGCCTTGGCACGCGCCGACATAGGCTTTGCCATGGGGGCAGCTGGTACCGATACCGCCATTGAGACCGCCGATGTGGCGTTGATGGATGACGACCTGCGCAAGATTCCAGCTTTCGTGCGCTTGTCTCGGGATACAGCTGCGATACTGAAACAGAACATCGCACTCGCACTCGGCATCAAGCTGGTATTTTTTATGCTTACTTTCGTAGGAATGACGACTATGTGGATGGCTGTATTCGCCGACATGGGTGCCAGTTTGTTGGTTGTAGCAAACGGACTCCGGTTGTTACGGAGATAGGGAAGTCATTCCCCTTTGTTTTATACCGATTAAAGGAGATTCAGAATGAAACGGACTGCTTTGATAGCACTATTGGTTACAGCCATTTTTTCGGCTACCCCGGCAATGGCTGAAAAAACGACACCCCAAAACGGTGCGCAAATTCAGCAAAATGCACCTAATGTGGCTGAGTTCGACAAGCAAATGAAGCAGATTCAGGAAAACATGAAGAAGATGCAGCAAGAGATGGACAAAATTCATCAGACCCAGGATCCGCAGAAGCGGCAGAAACTGCTCAAGGAGCACTGGTCGACCATGCAGAACAACATGCATATGATGGAAGGCATGTGGGGACCTGATGGCTGTATGGGAATGGGACACGACATGATGATGGGATGGGACGACATGGACGACTATTATTCCAACCTCACCCCCGAGCAAATGAAGCAGCGCCAGTACATGATGGATCATTACATGCCCATGCAGCAGATGATGATGGATCATATGATGCAGCATCAGCATGAAATGTGGGGACAACCCTCAAGATAATTAAGGCTGCGCCACACAGGGAGGCACACTAAACATGCCCGATCGATTTGCAATTGCGGATATTTAGTGTGCCTGCTGAAACCATTTAACCAAACAGTCTTGGACAATAGGAGTTTTCATGTACTACATCGTTGAAACAGATAAAACCTTCGAACAAGCGGCTACAGACCTTGAATCTGCAGTGAAGCGTCACGCTTTCGGCGTGCTGCATGTTCACGACTTGGGTAACACTCTGCGTAGCAAGGGGATTGCCTTTGGGGAGGAATGCAAAGTGTTCGAGGTTTGCAACCCGGTACAGGCATCAAAAGTGTTATCTACCGACATGCGCCTGAATATGGCACTGCCCTGCCGTATCTCGGTATTTACCGAGAAAGGCAAGACCAAGATCGGTCTGATTAGACCGGCGGATATGATTTCGGCGCTATCGCAAGATGCAGGGCTGGTTCAAGTCGCCAAGGAAGTTGAAGCGACCACCATTCAAATGGTTGACGAGGCAAAATGAACATTAACGCGCCGGCGCATCAGGGGTGGGATCTAACAACTCAGCAGAAGCGACCAAGGCAGCTTTGAGAAAGAGCTTCTCGGGAATGGCCTCGAACGCAGTTCCCTCTACCTCTATCGTTCGACACTCTGATTCACCACAAACAGAACAACAACGACTGCTGCCGACCCTTGCACCAAGCCATTCTTCCATGGGCCTGCCCGCGATCCAAATGCGGTTGGATTCAGAGGGGTTGGCTTTGAATGATTCTTCGTCTATCTCTCTGGTCTCAAGGGTTGGCTCAATACCCAAGGGGCGAAGTGCCTCCTGGAGTTTACTGATGGCTTGCTGCATTTCCAGATTGGTGGCGTTGCAGCGATCGCACGTCCTTCCTTTCGAGCTCACTAGTCTCTGCCAAATTATCGGTAATGATTTCATAGCAATGATCCTTTCAAATCAGGATAAATATACATTAAGTGAAATGAAGCTTAGTTGCCTGCTTGCCCGATAGTAATTTTCATTTCTTTACCATCAACTTCGCAAGTTCCTCTTTGGGCTGGCACTGTACGTTTGCAGTAAAGACAAGGACTAGTAGCAGTGCGATTTGTCGGACAAAGCGGTTGATGGCTGTCTGTGCGTGTTGATGCTGACAGTCAGCTTTGCGGATTTAGCAGTCATGTGTCAATTAAGCGACGCATGCTCTGTATCGAACCTGATCAGATAAAAAGACCTAAAATTTCTAAATTACTAACGCCCGCAAAATTTCATCTTCATTGCTCACCTAAATGCATCCCACACTACTCAGAAGTTGCATGACGTTCTGACCAGCAATTGCAAAGCCTATATTCGGGAATTGCATAGCAGTGTCCAGCGTTTGCAATGAAATGCGCACTAGTTGCATGAGCAATCCCCTAATTACAATTTTTTGGTAGTGGCAACAAGATGGATTTGGTACCACTACCATACCCTAATTATTCTTTTGACCTACCTTTACGTAAGGAGCCTCCCTTCAAATCGATATAATAAGCAGCATGCACCATGCGATCCAGAATGGCATCGGCAATCGTAGGATCCCCCAGAAATGCATGCCAGTGATCAATGGGATACTGGCTAGTAAGAACCAGTGCACCAACACGCAATCGATCACGCTCATCGACAACATCCAGCAAGGTTCTAGCCACCAAAGAATCAAATGGCATCAGTCCCAAATCATCAATAATTAGTACTGCAGCTTTGATCAGCCTACCTTTTAATTGCGGTAACGAACCATCTGCAGCTGCAGTTGAGATTTCTTCAGCGATCTGGCTGGAAGATCTATAAATAACAGACAATCCAAGGCGACATGCTTGAACTCCAAGTGCACAGGCCACCCAGCTCTTACCTGTTCCAGTCGCCCCAGTAAAAACGATATGCTTTGGTTGACGCACCCAGTCGCAAACCGCCAGTAAAGCAAATAACGGTTTTTCCAGGCCACGAGACTGCCTGAAATCCACATCCTCCAGACAAGCTGAGGGGTAGCGTAGTCTGGCCATTTTGAGCAGACGGTTGAGACGGCGACTATCACGCGATGACACTTCACTGTCAACCAGAATACCAAACTGCTCTTCAAATGACAGGCCACGAAATGCTGGTTGTCCAACATTAGCCTGCAGAGCATCGGCCATGCCAAGGAGTTTTAGCTCTCTCAGTTTAGAGATGGTTTGTTGCATCATCATTCTTCTTCTCCAGTTATTTGTTTGTAGTATTTACTGCCACGCACATTGGCGTGACTTACCAAAGGTTCGGCTTCTGCATCCGGTCTAGGTCGTTTATCTGCCTTACTACGAAATATTGAAAGAATGCTGGTATGAGTCATAGAATGGATACTCACCGCGTACTCACAGACTTCTTCCAGCCGGTGCGCTCCATATTGCCGTCCCAGCTTCTGGATTGCACACGCAGCCCGGATCCCATTTGCTAAATGACGATTCTCCAGCAAATGATGCTGGAATACTTTTTCTGTGGCCGCACCGACAGCCATTGCCCATTGCAACAATTGATCGGGGCTGCCCTCGGCATACTGCAAGTGGTTTGGTGACAGATGCGCTGGGTTAGTTGTATATCCACCTATAATATTGGATAAAATGTGCGTAGCTACCCGCATACCATTGTGTATTATCTCGATAGTTTTAGGCCCTGTACGGATATCGACGAATGCATGCGCTATAGCATAGGGCAGCGAGTAATAGTGCCCTTCATGCTGTACATGGTAATTGTCTCCAACACGCACCTTGAGCCGCCAAGCGGCATATTCGTAGGCCTGATCTGGTAGGGGTTTTAAAGCTAATTGATCCAGCATCTCATAACGTTGGCGGCGTGACGCCTTGTAGGCTTTCATTTCTTTGCTATTAAAAATATCCAATAGATGCAGAATTTCCGCATTCGCTTCTTCCAGAGAATAGAACTGGCGGTGACGCAATGCTGCAAGAATCCAGCGTTGGATTATGAGCACAGCTACTTCAACTAAACCTTTGTCATTTGGCTTGCGTACCCGTGCTGGCACGATGGCAGTGTCGTAATACTCTGCAAACTCTGCATAAGTTGGATTAATATGCGGACCATTTCGAGTGACTTTCGACACTGCAGACTTGAGATTGTCTGGAGTAATGATACGTGGAACACCACCGAAATATTCTAGCATCTTGACATTACAGAATATCCAGTCCGGTATCGCCTGCGACCAAACAGCAATGCAAAATGAATAACTTGATGCGCCCAATGTCGCCACGAATACCTGGGCATACCGTACACTATTATCGTCACGGTTATAGATTGGCAGCCTGCGCCCAGCAAAATCAACAAATATGGTTTCGCCAGGATGATGAATCTTGCGCATACTTACACGCTGCTTCTTTAACCAATTTTTATATATGCGTGTTGCTTGTGTGTATGAAACGCCATCTATATGCTCTATATGCCACTCCTCCCAGAGTAAACGTAGAGTCACATCTTTGTCACGCTCCATTTCTCTATGCCAAAGCAGGCAATCTGGATGCGAACGATTGGATGCTGCAAGTTCTGGCTTTTTGATAAAAGCTGCAAGAAATGCATCATCTCCAAATGCTTTAAGTTGCTCCCAAGTTACACCCAGTGTTGGTAACTGTGATGCGATCTTATTGATAGAGCCCGATGCAACGCCAACCAAATTAGCGATCTGGCGGTTAGACAAATCTCCACCCGCGCATAATAAACGCACGATTTCTCTACGTTTGAATATAGGTATTGCCATGAATAAACTCCTGTAAAAACCGCCTGCAAGCATAGTAAGGCAGGCTAAATAATTGAATGGTTAAATTCTGGTAATGGACAAAGCGAGACGTCGACCTTGACAGCCGATACAGGAGAGTAGACAATTCAAATCTCAAGGGTGCGATCTTGATGTTTTGTCAGAAGGCTTGGGTCATACATAACCCAAGCCTTTTGCGCTTTGTGGAATCTCGCAATCGATTGCAACTAAGGTCCCATGTGTTTTCCTTTCATCATTTCATCGAATCCCATTGTTTAGCTTTGAATGTTCGATTGCTTCATGAGCCATGTTGCAATATCAACGGTTAACGCAAACCAACCTCTTCGTCCTGGCAATTTAAAAACGTGTACACCTAATGCTTGTCTCTGCTGACTGCGGTGAAAAGCAGCGTAAGTTTTGAACCCTAGTGCCGCATAGAGATCTTGACCACCCATAGTCGGGCCAAACCTTAATATTAGCTGCTTCGACAAATCGGCCAGAGGGTTGTGGGTCATAGCTGAACCTTGAATTAAGTTAATTAGGGCTAATCTTGACTGCATTTACATAAATGTTCTAGGATGTGCTGAACCCCTATTCAAGTGACACCATGAAAAAGAAGCGCGGAGGACAAAGGACACATTGGGCAGAAAAAGCCAGAGTGTGGGCTTGGTATCGAGAAATTAAACGGCGCTGCAATTGGTCAGATTATGTTTTAGATTATGAGTTTGCTTGGACGGATAATGGCATGCCTTCTCGTTCGATTGACCACAGGCCAAGAATGTTTGAATGGATACGCAAAGTCGCCCGAAAACCTGCAGGGCAAGATCCGCGCTGGCGCGATATGAATTCGCTGGTTACAGCCGTTGATCAGTTCCCTTTATTTCATGGTACACAGGCACTATACCAAGCTGAATTTTGGGCTATTCTACAGGAGCAAACATCCACACCTAGTCTTGTTCAAAGGCGTGTAGATCAACTTCTACAAGCTTATGGCCTAGTTAGAATTAATCCTGACTCTGTTGTAGAAATTACCAAGTTGATCGAAAAATATGGTCGGGAACAAATCTTTGATCGCTGTTTGATGCTGTCATTGAGGAGAATGGACAATCTGTCGGCCATGGCTTTGGTCTGGCTGTTGTACTTGCAGACTGAGCCCTCCCATAATTGGCGGTTTCGAGAAATACTCGAATCGATAGCTGACAAGCAATTAGATCATTTTTTTAGCCACTATTTCTCGCTGGAATTGCATCTAACATACTACACAGATGCAATTCATACGCTTCAACACCTTAGGCTTGACATGTTGGAACGACCACCTTATGGCTTCGGATACATTGAAACTATCGGGACTTGGCCAATCCTTCCTAACGAGTTGATAAATTCCATTTCCGGAGAGCAGTTGTTCTCGCTTGATCTCCTATAAACTAAGATCAATATTGTTGTTGCTCTAAGGGTCTACGATATTCAATGTGCATCGCTTGAAGTATATGGTTATATTGATATACGATCAGCCAATTAATGTAGCTAACTATTTAGTGCTTGTGCAGAGAATCAATGATTGGACATGCTGTTTCGTAATTCTCTTTTTCGCATTTTCCAATCAGTTCTCGAAGCGTTTCGCGGATACGTTCAAGTTCAGCGATTCTGGCATTCACCATATTTAATTTTATCAATGAAGCATCATGCGTTTGCTGGCAAGCATCACAAGCTTCCATGGCTAATAACTCTTTAATATCCTCAAGCGTGAACCCTATCGCCTGGGCGCGTTTAATAAAGTGTATCTCCTCAATGCACTTTTCTGAGTAATAACGAAAGCCACCTAAGGCTTTAGCAGGCTCGGCTATCAAACCTTTACGTTGATAAAACCTGATCGTTTCAATATTGACAGAAGCCGCTTTGGCCACTTTGCCGATGGTTAGTTTTGATTGCATCACATCACCTTGAATAAATTTTAAAACAGATTGACATCGTACTATAGTACAGCCTTTATAGTACGCTTTTAACTCTATAGATGGAGATTTTATGGCACAAGATAAACTAGCGAATACCACGCTCATTGGCGGTGCAATAGCCGCGATTGCAGCTTCCGCTTGTTGTTTAGGACCGCTGATTTTAATCAGCTTAGGTGTTGGCGGCGCTTGGATATCGAATCTGACGATGCTTGAACCCTATAGACCCATTTTCATCGGCATTGCTTTGATCTGCATGGCTTTGGCCTATCGCAAAATCTACTCAGCTAAACCTGCAAATGCATGTGTACCGAATACATTGTGTGCTAAACCACAGACCAATAGAAACTATCGAGTAATGTTCTTGGTAGTGTCAGCGCTGGTGTTGATTGCTTTACTTTACCCTTACTTTGTTACTTTACTTGAATAGGAAATTGTCCATGTTGAAATCCATTATTTTAACTACCTCATTTGTGACCGCGTTGAGCACTTCAATCTTTGCATATGCGGCAATTCAGAACGTGACGCTTGAGGTTGCTGGCATGACATGTTCTTCCTGCCCTATCACTGTCAAGAAAGCGCTTAGTAAAGTGAAGGGTGTGCAACAGGTCACAACCGACTTTAAACATAAGCAAGCAGTTGTTCGCTTCGATGATACCCAAACTACCTTGCAAAAGCTTACCGATGCCACAGCGAATGCTGGTTACCCCTCTAAAATAAAAAACACATCATTAAAAAAGACGCCTTAATATGAATACAATCAATCTCAACATTAGTGGAATGACCTGTGATCACTGTGCAGGTACCCTTGAAGCCGCTTTAACAAAAGTAGCAGGGGTGGATAAAGTCTCAGTATCTTATGCTGAAAAATTAGCACAAATAACAGTAAAACCTGAAACGGATCTTAATATTGAAACATTGATCAAAACCGTCCAAGCTACTGGCTATAGTGCTCAATTGGATGACACGCAATCACCAGCTTTACCAGTAACAGTAAAATCACATAATAAGCCACTCAATATCGTCATCATCGGTAGTGGATCCGCCGCATTTGCAGCAGCACTGGAAGCAAAAGATCTGGGCGCTCAAGTCACCATGATTGAAGCTGGCACGATTGGGGGTACTTGCGTCAATGTAGGCTGTGTACCCTCCAAAATCATGATTCGTGCTGCACAAATGGCGCACCAACAAGCACATCATCCGTTCTCTGGCATTGAAACACACACACCTGGCATTGACCGTGAAAAACTGGTCACACAGCAACAGGCAAGGGTTGATGCACTGCGTCATGAGAAGTATGAATCTATTCTTGAGAGTAATCCCGAGATTAATCTGGTCAAAGGACGTGCACGTTTCAAAGACGCCAATACTGTCATTGTTACAAAAGAAGACGGCGCTAAGCAAATAATGACAGCAGATCGCTTTCTAATCGCCACAGGGCGTAGCCCAGCGTTACCTCCAATTGCTGGCTTAGCGGATAAGCCTTACTGGACGTCTACCACGGCACTTATCGCCACAGAAATACCTCAACATCTGATTGTGTTGGGGGCATCCGTAGTGGCGGTTGAGATTGCACAGGCATTTTTACGACTAGGCGCTAAAGTAACCATGCTTGCCCGTTCAACTCTGCTCTCTAAAGAAGACCCAGACATTGCAGACGGCTTGCAACAAGCACTAGTTGCTGAAGGGATGGTCGTCATGTCACACGCGATTGTTAATCATGTTAAGCATGAAGACAATTTGTTTCATTTGACTGTGGGTGACGAGACGATAAGAGGCCATCAGCTGCTTGTTGCAGCTGGGCGCACACCCAATACGAGAGATCTTGGCTTAGAAAATATTGAATTGAATATGACCTCACAGGGTGAAATCATTGTCGATGCACAGATGCGCTCTTCATTACCGAATATCTTTGCCGCAGGTGACTGCACCGCATTACCGCAATACGTCTATGTAGCCGCGGCCTCTGGGAAAACAGCGGCGCGCAATATGACAGGGAATGAAGCCACATTAGATCTTGCGGCTATGCCTGCGGTGATTTTTACCGACCCACAGGTGGCGACTGTAGGCCTGACAGAACAACAGGCGCAAGCACAGGGTTTACAGGTTGAAAGCCGCAAATTAGGCCTAGAAAATGTGCCACGTGCACTGGCTAACTTTGAAACCACGGGATTTATTAAAATCGTCGCTGAACAAGAAACTGGCCGCATTGTTGGTGTGCAGATATTAGCGGCAGAAGCAAGTGAAATGATTCAAACAGCGGTGCTTGCAATCCGTCATCGCATGACTGTACAAGGCATAAGCCAAGAATTATTCCCATACCTAACGATGGTGGAAGGACTGAAGCTATGTGCTTTGACCTTCTTTAAGGATGTTAAACAGTTGTCTTGCTGTGCAGGGTAATTGAAATATTTGTTATTTAATACTGAAAGTAACATTGGAAAATCAATGTAATCTTTACTTTATAATTTAGATAGGCCATAAATCTTACTTACCACACCTGGTCCTCAGAGTTGGTTAATGCCGTGTAAAGTTTGTGGCCTTTTCTAATTGTGCCGCATCTATGCAATATAAATGCAATTTTATGATTCATACAATTCAATGAACTTATACTTTAGGCAGGAGTTGTATGAGCATTTGGCAATAGTTAACAATATTCATCATTAAAAAAACAGTGTGAGCAACCAAGTCGACTTTGGCGAGCACTTCATTTAGAAATTAGGTGATCAATTTAATGAAACTGGTCGACGCCTGCTTTATGTAATTATCGATGGTCTTTTCAGACTATTTTAGGTGGCTTTTTTGCGACTGTAATAAGTGGCTCTTTTGGGTAAGAATACGCAGTCTTAACATTATTTATATGATATAAAAAATTATAAGGTGCATTTGAAGAGATATTTTGCACTTTTCATATTGTTCATTCTCTTACTTACCATTTATAAAAATATATACTTTAATCTTCAATCACCGGCAAATCTTTCCACTTAGTAGTCCAGCAGGGGCTCTTATTTGATTGCCGCATAGCCCAAGGTTTCGCAAAACCTTCACTGGCCACCTTGATTGCTGATCTTCCCCATTTTTTATTGATTGCATCCATAGCGGCCATCAATTTGTCAGATTTTGGGTTTGACTGCGCTTGGCTGAATAGGTCGGTTTGCACGCCTTCTAACGGTACAATCTCTCCCAACATAACTCCAGCTTTGGAATAGTTAAAACCAGGTCGATAAATCTTCTTTAATGCCCATAAAGCTACATTCACCAGGCGCCTTGAATCATCAGTAGCAGTTGGCAGTGGTATGGTAACGGCATTGGAGTAATACGGCTGGTCTGGCTTAAATTCACTAGTTCGCAAGAACACATGTACGCTACCAGCTGCGGATTTTTGTGAACGTAGTTTTTCAGCTGCACGGCACATATAAGCCGTAACTGCCTCTGAGATTTGTACCAATTCAGTAATAGGCCGGCCAAAGCTTTTGGAGCTCATAATTTGTTGTTTGGGTGGCGGAACTTCTTCCATCTCAATGCACATCACGCCATTCAGTTCACGTATGGCTTTTTCCATCACAACACTAAACTGTTCCCTCAGCCGATTGGGATCAGCATTTTTCAAGTCCAATACGTTACAAATGCCTAATTCAATTAATTGAGGTGCAAGACGACGACCAACACCCCATAAATCGCCAATTTCCGTTTCAGACATAACTAGATTAACTTCTTCAGGAGACATAGCGTTGAAGTTACAAACACCATTAAACTCAGGACGTTTCTTAGCGCAATGGTTGGCAAGCTTTGCAAGTGTCTTTGTAGAGCCTATTCCAACGCGTACAGGAAGCCCTAGTCCTTTTAAAACTGTTCTGCAGATGTCATGGCCATAGTCAGTTAGGTTGATGCGTTTAAACGCTGTTAGATCCAAAAAACATTCATCAATAGAGTAGATTTCCTGATCAGGACTAAATCTTCGTAATACTGCCATGTTTCTTGGCAAGGTCTTTGTACTTAAACCAAGCGCCTGCCATGGCCACACCTAATGCTTTTGCTTCATCGCTACGTGAGACTGGGCAGCCATCGTTATTACTAAGGACTACAAGCGGCTTTCCTCTTAAGAAAATGTTATGTACGCGTCGGATTCACAGTAAATTTTTGGGATCGACTAACGCAATTTGGCGAACGGGTTGTTCTTTTTGTTGCGTCGATTGAACCATGTATTTATTACCCCTACCACTCGGAAGTCATCAAATTCAGTAATGGTGACCGTAGGGAAGTCCTCTGTTGAATGTGGGATTAATTGGTAGTGACCGTCTTTTGTTTTACCCAAATACTTAACAGTTTCCTTTCCGTTTAATTCAGCCATCACAATATCGCCAGGTTGAGCTTTTTTAGATCGATCAACTACGGCGACAGTGCCGGGTGCTAACCCAGCAAGTATCATAGATAAACCACCGATGATTTTAAAGAATGACATTTCTTTGTCATCCATTAAGTAATCCTTAATCTCTAGCTCGCCTTCCATCCAGTCTTCAATCATATTGCCGAAGCCCGCATCAAGCTTGGCACCACCTATTGGAAGCGTGAGTGGCTCATCATTAAAAACAATATGGAAATCTTCTAGCTTGGTGTAAAAGCTTTCGTCCAAATAAGTATTGGATTTGAGCTTCTTTTCATAAGCATCCAAGAAGCTGAGAATGATGGGCTTTTGGCTATCTGGTACACGAAGAACAGAGGTAGATTCTTTGAATTTACCTGTACCGATTCGGCGTCCCAATACCTTTTTGATATTACGTTTAGGCTTGGGAAATAATTTGGTGTCTTCATCCATGCATTTATTGTAACAATAATTGTATGGATAGATAAAGAATATTTAAATAAAAGATTTAATTAATATTTTAGGAGCAGGTTCACTAGATAAATAACCTTCTGGTGCAAGGTTCAGGAATGAAGGTGCTTCTGAGCTTTTGGCTTCTAACCAAGGCAAATACTGATGTTATGTGAGGACATCAACTGACCGTTTTTCATCGGCAGGCTTATGGAAATGGTTCATGATCGGATCTGCAAATACGATGGTTGGGCTGATGGCTAGGAGTGAGGCTATTAACAATTTCATTTGATGTTTTCTTAAGTACGTAGTGAATTGTTATGTTTATATTTTTTTATTTAAGTCGCTTCAATGCTCGTTCAAGTCCGCGAGCTTGGAAATTAAAGGTGCTCCAACCTGGGCGATAATCAGAACTTTCAGGACAATCAGATCGGACTGCAAAGTCTACAGCACCGTATTCAAGCAAATAATCCAAAAGATCTGCTGCTTCATCGCCATATAACTCGAAGGCTCTTACTAGACCAGTGGTTTCAGGTTTATCGTAAGGAACGACTTTAGTTACTTTTGGTGGAAGCTGGCCGTCCTTTCCAGGTAAATACATTAACCCAAGATCCGGATTTTTATTGCATAATCCTACAGTCTTTCCTTCGTCTAACGGTAGACGCTAAAGCGGTCATCACTCATGTGCAGCTGGCTGGCGCTCCACTGTGCTGAGAACGGTGGATTCGCCACAATTGCATCAAAGCGTAAATCACGATGCTGCGGATGTTCCAGGGTATCTTCCTGGCGTATATCGAAGTCTGCGTAATGCACGTCATGCAAAATCATGTTCATGCGTGCCAGGTTGTAAGTGGTACGATTGAGTTCCTGTCCGTAGATCTTATCCACCTGATTGGCTTCACGCTTTACCCTTAACAAGAGTGATCCGCTGCCGCATGTGGGGTCGTAAACGCTTTTGAGGTTTTTGTTGGTACTGGTGACCAACTTGGCTAATAAGCTAGAAACTGGTTGCGGCGTATAGAACTCATCGGCTTTTTTACCGGCACCAGAGGCAAACTCTCCAATCAGGTATTCATAGGCATCGCCCAGCACATCCGCGTTTGAGTCTGATAGATTGAAGTCAATCTTGTCCAGATATACCAGCACTTTCGCCACGAGGTCATTTTTAGCCTTTTCTGTGGCACCCAGTTTGGATGAGGTGAGATCCAGGTCTTCAAACAGGTTGCTGAAATCATCCGCACTGTCAGTACCCAGTGTGCTTTGTTCAATGTTTTTAAGGATACGGGTCAGGTCACCCAGAATAAAGTTATGGCTGTCACCAGCATTGCCAGTATCAAGCTGATTGCTGCCTTTCATGGCAACGGCATGGAATAACTCGGAGGGCTTTAAAAAGTATCCCACTTCGCTGATTGCTGCCATGCACTGCATCTACCAGTGCCGCACCCTCAGGTGTGTTTTCATTGAGTACAGCAAACATTAATCCATCCGCTTCCAGTACTGAGTCGCCGAAGCGCTGGATTTTCTCAGAGAGGTATTTGTAAAAGATGAAACCTAGAATGTAATCCCTGAACTCATCGGCATTCATCTTGCCGCGTAGGGTATTGGCGATATTCCAGAGCTGCTGCTGGAGCTGACGACGTTGTTCTTCTGACATAGCTTATTCTTCTAATGATTATGAAGCTATTATAAGGTAAAGCGGATTTTTGCAAATAATATCAAGGCGCCACGCGGAAATTTAAACCAATGCGCGTAACGCTTGGAAAAGAGCTGGGGATTTTTGCAATTTATTTTAGACTCATCCCCAGCTTTTTACATTCTGTGCGCATTAAAAGTTTTATGTTTTAAATTTAACTATAAACAACATTGATATCTTCAATCTGTTCATGGCTATCAATGTCACTGGATGAGTAAAGTATTTCACCACTTTCCAGTTCATAAATTTCAATATTACTTTCGTAATCTTCATTCGTTACCTTCCCAACGCTAACTTTGGCAAGCGGACTCATGTTCCAAGAGTCCGTCCGGTTAAGATAGGGAGGAGATACAAGATAAATTGATCTAATACTAATATCCGGGTTATTAATTAAATCCTTTATCTGGGATGACATTGATAATAGGTAGGTTGATGTGACTGTATCAACACCATCAGTCAGTTTGCAATCAGCGTAAAACCAACTGGAATTCACCATTAATTCAGCGTAGCTATAAACACTTTCATCAACATCTTTCCAGAAAATGGGGTATTTGGCGCTTTCGTAGGTCTGAAACATATTTTTATCCTGAAGTATTAACAAAATGAACACTATAGATTGTAGTCCTATAGTGTTAGTTTTGGCTAGATAGAGGTCTATTTTTAAGGACCTTATATGGATATTAAAGATGCTTTTGCAGCAGCGTTAAAACAAGCCAGGACCTCAAAACGCCTCACGCAGGAGGATTTTTCAAATGTTTCTAGCCGTACTTATGTGAGCACCCTGGAGCGTGGCCTAAAGAATCCAACTTTGGATAAAATTGAAGATTTGGCTAGTGTGATGCGATTACATCCACTTACGTTGATTACGCTTGCGTATTTGATTGAAAGAAATGAGCTAGATTCAGTTGCTCTTCTAAGTTTGGTGGCCAAAGAATTGGATCAACTTGTGAGTTTATAGCGTGCTACGCACTAAATATTGTCTATGTCATTTTTAGGTGCGAAATATTTTTGTTAACGTTGGTGAAAGGATCTAGTGTTTAAATCACTAGGTACCCACAAATAAACAAACTATTCTTAATGAGTGGCTTTTACTATATTAACTTTGCCGTAAATGAATCATAGCTACTTCATGCTTGTTAATATATCTGATGTGTAGTATTTATGTCTCGGAATATAACGATTAATAAAACCACTAAAGTTTGGATATGTAATGAAATTTAAAAAATTAATGCTTAGTGATTGGAGGCAATTTAATAAGATTGAAATGGAATTTCATCCGCGCATTACAATTATTACTGGTGCAAATGGTGCGGGGAAAAGCACGATTTTAAAAATACTATCTCAGCATTTTGGATGGTCATATTCTTTGTTATCAACACCAAGACTATCTTCAACTGGGGAAAAGAAGTTTTTTACTGGGATGCTTAATTTTTTAAGAAGAACCCAAAAGGAACAAAATACAAATATTGCTGGAACTCTAGAATACGATAATTCGGTGATAGCTAATTTGGTTATTCCAGAAAGTCATGGTGCAGTATATAACGTACAAATATCAAATCAGCAGCAATTGCTGGGGGTTCACATTCAGTCACATAGGCAGGTTCAAAATTATCGGGCAGTTGAAAATATACCGGTGAATCCGATGACGGCAGAACAAGCTTACAACATTTACTTTAGTGAGAGTATGAATAGATACCAAGGACATCACTCTCAGTTCTCTGCATTATATAGAATGAAAGAAGCCATAATATCAATGGCAACGTTTGGTGCAGGCAATCAATATGTACAGAAGAATACAAAGTTAGAAAAACTTTTCCTAGATTTTAAAGAAATCTTATCAAAAGTTTTACCCCCGTCAGTAGGATTTCTTGATATAAGCATCAGAATTCCTGATGTCGTTATAGTTACTGAGACAGGGGAGTTCATGATTGATGCAGCATCAGGTGGAGTTATGTCACTGATAGATGTTGCTTGGCAAATCTTTCTCTACTCGCATGATAAAGAAGAATTTATAGTAACAATAGATGAGCCTGAAAATCACCTGCATCCATCAATGCAAAGGAGTATTTTGAGACGGTTATCTAATGCGTTCCCCAAAGCTCAATTTATCGTGGCAACCCATAGTCCATTTGTAGTGTCATCTGTAAAGGATTCACTTGTTTATGTACTTCAGTATGAACAGTCTGAAGAGGATACTGAAGTTCTAATAAATCGTAGAATATCCTCTATATGTCTTAACACCAATGATAAAGCGGCAACGGCCAATGAAATATTAAGGGAAGTTTTGGGTGTGCCAGTGACTCTCCCAGAGTGGGCTGAGGAGGAGTTGGATAGAATAACTCAAAGTTTTAATAATAAGGATATCAATAAAGAAACGTTAAAAGAATTAAGAGAACAGTTAAATGGTGCGGGGTTGGGCGAATACTATCCTGAGGCCTTGAAAGCTATAATTGAGTAGACGAGATGATTAAATTATTGAAACTTGAAAAACCAGAAATTTTAACCGCAAATGCTGGTTCTTGGACAAAGACATTGGTGGATAAAATCAATTCAGGTGACAAACCAACTGATTCTGAAAAAACAAAATATAGACATCCTGATATAAAAAATACTTTAATCAAAGAAACAAATGGAAAGTGTGCATACTGCGAAAGCAAGCTCTTGCATATCCATCATGGTGATGTTGAACATATTTACCCTAAATCGTTAGACCCAACAAAAACATATGATTGGGATAACTTAACACTAGCATGTGAAGTGTGTAATCAATTGAAATCTAATCATGATCCAAATATGCAGTACATTATTGACCCTTACAATATCGAGCCAGCAGTACACCTAAATTTTGTAGGGACAATTATGCATGCAGTTACAGCAGATTATGGACAAAATACTAAATCAATACTTAAATTAAATAGAGCCCAATTATGCGAAAGGCGCATGGAGAAGCTAGAAAAAACTTTAAGTATTTTTGAAAATATTCTGAATGAAACTCTGCCATTACCAACTCGAAAAGCCATATATGAAGATCTTCTTGAAAATGAAGGAGCAAATACTTCTGAGTATGCAGCAATGAATAGGGCGGCAATTTTACAATTGCAAAGTCAACTTGGAGAAGATTTTTCTTGAAGCTAATTTGAGATTAGTGATGCATTTGATAAGGTGGTTAGCATGTAACCGATTTACAGTGAGAAATTGATGTTTGCTGAATTGCTTATTAAAATTGATGTCAACTAAAATAGATTTTTTGGTCTAAATATTTCGGTTGACAAAAAACTTGATCCAATCTCATTAAAACTTCGGATTAAATAATCAACCGAATATTAAACTTAATAAAAGCCAGTACCAGTCGGCATCAGAACAAGGGCATCTCCACCCTCGACCATATGTTCAACAATTTCTTGTTGCTCACCACGAAAAGTAGTGTAACCGAACACATCCTGTAGGCAGGCGTGTGCGGTAATGTGACGAACTGATGAGTTTAACAATTAAACTGAGCCAGTCATTGAGCGATGCTTGCTTTTGCTACTTGCTTATTCAACACCCTGACTTAATAGGTAGTCTTCATAGTTACCAGTAAAGTCTACAATACCATCTGCTTTAATTTCGATGATACGTGTAGCAATTGAACTCACAAACTCACGGTCATGGCTTACAAAGAATAGGGTGCCTTTGTATTTATCAAGTGCGGTATTTAGCGCTTCAATAGATTCCATGTCCATGTGGTTGGTTGGCTCGTCCATTAGTAATACATTGGTTTTTCCGAGCATTAGTTTGCCGTACAACATGCGGCCTTTTTCACCACCTGAAAGTACTTTGACTGATTTCTTGATGTCGTCACCAGAGAACAGTAGGCGACCAAGCATGCTACGCACGGTTTGGTCATCATCGCCTTGCTGGGTAAACTTGCTCATCCATTCGAACAGTTCATCACCATCTTCAAACTCGTATTCATGGTCTTGTGCAAAATAGCCAATTTTTGCTTTCTCTGCCCATTTAACTTCGCCATGTTTTGGTTCTAAATCTCCAGCTAAGCAACGTAAGAATGTTGTTTTACCGATACCGTTTTCACCAATAATGGCAACTTTTTCACCAGCTTCAAACATCATATCGACATCATTAAACAGCGGGCGGTCGAAGCCATGACTGAGTTTTTTCAACTCAACGGCATTGCGATGTAGTTTTTCGCGCTCGTCATATTCAAAGCGGATAAATGGATATTGGCGTGAAGATGGTTTAAATTCTTCAATCTTGATTTTATCAATTTGTTTGGCACGACTGGTTGCTTGTTTAGCTTTAGAGGCGTTTGCAGAGAACCGACGCACGAAATCTTGTAAATCGGCAATTTGTTGTTTAGCTTTTGCGTTGTCTTTAGCTTGTTGCGCACGTGCAGCAGTGCTTGCTTCCATGTAGTCATCGTAGTTACCTGGATACACAGCAATTTTCCCGTAATCCATGTCGCAAGTATGTGTACATACTTGATTTAAAAAGTGTCGATCATGGGAAATAATAATCATGGTACAGCTACGGTTATTCAGCACATCTTCTAACCACCGAATGGTATTAATATCCAAGTTGTTGGTTGGTTCATCAAGAAGTAGGATGTCTGGGTTGGCAAACAACGCTTGAACGAGCAATACACGTAATTTCCAGCCAGGTGCAACAGCGCTCATTGGGCCGTTGTGTTGTTCAATCGGGATTCCAACACCTAGCAGTAGCTCACCTGCGCGTGCCTCTGCGGTATAGCCATCGTATTCAGCAAACACAGCCTCTAATTCGGCTGCACGCATGTAGTCATCTTCAGTGGCCTCTAAGTTGGCGTAGATGGCATTTTTCTCGACATTTGCTTTCCACATCTGGTCATGACCCATCATGACTACGTCCAGCACACGCTGATCTTCGTAAGCAAACTGATCTTGACGCAAGAAAGCCATGCGTTCATTGTTATCTAACGAAATATTTCCAGATGTCGGTTCTAAGACCTTTGCCAGAATTTTCATGTAGGTTGATTTGCCGCAACCATTGGCACCAATTAAGCCATAGCGATTACCATCGCCAAATTTAACTGAGATGTTTTCAAATAGTGGCTTTGCGCCAAACTGCATCGTGATATTGTTAGAAATTAACAAAATTTAAGACCTTAAAAATAAATTAAATACAAAAAGTGTTGTCTAGTTTAAATGGTGAAGTTAGCCGACATTATTACTGATGGCTATATTTCTATAAACGAATGCTTAAAATTGATTATAAATAACGACTTCATCCATTGGTAGTTGTCCACCTCGTGGCATTGCTTCTTTTAATGCTTTACCAACGACAACAAACATCGCAGGGATATGGTCTTCAGGTAGCTTTAACAATTGAGCTACAGCATCAAAATCAAATCCGTCCATTGGACAGGTATCGTAGCCCATTTCTTTTGCAGCTAGCATGATGGTGGTGGCTGCCATGCCACATGAGCGCATGGCTTCATCGCGTTGTATTTGAGCGTTGCCATCGTAATATTGACCAATTGCAGGCACTAAGATGTCCTGCACGGGCTTGGCTGCATTTGCCCAATAACGTTCAGGCTGTTTAGCCCATGCTTTTAAATCTGCAGTCAGTACAATTAGCAGTGAGGCTTCTTCAACCTGTGCTTGATTCCAACTAACACTGCGGATTTGGTGGCGCAAGTTAGGGTCTGTTACAACCACAAAGCGCCAATTTTGAATATTGAATGCGGTAGGTGATAGCATTGCTAGAGACAGGAGTTGAGATATCTCTTCCTCAGTCATTTTATGTTGTGGATCGTACGCTTTAATTGAGCGTCGTTCGATAATGGCTTGGCTTACTTTCATGATTGGTAGTGAATGTCCAAAATTTCTAAATTGATATTGCCCGCAGGGCGTTGCCAAATGACCGTATCTCCGATTTTTTGGCCGATTAATGATTTTGCTAGAGGAGAGACCCAGCTAACTTTGTTAATACTTGCGTCTGCTTCATCTTCGCCTACGATATGAAATGTATGTTGAGCGCCACTGTCATCTTGTACTTGAATCGTTGCACCGAACAATACTGTTTCATGGGTTTGTTTGCTAGGATCCACTAAGATTGCAGAGTCTAAACGTGCGCGTACATAACGTAAGTCACGTTCGATTTCTGCTATTTTATCTTTTGCAAAAGTATCCTCTGCTGTTAGCTTTAAGTGATTTAGTTCCGCGATTAAAGATTCTTCTAAAGTTTGCAGCTCAAGTGCGCCAGTAGGCGTCACGTAATTAGGATGTTCGCTAATTGGACGCTCAACAAGCTCTTTACCATTAGCTTGTTCAAATCTTTCTTCATTAACGAATGCGCGGCTCATAATGACTGCCTCCTGTTATTCCCATTCAATCGTTGCTGGTGGTTTACCAGAAACATCATATACAACACGGTTTATACCACGAACCTCATTGATAATTCGGTTAGATACACGGCCTAACAACGCATATGGTAGCTCTGCCCAATGCGCTGTCATAAAGTCGCTAGTCACTACTGCGCGTAAAGCGACTACATAATCGTAGGTGCGGCCATCACCCATTACACCTACTGATTTGACAGGTAAAAACACAGTAAATGCCTGACTTGTTAGTTCATACCAAGTTTTTCCCGTTGCTTCATCTTTAGTATTACGTAGCTCTTCAATAAAAATAGCATCGGCACGGCGTAGTAGATCTGCAAAGTCTTTTTTGATCTCACCTAAGATACGCACACCTAAGCCTGGTCCAGGGAAAGGATGGCGATATACCATGTCAGCAGGTAAACCAAGCGCAACGCCAAGTTCACGTACTTCATCTTTAAATAGGTCGCGTAACGGCTCAAGTAGTTTTAGACCCAATTGTTCAGGTAGTCCACCTACGTTGTGATGGCTTTTAATGGTCACGGCTTTTTTAGATTTAGCACCGCCTGATTCAATTACATCTGGGTAAATCGTGCCTTGTGCTAGGAAGGTTGCGCCTTTATGGCCGCCTGTGCCCGCTTTTAGTTTGGCAGCTTCGGCTTTAAACACCTCCACAAACTCACGGCCAATAATTTTGCGCTTAGCTTCTGGATCGCTCACACCCGCTAAATGTCCCATAAATTGGTCTGTTGCATCTACGCGTATTACGTTCACATGTAAGCGCCCTGCAAACATATCCATGACGAGGTCGCCTTCATTTAGCCGAAGCAAACCATGGTCAACGAATACACAAGTAAGTTGATCGCCAATTGCACGATGAATCAATGCAGCAGCAACACTAGAGTCCACGCCACCAGATAAACCTAAAATGACCTCTTCATCACCTACTTGTGCTTTGATTTTAGCTACGGCCTCTGCAATGTAGTCACCCATTATCCAGTCAGGTTTTGCGCCGCATATCTCAAGCACAAAGCGATTGAGCATGGCTTGGCCTTGTTTAGTGTGCGTCACTTCTGGGTGAAATTGCACCGCATAAAACTTGCGGTCTTCATCGGCCATCGCGGCAATAGGTGTAGTGTCGTTGCTTGCAATTACTTTAAAGCCAGACGGTAGCGCTGTTACTTTATCGCCATGACTCATCCATACGTCAATCAGGCCGTGTCCTTCAGTATTCGTGTTGTCTTGAATGTCACGGAATAGGGCAGAGTGGCCACGAGCACGTACTTGAGCGTAACCGAACTCTCGTTTATGGCCAGCTTCAACTTTTCCACCAAGTTGTTGTGCCATGGTTTGCATACCATAGCAAATGCCTAAGACTGGCACGCCAAGTTCAAATACAGCCTGTGGTGCTTTATCTGTTTCTTCTTCGTACACACTCGCATGGCTACCAGAAAGGATGATGCCATCTGCGCCAAAGCTACGCACGAAGTCGTCTGTTACGTCACATGGATGAATTTCACAATATACATGGGCTTCACGTACGCGGCGAGCAATCAGTTGAGTAACTTGAGAGCCAAAGTCGAGGATTAGAATTTTGGAATGAGTCATTTTTTAGTCACAAAATGCACAGAGAACACAATGCCAAAGAAATCTCTCTGGCATTGTGTTCTCTGTTGTTAAAGTTAATATTAAATTGAATTAGTCAACGCGGTAGTTAGGCGCTTCTTTTGTAATTTGTACATCATGCACGTGCGATTCACGCATACCTGCACTTGTAATTTGCACAAATTCAGCACGTGAACGCATTTCTTCAATCGTTGCGCAGCCGGCATAACCCATTGAAGCACGTAAGCCACCCATTAATTGATGAATCACGGCAAGTACGCTACCTTTGTATGGCACACGACCTTCAATGCCTTCAGGTACTAATTTGTCAGCATTGCCATTATTGTCTTGGAAGTAGCGGTCACTAGAGCCTTTTTGCATCGCACCAATAGAGCCCATGCCACGATATGATTTGTATGAACGACCTTGGAACAATTCAATGTCGCCAGGGGCCTCTTCAGTACCAGCAAACATACCGCCTAGCATTACACTGTAAGCACCAGCAGCAATCGCTTTTGAGATGTCGCCAGAGTATCTGATGCCACCGTCAGCGATGAAAGGTACACCAGTACCACGCAGTGCTTCTTCAACATTGGCGATTGCGCTGATTTGTGGAACGCCAACACCAGCAACAATACGTGTGGTACAAATTGAGCCAGGGCCAATACCTACTTTTACGCCATCTGCGCCAGCATCAACTAGAGCTAATGCTGCGCTAGCTGTTGCAATGTTGCCACCGATTACATCTATTTGTGGGAAATGTTTTTTAACCCATTTAACACGGTCTAATACACCTTGTGAGTGACCGTGCGCGGTATCAACAACAATCACGTCAACGCCAGCCTCGGCAAGTGCCGCTACGCGTTCTTCAGTGCCGTCGCCTACACCAACAGCTGCACCGACACGCAATCTACCGTGAGCATCTTTGCAAGCTAGTGGATGGTCCGTTGATTTTTGTATATCTTTAACTGTGATCAAACCTTTTAACGTATCTGAATCATCCACCACTAAAACACGCTCAAGGCGATATTGGTGCAGTAAACGAATAACATCCTCTTTGGCAGCCCCTTCTTTAACCGTGACCAATCTATCTCTAGGAGTCATGATGTTTTTAATTGGCTGATCTAAATTAGTTTCAAATCGAAGGTCGCGGTTAGTAACAATTCCAACTATTTTGCCATTGTCAACGACAGGAATGCCTGAAATCTTGTGGGTGTGAGTAAGTTCTAAAACGTCACGAACAGTCATGTGGCTTTGAATGGTAATCGGGTCGTTTACGACACCTGATTCAAAGCGTTTAACACGTGCCACGTGCGCTGCCTGTTTCATGGCAGTCATATTCTTATGGATGAAGCCTAAGCCACCTTCTTGAGCCAATGCAATTGCAAGCGGCGCTTCGGTGACAGTATCCATCGCAGCAGAAAGAAGAGGGATGTTTAATCGAATGTTTCGAGATAATTGTGTGGTGAGTGAAACTTCGCGTGGCAGCACATTAGAGTAGGCCGGCACTAGTAAAACATCATCAAAAGTGAGAGCTTGTTGCAATAAACGCATGCGTAAATCCTTGTACCCAAAACGAAATTATACAGATTTATAATCGACTTAGCGAGAGTGTCAATCATTTATTTGTAAACTTAAAATGATAACAAACGTTAAATTCGATACTTGCTAGTAACCAAGATTAGCAATAATATGGCTAAAAACCTATTAAACAAAGGGGTGTGTATGTTAGTTCGCTTGTTGTTGCTGTGTTTGGCGATAGTGCCTCTGATGGCAAACGCTGAAATTTACAAATGGAAAGATAAGGATGGTGTCACTCGTTATAGTGATATTCCGCCACCTTCCAACATTAAGCAGGAGTCCATCAGTGGTAAGAAAGTAGCTAAACCAACAGGGCAGGCACCACTTACCCCAGTTGAAGGTGATATAGCAACTTCTGTCAATAGAAATAAAACAACAGAAAAGGCTAAAGAAACTAGTGCTAGCCAAGACGAGGCAGCTAAAAAACGTGCTCAAGATGCTGAGGTGCAAAAAGCGGCGGACCAGCAGAAGCAGGCGGAGTTGAAAGTTAAGCAGGAGAATTGTGCAGCTGCCAGAAAAAATCTAGTGACGTATTCTACAGGCGGTAGAATATCTAAGATCAACGATCAGGGAGAGAGGGAGTACCTTGGTGATGAAGATTTAGATGCAGGTAAAGCTGATGCACAAAAAGATGTAGATGCTTATTGTGATTAAAGTTTGAGTTGTCTGTATTTAAAATGGGCGCGTCATGCGCCCATTTTTGTATCGCTAAGGCGTTGGTCTGAAAAGAGCCAGAGTAGATTTTACACGGCTAGGTCGCCACCGCCTTTTTTCATAATTTTTCCATCAGCAGCTCTCTGTTTTCTTACTTCTTTTGGATCAGCTATTAGCGTACGATAAATTTCTACGCGATCTAAATGGCGTAGCTTTGTGTCTAGTTTGGTCAACTTGCCAAAAATGCCTACTTTGTTAATGCTTAAATCAATTTCAGGAAACTTCGTCATAATACCTGAGGCAATGATTGCTTCTTCTGCGGTGGTGCCGTCTTCAACTTTGATTGGAATGATTAGTTGCTCATCTGCTAGAGCATATGCTACTTCTACGGTTACTTCATTGGGAGTGTTCATTGTAATCTTTCATTATTTTGCGTAAATGGTATTGGCGCGCTTCACAAACCCATCTACAAAAGTATTTGCTATGTGGTTAAACACAGGAGCAATTATTTTTTCTAAAAAATGATTTTCAAATTCATAATTAAGTGAAAATTCAATTTTACATGCATCTTCACTGAGTGCTAAAAATTGCCATGCACCATTCAAGTGTTTAAATGGACCATTTTTTAATTTAATTTCCATTGACTCAGGAAAAGTCTTCTTGTTCTCGGTGGTGAAGTTTTGACGCAAACCATGATAGTCGATGTGCAATGTCGCGGTAGTGCTAACATCGTCTTGCAGAATTAAATCTACTCCGCCACACCAAGGTAGAAACTTGGGATATTGTTCTACGTCATCGACTAAAAGAAACATGCAACTTGCAGAGTGGTTGACTAGAACGGTTTTTTTTACATGAGCCATGCTTACCTTTTGAGTGATGTGATGAAACAGCCTTGCGCAAATTAAAAGTGAGTTTTCATGAATTACTTTTTATTACTCAATACGTTCAACCAAACAAATAAGAGAAGTAGAGTAAAATGATGATTTTAAGCTATTCGCCAAGAAATTTTTAGTTTTATGAGTATTGCACAAAATAAAAAAGCTTTTTTTGACTACTTTATCGAAGATAAATATGAGGCTGGTATTGTTTTAGAAGGCTGGGAAGTAAAAGCCATACGAGATAATCGCGTTAATATTAAAGAGGCGTATGTCATTATTCAGCGTGGCGAAATCTATTTAATAGGTTGCCATGTGACCCCTCTGGGGGCAGCCTCTACGCATATACGTCCAGATGCGATTAGAACACGCAAGTTGCTCTTACATAGTGAAGAGATATCAAAGTTAATTGGAAAAGTTGAGCGTGCAGGTTATACCTTGGTTCCATTGGATATGCATTTTTCCAAAGGTCGCGTCAAAGTGCAGATTGGGCTTGCTAAGGGCAAGAAACAACATGATAAGCGTGATACTGAAAAAGCGCGTGATTGGGAGCGTGAAAAAGGCAGAATTATGCGAGCGCATAATAAATAATTCAGTAGATTGCTTTAAAAGCGTATAATTAAACTGCTTTTGGAATGACAGCGGTTGAACTGTTGGAGATTTCATCTGTCAGAATGTGACTGTTATTTAGTCACAGACTTATGGGGCTGACCAGGTTTCGACGTGGGTTGCAAAGCAGTGCAGGGCATACCGAGGACTAGTCACCTCGTAAATAAACTAGAAAAAGTATAGTCGCAAACGACGAAACTTACTCTCTAGCCGCTTAATCCCGGCTGGACGCTGCACCATCTCTCCCGTGGGGTGGATTGGGGTAACCCATACGTAGTGTCATATACACGGGATACGTGTTGTGTTGGGTTACTTAGCACTTCATTAACCTTAAGGTAGCTCGCGTGCAAACTGCTTGTCTGTTGGTGTGTTGCATGTTAAATTAAACAACAAGGCTAAGTATGTAGAACTGTCTGTGGAGGGCTTGCGGACGCGGGTTCGATTCCCGCCTGCTCCACCATTTTAGTGTTTCGCCTAGTATCAAAAAGTATCAAAAGCCTAGTTAATTAACGTTTCTAGGCTTTTTTTACGACTATTGCTACCGTTTGGTTTTTTCTGTTTAGCATCGACTTATCCGACCTTCTAAAGTTGCCTTAAAAGCAGTGTTGAAAAATATAATGCAATATTTCAACAATAGTTGTAATATTGCATTATGGATAAAAATACAGCAACTTCAATTTTCGAGTCTTTATCATCTGGTGTGCGTTTGGATGTGTTTAGACTCTTGGTTAAGCAAGGTTTAAACGGGATGGTTGCAGGTGAAATAGCAACCACTTTAAATATTCCTGCAAACAACTTGTCTTTTCATCTTAAGGCGATGACTTATGCCAATATGGTGTCAGTTGAACAGGAGGGGCGCTATCAGCGTTATCGCGCCAATATCCCATTGATGTTAGATGTGATTGCTTATCTCACTGAAGAGTGTTGTGCAGGCCACCCAGAGAAGTGTGCAGAAATGCGAATGACTTCTGTTTGTTTGCCAAGTGTGCTGCCTTCAATAACAACCGATAAATCTAAGGTGTAAACAATGAATGTTCTCTTTTTATGTACAGGTAACTCTTGTCGCTCTATATTAGGTGAGGCCACTTTTAACCATTTGGCACCAAGTGGTTGGCACGCAATGAGTGCAGGGAGTAAGCCTACTGGGTATGTGCATCCACGCTCGTTAGCTTTGTTAGCGCGTGAGGGTATTGCAACAGATGGCTACCATAGTAAGTCTTGGGAAAACCTACCAACAACACCAGATATTGTGATTACCGTATGCGGTAGTGCAGCGGGTGAAACATGTCCAGCTTATCTTGGTCCTGTGGTAAGGACGCATTGGGGGGTGGAAGATCCAGCGCATGTTACTGGGACGGATGAGGAAATTGATGCGGCTTTTGTTAAGGCGTATAGCATTTTGCGTGCGCGTATCGAGGCATTTTTGGCGCTGCCATTAACGACACTAAAAAACGATAAAATAGCACTCAAAGCTGAAATGGATAACATCGCAACGACTATTATTTAAGGAATTATGATGACTAAATCAATACAAGTGTTTGATCCTGCAATGTGCTGTAGTAGTGGCGTATGTGGGACAGAAGTAGATCAGAGTTTAGTTAGCTTTTCTGCCGATGCAGATTGGGCGAAAACTAATGGCGCGCAAATTGAACGTTTTAATCTTGCTCAACAGCCGATGGATTTTGCTAATAATAAAGTGGTGAGAGATTTCCTTGAGCGCTCTGGTCAAGATGCTTTGCCACTTATTTTAGTGGATGGTGAGTTTGCGTTGGCTGGTCGTTACCCAAGCCGTACCGAACTGGCGCGCTGGGCTGGGCTGACGTCGGTAGTTGAAATTCAACCTCTTACCAGTTGCTGTAGTGGCGGTAAATGCTGTTAGTTTAATGTTAGCTTATTTGATGCTCAGCTGAGGATAGTTCATGCAATTTCTTGATCAACCACCACGTTTTCTTTTCTTTACTGGTAAGGGTGGTGTGGGTAAAACCTCCATTGCCTGCGCAACGGCAATCCAACTAGCGGAAAATGGTAAGCACGTTTTACTGGTCAGTACTGATCCTGCATCAAACGTTGGTCAGGTTTTTGGCATTAGCATAGGTAATCATATTACAGCCGTGCCAGCCGTACCTAACTTGGCGGCGCTGGAAATTGATCCGCAAGCTGCCGCACAGGTTTATCGTGATCGTATTGTTGGGCCAGTGCGTGGTATTTTACCTGACGATGTTGTTAGAGGGATTGAAGAGCAGCTCTCTGGCGCATGCACCACAGAAATTGCAGCTTTTGATGAATTCACGGCACTTTTAATCGACTCACCTGTGACGGATGATTATGATCACATCATATTTGATACCGCACCAACTGGGCATACGATTCGTTTACTGCAGTTGCCTGGTGCATGGAGTGGTTTTTTAGAAGAGGGCAAAGGGGATGCGTCATGTTTGGGACCTTTATCTGGCCTAGAAAAACAACGCGAACAATACAAGGCCGCAGTTGATGCACTTGCCGATGGTAAGCGTACTAGGTTGATTCTCGTTGCGCGAGCGCAGCAGTCTACATTGCGAGAGGTTGCGCGTACCCATGAAGAACTGGCAGGTATTGGTTTAAAACAACAATACTTAGTCATTAATGGCATTTTGCCAAAAATTGAGGCTGAAACTGATAGGTTAGCAGCTGCAATTTATCAGCGCGAACAGTCTAGTCTCAACGCAATTCCAGAAGTATTAAAACAACTCCCGAGAGATTTAGTGGCACTCAAAGCGTTTGATTTGGTTGGGTTAGATGCCTTGCGACAGCTTTTAATAGATAGCCCTTATCAAGTGCATGAGGTGAGCGATTTGCTTGTTGAAGTAAGCAAGCAAAGCCTATCTCAGCTTGTTGATGGGATTGCAAAAGAAGGTCATGGCTTAGTAATGACGATGGGCAAAGGTGGTGTTGGTAAAACCACGATAGCTGCAGCCGTTGCTGTTGAGTTGGCTAGTCGCGGTTTGCCTGTACATCTCACTACATCAGACCCCGCTGCTCATTTATCAGGCACGTTGAGCGGTAGCCTAGATAATTTAACCGTGAGCCGAATTGATCCACATGAAGAAACTGAGCGCTACCGTCAAAATGTACTGGATAGCAAAGGCGCGCAATTGGATGCGCATGGACGTGCGCTGTTAGAAGAAGATTTGCGCTCTCCATGTACTGAGGAGATCGCAGTATTTCAAGCATTCTCAAGGATTATTCGTGAAGCGGGTAAAAAGTTTGTTGTCATGGATACAGCACCAACTGGTCACACCTTGTTATTGCTCGATGCAACAGGTGCGTATCACCGTGAGGTAGCTCGTCAAATGGATAAGGCTCATTTGCATTACACAACACCAATGATGCAGTTACAAGATCCAAAGCAAACTAAAATACTGATCGTTACACTCGCAGAAAAGACACCCGTATTAGAAGCTGCTAATTTGCAAGAGGACCTACGTCGTGCCGGTATCGAGCCATGGGCATGGGTAATTAATAATAGCATTGCTGCCACAAAGACAACCTCTGCCTTATTACATCAAAGAGCACTAAATGAGTTGGTGGAAATTAACACTGTGGCCAAACAACTTGCAAAACGCTACGCATTAGTACCGATGCTTCAGGATGAGCCTGTTGGTGTGGAGCGACTTCATGAGCTCGCCAGCGGTTGATAAGCAGTCATTGAGTTCTCGGCCTAATGTGAAAAATGCATGATAGTTTTTTGCATCTTGCTGTAGTTAGTTGGCACTTCGAATTTAGTGTATTAATTTAAATGAAGTAATCTCATTATTCTCAATTCATCACAGATATATCAACATGAAATCAAATCAATCAGTAGCACCCATGAGTATTTTTGAACGTTATCTCACGCTTTGGGTTGGGGTATGTATTGTCGTAGGAATCGCGTTAGGTCAACTTTCTCCCAATCTATTCCAATTGATAGGCGGCATGGAATTTGCGCAAGTAAACCTGCCTGTGGGCTTTTTAATTTGGGTGATGATTATTCCAATGTTAGTGAAAGTCGATTTTGGTGCGTTGCATGAAGTTAGAATGCATATCAAAGGTATTGGTGTGACTTTGTTCGTTAATTGGTTTGTAAAGCCGTTTTCAATGGCTTTTCTTGGGTGGTTATTTATCCGAAACTTGTTTGCTCCGATGCTACCTCCAGATCAGATCGACAGCTACATTGCTGGTTTAATTCTGCTGGCTGCAGCACCTTGTACTGCGATGGTGTTCGTCTGGAGTAGGCTCACTAATGGTGACCCATTGTTCACGTTGTCACAGGTGGCGTTGAATGACACCATTATGATTTTTGCGTTTGCGCCAATTGTAGCCTTATTGCTGGGTATGTCTTCCATCACTGTGCCTTGGGCCACATTGGTCACATCAGTAATGCTTTACATCGTTATTCCAGTGATGCTAGCTCAACTATGGCGTAAAGCTCTACTGAAGCGCGGGCAAAAGCACTTTGATGTAATGATGGAGAAAATTGGGCCATGGTCAATTACTGCACTTTTGATTACATTGGTCTTGTTATTTGCTTTCCAAGGACAAGCTATTTTAAAACAACCTCTGGTCATTGCCTTGTTGGCTGTTCCTATTTTAATTCAGGTTTTCTTTAACTCAGCCTTAGCTTATTGGCTCAACAAGAAGGTTGGAGAGAAGCACAATGTTGCTTGTCCATCCGCACTTATAGGTGCAAGTAACTTTTTTGAGCTTGCGGTAGCCGCAGCAATCGGCATATTCGGATTTAATTCTGGCGCAGCATTGGCAACGGTAGTTGGTGTGCTAATAGAAGTGCCCGTCATGTTGTTGGTGGTCAAGGTGGTCAATAGTAGCAAAAGCTGGTACGAACAATCGTAATGGCGATAATCTTTTTCTTCAGTGCAACCAAAATGGAATACTTTATCGGTTAGCGCGTAAAACCTCGTCCTTCAGGGCGAGGATGTAAGCGCAACGGCGAAGACGTTTAGGTTTAAAAAAGCAAAAATTTGACAACCAAACATTCCATGCTAACTTGTAATGATGAAACGCCTGCAAGCCTACCAATTTGAACTCATGCCAAATGGTGAACAATCCCGCGCCATGCGTCAATATGCTGGCTGTTGTCGTGTGGTCTATAACAAGGCTTTGGTATGGCAGAACGAACAATATCAGGCTGACAATACTTTCAAGTTTGGCTATACCAAAATTGCTAATCTATTGCCTCTTTGGAAAAGTGAACTAGCTTGGCTAAAAGACGCACCTAGTCAAGCACTGCAACAAACTCTCAAGAACCTTGAATCTAGTTTCAGAAACTTCTTTGCCAGACGCGCTGAGTTTCCCAAGTTCAAGAAGAAAGGCGTAAGCGACAGTTTTCGATTCCCGCAAGGCTTCAAGATTGAGCAGCACAACAACCGTCTCTTTCTACCCAAGCTAGGCTGGATACGTTACCGCAACAGCCGTGAAATGTTGGGCGTAGCGAAAAACATCACCGTTTCACAAAAATGCGGTAAGTGGTATGCGTCCATACAAACCGAACGAGAAGTAGCACAACCAGAACACGCCGCAACCAGTATCGTTGGTGTGGACGTAGGCATCGCCCGCTTTGCCACACTCAGCAATGGACAAGTGTTTGAGTCCGTGAATAGCTTCAAACAAAAACAAACAAGGTTGGCGCGGTATCAACGTGCGTTAAGCCGCAAAGTTAAATTCAGTAGTCATTGGAAAAAGCAGAAAGGCAAAATCACCCGGCTCCACAGCACCATTGCAAATATCAGAAAAGACTACCTGCACAAAACGACATCTACCATCAGCCAAAACCACGCCATGATAGTGATAGAAGATTTGCAGATTAGTCATATGAGCAAGAGTGCCAAAGGCACGATTGAAACTAAAGGACGGAACGTTAAGCAGAAATCAGGTTTGAATCGTTCCATCCTAGACCAAGGCTGGTTTGAATTCAGGCGGCAGCTTGAATACAAGCAAGCATGGGCAGGCGGTCAGGTGTTAGCTGTGAATCCGCGCAACACCAGCCGCACCTGCCCGTGTTGTAAACACGTCGCCAAAGAAAACCGCCAAACACAAGCCAAGTTTGAATGTGTGGCATGCGGCTATGCAGAAAATGCCGATTTGGTCGGTGCAATCAATATATTAGCGGCAGGACATGCCGTCTTAGCGTGTGGAGTGACGGTGCAACAAGACCGCACTGTGAAGCATGAACCCGCCGAAGGTATGCGCAAGTCATCGCGTGAACCCGTAGGAATCCCCGCTCTTTAGGGCGGGGAGGATGTCAAATTTTTTGGTTAAGTTATTAGAACAGCTAATTTCATTAGCATTTGCTCGTCATTTATTGGTTAGATAAACCTTTTCTGCGATAATAGGGTTTTGATTTTTTCTGAAAGCTAAAGTAAATGGCACAATTTGATAATGTCAGTGTGAAAAAGAAAGCTAATATTTACTTTGATGGTAAGTGTGTTAGCCATACTGTAATGCTCCCTAATGGAACACGTAGTACGATTGGTGTTATTTTCCCAAGTACCCTTACATTTAACACAGCAGCGCCTGAGTTAATGGAAATTAATGCAGGTGTTTGTAAAGTGCGCTTGCAAGGTGAAGCTGAATGGAAAACATATAGTGAAGGTGAAAAGTTTACTGTGCCAGGCAATTCGTCATTTGATATCGAAACTTTAGAAACACTAGATTACGTTTGTCATTTTGAGTAATGATAATTAGGCTGCTCAATACTTAATTGGCTACCTCGTTAAGTATTGAACAGTCTAGTTTAGACGATAATCTTCTTCGTAAATAATATAGGGGTGATGTATGCCTTCATTTGATATTTCTTCAGAAGTCGACATGGTCGCTTTGAAGAATGCGATTGATACTGCTGGTAAGCAAATTACCAATCGTTATGATTTTAAAGGTAGTTCAGCTAAGGTTGAGCTCAATGAAAAAGACAGTGTGATTACTTTGTTTGGCGACAATGACTTTCAGCTTGATCAGGTGAAGGATATTTTGTTACCAGCAATGGAAAAGAAAGAGCCTGACTCGTCTAAACGTCTGGATCATAAAGATGTCCAAAAAGTATCTGGCAACAAAGTAAAACAAGAGATGAAGATTCGCGCGGGTATCGATACTGATTTAGCTAAACGAATTACTAAGCTCATTAAAGACTCAGGCATGAAGGTGCAAGCGAGTATTCAAGGTGATACTGTTCGCGTGAATGGTGCTAAACGAGATATCTTGCAAGATGCAATAGCATTTGTAAAAAAGAATGTAACGGATTTTCCGTTGCAGTTTGGTAATTTTAGGGATTAAGTAAGCGTGGCATTTGACTAAGCGCACTTAAAAAGCAGAGAAATATGGCAAAAACGTTATACGACAAATTGTTTGATTCCCACGTTGTGACCGAGGAAAACGGCACCGCGCTGATTTATATTGACCGTCATTTGGTGCACGAGGTGACAAGTCCGCAAGCCTTTGAAGGTCTGCGCTTAGCTGGGCGTAAGCCTTGGCGTATTTCATCTATCGTGGCAACGGCAGACCATAACACACCAACGAATGGCTGGGATAAAGGGCTATCTGGCATTGCTGACCCTGTGGCTCGCTTACAGATAGAAACTTTAAGCGACAATATCCGTGAATTTGGTGCAAAAGCTTACTTTCCATTTATGGACTCGCGCCAAGGGATTGTGCATGTGGTTGGCCCTGAGCAGGGTGCTACCTTGCCAGGTATGACCGTGGTCTGCGGTGACTCTCACACAAGTACGCACGGTGCATTTGGTGCATTGGCACATGGTATTGGTACGTCAGAAGTTGAGCATGTCATGGCGACGCAGTGCTTGGTGCAGAAGAAATCAAAAACGATGCAAGTGGTTGTCAATGGCATCCTAGGCAAAGGTGTTACTGCTAAAGATGTAGCACTGGCTATTATCGGTAAAACAGGCACTGCTGGCGGCAATGGCTATGCAATTGAGTTTGCAGGTTCTGTGATACGCAATATGAGCATGGAAGGCCGTATGACTTTATGCAATATGGCGATTGAAGCTGGTGCACGTGCTGGGATTATTGCCGTTGATGATACGACCATCAACTATGTAAAAGGCCGCCCATTTTCACCAAAAGCGGATCAATGGGAAGCAGCTGTCGCTTACTGGAATACTTTACATAGCGATGAAGGTGCAGCCTTTGATGCAACCGTTACATTAAATGCTGAAGATATTCAGCCACAAGTGACTTGGGGAACATCCCCTGAGATGGTGGTGGGTATTGATGGAAAAGTGCCAAGTTTGGAGATGGCTAAAAATGAAGTGCAGCGTGGTGATTGGGAGCGTGCTTATGCTTACATGGGCTTAACACCCAATACGCTCATTAGTGATATTCAAATCGATAAAGTATTTATTGGGTCATGTACTAACTCACGTATCGAAGACTTACGTGCGGCGGCTGCTATTGCAAAAGGCAAGCATATTGCACCTAACGTCAAACTTGCACTGGTTGTACCGGGCTCTGGTTTAGTGAAGGCGCAAGCTGAACAAGAGGGCTTGGATAAGATATTCACAGAAGCTGGTTTTGAATGGCGTGAGCCAGGTTGCTCAATGTGCTTGGCAATGAATGCTGACCGCTTGGCTTCCGGTGAACGCTGTGCATCAACAAGTAATCGTAACTTTGAGGGTCGTCAAGGGCAGGGAGGGCGTACGCATTTAGTTAGCCCTGAAATGGCTGCCGCCGCCGCTGTTGCTGGTCACTTTGTTGATGTGAGAGATTTAAGTTAACTTTAATAAAGGGATGGTTTATGAAAAAATTCTTGTTTCTTATCATGATCGCGGTCGCATTGTCAGCTTGTAATACTGTGGCTGGTATTGGTAAAGACTTAGAAAAAGGTGGCGAAGCCATCCAGAAGTCAGCGAACTAAATACAACCTAGCTAGCTTGAGGTAGCCCTTTGGGAACACTCAAAGATTTAAACTAGATTATTAACTAATACTTAAGAAAATAACATGCAAGCTTTTACGCAATTGAATGGATTGGTAGCACCGTTGGACCGCGCTAATGTGGATACGGACGCTATTATTCCTAAGCAGTTTTTAAAATCAATCAAACGTAGTGGCTTCGGTCCAAACGCATTTGATGAGTGGCGTTATTTAGACCAAGGTGAGCCAGGTATGGATAATAGCAAGCGTCCGATAAACCCTGATTTTGTGTTAAATCAGTCGCGCTATCAAGGCGCTAGTGTATTGCTTACACGTGAGAACTTTGGATGCGGCTCTAGCAGAGAGCATGCGCCATGGGCGTTGGAAGATTACGGCTTCAAGGTGATTATTGCACCTAGCTTTGCCGATATTTTCTTTAACAATTGCTTCAAAAATGGCATGTTGCCTATTGTCTTAAAAGCAGATGTTGTGGATGGGTTGTTTAATCAAGTGAGCGTGACTGAGGGCTATAAACTTAATATTGATTTAAGTGCGCAAACGATTACAACGCCTGCAGGTGAAGTTCATCCATTTGAAGTAGATGCTTTCCGTAAGCATTGCTTGTTAAACGGATTAGATGATATCGGTTTAACAATGCAACAACAGGATAAAATTAAGGCGTTTGAGCTTAAGCACCAACAAGCACAGCCATGGCTATTTAACTAAAGCCATTACTAATTGTAGTCATTGAAGTTTCGTTGAAAAAAGCTCAGAAACATCGCTCTTTTTCACATTCAAATTTAGTTAAGTTAATTAAAAGTTTAAGAAAGTCATTTCATGAAAATTGCAGTATTGCCAGGTGATGGTATTGGTCCAGAAATCGTTGCACAAGCCGTTAAAGTTTTAAATGCGCTTAATTTGGGCATTAGCATGACTGAGGCACCAATTGGCGGTGCCGGTTATGAAGCTTCAGGCGATCCTTTGCCAGATGCAACATTGAAGTTGGCTAAGGAGTCTGATGCTGTTTTATTAGGCGCAGTTGGTGACTGGAAGTACGATAAACTTGAGCGTCACTTGCGCCCTGAACGTGGTTTATTACGTATTCGTAAAGAACTTAACTTGTTTGCCAACTTGCGTCCCGCATTGTTGTACCCAGAGCTAGCTTCTGCATCTACATTGAAGCCAGAAGTGGTTTCAGGGTTAGACATCATGATTGTTCGTGAGTTAACTGGTGACATTTACTTTGGTCAACCACGAGGTATTTCTAAATTAGAGAATGGCGAGCGTGAGGGCGTAAATACAATGCGCTATAACGAATCTGAGATTCGTCGTATTGGGCGTGTGGCTTTTGATATTGCGATGAAGCGTAATAAAAAAGTGTGCTCTGTGGATAAGGCTAACGTGCTAGAAGCAACTGAGTTATGGCGTCAAGTCATGATTGAGTTATCGGCTGACTATCCTGAGGTCGAATTGAGCCATATGTATGTAGATAATGCAGCCATGCAGTTAATTCGTGCACCTAAGCAGTTTGATGTGATGGTAACAGGCAATATTTTTGGTGACATCTTGTCTGACGAAGCATCTATGCTTACAGGATCAATCGGTATGTTGCCTTCAGCCTCTTTAGATGAGAATAATAAAGGTATGTATGAGCCGAGCCATGGTTCAGCGCCAGATATTGCAGGTAAAGATATTGCAAATCCATTAGCAACAATTCTTTCAGTTGCGATGATGCTACGTTATACATTTAACGATGAGGCAAATGCACAGCGAGTAGAAAATGCAGTCAAAAAAGCGCTTGCGCAAGGCTACAGAACAGCTGACATCTGGACAGAAGGTTCAACTAAAGTTGGCTGTCGTGCAATGGGCGATGCGGTAGTTGCGGCACTCTAATCTCACTAGGCGAGTTTGAGTTTAATCTTTGCTAGCTTGGCGTTAGTGTAGGTAGAGTTTTTATTGATACCCTGCTGGATATATATCAGCAATCGTTAATTATTAAAAGTGGAAAATAAAATGCTTAAAGTAGGTTTTGTAGGCTGGCGTGGCATGGTTGGTTCTGTTCTGATGCAACGTATGTTAGAAGAAAATGACTTTGCACTCATTGAGCCGCAATTTTTCACAACCTCTCAAGTTGGCGGTAAAGGGCCAAATGTTGGCAAAGAAACGCCAGCATTGCTAGATGCTAAAGACGTTAATGCGCTTAAGGCGATGGATGCTATTGTGTCTTGCCAAGGTGGCGACTATACCACTGATATTTTCCCTAAATTACGTGCAGCTGGCTGGAGCGGACACTGGATTGATGCGGCCTCAACATTGCGTATGGAGAGTGATGCTGTGATTGTGCTAGATCCAGTCAATATGCATGTGATAAAAGACGCTTATGCTCATGGCAATAAAAACTGGGTGGGTGGTAACTGTACAGTGTCGCTAATGCTAATGGCTTTAAATGGCTTGTTCAAAGCTGATTTGGTCGAGTGGGCAACATCAATGACCTATCAGGCAGCTTCTGGTGCAGGTGCACAGAATATGCGTGAACTGCTTAATCAAATGGGTGAGGCGCACCGTGTAGCAAGCGATTTCCTGAAAGATCCTGCATCTGCAATCTTAGATATTGACAGAGAAGTGGCTGGTACATTGCGTGATGAACGATTCCCTACTGCACAGTTTGGCGTGCCTTTGGCGGGAAGCCTTATTCCTTGGATTGATAAAGACTTAGGCAACGGCCAAAGTAAAGAAGAGTGGAAAGGCGGCGTTGAAACTAATAAGATTCTAGGTCGTGAAGCTAACCCTGTGCTGATTGATGGTCTGTGTGTGCGTATCGGCGCAATGCGTTGTCATAGCCAAGCTTTAACAATTAAGCTTAAAAAAGATGTGCCAGTAGATGAAATCAGCCAAATGTTGGCTGAGGCCAATCAATGGGCAAAAGTGATTCCCAATGAGCGTGAAGTGAGCATGCGTGAGTTAACGCCAGCCGCCGTGACAGGCACGTTAATCACCCCAGTGGGTAGGTTGCGTAAGCTTAATATGGGTAACGACTACTTGTCAGCGTTTACAGTGGGTGACCAGCTGCTATGGGGTGCGGCAGAGCCGTTACGTCGTATGTTGCGGATTCTAATAGAAAAATAAATTAATCCAGAGAAATCTGGATGATAAAAACATCGTATTAAATGCCGCTGCCAGATAATGGCTAAATATAATGTGCATTATGAGCTTGCATACCTAACTATTTGATGTTATTTTCATATTGCAAATATTTAGTACGTTTAAAGGTAGCGATGTGCGTAAATCAAAAATAAAGCAAATTTCGTTAGCGGTCTGCATGGCATTTATGCCAATGGTTGGCTACACAGCAGGCTTAGGGAAACTAAATGTTAATTCAGGGTTGGGTGAGCCATTAAAAGTAGACGTTGAGCTTCTCTCTGTTACTCCAGAAGAGCTATCCACCTTGACAGCTGCGATTGCTTCGGAAGAGGCATATAATGTGCAAGGGATTACCCGCCTTGGCGTTCATAATAATATCAAGGTTGACCTCGCTAAAAGTGACACTGGCGCCCCAATTCTAAGAATTCGTTCTAGTACGCCAATCAATGATCCATATTTGGATATGTTGATTCAAGTAGACTGGGCATCTGGACGTTTGTTACGTGAGTATACGGTTTTACTCGATCCTCCTGAGTACAAGCAGGCGGCTAATGCTGCTTCTGATTTTGTGCCAATTATCAAGCCAAGCGCTACCTCAGGTGTACTCGCTGACTCTAATACACAGAAGACTTTAACGCCAAATACAAGCAAAACTTCAAAGAAAAAAATTAGTACGGCTAAGCCTGAAGACTTGGCGCAAAAAGAAGTTGACGTAGATGAACTTACCACTAAACGTGGAGATACATTAGCTGCAATAGCGCAAAAAATGCAGGTTGATGGTGTAAGTCTTGACCAAATGTTGGTGGGATTGTTTGAAAACAACAAGTCAGCTTTTGCTAATAATAATATGAACCAACTTAAAGTTGGGCAAATTATTAAAGCGCCTTCTACTGAAGCATTAACTGCAATTGATCCTAACCAGGCAAAACAAGCACTTAAAGTGCATGCATCCAACTGGAACGCTTACCGCAACGCTCTTGCAGGTAATGTAAAAACTGCGTTAGCCTCGGAGGAGAGTGAGCCTAAGCAATCAGCATCAGGGAAAATTGCTTCAGCAGAAGATAAGTCTGCTGCTGTTAAGCCAGGCGTCCAGGATGTTGTAAAACTTTCCGCAGGCGAAAAGAATGCCGTTACTAGCCAAAAATCAGGCACTGCAGAAGCTGATGCAAAAATTATCGCATTACAGGAAGAAGCGACTGCACGTGAGAACGCGCTTAAGGAGTCCTTGTCTCGTGCTGCAGCATTAGAAAAACAAATTGAGGATATGCAAAAGTTGTTGGCGCTGAAAAATCAGACCATGACTGAGTTGCAGAAAAACGCAGAAGTAAATTCTGAGCCTGTTGCTGAAAAGCCGGCAGTGGAGAAGCCTGCTGAAACAAAACCTGAGGTCAAGGCTCAGCCAAAAAAACAAGCAGCCAAAGTTCCTCCACCTGAGCCTGTTCAAGAGCCATCTTTCATTGAAAGCCTTCTGTCAGGTCTTGATATTAAATTGCTAGGCGGCACATCTGCCTTAGTAGTGTTAGCTGCTGGCTGGTTGTTTTTACGTAATAAGCGTAGAAAAGAGTTAGATAGCTTTGAGCGTGGTATTCTTACCTCAGGTGGCTTACGTGCAAATACTGTATTTGGTAATACCACTGGTAACTCAAGCACCTCAGATACATCGTTCCTGACTGATTTTGCACAGAGTGCAGATGGCAGCATGATAGACACCAATGATGTTGATCCAATCGCTGAAGCTGAAGTTTATATGGCTTATGGACGTGATGCTCAAGCTGAAGAAATACTTAAAGATGCTATCGTTAAAGAACCAAAGCGGTATGAGTTACATCTGAAACTCTTGGAAATGTATGCTGGCCGTAAAGATGTCTCTGCATTTGAGGCAGTTGCGGGAGAGTTGTATACTACTTTAGGTGCGGATGATCCTACATGGGCAAAAGTTGCGGAAATGGGTCAAAAGTTAGAGCCTGAAAATCCGCTTTATGATATCTCTAGTCTTCCTGCCTCAGCGCCATCAGTAATGGCTGTTCAGGCTGGCGCAGTAGCGAGTGCGGTGTTATCACACCAAGACGACGTTAGTTTAGATTTCTCTTTAGATGATGAGCCTAACACTTCATCTGAACCAAAGAATGAGTTCCAAATTACTGAAGAAGTTAAGCCGGCGCTATTTGCTGGCGAGACTACAACTGAGGTTAGCCCAAGTTCGGTCGTGATGGAAAGCTTTAGCTCAGCTCAGGCTGTTGACGAAGGGCTTGAGTTTGATTTGGGTGTGCCAGATGTTCCCTCAGCGGAGATAGACGATAAACAAGCTGAGGAAGTGGTGCTCGCTGATAGTGCTGCGACTGATGAGTCAACTGCAACAGTTGAAGATAATACCTTAGAGTTTACATTCGCTTCTGATGCTGAGTTGGTTGAAGCAACGCCTGTTAATCCCGAGACTGAGGCAATAGCAAGTGGTGCTGATTCTTTTGAAGTGCCATCGTTTCTTGATACGGCACCTAATATTGAGTTTTCAAGCGAATCTGAGGGTAGTACTCCGATAGCATTCAATGAAGAGTTTAGTATTGCGGATAATTCTGCAATAGACTTCTCTACTTCAGATTCAGAACCAGTGGCTTTTGAAATTCCAGACACTCCCATGGAAATATCATTTGATGTTCCATCAGATAAAATTGAGGGTACCAGCTTTGATGGTAGTCTGCCGCTCATTGATCATCCAGAGATTGATAATGTAAATTTGCAATCTTCAAATGAAAGTGTGAACTTTGATTTTTCATTAGATGAAGCAGACACAGCGCCAATCGATACTAAAGACGCTGTCAGCGATGTTGCTAGCAATGAGTTTGACTTTTCTGCCATAAGTTTAGATTTAGGTGATGATGATACGCAATCATTGCTTGAAGATGCTGACGATAGTGGTCTTGATTCACCTATAGCTTCTGAAGCTGTTAGTTCAGAAAATCAAGATGTTGATATTAAGCTGGACTTGGTGGCTGCGTATATCGATATGGACGACAAAGAGGGTGCACGCGAGCTACTTGAGGAAGTGCTAAAAGAGGGTGGGCCACAGCAGAAATTAAAAGCTGAGCAGTTGTTAGCAGGTTTATAGGGTTAGTTTACACAAAAAGGCCGAGCTTAATGCTCGGCCTTTTTGTTCTTTACCGCTATTTAGGTTTAGTTACTCTAAAAGTATACGTTGCTACCAATGATTTGTTTACGATGGATTTATTAAATATGCATCCTTTTGTTAAGATGTTAATGTTTTTATTAATATTAATCGCTGCTGGGATTGCTGATTCTCAATTGCTAATAGCAATACTGCTGATACTTTTTATCGCGGCAGTTAAAATGCAGTTCAAGGTTTTTTGGACCACATTAAGACGAGCGCGCTGGTTTTTCTTTTCAATTTTCTTGATCTATGCATTCGGCACTCCGGGAGAGTTGGTTCCTCATTTTCCAGTCAGTGTTGCGCCAAGTTTTGAGGGGTTGCATCTTGCTCTGTTACAAATATCTAGGTTGCTAATTGCGTTAGCGGCATTAAATATATTACTAGTCACTACAAAGAAAGATGAGTTGATGTTGGCGTTGTATATATTACTACAGCCGCTAAAGTACGTTGGTCTTGATGTTGAGAGGTTTTCAGTTCGCTTATTACTGACACTTAATTATGTTGATGAAGTTGCGGTTAGTGGTAAGGCAAATTTTAGTTTTAGGCATTTTAATGATATTCATAGTGAGCTAGAAGCAATACCAATGGTTGATATTGTGTATTTTGAAAAGAAACACTTCAACTCAATAGATAAAGTTGTGATGGTGCTTATGTTGTTTGTTCTAGGAGTAATGATTGCGATGAGGTTTTTGTGAAAGTTGCTTTAGGGGTAACTTATGATGGTTCGCTGTTTTGCGGATGGCAGAGTCAGCCGTCAGCTTGTGGAGTGCAAGATGCATTAGAAGCTGCGATTCAAAGGGTTGCGCAACATCAGGTTAGAATACATGCGGCAGGCCGAACGGATACGGGTGTTCATGGGTTAGGTCAAGTTGTACATTTTGAAACTGATGCAAATCGCCCATTATCTGCGTGGGTGCGTGGAGTTAATGCGCATTTGCCTGAAACTGTGCGAGTAGAATGGGCGCATGAAGTGGGTGAAGACTTCCATGCAAGATTTTCTGCACTCAGTAGGAGTTATCAGTATTTGCTATACAACGCACCAGTAGCTTCAGCGGTAATGGCTAGTAAAGCAGGTTGGTTTCATTTGCCTTTAGATTATGCAGCAATGCGAGAAGCTGCCACGTATTTGGTTGGCGAGCATGACTTTACTGCTTTTCGTGCATCTGAATGTCAGGCAAAAACAGCTGTTAGAACCTTATCTAAAGCAGATGTTCTAAATGCTGGGCAATACTTCCTGTTCAATTTTTCAGCAAATGCATTTTTACAGCATCAGGTACGTAATATGGTTGGCGCGTTAATTTATATTGGAAAAGGTAAATACCCACCCAGTTATATGCAAGTGCTATTGCAAAATAAGGATCGTACATTATCGCCACCAACTTTTTCTCCAAGCGGTTTGTATTTAACAGATGTTGGGTATGACGAGAGGTGGGGATTGCCAAAAAGCACTCAGCCGGGCTTGAAAATATTAGTTTAGCGTTACAATGGCACCGTCTCTATTAGCAGTGGTTAATGTTCAGTGACTTTTGTTACGCGTGTTAAAGGATATGGATTTGAGAGTCAGAGTTAAGATCTGTGGAATTACGAGGGTAGAAGATGCCTTGGTAGCTGTCGAAAACGGTGCCGATGCGATAGGTTTGGTTTTTTATGAGCCAAGCCCTCGAGCAGTGTCTGTCGAGCAGGCTATTAAAATTGTTAGTCAAATCCCGGCGTTTATCAGTATCGTTGGCTTGTTTGTAAATGCGGAAGAGCGTTTCGTTCGTGATGTAATTTCGAATGTTGCGTTAGACTTACTTCAGTTTCATGGAGATGAAGCACCTGAAGAATGCTCAAGCTATGGCTTACCTTTTATGAAGGCAATTCGCGTTAAGTCAGACACAAATTTGGTACAATGTGCGAAAGATTATTCTGCATCCAGAGCATTGTTGTTAGATACCTATACCGAAGGTGTTGCTGGAGGAACAGGGCATACATTTGATTGGGGTTTAATCCCTTCGGATTTGAATAAGCCTGTCGTTTTAGCTGGCGGGTTAACAGCGGAGAATGTTGGTTCAGCCATTCAACAAGTCAAGCCTTATGCTGTTGATGTAAGTGGTGGTGTGGAATTGTCAAAAGGAATTAAAGATGCGGCAAAAATTGCTGCATTTATGCAACAAGTCTATTTGTAATTGAAACCTATTTGTAATTTAAACAGAGTGCGGTGAGTTTAAGTGGAGATTAAATATGCAGCTTTATGATATGCCAGATGCACGTGGGCATTTTGGACAGTTCGGTGGAACGTTTGTCGCGGAAACATTGGTTGAGGCACTTGATGAACTGCGTGTGATGTACGAAAAGTACCGTCATGATCCTGAGTTCTTAGCTGAATACGCGTATGATTTAAAGCACTTTGTTGGCCGTCCAAGCCCGATTTACCATGCAAAACGATTATCTGATCAAATTGGTGGTGCTCAAATCTTCTTGAAGCGTGAGGATTTAAACCACACTGGTGCGCACAAAATCAATAATACAATTGGTCAGGCTTTACTAGCTAAGCGCATGGGCAAACCTAGAGTAATTGCTGAGACTGGCGCAGGGCAACATGGCGTTGCTACAGCTACTATTGCCGCTCGTTTGGGATTAGAGTGTGTGGTATATATGGGTAGTGAAGACGTTAAGCGTCAGGCACCTAATGTATTCAGGATGAAACTCTTAGGTGCTACAGTTGTGCCTGTTGAAAGTGGATCTAAAACACTTAAAGATGCACTCAATGAAGCGATGCGTGATTGGGTGACTAACGTTCATAATACTTTTTATATCATTGGCACCGTTGCAGGCCCTCATCCATATCCAATGATGGTACGAGATTTTCAAGCAGTGATTGGCGTAGAAGCAAAAGAGCAAATGATGGAAATGGCTGGACGTCAGCCAGATGCTGTTGTTGCCTGTGTTGGTGGTGGCTCAAATGCGATGGGTATATTTTATCCTTATATTGACGTGCCTAATGTTAGATTAATTGGTGTAGAAGCTGCTGGACATGGGATTGAGACAGGAATGCATGCCGCGCCGCTTACTGCGAATAGTCCGGTTGGTGTTTTACATGGTAACCGTACATACTTGATGCAAGATGCAGATGGGCAGATTATTGAGACGCACTCCGTTTCAGCCGGTTTAGATTACCCCGGAGTAGGACCAGAACATGCTTGGCTGAAAGACATTAAGCGTGCAGAATATGTAGCGATCACTGATGACGAGGCAATGTCTGCATTCCATAATTTATGTCGAACAGAAGGTATTATCCCAGCATTGGAATCTAGTCATGCGCTTGCGCATGCACAGAAAATGGCTAAAACCATGAGTAAAGACCAAATTGTGTTGGTCAACTTATCTGGCCGTGGGGATAAAGATATCAACACTGTTGCTAAGCTTGCAAATATTACTTTATAAACCTTAACGTTAAGGTGATAGCTTTTTCAGTCAGATACCTTCACATCCATCATGATTAAGTTCTATTTAAACAATACAGCTTAATCATGATTTTTGTGCAGCATGCGTGAATTGATTAAAACTTCGCTTTAGATAAATTAACTAGTACAACAATAAGCTACCTATGTCACGAATTCAAACAACTTTTGCTACTTTAAAACAGCAAGGTAAAACAGCCTTGATCCCTTATATTACGGCAGGTGATCCGCATCCCAAGCATACTGTTAATCTAATGCACACTTTAGTTAAAAATGGCGCAGACATGATTGAGCTTGGCGTGCCATTTTCAGATCCGATGGCCGATGGCCCAGTCATTCAGCGTGCTAGTGAGCGCGCTTTGGTACATAAGGTTGGGTTAACGGCAGTGTTGGATATGGTAAAAGAGTTTCGTCAAACCAATCAAACAACGCCGATTGTATTAATGGGATATGCTAATCCGATTGAAGCGATTGGGCCGACAGTGTTTGCTGACAGAGCAAAAGCTGCAGATGTTGATGGTGTCATTACTGTGGATTATCCGCCAGAAGAGTGCGGTGAGTTTGTTAAAGAGTTACGCGCACGTGATATCGATCCTGTGTTCTTGTTGTCACCAACCACCGAACCAAAGCGTGTTGAGTTAATTGTTAATCAGGCAAGTGGCTTTGTATACTATGTGTCACTTAAAGGAGTTACTGGTGCTGCGAATTTAGATATTGTAGAAGTTTCTGCACGCGTAGCTTCTATCCGTCAGCAAACAAATCTACCTGTTGGTGTAGGTTTTGGTATACGGGATGCAGCTACAGCAAAGGCAACAGCAGCGATTGCTGATGCGGTTGTTGTAGGTAGCCGTATGGTGCAGGAGATTGAAGCTTCTAATGATGATAATTTATTAGAGAATGTCGCTGCATTGATGAAAGAATTAAAAACCGCAGTTGACGCTGCGTAATTTGTTAAAAAGGATATGCAATGGGTTGGTTAAATAAATTACCGCAAAAAATTCAACGTGTTGTTGGTGCTGATAAGAAAACAGTGCCAGAAGGACTATGGAGTAAGTGTTCATCTTGCCAGTCTGTGCTCTATCGTAAAGATTTAGAAGATAATGCAGAAGTCTGTCCAAAATGTGGCTACCATAATCGTATAGGTGCACGTGCACGTTTGGCACAGTTGCTAGATGTGGAAGGACAATTTGAGATTGGTGCAAATGTTCAACCAATTGACCCATTAAAGTTTAAAGATAGCAAAAGCTATGCTGAGCGTATTAAAGAGTCACAAAAAGCCGTTAATGAAAAAGACGCCTTGATTGTGATGCAAGGCAGTATCAAGTCAGTGCCTGCAGTGGTTGCGGTATTTGAGTTCAAATTCATGGGTGGTTCAATGGGCTCTGTTGTGGGTGAGCGTTTTGCGCGTGGCGTACAAACTGCGATTGACAACAAAATGGCATTTATCTGTATTTCTGCCAGTGGTGGTGCACGTATGCAAGAGGGTTTGTTATCGCTCATGCAAATGGCAAAAACCAGTGCTGCGTTAACACAATTAAGCAAAGCTGGTTTGCCATACATTTCTGTGTTGACGGACCCAACGATGGGCGGGGTGTCTGCTAGCTTTGCAATGTTAGGTGATGTGATTGTGGCAGAGCCTCAAGCTTTGATTGGCTTCGCAGGACCTCGTGTGATTGAGCAAACCGTACGTGAGACTTTGCCGGATGGATTCCAGCGCGCAGAGTTTTTATTAGAACATGGAGCAATTGATTTGATTATTGATCGCCGTGAAATGCGTAACCGATTGGCCTCATTATTAGCTAATTTAATGCGTTTGCCAGCAGTGGCTTAATATTTGAGATTAGTTAAATTTTAAACTTAGTGATTAATTCTTGGGGTGGACTATTAATGCATAAAGGTTTTTTGCATGTCTAACAGCTTGAAGCATGAAGCGCCACCTAGAGACTTGTTAACTTGGTTAAAATATATTGAGCAATTACATCCAAATGCCATTGAAATGGGATTGGGTCGAGTTAAAGTAGTGATTGACCGGTTAGGGTTAAGGCCAGCGTTTAAGATTATTACGGTAGCAGGTACTAACGGTAAGGGCTCAACCTGCACGATGTTGTCACAAATTTACAAGCATGCTGGTTATCGCGTAGGCTGCTATACATCGCCACATATTTTACGTTATAACGAGCGAGTTAACATCAATGGACAAGACGCCAGTGATGAGTCCTTATGCGCTGCATTTGCTGCAGTTGAAGAGGCACGACAAGGTGGTTCACATAACGCTGATGCAATATCACTCACGTATTTTGAAATAGGCACATTGGCAGCTGTTTGGCATTTTGTTCAAACTGGGGTTGATGTCGCGATTTTGGAAATAGGGCTTGGTGGCAGATTGGATGCTGTGAATGCCTTTGAACCTGACTGTACGATTGTCACCAACATAGATTTAGATCATCAAGATATTTTGGGGCACACAAGAGAGTTAATTGCTTATGAAAAAGCTGGTGTTTATAGACCTGCAATTCCAGCAATATGCGGTGATAATGATCCTCCTGAATCCTTAAATGCATATGCTAAAAAAGTGAATGCTGATTTCAAATGCATACAGCATGAATTTGGATACGAGCTAACTAAAACTGGTTGGTATTACCTAAGCAACCAGCAACGAATACACCATTTGCCTATTCCTGCTTTAAAGGGGCGTTATCAGTTAAATAATGCAGCGTGTGCAGTTACTGCGGTAATAGCGTTGCAGTCAGCGTTGCCTGTGTCAGAGGTGGCGATTGCAAAAGCAATGCAAGAAATTAAGCTGGTTGGAAGATTCTATACCGACTCCCGCTTTCCTTGGTTGATTTTAGATGTTGCACACAACCCACATGCAGCAATAGCTTTAGCAGAAAATCTGAAAGTGCTAAAGGAAAACAGCGTAACAGCTATTAGCCATTCCAATCAGAATCCTCGTGTTTTTTCAGTTTTTTCTATGCTGGCAGATAAAGATATTAAGGGTGTGGTTGATGCATTGAAGGGGGAGGTTAACGCATGGTACGTTGCTCCTATTGAGCATAGTAGAGGTGCGAGCGTTGCTGTATTGTTAGAGGCCATTAACAAAGCAGCTCCTAACGCGCCAGTAAAAGTTTTTAATAATTTGGGTGATGCATATTATCAAGCCTATCTCGATAGAGAAAGCTGTATAGAACCGAATGAAAATGATAAAATTGTAGCGTTCGGTTCGTTTTTTACTGTGTCTGGTGTGATGCAATATTTAAATGAACATGTCAACACATCCTTAAGGAAGCAGTAATGTCTGTAGATTTGCCAGTGGATCAAGCATTAATACTTAAAAAGAGGGCACGTAGGCGCTTAGTCGGTGCCATTGCGCTTGTGCTTTTAATGCTAATTATTTTGCCGCAGATACTTCAAGACCGTTCAGGGCAGACAAAGCCAGATTCTATTAAAATTACAATGCCTGAGGTGAAGCACGAGCAAGCTTATGTGCAAAATGATCAACAAATGCCAGTGCCTTCAGAGCATGAGCTGCCCGCGGCTCAGGCTGAATATGCAACTGAGGTTGAGTCCGTTGATACACCAAGTGCGGAAAGTATTGCAGCGCTAAAAGCAGCAGAAGCAAAGGAGGCTGAGCGCAGAAAGTCTTTAGCGAAAGTCACTGAAACCAAAGCCGAGCCAGTAGATATTCCAAAGCCAGTGGCTGTGCCAAAAGACGAGGTCAAGAAGGCGGAACCTGTCAAAACCATTAAACCTGTTGAAAAAATACCGACCGAAGTCACTGCTGTTGTTAAAGCTGTTGAAGCTAAAGTGCCAACAAAGTCTGAAGGTAGTTTTACAGTTCAGGTGGGGGTGTATTCTGATGCTGCGAATGTAAAACGCTTGCAAGATCAACTTAAGCAGGCAGGTTTTGCAACCACTACCGAAAAAGCGACGACCCCTAAGGGTGATGGACTTCGCCTCAAGGCTGGTAAGTTTACATCTCGCCAGGATGCGATGAATGCACTGGTGAAGATCAAAGAGATTGGGCTACCTGGTATCGTTATTAGTAATGATTAGTTCGATACTACTTCGCGCTAGCCTGAAACAACGATGCTTTTTGATGGAACTGATAAAGATTTAAAATGACGATTTTTGACTATATTGTATTAATCATAATAGGATTGTCTGTAATATTAAGCGTGATGCGTGGCATGATTAGAGAAGTGCTAGCGATTGTTGGTTTAGTCGCTGCGTTTTATGTTGGTGTTACTTATACGAACCAACTCCTTCCTATGATGCCGATAGATATCCCTAACGATGCACTTCGCGTCTTGGCAGCTTTTTTGGTACTTTTTTTAGCAACTTTATTGCTTGCTACGTTATTGGGCATTGCCCTATCTGCAATTTTTAAAAAAGCTGGATTGGGCTGGTTGAATCGTTTCTTAGGCGCTTTATTTGGGGTGGCCCGTGGTCTGCTGATTGTGTGTGTGATCGTTTTTCTCGCAGGTTTGACCGATATACCTAAAGATTCTAGATGGCGCAATGCTATGTTTAGCGCCCCAATTGAAGCGCTAGTGCTTAGTTTATTGCCTTGGGTACCAGAGGGCATCGCTAAGCACGTTAAATACGACTAGAATCATCATTTAAATAGAACTCATCAGTTAAGGCTCGATACATGTGTGGAATTATAGGCATTGTAGGTAAAAATCCAGTTAATCAGTTGTTGTATGATGGATTACTGGTACTTCAGCACAGGGGGCAGGATGCAGCCGGCATTGTGACCTGTGATGGCAACACATTCTTTATGCATAAAAATAACGGACTGGTAAAAGATGTGTTTCAAACACGTCATATGCGCAGCCTTGTTGGTAATGCCGGTATTGCTCACGTCCGTTATCCAACAGCCGGATCTTCCAATGCTGCTGAAGCTCAGCCGTTTTATGTAAACTCTCCGTTTGGCATAGTGTTAGGACATAACGGTAACTTGACCAATTCTGAGCAATTAAAATCAGAAATGTTCCGTCAGGACTTACGTCACATTAATACCAGTTCAGATTCTGAAGTGTTGCTAAATGTACTTGCACATGAGATTGAAAAAACATCGCGCAACGCCGTACTAAATACTGACATGGCTTTTGATGCAGTTGCTGGTGTTCATAAGCGTTGTAAAGGTGCATACGCCGTTGTTGCGATGATTGCTAACTTTGGTTTACTTGCATTCCGTGACCCGAATGGTATTCGTCCACTAGTGATTGGTAAGAGTGAAACTGATAAAGGCACAGAATACATTGTCGCTTCTGAGAGTGTGGCTTTGGATGTCTTGGGTTTTGAAGTTTTACGTGACGTTGAGCCTGGTGAGGCGGTATTTATTGATATGGAAGGTAATTTCTACTCACGTCAATGTTCTGATGAAGCGAAGCTCAATCCATGTATTTTTGAGTATGTATATTTAGCACGCCCAGACTCAGTGATTGATGGTGTCTCTGTATATCAAACGCGTTTGGATATGGGAAAGAGCTTAGCTGAGAAAATCAAGCGTGAATGGGCAGACAAAAAGATTGATGTCGTGATTCCTATTCCTGATACTAGTCGTCCAAGTGCGCTTCAAGTAGGGTTGGCGTTAGGTTTAGATTATCGAGAAGGTTTTATTAAAAACCGTTATATCGGCCGTACGTTTATTATGCCTGGTCAAGCATTACGTAAAAAATCAGTCCGTCAAAAACTAAATCCAATTGGGATTGAGTTTAAAGGCAAGAATGTTCTGCTGGTGGATGACTCTATCGTGCGTGGCACAACCTCACAGCAAATTGTGCAGATGGCACGTGATGCAGGCGCGACTAAAGTGTATTTTGCTTCAGCAGCGCCTCCAGTTCGTTTCCCAAATGTGTATGGTATTGATATGCCAAGTCGCGACGAGTTGTTAGCAACTGGACGTAGCGATGAGGAAATCTGTAAAGAGATCGGTGCTGACGCACTCATCTATCAAGATCTTGATGCTTTGGTCGATGATATCAAGCAAAGCAATCCTAAAATCAAAGATTTTGACTGTTCTTGCTTTGATGGTAAGTATGTGACTGGTGATATCAGTGAAGCATATTTGTCAAAAATTGAGTCTGCACGTGGTGATGGACAAAAGAACGCTAAACCAGCAAATTCAAGTACCCAGTTGGATTTGAATTTAATCAACGCCAATGGACTTGAGGTTGAAGAGGGCGCTTAAATTAGGTCATTTAAAATACGTAATTGCTCATGTTAAATACTTGACTGTGTTTACACTTAAGACTAACATGAAGTTGCGCTGATTTGAGTTTGCCAACATTAATCAAGGCCACACTCAGCTTGCGGGCGCATTATAAATACAGCTAAAGCGAGTAAAAAAGAACCCGTTTTAGCGCAATGCTTGAGCGGGTTTTTTTATGTCCCGAGAACTTAGAGGAAATGATGAATAATAATTTACAATTTCACCCGGAAACGCTGAGTGTACGTGCTGGTAGTGAGTCGACTGAATACGGAGAAAACTCTGAAGCTTTGTTTCTGAACTCAAGCTTTAGATTTAAAAGTGCAGCACAAGCTGCTGCTCGATTCGGTGGCACAGAGCCTGGCAATATTTATTCGCGCTTTACTAACCCAACGGTCACAATGTTCCAAAATAAGCTGGCTGCTTTGGAAGGTGCTGAGCAATGTGTAGCCACATCTAGCGGGATGTCTGCAATTTTAGCGTGTGTTATGGGCTTGTGTTCAGCTGGTGATCATGTTGTTGCCTCTCGCAGTATATTTGGTACTAGCGTGCAGTTGTTCGGCAATATACTTAAGCGCTGGGGCTTGGAGGTAACCTTTGTATCACTTACTGAGCCTGATGAGTGGGCTGTTGCTGCAACAGCAAAAACTAAACTGTTTTTTGTAGAAACGCCTTCTAACCCGCTAACTGAAGTATGTGATATTCGTTTGTTGGCTGATATTGCACATCAAGCTGGTGCACATTTGGTGGTAGATAATTGCTTTTGCACACCAGCAATACAGCGGCCACTAGCGTTGGGTGCGGATATTGTGATTCACTCCGCAACAAAATATATTGATGGGCAGGGCAGATGCTTGGGTGGTGCAGTGCTCGGCTCTAAGACCTTAATGGAGCCAGTTTATGCATTTTTACGCACAGCTGGTGTGACCATGAGTGCTTTTAATGCATGGGTGTTTTTAAAAGGGTTGGAAACGTTGCATGTACGTATGGAAGCGCATGCCAAAAATGCCTTGGCTTTGGCAATATGGCTAGAAGCACAGCCGCAAGTTAGTCGTGTACATTATCCTGGTTTGAAGTCTCATCCACAGCATGCGCTAGCCATGAGCCAGCAACTTAGCGGTGGCGGCATTGTAACTTTTGAAGTGAAACCAACATCAGGTAAAACTGCGCAAGAGTCAGCATGGGCACTCATTGACTCTACGCAACTGATATCCATTACTGCAAATTTAGGTGATGCAAAAAGCACGATTACACATCCAGCAACCACCACACACAGTCGAGTGACGCCTGAGGCGCGCCTGGCAGCAGGTATCAGTGATGGTTTGGTACGTATTGCAGTGGGCCTAGAGCACATTGAAGATTTGAAAGCTGATTTGGCGTTATTGGTAAGCTAGTACGTGCTTCTTTGATGTGCATCATGTCCTAGAGAGTTTGGTTGAGGTAAAAAGACAACCTTAGCGTTGTCTTCATCAACCAATCAGCATTCTGCTCATTGCAATATCATTTAGTAATGGGCAGTTTTGATTTCTCGTCAAAGGGTTAGCAAAACGTGGCATCGGAACTATTTAATAATGGGAAACACATTTGTGTAAAATTCAGTGATTTATCAGATACTGATTCATCAGATGAGGCTGTTCAATCAAACCAGTTTTTGATTGTGAACGATGGACATGGGGCGCTTATCGACCCGGGTGGTAATATGACCTATAGTGCATTGGTGATGGGGATGGGTAAGTACTTTCACTTTCGCAAGTTGGATTATATCTTCGCCTCACACCAAGATCCTGATATTGTCGCATCCATTAATAAGTGGCTAGTAGGTACTGAGTGCAAGGTGCTTGCACCGGCTATTTGGGAGCGATTCTTGCCGCACTTTTGCAGTGTGGGAAATACAAAAAACCGCATTATTGGCATTCCTGACTGTGGTATGAATATCACGTTAGGTGGTGCAATTATCAAAGCGATACCTGCACATTTTCTCCATTCTGAAGGTAATTTCCAGTTTTACGATGTGACAAGTAAGATTTTGTTCTCAGGAGATTTGGGGGCTTCTTTGGTACATCATGACCTTGCTATTGAGCCCGTCACTAATTTTGATGAGCATTTGCCTACGATGCTGCCCTTTCACCGTCGATATATGACCTCCAACAAGGCTTGCCGTTTATGGGCCGCAATGGTACGTAATCTTGAGATTGATTCAATTGTGCCGCAGCATGGACGTTCATTCGTGGGTAAGGACATGGTGAATCGATTTATCAATTGGGTCGAGAATCTGGAGTGTGGTGTAGATTTAATGACACAAGAGCATTACAAGGTGCCTTGATAAAATTGCTCTAATGAATACAAAGATGGGAAGTTAATTGTCAGCTAGTATTAGGCTACTGTATCCAATGAAATTAACTTAAGACTCATGATGTAGGTTTGATATTGGTCGCTAAATTTGTGGTGCTGTCAAACCTCGCATAAAACACCCCTGAAACTAGTCAGATTTAAGCAATTTCCAGCTTGTTTGCTTATTAAATTTGAACGAGATTTAGCCCCTATTTTTAACGTTGAAAAACTATGTTAAAAGTATGGTTGTAAGCGTTATTTTGCGCGCTAATCATGTTAAAATTTGTGTCATATAAAAACCATTATAAGACAGTCAAAATATGGATCAATTCGCTAAAGAAACCCTCCCAATTAGTTTAGAAGACGAGATGCGTCGATCTTACCTCGATTACGCAATGAGCGTAATTGTGGGGCGTGCTTTACCCGATGTTCGTGATGGTCTGAAGCCTGTGCATAGACGCGTTTTGTTCGCGATGCATGAGCTATCTAACGATTACAATAAACCATATAAAAAATCAGCGCGTATTGTAGGTGATGTGATCGGTAAGTACCATCCCCATGGTGATACAGCTGTTTATGACACCATCGTGCGTATGGCGCAGGATTTCTCATTACGCTATATGCTGGTCGACGGACAAGGTAACTTTGGTTCAGTGGATGGTGATAATGCGGCTGCAATGCGTTATACGGAAATCCGTATGGCGAAAATTGCACATGAGCTGTTAGCCGATATTGATAAAGAAACTGTAGACTTTGGTCCCAACTATGATGGTTCTGAGCATGAGCCACTCATCATGCCTGCACGTATTCCTAACCTGCTGATTAACGGTAGCTCAGGTATCGCGGTAGGTATGGCAACAAACATCCCACCACACAATATTAACGAAGTGCTCGATGCCTGTTTTGCCTTACTTAAAAATCCAGAGACCACGGTTGAAGATTTAATCGAACTAGTGCCTGCACCTGACTTCCCAACAGCAGGAATTATTTACGGTACTGTGGGAGTTAAAGAGGGCTATCGTACAGGTCGTGGTCGCGTTGTAATGCGTGGACGTACTCACTTTGAAGACATGGACAAGGGGGGGCGCCAATCAATCATTATTGATGAACTGCCTTACCAAGTAAACAAGAAAACGCTGATTGAGAAAATCGCTGAGCTTGTGAACGAGAAGAAAATCGAAGGGATTTCTGATTTACGTGACGAGTCTGATAAATCAGGCATGCGCGTAGTGATTGAACTGAAGCGTGGTGAGATTCCTGAAGTTGTTTTAAATAATTTATATAAACAAACACAGCTTCAAGATACTTTTGGTATGAACATGGTGGCCTTGTTAGATGGACAGCCACGTTTGCTAAACTTGAAGCAGATGCTAGAAGCGTTCTTACGTCACCGCCGTGAAGTAGTCACGCGCCGCACTGTGTTTGAATTGCGAAAAGCGCGCGAGCGTGGCCATGTGTTAGAAGGCTTGGCTGTGGCGCTAGCAAACGTAGATGAAATGATTGCTATCATTAAAGCGGCGCCAACACCGCCTGAAGCCAAAAAAGACTTGATGGCAAAATCTTGGCAGTCTCCAGTGGTTGAAGAGATGTTGAGACGCGCTGCGATGGAAGCTGCTCGTCCAGATGGACTCGCAGTGAATTTTGGTTTGACGCCAGATGGTTACAAATTGAGCGATGTGCAAGCGCAAGAAATCTTGCAAATGCGCCTGCAACGCTTAACTGGTCTTGAGCAAGATAAGATAGTCAACGAATACAAAGAAGTTATGGATGTGATTGCGGACTTGCTTGATATTCTTGCAACAGCTTCACGTGTGACGACTATTATTACTGACGAGTTGAATGAAATCAGAAGACAGTTTGGTGATAAGCGTCGCAGTGAGATTGTTGAAAACGCACAAGATTTGTCGCTAGAGGATTTGATTGCGCCGCAAGATGTAGTGGTGACTTTATCTCATACTGGCTATATTAAATCTCAGCCTCTAGACGAGTATCGTGCGCAAAAACGTGGTGGTCGTGGTAAACAAGCTGCAGCAACAAAAGAAGATGACTTTATCGATAAAATGTTCGTGGCGAATACTCATGATTACATTTTATGCTTCTCTAATCGTGGTCGTGTTTATTGGCTTAAAGTGTATGAGGTTCCGCAAGGTAGCCGAACAAGTCGCGGTAAACCTATTGTTAACCTATTCCCGTTAGAAGAAAACGAGAAAATCAACGCGATTCTTTCGGTGAAAAGCTTTGATGAAAATCACTTTATCTTCATGGCAACTTCACTTGGTACCGTCAAGAAAACCGCGTTAACAGAATTCGCTAATCCACGTAAATCAGGCATTATTGCGATTAATCTAGATGATGGTGATTACTTAATTGGTGCTGAAATCACCAACGGCAGTAACGATGTGGTGCTAGTGTCCAACGGTGGTAAAGCGGTATGGTTTGATGAAGATGAAGTGCGTCAAATGGGTCGCGCAACACGTGGCGTTCGAGGCATGAGGCTTGCCGAAGGTCAGCAAGTTCTATCATTATTGATTGCATCGGATGACCAACAAACTGTGATGGTGGCGACTGAGAACGGTTATGGCAAGCGTACTGTACTAGCAGACTTCCGCCGTTCAGGCCGTGGTACACAAGGCGTGAAAGCGATTGCAGTGAGCGAACGTAATGGTCTTGTCGTTGCAGCAAAACTAGTGAACGATGAAGATGAAATTATGCTGATTACCACAGGTGGCGTATTGATTCGCACACGTGTGAGTGAAATTCGTGAGTTAGGCCGTGCAACTCAAGGCGTCACTTTGATTAACCTTGGTGAAGGCGAAAAACTATCTGGAATTGAGAAAATCGTAGAAACCGATGAGGATGAAGATGGTGAGATCGATAGTGGCATTGAAATCAATGGTGAAATTGACGGTGATGTCGAAATCGATAAAGAAGTCGAATAACCTATAGAGAGGTTAGCAATACACGCGCTTGTTACGTGTATTGCTTGCAACTCAATCAATAAATTTCAGATGTAAATACTTAATTTTAAATAATATTTTTGATCTATCACTTAATTAATGACTAAAATTTATAACTTTTCAGCAGGCCCAGCAGTTTTACCTAAATCAGTACTTGAGCGTGCTCAAGCCGAGATGTTAGATTGGCATGGCTCTGGCATGAGTGTGATGGAAATGTCGCACAGAGGTAAAGAATTCACCAGTATTTTGGCTAAAACTGAAGCAGATTTACGTAAGCTTCTTAATGTTCCACAAAACTATAAAGTGTTGTTTCTACAAGGTGGAGCCATTGCCGAAAATGCAATTATCCCAATGAACCTGCTCAATGGTGGAGAGGCTGATTATGTAGTAACAGGTGCGTGGTCTAAACGCAGTGTAGATGATGCTAATGCGTATGGAAAAATCAATGTGGTTGCCAGTAGTGAAGCGGATGGCTTTAACAATGTACCGGCGTTCTCTACTTGGAAGCTTAATAAAAATGCGGCCTATCTGCACATCTGTACTAATGAAACAATCAATGGTGTAGAGTTTGATGGTTTGCCAGATGCCGGTGATGTGCCTATTGTCGCTGATATGTCTTCACATATTCTTTCTCGGCCGATTGATGTGACTAAGTATGGCGTGATTTACGGCGGTGCACAAAAAAATATTGGCCCGGCTGGACTATGTATCGTCATTGTGCGAGAAGACCTACTTGATCGCGCATCACCTTTAACGCCAGCAGTATTTAATTGGAAAACGCAGTCTGAAAATCAATCTATGATTAATACGCCACCCACTTATAGCATATATATTGCTGGCTTAGTCTTTGAGTGGCTTCTAGCGCAGGGCGGTGTGAGTGCGATAGAGCAAGTAAACATTAAAAAAGCTAATTTGCTTTACGATTACATTGATAGCACTGATTTTTATGTTAACAACATAGCTATCCCTAACCGCTCACGTATGAATGTTCCTTTCTTTTTGTCCGATGAGTCGTTGAATGATGCCTTTTTAAAGGGCGCAGAAGCTAATGGTCTTTTGCAGTTGAAAGGTCATCGCATGGTCGGTGGAATGCGTGCGTCAATTTATAATGCAATGCCGATTGAAGGTGTTCAGGCATTGGTGAGTTATATGCAGGAATTTGAAAAAGCGCACTAATATGTCCAAAGAACAACTATCTAACCTATTAAAGCAGCATCGTGATCAAATTGATGCGATTGATGAAAAAATCCTTAAACTTGCCAATGAGCGAGCGAGCCATGCACGCCATATCGGTGAGCTTAAAGATGATGGTGTGATTTATCGCCCTGAACGTGAGGCACAAGTCTTGAGGCGGCTAACAGCGTTAAATCCTGGGCCGTTGCCCGCTGAGGCTGTGACCAATATATTCCGCAGCATTATGTCTAATTGTCGTGCATTAGAAAAAGAAATGACAGTTGCCTTTTTGGGTCCACTTGGGACTTATAGTGAAGAGGCTGCGCTGAAGCAATTTGGCGAAGGTAAGCATGCAGTTGTCTGTGGCTCCATTGATGAGGTTTTTCGCACCGTTGAATCTGGGCAAGCTGATTACGGTGTCGTGCCAGTAGAAAACTCAAATGAGGGCGCTGTGGGTTTAACCTTAGACTTGCTATTAACTAGCCCGCTTAAAATATGTGGTGAAGTCACAATACCAATTCACCATTGTTTGCTGTCGAAACAGACTGATATACATCAAATATCGCACGTATTTTCACACTCACAGTCTTTAGCTCAGTGCCACGAGTGGCTGAATAAAATGTTGCCCAAGGCAGAGCGTGAACCAGTGACAAGTAACGCGCGTGCTGCACAAATGATTCATGACTTGATTGTTGCTGATGGTACTTTCGCTGCGGCAATTGCAAGTAAGCGTGCAGCTGAGCTATTTAACTTGAATATTCTTGCTGAAAATATCGAAGATGATCCTAAAAACACCACGCGCTTTCTAGTGTTATCTGCGCATGATGTTGCGCCATCTGGTGAGGATAAAACTTCTTTTGTGACTGCGACCAAGAATCAACCTGGTGCAATTCTAGGTTTGCTAGAGCCTTTAGCTAAGCATAATGTCAGTATGACTAAGCTGGAGTCAAGGCCGGCAAAAGGTGGTATGTGGGAATATGTGTTTTATGTCGATATAGAAGGGCATGTGCAAGATGCAAACGTTGGTTCTGCAATCAATGAAATTACATCTAGAGCGTCTTATCTTAAACTTTTAGGATCTTATCCTCTCGCTGTTATTTAGCGTTATCAGTAGTTTCATGCCATTTAAATTGATTTGTTTTTGTGTTCCATAAACGATAAAAATGGTGAGTAATTTAATAAATTAGCAATTACTAGCATGCTAGTTGTATGTGCCACCAATGCAACTTTTTTACGAATTTATCTTTCTTATCTTCTTAATTTTCTAAATAACATCATATTATGACCATCCAAGCACCTCAACATATTCAAAAAATTGCACCATATCAAGGTGGAAAACCGATTACAGAGCTCGCACGGGAAATGAATCTAAAAGTTGAAGAGATTGTTAAACTTGCTTCGAATGAGAATCCATTAGGTATTAGTCCTAAGGCGGATTACGCGATTCAAGAGGCAATTCTCGATATTGCAAGGTATCCAGATGGTAATAGTTTTGCTTTACGGGAAGCTGTGAGCAATAAGTTCGGCGTTGCACATGACCAGATTGTGTTTGGTAATGGATCAAACGATATTTTAGAGCTGGTTGCGCGTGCTTATTTAAGTAGCGATAGTGAGACTATTTACTCACAACATGCTTTTGCGGTTTACCCATTGGTGACACAAGCGATGGGTGCAAAGGGTGTTGTCGTACCAGCGAAAGATTTCGGTCATGATTTATCTGCAATGCTAGCAGCAGTGACTGATAAAACCCGCTTGATTTTCATTGCTAATCCGAATAACCCGACAGGTACATTATTAGGAAAGGCAGCTTTATATAGACTCTTAAAGCAAGTGCCACAACATGTGTTAGTCGTACTAGATGAAGCATATGACGAATATTTGTCAGCAGAATATAAATCTGAAGCAATCGGCTGGCTAAAAGAATTTGAAAATCTGGTGATTTCGCGTACTTTCTCAAAAGCATATGGTTTAGCTGGTTTACGCATTGGTTTTGGTTTATGTCATGCTCAAGTGGCAGATATGATGAATCGTGTGCGCCAGCCTTTTAATGTCAATAGTGTTGCGCAAGCGGCAGCCGTTGCTTCATTAGCGGATGATGACTTTGTGGCGCGTAGCTACGCCTTAAACCAAGCTGGTATGGCTCAGTTAAAACACGGGTTTGATCAATTGGGTTTGACTTACATCCCATCATTTGCAAACTTCATTAGCGTCAAAGTGGGGGATGCTGCAGGCATTAATCAGAAGTTGCTACAGCAGGGTGTCATCGTCAGACCAGTTGCTAACTATGAAATGCCTGAGTATCTTAGGGTGAGTATTGGTTTGTTTTCTGAAAATGCAAAATTTCTAGAAGTGTTAGCTGGAATAATCAAGGGATAATGCTTTCAAGCCCTCGCATCATGAATTTACTTAGTAGATATTGGGTAAGTTTGCAGTGTTACGCATCTGATTAAGGGCGCAGAATGCATCTCACGTTACAGCACAAAGCGAGTAGCGATATCAACTAAATTTAAAAAAGGAAATTGATCATGTGGACAACACCAGCAGCGACAGAAATGCGTTTTGGCTTTGAAGTAACAATGTACGTAATGAACAAATAATTAGTTGTTTACGTATTATTAAAAAAAGGCTGCCGAGAGACAGCCTTTTTTTGTAAAAGAATGATTGTTGAAAGCAATGTCATCATTTTTTTACAAAAAAATTGTGGTGTTTTTATAAAGCACATTTTTTAATGATTGAAATTTAATTTAAATAGAAATGTAGATATTCATGCATATACATGTATTAGGGGCTGGTGCTGGGGGTGGTTTTCCACAGTGGAATTGTAATTGCTTTAATTGTGACGGTTTACGTAAAGGCACAATTAAGGCGACTAAGCGCACACAGTCATCAATTTGCGTCAGTGGAGACGGGGTGAACTGGGTCCTGTTTAATGCCTCACCTGATGTGTTGCAACAAATCCAAGACTTTGCACCATTGCAACCAGGCCGTGCCGTGAGGGATTCTGGTATTCAAGCGATTGTGTTGATTGATGCACAAATTGATCACACTACAGGTCTGTTTATGTTGCGTGAGGGCTCTGTTAAGCGTGAGATTTACTGTACAGACATGGTGTATGGTGATTTAACTTCTGGTAATCAGATTTTAAATATTCTTGGCCATTACTGTGGCATTAATCATCACAATATCCCGATTGATGGTAAAACCAGTTTTACCATGCCGAATGTACCTAACTTAAAATTTACAGCAGTTGCGCTGAAGAGCGCCGCACCACCTTATTCACCTCACCGCAATGACCCGCATCCAGGGGACACGATTGGTGTTTTGATTGAAGAGATTAGTTCAGGTAAAAAATGTTGGTACTCACCTGGTTTGGCAGAAATTGAGCCACATTTACCAGCATTAATGAATCAAGCAGATTGCATTATGGTCGATGGTACGTTCTGGACTGATACGGAGATGTTGGATTTGGGTTTAATGACTAAAACTGCACGTAGCATTGGTCATAATCCACAATCTGGTCCTAATGGCATGATTGAAGAACTAGATAAATTTGGTGATGTAAGAAAAGTGTTGATTCATATCAACAACACTAACCCAATTTTGCGTGAAGATTCCGCCGAGCGCGCTGTATTGAATGAACACAAAATTGAAGTGGCTTATGATGGCATGGATATTATTTTGTAAGAATACAAAGTGCTTAGATGCTTTTATCTATTAAGTAAATGCTATTGACAGTAACCTTTGAAGATAGAAACTTAAAATAAAAGTATCTCTACTGGTTTAATCACTTTAAATATTTGGAGAAAAAAATGGCTGAAAAATTGGCACCCTGGTCTAAAGAAGAGTTTGAAGCTAAATTACGTGAAAAAGGTAAAGGCTATCATATCTATCATCCAATTCACGTGTTGATGTATGAGGGTAAACTTACGCAGCAACAAATGCAGGCATGGGTGGCTAATCGCTATTACTACCAAATTGCGATTCCAATGAAAGACGCAGCAATTTTATCAAACTGCCCAGATCGTGAATTGCGCCGTGGTTGGATTCAACGTATTTTCGATCATGATGGTAGCGGCCAAATTGCAGAGGGTGGTGAAGGCGGTATCGAGGCTTGGATTCACTTAGGTGCAGCAGTAGGATTAAGTCGCGAAGAGGTGACTTCATTGAAACTTGTTGCACCTGGTACTAAGTTCGCAGTAGATGCCTACATCAACTTTGCAAAACAACGCCCATGGCAAGAGTCTGTTTGCTCAAGTTTAACTGAGCTATTTGCACCGCATATTCACCAACAACGTATAGACTCATGGCCTGAGATGTACCCGTGGATTAATGCAGAAGGCATGCAATATTTTAAAAATAGATTGACTCAAGCACGTCGTGACGTAGAGCAGGGTTTAGAAGTCACATTAGACTATTTTAGCCAAACTCGTGAAATGCAGATGCGAGCACTGGATATATTACAATTTAAACTAGATGTCTTGTGGGTAATGGCGGATGCGATTATGTTGCAATCAGCAGACATTAAGGTTGAAGATCGCGATTATCTGCGTCAACCAGTGATGAATGTAAGTTAAGAAAGCAGATGATGGATAATCAGATACAAAATGAAGACATTTATACACTTGCACCTCACCACCGTTTTCAGTGGGAAGAGGCGCAGAGTAGCTATGTGATACTTTTTCCAGAAGGCATGGTCAAACTACATGGTGGTGCTGGAGAGGTGATTAAACGTTTAGATGGTAAAGCGACAGTAAGCGATGTGGTCGCAGATTTAAAAGTCACATTTCCAGATGCTGAAAACATCGAAAAAGATATTATTGGTATGTATGAGCTTGCACTAAGCAAAGCTTGGATACGTAAAGTTTAGTTTAATTTAGGAGTAGCAAAATGACACAAGCATCCTTAGGTGAGTCAGTGGTTCAAAAGACCATCCATGCCACTCAAGCACAAAATAATGGTGTTGCAGCCAATGTGACACAGACACAGCCTTTATGGTTGTTAGCAGAGGTAACATATCGCTGCCCATTGCATTGTGCATTTTGCTATAACCCTACAGACTATGACAAACATACGCAAAATGAATTAACAACTGAGCAGTGGATACAAGCGCTTCGTGATGCACGTAAATTAGGCGCTATTCAGTTGGGTATTTCTGGTGGTGAGCCACTGTTGCGTGATGATATTGAAGATATTGTTGTTGAAGCTAAAAAGCTAGGTTATTACAGTAATTTAATTACCTCGGGTGTTGGTTTAACAGAAAAACGCATTCAGGCGTTCAAAGATGGTGGTTTAGACCATATTCAGTTATCGATGCATGACATTACTGAGGAAATTAACAACTTCATTACCAATACCAAAACTTTTGAGCTCAAGAAAAAAGTTGCCGCCATGATTAAAGGTCATGGCTATCCAATGGTGCTCAATGTTGTGATTCATCGCTATAACATTGGCCATATGAAAGAAATTTTAGAGATGGCCGATGCACTTGGTGCAGAGTACATTGAGCTTGCTAACACGCAATACTACGGCTGGTCTTTAGTAAATCGCAGCCAATTAATGCCTACCAAAGAGCAGGTAGATGAAGCGGAGCGAATTACTAACGAATTCAGAGAAAAGTCTGGCAGTAAAATGAAGATTTTCTTTGTAGTGCCAGATTACTTCTCAGATCGTCCTAAAAAATGTATGAACGGTTGGGGTGAGGTGTTCATGATTGTGACAGCTAATGGTGATGTATTGCCTTGTCATTCAGCACGCGTATTACCTAATATGCAGTTCCCAAACGTGAAAGATACAGATTTAGGTTGGAGCTGGAAAGACTCTCCAGCATTTAACAAATATCGTGGTGATAGTTGGATGAAAGAGCCATGCCGCACATGTAGTGAAAAAGAAAATGATTTAGGTGGTTGCCGTTGCCAGACATTTTTGCTCACTGGCGATGCTGAAGCGGCTGACCCAGTTTGCAGTAAGTCACCGCATCATCATTTGATAGAGCAGGCGATATTAGATTCAAGAAACCCGACTATTGCTGCACAGCCTATCGTATTTAGAAATGATAAGAATTCTAAGAAAATTATCGCTGGTGAGCTTAAAGATCGTGTAGATGAATTTCATGCGCTGCCATAAATTCTATTCAGACAACTAGCTGGTCTTATATTTGATTGGCTTTGTATCTTTCAAAGATGCATTAATAGCGTTATTGTGATTTAATCTAGCGCGCTACTGTGATCATCAGTAGCGCGCTTTTTATTGCGGGTAGTACATTTATGAAAGTTTTCATTTGAAGCATCCATCATCTCCATTGGTATTGTCCATTGTACTTGCAGGTCTAGCAGCACTTGCACCATTTGCAATTGATACATACTTGCCAGCATTCCCGTCACTAGAGCGTGACCTACACGGCACTTCATTAGAGCTTCAACAAAGCCTTACATTTTATTTATTACCTTATGCCCTCATGACACTTTGGCATGGTGCGATATCTGACTCAATTGGACGTATCACCACCATTAAGTGGGGCTTAAGTGTTTTTGTATTGGCATCAATCGGCTGTGCATTCGCACCTAATGTAGAAACATTATGGTTCTTTCGTGTTTTACAGGGCCTATCCGGGGGCGCTGGAAACGTTGTAGCACGTGCAATGGTACGTGACCTGTTTGAAGGTCCGCAAGCGCAACGAGTGATGGCAACCGTGCAAATGTTGTTTGGCATTGCGCCAGCAGTTGCACCTATTATAGGCGGTTTACTCCTTGGTATTCATTGGCAAGCGATATTCATCTTTTTAGCCCTATACGCAGCATTAAGCTTATGGGCAGCAGTGAAGTACTTACCTGAAACTATGCCCAAAGAAAAGCGTTTACCGCTGTCAGCAAAGCAGGTCATCAAAGACTACCGCATGATTTTTAGTGATAAAGAGTTTAATTATGTGGTGTTTGCGTTAGGTGCAAACTTTGCGGGATTCTTTCTCTATGTGTTGGCAAGCCCTGTGTTTTTAGTTAAGCATTTAGGTCTAACAGAACATCAGTTTGCTTACATGTTTGTGCCTACGGTTTGCGGCATGGTGCTGGGCTCTTACTTAGCGAAACGTGCAGCTGGTCGATATACACAAAGAAAAGTAATCAAAGTTGCGTATGTATGGATGTCAGCAATGGTCGTGCTGAATATCGCCGTTTGCGTATATCTTCCTACAAGTATTATTTACAACATTGTGCCAATCGCGCTGTTTAATATTGGCATGGCTTTAGCAATGCCGATACTTTCATTAGCTGCTTTGGACCGCCACCCTAAAATTCGTGGCACGGCGGCTTCTGGACAGGCTTTTATCCAAATGTTGTTATCTACGGTATCAGCAGGTCTGGTGGTGCCACTTGTTTGGTATGCGCCATCAGGTTTGGCGATTGCTATGGCTGTATATTTAATAATTAGTTGGGTTATGATATTGAGAAGTAAGATTCTCAAATGAAATGTTATTTGTATTGGCTGTAAATAATAAAAAAATTAATAAGGGGTATTTATGGACGTTATTTATGTTTCTGTTTTAGTTGCTCTTGTTGCATTGTTCACTTTTTGGATTGTCTTACTACGTCGCGTGGTACCCACTAATGAAGTGCATATTGTGCAATCAGGTAAGCGCTCAATTTCTTATGGAGTTGGTATCGAATCAAGTAATATCAAAGAAAATGGCGACCAGATTAGTGCTAAAGGTTTAAATGGGAATACTTACTATGAATTTCCTTCATGGATCCCTGTGATTGGTGTGTTGGTATCAAAATACCCAGTGTCTGTATTTGCTGAAGAGCTTATTGATTACGAAGCTTATGACCAAGGACGGTTACCATTTGTTATTGATGTGAAAGCATTTTTTCGTATTAGTGATAGTGAGATAGCGGCTAGAAGAGTTTCATCATTTAGTGAGATGCGTAGCCAGTTGAATGCAATTCTTCAGGGGTGTATTCGTAGTATTTTGGCAACAAATAGCATTGAATCAATTATGCAAGACCGTGCTAAATTTGGTGAAGCATTTACAAAGGAAGTTGATGATAATTTAAGGTCTTGGGGTGTTAGTACAGTAAAGAGTGTTGAGCTGATGGATATTCGAGATGCTAGAGACTCGCATGTCATCAAAAATATTATGGACAAAAAGAAATCTCAAATTGAGATGGAAAGTCGTACTGAGGTCGCTCAGAACAACAAAAAGGCGCAGATTGCAGAGATCGAGGCGCAGCGTGAAACAGATGTGAAGAAACAAGAAGCCTTGCAGCAGGTTGGGCTAAGAACTGCCGAGAAAGAGCGTGAAGTTGGTATTGCCAATGAACAGGCGACACAAGTGATTGCTGAACAACAAAAAATCACAAAAGAAAAAGAAATGAGTATTCTTCAAGTAGCTCAAGTAAATCAGGCTGAAATTGATAAACAAGTCAAAATTGTTGAAGCAGAGAAAGAGAAAGCAACAACTGTAATTAATGCCGAAGCCAAAAAACAAACTACGGTGATTGATGCGGAGGCACAAAAGCAATCAGCCCTCATTAAAGCCGAAGGTGAGAAAGCTTCAACGGTGATGATCGCTGATGGTAATTTCCAATCTAAAACATTTGAAGCTAAAGGTATTGATGCAGAGGGAGCTGCAAAAGCAAATGCTGAAAAATTGATGCAACTAGCCTCAGTAGAAGCCGAAATTACGTTGGCCGAGAAAATTGGTAATAATGAATCTTACCAAAAATATTTAGTTTCACTTAAGCAAGTAGAGGTGATGGGTTCTGTTGGTGTGGAGCAAGCTAAAGCGTTAGAAAAAGCTAATGTCAAAGTAATTGCTAATGGCGCAAGTGTTAACGCTGGGCTTAATAATCTGACAGATTTATTTAGTGCTAATGGTGGTACGCAACTTGGTGCAATGTTAGAAGGTTTGGTTCAAACTGATACTGGTAAAGCAATTATAGATAAAGTTACTTCAACTACTAGCAGAGATAAGAAAGATAGCTAGTTAAAGGATGAAGCTAATGTTGAATCATTAATTTTAGAGCTTAAATCTTAGCTTCACTTTTCCAAGTTAAATAAACACGGCAATCGAATTCTAGCTGATGATAATGTGGTTCCATGTGTTGGCAGAGTTGATAGAAGGCTTTGTCATGATCGCGTTCTTTTAAATGAGCCAGCTCATGAACTACAATCATGCGTAAGAACTCAATAGGTGACTCTTTAAAGAATGAAGAAATTCGGATTTCTTTTTTTGCTTTAAGCTTTCCACCTTGAACACGTGAAATGGCAGTGTTCAGGCCGAGCGCATGATGCTCTATGCCTAATTTATTGTCATATTGCACTCTGTCTAGCACAGGAGCATTTCGTAAGAATGCTTGTTTAATCTCGTTACTGTATTGGTAAAGTGCTTTGTCTGTTTGAATACTGTGATACTGGGGATAGCGCTGTGTAATATAGTCGCCCAACAAGTCTTGTGCCTGTAATTGCCTGATTTTATCTTGCAGGGTAGGAGAGTAGTGTTGAAGAAATCTTAGCGGCTTAGTCATAACAACAAGTTGGTATGTTTGACAGACAAATAATTAAATGTCTTAGTGTATATACAATTAGTAAATATACAAAAGGAGGCACATGCCCCCTTTGTTATTGATTGATACCTATAATGATTATTAAGACTATTCAATCAATAAATCACGTTTGCCAGGTACGCCGTTCATAGCATCAGCATCTTCAAGTGCTTCTTTACGAGAAGTAATGACCGGCCACAATTGAGCAAGTCTAGCATTTAATGCAATATATTCTTGTTGGTCTGCAGGGACATCATCTTCGGCAAAAATTGCTTCAGCGGGGCACTCTGCAACGCATAATGTGCAATCAATACATTCATCTGGATTAATTGCAAGGAAGTTAGGACCTTCTACAAAACAATCAACAGGGCAAACATCTACGCAGTCAGTGTATTTACATTGAATACAATTTTCGGTAACGACATAAGTCATTTTTAAAGTCCTTTACAGCTTAAAAGCTAAAACGTTATTTTATTAGAAATTCTATTAGTTTGCGATGAATAATTCTATAAAGTTACCGTATATGTACATAGTAACTTTGTTGGAATTTACACAATCATCCCTGCACCAACCGTGTTATTTGTTGATTCATCAATAATGATGAAGGCACCAGTAGCTCGGTTATTTTTATAGCTGTCTATCATCAGCGGTTGCGCAAGCTTAAAGCTAATACGTGCAATGTCATTCATTTTCAAGTCGCTAGTCGCTTGTTGCTCTAATGTGTTGACATCTACTTTATAGCTGATCGTGCCTACTTTAGCTTTAGACTCGCGCGTGGTGTGACGAATGATGTAAGTTCTGGCTGTAGACAAAGGAGTTTCTGATAGCCAGCACACGAACGCTTCTACTTGTTTTACAGGTTCAATTGCTTCAGCACTTTTCACAATCATATCGCCACGAGATGTGTCGATTTCATCATCTAATAGCAAAGTAACGCTTTGTTCTGTTGATGCAGACTGCAATTGCTCAGCACCGAGTTGAATAGCTTTAACTTTTGATTGGTAACCATTTGGCAAAACAGTGACTGCGTCACCTACGGCAATTTCACCAGACTCGATACGCCCCATAAATCCGCGGAAATCATGTAACTCAGGGTCGTCAGACGCGTGTGGACGGCATACAAATTGAACAGGGAAGCGGAATGCCTCAGATTGTTCTGTATGCGCAGCTGGCGCTTTTTCTAACATTTCAAGCAATGTCTCGCCAGTGTACCAAGGCATGTTTTCCAGACGATCAACTAACATGTCGCCGTTCAATGCAGACATTGGAATAAAACGAATATCTCTCGCTGCAGCTAGGCCAATTTCTGCCGCGAAGGTTGCATAATCTGCACAAATCTTGTCATAAACAGCTTGGTCATAATTAACCAAGTCCATTTTGTTAACAGCTACCACAATGTGTGGAATTCCCACAAGGTGTGCTAAATAGCTATGGCGGCGTGTTTGCGTGAGTACGCCTCTACGTGCATCAATCAAAATAATCGCAAGGTTTGCTGTTGACGCTGCGGTTACCATATTGCGTGTGTATTGCTCATGACCTGGTGCATCGGCAATAATGTATTTACGTGTACCAGTGCTGAAATAGCGGTAAGCAACGTCAATAGTAATGCCTTGCTCACGCTCAGCTTGTAAACCGTCGGTCAGCAGTGATAAATCCACAGCTTCCATGCCACGTTTTTTAGAGGTATTTGAAATTTGCGTCAGCGTATCAGCCAGAATAGTTTTGGTATCGTAAAGTAAGCGGCCAATCAGGGTACTTTTGCCGTCATCTACGCTACCGCATGTCATAAAGCGTAATAGTGAGTCGTTTTGCGTTGTATTTGTCATAATTAAATTTTCAAAATATCAAAAATGCTAGATAAGATGTTTGATTAAGCGATTGGATGAAACGTCTAGCAACCGCTTTAATCTGCATATCTTGATAGTATTTTTTAGAAATATCCCTCTTTTTTGCGTTGTTCCATTGAAGCATCTGAGGTTTGGTCATCTAAGCGGGTAGCACCACGTTCTGTAATGGTGGTAGTCGCAGTTTCAATGACAATTTTGCTTACGTTATCTGCATCAGACAATACTGGTGCAGTGCAGGTGATGTCACCTACAGTTCTAAAACGAACTTGCATATTAATGACTTCTTCACCTGCTTTAGGTTGGTTAATCACTTCGCCGTTAGCCAGTGGAACATTTGCTGGCATCATGGCTCCACCGCGCATAATAATGTCGCGATTGTGAGAGAAATAGATGCTTGGTAAACCTAATTTTTCACGCTCGATATATTGCCATACGTCCATTTCTGTCCAGTTAGAAATAGGGAAGGCACGGATGTTTTCACCTTTATGTGAACGTGCGTTATACAAGTTCCATAATTCAGGGCGTTGGTTTTTCGGATCCCATTGACCAAACTCATCACGGAAACTCATAATGCGTTCTTTTGCACGTGCTTTTTCTTCATCACGGCGTGCGCCACCAATACAGCAGTCAAATCCAAACTCTTCAATGGCCTCTAGCAGTGTCACAGATTGATGCTTATTGCGCGGCTCATCAGGTGATTTCAATACCACTGTGCCACGTTTCATTGAATCTTCAACTGAACGTACGATTAAGCGCTCACCTAACTCTGCTGCACGTTGGTCACGGAAATCCAGTACTTCTTGATAGTTGTGGCCGGTATCAATATGCATGAGTGGAAATGGAAATTTACCTGGGCGAAAAGCTTTTTCAGCTAAACGCAAAATACATAGAGAATCTTTACCACCTGAGAATAATAGTACAGGATTGCTACATTGCCCCGCGACCTCGCGCAGAATGTAAATGGCCTCAGACTCTAGCCAGTCTAAATGAGATAAGGGTTGTTTAGTCGTTGTCATATTCTTAGGTTTCAAAAATCAAAATTACTACTTGATACGTAGCAGAATTCTATAAAATCATTTCTTTACATGTAATCCGCACTCTTTACTGTTGGGGTCTTCCCACCACCAGCGACCAGCTCGTACATCTTCGCCCATCGCAATCGCACGTGTGCATGGTGCGCAACCGATGCTTGGGTAGAACTGGTCATGAAGTTTGTTGTACGGCACATCAAACATGCGAATATATGCCCAAACTTCTTTTTCAGTCCAATTACTAAGCGGGTTGAATTTTTCTAACTGGTTGCCACTGTCAAACTCACGGAATGGCAAGTTAACGCGTGTGGTAGATTGCTCAGCACGCATACCTGTGACCCATGCTTTTTTACCTTTTAAAGCACGTTGTAAAGGCTCTACCTTGCGCATAAAGCAGCAGGCTTTACGCAAGTCAATAGATTCGTAGAATGCATTGATACCATTGGTTCTTACATAGCTTTCTACCGCATCTGATTGCGGGAAAAAGATTTTAAGTTTTGTATTGTAAGTTTGCTCTGTTTTAGCAATTAAGTCGTAAGTTTCAACAGGTAAACGGCCAGTGTCCAGTGAGAAAATCTCAATCGCAATTTTTTGACGCTGAATGATGTCTGTTAACACCATATCTTCAGCACCAAAACTATTAGCAAAAGTGACTTCATTTGCGCCAAACTCTTTCGCAGCATTGCTCAGCAATGTGAGTACTTCTGCAGCTTTCTGATTTACACTGGCAACCAGTTCGTCTGTCAGCGTAGGTTTAGTCGCCGGGTTATTGGCGCTAGGCTTTAGCATGACTACTTGGCCTAAATCTACATCCGTAGTCATTTATACGCCTCTGTTATAACGCTTAAATACAGGGCGTGGCTCATCAACCGCACCTTGGTATGGTTTAGTAAAGTCACCTAAGCTGGCAATTGCTTCTTGTGCTGAGCGGTCTGCACGCACTAAATAGCTAGTAAAGCCACTACGTTTCAAGAAATATAATTGATCCCGTAATACATCACCAAATGCACGTAATTCATTTTTAAAGCCAAAACGCGTACGTAGCAAGTTACCTAAAGAGAAAATACGGCCATCAGCAAAACGCTCAACAAAAATTGCGATAATAGGTAGGGCATTTAAGTCTGTTTGTTGCTGCGTCAGATTCTCTAAAAGCTCGTGTGTGGCTAACCAAACACCGATTTCACCTTGTGCAATGCGATCTTTAATTTCGCTGTTGCGTGCAATAAATACGCTTAAAGGCAGAATGATTTTGCCAGTTGCTGGAATCACTGTATCGGCAATTTGAGCCTCAGTTACAGTCGCTTCACCAGTCAGTTTAAATAAAACAACTTTACCAGCTTGTTTACGCTCTTCTACTTGTGTGGCTGGTAACTGAACGAGTGCCCAATCATCTTCTACTAAGCTAGCAACGCCATTGTTTAGTTTAATTAAATTACTCATGCTGCAACCTCATTCTTTGCATAGACATGTGCTTTGAATGGGGCAACGCCCAAGCGACGCACAGTATCAATAAATCTTTCTTCAGGCGTACGTTCTTGAATGTAAACCTCAATTAACTTTTGCACGACACCAGGCATTTCATCTGCAGAGAATGAAGGCCCAATCACAGTGCCAAGGCTTGCATCGTTACCTTGTTTGCCACCGATACTGACTTGATACCATTCAGAGCCATCTTTATCCACACCAAGAATACCAATGTGACCAACATGATGGTGGCCACAGGCGTTCATGCAACCTGAAATATTCAGTTCTATCTCACCAATGTCGTGCAGATAATCCAAGTTATCAAACTGCATTTGAATCGCTTTAGCGATAGGAATGCTCTTTGCATTTGCAAGTGAGCAGAAGTCGCCACCTGGGCAGCAAATGATATCTGTGAGCAAGCCAATGTTAGGGCTTGCTAAACCATTGGCGCGCGCTTTTTCCCATAACGCAAATAAATCGCTTAATTTAACATCAGCTAATATTAGGTTTTGCTCATGAGATGAGCGTAGTTCGCCAAAGCTATATTCATCGGCTAGGTCTGCTACTGTCCACATTTGCTCTGATGAAATGTCACCAGGTGCTTGACCATGTGGTTTAAGTGAAAGCGTAACTGCGCGGTAACCTGCTTGTTTGTGAGGGTGTACGCAACGCCTCACCCATGCAGCAAATGCTGGGTTGCTAGCAACTGCCGCATCAAAGCCTGCGTCATGAGCTTGTACGTTTTCATAAGGCATTGCGTCAAAATGTTGTGCAACGCGCGCTAGCTCAGCTTCGGTAATCGTGTTGTCTGTATCTTTAAGGTGCGCCCATTCAGCGTCCACTTGTTTGCGGAACTCATCTATACCTAAAGCTTTTACTAAAATCTTAATGCGTGCTTTGTAGATGTTGTCACGACGGCCATGTAAGTTATAGACACGTATAATCGCTTCGCAGTAAGTGAGGGCGTGTTGCCACTCTAAATGCTCGCGAATCACGGTACCCAAAATTGGTGTGCGGCCTAAGCCACCGCCAACCCATACTTTGATAGCAACTTGATTGTTGCTGTCGCGGTAAAACTCCATACCAATATCGTGCGCTTGCACTAATGCACGGTCATTTTTAGTACCAGACACTGCAATTTTAAATTTACGTGGTAATAAAGCGAACTCAGGGTGAAATGTGCTCCATTGACGCATGATTTCAGCGATAGCACGTGGGTCGATCACTTCATCAGGCGCAACGCCTACAAATTGGTCAGTCGTGATATTACGAATGCAGTTACCTGACGTTTGAATCGCATGCATTTCAACCGTGGCTAAATCCGCCAAAATTTCAGGCACATCTTCCAGTTTTGGCCAGTTTAATTGCAAGTTCTGACGTGTACTGAAGTGACCGTAGCCTTTGTCGTATTTTTTTGAAATATCACCAAGTTTGCGCAATTGTGCGCTAGATAACATGCCATAAGGCACCGCAATGCGAAGCATTGGTGCCTGACGTTGGATATACAAGCCATTTTGAAGACGTAGCGGACGGAATTCGTCTTCAGACAGTTCACCAGCCAAATAGCGGCGAGTCTGATCTCGATATTGGGCAACGCGTTCATCAACAATTTGTTGATCTATTTCATCATATTTATACATAATATATAGTGCTTTTTAAACTAACTTTTAAATTAAACTAAAACGAATTTCAAACCAATCACCAATAAGAGCGTGGCTAAAACTAGACGTAATATTTTTTCTGGAATTTTTACGCTTAAGTGGCTACCGACCCATATTCCAGGTAAGGATCCGATGAGCAGTGTGCCTAACAGTTCAAAGTTGACATGTCCAAGCGTCCAGTGACCAAACCCAGCAACCGCGGTTAGCGGGATTGCATGTGCTAAATCAGTACCAACTACCTTTAGCGTGCTCATCTTAGGGTAAAGGAAGAGTATCGCTAGTGTGCCAAGTGCACCTGCGCCTACTGAAGAGATTGTCACTAGCGCACCCAGTATTATGCCAGTAAATATGGTTGCTGGGATTTGAATTTTATTAAAACGACCACTACTAATCACACTATCTTCGATTTCGCGTATTTTTTTTCTGGTGATATAGCTACGAATAATCAATGCAATGGATGTTAGGATGAGTGCGACACCTAATGTGAAGGTGATAATGCCTGAAACATCTTTTTCGATTTGAATGAGATGTTTAATCACAAAGATAGTAATTACGGCAGATGGTAAGCTACCTAATGACATCCATGCTACAACACGCCAATCTACTGATTTGTGCGTATTGTGATGAACAAACACCCCGCCAGTCTTGGTAATCGCTGCATAAAGCAAGTCTGTTCCTACGGCTACGGATGCTTTAAATCCAAATAAAAACACAAGTAAAGGTGTCATGAGCGAGCCGCCGCCAACGCCAGTAACGCCAACAAGAAGGCCAACTGCAAAGCCCGAAATAATATAACCAAATTCCATGTGGAGTATCCGTTATTCACTAACTTAATTTAGTCGCGCACTATAGCAGTGAATAGTTAATTTTTTTAAGAATATGTTATTCTATGGATATATCATTTGGTTATATAAGCGCTAATGCCTTAGCATAAAAAATATTAGCATTAACTTGCAGTTTATTTAAGAAATCCTATTAAAGAAATTATTCCTAATGAAATTACATCAGTTACGTTATTTACACGAAGTAGTGAAGCAAGGGTTAAATATTACCAATGCAGCTGACGCTTTATACACTTCACAACCAGGTGTTAGTAAGCAGATTCAGCTGATAGAAGAAGAGCTTGGATTACAAATATTTAAACGTAACGGTAAGCGCTTGACAGGTTTGACTGAGCCAGGCCAGCAAATTATTACTTTGGCTGATAAAGTCATGCGTGATATTGAGAATATCAAGCGCGTAGGGGAGGAGTTTAGTGATGTAGAGGCTGGCACGTTAACGATTGCTACAACGCATACGCAAGCACGTTATAAGCTACCTGCTGCTGTTAAAGCCTTTATGACAGAATACCCGCGAGTTAAGCTCAATATCCATCAGGGTAATCCAAGCCAGGTAGCTGAGCAGGTTGAAAATGGAGAGGCTGATATTGGAATCGCCACTGAGTCTATCAGTGATAGGGAAAGCTTGTTATGCTTACCTTGTTATCATTGGAATCGCTGTGTTGTTGTGCCGCACGATCATCCTTTGCTTAGCGATTTGCCTTTGACGCTAGAAAAACTAGCTAATTACCCGCTCATTACCTATGACTTCGCATTTACTGGAGGCACGCTCGTCTCTAAGACTTTTTCCGATGCAGGCCTAACGCCTAATGTCGTGCTTACTGCGATTGATGCTGATGTGATTAAAACCTATGTGACATTGGGCTTGGGGGTAGGTTTGCTGGCAAATATGGCTTATGATCCTGAGCGTGACGCGCATTTGGCAAAAGTTGATGTCGATCATCTATTTGCGGATAGCACGACTTATTTAGGGGTGCGTAAAGATGCGTTTTTACGTGGCTATATGTATGGTTTTATTGAGCTTATCGCACCGCATTTCAATCGTGAGGCTGTGAATCAGGCACTTAAAATCACTGACTAGATTTAAATGGGTGAATGCTATGCATGTGATGAAAATTAGATTTGACCTTGTTTTTTTATGCGTAATCGTATTTTCGATGGCGGCTTGTAGCGTGACGAAACCAATCTTAGCTTCAAAAGAGCAGATGCTTGTTGGACAAATCAGGCCAGGCATGCCTGCTATTGATCCTAATACTGCGATTTATGAGTTACCAGTTAATTCCGGGGTAAGTTACCAAGATGTCGTTGAGAGTCTGAAAAGCATTTCAGAAGGATTAAACTTCGTGAATCCAGCGAACTTTCCTATTGGAGAGCACATGAAATTGCGCGGACTAGACCCACAAGGAGTGAAAGAGGTGCACTCGTTTTGTAATTTGAGCATGGGGACAGAAATCATTTTAGATCATCCTGAGTTTTTGGTATTTGCACCTTGTAGAATTGCGATTTACGAAAAGCAAGATGAACATAAGCAGCTCAAACTTTATATTGCAATGGACCGCCCAACGTTTGATTTGCAAAGCATTAAATCTCCAACGGTGCGTGCAAAAAAATCCGCACAGGAATTAGAAACTAAGCTTCTAGAAATCATGGACAGAGCAAGAAAAGGTGATTTCTAAGCGTTAAATGTATTTGTACTAGTATTTATTAATGTTTATGACTAATTGATAGGTAATCACTTCATGGCTAACCCCATTTTAATTGCAAAAAATAACGAAATATCTAGTGTGATTCTGCCTAGAATGGCGAACCGTCATGGCTTGATTGCTGGCGCAACGGGTACAGGTAAAACCGTTACGCTACAGACGCTGGCTGAGGGGTTCTCAAAAAATGGCGTGCCAGTATTTATGGCGGATGTTAAAGGCGATTTGTCTGGTATGTCACAGCAGGGCGGTGGTAATGCACGAGTGGAAGCTAGAGTTCAGCAGTTAGCGATTTCTGATTTTAGCTACGCTAAATGCCCCGTTACATTTTGGGATATGTTTGGCGAGAAGGGGCATCCCGTTCGTACAACAATCGCAGAAATGGGGCCATTGTTATTAGCACGTTTGTTGAATTTGAATGATGTGCAGGCTGGTGTTTTGAACGCAATCTTTAAAATTGCTGATGATAAGGGTTGGTTGCTGTTAGATTTGAAGGATTTGCGTGCAATGATGCAGCACGCTTCAGAGAACTCAACACAGTATCAAGCTGAGTATGGCAATATTTCTGCGGCAAGTGTGGGTGCAGTGCAACGTGCATTGTTACAGCTTGAAACGCAAGGCGCTGATATGTTGTTTGGTGAGCCCGCCCTTAATTTAGATGATTTAATGCAGACTGATGAGCAGGGGCGAGGTGTCGTTAATATTTTGATGAGTGACAAGCTGTTCAACTCACCGCGTATCTATGCCACCTTATTATTGTGGCTACTATCTGAGTTATTTGAAAAGCTTCCAGAAGCAGGGGATTTAGAGAAACCGAAATTAGTGTTCTTTTTTGACGAAGCCCATTTGCTATTTAATGATGCCCCAGCTGTGTTACTTGAAAAAATTGAGCAAGTCGTGCGCCTGATTCGCTCTAAAGGGGTTGGTGTGTATTTTGTGAGCCAAAATCCGCTTGATATTCCTGATGCGGTTTTGGGGCAATTAGGTAATCGAGTTCAACATGCTTTGCGTGCATTTACGCCACGGGACCAGAAAGCGGTTAAATCTGCCGCAACGACCTTTAGGGTAAATCCTAAATTAGATGTAGAAAGCGTGATTACAGAGCTAGGGGTAGGTGAGGCACTTGTTTCATTTTTGGATGAAAAAGGGATTCCAACACCTGTGGAACGCACGTTTGTTTGTCCACCAGGCAGTCGTATTGGTCCAGCTACTGATGCAGAACGGGCAGAGTCTATCAGGACTTCAATTCTAAATAACGTATATGAGAAACAGGTTGATCGTGAGTCAGCTTATGAGATTCTAAAGGCGCAAGTTGCAGCTACGGCAGCTGAAGATGCGGAGCTTGCTGAGTCTTCAGGTAAAAAAGAACCCGCTAGCCGCTCTGATGGCATATTGGAGGCCGCTGCGAAAAGTGCCGCACGTGCAATTGGTTCGCAATTGGGTAGGCAAATTATCCGTGGCATATTAGGTAGTATTTTAGGTGGGCGTAAGTAGTTGCAGATTATTGTACAAGCAGGGTTTGCTGAGCAAACCATCACAAAATCACGTTTTATTGCCATGGCTGTTTCATGTGCTTCTGAGCGAGAGGTAGGGCAGGCGTTGCGTGCTTTTGCTGCCAAGCACCAAAGTGCACATCATCTGGCTTATGCTTTTAGGCTAAAAACAGAAGAAGGGATTGTTCAGCGCTTTTCAGACGCTGGGGAGCCTTCTGGTACTGCCGGTATGCCAGTGTTAAAGCTGTTGGAGGGTCGCAACCTGATTAATGTCTGTGTTGGTGTGATTAGATATTACGGTGGTATTAACCTAGGCACAGGTGGTTTGGCGCGTGCTTATGGCGGTACAGCTAAACTTGCGTTGGACGAGACAAAAGTCGCAGATTATGTAGAGATGAAAACAATCAAGCTAACCATTGCTTACAATCAAATGGATTTTGTGACGAGAGCGCTAGCAAAGTGTAATGGTGCGATTGTTGATAAAGCGTTCAATGAGCATATAGATTTGATTGTTTCGTTACCAGCAAATGATGCCGGTGATTTCATCAATAGATTTTCACTCAAAAATTATTAATTACTTATCGTTGCTGATGTTCAGCTTCAAATTATCATGAATTATTAAGGTAAATATGGCCAAATTAGAGCAGGTGCAGGCGGTAAGTAGTTATGAAATATCTGCATGGGTATTGACTGGGCTTGCCTTGTTTTGTGTGCTGAAGTTTAGCCTGTTGCCCGCATTAATGGCCGGATTACTGGTGTACCAGTTGGTACACATGATTACGCCGTATATTTCACGTAAATTTCCTAGTAAGCGCCCAAGCAACTATTCTAAACTTTGGGCAGTGGGTATTTTGGTGTTTATCATTGTGAGCTTACTTTCATTGGCCGGTGCAGGTTTAATGGCGTTCTTGAGATCCGATGCTGGTAGCTTAACCGTCTTGTTGGCGAAAATGGCACAAATATTAGAGGATTCAAGAAAGATATTGCCAAGCTCACTCTTAGAGCACCTACCTGCTGATGCACTAACATTTAAAGAAATGTTAACGACTTGGTTGCGTTCACATGCCGATGAACTGCAGGTAGTGGGTAAGGAGGCAGGACGAGTGACTGCACATATTTTGATTGGCATGATTGTTGGTGGGATGCTGGCTTTGCGCGAGGCTGTGTCGGTAGAACATTTTAAACCGTTTGCCGGCGCACTTTATGGGCGCTGTGCTTTGTTAAGTGATGCTTTTAAGCGTGTGGTATTTGCTCAGATACGCATTTCAGCGATTAATACATTTTTTACGGCAATTTATTTGGCAGTAGTGCTACCGCTGATGGGTGTGCATTTGCCTTTAGTTAAAACGATGATTGCGATTACCTTTGTGGTTGGTTTAATTCCAGTGATTGGTAATTTGATTTCAAACGCAGTGATTGTCGTGGTGAGTTTAAGTCAATCTCTTGGTGTTGCACTTGGTTCATTGCTCTATTTGGTGATTATTCATAAGTTTGAGTACTTTTTGAATGCACGTATCGTTGGTAATCAGATACGTGCCAACGCATGGGAGTTATTGATTGCAATGCTCTGTATGGAGGCTGCTTTTGGTTTGATCGGGATTGTAGCAGCACCAATATATTATGCTTATATTAAGGCTGAACTGAGGGTGCGAGACCTGATTTGAAACAACGGCAGGTAGTGCTGATTTGCACCGCCTGCGCTGATTGTATTGCGATAAATTAAGGCTTTTAAATCTGAGTAGAGTTAGAGAATTATATGATTATGCTCGCCACGTTCATACACAATATGCGCGCGTCCTACTAACAGAGGATCTAAATGGCCAATCGCATCAATCTCTTTATTGTTATAAGGTAGCTTGTGTAAAACGTAACGCATCGCATTTAGACGCGCACGTTTCTTACAATCAGATTTAATCACGGTCCAAGGTGAGTCCGCGGTATCTGTATGAAAAAACATCGCTTCTTTTGCTTTCGTGTAGTCATCCCATTTGTCGAGTGATGCTAGGTCAATAGGACTAAGCTTCCATTGTTTAAGTGGGTGCATTTCACGCTCTTTGAAACGCCTGCGTTGTTCAGAGCGACTGACTGAAAACCAGAACTTAATCACGTGTATCCCGCATCGTGTCAGGTTACGCTCAAAATCTGGCGCTTGGCGCATAAACTCAAGGTATTCATCATTGTTGCAAAATCCCATTACACGTTCTACACCTGCACGGTTGTACCAAGAGCGATCAAACAACACAATCTCACCCGCAGTTGGTAGCTGAGATACATAACGTTGAAAGTACCATTGACCACGCTCGACTTCACTAGGTTTTTCAAGTGCAACCACACGTGCGCCACGTGGATTGAGATGTTCCATAAAGCGCCTGATTGTGCCGCCTTTACCAGCTGCATCACGGCCTTCAAATAAAATCACAACACGTTGCCCAGTTTCTTTGACCCAAGCTTGTAATTTTAATAACTCTACTTGTAGATGGTATTTTTGTTTTTCGTAAGATTTTCTTGAAAGTAGGTTTTGGTAAGGGTAGCCACCCTCTCGCCAGTCTTTAGCTAATGCTTGATCATTGCGTAACCGCGATTTGATGGTTTTTGTATCTTTAATGACAGTGAGCGCTTTACTCAATGCAGCGGCATCATCGGGTGAGGCGCCTTTTAGAATCGTATGCAATACATCTGGAAGTGTTGATAGGTCATTATTAGAAATACGCTGGATAATATCTTGCACTGCCTCGAATTTAGATTCTTGGGCTGCTGCTATATTTTCATTCACTGCGAAGTTTTCAATACTGTTTAGGGTGCTATCTGGCGCAGTATCACCTAATGACACTTTACGCTTTTTTGATGTACTACTAGCAGGCTTGGTAATGGCTTCTTTTAATACTTGGCTAGGTTTATTCTCTTTTTGCTTCGTTGCCATAAAACAATCTCCGACAATGTATAAGGACATTTTTATCCCTATACATTGAGATGTCAAACAGCTGAATCAATTAAAAGCGCTTTGTTTGAGAATAATCAAACAAAGCGCTTTTGCATAGACTTAAATATGGCTTGTTTATTGATATTCTTAACTATAGAAACGATATCTGAACTTGTATTTCTATTTATTATTAATGCTCATTTAGTTAAATTTTTAATCAGTATTTCTAATCAAATAAGAAAGTTTTACGTCATTTTATGCATGCCTACATTAAGCTCAATTACTTGAGTAGATAGAATCGTTTTTCCAATGTTTTGCCATTAGTCATCTTATCGAGTTGACCACCTACAGATTCACTTAATGCTGAAAGTCTCTCATCTGGGTGGGGGTGAGTTTTAAATAGTAATGCAACGCTAGCATCACTGGTGTTTGATTGTCCCAATGTTTGCAATACATCAGTCAAGCCATATGGCTCGTAACCTGCACGAGTTGCATAACTTAATCCTAATCGGTCAGCTTCGTATTCCGCTGATTTATCTAAACTCCTGGCACTGATTTCCGCGCCACTGCCAATTGCTTTGCTAATCATGGCATTGTCTTTGGCATACTTGTCACTTAAGAGACCAGCACCAATATTTAACAATTGTTGTTTTTGTAATACTTTGAGTTGGTGTTTTTTAACTACATGGGCGATTTCATGTCCTAACACACCAGCGAGTTGAGCTTCATTTTGAAGTTTCCGGTATAAGCCTTTAGTCAGCATGATGTAGCCGCCTGGCGCTGCGAAAGCGTTTAAATCCTCACTCTCAATCACACCAAAGCGCCAAGGTAGCTCTGGGCGCTCAGACTGTGATGCAACCCAACGTCCCACAGAGTTAACATATTTTTGTAGTGCAGCGTCTTTTACCAGCGGTGCAGCTCCTAGCAAATTTCCAGCAATTTCACGTCCCAGTGTAATTTCTTCTGCGGTGCTCGGATTTTTCCAGTTGAACGTAGCTTCGGAGCTAGCTGTTGAATTGTTGGATTTAGCACTTTCAGTTGTACTTACAGCGTTAGTAGGGGCTGTTGAGCCTTCTGATTGTTGGCTGATTTCCTTTTCCACAGCATCTTTTAGCGCACCTTTAAAATCAAAAGCCACACTTTGTGAGCTGGTAAAACCTAGCATGCCCGCAACTACGATTGAAATTAGACGAAATTGCTGTGTAGACGACTTGCTTGGGGATGTTTGATTCGCGCTCATTGAGCACCACCTTTCACTTCTTTTAAGTTTTTAAAAGCAACGCTGTTTAAGTTTCCAGCTTTAGCGAAAGCACGGCCTTTTTCAGCACTTAAGGTGTAGCTTTCTAATGTTTTTACTTCTTCTTCATTAAATTTAGCGGCTTTTAACTCTTGTTCACTTAAGCCGCGGACACCTGTTGTCGATACGACTTGTCCAGTACCTGCGCGACCACTAGCCACGGCTAACACACCAGCTGCTTGATTACTGCTTGCTGTCACGCCACGTTTTACAGAAAGCAAACGTACCCAGCCTGAGCCTTTTTTTGCTTTTACTTGTAACCAAGCGCCTTGTTTTTTGATGATTTCCAAGCTCTCACCTCGTACAAAACTACCGCTAATTTTTGCATCGGCATATGGTTCTGTGCGTAGGCTGTCATTTTTGAGCGCACTAGCTTTTTCGGCTGCTGAGCTCATGCCTACGTAAAGTATAGGGATTAGACTGCCCGCGATTAGTAGTTGCTTTAGGTAATGTTTCATTGGATTTCACCTTCTAAAATATCTAATTTGATAATGGCTTGTGCAAATAGTCCTCGCCATTGGTTTGCCATCGGTTTTTCAGTGTTGAGTGCACCTGTATGCAGAATATAACGCGCAGTTGTATTAGCAGGAATACCTGTACTCTGAATTAATCTGCTAAGTTGTTCGCCTAGTTGCTTAGCGGCTTGTTCAGTTTTTGTCGCTGTTGCTTCATCATCATGTCGATATGCCCAGCTCACAATGATCATATCGCTAAACAAACCCCATATACCACTTTGTGTACCCTTTAAAATTTCTACTGTACCCTGTTGCTGAATTTCCTGTTCAATTTTATGTTGTAATTTTTTGAGTATGCTATCGCTCAGTGGTTCGCGCGTTTCAAACATAATTGGCATCAGTAGAATCGCTGCACCTTTTTTACCTGATTCTACGTCATTTGCTAAAAGCCGCTGCATTGCACGGTCATTAGCTAGTGCATATATTTTAGCCACACTAAAATACATAATTGCCCAAGCAATTGGGCCTGTCAGATCTAAGTAGGTGTTTGTAAAGTTAATGGCAAGATAAGACAAAGTAATCAGGATAATTTGGCTACTACTAAAAATTGTCGTTACTTTGTCTCGGTCCACATTGCGGAAAAATGCCATCGCCGTGAGCCAGATTAATGCCAAGCTTACTAAAATATAAGGCGTTTTTCCGCGCCACACTTTTAAATAATCATCATGTTTAACGTTATCAATCGCCGTGGCAAGAATTTCTACCCCTGGGTGGGCTTTTGCCATCGCAGTTGCTTTAAGGTCAAACAATGAAGGTGCAGTTGAGCCGATAATGACTATCTTGTCTTTAAACTCATTTGGAGGGCGTTTTTTTATCTTGTTTGCCATATCTGCGTAAACATCGCTAAATGATGCAAATTGGTAGGTGAAGGGTTTTCCTCGCCAATTGATCAACATATTTTGTGGAAGCGTATCTGAGCTTTTTCCTACAAACTTACCTACAGCTAAGGGTAGAGAAGGTAACACCCAACCATTTTCATCGTGCCAAAGTCTGTACTCACGCACAATGCCGTCTTTATCTGGATATATGTTATGAGTGCCTAGGTGTTGCGAGTTCAGGGCCGCTTCAAAATGTGGCAGAACGATTGCAATCGGTTTGGTTGTGGAATTTTCATCTGCAGCTAGCCCAGCACGCTTAATGCCGGGAATCATGTCTGGTGTGACTTGACTTAACTCATCACTCGCTTCAGAAAGCCGTAGCATTGGAAAGAACGTATTTTGAGTACTGGCAATCACCTCATTGAAATATGCATCACTATCTGGGTTGTAAACATCAGGGTCACTAAATAGTATGTCAAACACCACTGCTTTAGGCTGCTGTGCTTCAATGTTTTCTAAAAATTCACCCAATACTTGTCTAGGCCAAGGCCAGCGACCATACTCTGCAGACATTGCACTTAACGATGCTTCATTGATATCAATAATCACAATATCAGCATCTGCTTTTGGTACGACAATCCGATTTTTCACCATCATATCAAACGCGCGATCTCGCATGTTTTCACCAACATGAAACACGCTGGCATCTAATAAAACCAACACTGTGAGCAACGCGCTTAGATATAAATAAAAGCTGTTATGAAGCCTGCGTGTAACGTTGGCTAGCCACTGATTGATGAGTAGTTTGAGTTTAAGCACGATAAGCCTAACAAGATTAATAATAATTTTAAGTTTGGCACAGTCTGAAGTATTTTAAAAATGGTCTTTTTAAACTTTTGTGAATTACATCTTACTCAATAAACATCAAACGCTTGTCTGTTGCGGATGCAATCTATCTCATCCCATCTATTTAAACCATGAATTTATAGAGTTGCTAAACAAGCATCGGGTATAATTTAGCTTATGGTACAAATCATTATATTAATTATTTCATTTGTTATTCTTTTGTTACTTCTATTGCAGATGTGGCGTGAAAGCAAAGTAGATCGCAATATTCTTATACTCCAGCAGTTAGAAGAAAAGCATCGCGCTATGTTGTTAGACTTTAACGATGGGCTGAATAAGCTAGGTGATCGCTTGAGTAATGCCACTAATGAAACTAGTGAGCGTTTGCGTGCTAGCGTGGCTACAGAGTTGCAAGCAACGCGTGATGCGATGCAGACATTGCAACTTGCACAAAACAACAGCCTTTCTCAAACACGTGAAACCGTGTTGGAAAAACTACACACGACATTAGCCGAGCAGGGTAAAGCAGAGCAAGAGTTAATCCAGTCAACCATGCGTAATGCAACACTGCAGTTGACTGCAAGTATTGAGGCGCTGACTAAGTCAGTAGATGGTCGACTTGAGTTGATTGGCGGTAAAGTGTCCGAGCGTTTGGATGAGGGCTTTAAGAAAACCAACCAAACCTTTATAGATGTAATGGCGCGCCTCGCAACGATTGATGAAGCACAAAAGAAAATTGATGGCTTAACCACCAATGTGGTGAGTCTGCAAGAGTTGTTGGGTGATAAGCGCTCGCGTGGTGCCTTTGGAGAGGTGCAGTTAGAGGCGTTAGTACGCAATGTGTTACCAGTAAATTCTTTTGCGATGCAACACACGTTTGAAAACGGCACACGTGCTGACTGTGCATTGTTTTTACCTGAACCTACTGGCGTGGTTGCCGTGGATAGTAAATTTCCGCTTGAAAACTATCACCGCATGCTGGATAACAAGCTTAGTGATGCAGAAAAGCTACTTGCAGAAAAGCAATTTAAATTAGACGTTAAGAAGCATGTCGATGACATAGCCACTAAATACATTATTTCGAATGTCACTTCCGATGGTGCAGTGATGTTTATTCCTGCGGAGGCAGTGTTTGCAGAGTTGCATGCCTATCATGCAGATGTCATTGAATATGCGATGAACAAACGTGTTTGGGTGGTTTCGCCTACCACCTTGATGGCCGTTTTGAACACTGCCAGAGCAGTGCTGAAAGATGTAGAAACGCGTAAGCAAGTACACGTCATTAAAGAAGAGTTAGGCAAGCTTAGTAAAGATTTCGGACGTTTTGATTTACGTATGAAAAAACTTGCTGACAACATTAGGCAGGCGCATGAAAATGCACAGGACGTGCATATTTCTAGCCAGAAGATTTCACAAAGATTTGCGCAAATCGAACGTGTTGAGTTAACCAAAAACACACCCGATTTGTTAGACATTATTGATGATAAAACAGATTAACTTAGTTAAGTAACCCAATGAAAATTAAATTATTTTACTTTGCAAGACTCAAGGAAACATTAAAGTACTCTACAGAAGATTTAGAGTTACCAGATGAGTCTTTTACTATTCTTAAATTAAAAGCTTTTCTCGCCAAACGCGGTGATGTTTGGGGGCAGATGCTGATGGGAAAACTTAAGGTAAGAGCAGCAATTAATCACGAGCTTGTTGATGATAAAGCGGTAATCAACGATGGTGATGAGGTTGCGTTCTTCCCTCCTGTCACTGGTGGTTAAATGATAATGCTTTGTGGCGTATCGGTAAAAGTATGACAGTTAGAGTGCAAACAGAAGATTTTGATGTTGGTCTAGAAATTAATCAACTGCGCCAAGCACGTAAGGATATTGGTGCGGTTGTTAGCTTTGTAGGATTAGTGCGCGATTTGAATGAGGGTGATGACGTGACTCAACTTACCCTTGAGCATTATCCAGGCATGACGGAAAAGTCTTTAAGCTCGATTATTAATCAAGCAAAAACACGTTGGAATATCCTCGATGCTTTAATTGTGCATCGCGTTGGCACATTGCAACCTAGCGATCAAATTGTGCTTGTCGTAGTGAGTAGCGCACATCGTGGAGACGCATTCTCAGCTTGCGAGTTTATGATGGATTATCTTAAAACAGAGGCGCCGTTCTGGAAAAAAGAAGCGAATTCAAAAGGTGAGCATTGGATAGAGGCAAAATCAGCAGACGATATGGCGCGTGACCGTTGGAAGATAGAAAAATAATATGCAAAAAACATTAACACCTCAAGAGCTAACCCTGAATGTGTCATTGGGTCAATTCAGCTTTGTTGATACTTCAGCCCTGCTTGTTGAAACGCAGGATAATGCTCAATATCAAGCATGGGTTGCGCAAGCAGAGGCTAAAAAAGCTGCAGAGTTTGGATTAAGTATTCAGCAGTCTGGTTTTAATTTGCTTGCTTTAGGTGAGCCAGGGTCAGGTAGAACTACGCTGATGACCAGTGTGATGCACGATGCAGCTAAAAAGTGGCCAGCAGCAAGTGACTTGGTGGCGCTTTATCAGTTCGAAGGCAACGGAAAGCCTCTGTTCATGAAATTGCCGGCTGGTGCCGGTGTGCAATTAAAGCAAGCGTTAGATAGTTTTGTGCGCGTCTTCGCAAAAGACCTTGCAAGTTTATTAGAAGCCAAAGTGCAGCAAAACTCCATTTCACCATTGCAGATATTTGTTGATGGCCAGTTAAGTGTCATAAAAGCCAGTCTTACGCTCATAGAGCCAGACAAAATGCCGACGCATTACTTCAATACGCTGAAAAAAGATATTTTAGAGTCGTTAGAGAATTGGCAGCCAACAACCAGCCCAGATGGCGAAAGTAACCTTGAAGCACTCATCTCTGAGAGTTTTTTTGGACGCTATCGTGCCAACGTGTTAGTAGAGCATCATGCAACACAGCATGCGCCAGTGCTTTACGATAATGACCCTAGCTTACAATCCTTGTTTGGCGGTATAGAAGGTGCCGGCGAAGCGAGTAATATTCCAGACTTTTTGCGCTTACGTGCTGGCAACCTGATGCGTGCTGATGGCGGTACATTATTGCTACATTTACGCGACATTCTTGCTGATGAGCAAAATGGAACACATATTCTTGAGAAATTGCATCGTTTCTTACGTAATGGCACTTTGCAGATTGAAGACTTAAGTAGCAGTAGCAATCAAGGTAGCAGCTTGATTAGCGCACAAGCAGCAATACCGGTTTCAGTCAAAATTGTGTTGATTGCCACCCGTGAAGACTATTACGAGTTATTAAGTGTTAAACCAGATTTCTTTGATTACTTCCCTATCAAAATAGAATTTGCTGATCAAGTAAAAGCAACGCCAGAAAACTATGCGGCTTATGCCTCTTTTATTGCTCACAAGTGTCGTCAACATCATTGCCGACACTTTACTGCAGAAGCCGTTGCTATTTTGTTACAAGCAATGCATCGCTTAATTGAAGATCAAACAAGACTGAGCACTAAGTTTGCAGTACTGGAAAAATTACTTTTAGAAAGTGCCGCCGCCGCTAATTTGCGTGGTGCCCTATTAGTAGGTATTGAAGATGTAAAGTCAGCAATACAACGCAAATATGCACGCCACAGTTATATTGAGGCGCATATGCGAGATTCTATCGTAGATAAAGAGCTCATTATCAGCGTGCATGGAGAGTGTATCGGCCAGATTAATGGTCTCACGCATATTGATTTATCTGAAGCAAGTTTTGGGTCACCTGTTCGCATTTCTGCGAATTGCTACCCAGGTAGTCGCGGAGTGCTAACGATTGATCGTGAAGTGAGCATGAGCGGCCCAACCCACGATAAAGGCGTGATGATCTTACAAAGCTGGCTACATACTAACTTTGCGCTATTAAATCCACTTAACCTCACAGCCTCGCTTGTGTTTGAGCAAGAATACAGCGGTGTGGATGGTGACTCAGCTTCTTGCGCGGAGCTTTTCGCGTTACTCTCATCACTGGCACAAGTACCCATTAAACAAGGCATTGCCGTCACTGGCGCACTTAATCAGCATGGCGAAGTACTACCAGTCGGTGGCCTAAATGAGAAGATTGAAGGCTATTTTAGAGTGTGTAAAGAAATAGGCCTAGATGGTAAACAAGGTGTGCTCATGCCTGAGCGCAACATGCGTCATCTGATGCTAAGTGATGAAGTGATTAAAGCAGTCGAAAATGGTCAATTTCATATTGCAACGATGAATAATGTCGCTGATGGTATTTTGTATCTCACAAATCGTAGCCTGCCAGAAATCAATGACCTAGCTGAAGTAGCACTCAATGACTTTAAAAAGATATTAGAAACTAATCTACCTAAAAGGTCTGTTTCCAGTTTCTAACAAATACTTAATAATTAAAATGGCAAATGAAATTGATAGCAAATGCAGGCTGGATAAATGGTTATGGGCTGCGCGTTTCTTTAAAACCCGTAGCCTAGCGACTACTGCGATAGATACAGGCAAAGTGCACGTGGATGGAGATCGTGTAAAACCAGCAAAAGAGGTACATATCGGTCAAGTAATTCACATTCGTAACCGAGATTTTGAAATTGAAGTCAATGTTCAAGCGCTATCTAATATACGCAAAGGCGCACCAGAAGCCGCACTGCTGTATTCTGAAACCACAGAAAGCATTGCTAAACGTGAAAATGCAAAACTCACTGGTGAGCATGACTTTGCCCAGCGAGACCGTGGGGCAGGGCGGCCCACAAAAAGGCAATTACGGGATATTAAAAAGTTTACGGGTGGGGCTTACTAGCTCTTTACGCTGATACGTTAGTTAATACAAATTGCTTGGGAAGTTATTAAAAGTAAATAGTTGATTTTATATTTTGATTAAAACCCTATACAACTTTTAACCTGTGTTATAAACTCGAACATTAGTGTGTTCAATTAATGAACGAGCTAGCCAATGTTGACAGATGAATATCGTTATAAAATTCTAAAATTAGTTCAAAGCAACCCTGAGATTAGCCAGCGAGAGTTAGCTAAAGAGTTGGGCGTTAGCTTGGGTAAAGTGAACTTTTGTCTTAACGCGCTGATTAAAGTTGGTTTGCTGAAAGTAACAAATTTTCGTAATAGTAAAAATAAGTTAGCTTATATGTATTTGCTTACGCCAGTAGGCATAGAGGAAAAAGCGAAAATTACACTAAGATTTTTAAAAAATAAAATGAAAGAATATGAAGTGTTGGAATCAGAAATTCGTATTTTAAGTAATGAAATAGCTACAGATTCACAAAGCAAACTTTTTAGGGACTAGACCGGATTCAGGTTGTTTCAAATTAATCGCTTTAACTTCTTAATAAACACAATATTGAATTTCTAAGTGTTAGTTTAAAGATATCTTAAAATTGAAAGAGCATTTTCTATGGATTTTAAAAACAAAACAATAGCTATAATCGGTTTGGGTTATGTTGGATTGCCTTTAGCTGTTGAGTTTGGAAAAACTAGAGCCGTAATTGGTTTTGATATCAATGAAAAGCGCATTCAAGAGTTGGTAGGCGGTCAAGATCATACGCTAGAGGTGACATCTGAAGAATTGAGGCACGCAGCATTTTTGGAGTACTCATCAGATATTGACAAATTAAGAGTGGCAAATATATTTATTGTTACGGTTCCTACACCAATCGATAAAGCCAATCGACCTGATTTAACACCCTTAGTAAAAGCTAGCGAAACAGTCGGTAAAGTGCTTAAAAAAGGTGACATTGTTATATATGAATCAACTGTTTATCCAGGATGTACAGAGGAGGTTTGCGTGCCAACCTTGGAAAAACACTCTGGTTTAAAATTTAACGTTGATTTTTATTGTGGCTATAGTCCAGAACGCATTAATCCAGGTGATAAGATAAATACATTAACTAAAATAAAAAAAATCACCAGTGGTTCAACGCCGGAGATTGCTGATGAAGTAGACGCTTTATACGCATCCATCATTATCGCAGGAACACATAAAGCTTCCAACATTAAAGTTGCTGAAGCGGCAAAAGTTATAGAAAATACCCAGCGGGATCTAAACATTGCTTTGGTAAATGAGCTATCAGTATTATTTGAGCGTTTAAACATAGATACCATTGAGGTGTTAGAGGCGGCGGGAACAAAATGGAATTTCTTGCCATTCAGACCTGGTATGGTTGGTGGGCATTGTATTGGTGTGGATCCATATTATCTAACTCATAAAGCTGAAGAGGTAGGCTACCACCCCCAAATTATTGCATCAGGGCGAAGAATGAACGATAACATGGCACGCTATGCTGCCAGAAATGTTATCAAACTGATGCTGAAAAATGGAATTGATGTATCAAAAAGTAAAGTAGGTGTAATGGGTATTACTTTCAAAGAAAATTGCCCTGACATTCGTAACAGCAAAGTGGTTGATTTGATTAAAGAATTTAAGGCCTGGGGCGTGAATATAGTCGTAGCTGATCCCTATGCGGATGCAGACGAAGTTTTTCATGAATATGGACTAGAATTGAACACCATCGAAGACTTATCTGGTGTAGATGCACTTGTCGTTGCTGTTGGACACAAGGCTTATCGTGAAATGGATATTGCTCAGCTAAAAGCTATGATGAAATCAGATAAACCAGTGCTTGCTGATATTAAAGCCTTATATAACAGGCATGAGGCTGCAGCGCTAGGATTAACCGTATTTAGATTTTAAGGCTTAGATTTCTAAGCCTGGATTTTAAGAAATAATAATTTAAGAGAAGCTAATAATGTACAAATTTCCAGCTCCAATTGCCGATAGAAAAATCCGCTTTGCCCTTGTTGGCTGTGGTCGAATTGCACAAAATCACTTCGCTGCAATTAAACAGCACGAGGCTTATGCTGATCTAGTTGCTGTATGTGATATTAACCCTACAGCATTGGCTGAGGCAGTTAAAACTACTAGCGCTAAAGCATTTGGATCGTTGACGGAAATGTTGGCAGGCTCTGATGCTGATGTTTTTATTTTAACCACACCCTCTGGTCTGCATCCAGATCAAGCAATAGAAATTGCTCAAGCCGGCCGTAGTGTCATGACCGAAAAACCCATGGCAACACGCTGGGAAGATGGAAAACGCATGGTAAAAGCTTGTGATCAAGCTGGTGTCAGACTGTTTGTTGTTAAGCAAAACAGACGTAACGCAACGTTGCAAATGCTTAAAAAAGCAATAGAGCAAAAGCGTTTTGGTAAAATCTACATGGTTAATCTGAATGTGTTCTGGACGCGCCCACAGTCTTATTATGATCAAGGCGAGTGGCGTGGTAAATGGGAATATGATGGCGGTGCATTCATGAACCAAGCTAGCCATTATGTTGATTTAATTGAGTGGCTAATTGGACCCTTGGAAAGTTTACAAGCTTATACCGCAACTTTAGAGCGAGATATCGAAGCAGAAGATACAGGAGTGATTAGCTTACGTTGGCGTAGTGGGGCTTTAGGCTCTATGAATGTCACTATGTTGACTTATCCTAAAAATCTTGAGGGTAGCATTACTATTTTGGGTGAAAAAGGCACGGTTAGAATCGGTGGAATGGCTGTCAACGAGGTGCAGCACTGGGAGTTTGCTGATGAGCAGCCTGAAGATGCGCAGGTAAAAGAAGCTAGCTATGAAACAACATCCGTGTATGGTTTTGGGCACCCACTTTACTACGATAATGTCATTAAAGTGATGCGTGGCGAAGCTGAGCCTGAAACTGATGGTCGTGAAGGGTTGAAATCATTAGAAGTAATTGTCGCAACATATTTATCAGCTAGAGATGGTAAGCGTGTGGCGTTACCTTTGGATTACTAAGCATGACTGTAACAATACATCCAAGCGCAATTGTGGATGAAGGCGCTCAGATTGGAGACAATACTCGTATTTGGCATTGGGTACATGTTTGTGCTGGCGCAAAAATAGGTAGTGATTGTTCATTGGGGCAAAATGTTTTTGTGGGTAACAATGTCACAATAGGTACGAACGTCAAAATTCAAAATAATGTGTCTGTGTATGACAATGTGACCTTGGAAGATGATGTTTTTTGTGGTCCAAGCATGGTTTTTACTAATGTTTATAATCCACGCTCTGCTGTTTCACGAAAAAACGAATATCGTAATACTTTAGTGAAACGCGGTGTAACGCTTGGCGCTAATTGCACAATCGTTTGTGGTGTAACTATTGGTGAATATGCATTTATTGGGGCAGGCGCTGTTGTAAACAGAGATGTTGCAGCCTATGCGTTAATGGCTGGTGTACCAGCAAAACAAATTGGTTGGATTAGTCGACACGGGGCAAGGCTCCAATTCCCAATGGGAAACGAGGTTGAAACAACCTGCTCTGAAACTGGTCAGCACTACAAACTAGTAGATAACAATTGTGTTTTTATCGGATAAGTTATGAACGAAACAATTCCATTTATAGATTTAAAAAGCCAGTACAAAAATATAGAAGATAACGTCAAGGCTCGAATTAACAAAGTGTTGGAGCATGGTCAATATGTTATGGGGCCAGAGGTTGCAGAACTTGAATCTAAATTAGCTGAATATGTGGGTGTGAAGCATTGTATCGGTGCTAGTAGTGGTACAGATACGTTGATGATTGCAATGATGGCGTTAGGTATAGGGGCTGGTGATGAAGTGATTACCTCACCATTTACTTTTATTGCAACAGGGGAAATGATTGCTTTGTTAGGTGCAAAGCCGGTTTTTGTGGATATTGACCCCCAAACATACAACATTGATCCTGCAAAGATCGAGGCCGCAATTACACCGAAAACTAAGGCAATTATGCCTGTTAGTTTATATGGCCAATGTGCTGATTTTGATGCGATTAACGCAATAGCAGATAAGCATGGACTACCCGTGATTGAGGATGCAGCACAATCATTTGGCGCAACTTACAAAGGTAAAAAGTCATGTGCCTTAAGTACTATAGGCTCAACTAGCTTTTTTCCGAGCAAGCCCTTAGGTGCCTATGGTGATGGTGGTGCGTTATTTACCAATGATGATGCGCTTGCTAAAGTGATGCGGGAAATTCGAGCGCATGGGCAAGAGAAGCATTATTATCATGCAAGACTCGGGGTAAATGGCAGATTAGATACTATTCAAGCAGCAGTATTGTTAGCCAAGATGGATATATTTCCAGAAGAAGTTATCGCGCGTAATACGATTGCAGGAAAGTATAATGAATTGTTAAAAAATCACGTTACGACACCTTATGTCGAATCCTTTAACGCGTCGGTATATGCACAATATACGATATTGGTTGATGGCCGTAGTGCTGTTCAGCAAAAATTAAAAGATCTTGGCGTGCCTACAGCAGTTCATTATCCGATTCCGCTCAACCTGCAGCCTGTATTTGCACACATGAATCAATCTGAAGGTTCATTCCCAATTTCTGAGTCAATAGCAAAGCGCGTTATGAGCTTACCAATGAGTCCCTACTTGAGTGATGCTTTGATTCACAGAGTAGCTGCGGCGGTACTGGAGTCTCTATGAGTGATGTGTTTATTCATTCAAGCGCTAATGTTTCTAATCAGGCCAACATTGGTAACGGCACAAAAGTTTGGATAAATGTGCAGATCCGTGAAAATGTCACGATAGGTTCTAATTGCATCATTTCCAAAGATGTTTATATAGACCATGGTGTAAGCATAGGCAACAACTGCAAAGTTCAGAACAGTGTATCTGTGTATAGTGGCGTTACTATTGAGGACGATGTGTTTGTCGGACCTAATGTGTCGTTTACTAATGATAAAGTACCACGTGCATTTAATTCAAATTGGAAAATCACTCCTACTTTAGTTAAAAAGGGAGCAAGCCTGGGTGCTAATGCCACAATAGTTTGCGGAATTACTATTGGGCAGTATGCAATGGTTGCTGCAGGCAGTGTGGTGACTAAGAGCATGCCAGATCATGCTTTAGTGATGGGCAATCCAGCTAAAGTTGTTGCTTATGTATGCGAATGTGGCAATCGCTTAGATAGCCATCATAAGTGTAGTGTATGTGGGCAGGTTGCTAATATAAAAAATGCTAGTGAGGCTGTATGAATGTTGCACTAATAGGATATGGTTATTGGGGACCAAATGTTGCAAAAAATATCTATGCAAATAAGCAACTTAAGCTGCATACCATTTGTGACTTGAAAGAATCACGGCTTGAAAAAGCTAAAAATCTGTATGTTGAACATTCGAACTATGAAGTCGACTATAAAAAGCTATTAGCTAAGCCTGAAATTCAGGCTATAGCTGTAGCTGTTGAAACCTCTGCACACTTTCAAATAGTAAAAGATGCTCTGAATGCGGGTAAACATGTCTACGTGGAAAAACCATTTACAGCTACCGTAAAGGAAGCTGAAGAGTTGACAGCATTGGCTTCGAGTAAAGGTTTGATTATTCATGTCGATCACATCATGATGTATCACCCCTGTATACAGAAAATACGGGAGTTAATCACTTCTGGTGATTTAGGAGAGTTGCTTTACATAGAAGCAATGCGCATGAATCTAGGGCAGATTAAGAAAGATGTAAGTGCAATGGCTGATTTGGCTGTGCATGATTTATCAATTATTGATTATCTGTCAGATGGTAAAGAACCTTTTTATATCAAAGCCGTAGGTGAGAAAAAGTACAATCCTAAAGAAAGTCTGACGTTTCTAATGCTGAGATATCACGACTTCATTGCACATATTCAATCTAGCTGGATTTCGCCATTAAAAGAGAGAAAGCTGATTGTTGCAGGCACTAAGAAAATGGTAGTTTTTGATGACATTAAGCCATCTACCGAAAAGTTGACCATCTATGACAAGGGTGTTGATGTGTTGGCAGGTAGTGATGTGGAGTATGAAGACTACGCAGTTAAAACACGTGTGGGTGACATTTGGATACCTTATATACCTGAGCAAGATGCTCTATATAACAGCTTAGAACATTTTGCTAATTGTATTCGTACTAATAAGCAATCGGACTCTGGTCCAGAGCAGGCGATTCGAGTATTAAAAATTCTTGAACACGCTGATAACACAATGAACGCTTAAGAAGGAATCAGGCTTGATAACAAATAGACCAAAAATTTCTGGCAGCCGAGTTTTAGTTACTGGAGGTGCTGGCTTTATAGGTAGCCATCTTGTTGATCGTCTTTTAAAGGATGGCGCAATAGAAGTCGTTGTTATAGACAATCTATTCACTGGGGATGAAGATAACCTAAAAGATGCATTAAGCACAGGTTTAGTGACCTTGTATCGTGATGATGCAGAGTTGGCGACTAGTTTAGAGTATATCTTTGTAAATCATAAAATCGATTCGGTATTTAATTGTGCAACTAAAGCATTAAATTATTCCTTTTTAAATCCAGCTAATGCATTTTCTACCAATGTTAATGTAGTGCTTAATTTGTTAGAGCTTCAACGCCGTGGGTTATTTAAAACGCTCTGTCATTTTTCTACTTCTGAAGTGTATGGTAGCGCGGTGTACGAGCCTATGGATGAGGCTCATCCTAAAAACCCTACTACGACTTATGCAGCAGGAAAGGCAGCAGCTGACCATGCAGTGGAGAGCTACGTCAAGATGTTTGACCTTGATGCCTTTATTGTTAGACCATTTAATAATTATGGGCCTAGGCAAAATTACAAAGGATATTTGGCTGGGATAATTCCTATCACTGCTTGGAGAATTTTAAGCAATATCGCACCTGAATTGCATGGTGCTGGTACGCAAAGCCGTGACTTTATTTACGTGCACGATACAGTTGATGCTGTTGTTAAGCTTTATGATGTAATGCCTAAAGGGGAGTCAGTAAATATTTCCACAGACAATCAAATCTCAATTAAAGATTTATTGCTCAAGATATGTGCAGAAATGCAATACAGTGGGGATGTTGTTAATAAACCTGAACGTAAATCTGATGTGCTATGCCACAATGCAAGTAATGAAAAAGTAAACCAAATGATTGATTACTCATTAACAGATTTTGAACAAGGCTTACGTGAAACCCTCGAGTGGTATAAGAATAATATTAAGGGGTTAGTATGAATAACATCCGTTTAATGAAACCTTACATTGCCTACGATGAGGTTGAAGCAGAATTTAAAGCGGTTTTTGAGAGTGGTATATTTACACGTGGTCATAATGTAGAGCTATTGCGTAAGCAGCTGGCAGAATATACCGGTGCTAAGCATGCCTTTTTAATGACGTCAGCAACCACTGCATTATGGGTGTGCCTCAAACTGTTAAATATAGGCAAAGGTGATGAGGTTATTGTGTCTGACTTTTCGTTTCCTGCAACAGCTAATGTTGTAGAGGACTTGGGCGCAACGCCTGTATTTGCTGATGTCGATACCCAAACTTTTAATATGTTGCCAGAAGAGCTTGAGAAAAAAATCAATGCGCGTACTAAAGCCGTGATTTTTGTAGATGCCCTAGGTAGTCCAGCAGGTATTACTAAGATCAAAGCAATTTGTGAGAAGCATGGTTTGCCATTAATTGAGGATGCAGCTTGTGGCATAGGCAGCGCTGAAAATGGACAGCGCTGTGGTTCTATTGCCGATCTAACATGTTTCAGCTTTCATCCACGTAAACTAATCAGTAGCGGTGAAGGTGGTGCAATCACCACTAATCGTGATGATTGGGCAGACTGGCTAGACGTAAAACTTATGCATGGCGCTAAAGGCTTAAAAGGTATAGCCATGGATTTTGTTGATTATGGATACAACTTTAGGCTGCCAGAACTTCAAGCGATTATGGCAAGCAAACAACTTGCAAGAATTGAATATATCGTTGATGAGCGCAATAACGTTCGCAATGCTTACATTTCGAAACTTGAGCCATTAGGATTCGTACCTCAGGAAATCACTGCTGGGGCGCGCTCTAATATTCAGTCACTTGTCTTTAAAGTACCAGAAAACTGTAATCGTGATGCTCTAGTGTTGGCTTTGCGAAAAGTAGGAGTTGAAACAACTATTGGTACCTATGCAATGAGTAGCGGTACATATTTCATGAGTAAGTATGCTGACCCACAAAAGAATGCAACTCTGTTAGAACAAACGACAATTACACTACCTTGTTTTGGTGGGGTTGAGGTGGATACTGTTGTGGATGCGATTATGAATGCAACTAAATGAGTGACGCTGTCAAAGAGGGTATTATCAGATTAGCTCAAGCTTTATGGGCATCTGATGACCTTAGCTTTGTAGACACTGAGCGTACACAAGCTTTAAGAGAAGATATTCTACGAAAATTACTTGCATTGGCCATGACTGATGATGAGCGTGCTGCGATGCTTGGATTGCCTCATGGATGTAGAGTAAGAGAGTCAGCAAAAATAATTTCACCAGATAGTCTAGTTTGTGGTGAACATGTCTGGGTTGGCGAAAATGTAGTTCTTGATGCATCAGGTGGCTTAATAGTCGGTTCACATACCACTTTTGCGGTTGGAGCTCTTGTTTGGTCTCATAGCTCATCCTTATCCAACATCATGATGGATAATCGAAGTGGTAATCCATGGATTGTGCGCAAGCCAACTAAAATTGGTAGTGGTTGTTATATTGGAGGACCATCATCGATATACCCAGGAGTAACTATTGGTAATCAAGTGATAGTGTTACCAATGACTGTTGTAACTGAAGATGTGCCAGATAATGTAATGATTGGCGGAAGCCCTGCAAAAGTTCTACGTACCATTAATGATGAGTGGATAGCTAATTACCGCTTACAAAATGGTTTATAAAAAAGCGATCAAGTTAGTTAACTCAAATAATGACTTTTTAGAAGGTATAACGTGATATTGGTATTAGATTATGGCGCTGGCAATATAGGTTCAGTGCTTAATATGATAAAAAAAGCAGGTGGCCAGGCTATGGCATCTGCAAACATTAACGATATACAAAATGCCTCGAAACTATTACTTCCTGGAGTTGGTAGTTTTGATAACGCAATGGACAAGCTTGAGAAATTAGGACTGGTTCAGCCGATTAGAGACAAGGCTGAAGAAGGTATACCTATGTTAGGTATCTGCTTGGGTATGCAACTACTTTCTAGTGGAAGCGAAGAGGGGTTGAAGTCAGGGCTTGGTCTAATACCTGGTAAGGTAAAGCGTTTTAAATTTGACGCTCAAGATTCGTTACTACGAGTACCTCATATGGGGTGGAATCGGGTTGTTGCTTCAAAGCAGCATGCATTAATGAATCAATTAGAAAATGACGCCAGATTTTACTTTGTACACTCTTACCATTATGAGTGTGAAGATACTAATGATGAGCTATTTAGAACGCACTATGGATACGACTTTACTTCGGGTGTACAGCGAGGGAACGTGATGGGTGTGCAATTCCATCCAGAAAAAAGCCATCGGTACGGTATGCAGCTTTTTAAAAATTTCATAGGTATGTAACGATGCTTGCTACCAGATTAATGCCCTGCCTCTTAATGAGTAATGGTGCGCTTGTAAAAACGGTTAAGTTTAAAAATCCTACTTATGTGGGAGATCCTGTCAATGCGGTTCGTATATTTAATCAAAAAGAGGTTGATGAGTTAATTCTCTTAGACATAGAAGCAACCACACATGGTCTGGGAATTGATTATGAAACCCTAGAGAAGGTTGTGAGTGAATGTTTTATGCCTATCTGCTATGGCGGAGGCGTAAATACTTTGGACGATATGCGTCGTTTATTTAATTTAGGTGTTGAAAAGGTCTGTTTGGGAGCAGCAGCATTTGAAGGTTCTGATTTAATTCGCCAAGCCGCGGCCGAATTTGGCAATCAAGCGATTGTAGTATCCATAGACATTAAAAAAGGCTTGTTAGGCGGCTATTCGGCACGCACCCATCAGGGAACAAAAGATACTCGAATGACTCCTGTAGCCGCAGCAAAATTTGTTGAAGAAATGGGCGCTGGCGAGATCCTTTTATACTCCATTGACCGTGATGGTACATGGAGTGGATTTGATTTGAAGTTAGTTCAAGATGTAGTTAATGCTGTACGCATACCTGTGGTCGCGAGTGGCGGGGCCGGTTCGCTCGATGACATTAAGGCTGTAGTGCAGCAGTCGGGAGCATCCGCGGTTGCTGTAGGTAGCATGGCTGTATTTCAAGGTAAAGATTTGGGCGTGTTGATTAAGTTCCCAAGCCGAAAAGATCAAGATGCAATTTTTGCTTAAGAGAGTGTAATGAGTAAACAAATTTGTTCGCGTTGTATATATGATGAGGCAGTGCCTAATATCTCTTTTGATGATGCAGGCGTATGTAATTATTGCCATCAAATTGAGTCCTTAGAGTCTGAGTATCCTACTGGTAAAGAAGGACAAGCTCGATTAGACAAAATGATTGAGGAAATCAAAGCTGCCGGTAAGGGTAAAAAGTATGATGCCATTATTGGTGTGAGTGGCGGCTGTGACTCATCTTACCTCGTTCATGAAATGGTCACTAAATATGGACTTAGAGTTTTAGCTGCTCATTTTGATAACACTTGGAATTCAACAATCGCGACAGAGAACATCCATAATGTATTAGAAAAGCTAGGTGTTGATTTATTCACTATCGTTGTAGATAACAAAGAATATGACGATATTTATCGATCTTTCTTTAAAGCTGGTGTTAAAGACCTGGAAACGCCTACAGATATCGCATTGGCTACCACGCTATACAAGGCTGCCGAGAAATTTGGTATTAAATACATGATTGAAGGTCACTCGTTCCGTACCGAAGGCGTTGCACCTTTGGGCTGGATTTATATGGATGGTAAATATATTGAATCTGTACAAAAACAGTTTGGTACTTATAAACTAAAAACTTTCCCTAATTTATGGTTCAAAGATTTTCTCCGTTGGATGATTTTGGGCAGGATTAAAAAAGTACGTCCTCTTTATTATATGGACTACGATAAAGAAGCTGCTAAGAAATTGCTGGCAGAAAAATATGGCTGGCAATGGTACGGCGGTCATCATTTAGAAAACCGATTCACAGCCTTTTATCACAGCCATTTCCTTCCTACGCGCTGGGGAATAGATTTCCGCATTGCTGGATATTCGGCATATTGCCGCAATGGTTGGATGTCTCGTGAAGAGGCGCTAGGTTTAATGCAAGAGGCACCTCATATTGAGGATGATCTAGTTGAATATGTTAAGAAACGTTTAGGATTCTCAGATGACGAGTTCGAACGCTTAATGACATTACCTAAGAAAACATACAAAGACTACAAAACATACAAAAAGACTTTTGAGCTTTTAAGACCATTCTTTTGGTTGATGTACAAATTAGAGTTGGTTCCTAAGAGTTTTTATATGAAATACACGGTAAAGGCTTAGGGTGAATGTTTCACGAGTATGTATTGGGCCTGGTGAAGTAGCTGGTTATTTTGCTGGGTTAAAAGCAGGGCTAGATGAGTTGAATGTGCCGTGTGAGCATTTTGTGCTAATGCCAAATAAATTCGGTTATCAGGAATCTGATTACTTCCTTAAAAGCACCTATTTGCAACTTGCACAGCTACGTGGTGCTAGGTTTTCATTGATTAGGAGTATTGGGTATTTCCTAGAGGCATTCTTGCGTTTATGTGTATTTTTGTATGCAATATTTCGTTGTGATGTGTTTGTATTTCCTGGCTCTGGATCCTTCTTTAAATTCAATGATTTATTTATCCTCAAACTGCTAAAAAAGAAAATAATAGTAGTTTATTTAGGTAGTGATGCAAGGCCTGCCTATCTTAGTGGAAAACATCTAGATGATTTAGGCAAGCCCTTTGATCATTTAAAGGCGGAAAGAGAAGTATCTACGCAATCTCGACGGATTTGTAAAGTAGAAAAGTATGCGGATGTCATTGTTAACCATACCGCTACCGGTCAGTTTTTCACGCGTAATTTTATCCGTCTTCATATGCTTGGTATGCCCGTGAATAAACCTCATGACAAACCAAAATCGCGTGAGGCCACGCGAGCAGTGCGTATTGTTCATGCCCCATCAAGGCCTTTAGCTAAAGGCAGCATGATATTTAAAAATGCTGTGGAGGAATTACGTGCAGAAGGCTATGAAATAGATTTGATAGAGCTGGTGAATGTGCCTAATAGTGTTGTTCTAAAAGAGCTTTCGAATTGTGATTTTGTGCTGGATGAACTGTATTCGGATGTACCTATGGCAATGCTTGCAACAGAGGCAGCGATATATGCAAAGCCCGTTATTGTAGGGGGCTATTATGCAGAGCAGTACAAAATAGACAATCCCGCTTGTGAGGTTCCCCCTACACTTTATGTATTACCTTCTGAGGTCAAGGAGGCTATTCGTAAACTGATTGACGATGAAAGTTATAGATTAGATATTGGGAGGCGCGCTTTCGATTTTGTTAGTAAGCATTGGAGTACTCGTACTGTTGCTGAAAATTATATGCGTCTCCTAGAAGGAGGGGATGCTGTCAGGGCATGGGAATGCAATCCCTTGAGCCTTTCGTATTATTGGGGATGGGGTTTATCTCAAGATAATTGGAGGCATCAAGTGGGAAGTTATGTTGCTAAGTGTGGTAGTAAAGCTCTACAGCTTGAACACAACGTTCACTTAAAACAAAGAGTTTTAAGTGAAGTAAGAAACAGCCCTATATGATTCAACGTTTTTTTAAAGATGTAGTCATTTATGCATTACCTATGTTTTTGGCTAGGGCTGCTGGGCTTTTATTGCTGCCTATTTATACAAGACAGCTAGGCCCGGCAGATTTTGGTTTTGTTGAGTTTATCGCTGCTACATCTACAATTCTATTGTTAGTATTGCCATTAGAGATCAATCAAGCCGTTGGTCGGTTGTTGCCTGAGGCTGAAAATGACCGTAGAAAATATAAAATAATCACAACTGCGTTATGGTTCACTTTGGCCGTGTTTGGAAGTTTTGGCGTTTTAGTTTATCTAAGCAGATTTCAGTGGTTAGAAATCTTAAACCTCTCATCCTCCTACGCACAATATACTGCATTAATTTGTTTTCATTTTTTAATACTCGCAATTGTTAACCTGTTACAAGTTAAATTCCGCTTTACTAGCCAAGCAAAATATTCAGTCACCATTAATATGGCGATAGTAGTTAGCAATCTAGCGTTAGTTTTATATTTCACAAGTGTTAATAGATTGGGAGTTGAGCAGTATTTCTTGTCACAAATTCTGAGCGGGGTAGTAGGGATATTGATTGGCTTAGGAGTTCTAATAAAACAATATCGAACTTTACCTTTATTTAAAAATATTGATGTTCAAGTGTTAAGGGAGTTGCTTAAATATTCTTTGCCATTAGTGCTGTCTTCAATAGGCGTCGCTCTAACAGCCAGCATTGATAGATTAATGATAGGTAGCAATATTGGGTTGGTGGAGCTCGGCTATTATGGTGCAGCCGTGAGGTTAAGCACTATTGTTAGTCTGGGATTTTATGTGATTAGCTCAGCAATGACACCAATGGTTTACGGTGAGCATGAAAAACCTGAAACGAGAGTTCTTATAGCCAAAGTATTCCAAATAACTGGCTACTCTTCGATTGCACTATTGATAATAGTGACATTTTATTCTGAGTTGATCATCACTTTATTCGCAGGTGTTCAGTTTACTGCTGCGTCAAAATATCTTTTTTATTTAATGCTGTCAGCTGTCATTGCTGGTTCATATATGTTTTTCTTAGGCATGGATATTTACAAGAAAACAACAATACTTAGCAAGATAAACATAATATCTGGGGTTTTGGGTAGTGTGATGTGCGTAGCGCTGGTTCCGGTTTTTGGTGTATGGGGTGCAATTGCATCCACTTTATTGTCCAATAGTCTTCGTATATCTGGATATGTATTTTTTAGTCAGCGTCTCTATAAGGTACCTGTATTTTTATGGCACTTTAGTTTGGCTATAATATTTTTAATAATCATTAATATTTTACTTAAAACATGAAAATCATTACTGTTGTAGGTGCTAGGCCTCAGTTTGTTAAGGCGGCTGTAGTTTCGCGTAAATTGCTTGAAATAGATAGTGTGAATGAAATCATTTTACATACAGGACAACATTATGATTCCAATATGTCTGATATTTTCTTTAGTGAACTGGATATTCCTAAGCCTGCATATAATTTAGGTGTGGGAGGCGGGACGCATGGGCAAAATACTGGAAGGATGCTGGAAGCTATTGAGTCTGTTTTAATAACAGAGAAGCCTGATAAGGTTTTAGTCTATGGAGACACTGATTCAACTCTTGCCGGCGCCTTAGCTGCTGCTAAATTGCATGTTCCAGTAGCTCATGTAGAGGCAGGTTTACGTAGCTTTAATAGGCAGATGCCAGAAGAACTCAATCGTATTCTTACCGATCATTCTAGTTCTTTGTTATTTACTCCGACTCATATTGCTACTAATAATCTAGCTCAAGAGGGAATTTCTGGAGAAATTGTTCACCAAGTTGGCGATGTCATGTATGACGCAGCTTTATATTATCAAAATAAAGCTAGACAACCATTGGGCATAGAAAGTAATAATTTTATTCTTAGTACTATTCATCGAGCAGAAAATACTGATAGCCCAGAGCGCTTGACTAATATTATCGAAGCTTTGAGGAATATAGCAGAGGATATACCCGTAGTACTGCCTATACATCCACGTACAAAAAAAATTCTCCTAAATGGTAATTATAATATCGGAAAGATTAAATTACTTGACCCTGTTGGTTATTTGGAAATGATCTGGCTCTTAAATCATTGCAAACTAGTAGTAACAGATAGCGGTGGTTTACAAAAAGAAGCTTACTTTTTTGGTAAGCCATGTATTACCACAAGAAATGAAACGGAATGGGTCGAGTTAACTGAATGTGGTGCAAACGTCCTAGTTGGAGCTGATAAAGAGTTGATTTATTTGGCTGTAACTAAAATGCAAAGCAGTATTATTTCGACTAAAAGTCTCTATGGGAATGCAGATGCAGGTGCGCTTATATCTGCTTCTTTAACAAAGTAATTTCCTAGCTCAGTTTGCACTCAAGTCAATATATAAATATGAAAATATTATTAATCTCATACTTTTTTCCTCCATATAATAATATTGGCGCTGTACGTACAGGGAAGTTAGCTGAGTATTGGTTAAGTAAAGGTTACGATGTTAGAGTTATCTCTGCTAATGATCAGCCTTTTTCACCTTCACTAGTTACAACTTTTCCAGTTTCTAGAACTATTTATACAAAATGGGTAAATGTTAACGCGTTACCTGAAGTAGTTCTAGGGGGAAGAGCAAAGGTATCTAAGCAAGGTTTTTCTAGTGGCAGTTCAATTCTAAATCGTTTAGGCAGACTCTATAAAACATTGTTAAATTTTCCAGATGGGCAAATCGGTTGGTATCCGCTTGCCGTAAAAGCAGGAGGGGAGTTGATTCGAGGTGGCTGGGCTCCAGACTTGATTTACGCAAGCGCACATCCTCTTACTTCATTATTGGTCGCTAAAGAATTAGCCGCTAAGTTTAATGTGCCTTGGGTGGCTGAGTTTAGAGATTTATGGACAGATAACCCTTATTATCAATTTCCCGAATGGCGAAAGAGGTTTGAGAGGAAGATTGAAACTCGTGTGTTGAAAACAGCATCTGCTGTTGTTACCGTTTCCGACCATTTAGCTGAGATCTTGCGCATTAAGACTGGGCTACCAGTGGCAAGTATATTAAATGGATTTGATCAAGAAAACATTTTTGATTCAACAAATAGTATTTTCTCAAAAAATAAACTAAATATAGTGTATACGGGAATGATCTATTCTGGAAAACGTGATCCATCTCCTCTATTTCTTGCCCTAAAATTATTAAAAAATTCTGATCGCGTGCATATACATTTTTACGGTCGATATTTATCAGACTTAAAAGAAATGATAGTGAAATGCAATGTTGAAAGTATGGTGTCAATATCAGACCCTGTTTCATATCAACAATCGTTACAGATTCAGGTGGAAAGCGATATTTTATTACTGTTACTTTGGAATCATGAAAGTGAACGTGGAGTATATACCGGTAAATTATTCGAGTACTTTGGTGCACGCCATCCTATTTTATCGATTGGCGCAGAGAATGGCGTAGCTGCTGAGCTTATTAAAGAGCGGAAAGCTGGTATGGTTAGTAATGATCCTGAGGTAATTGCTAATCAACTAGAGAAGTGGATTGAGCTTAAGATCAACGGAAAAAAAGATGCTCTGATCTTGCCTAAAGAGGCAAGTGATGGACTTACGCGGAAAGAGCAGTTTTCGCGATTAGACTCTTTTCTAATTCATAATAATTTACTTTCGGCTTGAGGATAACGTTGCTTTTATTCTAACTTTTTATAAGTGTTAGAGTCATTTGTTAGTTCTAGTAACTATTTATTATTCCTTTAAATATTAAACCGTTAGATTGTGAAGAAAGTTTTTTCGATGCAGGCTATTAATATTTGTGTCACAGGTGCCAATGGTTTTATTGGTCGGGCTTTACTGAATATGTTAATTGATAGGGGATGCTCAGTCAGGGTTTTAACCCGTAATGTAAATAGTACCTTTCCTAAAGGCGTTGAAGTTATATTTGGAGATCTTAGTTCGTTAGATTTTTCTTTGGATAGCTTTGTATCGGGTTGTGACGTATTTTTTAATTGTGCTGGAGAAATTCATAACGAATTAGCGATGTATAGTCTACATGTTGAGGCTACAAAGCGCTTATTGGTTGCAGTTTCTAAAAGCACAGTTATAACAGGTAAGAAGATTCATTGGGTTCAATTAAGTAGTGTAGGGGCATATGGGCGTATTCATTCATCACAAGATAAGGTTCAAATAGTTACAGAAGATACCCCACTTGCTCCACTTGGTACATATGAGGTTACTAAAACGATTGCTGACAAGCTTATTACTGATGCTACTAATAAGGGCCTTATTACCAGTTGTATTTTAAGGCCATCAAATGTTTTTGGTGGCAATATGCCAAATCAATCTTTATTTAATATGGTTTCTGTTATTGATAGAGGATTATTCTTTTACATAGGCAAGCCTGGTGCTGTAGTAAATTATACGCATGTGAATAATGTAGCAAGTGCATTGATTGAGTGTGGATTTAATGAACTTGCCAAAAATAAAGTTTTTAATGTTTCTTGTAATTGCTCTATAGAAACCTTTGTTAATGCAATTGTTACAGAATTGAATCGCAGTGCACCTAAAATGAGAGTGCCTAAATTAATTGCTAGTTTTATAAGTAATACGTTGGGCAATATTCCAAAATTTCCACTTACTAGAACTAGAGTCGATGCTCTTATTAATACCACTATATACTCTCAAGATAAGATTGAATCGGAGTTGGGTTTTAATAAAGTAACCTCGATTGAAGATGGTTTAAAAGAGTTGGTGAGAGTTTATAAGTTAGGTCCAAAAGTAGACAGGATGTAAACTCATATATTAGCAATAAATTTTAGGCATTTACTTCAAACAGAAAAATCTATGACTCATAACTTATGATAAGTTAAAGGTATTTAATTGAAACAAAAAATCTGCTTTGTTGTGTCGTCTCACATGACAATTAATGCTTTCTTGAGGCAACCAATTGAGCGACTGAGCGAGTATTATGATATTTATGTCGCATTAGACATTAATGAAGGTGATAACTTGCGTGGCCTGGAGTCGTTCATCACAGTTATCCCCGTTGGAATAAAAAGAAAAATATCTTTATGGAGAGATTTGATAGCACTTTGGCAATTAATAAGGTTGTTTAATCAGTATGATTTTAATATTGTTCACTCAGTAACACCTAAGGCTGGATTGCTTGCAATGTTGGCAGCATTGATTACAGGAGTTAATGTCAGAATACACACCTTCACCGGTCAAGTTTGGGCTACAAAAACTGGCCTAGCAAGGATGATACTCAAAGGTTTTGATAAGCTAATCGTCAGTTTTAGCACTCATATTTTGGTAGATAGCCCTTCTCAGCGTCAATTTTTATTGAACGAGGGAGTGGTTAGGTCAGAAAAATCTAATGTGCTGCTTAAAGGTTCTATATCTGGCGTTGATTTGAGTAAATTCAAAATTAATGATAGCGCTAGGGCGCGTATAAGAGAAGCTTGTTCAATCAGCGATAATGATGTTGTTTTTTTGTTTATTGGTAGATTAAATCGCGATAAAGGCATTTTGGATTTGGCTGTGGCTTTTGCAAATGTTGCGCGTAAACATAAAAATGCCAGACTGCTAATAGTAGGTGTGGATGAAGAAAATCTACTTGTTGAAATACGGGGAATTATTAGTGGTATAGAAAAACAAGTGAACTTTGTTGACTTCACACCAGTGCCAGAAGAATATATGGCAGCATCGGATGTACTTTGCTTACCAAGTTATCGTGAAGGCTTTGGCAACGTGATTGTTGAGGCGGCCGCAGTAGGTATCCCTACAATTGGTTCAAGAATTTATGGTATTAATGACGCTGTGGTAGATGGTGAGACTGGATTGCTGTTTGATGCTAGAAATATTGCAGCGATTGAGTTGTGTTTGGAAAATACTTTGATAAATAAACAATTGCGGATTGATTTGGGTGTGGCAGCACATAAAAGAGTATGTGAGTATTTTTCAAGCCAAAAGTTGAGTGAGGCTTGGTTGAGATATTATCAGGAGTTATCTTGAAGCGTTTGTTTGACTTTATTGTTGCATTTTCCTGTTTGCTAATTTTGTGGCCTTTGATCGCTGCCACTTATGTATTGGTATTAATTAGAATGGGTAAGCCGGTTTTATTTGTACAGCAACGTCCTGGCTTAAATGCAAAGCCATTTTATATCTATAAATTTAGAACTATGTTATCCACTAGAGATAACAGTAATCAGTTGCTTGCTGATGAATATAGGATGACTTCACTTGGTAATTTCTTAAGAAAATATAGTTTAGATGAGCTCCCTCAGTTATTTAATGTGCTCAAAGGTGATTTGAGTTTAGTTGGCCCAAGACCGCTATTGATGGAGTATTTGCCTTTATATTCAGTTGAGCAAGCTAGACGGCATCAAGTACGTCCTGGTGTGACAGGACTGGCTCAGGTAAATGGACGTAATGCTATTAGTTGGGAAGATAAGTTTAAATTAGACGTGTGGTACGTTGATCATCAGTCCTTTTGGCTTGATGTTAAAATACTGCTACTGACTGTTAAGAAGGTTTTTTTAAGTGAAGGTATTAGTGCTGAAGGTGAGGCGACTATGTCACGATTTACAGGAAACAACACATAGATGAACCGATATATTTATGGTGCTGGCGGTCATGGTAAAGTTGTATTGGATGCAATGCAAGGCGCCATGATGGATTGCTCAGGTTTTGTTGATGATAGGGCAGCTGGAGTGAACTCGGGTTTGCAGATTTACAGTACGTCCGATATTCCTGATAAGGTCGGCGTTAGTCTACATTTTGCGATAGGTAATTGCAAAACAAGAGAACATTTGGCTAATTCTCTGGATAAGTTTGGTTTTTTTAGTGTAATCCATCCTGCAGCCGTAGTGGCCAAGACATCTGAAATTCGCCAGGGTACTTTTTTAGCAGCGCTATCTATTGTGGCTCCAGATGCTTCTGTAGGCTCCCACTGTATTATTAATCATGCAGCTGTGGTTGATCATGATTGTCTGGTCGCAGATTTTGTACATATTGCGCCCCATGCTGTCTTGGGTGGTGGAGTAAGGGTAGGGAAAGGTGTGCTAATTGGGTCCGGTGCCGTTGTATTGCCCGGGTTGGAGATTGGCGATTATGCTATCGTAGGTGCAGGTGCTGTAGTGACCAAAAGTGTTTCTGCTCGTACAACCGTTGTCGGTAATCCTGCAAGAATTTTAAATAAATTATAAGAGTTGAATTTACGTGTTAAACCACCCTTTATTATCACCATGGCCATTTTACGAGGCTGACGAAGTAGCCGCAGCGACACAGACTTTAATCTCTGGAAGAGTTAACTATTGGACCGGTGAGTTAGGTAAGTTGTTTGAAGTTGAATATGCAAAATCCGTGGGTAAAAAGCATGGTATTGCACTTTCAAACGGCACCGTGGCTTTAGAGCTTGCCTTGCGAGTGTTGGATATAAAAGCCGGTGATGAAGTGATTGTTACCAGCCGGAGTTATGTAGCTTCTGCCAGTTGTGTGTTACTCGTTGGCGCAACTCCGGTTTTTGCCGACGTAGATTTTGATAGTGGGAATATATCTGTTGAATCCATAGCGTCATTAATTACCGATAAAACAAAAGCGATTATTCCGGTACATATTGGCGGACGTCCTTGCGATATGGTGGCAATTATGGCGCTTGCTAATCAACATCATTTGAAGGTGATTGAAGATTGCGCGCAAGCGCATGGTGCTGTTGTTGCTGGCAAGCCGGTTGGTGCATGGGGACATGCATCAATATTCAGTTTCTGTCAGGATAAGATAATTTCCACAGGTGGCGAAGGTGGCATGCTCCTATTAGAGGACACAGATGCCTACAAAAGTGCATGGGCGTATAAAGACATTGGACGCAGCTACGATGCTGTGTTTCAGAAAGATCACCCAGCGGGGTTTAGATGGTTAACCGAAAGTGCCGGCTCAAATTTCAGAATGACAGAGTTTCAGGCTGCTATTGGTTTAAAGCAACTTGCAAAGTTGCCTGATTGGATATCAAAACGAAATCATCATGCGAATGTTCTGATTAGCGTTTTAAGTCAGTTTAAATTTCTAGATGTACCAGCGTTTGATGATGTTGAAGGTAATTTAAATGCATATTATCGGGTTTACATTAAAATAAAGTCTGGGTTTAATCAGCTTGTGTTTAACAATAAGTCATTAAGAGATTTTGTTATAAGCCAGATGGAAGAAGACGGAGTACCATGCTTCTCTGGAGCATGCTCAGAAATATACAAAGAAAAATTATTTGAAGAGCAGGGGTTGGCCCCAGAGCAACGCTTGCCAAATGCAAGCTACTACACTGACCAAGCGCTTTGTTTTTTAGTGCATCACACGATTACTGATCAAGAGATGACTGTTATTGTTAGTAAAATGAATGTGGTTCTTTCAAGAATAAAGAGTTTAATAGATACAAAATAATAATGCGGAAAATTAACCAAATAAATTTAATAACATCAGTTGCTTTGCTACACGATATCGTTGTAGCTTCTTTAGCATGGTGCTTTGCATACCTATTGCGCTTTAATTTCTCACTTTCTACTGAGCATATGGATCAAATGCTACAGTCATTGATTCTAGTGGTTCCACTACAAGCCTGTTTGTTTGTATTTTTTGGGTTATATAGAGGTGTTTGGCGTTTTGCGAGTGTTAATGATTTAAAGCGAATTATGTTTGCAGTGATATCTGCTACCGCGTTAGCAACTTTGGTGTTATTTATGTTGCAGTCTGGGATAGTTATTCCTAGATCCGTGCTGATTCTAGATCCCATTTTGCTGCTAATGATGATGGGAGGTAGTCGATTTGTTTATCGGGCTTGGAAAGACCATCAACTATATGGAGTGACGCTCAAGCAAGGTAATCCTGTGATTATACTGGGCGCTGGGGAAGCTGCAGTTGCATTGGTAAAAGACTTAGCACTAAGTGCTCAGTGGCGAGTTGTGGGGTTGGTGGATGATGATGTTTCTATGCATGGACGTGAGATTTTTGGCGTTAAGATATTAGGGGCAATTAATCAGTTAGAGATAATATCAAATCGACTAAGTGTTACTTATGTGATTGTTGCTATGCCATCTGCACATCACCAAAAGCGTAAGCAAGCAATTGATCTTGCGACTCAGCTAAATCTTGAAGTGATGACTGTGCCGGCGATTGACGATTTGATGAGTGGTAAGGTGAGTGTTTCCCAAATTCGTAAGGTAGATGTGGAGGATTTGCTAGGGCGTGATGCCGTGAAGCTTGATAGCTCTGGTTTGCAAATGTTGATTGATCATCAGACCGTACTTGTGAGTGGGGCAGGTGGCTCTATTGGTTCTGAGCTGTGTCGGCAGATTGTTAAATATCACCCTGACACTTTGATTTGTTTAGATATTTCTGAGTTTTCTCTTTATCAACTAGAGCAAGAGTTAACTGGGATGAATTTAGAAACCAAACTAGTCTATTTTACTTGTGATGTAAAAAATAAAGTACGGATTAATCACATATTGGCGCAGTATCAGCCATCTGTGGTGTTTCATGCTGCAGCCTACAAACATGTGCCGATGATGGAAAACGGTAATGTGTGGGAAGCGCTCTCTAACAATGTGATTGGTACCCACACGCTAGCACAGGCTTGTAAGAGTAATGGCGTGAGCAAGTTTGTATTAATTTCTACAGATAAAGCGGTGAACCCAACTAATGTGATGGGTGCAAGTAAGCGTTTGGCAGAAATGGTGTGTCAAGGCTTGCAGAGCGATAATGGTACACGTTTCGTGATTGTACGTTTTGGTAACGTGCTGGGTAGCAGTGGTAGCGTGATTCCGAAATTCCGCGAACAAATTGCTAAAGGCGGCCCCATTACGATTACCCATCCTGAAATTACACGCTACTTTATGTCGATTCCAGAGGCTGCGCAGTTAGTGATGCAAGCGGGGTTGATGGGCAAGGGTGGCGAGATTTTTGTGCTCGATATGGGGGAACCTGTAAAGATTGCTGATTTGGCAGCTGACATGGTTCGATTGTCTGGTTTTAGTACAGATGAAATTAAAATTGAGTACGTTGGATTGCGTCCTGGAGAAAAGCTTTATGAAGAGTTACTTGCAGATGATGAACATACCATGCCAACACCACATGAAAAGTTACGCATTGCGCAGGCCAGAACTGCAGATATTAGCTGGGTAAACAGTCTTTTATTATGGATAGAAGGTTTGCATGGAACTCACGAGACCCAAATGAAGTTAGAACTATCTAGCTGGGTGGAGGAGTATAGCCCACAAATCCTAAACGTAACTGATGGTCATGCTCAGAGCATTTCGCAGCAACATATAACATTACACTAACCGGTTTAGAGTATTGTAAGCTCAAGGCTTGTGTGGGTCGTTAGACGTAGCACTCTGATTGATATGAAGGCATGTTGCTATGTTGGTATATGAGCATAGTAAGGTATCAGTTTTTCTTTTTTTCATGATTTACTTAATGGATTGGTAATAATTGAACACTTCGTCCCCACAAAAGCTCCTTGAGCAATCCTATATCATTCACCAAGCAGAAGTGGTGGTTAGTGCAATTTCAAAGATGGCCACTGAAATTACTAACACATTAGAAACCACATCACCTGTTGTGATCTGTGTCATGGGTGGTGGTGTCGTTTTCTCCGGACAGTTGCTGACCCAGCTGCACTTCCCTCTAGAACTTGATTATGTGCATGCTAGTAGGTATCAGAATAAGACCATAGGAAAAACGCTAGAGTGGAAAGCATTGCCAAAATCAGATTTGACTGGCCGTACTGTGCTGTTGCTGGATGATATTCTTGATGAAGGTATTACGTTAAAAGAGATTCAAGAAAAGTGTCTGTCATTGGGTGCAGTCAAGGTACTGACGGCAGTACTGATAGAAAAGAAACTGAGTCACGATAAACCAATAAAAGCAGATTTCGTTGGTCTTGAAGTGCCGAATGAGTATGTTTTTGGCTATGGTATGGATGTTTATGGGTGGTGGCGAAATTTACCTGCAATTTATGCTTTACAAGCTTAGTGTCACATTTTAAACACATGCGTTCTAAAATGATGTAGTGGTTTACTATTCAGAATATGTCGTAATTCTGACACTACAGTTGGCGCTATAACAATTTCTCCTACATTTTGTTATATTTTCATTCTAACCTATTGATTTATATATAACTTATATTTGGCATCTAATTTGCACGTATTAAGACATGAGCAAGAGTGTTCATGGATTAGGTGCATAGAGATGAAAAAAGAATCTACAAATCAATATTTGAATACAGCGAGCGCTATTATCGAGCGGTCGTACCAAATTAAAACGCATTTAGATTATTTTGTATGGTTACAAAATAGTGTTGCTGAGTTAATTCCGCACGATATGCTGCTAGCCGTCTGGGGTGATCTTAGGCAGCAGCAGGATGGTCAATTAAAATATGATGCCGCCTCAAATTTAAAAGGCCTTACAACCTCTTTAATCATTAGCACCTCAGATAAGACAAGCCACTTTTTAAATGACTTATATGAAATGTGGGTAGCCTGTCGCAACCCTTGTTTTGTGGTTGATGAATTACAACACACTGAAATGTGCCAAAGAGTGAAGGCAATATTCCCTGAGCAACTAATTGAGATTAACTCATTGCTTGTTTATGGAATGACAGACGAACGAAGTGGCGATGAGTGTTTGTACATATTTTTCAGCAAAGAGCATGCCTTGGAAATGAAAAAGCAAATGATGGATTTCATCATGCCGCATATAGACCATGTGCTAAGAAAAATTAAACCATTACAGTCAGATGTGATTGACACTGTTGACAGTGCGCTAAGTTTGTCAGTATTAAGTGAACGCGAGATAGAAGTAATTAGCTGGATTAAAGCGGGCAAAACTAATCAAGAAATTGGTATGATATTAAGTATTAGCCAAAACACAGTCAAAAGTCACCTTAAGAGAATTTTTCAGAAACTTAATATTGGGCGCAGAGCTCAAGCAGTTGCTTTGTTAGCAAATGTACCATCAGTAAAACTGAAGCAACTACAATTACCACAGGCAGAGCATTCAGTTTTTAGTTAAAAGAGCACAATCCAAGCGAAATTGATTTAATCTTTTTGCGACTTTATAGATTATATTGATATTGTGTATTGAGATCACACACCTAATCGCCATTGTTAGCGTTACAATGTGGTTTGAATGCAATCATCTGATTGCATAATCGACATTTGCTTTGTAGCCGGATAAACATGATGGTGCCCGGAAGAGGACTCGAACCTCCACATCTTTCGATACTAGTACCTGAAACTAGCGCGTCTACCAATTCCGCCATCTGGGCATTTGCTACAATAAAGCTCAGCAAATCAAGGCGTTGAATTTTATATTAAAGGTAAGCTTTGTCAATGACAAACCATAAAAATACTCACAAAAGTAAAAGAAGTAATGACCCTCATGCAGCGCGTGAGGCAAGCCGATATGAAACCCCATTACCAAGCCGTGAACTAATTCTGACTACGATGAGTGATCAGGGTGTGCCATTAAGTATTGAGCAACTGTATTTGCTCCTAGATATTAGTGATAGTGAGCGAGAGGTTTTTAATAAGCGCCTTAACGCCATGGAGCGAGAAGGTCAGGTTATTAAAAACAGAAAAGGTGCGCTTTGTATTGCAGATAAGCTTGATTTAATCGCAGGTGTTATCCAAGGTCATCCTGACGGTTTCGGCTTTTTGATTCCAGATGATAAAACAAAGAGTGAGGACTTGTTTTTGAGTCCCAAAGAGATGTCGCAAGTGATGCACGGTGACCGTGCTATGGTGCGCATGAGTGGATTAGATAGAAGAGGCCGTCCTGAAGGTAAGATTGTAGAAGTGCTGGAGCGTAGAACACAGCGCTTGGTTGGTCGCGTTATTCGCACAGCTGGTGTGACCATTGTGGCTGCAGAAGATAAGCGCATTAATCTAGATATTTTGATTCCATATCATTTAGATATGCAAGCTAAGCCAGGCCAAGTAGTGATGGTGGAACTCACTGAGCAGCCTTCGTCTCATGCGCAGCCGATGGGTAAAGTGGTTGAGATTTTAGGTAACTACGCTGATAGTGGAATGGAAATTGAAATTGCTTTGCGTAAGCATAATCTACCACACCAGTTTACCGCTGAAGCAGTAAAGTTGGCTGAGTCTTATCCTAAGCTAGTGCAACCTGAGGATTACAAAGGTCGTGTTGACTGTCGTGAAATGCCATTAATTACCATTGATGGCGAAACAGCGCGTGACTTTGATGATGCGGTTTACGCTGAGCCACAAGGTAAAGGTTGGCGTTTAGTAGTGGCGATTGCCGATGTGAGCTTCTATGTGAAGCCACATGACGCATTAGATAAAGGTGCGCTAGAGCGTGGTAACTCTGTTTACTTCCCTCGTCGTGTGATTCCTATGTTACCAGAGGCGCTATCGAATGGATTATGTTCACTTAATCCTGATGTAGAGCGACTTTGTATGATCTGTGATATGCAGTTGGATGGGGCTGGTATTGTAAAACAGTATAAATTCTACCCGTCTGTCATGCGTTCAAAAGCACGCATGACTTACAACCAAGTATTTGAAATATTGCAAAACCCAGAAGGAGAGCTAGCCAAAGAATATGCTTGGTTAGTACCCCATTTGCAACATTTATACAGTGTGTATCAGCTATCACAAACGCAGCGTGAAAAGCGTGGTGCGATTGAGTTTGAGTCCTCTGAAACCATTATGATCTTTAATGATCAAGGTAAAATTGAGCGCATTGAGCCAAGTACGCGTAATGAAGCCCATAAGCTGATTGAAGAGTGCATGCTAGCAGCAAACGTGTGTGCTGCTGAGTTTCTTAAGAAACATGAGCATCCAGCGTTATATCGTATACACGAAGGTCCAACCCCTGAAAAATTAGAGCTTTTACGCACATTTATGGGCGAGTTTGGCTTTGGTGTGGGTGGTGGTGATTCACCACATGCTAAAGACTATGGTAAGTTGCTAGCGCGTATTAAAGACCGTCCAGATGCTCAACTTTTACAAACTGTGCTGTTACGCTCAATGCAGCAAGCTGTATATAGTCCAGATAATGTTGGTCACTTTGGTTTAGCTTATGAGGCTTATGCGCACTTTACTTCGCCGATCCGTCGTTATCCTGATTTGTTGATTCATCGTGCCATTAAAGCGGTACTCAATGGTGAGCGATACAAGGCAGGGGATTGGAATAGCTTAGGTGAGCAGTGCTCGATGACTGAGCGACGTGCAGACGATGCGACACGTGATGTGACCAATTGGCTGAAATGTTTTTATATGCAGGATAAAATTGGCGAAGTATTTGAAGGTACTGTCGCCGGCGTGACTAGTTTTGGTTTGTTTGTGGCATTAGATGGTGTGTATGTTGAAGGTTTATTACACGTGACTGAGTTAGGCAATGATTACTTCATTTATGACAAGGCGCGCCATGAAATGGCTGGTGAGCGCACCGGAGTACGTTACCGTCTTGGTGATCGATTAACCGTTAAATTAGTACGTGTTGATCTAGAAACAACCAAAATTGACTTTACTTTAGCAAATAAAAGCAATGAGTTAGGTGCAGAACCTAATGTAAGCTCAGTAAAGGCGTTTGGTGCTAATAAATCAAGTGCTAAAGATCAAACTGCTGTAAAATCCACCCCTAAATTCGAAGGGGTAGGTGCGCAAAGCACAAAAGCAGATAATGTGAAATTTGGTGAGCCGTTTGGTAAAAAGCCAAAACGTGGGTCTCATGCTAGCTTTGGTGATAAACCAGCGAATGGATCTAAAGCCGCACCTAAATCAAAAAATAAGACTAAAACCAGTAAATCCAAAAAAGTGGTCAGTAAAGCAACCACAGGTAAAGTAACCACAAAACGTAAGGTAAAAAAATGAGTGACGCCCGTATTTTATTTGGCTTTCATGCAGTATTAAGCCGTTTACGCCAGCACAGCGCTAGCGTGCAAGAGATTTTAATTGACCGTGACCGTGTTGATGCGCGTATGAAAGATTTGCTTAATATGGCAGAAGTATCCGGTGTGCGGACTATGCAGGTTGAGCGTAGCCGTTTAGATGGTATGGCTGGTATGAACGGTCGCCACCAAGGTGTGATTGCGCGCGTGGTGGATACACCTATTCCGTACAAAGATATTCATGATATTTTAGAGTCAGACTTAACTGAACCAGCATTCTTTTTAATTTTAGATGGCGTAGAAGATCCACATAATCTAGGTGCTTGTTTACGTGTCGCAGATGCAATGGGTGTGCATGCGGTGATTGCACCTAAAGATAGGGCAGCAGGACTTAATGCCACAGTGCGTAAAGTAGCTTGCGGTGCGGCAGAAACAGTACCGTTTATTGCTGTGACAAACTTAGCTAGAACGATTCGCGAACTAAAAGAGGCTGGTGTCTTTGTAGTCGGTACGACGATGGATGCGCCAAGTACATTGTTAAACACAAAGCTTAGTGGCCCAATTGCGATTGTTTTAGGTGCAGAGGGAGATGGAATGCGTCGTTTGACGGCTGAAACTTGTGATGCGCTGATGACGATTCCCATGTTTGGCTCTGTAGAGAGTTTGAACGTGAGTGTGGCGAGTGGTATTTGCTTATATGAAGTAAGGCGTCAAAGAAGTTTAACAGTATAGCCAGGTTGATTATTGACATCCTCCCCGCCCTAAAGAGCGGGGATTCCTACGGGCTCACGCGATGACTTGCGGATACCTTCGGCGGGTTCATGCTTCACTGTTCGGTCTTGTTGCACCGTCACTCCACACGCTAAGACGGCATGTCCTGCCGCTAATATATTGATTGCACCGACCAAATCGGCATTTTCTGCATAGCCGCATGCCACACATTCAAACTTGGCTTGTGTTTGGCGGTTTTCTTTGGCGACGTGTTTACAACACGGGCAGGTGCGGCTGGTGTTGCGCGGATTCACAGCTAACACCTGACCGCCTGCCCATGCTTGCTTGTATTCAAGCTGCCGCCTGAATTCAAACCAGCCTTGGTCTAGGATGGAACGATTCAAACCTGATTTCTGCTTAACGTTCCGTCCTTTAGTTTCAATCGTGCCTTTGGCACTCTTGCTCATATGACTAATCTGCAAATCTTCTATCACTATCATGGCGTGGTTTTGGCTGATGGTAGATGTCGTTTTGTGCAGGTAGTCTTTTCTGATATTTGCAATGGTGCTGTGGAGCCGGGTGATTTTGCCTTTCTGCTTTTTCCAATGACTACTGAATTTAACTTTGCGGCTTAACGCACGTTGATACCGCGCCAACCTTGTTTGTTTTTGTTTGAAGCTATTCACGGACTCAAACACTTGTCCATTGCTGAGTGTGGCAAAGCGGGCGATGCCTACGTCCACACCAACGATACTGGTTGCGGCGTGTTCTGGTTGTGCTACTTCTCGTTCGGTTTGTATGGACGCATACCACTTACCGCATTTTTGTGAAACGGTGATGTTTTTCGCTACGCCCAACATTTCACGGCTGTTGCGGTAACGTATCCAGCCTAGCTTGGGTAGAAAGAGACGGTTGTTGTGCTGCTCAATCTTGAAGCCTTGCGGGAATCGAAAACTGTCGCTTACGCCTTTCTTCTTGAACTTGGGAAAGTCAGCGCGTCTGGCAAAGAAGTTTCTGAAACTAGTTTCAAGGTTCTTGAGAGTTTGTTGCAGGGCTTGACTAGGTGCGTCTTTTAGCCAAGCTAGTTCACTTTTCCAAAGAGGCAATAGATTAGCAATTTTGGTATAACCAAACTTGAAAGTATTGTCAGCCTGATATTGTTCGTTCTGCCATACCAAAGCCTTGTTATAGACCACACGACAACAGCCAGCATATTGACGCATGGCGCGGGATTGTTCACCATTTGGCATGAGTTCAAATTGGTAGGCTTGCAGGCGTTTCATCATTACAAGTTAGCATGGAATGTTTGGTTGTCAAATTTTTGCTTTATTCAACCTAAACGTCTTCGCCGTTACGCTTACATCCTCGCCCTGAAGGACGAGGTTTTACGTGCTAACCGATAAAGAGGATTGCTAATGCTCTTTATTAGTTGCGGCACTATGTTTTTCATCGTTATATAAAGCTGGAAACGATGGTTAGGTCCTGCGAGCATTGTCGTCATACAGTGTCGCAGTGATTTTACAATCATATTTCCATCGGTTCGTTTTCAAATTATCTTAGATTCAATACTTGTAAGGTTCGGCTTCTTACTTGTTCTAGTAACTGGCTATCATCCACAAGTGACTCTCCATAACTAGGGATGAGTGACTTGATTCTGCGGTGCCATTGTTCGGTTTTAATTTGATTCGAAAAGCAACGCTCAATAACGTTGATCATTGCTTGTACCGAAACTGATGCGCCAGGGGATGCTCCCAGTAATGCGGCAATGCTGCCATCTTTTGCAGCAACGATTTCTGTTCCGAATTCTAGTTTTCCGCCTTTTTCATCGCACTGTTTAATGATTTGTACTCGTTTTCCAGCACTTTCTAAATGCCAGTCAGCATCAGTTGCCTGAGGGTAAAATTCTCGTAGCGTCGTGACGCGAGTAGCATGTTTTTGTAATGCCTCACCAATTAGGTAGCGAGTTAAATCCATATTGTGGCGACCTGCACCTAATAAAGACTTTAGATTGCTTGGTTTAACGGACTTAAATAAGTCTAGATATGAACCTTTTTTAAGAAATTTGGTAGTAAATCCTGCATATGGTCCAAATAATAGTGCTGGTTTACCGTTGATAATACGCGTATCTAAGTGAGGGACGGACATCGGTGGTGCGCCAATCGCAGCTTTACCGTAGACTTTACTGTTGTGCTGTTTAACGACCTCAGGATTGTTGCATACCAACCATTGACCACTGACAGGAAAACCACCATAACCTTGGCTTTCTGGAATACCTGATTTTTGAAGTAATTTAAGTGCGCCGCCACCTGCACCTAAGAAAACAAATTTAGCTTCAACTTTAGTGTGTTTTTTAGTGTTAAGGTCTTTGATATTGACTCGCCAGTGACCATTGTCCAACTGCTTCAGGCTAGTGACTTCAGTGCTTACATTTAACGTGAAGTTTTCGGAGTGAGTTAAATGTTTAATCAGCTCACGTGTGAGTGAGCCAAAATCAATGTCAGTGCCATAACTGACACGCGTTGCTGCTACTTTTTCATTAGTATCTCGCTGTGCCATGATGAGTGGCATCCACTGTGTTAGTTGCGTGACATCATCAGAGAACTCCATGTCTTTGAACAATGGGTGTGCTTTTAGTAAGTGATAGCGTTGACGTAAGAACTCAACATTATCTTCGCCCCATACAAAACTCAGGTGTGGTGTTTGATTGATAAATTTTGTAGGCGCTGGCAGTGATTTTTTTTCGACTAAGCTGGACCATAACTGCAAGGATACTTCAAAAGAAGCATTGATTGCTAAGGCACGACTAATATTGACGTTACCAGCATGATCGACAGGCGTGTAATTTAATTCACAGTAGCCTGCATGCCCAGTGCCTGCGTTGTTCCAAGCATCTGTACTTTCTGAGGCAATAGAGGGTAGGCGTTCTACCATCATCATACTCATTGAATGATCGAGTTCATTTAACAGGGTTGCTAATGTGGTGCTCATCACGCCACTGCCTACTAAGAGTACATCTACTTTTTTAACGGTCATATTGTTTCAGGGTGATATGTTTGAATTTTATTAAATATTTACAATTACTTTTTCTCAGTAACCGTTGGTAATGTGCTTAATATATCTACATCTTTAGTCTCTACTTTTGCACCAGTAATTAGATCATAGCCTTGATGTGCATTATGGAAGGTATGGCAAGACATACAACTGCTTGCAATGCGTTTATGCTTTGGTGTGTTGCCAGAGTGACATAATAAACATGATTGTCGATTAGGGATTGCAACATCAGCACTGCTTTTCGAAGCTTCTACCTTATGGCATGAAGTACATTGCTGTGTACGGTGTGCTGCATGGTTAAATTGAGCCTTAGCCAGCCAATCATTGTTTAGGCGCAATGGCATTACACTCCAAGGTAATTTATCTCCGGTTTTTGCTGGCTGTACTTCGTGGCAATATGCGCAACCATTATTTTTTAGCTGGTCTGAGTAACGATCAAATTCTTTAGGCGCGTAAAGCTTTAAAGCATTGAACATGTTTTGCTCTTCACCATGCGGTAAGGTGAGTTTATTATCTTTAGCACCAATTTGAAGTTCGCTTGTATGGCAAGTGCTACAGTTGTTTTTGTAAGAAAGCGCTTTAAAACGCATTTCTTTTCCTTCAGCTTGGTGGCAGCTAGTGCATGCAAGCTCGCGCACATCCCAAATGCCATTAGGCCCTTGTACTTTACCAATATGTTGATCATGTGGGAATTTTAAACCTGATTTTTCAATCAGTTTGGATTGGTTTGATTGAGGAATACGCTCTATATCTTTAGGCCCAGGTCCAGTTTTAAAACTTAACTCAAAATCTGGGTGTTTTTTCTCAAAATCACGGATATTGGGAAGCTTTGTTTCTGGATCTATCGTTCTAATTGCGCCGTGACATTTAATGCACATATTGTTATCTTGACGGGCAAGTGGGTGCGGAGCCTTGTGTTCTTGATGGCACTCTGCACAGCGCATACTGCCAATAAAACGGTGTGCGGCTTTTAATGATCGTTTTTGTAGTTCTGGATCAGCAATGTGAGGTGCTGTATCTTGATGGCAGTTCACACAGGCTTTGTCTGATACTTTTTTTAGTGGCGCTTGATGACAGTTGAAACATTGAGAGCCGAAATGGCGGTGAGCCGTGGACATTCGGCCAGAGCTCCACACACGGTCGAAACCAAAAGGTAGCTCTGACATTGATGACTGTAGTTGCGGAATTAGATTTTGGGCTAATGGCAACACCAAAAACACAAGTGAGATAAAGGCAATTAGCCACATTGATAAACGCCATTTAAACTTAAAGGCGTTTGGCAGTGGTTCATGTGTGCGCGCTTTAAGATCTTGATAGTCATCAGAAAGTGGATTCACTAGCGTCAGTGAAACGGATAGGTTGACATCGGGCGGAGCAGGCTCGACATTGAGCTGATAGGGGCCAATCATGATTTGCTTGCCAGGAATCAGCTTAATGTTTTGCAACATTGCACCATCGACTTCAATTTCGCCGTTTATACTAACAACGTAGAGATGGCCGTCTTCTAACTCTTTAATGACTGCATGATGCATCGCAATACGAGGGTCAGCCAAATGAATATTGCACTCTGCACTGCGGCCAATCATTAATTCTGTGGCGTTGAGTGTGCGGTAGTTGCGAACAGGAAGTCCGCGTGAGTTATTCGTGATTTTTATTAACAAACAATTAATCATAAAAAGTTCTATTCATCTGCTTTTGCTTGTGCTTTATTTGGCATTGTTGTTTTTATTTCAAATGCATTAGATGCTGCGTGTTGGCTTTATTCACACATAAATAATTAAGTTTGCCATTACCAATAAACAAATACGGCAACAATATGTGCCAGCATTGCTACTAATAAGCCCACGGTAAACGGCACATGTAAGTATAGCCAGATGCCAAGTCTTGCACGGTACATCAGGTCTTGTCGAGCGCGTTTAACTAAAGACTCTCGGCGCACCATAATTGAATATAGCTCACGATACACTTTGCGTTGATCCACGGCCAAGTTTTGACCAAGTACGGTGAGCTCTTGCACTGCTTTTGCTGAAGGACAGTTAGGTTGAAAGCCACTTAATTGGTCAATTAAGCTTAAGCCAATCGAAGTTTCACGGCATGCGCGTAACACAGTATTGTTGATCTCATCTGGCATGAGTAGAGCAATTTTGCGAGCCAGTTTGTCTGCCTCAGCAATTCTTAATAAAAGACCATCCAGGCTATCTTCCCCCATGTTTTCTGTCATTTTACGTGGATAAATCATGTAGGTGTAATTACCAAAAAATCCACTGATGACGACAATCAACAATAAAGCATAGGCTAGGGTGTGAATGTTAAGCCCAAAATGAAAGCCGCTATGTAATGTGACAAAAACTGTAAGTGCTGTGCCTAAGTAAATATGGGCGGATAACCAACCTTGCGTTGCGCCTGTGCCACGATAGCGACGTTTTCTGATGCCATACCAAGTCATCCAGAGCACCATGAGTGCTGATATTGTGCCTAGTGTATAACCAAGCCAGCTACCACCATAATGACCCACAGCAGGCTCAAAAAACAAAAAAGCAGCGAATGCAATTAAAATAATCACAACCGCTATTTTGAAATAGCGATAGTTTTTATAGTCGAACATATTGCTTTGTTGCATTAAATATTCCCTTTAAGCATCATCTATTCCGAGTAGATTGTGTTCATCAGCACTATTCGCGGCATTATTGCTTGCATAGCCTAAAAGTTCTTCAGGATTGACCCGCAAAGCCGCACCAACTGGACAAGCGCGAACACATACTGGACCATCGGCAATGTCTTTACACATGTCACATTTGACGGCAACTTTTGTATTGTTAGTCGATGCCACTTGTTTAGGTTGAATACCGAGAAGCATTTGCCATAAACTTTGTTCTGGTTGATCCTGAATCACTGCCATTTGAATCACATCGTATGGGCAGTTTTGTTGGCAATTACCACAGCCAATGCAACTGTCATCAATGTAGACTTCGCCATGCGGTGCTCGATGGATGGCATCCGGTGGGCAGTCCTTCATGCAATGAGGGTGTTCACAGTGGCGGCAAGACGTAGGTACACGAATGTTGGCATATATGGGGCCAGTATCGCGATCTAGCCGTGTAGCGCCGCCATGCGTATCAGCACAAGCTTGTTCGCAATGGTTACAGCGTACACATAACGACTCGTCAATCAGTAAAACGTCAGTAGCTTCACCTACACCTTGTTGTATTAAAAAGGAAATTAGGCTGGATTGAGTGGTTTGACTGGAAAAACTGCTACCGCCTTCTGATGAGGTTTCTGATTGCTGTCTTTTTTCTTGTTCTTGTAAATGTTGTAAATAACGAGCATCTAGTGATGCGCGAACTTCAGGGTTGCGCGCAATGATACCTTGCATCCGTGCCACATCAATTAAAATAGCTTCAGTCGCAATTGCTGCGCGTACTGTGGCGTAGCGGGGTTCGCCAGAAATTAAAGACATTTCACCAACGTAATTACCTGCGGCCACATAAAATAGAACAACCTCTCGACCTGTCATCATGCGTGAAACCGTGACAGAGCCACGCCTGATTAAGTAAAGACCATCCGCTTCGTCGCCTTCATGAAACAGCTCTTCACCAGCAGCATATTGCTTAATAACAGCATGTGATGCTAGGTCATTGAGGTCATCTTCACTTAAAGTGAGGCCAATGCATGCATGTACAATCCGTTTAATGGCGACTTCATCCAGTGTTCTGCGCATGGCTTGCACTGAATTAATGAGTTTTAATATGACACGACGTGGTGTTTCAATCAGCGCACAATGTGTTTTAGCTCTTACTGTTGCAATTCTGCGGCGACCCGATAATAAGCCCATTTCACCAAAGAACTCGCCACTTTTGAAGGTGTCATCAGGAATGTCATCTTCATCAATGAGCATTTCCAATTCACCTTCGATCACAAAAAAGAACGAAGTGCTATAGTCATTACGTTCAAAGATGGTGTCGCCTGGTGCTGGTAGTAAAATATTACTTTCTAGAATTAACTCTCTCAGTTGTAGCGAGTTGAGCAGGCGTAACAATGGAACGCTACGCTGAATCTTATCAAGTACGTCTTCAATGCCACGGTCAGAACAAAAAGTTGCAAACTTTTCTCTTAGTAATGCTGTATCAGCGGCTTCAACTGGGTTACCAAGAATATGCTCAATGACTTCGTAACCTTGGTTAATCCCTTGTTTTATTAGTGGGTAACCAGCAAGTGCACCAATAATATATAAGCCAGGTACGTTAGATTCGTAGCGGGATGAAAGCACTGGCAGGGCAGCTAAGTCTGCGGTAGGAAAAGCTACGCCGAAGCTTTCAAGTAAAGGCCTAGAAGGTAGTGCACCTAGACGTGCAATAATCCGATGGCATGGAATGCGTTCAACCCCTTTGGGGGTATCAGCGAACAATGTGATTGGAAACTCACCTTTACTGTTTTGCTCAATAGACTGTGGACGTGTTTCTAACAACCAGTCTAGGGCGCCTCTTTGTCTCGCTTCTGTTAATTGAGTAAGGTTGCTTTCCTTACAATTACTAAAGTCTTCGGCACGGTTTAACACAATGACCTGATTACGGCCAGTGAGAGCCAGCGCATTTTCAACACCAGTATCACCACCACCAATGACTACGATGGTTTCATTTTGGTAAGCTTCTGGATCATCTAATTGGTACTGGATTTGAGGTAAGTCACCGCCAGGAATTTCTAGTTTACGCAAATTACCTTGCACGCCAATGGCTAATATCACGTTATCTGCAGTGAACGCGTCACCATCACTTAACTCTACTTTTAAAGGCTCAGTTTTACTATCTGAACCACCCTTACGCGAGATTGCAACCACTTTTGCTTGGTATCGTATATTAATTTGATATTTTTCAATCAAGCTTTCCCAAGCATCTAATACAGATTCACGGAGTGAGGCAGCAAAGGGTAGAGGGCTTCTTAACGGTAAGCCGCGAGGCTCCGCCATCACCAGTTTGCGGCGTTGATAGTTACGAATGGTATTAGCAGCAGCTTCTGCAGCCTCTAAGACCAGATAAGAAAGCTTTTGCTCAGATGCACGTGCGGCTGCTGATAAGCCGCTAGGCCCCGCACCAATAATAATGACATCAAAGTGATTGCGCATGAAAACGTTAGAAAAAGCGATTATGTAAGAATTAGATTATATGCCAAAACATGCGCTTAGATTGACGTTAAAAGTTGCAGCAAGGCAATAATTGCAGGTTCCAAAGCATTTTTAGACTTAATAGCGCGAGTAGTATTGCGAATATCTTTTTAAGTGTACCAACAGGGAGCTTTTGCGTAAGATTTGCCCCAAGCGGTGCGGCCAAAAAGCTGGTGATTGAAATGACCAATACAGCGGGTAAGTTAATAAATCCATAGGTGTAAGGAGTTGGTGGAGTATGTGACCAGCCGCTTAATAAATAGCCAAGACTGCCGGCAACTGATAATGGAAAGCCAATCGCTGCAGAAGTACCGATCGCTTTTCTAATGTCAATCTTGCGCCAAGTTAAATAGGGTACGGTAATTGAGCCACCACCGATGGAAACGATGGCAGAAATTGAGCCTATTCCGATTGACGCTAACATGAGCTCAACTCGGTTAATCTCATGATGAGTGCTGGGCTGATTGTTCTGGAGGCTTTTTGATGTTGAGTTAAAGAACATTTGAATCGCCACGTAAGCCATAAAGCATGCAAAGAATATGGCTAGCGCTTTTGAACTGATCATTGAAGCAATAAACGTTGCTGAGAAGGTACCAAGAACAACCCCTAAGACCATTAGCTTGACTAGCGGCCAAACCACAGCACCATTTGCATGGTGAGCTCGTAAGCTAGAGAGTGAAGTCACCATAATACAAGCCATTGATGTACCTAATGCTAAATGCACGACTTGGTCGGCTGCGATGTTTTGGCTTAAGAATATTGCTGTCAGCATCGGTACTAATACCCCACCACCGCCAATACCCAGTAGACCTGCTGCTAAACCAACAAAAGCACCAAGTGCTAAAAAAGTTAAAATTAAATCAAAGTTCATGTGCTGTTTGTTAATAGTGCTAATAAGGCGTTGGTTTAATGAATCAGTAGAGTTTAATGAGTCAGTAGATTAGCAACCTCGTTGCTAGGAAGTGGTTTGCTGAAATAGTATCCTTGAATTTCATCACATTCATGTTGAATTAAAAAGTTTAATTGTTCTAGTGTTTCAACACCTTCTGCAATGGTTTTAAATCCCAAGCTTTTTGCCATGCTGATAATGGCGGTGATAATTGCTGCATCTTGAGGATGACTGCCTAAGCCTCTTACAAAAGATTGATCAATTTTTAGTTTATCAATCTTAAATTTCTTTAAATAACTAAGTGAAGAGTAGCCGGTGCCGAAGTCATCGATAGAGAGTCTGACGCCTAGTGTATTTAACTGGTTCAACACATTCAGTGTGCGTTCAGAGTCTTCCATGGCAATGCCTTCAGTGAGTTCTAGCTCCAGCATATTGGGGTCAACTTTGGTGTCTCTTAGAATCTGGCAAACACTCCCATAGAGGGTGTCTTGATGGAACTGAACCACAGATAAGTTAACGGCAACAGGCACAGCTTTTAAGCCGGCACTTTGCCAAGTGGCGATTTGCTGAACCGCTGTACGTAAGACCCAATCACCAATTTCGGTAATGAGACCACTTTCTTCAGCAATTGGAATAAATAAGGCAGGTGAAACCAATCCTTTTTCTGGATGTTGCCAGCGAATGAGTGCTTCTAAACCAACAATTTTTGATGTTTTACTGTCATATTGTGGTTGGTAATGTAACAAAAACTGTTCATGCTCTATGGCGTTGCGTAGTTCATTTTCGAGTTGCAGAACATCGTTGGCTTGTTCATGCATTTGGCGAGCAAAAAATTGGAAATTATTACGCCCCTCATGTTTTGCGCGGTAAAATGCAGCATCTGCAGACTGTGCCAACTGCTCAAAGTTAAGACCATCTTGCGGATAGGCTGCTATACCAATGCTAGTTGTTAAAACGATTCGCTGCCCATTAAAGTTGAAAGGTTGTGCAATGACATCTAGTAGTTTTTTAGCCACATGTGCAGCACCTTCAGCGTCGGTATTGGGCAGTAAAATAATAAACTCATCACCACCTTGGCGACATACGGTATCTTCTGGATAAAGGCTGGCGACTAAACGCTCTGCGAGTTCTTTTAGCACTCGGTCACCAGCAGTTGGACCTAAAGACTCATTAATGAATTTGAAACGGTCAAGATCAAGGTACATTAATGCAGCGGTACTTTTTGTCCGCTTAGCGGAGGCGAGGGCAAGCGTCGTTCTATCATTCAGTAGCGTTCGGTTAGGCAGGTTAGTCAGTGGGTCAAAGTTACTTAAGAACTGTATGCGTTCTTCAGCTATTTTGCGCTCTGAAATGTCTGTGATAATACAGATATGTTGAGAAACTTTTCCATTCAAGCCTTTAATTGTACTAATAGAAAGCCACTGAGGGTATAGCTCGCCATTTTTTCTACGGCTTGCAATTTCACCTTGCCAATAGCCAAATCTGCTGATGTTTTCCCACATCGCGTCGCTAAAGGCTGGTGTGATATTTCCTGAAATAATAATGTTGGGTGTTTTTCCAATCACATCATCAGGCTCATGACCTGTAATCGTAGTAAAGGCTCTATTGACTGAGATAATTTCATTTTTTTCATTGGTAATCAGAATACCTTCACGGCTGGATTCGAATACTTTAGCGTTAATGCGTAACTTTTCTTCAGCATCTAGTCGTTCTGTAATATCAAGCCATGCACCTATAATCTCCACTGGCTTGCCGTGATCATCACGAATCAACATGACCTGATCTTCAATCCATATGCGATTACCGTTAGCATGATTAAAGCGATAATGATGGTTTAATGTGCCAGTTTCGAACAAGGTCTCTTGTGCTGCTACTACCTTTGCTAGGTCTTCCGCATCAATATGGTTGATCCAAAAGTCGTGCTCAACCCAATCCTCTTTTGGGTAACCTGTCATCTTGTAGACGTTTTCACTAATGAAATCAATGGTAAATCCATCGTTTTTATTGGCTTTTAGTGTGTAAATAACGGCAGGGCTGAGATTGATGATTTGACTAATATGTTTGTGTGCGTGATCCAGTGCTGAAGCAAGCTTTTGTTTTTTTGACTCTCTGTCGAAATTATCTAGCGCAAAGCTGATATCTCCTGACATTTCTAGGAGTAATGCAATGGCTTCTTCATCAAAAGCATTAGTTTTTTCGTGGTACACATTGAGTACAGCAAAGGGTTTTTTATCGCGCTGAATGGGGATGGAAACAGATGAGCCCCACCCAAATGCTTTCGCCTTGTCATGCCATAATGATGTAATGGGGTCAGTTGAGAAATCGTTGATAATGATTGTCTGATTATCCCTTAGGGCTCTGCCAGTGGGTCCTAGGCCTTCAGGTAGCCTTGCGTCTGCTGATACTACTAAACCATCAACATAATCAATACCGTCTCCATAAACTGCTACAGGCAAAATTTGTTGACTATCTTCATCAAGTTGTCCTACCCATGCCATTTTCATACCGCCAAAATTCACAGAACATCGGCAAACAACTGAAAATAAGTCATTGTCATCACCCATACGTACAATAGCCTGATTTACCTCACTTAATGCTTGGTAAAGTTGGGTGAGATGACTGATGCGATATTCCGCTTTCTTTCTTTCAGTGAGGTCCCTGAAAATAGCAAAATAGTAGTTGTTGTCTAGCTTACGGCAACTCACTTCGGCAATGAACTGAGAGCCATCATTGCGTAGGCATTGCCATTCATCTTTGATTGATTTGTCAGACATTAATTGAGTAATAAACTCTGATCGATCTGTAATGTTGCTGACTAATATATCTTTTAGTCTCATCGATAATAGCGATTTACGTTGGTACCCCAGCATGTTCATGGCCGCCAAATTGGCTGAAATGAAACGATGCTGATAATTTAAAACTAAAACACCATCAGTTGCTTGGTCAAAAAGTTTTTGATAGCGATTTTCAGCACGTTGGCGACTGCTGAATAGAAACCATGCTAAAAATGCTGATAAGATTGTCAGTGTGGAGCCAAGTAGACCAACAAGCATTGGTTTGCCATAAGGAAGTGTTTTGGCTTCAAATGCTGGGGTTGTGCGGAAGAATAGGCTCCATTTGCTACTGCCTATTTCTATGACTCTTTTTGTTGAAACACTTTGTTCTGAAAATTGTGTATGTGAAGAACTGTATAAAAAAGAATCAGCAGTTGCCTCAAGCCCTTGGTGGATTTTTATTGCCACATCATTATCTATTTCGCCTTTAAACCCATTCATCAGGTCTGTCATGCGGAAGGGTACATCAACCCAGCCAATAATGGCGTTACGTCTGGCTTCTAGGCTATTGACTAATGTATTTTTTTTATAGATCGGCAGATACATGACAAAAGCATGCTGATCTTTCTTGTCTAAATCTTGTGCAAGCGTTAAACGTGAAGAAATGCGTGCTTCGTTGGTATCTCTTGCTTGCTCAAGCGCTGTGAGTGCAGTCGGTAAAGTAAGTACATCTAATCCTAGTGCACGAATATTCGGTTCATCTAAGGGTTCGATTAACGTTATTGGGGCATAAAGAGTTCTTTTGCCTGCTGGTTTTATCTGAAAATCAGAAAGGTCTCTTTTACTGATATGGCTGATATGGCTTTTTTTGTCGACATCATCAATCAACTCTACAAGTGCAATGCCTCTAACGCCAAATTTATCACCTAAGTTAAGGGATTTTATATAAGTATGAAATTCATCTGGTTCTATCGCATCAGATGCGTCAATGAAGCCTTTAACACCACGCATAATGACCAGAATAGCATTGAATCGAGCACGTAAATTGCTAACAGTGACGTCTGCCGAATCTTCCAGAGCTGCGTGTAGTTTTGCTATGTTGTCTTGCTGTGCGTTAGACCATAGCTTATGTGTGATGTAAAAACCGGTTAGCAGAATAGAGCCGGTGAGCAACCACAGGATAACTTTGTATGTGATTAAATTGGTTGGTTTAATTTTAACTTGCATTTAAGTGATTAAGTGCCAATTCATTTATTTTTATCTAAGTGTACATGAAACATTGGTCAATGTGATGAATAGATATTTCTTGATGTGCATTTAAAAAAAATTAGTTAATCTTCTGCCGTTAGTCATCTTTTTCATCGATTGGTTTTGGCTTGCTCAATAAATATCCTTGAAAACGCGTACAACCTGACTGAATCATGGTGGCATCTTGCTTTGCGCTAGTTTCTACTCCCTCAGCAAGTAATATCATGTTTAAACTTTGTCCCATTTGAATAATTGATTCAATAGTCAACATATATGCATTTATGCATTGCTGAATGAGTTTTTTGCTTTTTATTGTTATGGTTCTACATGAAACTCTTAAACCTCTATGTTCAAACTACTTATAAATCAATAGTCAACGTTACCATTGAACAACACTAGCCAGTAGTTTGATTAATGCATGATTGAACATGGTTTTATGACTGGGTCAATTTTTAAAATTGACCCACGTCAAGGAGATGGTATCTACGATACTGTACATTCTGCAGGTCGTTAACATTAATGGGGAGGTCGCAATGGCTACGAGATTTACTAAATCCATGGCGCGTAATATATTCTTCGGCGGGTCACTGTTCTTTTTCCTGCTTTTTCTTGCGCTGACTTTTGATACCAATCAGAAGCTGCCTAAACGAGATAATAGTCAAAACCTAACAGCTTCGGTGATTCATGGCAAAAAGCTGTGGGAGACCAATAACTGTATCGGTTGCCATACTTTGCTGGGTGAGGGGGCTTATTTCGCACCGGAGTTAGGTAATGTATATAAACGCCGCGGCCCAGATTTTATTAAAGCATGGATTAAGTCGCAGCCTACTGGAGTACCTGGCAGAAGACAAATGCCGCAATTCAATTTTACCGAGCAAGAGTTGAATGATCTGGTGGAGTTCTTGAAATACACTTCAGAGATTAACACCAACAACTGGCCGCCTAACATCGAAGGTTAACCGTCACAATTACCAGGAGTTATTATGCAATATCAATCTCAGGCTGTGGCGAAGCCTTACTTTATCGCCGCAATTGCACTGTTTGTTGGCCAGATTATATTTGGCCTGATTATGGGCTTGCAGTATGTCATGGGGGATTTCTTATTCCCTGAAATTCCATTTAATGTAGCACGTATGGTGCATACCAATTTGTTGATCGTGTGGCTACTGTTTGGCTTCATGGGCGCAACGTATTATCTGATACCGGAAGAATCCGAGACTGAACTGTTCAGCCCCAAGCTGGCCATCATCACGTTCTGGGTTTTCCTGGCCGCAGGTGTTGCAACTGTGCTTGGCTACCTATTGGTACCATATGCGTCCCTAGCAAAGTTCACCGGTAATGATTTGCTAGCAACCATGGGGCGTGAGTTCTTAGAACAGCCTTTACCAACTAAGGTTGGTATCGTTGTTGTCGTGCTGTCATTTATTTTCAACGTAGTCATGACCATGTTGAAAGGCCGTAAAACAGCCATTAGTTTAGTGTTGGTGCTTGGTCTTGTAGGTTTGGCTGTGTTTTTCCTGTTCTCGTTCTATAACCCGCACAATCTGGTTAAAGATAAGTATTACTGGTGGTGGGTAGTGCATCTATGGGTTGAGGGTGTTTGGGAGTTGATTTTAGGTGCAATCCTTGCTTTTGTTTTGATTAAAGTAACTGGTGTTGACCGTGAAGTCGTTGAAAAATGGTTGTACGTTATTATTACCATGACATTAATTACCGGCATTATCGGTACTGGTCACCATTACTACTGGATAGGTGCGCCCGCTTACTGGCAAGTCTGGGGTAGTGTATTCTCTGCACTGGAGCCCATACCGTTCTTTATGTTGACTATCTTTGCTTTCAATATGGTGAATAAACGCCGCCGTGAGCATCCTAACAAGGCTGCGACATTGTGGGCATTAGGCACTGGCGTGATGGCATTCTTAGGCGCTGGGGTATGGGGCTTTATGCATACATTAGCACCGGTTAACTACTACACACATGGTACGCAACTAACTGCAGCGCACGGACATATGGCGTTCTATGGTGCTTATGCTATGGTGGTGCTGACGATTATTTCATACGCAATGCCTATACTGCGTGGGCGTGCTGCCAATAGTAATAAAGCGCAAGTGGTTGAGATGTGGTCATTCTGGCTGATGACAGTAGCAATGGTATTTATTACATTGTTCCTGACCGCGGCCGGTGTACTACAAACTTGGTTACAACGTATCTCAACCACGCCAATGAGCTTTATGGCGACTCAAGATTCTGTTGCAATCTTCTACTGGATGCGCGAGGTTTCTGGCGTGGTGTTTTTGATTGGTTTGATTGTTTACATCACTAGCTTCTTTATAAAAGGCGAAACTAAAGCGAGTTAATTTCTTGTAATAGTGCATGCAAAGCAAAAGAAGGAGGCTTGCCTCCTTCTTTTGTTTCAATTGATGAATCTTGTGATGAAGCTGGCATTTTAGGTAATTTAATGAATACAAAGACAATGTTGGTGAATGAAACAGAAGATCTACCAGGTGACTTTGCCATCTGGATATTTATTCTGGCAGAGATGCTAGTGTTTGGCGTGATGTTTATCGTGTACGCCTTTGCACGATCCAACCAGATTGAAGTGTTTAATGAATCACAACTGACCTTGAGCCGTGCCATGGGCACGCTCAATACGATTATTTTGATTACCAGCAGTTATTTTGTGGTGCGTGCAGTGTCTGCGATCAAATCCGGCAATTCGAGGCAATCTGCACATTGGCTACTCGGTACGATTTTTCTAGGTGGCATGTTCGTAGCGGTAAAGTTATGGGAATTCAACGAGAAATTCTCAGCCGGCATTACACTCGAGACCAATGATTTTTACATGTTCTACCTGACACTCACTTTTTTCCACCTCATGCATGTGCTGATGGGCATGATTATTCTGGCCTGTATCGTGTACAAATTAAAAAACGGCGACTACAGTGCAAAAGAGCATTTTGGTGTCGAGACTGGTGCCTCCTTCTGGCACATGGTAGACCTGCTGTGGATTATCCTGTTCCCTCTCATTTATATTATTCGCTAACGATGAATAAACAATTAAACCGTTTTGCTACAATCATCTGGCTGGCGCTAGTGATACTCACCATTGGTACATTTTTAATCGGCGAGGAGGTGACCGCCGGAAAAACCGTGATGCTGAGTGTGCTGTTGATTTCCCTGATTAAAGGGCAGCTCATTGCTAATTATTTTATGGGCTTGCGCCACGTCAGCTGGTTATGGCGCGGCATTATTCTCGGTTATTTTGTGATTGTTGGCGGCATGATTGCCATTGCTTACCTGAACTAGCATCGCCTGTTTGCAGGCTGAATTGAAAGTATTTATATGGATACAAAAACAAGTAATACCCCGTTTTATGAACCTAGCGGTGATGAGTGCGAATTGTTCGAGCGCGCTTGGAAAAATCGCCTGCCACTGCTGATAAAAGGTCCTACCGGCTGCGGAAAAACGCGTTTTGTGTCACATATGGCAGCACGTTTGAACTTGCCGTTGCATACCGTGGCCTGCCATGATGACTTGACTGCAGCGGACTTGGTTGGGCGCCATCTGATTGGCGACGGCGAAACCATCTGGAACGATGGCCCGCTGACACGTGCAGTGCGTGAAGGCGGCATTTGCTATCTGGATGAAGTGGTTGAAGCACGTAAAGATACCACCGTAGTGCTGCACCCGCTGGCAGATGACAGGCGCATGCTGCCGATTGACCGTACCGGTGAGTTGCTGCAGGCGCCGCCGTCTTTCATGCTGGTAGTTTCTTACAACCCGGGCTATCAGAACTTTTTAAAAGGTATGAAACCTTCTACGCGGCAGCGTTTTGTGTCACTGACGTTTGATTTCCCGACTGCTGCGCAGGAGGAAGCAGTGCTGATCGGTGAAACCGGCATTGATACGATGACAGCCAAGCGTCTGGTTTCTATCGCCGGCGCATTCCGTGCCTTGCGTGACCATGATTTGGAAGAGGTCGCCAGTACCCGTCTGCTGGTCTATGCGGCTACCTTGATTAAAGATGGTTATGATCCGGTACGCGCTTGCCGTGCGGCGTTGGTGGAAACCCTGACTGATGATGCAGAAACAGCCGTTGCTTTGAATGAGGTGGTCAGCGCCACCTTCGGACGCTAATGGAAGAATACGTCGGAGAGCTGTGGGATCGGCTGATTACCGGTGCGGCAGAGAAGCGTCATGCCGCAGTTGCCGTTAAGCTGGATGATATTGCCAAATCCGCGGCGATATTTTTCAGAGCATTAGGCGGTGACCCGGGGCTGGGTATTTCGGCAGCGCCGGCAGTACGTCATGGTGCGCGCCGGCGTTTGCTGCAGCGCGTGGCAGGTAGTGGTGAAAAAGTAGAGCTGTCATGGCGTGATGGCGAAGTGTTGCGCCTGCCGTCACAGATAGACCTGTTTGCAGAGCAGGCACTGAACCGCGATCTGTATTTTTGGCTGGTGGCTTTAGCCGCAGTAGCGTCAGATAATAGTCAGCCATGGATTATCAGAAACCAGTTAGCCACCTTAGCCACGCTTGAGCGCTTCCCCGGCTTGCAGAGCCGCTATGACAGGTTGGTAGAGGCTGTCATAGCGCTGCGTATTCCGCCGGAAAAACTGCCGGCAGATGAAGGTGCGCAAGAAAATACAATCCGTCAGGCCTTGCAACACCCCGGTACCGTGGATGCCATGACGCTGGCAGCGCGACCATTCCAGCCAGTTCCGCTGTGGCCGCATCCGCACCCACCTGTGAGCGCTGCGGTATCTGGTGCCACAGGTGCTGGTTCTCCTGAGCAAGCTGGTAGGGCCGCCACTAAAAAAAGTCGGCGTAAACATCTGGCACAACGCACTGATGTGAAAGAAGATAAAAACGGCTTTCTCATGATGTTTCGTGCCGAGAGCCTGTTTTCATGGTCTGAGTTCGTGAAAGTGAACCGTCCGCAGGATGAGGAAGACGATGCGGAAACTGCGCAGCTGGCGGCTGAAGATATGGATAATCTTACGATTGCGAGTGATGGTAAAACTAGTGCTGCCAATGTCAGGTTTGATCTTGACCTGCCGTCCGGTGCTGCTGATGATACCCCGCTGGGTGAAGGTGTTTTATTGCCGGAATGGAACTGGAAAAAACAGGTGATGCAACCGGACTATTGTAGTTTGCAGCAGTTGATTGCGGCGGATGCAAAACCGTGCGAGCTGCCGCAATCCTTAAAAAATACTGCTAACCAGCTGCGACGCCAGTTTCAGGCACTCACGCCAACACGGCATTGGCTCAAAGGCCAGCAGGATGGTGATGAGCTGGATATGGATGCATGGGTGCAGCTGGTTTCTGAAAGAAACAGTACGATGCCAACTTCGGAGCATGGGCTCTATCGCGCACAGGTCAATCAGGAGCGCGATCTGGCGTGTCTGCTATTGGCGGATCTGTCGCTGTCTACCGATGCTTATGTTTCAAACCACACCCGTATCATTGATGTGATTCGCGATAGCCTGTTATTGTTTTCAGAAGCGCTGACTGCAACCGGCGATAGTTTTGCCCTGTATGGCTTTTCATCGCTCAAGCGCAGCAATGTGCGTTTTCATTACATTAAAGGTTTTGAAGAAAAATATAGCGGTTTAGTGCGTGGTCGCATTACAGCAATCAAGCCCGGCTATTACACACGGATGGGCGCTGCTATCCGGCAGGCGTCAAGTTTATTGGTGCAGCAGAAAAAGCGCCAGCGCTTGTTATTGATACTGACAGACGGCAAGCCGAATGACCTTGACCAGTACGAAGGACGCTACGGTATCGAAGATACGCGCGTGGCATTACTGGAGGCTAAAAAACTGGGGCTGCGGCCATTCTGTGTGACAATTGATACCGAAGCCAGTGATTACCTGCCGCATTTATTCGGCGCCGGCGGCTATGTGGTGATCCGTAATCCTGAAGACTTACCTAAAGAACTGCCGCTACTATATGCGCAAATGACGCGCTAAATGCTTAGCTCGTAGCTATGTAGCTTTTTAACATCGGTAATCATCACATCTTTACCGTTCACTGCAATTAAACCTAGTTGCTGAAGTTTTGCTAATGTGCGTGAAAGTGTTTCTGGTGTTAGGTTCAACAATGATGCGATGGTGCTTTTGCTTGCAGGTAGTGTAATGTTGCTGGCATCGGGCGCATCTGCACTGATTTGTAATAGATAGCCGATAAAGCGCTGAGTGCATGACTGCAATGACAGCATTTCTATATCTTGCACCAGCTGATGCATTCTAATCGATAAGCCGGCCAGCATCTTGCGTGAAAATAGGGGATCATTGTCCAACATAGAAAATATCAGGCTCTTAGGAACAAGTAATACATCAGAATCTAATGTGGCTTGCGCGTACACAGGAAACTGCCGCTCCAAGAACAAAATAGCTTCGCCAAAACTTTCTCCTGGCGTGACAATGCTGATGATTTTTTCACTACCCTGTGGCGAGGTGACGCCTAGTTTTAGTTGACCATCTAGTAAAATATAAAGACCAACAGCTGCATCACCCCGATTGAATACGGAGGTTCCTTTAGGAAATTGGATAAGCTGCGAGTGTAAGGCGATTGTCTCAATTTGTTCAGAGGCTAGCTCTTTGAACATAAAGAAGTTTGAAAGTGTTTGTGAGATGAGGTTTTTATTCATTTTAATATCTCATAAAATTCGAGAGCTTGATTATGCAATGAAATTGCGATGAGTTACATCGATTTATTTTTTATCACGTACAACACTCATTACAAGAATTGATATAAAAATAATAATAGTCACGGCATGCATGACGCCACCAGCTTTACGTAGGGTGAATATGGTTAAGAAATCACCACTTAATCTCAGCATAAGGGATATTTGCAACAAAATAAGCGACAGATATAAGCTGGGGTGATAAGGGATTTTTACTTTGGTGATAGCTGGAAAAATTATCGGAGCATGACCAAATATCATTGAGAAGACAAACCCAAGAAAAATTGCATGTGTAAATGCGTCATAACTTGCCCCTGGCTTAAGTTGAGGTAAACACAGGCCAATGAAGCCGGCTAGTAATAGCCAGCCATAACCGCAAATCAACGCGATGGCAATATAGCGTGTTAAACCCGTCTGTTTTATGGTGTATCGTACGATGTCGTTTCTCATCAGCCATACTGTCATGACGATCAATGAAGCCGAAAGTAGACGAACGTCTGGCCAGTTGTTAAGCGATGCAACACCAGCACCTGCTAAAAACATGATTAACGCCAATATAAAAAGAACTTTGCTACGATGAATAGGGCGTATGAATCTGGATAGCTCCAACCGCTCGCCTACGATGGTAATAATCAGAAATCCCATCCACCAGGGTGTGACCTGTGGCAGATTAAATCCTAATACCCAAAGAATACAGCCGATTAGCCAGCAAATGGCCGCAACTATTAATGCAAAGGTGAATAACTCACGTTGCACGAAATATATCTTAAGTGAGGCAGAGCATAGTATGAGGCTGGCGATTGTGGTGAATGTAGCGCCTATGGATGCATCTAGCCCTGCAATTAACAACAGTGCTCCTGTCGCTGATGCTAGTGGAGCAATATATGCCCATCGCTCACCAATGGCAACGGCACGCTCTAGACAGATGATAGTGCCTAGAAAGCCACATACCATCAGCGGCCCATGAAGATGAGTCTGTGTTTCTAACTGAAATGGAAGATTTAAGCCAAGTAGCGTCAGACCTAGATACATCCCAAATATCAGGCTGATAAGCCCTGCTACTAACATTGGGATGCGGTAGCTTATAGCCAAGTTATTTTTAATCATAATAAGCGTTTCAGCCAGAGGATTGCGATTACTGTTACAGGGATGAATAGAATCCCATTCTATTCATCCCATCCCAGTCTATTTTTTGCTTGTTCGCACATCATAGATGGATCCCATGCTGGTTCCCAGACGAGGTCTAACTCCAGTGCAGTGTCTTTATCCAGTGTGTTGTTCACTGCATCATGAATGCTTTCCATGACAATTTCTGACATAGGGCAAGCATGAGAGGTCATGGTGAACGCTACCTTAGCGATGCTGTTATTGACGTTAATATCGTAAATCAAACCAAGATCTATTAGATTTTCACCGATTTCTGGATCAATCACAGACTGTAGTGCCTGATAAATAACTTGTTCTTTTGTATTTAGTTGATTGAAAATAAGTGACATGGTCTTTAATGTAAAAGTGTCTTTAGCGCACCAGTTGCACCGTCTATATTTTTATTCATGGCATCACTCTGATATTTGATAATACCGTGACTATCTAAAATTGAAATTGTGGCATCGTGCTCATAATCGCCAGACTTTACTTTTTTGTATTTGATTCCCAATGTGACAGCCAGCTTTCTAACTGCGCTCGCATGACCTTGTGCTAACACCCAAGACGACGATGTGATTGAATGTTTCTTGGCAAACTCAGCAAGTTTTGCGGGGGTATCCCGTTCTGAATCAAATGAAAATATAGCAAAGTTAACTTTGTCTACCTGATTAGCGGGCAGCGCACGCTCTATGCGTTTAATGTTTTGCACGGTGAGCGGGCAAACATATTGGCAAGAAGTGTAAACCATTGCGACGACAGTGGGCTTGCCGCTTAGATGACTAAGTTGAAAGGGTTTGACATCCGCTGAAACCCACTGGTCTGTGATATTGAATACTGAATCCGAACTTGGGGCGAAAATTACGCTGTCTTGCTTGTTTTGATGGTGATGCTCATGTTCATGATTTTCAGCGATAGCTGGTAATGTGTATGTGAACAAGAGAGAAAGCAGTAGATTAATTTTTAAAGGCTTTTTCATTACATGGTTTTTCATTTTGTATCCTTTGCACAGCGGAACCCTAAATTTTTACCCGTAAAATTACCTCTTAAACTTTCACGGTATGAATACCTCATAAATGCCGCATAGTCGCCAAGGTTACTGGCATTTAGACTGCCACTTCCGCAAAACAGAGTTTTGTCCCCAGAGTTTCTTGAGTCAGGTGGCGCCATGTAACTGTTAAAGTCTTCAGTCCATTCCCATATGAGCCCGGCCATGTCTAAGATGCCAAAGCCATTCGCTGGTTTAGATCCGACGACAGGTAATGCTTTATTAGGCACCGAGTACCAGGCCATAATCTGTTTTTGCAGATTGTCTGTATCGCGGTCATTATCGGTCAGCGTGTATTCCCATTCATCGGTTGAAGGCAGACGTTTATCCTGCGCTTCACAATAAGCCACCGCCGCAAACCACGACACATTGACTACCGGTTTATCAAGGTCTGCGGAGTCGGCTGAACCTTGCGCATTTTTCCAATGTTCTAGATAGTGTGAATCAGTGAATATCTTCTTGATATTCGATTGATGCCATTCTGGATGTTTGTTTACAAACGCCAAAAACTTGCGGTATGTGACCGGAGTTGCATCTAGCCAGAACGCATCTACAGATGTTGCTGGAGATGTCGCTAGTACTGAGCTATTATTTGTATCATCTTTCTTCAAAAAAAACGGCGTGAAGCCGCCTTTTGGCACTAGTACCATATCGTCAACCCGCACCATATCCTCTGCTGATACTGACGCTGCCAAGAATAAGCAGTTAGACAGTACCAGTATTGATATGAAAGTTAGTTGATTACTCTTCATGTTTTACTGGGGTGATGCGGTGTGTTTTTACATCATCAGGGGTTACTTCATCACCGTCATTATCCCAACTGTTGTAGATATAAGTTAGCACATTAGCGACTTCTTCATCACTTAAGCTCCATGAAGGCATCACACCATTGTATTCACTGCCATTGACAATCAGCTTACCTTGCAGACCACCGGTAACAGCCTTGATTGCGGCTGGTTTTGCACCTTTAAGATAATCAGCTTTAGCTAAAGGAGGAAATGCCTGCGGTACGCCTACACCAGTGGTTTGGTGGCAGGCCGCACAGTTCGTGTTATAAATGCCTTCACCCAGTTTGATACGGTCCGCTTTGGTTTTAGCAGTAGGTGCCTGTGACTGTGTGGCAACTGTGTTTCTCATGCTAGTGCCTTCTGGTAGATATACTTCATCTGTCATCTTCCCAGAGTATAGCGTTTTGTCCTCATCACCAGATACTTTAAGCATACCTAGCGCACCTTTGTTGAATGCCCTAGTTAGTGAGTGGTCCACCATAATGTATGTGCCAGGTACATTGACTTTAAACTCCATATAAGCCGCGCCACCAGCAGGAATCATAGTGGTTTGTACGTTTTTGTCAGGATTGGTAGTACTGCCTTCGTGATTAACTTTATCAAAAATTTCGCCAATGACGTGGAATGATGAAGTCAGATTAGGGCCTCCAACGCCAACATATAATCTGACGGTGTCGCCTTTCTTAGCTTTCAGCGCATTATCACCGGTCAATGAGCCTGCCGAGCCATTGAAAACTACATAATCTGGCTTCTCGTCGATTGCTTTGGTCATGCTGAAAGCTTGTAAACCTTGCTCACCGTTTTTACCCTGAGTGTAAAAATCGCCCTGCATCACATAGAACTCATGGTCAACTTTAGACATACCTTCTTTAGGCTCTACTAAAATTAGACCGTACATGCCGTTGGCTACGTGCATGGCTACTGGTGCTGTTGCACAATGGTAAACATATAGGCCTGAATTGAGAGCTTTAAAAGAAAATACCGAGCTATGGCCTGGTGCCGTCAATGAAGCTGCTGCGCCGCCGCCAGGGCCTGTGACCGCATGCAGATCAATATTGTGTGGCATTTTGTTATCCGGGTGGTTATTGAGATGGAACTCAACCTCATCGCCCTCGCGGATGCGGATAAATTTGCCTGGAACTTTGCCGCCAAAGGTCCAAAACGTGTAACTCACGCCATCAGCCAACTTGCCTTCTAGCTCTTTAACCTCTAAGTTAACAATTACTTTTGTGGCGTGCTTTCTTGTGATGCGTGGTGGCACTTCAGGGGCATCAGTCAGTGTCGCAACCTCACTACCGATGACTTTATTGTCTGATTTTTTTACGATTTGCGCTGCATTTGTTATATTGGCTAAACATAATGCTACGCCTAATATGAATAATTGAATCTTTTTCATGGCTTCCTCTTCCCCTTTTAATTTACAACATCCAAACAAAAGATCGATGAACGGGATAAATTGATGAATTAAGACTTCTAGCTACTCATCTTATTGAAGTTACTTAGAATATAAATTGATGCATATCAATATCTAGAAATTATAATTTTTAAAGTGACTGTGTTTGAATATGCATCACAATACAATCAATTTTTAAGTGATAACCCACTTGGTTCATCTTATCCTAGTGGTAGATGATTCATACATCATTTAATTTTATATATTCATCAATGAATTATATGTTGCATATTATATGCAACATATATAAAATCTATCACTATTATGCAAATTACAAAATTCACTGATCTAGGTTTAAGAGTGCTGATGTATCTCACGCAAGAGGTTAATCCATCTACTGTGACGATCAATGAAATTGCAAAACAGTTTGATGTCCCTAGAAATCATCTGATTAAAGTAGTGTCTAGATTAAATAAATTAAATTGGGTAATTGCAACGCGTGGGAGAGCAGGTGGTTTGAAACTTGGGGTATTGCCATCCGAATTAAAGTTAGGAAATGTGTTACGTGAGCTTGAGAATAAAACCTCGCTTATTAATTGCGCTGAGCCGCTTTGCGTTTTGAGTGGACAATGTAATTTAAAGGAAATACTAGATCATGGCTTAAATAGCTTTTATGAAGAGATGAATAAGTACAGCTTGCAAAGTATTGTTGATCATAAAACTCAACAAGCGGTTATTAAGTTACATCAGCGCTATGTGGGATAGTGTTTAAGTGTATTGAGATCAATAGTTAATTAAATTTGTAAATCAGTTTTACCAAACACTCACGCGAGTGTTTTTTTTGAACATAAATGTTGCATTTAAAATGCAAGTTAAAGGAGATGGGATGTTATCAGTGCAAGCAAAACCATATATAGATGCAAGTGTTCCAGTCTTAAGGCAGCATGGCTTAGCCATCACCACCATGTTTTATAAAAACATGTTTGAATCACATCCGGAACTAAAAAATCTATTTAATATGGGTAATCAGGCAAATGGGTCGCAACAGCAATCTTTAGCCGCAGCAGTGTTTGCTTATGCTGCAAATATTGAAAATAGCGCAGCACTTGCACCGGTAATAGAGCGCATCGTACATAAGCATGTTTCTGTTGGTATTAAACCTGCGCATTACCCAATTGTTGGTAATCACTTAATTGGTGCGATTAAAGGTGTGTTGGGTGACGCAGCAACGCCTGAGTTACTCGCAGCTTGGGAAGAGGCATATGGTCTTTTGGCTGAGGCACTCATTGATGCCGAAAATAGATTATATCAAGATAATAATCAACTTCCAGATGAGTGGCTAAAATTGAAAGTATCAGAAAAAACGCATCAATCAGATGATGTGGTGACCTATACATTACAAGCGAACGATCAGTCACCCTTACCAAAATTCAAACCTGGACAATACATCAGTGTGGCTGTGCATCTAGATGACTTGAATTTAAGGCAGATTAGGCAATATAGCTTGTCTGACGCTAATCAACATCATACATACAGAATTACAGTAAAACGTGAAAAGGGCGATGAGTATAAGCCACGTGGTAACGTATCAAACTGGCTGCATCATCATGTGAGAGTGGGGAGTGTGATTGACGTTAGTTATCCATGTGGAAACTTCACTCCTGATATCTTAAATGAGCAACCCATCGGGTTAATCTCAGCTGGTGTTGGTATCACGCCAATGATTTCAATCATCAAAGAAATTTCTGCTAATAATCCTACTCGTAAAGTGTTGTTTGCACATGCTGCTAGAAACAGAGCTAGCATTGCGCATATAGACGAGGTCCAGCAGGCTAAATGTGTGTTGAATCATCTAAAAGCCGTTTTCTTTTTGAATGAGTCGAAAAAAGAAAATATAGATGAACGAGAAGGGCGTATGGATTTGACTGATTATATTTCAAATGAGTTTAAAGATGGTTTCTATTACATCTGTGGACCACAAACATTTATGGATGATCAGCGAGATGCGTTGTTAGCGCTTGGTGTAAATCCAAACAATATTCACAGAGAAGTATTTGGCCCTGAAAGTCTTAACCACATCATTTAATGGTGCGTTAATGCATTAATTCGGTGAGATATTAAAAAAATGTCTTGCCGATTTTGAATGGATTATTTAAATAATCCATTCACTTAGATGAATAATTTTTTTTGACTTTTATGTTGCTAGTGTTGGCGTAGTTATTGCTTGGTCATTCTTAGACTATTTGATCATAGAAAAGAAAAACCAGCATATGAAATTATATTTGAATACCTCAAATCAGACTTTTGATTTTGCCGATATTGATCTACCTCATATACACCATTCAGAAAAGTCAGTGTTTATTTTTGACTTTGATGATGAGAAATCATTAACAGATATCCTCAATCAGCTTGCGGACAAGCTACCAGAACAGGTCCTTGAAAACTCCTACGTGATGATCGCAAAAGATGCTAATCCAACGGATCCAGCAGAGACGATTGCAGGCATTGTCCCATTTAATATTTTTTATACTAGGCGTCTGCATTCATGGTTGCTAGATGATATTAGTTTGCATGTGCAGATTTATTTTCAGCCTATTGTTGATTTTACCCAGAACGGAAAAATTTTTGCCTATGAGGCCCTGTGTCGCATCAAGGATCCCTCTGGAGAGTTGTTGAATGGTGAGGAGTCATTTAAGTTGGCGAGCCAGCTTAAATGTAGCGAAGAATTGGATATTGCTTGCCAACAAAGCGCATTGGTTGGTAAAGCAAATTTAATTGCACCAGGTACGCCTATCTTCATTAATGTGCTGCCACAAACCATTATGAAAAAGCGCTGGCTGACCTTAATGATGGAAGCACTGAGCAAATATGGCATTGAGCAGCGTGAAATTGTGATTGAAATTGTTGAAAGTGAAAAAGTATCCCCAGAGCTTTTATCAGAGTGTTGTGATGAGATTCGTGCTCATGGCCTTCGTATTGCACTTGACGATATGGGGTCAGGCTTTAATGGCTTGCGTACACTGGCTGCTGTTCGTGCGGACTATATTAAAATTGATAGAGCGATTGTTCATGAAGCACAAGGCAGTCGTGTGCGTACTGTATTGTTGGAGGCTATTATCTCAATGGCGCAAAGACTAGGCTGCACTGTTGTGGCAGAAGGCTTAGAACGCGTGGAAGACATTAACTTCTGCCTGGATCTTGGGCTTGCTTATGCGCAGGGATACTATTTTGCAAAACCAGAAAGTAAGCCTACCCAGTCAGTAGCGGCTTTACCTAAGCAGGATGAAGCTCATCGCTCTCATATTCCAGATGAGTTCCGGATTGGAGAGTTTGTGATGCGCGGGTTAACGATAGAGGTGAATACTTCCATTGAAAAGGCGAGAGAAATTTTCCGGGATAACCCTGATACTGAAATTGCTGTGGTGTTGGATAATTTGCGGCCTATCGGTTTGCTCAAGAGAGGAAAGGTATTTACTCAGCGTAGCAGTTCATTAGGTGCTTATTGTGATGCATTGCCAAAATTGATTACCAGTCGCACTCCTTCATCATTATTAGCACGAGGACTCTATCTAGAGCGTGGAGATGCCGAGCCCTGGATTATGGTGGGCGATGATGGCGTCTACATCGGCATTCTACAGCCGCTAGAAATTATGGCACAGTTGATCAGTCGTAAGATGAGCACTGGCAGTCTACACCCACTTAGTCAGCTCACCACGGGACCAACATTACGGCAATCACTTGATGTCAGCATACGCAATAATCCCAATACGGTATTAGTCTATATTGATCTTGATCACTTTAAGGCCTACAACGACAGATATGGGTTTATACGTGGCGATGCCATGATTCGCCTATTGTCAGAAATTGTTCGGCAGGAATTTCTTGGCGCTACAGGGACGTTGGTCGGTCATATTGGTGGTGATGACTTTGTGTTGATTCTAGATCATATCAACACAAAACTTGAAGACAAGTTGCTGGATGTAATCTACCATTTCCAAGACCTCGCCAGCCATTTATATGACACATCAGACCTAGAGCGTGGTTTTTTTACTACTGAGGATGGTAGTGAGCATCCAGTTGCCAGCATCTCAATCGCCATCGTCAATGGTAGTCAAGGTGTGCTGTCCAATAGTGTAGCTGCTGCAGAGCGTGCGGCTTACCTGAAAAAAATTGGTAAGTCCAACATAGGTAGCATCATTGTTGTTGAAGATATTACGCCTAGACTTGTGGTGCCAGAACATGAGGTACATTCCGATTGGCAGGCACGTGCGCTAGAAGCGTTGCAATCTTTACTTAAATATCGTCGCTCGGAAGATTCACACTGCATGGATGGTTGTTTCACTGATTATCCGTTCTTTGAGGTGGTATTTGAGCTTAATTCCAACGGGATGCAGAGATATCCAAATTGGATTAATCCAAACATGTACGGCAAGATTAAAGCAGGTGGGGCAGGGGTTGATCGTAGCCTTCAAGCTTATTACAACGAAGCGCATAAAGCGTTACAACCGTATATCTCTAACATTTACCTATCAACAGCGACTGAGGATTTTTGTTTGACGGTATCGTTACCTATTCTAAATCAGATGGGTGGGTTGGAATCAATACTTGTTGCTGACATCAGTATTGCTGCAATGGCGATGCTGAGTAGCAACATTGTAGCTACAGATAAGAAGAGTTGATGAAAGTTGATATCCTATGCATCATGCCTAGACTCAATTAAGTGAGAAATTTCTTGCTTTGATTGCATCAGCCATTGCCGTAGTGTGCTGCACGGGCGATAGCTTCAGCCAATTAAGCTTGAGCTATGTATCGCATTCTAAAATTTATCTTGTTTCGTTAAGTTGGTCAGTGTGATATGTCAATGGGGGGCGATTTAAAGATTTTTTATCTTACGCATTGAAAGATAAGTCGCAACTCATTTGAAACCATTTTTTTAACGTTCACTGACAGATTTAGCCTAACTAAACTGCCTGTCCTTAAATGTGTGCTTAGCTAATTTGACTAAACCATATATCGGTGATTAGTATCTTTTATTAACGCATAAGGTCATCATGTTGATGACCTTATGCGTTTAGTATTGCACTTCCACCTTGCCAGTAATAGCCGATTATTTTGACAGACTTCAATTTCTAGCAAGTTTTTTTTCCCTTATTGAGCTACCTGCTGACGTTTATACTCCTTATGTTTCATTACCAGATAGTCTTCTTTTTCCACTTCTTGTAGTTGGATCGCATACTGGTCAGTTGAGTTATACCAGCGTAGTAAACGTTGCTCCAAAATGTCTTGCTCTGGTGTGTTTAACTCCGCCAGGTAAGCATCAATCGCTAGGTAGTAGCGCATAGTATTACGTTCAATGACACCACGTACGCCCTTAATATACTCAGGCTTCCCGTCTGCTGACTTACCTATGATGGTGAATCCAATTTTATTCCTGCCAATGGTTGCCAAATAACCTTGCATGGCTAAGTTACCTCTTAAACCAAACTTATACGCATAGGTGAAATGCAAAAAAGTGAGTCCACCTTTGATTGGTATGGCTTCTACTAAGATGCGGTAATCACTTGTGCTTAAAGGGCCCTTTTCAGCATTAAGCTCTATGGCAAAGTGATTAGGTGTGGAGTTAATCTCTTGATAGTTAAACTCCACTTGATGCGCGTCAGCTAATGGCTGTTCATCTTTTTTACCGATATATACACTCAGTACTGTCTTTTCTTGTTTGTTGGCAGCATGACAATATTTGACATTAATGTGGAGTATTAGCAAATCGCACCAATTCTCAGGGTTGGTAAGTGCTTTGTTGACTGTAGCAAATGGATAACTGACCACAGCAAAGATTTCACCTTTCAAGTTATCTGATGACTCCATAGAGCTCATATGGAGAGGGCGTTTAAATTGATTGTTATTCAGCTGTTTTGATAACTCCGTATACTTGTCTCTCAATCGCGTGTTCTGTGTAGCTGACTCGGCTGCGAAAGAGCTTTGAGCACCAAGGAAAAAGCTGACAATCATTAATACAGATATCCAATACATATTTATCCTTAAAAAGTATGTCTTATCAATTAACTTCTAGTGCTAGTAGTGACAAGTGAGGTCATCATCGAATCTCGCTTCCTTTGATGCGTTTACTGAGCCAGCGTTTTCTCCACACCATGGAGTGCCCATTGTTAGGGTGTTAGAGTAAGACCAGCATTTATGAACTGAATTTCTAGCCTAAGATGACGGTATTAATTTATTGATGATTGAGGAAGGGTAAGCTAGTCAAGATTAGTCGACCGAGCCTATAGTTGGCCATACATGATTCATGACTGATGTTTTAGCGTGTAGTTAAGCTTTACTATAATCGACAAAAGCATGCTGTTGTTAAAACTCACGGCGAAATGATGTGATGTTGGTGGGTAAGATGTTACCTATCATGACCTAATTAGTTGAACTAACCTAGCTTATTATTTATTAAAATGACACCGCACTATTTTGCTTAGTTTTAAGTACTTAAACTCTTCGCTCTATTTTGAGACATTCGTGCTCTTAGCATAGAGTGATTTTCATTATTAATAGGCTGTATTGATGAGGACTAGTCGATTCACCTCAATCATATTCACACCCCTGTTTGTTTTGATTAAAATTTTGATGCTTTAGGTGAGTTCTATATTCGCAGATGTTTGTAAAGGCAATCTGTGCGATACCGCACACACCATTTTAATCTTATGTGTTACTAATGAAATTGGTTAAACCAACATTTGTTACGTAGCTAATTGACTATGCACTTAGTATTTATCTTAGAGTGGCTTAAAGAGTAGTAGCTTGAACTGCTAAAAGAGCTTATGACGATAGGAATAGCATATTATAAAAGTAATAAACAATCTTTAATAACTATCAAGATGTGAATTTAACTTGAAGTAGTCACCATTCATTATGTTTTACAAAGGAGTCACGTATGAAAGTAACATCAATTAAATTATCAGCATTTATGATTGCTTGTTTAGCTGGCCTAACAGCTTGCGACAACCCAAATACAGCAGAAAATGCAGGAAAAGAAATAGATATAGCTGTTGAAAAAGCTGAAAAGAAGATAGACCAGGCGAGTGAAAAAATGGGAGAGTCTAGTGATCAGGCTGTGGTGGAGGTAGAGGATGCTACGATAACAGCTAAGATAAAAGCCGCTTTTATTGCTGAATCTACAATTAAAAGTCTAGATATCAATGTAAGCACAACGGATGGAGTAGTAACGCTTACAGGGATTGCAGACTCGTTGGAAAGTAGCCAAAAAGCCACTGATGTTGCAATGCTAATATCAGAAGTTAAAAAGGTAGAAAACCAGCTTATTGTCAAGCGCTAAAAACACAAAAGGCCTACTTTAATACTACTGTAAGCCTTTATATATATTGGCGTCCCCACGGGGATTCGAACCCCGGTCGCCTCCGTGAAAGGGAGGTGTCCTAGGCCTCTAGACGATGGGGACCTAAGAAATATTACTATTTAAAACAGTGCGCAAAATTTCTAACACGCAATTTTTATTTTTGCCACTAAGATATAATAAAACTATCTATATTGGCGTCCCCACGGGGATTCGAACCCCGGTCGCCTCCGTGAAAGGGAGGTGTCCTAGGCCTCTAGACGATGGGGACCTAAGAATTTACCGCTTTACTACAAGTGCCGCATTTTACTACAATTTGCTAATAAATCGAAGTGATTTTTCACATTTTGGTGGAGGTAAGCGGGATCGAACCGCTGACCTCTTGCATGCCATGCAAGCGCTCTCCCAGCTGAGCTATACCCCCAAAACCTACGTACTTTTGCTTTCAAAGCGTTGCAGTGTTAGCGAGGCGCAATATTAAAGATGGGCGCGGGCATTGTCAATCACTTTCATCCTAATTTGCTTAAAATCTCAAAAAATTAATACATGTGCCAGATTGACGATGTGCATCTTAATTTTTGCTATTAACCTCGAATGTTAGATTGGCTTTCAAATTGCGTTAACTCCACGCGAGGTTGAGGCTGCCAGCCTTGTTTACGGTGTTCAGCGATCACATTGGTAAATACTCCGCCTCTTACATAGAACTTGGCGGTTACTCTCATGAATTTAGGTTGGGTAGCTTCAACTAAATCATCAAGAATGCTATTGGTGACAGCTTCATGGAAACATCCTTCATCGCGGAATGACCACATGTAAAGTTTTAGGCTTTTAAGTTCTACACAAAGTTGATCAGGAATGTAATCTAAATAAATAATAGCAAAATCTGGCTGGCCAGTTTTTGGACATAAACAAGTAAACTCTGGAATTTCCATATGAATATGAAAATCACGTTTCGTGTTCGGGTTTTCAAATGTCTCTAATGTTTTAGAGGGTTGTGCGGTTGGTTTTGCACCTAGTGAGTGTTCGGTCATGATAGATAGTAGAGCTTTTAGCTTAAAAAACGTTATTATAACGTTCTAAGTCAAACCTAATTAGTAAAAGTTCATTTTGCGTTTAACTCACCTAAAACTCTCTGGTTTTAAATCTTTTGTTGATCCGACAACATTGCACATTCATGGGCAGCGTGTTGGCGTGGTTGGCCCTAACGGTTGCGGTAAATCCAATGTGATGGAGTCTGTGCGCTGGGTGCTGGGTGAATCTTCAGCAAAAGAGATGCGTGCAGATGCGATGGACGCAGTTATTTTTAACGGCTCTGGCAACCGAAAGCCTATCTCAAGAGCTAGTGTCGAACTGGTGTTTGATAACAGCCTTGGCGGTGCGTCTGGGGCTTGGTCCCAATATGCGGAAATTTCAGTTAAGCGCGTAATCGAGCGAGATAAGGGTTCTACTTACTATATTAATAATACCGTTGTGCGCCGCAGAGACGTGGCCGATTTGTTCTTAGGTACAGGCTTAGGTGGTCGTGCTTATGCAATTATTGGTCAAAACACAATCAACCGTATTGTTGAAGCTCGTCCTGAAGAAATGCGTATTTTTCTTGAGGAGGCTGCTGGGGTTAGTAAGTATAAAGAGCGGCGTAAAGAAACCGAGCAGCGACTCCGAGATACCCGTGAAAACCTATTGCGTGTAGAAGACATTGTGCGTGAGCTTGACTCGCAGATTTTACGTTTACAATCGCAAGCCGTTGTTGCTGCACAATATAATCAAATGCAAGAGGCTTTAAATATTACCAAAGCACAAATTTGGTTATTGAAAAAGCGTGATGCAAGCGCGCAATGGGAAAAATCACAGCGCATGGTTGAAAAGCTCGTAAATGAGCTCGAGGCACAAATGGCAGGGTTGCGAAGCAGTGAAAGCACATTGGAAACATTGAGGCGGCAACACAGTGCGTCTAGTGAGGCAGTGAATATAGCGCAGTCTGCATATTATGAAGCAAATGCAGATGTTTCTAATCTTGAGAATCAAGTCAAAAATACCACCGATGCTAGAGATCGGTTGCAACTGCAACTGCAACAATTACTTGCTCAGCTAGAAAAGAACACTCATCAGCATCATTTAGTAGAAGAGGCACGTGCATTAGCACAGGCTGATTTAATCAAAGCTGATGCCGATTTTTTTGATACTGATAGTGCTGTGAAATCCGCTAACGAGGCTGTGCCGCTCAAATCACACGAATATCAGGCGGTACTTTCAGCTTTTAATGCTAGTCAGTCAGCATGGCTAAATGCAGAGCAACGTTTGCGTTTAGAGCAGGCGAATATGACGCATTTATCTCGCGCAGTTTTGGAAACTCGCGAACAGTTAACACGCTTACAACAGAGTTATGATTCGTTGCAAATCCCTGCTGATAGTTTAGTGCTTGAAAAGCAATCTCAGTTGAGCGCTCTAGAATTGGAAATGACTGAACTTGAGCAGAAAAATGCCAGTGCAGTGAAACAAGAGCAGGCATTGCATGCCGAAATTAAAGCTAATCGAGATGAAGCACATCAATATCAGCGAGCATTACATGTGCTAGAAGCTGAAATTAGCTCGTTGACAAAGCTACAAAAGTCCATGCGGCAGGTAGATAATGCATCTGCCTTGGGTGTATGGCTTAGCAGCGTTGGGCTCAGTGATAAGCTAGATGAAAATCTTCGACTATGGCAGGCTGTTCGTATTAAGACTGGCTGGGAGACTGCATTTGAGGCCTGTTTAGGAGCAAAGCTCAATGCCATCTCATGTAATTACTCAAACATTAACGCCAGCTTGCTTAATAGAGCGCCTTTAGCATTGACGTTGGCTGTTACTTCCGATGCTGATACCCAAGTCAAAACACCACATCTTTACACTGAGATGTTCTCGCTAATCGAGTATGTGGAGCCTAATTATGTAGCTGTGTTACAAGATTGGCTTACTGGTGTCTATATCCATCACAATAATGATATGGATATAGTGCAGGCAGCACGCATGCTAAATCATGGTGAGTGTTTAGTAAATCAATATGGCGATACCTATACTCGACATAGCGTGACTTACTTTGGTGAGCAATCGTTATTGCATGGGGTACTTGAACGACAATCTCGTTTAACTAACCTTGAAGCAGAGTTGCCAGCAGCTCAGGAGAGGTTGTCGTTAAAAAACAACCAAGTAACAATGCTGGAAACTAAATTGCAGCAATTACGCACGATGCAGCATGCACAGCAACAGCAATTGAAGCTGGTGACTCAACAGGCGCACCAGTTAAATCTAAATTTACAACAGCTTAAACAGCAGCAAGCTAACGCAATACAGCGACAAAAAATGTTGCAATCTGATTGCGGACAAGCTGAGGAAAAGTTGAACAATCTTCAATCTGAATGCGCTCAAAAACAAGCGCTATTAACTGAGGTTTCGGATACTCTTGTATTGCTCCAGTCTGAAAAGCAAACGATGGAAGTAAAGAGGCGGGCTGCGGAAAGTCTGTTAAATGAAGCACGTTCGCAGTTACAAACAGCTGAACGATTGCATCAGGAAAAGAGTTTCAATGTAAAATTAATTAATAATAATATCAATGAATTAAACGCTAAAATTGAGTTATTACATGAGGATGAGCTTTCGTTAAAGCTACGTATTGAGGACGTTGAAGCTACGTTGACTGCAACCAAAATGGAGACGTTGAAAGCTAACTTGGAGATGGCGTTAACCACTAAAATCCAGCGAGAGTTTGTATTGGTAAATGCCCGCAATGCCATGATTGAAAGTGAGGCTGTGTTACAACAACAAGAGCGTTTAAGGATGCAGTTAGAGCAGCAGTTACACCCGCTGAGAGATAAGTTAGAGGCTAGCCGTTTAAGTGAGCAGCAAGCACGTATCTATTTTGAACAATGTCAAACTGAGCTTACGTCATTAAATATTGAAGAAGCCGTACTGGATAATCATTTAAAACAACATGCTAGCCTAGAGGTCAAGGTGAGTGATCTTGAAAAGTACAAAGCCCAGTTAGTCGCAGATATTGAGGTTTTAGGTGCTGTAAACTTGGCTGCAATAGAAGAATTAGCATCAGAGCAAACACGTAAGCAATATATAGATAGCCAGTGCCGCGATTTAACTGACGCGAGTAAAACATTAGAAGATGCCATTCTTAAAATTGACCGTGAAACCCGCAGTCGTCTGCAACATACTTATGATGAGGCAAATAAACACTTTAATGAATTGTTTACCACATTGTTTGGTGGTGGGCAGGCGAGATTAGAGTTATTAGGGGACGAAATTCTTGACACAGGAATGCAGGTGTTTGCACAACCTCCTGGTAAGAGAAATAGCACGATTCACTTGTTGTCAGGGGGCGAAAAAGCGCTGACAGCATTGGCATTGGTGTTTGCGCTATTTAGGTTAAATCCTGCGCCTTTTTGTTTGATGGATGAGGTAGACGCACCGCTTGATGATAGTAATACTGAGAGATTCTGTGCCATGGTAAAAAAAATGTCGGAAAGGACACAGTTTTTATACGTGAGTCATAATAAAATTACGATGGAAATGGCGCAGCAATTAATCGGTGTTACTATGCAGGAATCAGGTGTTTCACGCATAGTGGATGTAGACATGGAAGCAGCTGTAAAAATGGTTGAAACGGCATCTTAAAAGCTGTTGTAATTTAGTTGAGAGTTTAATGTAAATGAACGATTTGCAAATAATATTAATCATTATTGGTGCTTTAATCATTGCTGCCGTACTTTTATTTAATTGGTGGCAGGAGCGAAAGTTTAACCAGCAAATAGAAAGTGGCTTTTCAAAGCCACAAAATGACGCGCTACTAAATAATGATTCGCAGACGAATGCTCTCAATGAGTTTGATAATGACTTAGAAGAAGATAACTTTTCTATTGATACTGCACGCTTAAAAGAGCATTTTGATCTAGATCGAGGTGACGATCGATTTGTGGCGCTTAATACGATTCACGTTGAAATTGAAGAAGATGTTTTAGATGATATTGATGAGACGTATTCAACTTTAGTAGAAAGACATGAGCATGAGCACGCGCAACTGCCTGCTGATGATTTTGGCGACCAAGTTGATACAGCATTAAATACTACAAATGCCAATATTCAGAGTGCGGTTAATTCGAACACAAAACCAGCGCAGCATGAGGAAATTAAAGCAATCTTTAATGATGCTTTTAATCAAGCAAGTAACCAAGCTAGTAGTTCATTAAGTGCAGCACCTGTTGTCAATGATGCTATCAATCATGTAGAAGAGAACGTTAATGTTCGTCATATCAGTTCCTTAGAAACTATGCCTGCAGAAACGAAACCTGCGGATCAATCAAAATCAGGTATTGCTAATGATGTAATGAGATCAAGTTTGCCACCAATGCTGCAATCACAAATGGATTTAATAGCTGTTATTTACTTGGCAAACGAAACTAGCATTTCAAACATCACCGCTAGCATTGGTGGGTTTTTCGAAGATTACGATAAGCCAATTCATTTGCATGCATTAGTCAATGAAAGTGAATGGATTTCGCTAACAGCTTTGGAAGCACAGCCTGATATAGTGCACCAAAGCACAAGTAAGATCACCTGTAGTTTACAGTTAGCGGATAGAGCAGGGGCTGTAACTCGTAGCATATTAAATCGCTTTCAATTGGCTGTGGAAACACTGGGCCTTGATATTGATGGGCATGTTGAGTGGCAAAGTAATGGTGACCCATTATTGGCTGCTTCAGCATTAGATGCCTTTTGTATTGATGTAGATAAAACGATGGGTTTTCATTTAGTTCATGGTGATAACGGTGCTTTTACTGGTACTAAATTAAGAGGCTTAAGCGAGGCGCAAGGAATGGTGCTGGATACAGACGGCACATTCAAATATTATCAAAACACTGATGACCAATCAGCACAGGCGATAGCTTCACCGTCTGTTTCTTTTGTCATGTTTAATCGGGATAACTATTTATTTAATCCAGAAATGTTACGGACAAGCGTAGTAAAAGCCGTGACTTTTCAGCTAGATATCCCACATGTCATGCATTGCACTGAGGCATTTAACCAAATGGTACAAGTGGCAAGACAAATGGAAATTGGTTTAAATGCGGTGCTGGTTGATGATAACAATAGGCCATTAGGTGATATGCAAATCGAAAAAATTCGGCAGCAGCTCAAAGTAATTTACGCCACGATGTTGGTGCGAGGTATCGTACCTGGGTCAGATAGTGCACGTAGGTTATTTTCATAAGTTTCAAGGTTAGATTGAATGTCGGATTCGAAGTTGAGTAGCGCTGAACAGCGCATTTTAGCGTTACGTGAGTTGATTGCGCGTTATGACTATGAGTATTATGGTCTAGATGCGCCATCTGTTCCTGATAGTGAGTACGATAACGTTTACCGTGAACTACAAACACTAGAGAATCAAAATCCAGGGTTAATCACTTCCGACTCGCCAACCCAGCGTGTCAGCGGCTCTTCTGCTAATGCTTTTAACAGCATTGCACATCGTCAAGCAATGTTGTCACTCAATAATGCTTTTGAGTTTAACGAGTTAGAGGCTTTTGATAAGCGTATTCGCGATGCATTAGGGGTTGCACAAGTTGAATACGCTGTAGAGCCTAAATTTGATGGCTTAGCCATTACGCTCACCTACGAACATGGTATTTTCACCCAAGGTGCTACGCGTGGTGATGGATACACTGGGGAAGATGTGACGCATAACCTGCGTACATTGCGTGCAATACCCATGCGTTTAAATGTAGCTAATCCACCACAATTGCTAGAAGTCCGTGGTGAAGTACTTATGTTAAAACGTGACTTTGATAAACTCAACCAAACACAGTTGGCAAAAGGTGAAAAACTATTTGCTAACCCACGTAATGCTGCTGCCGGTAGTTTAAGGCAATTGGATGCAAAAATTACAGCCACGCGACCACTTACATTTTTTGCTTATGGCTTGGGTGTGGCGGAGGGTGTTCCAACGCTAACCAGTCATCGTGCCGCAATGGACTACTTGGCTAGCTTACATTTCCCAGTCAGTCATGTTCGCGATGTGGTCTATGGTGTAGAGGGGCTTCGTGGCTACTACGAAAGAGTAGGCCAGTTACGTCAGCAATTACCTTTTGATATTGATGGTGTCGTCTATAAAGTTAATCAATTTAATCAACAGAATGAGCTGGGCTTTGTCTCTAGAGCACCTCGCTGGGCCATTGCGCATAAATTTCCTGCGCAAGAGGCGCTGACTGAAGTTGAGGATATCACGGTGCAGGTAGGGCGTACTGGTGCAATTACGCCAGTTGCGAGATTGAGGCCAGTGTTTGTAGGCGGCGTAACAGTGACCAATGCAACGCTACATAATGAAGACGAAATTCGCCGTAAAGATATTTTAATCGGTGACACAGTCAGTGTGCGCAGGGCTGGAGACGTTATTCCTGAAGTGGTGAGCGTTGTGCTTGAGAGAAGGCCATCTAATGCGCGCCGTTTTGTAATGCCAACCCTATGTCCTGAATGTGGCTCGCATATACTCAAACAAGAAGATGAAGCAGTTGCGCGTTGTTCTGGAGGGTTGTTCTGCCCAGCACAACGCAAACAGGCGATTACGCATTATGCCTCTCGTCGAGCAATGGATATTGAGGGTTTGGGTGAAAAACTGGTTGATCAACTGGTTGAGGCTAATGTAGTGCACACACTTGCCGACATCTATAAACTTGATATTGCAACACTCAGCAATCTCGAACGTATGGCTAAAAAGTCAGCCCAAAATATATTAGATGCACTTAATGCTAGCAAGGAAACTACGCTTGCTCGCTTTATTTATGCTTTAGGTATGCGCAACGTTGGTGAAGCTACGGCAAAAGACTTAGCAAAGCATTTTGGCAACTTAAAAACTTTGATGGATGCCACCATTGAAGACTTATTGGAGGTCAACGATGTTGGCCCAATTGTTGCTGAGTCAATCAAGAACTTCTTCTCAGAAGACCATAATAAAGATGTCATAGATGCATTATTGGTAGCTGGATTGCATTGGCCAGAAACTGATGGCAGGCAGCAATCAACAGGTAAGCTGAGTGGAAAAACATTTGTATTAACAGGTACTTTACCAACCATGTCACGTGATGACGCCAAAGCGTTAATAGAAGTGGCTGGTGGTAAAGTAGCAGGCAGTGTTTCAAAAAAAACAGACTTTGTTGTTGCTGGTGCAGACGCTGGGAGCAAGCTCGAGAAAGCACAATTATTGGGCATTACGATTCTAGATGAGGCAGATTTATTAGCAGTATTAGCTGAAAGCGAATAATAAATGGTAAATGAAGGCTATCAATTTCAAGATGAGGTGATTGCAATCGCAAAAGAAGCAGGCGAGGCGATTATGCAAATATATTCTACTGATTTTGGTTTTGAGATGAAGTCTGATAACTCACCACTTACTGAAGCTGATATTGCTGCACACGACATTATCGTTGCAAGGCTTCACCAACTTACGCCTGATATTCCAGTGTTATCTGAAGAGTCTGATGCAATAGATATTGGCTTACGTTTGAGTTGGCAAAAATACTGGCTAATCGACCCCTTAGACGGCACGCGCGAGTTTCTTAAACGCAACGGTGAGTTCACCGTTAATATCGCGTTGGTTAGCCAACATCAGTCGATTATGGGCGTGGTGTATGCACCTGTGCCAGGCTTAACTTATTACGCAAGCAAGGGGCAGGGTGCGTATAAAAAAATCGGTACAGCACCGATACAAAGAATCCATACAAAAAACTTGAATCTGCAACAGATTACGGTAGCAGGCAGTCGATCACATTCAGATGAAAAGTTTCAGAAATTTATGCATAGCGTAGAAGCTACAACTTTAGTGAAACCTGAACTTATTCGTTTAGGCAGCTCTCTAAAAATTTGTCTCGTAGCGGAGGGCGGGGCCGACGTATATCCGCGCTTAGGCCCAACTTACGAATGGGATACGGCTGCTGCGCATTGCGTTTTGCAGGAGGCTGGTGGTGATATTGTAGATGAGCATGCCGTAACACTTAGTTACAACAATAAACCATCGTTACTGAACCCACATTTTTTTGCGACCGCTGATAAGTCCCAGCAATGGGCAACTTTCTTATAATTTACGTCTATATCATCCATGAGTATCTGTCAAAAATGAAACTACAAAAAACTTTAACAATATTATTTACTTCTTTGTTTTTTAATACGGTTTACGCTGCGAGTGACGATGCATTTTCATGCAACAAAGCTTACGATCAAATGGATTTACCCACAGCTTTGGCGTTTGCATCTAAAGCACTTAGTGCAGATAAAAATGATAAGGAAGCTTTGATATGCCAAGGTCGTGTATACAGTGCACAAGGTAAGTTAGAAGATGCCTTGTCTGCGTTTAAATTAGCAGATAAGCAATCTCAAGATGCATTTGATAAAACAATCGTTGCACTGGTGACTGGTCACGCTTACAAGGATGCACATCAATATGAACAGGCAGTTTTGAGCTACGAAGAAAGCTTGAAACAAGCCAAAATAACAAACAGTAAAGCTTTCGAGCGCGTTGCGCACCAAAGCATTGGTAATGTGCATCTTATTACTAAGCGTTACCAATCAGCACTTGAATCGTATTTAACTGCAAATACGCTTGTCGCAAATGATAATGAGCGAGGTGAGAGTTATGAGTCTGTTGCGTTAGCGTATCACATGTTGAATCAGCATGATGCTGCGCTAGAGTATCAAATCAAGGCATTTTTAATGCATGAGAAGTCAGGCACATTAGACCAATATGCGCACTCAAGTATTGAGTTAGGCCGTTATTATGCCGCTGTTAAGAACTATGCTAATGCAGAAAGAACACTTAATAAGATTATTAAATTTGCGAAAGACCAAGGCGGTGCTTATTACGAAGCTTATGGTTACTGCATATTGGCCCAAGTGAAAGCTGCTAACGGTGACTTAGCAACAGCAAAAACACTCATCAATCAAGCAAAGGTCATCGCTAAAAACACTAATGACCAGGGGCTGGCTGAAGAAATTGAGAAAGAAACGCAGGGTTTGATTTAGCCACGCCCTTGGTATTATTTTTGTAAGGATAGGTAACGCAATCAGACTAAGTGTTGTTCATTAAACTCATTGTGAATTGCATGGTCACAGCTAAGTGATAGATCACGCATCAAGCACGATGTTTTAATATGTTTATATATACTTTGCTGATTGGTACCCCATGATTATTCAACAAAAAACCGACATTCTCCCCTCAGAAATCACACCAAAAGAGGTGTTTGAAAATCGGCGACATTTTATTAAGCAAGCAGGTTTTGGCTTGCTTGCCACCACGGCGCTCGCACAAACCAATCTATTGTTTGCAGCAGATGCTACACGCTCGAATGCACCGATTGGCAAGACTTCCAAGTCCTTATTATCACTACCAAACTTTACTAAAACAGCTTACGGTAAAGATGAAAAGTTAACCTCTTACGAGGATGTCACAACTTACAATAATTTTTACGAATTTGGCACGGGTAAAGGTGAACCAGCGACCAATGCTAAGTTGTTTAAGCCCCATCCATGGACAATCAGCATTGAGGGTGAAGTGAAGAAAAATAAAACCATTAGCATTGAAGATATAGTCAAGCTAGCGCCATTAGAGGAGCGTATTTATCGTATGCGTTGTGTGGAAGGATGGTCTATGGTGATTCCATGGGTAGGATTTCCCCTTGCGCAGCTAATAAAGTGGGCAGAACCCAATACTAATGCCAAATATATTGAGTTTGTATCTCTGGCTGACACACAACAAATGCCAGGGGTTAATTTGCCGATATTAGACTGGCCGTATACAGAAGGCCTTCGAATGGATGAAGCAATGAATCCACTGACACTAATGGCTGTTGGTTTATACGGTGAAAAACTACCAAATCAGAATGGTGCGCCAATGCGCTTAGTAGTGCCTTGGAAGTATGGCTTCAAGGGGGCTAAATCAATCGTCAAGATTCGTTTTACTGAAAAAATGCCAATCACTACTTGGATGAAAGCAGGGCCTAAAGAATATGGCTTTTACGCCAATGTAAATCCACAGGTGGAGCATCCGCGCTGGACACAATCTTCAGAAAAAAGAATTGGTGCTGGTTTATTTGCTGGCCGCATTAAAACACAGATGTTTAACGGATATACCGAGCAAGTAGGACAGATGTATGCAGGTTTAGATTTACGTAAATACTTTTAAATAACAGGTCTTTTGGCATGCAAATTAAACAACTTCTGCGGCGCACACCCAATAAAAAACAAATTGGCAGAATTAAGTTCGTTTTGTTTGTGCTTTGCTTGGTGCCCTTTATGCGCTTAATATGGCTTGGCATCAATGATGGTTTGTCAGCAAATCCTATCGAGTTTGTTGAACGTTCAACTGGCTTTTGGGCTTTATTTATTTTGCTGCTCACATTAAGCTTAAGCCCAATCAGACTGCTGTTCGGTTATGTTTGGCCACTTCAATTTAGGCGTATGCTGGGATTAATGATGTTTTTTTATGCCAGTCTACATATCACCATTTACTTATGGCTTGATTATGGCTTTGATTGGAATGATATTCTTAAAGATATTATCAAGCATCCCTATGTGTTGGTCGGCGCTTTAGCGTACTTATTAACTGTGCCATTAGCACTTACTTCTAATCAATACATGGTGCAAAAGTTGCGTGAGCGTTGGAAGCAGCTACATCTAACAGTTTACCTTATTGCAATTTTAGGAGTCGTACATTTTTGGTGGTTGGTCAAGAAGGATATTCGTGAGCCCTTATTCTATGCGGTTGTCTTGGGCTTACTTTTAGGTGTGCGTTTGTTTTACAAACTACGCCAGATAAAATCAAAATCAGAAAAAATAAGAAAAATGAAGCTTTCCTTATCCGTTTAGAAATCATTTATGTAAGTTTTTAAAACATTTTTCGACTAATCCTATAAGATTAATAGTTAATAACTTTTAGGGAGAAGTCTATGTATTACAATAAATTAGCAGCTTGTGTTAACGACATTTATACCAGCGTTATTTGCCATTTGAACAAAATTTCTGAAAGTGTGCCTCCACTTTTTCTAAGACTTATACTGGCCTATGAGTTCGGGGAGGCTGGTTACGAAAAGTTGCATGGGGTAAATTGGTTTGCTGATATTACTTTCCCATTTCCGTTTAGCTTAATTTCACCAGAAATTAACTGGCAAATAGCGACCTATTTTGAAATACTTGGAGCTGTTGCGTTAATTCTAGGGCTTGCCACTAGGTTTTTTTCTGTTTCACTTATCATTCTTACGATTGTGGCAATAGCCACTGTGCATTGGCCAAACCAATGGGATAGTTTAAGTGACTTATGGACTGGTTATCGTATTATCGATGAAAAAGGTGATGGGTTTGGCAATTACAAATTACCTTTAATTTATATCGTGATGTTTTTACCACTGCTATTTGGTGGCGCCGGTAAATTTAGTTTAGATGATTTAATTAAACGAAAATGCGCTAGTCGTTACACAAATCATTAAATGATAAAAATGATAAACATAACGCCTACTAGGCTTTTAACCTAGCAAATAGCACTGCCTAGTAAGCAATTTGCCCTGACAAATACCAGCCAGATTGATTGCTTTTATTCGCAATATTGCCTAAATCCAAGTAGGCGGCAGTCAGTGATATATTTTTAGTAGGGAACCATGCTAAAAATACATCATGCGCGTTTTCTTCTTTAAAAACACTCAAATTATCTGGTTTGTAACGGTACTCAGTGCCCAATAGCACCTGATCTGTTAGCATCACGGCAACTGAAGCTGCTGGTTTGATTTGGTAATTATCTCGATTATCGCCACCAAAGCCTAAAAATCCAAATTGGTTCGCTTTTGTTGCTTGTAGTGTGCCGTTAATCAATAGGTTCCTACCAAAAACAGCCCCTAAGTACAGTTTTGTGGCTGCTAAATAGACATCTACACCTGTTTGATGCTTTGCACCTAGTGCTTTTGGCACGTTGTGGAAGTCCTCATTATGTTTAATTTGAACACCTAGTGACACCTGTGGCAGCCATGTATCTTGCTCATAAATGGCATCACCAAATAAACGCAACTTAACCCCCATCGTATTCACTCGAATACTTTCGCCAGGTACAGTGTCACTTAAGCCCAATTTTTGCTGACTGAGTGAAATTTCTAAGCGATTATGCAAGCCAATACTGACTCCACCAGAGCTGATCTCAAAATCACCATTTGTCCGTGCTTCTGTATAAAAAGCCGAGCCACCAATTTGTTTGTCAGTGCCATAGCCTGAAATTAAAGCCCAAGGAGTTAATCCACCACCACCAGATCCTTCAATTTGCATCACTCCACCTGTTGCTAATAAACGATCACCCGCAAATAGCCCGTTGGAGTGGCTTAACATTAATATGGCTACAGTATTTAATGTCCATATCGCTAGCTGTTTTTTTGGGGGGTGCGTAAAACTCATATTTGTCTTTCATATTTACTATTAAAAGAATAATAAACAATTAAATTACGTAGATTAATCACATCAGTTATATTAAAGTAAGGATAGATTAAAACCGAGAAATATTTATGAATAAGCATGTATTAATTGCGCTAATGTTGTTACTTTGCTCTTGTGTTCAAATGCAATCCTCTTCCACAAAAGTAGCGGTGGCTCCAACTCTTTTTGAACGAATTGGTGGGCTACCTGTACTGAATATTGTTGTTTCTGAAACGATAGATCAGTCCGTTAATGACCCTAAAATTAAACGTTCGTTCGATGGTATTAAATTAAGTACATTAAAACAAAGTGTAGTTGACCAACTTTGTGTCTTAACTGGTGGGAGCTGTGTTTATGAGGGTGAAACCATGCAAAACTCTCATCGAGATCTTAAAATAACGACTGCTGAATTTGAACTGTTTGTAGAGGCTTTTAGAACATCACTCAACAAGCACGTTGGTGAACGAGAGAAAAATGAGCTCTTAAAAATATTAGCGCCTATGAAGCGTGATATTGTGACTAACTAACTTTTAATTTTTAGAGTTAACTTTTTTAGAGCCGACTAATGAATAGCAAAATCCTGAGCAATACCATCATCCTAAGTGCATTATTACTTGTAACATCGCTTCACGCTCAAGCTGCAGATCTGTCGGTTCAAGTATTAGATCAAGCTGGCAACCCGCTTAGTAATGCTGTTGTTTACTTAGAAACCAGTGTTAAATCAGCCGTTAAATCAACGACAGAGGCGAATGTTGATCAAAAGAATAAACAATTTTCACCGATAGTCAGCGTCGTACAAGTAGGCACTAGTGTTAATTTTCCAAACAAAGATTCAGTGCGACATCACGTTTATTCGTTTTCACCTGCTAAAACGTTTGAATTAAAGCTTTACTCTGGCGTTCCTGCGAAGCCAGTTGTATTTGATAAGCCAGGCACGGTGATACTTGGCTGTAATATTCACGATAATATGCTGGCTTATATTCACATTGTAGACACGCCTTATTTTGGGAAAACTGATGTGAATGGCATGGTTAAATTGACTGACTTACCAACAGGGCAACACACTCTTAAGGCATGGCATTACGCAACGGTAAAAGAGAATTTTGTTTCTGAACAAAAAGTAACAGTAAAAAGCAATGACACCGTTTCAATCAAGCTAGAAACACACAATTAATTACTAAGCCCCATGATCAATATGCAATTTACAAGCTTAAAAAGTCGAATTTCAGTTATTTTTCTATCATTGATATTGGTCATCCAGGTTTTAAGCTCAATTGCCATTAAGTTAAGTATTGATAAAAACGCTAGACGTTCTGTGAATCAGCAACTTGAAGTGGGTGAACGTGTATTTCTAAATCTACTACAACACAACGGTGATAGCTTAAGTGTTGGTGCCCGCATTTTGGCCGCAGACTTCGGCTTTAAAGCAGCCATTGCAAGTAATGATCATGAGACGATACTTTCAGCCCTAGTTAACCACCAGTCTAGGATTAATGCAGATATCGCCATATTTTACTCTGCAGATCAAAACAGTTTAGTGATATCTGAAAACTTATCCGAAACAGAGGTCAGTGAAAAAATAGCTGAAGTTATTTACGCGGCAAAAAATGATATTCAGAAGAATAATTTTACTATTTTCAATAATCAACCCTATCAACTAGTCGCTGTGCCAGTAAAAGCTCCTTTGACGATTGGCTGGGTAGTGATGGGGTTTGAAATTAATAACAGTTTGGCAAATACACTCCATAAACTAAGTAACCTAGAGGTGACTTTCATCAGTCAATCTGGCGCTAGTCCTTGGCGCTCCACGGCGGGAACCATGAGTATGAGCTCAAGTGATCAGATTGTGAAATATACTTCTATACAACCAGCTTTGAGTACTAACCGTAATTTGGAGCTCACCATTGGAGACGTCGCTTTTGGTACTCGCTATGTGACGATATTCAAAAACATTAACGATTCTCTATATGTTGTGTTGCAGCGCTCCATTGATGAAGCAACCGCGCCATTTAAGGTGCTCTTACTCAATCTTTTAATTTTAAGTATTGTTGGAATGCTGATTTTTATTGTCAGTATCTTGTATGTTTCAAGAATAGTTGCTCAGCCAATAGTAGAACTAGCCGATACTGCTAAAAAGTTAGAGGAGGGCGACTATACGTTTAAAGTTGATACCTCCAGGAAAGATGAGTTAGGGAAGCTCAGTAGTGCATTCAGTAGCATGCGTACTGCAATTGCTGATAGAGAGAAAAGTATTCTTAAATTAGCTTACCTCGATGAGATGACGGGACTACCTAACCGCGCCTCATTCATGAAAGAGCTTAATAGCGCCATATATCAATCTGAAACCAATCGAGAGCCACTTTCTGTTCTAGTGATGAATCTAGATCGATTTAAACAAATTAACAATGTGCTTGGACATGATTTTGGTAATGAGTTACTGCACGCAGTATCTATTCGAATTTCACAAGTGTTTCGTAAAGACAATGATGTTGTTGCAAGGATTTCTGGGGATGAGTTTGCCGTATTACTCCCAGCAACGAATGCCGACGTGGCAATGAATATTGCACAAAAGCTCTTGCAGGCCTTTGAAAAGCCCATTCAATTAGACGATAACTTTGTTGACATTACTGCAGGCATCGGTATCGCCAATTATCCAGCTCATAGTAACCAAATAGAGCAACTATTGAGCTTTGCTGAGATTGCTATGCAAGTTTCAAAAGCAAAGAAGTGTGGACCTGTGGTATTTGATCCGAGTTTCGATGCTGGCAGTAATGTTAACTTAACGTTAGCCTCTGAGCTGAAAAATTCGATACAAAATAATGAACTAATGTTATTTGTCCAACCAAAAATTGACCTCAAAAGTAGGGTGGTCACTTCGGTCGAAGCACTAATTAGATGGAAGCACCCCACGAGGGGAATGGTTTTTCCTGATCAGTTTATCCCGTTTGCAGAGCAAACTGGGCTAATTAGAGAGATAACACTTTGGATGATTGCTGAGGCATCTAACGTGAGTGCTCAATGGTTAGAGAAGGGGATTTCAATCCCAATTGCAGTGAATATTTCTGCAAGAGATTTAATCGACTCTGATTTTCCGAATAAAGTCAGTGAAATTCTAAAATCCATGGGCTCAAATACCTCACTCATTTCTCTTGAGGTGACTGAAAGCAGCATCATGGATGATCCACATCGTGCAAAACAAACTTTACTACATTTGTCTGAAATGGGTATCAAGCTAGCAATTGATGATTTTGGTACAGGTTACTCATCCTTATCATATTTAAAAGAACTGCCGGTTAGCGAGCTTAAAATTGATAAATCATTTGTGATGCATATTGAAGACAATTTAAATGATCGAATTATCGTCAGTTCAACTATTGAGCTTGCGCATAACATGGGCTTGCATGTCGTTGCTGAAGGTATTGAAAACATTAAAGTCTGGAAGTTTTTACAAGAAATGAATTGCGACTATGGTCAGGGATATTATATGTCTAAGCCAATTCCAGTCAGTGACTTCGAGGCTTGGCACCAGCAGTGGACATAATCACCATTCAAATTCAATAGATATTTCAATCTATTGGTCAGCCTAATTAAATAGCTTATTTAATTACAAAGATTAATTGGCACTTAAATCTATTGATTGGCATTAATCATCTACTTTATCGATGCTACAAATATTATCAATAGATTTGCTTCTTCGATACTTAAGTTGCTATCGATGAATAACTGACAGCATTAATTCTTTTAGCAGCAATCGACTTAACATGCTTACCTCATATGCTTACCTCTATTTTTTAAACTTCCACACCAAAAATTAGTACTTAAACGCTTTGTCCTGCAGAGATTTTCATATAATATTGTTAAGAATTGTAAATAATATGTAACAAAATATAATAATATCTATAAAAATGAAGTTTACAGCGCTGATCAACCAACTAAAAAGTATATTCGATTACTCATATCACTGTGCATCTCAGCACCATTACTTGGGTGGTTGCACCAAATTCTGGGCTTTCTTTTATTTATCATCCAGCTTTCTGCTATTAGTCATTTGTGCATTTATTGTTTATAGAATACATAAAGAAAATAGTGAGCTAAAAAATTATTTAAAAAATAAAGCTCAGCGTGAATCATCTCAGCTTCAAAATCATGCTTGAGCTTTAATTAAAATAATTGCATTCAGCCAAAAGTTATAAATCAATTTTGTTGTCCGCATATCTAATGAGTGTTTTTAGTTTCCAAATCTAAGTTCAAACTAAGCAGTTTATTTGTATGCATGCTAGTGGGTGATTAATCAGATTTAGTTTACATAAGTGTAGAGCCCCAATTCTAGTGCGGCGAATTGAATCTTAGGTATTAATATAATTAAATTAGTTAAAAATTATCAATTAATTAAATATTAAATTTAAGGTAAATGATGATGTTAAGTCAATGAATTAGTTCGTAAAATACGAACTAATTCATTGACTTTTCTGTTTTTCGAACTAATATCTGCGAATAGAGACGAACTCTGCTGTAAACATTGTCTTATCTAAAATGTTTTGAGGTATGGTATGACCAAACCTAAAGCATCATTAAAATCTAGCCTCCGAAAAACAGTCATCGGAGCTTATAGAGCCCGAGGCAAAGGGAAGAGCAATCTTTGGCTGGTAACTAGCATAAAAACTAACCAGGATTGGATACTTCCAAGTGACCGCCAACTTGTACACTGGATCTATTATTTAGAAACAAATCAAGATGTAATCGATTTTGATCTTGCACCAGAGCCGATTCTGTCTCATGACGATAACGAAGTCCGTTCTACAGAACTCGATGCTATTGTTAACTTAAAAAATAAACATCAAGAATGGCACGAAGTTAAAGCAGGTAAGGGAAAGGATGGCGCTACTAATAGATCACAATTCCTGGCTCAAGCAGCTGCCTCATCAAAGAATCAAGCCTCATATCTTAGATTTGATGACGATGATTTAAAATCAAAAGTAAAAGTTTCTATGAGATGGCTAAAGCCAATATCATTTGCTAGTGTCATAAAAGGACAGGAGCATCTTCAATGTCGTACAGTACTTGTAATGCATCTGAAAAATCTCAAATCTGGAAATATTCGACAAATTTTAGATTTAATGACTGAATATGATTCAGATGTTGTTATTGGACTAATCTCACGTTTAGCAATCGAAGGTATTCTCAACGTTGACTTGAATAAATGTACTTTCGGACTATTGTCGCCATGGAAATATCATGGATAAACAACGTTGGAGCCGAAAGGAAGTTATAAATGGCAAACCGCCAATTTCTTTATGGCCAAAAGTTCTTGATACGCAAATTGATGAATGTTTTCGTGAATCATTTCAGAATCAGTGCAAAGCTGTAGAAATGTATTTAGATCAATATTCACTAAAGGATATTGAAAAAGCTACTGGGGTTAAATGTAAATCAGTTCAACTTTTAACACAAAAGTGTTTGGATATAGCTAACGATGGCAATGTTTATGGCTATAGAGCTTTAATCCCGTATATTCGTAAAAAAGAATATGAGCGCACAGCAGAAGTTAAGGAGAAGTTTCAGGAAGCTCAAGGTGGTCAATCAGGGCTGTTCCGTAATGTTCTACAAAAGTATCCAAAAATTAAGCAGGGCATGGATCAGCTTATTAATAAAATAAATTCAGCTAATTATAATGTACACGAAAAAAAGATAAGGCCTAGAGACTTACATGCTTTCTTTTTAGCTAGTTTAAAGAAAGTTGGTGTTCAAGAAAATGAGTGGCCTTTTAATACTAAGCATCTTGGTTTACGAACAATCGAAAAATATATGGTTGATTTGTTAAATGAGAATTACAGTAAATCCGTAAAAAATTTGGACGAGAGTGACGCAGCTGCTCATATGGCTGTGGGGACGGGGCATGAGAAATTCTTAACGTTCGAAGAGCCATATGATGCTGTGCAACTTGATGCATATTCAATAAATGCATTTTTTTCAGCAGAGTTTGAAACTGTTGAAGGCACTACTGTGCATGTTCAACTAGATCGACTTTGGTTAATTGCTCTCATTGAACAAATCTCGTCAGCAATTCTTTCATACTCAATTGTCTACAGAAGCGAAGTTGGAGCAGATGACGTACTGGGTGTCATTAGAAAGGCATTAAATCCAGCATCGCCAATACCACTAACGATACATGGGCTTAAGTATCCAGAAAATATGGGGTTCCCACATGAAGTTTTTCCTCAATGTAAAGGAGCCTTATGGAGTGCCATGCTGCTAGATGGCGCGCTAGTTCACTTATCAAATGCTGTTCGTGAAAGAGCTAGAAATGAACTTGGTTTTATCATTAATTGGGGGCCAGTAGGGCATTTTGAAAGACGTCCTAATATAGAACGATATTTTAAAAAAATATCAGATGATGTTTTTATGCGATATCCATCTACTACAGGATCTAATCCCGGTAATGGGCGCGCTAAGAATGCAGAAGAGAATGCCGTTATTTACAGACTTTTAGCAGATGAGGCAGAGCAACTTATAGCAGTTTATACAGCACAGCATAATGGCACGCCTAATGAAGGCACCTCATACAACTCACCTTTGCAAGTACTAAATTATTATATTAATGACAAATCAAATCATTTTTTACTCAGACATTTGCCGGCGAAATTAGGTTCGAATTCGATCATTATTCCTTTACGTAAAGAATGTATTATTCGAGGAGGTAGACGCTCGGGCAGGCGCCCTTATGTTGAGATCGATGGGGCTAGGTATACAAACTCTGTACTAGCCCAATGCAGTGCTTTAGTGGGTCAGAAGCTAATAGTGGAGATTAACGAAGAAGATATGCGCTTCGTTAATGCGTATTTAAATAATGGCGCAGAACTAGGGTTCTTGAAAGCCGGCTCAAGATGGGGCTTAACAAAACACAGTCGAAAAACAAGAAAAATTATAAATAGTCTGATTACAAAAAAAATACTTGTACTTAGCAAATTCGACGACCCCATTCAAATATATATGAATTATCTATCTACGCAAAACAAATCAAAAAGTAAAAAACAAAAACCGATTTTACCAAGTAATGCTACAGAGGCGACCCGAGTTTCAAAAGAATCGGGATTACCTAAGATCATGCTGCCAGATTTTAGTAAATTGCCATCAGCAAGTACTTTGGCTAAATATGATGACACGAAGCCATCCTTAATGAATAAACCTATGCCAGATATAGCCAAAGTATTAAAAGACAAGCGCTAAAACTCTGGTTAAAGGAGGCGGTATGAACTATGAAGAGCGGGAATTGCTGCTTGATGACCACCCCATAGTCACAAAAAAATACTTGGTGGTAACTCCTACAATTAAACGAGTCTATTCTCTGATTAGAGAGCGAGTTTGGATGCGAAGAACAGGAACATTCCTATTTGCAATGCCACGAATGGGTAAAAGTACCTGTGCCGAAGCTGTGCAAGATATCCTGGAAGCAGAATTCCCCAAAATCTTTACTATACTTTTTACAGCGGAAAAGCGAAAGCAATCGGACTCTGGCTTGTTGATCGATATCTTGAGGGCCGATAAATTGCCGGTTCATTCAAGAACACCCTATAAGGACTTGTTTAATCATTTAATAACTCATATTAAAGTGAACATTTCTGAGCGGGGTGGAGCACAATTTATTTTGCTTATTGATGAAATGCAGCTCTTGTCTGAATTAGATTTAAATGTTTTATTGGTTCTTCATAATAGATTAGAGCTAGATAAAATTAAAATGACAACGATTGGTTTTGCTCAATCAGATATTCAACATTTAAGAAGTGCATTACATGCAACAAAAGCACTGAACTTACTCGCCCGATTTTTAAGTGAACCTATACCATTCGATGGATGCGCAAATAAAAAAGATTTAGAAGAAATATTGAATGAATATGATTACTCATTGATTTATCCTGACGACACGGAATTCACGTATACAAGATTTTTTCTTCCCATAGCATACAGCAATGGGTTTCGAATGAATGAATATGCTGCTCCTATATGGACTGCACTTAAAAAGGCATCGAAACCACTAGAGGAGCAATCTGTGCCAGTACAACATCTTTTTCGAACAGTTGAATATTTACTTTTAGCTGGCAGAGTAAAAGATAGTGAAAACTATAAAATAAGTGAAAAAGATATAGATGAAGCAATTGAAGCAAGCAATTTAAAAGAATACTGCGGGATTCTGGGGTCTAGTGGATAGTGAATTTAATCGCCGATTTACTTGGCATAAACATTCACCGGCTCCATTTGAATCGGCATGGTCAGTATTTGCTAAAATTTTGGCATTAAACCATACCAAACCCAGGGTAATTTTTGATGTTATTTGCAATAACCAAAGCAAAGAATCAAAAAAAGTGCTTTCAACTCTTGATAGTAGCTGGGTAGACTTTGATCGATTTTCTCACGCATTGAATGTTAAAGCTAATCAACTTAAAACATGCTTTCTTGATCAACTTGGTTTCTCTCTAAAAGATATAGCATATGTAAAAGACATTCGCGTATGCAATGAATGCCTAGCTAAAGGTTATCACTGTACGCTTTTTTGTTTACCCTTAATCAAGTCATGTCCCTGGCATGGATGCAAACTTGGATTTCCATGTAAAACATGTGCAGAAACTGTATTTGTTAAAGGGCTGTCACCTCAAGACATTATTTACAGTGAAAACTTTAATGATGAGTTTGATGAAAACGGCATTAATCTAACTTATGAATCACTTTGTGGACATATAGTCTTTTCAGAGAAACTTCTAAAGAATCTGGTCTTTGTCAATGATTCAGAAAAAAATGAAATTGAATTTAGATGCAATCAATTTCTGCTCTGGTGGTATGAAATAAATAAAAGCAATCATCATTTGGCATTTTTTGCGAAACAAATATTTTCTAAACATATACCAGTATTAAAACTTGAAAAATATCTATCAATTGCAAATACGATTGCCGGGCCATGTCCATGGGAACTTCAAGTTGAACCGGCATCATTTCATTGCGCATATTGGATATCAAACGTCACTGAGGATTACGAGCGATCAGGGTTTAGAGGTAGCCTATGCACTCACGTATATAAATCAGTACGAAGGTATATTTACAATCAGTATATACGACAACATAAAGGTTGCCTGAATGATGTTTTACACTTAGGTCAATATCAAGAACAGTATTTAAGTTCTTCCTCAATATGCAGCGTAGTTATCGCATACATCACATGGCGCATGTATATGGAGAGATTTAGAAGGTTAGAGTACTTCACAAATAATGAAAGCTCTAATTGCCGTTTAGATTTGAATATGTTCCTCATTGGCAAAACTCATGGACCTTCTGATCAAGTTGATATAGCTACATTTGCTCATTGTTGCTTGGCTAGATTTTTTATGATATTAGATAAAATAGAAAGAATTGTAGACATAAAAAGCTTTGAAATTCCCCAATGGGCGCTAAGCATAGAACAGAATGAGTTTAATAGCGGTATTTTCCATAATTTTATAAATGAAGATGAATTTAGAGGCGGACAGAAATTATTCGGTAGCAAATTGATTATTTATACCAATCCCAAATATTTAATTCATCGCGCAGAAGTTAGATGCGTGGCTAAGATTAAAAAATCAACATTAGACCCTAAACTTTATACAATAAATGGCACGTCATTATTCAATTACTTAGTAGGTAGATACATTATATTTAGAGTAATAAATATAGCGAAAGAACGTAAATCTCGAAGGTAACATGTATTCTTACCGTAAGCGCTAAATCTCATAAATTTAATCAGTGATTTCTATATTTCTTAATCAGATGATTGCAATTCTTTGCCCTGTTCAAATTAGAACATATAAGAATCATCACTTAAGTCTTTACTGCCTCGGTTCATCAAGTAGTTAGTCGCTGCGTCAGATGACATGCTGGAACCGATGCATATCTGGAGAAAGAACTTAGGCCAAATTCTGGCGCCAGATTCGGCACACTTGCTTGCGCGTAGTTTGGCAACGCTGGAGGTGCGAGTTTTACGGCAAAATTCGACAGCTTTACACTTGGCAAACGTATTGCAGCAGCATCCTTTGGTACAAAAAGTTTACTACCCTGGACTTGAAAATTTCATCGGGCATGAAATCGCAAAGCGACAAATGAATGGATATAGTGGGATGATTTCGATAGTAATCAAAGGCGATGGAACTGCTGCTACAAAAATGGTTGATGGGTTGCAATTGTTTACTTTAGCTGCAAGTCTTGGCGGGGTAGAGAGTTTAGTTTCCCAACCGGCGCTTACTTCACATCGTGATCTTAGCCCAGCAATGCGGCAATCGCGTGGTATCACGGATAGTTTAATAAGACTGTCTATTGGCCTTGAAACCCCAGAGGATCTGGAAAATGATTTGATACAGTCACTTTCCGAGTGTTCGAGAAATTAAACATTCAATAGTCACTTAGCCAAGTGTCAAGTTGGAGCTAATGCTTTCAACTATATTTAAATTAACGACTGCTAAGCCGCAAATCGGTCGTTCGTGTTAGGTAACCATATTTCAGTTACCTATCAGCAATAAGCTCTAAATTTATAATTTATCAATCAGCAGTTAATCCAAAATCAGTTGTAGATATTACTGAAATTTGGAGTTCATTGTTTATAGCCATAAGTAATTAATTTTATCAAATTGATCTTTGTCAAGTTAATCTATAACAGACGTGGTAGCCTTTGTCACTTAGTGCGACAAAATGTCGCAGAATTTACTGGGTGTTTTAATCACCCAAGTTAAAGGAGAAGAACATGAGTGATCTCAGTAAAGAACAAGTCAATAATGATGTACTAGAAGATGAGGGCCGCAGAAAGTTTTTCGGCACAACTGCAGTAGCGTCGCTAGCTGGAGCCGGATTGGTAATGGGCTTGTCAGCTTGCAAACAATCTGAAGATGGCGTTGCAGGCAAAGCTGCTGGTCACTTGGAAGGCTCAAGCAAGTTTGAAGTGCAACCAGGCAAGCTTGATTCATACTATAGTTTCTCAAGCGCAGGGCATAATGGAGAAATGCGTATATATGGCATACCTTCTGGTCGCACCCTTAAGCGTATTCCAGTTTTTAATGTGGATCCAATGGTGGGTTGGGGAATTACAAATGAATCAAAAGCCATCATGGGTACTAATGCAGATGGCAGCTTGAAGTACATGACTGGTGATACCCATCATGTGCATGGCTCATACACGGATGGCACCTATAACGGTAAATATTTGTGGACTAACGACAAATTAAATAATCGACTTGCCCGAATCCGAATGGATAGAATGGAGTGCGATGCGATCACTGATATACCTAATGTTCAAGGCTTTCATGGCATATTTCCAGACAAGCGTGATCCAGTAGACGCAAATGTTAACTTTACAACTCGCGTATTCTGCGGCTCAGAATTTGCCTCACCAAAACCTAATGATGGGCGTGATACCTCTGATCCGACTAAATGGTTTTCGCTTTTTACTTGCGTTGACGCAGAGAGCATGGAAGTGCGCTGGCAGGTCAGAATCAATGGTAACAATGACTTAGTCGCAACATCCTACGATGGCAAACTGGCCGCAAGTAACCAGTACAACACGGAAAATGGCGCAGTATTGGCTGACATGATGTCTGTAGAGAGGGATGCTTGCGTATTTTTTAATATTGAACGTATTGAAGCAGCAATCAAAGCTGGAAAATCTTTCACTATAGGCAACACTAAGGTACCAGTGGTGGATGGTACGATTGATGCCAATAAAGATCCCAAGACCGCACTTGTTTGTTATGTACCTGTACCTAAAAACCCGCATGGCGTTAATATTTCACCTGATGGTAAATACTTTGTATGTTCAGGTAAATTGTCACCTACAGCGACAGTGATTGAAACTGAGTTAGTGCATAAGTGGTTTGCTGGTGAACTCAAGACTGAACGCGATGCTGTTGTAGCAGAGCCAGAAATCGGTCTGGGCCCACTACATACTGGTTTTGATGGTAAAGGTAATGCTTTTACAACCCTTTTCCTCGACAGTCAAATCGTTAAATGGAACGTGGATAAAGCCATTGCACAATTCAAAGGCGACAAGTCAGCGCAACCAGTGCTAGATCGTATCGATGTGCATTATCAGCCAGGGCATGGTTATACATCCATGGGTGAAACCAAAGAGGCCGACGGAAAATTCTATAACTCAGGAAACAAGTTTTCTAAAGATCGCTTCTTACCTGTGGGTCCATTGCATGTGGAAACTGAGCAGTTAATCGATATCAGCGGCGAAAAAATGCAACTGATTCATGATCATACGGCTTATCCAGAGCCGCATGACGCTATTATTGTTCGGGCAGACCTAGTTAAAACTAAACAAGTGTCCGATATGAATGACTACCCAAATGCGGTGAAGTCTATGTCAGATAACCGTATAGAACGTAAAGGTAAAAAAGTCATGGTTTACATGACGTCTCAAGCACCTAATTTTGGTTTATCAGAAATCAAGGTGAAACATGGTGACGATGTCACTATTACGCTCACCAACCACGATAAAGTGGAAGATTTAACCCATGGGTTTGGTATTGAGAACTACAATGTAAACTTCATCGTTAATCCACAAGAAACCCATTCTGTAAGTTTTAAGGCTAATAAAGCGGGGGTATTTTGGATTTACTGTACACACTTCTGTCATGCATTGCATTTGGAAATGCGCATGAGGTTTATTGTTGAAGCATAAGTTTTACAATTGAAAGCTCAGTTGGAGTGAGTCAATGATAGGCTCACTCCACTTTAATTCACTTCAATCTAGATCAGCTAAATTTACATTTGTAACGCATTCTAAGTAGTAGGTCTGGAATCAGATGAAAACTCGATCATTACGCCCACTCTATTTGTTACGTCAAATTACTCGCTTTTCAGTTTTAATATGCTGCTATTTAAGTTTGTGTTTCTCAGCAATAACATTAGCCGATAGCGACAAAAAAAACGACCATACAGAACAAGAGCGCCATGCCGAAAAGAGCCATTCTGGCTCCTATGAAGCACCTCTGCCGGTCCAACTTACAACCGACCCAGACCTGTGCGCTTATGTGCCTTGTCATGATATCTTTCCATATGCAGATCGCTTCTCTCCCAGAAAAGGGCGCCCAGCCTACGTTGAGGCTTATCATGAGGAACATGGTCAACAAAAATTACTAGGCTACGCATTTCTTTCTACTGACATTGTTGATATTCCAGCCTACTCAGGAAAGCCGGTCGTCACGCTTATTGGCATGGACGTCACAGGCAAGATTATAGGTGTTAAAGTTTTGCGACACAGCGAGCCGATTCTATTGGTAGGTATTCCGGAAATAGCATTGACCAAGTTCATCAAGCAGTTTGTTGGTAAGAATGCTTGGGACAAGCTGGAGATTGGTAAGGCGCGTGCTGAAGGTGGATACATTGGTATTGACGCGATTAGCGGCGCTACCGTGACGGTCATTTCTGCAAATCAGGTTGTGATGCGAAGTGCCTATGAAATTGCCAAGCAAGTCGGCATTATTAAAGCAGTTCCTAGACCTCAAGCCAGTTTTAGCAACATTACTGAAGAGCAGTCTTGGGATACGCTACTTTCGGAAGGCAGCATACAGCACCTCACTGTATCACCCTCTCAAGTTGGTTTGGATAATACTGGACAACCATACATTGATCTTTACTTTGGCTACCTTAATGCGCCGACTATCGGTCGTAGTATTTTGGGGGAGCGCAATTACGAAGGGTTGATGGCCGAACTTAAGCCTAATGAACATGCTATTTTTATCGTTGCAAATGGTTCAGCGTCATTCAAGGGTTCTGGATTTGTACGCGGAGGCATTTATGATCGCGTCCAAGTTTCGCAAGACATGGATAGTTTTACGTTCCGTGATACTGATTACCGCAATCTGTACGGTATTCGGGCTACAGGAGCGCCAGAGTTTAACGAATCGGCTATATTTATCATACGCAGTACGAGCTTTAGTGCGGCTTATCCGTGGAGTTTGGTATTTTTAGGTAACAAAGTTAACAAGCAGACTGGGGCTAGAACCTTTGCCAATTTTGATCGTGAGTTCTGGCTGGATGCAAAATATCTGCAAGGTGGACGACCAATAGTGGTAAAGGCCGATCCCACTTGGCTAAAAATATGGAAATCTCGCATTTGGGAAATTACAGCTTTTATTGTGATTTTACTTTTTACTGCAGTAGTCTATGCAAATCGTGATTGGCTTGTGCGTCGATCCAGTCGTAAAGATAAACGCTGGGTTTCAGCTCCTAAATATGCAATTTGGTTAGTCAGCATTGGTTTTATAGGCTTTGGTTTGATGGCGCAGCCGTCTATTACACAGGTGCTGACGTGGTTTCACTCATTACTATTTCACTGGAAGTGGGAGCTATTTTTATCTGATCCATTTATCTTTATTTTCTGGCTGTTTATCATCATCACGGTGTTTATATGGGGGCGTGGCTTATTTTGTGGATGGATGTGCCCGTTCGGCTCTTTGTCTGAAATAATCTATAAAATAGCGGGAAAAGTTGGTCTTAAACGCTTCCAGTTTAAGCCGAGCATGGCGTTGCATAATCGGCTGAAGTGGATCAAATATGGTATTTTCTGGGTGCTGCTGGCAGTCTCATTCTTTTCTATGGGATTAGCGGAAAAGCTGGCAGAAGTCGAGCCGTTCAAAACAACCTTTTTAGTGGGCTTGTTCAACCGCAGCTGGCCATACACTTTATTTACCGCTAGTCTGCTTGGTTTATCGCTCTTTACTGAGCGCCCGTTCTGTAAATATTTATGTCCATTGGGCGCGGCATTGGCGATGCCGACGACTTTTCGCTGGTTTGGCTTAAAACGCAAGCAGGAATGCACCACTTGTTCCGCTTGTGCTGCGGGCTGCGGTTCACAGGCGATTGATAGTTTAGGTGTCATTGATCATCGTGAATGTATGTTATGTCTAGATTGTATGATCCTTTATTATGATGACCATGCATGCCCGCCGCTATCCAAGGAGCGAAAGTTGCGTGAGAAATCTGGTTTACCTCTAACGCGTATTAATGCCGAGGGCTATTATATTCCCATTCATCCTGTGCCAATGAAAGGAGCAGAGGAGTGAAGCCTAATGCAGAAAACCGCCTTCCATCCTATGCAGAAACTAAAGGAGTTAAATGGTTGCTTTATGAACTATTTGACCATTTATGGCCCTGGAGCAAACAAGGCTGGCTTCAGCATAAAGCTATTCAGACGGCAGGGCTGGCATTTGCAGTTGCGGTAACTGTAGCTTGGGCGTTAGCTGCTAATGGGCGGCTTGGAGCAGATGCTTTGATTGGCTGGTGGCTAGGCTGGAGTATCTACGAAATAATCATTCGCATGCAATGTAAACCCTACATTAAAGATGGACCTTGGTGGGGGCATCGTTATCGTCCCGCTGGACGAATGGATATGATTTGCTATGTCTTGTTCAAGAACTTGCTGATAGGCGCATTGCTTTTTATTACATTGCGTAATCTAGGCTTGCTACAGATGGTGAGTTGATGCGACAGGCGATTGATTTTGCCATGCTGATTTTTAGCATTGTCTTAGTGTTGTTTTGCTTGCAAGCGCAGGCGGCAGAGCATAAGGTTGTGCCAGGCCAATCAATTAGTGAGGCAATCGACCGAGCTAAAGCAGGTGATATGGTAGTGGTTGCACGTGGTGTTTATCCTGTGCATCTGGTTATTACCAAGCCATTGCACTTAAAAGGATTAAATCGTCCAACGCTAGATGGTGGAAATATTGGAGATGTGATTCGCATCAAATCTCCCGATGTCACCATTGAAGGTTTTATTATCAGTAATAGCGGTGCAGACCTTACTGCGCAGAATGCCGGCATTTATCTTGAGCCAGGTAGCGACCGCGCTATTGTTCACAACAACACCATCAATTACACCTTATTTGGTTTATGGATCGAGAAGGTAAAAGATATTCAGGTTATCGCTAATAACATTACCGGGAAACGAGACTTAGCCTCAGCGCAGCGTGGTAACGGCATTCAGCTTTATAACAGTCGTGGTGCAAAGATAATCAACAATCATGTGAGCTTTACTCGTGATGGCATCTATGTCGACGTATCCGATCATGCGCTGTTTCAAGGTAATCGCTTGCATCATCTGCGTTACGGTAGCCATTATATGAATTCAAACTTTAATGTTTGGGAAAATAATGATTCTTACCTCAACCGCGGCGGACTAGCGCTGATGGAGGTGAGGAATCAAACCGTTCGCAACAATCGCGCTTGGGGTAACTCTGATCACGGAATCATGCTGCGCACCATTGTAGACTCAGTTGTTGAACATAATGTAGTGGCTGGCAATGGTCGTGGCTTTTTCATTTATGATGCAGAATACAACACGTTACATAACAATTTAATTATTGCTAACCGTGTTGGCGTTCACCTTTGGGCAGGCTCTATCCACAATGATGTTGAAGGGAATGACTTAATTAACAATTCTGAGCAGATCAAATATGTAGCCAGCAAGGATGAATACTGGGGCGTGAAGACGGGCAATTATTGGAGCAATTATGTAGGTTGGGACAGCGATGGAAACGGTGTTGGCGATGTGCCTTATGAAGCCAATGACTTAGTCGATCACCTTACTTGGAAATACCCCGCAGCTAAATTGTTACTGAATAGTCCAGCTGTACAGACACTACGATTAGTTTCCAGGCAATTTCCACTATTGCGCGCCACCAGCATTGTCGACCAGAATCCGCGCATGACGCCATTTAACAAAAATTGGAGTATCTGGCTTGAAAAACAACGTCATTGAGGTCAAAAACGTATTTAAGTACTACGGTGAAGTGCTTGCCGTAGATGGCATGACACTGACCATACATAAAGGTGAAACACTAGGCCTGATAGGCCATAATGGTGCAGGGAAAAGCACTTTATTTAAAATGATGCTGGGCCTCATTCCGCAAACTTCTGGCGAGATTAATATCAATGGCACCTCAGTAAATGGGGGAGCGTTTCGTGAGTTACGTCGCTCCATTGGTTATCTGCCGGAAAATGTTGTGTTTTATGAAAACTTGACCGGGTTGGAAACGTTACAGTTTTTTGCATCACTCAAGGGTTGCATCCTTAATACATGCTTGCCGCTTCTCGAAAAATTAGGCCTGGCACATGCTGCCCATCGACGTGTGGATGGATATTCTAAAGGCATGCGCCAACGACTAGGATTTGCGCAGGCATTGCTAGGCAAGCCGCGGATTCTTTTTTTGGATGAGCCAACTACAGGCCTAGATCCAGAGGCAATACGCGAGTTTTATACAATTCTGCAAGAACTTAATGCACAAGGTGTTACTGTTGTCATTACCTCACACATTTTGTCAGAAATTCAAGAGCGTGTTCAGCGCTTGGCCGTTTTGAAATCAGGTAAGCTACATGCACTGGGTACGGTGCAGGAACTGCGAGAGGCCGTAGATTTACCACTTGCGATACATGTGCAGACAAGTTGTTCAACTGATGCGGTAGAGGCCATTCTGCAGGGTGTTGCACTCGAAGCGCTAATCTTAACAGGCAATTCAGTGGTGATTCACTGTCAGCGTAACCATAAAATGGAAGTGCTTCGTAGATTAGGGTCGTTAGGTGATGCTCTATTAGATGTGGTGGTTAAAGAGCCTACGTTGGAAGATGTATTTCTCGGATATGCGGCCTAAAGGTTAGATGATGTTAAACATTGAAATTTCACAGATTAAAATCATTGCCGCTAAAGAGTTTCGTGATCGCATCCGCAACCGCTGGGTGATTGCAGTGTCCCTTATTTTTACTGCATTTGCACTAGCGATAGCCTACTTTGGTTCTGCGCAGCAAGGAGAGGTTGGGCTTCGTAATATTGAAGTCACTATTGCAAGCCTTGTCAGCCTGGTAATTTATTTAATCCCGCTTATTGCTCTTATTCTTGGCTATGATGCTATTGTAGGCGAACGTGAACGCGGCTCCCTTGACCTGCTATTGTCCATGCCTCTTACACGCTTGGAACTGATCCTTGGCAAATTTTTAGGGCTGTCTGCTGCTCTAGCGTGTGCAACGCTGGTGGGGTTTGGGCTGGTGGGTTTGCTACTGGCTTATCAGATAGACCTCAATGCGCTATATCACTATATAGGTTTTATGGTGAGTACCATTTTACTGGGTATGGTGTTTCTGAGTTTGGCTGTGATGGTATCTGTGATAGCTAAAGATCGCGCTCGTGCCAGTGGCGGCGCCATTTCAGTATGGTTTCTGTTTGTGCTAGTCTATGACTTAATTCTACTCGGTCTACTGGTCCTTTCTGGCGGAAGCTTTGGTGAGGAATTCTTTCCGTTATTATTGTTACTTAATCCTGCCGATATCTTTCGAATACTCAACATTTTTAGTATGGAAGATATTAAAGTGTTTTATGGATTAGCCACAGTGTTTCCAGCCAGCTTATCCAATCCTTGGCTGCTCAGTTCTATGATGCTGGCGTGGATTATCATGCCGTTAACTGTTGCTTTTTGGAGATTTAAATGAATCAGACTCTAGTTCACCGTTATTTTTTGCCACTTGTTTTAATGATAGCACTTGTTGCTTGCGGTAAGACTGCTGCACCTGTAGCCCCACAGGAAATTACTGCGGGAACCTCATGCTCGTTGGATGGTATGACCTTGGCAGATTTCCCAGGCCCTAAAGCACAAATTCACTATGCCATGGGTGAACCAGATTATTTTTGCGATACAGTGGAAATGTTCTCAATATATCTAAAACCAGAGCAAAAAAAGCGTATTACAGGAATTTTTACGCAGGATATGGGTAAAAGTGATTGGGAATCTCCCAAAGGGAATTGGGTAGATGCCAAACAGGCATTCTATGTATTGGGTAGTAAAAAAATGGGGTCAATGGGGCCAACGCTCGCTGCATTTTCAATAGAACAAGATGCTAATAAATTTGCCGAAGAGTTTGGTGGGAAAGTTCTAGGTTTTGATCAAGTGACATTGGATATGGTGGATCTGTCAGGCGGTGCAGCCCATGACCAACATATGTAGTTTGTGATATTTGAAAAAAGAGCGCAGCAGCTAATCGGCTAGGTATGTAAGGTAGCAAGCTAGGTGGGATGCACTAGGCAGCAAATTTTAAGCAAGATCTTATCCGGTCTCAGCTTAGGTAATTAATCTGTCTTGGTACAAAATTTGTACTCATTTCTATTAACGTTCTCATTTCAATGACACCTCGGTTCGAGAAAGTATTTATCACAAACATGTCGATTTTTTCTTTAATCAATACTTATCGCACTATATGGGCGGTTATCACTATAGGGTATCTAACCCTGCTGGTTGCCCTTGCGTTTCTTGGCAGTCAAATTGTCAAGGAGGTTGAGTATCAGGCGGCCAAAATTCACGAACTATACACGTATCCTTTTAAGGTGAATTCGGCCGCATATGATGCTAGTCTTTACATTGCCAAGATTCGTATCTGCTCTCTTGAGGCCATTTCAAAAGTTAACTCAGATGCCAGTCGCGAATCTCTCGAAAAACTTTCTATTGGATATGAAGATAAAATATTTAAGGATATTGATATTATTGAATCTGCTTTTCTGGGGGACATATTAAAAGTTAAGGAGGCTAGAGAATTAGCCCTTGATTGGAGGTCTAAGAGAGGCTTGATGTATGATCTACTAGACAGCGGAAAAGAAAAAGAAGCCCTGAATTATCTCAAAAATGAAGTAAGTTCAACTCATTCTGCACTGAATCAGCGATTAAATTACATCCGGGAATACTCTACAAGTAATGCAGCTAAACTTGCGTTAGAAGGCGAACAAGAGTCGCGTCGAATTATTCGAAAATTTATTTTAGTAGTCACAGTTATGTGGGTATTCACTGCGATATCTGGCGGCGTAATTGTCATTATAGTAATCACCCAGATCCAGCGCCGTGATACTAGAATTGCGCTGGAGCAAGAAAGTATCGCATATATGGCCCATTATGACGAACTTACCGGTTTGCCGAACCGAGCTCTTTTTTATGATAGGTTGAAGCAGTCATTAGCGATTGCAAAACGAAATAAAACTAATGTGTTTTTGCTTTTCTTGGATTTAGATGGTTTCAAGAGTGTGAACGACTCATTAGGGCATCGCTCTGGAGACATTCTGCTTAAACAGGTAGCGCAAAGAATTGTAAGTTGTGTGCGTGAGTCCGATACAGTGGGGCGAATGGGCGGAGATGAATTTACTGTCTTATTGAATGATGCTGATAGTCATGAATGTGTTTCTGAGATTGCTTTGAAAATCATCAACTCCATAAGGACTACATTTGATCTTGAAGGTAATCAAGTGCAGATTGGTGTCAGCATAGGTGTTGCTTATAATTCAGATGACCAAGTAACTGAGAATGATTTGTTGAATAATGCCGACATGGCGATGTATGAGAGTAAAAATAGTGGTAATAACCGATATACATTTTTCTCTGATGCACCTTTGAAAAAGGTTGAAGAGTGGATTAAATTCCGTGAATCGCATCATGTCGGGATTCATGATATTGATCAACAGCATTATAATCTAAGTCGCATTATGAATCGGTTAAATTCAGCTATCCTATATCAAATTCCCAAGGAGGATATACTTAATCTTTTCAATAAATTAATTGAAGAGACGGTTAAGCATTTTGAGTCTGAGGAGCGCTATATGAGTCTCTACAGTTATCCTAAAAGGTCTTTGCATTTTAAACAACATGTCCACTTGTTAAGTGAAGCAAAAAATATGCTTGAACGTTTGAGTGATAATGACGAAACCCCACAATTAGATACAATCAAGGATTGGCTTCTTAAGCATATCGAATATTCAGACAAACCATTAGCTGAATACTTACTGCAGCATGGGGTGAATTGAGTTAACTAGGGTAAATTAAAAATTAACTGTTTGCTCTGAATTATTTGAAATCATGTAATCCCGATACATTGTTAATTACAATATCTTTACCATTAACTGTAATAAGTCCCGCATTTTGTAGCTTTTGCATGTCACGTGAAAAAGTTTCTGGGGTAATGTTAAGCATAGATGCATATCAAACCGGTGGCGCTCTAAGCTGGGATTAAATAATCCATAGAGACTGCCTTCCATGAAGGCAGTCTGCTAAAAAATAAAATTGTCTTTTATCGCTTAAATATCCTAATATATCCAAAAAGGAAGCATGTAACTTCTAAAGGATGTGAGTTCAACCGGTCGATGCAACACACGTTTTGAATCTTTCTGCTGGGGTCTCGTAATTTAATGTTTTACGAGGTCTGTCATTTAGCTGTCTAGCCACTGCACTTAGTTTAGCTTGTGAGTGTACCGATAAGTCAGTGCCTTTTGGAAAGTACTGCCTTAACAAGCGGTTTGTATTTTCATTACTGCCACGCTGCCATGGACTGTTTGGATCGCAAAAGTACACATCAATATTCGTCTCCACTTTAAACCGTCGATGATCTGCAAACTCCGTACCTCTATCCAGAGTTAATGATTTATATAACTCATTTGGGAGTTTCTTTGCTTGCTTAATTAAAGCAGATACAACGCTTTCGGATTTTCTGTCTTTAATTTTAGCTAACATTACAAATCGTGAATGACGCTCAACCAATGTAACGATGTAGCTGTTTTTAGACCCTGCTATCAAGTCACCCTCCCAATGTCCTGGTATAGCACGATCCTCTATAGAGGCTGGACGTTCACTAATCGAAACTGTATCAGTAATTTGCCCAAGTCCATTTCCTTTTAAGCTCGAATGCTTGGACCTACGCATAATACGTTTCGTCCTCAGGTATTGAATTAACTCCTTCTTCAATACACCGCGAGTCTGAACATACAAGCTACGATAGATGGTTTCATGTGACACTTGGTTATGCTCTTCTGTAGGAAACTCTCTTTTCAACCAACCAGCAATCTGCTGCGGTGACCAGTTTAATTGTAGCTTACATGTGATGGCTTTTATTAAACCTTGATTACATGATAGTTTGCAAAGCTTTGGACGTTTCGCACGATCCCAGGCAGCTTGATCTGCATGTGTTGCGCGATATTGCTGACAACCTTCATTTCGCTTTATTTCACGGCTAATGGTAGATGGAGAGCGTCCAAGTCGATGGGCAATCGAACGAAACGATTCTTGAATTGCCACACCTCTGGAAATTTCCTCGCGCTCTGAAAGCGATAATGCTAGATGTGATCTTACTCTTTGAGGGGGTCTAATCCCGCCCGTCACAGATAATATACCAGCTATTGAAGAGTGATTTCTGTCAAATATCCGCGCTATATCGTGTAATGAGTCACCTTTTTTCCACCGATCCCACATGATGGCTTTTTGTTCATCACTGTAATAAATTCTTGGTCTCTGTTTCATTTTTCAACACCTCATTCTTTTGTATAAGAATAACGTGTTGCATCGACCGGTTGAACTCACAGAATTTAATAGTTACATGTCTGCTTTGGTTCGCTTAGACGTCTTTTAGTTAATAATTGCAACCAATCTAATTAATTTCTAATAAAGCTTCAAATTCATGTAATGGCACTGGCTTGCTAAACAAGTAGCCTTGAAAGTGATTACACCCATGAATTTCAAGAAATTTTCGCTGATCTTCAATTTCAACGCCCTCAGCAATAACATCCAAACCCATACTTTGTCCTAGCGCAATTATCGTACGAACGATAGCGGCATCGTTTGGATCAATCAGAGCATCACGCACAAACGATTGGTCAATTTTGAGCTGATTTAATGGTAATCGTTTTAAATAAGAAAGAGAAGAGAATCCAGTTCCAAAATCATCTAGTGAGAACTTAACCCCTTTGGCTCCCAATATTGTCATCTTAAGTATGATGTCTTCTACATTATTTATAAGTAGGCTTTCAGTGAGTTCCAATTTGAGTTTACTTGGGTCAACATCAGTACTTTTAAATATCTTTAGCACTTGATCGACGAAGTCTGGTTGATGAAATTGCTTAGCGCTCACATTGACTGCGAGACTTAAGTGTCTGGCATTATCAATTTGCTCCCAATCTTTTAATTGCTTACAAGCTGTCTCTAGAACCCAAAGACCTAATGGCAAAATCAATCCGGTTTCTTCAGCGAGGGGGATAAAATTTGCAGGGCTTATAATGCCATTTTTTGGGTGTATCCATCTAACAAGAACTTCGGCGCAATTAATTAAGCCATTTCGATCTACTTGCATTTGATAATAAAGCTGCAATTCATCAGGAATCGCTTTATGCAACAAAGTCTCTAATTTTGCACGTGTTTCTAACGCTGATTGAGTTTCAGGGTCATAGAACTTAATCTCGTTACGACCATGGTGTTCGGCCTGTTGCATTGCGGCTTCTGCATGCTTTAATAACTCGTCTGAAGCAATTACGTTATTAATGAATAAAGTAATTCCAATGCTGGCTGAGCAATGATAGTCGCTATCTTGTAAGGTTAGAGGTAGCCCAATTGCAGTTAATAGCTTCTTAGCCACTTTTGTGGCCATGGTCGCGGCCATCTCTATTTCATTATTAAGCAGGTCCAGCACTATTGCGAATTCTCCGCCATCAAGCCTTGCAACAGTGTCATTTTTATACAGATTGTCTTGCAGTCGTTTAGCAATTTCAATTAACAATGAATCAGCAGCATTATGTCCGTGAGTAGTATTCAGAATTTTGAAATCGTTAATACTAATGAAAAATATGGCACTACTGAGATTCAATCGATCGCTGGAACGTAGCTTTTGTTCTAGCCGATCAAGCATTAAACGCCTATTGGGTAAATGCGTCAGCGGATCATAAAATGCCAGGTCGTAGATAGCTTCTTCATGTTTCTTCCTGTCAGTAATATCTCGAATGTAGGCATTAAAAATATGCTTATTATTTTGTAGCAAACCTGAAATCGTTAATTCTACCGGGAACGCCGTTCCATCTGAGCGCATACCGGTGATTTCGACACGCTTGCCTATAATAGATGGTTCGTTAGTGGTAATGAATCGCGCCATGCCCTGTCGGTGCGCCTCTCGGTGTATAGGAGGCACAATCAGGTCGGCAACATCTCTTCCAATCGACTCCTCCCGCGAATATCCGAAAATAACTTCGGCTTGAGGATTCCATGCGATGACTTTGCCATTTTCATCCATGCCCACTACGGCATCCAACGCGGAATCCATTAATGACTGTATACGCGCTGCACTTTCCTTTTGCTCTTTAAGCGCTTGTATTAAATCACTTTCAGTTTTTTGATGACCTTTAATCTCACGCATCAAATGCAATGTATTAGTAACACGGTTGCCATATGTTGATAGAACGATATCTATCAACGTTCGCATTGTTCCACTCATTCTTTCTGAGGCCTGTTTTTTTGCTGATTCCATCGGCATTCCAGACTTCAGTCCAAGCATCGTGAGTGCCATAAACATATCAGATTCAAGAATATGAGAAGCCAGCCAACTACTTAAAAAGAAAAGAAGCTTTTCGATAACGACATTGATCGGTTCAGCATTTTCGTTGTTTTTGAGACTGCTAACTGTTGCTATAAAGTTGTTATGTGTTTCTTTGTGATTTTTTTCCAAAGAGTCTTCTGGAAAGTACTCAAGCCATATAGCTTCTTCAGTTTCAAAGTGATAAATAGCGTAATCTGCCAACTCTTTAAAAATGATATTTAATGCAGGGATGTCAGTTTTGTAGGCAACATGACTCGCGAGTAAATTCAATAGCTGAATTAGCTGTTTGTGTTGATCATCAATTATCGAGACGCCAGTACTGAAACCTTCATTCCATGGAAAAATATCAATAGAATTCATAAGCTACCTATATAAGCCTCCACAAATGGCGGCAAAACTTAAGTTCGTAAAGTTAGATCAATCACGCTAACCCGTAAACTATAACATTCTTAAACATAATATCTAGCCTTAATCGCAGGGGTGTTTGATGTTTAGTTTGAAGCGACTATGACTGGCTGCTTTGTCCCGCGTTGCGCCTTACACAAAGTTACTTACCCCCATTCTCTTTAATACAAACATTCATTTGACGCTCCTTGATTTAATTCAAAAAGTGTCAAGCTAATGTAGGACAGCACATCATTTAATTTTGTAAATTGACCTTTATCAATGTGTTTTTATAGTAATAGCGCATCATGTGCATCAAGTTACTTGAATTTTGAATTTTTGTATTCGATCGTCAATTAGTAGATGGAAATAACTTATTTTTTACAATTAGCAATGCGCTGTGATGTCTAAAGAGGAGCAAGTACGAATGTGTGTAGAGATAACAAAGAACGATTCTGATCAGATTAAAAGTGGGACTTGCCAAGTGAAATCTGGCTTTGCACAAATGCTCAAAGGTGGTGTCATCATGGATGTTGTTAACGTTGAGCAGGCGCAGATCGCTGAAGAGGCTGGGGCATGTGCGGTAATGGCCTTGGAGCGCGTGCCAGCAGATATTCGTAAAGACGGTGGGGTAGCACGCATGAGCGATCCGAGCATGATAAAAAAAATTATTAATGCAGTGAGTATTCCAGTAATGGCAAAAGCGCGTATTGGTCATTTTGTAGAGGCGCAAATATTGCAGTCATTAGGTGTAGATTGTATTGATGAAAGTGAAGTGCTCACACCTGCTGATGAAGTACATCATATAAATAAAAGTAAATTTGACGTGCCATTTGTCTGTGGCGCATGCAATTTAGGCGAGGCTTTACGACGTCTAGCCGAAGGTGCAGTGATGATTCGTACAAAAGGTGAGGCGGGTACCGGGAATATTATAGAAGCTGTTCGTCATGCTCGCGCAATTAATGCATCGATACGTCAACTGCAATCAATGGATGAAAATGAGCTGTTTGCTTTTGCCAAGGAGTGTCGTGCGCCATATGAACTTGTACAGCAAACGGCAAAGCTAGGGCGTCTGCCAGTGGTGAATTTTGCTGCTGGAGGTATCGCAATACCAGCAGATGCGGCACTCATGATGCAACTTGGCATGGATGGTGTATTTGTAGGTTCAGGTATATTTAAAAGTGGTGATCCAGCCAAAAGAGCGAAAGCTATCGTACAAGCAACCACGCATTTTAATGATGCTAAATTATTAGCTGAGGTAAGTGCTGAATTGGGTGACCCTATGGTGGGCATTAATATTGATGTATTGACCAATCAAGATAGGTTTTCTCAGCGAGGATGGTAGGGGGAGAAGAATTGAAAGGGCAGCATGGTCAGCGGCTTAAAATAGGTGTATTAGCGTTGCAAGGCGCTGTTGTTGAGCATTGCCGTATGCTTGAAAGTCTTGGCGTCATTGTAGTGGAGGTGCGACTTCCTGAGCATCTTAAATTACTTGATGGGTTAATTATTCCTGGTGGAGAAAGCACTTCAATGGGACTGATAGCTGAACGTTGGGGGCTGATAGAACCGTTGCGCTCTTGGGTCCAATCTGGCAGACCTACATGGGGAATTTGCGCAGGTATGATTCTGCTGGCAGAGAGAATAGAAGACCAGAAACAAGGGGGGCAGCCATCTATTGGAGGAATGGACATAGAGGTAAATCGAAACTATTTTGGGCGACAAATTAATAGTTTTGAGACTATGTTAAATATTGATGATTTTTATGAGTCTGAAAAACCATATCAAGCAGTTTTTATTCGAGCTCCCATCATTACTGAAGTGAGCGATGGGGTGAAGATACTGGCTAGTCTCACGAACGGTTTAGATGGTAAGCTTATTGTTGCAGCACGGCAGAAATTAATGATGGTTACTGCATTTCATCCTGAACTTACGGATGATTTACGCTGGCATCAGTTATTTCTCAACATGGTACATGAGTCTCGTGCTACTTAACCACGCTACCAAATAGATTAGCATTTTGAGTCTGAGGAGCGCTACATGAACCTCTACAATAACCCTAATGCGTGTTCTTACCTAAAAGATCCACTCATGATAGCCTCAAAAAGGCCACCTAAAACAGTCGCAAAAAGCCACCCATATTACTTAGCGCGGACGTTGGGGATTAGTAAAATTTAGGTTTGATATGGAGTTGTAGTCGATACATCAGTCATTCACCAATTAGGCGCGTCAGTCTGCAACATACTGTGAGTTCAACCGGTCGATGCAACACGTTATTCTTATACAAAAGAATGAGGTGTTGAAAAATGAAACAGAGACCAAGAATTTATTACAGTGATGAACAAAAAGCCATCATGTGGGATCGGTGGAAAAAAGGTGACTCATTACACGATATAGCGCGGATATTTGACAGAAATCACTCTTCAATAGCTGGTATATTATCTGTGACGGGCGGGATTAGACCCCCTCAAAGAGTAAGATCACATCTAGCATTATCGCTTTCAGAGCGCGAGGAAATTTCCAGAGGTGTGGCAATTCAAGAATCGTTTCGTTCGATTGCCCATCGACTTGGACGCTCTCCATCTACCATTAGCCGTGAAATAAAGCGAAATGAAGGTTGTCAGCAATATCGCGCAACACATGCAGATCAAGCTGCCTGGGATCGTGCGAAACGTCCAAAGCTTTGCAAACTATCATGTAATCAAGGTTTAATAAAAGCCATCACATGTAAGCTACAATTAAACTGGTCACCGCAGCAGATTGCTGGTTGGTTGAAAAGAGAGTTTCCTACAGAAGAGCATAACCAAGTGTCACATGAAACCATCTATCGTAGCTTGTATGTTCAGACTCGCGGTGTATTGAAGAAGGAGTTAATTCAATACCTGAGGACGAAACGTATTATGCGTAGGTCCAAGCATTCGAGCTTAAAAGGAAATGGACTTGGGCAAATTACTGATACAGTTTCGATTAGTGAACGTCCAGCCTCTATAGAGGATCGTGCTATACCAGGACATTGGGAGGGTGACTTGATAGCAGGGTCTAAAAACAGCTACATCGTTACATTGGTTGAGCGTCATTCACGATTTGTAATGTTAGCTAAAATTAAAGACAGAAAATCCGAAAGCGTTGTATCTGCTTTAATTAAGCAAGCAAAGAAACTCCCAAATGAGTTATATAAATCATTAACTCTGGATAGAGGTACGGAGTTTGCAGATCATCGACGGTTTAAAGTGGAGACGAATATTGATGTGTACTTTTGCGATCCAAACAGTCCATGGCAGCGTGGCAGTAATGAAAATACAAACCGCTTGTTAAGGCAGTACTTTCCAAAAGGCACTGACTTATCGGTACACTCACAAGCTAAACTAAGTGCAGTGGCTAGACAGCTAAATGACAGACCTCGTAAAACATTAAATTACGAGACCCCAGCAGAAAGATTCAAAACGTGTGTTGCATCGACCGGTTGAACTCACAACGCAAAGTAGACAGTCAACTTTAACAGGCAATCGACTACCTTCAGATCAAAGGCTTCTAATAAACTAGTGGCGATTCAAACCATTAGCTGAATACTTACTACAACATGGGGTGAATTGAGTTAAGTTAAGCAAATTAAATATTTACTGTTTACCCTGAATTATTTGAAATCATGTAATCCCGATATATTGTTAATTACTATATCTTTACCATTAACTGTAATAAGTCCCGCATTTTGTAGCTTTTGCATGACACGTGAAAAAGTTTCTGGGGTAATGTTAAGCATAGATGCAATTATTGTCTTATTTGTAGGTAGTCTAAAACAATCTGAACCTCTGAAAGTTTTGCTAATTTGTAATAAATAGTCTGTTATTCGCTTTGTGCTATTCTGCAAGCAAATAGATTTTATATCCTTAACCAGTTGGTAATTTCGTGTAGAGAATACTGACAACATACGACCTGCAAGTTTTACATCTGTATCTATAATATCCAGAATTGCTTCCTTGGAAATTAACAAAGCCTGTGAGTCTTTCACTGTATATGCGTACATTGAAAAAGTATGATCAGAAAATATAGACTCCTCGCCAAAGCTTTGTCCTGATTGAATTAATCTGATTACCTTCTCAGATCCATCTAAAGACGCTACCCCTAGCTTAACTTGTCCTTTAAGCAGCAAGTAGAATCCATGCGCTTGTTTGTTCTGGCTAAACAGAATAGCATCACGCGAAACATCTAAAAATTTAGTCTTGTTTGTCAATAAATCAATTTGTGTGGGGAAAAGATCAGAAAATAAGTGAAACTCTGATAACCGCTCAGCCATCTGTGTCTTAGTCATTGAAACATCCTTATCTTAGCTTGCTTTAGTCCAGATTTGATCTTTATCTTTGCTGGAATTGGATATGTAAAATATAACCAAAAATATAAATTAATTGATATTAACTGTTGATAGTTTAGATACATTTTTAAACTGATTTTAAAGTCTTTGGTTGCATAAGGATGTGGGTCAACGGCGCTTCCTGCTGTAGCAAATCCGCCAAGGTATACTTATCCAGCACAGTAAATAGCGCAACCTGCGCTTCTCGCAAAATCCCCATCAATTTGCAATTAGGTCGTATACAACAGCTTTCCTCATTATCCATACATGGTAACAACGCTGTGTTACCTTCAGAATATCGAATCATTTCACCAATATTCACCGTATCTGGTTTTCGTACCAGACGTAAACCGCCGCCCTTACCGCGAACAGTTTCTATATATCCGCGCTGTGCCAATTGATGCACTACCTTGGTTAAGTGGTTTTCAGAAATTTCATATGCTCTTGCTATATCAGAAATTGTTGCCAACTTAGATTTCTGGAGACCTAAGTAAATCATTACTCGAATTGAGTAATCAGAGAAATTTGTAAGGTGCATAATTTCAGTCCGTTAAAAGATGTATTAATAATATTGCTTATGAATAAATATCATGGTAAATTAAAGATGTATTTTACATACACCTTATAGAATGTCCATTAAAACTTACAACTAGCTGCTTTTTTCAAATGAATAGATGTATTGAAAGGTTATTTTGCAAGTGATTGATAAGCCCATAGCGAGCAATATTTTTATGTGAATTCAATTGATGATGAACATCATTATTAGAACTTTTGCGCAGACGTTGCGCTTATTCCTTGAAAGGTAAACACATGTCACAGCCACATCTTCATCTACTTCCAGATCAGATTTATCCATTCGATGCGCGCGGCATAGCCAAGCGATTTCGACATGCTGCTATCTTCGGTGCGTTAGACTCGTTGCATAGCGGTGAAATTATGCGTTTCGTCAATGATCACGACCCATTGCCGCTACTGAACCAGCTTGAGCAGCGATATGGTGCAACTGTCAGTATTGTTTATAAGCAACGTGAACCTGGGACGATTGTGATTGATTTCGTTCGCACATAAGCTCTAGGAATCAACTTTGCTGCAATTTCAAGTAGCAATTACTCTACTGGCGTTTATCGCTGCATCTACCTTTGTTTTGTCAAAGAGCGGTGCGGCGATTGTCAGTTACCACATTATTTTCGCTATAGGCATCGTACCTTTGATATTAGGAGCGATGGTGCATTTCTTACCTGTGTTATCGCGCAGTAAAAATCCAGGTAAATTTATTAGGTTGTTGCCTGTTATAGCACTGTTCGGAGGTTTCTTAGTCACCAGTTATTTTGCTTATCCACAAGTATTGTCAGCTGGTCGCTATGTCGGTGCTACTACTATCATTATTGCAGTGTCAATTCTTGGGATTTGGGCATATCGCCTAAAAGTAAATGCGATTGGTAACCCACACCCTTGTCTTGATTGGTATCTGGCAGCCATGTTATGCCTATTTATAGCAGTTGGTTGCATAATCATGGGATATCTTATTCCCGAACAGCGCACTGCATTGCGTATGCTGCACATCCACTTCAACACCTTGGGATTTATTGGCATCACAGCACTCGGCACACTGCAAGTGCTGCTGCCCACAGCCACGCAACGCTCTGATCCTGAAGTGGCTGCACGCATGCGTAAACATCTGAAATGGGTAGTCGCCGGAATTGTGATCACGGCCTGTGGTTCCGCATGGCACCGCAATTTTGCATGGATTGGACTGATATTGCTGGCTATCCCGTTATTCGATATATTAAAGGCATGGCTAAAACTTTATTCGAATGCCATATTCAAGGTACATGGCGCTGTCCCATTACTTGTAGCAGCCCTGTGTGGATATTCAATAACCTTAATTATCGGATTAACTCACGCCTATCATCAACAAAGCTTTAGCCCGGTTGCGACTTTCATTATCGCCTTTCTAATGCCGCTCGTGACGGGTGCTGTCAGTTATTTGCTGCCATTATGGATGCGTCCAGGGCAACAAACGGCCTGGCATCAGGCAGCCAGGAAGCGATTGGGATTTGGGGGTGGCATACGAGCATTGCTGTTATTGACAGGAGGGGTAATGGCTGGATTTGGCTATGAAATTGGCTGGTATTTGGCAGTGTTTACTACAGGTATATTTGTTTTTCAGACGTTTGCTTTATTTGTACAGCATACTAAGATTCCTGAGTAATAGTCTTAATACTTGTTCAAGCTTTAAAACAATCACCTCTGTGTAATTTGCCATTTGACACAAAGGCATGTTGCAATGCATGGTGACGTTACATTCACAATCATTCATCCAACAACCAATCCCAGCGCACCAAAAAGCAATTTCCAAAAGTCACTAAGCCATTAAAGCAGCATTTAATGGGTGTTTGGAACAGTTATTCCTAGTTCTAAGCACCATTGCTCGCACAAACACCTTGACCAAAATCAAATTGTTCGGATTAACAGAAAATGACAGAAAATCATGACATGTTTTTAATCATATTAAGCATGCAATGACCAGTAATTTGAGCAAGCCCTTCTGTTATCCATAACGTATATTCAGTGTCGCATTGTAACTATTACATATGCAACGCTAATTGCAATGGTGGTTTTAATTTTAGCTTCTCCCATCGCTTGCGGCACCAACTTCAACTAACGTTTTAGGAGATAAAAATGCAATGGATCGAACCAGATTTTTGTGATCTACGTCTTGGCTTTGAAGTAACCGCCTACGTGTACGTGCGCTAGGTAGAACAGGGCGCGGCATTTTGCCGCGTCCATAATTAAAATAAGGAAGTCTTTATATGTCTGAGCATTTTCATTTTCAGCCAGAAGACCGCCCGCGACTGGATTCCAAGTATCTACTGCGTTGGGAGAAGTCACAGGATGCCTATGTACTGCTCTACCCTGAGGGCGTTATCAAGCTCAATACTACAGCTGCGGAAATCCTTAAGCGCTGCACGGGCGAAGCTACGGCCGCTAATATCGCTACCGAACTCAAGGCGCTATTTGTCTATAACGCTGATATAGAAAACAGTATTTATAAATTTTTGGAGATAACACATGGCAAAGGATGGATCCGCAGTTAGTCTGGATGGGCAAGGTAAGCCAATGTGGCTTGTACTAGAACTTACCTACCGTTGCCCGCTCAAGTGTGTGTGGTGTAATAATCCACTGGATTTTGACCAGTATGGTAAGAAAGAATTGAGTACCGAGGAGTGGAAGCGGGTACTTCGTGAAGGGCGCGAACTCGGTGCCCTGCAACTTGGGTTTTCTGGTGGCGAACCCATGTTACGCGATGATATCGAAGAGTTGGTGGCAGAGGCGGAGCGCCTAGGCTATTACACTAATCTGATTACTTCCGGTGTTGGGCTCACACCTGAACGACTCAAAGCACTGAAACAAGCAGGTCTCAAGCAGATTCAATTGAGCTTGCAATCTGCAAATCGTGACTTAACCGATGAGCTGGTAGGAGCGAGGGCGCATGATCTGAAAGTTCACGTAGCGCGCATGATCAAAGCCGAAGGGTTCCCGATGGTACTCAATGTGCCGATATTCAGGCAGAACATTGACCAGGTGGATGAAATCCTGGCATTAGCTGAAGACATCGGCGTAGATTACCTTGAACTTGCCAATATTCAGTATTACAACTGGGCGCTGCTCAATCGAGATGAGCTGCTGCCGACGCGTGAGCAGATTGAGCGTGCCGAAGCTGCTGTTAACGCTGCGCGTCAACGGTCAGGGCAGAAGATGACCATTTATTTTGTTATTCCGGATTATTACGAAACACGCCCTAAGGCATGCATGAATGGCTGGGGCACCATTCATCTCACCATTGCACCAGACGGTGCTGCTTTGCCTTGCCAGGAAGTTCGTGTAATCGAAGGGCTGGAATTTCCTACTGTGCGTGAGCATAGCCTGGACTGGTTGTGGAATGACTCACCACTGTTCAAGAAATTCCGAGGTGATGAGTGGATGAAGGAGCCTTGCCGCACCTGTGACGAAAAAGAAAAAGACTTTGGTGGCTGTCGCTGCCAGGCATTTCTGCTGACCGGCGATGCAACGAATACCGATCCTGCATGCGCCAAATCACCACATCACCATGTGATTGAAATGGCAATCAGCAAGACACGACAGAAACATCACGAGCCGCGCCCCCTGGTCAGGCGGCAAATTGGAGCAGTCACTACGATGTTTATGGCGCAGAAATGAAAACACCTTACGATACTGCAACCGGTACTATCGCGCTCGGTCTGTTGCTAACACTGGGATTATTCCTCATCGTCCGCTGGTTAGTGTTGGGAGGTTGATGCACGATGGATCAGATTGTAGACTTTTTACTTCGCTGGATACATCTTTTTGCCGGCATAATTTGGGTTGGGCATAACTATGCCAGCGTGATTCAGCGACCAAACTTCCGACCACCTGGGAAAGAAGATTTGGGCGACGAGCAAAGCTCAGTTTACATGGCTTTGCTCGGACGTGAACACGGTACTTTCAGATACGCGGCTATCGTAACTTGGTTGGCTGGTGTTGGTATGTTGTGGCAACGTGGACTGCTGATTGATGCAATAACGATGAAAGGCTATCTTGCCGTTATCGGCATGGGGTTTTGGCTAGGCACGCTGATGCTGGCTAACCTATGGTTTATATTATGGCCAAACCAGAAGAAAGTGCTTGGTTTCATTTATGCACCGCTGGACGAGCGTGTGCGTTGTGCTCGAATTACATTTCTTTCTTCTCGTACCAATACCATGCTCTCCATCCCATTGTTGTTTTTCATGGCAGCCAGCCAGCATGGAGTAGCGCTGTTTGCCTGAGTTTTTTAATTTCTCTGCGGGCCCAGCCGTTATGCCAGTTACTGTGCTGGCGCAAGCGCAGCAGGAGTTTTTGAACTGGAACGGCAGTGGTTTTTCTATGTTAGAGACGCCTTTTACCGGTGATGCTTACAAGAAAATACATAATCATGTGCGCGACAATCTTCGATTACTGCTAAATATTCCAGACAATTATCATATTTTATTTATGCATGGCGGTGCGTCGGCACAATTCTCGCTGGTACCACTCAATTTATTGGGTAGGGCAGGGCGAGCTGATTATGTGGAGACTGGCTACTGGTCATGCAAAACTATGCGCGAAGCCAGACGCTACTGTAATGTCAATGTTGCAGCCAGTAGTTGTGCCACCGGATTCGACCGAATGCCCGAAGCATGGCACCTCGACTCGAGCGCAGCCTATTGCCACATTACCAGCAATGAAACCGCCAACGGCGTGCAATTCTTTGACATTCCGGATACCGGTGATTTGCCACTAGTGGCAGATATGACATCTGACTTTCTCAGCCGGCCGATTGGTGTGCAGCGCTATGGTGTAATTTACGCAGGAGCGCAAAAAAACATCGGTCCAACTGGTCTTACCATTGTCATTGTGCGCGATGACCTGCTGGGGCGGGCCCATCCAGCAACGCCAGCGGTATTCAATTATAAGAATCAGGCTGAAGCAGGTTCTATGCTTAATACGCCGTTGACCTTTTCTATCTATTTAACTGGATTGGTACTACGCTGGATTACCGACATGGGTGGTGTCGTGGCTATGGCGAAAAACAGTGCGCAGCGAAGCGCGCAATTGTATCAAGTCATTGATGCCAGCAAAGGTTTTTATCAATGTTCAGTGCAACCAGCCCACCGATCATGTATGAATGTTTGCTTTACGCTCGCTAATGATGCGCTCACGCCATTGTTTCTGTCCTTAGCCGCTGAAGAAGGATTGTTGAATCTGAAGGGTCATCCCATGGCTGGTGGCATTCGCGCCAGCATCTATAATGCAATGCCAAACGCTGGTGTAATAGCACTCATCAGCTTTATGCAGCATTTTGCAGATATGCATTGGCATCATGTATAAGTGTCTATTTTCAGTCGCATCTAAATTGGGTATGCCAAACGCTCGCAAACTGGCTGCACATTCAATTTGGCTAACCGCGATCTCCTCAAGAGTAGAAACGCCGCAAACCTTGCGGCGAAATGTCATGGGATTATCTTTCCCAGGTCCACTTGGGCTGGCAGCGGGATTTGATAAACATGGCACGCTCTTTAGCTGCTTAGCACCGCTTGGTTTTGGTTTTGCAGAAATTGGTTCGGTTATTCCGCTGCCAGAGCAGCAGCGTAGCCTGGGACTCGATAGGGTAGTTTCCCATTTATCTAAAAATATCAGACCGCATTCAATTCCACTTGGGGTGAGCATCAGCATGAACCGCACAACCCATCCTGAAAAGATGGTCAACGATTATATGATATGCATGGAAAAACTCTGGGAATTTGCTGACTACATAACTCTTAATTTAGGTGTACGAGCCGGACCCGATCTTCATCAACCAGAGTTTCGTGCCACATTGTTGACCTTACTGGCAGCGGCCAAGGATAAGCAAGTACTGATGGCGGCTGAGAGTGGTCGGGTTTGTCCTGTTGTTGTAAAAATTGATCAGAATCGTGGAGATACAAATAATCTATTATCCTGTGTGCGTGATTATGCATTTAATGGATTGATTCTGAGTGGTGATGAGCATATCCATGATAAAAAAGAAGTGCTTGCCAATTTGCAACGCGTGTTAAATAAGATGCGTGACAGCATGCCAGTTATTTCAGTGGGAGGAGTTCGTACCCCGCAGGATGTTGTTGACCGCTTATCAACTGGTGTCTCACTTGTGCAGATTTATAGTGGACTCGTAGAGGCAGGGCCTTTATTGCCAAGGCGAATTAATGCTTACCTGTCAAATTTTGGAGTTGTCAATCAGATTTAACAGCATCTAAACTCCATCCATCGTGCTGAAAATACTTACCGTAATTGCGTAAAGACTGCAACACGCCTAGTGCTCCAACTCGTTGCGCTTGAATGTTCTTAGATGTTCGCATTAGCGTCACACCATCTAGCAAGTCGACCAAGACAACCCTATGAAACGCGCGATCTGCATCTTTAGCTAATTTGCAATTTCTCACAATCTCAGCAGCATTTCTCTCTATCACAATTGCTATTCGGTGATAGTCATGAGCGCTAAGGCGTCCCTTAATAATATCATCTTGCCTAACAGAAATGGCTTGGCGAATATTGTCCATTCCTAGCTTCACTACTTCATCGGTTTTCCATTTTTCACCTGGTTTCAAAACGTGCATAGATGACTCTGCGTTTGATTGACTTTGATGTAGGTGTTGGTGTTCATCCGCATAGGCAGGTGTGGTAACCAATATCAGACATAGAGCGCTTAATAAGTTAATGCCTCTCCATAAAAAAGCTGCAGTCAGCATATTCAATTTATCCTTTTAAATAGTACTTACATTTACTGATAATTTTTACTAAAACAACTTAAAGTATTCTTAAAATATACAAGTTATGTATTAAGAATGATCAAAGCCCGAGTGATTTCCAGATCTCGTCAACTTTAGTTTTCACTTCGGCGGGCATAGTAATTGGGCTACCCCACTCACGGCTTGTTTCGCCTGGCCATTTATTGGTTGCATCTATGCCCATTTTACTGCCGAGACCACTCACTGGCGAAGCAAAATCAAGATAGTCAATCGGGGTGTTATTTACCAGCAAGGTGTCACGTATAGGATCAACACGAGTCGTGATAGCCCAAATCACCTCCTGCCAGTTTCGGATATTCACATCATCGTCCACTACTACGATGAATTTAGTGTACGTGAACTGGCGTAGAAAGCTCCAGATGCCAAACATGACAGGTTTAGCATGACCAGGGTAAGATTTTTTAATCTGCACCACCGCCATACGGTAGCTGCAAGCCTCAGGAGGCAGATAAAAGTCGGTGATTTCTGGAAACTGTTTTTGTAGTAACGGAACGAATAATTCATTAAGGGCTAATCCCAAAATGGCAGGCTCGTCAGGCGGTTTCCCAGTATAGGTAGAGTGGTAAATCGGGTTATGTCGCATAGTAATGCGATCAATAGTAAAAACTGGAAACCAGTCTTGTTCGTTGTAATAACCAGTATGGTCACCAAATGGTCCCTCTAGCGAATGCTCATAACCAGTTGCGTGTGATTCATCTGGGTAGATATGCCCTTCAAGTACAATTTCGGCTGAAGCGGGAACAAGCAAGTCGCTACCTATAGCCTTGATCAGTTCAGTGCGGCTTCCACGCAATAAGCCAGCAAATTGATATTCAGAAAGGCTATCGGGAACTGGTGTAACTGCTCCAAGTATGGTTGCAGGATCAGCGCCCAAAGCAACAGCCACCGGATAGGGACGGCCTCGGTTGCGCTCACAATGATCACGAAAATCGAGGGCACCGCCACGCTGAGCTAACCATCGCATGATCACTTTATTACGCTTCAGCACTTGCTGGCGATAGACTCCAAGATTCTGACGCTCTTTATTTGGCCCTTTTGTGATTACCAGTCCCCAGGTGATCAGAGGTGAAATATCTCCCGGCCAGCAATGCTGAATTGGCAGTCTTGCCAAATCGACATCATTGCCTTCCCACACGATATCCTGACACGGTGCAGAGCGTAATACCTTGGGGCTCATGTTCCATAATGATTTGACCTGCGAGCGCAGACCTAGCATATCCCTGAACCCGTTAGGCGGCTCAGGGTCTTTCAGCATGGCCAACACATGACCATAGTTGCGTAGCTCGCTTACATCCGCAGCACCCATGCCTAGCGCAACGCGTCGCGGAGTACCAAAAAGGTTAGCAAGCACGGGTATGCTGTGGCCTACTGGGTTTTCAAACAACAGAGCAGGGCCGCCAGCACGCAGGGTGCGGTCACACAGCTCAGTCATCTCTAAATATGTTGAGACTGGTGATTTAATACGCTTAAGCTCACCCATTTGTTCCAGTTGGATTATGAAATCACGCAAATCACGGTAGGCCAAATCAGCTACTCCAAGTTGTTAGGGGTGGCTGCAGTTAGACCTTCCCAGCGAGGTGCCAGCGTATGCGGTACGCCCAGCAAATCGATAACTCGGCTGACAGTTTGGTCAATTATGTCGATTATAGTTTGTGGACGATGGTAAAAGCAGGGCAACGGCGGGTAGATGATGCCACCCATTTCGGTGACACTGGTCATGTTGCGTAAATGAGCAAGATTGAAGGGGGTTTCACGAACCATTAAAATCAGTCGGCGACGCTCCTTGAGTATGACATCGGCAGCCCGCGTAATTAAATTATCCGATAAGCCATGCGCCACTGCAGCTAATGTTCTCATTGAGCACGGCGCCACCACCATACCATCAGTCTGAAATGAGCCGCTGGCAATAGTTGCACCAATATTGTTGATATGATGCGTCACTTCTACCAATGCTTCAAGCTGCGTGAGACTCATATCAAGTTCGTGCTGTATATTAAGTAGCCCGGATTCTGACACCACCAGATGTGTTTCAATCTCAGGTATATTGCTGAGTACTTGCAGCAGACGTACGCCATAAGTAGCCCCAGAGGCGCCTGTAATGGCAACGATCAGTCGTTTGGGTTTAGTGAGCATGGGGTAGAGGGTAGAGAAGGCAATTCTTCATCCATTTTTGCAATTACAAGCTCAAGTACAGCTTGCGCCATATCGGAATCGAAGCCCGTATGGTAGATTTTTTTCACACCATACTGGTTTAGCAGATGATAGCTATCCGGTTCTATGTCATGTTGAGCCAGACAAGCTTTAGTGCAAGCGAGGGGGCAACCGTCAAGTGCAATAATAGGACGGCCAGAATGTGCAATTTTCACCAAGTGAGGCACGTTTCCACCTACTCCTGCAATGCAGGACATTTCTGCTAAACCCAGTTTATCGAGTTCTAACGCAATATAATTTGCCATTTGCGCCACACTGGAGCAGCCGGAACAGGAATATACTATAGGCAAATTTACATTTTTTTTGCTCATACGAATAGCTCCTTTCATCTAAGTAGGTCAAAACTAAAGTGCATGGTAGCGATCATATCCACAGTCTTTTTTTCATCGTTTTCAACAAGTGTAATGGGGATACGCATTCCAGCTTGAGTAAGGGATACTCAATGGCATCCAGCGTATTCTTAGCGATCAATCCCAGTTCTGTATCGCCTTCCACCACCAGTCTTCGATTAAAAAACAGGGTGTCAGGATCCTCCTTGCGCATAGCCAGCTGATAAAAATCATAGGCACTAGCACTAATTATGAGGTCTGGCACTATATTGCCCTTAGCGGCTGAAAAGCCACTGCTCAGCACAGTGAAATGCAAACGTAACCCGGCATCTGTAACGTGTATGGCAATCCGTTTTCCATACAGTGCTTGCAGGTCACCTCGACGGATAACTTGACCTAGCGCCAGATCAAGCACACAGGCAAAGGTAAAAGATGAAGGCCATGTTGGCAGATGTTCAATTAATCTACCTAGCTGAGATGGGAATGTGTAGGTTTTTTGGCTCATGACAGCATCTTAATTGATTGTTCAATACCAGATCGTCCATGCCAATACCCATCACATGGATCATCAAACAGGAGTGGTGCAAGCGCAGTCTGCGCTTCGCTGCTGCTCACTACATTATCAATCGCAGCCCTGAATGCTGCGACTACTTCACCAGTATGCTCCGGTTGCGGGCTGATACGCACAACGTCGACACCCAATTGACGCATGTCGTCGATCTCGCTGATCAAATTATGAATGCTGGCAGATTGAGTCTGCGTTCCATTTAATGCTAGAAAAGATTGCCCCTCACGCGTTTTAAGTGTCATGCCGCAAGGATGCTCCAGACACTTAAAATGACAATCATCTTTAGGCAGATTATGGCGCCTGGCAGTAAAGCAACGTGAAGAAAAAGCCAATGGCAAACGACCATAAGCAAATACCTCAGTCTCCATACCTTGAGGTTTTTTCACTAGTAGCTCAGTCAGCATATAACGCGACAGTTCTACTGGCATGACCCAGCGGGTTGCCCCTTGCTCTGCAAGTATTGCGAGCGTCTCACCGTTGTAAGTGTTAATGTGAGTTCCAACGACAAAGGGCTTACCTGTGGCTAGGCGAATAGCCCCTATATCGTTAGCTTCTATGCAGAACTGGCCATTACCAGTAAGGCGACGTAACATTTTAAGGTCGGATTCAGACTCTAGCAGTGCCTGCGTGGACAAGATCACTTCTTTACCAGCGGCAGACAATTTACTGGCCACGTCTAACCAGTCATCGAAGCGCATCTCATGGCGACGTGAACAAACCACCTCGCCTAAATAGACAATATCTACTGGCCAACTGATAACCTGCTCGTAGAAATCCAGCACGTTTTGACGAGCCCAGTAATAAAGAATAGGCCCCAGTGAGATTTTCATAATATTATTTCCATGGACGATAATAGGCGCCAAGCGTATGCTGCTGCCCCTCCGAAAGTTTGCCGAGCTGTGTCATCCAGTCTTCTTTAGCTACATAATGCGCTGCATCTTGTTTCGCTGCATCAATAGCTGCTCGCCATACACGCGTCACTTGTTCAACATAGACTGGGCTACGCTGACGACCTTCAATCTTGATGGCGCTGATTCCCATGCGCAACATGTCTGGAATCAATTCCAGTGTGTTGAGGCTGGTTGGTTCTTCCAAAGCGTAATATGTTTCATCTTCAACTTCGAAACGACCTTTGCACAAGGTTGGATAGCCTGCATTCTCGTTAGCACTGTATTGATCCAGTAACACGCCATTCAAGCGTGATTCCAGTCCATTTGGCGTCTGTTGCCAGCGTACTGCTTTAGCCGGAGAGCATACGCCTGCAGTGTTAGGAGATTCGCCAGTGGCATAGGACGATAGTATGCAGCGACCCTCCACCATCACGCATAATCCGCCGAAGCCGAACAACTCAATTTCAACCGACGTGTTTTTTACGACGTTCTCGACCTGTGCCAGCGATAGCACGCGTGGAAGTACAGCGCGTTGAATGCCAAAGTGCTCGTAGTAGAAATTGATCGCCTCGTAATTAGTCGCAGAGCCTTGTACTGAGAGATGCAGCCGCAAATTAGGATAAGTGCGGCTGGCATAGCGCATCAAGCCAAGATCAGCCAAAATCAATGCATCGATGCCTAGTTCAGCCGCATCATCCACCGCCTGCTTCCACATATGAGATTGTGCAGTTTGCGGATAGGTATTAAGTGCCAGTAGTACTTTGCTGCTACGTTCATGAGCGTAGCGAATCCCTTGTTTGGCGGTTTCGTTATCGAAATTCAAACCGGCAAAGGCACGTGCGTTGGTGCTGTTACGAAAGCCCATATAAACACAGTCGGCCCCGTTATCCACAGCCGCCTTGAGTGCTGGCAGATTACCTGCTGGGCAAACTAGTTCAAGAGACATATTTCATATCCTTTATTATGTGATGTACGCCAGCGCGACTACTCTGACGTGTACCGCGTTGGCGCAACTCTTTCTCAATACCATTTAATATGTTCCATTTCTGTGAACACCATTCAGGTGCTAGTAAAATATCTTTCGATGCTGTTGCAGTCACACGGTGAAAAATGATGTGTTGGGGGGTGCGCTCAATCAGATCCGCGGCGATGCGTATATAGTCAACTTGATTAAGTGGCTCATAACCGCCACGACGCCACTGATAAGCCAATATAGTGCGCTTAACCACGTGCAGGGGATGGAGCTTAAGTCCATCCACACCGATTTCCAGAACGGTATCGAGCGTAGAATGATAATGGCGTTCATTTTCACCTGGCAGACCTATAATCAAATGAGTGCATAGCGGAATGCCTCGGGCACGCGTTGCCAATGCAGTCTCGCGATATTCTGCTAATGTATGGCCACGGTTGACCCTAGCCAGCGTATCATCGAACGCCGATTGCAGCCCAAGCTCCAGCCATACTTCCAGTCCTTCATCACGTAGAGTCTCCAGCAGGTCAAGTACCGCTGGTGATACACAGTCTGGTCGGGTGCCAACTGAAATTCCAATCACATCTGGTTGCGCTAAAGCTTCGCGATAGAGAGTTTCAAGTTCCGCGATGTCTGCATAAGTGTTAGTGTATGCCTGAAAATAAGCGATAAACTGACGAGCCCGCGTACGTTTAGCTATTGCGGTTCTTGCCTTGGCAATTTGACCTGGGACATCAAGACGAGATCCAGTAGCCGGACTGAACGAAACATTATTACAGAACGTACACCCTCCAGTGCCTTTGGTACCATCACGATTGGGACAAGTAAAACCTGCATCAAGCGCCACTTTATGGATACGTTGGCCATAGCGTTTTAATAGAAACTGGCCATAAGTATTTACTCTGTTAGATAGAATCATGAATGACTCCATGCAAAAAGCATATCTGCGACTAAGTACCTTGTACCGTAGACTGGAATGCAGCGTATGCTGTTTCTTTGAGAAATCTGCAAATACTCTTTCATTTAAGATCCAATTTTTTTCTTGCGCTTTTAGTTTAACCAGCTAAACAACTCTGATAACCGACGATTAGAGGGAAGTAAATGACGAAATTATGTAAATCAATGTTGGTGTATATAACGTCAAAGACATGGCTAGTCTGTTTTCAATTTGAAAACTTTAGTATGTATTTACTTGATATACCTTGATCTGGCTCAAGAATGAAAAATTAACTTTTAGCATTCATCTAAGGCTAAGAAATTACCATTATTTTGCGTAAATTCTGCTCTTGCTGCTTTGGGTACGACTATAAGTGAAGCAAGGAAATCAAAAGGTCTTTTTCAAGAAGCTTGAGCTGAGATAGTGAGCATTGAGCGTACATTTATGGCAGAGGCTGAGAGAGTGGAGCAAAACATCGAAATTCTGAATCTGCTGTAAATCGCAGATGTAATTGAGACAATACCTTCATCGTTAATGGAAGATGTATCTGCCAAAAAAGTAAATAACCAACTGATATTAGAGAAAGATTAATATTTTTAGCATATTGATACATATCAATTAAATATTGAGTGTATATGAATATACTTTGCTCAGCCGTTAATGAATGTGAAGATACATACTTTCAATCTAAATGTTTTATTAAGTTAATATACTCTAAATGTTAATTTAAATTTTCTAATAGGAATCAGTTAACGCCATGTTGGAAACACCTGAAGATCAATCCTCCACAACTTCCGGCTGTTTAGACTGTTATCTTAATTTTGTACGCAACATGCCTAAAAACTCCCCATCTTCACTTAGGTTGCATAAGCTTACTGATCGTGAGCGTGATGTTATTATTATCCTGGCCCGTGGCTTAAGTAATAAAGAGATTGCAAAAGAATTAGAATTGGCTGAATCAACTGTAAAGATTCATATTCACGGCATTCTGCGTAAACTTCGACTCACAAGTAGGTTACAGGCGGCTGTTTTTGTAGTGAAGTATGGTCTAGACCGGGTACTGAGTTCACAAACTTCAAATAAATAAAAGCAACGCGGTGGGTTTACGCCACCACGTTGCTTTTTTAAGGTTAATTTAAAACCTAGTTAATTTAAAACCTATTTACAATCGCCATTCCAAATCTGGATTTTCGTCAGGATTGTATGCAGTACCCCACGCACGTTGTTCTCGCTTGTAAGGTTTCTGATGCTGAGGATCGGCATCTTCAATTTCACGTGCAAGTCGATGGCCATCGAAAGTAGTGTCTGCAATAATTCTAGGCGCTTCGGCATCACCAATAACAAAAACATCTGTGATTCCGTTCTTTTCCCATTCATCTTTACGCGCTTTTAGCTCACGATAAAGTTTATCTTCTGAAACTCGGGAGGTTACTAAAATTACCGTATCGCATTCATGCCACTCATGTGAATTATTTTCTTTACGTGGCAATATACCAGCACCTTTATATTCGCGCTTATAACCTTCGCCCCAGATATTAAATAGTTCAACTCGACCATTCTCAACTTTAGAACATCCAGTCTCCCCCAGCACCTTAATTCCCAACTCATGAATTAGGCGTTGCATGTTAGCTCCTTCTAAAGTGAAGTCCATATAAGCACCTAATGGACTCACTGTAGCAACAGTTACATCATGGCCAGCGCGCGCAAATTTCTCAGCTAAACTCGGCGCCATGTAATAAGCATCGTAATTGATAATCATCACTCGTTTTCCAACAGTCTTTTTACCTTCAAAAACTTGTTCAGGAGTTAAAACATGTGGAAGGCTGGCGTCAGCACCAGGAATTGGCTCGTGTGTACGATGATTGACACCTGTAGTGCTCCATTTGGCACCTGTGGCGATTACAACGCGTGATGCACCATAAGCTAAAATGTCATCTGCGGTCATTGGCTTAATGCCTAATGCAAGCTGACATTGCTTGTTCTTTTTGATTAATTTGTTAAGTTGAGTTTCTCGGTAATCACGGTGATAACTCCACTCACCAAGTCCAGGCAGTGTGGCTACTTCATTGACATATCCACCGATCTTTTCTCTAGAATCGACTAAGTGAACCGTATAACCTCGTTCCATCAGGACACGTGCACACTCTGAGCCAGAAGGCCCCGCACCAATAACTAAAACATCATGATTAGATTTGGCTGGTTCAAATTTCTCCGGATGCCAACCACGTCGATATTCTTCACCTGCTGTAGCATTTTGAGTACAGATGAATGGCACCCCACCCATTTCCCAGCGTGAGATACATACATTACAGCCAATACAAGTGCGAATATCGTCAATACGCCCTTCATCAATCTTGTGAGGTAACCATGGGTCGGCAATTGAGGGTCTTGCTGCTCCAATAATATCTACGATTCCAGAATTAATAACTTGTAACATTTTTTCTGGATCATAATATCTACCAACACCTACTACTGGTTTATTTGTGGCTTGTTTAATATGGCGGATCCAGTCATTTTCATGACCGATTTGGTAGAAACGTGAAGGGCCTGCATCTTCACCCCATTCTGTAATATCACCAATATTTACATCCCACAAATCTAAATAAGGTGATGCTAACTCAATAAATTTCAGACCATCTTCACCAATTTCTACACCTTTACCACCATATAGTGTATCAACAGCACAGCGCGTTACTAAGCCAATATCGTCCCCACATGCTCGACGAATTTTCTCGAGTGTTTCTACCCAGAATCGCGCGCGATTCGCAAAGCTTCCACCATATTCATCAGTACGGCGGTTGTAGTATGGGTTGAGCCATTGCATAGGGCCATACGCGTGTGCTCCATAAACGTTGACTAGGTCAAAGCCTGTATCACGAGCTCTAAGTGCAGCATCAACATACTGTTGTTGTAGTCGGTGAAGCTCGTCTTTGTCTGCGGCATGGTTATATGTAAAACCTGGACAATTGGGAACCGTGGCAAAGTCTGAGTTGTACTGGCTTGGCCCTCTTGAAATTGTTCTTGATTCAAGACCAGGGGCATGAGGGCCGCCATAAAACAGCTCACATCCAGCAAGTGAGCCATGGCTATGAACGTGATCTACCATTGCTCTAAGGTTACGCATATCGCCTTGATCCCAAATGCGAGCCGTAATCCTTAACGTATCATCGCACTCTGGGTGAATAGAGCACTGCTCCGTGTTAACTGCTCCCCATCCACCTTCAGCTTTAATGCCGCGATGAGCCATGTTCATTCCAGGGGAGTTTGTACCTGCGCCATTGCAATGAGGGACCTGGTAAAAACGGTTGCGAATAGTTTTAGAGCCAATTTTAACGGGGGTAAATAAAATATCAAATTTTGGATCTCTTGCCATAATATATCTCCAATATTAAATTATTGAAACTAGGTGGAGTACAAAGAAGCCTGACTCACTAAATAGCTTGCTTCCATGAGTTGTTTTACGAAGTAGCTCAATTTCCAAATGGAGTAGCAACATCCTGTCCTATTCTGATTGCAAAAATCTTTTGAACAGTTTCTAAAGTTTTCCAAGTGCCCTTAAATCCTGCTTCAACAAGAAAACTGTCGCCACCAACATAAGTTTTTGATTCACCATTGTCATTAGTAAGGGTAGCCTTACCCTTGAACATGTGTACCATTTCATCTGCGTTATAAGTAACTTGGTAGGTGCCCGGAGTCGCTTCCCAGAAGCCTGTAAGAAACTTTCCATCAGCTGGTGCATGCTCTATCCAAGTTTTCATAGTAGGCTTCCCTTCAACTGGTTTCCAACCTCCCAAATCAGTCGTGATAGGTGCAGAGTTTGGGGCATCAAACTTTCCAAACGAAATTATTTTCATTTAGTATCTCCAAGAATTATTAATTAAAAATCAAAAAGTTATTGAGTTAGTTTTTCATAAAAAAACTTAACAAACACATTGCTCTTAATGAATATTCCAGACAATACTAACTAAGACTTAGTCCTTATGAACTAAGCTTAAAACGATATGCGAAGTAGGCTAGGGTGGGAAAACCGTAAAATATATTGAGTGAAGTTTACATTTTTGAATCAACATCATTACGATGTTTAAATTAGCAAGTACGTGTCACGTAATGAAGGCGCATTGAAGTGGCCTTAACCAAAGAGCTTGCATCAAAATAGGAATTGTTTGAGCATTAATATCAAACATAGATGATTGGTTACTTAATGCAAAGCCTAAAATTAATGCTGCAAAGATAAGAGTTTTTGTTTAAATAAACATTATGATATGTTCATTTAAGCGATTTAAGTCCAATAGAGAATGCGGACGCTAGTACTCAGTAACGCAATTTTATGAAAATTCCATCTAATAAGGATTGATTTATCATTACTCAGTTAAAAATCCGTCAAAAAATCACTGGGTTACTGCTGTTTTATTTTTTTGTTGCATTAATTGCAATAGGCACAACCTTGCTGGTTTCATTACGTTTAGAAGGTGGCGCTGCGGCAATTAATGATGCCGGCAGTGAGCGTATGCGCTCATATCGCATTGCATACCTGCTGCAACAGCAAGTAGACAATCCCTCTGCACAGTTGCTAGGTGATATCAGGCATGAAATGGCATTGTTTGAAATGACTTTAAAAGAGCTGGCACACGGTAATCCTCAACGTCCATTATATTTACCTAAGGATCAGTATGTTAATGCGCAAATGATCCACTTAATTCATTCTTGGCAGGCCGACATCAAGACCCATATTGAAAGAGTCCTTAGCACTTCGGATGCAGCTAATCAGCAAGCGGAATTAAAGCGCTTTCGACCATTACTAGAGCAATATGTAGCTGGAATTAATGATTTGGTGATTATGGTTGAGAATAATAACGCCCATGCCGCTGCGTTATTGCGTTATATACAGATCGCTTTAGTTATTCTCGCGATGATCGGGACAGTTTCGTTGCTCTATCTTTTTTCGCATATGGTGGTACGCCCCATATGGCAGCTTCGGCATGGTATTAGCAGAATGGCAGCAGCTGATTTTGATGTACGAGTGCCTGTAACAAGTCAAGATGAATTTGGTGAGTTGGCTGTTGGGTTTAATCGTATGGCGGATGAGTTGCGTGATATGTATGCCACGCTTGAGCATCGAGTGGAGGAGAAAACGCGCAGCATCGAAGCCAAGAATCGAAAGCTGGCCGCACTGGATAAAGCTATGGCAATATCGGAAGAGCGCAATCTTTTTGCACAGGAGCTGCATGATAGCATCGCGCAGTCCCTGGCCTTTCTCAATATCCAGATTCAGATGCTGCAGGAAGATTTGCAGAAGGATCGCATTGCAGAAGCATTAAAGGGTTTAGCGCAGATTCGTGAGGGCGTGCAGGAAAGCTATGATGATGTGCGTGAACTGCTGCTGCATTTTCGTACCCGTATTAATAGCGCTGATCTGCAAACGGCTATTAGTAGCGCCTTGGAAAAGTTTCAAGGACAAACCGGTATTAACGCGAGTTTCGACATACATGGCAATGCGCCTGATTTATTGCCGGAGCAGGTGTTGCAGATTATGCATATTGTGCAGGAGTCACTCTCTAATGTGCGTAAACATGCGAAAGCCAGTCAGATTAAGATAGTATTAAATTGTGGAGATCGGTGTGTGATAGATATATATGATAATGGCGTAGGTTTTGACGTGACAGTCGATGCCGGAGATAACCATGTTGGTTTGCGTATTATGCGTGAGCGTGCGCAGAAAATTGGTGCTGAATTAATCTTTGAATCCGACAAGGGTAGGGGAACGCACATTAGCCTTATACTTTCGGAAAATTGTGGATAGAGATCGTCCCTATGAATGTAATTCGTGTTTTGATTATTGATGACCATACGCTATTTCGCAGCGGTATCAGGTTATTACTGGAACGTCTGGAAGGTTTTGAAGTTGTAGGCGAGGCCGGTGATGGTTTAGATGGCGCGAAGCGCGCTAAAACGCTCAAGCCGGATGTTGTTTTGCTGGATTTGCATATGCCCGGCACTAGTGGTTTGGCAGCAATTCCGTTACTGCTGGAAGAAGCGCCACAAGCACAAATTGTCATGCTGACAGTGTCTGAAGATGCCGAAGACCTAATAGATGCTATGCGCGCTGGAGCCTGTGGTTATTTGTTGAAGAATATAGATACGGATTTTCTATTAGACTCAATAAGGCGTGCCGCAAATGGAGAGTCTGTGATGTCACCACAGATGGCAGTCAGAGTAGCTGATGCCATACGTAAACCGCAAAATAACAATTTAAATGCAACTTCTTTTTCAGTAGAGCTTTCCCCGCGTGAGCGTGAAGTCATCATCAAGTTAGCGCGCGGAGGCAGTAATAAAGATATTGCGCGCGCACTAAATATGGCGGAATCTACAGTTAAGATTCATGTACAGAGCATACTTCGCAAGCTCAATTTATCAAGCCGGGTCCAGGCTGCGGTATATGCAGTTGAGCATGGTTTAGTAGATTAAAGCTGTAAATCAGGCCACAGGTAATACCATCCATAAACTTTCTCGATTAGCCAAAAGAACTAGTTCTTTTGCTTCACGTTTCTAATCCTTTTGGAATTTAAGACATTGATGTAAATCAAATCATTTTGCCATTCAATCCGTAAACTCACTCAGGTAATACATCAGCACAAACTGATGATGATTATCAATGTGGAGGAGTGATTGATGGCGACGCAACAATATAAAGCATGGTCGGTAGTAATTGCGAGTACGCTGTCTTTTACCGTGTGCTTCATGATCTGGATGATGTTTGCGGTCATCGGTATTCCGATTAAAGAAACGCTAGGGTTGAGCGAAACTCAGTTCGGCGTTCTGATCTCCACTCCGGTATTAACCGGATCTCTAATTCGCCTGCCGCTTGGCATGTGGACCGACAAATTCGGCGGTCGCATCGTATTTTTTATTCTGATGCTTTCTACCGTTATTCCTATTTACCTGATTTCCTTTTGTACTGAGTACTGGCAGTTCTTGGTGACAGGCTTATTTGTTGGTGTTGCCGGTGGATCGTTCACGGTTGGTATCGCTTATTGCGCGCGTTGGTTTCCAAAAAGCAGACAAGGCCTGGCCATGGGGATTTTTGGCGCTGGCAATACCGGTGCGGCAGTCACCAAGCTGGTTGCACCTATCATAGTAGTAGGTTTTGGCTGGGCCATGGTACCGCAAGTGTATGCGGTAATGATGCTGGTGACGGCTATTCTATTCTGGTTTTTCACATTTTCAGATCCTGCGCATAAGTCAGGCAAGAGCATCACTGTCCGCGAGCAACTGGTGGTTTTGAAAGACCCGAAAGTCTGGAAGTACAGCCAATATTATTCAATCGTGTTCGGCGGCTATGTTGCGCTGGCCTTGTGGATGACTAAATATTACATTGGCGAGTACGGTTTTGATCTTAAAACAGCTGCGCTGATGGCAGCGGCGTTCAGCATCCCGGGCGGCGTGCTACGTGCGGTAGGCGGTCATTTCTCAGATAAGTTCGGCGCACATACCGTGACATGGTGGGTGCTCTGGGTTTCTCTGGTGTGCCTGTTTTTCCTGTCATATCCGCAAACTCAGATTTCTATCGTCACAGTCAAAGGTCCACAGGCTTTCCATCTTGGCCTGAACGCGACTTGGTTCACTGTCATTATGTTCACCATGGGTATTGCTTTTGCGATCGGTAAAGCCTCAGTCTTTAAATATATTTCAGATGATTACCCGCATAACATTGGTGTTATTTCAGGTGTGGTAGGCCTTGCCGGAGGCTTGGGCGGTTTTCTGATGCCTATCATGTTCGGCGCACTGCTGGATTTCACCGGAGTACGTTCTTCAGCCTTTATGCTCATGTTCGGCATTGTCTGGGTATCGCTTATCTGGATGTACTGGACAGAAGTGCGCCCGGTGAAAATCGGTCGTCACTATGAACGTCAGGCATCAAAACAAGCTGCATCAATTTAGGGGAAACACTATGTCAACCAACATAGAAGTATGGAACGTCGAAGACAACAGTTTCTGGGAGACAACCGGTAAGCGCGCTGCCTACCGTAACTTGTGGATTTCAGTGCCGGCTCTACTCTGCGGTTTTGCAGTATGGCTTATGTGGGGAATCATTACAGTGCAAATGAGTAATCTGGGCTTTCCGTTTAGTAAGGATGAACTTTTCACCCTCACTGCGATTTCAGGTTTAGCTGGTGCCACCATGCGTATTCCGTCATCATTTTTTATTCGACTTGCCGGCGGACGCAATACAATTTTTCTGACCACCGCCATGTTGCTGAGTCCGGCAATTGGGACCGGCATTGCGCTGCAGCATCCTGAATGGCCTTTGTGGGTGTTTCAGTTGATGGCGTTGTGGTCCGGTGTGGGCGGCGGTAACTTTGCCAGCTCCATGAGTAATATCAGTACGTTTTTTCCTAAACGTTTGCAGGGTACGGCACTTGGCCTTAACGCAGGCTTGGGTAACTTCGGTGTAACTACCATGCAGATTCTGATTCCGCTGGTGATGACTGTCGGCGTATTCGGCGCACTAGGCGGCGATGCTACAGTGCTGGTTAAAGATAGCGGCTGGATTTTCGGCAAAATTCCTGCAGGCACACCAACCTTTATTCAGAATGCCGGTTTTGCCTGGGTAATATCTTTAGTACCGCTGGCAATCTTATGTTTCTGGGGCATGAATAATCTGCTGCCAATTTCAGCGGACGCACGTAGTACCTTGCTGGCGTTCATCAAAATTACCTGGCTGTATACCCTGGCATTTGTACCTGCCATTGCCGGCTTGTATTTGTATTTACCAGCACCTTCAGGTTTAGGTCTGCTGAATATGTGGGTAGCCATGCCGCTCATCATCGGGTCGACCTTGCTTATTATGAAACTGGCGGCTTTTGGCACCATGAAAGAAAACATCGCCAAACAGTTTTCGATTTTCAAAAATAAACACACATGGTCGATGACAGCGCTATATCTGGTGACTTTCGGTTCCTTTATCGGCTTTTCTATGGCGTTACCACTTTCAATTACCGTCATATTTGGTGAGCAGCATATATTTGATGCAGCCACCCAGACCTGGTCACATGTAAAAAACCCGGCAGCACCTTCTGCGCTTACTTATGCCTGGATCGGGCCATTTGTGGGGGCGTTGATTCGCCCGGTCGGCGGTTGGGTTTCAGATAAGGTAGGTGGCTCCATCGTTACGCAGATTATTTCTGCCGTGATGGTGCTGGCTTCTGCTTATGCCGGTTACATCATGATGCAGGCTTACCATTCAGCTACACCTGAGATTTTCTTTACCCAATTTTTAGTGGTGTTTGTTGTGCTGTTTGCGGCTACCGGTTTAGGTAACGGCTCAACCTTTAGAACAGTAGGTGTGATATTCGATCGTGTACAGGCCGGCCCGGTGCTCGGCTGGACTTCTGCTGTTGCTGCTTATGGCTCATTCATTGCGCCGGAAGTGATTAAAGGCCAAATCAAGGCAGGCACACCTGAGATGGCGATGTATGGCTTTGCCGTGTTTTATGCCCTGTGCCTGATATTGAACTGGTGGTTCTATCTGCGTGCAGGTAGCGAGATTAAAAACCCATAAACTTTGAATACTAAGTTAAGAATTATTAAGGAGTAAGTTGCTATGAGTCACTTTCTGGATAGACTGAAATTTTTTGATAAGGTTAAAGCCACCTTTTCCAATGATCACGGTATTGTCACCAATGAAGACCGTCAGTGGGAGGATGCTTACCGCCATCGCTGGCAGCACGACAAAGTGGTGCGTTCAACGCATGGTGTGAATTGTACTGGCGGCTGTTCCTGGAAGATTTTTGTCAAGAACGGGCTGGTATCGTTCGAGATGCAGCAGACAGATTATCCACGCACACGTGACGATCTGCCTGACCATGAACCGCGTGGCTGCCAACGTGGTGCTTCATTTTCATGGTATCTGTATAGTCCGCACCGGATCAAACATCCTTTGATTCGCGGCCGTTTGATTGACCTTTATCGCGCCGAGCGCAAAACCGGTAAAGATCCGGTGGAAGCATGGGCAGCGATTCAGTCTGATGAACAGAAACGTAAGTCGTACACTGCGGTGCGCGGTTTAGGTGGTTTTGTTCGCACTTCATGGGATGAAGTCAATGAAATCATCGCAGCAGCCAACGTTTATACGATAAAAAAATGGGGCCCAGACCGCATATTCGGTTTTTCACCCATTCCTGCCATGTCCATGATTTCCTACGCTGCCGGTTCGCGTTACCTGTCATTGATCGGTGCGGCCTGCGGTTCATTTTACGATTGGTACTGTGATTTACCTGCTGCCAGCCCACAAACCTGGGGTGAGCAGACTGATGTGCCTGAGGCGGCAGACTGGTACAACTCAACTTATATCATCATTACCGGTGCCAATCTGCCGATGACGCGTACGCCGGATGCGCACTTTGCCTCAGAAGTCCGTTATAAAGGTGCAAAAATCGTGGCGATGGCACCGGATTATGCCGAGTTCTGCAAGTTCTCTGATCTGTGGATGCCAATCAAACAGGGTACGGATGCTGCTGCGTTTCTAGCTATGGGCCATGTAGCGCTGAAAGAGTTCTACATCAATAGCCAAGACCCATATTTCCAGGAATATGCACGTAAATATACTGACTTGCCGATGCAGGTGATGCTGCGCAAACATGATGATGCTTATGTTTCTGACAGATTCCTGCGCGCTTCTGATTTTGATGGCGCACTGGGTGAAACCAACAATCCTGACTGGAAAACCACAGTTTTTGACCGCAAATCATGTGCATTTGTGGCGCCTAACGGCAGTATCGGCTTCCGCTGGGGTGAAGATGGCAAATGGAACCTGCTGGAGCAGGCTGACAGTCACGAGATTGCGGCTGAACTCACCTGTATTGATGATAGGGATGATGTTGTGTCTGTCGGCTTCCCGCATTTTACGCAGGGCGAGAGTGCCTTGTTATATCGCAATGTACCGGTACGCAGGGTCAAACTCGCGAACGGTGAAGAAGCTCTGGTAGCAACAGTATTTGATATGCAGGTCGCACAATATGGCATTGATCGCGGCCTTGGCGGCGAAAACGTTGCAACAAGCTATGATGATGCGAATGTTGCCTACACCCCGGCTTGGGCAGAAAAAGTTACCGGCGTGAAAGCGGCCGATATTGAGCGCACCGGACGTGAGTTTGCTTATAACGCCTCTAAAACCAAGGGAAAATCTATGGTGATTATGGGTGCGGCGATTAACCACTGGTACCACAATGATTTAGCCTACCGTGCGATTATGAACCTGCTGCACATGTGCGGCTGTGTGGGCCAGAGCGGTGGCGGCTGGGCGCACTATGTGGGCCAGGAAAAGCTGCGTCCGCAGGCCGGTTGGGCTCCGATAGCTTTTGCCACTGACTGGCACCGTCCGCCCCGTCACGCTAATTCTACTTCTTACTGGTATTTCCATACCGACCAATGGCGTTATGAAACGCTGACTGCAGACAGCCTGCTGTCACCGGCCGGTAAAGGTAAAAACAAGGGTAATTCAATTGCGGATTACAACGTAAAAGCGGCGCGTATGGGTTGGTTGCCATCTATGCCAAACTTTAATGTCAACCCGATCGATCTGGCTGAAGAGGCGATTAACAGTGGCGCTACCGATGAAGCTGCTGTAGCCAAGTATGTTGCAGATAAATTGAAATCCGGTGAGCTGGATGTAGCTTATGCCGACCCGGATAATCCGGTTAACTGGCCGCGCAACTTGTTTGTATGGCGTGCTAATCTGATCGGATCTTCTGCAAAAGGCCATGAGTATTTCCTCAAGCATCTATTAGGTGCGCAAAACGGCGTATTGCAGGAGTCAGGCGCCGGTCGTGATAATAAAGAAGTGAAATGGCATGAGGATGCGCCTATCGGCAAATTGGATCTGATGGTGGATATCAATTTCCGCCTCAATTCTACCGGCGCTTATTCAGACATTATTCTGCCAACTGCAACCTGGTATGAAAAGAACGATCTTAATACCACAGACATGCATCCGTTCATTCATCCGCTGTCAGAAGCGGTATCACCAGGCTGGGAATCCAAGTCTGACTGGCAGATTTTCAAGACCATTGCCAAGACATTCTCACCACTGGCTGAAAAACACCTCGGAACCAAGAAAGAAGTGGTGGCTTTGCCGATGCAGCATGACTCAGCCGCAGAACTGGCGCAGCCTTTCGGTGAGGTGAAAAACTGGAAAGAAGGCGATTGTGAGCCGATTCCGGGTAAAACCATGGCGATCATCAAGCTGGTTGAGCGCACCTATGGTGATACTTATCGCAAGTTTATTGCGCTAGGCCCACTGATGACCAAGCTTGGCAACAACATCAAGGGCATCGACTGGAATACAGACAGAGAGTACGAAGAACTCAAGAAACATAACAGTACCGTGACAGAACCCGGCGTTTCTTTCGGCATGCCTTCACTGGCGGAAGATATTGAAGTTTGTGATTCAGTCATGCGTATGGCGCCCGAAACCAATGGTGAAGTAGCGCATAAATCATGGACTTCTTTGTCACAGAAAACCGGCATTGATCATCACCATCTGTATGCTGGCCGCCATGAAGACAAGTTCACATTCAAGGATATTCAGGCACAGCCTCGTAAGATCATCACCGCGCCAACCTGGTCCGGTATTGAGTCTGAGCATGTGTCTTACACCGCAGGCTATACCAATATTCATGAGCATATCCCGTTCCGTACCCTGACCGGTCGTGCACATTTTTATCAGGACCATGAATGGATGCTGGATTTCGGTGAAGGCTTCTGTACCTATAAACCGATGGTGGATCTTGGTGAGCTGAATGCGTTGCCTAAGAGCGTTACATCTAAGCCGCATCTGGAACTGAACTGGATTACACCACACAGTAAATGGGGCATTCACTCTTCTTATCAGGACACGCTGCGTATGCTGACATTGTTCCGTGGCGGCCCGTATGTCTGGCTCTCAGAAGATGATGCCAAATCTGTAGGCATTGAAGATAACGACTGGGTAGAAGCCTTGAACCATAACGGCGCTACCGTGGCGCGAGCCGTAGTATCGCAGCGCATACCGCGCGGCATGGCCATGATGTATCACGCGCAGGAAAAAAATGTGAACGTGCCGGGCTCGCCGACTACCGGTAAACGCGGTGGCATTTTGAATGCGGTAACGCGCGTCATCATGAAGCCGACCAATATGATCGGTGGCTATGCACAGCTTTCTTACGGTTTCAATTATTACGGCACGGTCGGCTGCCAGCGCGACACGATGGTAGCCCTGCATAAGATCGCAGATAAAGACATTGATTGGCTGGAACGTCCACTTACGCCTGAACGTGAAGCGCAACTCAACCCCATTGGCATTGGTGCCAAATAAATAAGGCATAAGGAGATTATTATGAAAGTACGCGCCCAATTCGCCTTTGTCTTTAATCTGGACAAATGTATCGGCTGTCACACCTGCTCTGTTACCTGTAAGAACGTGTGGACGAATAGAAAAGGTGTTGAATATGCATGGTTCAACAACGTTGAATCAAAACCCGGTGTCGGCTACCCAAAACAGTGGGAAAACCAGGAAATATGGAACGGTGGCTGGGAGCTTAAGGACGGCAAGCTGGAGCTTAAGTCCGGCAGCCGCGCTTCCAAGCTGCTTAACATTTTTGCTAACCCGGATATGCCGGAAATAGACGACTACTACGAGCCGTTTACCTACAACTACGCGCATTTGCAAAATGCACCGCTGTCAGAAGCTACGCCAACGGCACGCCCGATATCGGCGATTACCGGCGAGAGCATGGAAAAAATCAAATGGGGTCCTAACTGGGAAGACGACCTGGCCGGTGAGTTCCATAAGCGCAGCAAAGACAAGAATCTGGAGAATATCCAGAAAGAAATGTATGGTCAGTTTGAAAATACTTTCCATATGTACTTGCCACGTATCTGCAATCACTGCCTGAATGCATCATGTGTGGCAGCTTGCCCGTCAGGCTCTATCTACAAACGCGAAGAAGACGGTATTGTGCTGGTAGATCAGGACAAATGCCGTGGCTGGCGCATGTGCGTAAGCTCATGCCCGTATAAAAAAGTGTTCTACAACTGGGAGTCAGGCAAAGCCGAGAAGTGCGTAGGCTGCTACCCACGTGTGGAATCCGGCATGCCGACGGTATGTTCAGAATCCTGCGTTGGCCGTATTCGTTACAACGGTATCATGCTGTACGACGCTGATCGTATTGAAGAGCTTGCCAGCATGGAAGATGAGCAGGATCTGTATGAAGCGCAATGCAAGATTTTCCTCGACCCGAATGATCCGGAAGTGATTGCTGCAGCGCGCAAAGAAGGTATTAACGAAGACTGGCTGGAAGCTGCGCGTAAATCCCCGATCTGGAAGATGGCGATGGATTGGAAAATCGCGTTCCCGATGCACCCGGAGTTCCGCACATTGCCGATGGTCTGGTACGTGCCGCCGCTTTCTCCAGTGCAATCACAGATCGATCAGGGCAATTTACCGGTGGGCCCGGATGGTGCCATTCCGGTGGCAGGCACCATGCGCCTGCCGGTACAGTATCTGGCGAATCTGTTAACGGCGGGTAAAACTGAACCGATCGAGAGTGCCTTGAACCGTTTGATTGCAATGCGCAGTTATCAGCGCTCAGTGCATGTGGAAGGCATAGCAGATACGCGCGCACTTGACGCAGCCGGCATAACTGAAGATCAGGCCAAAGAGATGTATCGCTATCTGGCTATCGCTAATTATGAAGATCGATTTGTGATTCCTACCGGCCATACCGAAGAAACACTGGATGATGCGTTCGGCTTCCAAGGGCAAAATGGTTTCACTTTTGGCAATGACAGTTCACACGGCGTTTCTAAAATTACCTTGTTCCCACGTCGTCGCAAAGACACGGTTGAACCTAAAGATCTGGCACCATTGAGTGACAAAAACTAAGGAAATGCATCATGAAAATCTATAAATTATTATCAGTGTTGCTGGAGTATCCAGACCAAGAGTTAATTGAACATATTCCAGAATTGCTTGAGATTTTTCCGCAGCTGGATGCAGACAATATTGAGCGTGATGCTTTGCTGAACTTTATCAATCATCTGCAAAGTTTGCCATTGACAGAATTGCAGTCTGACTATGTAAAAACCTTTGATATGGTTCCTGAACACAGCCTGCATCTCACGCATCATTTGTTCGGGGATGATAAAAATCGTGGTCCCGCATTAATTGACTTAGGTGAGTTATATAAGGATTACGGCGTAGAAGTGGTGACTAATGAGTTGCCAGATTATCTGCCGCTGATACTTGAGTTCACTGCCTATATGGACGATAGCGAAGCAACTGTTTTTCTTGCGGATGCTAAGAAAGTCTTAGCCGTATTGACCGAGAATTTAACTAAAGTTGAAAGCCCTTACGCGGCACTGCTGTCGATTATTGAAAATCGGGCAACGCTTAGCAAGTTGGCTGCATAAAGGAGAGCAAAATGAGTTTACATAATTTTCTATACGGTATTTACCCTTATATCGCACTGACGGTATTTTTACTCGGCAGCTGGTTACGTTTTGACAGGGAGCAATACACATGGAAGAGTGACTCCAGCCAATTACTTTCAAAAGCCAATATGCGGCTTGGCAGTAATCTGTTCCATATCGGTATTATTGCGATCTTTTTCGGGCATGCCGTGGGTTTGCTTACCCCGCACAGTGTATTCAAAGCACTGGGGGTATCAGATATGGCTCACCAGATGATAGCTATCTGGGCGGGTTCTATATTCGGCGGTATGTGTCTGGTTGGCGGTGCGATTCTTTGGCTGCGCCGCATATTTAACCGTCGCGTATCAGCTACCAGCCGTGGTTCAGATAAGTTCATACTGACATGGCTGCTGATCACCTTGATTATCGGCTTATCTACCATCCCGGTATCTATCAGCCATGCCAATCACAATAATCCGGGTGTGATGATCGCACTGGCAGAGTGGGTGCAAAGCATTATTTACCTGCACCCTGATCCATCATTGCTAAACGGCGTAGACACTATTTTCAAAGTACATCTGTTCTTTGGCATGACGGTATTTCTGGTGTTTCCGTTTACACGGATGGTGCATGTATGGAGTGCACCTTTCGGATATATCAACAGACCTTACCAGATTGTGCGCAGTAAACGATTCCGTTAACTGGCATTCAATACGATGCGCGATGTTTCAAAATTTCTGAGTGGTTTTCGTCGCTTCCAGCAAAACTATCTGGGTGAGCAGCGCGTGTTATTTGAGCAGCTTGTCCAGCAAGGTCAGCGCCCGCGTGCGCTGGTCATTGCCTGCTGCGATTCGCGCTGTGATCCGGCATTGCTGACTGATTGCGACCCCGGCGATATGTTTGTGGTGCGTAATGTTGCAAATCTGGTGCCGCCGCATGTACAGGCAACGTACTTTGCAGCAACGACTTCAGCGATTGCGTTTGCTGTCCATAATCTGGAAGTCGAACACATTATCGTGATGGGGCATGCGCAATGCGGCGGCATTCGTGCTTTGATGGAACATAAAACGCCTGACTGTAACGAAGAAGAGCTGATCGCCAAGTGGCTGGGTATAGCTGAAGAAGCCCGCCAGCAGGTGCTGCGGGAGTTTAATGATAAGCCGATACAAATGCAAGCAAATGTCTGTGAGCAATCTGCCATTCTGGTGTCTTTGGAGAACCTGATGTCGTATCCGTGGATCAGCAGTCGTGTGCAAGAGGACAAGCTGACGCTGCATGGCTGGTATTTTGATATGCGCCACGGCGAATTATATGAGTACCGTCCCGAAAGCGGCGTGTTTGAAGTGCTGGTCGATAATCTTGAGGTTGCGACCTACCAGATATAAGTTGGCTGCCAGATAGTAATAAATTAATGATTGAAATTAAGGATATTGTGATGAATCGTCGATTAAGTATTTCTGTATTTTCTGCCTTATTGGCGATGTGGGCTATCCCGGTTTTGGCAGAGGAAGCTGTCGTAGCTGCGCCTGAAAAGCTGCTTGATGCGATCATACAAGGCAAATCTATGACCAATTTCCGCTTGCGCTACGAATCAGTAGACCAGGAGGCATTTCAGCCGGCACCTAATGCAACCCAAAAACTGGACAGTGCTCATGCTTTCACACTGCGCAGCTTGATCGGCTGGCAAACGGCACCGTATAAGAATTTCAGTTTTGCCGCACAACTGACCGACGTCCACGAGTTTAACCACAACTTTAACGACAGACGCGAGAACCTGAGTGAGCCAGGCAAGGCCAACTACGCCAATATCGTTGACCCGAGCTTTACAGATGTGAATCAGCTGTTTGTAGACTGGACCGGCATCAAGAACACCAGAGTGCGTCTTGGCCGCCAACAGGTGAATCTAGACAATGTTCGCTTCATCGGCGACATCGGCTTCCGCCAGAATATGCAGGTATTTGACGGTGTATCTGTACTCAACAAAAGCATTCCGGATACAGAAATATTCGTGGCACACTTTGATCAGGTACGCCAGATTAATACCGAACTGCGTCAAGGCGATATCGAAATTGTGAATGCCAAGTATCGCATTTCTCCTAGCGAGTCAGTAGTGGGCTACGGTTATCTGGTCGACGTTGCAAACCTGGGTCAGAACAACGGCAACCCACTCGCCGATAGTACAGCTGCGCAAGGTGGTAACGGTCTGGGTGCCAGCCAGGATCTGGTTAAAACGGCAACCACGGATGCCAGCTCAAAAACATTCGGCCTGCGTCTGGATGGCGTGCGCGCAATCGACCCGACCTGGAAAGTACTTTACACCGCTGAATATGCGAAACAGTCTGACTATAAAGACGGCAGCGAACTGATTGACGCACACTACTTTAAACTGGGCGGCGGCGCGATGTATAACACTTGGTCAGTCAGAATTGACCATGAGAAGCTCGCCAGCAACGATGGTAAATATGCTTTCCAGACACCACTGGGCACCAACCACCTGTTTCAGGGTTGGGCTGACCAGTTTCTGGCTACACCGCGCCAGGGTATTGAAGATACATTCGTCACGGTTGCCGGTAGCATTGGCAAAGCTAAGCTACAGGCGGAATACCATGTGTTCAAATCAGACGAAAAATACCAGTCGCTCAACGGCAAGTTCGGCGATAAATACGGTACCGAGCTGGATCTGAGTGTGATGTATCCGTTCACTGACAAAATCAGCGGCAAACTTGAATACGCAAAATTCAATGAATCCGATATCTACGGTACTACTCTACAAAATGCTGCGCGCAAAGGCGACAAAGAAGTCGTCTGGGTGACTGGCATGTATACGTTTTAGCAGAACGCCAACATGAACTCTTCCCCTGTATTGATCGATGGTTTTGGCCGCAAGGTAGATTACATTCGCCTGTCGATTACCGACCGCTGCGACTTTCGCTGTGTGTACTGTATGTCTGAAGATATGCAGTTTTTGCCGCGAGAGGAAGTGCTGTCGCTGGAAGAGTGTTCGCGATTAGTGAAAGCGTTTGTCTCGCTGGGCGTAAAAAAAGTCCGCATTACCGGCGGGGAGCCGTTGGTACGCAAAAATGCGCTGTGGCTTTTTAATGAAATAGGCCATCTGCCGGGCCTGAATGAATTGGTAGTCACTACCAATGGTTCGCAGCTGGAGCATCAGGCGCATGACTTGAGGCGAGCAGGCGTGCGCCGCGTTAATATCAGCCTCGATAGTCTGGATGAAAGACGCTTCCGCCAAATCACCCGCGTTGGTGAACTTGATAAAGTGCTGCGCGGCATAGCCGCCGCCAAGCAGGCCGGTTTTGATAATATCAAGCTCAACACATTGCTGATGCGCGGCATCAATGATGATGAAGCGATAGCGATGGTTGCGTTCGCAATAGGGCAGGGAATCGATATTTCTTTTATTGAAGAAATGCCGCTCGGCCAGGTAAGCCACGCCCGTGATTCGACCTATGTCAGTAATGAAGAAACTTTGAAACTACTGCGTTCTCGTTATGATCTGATCGCAAGTGTTGAGTCTACGGGTGGCCCTGCTCGTTACTGGTATGTCCCTAACACCAATACAAGGGTTGGCTTTATTTCGCCAAATAGCCATAATTTCTGTGAATCATGCAATCGAGTGCGAATCAGCAGCAAGGGTGAGCTATATTTGTGCCTGGGCCAAGAAAATAAGGTCGATTTAGCACCTCTGTTGAGACAGTTTCCACATGATGATGAGCCATTAAAACAGGCTATAGTCAGCAGTATGCAGGCCAAACCAAAAGGTCATGATTTCAATCTAAAAAGGGCTGAACCCGCAGTCATAAGATTTATGTCGCATACTGGCGGTTAATATCTGGCCTCGTTAATGATAAAAGCAGGCTTAAGGAAAATCATGAAAAACTTCAAAATTCTGTGGGCTATTATCTGTACGCTGCTGATAGTTTTAATTGCCGTTGCCTATAAATTTGTTCAAGGCAGTGTTGCTGTTTCTGATGATGAGCGTGTGGCGGTGGTGCTGAGTAAAGATGAGCGCAACCTTATCCTTAGTGAGATGCGTAATTTTCTGATCAGTACACAAAAAATCAGTGAGGCGATTACCAATGATGACATGGAGCTTGTTGCAATGCTCGCTAAATCGGCAGGGATGGCAGCGGAAGCAAATACGCCGGGCTCATTGCTGGCAAAAATACCTTTATCCATGAAAACACTGGGCTTTGATACAAGAAAAAAATTCGATCAGATTGCGGCGGACGCTGCAGAATTAAAAATCCCTGTTCATAGCCGCCGCCAATTAGATCAGTTGATGAAGAATTGTATTGCCTGCCATTCCAGCTTTAAAATCATAGAGGAAGTAAGCTAGTAGATGTGGGGGCTATTTTATCAGTAAGTGAATTTTAATAACTTTTAATTGGTATTGCAAACGGGGGCAGGTCACCTTAGTTGTCATTAACACCTAATTAACGACTGATTTTCACCAGTTTAATTTATGTTTTTCTTCTGTATCCTGATGACGTTTATTATCTTCTGAATGTAGATAATTATTCGTTGTAGCAATAGACTCATGCCCTAAATTATCTCTAACATGCCTGATGTCCATATCGCCAGATGTCATGTTTGAACCTGCAGTATGTCTCATCCAATGTGCAGAAGCAGCTTCTAGCCTAGCGGCTTGCGCTATAAAATCAGGCCCCCGCTCTTGTAGACGCTTAGCTGTGATATTAAAAATTTGTTTAAGTATCAAATGAACTGCGCTTCTAGTCATTGCACGTTGCTTTCCACCAATGGGCAATAGTAGTGGTGTTGTTTCACCTTCAATTGGGCTTAAACTCAAACCCATTTCACGACGGTAACGACCCAGTTCAACCATGAGTTCATTGGTGGCCGGCACTATGCGAGTTTTGTCACCTTTGCCTGTAATCTCCAACCACCACCTTGATTCACTGCTTTTGTCTTTACGACTGAAAAATCCACCCATGGTATTTTGGGTGACTTCAGACACACGCACACCTGTTATATACAGTAATGAAAATAGCCAGCGTACCCGTTGGTAATGTTCGCGCTCGCGATTAGTTTCCCGGGGCATACTTTCAATCGTGAGCTTTACTTCTTTCCATAGATCCTCATCTAAAAAGCGCGTAACTCTAGGCTTGGCTTTACGCTGACGGTTCCTGGATAAAGACAATGGGTTGCCAGCTAGGTAGCCTGCGTTCACCAACCATGAAAACATCCCATTCAGGATAACTATAGCTTGTCGCTGACTGGTGGGGGAGAGGGGACCTGCAAACGGACGCCATTTAGAATCGTCTCTGGCCACTTTACGTTGGCTCATAATCCAGCGTTCAGCTGGTAATGGATTGGCCAGAAAGCGCTGGTATACCAAGAAATCCTCATGGCTTAATGATGACAACGGTTTGCCTAACTCTACGACTGACCACAGCAACAGCCTTTCTGCCTCTTTACGATAACTGTCGAATGTGGTCTTAGTATCAAAATAACGAGCGAGCCATATTTTAATGGCATCGGCATCAGTGTTGACAGTAATCTGGGGACGGTTGCCGATTGCGCGGTTGGCACCATTGCTACCATCCAGCTCAGGCGAGAGTTTAACCAAATCAATCGTCGCAATTGCAGGGATAACAGTTAATTTAGTCTGCAAAGCCAATTTTTAGGTCTCAATACTTTTAAAATCGTAAGTTTATATATTATTTGACATTAGAGTAATAATGTCAAAAGTTAATCATAAATAATTGTATTATCAATGTTATACGTTGTATTATTTATTACTAAAATTTGAGTAAACATCATGAATACAGTAATCATTAACGAACAGCAGCTTCAAATTGAGATTGACGCGCTAAAAGCAGAATTCCCAGAAACTAAAGATATCTACCGCGAAGTCTGTGTGTTGTTATTTTTTCGCTATGGCATTACGCCCACTGCAAATAAGCTATACCAATATGTACGTAGAGGTAGCATGTCAGCACCGGCTGATGCTTTGAATAAATTCTGGCTGGAACTCCGGGAAAAAAGCCGTATACGTATTGAGCGCCCAGACATCCCTGAGAATATTTCTGCTCTAGCCGGAGATCTTATAGCCAACTTATGGAATGAGGCTCAAAAAGCTGCCCAGGCTGGATTTTCTAACTTAGTCGATAATGCAACCTCAGAAATCTTGCTATTCAAGTTGCAGGCAGAGAAAGCGAACGAAAATACTGAAAAAGTAAAGGCCTTGTTAGACCAAACACAAACTGAGCTTAAAAGTACACAAAAACGCTTATCTGAGACTGATTATTTATTGTCAGCCAATACTAATGCCTTAGCCAAACAAGAAAATGCGTTTAACGCGCTCAAAATTGAGCGAGATAACTTATCCGCTACAATTATTGATTTGAAAGCGTCTTTCAGTACAGATTTAGCCAATATTGGTCTTGCTCTTAATAAAGCCGAACAGCAATACAGAGGTTTGGAAGAAAAGTCATTATTGGAATTGGATCGGTCCAGGCAACAAATAAAAAAACTTGAAAAAGAAATAAACAACCTAAGGCTTAAATCTGCAAACGAGCAATCTCAATATACTAAAGATATAGCAAAGCTTCAGACTGTTATAGCAGGCCTGAATCATAAGACAGGAAATTTAAGTGGAATTTTGAGCGAACTTAAAAATCAACTTAAGATTGAAAGAAGGTCAGCGATAAGCAAGAAAAAACTTACATCGAATAAGTAATAAGGCATGTATTAATAATCTGTAAAAGTTAGTAATGCAAACATGTCAGTACTTATGGTATCGATTTTACAAACATGTCAGTACTTATCGTATCAAATGTCAGTACTTATCATACTAAATGTCAAAGACTTATCGTACGCGCGCGCTTTCTGAGGGTTCAAAGTGCGGCAATGATAATATAAATTTCGCTTCGTATAATGTATATTATGTAAAATTAAGTAAACAAGTTAAAAGTTCAATCAACATTGGTAATCAAGAATAGTCTGCCGAACTAATTTCTAGGTAAAAACTAGTCTAAAACGAATGAATTAGGCGTTGCGTAGATATTCTAAAAACTTAGTTCGCAAGTCTACTACACCACTGCTCTTGAGATTCAGGCTTAATTTGATTGATAAGAAATAATTTCTTGAAAAAGTTTCTAGATATATATTGAAATTAGATAATAAAGTGTAAATAAGTTTTTCGTAGATTTTCCGAGATTTTTGTTCGTGATTAAGTATTATGTTTTCACTGTTATGGATTTCTTTTCGGCTAAAGCTAATTTAGCCGTAATTTTCTTGTTTTGTTTAGCAATTTCAATAAGCTTTCCATTAAGCATACCTACTTTATTATTGAGTACAGCAATAGCATTCATTTTTTTATCCAATTCATTTATGTATGAAGATTGTTCCTTTTTCCCCGTTTGCCTTAGCGTAAGCATTTCTTTTTCTAATGATTTAATTTGCTGTCGAGCTCGATCGACCTCTAGCAATGATTTTTTCTCTAAAGCCACATATCTCTCCTCAGCCTTATAAAGTGACAAATTAACTCCTTCCAAATCCTTGCTGAATGACAACTTCGAGTCGATAAGCAATTGTTGAAAATTATCACGTTCAATTTTCAGCTCTGTAAGCGATTTTTCTTGATGAACTAAGGCGGTAGTATTAACTTGTAATAAATAATCAGCCTCAGACGTTAGTTTTTTTGCTTTTTTTAGCTCCAGATTACTTTCATCAAGCTGAACCTGTAGCTTTGTAGCATCCTGCCTAGCAAGTTGCGATTCAAGTTTAAATTTGAGAATTTCAGCTGTTGCATTCTCAATTAAGTCAGTGAATCCTGCTTGTGCTGCCTTTTGAGCTTCACTCCATAGCGTGGCAACAAAGTCTCCGGCCGCTAAACTAATTGTTTCAGGTATATCGTTACGCTCTATGCGTATACGACTTTTATCACGCAACTCTAACCAAAATTTATTCAACGCCTCTGCTGGAGCAGACATACTGCCCCTACGAACATATTGATATAGCTTGTTGGCCGTTGGTGTAATTCCATATCTAAAGAATAACAAGATACATACCTCACGATATATATCCTTGGTATCAGGAAATTGAATTTTCAGCTTTTCAATTTCAATTTGAAGCTGCTGTTCATTAACAATGATGGCATTCATGGCTTTTACCTCAATATTATTAAATAATATAACGTATTATGTTGTAAATACAATTATTTGTGACTGAAATTTGACATTATTACTCTAATGTCAAATAATATATAAACTTACGATTTTAAAAGTATTGAGACCTAAAAATTGGCTTTGCAGACTAAATTAACTGTTATCCCTGCAATTGCGACGATTGATTTGGTTAAACTCTCGCCTGAGCTGGATGGTAGCAATGGTGCCAACCGCGCAATCGGCAACCGTCCCCAGATTACTGTCAACACTGATGCCGATGCCATTAAAATATGGCTCGCTCGTTATTTTGATACTAAGACCACATTCGACAGTTATCGTAAAGAGGCAGAAAGGCTGTTGCTGTGGTCAGTCGTAGAGTTAGGCAAACCGTTGTCATCATTAAGCCATGAGGATTTCTTGGTATACCAGCGCTTTCTGGCCAATCCATTACCAGCTGAACGCTGGATTATGAGCCAACGTAAAGTGGCCAGAGACGATTCTAAATGGCGTCCGTTTGCAGGTCCCCTCTCCCCCACCAGTCAGCGACAAGCTATAGTTATCCTGAATGGGATGTTTTCATGGTTGGTGAACGCAGGCTACCTAGCTGGCAACCCATTGTCTTTATCCAGGAACCGTCAGCGTAAAGCCAAGCCTAGAGTTACGCGCTTTTTAGATGAGGATCTATGGAAAGAAGTAAAGCTCACTATTGAAAGTATGCCCCGGGAAACTAATCGCGAGCGCGAACATTACCAACGGGTACGCTGGCTATTTTCGTTACTGTATATCACAGGACTCCGTGTATCGGAGGTCACGCAAAATACAATGGGCGGATTCTTCAATCGTAAAGATAAAAGCAGTGAATCAAGGTGGTGGCTGGAAATTACAGGTAAGGGTGATAAAACCCGCATTGTTCCGGCTACGAATGAGTTGATGCTTGAGTTGAGTCGTTACCGTCGTGAGATGGGTCTGCATTTGACGCCTATTGAAGGCGAATCCACTCCCCTATTTTTACCTATCGGAGGCAAGCTAAGGGCAATGACCAGAAGTGCAGTCCATTTAATACTTAAACAGATTTTTAACATCACCGCTAAGCGTCTGCGGGAAAGAGGTGCAGACTCTTTAATTCTAGCGACAAGATTGGAAGCTGCATCAGCGCATTGGATGCGACATACAGCTGGATCAAACATGACTTCAAGCGATATGGATATAAGACATGTCAGAGATAACTTGGGTCACGAGTCGATTTCTACAACCAATAATTACCTACATTCTGAAGATGATAAGCGTCATCAAGATACTGAAGAGCGTCACAAATTGAGTTGGTAATTCTAACCCTCATTAATTGGGATCGCCTCAGAAAACGGAAATTAAAGCACGCTAAGGCGTAGCCGACCATGCCAGACTTGCTTCGCCCTGTAGCGACGTTATTAGCGGGCAGGAAACATTCCCTTGCCGCGCGTGGCAGGCGCACACCAGTTCAGACAGCACGGTTTCCATGCGCGCCAAGTTGGCCATTTTTTCGCGCACGTCCTTGAGCTTGTGCTCGGCCAGGCTGCTGGCTTCCTCGCAATGGGTGCCATCGTCGAGCCGCAACAGCTCAGCAATCTCGTCCAGGCTGAAACCCAGCCGCTGGGCCGACTTCACGAATTTCACCCGAACTACATCTGCGCCGCCATAGCGGCGAATGCTGCCGTAAGGCTTGTCCGGCTCTGGCAACAAGCCCTTGCGCTGATAAAAGCGGATCGTCTCCACATTGACCCCGGCCGCCTTGGCAAAAATGCCAATGGTCAGGTTCTCCAAATTATTTTCCATATCACTTGACTCCGTACATGACTACGGAAGTAAGCTTACACTATCCAATTCAAATTCAAAAGGACAAGCGCATGTCTGAACCACAAACCGGGCGCGGCGCGCTCTTCGCTGGCGGGCTGGCCGCCATCCTCGCCTCGACCTGCTGCCTCGGGCCGCTGGTCCTAGTCGCCTTGGGCTTTTCCGGTGCCTGGATTGGCAACCTGACGGTGCTGGAACCATACCGTCCGCTGTTCATCGGCGCGGCGCTGGTGGCTCTATTCTTCGCCTGGCGGCGCATTTTCCGGCCGGCAGCTGCCTGCAAGCCTGGCGAGGTCTGCGCGATGCCGCAGATACGCGCCACCTACAAGCTGATTTTCTGGATCGTGGCCGTGCTGGTTTTAGTCGCGCTTGGATTTCCCTATGTCGTTCCCTTTTTCTATTAACCAGGAGTTCCCCATGAACAAGCTATTTGCCTCCCTCGTACTCGCCGCTGTCGCTGCCCCGGTGTGGGCAGCCACCCAGACCGTCACGCTGGCGGTGCCGGGCATGACCTGCGCCGCCTGCCCGATCACCGTCAAAAAAGCGCTCTCCAAGGTCGAGGGCGTGAGCAAGGTCGATGTGGGCTTCGAGAAACGCGAGACCGTCGTCACTTTTGACGATGCCAAGACCAGCGTGCAGAAGCTGACCCGTGCCACCGAAGACGCCGGGTACCCGTCCAGCGTCCAGCGTCAAGCAGTGAGCCACTGAACCGGGAGCAAGGTCATGAGACTGATCACACGCATAGCCGATAAAACCGGCGCGCTCGGCAGCGTCGTTTCCGCGATGGGCTGCGCGTCCTGCTTTCCCGCGCTTGCCAGTTTTGGCGCGGCCATCGGGCTGGGCTTTCTGAGCCAGTACGAGGGCCTGTTCATCACCCGGCTGCTACCCTTGTTTGCAGTCTTGGCTTTGCTGGCGAACGCGCTGGGCTGGCTAAGTCACCGCCAATGGCACCGCAGCCTGCTCGGCATGGTCGGGCCGACCATCGTGCTGTTGGCCACGCTCGTGTTTCTCGGCAACAGGTGGGCGGAGAGCCTACTCTATGTCGGCCTGGCCTTCATGATCGGAATATCGATCTGGGATTTTATTTCGCCGGCAAACCGCCGTTGCGGGTCGGATAGCTGCGAACTTCCGACCAAACGAGGCTGACGGCATTGGCCGTTGCCTAAATGAAAGAAAGGAACTGTTTCATGACCAACTTGAAGATCACCGGAATGACCTGCGATTCGTGCGCGACGCACGTCAAGGAAGCGCTAGAGAAAGTGCCGGGCGTACAGTCAGCGGACGTGTCCTATGCGAAAGGTACGGCACAACTCACCGCCGAACCGGGTACGTCACCGGAAGCGCTGACCGCCGCCGTGGCCGGACTCGGTTATCGGGCCACGCTCGCCGATGCTCCCGTGACTCAGCCGGGCGTCGGATTGCTCGGAAAAATGCGTGAATGGCTAGGCAATAGCGACAAGGCGGGCAGTGATGGCGGTACACTGCATGTCGCCGTTATCGGCAGCGGCGGAGCCGCGATGGCAGCGGCACTGAAGGCCGTTGAGCAAGGTGCGCACGTCACGCTAATTGAGCGCGGCACCATCGGCGGCACCTGCGTCAATGTCGGCTGCGTACCGTCCAAGATTATGATCCGCGCCGCCCATATTGCCCACTTGCGACGGGAAAGCCCTTTCGACGGCGGCATTGCAGCGACTGAACCGGCGATTCAGCGCAGCAATCTGCTGACCCAGCAGCAGGCACGCGTCGATGAGCTGCGCCACGCCAAATACGAAGGCATTCTGGACGGCAATCCCGCCATCACTGTGCTGCATGGCGAAGCCCGCTTCAAAGACAGTCGCAACCTGGTCGTGCAACTCAACAGCGGCGGCGAGCGCATGGTGGCGTTCGACCGTTGCCTGATCGCCACCGGCGCGAGTCCGGCCGTGCCGCCAATTCCTGGCTTGAAGGACACGCCTTATTGGACTTCCACCGAGGCGCTGGTCAGCGAGGCTATCCCTGAGCGGCTGGCCGTGATCGGTTCGTCTGTCGTCGCGCTGGAGCTGGCGCAGGCGTTCGCCCGACTCGGCAGCGAGGTGACGATCCTGGCGCGCAGCACACTGTTCTTCCGTGAAGACCCGGCTATCGGCGAGGCAATCACGGCGGCGTTTCGCGCCGAAGAGATCGAAGTGCTGGAACACACGCAGGCCAGCCAGGTTGCCCATGCGGACGGCGAATTCGTGCTCACCACGGCGCACGGCGAACTGCGCGCCGACCGGCTGCTGGTCGCCACCGGCCGCTCGCCGAACACACGCAACCTGGCGTTGGACGCGGCGGGCATTACGGTCAATCTGCAAGGCGCGATCGTCATCGACCCCGGCATGCGGTCCAGCGTGGAACACATCTATGCGGCCGGTGACTGTACCGACCAACCGCAATTCGTCTACGTGGCAGCAGCGGCCGGTACCCGCGCGGCGATCAACATGACCGGCGGTGACGCCGCCATCGATCTGACCGCGATGCCGGCCGTGGTGTTCACCGATCCGCAGGTCGCCACGGTCGGCTACAGCGAGGCGGAAGCGCATCACGACGGCATCGAGACCGACAGCCGCCTGTTGACGCTCGACAACGTGCCGCGCGCGCTCGCCAATTTCGACACACGCGGCTTCATCAAGCTGGTGGTTGAAGAAGGCAGCGGCCGGCTGATCGGCGTGCAGGCGGTTACGCCGGAAGCGGGCGAGTTGATCCAGACGGCGGCGCTGGCGATCCACAACCGCATGACGGTGCAAGAACTGGCCGACCAGTTGTTCCCCTACCTGACGATGGTCGAGGGGCTGAAGCTATGTGCGCAGACCTTCAGCAAGGACGTGAAGCAGCTTTCCTGCTGTGCGGGTTGAGACGGATCGACAAACAAGCTGGTATTTGCCACCAAACTCGATGATTGGCCATGGAGACCTGCCCGATGAGTGAACTTCCGTTCGGCCAGCCCGGCCTCCACAGCGCTTGGGCCAGTGCCCGCAAGCAAGTGGTCGGCACCGCCTTGAGCGAACGCTCCCGCGTCTGGTTCACCGTCGCCTACGGGGTGTTGACCGAGGTTTATCATCCGAAGATCGACTGTCCGAATCAACGCGATCTGGCGCTTTATTTTTTATTTCTCGAATGTTTCGTAGGATGTTTCTACGTTATCTATCGACTTCGCAAATACGTCTTAATACCACAACTGCCACTAGATAATCCTCTATATTCTAATCGGAATTGATACTTGCGGCTGCAGAGGTACCAAAATATTTTGATAGGCACGTAAGATATCATTATATAAATTCTCATGTTTTGGTGCTTCGACTGAGATAATGAGCGCATATCGAATCTTCTCGGCACGCGTATTGGCTGCACCTCCAGCCCTAGCATTGTAATGAATATCGAATACGGGGCCATTTAAGGTAGTTCCACGCATATTCTTTTCACCATGCAGCACTGTTTCCCATTTACCCATATCCGATCTGCGCTCGGCTTCTGTAGAGTATTTTTTCATATCGAAGAAACCTTTAGTTTCAGCGTTTGCCTTGCCAGTTTTGACGTTATTTTCATCCGGTCGAAAGGTTACCTCTAGCCCAGCACGTGTATATGCAGCAGAATCTTGTGGATCCGTTGGGGAGGCATAACAAAAAGTTGCCTTTAACGTAATATTGCCAGTTAAACCCCCTTCTGGAAGTGGCAAAGTTGCGCGTAGATATTTACCAGGCTTAAGTTCACCTTGGTATACGACCCTAGCAACCCCAGATGGACAAGTAATAATGTCGATTAAATCTTCTTGTATTTTCCCCCAACCCACTTCATTTTTATTGTGATGTAACGGGTCTGCGCTATGTACTAGTAATGCTTTAATTGCTAATGGGGAAAGTTCTCTCCCTAGAATAGCTCTAACACCTACAGCATTCCTAAGCAAATATGGTGCGGCAAAGCTGGTGCCTAGAGTTGGTGTAATTTCTGGTTTACTACTTGGCGTAAGTACATGAAAGTATTTATTTGGATCGCCACCAAAAGCCATTAAATCGGGTTTTACAACGCCAGGGCTACGACCTGGACCTACTGCGCTATAAGAGGCGCGCGCCCATGTGCCATCAGTATTATCAGCAGCGCCAACAGCAATAGCATTAACACAGTCAGAGGGTACTTGAACTCTAGCATTCCCAGATGCGTGATCCATTTCACCATTGTTCCCTACCGAAACAGTCATAAAAGTATCACCGTCACTGAGTATGTCATCGATTACAGACGTCCAAGCATGGATTTCCGTGTCTTCTATTGGTAAATCAGGGCCAAGGCTAAGGTTGATAAACTCATACTGACGAGACAGCAATGCTTCTTCTACAAAGCCCAATGTTCTGTATAGTTCTAAAGGATCTTCATCTTCAGTTTTACGATCCAAAACTCTAAGGTGGTCTACAAAAGAATATGGTTGTGCAGCTTGCTGATTATGTATGATTGGGCCAAATAAAAACGCTGAAGTCACAGCCAAGCCATGATCTGGGCCTTCAGGATCATCACCGGCAACTGGATCCATCTGTCTATATGAACGTAACCAAGTTGAGATGACATGTTTATCAGGTAAACCTCCGTCAAGTATTGCGACTTTAGGTCCTGCAGATAATGGTTGTGAAGTAGGCAGTTGACATCCCAAAGCAGGACCGCCTGACCGTTGAACAGGTCGCATACCTCTTAGTTTAGGCATGGCACGTATAACCCGTACAAACACAAATTCAGACAGCTTTTTAAGATGTTTCGCATCCCCCTCTACTGGTATAAACCATAAGCTTCCTACCCTAAAGCCCAAATCCACATGCACTTTTAATCCATTACGTTTAGCATAAGTTAGAAATGCCTGTTGCTGTGGCACTCGCCCTTCTTCTGGTAAAAAATGGAGGCCAACTTCAAAGAATTTCTCATCCCCGTCGATTTTGGTAGCAAATCGACCCCCAGGCACAAAACTTGAGAATTTTTCAATATGGGTTAGATCTTCTGCTTCATGAGAAATTGGATTGATGTTTTGTACCCAATCACTCAAGTGTCTAAAAACATCACGTTTAGCGGCAATAAAAATCTCTGTCGTAGTGCATTCTTTGGGTGCAGATTTTTTTGTCCAATTTTCAGGTGTTACTGAAACGGTGCGACTTCCTATTGATTCAACTCCAGCTGAACGCAATAACGCAGTTGGAAAATAGGACTTCGCTATAAAACTTGGATTAAGCGTAAGAAGCGCAACACCGAAATCGTCAGGACAAGCATCTGACGATAATTTATCCAATTCTGTGGCTGTAGACTTTAGTTGAGGGGCTAGTCTCTCAACAGCCTGATCGAAAGTATATGCCTGAGCCTTCCCGGGCATTCGTTTTGGCGCTTTAATATCATGGGTTAATAGTTCACCACGCCCAATCAAAAAGTTTGTTTGACTCATACGCTTAGTCCCCTTCTGTAGGTTTATCATCTTTCAAATGTTTACGAATCGTGTCTCTGCTTACGCCGGTGATATCTGAGATAGCATGCTGAGAGAATCGTGTTTGTTTTGCCAATAATACTGAAAACTCGATTTTTTTCTGCCTATCTAAGTTTATAGCTCGCGTTTTTATGAAATCCTCCACCATATCGGCATCTGAGTCTGTTCCAAGAGCCAATGCACGCCTAAACCTTTGTATCGCCCGTTCAATATCACTGAAAGATTCACCTTCAAATGCAAATGCAAGGACGTCTGCCCAGCGGCTAAGCAAAGCATAATCCTGCCCAGAAAAATGCTGGATAGCTTCCTTGATTGACTTTCTATCAGGCAGCTCAAACTCAACCTTAAGATCAAATCGTCGCCACAATGCTGGATCAATTAATTCTGGGTGATTAGTTGCGGCTAACAGTAGCCCTTCAGCTGGCCATTCATCTAGCTCTTGCAGTATCACTGTTACGAGTCTTTTAAGCTCGCCTATGTCAGAGTCATCACTTCTGCGCTTGGCAATCGAATCAATTTCATCTAATAGCAAAATACAAGGACTACTTTTAGCAAAGTCTAATGCAGCTCTTATATTGCTTCCGCTGCGGCCCAGTAGACTGCTCATTACTGCAGTAAGGTCAAGTACATAAAGTGGTAGATTCAACTGTGCAGCAAGCCATCTTGAAGTTAGTGTCTTCCCAACCCCAGGCTTACCTACGAAAATGGCAGACCTAGTAGGATCAAGCCCCAGTGATGCTAATTTCGCAACTTGTTTTCGCTCTTGAATCAACTGCCCTAAAGTGTCTTCTAACTCTGTAGAGAGTAACGGATGTACATCGTCAGGCTTGTCTTTAAATACCTTAAGTAAAGATAAGCGAGATTCATCATCTCTAGGCAATACTGTTTCTTTAGACGCAATCGTGGTCTTCCGTAACGCCGTGCTTTTCCTGGTCGGTTTAGACTTCAGGTAGAGATTAATCTGCTCTACAAGCTCAGGATCGCCATCGCGATATTTTCGAACAAGTCTAGCCACAAACAATCTCACATCGTCTGTTTGCTCTGCCAATGCCAGTCTGATTAACTGGACTAAATCATCTTTAATTTCTTTCATTTCGCCCACTTAATATTTAAGTTATTGATAATAATCATATTTATATTTGTATAAATTGGACTAGATTTATTTTCTCATGTTTGATATGCTTTGTGAAGCCCTGTTTGTAATTTTGTACAAATTAAATCTAGAGAAAGTAAAACGATGACTAAAGACAACCTATTAAAACTGATTGCTGAAAGCGGATATAACATTGGCTACGGGGCTAAAAAACACTTAGCCACTTATGATATGGTCGAAAAGATCCCTGGATGGATTGGTTTTATTTCACTGGTTGTTGGTGTATATGCCTTGCTAATACCTGATTTGGCACAAAACACGATTTCGGCAGCATTTATCGTGATTGGGATTGCATCCCTCTTCATCAATTTTTATACGGATGTTAAGGATAAATACCAAGTAGCAGGCAGTGCCCTTACTGACAAGTTTCATGAGTTAAGAATTCTGTACCAAACCGTTAAATCAACGAATACAGGTGATGATCTCACTCAACACGCGGAAGACTTAAAACGTATTCAAAAAGAGGTTTTTAGTCTACGTATTAATAAGCAGATATTTTTAAGTGATTGGTACGCGCATTACAAATTTTTCTGGCAGTCCCAAACCGAGTGGATGGACGAACAACTGAAGTTCAGCCTTTTAAGAGATAAGTGGCCACTGAGCTTCACCATCATTGTTTTATTAATAGTCGTTGGACTAATTTTTAAAGCTACCTTGCTATTGATTAATTTAATTCACATCTGCTAAAGGTTAGGTATGAGCGCGCCACTATTTAAATTGTTTCGAGATAATATTGCCGTACAGAATGCAGCTGATATCTCAACCTCATATACTGAAATTACTAAACGGCTTAATCTGGATTTCTGGAATATCGAGTCAGATATAGCGCACTGCCGGCAAGTAGGTTCTTACGGAAGAAATACCGCTGTACATGGCATTAGTGATCTGGATATGGTGTTTGAGTTACCTTGGTCTACTTATGAGAAATACAAAGCTTATACAAATAATGGCCCATCGCAGCTATTACAAGCTGTACGTAACTCGCTTTTAACCCGGTATCCTAATACCACTATCAAAGGGGATGGCCAGGTTGTCTGCATCGAGTTCGGAAAATTCAGGGTTGAAGTCCTGCCAGCTTTTTGGGATAAAGACGCGGATGGGTATCGTTTTGGCGACACTCATGATGGAGGCACTTGGAAAGTTTGTAAGCCAATTCAAGAGATTAATGCTGTCAACCAAAGAAACAAAGAAACAAATCGCAACCTCAAGCATGTATGCAAGATGATTCGAGCTTGGAAAAATTCTAACGGTGTAAATATCAGCGGTATGCTTATTGATACTTTGGTTTATAACTTTTTTGGGCAGACGAATGAATACGATACAGCGTCGTATAGCAGCTATGATCGACTGCTTGTCTCACTATTTAGCTATATCGGCAACCTCGAACATCAAGACTTTTGGCTAGCACCCGGCAGTGGGCAACGTGTCAATAATAAAGGCAAGTTTCAATCTAAAGCAAAAAAGGCGGCTGTAAAATGCCAAGAAGCGCTAGATGCTGATACTGAAAAGAAAAAAATCAAGATTTGGCGGGATGTATTCGGACGTTCATTCCCAGGTGAAGTCCTAAAACTTGAAAAAGCTGCTGCTGTTTACGAATCAGTTAATTACAGAAGTACGACTGAGCAATTTATTGAAGATCAATACCCAGTTGATATTCAGTTTGATCTTGAAATTAACAGTGAGGTTTCAACGAATGGTCAGCACACTGGTCTCCTCCGCGCTTTATTAAAGCAGTGGTTGCCGGTGGGACAAGGGCTTAGATTTTTTGTCGAATCTTGTGACGTCCCAACACCCTACACTCTCTTATGGAAGGTTAGAAATGTTGGTGCTGAAGCAGAGCGGCGCAGAATGATTAGAGGTGATATCTTTTTAGATGAAGGAAAAAGTCAGCGCATCGAAAAGACTACTTTTCACGGCGAACATTTTGTAGAAGCCTATGTTATTAAGGAAGGTGTTTGTGTAGCTCGCGATTTGATTGACGTACCAATTAGTGAAAACATTCAAGTTAGTTAGTATACTGCTAACCAGCCCAACCTCATTGCCTTTGCATCATCCAAGGCATGGTGTCGCCTTAATGCTTTTTGACTGTACTCACGCTCTACTGTGTTTTGATAGCTAGCATTGGCTGAAGTATCTTCACCTAATATTGCATTAGGTGTTGCCAACAGATTATAAGGCAGTCCTGTGGCGCTAAATATTTGCTGGATATAGCGCCAATCGTAGTTTGGTGCATCACTCCATACTTGTACTGGATCAATCAGTGCTGCAAACCAATAATTAAGATGCAGGCTTGTTTCTGCCAGGGTCATGCGCGCATAAACATGCTTGTAATTAATCGGGTCAGTAATTCGTTTAGCATCTAAAAGAGGTAATACTTCTTGTAGTACGAAGTCTGAGCATTCTTTATGAGTATAGGTATCAGATAGTTCCGCATAGAAAGACCTATCTCCTTCTGCGGTGATTAAACCTATGGATATTAAAGAGGCTGATTCAGCTAGAGCAGTAAACTCAGTGTCCAAAAATACATGAATTGTCATGACCAAAGTTAGAAGGCGCAATAAAGGATAATGATTGCATTCTAATGCAATCGCATGAGTGCCGTGCAATCATATACAACAACCGAAATCATCATTGGAATTGTAACTACCCATTAAGCTTATGTCGGCCAAGAAGTCATTTATGCAGTGCTAAGTTTCTTTAATGTATTTTTCGTTTACAATTAAAATAATTCATCCTACAAAAGGAAGCTAGTGGCCATGGTTTTAAAACCAGTTGGAGTAATGATGATACGAACCAGAGTATTTAAAGCCTCGAACGACTTCCCACGAAACCCTATATTTGTAGCATTTGAGCAAATTGCTAAAGAAGCAATCCGTGTAGCAATTGATAGGCAAAAAGCGATAGGTCTTCCTCACTACTATTTATATAAAGGTAGAATCGTTGCTCGTGCGCCAAATGGTCGCTTCGTTACAACTAAATAAATTATTCTTACCGGCCTCTTACGGCCCAAAGCCAACGGTTTCAAATTAGAAAATCTACTTTTGGGTATACCTACTGAAAACGTGCTCGACTTTGGTATGTCTATTGGAATGGGAGCCTTTTTTATTAACAAGCAAAGTACATCATTTATATGATGCACATAGCAAAACAAAATCAGATAGGTTGATTGATTTCTAAGGAGATTGCAGATGACAACAAAATCAGAGGTACAACTTCGAATTGACGAAATGCTAGCACTTGCTATTGAAACGTTTGGCTCTAAAACTATGGCCGACGAATGGCTAAATAGAGAAAACTTTGCTTTAGGGGCAACACCAATATCCATGGCTGAAACTGATGCCGGACTTATGGAAGTAAAGAAAATATTAAGTTCTATCAGTTATGGTGGTGTAGTGTGACTTTTAGCTTTTAATTGTCCGTTAACGGCCTTGAATTCAACCGATCGCTGCAACACACTAAAAACTGTTCGCAAAATATCAGCTGCTAACTCAAATTCGATTGCAAGCGAAAGCCATAACCCAAATTAGTCTGACATCCTCCTTCTCTGCGGTAGAGGGGCTACGCCGAAAAAATAGGCCTGCTACGGTTACAGCGCATTGTAGACTTGCTAACCCGATCAATATGGCTGCAATAATCTCAATTGCACTAACAAGGTAAAGCATTCCACTACTAACAATAGGAAGCAAGAAATTCTCCTTTTAAAACATCAAGCCCAAGGCACTTTAGCGACTTTTGAAAAAATGACACTTGATTTGCAGTTAAACGAGTGTGATGCCTTTCAATCCAAGTTAAAACCATAATCGAACCCCAGTGACCAAGCTCCATTCATTCACATCTTCACCTCGGTCGCGCGCAAAATCAGCTGTTCCGCCGTAGCTAGACTGCCATGACACACCAACATAGGGGGCAAATTCGCGCTTGATCTCATAACGTAAGCGTAATCCGAGTTCGATGTCGTTCAAGCCGCGACCTATGCCTTGATCTCTTACTTCTTGAAGAGCGTAATTGACAGCTAAGCGCGGCTGTAAAATCCAGCGCTGGGTTAGCAGCAGCTCATATTCCAACTCAGCCCGCGCGGAAATATCGCCTCGCTCGCTTAAGAAAGTCGCGGCCTGCACCCCAAATCGATAAGGCGCAAGTCCTTGGACACCGAACACTGCGTAGCTGCGCGATGGCCCATCCGATAGCGGCTTGGCATAGCGCAGGCCCGCTTGCAAATCCCAAAATGGAGCAATGAGGCGACCATATAGAAGCTGCACATCTGCATCCTCCAGCTTGCCGTCATAGACTTTCGTGCCTTCAGTGTATAACCAGAGCCGGTTGTAGTCGCCGCCGATCCATCCGGACGTATTGAAACGCACCGCATCGCCATCTTTATCACCGCCCGTGTAACGCGTTGTGGTGTGTTCAAGCTGATCGATCAGTAAGAAACTGCGAACCGCACTATCCTCCACGGGAGAAGGTAACTCTTCAGGGGTTACTTCAGCTTTGACCAATGAAGTCATCAATGCCATTGAAGCCAATAGCTTGCAGGCCAGCAAGAAAGTAGCATGGCATGCTCGGTATTTTTTATTTGACGAAGTAATCATGACTGCACCTTACCTTTCTGATCGGTCACTGAGACCACGCGCAACATGCCGAGCTCCATATGAAAAAGCAAATGACAATGGAACGCCCACTTGCCAATCTCGTCAGGTTTCACATCGAATGACAGCCGTTCGCCTGGCTTGACGTTGATTGTGTGTTTCCGAGGACGCTTTACCCCTGTGCCGTTGTTCAACACCATCCACATGCCATGCAAATGCATCGGGTGATCCATCATCGTATCGTTGACGAAGGTGATTCGAAGCCATTTGCCATATTCAAAAGGGATAGGTTCTTTGGCCTCGGAATATTTCTTCCCATCGAACCCCCATATCTGCCGCTCCATATTGCCAGTAATATGGAGTTCAATCTCACGTTCGGGTGTACCTTCCGGCCCGTCTGCGGACAATCGCCGCAAGTCACCATACGCCAGCACTCGGCGGCCAGCATCCCCTAGCCCGCTACCGGGTTCGTTAATTCGACTGACGGGCATCTCCGCGACCGTGGAATTTCCAGGGCCATGTCGATCTGGCCCATGCGGTTTAGCTGGTATAGTTTCAGCTTTTTCGGGTACTGTGCTCAATCCATTTTCCATGACTGGCATTGCGGGCATGTCATCTGATGGCATTTCCATACCTGCCATTCCATCCATCCCAGCATCACCTTTACTCGCTGGCGATTCCATACCAGACATCGTAGGCGTAGCGTCCAATGGCATTTCCATCTCGGACATCCCGTCTGCACTTGGTATGCCGTCTTTAGATGGCATTGCCATATTGCCCATCGCATCGCCGGACATACCCATGTCGGCCATGGTCCGAAGTGGACGTACACGACGCGCCGGGATCGGCGCGCTTAGTCCAGAACGTAGTGCCAACGTACCAGCTGCGTAACCACTACGATCCATCGTTTCGGCAAAGATAGTGTATGCCTCTTCGGTTTGTGGTTGTACAATCATGTCGTAAGTTTCAGCCGGAGCGATACGGAACTCATCAACGGTAACCGGCTCGACATTCTGACCATCGGCTTGCACCAGCGTCATCTTTAGCCCTGGGATGCGAACATCAAAATGCGTCATCGCACCGGCATTAATAAAGCGTATACGGATTCGCTCACCTGGCTTAAATAGCGTAGTCCAATTCTGATCAGCCGATTGGCCGTTAAGAAAATAGGTATAGGTGAAACCAGTCACGTCGGCAATGTCTGTAGGATCCATGCGCATCTTTGCCCACTCCATTCGGTCCTTAATCATTGAGCGCCAGCCGTTGAGGTTTGCATCGCGAAAAACATCGCCCATCGTTCGCCGGTTGAAGTTGTAGTACGAACCGAATTTCTTCATCTTCGCCAGCACGCGCGCAGGATCCTCGAAGGTCCAATCCGACAGCATCACTATGCATTCGCTATCGTAGGAGTATGGGTCGGGTGTGATTGGGTCGATAATCAATGGGCCGTATAGCCCCGCCTGTTCTTGATTGCCAGAATGACTGTGGTACCAGTAAGTGCCACTTTGGTGAAGCTTGAATTGATAGGTGAAGGTCTCGCCGGGTCGAATACCGGCGAAACTTACCCCTGGAACGCCATCCATGTTCTCGGGAACGATCAATCCATGCCAATGGATAGAGCTTGTTTCTTGCAGTTGGTTGGTCACGCGAATTGTCACGGTCTCACCTTCGCGATACCTCAATATAGGGCCTGGTAGCAAACCATTTACTACGGTTGGCATTGCCACGCGCCCTGCAATGTTGAGCTTATGCTTGGCGATGACGAGATCAGTGGCCGTAGTAGAGTTATTTGAGGCGGAGCTAATCAAAGTAGATTCTGTGTCAATTGCGTAAGCTGGGGACAACCTGTGAAGCACCAACCCTGCTCCCACTGCAACGGTAGTTTTCAGGAAATGTCGTCGCTGATATTGCTGCGATGATTTTATCCCACGAGTTTTGTTTGGCGAGCTGTTTTTCATATTCAGCCTTTCTGTTTTTACATCACTATCTGAGCCGACAATATGAGCAGTCTTTAAAGGGCAGTTGAGGACACAAAATTATATCTACACAACCTATACGCTACCCACTGACCTTGTCATCATCATCTATCTGCCCTGGCTATGCGTACTTTCCTTCAAGTTAATGATCTCTACCTTCCCTATTTTCCCTTCCCATCATTTCGCGACCGTGCTCAGAACCTGATCCATAGCCCTGTTCCTGAATTGTAATCTTGTCAATGACGTCGGTGACGCCGTCGGTAGCGCGCGCCACTGAGACGGCTCGTTCCTTAACTGCTTGGGTATCGACAGATCCTGACAAGGTGGCGATTTTATCCTGTACGTCAACATTAATCAGAGCGGCCTTCACTATTTCATCCGCTGTAAGGTTCGTTTTGACTTTTGTACTGATTCCAGCATCGGTCTGACCGCAGGCGACGGTAATAAGCGATACTGCTAATACATTTAAGAGCATTCTGAGATGGTGATACATGATTTATTCTCCTAAGGTGACTATTGTCAATTTTTTGCTACGTTGTAAATCAGCTCGGTAGAGCCAAAATTTGGTTGAAAAAACCATTAACGACAACCAAGTATTAGTGGTATTCACGAAGGACTAGATCCATAAAATGTAGTCGAGATTGAAATTATTCGCCACGCTAATGGAAGACGGGGGTGGTTTATTAAAGGCGACTGTTTTGAATTTAGAGCAATCCCCATAATATTCAACATGCCCACTATTAGAATCTTTGTCTGTACGTTGTCGAACTTAGCAAGATGGTGGAGAGCTTTTTTATTGTTAAGACACTCGCATCGGTCGGCGCAAGGAATTAATCTCCCCCTCTGCTTTAGCAAACTCTGCATAATTGGGATATAGCAGGTTCGAGCCAGTTGGTGCAGGCGCGACATATTTGCCCATAATAATGCTGGTGCCAGCTTACCTGCACAGGGAAGCGAGGCTTTCACAACCAACCGCCATTGAACCCGGCGCGTAGCAAGCCTTTAACGATGTATGGGCAGTTTCGCATTAATTTCCACAACAGGCCAGTACGGTAATTTTCGATCATCAAAATGATCGGTCCTTGATTGAGCCCGAAATGCCACGGTGAGACCCACCAACCATAAGGGTTGCCAGGTATTCCCGGGTGCGTGGGATTGAAAGATGCTTTGAACCCGTAAGAATTGAACTCTGTCAACTTGGCTTGATGAATGCAATGATGAAGCGCGGGCAGAACTATTTCGGGAGCGAACGGCAACGACGCGACCAACGCCCAAGGTGAAAGAGTGCCGTCGTCTGGTCCATATGGTACGCCCCGTGCCACGTAATCGAAAAACTGTCGGTCAATGCCGTTTATTTTGATGGTGTTGGGGCCGGGGCCTTCACTTGCAGTAATACCCCAGCAGCATGCGGCATAGCCTTCAAACTTGAGTGGGTTGTTGATCGCGTACTGCTGTTGCACATAAGTTGCACGACGGCTGTTCTCAAAATAGTCGATGCCTTTATCATGCATGAATGCGTCCTGGATACCACGAAAGTCTATCCAGACATGCGAGAGCTGATGGATAAATAGAGAGCCGCCGTAAAGATATTCCTGTCCATAACAGCTTTCCCACTGGTAAGTGGATGCCCATGCAGCATAGCTATGTTCTGGCAAAGGATACGTCGGCGAGCCCAGCCCTAGGATATATAGCAGCAGCGCCTCATCGTAGCCTTCCCATCGATATTTAAGGAAACCACTTTCTGGTTTCCAGCCGTGCGTTACCGTTGCGCCCTGGTCTTGTGCCCATTGCCAATCGGCACGGCGATAAATTGCGTCACTAAGGGTGCGAATTTCATTCTCTTCGTTTGTACTGGCGTCGAAATAAATAGCGGCCGTCAATGCGCCGACCAACAAAAAAGCGCTATCCACTGTTGAAAGTTCGCATTGCCAAGCGCGTCGACCAGTCTGCATGTCGAGAAAATGATAGTAAAAACCCTTGTAGCCCGTCGCGTCGGACTCGGCCCCTTGGGGACTGTTCCAGAAAAAACGCAACGTCGCAAGCGTGCGTTCTATCGCCGCTGCGCGCGACATAAATCCGCGTTCGACACTTACAGGATAGCAGGCCAACGCAAGACCTGTAGCGGCAATACTGGCAGGCCAATCTGCAGAAGTCTTGTCAATCACCAAACCATTATCGGGATTCGTTTCATACAGAAAATAATCGAATGTTTGGCGCTGTAAATTTTCCAACTCAAAGTCGACTGTCATTTCCATGCTACTCCTGTATCCACCCGATTTGCCGTTTTTAGGTATGACTTGATTACAATATAGTCAATAGCATACGTTTCATAAGGTCTAAAGTTAGGATTTATCATTTGTTATTTGAGTCAATTCAAATATATATTTTTCTTGTATAAATTCTTTCTGTGTTTAAACATATTTAATGATGCTTAATCAAACCCACGCCTTTGATGTCGTTCCACGAAGTCGTCTGGTGGCAAAGATAGCACTGATTCACTTTAGCATTCGGTTGACGCGCAATCGGGGCTGACATCATTGAAAAGTGCATCATGTTGTGACTAGGTGGTGCTAAATGACATTGCGCACAATTGGTCGAGCGCGAAGATGGATGGCGAAACTCAGAAACCGTCCACTGAGTTGTGGCGTGACACTGAACACAATTTTTACCTAACAAGCCCTGATGGCGATCCTTAGTCGCGTGACAGCTCACGCAGTTGAGCATCGATTCATTCGCGCTTAAGCCTGGGTGGTTGACCGGCAACTTAGGCGCGCTTGGTGGTTCAACGGCGATTTTGGTTTCAGCGCTCATATTTGAATCGTCACTCATCTGCGTATCACTACTGCGGGTGTTTGCTAGCGGTTTCTGTGTAACAGAGCGAGGCGTCCTGTCTAATAATTTAACCGCTACTTCGATGTCTTCAAGACTTAACCCTTCCTCCGATGCAGCCTTTAATTGCTTATGACCAACTTGCGCTAGCAATGCATGATCCATGGTTGTCGGCATGCGCACCGTCCCTTGGTGCTCTACATGACAGCCTGTACAGGTTTGAATGTTTGCATGAAACGCCGTTGGCTGACGTTGTAAAAGTACTGAGTTGTCGGCGTGGCAGGCGATGCATTTCCCAGCTTCGACACCTTTCACTTGCGTGTGACAAGCAACACAATTGTTTGAGAGCGATGCATGTGACTGTGACAGTGCTCCCGGGGCTACAGCTTGTTGCCAAAAATTGCGTGTGCGTGAGTCGCTCGTTTCCCACTCAATGCCGATGGTAATCCCGAGGGCGACCACGGCAAAAGCTACAACAAAGAATTTTATTTTGCTCATGCGTTCAAATCCACCTAAGCCCGTATTGCACGCCAGCCCAGATGTGCAAAGTGAGAAGAAGATACAGAAAGACGGAGAGAACGATATGCAGCTTTAGAGACCAGCCGAACCAAAACTTGAAGATTTCATGCATGCGCACCGAGTACTCCAGGTCTGCCACTGAATCGGCGATACGCGTCACCTCAGCTGCGGGTTCACTAGCAGGACGCATGTTTACCAATGACGCGAGACTGGCCATGAATCTAGGCGCTTTCCGAAGAGCGCTCGTTTCGGCTTGAGCGTTCTCGATCACCCCCCAAGCAGCGTCAAGATCACCCCTAGCCGTTTGTAGCAGGGCCAATTTTTCTTTCATGTCATTGGCGACAAAAGTGAGCAGATACCGAACCACAAATCCGCTCACAACAACCAGCAGCATCACTGTCGTCAGGGCAATTCCCAGCCAGCTATCGAATTTGTGACCAGTATGAATAATCGCGAGCAGCGGGCCAACGATACCAGCGTAAACGTGCATGGTCATCAAAGATTGCATCGAAATGAGCGGTGTTATTCGGGCGTTGAAGAAAGGAATACGCTTTGCGACCGTGTAAACAAGGGGCAGCAGCATGAGTACTGCCCCCACTATGCCGAATACTGCCCCAATTCCACTGCCCGGAAAAAGTGGTGAGCGATGCAGGAAAAAGCCGAGCCAAGTCAAAAGCAGAATGCTGATTACGCCAGTAACGACGATACCTTCTCGCTCTCGCTCATTCATGGCTACGCCTCGACCTCGACAGGACCCTTTGGCTTTGCCTGACAGGCCAAAATGATATTATTGGCCTTGTCGTCTGCATCGAGTCCATCCTCTACCGCCATCTCGACTTCACCAGAAGTCATCTTTACCTTGCAAATGCCGCAAGTTCCTACGCGACAAGAGAACTCTATACCGATAGCTAATTCTTCGGAGAGCTCTAAAATAGTCTGATCAACATGAATTTTGGCTGATTTGTTGTTCTTAGAAAAAGTGACCAATGGACCAGTCGCAGGAGTGGTGGGTTTTGCGGCTGTACCGTCGGTTGCGGGGGTGGGTGCCGCTGTACCAAAACTCTCGGTCTTCACCTGTTCTGGGGGAACCTTTAACTCAGCAAGTAACGCCTTGACCGCTTCCATCATCACCTGCGGCCCACAGAGATGGATCCTGCGCGAAGCAATGTCAGGTACCGCCTGCGCTAACAATTCTTTGGTGATGCGTCCCTGCGAACCTTTCCAGTCAGTGCCTTCTGGACGCGACATCGTGACTGTGACGTTCAGCTTTGGATTCGCAGCCTGAAGCTCTGCAATGTCTTTGGCAAAAATTAATTCTGCCGGAGTACTACACCCATAGATAAAATAGATGTCGCCAGGCCACGACTGCTCCGTCAGATAGCGCGCGATGCTCATCATAGGGGTGATTCCCACGCCGCCAGAGATCAGTACAATACTCTGTGCCTCTGCGCCAGTAAACGTAAACCGCCCGACGGGACCACCCACCTCGATCTCGTTGCCAACCTTGAGCAGATCATCGATATGCCGAGAGACTGCACCTCGTGGCTCTCGTTTCACTGTCAAGTCTACGTATTCCCGCCGCATTGGGGAAGATGAGATAGAGTAGGAGCGATTCATTCTCGCCCCGCCAATCGAAAACGAGAGGTTGAGGAACTGACCGGGAACAAAGGTAAAAGGCATGAGGCTAGCGCTAGATACAGGTAGCAGACGCAGGGTTTTGACGTTCGGCGTTTCCCTAATAATACTCCCCACACGCAGCCGACCTCGCCAATTAGCAGTTAGTGGCGACGCTAAGTCCTTTACCGCGTTTAAGGCGGTAAAGGACTCTTTAGGCAATGAGTCAGTCGCCTGAGGCTTTTCAGCAGCGGGCGACTTTGGATCGGATACTGTGGAGGGCGGTAAAACTTTAGGTGATGCTAAGTTTGCATCTGGCGGAGTCACTCGCGAAGGCGGGCTGGGTGCTCCGCTAAGTGGTGGTGCCGCTCCAGGTGGCGGTGATCCAGAGTCAGACTTAATACGCCCAAAGAGCTTTGCTGCGCGGCGCATCTTGAAGAAATACATGACGACCATCGCCAGTGCAAAAGCTATGAGCAGACCCATCGCAAATAGGTGTAAAGGCGTCACACCATGCAATACATCAGAATCGCCAGCCATACTAGTAGGCGCAAGGTTCATCTCTAGCTTAAACCATTGTGCGGCAACATCCTGCGGCGGCGCGCCTTCGATAAGGAGTCGATGCGCGGCGACACCACTTGCTATCAGGCCCAAACTATCGCGAGATTGCTGTAGTGCTCGCTCGGCTGCCTTGATGTCGCTTGTTTGCAGTGCTTTCAATAAGCTTGTGTGTGAAGTCTGGAGAATACTCGTGCTTTCGCGTACGCGCTCTTGAGCAAGACGCTCTACATCAAGCCTACCCTCACGTGTCCATGCGGGTAGGCTCATCAGGTAAGGGTAAAGCTCTTTGCGCAATCCCCCTGCCCCGCAGCAGCCTTCGACGCCATCTTGCTTGCTGGGAGCCATCATGTCTTTCATCATTTTCTGCATGCCCTCCATCATTCCCGCTCCACTAGTTGTAGAGCCTGGCATTGACGGGGAGCTTTGCAGAGAATTTTGTTCAGGTCCTGGGCTACCCATCAGAGCGGCATCGGGACTAGCGGCATCCAGAGTTGGGTTATTTGGTGTATTGCTAATTGGTGGGTTACTTGATGGCATACTACTAGATGGAGTGGTACTAGGCGCAGCAACGGGATGATGAGACTCATGATCACTCTGCTCTGGTTGCGCGAATGCTGGTGATTGCCCCAATAAAACCACCAGCACTACCAAGTCAAAAATTCGTATGATTTGACTGATCCACTGAAACACTGAAAGTTTTGAAAAAAAACGAGTTTTCGTAAAAAAAGGTCTCATTAAAGTAGTTACCATCTTTCAAAAAGTATCTGCAAGCACCTTGAAGTTGAATTACATATCAGACATTGGAGGAGACTCAGTCATTGGAGCGGGCGTATTAGACATTTCAGTGGATGGAGGATTGCTATCAACTGGTGCTGATTTTTTGCCTGAAGGCTGTGCTGTGCCCTTTTTCCCAACTCCCTTTTTAGCCTTACCATCTTTATTTTTCATTTTGCCCTTATCGTTCATTTTATCCATATCTTCCATTTCATCCATCATGGCCAGATGAAAATCAGAGACAATTACTTGTGATGAGGGCTGCACACTCAGCAACTCGTGTGCATTAGCACTAATCCGTATTGAATGCGGGACCGTGCCTAAGGTCATCTCATTCGCTGATACGATAGGAGCAGCGAAGATAATTGAAACGAGCGAAGAAATCAGTATTGAGGTTTTCATTGTGTCAGTCCTTCTCATAATAAAAAACTCCTAGTAGATTAAAAAATAGAAACTATCAGATATTAATTGGGCGAGAATGAGGTTTGGTCTTCGTAGAAGCTTCATCTAGGTTGCTATCTGTCGCATAAGCATTGAGTGTTAAAAGACCAAACTAAAGTGCTAGCAACATACAAATGTGTTTTCATTTTCAGTCTCCATAAGTGTTGTGTCGTTAAAAATATACTCTGCTAAACAAGTATTATCAAAGCTTATTTCTTCCTTCTTTGATCTATGTCAAGGGATGCATAAATGCTTAACTTATCTGAAACAATTATTATGTTAATGAATGCCTGACGAGAAAAAGTTTAACCCTTCGGATAATCTGCTTATCAATAATGACAGTCTGTGCGCTAACACACTTAGATGGTTCTTTTTCGGGCGGCACAGATATGCTTCCATCAAAGCAATTTCTCTTTTTAATTAAGAGTTATACAATTGATATATGCTCATCAACTTTACGTTCCGCACCCGGTCTTGAGAGTCGGATAATGCCGTGTAAGGTTTGTGGCCTTTTCTATATGAGGTATGGAGAATGAGCAAATTGAAAAAAGAATTACCTAAAATTGATTCACAGTTCCATGGTTCATCACATATCACTAAACCGGGCACCAACATATTTCTTGATCTTGGTTTTCCTCCCGATCTGGCGGCAAAGTATCAAGAAGACTCTAAGCGTAGGATGGTTGATACATTGGCCAAGCGAAAAGCCAAAAGAAAATCTGATTTTATAAAGTAACTGGCAAGTAATTTAGTGGCTAGATCTTCTCAAACGTAATGCGTTAGTAATCACAGAAACTGAACTCAAACTCATAGCCAATGCTGCAATCATCGGCGAGAGTAACCAACCTGTAAATGGGTAAAGTACACCTGCGGCTAATGGCACACCCAAAGCGTTATAGACGAAAGCAAAACCTAAATTCTGTTTCATGTTTGCAATGGTCTGTTCAGAGATGGCACGCGCTTGCGCAATACCACGCAAGTCCCCTTTAACGAGTGTGACTTGTGCACTATTCATTGCTACATCAGTCCCTGTGCCCATTGCCACACCTACATCGGCCTTGGCTAACGCAGGCGCATCGTTGATACCATCTCCCGCCATTGCCACCACACGCCCTTCACGTTGTAACTTATCGACCAATGCAAGTTTGTCGGCTGGTTTGACTTCTCCGTAGAATTCTTCAATTCCTAATTTCGCAGCCACTGATTTTGCTGTCACAATGCCATCACCTGTCGCCATAACGACACGCATGCCAGACGCTTTTAGTGTGGCTAATGCTTCGACTGTGCTTTCTTTGATTGGGTCTGATACTGATAGCAATCCCGCAAGCTGACCATCAACTGCTAGATATATGACGCTAGCACCTGTAGCACGTAATTCTTCTGCTTGTGCTTTTAATGATTCTATTTGAATATTAAGCTGTGTCATTAGCGCTGTATTACCTAATGCCAATTGTTTACCATTCAAACGACCTTGCACACCAATGCCTGTACTGGATTCGAAATTCTCTACTTTATTGATAGCTAAACTCTTTTCACGCGCGGCTTTCACAATGGCATCCGCTAATGGGTGTTCACTACCTTGGTCAAGACTTGCTGCTAGGCGCAACACCTCATCTTCGGTATAACCAGATATTGCTAAAGCTTGATTAAAGCGGGGTTTACCTTCGGTTAATGTGCCAGTCTTGTCTACAATTAAAGTGTCAACTTTGCGGAAATTTTCAATGGCAGCTGCGTCACGAAATAGCACGCCCTGAGTTGCAGCCTTTCCAGTAGCAACCATGATTGACATAGGCGTTGCTAAGCCTAAAGCACAAGGACAAGCAATGATAAGTACCGCAACCGCGTTGATTAAGCCATATACCCAGCTTGGCTCTGGCCCAAATATTCCCCAGACTACAAATGTTAGCAGCGCAATACCAACAACCGTCACTACAAAATAGCCTGCCACTTGGTCGGCCATGCGTTGCATTGGCGCTTTAGAGCGTTGGGCTTGGATGACCATTTGTACAATACTGGCCAACACCGTTTGCGAACCTACTTTTTCTGAGCGCATAATTAATGCGCCGTTGGTATTAAGCGTTGCGCCAATGAGCTTATCACCAATACTTTTAGTCACGGGCATAGGCTCACCAGTGAGCATGGACTCATCCACAGCGCTTGCACCTTCTGTGACGACACCATCCGCTGGTACTTTTTCACCTGGGCGTATGCGTAACATATCACCTACATGCACGTGGGTTAGGGGTACATCTTCTTCTGTGCCATCCGTATTAATCCTACGGGCTGTTTTAGGCGATAAGCCAAGTAAAGATCTAATCGCAGCAGAAGTTTGTGAACGTGCCTTAAGTTCTAAGATTTGGCCAAGTAATGTTAACGAAATAATCACTGCTGCGGCTTCAAAGTAGACAGCTACGCGCCCCATTGCCATGAAAGATGCTGGGAACACATTTGGTATAACCGTGGCCACAACGCTGTAAATAAATGCTGCAGCAGTGCCTAAGCCTATCAATGTCCACATATTCGGGCTGCGATTGGTGACGGATTGAAAGCCACGTACAAAGAACGGCCAACCAGCCCACAGCACGATAGGTAATGAAAGTATGAGCTCAATCCAGCTTTGGGTGGCCATTTCAAACCATTGCAGCCTGTGGCCTACCATCGCCAGAGTAGTAACGCTGATAGTCAGTGGCAGCGTCCATATAAAACGCCGTTTGAAATCTACCAATTCAGGGCTCTCATCATCTTCTAAACTAGGCATTTCTGGTTCTAATGCCATGCCACATTTAGGACAAACGCCAGCATGGTCTTGTCGTACTTCTGGGTGCATCGGGCAGGTGTAGATCGTACCAGTGGGGATGACTGCTGAGAGCGTAGATTTTGTTGCTAATATTGTGGTTTCAGGGATTGTAACTTTAGCCAAATACTTGGCTGGGTCGGCAGCAAATTTTGCTTTACAACCTGCGCTACAAAAGTAAACTGGCTCACCCTTATAGTTGAAAATATGAGGCGACTTTCCCGTCACCGTCATACCGCAGACTGGATCTTTTAATAATGACGATACAGGGCTATCCAGGCTCATGACGAATCACTCCTAATAATTTAAAAGTACTTATCCGCAACAGCCCTTGCCTTGAGCTTTCTGTGCAGTATTTGATGCATCCACGCCATAACCAGCATCTATTACTGCTGATTTTAATTGTTCAGGAGAAGTAAGCTTCTCATCGTATTGCACGGTTGCGTTAGCATCTGATAATGAAACTATGACATTATCTACTCCATTTACAGCCCTCAATGCTTTTGTAACATTGCTACTACAGCCGCCACAGGTCATACCCGTTACTTTTATTTGTTCAGTTCGCATGGTGTTAATCCTTTTAATGGTGTTGAATAAACCTACAGGGTAATATGCCTTCAAGTTGTTGTTTCCTCGCCTAGGACAAGCAAGGTGCCTGATGCGTATGATGTGGCGACATAATAAGGTCATGGTGATACTGCTGCAGAGTTAAAATCCTTGTAGTTACGGAATGAATTACCTAGATTCTGAGTTTTGACCTCATCCCATTACAGTTTTTTGCTCCAGAACCCCCAAGCGATTCCGTAGAACGCGCCGAGCACAAAACCAGCGGCTATGAACATCAGGAATCCTGTCAGGAAACCTATTGGACTGCCATATATCGGCCATGGACTGGCTGACGCAAGTGCTGCGAGCAGCCCGTAAGGTGGGAACAGCGTATCGTAAATGGCGCATAAAATATATGCCACACCCAGAGTTGTAGCCAAAGAAAATGCATGTAATTTACAGATGTTAATCATGATAAATATCCTTAATGTTGATGACCTTGCGGCAGGCTCTCGTTCAGTTGTTTTTAGCCTAATTTCCATTCTAAATACAGAGTTTTAATTACCAGCTATACTAAGTTTTTAAGTTATTAGTATAGCTGGTGTCAACCACTTTAACTCAATGCCCCGTATGACCCATCGGTTTGCGTACTTTCATTTCCACCCCACTTTCAGGAACCGTCATATCTGAGCGTTCTACTGGAGGTAAATCATTTGCAACCTCGCCTGCCACAGTGTCTTTAGGATGTTTAAAGTAACCAGGATCTTTGTAATCATTACGGGCAAGCCCTTCCCTGACTTTGACTGTAGTGAACATGCCGCCCATTTCAACAGCACCAAACTGAGCCTTACCAGTCATCATAGGCAAAGTGTTTTCAGGAAGCGGCATATCCATCATCTCAGCCATTTCTGTCATCTCAGACATGCCTGTTTCACCCATCGGCATATACTCAGGTACTAAATTTCCAATCTTTTTCATCAAGTCCCCTTGTTTAACGCCAAGTAATGTAGGCACGTCATGCCCCATTGCATTCATGGTGTGATGACTTTTATGACAGTGAAATGCCCAATCACCAGGCTCATTTGCAATAAACTCTATAGCACGCATCTGTCCTACAGCGATATCCGTTGTTACTTCAGGCCAGCGAGCAGAAGCTGGAACCCATCCACCATCAGTACCGGTGACTTGAAACTCGTGTCCGTGTAAATGAATCGGATGATTCGTCATCGTGAGATTGCCAACGCGAATACGAACACGATCATTCTTTTTGACGACAATAGGTTCGATCCCAGGGAAAACTCGACTGTTAAATGTCCATAGATTGAAATCCAACATGGTGTTAACTTTAGGTGTGTAGCTGCCAGGATCAATATCATATGCATTCAGCAGAAAGACAAAATCACGATCCACAGGCATGAATTTTGGGTTTTTAGGATGTGTGACCCAGCTCCCCATCATACCCATCGCCATTTGCAGCATTTCATCAGCATGGGGATGATACATAAACGTGCCCGCACGCTTTGCCTCAAATTCATACATAAAAGTCTTACCAGGCGGTATGGGCGGCTGATTCAGCCCGCTTACGCCATCCATGCCATTAGGTAATCGCTGGCCATGCCAGTGAATACTGGTAATTTCAGGCAATCGGTTCGTCACATAAATCCTTACTTTATCCCCTTCAACCACTTCAATCGTAGGACCTGGACTTTGCCCGTTATAACCCCATAAATGAGCCTTCATACCTGGCGCCATTTCACGCAGTACTGGTTCGGCTACTAGGTGGAATTCTTTTACGCCTTTATTCATACGCCAAGGAAGACTCCAGCCATTGAGTGTGACAACAGGGTTATATGGTCTACCAGTATTGGGGTGTAATGGTGCCTGAGTATTCGCTTGTTCAGTTGAAACAATTTCTGGCAATGCGGCCATCGCGACTTTGCTTACAGTAGATGCGGCGATGCCAGCACCTGCTAATTTAAAAAAGTCACGCCTACTAAATTTAGAAAAATCCATTTTAATTTCCTTCCATCATATTTTCGTTACCAATCAGCGTCATTTGTAATGCACTATCGGCCACCCAGAATTCACGTAATGACTCGATATAGCTTTGCACACTGGTAACTTGTGCGCGTGCGTCACCAAATAGTTCAAATGGACTTATCAGCATACCGTTGTAACGAAGTTGATTTTCTTGCAGAATTTTTTTGCGAAGCGGCACAATTTCATCCCGTATATGCTTTGTCATATCGTAATTGGTACGATAGGTGTTGTAGGCCTCGCGTATTTCAGACTGAGCATTGATTGCTAATTGTGCGGCCCGATTCACTGATTGCATGTAAATGGATTCAGCCAGTGCGACGCGTGCAGTGCCCCAGTCAAATATTGGTAACTCGAATGAGAGCTCTACCCCTTTTTTATAAGGTTCGCTACGAGGACCTTCTAATACTCTTGCAGGACCAATTTCTAGCACATTGATGAAACGTGTCGTCTTGGTGAGCCCTAATTGTTTAGCTAATGCATCAGTTTCCAGTCGGATGGCCTGTAAATCCAGGCGCTGTTCAAAAGCTGCTTTCTCAAATGGCTGCAACTCAGTGAGTGACTTAGGTAGGTCAGGTAGCCGTTCTTCCAAAATCAGCTGATCAATTGATACGCCTAGTAAGCGTGATAGCGCTTCATATGCGGATACTTGCTTATTTTTAGCATTTGCATAATCTAGTGCTGCATCTGCATAAAAGTTCTGTTCACGTGCTTGCTGCAGCTTGTTAAAGTTACCTGCCTTAACCATGCTTCTTGCTAATTCAGCACTGGCTTCTGCAGATTCCTTTACTTGCTCGCTATAGCGCACCTGTTCTGTTGCCGCGACTGCATTGAAATAGGCTATACGTGTGTGATTGGCGATTTTAATCACTTCAAAAGCGGTTTTTTTCTGAGTTTGCACAAATCTCTGACGTTCGATTTCTTGCATTTTTGGCATGGTTATCAGCGAGAAAATATTAAAAGTCAGAATTTGTTCGATCTTATAATCACCGTCATTACGTGTATAAAGCATAGAAAACTTAGGGTTAGGCAAACGACCAGCCTGCACCAAATCGGCTTCCGATATACCAAGATTATAAAAATCCGCCTGCAACCCTTTGTTATTGAGGATAGCAATTTGTACGGCTTGCTCTACATCTAAACGTTTTGATAATAATTCGTTTACGCGTTCTGTGACTTTATTCTTTTCACTTTCAGTTTTTGGCCATACCACTTCTTGCTTGATGTGTTTTTTAGCAGTTTCTTGCACAGCGCCAAAACCACCATCTTTTGAAAAAGTAGCACAACCGCCTAGCGCAATACTGGCACTGATAAGGACGATTACAGTACGAGATTTGAAAGCTGCATGTGGTGTATTAGTGTTCATGAGATTCTCCTTTTTCATCATCATGCTGTTCTGTAGGTTTATCAGAACCTATTTTAGCGGCGGTGCCTTTTGTACTATTATGGTGACCATGGCCGGTGCCTTCGCTGGCTGGCAGTGATAACACGCCTATGCCATGACGGTAGACCACTTCTCCTCCCAGCCATCCTGTCACTGCGATTGCTTGAGAAAGCAGGAAAAGTAAAAACAGCATTGGCACCGATATCAATTCATTGATACGGTATTTCCATGCATCCCAGCTAGCGAGCAAGATCAAGCCTATAGCCGTTGGTATGGCCCATGAACGGTGTAACAACATAGCCGCATGTCCTGCATCATCATGATTGACCGAGTTAAATGCGAGCCAGCCAAATAATACAGCCGCAGCAGCCCCTATTGCCGCGAGCCACAGGGTAAAGTGACCGGCGGCAGCCAGTTGCGCAGAGACAGGATGGCTGCGCCGTGCGTAAGCAGCGATACTCAACAGAAAGGCAATGATGGTTAAAGCAATGGGGAAATGCACCACAATCGGATGAAAATTAGGGATTATCTGCCAGGGTGTAGCTTGTGTTGCAGGTCCAGCCATTGAGGGCATAGACATCCCTGCATGTTCAGACGCTTGTGAAGATGCGTGCTCGTGAGGTTGAGATTCATCTTGCGCGGCACCTTCATGACCTGGTTGCACATCATTCGGCTTTGACTCACTCATTTTTGAATGGTCCATCGCCTTCATATCAGACCCACTGTGATCATGCCCAGCCATTTCTTCATGTTTCATCTCCGGCATATCATCTTTTTTCATAGGCTGCATTGCTGATTTGCTGTCAGGCATGGACTTCATGTTGCCATGATCCATGTCCATTCCAGCCATTTTAGAATGGTCCATCCCAGCCATTGGCGCCATGGCATGATCATGCTTCATTTGGCTGTGATCCATGCCTTTCATATTGTCTGGCGCGGCTTTTTCCATGCCTTCCATGCTGCTATGGTCCATACCCTCCATTGCAGGCATTTCCTTGCTGTCGGACGGCATATTAGCCATCTGTTCTGGTGTCATTTCATGTTGCATGCCAGCCACGGAGTGTCCGGCATGACCGCCGCCATTTGAAGGCACGTTTATAGATTTCCAATCTGACAAGTTGTCTTCGGATAGGGGTTTGTAATCATCAAAGGATGATTGGTAGGTATTAGTCTCTTGAGGCGCATCTGCGGCCCATAGGGGCGTAGATGCTCCTATACCAAGAGAAAGAATAAACAACGATAAGTTGAATAGTTTCATCGAAATCTCATTTCAAAAATAAATGTGGTGAATCAGTAGCAGGCGAATAGCCTGCTACTGAACTGAATCCATCGGTTTATTTAAGAAATGGGAGGTCTTTGAGGCTGGGCACTGATGTGCGAGAGATAGCTAGGTTCAAACAAGCTGATAGTAGTCGCTTGAATCTGAGATTGCATTTTGTCTAATTGGCTAGGGGGTAAAATGGTAAAGCAAGCCATGCAGTGACCGCATTTTGAACAATGGTCATTAGTTGACTGTTTCTGCCCTGCATCGTGTTGATGGTGTTCATGTTGAATCATGTCATGATCATCATGGTTATGGCTTTCAGTACTTACTGTGTGATTGCCAGACAGTTGGTCAGCCACCATCATGCCGCTAGCATAAACAGTATCTGTAAAGAATATTGTCAATAGCAAGAAGATGAATACACGCAATGATCGTAGCTGTTTGAATTGCATAACTCTAGTTTATATCAATCAAAGTAAATTTCAACCTACATTACTGTTTATCTAACAATGTTTTCATTTGGGCAATTTCCTGCTGTTGGCCAGAAACAATGTTACTGCATAATACTTGAATTTCCGGGTCACTGATTTTGGTTTCTTTACACATCAAAATAGCAGAGGCATGATGCGGGATCATCGATTTCAAAAACTGTTTCTCAGATACCGCACCCTGAAATCGAATCAATAAGAAAAAACCCACTAGTCCTACGAAAGACAGGATGATGATGAGTTTGTTCCTGTTTTTATCCATATACATGGCGCTCATGACTATCATCTCAATCAATACCATGGGCATGGTCATTAAGCCTGCCATATAAAATTGGTTGATGTTGGGAATCACATTGTTGAGCTGGTTGACCATGGCATACATAAGGATATACATGGAAGCAAAAGACAATAGCACCATGTACAAAAGCTTTAAATAAGCTTGCTTATGCATCATTTCTTTCATTGGTATTACCAGCTCTATGACAATGAATTACTTTTGTTTCGATAGCCAGGTATCGAATTCAGCAATTTCCTTTTTTTGAGCCGAAACGATTTTTTTGGCCATTGCTTTCATTTCTGATGATTTGCCTTGGTCAATTTCAATTTGCGCCATGTCCAATGCTTGCTGATGATGCATTTTCATTATCATGGCGAAATCTTTATCAACATCACCTGACATTTTCATCGACTCCATTTTCTTCATACCGTCCTGCATGGTATGCATAATGCTGTCAGAGCCTTTCATATTTTTTCGCTCATCCGCGTTGGCTATGCCTAGTAGTGATGTGAATAGCACTGCAGTTATACAAACTTTAAGAAAATGGATTGGAGTAATTTTCATGACGTTTCTCCGTTAAATTAGGTATTCACATTAAAGACACTAAACATCTGGGTCTGTACGCTACCAAACACACAAAATCAAAAATCGAATCTTGCTATTTTTTTCATCACTTCATGGTTATCTGCCAATGTACACAGACCATCACAATGCTGCTTAAGTATGTTGAATGGTAGATAACCGATAGCAAAATCAAGATCACCTTTGAACGCTGGACGGTTAATTTGTGCGATGACCTCACGCTCTCTTTTATCGGGGGCGACAAGGTAAAACTGACAGTCTTGCTCTGATAAAGATCGTGCCAAATCTTTCATGCGCAGCATACCGGAGTAGATTGAGGTGCTTTTCTCTACCTCAAACGCACATATGATTTTATTGGTTTTAGTATCAATCCAAATCACATCAATCAGGCTAACAGTATCCATTACATCACTGCTAGCGCCAATATCGGGCAAATGTGGTGTTGTGAGTTGCGCAAAAGATTCGCCATGACAAGATCGATTGCGGTCATTACGGGCGACAAATACTTGGTAATTTAGCGCACGTCCAATTCGAATCAGCATGTGTTGAACTTGTGTATGTTCAGACTCTTCACGTTGCTCTTCAATCACTTCTTTATGACGCTTTTCAGCAAGCTTTGCGGCTTTTTCCCGTAATAGTATTAGCGCTTCACCCCCATTACCATTAACTGCCAATCTGCCGCTACCAATCTCAAATAGCAATCCTGCAAAAGCACCTAGGTCGTTGGACAAAATTGTTTGATGCGTTTTATTGGTCTCAACTATGGTTTCTCTCATGGCAAGATAGCTTTGCCAACAACCTAATTTGAGCTTGGTGCCAAACATGGCATTGAAACCATTTAATATCGCGGTGTTAAATGGTGGTACAAAGGTAGGGTGTAAAAAATATACGATGCTCGCTACTGAAGGACCAAGCCCTTTGATCTTTGCATTTGCTAAACGACTCATCTCATCCAGCACTTGCGTTTCACGTGTTGCAATTAGGCAACTATTTAAGAAAGCGCCAAAAAATTTCTTATTATTGTCATCTTCATAGATATCAGGAATGCGGAGTTTTGGTTTCCAATAGAATGGATGTGCGGCACCTTCAAACACTTGCTTTTGTTCGGTAATAGCATTTAACACCACTTCTAATGGCGATCCCCGAAAGTCATTTCCAAAAGTATTGCTAGCGATGGCATCAACGGTATCTTTAACCCCCCTACGAATTGAACGAAAAGCTTTTAAGCGTGCTTCATTGCCAATAAACCAGGTGTTATAGACTGATTCAGGATCAATTTTGTAGTGGGATATCAAGTTTACTGTCACGACATTGCATCCAATTTTATCGTTATTAAATAAGGAAATGCTATGTAGCCATCATAGCGCATCGCGATTGTTAGTTGAATAAAAAGTAAAAATGGTTTAAAAAATGGGCGGAAATGCACCGCCCATTAGGTCAAAGCAAATAAACTATTACTTACTTACTTACTTACTTACTTACTTACTTACTTACTTCTTGCCAGTCTCGCATGGTGCAGATGCCATCTTAACTTTATGCTCTTCCATCATTTGACTCATCAAGTCATCCATGATTTTTTGGTGTTCTGCATACCACTCATCCCGTTCTTTCTCAGTCATGCCTGCCTTAGGCTTCATCTCACGACAAGCATTCATGTTGTCATGCAACATCCGCATATGTTCACCCAGGAGTTTCTGCTGTTCAGCACCTTGAGAAGTCTTAGCTTTTTCCAATTTCTGTTTAGTCACTTGCATATTCTGGATCAACTGTTCTTGAAAGAAGTCACGGCCTGCCATGGCGCCAGTTGAGGCAAGGCTTAGGCTGGCTATGAATGCCGTAGCGATCAATGTGTTAATAATTGATTTTTTCATGGTGAATATTCCTTAAAATTAATGTTTAAAATCTGTTAGTAAGCACAGGCCAATTATCAGTCTGTGCAGTTGCTCTTATTTAATACTTGTAATGACGTAGTCCTGACCTTGTGGCTCCAAGGTGAATTGCACCTTGTCACCTTTTTTCACTTTATCTAGCAACATCTTGTCTTTAACTTTAAATTCCATGGTCATCGCCCCCCAACCAATGGCTGGAATCGCTTCATGTTTCAACGTGACATTTCCTACAGCCTTATTCTCAAAAACAACAGTGCCTTTCCCAACAATGTCTTTCTGGGCAGTAGCTTTAGAAGTTGGCATAGGCATCGCCATTTCATCTTTGGCATAACTAGCAATAGATGACAGGCTTAATGTTGCAATTGCAGCTAATACGAATATTGATGTTTTCATATAACTTAATCCTTAAGTGAGTAATATTTAAAGCCAAATGAGCTATAGACGGAACAGCTAAACTTACTGCTCCATCCATAGCGATTAAGAACGGTTAGCATTTTTTACCTTGCGCTAACAGTCTTTTGCATTCCACCACCTTGTTAGTTGCAGAATCTTGCTTACTAGCTTGTGCAACCTTAGCTTGCTGTTGTAGCTGATATACCTGCAGCGTCATACGACTTTGTATATCGTCCTTCCCGGCAGAGGCTGGTAAGGATAGAAACGCAAAGCTTGCAAGTACTACGGTTAGTGTGAGTTTGTTTGTGTATGTGTTTTTCATGATAATTCTCCTCAATTTGACGTCACCTTATCAAGGTGGTCGTATCTAATCCGGGGCGATTAAAAAAACTCCACCCCGACACATAGTGTTAATTGCCGCCAGCATCTTTGCCGTGTTCCGTCTGTTTTTTGCACTCCTCTGCTTTGATAGCAGCAGCATGTTGCCTTGCTGCTTCCGTGGCTTTAGATTGCTGCTGTTGTTTGATTGTCTGCTCTATCATCAAGCGTTGATTACTATCCTGTCCTGCTATAGCTGATAGGGATAAAAATCCTAAACTAGCCATTAACAAGGTTACTGATAACTTTTTTAAATATAGGGTGTTCATGGTAATTCTCCTCAAATTGACGTCATCCTTTAGATGATCGTATTCATATGTTCATGCTTGGCAGTCAGGGACGAGCAGATACCACTAGTCAGTAATTTCACTGCCAAGCAATGGTTTGGCACTTGGGACTGCTGATATGAATCAGCTATAGTCGCGCTGTGCTATGAGAAGAGATGTTTGGGGGGATGAAACAAGCCAGAGGGGAAAGTTTGATAATTGTCGTTAATCAAATCGAAGTAAGTAGTCGCTAAAATTTCAGGTACTGTGAGCAAGTCTGTATCAGGTAATTGTAAGATGCTTAAATGGCAGATAGCGCATTTTTGATCTGAGCATATTTTGTTTCCACTCATATCACAACAGTTTTTATCAATCATGTCACTGCTAGCGGCTTTTGCATCTGACTGACTCATAGTCACATTATTATGGCCCGCATTCATAGCCATGCTGGCTGCCATGGTATCTTTGGACATATTGCAAGACGGCATAGTCAGACCTGCAACCGCTTGTAAAGGGATTGTGATAGCAAGTGCTATGATCACAAATAATTTAAGCCAGTATTTCATTTTGTATTGTTTACTTGGTTTTGATCAATTCATGTTTCTATATATGTCTGACTAAATTTATCAGGACATAGTTCGTATCTTGAAGCTTTCCACAGTGGTAAGGTCAAGCGTTTTTATCAATATAATTTATTAATATTTTTTCCAATTAACAGCGATTATTTATTTTGAGCCAGTTTATCTAAAATTGGGCAATCAGGCCGTGTGTCACCATGACAACAGCTCACTAGACGTGTCAGTTCCGACTTCATCGCACTCAATTCTCGTATCTTCCGGTCGAGCATTTCAATATGCTCGGTCGCCATCGATTTGACTTTGCTGCTTGGGCGGTTTTGATCACGCCATAAACTCAACAAATCGCCAATCTGTTTAATCGAAAATCCTAAGTCACGCGAATGTTTGATAAACCTCAGCATATGCACATCACGATGATTGTAGGTTCTATACCCGGAGAATGTTCTTGATGCGGGTGGTACAAGACCAACGTCTTCATAATGACGAATCATTTTGGCGGAGATACCTGAAGCTTCTGCAGCCTGTCCGATATTCAATATATCAGCATTCATTTAGCTATCCTTTTTCTGATGACGTGATGGCTGCCAGCGTTTCAACATTAAGGCATTGGTTACTACACTCACTGAACTGAACGCCATCGCGGCGCCAGCGATGACTGGACTCAATAATCCTAATGCCGCTAGCGGTATTCCAATAAGGTTATAGATTGAGGCCCAGAATAAATTTTGCTTTATTTTGCTATAAGTTCTGCGGGATATATCAATGGTATCCACCACCAAGCTAGGGTCTGAGCGCATCAGGGTGATATCTGCAGTATGCATCGCAACATCTGTTCCTGTAGACATGGCGAAGCTTACGTCAGCGGCAGCTAGCGCAGGTGCATCATTAACACCATCGCCTACCATCGCAATCACCTGGTCTTTTTGGCGCATAGATGCAATCGTGCTGGCTTTGGATTCTGGCGTTTGCTCAGCTAACGCCATATCGATGCCAAGCTCTTGAGCGACATGCTCTGCGCTGATACGATTGTCTCCGGTAAGTAGCAATGTTTTGATGTTTTTGAGGCGTAAGCCAGAAATAGCTTGTTTTGACGAATGCTTGATTTCATCACCAAATACAAGCATCCCAAGTAATGATGGTTCTGCAGCACCCTCACGCACCGCAACACATGAGATGGTTTTTCCAGTATTCTGAAATTCCATAGAAATATCAGTCAGTGTGCCCATATCAATCCCAAGCTCTGTCATCCAACGTTCATTACCTACATAGATCATTTTACTATCCACTTGCCCCTGCAACCCCCGCCCAGGCAGCTCTTTCACCGAGGTTGATAAGGATGGTGTTTTGCCCCTCATTGCAAGCTGATCCACAACCGCCTTGGCGAGTGGGTGCGAACTATTTTGCTCGATTGCAGCTGCAAGTTCCAGCATCCTGTCATCTTGGCCATTGATGGCTTTTGCAGACAATAGAACAGGTTTACCTGCTGTGAGCGTACCGGTTTTGTCGAATACTACCTGGGTGATGCTGTGTGCAAGTTCTAAAGCATTGGCGTCCTTGATGAGAATGCCATGTTGTGCGGCAACGCCGGTCCCTGCCATGATGGCTGTAGGAGTTGCTAAGCCAAGCGCACAAGGACAGGCGATCACCAACACAGCGACGGCATTCAATATGGCCTGTTCCCAATTGCCTGTGTAAAGCCCCCAAGCCAGAAATGTGCCGAGAGCAATCATGATGACGATGGGTACGAACACAGCACTTACTTTATCGACTAGACGTTGAATCTCCGGTTTAGCTGCTTGAGCGTCTTCTACCAATCGTATAATGCGTGACAGTGCCGTTTCAGCGCCGATTGCGATTGTTTGAATGACGAGCAATCCATCGCTATTGACTGAGCCCCCTATCACTTTGTCACCGACTTTTTTATGGACAGGAGCACTTTCACCCGTCATCAGCGATTCATCCACGTGACTATGACCTTCCAGGATAATGGCATCGACCGGTATACGCTCCCAAGGTCGAACGACGACGACATCATTCAAAGACACTTGAGCAAGCGGTATTTCCAGTTCTTCACCTTCCCGTTTTATTCGGGCTGTTTCGGGACGTAACTGTTGTAATGCCCTAATGGCTTCGGTGGTTTGATGCTTGGCACGTCTCTCTAACCATTTACCTAACAGCACGAGTGTAATGACTACGCTGGACGCTTCGAAATAGAGGTGTTGATGTCCTTGTAGCAGCATATAGACTGATAAAGCATAGGCAGCTGTTGTGCCTATTGCCACCAGCAAATCCATATTGCCGGATTTATTTAATACAGCTCGCCAGGCAGATTTGTAGAATCCTGCGCCAAAATAAAATTGAACAGGTGTTGCAAGTAACCATTGAAACCATACAGGCAGATTCCAATCAATACCTGCAAGCCTAAGTAACATAGGTGTAATTAGCGGAAAACTAAGGATTGCAGCGATGAGAATTTTTATGCCAGTCGCGGAGTCTTCTTCATGAGGATGCGCATGACCTTGTTCAGATAAAATTATAGATGCCCCATACCCTGCATCCACAACCGCTTTTACAATGTTTTGATGTGGGATGTCATTTGCCAATTCAATATGTGCACGCTCGGTGGCAAGATTAACGCTAGCAGACTCGACATCCGTCAATTTCCGTAATGCATTTTCCACCGTAGAGACGCACGAAGCGCAACTCATCCCTGTTACGGCGATATCGACAGAATGATTATGGGATGACATGAATCACCTCTTTTATTGAATGATGAGATCCCATGGTAAAGATTCCAATGATGGTAAGGTAAAGCCCATAATGAATTAATTTTTTATTTGACCTTCCAACAGTTGGAAGTTTTATTGTTAAGGCTTCTATCATTTTTAAAAGGACGCTTGCTATGTATCAATTTCATATTCCCAAAATGAGTTGCGGTGGTTGTGTAAGAAATATTACGAACGCAATCAAAAAAGTTGATGATGCAGCCACGATAGATGCTGACATATCTACCAAAATGGTTAGAGTAGAAACAGCAATTCCTGAAGCTACTATTATCAAGGCCATGACCGATGGTGGCTATCAACCAGCGTTATAAATTACTGTGGTTGGAACTGAGTTCTTACTGTATGCGTTTCTGGATTGCCCTCTTCTCAGTAGACCACTTACTATTGATATAAGTTAGCACCGATATAATGTCAGTGTCAGTGAGTGTGGGTAGTCCATAACGAGGTTTTCAGTTCTGGGGACAGGATCATGGATATTATTGGGGTTTCTTAATTCGTCAGTTTCATGAACCATTTTATTGCCGTCCTTATTAAATAAATTGTTAAATCGTCATCAATTTATAATGCCAAGCATTAGTATACAAATACACATTATTAATATCTATTAGGCACTAACCATGGCAGCAGATTTTTACTTTATTAATCCAACCTTCACAATCCCGTCATTGAAACCAGTTGCTACATTTAAGTGGCAACACATTCCTGATGAAGACATTAGATATTCGATTGCTGCTGAAGAACAATATTTAAACTTTCACCTTTATATGCTTGAAAATCTTCGTCATACTGAAGCCGGTCGGCTCGCTAATCCAACTTACGTATATGAGCTTGGCTTGTCAGTACGAGCCGCTGCAGTTAAAGCAGCTGTTCTAATTGCAGCATCAATTATTGAAGCTGCACTTCGTGTACTTGCAGAAGCAAAAGCTTATCCTTTGAATGATGAACCACGTCGAAGAACATTTGGAAATGTTATTAAAGCTTGGGAACAAAATGGTGCTCCAAGACCTGAGGTTGCCGATATTTGGCTCGCTGTAAAAGCGATGCATGAAGTACGCAATTTTGTTCATCTTCACAAGGCTGCAAAAGATGGGAATGCAGCATGGGAAAATATGTTAAAAAGCGAACAAGCCCTGCTAACTGGAGCTTTGCATGCTATCGATCATGTGTCTCAGATAAAAATTGTGTAATAGTAGATTAATCAATAGTTTTACCTATGGCATTAATTTTTTTAATTCTCACATATCATTAAGCTTGCTAATAGGAATTACAGCTCTCAAAGGCGTTTAGTAAACTAGTGGAGATTCAACCTTGCCGGAGCCGCGGAAAGAATGCTGGTGTATTAGCAGCATATTTCGAATACTCCTCGGCAAACTCAGCATAAGCTTCTTTCTCTTCGATTCTAGCCAGCCGGGTGTACATGTAGGTCAAAATCGGGAACATTAGCAATGTTACTATCGTTGGCCATTGTAGTAAGAATCCAAACATGATCATCACGAACGCAGCATATTGTGGATGACGAATACGTGCATATGGTCCAGTCGTAGCTAGCCTATGTTTGCGTTGAGCATTGTACAACACGCGCCAAGCACCAGAGAGCAAAAAGAAACCAGCAATAATCAGGGCGTTGCTGAGTAAGTGGAATGGGCCAAAGTGCGGATTGCCGCCCCAGCCAAACAGATCTTCTAGTAAATGTCCTGCATTATGTGAATATGGGTCGATTCCAGGAATATGACTTGTAAGCCAGCCAGACAAAAGATAGATGGTTAGTGGGAAGCCGTACATCTCAACAAATAACGCTACCAGGAATGCTGAAAACGCACTGAATGTTCGCCAGTCACGCTTACTCTGTGGTTTGGCAAAACTAAAAGCGAAGATGATGAATACTAGAGAGTTAATGATGACCAGTGGCCACAAGCCATAATCAGAAGATGGTGCATTCATTTTTGTTCTCCCTCTTTTGTTTCATGATGATGATTGTGGCCACCATGCCCATGGTGCATGAATAAATGCATCAAAGGGCAAGCAAGCAAAATCAAGTAAGGCAGAAAACCAAGAACATGGGCGCGGTGTTCTGTGAAGAGTAGCAATCCGGCAAATATCAGAAATCCATAGAATACCCATTGCCCTCTGGAAAGATGTTTCGTTTCATGCTCGTCGTTCATGATGCTACCCCTTCATATGCAGTTAGGTGTAATAGTTGTTAGTTTCGTAAGGTTGCCAATCCCCATAAAATGATGCTTGGACATACAAGCATCAGTGCGCCGACAAATGATGTCCATAAGGTAAATCACCACATATAAAATACCAACGTTGCTAATATCAATCCTAATGCTGGACATATCCACACCCATCGGCTGAGGGTATCATTCGCAAAGATCGGCAGAAAACCTGGCACTCGAATCATGTAATCACTATATTTTGGCATCCGCTGCAACAAATCAACTTCTTCTAACTTAGCCATCACTGTAAAAAACATGATGGACAGGATAGATGCCATTAACCATGGTGCGGTGAAATGCACTAATGCAAGTCCAATAAAAACAATCAGACCGCCGGCATATATAGGATGCCGAACATAAGCGTAAAGTCCTTTATCCATCAGTGAATCATTTATAGAAGGCATATGTGTACGCCATCCAAGCTGCAAATGACCTACAATGATTGGTACGGCACCTGCGATTACCAAAAGCCAGCCTAATCCTTGCCCTATAGCACCCAAATTGAATATCAAGGTTGAAGTTTCACACCAGGCAAGCACAAGGCCATAACCGTAGAGCGGTATACCTAACATATTACGCAACAGGCTGGTAACCAGCCGACCACCATTTACACCCCACGAACGAGAAAAGGCAGCTGTAAACGCGCTATAGCCTGCAAACACAAAGCCTATTAGGAGTGGAATCAAAAAATAGTACATCTCAGTCTCCTTTCATGATGTAAGCGGAATCAACAACACCTATCATTAACTTTTAATTAATCATAGATTCAAAGCTTGGCTCGTTTAAGTAACGCTGAATTCACAATCACTGACAATGAACTCAACGCCATCGCTGCTGCCGCGATAATGGGGTTAAGAAAGCCGAATGCCGCAATTGGCACACCAATAGCGTTGTAGATAAAAGCCCAGAACAAGTTCTGCTTAATCTTGCGCATGGTGGCGCGTGACAGACGTATGCTCGCTACTACGTCGCGCACATCATTCTTGATGAGAACGATGCCGCCGGTTTCCTTAGCTACATCAGATCCGGAACCAAGTGCGATACCGATTTCGGCAACTGCCAGCGCAGGCGCGTCGTTGACGCCATCGCCAACCATGGCGACTGATTTACCTTGTTTCTGTAAATCCTGAATGACTTTAGCCTTATCTGAGGGTAGCACTTCAGCAATGACGTGCTTAATACCTAGTTCTTTAGCAATAGCTTCGGCGGTGCGACGATTGTCACCAGTCAGCATGATGACTTCCACATTTTCTTTCATAAGCTCAGCGATAGCATCTTTGGCCTCTGGCTTGAGGGTGTCAGCTACAGCTAAGACACCGGCAAGAGCGCCCTCAAGACCGACCAGCATCGCAGTCTTCCCCTGAGCTTCCAGCTTTGCCATGATTTCTTCCGCAGCCTTGGTATCAATACCTTCTCGTTCGAACAGCCTTCGGTTGCCGAGAAACGTGACCATGCCATTTACGCTGCCGCGGATGCCATGGCCGGGAATGGCTTCGAAGTTCTCCACCTTAGGTAACACGAGTTCGCGGTGTTTCGCAGCACGCACGATTGCTTCGCCAAGAGGATGCTCCGAGCCGACCTCTACCGCGGCGGCGGCGCGCAGAATATTTTCCTCCGGCTGACTGCCAATAGCTATGATATCTGTGACATTAGGCTCACCACGGGTGAGCGTCCCGGTCTTATCGAACACCACTGTGGTGAGCTTTTCTGCGCGCTCCAAGACTTCTGCGCCACGAATCAGGATACCGGCTTCAGCTCCCTTGCCTACGCCAACCATCAGCGCCGCCGGGGTGGCAATGCCGAGAGCGCATGGGCAGGCAATAATCAGTACCGCGATAAAAGCCATCAGGCTCTGTGGGAAATTACCCATCAACCACCAACCCACAAAAGCGGAAAACGCGACCAGCACTACTGTTGGAACAAAATAACTGGCCACTTGGTCGGCGAGACGTTGGATAGGCGCGCTGGAAGCCTGCGCTTCTTCCACCAGTTTGATGATTTGTGCGAGCGCGGTCTCTGCGCCAACTCGCGTCGTCTTAAAGCGGAACAAACCGGTACGATTGATGGTTCCTCCGATTACTGCGCTGCCTGGTGATTTTTCCACCGGCATTGATTCGCCGGTGAGCATAGCTTCATCGACTGAGGAGCTGCCTTCAAACACTACACCATCAGCGGGAACCTTCTCACCGGGGCGCACCACGATAATTTCATCTAACATTACACTTTCTGCGGGCACTTCCATCTCCTGACCATCGCGGATGACATGTGCGGTCGCAGGTTTGAGATCCAGCAGTTTGCGCACTGCTGCTGAAGAACGTTTTTTGATAATTTCCTCCATGTACTTTCCGAGCAGCACGAAGGCGATGATGACTGCCGACACTTCAAAGTAAGATTGCCGCTGATCTACCGCCACTGGCAACACATTAGGGAAGAACACTACCGCGACGCTATAGAAGTACGCGACCGAGGTACCGAGCGCAATCAGGAAATCCATATTGATGTTGCGGGCGCGAACTGCGTTCCATGCTCCTTTGTAGAAGCCCCAACCACCGATGAATTGTACCGGTGTGACCAGTATCATCATCCACACTCCCCAGGTAAACCACGGCAGTGCGTCAACAGGCACCCAACTCAAGGTCATCGCACCACCGGCAAGCCCAAGAAATACAGCAGCACGCATGACAGCCAACACCAGCACTCCGGACATTGCAATCATGACTCGGGTACGCATGGATTTAAGTTCCTGCTCCGGTGACTCAAAGGTGCGCTGGCAACCTACGCTGCAAAAGTAGTAGGCTCTTCCGGCACGCTCTGTTTTTAGCGCTGTGGATTTGTCTACCATCATGCCGCAGATAGGGTCTTTTGCCTTTTCTCCAGCTGCTGTTGATGTTTTTGTCTCGGCCATGCCATGGTCATGGTGTTGAGCGTGATCATGGGTGTGAGCTGTCTTGCCGATCCCTGCATACTTGGCTGGATCAGCTTCAAACTCATGCTGGCATTTGGGAGAGCAGAAATAATATGTCGTCCCCGAATGTACAGCATTGCCTGCTGCTGATTTTTCTTCTACGTTCATTCCACATACTGGATCAATTGCCATGATAGTTCCCTTCAAAAATTGCTAACGGCATTTTGGGCAGAATCCCACTAAGTTATAAAATAAGGCGAACAACACGCCGATCAGAAATCCTGTCAGTGTTACATTGAATATGCCATCAGCAATTCCATCAAAGGTTAATTGAGTCTTACTGAGGAGTATATTTAAATCGAAGCCATGTGCCCACGAGCTAACAAAATTGATCGTTGCAACTGGAAACAAATAAACTGCGGCCGCACATATCAAATTGATCATAGCCGCTGATAATCCAGTCGCGCTACCAACTCGCCAAGGATTTAATTTGTCCATGTTTACACTCCTTTAATTAGTTCGACATCTAATAGCTTCAGTCGTGCATAACTTAAAAGCTTAGCCAACGCTGGCATGCGTCCCATCGCAAAAACAGGATGGATGCTTATAGTGATGCGCTGTATATGCCTCAGCCAGCTTACTAATAAGCAGATGGGGATCAGACTCATAAATCACTTGAGCACCTGTGTTCTTGCCAAAACTGGTGACCAATTGGGGCAATTGTGTCGTGATACCACCACTGCCTTCAAGCACACCTATTATCTTTCCCTCGTCATAGGCGATTGCGAACTCACCTAACGTTCCGGAGCTTCCACCCACGATTACAACCATGTCACTTGAACGAATATTGATGACTTCTCGTCCCATTAGCCCACTACCTGTGTAGATAATCACATCAAAGACATCTGCTGGCGAGGAATATTTATGTACATGCTCATCAAGGCTAAGTGCCGGTGATATTCCCATGGATAATCCACCCTTACTTCTTGTGCCACGAGCGCATTCGTAAGGGAGCCCGGGACAAGCGCCAGTGATCAATACGAATCCTCGATCTGCAATATCCTGACCCAAGGCATAGACCAGCACTTTGATATCAGCCGCAAATTCCCCGCTCGCAGAGCCCATCACTCCCACTGTTAATCTCATACCAGGTGCTTTATCAATGAAAATATCAGGATGGGATAAAAACTTCTGGCGGCAGCCTTCCGAACAGAAATAATAAGCTTGCCCCTTGTATTCGGTCATTGCTTCTGCATGGCGGGGATTAATTGTCATCAGGCAAACGGGGTCGCGAGTTACATCGTATTTTTGTTTATTCATAGCAATCTCATTAATGGTTAACTCTGTCAAAAATCACTTACAGCTAATAAAACATATAGCGCACAGAAACTCATCATGAACGAATTTCAGATGCTCGCATACGAATCACTTTTTTCAATTCCAGAATGATCAAGGGTATGAATCCAACTGCAAACCAGGAAACACATTGATGCAAAGTAACAGGTTCAATCTGGAACAAGGTTTGAAAGGTAGGCACATGGTGTATCGCAAGCTGCAATCCAAAGCTTACTGCTACTATTAAGAATAACCGCATATTGGAGAACAGCCCCATCTGCCAGACAGTCCGCTCTTCACTCCGAGCCCCGAACGCGCGCAGTAATTCGGTAATCACAAGCGCAGTAAAAGCAGCATCTCGCGCCTGATCAAGACCGCTACCAACGATCTTGAACTCATAAAAGAACACTCCAAGGGTAACTGCGGCTGTCAGAAACCCTGCAAAGAGCGTTCTTTTCAGGAAGTCAAGGTTAAGCAGCTCGGACTGTGAGCGTCTTGGCGGGCGGTTTAGCACACCTCGATCAATTGGATCGGTAGCCAAGGCAAGCGCTGGTAAACCATCAGTCACCAGATTAATCCAAAGGAGATGTAGAGGTAGTAACGGCAGTGGCCAACCCAAAATAATTGCCGTCAACATCACAATAAGTTCGCCGGCATTACCTGCCAGCAAATACTCTAGGGTCTTAACGATATTGTCATAGATGCCACGGCCTTCTTCAACAGCAGCGACAATTGATGCAAAGTTGTCATCTGTGACGATGATAGAGGCGGCACCTTTAGTCACTTCTGTACCGGTAATACCCATCGCTATGCCAATAGAGGCCTCCTTGATTGCGGGAGCGTCGTTAACCACATCCCCGGTCATCGCGACAACGACTCCCCGAGCTTTCCAGGCACGCACAATACGAAGTTTATGTTCGGCTGTCACACGCGCATAAACTGAGACTTGAGAGACACGCTCCTTGAGTGCCTCGTCATCTAGAGAATCAAGTTCGACACCTACTAGAACTGTATCGCCTTTATTCAAAATACCCAGTTCATTAGCAATGGCTCTTGCCGTATCTGGATGATCGCCGGTGATCATCACCGTCTTGATGCCAGCGCGTATACACTTGGCTACCGCCTCTTTTGCCTCAGCACGCGGAGGATCTTGCAAACCCACCAGCCCTAAAAGCACTAACTCGGCTTCAATCTCTGTATCATTCAGAGACGCACTCCTGTCAAAATCGATACCATCCAATGAGCGTTCAGCAACTGCAAGGACACGTAAAGCATCATTCGCGAGCAAGGTATTGGCCTCAGTTAGCCTGATACGGTCATCTTCGGTCAACTCCCTCACGCCATGACTAGTGCGTATCATTGTGCAACGACTAAGAATAACTTCAGGTGCGCCTTTGACGAATGCCCAGGACTGATTATCCACTAGACGTATGATAGTCATACGTTTACGGTCAGAGTCAAAAGGCACGGTAGCAATTCGTGGCATATCAGCCTCGATAGACTCACGGGTAATATTGCCTTTTGCGGCTGCAACCAGTAGCGCCCCTTCAGTAGGATCGCCAATCACTCCAGGCTGGTTATCTATGAGAGTCAACTCAGCATCATTACAGGCTGCCGAAGCGCGTAGTAGGGCAAAAAGCTCAGGGCTATCCGTTGATAGAGTTTCTGTGTTACCTACAAAAAATGCGCCTTCAGTAGAATAGCCTTCACCGCTCAGACGATACAGACTCTCCGAAGTAATGAGTTTACGGGCAGTCATTTCCCCTAAGGTTAATGTGCCGGTTTTGTCTGTACAAATAACCTCAGCGCACCCCAGCGTTTCTACAGACGGCAAATGACGAACTAATGCATTGCGTCGTATCATGCGTTGCACACCTAGAGCTAGAGCTACTGTCACTACAGCTGGTAATCCTTCAGGAATAGCTGCTACTGCAAGACTCACAGCGCTCAGGAAAAGCTCAAATGGCTCGATACCTCTTAATAATCCAAGCCCAAAAATCAATATAACAATGCCCAAACAAGCCCATAACAGTGCGCGTCCCACTCGGTCGAGTCGATGTTGCAATGGAGTCTTGCCGCTTTCGGCTGTTTCAAGAAGTTTTGCGATATGACCTAGCTCCGTCTCCATGCCAGTATTGACCACCAGAGCAAGACCAGTTCCGGCTGTTACACTGGTGCCAAGAAAAACCATATTTTTTCGATCAGCTAACGGCGTTGCTGGAGCTAAGATGTCTGTAGATTTTCCAACTGCTTGCGATTCACCTGTTAGCGGAGCTTCGTTAACATGAAGTACAGACGTTTCTATCAAACGTGCGTCCGCAGCAACCAGATCTCCACCCTCAAGTAGTAAGATATCACCCGGTACGACCTCAGTAGAGGCAATCACATTACTATGACCATTTCGTACTACGCGACAATGAGGTGCTGTAAGATTAGCTAGTGCAGCAGCAGCTTTTTCAGCACGATACTCCTGGAAAAAGCCAATCACTGCATTCAAAATTACAATAGCAATAATCGCTATTCCGTCAGTAGTTTCCCCTAATAACGCAGAAACAGCAGCAGCGCCTATAAGAACCCAAATAACCAGACTTTTAAACTGGCTTATAAAAATGGAGAATGCCGAGAATCGCTTACCTTTTCGTAATTTATTGGCTCCATAACTTGCGAGCCTTGTGGTAACAGCTTCATCGGTAAGACCTTGCTCTATATCAGTCGCAAGCTGACTCACAACTTCAGGAATCGATTGTTGATGCCATGAACTCATTTTGAAGTCCCCCTTGTTTTAGTTTTTTTGAGTAATCTCGATGAAAGTATTTTGTTAAAGAGTCTTTCAATATGCGCTGCAAATAACTTAAATCTGCATGACAAAACTCTTCATAGAGAAAAGGTGCAATGCGCTCAAATACTACGAGAATTCCAGGATCAAAAAGACTGCCTGATCCTGCATGCAATATGTTCATTGATTCGGAGAATGACAAAGAATTTTTGTAAGGTCGTTTGGAAGTTAATGCATCAAATACATCAACAACAGCAAACAACCGAGCATTTATCGGTATATCCTTGCCCTTGAGGCCTTGGGGATACCCAGTACCATCAAATCTTTCATGGTGAAAAAGTACAACATCATGGGCACATTTAAGCCATTTTGAGTGCTGGATAATTTCCTTGCCATGGATGACATGGGTCTTCATGATTTCAAATTCATCATGAGTCAATTTTCCTGGGTTTAATAAAATCTGGTCGGAAATACCGATTTTGCCTACATCATGCAGAAAGGCGCCAACAATCAGCGATTCAATCTCTGCATTACTCCTACCCATGGTTTTAGCAAGCCTGATTGCATAAAGAGTTACCCTATAATTATGAGCATCCGTATCAGAATCGCGCTTAGCAATCGCGCTGCCTAGCGACTGCAATAGCTCCAGATTTGATTGCAGCAATTCATCAGAAAGATTAGTGGCTTCCCGGTTGAGGGACAGAATGAACGGATATAACACGAGACTTGTTATCCCAATGACCATCACAATAATCAATAAAGAAGTTATGATGCGTTGCTCAAGTGTAGCGACAGTGATTGAATCAATCTCATATATCCCTTCAAAATAGCCATAGATTCTCTTATCTGATGACGTTAGGGGAATAACAATCTGAACGTAAAGATTTCCACCGTCTATAATCTTGTTGTAATGACTGTCACCTTCATTAGGGAAGGTATGGCGATGCTTTTCTATTCGACTCAGCAATCTGCTTTCATCTGTTTTCCACGTTTCAAGTTCAAGTTTCTTGTTACTCCCAAACAGACGAATACCGGCAAATCTGGAGTCTTTGAGAAACCTCTCGACCACTGAACGATGCTGATTCAGATTCCCTAAAAAAGCTGCTTCGTTTTCGGGATTGTTAAAATGTTTTGCAGCCTGGGCTGCCAGACTGAAAACAAAAGCATCAATTTGTTTGGATTCAAAATAATAGGAACCTATTCCCAACACTATTGAGAGAACCACCCATGCAGCCAGCAAGCGAGTTGCAATAGATTTCTTCAATTCGTAAGGGGTAAGTCTCAAAAACATTCTCCAAAAGTCATCAATTAGATTCTCATTCAACAGAATAAACTTTAAGAGCCTCTTCGTTTCTCGGGATCCGATAAACCGTTAATGTCCCTTTCTTCATTTCCCCCATCCCCGGTGAGTTCATAGGCATGCCGGGCACGCTAATGCCGGTAATAGCGGGTTTCTCCTTGAGCAGTTTGTTAATGGCGCTCACCGGTACGTGGCCCTCAACCACATAGCCATTGATCAGCGCAGTATGACAACTGGCGACGCGCGTCACGCCGTAACGTTTCTTGACACTATCCATATCGCTTTGGTTGATGGCCTTGACTGCAAAGCCGTTCTCTTTCAAGTAGCTGACATATTTTTCGCAACAACCGCAGGTCGGACTTTTGTAAACGGTGATAGCCTGTCCGGCGAGGGCAACAGCTGAGTTTAATGTTAGCGCGACAGCACAAATGCGTATCCATAGTTTCATGGGGTTTCTCCTGTTAAAAATTTCAGTAGGTATGCCTATCATGGGGAAATATAAAGGCTTAATTTAAAGTTACTGTTTCAAGATAATCCGGCACCACTACCTGCCAATGCAGTTTTTCTTCAATATGAATCCGCATTGCATCTGCCGCAATCGGCTCACCGTGGGTGATGAATGTCTTCTTTGGCGGAACTTCGAAACCACCTAGCCAATCCAGGATTTCTGAATAATCAGCATGTGCGGAAAGGTTGGAAACATACTCAACATCAGCACGTACCGGCACATATTCGCCATGTATCTTGATGCTTTCAGCTCCGTCCAGCATTGCAGCCCCACGCGTACCCGCCGCCTGGAAGCCAACAAACAGGATGGTATTGTTGGGGTTAGGTGCAAAAGCCTTCAAATGATGTACAACTCGCCCGCCAGTAGCCATCCCACTTGCTGAAAGGATAATCATCGGGCCTTGGGTTTCATTAAGCCGTTTAGACTCTTCGACGCTATTCACCATGTGAGCTGTGTGGCATAGTGCATCACATTGTTCTGGCGTCAGGCGATGCTCGCCACGATGGTTATGAAATATCGCGGTGGCATCTACCGCCATTGGGCTATTTAAATATACTGGGATATCAGGTATAACACCTGATGATTTGAGTAGATGAATGTAATAAAGCAACTCTTGCGCTCTACCCACTGCAAATACCGGTATAACTACAACGCCTTTGCGTTTTACTGTTTGGTTGATAATTGCAGCTAGCTTAATTTGCGGGTCACTGGTATCGTGCAATCGATTGCCATAAGTAGATTCAAGCACTAGGTAATCAGCCTGCTTGATACGCACGGGGGCTTTCATCAAAATGTCATGAGGACGTCCAATGTCCCCTGAAAATAGAACAGACGTTTTCTGGTCATGAATGCGCACAAAAGCAGACCCCAGAATATGTGCATTGGGCGAAAATCTTACTGTCAGGCCATCCCCTAGATCAACGTCCTGCTCAAAATCAACGGGCGTCAGTAGTTCAAGTGCTCTTTGTGCATCTTCTTTTGTATAGAGCGGTAACGCTGGATGGTGCTTGGAAAACCCGTGCTTGTTAGCATACTCCGCTTCTTCTTCTTGTAGATGCGCAGAATCAGGTAACAGAATTTTGCATAAATCACGTGTTGCCTCGCTACAATAGACCTTGCCAGAAAATCCATTTTTAACAAACAATGGTAGATACCCAGTGTGATCGATATGGGCATGCGTTAATACCACTATATCTACATCTTTTGGGTTAATTGACAATTTATCCCAGTTTTTCAATCGCAATTGCTTAAGGCCCTGGAATAGTCCGCAATCAATCAATATGCGTTTTGAACCACAATTGAGTAGATATTTAGAGCCCGTCACAGTCCCTGTTGCACCAAGAAATGTTAGTTTCATTTTAGATTCTCCTTAATTTGTGGTTTCGTCACTATTCCAATTGGATTGTAGTGCCGGCAGAATTGAATAACATCGTCGCAGTGCAAATTCGTGCCAATAGCTTCATAGTTTTACCCTGTTCAAGTTTAGTGCATATGCTCATGCTGGGAATGCTCTTGAGCCTTGCCTTCGGGCATTGCATTCGTATGCGTATTTTTCTCGCCGGGCGACATAGAGCCATGTTCTTGGCCTTGTGCATGCCCAGTTTCCGCGACAGGCAACGACATCACTCCCAGCCCGTGCCGATAAACCAGTTCCCCGCCATGCCAGGCAGTGGTAGCGACCATGCCCCATGCGCCAATCACGGCGCCAGCGAACCACCAGGCAGGCATTGCATCCAACTTACTGCGCCAGGCATCCCAGCCTGCCAAAACCACAAGTACCGCCAACGTAGACAGCGCCCAAGTGCGGTGTAGCAGCATGGCGAGGTGACTGACCTCATCGTGATTCACGCTATTGAATGCCTGCCAACCGAAAAAGACCGTTGGCAGCGCCGCCAGCGCGCCCAGCCACAGCGTGGTATGGGCAAGAACGGCGCAATGCGTGGCACAGGCTTTACCCCGCGTTACGATTGCCGCCACGTGAAAGATTGCAGAAATGCTAATCAGCGCAACGGGAAAATGCACCATTAATGGATGCAGATTAGGAATAATTTCAGGCATTGGTTATCTCTGTTTTCTCAAAAAAATTGGTTAAAAAAATATCTATCTATACATGTCATCTTGCGCTTTGCACACCAATTACTTTTTACCGCCCTTTAGTTGACGTATGAAGGGATCGTCGAACATGCGCGCATGCTTACCAAACAGTTCCGTAACCCGATAGTGAAACTCTCTAATCGCTACCGCTGTATGGCCTCGATCACTTTCGGTGGACAACTTATGCATCAGGCTCTGCATCTCTCGCAACAATTTGTCATGCTCTTGCTGATGCAAACGAAAACACTCATTGGTATCTTGGTTGCTAAAAATTTTGGACATGATTTTTTCTTCGTTTTTGAAGTGCTCAATGACGAAATCAAGAAAAACATGTTCAAATGAGTTCAGTCGCCCTTGGCACGAAGCAACTTTTCCCCTGTCACACCCCTGACATCCTTCCAGGCTATAAAACTCGCAACAGGTCTCACGCAATTCTCGCAAAAACTGATCCAGATGAGTATGCCCATCCTCAATCAGCTGATGTTCGGCCACAGAAAGCTCCCTAACATCATTATCCAAATGTTGCATAGCTATCCCACTTTTTTAAATATTCCACTATCAGAAATGGTGTCTAACACTACCGCGTTTGCCACACTTCTTAATGAATATCCCAAGCATTCATGTCAATGGGAGTGACCGGAGCTACTATCACCGGATGAACGCCCAGAATAAGAATCATCAGTCGAAGCACAACCTGCTAATGCAGAAATAACCAGCAATACAGCTATCAGAACTTTCACGTACATTTTTTATCTCCAAATCACCCAATAGCCTATAATTTTTATCCTAAAGCCTGCATGCAACACACAGGTCAAGCATTACATGCCTTCTATCGCTTCAATAAGATTGTAAAACGCATGCACGTCCGGCACCTCATTTTTCCTTCTGCCTTCGAAGGCTCCATTCCTTCACCAGCGCATAAATAGCCGGGATCACGATCAAGGTCAGCAGGGTGGAGGACACCATGCCACCCACCATGGGCGCGGCGATGCGCCGCATCACTTCTGAACCTGTGCCGCTACCCCACATGATGGGCAACAGGCCCGCCATGATAGCCACCACGGTCATCATTTTTGGGCGGACGCGCTCTACTGCACCTTCCATCACCGCTGCATAAAGATCGGCTACGGCGAACGGCTTACCCTCAGCATCTCGTTGCGCCTTGAGTGACTGATAGGCGTGATCAAGATAGATCAGCATGATCACGCCGGTTTCTGCCGCCACCCCGGCCAAGGCAATGAAGCCGACCGCTACCGCTACGCTCATGTTGTAGCCCAGCCAGTACATCAGCCAGACGCCGCCTACCAGCGAGAATGGTACCGATAGCATGACGATCAGTGTTTCGGTCAACCGGCGGAAATTGAGATAGAGCAGCACGAAGATGATCAGCAGCGTCAGCGGAATCACTATTTTCATCTTCGCCTGGGCACGCTGCATGTACTCGAACTGACCGCTCCAAGTGGCGTAGTAACCTGGCTGAAATTTCACCTGTTCGCGCACCGCCTTTTGCGCATCTGCCACATAACCGCCGATGTCGCGTCCGCGGATATCGACGAAGATATAGGCCGACAGCAGCGCATTCTCAGTACGGATGCTAGGCGGACCTTTATCAAGGGATATGTGCGCCAGTTGACCAAGCGGGATGAGTGCCCCACCCATAGTCGGCACCAGCACCTGACGGGCAATACTATCCGGGTCGGAGCGCAGTTCGCGTGGATAGCGCGTGATGACACCAAAGCGTTCTCGCCCCTCTACTGTAGTGGTAATCATTTCGCCGCCGAGGGCACTGCCGATGACCTCCTGCAAATCGCCAATCGCCAGTCCATATCTGGCTAATGCTTGCCGGTCAGGTTCGATATTGAGGTAATAGCCGCCAGTGATGCGCTCGGCATAAGCACTGGTAGTGCCTGGCACGGTCTTGACCACCGCTTCAATATCTTTGGCGAGTTTTTCCATTTCGCCTAAGTCCTTACCGAATACCTTGATACCGATTGGTGTACGGATGCCTGTGGAAAGCATATCAGTGCGCGCCTTGATCGGCATCGTCCATGCGTTGCTCACGCCGGGCAATTGCACCGCCTTGTCCAGTTCGGCGACCAGCTTGTCGATGGTCATGCCAGTGCGCCATTCGCTTTCCGGCTTGAGGTTGATCACCGTCTCGAACATTTCAATTGGCGCCGGGTCAGTGGCGGTATTGGCACGGCCTGCCTTGCCGAATACGGAGGCTACTTCAGGAAAGCTTTTGATGATCTTGTCCTGCGTCTGCATGATCTCCGCCGCCTTGGTGACGGATAGCCCCGGCAATGTGGCCGGCATATAGAGTAGCGTGCCTTCGTTCAGGGTCGGCATGAATTCGCTGCCGAGTTTGCTTAGTGGGAAAACAGTTACTCCCAGCACCAATAGTGCGGCCAGGATGGTGATCTTCTTCCATTGCATGACCCCGGCAATGACTGGCCGATAAATCCAGATCAGGAAGCGGTTCACCGGGTTTTTGCGTTCTGGCATGATCTTGCCGCGCACAAACAGCAGCATCAATACTGGCACCAATGTGATTGACAGCAACGCTGCACCTGCCATGGAAAAGGTCTTGGTGTAGGCCAGAGGCTGAAATAGGCGGCCTTCCTGCGCTTCTAAGGTAAATACCGGCAGGAAAGAAACGGTGATAATCAGCAGGCTGAAAAATAATGCAGGGCCGACTTCCTTACAGGCGTCGATAATGAGTTGTAATCGAGGCGTGTCCGGCGGCGCTCGCTCAATATGTTTGTGGGCGTTTTCGATCATGACGATGGCGGCATCTATCATGGCGCCGATGGCAATCGCAATGCCGCCCAGGCTCATGATATTGGAATTGAGCCCTAGCCAGTGCATTAGCGTAAAGGCGATTAACACCCCAACCGGCAGCATCAGGATTGCCACTAAAGCACTGCGCACATGCATCAGGAACAGTACGCAAACCAATGCAACAACAATGCTTTCCTCAAACAGCGTGGTTTTCAGATTGTCGATAGCTCGGTGAATCAGGTCGGAACGGTCATACACCGTCTCTACCGTGACGCCTTGCGGCAAGCCAGGTGCAATTTCGGTGAGCTTTTCTTTAATGTTATGGATGACTTCTAGCGCATTTTGACCATAGCGTGCCATAGCAATACCAGCAACTACTTCACCTTCACCGTTTAACTCGGTAAAGCCGCGTCGCTCGTCTGCTGTCAGCTCTACTCTAGCTACATCGCGTAGCAATACTGGTGTGCCTTTATCTGCCTTGACCACCAATGTTTCCAGATCGCCGATGCCACGCAGATAGCCCTTGCCGCGTACCATGTACTCGGTTTCGGTCAATTCCACCACACGCCCGCCGACATCGCGATTGCTGTCGCGGATTACCTGCGTAATACGCGCTGGTGAGATACCATAAGCCTGTAATTTGCGTGGATCGAGTACGACCTGGTACTGTTTAACAAAACCACCTACGCTGGCCACTTCTGCCACGCCATGTGCTTTGGTCAGCTGATAACGCAAGTACCAGTCTTGAATGGTTCTCAGCTCCTCCAGCGAACGATTTTTCGCCAACACTGCATACTGGTAAACCCAGCCCACCCCGGTAGCGTCTGGACCCAATGTCGGCGATACACCGCGCGGCAGACGTCCCGTTACGCTATTCAAGTATTCCAGCACGCGCGAACGCGCCCAGTAAATATCGGTGCCATCTTCGAAGATCACGTAAACAAAACTGGCGCCGAAGAACGAGAAGCCACGTACCACCTTGGATTTTGGCACGGATAACATGGACGTAGTCAGCGGGTAGGTGACCTGATCTTCCACCACTTGTGGCGCTTGCCCCGGATATTCGGTATACACAATCACCTGCACGTCGGATAAATCCGGAATGGCGTCCAGCGGTGTTTTCAGCAAGGAATAAATGCCAGCACCGACCACGAATAACGTTGCCAGCAGCACCAGAAATACGTTGCGTACTGACCAATTGATAATGCGTTCAAGCATGTCAGTGTCCCTCGTGGCCGGTGGCTGGTATTGGAATGGCTAGTGCCGGAGTGGGTTCGGCAACAGCAGGCTTTGTGCTGCCGTGTGCGCTGTGCCCGCCGAAGCTACCCAGCGCCGCTTTCAGGTTGCTTTCTGCATCAATCAGGAAGTTGGCGCGCACCACCACGTTTTCGCCTTCACTCAGACCTTGCAGTACTTCGGCGTAACCATCACTACGCATACCGAGCTTGACTTCTCGCGGCTCGAATAGGCCATCGGCGAGTTGCACTAATACAATCTGCCTAGTACCACTATCAATCACTGCTGAATCCGGCACCGTCAATGCACGCGCCTTGCTGTGGCCAGAAATCAGTTGCACACTGGCATACATATCAGGTCTTAACATCCCGCCTGGATTGGTCAGTTCTATCCGAACTTTGGCAGTGCGGGTTTCGGGGGTCACGGTTGGGTAAATATAGGCAATTTTTCCAACCAGTTCTTTATCAGGGTAGGCATCAACGCTGATTTTCACCAACTGCCCAATATGCACCAGTGCAAGATCCTGCTCGAACACATCGGCTAGTAGCCAGATAGCCGACAAGTCAGCAATCTTGAACAGCGGCTCGCCCGGCATAAAGCGCATACCCGCCACGGCTATTTTCTCTAACACTACACCATTGGCTGGTGCATACAAAGTCAGCGTACGATTGGCTTTGCCGTTCTGTTGCAGTTGCCGTAATTGGGCATCGGAAATATCCCAGTTGCGCAGGCGCTTGAGGGCACCTTCTGCCAACTGGCCAACGCCAACCAGCGACTCCTCTGTGCCATTCTTGAGAAACTTGCGGCCACTCCAAGCAACCAAGTACTCCTCTTGAGCGGAAACCAGTTCAGGACTGTAGACATCCATTAGCGGCTGCCCGCGTTTTACGGGTTGACCAGTGGCGTTGACGTAAAGCCTCTCAATATAGCCTTCGAACTTGGTTGTAACGCTGGACAGACGGCGCTCGTCCAACTGAAACTGACCGACGGCACGCACCGTTCTGGTCAAATCTCGCAATGCAGTTTGCTCAGTCTTGACCCCAAGTTTCTGCACCTTGTCCGGACTGATCTTGACCTGACCAGAAGAAGATTGCTCATCGGCATAAACTGGGGTGTAATCCATGCCCATTGAATCTTGCTTGGGGATGGGAGATGTGTCGGGTAAACCCATCGGGTTGCGGTAGTACAATACTTTTCGATCCGCTTTGCCATTATCTATGGTGGAATTGGCTGGCACTTCATCCGCATAGACCGGGGTGTAATCCATGCCCATGCTGTCTTTTTTCGGTTCTGACGAAGTATCTGGTAAGCCCATGGGATTACGGTAGTAAAGCACTTTCCTCTCAGCTGGCACAGAACTGGCGTCTGACATTTTTGCCGACAGCGAGCCTGCCTGCTTCAAACCCCACCAGTAGCCACTCCCTGAAGCAACGGCGATACCGACCAGCGCCAGCACAACCCAGATTCCCGAACGCTTCATAACTCTTCCCCAATCATTCTTTCGATTTCTGCTAGGCGAATTTCTTGCTCCACTTGCGCCCTGATCTTGTCCTGCCTTGCAAGCCTAATCGCACGTTGCGCATCGAGCAGTGTAGCGAAATCCACCTTACTATTTTCGTATCCCGCCAGCGCAGAGCGGAAGGTCAACTCCGCCTGTGGCAACAATGTATTCGTAACCAATAACTCTTGTTCTCTGGCCGCCTCATATGCCGCAATAGTTTCTTGCAGCTCACCCATTACATTATTGGCTAAAGACTGCTGTCGTTCCTTGGCTGCGCCGAGCATGGCGCTGGCCTCCAATTCTTGGGCGCGGCGTGTGTCGAGGCGGATCGGGATGTTGACTTCAACCATCGCCTCCCAACCATCGATACCGCCGCCACGCTGGGTAGGTGCGATTCCCAGCGTCACATCGGGGTAGCGGTTTTTATTTACTAAACGCTGGTTGGCTTCGGCCGCTGTGATTTGCGCATCCAGAGTGCGCAGCAACGGATTGTTGCGCTGCGCTTTCTCTGGCAACATAGCAGCATCAAACTTTTCTGGTGGTAGGCGGCGTAGCATCCGAGGTTCGGCCACCATATCATGCTGCGGCCGCCCAGCCATCGCATTCAGTCTGGCTCTAGCCTGTTTCTGCTCAGCTTCCAGCGTAATGATTTCGGAGCGCAATGTGGTTTTCTCGACTTGCGCACGAATCACGTCCTGCTGCGGCACCAATCCATTAGAATAACGAACCCGAGTGATAGCCTCGATGTCCTGCAACAATGCCAGAATTTCTTCATTCAGTTTTTTTAGATTGAACGGCTGATATAACTGTGCGTAGGCAATTTTTATCTTGGAGTGAATCTCGGCAAGCAAAGCAATTCTGCGGGACTTTGCCTCACTCACGCCTGCCGTTGCAATTTCAGTGCGCATGTCACGCTTACCCCATAGCGGAAAGTTCTGCATCACGGTGTACTTGGTTCCACCAACCCGATTCGGCAACACATTGAAACCATTCGGCGAGGCTGGACCGGCAAAATCCATCAACTCAACGCGCAGCACCGGATCTGGCAGTGCGCCTGCCGGAACAATGCGGCCCTCAGCTGCCTCAATCTCATAATTCATAACAGCAATATCTGGATTGTGGGCATCGGCCCATTGCAACAATTCCTGCAAACCAGTATCCGTAGCAACGGAAGTCTGCGACGTACCGGGCAGATCATCGGCCCACCCCAACTCAGGCAACAGTGCTATTGTGACCATCGAGGCCAGCACCCAGCGCAGTGGTTTGTTCATTTTTTCTTCCACCTTTATTTTTTGCCAGATCGATCCGGAATCGACCTGGCCGACCATACTTGCTTATTTCACCGTCTTGATTTGCGTTATCAACGGCGCGCCGCCTTCTTTCCTAACGAACTCAAATTCGACCTTATCGCCAACTTTCAAGACATCTAATTGCGATTTGTCAGCAATCGCAAAAAACATAGTCATGGCGGGCCAATCAAGTTCTGGGATAGGTTCATGTTTCAGCTTTACCTTGTCTGCGGGCTTATCAATGGTCACAACTTCCCCTTTCACAACGTAGCTTTTTTGCACATTAGCCTTGGGATGGTGCGCGTCATTTGCATAAACTGGTATAGCTGAACCGCCAAATGTAATGCATGCAAGTGTCATTATCAAAAATCGTTTCATTTCTGTATCGTCCTTTCTTAGACAAGATTAATCTGGGCGAACCTAGTCCGCCCAGCGTACTCATTAGTGCTTGTGTTTATCACCTGAACCCATGAGCATGTGATGCTCTTCTATCATTTGCCCCATCACCTGATCCATGAGCTTCTGGTGCTCCTTGATCCAGTCCTCATGCTCCTGCATGGTCATGCCAGCTTTAGGTTTCATTTCTTGCATTTTAGTCATTTCTTGCATTTTAGTCATTGCTTCATGCATCATTTTCATGTGCTCACTCATGAGCTTCTGACGCTCAGCCCCTTTTGCGGCTTCAGCTTCCTTCAGCTTCTGCTGTGACTCTGAAAACTGTCGGTTAAGTTGCTGCTGAATGAGATCAGGGCCAGCCATAGCCGATGTAACCGTTAAGCCGAGACTGGCAATAAATGCAGTAGCGATTAATTTATTGAGGATTCTTTTTTCCATGATTGATACTCCGTATTGAGATAAAGTTTAATTTATTGCTTGTGCATATCGCCCATGTCCATAGGCATGTCACCCATGTCCATCATCAGTTTATGTTCACCCATCATCTGCTCCATCATCTGTTCCATCAGTTTCTGATGTTCGTTAATATAGTCCTCATGCTCCTGCATGGTCATGCCAGCTTTAGGTTTCATGGCCTGCATTTTCTTCATATTGCTTTGCATCATTTTCATGTGCTCCCCCATGAGCTTCTGACGCTCAGCGCCCTTCGCGGCCTCGGCTTGTTGCAGTTTCTGCTTGGCTTGTATAACACGCTGAGTCATTTCCCGTTGAAAACTATCCTGTCCAGCGAAGGCCGATGCGGAAATAAAGCCAATACAGCTAACGGCGACGATAGCGATCATTTTGTGGATGGTGTGCTTATTCATAATAAAAAACTCCTAACGAAATTAAAAAAAAGAAAACAGACAAATGTCAGCCAGAAGGTAATACTTGCTTGTTGCTTGCACCCTTTTGACCATTACCATTACCATTATCATGGTAGGCATATTACTAATAGCTGACCGCAACATTACAATTTTGTAATGTTTGGTACACGAGGCTGAGAGTTAAACCATGTATAATCAGTCAAGGTAATATCGTGCTTTAGTCAATACGGCGTATTTTTGAGCAGATCTTCCATGTCTTTGTAGTGTCCACGTACGCGGTCTACGTGGTACTCATACATCAGTGCATTTTCTGCGAACTTGACCCGCTCGACATCCATCTCAACTGTGTTGCCGTCAACACTACCCTGACTAGGGATGACGTATTTCACTTCCACTGTTTTTGCCGTCTTTCCTGTGCGAAGCGCTTCCTGAATATCGAAGTCAACCGCCTTGTAATCTGGTGTGTCGGCATTCGCTATATTTGACGCAAGCAATTCCTGGCGATATGCGCGAAGTCCCAATGCACGCTCGTTAAGACTACCTTCCTCAGCCGCTCGCGCACTGGGTAATTGAAAATGACCAGTTGTCACGTTAGTCGATGGGGGTGGCTCTGGAACGACTAGCGCAAAGTTTTTATATCCGTCGACAGGGTTGGTGGCTGGCTCCCTATCCCTGACGCGCGCCAAGGCCTCTGAAAACGTTCCGGCAAGGGGGACTAACGATTTTGCCTCCCTTTTCACCGACGAATCCACATTGCTCAAAGGCAAATTAGAAAGTCCTAAAATGTTTGCCATGTATACCTCCATTTAATGAAGAATGAATAGGATGATCAAGTTGATTGACCGATCGCTATCCGGTACAGAAATACTTGATCCCATGGTTAGCATCAATGTTCCACCTTACATGGAAAGGTGAGCAGCATATTCCGACACCACACCGTTTGTTTCTGCAATTGCAAAGCCAATGCTTGCTGGTTGCTTGCACCCTTTTGACGAATACCATTATCATGGCAGGCATATTACTAATAGCTGACCGCAACATTACAATTTTGTAATGTTGGATAGTTGGTTCTAAATGCGTGCAACAATTAGGGTGTTGATTAATACCTGAAGAGAATAAGATGAAAATCTTGATAGTCGAAGATGAGCCGAAAACTGGCGATTATTTGAAGCAAGGCTTGTGCGAGACTGGCTTTGTAGTTGACCTAGTACGCGACGGTCTCGATGGCGTGCATCAAGCATTAACTGACAACTACGATCTCATCGTGCTTGATGTCATGCTACCTAAACTTGATGGCTGGCAAGTACTTCAGCGGATCAGACAAGCGGGTAAACATATGCCCGTGCTGTTCCTCACCGCTCGCGACCAGATTGAGGATAGGGTAAAAGGACTGGAACTAGGAGCGGACGATTACCTCGTCAAACCGTTTGCATTTTCAGAACTGTTGGCACGGGTACGTACTTTGTTGCGCCGAGGCAAGAGCAATGAACCAGAACTACTGCAGGTCGCCGACCTGGAATTGGATCTTCTGCGACGCAGAGTAACACGAGCGAGAAAACGCATCGACCTCACCGCCAAGGAATTTGCTCTGCTCGAATTACTACTGCGGCGCCAAGGAGAGGTGCTGCCCCGCTCTCTGATTGCATCCCAGGTCTGGGACATGAACTTCGATAGTGACACCAACGTGATTGAAGTTGCGATGCGTCGTTTACGCGCGAAAATTGATGACGATTTCGAGCCTAAGCTCATCCAGACCATCAGGGGCATGGGATACGTACTGGAAATCTCGGAGTCTTAATGAACCCAAAATCAATTACTTTTCGTCTAACGCTGTTTTTTTCAACAGTGTCGACTTTTGTACTGCTTGTAGTAGGGTTACTAGTTGGTTCTCTGGTGGAATCGCACTTCGAAGAACAGGACCTGATGGAGCTTCGCGGCAAACTGGAACTTGTCCGTCATGCGCTGGCTAAGGTTCGCATTCTATCCGATCTCACGACCGTTCCGCAGAGCCTTTCTGACGCGCTGATTGGGCATCCAGATCTTTCAGTTGCAATCCTTGGACCAGATCATCGCATATTGTTCACTACGCCAAGTGCGGCATTTGCTACCTACCTTCTAGAACAACCAAGTCGTAAAGATTTATCTGGTGAAGCAAGGCTTGTGATGTGGGAACAAGAAGGACAAATATATCGCGGCATCTCTGCTGATGCTGACACCGGTATTGCTGGACAGCCATCGGCCACAGTTGCGCTTGCAATTAACATTGAGCATCACCAGGCATTCATGAAAGCATTCCATAATAATTTGTGGATGGCAATCACCGCAGGTATTCTACTCACCATAGTGCTAGGCTGGGTTGCCGCTCGCCGAGGGTTGGCTCCGGTACGTCAAATGGCAGACGTGGCAAAGGGTATTTCAGCAAGTCATTTGAGTGATCGCCTATCATCAAACTCTGTCCCTCCCGAATTAGCCAATCTTGCGATTGCCTTCAATGAAATGCTGGCTCGTCTGGAAGGCTCATTTCATCGCTTATCAGATTTCTCATCTGACCTGGCTCATGAATTAAGGACACCTATCAGCAATTTGATGACGCAGACGCAGGTAGCTTTATCCAAGGGACGATCTGCAGACGAGTATAGTGAAGTGCTATATTCAAACCTAGAGGAATACGAGTGGTTAGCACGCATGATTGCCGATATGCTTTTTCTGGCAAAAGCTGACAATGGGTTGATTATACCAAGTAGCGAAATAGTGGACTTGGCTAAGGAAGTACAAGAACTGTTTGGTTTCTATGAAGCGATCGCTGATGAACAAGGCGTAAGCATGCTTCTCACGGGAGAAGGCACCGTTAGAGGAGACCGGCTAATGCTCCGCAGGGCTTTAAGCAACTTACTCTCAAATGCCATTAGGCACACTTCACACGGTAGATCGATTAAGGTATTCATCAATCATGCTAAGCCTGAAGAAACGAACCTTACTATTGAGAACGTTGGTGAGACTATCGCGCCGGAGCATCTATCAAGACTGTTCGATCGTTTTTATAGAGTTGATCCTTCCCGCCAGAAAGCCAGTGATGGCGCTGGACTCGGGCTTGCCATTACGAAATCGATTATTGAAGCACACCAAGGAAAGATTCAGGTCTTATCATCAAATGGATCGACCCGTTTTAAAATTACCTTTCCTAACGTCTAATCAGACCCTAATGCAGTACACCTCAGTATTAGTGATTGTTATAGAGGCACCCAGCGAAAGAAGGGATAGAGACGAAATATCTACGACAATCTACTAGGCAACCCAAGTATAAGGCTATCATCTAGCATGTGATTGACTAGGATACTATAGGCTTTAACGACAGCAACAGTATCATTTCGATGGGCGTTGATCGATCCACGGTAACCTAGGTAAATAACGTTCATATTCCTCCTTTACCTTGGCAAGTCTCGCTTGGAAAAAGGCTCCCATCATCTTTGTTTTATGTTCTACCTCCAAAATATGGGTCGAATCCATTTTTGAACCTGCCTTCCATGAGGGGTGTCTATATGGAACTAAAGAGCCAATCCTCAGCATTAGGCCCGTTGAATTCTTTTGTATCGCAAATATCGGTGACAATTTCTCCAGCTCTTTAGCCAAAAACTTTTTTGGATCAGCCCCACTATCCACCAAAAGATTAGATTGCATTTCCACAGAAAATAATGCCCATGTCCAAGACCATATATAAGATAGAAGCATCTCATCAATAATTTGGGCTAAGGGTCCTGATGGGACATATATATTGACCAACCTGCGATCAGGATCAGGCTGTCCTTGAAGCACAGGTTCTACTTCATTATTTTCCGAATGCATATGGATAATTCGGTTCTCGTTTCTGCTGATAAAGCCCGAGTATTGAGAAATTAAGTCTGAAAACTCTGCTTGATCCCATGTATTTTGTCTAAAAGAAATATCTGACAGTGAAAGCCCGCTTGCTTGATTTAATTGCTCAATATCAATCATTTCTTCCAAGCAGCGAATTGTGGCCAAGCGCTTACAGGGTACTTTGGAAAATAACGAGAGATCAAAAGGCGCACGGAGGTCGTAAGGCGCGCCAGGAACTCGTATAAGCATTCCTACCAAATGCAATTTCTGAAAATGACGCAAGCACTTTTCATGTCCATTTATAAGCTTTTTTTCCAATCCCTTCAGTGTTTGTTTCCACAAGGGGGTTAATTGCAAAGAATTACACATAAGCTGACGCGCATGCATCAAAACCGATAGGTAATATTTATCCAGTTGCAAAATTGTGTTGGCTTGTTCCGTGGTGCACTGAAAGTAATGCGTTCTTTTAATGGAGCAATTCACAGGCATCAATAATTCAATGACTTTTTTATTCGGCGTATTTACCGACTTCATGGTCATCATTACGCGCGCACTTGCAGAATTGCCGATGACTCTCGGTAGCTGATCGTGATGCCGTTGTATCTCAATCAGCGCTGATTCCGTAGCGCTGATCTGCTTAACAAGATTTTTTGCTGATTGATATATAGATGTATTGTTGGAAACCGTCCAAGTCGAGCTATAGGCTTCATGCCAAACCCGTTCAGTTCCAAACCAACTCTGATAGAGCGCCCCGATAAGTTTTGTGTCCCCGCTGAGATGGCGATGGATTGATTTTGGACGAATTCTATGTTCAACCAATGGGAGAGAATGCAAAAAACATTTTTTAAGCCAACTTAATTGATGCAGTGTCGAGTGGTATCCATCTGCCAAGCATTCCGGACAAGATCTCAATTCATTGAAACTCACATTGCCTACTAAACAAACTTCTTGGAAAGTGGCACCCAAGCTAATTTGTCGAGCTGACTGAGACCTAATCAGTGCTAATGGCTCATCTAACATTTTGGAGAAACCGCTGATATTGAATCCGACTGTATCTACGGTACACGTGCTTTCTGGGGTAGATACATCCGGAGGCAGAAACTCGGCAAGCACCTCTCCAAACACCTTGATGGATACTCTATTTAAATGGCAGTATTTTGCCCCTAATGAAGCCATTGATTCGAATGGCCTTAAGGTATTTTTGCGCCATGACGTAGTGGATTGATTTCGGTTAATGTTCATGGCGCTTTATAAAACTGTTGATCTATCTTATACTTGCTTTCAATGCACGCAAGGATTCTATGTAACCAGATGCGGCGATTGATTTCTGAATCAGATCCTGCGGAACATCAAGATCATAGTTATCTTTTGAAACGAGAGAATTAAGGATCCCTATTATCGTCGCCGTAAGATAATGCATTGGAATAACAGGTTCTTGCTCCAACCCTGCATCAATCCATTTATTTCTAAATTCTGCCCAAACGCCTGGACAAATTTTTTGCAATGTGAACCCATTTTTTACAGCTTTAGGTACAAAATTTTCAGAAAATAAGATTTTACTCTCCAAAGGGTAAAAAGTTTGGTCGAATTCCTTAAAGCAATTAGCAAGATCCTTTTCCGAGTTAATCCCTGAAAACTCCATCTCACGAACCATGAACCGGCCCACAATTTGTTCTTTCCCACCATCAATAAGCTTCGTTTTCACTCCCGCCAATTCAGACTGACCTACCAATAAGCAAAATAATCTGCAACCCCTTGCATCAAGCTCATTACTGATATTAAGCAACCAGTCGTAATGACCATCCGTCAAAAGTTGCGCTTCATCAAAAAAAATCACCACGGCGTTTACTGGAGAACGCATGGCTCGTGACACCAACCATTCAGTCAATCGATCTCGTTTATCTCCGGCAGAACCACCCATAGCATGTCGATGTCTTGCACATCGCAACATGTGTTGAAAAAAAGCTCTTTCAGAGGCTATCTTTTGCCCTCTAACTGGCACCTCAAGTGAAGGAACATTCCCAAGAACATTCGGCAACATTTTCAATACCCATCGTGTTGCTGATGTTTTGCCAAGACGCGGACGGCCATAAATTAATGCTCCATGAGAACCGGTCATTAGCCAAGAGGTCATATTTTTTAAATATGTGGTACATGGTGGGGTTTTGATCAGGAAGGCACGTCCTGCCATTACACGCGTGGAAATTTTGGTGCGTTCGATGAGCGAGGGTTCATTCGGAATTGATGTCCTGATTTCCATTATCTGTAAGTGGTTCCCAGATTACTTATAAGTGCGTCCAACTCATCATCAGCGATCTCTTCATGTTTTGGGACTTCAACTAATATATCAGGATGAATCGAGTCACTCGACTCAATATCCGATTCCCTCAAATTGACATTTTTGTTATCGAACTTTTGTTCTTCAGATAATCGTGCAAGTGTTCTTTGAGACCGTCCTTTTTCTCTGACTTCTTTTTCAACATGCGCTCTGAATGCTAGAGGGATATCAGCCGCATGGCTGATAAAGCTGTTATTAGTCATAAATCTCCTCACTGCTGTTCTTGTGAACAGAGAATGAGGGGTATTTCGCCACCGTTTTTCTACCTGGAATAGCCCTAAAGAAGTTCCATCTTTCAAAAGCACGACCTCAACCTCTCGGACATCTTCATTTGCCATTACCAATACTTTTTGCCCAATCACATTCGGAACTGTGTACAACCCAGTACCTTCATATCTGGCATTTTTCCAACGAAGTATTGGCCGACCACGTTCTTGCCCGATAACAGCTTCATCAAAAATTGAATACTTAATACAGTTATCACGTTTACACTTTGGGATCCGTCTGAATATGCCAGTTTCTCGCATCACCGCTCGTTTCAGTACTTCATTACGGCTGATGGTTGTTCCTGGTGCTATCCCTGTGTTGTACCGGACAATTAGCAAGTCTATGAGATCTAGCAGAGTGTCAAGTTTGAGAATAAAACGATCATTTTTTTTAATGGATTTTCTGACATCTCTAGGGTTGGAGCCGGTTGTTCCTTCTAAACAATGAATTCCAGCTTCTTCAAGCAAATCAAATAACAGCTCTATTCTCGGACGAACATTGGGTGATTCTTTTGGACCAAAAACAGGAACCGCATTTACGCTGCGCTCTAGCATCGTAAAAAATATGCTGCTTAAATGGCTTTTTGCATTGTCGATCCATAATTCGTCATAACATACATAACTGAGTTCTGACATAAGCGCATTCGGTAGACATTCCCCAGGTTTGTATGAAATTGTTGATACAGTTAACTCTCGAGGTTGCCATGGCACTAGGCTACTTCGAATGGCTCTGGTTACATCTGAAGCATTGTAATTGCGACCTAATGAAATGCTATATCCAATAACAGCTGTGCTTTTGACTTCCAGCAAAGCGATCAACCACAGACGAGCAACCTTGCAATATACAACGCCCTCGCCATTCAGACCTGAAACCTCTAACGTCCAATTGACATCTACGTAATGTCCATCCGCCTCAACTCGCTCATAGCATCGACTAGGTGGAGCCCTAAGGTTTTCATGTAAATGATCCAGAGTCTCCCTCGATGCCACATTTAGAATCTTACTTTCTGCAAGTATTTTCTTACCCCAACTAGTTAGGGCAAATTTACCGTTTGAATTGCTACAAAAAGGATATGAAGGTGGGGATATTCCCAATGAATTACATTGACTTAAGAAAATTTCGTGAATGTGATGCCAAGTCAGCCGTGAATTGGTTCGGTTAGACTCAGGAGAAATCCCATGCACAATCAGTTTGTCCATCGTCTTATATAATGTTGGGTATTTGACAAAAAGTGCTTGCAGAGATCCAGGTAATGCTTGTCCTGAATCTAACTTTTCTAGCGAATTACGCCGATGAAGGCCTGTATGTTTTCCTTTTATTAAAGTGGAATATCCAATTGGGTTACCGTTTTTATCTGGTGAAGTACAACGTTTCAACAAATAATGTAAATATTGCCTTGAGATTCCCGTTGTTTTTTCAATTTCATTTAGAGGGGTTCCATTGCTAAATTGATCAATCGCAGATTTCTTGTTTTCGTAGTCCTGTCTTGTCTCATCGTTCAGGCCTAGAATTTCTGGAACTTTCCAGACGTCGATATTCTCGAGTCCAGGATAATTTCTGCGATTAGTTTTTAGATAACTCATGATATGCAGAAATCTCGGTAATCATGCTTAACGGAGAGATGTGAATGTCAGAATAGACTTTACGGCTAATTATCAGTCTCGCAAGTGACGTCTGTACTTCTTCTGGATCTGACAAAGGAAATTGTTGAACCAGCTTAACAAACGTAATCTTGCGAACATTTTCTAATTCAGCAAGGATCGAGCGCTCCATAGCGTAATCAGGAATATATCCTGCAACGCTCACGAATCTCAGCAACCGCTTCAAATTAGCCAGTTCGATCGGATTGGCTTTTAGTAAATCAGTAGTCCATTCTTTATGCTGAAAGCCATAAATATCACACCATTGTTGCCAAGCAATATTTTTGGACTCAGATTTTTTGGATTGGTCGTCAATATATGCAGTGCTAAAGGTATGAATGAGAACAGCACCATCTGCTTTTACGGAAATTGCTTTGGGCGATGTGGCAATTGCTCGACCATCTTGAAGGCTTATTGGAAAGGCAGGAACGCTTTCATTAAATTGGATGGTGTCTTGGTCACTCTCAAGCCTTACCCACAGATCATAACTATCATGTGTATATAAATTCACCCGACGATGAAGTTTTGCGGAGTACGGAGCATAAAGATGAGAACAATAGTTCTCCCGCTCAAATGGCTGAGGTGTTAGTAGTTCTTCAAGGCTAATATTATTGCCAAGATTACCCATATGCCCATGGTGAACCTAATCTATTGTATTTGCAATCATAAAAGGGATTATCATATTAAAATCCCTCATGATAAATACTGACAAATTATTCATTATCATTAACTATCAGCAACTTATTACCCCATACATGTAGTCAGTATTTCCTGAACGCGCGTACTCTCCCTGGCTCTTAGCTAAAAGGACAAAAAATGAAAGAATTTCCGCAATTCAATAAGCAACAACTCGAACTTTTAATGGCGTCAATTGCTTTCGCCAGTTTTGAGCTTTCTGGCTCTAACAATCTTGCTAAAACAATTGTTGATTTTGATTATGCTTTTGAGCATTTCGCTTTTAATAACCCATTAAACAAGCGGCAGCTTGTAAATGATCCAACTCAATACAGCGGTGATTTACTTAATCCTTTGATTGATGCCTTGATGCTTCATTACGAACATCTTTCTGCCAATGACAATATGCCCATATTGTCAACGTCTGTAAGTGCCACGGCTTAAGAAATACAAGCGCAAGCCATACAAGCCTATTGATAGAGAAAAATTCGTGGAACTTAGGAAAATAAACCGATTGAGCGTTGAGCAGGTGGCTAAGCTATTACAGGTCACCAGTAGAACGGTAGCGCATTGGGAAAGCGGTGTGACCCGCATTCCCTATTCCGCTTTTAAGCTACTGCGCTACCTCGCCAACGGTGAAATGTTGCCTGAGGCTTGGAAAGGTTGGGTAATCAAAGGCGACACCCTTTGGTCACCCGTGGGCAGACCCTTCCGACAACATGAACTTACATATCTAACGCACTACTTCACAATGGCACGTTACTGGCAAGCTGATTATGAACGCCGAAATGCAACAACACAAGAGGCGCAAATAGTCCGCATTAAACCTACTTTGCGCTTGGTGTCAGGGGGTAAGCATGATTAATGCACTAAAAACGCCTTTAATCGCCTCTTCTCATTCTATGGGGTATGGGGGAACTCGCTTCCCCCATGTAGACACGCACCCTATCCCATTTCTAAGCCGTCTATCGCGTGATGTTAATGTTCATAGCTCACTAAGGGTGATTTCGCGCCCTGTAGACATGGTTTTAAATGGTTTTTACTGTGTTGCTGACTCACTGAGCATCTTAGCATTAGCTAGCTGCTCAGTGAGTCACCCCCCCTAGTAACACGGGGGGAATCAAAAATTATGTAACAGGGTATTGGAAACCCCGTTATATATGGCTTTATTATTTTTTTATATTGTAAAGATAATAAAATAATTATGTGCAATGCACAGAGAGGAAAATGATGTCTGATTTGATTAATTTAACTGTTCGTATTCATCCTAAGGAGAAAAAGGAGGCTGATATTGCATGTGAGTATTTAGGAACAACTATCTCTCAAGTTGTGCGTCATGCTCTTCGTAAAACTGTCAGGGAGTATCACGTTACTTTAGCAACTGATAGAGGTGAAGCGTTCCGCGCCATGCAGAATCCTGAATACCAACAGGCTTATGAGCTTATCACTGACTTTGTACAATCAGTTAATTTGCATGGTGGTGTTGTTTCTATGCTTGATGGAAAGCTGGTTCTTAATGGTAGGTTTGTGCCTAATGAGTAAAAGCAATCCTGAATTTGTTGATACTAAACGCGCGGCCTCTTTCTTAGGTTGTTCAACTCGTCGTGTTCGTGCCCTGCTCTCACAAGGTCGTATTACTGGTGAAAAGGTCGGCACTGAGTGGCAAATTCAATGGCCGTTGCAATGTACATTTGGCTTGCGCGCGCCTTTGCGTAAGTTTAGCCAGTCAGGGAATATTAAAAAAACTGCACTCATAAAACATGAAAGCGAGGTTTGAAAATCCTTCATTGGTTGATATCCAGTATCCAACAAAATTAAATTAAAACGTAAAGCTAAGTTTCAATCTACAAAACTGAATTAGATTTCCTATACATTATACGAAATGAAGTATGTAGTTACTTGGTGTGTGACGCAAGGAGTCAAGTATGTCACACACAACCGCAACAAGGCCTCCAGAGGCTTCATATGGCTTTTCATTAACACATGAACAAGCATTGTCATTCAACTGTTGGAGAATTTTCTAGCTGTATTGTATCCACAAAAAATTTCATGCTCTAGGAAAAATTTATGTACAAAGAACATGTTTAATTGCTTATATAACTAAACACCTCGAACTGTCGTTAGTCAATTAAACTGTTGCGAGGTGTTTTATGCTTTATATGTTTGAATCAGGAAATTTAAAATTTACACCTAGATTAGATCTTAATATGATTAGATCATTAATAATGGTTAAATAATCTAACTGGTTTTTACTAAGGGGTCGCATCAGTATTTTCAATGATGACTTCAACGCGTCGGTTCATCTGGCGACCAGATGCGCTATCGTTGCCAGAGACCGGTGAGATTTCACCCTTGCCAGATGTGACGAGGCGATCCGAATTTACACCCTGCTTCATCAACCAGACCTTTACAGAATCTGCACGACGTTGTGACAAAGCCTGATTGTAGCCCTCGTTGCCTACGCTGTCGGTGTGACCTTCGATAAGCACCGAGCGGTCCATATACTGATTGAGGAAGCTAGCTAGTTTGGCGAGATTTGTGGCTGCGCCACTCTTAAGTTCAGACTTTCCAGTGTCAAATAACACATCTCCAAGTGTCACAACTAGACCTCGTTCAGTGGGTTTTGCATTAAGTTCTGCAATCTGGCGCTGCAAGTCAGCTGTCTTTTGTTGAGCATTGGCAGACTCCTGTTGTGCAGCTAGTGTGTTTAGACGTGCAGACTCCGCGCTACTCCGGGCGCTATCAATTTCCTTCTGCGCAGCTAGTGTCTCAATACGTGCTGATTCAGCATTGCTACGAGCACTATCAGCTTCTTGCTTTGCAGCAAGTGCTTCCATGCGTGCTGATTCGGTCTTGCTGCGTGCGATGTCAACTTCTTGCGTGCGTGAATCGAGACGTGCGCTCTCACGTTGCTGGTTCAAGGTTGTACGCTGGTCTACTAACAGGCGGCTTTCTGCCAGTGCCTGAGCGATGTCAACCTTGCGTTCTGCAATATACATCAAGTGTGCACCTTTTTCTTTGTCCCCCTGAATTTCCTCGGCGGCACGCACAGCCTCCTCCGCTTCCTTAATCGCAACTGGTGCTTGCTTTACGAGCTGCTGATCAGACTGTAACTGTGTCAACTTACTGCGAGCATTGTTAACCTGAACTGGCTGAATTGGTGTAGCTGAGCACGCCACTAAAATTACAGATGCTACTGCGGTAGCTATCAGTGTTTTGGTTTTACTAATTTGTGTGTTCATTATTGATCTCCTGTCTTACGCTGCATTTCCTGCTTTAGTGTGTCGGTACCTTTTTGCATCTGCTCGTTAACTATACGTGCCTTGGCTACTTCAGATTTGGCAGAAGCTAGCTCAGCGTCAGCTTTTGCCTGTTGGGCAAGATGCTGAGCCTGAACCATTTTTTCTTCTCTTACTGCACTACGGGCGGCCGATAGTTTATCGCGCGCATCACTCAGTTCAACCGACGCATAGTCTGCGACACGTGCTCGTTCTGCACTAGCAATCGCTTGTTCAGCTGCTAGTAAATCTGATGTAGGTGGTTGTGGCGTTGATGCACAACCACTAAGGATCAACAATGCCAAGAATGTGGTTCCCATCGACTTTCTTGCTGGAATGGTTGAGAGTCGTAACGGAAAACAGTTACTTCCTTTTGCCTTTGGTAAATGTATTGTCTTAGCCATGTATTTCTCCTTGTATGAGTTGCGGCACTTATTACCTAGATAATGAAGTAAGTATCCCATACTGCAGTGCGTTACTCCGTGCACTGGCGTACATAGGCCGTCGGGTGGTTTATTACTCTAGAGTAAATATACACGCTGTTGTTTTAAAGGTTTAGTTAGCTATTTGAGGGGCATGTATTGCACGATGCTTAAGGTTGAAGACTGTAGAAGATCGATAAACTTTGCTCAATAATAGCAAGTCTTGCAATGAAACTCAGTAGCTTGAAAATTAGATGCAAAGCCTGATTTTGGTGGGTTTTTAGAGGTGTTGATGAGCACTCTACTTTTTTGAATTTGATCAATCATCTACTGATTAACCATATGTTGGCTACCATAGAGTTTAACGGATATTCAATAATCTCTAAACTCAACTAGAGACTAATCAATGAGCCTAATAAGATATATTTTGATACTAAAAGCTGAAATATCTACAAGTGAAAGAGCTCTGTTGTTGTGAGCATCATAACGATTAGAAACGGAAACCTTTTGACATAGCAAGGTATTAGCCACTAACTTTTGTTATAAGCAGCAACTAACTATTGACGCCTACAAATGAAGCGACAACCACCCTACGCTATCCATTTAACAGTATTTGTTATAGATTTTGCACACTACCCAATACTACCAAGGTGACAATCATTAAAAGTGCCCAGCCGATGACGCCCGCAGTCATGACAGCGCCAAATAAAAGAATTGCATGGCCGCGTTCTTTTATATGAAATACCGCAGGAACACCATAATAGATAAACCCTACAGTGGCCATTAGCGCCATCGTTAATACAATTAGGTTAAATGTCATATCAGGAATTAGAAAAACGACGGGGGCTAGCCATAATGGCGTGGGTGCGACCGCTGCCAAGGTGAATGCCTGATGATAGGTTGGGTGAATTTCTGCCACCTCAGCTAGTTGTCTCACAATTAACGCCATCACTGGTACGGCAGCTAGTTCAATAATAAACAGAATTACAGCGACAAGTAATAGTTTTGAGTTCGATAAAACGGGAAGCAAATCACCAGCATATTTACCTGCTGCACAGTAGATGAAAAGCGGGGGTATTAATGACATTGGCACAACATGCAATAGATATAGCCTGTGCATAGAGTATTTACGCTGTACCAGATGACGCCAACCTTTAGTTGGTACAAAGAACATCCAGAATAAATTTAAAAGACTCATGAAACTACCCTCCCAAAAAAATTGGTCATTAGCTTATGTATCATTAACTCTAAATCTTGTGTTTCTTTCGGTAATTTACGCACTAATTCATTATAATTCAAGTACTTCTGTTAAATAATTATATTGAATTTAATATTTAACATTTTAAAATTATGCAGCATTCCACTCTGCTTCAGTGTCTACTTCAATCCAACTGTTATTGATCCTTACTGGAAATGTACGTAGGTTTTCATAAGCTGGGGCAGTTAATGCTTCTCCAGTGAGCAGTGAAAAACGAGCGCCATGTAATGGACAAACAATCACATCTTGTTCTAATTTTCCGCTAGAAAGCTCAGCGTCTTCATGGGTACATTTGTTCTCAATCGCATAATAACGACCATTAATATTGAAAATTGCAATAGATACCTCATCACTCACTATTGTGCGGCAAGTACCTGATGGAAAGTCTTCTACTGCGGCTACATCTACCCAATCACTCATGATTTATCTCCTAAAGCATGCCCAGTTGCAGTTTTGCCGCTTCAGACATGTTGTCACGGCTCCAAGGTGGGTCCCACACTAACATCACTTCTACAGCGTTAACTCCAGGCACACAGAGCAGTGTTTCCCTGACTGTTTCTGGAAAGCTTTGCGCCACTGGACAGTTGGGCGTAGTAAGCGTCATGGTAACGTTGACCCTTCCTGATGCTTCTGTCTCAAGCTTATAGACTAAGCCAAGGTCGTATATATTCACAGGAAGTTCTGGGTCGTATATTGTCCGCAACATTTCAATGAGTCGCAACTCAAGTTCCTGTTTACTTGGAGGCTTACTTTGCTGTTGTTGATCTGCAAATTTTTTCCAGTCAAACATCATATGATACTCACAATCTATTTCATTCTGTAGAGACTGGCTCAGTGGTGTTTTTTAATGCAGCTTGCATCGTATGCCAAGCCAGTGTTGCACATTTAACACGCTGAGGAAAAGCCTGCACGCCAGCTAATACAGTTAACTTTCCCATTGCATCTGGTACGGCAACACCAGTCACTAATGCTTGAAAGTCTTTTAGCATATTAAGCGCCTCACCTTCATCCTTCCCTTTTAGCGACTCAGTCATTAGTGACGCCGATGCTGTAGATATCGCACAACCAACGCCTTCAAAACGAATATCACTAATAACGCCGTCTTTCACTATCATGGCGAGTGATATTTTATCTCCACACAGTGGATTGTAGCCTTCGGCCTTTCGGTTTGCGTGTTCTAACGGCCCGTAGTTTCGCGGTTGGCGATAATGATCAAATATTAGGTCTTGATAAAGCTCTCGAAGATCATTCATTATTTGAACACCTCCTTCACTTGATAAATAGCCTCTGCTAATTTATCAACTTCACTAATAGTATTGTAAAGTGCGAATGATGCCCTTACAGTGGCAGGAACACCAAACCGCTCCATCAGTGGCATCGTGCAATGATGGCCTGTGCGTACTGCGATACCTTGTCTATCGAGAAAAGTGCCAATATCGTGTGGATGAAGTCCTTGCAATACAAATGACAGAATACCTGTTTTATTGGATGCATTACCGATGATACGTAACCCAGGAATTTCAGAGATTAATTCAGTGGCATAGCGTAATAGTGCTTGTTCATGCCCTACGATTGCATCAAAACCAATGCTGTTCAGATAATTTGCCGCAGCACCTACACCAACAACCCCTGCAATATTCGGCGTACCCGCTTCAAATTTATAGGGTAGCTTATTGTAAGTAGTAGCCTCAAAGCTGACTGAGCTAATCATATCCCCTCCCCCTTGATATGGTGGCATATCATCCAAGAGCGCAGATTTACCATACAATACGCCGATTCCAGTTGGGCCATATAGTTTGTGACCAGAGAAGGCATAGAAGTCGCAGTCTAAATCTTGAACATCGACGGGTAAATGTGCTATGGCTTGTGCGCCATCTAGCAATACGGGAATATGGTGAGCATGTGCGGCATCAATCATTCTCTTTACTGGATTAATCGTCCCAAGCGTATTGGAAACATGCGTGATTGCTACTAGCTTAGTACGCTGGCAAAGTAATGCATCATAAGTGTTACGATCTAACTCACCTGCATCATCCACTGGTATCACACGTAGAATGGCGCCAACTTGCTTGCATAACATCTGCCAAGGCACAATATTAGAATGATGCTCCATGCCACTGACAATAATCTCGTCACCAGCTTTAAATCTACTTCGACCATAGCTTTGTGCAACTAAATTAATGGCTTCTGTCGTGCCCCGCACAAATATTATTTCATGTGCGTATTGGGCATTAATTAAGTGTTGTAGTGCAACTCGGGCATACTCAAATGCCTCTGTTGCACGCTGACTTAATGTATGGATGCCACGATGCACATTTGCGTTATCGTAACGATAATAGTGATTTTCTGCCTCCATCACTGTATAAGGCTTTTGTGTGGTGGCGGCGTTATCCAAATAAACGAGTGTTTTACCATACAGGCGTGTTTGCAGTATTGGAAAATCATGTCTCCAACGCTGTACATTAAGGTGATTTTTAATGTCTGACTCAAGCGAACTATGTGTATGGGCGTTCATTTTAAACTCACCTATTTTTATAGTAACTCCTTGACCATGTCCCCTTGAGGCAAACGGTCTAGCAGAAGATGCTCAATGCGTTGACGTAAGTACGGGGTGTTTATTCTGTTAATAATGTCATTAGCAAAACCATAAATAAGCACTGAACGTGCCGTATCGGCATCTAGGCCACGGGAGCGTAAATAAAATAAACCTTCATCACTTAGCTGACCTACTGTAGCCCCATGCGTGCATTTCACGTCATCTGCAAAAATCTCAAGTTGTGGCTTAGTATCTATTTCAGCTTGTTTAGAGAGTAGTAAATGATGGTTAGTCTGATGAGCATCCGTTTGATTAGCGCCATGATGAACGATGACTTTACCGTTAAATACGCCTCTAGACTCTCCATCAAGTATGCCTCGATAATATTCACGGCTAGTACAGCATGGTGCTATATGGTCAATACGTGTGTGATGGTCTACATGCTGCTTATCATCTAACAGGTATAGTCCATCAAAGGTACATAAACATCCTGTTTCATTCAGGCTAGAGGTAATATCGTTGCGAACTGAGCGCCCACTAAATACAAATGATCTAGAAGTAAAACTGCTGTCTTTTGATTGCTCTGCGTGAACCCCAGCAATATGCAAGGCCGCAGGTCCTTCTTGAATAAGTTTGCAATGTTCAATTTTTGCACCAGCGCCTACGTTGATTTGTGTGATTGCGTTGGTAAAGTTATGTGCATCAAGTGTGCCCATATAATGCTCAATGACAGTAGCACTTGAGTTTTCCCCTGCCATCACGATAATGTGTGGATAAATCGCCACGCCGTGCCCACTAGCAATCAGAAAAAGGTAGATTGGCGTTTCCAACACAGTGTCTGGCGCAATTTTCAGCACGGCACCGTCAGTGACAAAAGCATTATTCAATGCTGCAAAAATGGTATGTTCATGCTGCTGACTAAACAGTGACTCAGGTAGATTAGCATCACCATCAAGCATGTCAGCCAAGCTACTTAACTGTACACCATCGGGTAAATCATCAATCGTAGATAGTTCTGAATCAAAATGACCATTCACAAACACCATTAAATGCATCCCTTCACCAGACAATGCCCATGCCAGCAACTTTGCCTCTGAAGGTGCATCTGGTGGAATATTGTCGGGAGCTAGCGAGCCACGCTTACTAATCAACGATACATCCGTGTATTTCCACTCTTCTTCGCGTTTAGTAGGGAAACCATGCTCAGAAAAACGTTTGAATGCCGTTTTCCTAGCTGCCAATATCCAAGGCGAGTCATGCCCAGCTAACGCATCTGGCACTAGCGATAGCTCAACATTCTGCCAAGATTGTGGTTGCACATGCATTGATGCCCCCTAAGCGATTTGTTTGATTAAATCTCCAGTTTCAAGCCAATTGTATCCATGGCGCTCTAAGTCTTTAGCCAAATCAGCGCCGCCAGATTTGACGATACATCCCTGTGATAGTACATGCACAGCATCTGGCACAATATAGTCTAATAAACGCTGGTAATGAGTCACAAGGATAATGGCTCGATCAGCCCCTCGCATATCGTTTACACCGTCAGCAACGAGTTTTAGCGCGTCGATATCAAGTCCAGAGTCTGTTTCATCAAGAATAGCTAGCCTTGGCTGCAATATATTCAGCTGTAAAATCTCGTTACGCTTCTTCTCACCACCAGAGAAGCCCTCATTCACCGCACGTAACAATAGAGCCTCATCCATGCCTACCCGTTTCATTCGCTCGCGGACCAGTGTTAAAAAATCCATCGCATCAAGTTCTGGTAAGCGATGATATTTGCGTATGGCGTTTAATGCGGTTTTAAGAAACAGCGCATTGCTAACGCCTGGTATTTCAACTGGATACTGAAAAGCTAAGAACACACCCTCGCATGCTCTGCGCTCTGGTGACATGGCTAATAAATCGCGTCCAAGATAATGCACACTACCAGCTGTTACCTTGTAAATCTCTCTACCAGCCAGAAGCTGAGCTAATGTACTTTTTCCAGAGGCATTAGGGCCCATGATGGCATGCACTTCCCCTGCTTTTACATCAAGGTTAATGCCCCGCAATATTTCTTTGCCATCAATACACACATGCAGATTCTTTATCGATAGCATGATGGTTCTCCTAACCTGTACTACCTTCTAAGCTAACCCCAAGCAATTTTTGTGCTTCTACAGAAAACTCCATTGGCAGCTCTTGAAACACAGCCTTACAGAAACCGCTGACAATCATGGATACTGCATTTTCAGGTGATATCCCGCGTTGTGTGCAATAAAACAACTGCTCTTCGCCAATACGTGAGGTTGAGGCCTCGTGCTCAACCTTTGCACTTGGGTTCTTTACTTCAATATATGGAAATGTATGTGCACCACAATGCTCACCTAACAATAGCGAATCACATTGCGTATAGTTACGTGCATTTTCTGCGCCTGATAATACTTTAATCAGACCTCGGTATGTATTTTGACCATAACCAGCACTAATCCCTTTAGAAAGCACCGTGCTTTTAGTATCGCGACCAATATGAATCATCTTAGTGCCTGTATCAGCCTGCTGATGATTGTTGCTTAAAGCAACAGAGTAAAACTCACCCACTGAACCATTGCCGCGTAAAATTACACTTGGGTACTTCCAAGTAATCGCCGAGCCAGTCTCTACCTGAGTCCATGAAATATGTGATTTTTCACCTCGGCAATCACCACGCTTCGTCACAAAATTATAAATACCGCCTTTACCCTCTTTATCACCAGGGTACCAGTTTTGAACAGTCGCATATTTGATACGTGCCCCTTCCAATGCAATGAGCTCTACCACCGCTGCGTGTAATTGATGCTCATCTCTCATTGGCGCAGTACAGCCTTCTAAATAACTCACGTAAGCATCTTTGTCGGCAATAATAAGCGTACGCTCAAATTGACCAGTATTCTTTGCATTAATCCTAAAGTAAGTAGAAAGCTCCATTGGGCAATGTACACCAGGCGGAATGTAGCAAAATGACCCATCACTAAATACAGCAGCGTTGAGGCTTGCAAAGAAATTATCGGTGTATGGCACCACTGAGCCAAGATATTGTTTTACTAAGTCAGGGTACTTTTGTACTGCCTCTGAAAACGGACAAAAAATAATACCAAGCGTGGATAGATTTTGTTTAAAGGTCGTTGCAACAGAAACACTATCAAATACAGCATCAACCGCCACACCAGCCAACATTTTCTGCTCTTTTAATGGAATCCCTAACTTTTCGTATGTGCGTAATAGTTCAGGATCAATCTCTGATAAATCGCGCGGACCATTTTTCTCTGATTTAGGTGCAGAATAATAGTAAGCATTTTGATAATCAATAGGTGACCAATCCAGATTAGCCCATCGTGGCTCAGAAAGTGTTAACCAATGCTGATAAGCTTTTAAACGCCACTCCAGCATAAATGCTGGTTCGTTTTTTTTAGCAGAAATAAGCCTGATAGTACTTTCATTCAGACCAAGGGGGATTGTGTCAGCCTCTAGCTGAGTGTAAAAACCGTGTTGATACTCACGGTTAATTAGCTCGTTTAACTGTTGGGTAGTAGTCATATAAATACCACCACTTGATTGTCTAGACCGCTCTAAGTAGTGCCTAAATCAACTATTTGGCGGTGATTTAGCAGATATAAACAACACTGTAAATTACTGCCACACAAAATGTGACTTATTAAATCCAACTTAAGTTCAATTTGGCTATTCCGAATATAAAACAACTAATTTAGTTAATGATTGTCATATCACTGTGCAAATTAAAAAAAGAAAAGGAAATTTTTTCATGAACCAACTAGACTTGACCAATAAGCAATGTACACCATGCCAAGGTGGGGTTTCACCAATGACTAGTGAAGTTGCTAATAAGTACCTACCTTTAGCGCCAGGGTGGGAGCTACGAGACGATGCAACAAAAATCAAGAAAACATTTAAATTTAAAAACTTTATTGATGCCTTAGCACTAGCGCAGCAAGTTGGAAATCTTTGTGAAAAAGAAGGACATCACCCAGACATTACTATTGGTTGGGGATATTGTAGCGTTGTCTTCCAGACTCATAAAATTAACGGACTGCATGAAAATGACTTTATCATGGCATCTAAAGTAAATACCCTAGTCGATAATCAGATCACTACATAAACCAACGCTTAGCTAAAATTATTAAGCAAAAAATTCAATGTGATTACTTAACTTTAACAATTATCTTATTGATTATATTAATCTAATTCAACCACACCATCAAAGCTAACATTAAGGTTCAACGCGCCTATTCCAAGGATCATTTTTACTGGCAATTTCTCGTTACCATGTAGTTCACGCTTGGCGCATGCTTGCGCCACAGCCTGCTCAATTTCTCTCTGGGAATTAATACCCACCATTTTCAAAAACTGGCGAATGCTCATATTGAAAGTATCGTTGTTCATATTAAACTCCACATTGAATGGTTGAATTATTGATGACACATACATAGAAAAATCTTTAAATACTCAATCTTAGAACCCTATTACTCCTAATAAGTTTGCAATTGAATCTATGGTGAGATCTGGTTTAATGGTCGATGCATCAGCATAACTCTGGCGGTATTTCCCTGTTTTTACTAAAACCCCTTTTAGGCCAACTTGTTGTCCACCGCCCACATCTACATCAATATCATCACCTACCATCATCACATCAGAAGGCATAAGACCCATATCATCAAGTGCAATTCGAAAAAAGTCAGAAGATGGCTTACCAATAACCATTGAATTAACTCCGCTTGCATACTCCAGCGCCTTAACAAAACCACCTATGTCCATTTGTAGCCCTTGTTCGGTTTGCCAAAATTTATTTTTATGAATGGTGATTAACTTAGCGCCATTCATCAGCGCATTAAAAACGTCATTCAGTAACGCATAAGTCCAAGCATTACCAATATCGCCAATCACAATATAGTCGGGGTTAGCCTCTGATTGTGGAAACTCATTAAAGTCTTGTTTAACATCTTCGGCTAATAATAAACGGCATACAGGGTGATGTTGCTTCCTTAAATAAAGCAAGGTAGCCTGAGGCGCACTGATGAGCTCATTTGCAGGGATATCAAAGCCCAAGGCATTGATTTTTTTGTGTAACGTAGCTAATGATAATGTGCTGGTGTTAGTAACAAAACGGCAAGGAATACCACTAGTGCGTATTGCTTTGATTGTATCAACTGCCCCTTCTATGGGGCTGGTGCCAGTATAAAGCACACCATCTAGATCAAATAAAATACCTTTAATTGATAGCGAATTGTTCATATTTGGCTTCACCTCCACACTAGGTTAGCAAATGATATCAATGACGATAGACACAACATGAAGCAATAAAAGTCTATTCACACATCAATAATATCGCAAAAATACGCAAATTAAGTGTCTTATTAAACCAAGTCGTGTAGTTTTAAACCAAAGACTGTCGTTAAGCTAAAGAGAATTTAAACCAACAGTCTCATCTAGACTAATGGTTGGATGGTGAGAATAGAATAAGGTTTTAAATGGATAGCCATCAAGAAGCATAACTTATGCGATCTACAAAGCTATGCTTCTATCAGCTATTTAGGTATCAGCTATTTGGGAATTAACGATTGTTAAAGAACGCAATGTTCATTGCTCTGTCATTTACAAATGTAATTTCAGTTTCTTTGTAAGTACGTTTTGGGTCATATTTCACGATGTTTTTGTAGTACCACATTTCAACTTTAACTGGTTTAGATTTACTTTCATCGGCACCAGCCTTGAGCATTACTGTATTAGCACCAGATGGCTTAACTGACATTTCCTTTTTAAAAGGTACGCCTAACTTATCGGTGATTACTTTTTTAGTTTTTCCGCTAAATGTATTCAAAAACTCATTCTCAGTGTATGTTTTAGGAGGCGCAGCATGCGTCACTGACATTGAGGTGGCCAAAAAAGAAGCCATCGCGACGGTTAACAATAATTTCTTAATACTAAATTGCATATCTATCTCCATAATTAACGCTTTATTATCTCATTTATCGGTGCTTTAACAAACGTCTCACTGATTAATTGGTTTACTACTAAATCGTAATTTTTAATCCATCGTAGCCAACAAACACATTATCAGGAAGCTGTGCACTGAGTGCAGTGTATTCCAACTCATGCGTCATATGAATCAAGTACGTTGCTTTCGCCCCTATCTGACTAAGGAAAGCAAGGCTTTGTTCCACATTGATGTGGCTATAGTGTGGGGTAACACGCAAACAATCTAATAACAAAACATCAACATCTTTCAAAAGTGCCATCGATGTATCAGGTATAGCAGATACATCGGTTAAATATACTAAGTTACCAATCCGGTAGCCATATATATCACTATGTCCATGCTTGATTGGAATCGGTGTGATGACTTGGTTAAATAATGTGAAAGGTGCAACAACTGGATTTACTTTCAGAATGGGTAAATCCCAAAAATCACCAGCTTCACGCAACGTATAGCCAAACTTATCTGCGATATGTCGCATTGCATCAGGACTGCCATATAGCGGAATTTGACAGCGCTGTTTTTGACAGTAAGCGCGCAAATCATCAATACCATGTAAATGATCAGCGTGTGTATGTGTGTAAAGCACGGCATTCACATTCATCAAACCTTCTCTCAAAGCTTGATGACGCAAATCTGGCCCTGTATCGATAAGAATCACGTTGCCATTATCCAACGTGATAGCACTTGAGCAACGCGTTCTATGGTTACGTTTATCTGTAGAGACGCAAGTATTGCATTGGCAGCCAATCATTGGCGTACCAGCACTTGAACCTACCCCTAACATTGTTAATTGCATTGACAACCTTTATCTGTGATGTCTGCGTCTACAATTTCATTATGCACAGAAATTTAGACAAATTAGTGCTTAGCATGCTTAAACAAGCGGAAGAAATTCTCCGTCGTAGCTGCAGCAAGTTCATCAAAAGAAATACCTCGTAGATTAGCAACCTCCTCAGCCACATGCTTGACATAGCTCGGCTGGTTTGTCTTTCCACGATAAGGCGTTGGCGCTAAATAAGGTGAGTCAGTTTCTACCAGAATTCGATCTAATGGCACATGCTTAGCCACTTCTTTAATGGTCTGTGCATTTTTGAAGGTGATGATGCCAGAGAATGAAATATAAAATCCTAACGCAATCGCCTCTAATGCAACGTCCAAGCTTTCTGTAAAACAATGCATCACGCCACCCACTTGCTGTGCGTTTTCTTCTCGCATAATACGCAAGGTATCTTCTGGTGAGTTTCGTGTATGAATCACCAACGGCTTACCAGTGGCAATCGCAGCGCGTATATGCGTACGGAAACGTGTACGCTGCCATTCTAGGTCACCTGTCAGTCTAAAGTAATCTAAACCTGTTTCACCGATGGCAATCACTTTAGGGTGATTGGCAAGTTTGATTAACTCATCGACGGTAGGCTCCTGAATGTCCTCATAATCGGGATGAACACCCACAGAAGCATAAAAATTTTCATTTTCCTCAGCGAGTGCCAACACTTGAGGAAAATCAGGTAAAGTCACCGAAATACATAAGGCATGCCCTACCTGATTATCCTGCATAGCCTGTTTAATGGCAGGGAGGTTAGCTAGTAGCTCTGGAAAATTAAGATGGCAATGAGAATCAACAAGCATGGTTTTCAACTAAATCGTATGAGTAGCACGTAATGATTTAAGCGCGTTACCTAAAAGTCCCTCTATTTTAGTGCGAGCTTCTAAGCCACCGCTTTTTTCATTAAACTGCACACCAATACCCTGTGGTTTATTTCCTTGAGTATTAGGCGTAATCCAAACGACGTTGCCAACCACCTTCAGTTTGACAGGGTCATCAATTAAGCTAAGTAACATAAATACTTCTTCGCCCATTTGAAATGATTTCGTTGTTGGAATAAACAAGCCGCCGCCCACTAAGAAGGGCATGTATGCTGCATATAGGGCCGCCTTTTCCTTGATTGCCAGTGACAAAACACCTGGTTTAGGCGCAACAGTGTTGGCATTTTTAATTTCGTCTTGTATATCTTCAGCCATAATTAAACTCTTTTGAAGGACTCTGCTTAATGATTTGTTTTATTTACCTAACAAAACAAATTGAAACTAAAAAATTTTGGTGTACTCAAGTAGAAGGCCTTCCATCTGTAACTCATGATTCAATGGATGTGAGGCTAATTTCCTTAACTCGTTCATTCTTTTATACATATCGAATAACCTGCTTAAGTTTACCTTGTCCGCCAAAGCTTGCAAAGCGCTGATGTACTGCAAATGATAGCGAACCTGCTGTCCCAACTTAATAGCAACCATATCATATATCCATTTTTGAATCGCAATCACACCAGTTTCAGCTGAATTGGCAATTAACAAAGGTGCTAGCACATATGGTTCCAGTTTTGGGCCAAGCGCAAGATGCTTCCAAATTTCAGACAGTTGATCAAATTGCATTTGTTCAGAAAGTACTTTAATTGGTGATCCCTCTAGATAGGCTAATTGTTGTTTTGCATTTTTTACGCCCTGCTCCTCCAACCACCCGAGTGATTGCTCCTCATTTGGCACAGGCATGTTTATTTTCTGGCACCGACTAATAATGGTCGGTAATAGTCGCTGCAATTGATGAGCTACTAAAATAAAAATCACACCAGAGGCAGGTTCTTCTAGCATTTTAAGTAATGCATTTGCAGAGGCGACATTTAATGCTTCAGCAGGATGGATTAAAACAATACGCATACCACTACTTTGATGACTTGATAAGCTTAAAAAATCACTTAAATCTCGAATCTGCGACACGGAAATTTGTGTTTTTTTCTTAGTTTTTTTACTAGATACGGTATCATCAGATTCAGCATCTTGTTCTGGGGTCAGCAAACGAAAGTCAGGGTGACTATCATCATTAAACCAGTGACAGCTAGCACATGTTTTACATGCACCTCCATTTGGCATTTTATTTAAACACAATAGCGCTTGACTAAAACTGCATGCGAAATTGTACTTACCAATGCCTGCCCTCCCATGTAGCAGAATAGCATGAGGCAAGCGTTGACTATCATGTACTAAACGCTCCCATATCTGGGATTGCCATGGGAAGATCTGAGCATCATTCATAAAGAGGCTATCGCTTCCGCCACAGACTTCGCAACTTCTGCTAGCGGTTGATTACTATCAATGACTCTGAATCTTGCTGGGTTTTGCTGTGCGCGCTGCAAATAGGCATTGCGAATGCGTGTGAAGAAATCAGCTGACTCTCTTTCAAACTTATCTGGCGTACGTGCAGCTGACAACCGTTGCATGCTGACTTCAACAGGTACATCAAATAGCAATGTCATATCAGGTTGCAAGCTATCTTGCACCCAGTGTTCCAAAAGCTCAATTTTTGAAGCGTCTACGCCTTTAGCGCCACACTGGTAAGCATAGGTTGCATCTGTGAAGCGATCAGACAGTACGCAAGCTCCGCGCGCTAACGCAGGCTTAATCACCTGAGCAATATGCTCACGCCTAGCTGCAAACATTAACAAAGTTTCAGTTTCTGGATGCATAGCCTCATGCAGCAGTAGCTCTCTCAGGCGTTCACCTAGCTCAGTACCGCCTGGCTCACGCGTTGAAACAACTTCTACGCCACGAGCACTCAGTAACTCAATAATACTAGAGATATGTGTGCTTTTACCCGCACCATCCATCCCTTCTAGGGTAATAAACTTAGCATTCATATTTTTATTTTTTCAACTGATAACGCACTACTGCACGGTTATGTTCATTCAGGTCATTAGAAAAAGCATGGCTACCATCACCTTTGCCTACAAAATAAAGTGCTTTGGTTTTAGCTGGGTGCAAAGCGGCTTCAATTGCAGCGATACCAGGCATTGCGATTGGTGTTGGTGGTAAGCCGCTTCTTGTATAAGTGTTATAGGGCGTATCCGTTAATAGATCTTTTTTTCTGATGTTGCCGTTAAATTGTAAGCCCATTCCATAAATAACCGTTGGATCAGTCTGTAATCGCATGCCAAAACGCATTCTGTTGATAAAAACACCAGCAATCATTGGACGCTCACTGGCTTTACCTGTCTCTTTTTCAACAATTGAAGCCATAATCAAAGCCTCATAGCTATTTTTATACGGTAAATTTTCTTCTCGGTTTTGCCATGCTTTATCAAGCTTAGCCTGCATCGCATCGTAACTGATTTTCAATAATGCTATATCTGTCGTATGGCGATTGAAATAAAAAGTATCAGGGAAAAATAGCCCCTCTGGCGCATTGTATGTCGAGCCAAGTAATTGCATAATCTCACGGTCAGATAAGCTGGTAATAGTTTGCTTTACTGCATCATTATTTGCCAGCTTCTCGCGCATCTGCGCAAACGTACGTCCTTCAATAAAAGTGACGCTTCCTTGTGTAGCCTTGCCGTAATTGAGCGAGAGTAACAGTTGATAAGGTGAAATATTTTTATTTAAGGTGTAACTACCCGCTTGTAAATATTGTTCTTTATTTAAAAGCTTGGCAATCAACACAAATCGCCATGGCTCACGTAATACGCCTTGTGCTACCAACTGGTTCGCAATACTTCGGAGCCCGCTATTTGGCGCAATCACAACCTCCTGGCTACTAGGTTGCAACTTTAAAGGAGCAATAGCGTAGTACACCAACCAGCCGACCATCAATAAAGCAGCAATTAAGCAGATCAGAAGCCATTTTTTAATGCGTTTAACCATGAGTCAGTATATTTCTAATTGTAGAAGCCAACGATTGCTGCTCCCATGTTTGATTACCTATTGCCGTTACCTGAAATGCGCCATATAGGCTATTACAGACAATCACCTCGTCTGCACTCAATAGCTCCGGCAATGTTATTGTTACTTCGCTGCAATTCAAACCGAGTAGGCTTTCTAAACCAAGTATTCTTTGCCTAGTGATACCAGCAACACCGCACTGGCTTAAATCTGGCGTGTATAAATGGCTACCTACACGGGCAAAAATATTACTCATTGTGCATTCAATCACATTGCTTTGCATATCCATCATGAGACCATCAAAAATAGATTCCTCACGCCACTCCATACGCGCCAATATATTTTCCAGGCGGTTAAGATGTTTAATGCCAGCAAGTTTTGGTTGTAAGGCTAAACGAGTGTCACACAAATGCAGACGTACACCACTTAAATAGTGGGCATCCAGATAAGTCGGCATGGATGATTTAATCAATACGCGGGTCGGAATGGTGACTGCAGGTGGCGCATAGCCGCGCTCACCCTCACCTCTAGTAATAATGATTTTAGCAACAGAGACTTCGCCATTATCAAATTCTTCTATCGGAAATAGTTGCTGAATATCAGACATTAACAACTCTGCACTCGGGCAAACAATCCCAATCACAGCACAATCCGCCACTAATTTTTGATAATGAAAAGGCCAGCTAATTGGTTGACCATCTCTAATTTTCATGGTCCTAAATACACCGTCACCGTAGGTAAAGCCACGGTCTGCAGCTGAGATTACTTGATCAAAACTGCCGTTTATTAAAGATGTGTGCTGATGGATCATAAGTTGTAATTAAACCATACGGGCCATAAATACACTACCTAAAACAGTGAATAAAAAGCCCGCAGTGATCACCAATGCGGGCTTAGATATCAGCAAGTTAATAGAAAGTTACACTTTTTTAAACACCAAACTACCGTTGGTTCCACCAAAGCCAAAGTTGTTTTTCAGTGCGTATTCAATCTTCATATCACGTGCAGTGTTCGCACAATAATCTAAATCGCAATCTGGATCTTGGTTAAAAATGTTAATAGTAGGTGGAGATAACTGATGATGGATTGCGAGTACGGTAAACACGGACTCCAAACCACCAGCGCCGCCAAGTAAATGACCTGTCATCGATTTAGTCGAGTTCACTACAAACTTGTAAGCATGGTCACCGAATGCAGCTTTAATTGCGTTAGTTTCATTAGTATCACCAAGTGGTGTTGATGTGCCGTGCGCGTTTACATACTGCACGGCATCTGGGTTAATTCCTGCGTTCTGCATTGCATTGCGCATAGAACGGCGTGGACCGTCCATATTTGGGGCCGTCATATGATAAGCATCCGCACTCATACCATAACCGCTTAGCTCTGCATAAATTTTCGCGCCGCGTTTTTTCGCATGCTCGTACTCTTCCAGCACCATGACGCCGGCACCCTCACCAATGACAAAACCATCACGATCCTTATCCCAAGGGCGACTTGCAGTTGCAGGATCATCATTTCGTGTTGAAAGTGCGCGTGCAGCGGCAAAACCACCTACGCTTAAACGTGTGATTGCAGCTTCTGCACCACCAGCAATCATTACATCTGCATCACCGTACTCAATCATACGTGAAGCATCACCAATCGAATGCGTACCAGTAGTACATGCAGTGACGATAGAAACGTTAGGGCCTTTAAAGCCAAACATGATACTCAGATTGCCTGAAATCATGTTAATGATAGTACCTGGGATGAAAAATGGCGATATTTTGCGCGGTCCAGACTCTTTGTAAAGCACATCAGTGTCTTCAATAAGTTGCATACCACCAATGCCAGAGCCTATTGAAACACCAATACGTTCAGCATTTTCTTCGGTAGCAACTATGCCCGAGTCTTTAACTGCCTCAATAGCGGCAGCGAGGCCGTATTGAATGAAAGTATCCATACGTCTCGCATCTTTTGCAGTGATAAAGTCTTCAGGGTTGAAATTTTTCACCTCACCTGCGACGGTTGATGAAAATGCACTCGCGTCAAACTTAGTAATTTGCGTAATGCCAGATTTACCGGCAACTAAATTATCCCAAGCAGTTTTAACACCAATACCAACAGGCGAAACAACACCAAGACCAGTTACTACAACTCTACGTTTAGACATACAGGATACCTCTAAGAATTCTTTACTATGTGTATTACATTAGCCGCCAACCAGCCACGGCCACACTTTACAACAAGGACTATCTCGGTTTCTATATTACCTGCGTCTTCCGAAGTCACTTATCCATTGAAGTATAAGGCCACTTTTAAAAAAGCGTTTTAAGACGAGGTTTAGGAAACAAAAAGGCAAAAGGCAGCAAGCTCGGAATGAGCAAACTGCCTAATTGTGAATTTATTTGAGGTTAGTATTGATGTAATCAATCGCTAATTGAACTGTAGTGATTTTTTCTGCTTCTTCATCAGGAATTTCGCAGTCAAACTCTTCTTCTAGCGCCATTACCAACTCCACTGTATCAAGTGAATCAGCACCTAAGTCATCTACAAATGATGATGCATTTTTAACATCAGCTTCATTTGCACCTAGTTGTTCAGCAACAATTTTTTTAACACGTTGTTCGATGTCAGACATCTAAATACCCCTTAATATAAAAAATAGCTTAAATATAAAAAATAGTTCAGCTAAGGCAGCATTCTACCAAAACTCAACGATAATACAAAAAACTTAATTAATAGTAGCAAATCTACTGGCGTCTTTATATAAAAAGATCATTAAACCATTAACATCCCACCATTTACATGGATTGTTTCGCCAGTAATATAAGCTGCACTAGGTGAAGCCAGGAACGCAACAGTTGCTGCAATTTCTTTTACTGAGCCTAATCTCCCTAATGGAATGCGTGCAAGCATTTTATTGGTGATATCCTCAGATAGCTCTGCTGTCATATCCGTTTCAATAAAACCTGGCGCCACACAGTTTACAGTAATTCCACGACTTCCAACCTCTGCCGCTAATGATTTCGTAAAGCCAGTCATGCCTGCTTTGGCCGCAGCATAGTTAGTTTGACCGGCATTACCCATGTGACCAACCACAGATGAAATGCTAATAATACGCCCTACGCGCGCCTTCATCATTGGGCGCAACACTGCCTGACTCATGCGAAATACAGAAGTTAAATTGGTGCTGATAACCGCATCCCAGTCATCATCTTTCATGCGCATAAGTAAAGTGTCGCGCGTAATGCCGGCATTGTTAACAAGTACGCTCACATCACCATATTTTTCGCCAACCGCTTTTAACGTGGCCTCCACTTGCGCTGCATCATTCACATCTAAAGACATTCCCTCGCCTTGAATACCGGCAGCAGTTAATGTCTCACTAATGGCTGACGCACCTTTCTCTGAAGTTGCGGTACCGATGACGATTGCGCCTTGCTTACCCAACTCTAAAGCAATAGCAGCACCAATGCCGCGGCTTGCGCCTGTGACTAATGCAATTTGACCAGCTAACATAAGCGACCTCTTATAATTTTTTAAAGTGTATTTTTGAATTCAATTAATGCGTCGTTACTTGTTAAAGCAACGCATGGCAATTCGGTAACGATGCGTTTAGTTAGCCCAGCCAACACTTTGCCAGGACCACACTCTGCTGATTGTGTAATGCCTTGTGCTGCGATATACTGCACGGTTTCAACCCAGCGTACTGGGCTATACAACTGACGCACCAACGCGTCTTTTATTTTATCACCATCATTGTAAGCCACAACATCGGCATTGTGTACTACGGGAATTTGCGGTGCGTTAATCGTCACACTCGCTAAATAGTCAGCCAGTCTAAGTGCGGCCGGGCGCATTAGCGCACAGTGAGACGGTACACTTACTGGTAAAGCTAGTGCACGCTTGGCGCCTTTAGCTTTAGCGACCTCCATGCCGCGCTCTACGGCGGCTTTGTTACCTGCAATCACAACTTGTCCTGGTGAGTTTAGGTTAACCGCTTCCAGTACGTCGCCTTGTGCAGCTTCAGAACAAACGGCACGCACAGCATCATCATCTAGCCCTAAAATTGCAGCCATTGCACCGACGCCTGCAGGAACAGCGCTTTGCATCACTTCTGCGCGATATCTTACTAGCGGCAATGCATCTTTAAATGACAGCACGCCAGCGGCTACTAATGCCGTGTACTCACCCAAGCTATGCCCCGCTACTACTGATGGCATTTGATCTGATACAGCCTGCCATGCACGCCATGCAGCTACACCTGCTGTAAGCATAATAGGCTGAGTGTTAGTGGTATCGTTAATCAGCTCATTGGCTTCAGTTGCCATTGCCCAAAAATCCACACCTAAAACATCGGATGCTTCCTGGAATGTATCACGGATAATTTTATTATCACCAAAACCGCTCATCATACCTACTGACTGTGAGCCTTGGCCTGGAAAAAAGAATGCTGTTTTTTTCATAAATTACTTTATATTATCTATATAGTTAATTGAATATTAGTACTTAATTAGTGCAGAGCCCCAGGTGAATCCTCCACCAAAAGCTTCCATCAGTATCACGTCTCCGCGCTTGATGCGACCATCTTTTACTGCTGTATCTAGTGCTAAAGGAATAGAAGCTGCTGAGGTATTACCGTGCTTATCTACAGTCACCACTACACGATCCATACTCATGTCTAACTTTTTAGCAGTCGCCTGTAATATACGAATATTAGCTTGATGTGGCACTAGCCAGTCGATATCAGACTTTTGCATATTATTCGCAGCAAGTGTCTCATCAACAATCTGATCCAAAGTATTGACTGCCATTTTAAATACGGAATTTCCTTCCATTACGACAGTATCAGGCTTATCTTCATTACGCGGTACATGGAGCATGTTTTCGTATCTTCCATCCGCATGTAAATGCGTAGAGATAACACCCTGCTCGTTAGATGCCTGTAAAATCACAGCTCCAGCTCCATCACCCCAAAGAATACAATTGCCACGATCCGTATAATCAGTGATGCGCGAGAACGTTTCGGCACCAATCACTAACGCACATTTAACACCACCAGCTTTAATGAAATTATCAGCGGTTGCAAGCGCGTAAACAAAGCCACTGCAAACGGCTTGAATATCAAATGCGGGGCATCCAGAAATATCTAATTTCTTTTGCACCATCGTAGCTACACTTGGAAAGACCTTATCTGGTGTGGTAGTTGCAACAATAATTAGGTCAATATCGCTTGCAGTAACTCCAGCACTTGCTATCGCATTTTTCGCTGCTTGAAACGCCAAGTCACTTGTAAACTCATCTTTTGCGGCAATGTGGCGCTCACGGATGCCAGTGCGTGTAAAAATCCATTCATCGGTGGTATCTACCATACGCTCTAAATCAGCATTGGTAAGCACTTTGGTTGGCAAATAACTACCGGTACCTGCTATACGAGAAAATATCATTGCATATCCTGAGAGTGTTTTACAGCCGAGCCTTTTACAGCAGCACTCGGTTGTAAATGTTCAATTTCCAGCTGCTCTGTAATGCGGCGCAACACCCCACTACGAGCCTCTTCTATCGCTACATGAATTGCTGAGAAAAAGGCAACTTGATCTGCGCCACCATGACTCTTTACCACAATGCCGCGCAAGCCTAAGAAGCTTGCACCATTGTAACGACGTGGATCTAAGCGCTTTTTAAAAGCTTTGAGTACAGGCATCGCGCAAAGCGCCATTAGTTTAGTCAACCAGCTTTTTTTGAACTCTTGAGTTAAGAACTTACCCATCATGTGAGCTAGGCCTTCCGTGGTTTTTAATGATACGTTACCAACAAATCCATCACAAACCACTAAATCTGTAGTGCCCTTAAAGATATCATCACCTTCAACATTGCCATAAAAGTTTAAGTGACTTGCTTTAAGTAACTCACCTGCCTGCTTAGCAACCTCATTACCTTTAATGTCTTCTGAGCCGATATTGAGTAAGCCTACCGTCGGACGCTCTTTATGCTCTACGCAACTTACCAGCATTGCTCCCATAATTGCAAACTGATAAAGATGCTCAGCGGTACAATCAGCATTTGCACCTAAATCTAGCATATAGGTGTTACCCTTTTCACTAGGTAACGCCGAAGCGATTGCTGGACGATCAATACCTGGTAAAGTTTTTAATACAAAACGAGCTGTTGCCATGAGTGCACCTGTGTTACCGGCACTCACGCACGCATTAGCTTCACCACTTTTCACTAAATTAATGGCAACTCGCATAGACGAGTCTTTCTTATTTTTTAGCGCACTTTGTGGAGATTCATCCATGGTGACAACTTCTGTTGCATGATGAATGCGCAAACGAGGGTTAACTGCTGCTTTATGTGCTTTGAGTTCAGCTTCAATTGCATCAGTCAATCCGACCAGCACAACATTTAGCTGAGGATCTGAATCCAATGCTCTTAATGCTGCTGGCACTGTGACGTGGGGGCCATGATCACCACCCATTGCGTCAATTGCAATTGTAATATCCATTACTTTTTTCTCGACTTAAATAGTAAGGTTTTAATTGACATATGTTGCCGATTTGACAACAAGATTAATATGGCTAAACCATTAAAACATAACGCCGCTCCAAACAAATGGAGCGGCGTTATGTTTCCTGTACTGCCTAAGAAATCAATCTAAACCAACATTGTTAGTGAGATTGTTAGCCGAGTAAAATTACTCGCCTTTTGATGGCAATACTTTACGGCCACGGTAGTAGCCATTAGGACTAATATGGTGACGCAAGTGTGTCTCGCCTGTAGTTGGCTCAACTGCTAATGGTGGATTTGTCAAAAAGTCGTGCGAACGGTGCATACCGCGCTTTGAAGGTGTCTTTTTGTTTTGCTGAACTGCCATAATAAACTCCAATAAAATGATTAAAACATCATCTCAATTACTTGTAAATCGATGCAATAAAATGAATAACGCATCACTAATTTAAGATTACACTAAATAACTAACCCGTAATGATAATACAAAACATAAGTTTTGTCAGCCAATAATGTATATTTTACGATTTAATTAAACCCTTTAATGCGGCAAATGGATTAGGTTTCTCACCACTTTGCATTGTGACTGGAGCGCAGTCATTGTCGTGGACAGGTGCTATTGGTAGTGCCAGTATCACCTCATCTTCGACAAGCAGTTTCACATCCATTTCCTGACTCGCTTCTTGCAGATCAAAATCATCACCAATTGACGCTTCTACATCATCCAGCGGACTAGCCTCTACATCACTGACTAAATAGTGAAAGTTGAGTGCAAGACTTAAAGGCATAGGTGATAAGCAACGCTGACAAGAGGTGATTAGGCTTGCATTTAACGCCAAGTGCAAATAACACTGACCCAGTACATTTTTCTCACCAGTTAAAGTAAAGCTCACATGCCTCTCTTCATTATCGCTAGCAACATCGGCATGCTTTTTAATCGCACCGGCCTCTGCAAACTGAGACTCAATTAGCTCACTCAATCTAGGGAAATCCGTTAGCGGAAGACTAACCTCCAAGCGCTCACCACGTGCTGCAAAAGCAAGGTTGTCAATTATAAAGGTTTGATTAGTCATATTTCTGTTCTTGAGTTAATGAGTAAGATTAAAGTTTGTAAAATTATCCTAGATAATTTGCAATAGATGTTAACTATTATAGTATCGAGCGCAATTAAACAGCGGATATCAAGCGCTCAGAGCATCTGCATTTACAACTCGTCAGAATAAATCCATATAAAATTTGACAAGGCTTTAACCAGTATAAAGATCTAAAGACAATGAAAATCACTTTTAGCGCTTAATTCGGCGCTAAAATTTGCGCTAGGGATTTAGCAATCAAGGCTCCCATGTTACAATTGCATCGATTTTGTAACGTTATTTAATAAAATTAAGGCTTACCTACGTGTTCAAAAAAATTCTAGTTGCTAACCGCGGTGAAATTGCAGTGCGTATTGTGCGCGCATGCTCTGAAATGGGCATCAAATCAGTTGCGATTTATACAGATGCAGACCGCCAAGCTTTACATGTTAAAAAAGCAGATGAAGCATATCATATTGGTGCAGACCCTGTTGCAGGCTACCTCAATGCACATAATATTGTGAATCTAGCCGTTGCTGCGGGCTGTGATGCATTACATCCTGGCTATGGATTTTTGTCAGAAAACCCAGAATTAGCTGAGATTTGTGAACGTCGTGGCGTTAAATTTATTGGCCCAAACGCTGATGTAATTCGTCAAATGGGTGACAAGATTCAAGCACGTAACGCAATGACCAAGGCTGGCATTCCATGCACACCTGGTAGCAATGGCAATTTAAAAGACCTTGAAGAAGCGGTTACGCTAGCCAATAAAATTGGTTATCCAATTATGCTTAAAGCAACGAATGGTGGTGGTGGTCGTGGTATTCGTCGCTGTGATAGTGAAAAAGAATTATTAGGTAATTACGATCGGGTGATTAGTGAGGCAAGTAAAGCTTTTGGTAAACCTGAGGTGTTTATTGAAAAGTGCGTAGTTTCCCCGCGTCATATTGAAGTTCAAGTGTTGGCTGACTCACAAGGCAACGCCATTCATTTATTTGAACGTGACTGCTCAATACAGCGCCGTAACCAAAAATTAATTGAAATTGCACCATCACCTCAACTCTCTCAAGCGCAGCGTGAATATATTGGTGGATTGGCAGTAAAAGCAGCTAAGGCAGTTGGATACGAAAATGCAGGCACTGTTGAGTTTCTGCTTGATTCTGACAATACCTTCTATTTCATGGAAATGAATACACGCTTGCAAGTGGAACATACTGTGACGGAAACGATCACAGGTATTGATATTGTTCAGGAGCAAATTCGTGTTGCTTATGGCTTGCCTTTGCAGTACAAACAAAAAGACGTGTCCTTTAGGGGTTACGCAATGGAGTTCCGCATTAATGCGGAAGATCCAAAAAATGGATTCCTGCCAAGTTTTGGTAAAATTACAAGGTATTATGCGCCAGGCGGCCCTGGTGTGCGTATGGATGCAGCGATATTTAGCGGTTATGTGATACCGCCATACTATGACTCTATGTGTGCAAAACTGACAGTATGGGCACTCACATGGGAAGGTGTTATTGAACGTGGTCGTCGAGCGCTAGACGATATGATTATTTATGGTGTCAAAACCACTATTCCTTATTACCAAGAGATTCTTAAGCATCCTGAGTTTAGGGCTGCAGAGTTTAATACCAGTTTTGTAGAAGCACACCCTGAATTAGCGAACTATGCTAATGAAATCCCGCCCGAACTGATTGCGGCAGCGATTTCAGCGGTGATTGCTGCGCATGAAGGTATTTAACAAGATTTCCAAGTATTAAAAATTAATTTTAACCTTTGAATTGATAGATTAAAAATATGGCAAAAGTATCTGTTACTGAACTAGTTTTACGCGATGGGCATCAGTCGCTTATTGCAACTCGCATGCGTACTGACGATATGCTACCGATTTGTGCAAAGCTTGATGCGATCGGTTTTTGGTCGCTTGAAGCTTGGGGTGGTGCAACATTCGATGCATGTGTACGCTTTCTCAGGGAAGATCCTTGGGAGCGCTTGGCTAAATTACGTAAAGCACTTCCAAATAGCCGCATTAAAATGTTATTGCGCGGTCAAAATTTACTAGGTTACCGTCACTACTCAGATGATGTTGTGCGTGCATTTGTTCAGAAGTCTGCAGACAATGGTGTTGATGTTTTCCGCATTTTTGACGCAATGAATGATTTACGTAATATCAAAACATCTGTAGAAGCTGTTAAGCAGCTTGGCAAACATGCCGAAGGTGCTATTGCTTATACAACTAGCCCAGTACATGATGTTACTTACTTTGTAGGCTTGGCAAAAGAACTCGAAGCGATGGGTTGCGACACGATTGCGATTAAAGACATGGCCGGTTTACTAACACCTCAAAGTACAGGTGACTTAGTCAAAGCTTTGCGTAGCTCAGTGAACCTGCCAATTCAATTACACAGCCATGCAACTTCTGGCTTATCTGCAATGAGCCTGCTAAAAGGTATTGAAGCCGGTGCAAGCATTATTGATACATGTAACTCTTCTTTTGGTGAAGGTGCGAGCCACTCTTCTACAGAAAGTTTAGTAGCTGCATTACAAGGCACAGAATACGACACGGGCCTAGACTTGGGTGCGCTACAAGAGATCACAGCTTACTTTAGGGAAGTACGTAAGAAATACTGGCAGTTTGAAAGTGAATTCACTGGCGTTGATACCCGAGTCTTAGTGAACCAAATTCCTGGGGGCATGATTTCAAACTTATCTAACCAATTAAAAGAGCAAGGTGCTCTGAATAAAATGGATGAGGTATTGCTAGAAATACCAAGAGTACGTGAGGACTTAGGCTATCCTCCATTGGTGACGCCAACTTCTCAAATTGTAGGCACGCAAGCTGTACTTAACGTCATGACTGGCGGGCGTTATAAATCAATCACGAATGAAGTTAAAAACTACTTCCTCGGGCAATACGGAAAAGCACCGGCAGCTGTTAATGAAGTTATTAAGCAACAAGCGGTTGGTGACGCAGAAGTAGTAAACTGTAGACCAGCTGATTTGTTAAAGCCAGAAATGGCTAGGCTGACTAATGAAGCCGAACGTTTTGCTAAATCAGAAGAGGATGTGCTGACTTATGCTATGTTCCCAGATATTGGCCAAACTTATCTACAAGAGCGCAATGCTGGTTCATTAACGCCTGAAGTGTTGTTAGATAAAAATACTATTCAATCTAGTGGTCCAAGATTTGCGCCGAATGAGTTTAAAGTGACCTTGCATGGTGAAACATTCCATATTAACGTTACAGGCAGTGGCCATGCAGGTGAAGAGCAGCGCCCTTACTTTGTGTCGATTGATGGTATCGCGGAAGAAGTGATTGTAGAAACACTCAGTGAAATTGAGATTTCTAACGATGGCTCAGCAAGTAGTGGTAGCAAAAAGAAACTTGCTAACAATACAAGTAGCGGTCGCCCTCGTCCATCACATGCTGGCCATGTGACAACATCAATGCCAGGTACAATTGTTGCTGTTAAGGTAAAAGTTGGCGACAAGGTAAAAGCTGGCGATGGAGTACTGGTAATTGAGGCCATGAAAATGGAAAACGAAATTCAAGCATCGACTACCGGCGTTGTCGTTGCCGTGCACGCTGTGAAAGGTGATACAGTGACTCCTGATGAATCTTTACTTGAAATTCAACCAGAATAACGAATGTATTAATTAACAAACCAAGCCGACGGATATCTACTGTCGGCTTTTTTATTAGCTTTATTGACCATGCAAAATAATTTGATATTAGCCTCATCTTCAATCTACAGACGTGAGCTATTAACACGTTTACAAATTCCCTTTAATTGCATTTCACCAGATGTTGATGAAACACAACTAGAAGGTGAATTGCCCCAAGATACCGCCTTAAGACTAGCTAAAGATAAGGCAATAAAGATAGGCGCTACCCATGCAGATGCTCTTATTATTGGATGCGATCAAGTGGCAACACTCGATAACATACAATTAGGTAAGCCATTGAATCATGATAATGCAACCAAGCAACTACGATTAATGCGTGGCAGAGAAGTTATCTTTCATAGCGCATTATGTCTATACAATGCAAGAACAAAACATATGCAAGCGACCGTTGTGCCTTACATTGTGCAATTTAGAAACCTAACCGATGCGCAAATTGAAAGTTATCTTTTAAAAGAACAGCCTTATCACTGCGCTGGCAGTGCAAAATCAGAAGGACTGGGCATTGCAATAATCGAAAAAATGACAGGTGAGGATCCCAATGCATTGATTGGCTTACCTTTGATTGCTTTAATCAATATGCTTAACCAAGAAGGCGTGTCAGTGATATAAATGAATAAATGTTCTTAACTGTTGCCAGATTTACCCACTCTCACCAAGAAGGAGTTTGTCATGCCTAATCAATACAAGTTTATCGTACTTTGTGTACTCTCTGTCCTATCAACTAATGTACTATCCGCAGACTCAGATGAAATCACAAGTAGCTTACATGATCAGCAATCTATAGCAGTCACCATTTATAACAACAATCTAGCTTTAATCAAAGATCAACGTAAAGTTAAATTAAACAGTGGTCTTAATCACTTAGCATTACGTGATGTAAGTGCACAAATCAGGCCTGAAACAGCGTTATTGCGTAGTATTAGCCATAAGGGAAGCTTTGATACTCTAGAGCAGAACTTTGATTTCGACTTACTTACCCCACAGAAGCTACTCGAAAAATACGTAGGTAAAACGGTTCGAGTCATTAGCACAAATCCTGCGACTGGCATAGAAACGAGCGAACAAGCTTCTGTATTGTCTGCAAACAATGGCGTTGTGATGAAAATCGGTAACCGTATCGAAACAGGGGTGCCAGGGCGCATTGTGTATGACAATGTCCCAGAAAATCTGCGTGACCGCCCTACTTTAATTACTAAAGTTATTAATAAAACAGTCGGTGAGCAATCCGTTGAGTTGAGCTACCTAACAGGTGGTCTAGACTGGAAAGCGGATTACGTGGCTGAACTAAGTCCTAAAGAAGACAGCCTTGACTTATCTGGTTGGGTAACCCTGACCAATACCAGTGGCACTCGCTATCAGAATTCTAAATTACAGCTGGTAGCTGGTGATGTTAACCGTGTGCAAGAAGATCACTCTCGTGCGATGACTATGAGAAAAGGGCTGGCCATGGCTGCAGAAGCAGTTGCACCAATGGCTGAAGAGTCGTTGCTTGAATATCATCTATATAGCTTAGATCGTCAAACTACCATTGAAGAGAACCAAACCAAGCAAGTAGCCCTACTCTCTGCTTCGCAAGTGCCGGCTCGCAAAGAGCTAGTGTTGCGTGGCTCAGACTACTACTACAACTCAAGTTATGGTGACTTAGGTCAAAAGTTAAAAGTAAGTGTGTTTGTAGATTTCGATAATAAAGAAGCTGCAAAATTAGGTATGCCATTACCTAAAGGCATTATGCGTGTTTACAAAAAAGATAGTCAAGGTAATGCTCAGTTTGTAGGTGAAGACCGTATTGACCATACGCCAAAAAATGAAACTGTACGCTTAAAACTTGGCGAAGCATTTGACGTCACGGCTGATAAAAAACAGTCTGATTTTAAAATATTACCTCGCCCGTCTAAAGCTAGCAGCATGTTTGAAAGTGCTTACGAGATTGTTATTAAAAATGCAAAAAAAGAGCGCGTCTCCGTCACAGTACAGGAGCCGATTCCTGCAGATTGGAAAATCATCAAAGAGAGTCATCCTAGCCAAAAAGCGACTAGTAATACTGCGGTTTGGAAAATTGACGTACCTGCAGAAGGTAAAATCACACTCAATTACCGTGTACAAGTGAAATATTAATGGCTAACAAAAAGACAGGGACCCTATATTTTATTCCGGTCACGCTTGGTGAGGATAATATCACTAAGGTGTTACCCACAGAGGTTGTAAAGATTGCCCAACAACTAGATGAGTTTATTGTAGAGAATGAAAAAACCGCACGCCATTTTCTAGGCGCAATTCAGCATGCCAAGCCTATACGTGAGCTTGTATTTAAAACATTAAACGAGCATACCAGTGACAGAGAATTACCAGCACTGCTTAACTCACTAATCGCAGGAAAAGATGTTGGGTTGATGAGTGAGGCAGGTTGCCCGGGTATTGCAGACCCGGGTGCAAAACTTGCAGCACTGGCGCATCAAAAAGGCATTCGCGTAGCACCACTAGTAGGCCCCTCATCTATTTTACTCAGCCTGATGGCAAGCGGCCTCAATGGACAGCGATTTACTTTCTTGGGTTACTTACCTAGTGACAAAGCTGCAAGGATTAATCAGCTCAAAGAACTTGAGAAGCGTTCAAAACAGCAAGAAACACAAGTGTTTATAGAAACACCCTACCGTAACCAGCACATGTTAGAAGATATTATTAGTAACTGTAATGGGGAAACAAGATTATGTGTTGCATGTAATATTAGTTTAGCTGATGAATTTATCGTGACTAAACGCATAAAGGAATGGAAAGCGTCAGTCTTACCAGACCTACATAAAAAACCAACGGTATTTTTATTGTTGGCTTAGTTGTTTAAATTAATGCTTTAACAGGCGCATAGCTACGCCTGTGCACTGGTGAAACACCATGCTGACGTAATAGTGCAATGTGTGCAGCCGTCGGATAGCCTTTATGCTGTGCAAATCCATACATTGGATATTGCCGATCAAGATCATACAAGGCAGCATCACGCGCTGTTTTGGCTAAAATAGATGCGGCAGATATCGCTTGTACTTTACTATCGCCTTTAACTATGGCTTCACATGGTAAACTAATTTTTGGCCGTTGGTTACCATCCACCTGTACAAGTAAGTTTAATGGGGCAATCTCAACCAAGCTTGCTTGAACAGACTCAACCGCACGCTTCATCGCGAGTAAGCTAGCCTGCAAAATATTAAGCTCGTCAATTTCCTCGACAGTGCTGTACGCAATCGCCCATGCAAAAGCATGTTCTTTAATTTCAAGCGCTAATGCGTCGCGTCTTTTTTCACTGAGTTTTTTAGAGTCAGCCAAACCCATAATAGATTTTTCTGGATTAAGTATCACTGCCGCAGCATAAACAGCACCAGCCAATGGGCCTCGCCCAGCTTCATCTACGCCACAGATTAACTGATTTTGATTCATTTCAAATGGGAGAGTATAGCAATTGCTGCTTTTTCTGCTGTATTTTGCTTCAATTGAAAGTGAATATTAGTAAACTCTTTTTTTATCTCAGCCAGAATTTCTTTGTTATTGATAAGATCAAGCGTAGCTTGGGCAAGTTTTTCGGGAGTTGCATCGTCTTGTAATAACTCTGGAACCACAAATTTTTCTGCCAAAATGTTTGGCAAACCTACATATGGTTGCAAGCGCATGCGTTTGAGTAGCTGCCAACTCAGATTAGACATTCGGTATGTAATAACCATTGGCTTTTTAAGTAATGCGGCCTCTAGCGTAGCGGTTCCAGATGCAACAATCACTACATTTGCAGCCTCCATTGCATCATGTGCATGACCAAACAATAGTTGAATAGGCAGTTGTTCTGGCTCATTAAATATAGCTAACTCAAAAATACGACGTGTTTCGCGTGTAATTAATGGTACTAAAAATATAGCGTTAGGTTGTTGTGCGAAAATATTTTTAGCTGTTTGTACAAATAAATCCGCATGTTGCTCAACCTCACTTTGTCGACTGCCCGGCAACATGGCTACAACTAAGGAAGACGTTTCTATTTTTAAGATTTCACGTGCGCCAGCGACATCAGGTTCCATCGGTAGCATATCAGCTAATGGATGCCCAACATAAGCGACAGGAACGCCTTTTTCTTTATATAAAGCTGGCTCAAAAGGAAACAGCGCCAAAACTTGGGTGACTGCTTTTTTAATCTTTTTGATCCGATTCTTACGCCATGCCCAAATAGATGGACTCACATAATGAATCGTTTTAATACCTTTACTCTTAAGTTTCTTTTCTAACCAAAAATTAAAGTCTGGTGCATCGATGCCAATAAACAGATCTGGAGGATTACTTAAAAAGTGATTCAGCAACTCTCTACGTAGTTTTAGTAACCCCCATAAGTGCTTAATCACCTCAAGATATCCGCGTACAGACAGCCGCTCTATTGGGAAAAGTGATTTAGCCCCTTCGCTAATCATTTTCGGCCCAGCAACCCCAACAAACTCAATATCTGGACGCTTTTGCTTAAGCGCTTGTATTAAGTGACTACCGAGTAAATCACCTGAGGCTTCTCCAGCCACGATACCAATTCTGACCATAGCGTGTGATTAACGGACAATACCGCGAGTAGATACATTTAGAAAATCAGTCAAAAGTCCGATTTCAGGTGTTTTTGATAACATAGCTTCTAATTCGACTTTAGACTCTTCTAAAGTTAAGCCTTTACGATAGAGTGTTTTATAGGCACGCTTAATCTGTAAAATACTTTCAGGTGAAAAGCCACGACGCTTCAGTCCTTCAGAGTTAATTCCATGGGGTTTAGCATCATATCCAGCGGCTGTCACATAGGGCGGAATGTCTTTAAAAACAACAGAGCCTACCGCGGTAATTACATGGGAACCAATTTTACAAAATTGATGTACCAACGTGAAGCCACCTAATATTGCATAGTCATACATATCAACATGACCAGCTAGAGATGAGTTATTTGCTAAAATTGTATGATTACCAACTTGGCAATCATGCGCAATGTGCACATAAGCCATAATCCAGTTGTCGTTACCAACTTTTGTTGTACCTTTATCTTGGACAGTGCCACGATTAAAAGTACAAAATTCGCGAATAGTATTGTTGTCACCAATTTCTAATAAAGTCGGCTCACCTTTGTACTTTTTATCCTGAGGTGCCTCACCCAAAGATGAGAACTGAAAAATTTGGTTATTTTTACCAATAGTTGTAGGGCCATTAATTGCAACATGGCTAGCGACTCTCGTACCAGCATCAATTTTTACATGCGGCCCAATCACAGAAAATGCACCTACTTCAACGCTAGAGTCAAGCTCTGCTGAAGGATCGATGAGTGCTGTTGGATGAATTTTTGCATTATGCATTTTAACTTCACTTATTCTTTATGCGTGGTACGACGCTGACAAATTACTTATTTTTCAATTGCTTTTAATATGCACATCATTTGCGCTTCAGCGACAACAGTTCCATCTACAGTGGCAACACCTGAGTATTTCCAAATACCTTTAAGGATTCGATCAATTTTAACATTCAGTACAATTTGATCCCCAGGAGAGACTGGTTTTTTAAAGCGGGCACTATCAATACCTGCAAAATAATACACGGAATCATCTGTAGGTTTAGTATCCATTGTTTTAAAAGACAATATTGCAGCAGCTTGCGCCATTGCTTCAATAATCAAAACACCAGGCATGACTGGATGATAAGGAAAGTGTCCAGGGAAGTAAGGTTCATTCACGCTGACGTTTTTAATCGCTGTTATTTCTTTACCTAACTCTATTGATAACACTCTATCAACCAATACGAATGGATAACGATGTGGCAAGTGCTCTAAAATTTCGTGAATATCCATACTGCTAGTAGAGGTTGCATTATTAGTCATATTAATCTCGATTTGCTTCTTTTAAAGAGTTCTATTGTTAATCTTTGTGTGATTCAACTACTTTGCTTTTAGCAAGGCAATCTCATGTTCAAGCTGTTTAATTCTATCTGCAAAATCATCTAGATGGCGAATTCTAGCCGCCGTACTTAACCATGCTTTATGTGTCTGAAAAGGCATTAATGCAGTGTATGTATCAGCTACAGGCAAAGAGCGAGTAATCATACTGCCAGGTGAAATCGTGACATGATCCGCTACTTCTAAATGCCCTAGTATCATTGCAGCGCCACCTATCTTGCAGTGCTTACCAATACGCGCGCTACCTGCCACACCAACACAGCCAGCAATGACTGTATGCGCACCTATTACACAGTTATGTCCTATTTGAATTAAGTTGTCGAGCTTTACACCCTCTTCGAGAATTGTGTCATCAATAGCGCCACGATCAACTGTAGTGTTTGCGCCAATATCTACATTAGCTTGAATAATGACACGCCCAACTTGCGGAATTTTAAGCCATACTCCAGACTCTTCAGCATAACCAAAGCCATCTGAACCAATCACTACACCTGAAAACAAATGGCAGTTTTCGCCAATTTCACAATGGTGTTTGATCACAACATTAGGCTCTAATCGTGTACCACTTGCTATGGATACATCGTTTTCGATCACGCAACCACTAGTGATGACGACATGTTCTCCAAGAGTAACATTCTCACCAATCACAACCATCGGTCCTATACTGCATGTGTCAGGAATGTGAGCAGTTGGATGAATGACCGCAGTTTCATGTGTTCCCTGAGAGATGTCTGCTAGCGGATTCAGAAAAGCAGACAGTTTTGCAAAATATGCATACGGATTATCTACAATGATCTTAGGCCGCGCACTTAAGTTAACGTGCGCATCACGCATAATAAAAGCACTAGCCTCACTTGCAACTAGCGCTTTTTGATACTTGCTATCATTAAAGAAACTAATGGATCCTGCTTTGGCATTTGCAATAGAAGATACTCTATTGATTAACACATTGCCATCACCTACTATATGACCACCTAGCGCACTGACGATATCGTTAAGTGAGTATTCATGACTCATGCTTTAACTCGAAGAATGTAACGTTATCAAACAAACTACTTATTTCTTACCTAACATTTTTAATACTTTGTCTGTAATGTCAATTTTCTTGCTCGCGTAAGCAACGCCACTGTACACCACTAAGTCGTAACCCTCAGCTTCAGACACTGATTGAACAGCTTTGTTAATACGATCTTGCAAAGATCCTAACTCTTCATTCTTACGTAAGTTTATATCTTCACGCAATTCACGTTGTTTACGTTGAAACTCAATCTTAATATTTTGCGCATCACGTTCTTTTGTGCGACGCTCAGACTCTGAAAGCGTAAGTCCTTCTTTATCTAAGATTGTTTCCAAATCTTTAATTTGTTTAGCCATACGATCAAGCTCTTGTGAGCGTGGGCTAAATTCTTTTTCTAATTTTTTTCCACTCTCAGCAGTTTGTGGTGCATCTTGTAAAATTTTATCTACTTGTACGTAACCAACTTTCAAGTCTGCTGATTGAGCGCTCATTGCAAATGTCATCAAACTTGCAACTAATATACTTTTAAAAAAATGACTCACTTAATTTCTCCTAACCCTGTACAGCGAATATTTGCATCATTATGCCATAAGACACCCAATCAAATAAGTGACCAGCACTATATTTCGAGAGGATTGTCTTATAAAGGACTTTTTAGAACTGTTGACCTAACTGAAACTGAATCGCTTGTGTATCATCACCAGTCTTGCTATTTAATGGTTTAGCAAAGACTAACTTTAAAGGGCCAAACGGTGATATCCAGCTCAAACCAACACCTGTTGAGTAACGCAATTCACCAAAGTCGTAAGAAGCATCTGTTCCAAACACATTACCTGCATCAAGAAATGCACTTAGTCTAAATTGTTTAGACTCTTTCAATCCAGGAATTGGAATATACAACTCTGCATTACCCAGCAGGCGCTTAGTACCTCCTAATGCAAAATCATTACCAGTCACAGCATCAATACTTCTAGGCCCTAAAGAACCATTATCATAGCCTCTTACTGTATTCACACCACCCATATAAAAGTTTTTAAAGAATGGGTATTTACGGTCGCCGTAAGAATCAGCATAACCAATTTCACCATTTAACATTAAGGTGTAACCTGTGAACAACTCTTTAAACCATGCGTGCTTGTAGTCTATTTTATAGTACTCTAAATCAAGCACTGGAAGCGCAAGCTCACCTGATAATCTTTGCAAGACACCTTTAGTCGTAAACATAATACTGTCACGTGAGTCATGCGTCCATCCAGCCGTAGTTACTAGAGAGTTACTAGTACAACCACTTGCTTTTTCACAAAAGTCTTTATATTGCTGCGGACTCTCATCAGTCAAATCAACAGAGGTAAAGTCAGCTGAAAGGCCAAAATTGAGGCCGTCTCTTTCGTTTAAAGGAATACCGAACCTTACGCCACCACCATAAGATGATGTGTTGTAAGTACCAATATTAAGAGAGCTTGTATTAACATCACGGCGATACACATCAATCCCACGACTAACACCATCTGGAGTGAAATATGGATCAGTATAAGAAAGTGAATAAGTTGTATTTACTTTACCAGTGTTCACTTGCGCACTGACACGATTACCCGTTCCCAAAAAGTTATTTTGGTTCACGGTGATACCGAAAACAACCCCCTCATTACTAGATAAGCCCGCACCAAACTGCACACTACCTGTCGATTTTTCTGTCACACTGATATTCAAATCAACCTGATCTGCAGTGCCTGGTACTGCTGGCGTTTCCACATTCACATCTGAGAAAAAGTCAGTACGCACAATACGTTCTTTTGAACGGTCGATTTTATTAGAGGCATACCAAGCAGACTCTAATTGACGTACTTCACGGCGAATTACTTCATCACGGGTACGTGTATTACCGACGACATTAATACGTCGTACATAGACGCGCTTACCTGGGTCTACAAAAAAAGTAAAAGCTGCAGTATGTTTCTCTTTATTAATTTCTGGGACTGGATTGACATTAGAGAATGCATAACCATCGTTACTCAATCGGTCACTAATCGCCTTGCTTGTTTGAGTTACTTTTTCACGGCTGAAAGTGTCACCAGCTTGCACCTGTATCAATTGGCGCAATTCATCTTCGGGCACCAAAGTCTCACCTGCTAATTTCACCTCTGAAATGGTGTACTTCTCACCTTCAGTAATGTTAATTGTAATGTAGATATCTTTTTTATCTGGCGTAATTGATACTTGCGTCGAGTCAACATTAAACTCAAGGTATCCTTTGTTCATGTAAAAAGAACGTAAGGTTTCTATATCTGCATTTAATTTTTGCTTTGAATATTGGTCATCTTTGTTCCACCAACTCATCCAGTTAGGCGTAGTCAGTAGAAATTGTGCACGAAGATCCTCTATTGAATACGCTTTATTACCAACGATATTAATATCACGAATCTTTGAGACAGCACCCTCTTCGATATCAAACCTGACTGCAACACGATTACGCTCAAGCGGCGTGACAACTGTTTTCACAGAAGCACCGTATTTGCCTTGTGACAGATATTGACGTTTGATTTCTTGCTCTGCACGATCTAACTGTGATTTATCGAAAATTTGACTTTCTGAGATGCCAACCTGCTTCAAACCCTCTTTCATTTTATCAGTAGGGAATGATTTGTTACCACTGAAGTCAATTTGCGCAATCGCAGCGCGCTCCTGCACAGTAACGATCAGCACATCATTTTCAGCTTCAATTCGCACATCCTTGAAGAAGCCGGTATTGTATAAAGACTTAATGGCTTGCGAAGCAAGATCATCATCCATGATCTCACCAACTTTAACAGGTAGGTGGCTAAAAACTGTGCCTGCTTCAGTTCTCTGAATACCTTCTACACGAATGTCTTTCACTTGAAATGGTTCAAGTGCCATCACTGATCCAGCATATAAGCTAGATACAAGTAACAACATGGACTTAAGTTTTTGTTTTGGGTGTTTCAAATTTTGAATTGCCATTCAATCAGCCTGTTATCAATCTGTTTATGTCATTATAAAGCGCTAAAACCATCATACATGCAAGTAAAAAAACGCCTATTCTTTGCCCTACATTCATTGCCGCTTCCGGTACAGGACGGCCTGTAAAAAATTCAAACATATAATACATCAAATGCCCGCCATCTAATACGGGAATTGGTAAGAGATTCAGCACACCGATACTAATACTGATTAGCGCCAGAAATCCAATAAAGACTTTTAAACCCATATTAGCGCTTTGTCCAGCATAGTTAGCGATAGTAACAGGCCCACTCATACCTTTCCATGAAACATTACCCAGCACCATATTTCCCAGCATTTTTAAACTAAACGTTGCAGTATCCCAAGTTTTCCCTACTGCTTTTAAGAATGCGCCCGCAACAGAATAGTGTGTTGTAGTAAAAAACTTGTCTAGCTCACTTTGTTGCATACTAAATCCAGCACCAATACGACCTATTTTCTTATCTTTCTCAATAATAGCTTCTGGCGTAATGCTCAGATTAACTAACTGAGTGCCTCGTTTAACTAACAATGTCACTGCTACTTCAGGGTGGGATTTGATTTCTTTTACGAATGCATCCCAATCACTTACTTTGGTTTGATTGAGTTCGAGCACGATATCATTTGCTTTTAAACCAGCCTGCTCTGCAGGACTACCTTTAATTACCTCGCCAATTTTAGGCGCAATTTTAGGCATATCAATAATAAAGCCGATTTTTTCTAAAATATCCAGTTTCTCGTCATCAAAGTCAACTTTGGTTACATTTAGTTGATAAGACTTAATCTCAAGCTGAGGAGTCACGGTTTGTATTGCAACATCTGATTTTTTTAACGTTTCTTTCAACAACACCCAACGAACATCTTGCCAACTACTGACGCTTTGATTACCAACCTCTTGGATGATCTCACCTGAAGTGATATTCAACATAGCAACTGGGCTATTCTCAACAAACTTACCTACAATTGGCTTGATACCCACAACACCAGTCATGAATAAAATCCAGTACAGAAAAATCGCAAGCAGAAGGTTTGCAAGTGGACCAGCTAACACGATGGCAATCCGCTTTCCTACACTTTGCCTGTTCAGAGCACGTGACATGTCTTCATCACTCAAATCAGGCTCGTCAGAAGAGGTGTCTTCTCCCAGCATTTTTACATACCCACCTAGTGGAATTGCAGCAATCACATACTCGGTTTGATCTTTACCAAACTTCTTACGCCAAAGCGGCTGTCCAAAGCCGATGGAGAATTTAAGTACTTTTACACCGCACCATCTTGCGACTTGGAAATGTCCATACTCATGAACAGTCACGACGATACCAAGGGTCAGTATGAAAGCGAACGCTGTTAACATGGAAGTGTGTGTATGGTTGTCAAAAAAAGTGTCATATCATTCATTCACCATAGATAGAGACTTGAGCCATGACTTTGCAGACAATCTTGCTCTCGTGTCGACATCGACCAACTGTGGTATCGATGTCACAGCCTCAATACTTGATGCCGTTAAAACGGATTCAATTAAAGCAGGAATATCCATAAATCCAATTTGATCAGCGAGGAAAGCCTCGACAGCAACTTCATTGGCGGCATTTAAAATAGCTGGTGCTGTTCCACCTGCATCTAATGCTTCATATGCAAGACGCAAACAAGGAAACATCTTACGATCTGGCGCACAAAAATCTAAGCGCCCTATTTTTAACAAATCTAAACTGCTTACACCGCTTGTTAATCTTTGAGGGTAGCCTAACCCATAGGCAATTGGTGTACGCATATCTGGATTACCTAACTGCGCGAGTACACTTCCGTCGTTATATTCCACCATCGAGTGTATGACACTTTGAGGATGTACAACTACCTCAATTTGGGCAGAACTTGCGTTAAATAACCAATGGGCTTCAATCACCTCTAAGCCCTTGTTCATCATTGTGGCAGAATCAATCGTAATCTTTGGACCCATCACCCAATTTGGATGATTTAACGCTTGGGCACGTGTGACGTTATGTAATTGCTCAATACTTGCGTTACGAAATGGGCCACCAGATGCTGTGAGTAAAATACGCTTTACTCCCATATCAGCTAAAATTCGCGTGCGTTGGTGAGGCATCACTTGAAATATTGCATTATGCTCACTATCAATAGGCAACAGAGTCGCACCACCATCAATCACTGCTTGCATGAATAAATTGCCAGCCAACACTAACGTTTCTTTGTTTGCCAATAAAATACGTTTACCCGCTCGCGCAGCTGCCATTGCTGGATGTAAACCTGCAGCACCCACAATGGCTGCCATAACCACATCAACATCCTGATGCGAAGCAACATCGCTGAGTGCATCTTCTCCTTGAAGGACTTCCGTGGCTAAACCAGCCTGTTTTAACTGGCTAGATAACGCCGAAGCAGCTTCAGATGACAGCATTACGGCATAGCGAGGCTTATGTATGAGGCACAGTTCAAACAAGCCATTCACATTTGTACTGGCTGTTAAAGCAAACACCTTAAATCGCTCTCGATGCTGGCTAATCACATCTAAAGTTTGTGTGCCTATTGTGCCAGTTGCACCAAGTATAGTTACTTGCTGTATCACATCTTGAGTGTCTTCACCCTTACCATCAACTGCGGATGCATTAACCATGCACATTTAATCCTGAAAATTGTAAACCATAAATAAATAGCAGAACCATAGGCAATGTTGGAACGAAACCATCAATTCTATCTAAAACACCACCATGCCCGGGCAACAACTGTCCACTGTCTTTTAGGCCAGCTTGGCGCTTCATTAAAGACTCTAGCAAGTCGCCCATGATGCTAAATCCAACAACCAACCACAATGCTGGTATTAACCAAAGATTCAGTTGTTGATAAAAACAAAGAAACCCTCCATAAACAGTGACTGCAATTAGGGCGCCTAACACTCCCTCCCATGTTTTGCCTGGGCTAATATTGGGTGCCAGCTTATTACGACCAAAACGCTTTCCTGCAAAATATGCAGCACTGTCAGCCAAACTAACTGTACCCAGCACAGCAAGTAACAACCACGGATTAATTTCGCGTAGACCAACCAATGCAAGCCAAGTAGCTGTAATCAGCAGAATACCCACAAGACTCATCATGAAAGTGTTTTGACAAGATTTCCGCTGATGTAACCATATGGGTGCTACAAATATCCAAAATAGCGCAGAAAGCATCAGCAAAACTAAAACAGCAAGATTCTGATATGTTATTAATATGGGAAACGGTAGCATCAGTAAAACACCAACCAAGATAGCCAGCGCAATATAGCCAAAAGACTGAACACGACTAAGCCTGATTAAATTAGCCCATTCAGAAACAGCAAGCAATGAAATAGCCAGTGTAAGTAATGCCCACACCTGCTTGGATGCTAAAAATACAGTCACCAATAGACCTGTAACCAACAAAATTGCGGTAATCACACGAGTTTTTAGCATTTTTATATCATTTTATTAATTGGAGTTCGGAGAACTTTTAACGAGGAAGCTCTGAAAGTTGCTCGCTAGTGCGTCCAAAGCGACGCTCACGTTGTTGATAAGATTGGATAGCTGAATTAAAAGCAGCCTCATTGAAGTCTGGCCATAACGTATCGGTAAAGTAAAGCTCTGTATACGCCAGTTGCCATAATAGAAAATTACTAATTCGCTTTTCTCCACCTGTACGAATAAATAAATCAGGTTCTGGTGCATAACTCATCGATAAATAAGGTGTAATATGATCTTCGTTATAGCTCCCAGCTAGAGCCGGTTCTGCCCTATATAGCTTATTAACTGCCTGAAGCACATCCCAACGCCCGCCGTAATTAGCTGCTATCGTTAACACCAAGCCAGTATTATTGGCTGTCAACTGCTCAGATGATTCAATTTTTTCAATTAATCCAGCATCAAATCGACTTCGATCACCAATCATTATCAACTTAATATTATTCTGGTGTAGCTTACTGACTTCACGTTTAAGCGCCTCCATAAAAAGGCCCATCAAGAAAGAAACCTCTTCTGGGGGGCGCCGCCAGTTCTCACTGCTGAAGGCAAATAAAGTGAGGTACTCCACTTTAATTTCTATACACTTTTTCACTAAATCGCGCACAGTTTCTACGCCACGTTTATGTCCAGCAATGCGAGGTAAAAAGCGTTTTCTTGCCCAGCGCCCATTACCATCCATAATAACGGCTACATGTTTGGGTACCTCAGCAACCGGAGGCACACCTTGTGTTGCACTTGAGAACAAAGCCACTTAGCGACCCAAGGCTAAACGTACAAAAAGATTACAATGAAAATGTGCCATTATCTTAACCATTTACAGCATTAAACTGCCATTAAATCAGTTTCTTTAACTTGCAACATTTTATCTACTTCAGCGACCGCTTTATCTGTTGCTTTTTGAACCTCATCTTGTGCGCGACGCTCGTCATCCTCAGAAATTGCTTTATCTTTAACTAACTTCTTAAGCGCATCATTCGCGTCACGACGAACATTGCGAATAGCCACTTTAGCGCCCTCTCCCTCTGTACGAACGATTTTCGTTAAATCACGACGACGCTCTTCTGTTAGCATCGGCATCGGTACGCGAATCAAATCACCATTAGTGGCTGGATTCAAACCTAGATCACTATCACGAATTGCTTTTTCTACTTTAGCAATCATATTTTTTTCATATGGTTGTACATTAATAGTACGTGAGTCACCCAGGTTTACGTTTGCCACTTGGTTAACAGCAACCATTGAGCCGTAATACTCCACCATGACATGGTCTAATAAGCCCACATGAGCACGACCTGTACGAACTTTAGCTAAATCATTTTTTAGAGACTCTAATGATTTTTGCATTTTTAATTCAGCATTTTTTTTAACATCTTCTAGCATTTATTTCTCCAACACAGCCTTCATACAATAAAGCTGATTTATATATTAACCTTACTTCAACTTCACCCTAATAATTTACTAACATCAATTTCATGACAAAGCTGTCAAAAGCATACATTTGGTACTAATTATATGTAACAAAGCCTATGGTAAGACCATTGTTCCTTCATCCTCACCCATTACTACTTTTTTCAAGGCGCCTTGCTTAAATATACTGAACACAGAGATTGGCAGCTTTTGATCGCGACACAACGTCAACGCAGTCGCATCCATCACTTTTAAATTTTTTGAAATTGCTTCATCAAAACTAATCGTTTTATAACGCATTGCTTCTGGATTAGTTTTAGGATCATCGGTATATACACCATCAACCTTTGTAGCCTTGATTACAATTTCTGCATTAATTTCCATGCCTCGTAAAGCTGCAGCCGTATCTGTTGTAAAGAACGGATTACCTGTTCCTGCGCCAAAGATTACTACGCGCCCTTCTTCCAAATAGCGAATAGCCTTGCCACGAATATAAGGCTCAGCAACTTGCTCAATACTTAATGCGGATTGTACACGAGCATTTAAACCAATATTTTTCATGGCATCTTGCAAAGCCATTGCATTCATTACGGTTGCTAACATACCCATGTAGTCGGCGGTTGCCCTATCCATGCCCTCTGCTGCCGGTGCTACACCGCGGAAGATGTTTCCCCCACCAATGACCACTGCAACTTGCACGCCTAAATCTACTACTTCTTTAACTTCATTCACAATTCTGGTGATCGTTGCACGATTGATGCCATAAGCATCATCGCCCATTAATGCCTCACCTGAAAGTTTAAGTAAAATGCGCTTGTAAGCTGGTACAGACACGAGGACTCCTCAAATTTTAAGTTTGCTTATTTAAGCATAAAATAACGCACTTAGGCATAAAATTAAGCCCTAGTGACACAAATTGGATGCTTATTTTTACTAAAAAAAATGGACTAAGCTATTCGCTTAATCCATTTTAATTTTGTAAGGTATTTAACCTTATCGTTAATTACACTTTAGCTGCTGCTGCAACCTCTGCTGCGTAGTCAACAACTGCTTTCTCAATACCTTCACCAACTGTGTACATTGTGAATGAAGCGATTGTTGCACCTTTTGATTTAAGCAATTGCTCAATCGTCATTTTGTCATCTTTAACAAAAACTTGGCTTAACAAAGTCACTTCTTTTAAGAATTTTTGCACTGTACCATCTGCAATTTTTTCCAACATTGCTTCAGGCTTGCCAGCTTCTTTAGCTTTTTCAATTGCTACACGACGCTCCGCTTCGATTAGACTCGCATCAATACCAGATGCATCTAATGATTTAGGCTTTGCTGCAGCAATATGCATTGCTACATCTTTAGCCAAAGCATCATCACCACCAACGATATCCACTAAAACACCGATACGGCTGCCATGTACGTAACTAGTCAGCTTGCCTTGCACTGTTGGACGAACAAAGCGACGCGGCGTGATATTTTCACCAATTTTACCTACCAATTGCGCACGTGTTTCTTCAACAGTTGAACCAGCCATTGCTAATGCACCAACTTCAGCGATATCGCCTGCATTGCTAGCAGCAACAACACTAGCTAACTCGTTTACAAACTTCAAGAAGTCTTCATTTTTAGCACAAAAGTCTGTTTCAGAGTTAACTTCAACCATCGCACCTGTTTTGCCATCAGCACTAATGCTAATACCAACTGTACCTTCAGCAGCAACACGGCCAGCAGCTTTACTTGCTTTGTTACCAAAACGTACGCGCAAGATCTCTTCTGCACGTGTCATATCGCCTTCAGCTTCAGTTAATGCTTTTTTACAGTCCATCATCGGCGCATCTGTGCGCTCACGTAATTCTTTTACCATACCTGCGGTAATTTCAGCCATTTTAAGCTCCTTAATATTCATAAATTGCATTAAAAATGCAATTTAACAGTTTGATATAATTGTATTTTTAATATTTAAATTATTAAATTAAAAAGGGGCTAAAAGCCCCTTTTTCAAACAGAATTAATTATTCTGCAGCTGTTTCAGCAACTTCTTCAGTAGCTGATTTAACAATTTCAGTAATTACTGAGCTACGACCTTCCAATACCGCATCAGCGATACCGCGTGCATACAAACGAATTGCACGGCTAGAGTCATCGTTACCTGGAATTACATAAGCAACGCCATCAGGTGAGTTGTTTGTATCTACAACACCAATCACTGGAATGCCTAACTTAGCAGCCTCAGTAATCGCACCACTTTCATGACCAACGTCGATAATGAAAATTGCATCTGGCAAGCCGCCCATTTCCTTAATGCCACCGATTGAACGCTCAAGTTTTTCAACTTCACGCTTGTAGCCCAAAGCTTCTTTTTTACCGAATTTTTCAAGGCTGCCATCTTGCAACATAGTTTCAAAGTCTTGCAAGCGCTTGATAGATTGCTTAACTGTTTTGAAGTTAGTCAGCATACCGCCTAACCAACGGTGATTTACGTAAGCACAACCTGCACGAGTCGCTTCTTCTTTTACAATGTCGCGTGCTTGGCGTTTAGTACCCACAAATAGAATACGACCCTTGTTTGCAGCCAATGTACGCACGTGCTTTAGCGCATCTTCAAACATTGGCAATGTTTTTTCAAGGTTTACGATATGAATTTTGTTGCGGTCACCGAAAATGAACGGTGCCATTTTTGGATTCCAGTAACGAGTTTGATGGCCGAAGTGAACTCCAGCTTCCAGCATTTGACGCATGGTAACAGACATGTTAAATCTCTCTTCTAAAGGGTTATCAATTCACACAGCACCAGAAACACCCAGACTAAATCTGAGCACCCTAGAGTGGGCTGTATGTAAATTAGTCACTTACTAAATCAATAGGAAATGTTTTGCATAAATTGCAAAGGCGAGATAATAACACCAAGCAGTTGAGCACGCTAGGGTTTATTGAATATTATTTAGGGTTTATTGTACATCAGGCACACCAACCACACGCATTACTTTATCCACATCAATGCGAAGCAACTCTGCTATATCACGATAATCGTCTGGTAACGCTGCATCATTCCAACCATTAGCTGAATGCCTTGCCAGATTCACGGCAAGTGTAACGTTCTTAACCCGCTGTTCATCTGAAGCGCCATCTTGCATAAGCTTACCGAGTAATGGCGGCAACTGAAAAACTTCAACCAACTGGACTTGCAAATCATGCAATACAAACCCCAACACTTCTTGCTGAACAGCCTTGCTACGCAGCGCCTTATCCGCAACTTGCATGGCATGAATCAGATTCATCTTTTCAGGCACATAACACCACATCAGCATTTCGGACAAGTCATGTAACAATGCAGCGATAAGCACCTCTTCTGCATGTAAATCGTTTAGATGTGCAGCCCATTCAACGGCAAAGTTTGCAGCTCTGTGTGCTCGTTTAATCAATTTAAGCAGCTGCATTAACGCAGTTAAATTAGCTTTAAGTGCATCTTCCACTAGCGGCACTGGTGGAATGTTTCTAAAAAAGGTACCAGTGCCCATCATCATGATAGCTTGCTCCACTTGCGCAAGATCTTGTAACTGGCTGCGCGACTTATGCTTTTGTGCGTAGCTCAACACTTTAAAAACCATCATTGGGTCGTTAAGGACTACATTTGTTATAGCACGTGCACTAAGGTTATCCTCATCTTCTTGTAAGCGACCAATTTCTCGAGCGGTTTGTTTAAGCACTGGTATCTCCGCAGTTCTCAAAAAATTCACCCATGCACTTAAGTCTCTTGCCGCTAAATCTACAGGTATCGCTGCCATGTACCAACCTCCTTTTTACTGAGCTATATTACATCTTACATTTTTAATCTGAAACAATATTTATAAAATATAAGTAACATCGTCTTACTGTTATGCCAGCCGCCACAAAAGATCAAACAATCTCTTTCAAATTGCTGCAAGCGCAACAGTTAAGATTCGATATGCTATGATAAAATGACATATTAGTAATTTTCAATAAAACTCATGGCAATCTCAATTAAGAATCAACAAGATATCGAAAAGATGCGCATCGCAGGCAAGCTAGCCTCAGAAGTGCTGGACTTCATTACACCTCACGTCGTGCATGGCATTACCACAGATGCACTTGATAAACTTTGCCATGACTATATTGTAGACATACAAAAAGCGATTCCGGCACCGTTAAATTATGCGCCGGACGGCCATAAACCTTACCCGAAGTCTATTTGTACCTCCATTAACCAGCAAATTTGTCATGGTGTTCCTAGTGACAAAGCACTAAAAAATGGCGACATCGTCAATATTGACATTACCGTGATTAAAGACGGCTACCACGGTGACACTAGCCGCATGTTTTACGTGGGTGAAACCTCAATACAGGCAAAGCGCTTATGTGAAATCACCTATCAAGCAATGTGGTTAGGCATTAATAAAGTTAAACCAGGCGCGACTTTAGGTGACATCGGGTTTGCTATACAAACATTTGCTGAAAAAAGTGGTTACAGTGTAGTACGTGAATTTTGCGGTCACGGTATCGGCAAAGTGTTTCATGAAGAACCTCAAGTACTTCATTATGGAAGACCTGGTGCAGGACTTAAGCTGCAAGCGGGTATGATGTTTACGATTGAGCCTATGATTAATGCAGGAAAACGCGATATCAAACAAATGCCTGACGGCTGGACTATCGTCACTAAAGATCGTAGTTTATCAGCTCAATGGGAGCACACTATTTTAGTAACGGATACAGGCTATGAAGTGATGACGTTATCGGCGGGCTCACCTCCTCCTCCAGCATTCATTACCAACTCATAAAGCTTTTAATGCCTAACTTCTAAATTAACGATGGTGCATCATGCAAGTAGATAACCTTTTAGAACCCATCGAAATTTCAAAAGATAGAATTGCTTTTTTACGTACCACTTTAAAAAAGCAATTCTTGGCATTAAAAGAAGAGTTCGCACAACACCCTAACACCACTCGTCTATTTAAACAGCACTGTAAATTTATTGACCATCTGCTCATAGAACTGTGGTCAGACTTGCACATTGAACCAGCCTGTTGCCTTATTGCGGTTGGTGGGTATGGTCGTGGTGAGCTCTTCCCTTACTCTGACATTGACCTACTGGTTTTAATACCGACAGAGTCTCAAGAGAACAGCCAATTAAACAAAAGTATTGAGTACCTCATCGGCCTCATGTGGGATCTTGGACTAAACATTGGGCATAGCGTCAGAAATCTTGAAGAGTGTATTAGCGAAGCTCAAAAAGATATTACGGTACAAACAAATGTGCTTGAATCTCGCTTATTGTCTGGCAACAATACGATGTATCAAAACTTCTTGTTTAATATTGCGAAAAATATCAGCCCGATTGACTTCCTAAAAGCCAAGTTAAAAGAACAAGAGTTACGTCACGCAAAATTCAACGACACTGCTTATAACTTAGAACCAAATATCAAAGAAAGTCCAGGCGGTCTACGTGATTTGCACATGATTATTTGGATAACACGCAGCTTACAAGTCAAGAATCACCAGTATGCAGCGCCCAGCAATCCTTGGCTGTCGCTTGCAAAAGATCAAATCATCTCCGTGACAGAAGCAAGACGCATTCGCCATCATGAGAAAAAACTACAGCTATTACGCAGTCATCTACACTTTTTAAGTAGCCGTCGCGAAGATCGGTTACTGTTTGATTTTCAGAACGATCTTGCAGCTACCATAGGCTATACAAACACTCAGCGCCGGCGAGCAAGTGAACAGCTCATGCAAAGCTATTACAGAAGCGTTAAGTTTATTGAACTCATGAATGAGATTGTACTGAAATTGCTTGAAGAGATTATTGTTGCTTCACCGCCGACAGTGCGTAAGATCAATGATAAATTTGAAGCACGTAATGATTTACTTGAAGCAAAGTCGGCGAATATGTTGCAACAAGACCCCTCTGCAATTTTTGAAGCCTTTTTATTGCTGCAGCAGCACCCAGAGCTATCTGGGATGAGTGCAACATTGTTACGCACCCTACAACGCGTTAAACCATTGGTCAACAAAGACTTCAGACAAAGTGCTTTAAACAAGAAAACGTTCATAGAGATATTGTCACAGCCTAGTGGTGTCAACCGTGCGCTACGCGCAATGAATCGATACGGTATATTAGGTAGCTACATCCCTGCTTTTGGGAAAATTGTTGGTCAAATGCAACATGATTTATTTCACGTTTATACCGTAGATGAGCACATTCTTAATGTTTTGGCCAACTTACGTCGATTTGCAAAGCCTGAACTTAAACACGAGTTTCCCCTTTGTAGCCAAATTTTTGCAGAGTTTGACTCGCCACACTTGCTATACTTAGCTGCATTATTTCACGACATCGCTAAGGGCCGTGGCGGAGATCATTCAGCATTAGGTACTATAGATGCATTCAATTTTTGCAAATTACATCACTTACCTAAAGCCGATTGTGCCTTAGTTTCTTGGTTAGTTGAGGCGCATCTGAAAATGTCATCAATTGCACAAAAGACTGATCTATCAGATCCAAGTGTCATTGAGTCATTTGCTGATTTTGTTGAAAACAAACGTAGATTAAACGCACTATACTTGCTAACTGTTGCAGATATTCGCGGCACAAGCCCAGTCGTGTGGAACGCTTGGAAAGCTAGGTTATTAGAAAACCTGTATTCCGCCACCAGTCGCGCATTATCCCATCCTACATTCCATGCAAAACAAACGATACAACGACGAATTAAAGAAGCATCCGAAAAGCTGAGTCGATTTGGTTTAAGTAATCACACTTACGAGCAACTTTGGGAACAGTTCGGGGAGCACTATTTTGTTCGTCATGAGAGCGATGAAATAGCTTGGCACAGCCGTTTATTAACACCTCATTTATACAGTGAAAATCCTATCGTACGTGCAAGGCTTAGCCCATATGGGGACGGCATTCAAGTGATGATTTACATTCAGGACAAGAATGACTTATTTGCTAGAATATGCAACTTTTTCGACCGCATGGGCTATGGCATAGTTGAAGCAAAAATCTTCACAACCAAACATGGTTACGCATTAAATAGCTTTATTGTATTAGACCAGTCGGGCAAGTCTGTGAGCTATAGTGGATTATTGAAGTTTATTGAGTTGGAGCTTGCCAATCAACTAGATGATCAATATCAACTGGAGTCTCCGCTCAAGGGACGCGTTAGTCGCCAGGTTAAGCACATGCCGATTCAAGCACAAATCACAATCACCAAAGAAGCTGAAAACAGCAACCATAAGCTCGATATTGTTGCCAACGATAGGCCTGGACTCCTGGCCACACTAGCCCAGCAGTTTCTGAAACACAACATTAAGCTTCATAACGCAAAAATAAACACTTTAGGCAGTCGAGCCGAGGATACTTTCTTAATTTCAGCTAAAAATGGTGAGTGCTTAGATTTTAATCATGTTAATTCATTGCAGATGGCTTTGCTCGATGAGCTTTAAATCAACCACTAAGCATGAGCAAGCGGCTTATCCAAGCTGATAATGTTTTTTAAGTGGTTTTTTAACATGCCAAACGCATGATAATCCAGCAGGAAATGTTACCAGATCACCTACAGTAAAACTTACTGGATCACCTTCCGATGGTTGAACCGTCACCTCACCTTCTAAAATATAGGCAATTTCCTGCGTGCTAAAACGCCAAGGAAATTGAGATACCTCTTTAGCCCAAGTAGGCCAACTTTTCACACCTAAAGAAGCGAGCTTTTCAGGACTTGGTTTTTCTACGGTAATTTTACTCATGACATCCTCCATTATCGTGCTGATATTGAATCAAATGATAAGCAACAGCCAATAAAAAAGCCTTGAATTATCAAGGCTTTGATTTTAAAACTTAATATAGTAATCTAGCAACTATATATTGACTAAGTTTTGATTAGCTATGTTTGTAGTGTTTACGTAATGGTTGAACCACTTCCCACATTGACTTCATACCTTTTGGGAACACAACAAAATCACCTGCTTTAATTACTACTTTTTCGCCACCTTGTGGTGTAACGTGAATTTCGCCTTCTAACAAGTAAGCACTTTCAGTCATACCAAAATCTAATGGGAATTTAGAAACTTCTTTTTCCCAGATAGACCAGCTTGATACGCCTAATTGTTTTAATTTCTCTTCTGATGGATTGTGTTCTACGATGATTTGAGTCATGTTGATTCCTAGGATAATGTTTGATGATACTAACGTTAAAAAACAAAGCCGCTTAATTGTAAAGTTAAGCGGCTTAAAATTCTTGGCGGAAGAGGTGAGATTCGAACTCACGGTGGGCGTGAACCCACGACAGTTTTCAAGACTGTAGCATTAAACCGCTCTGCCACTCTTCCATCTAAATCGTTACTTGCGTTACGAGGTCAGCATTATAACAACAAATTAGTCATCTTGAAAATCCTGATTTGGAAAAAAAACATCAGAATATCCAAAATCTTTTAAATTACTTATCCTCATTGGATATAAAACACCATCTAAATGGTCACACTCATGCTGAACGACACGTGCGTGAAAGCCGCTCACTAACCTATCGACTTTATTTCCGTATTGATCATATCCTGCGTAATGCAGTTTCAGATGACGCGGCACTATACCTCGCATTCCAGGAACTGACAAGCACCCTTCCCAATCATTTTCAACTTTATCGCCAATAAATCTTAATTCCGGATTAATTAGTACCGTGTAAGGTACTGTATCGGCATCGGGATATCGAGGATTGATTGCTATTGGTTCTTTTTGCCCAAAAATCACCACGCGAAGGCTAACACCGATTTGAGGTGCAGCAATACCAGCACCATTCATGTGCTGCATTGTATCCTCTAAGTCTTGTATCAACTGATGCAGCTCCGGTGTATCAAACTGAGCTACTGGAGCTGCTTTCATCAACAAGCATGGCTCTCCCATCCTTAATACAGTTTTAATTGCCATTTTTCACCCGAGTCTTTCAATCACACATTACACAGATTTCTATTACGCCGACTAATGCCCGTTTTGTTTTACAAGTTCGGCAATGATGTTGCGTACTCGCACCATCGTGAGATTTAAGTTGGAGATAACTTCTTCATATTTAATTTCATGTAAATTATCGCCTCGTCCAGCTGCATAATTGGCTACAGGACAAATAGTGGCATAGCTGATGCCCAACTCACGCGCCAATGCCGCTTCTGGCATCCCTGTCATCCCTACCACGGTAGCTCCATCACGCTCCAAACGATTGATCTCTGCGGCGGTTTCAAGTCTAGGCCCCTGTGTCGCTGCGTATACACCTTGATCAATCAACTCCTCACCTACTGCGATAGCAGCTTTCTTCCACTTTTCACGCAGCATGGGACAGTATGGCTCTGTAAAGTCAATATGTTTAACAGGGTTACTAATTCCGTCATGAAAAGTTGTTTTTCTTCCATAGGTGTAATCAATAATCTGATGAGGAATCACTATTTTACCTGCTGACAAATCGGGATGAATGCCCCCTACCGTCGCAATCGCAGCAATTTCAGTCACACCTTGCAAATGCAAGGCTGCAATATTGGCACGGTAATTAACTTCATGTGGTGGGATTGTGTGTCCATTTCCATGACGCGCTAAGAAAATAACTTCTCGTCCAGAAATTTCACCAAAAATCAGTGGCTGTGATGGCTCACCATAAGGTGTTCGTACGATTAAACGTCTAGTAATGTTTAAGTTGTCTAGTTGCGTCAGACCTGTGCCACCAATAATTGCTAACATAATTGCTTTCTTTATGAATACTTTTTTATTTTAACAAAGCTTTAATTGTTTTCTGAAAAAATTTACGCAATAAAAAAAAGCAAATGTTCATGACAAATAGCAAAGTTTGCCATCAAAAATGATTTAATTTTGTGGCATACTCACGCCATGGTAAATAATTGCTCAAAGTTTGGTGATACATCAATGGCAGTGGCTCAACAAAGCCTAGACTTAGCCAGTCATCATTATGAGAATTTTCCAGTAGCCTCCTTTTTTTTGCCCTACCACCTACGCGAACCTATTGCCTTAATTTATAGCTTTGCCAGACAGGCCGATGATTTTGCTGATGAAGGTGACCTCACTATTGAGCAACGATTAAATTTGCTAAGCGAATTTCGCGATGAGCTTGACTTGTTACAAGCGTACATAAAACCAAAAACAGCTTTTTTTGTGACCTTGGGGAAAATGATACGTGAGAGAAAGCTACCAATAGCTCCATTTTATGACTTACTTGATGCGTTTAGCCAGGACGTGACGAAAACACGTTATGCTGATTATGAAGATGTACTAGACTACTGCACTCGCTCTGCAAACCCTATCGGTCGACTTTTATTACATTTGTACCAGCAAGCAACTTCTGAAAACATCCAGTATTCAGATCATATATGCTCTGCACTTCAATTAATTAACTTTCTGCAAGATATAGCGATTGATTTTAAGAAAAATGAAGGTAAACAAAGAGTTTATCTATGCCAAGATGAGCTGATGGCCTTTGGTATATCAGAGCAAACAATCAGGGCTTATGTTAATGCAATGCAAGCGACAGATGATCATTGGCATCAGTTTATGCATTTTAACTTACGTCGCACCCATGCATTGCTTAACAAGGGCAAGCCTTTGGGTAAAATCTTAAAAGGACGCATTGGTTTTGAAATGCGCATGATTATTGCTGGCGGGGAGCGAATTATTCATAAGATAAGTGCAGTGAATGGCGATGTTTTTAACCATAGGCCAACACTAAACTGCTTAGATTGGGCCATCGTCTTTTCAAAAGCGCTGCTAAAGCTATAAACATTCATTATTTGGTTCGACCACTCCATATGACACCTAAGCAATATTGCCAAGAAAAGGCAGCAAAAAGCGGCTCTAGTTTTTATTACAGCTTTATGTTTTTACCAAAACAGAAACGTGAGGCGATTACTGCGCTGTATGCTTTTTGCCGCGAAGTTGACGATGTTGTCGATGAATCTACGGAATTAAAAGTTGCTCAAGTAAAACTGGCCTGGTGGAAAGATGAAGTGCGCAACTTATATCTAAAAAAACCAATTCACCCAGTGACAAAGGCACTTGAGCCAGTTATCCAACAATTTCAATTAGATGAGGAGCACTTCCATGAAATCATTGATGGCATGGAGATGGATTTAAATTTTAATCGCTATGAAGACTTCAAGCAACTACAGCTATATTGTTATCGCGTTGCCAGCGTAGTTGGTATTCTCTCAGCTCAGATATTTGGGTTTGAGAATAGAAAAACACTCAAGTTCGCACATGACCTTGGCATGGCTTTTCAACTGACTAACATCATCAGAGATGTTGGGGAAGATGCGCGCCGCAATCGCATTTACCTTCCATTAGATGAACTTGCTAAGTTTAATGTGACAGAAGACGATATTTTAAAAAGCCGTGAATCTGACGCGGTAAAAAGACTGCTGGATGCGCAAATTGAACGCGCTGAGATGTATTACGATAAAGCACTGAACGAGCTGCCGGCAGAAGATAAAAAGAGTCAACGCGTAGGTTTAATCATGACAGGTATTTATCGAACATTGCTACGAGAAATAAAAGCTGACGGTGCAGAAAAAGTCCTTAATGCACGCATATCATTAGGCACACTTCGTAAGCTATGGATTGCCTTTAGCACTTGGTTTAAGTATCTATAATTTCCTGAGAACACATTTGAATACGCATCAACATAATATTGCAATTATTGGTGGTGGTTGTGCTGGGTTGAGCGCCGCTGCAACTTTAACCGAGCGCGGTTACTCAGTCACATTATTTGAAGCTAGCTCTCAGCTAGGCGGGCGCGCTCGCACGGTAGTCGTTGAAAATAAAGATTTATTACAGCTACTAGATAATGGTCAACATATTTTATTAGGTGCTTATCACGCCACTTTATCACTACTTGAAAAAGCTGGTGTTAAAGAAAATGAAGCATTTTTGCGGCTACCGTTACAACTCAACATGGTGTCCAGTAGTGCTAAATCCATATTTTCATTAAAATCTGTCAATTATTTACCAGCCCCGTTCAATATGCTCGTCGGTTTTATATTTTGTAAAGGCTTGTCATTTAAAGATCGAATAACTGCTTTAACATTCATGAGACATTTACAATCGTCTAACTATGAAATCATCAATGATAAACCATTAGTAAAATTTCTAAAGCTACATCATCAATCAGCTAAGTTAATCCAAATGTTATGGGAGCCTCTGTGCTTAGCTGCGCTTAATACTCCTATTGCAAAAGCAAGCAGCAAAATATTTTTAAATGTATTACGAGATTCGTTTAGTGGAAACAAAAAAAATAGCGACTTTTTAATTCCTAAACTAGATTTGTCAAAGATTATCTCGCATCCATTAGCACATTACATACAAGCTAGAGGCGGCAGTATAAAGTTAAATCATCGCATACGCACGCTAGTAGAAGTGGACAATGGGTTTAATTTAGAAACCAGACAAGGGACATTTAATTTTAGTCACGTGATAGTTGCTACCTCACCAGCCAGGACTGATAAGCTATTGGAACAACTCCCTAAATTAAAAACTAGTCGAGATAAAACTGATCATTATCAATATCAGCCCATTTACACAATTTACTTGCAATACCCAATAGAAACAAAACTACCACAAGTGATGTGTGGATTAAGCAATACGATAAGTCAGTGGGTATTTGACCGAGGGGAGCTTTGTGGAGAAAAAGGGCTACTGGCTGTTATTGTGAGCGCAGAGGGAAAACACCAAAAACTGACACAAGATGATCTTGCATTAAAAGTAGCAAAAGAGTTAAATCAAGCCTTTCCACAACTACCTAAACCCTTATGGCATAAAGTGATTGCTGAAAAGCGCGCTACTTTCTCATGCTTACCTGATTTGGCACGCCCAACTAACAGAACAGCACAAAGCAACCTTTATCTAGCTGGAGACTATACTTATGCTAGCTATCCAGCAACGATTGAGGGAGCAGTTAGAAGTGGCATTTATTGTGCTAACCTTATTAGTAACGCATCATAAAACGCAGCGATTTCTAAGGATTAATAATTTTAATCGTTAATAATTCTTTACATAGTTGAGTGCCTGCTCTAAGCGCTCAACTGCTACAACCTCTATTCCATCAATTCGTTGTTTTGGTGCATTCGCTTTAGGTACAATTGCTTTGGTAAAACCAAGCTTTGCGGCTTCTTTTAATCGCTCTTGTCCGCGCTGTACAGGTCTAACCTCCCCGGCCAAACCAACCTCACCAAACACTATAAGTTTATTATCTAATGGTTTGTTTTTTAAAGAAGAAGTGATTGAAAGAAGCACTGCTAAATCAACCGCTGGTTCTGAAATCTTAACGCCACCAACCGCATTGATAAATACATCTTGATCAAAACAAGCTACCCCGGCGTGGCGATGCAACACAGCTAACAACATCGCAAGACGGTTTTGCTCCAACCCAACACATAGCCGCTTTGGGTTAGGCGCATGCGCCTCATCGACCAATGCTTGAATTTCAATCAGTAGAGGACGCGTACCTTCCATGGTGACCGTAATACAAGAGCCAGCCACTTGCTCGCTGTGGTGCGATAAAAATAATGCAGAAGGGTTGGTGACTTCGCGCAAACCCTTTTCAGTCATCGCAAATACACCCAATTCATTCACTGCGCCAAAACGGTTTTTAAATGCACGAATCAGACGGAAGCTAGAACTTTGGTCGCCTTCAAAGTAAAGAACAGTATCGACAATATGCTCCAACACGCGCGGGCCCGCCAAAGCCCCCTCTTTTGTCACATGCCCGACCAATATCACAGTAATGCCTGCCTGCTTTGCCAAACGCGTCAATTGTGCAGAGCACTCGCGCACTTGCGCAACAGACCCTGGAGCCGATTGTAGTGCCTCGGAGTAAACCGTTTGAATAGAGTCGATGACTGCAATATCAGGTTTATGCTTCTGCAGCATGCCGATAATTTTTTCTAGATTAATTTCAGCTAATAGTGATATTGGGCTAGCATCTAAACCAAGACGCTTCGCGCGCATGGCTATTTGCTGCGGCGACTCTTCACCACTGACGTAAATCGCTTTTCTTGCACCACCAATATGGCATAAGGTCTGGAGCAACAAAGTAGACTTACCAATGCCAGGGTCACCACCAATTAGCACAACCCCACCAGCTACTAAACCACCGCCTAACACACGATCAAACTCGCTCACGCCAGTTGGCTGCCTTGGAACCTCTGCCGCTTCTACTTCTGCTAGCTTTTGTAAACCAGCTGTTTCTGCTAATGGTGCGAAGCGACTAACGCTAGTTATTTCTGCGATAGATTCGACTAGTGTATTCCATGCATGGCAACTTGGGCACTGCCCCTGCCACTTAGGCTCACTTGCGCCACATTCAGTACAAGTGTAAATAGTTTTAGCTTTAGCCATCAATCAACTACCTTCATCGGCACACGTGGAGCGACAGCACAGAGTAATTCATAGCCCACAGTATCAGAAGCTGCTGCAACAGCATCTACAGACACTTGCTTACCCCAAAGCTCGACTGTTGAGCCTATGTTAGCCTCAGGTATGTTCGTTAAATCACAAAACAACATATCCATTGAAACACGCCCTAATGTGGAGGTTAGTTTTCCAGCAACTGCAATTGGTGCGCCATCGTTCTGATTGCCACTTACCAAACCAGCATGTCTCGGGTAACCATCAGCATATCCACAAGCTACAATACCTACACGGGTTGCTTTGGTGGCTGTAAAGCGGCTACCATAACCCACTGTTTCACCGGCCTGGATTTCTTGTACGCCAATAATTTCTGAAGTGAGTTGCATCGCGGGCATTAAGTCATAATCTGCAGCTGCAACATTTCCAACAGGAGTAGCACCATAAAGCATGATACCGGGGCGCACCCAATCTGCATGGGCATTAGAGTGTCGCAAAATAGTGGCAGAGTTAGCCAAAGAAATAGGTGAATTTAGCTCATGAGTGACTTGTTTAAACATGTTTAATGGCTTTTCAATACCAAGCTCATCATCTGCAGTTGCAAAATGTGTCATGAGCGTAATATCAGCAACATTTTTACAAGCCTTCAACCTTTCATAGGCTGAAATAAAAGCGTCAGGCTTAAACCCTAAACGATTCATACCTGTATTCATTTTAAGGTGAATATGTATTGGCTTAGCTAAGGTAGCACCCTCCAACATGACAAGCTGCTGTAAAGAATGAACAACAATATTAAGGGCAAAGTTAGATGCAATATTGAGCTCTTGCTCACAAAATACACCTTCTAATAATAAAATTGTTTGCTGAAAACCTGCATCACGCAAATCAATGGCTTCATTAATACCTAGTACTGCAAAGCCATCAGCAGAGCCTAATCCATGCGCAACATTGATTAAACCATGCCCGTAGCCATTAGCTTTAACGACTGCCATCACTTTTGAACGAGGTGCGAATTTTCTTACAGCAGCTATATTATGCCGTAATGCAAGAAGAGAAACCGTAGCTAGGATTGGACGCATTTCTTCACTCTAGTATTCTGATAACTAGTACTCATCAGCCATGTGACCACTGCCAGCAAAATTCTCAAAGCGTGTATGTTGACCAAGGAACGTCAATCTAACTCTACCAATTGGACCGTTCCGTTGTTTACCGATGATGATTTCAGCAGTACCTTTATCGGGAGAATCCGGGTTATAAACTTCATCACGGTAAATAAACAAGATGACGTCAGCATCTTGTTCAATCGCGCCTGATTCACGCAGGTCACTCATCACAGGACGCTTATCCGGTCGTTGCTCCAGACTACGGTTTAACTGAGAAAGCGCAATCACTGGTACATCAAGCTCTTTGGCCAAGGCTTTTAATGACCGTGAAATTTCAGAAATTTCTGTTGCACGATTTTCGCCCTGTTTACCTGATGGGGCTGTCATTAACTGTAAGTAATCGATGACAATTAAGCCAAGCTTACCAGTCTGACGATGCAGCCTTCTCGCCCTTGCGCGCACATCAAAACTGCTCAAACCAGCTCCTTCATCAATGAAGAGAGGTGCCTCGTTTAACTTACCTAGCGCTGTTGTTAGCTTTTCCCAATCCTCATCCTCTAACCGACCTGTCCGCATACGATGCTGGTCTAATCGACCTACAGAACCAATCATACGCATTGCAAGCTGTGTACCTGCCATCTCCATTGAGAACACAGCAACAGGCAAACCTGTATCAAGCGCCACGTTTTCTGCAATATTCAGTGAGAAAGCTGTCTTACCCATAGATGGGCGACCTGCAACAATGACCAAGTCACCGCCTTGAAGGCCTGAGGTCATCGAATCTAAGTCTGCAAAACCAGTTGGAATACCAGTGACATCTGATTGATTGTCACGTGAGAATAGTTGATCGATACGATCGGCTACCTGCGGCAACAGCACTTTAATATCAATAAAACCCTCAGTGCTACGCTTACCACCTTCAGCAATCTGAAATATCTTGGCTTCAGCCTCATCTAACAACTGTTGCGCATCGCGGCCATTTGGCGCATATGCACTTTCAGCAATGCCTGAACCAACCGCCACCAGTTGGCGCATCACATAACGCTCATGCACAATCTCTGCATACCGACGAATATTAGCCGCAGTTGGAGTGTTTTGTGCCAATAATCCTAGGTAGGCAATACCACCAACGCCAGAAAGTTCAGCGGAATTTTCCAGGGACTCTGCCACTGTAACAATATCAGCAGGCTTATTGTGCTCAATCAGTTTGGAAATATGCTCAAAAATAAGCTTATGGTCGTAGCGGTAAAAATCTTTACCGCTAAGAATATCAGCAATCTTATCAAGCGCTTCATTTTCAAGTAGCAAGCCGCCAATAACGGATTGCTCTGCTTCTACAGAGTGTGGGGGGATTTTAAGTGCATCTAATTGATTATCAGCCATAGCCATGATTATATCAGTGCAGGATTAACTCGCTAAGGGTTTATATCATCAAAATTTTATTATTACTTTTTACGGAATGACAGCTACTTAATGGCTTTTGATGCAAGAGATAAATGAATTGATTCAAGAACAACGAATCATAGCTCACTGATGCTTGAGCGTTACTTATTGAAGGAAAATTGACAACCTAGCACCCAAATGCAAAAAGCCGACCATTTAGGCCGGCTTTATTTGAAACGAATTGCTTAGTTATGCTTCAGCAACTACTGTTACAGTGATATCTACAACAACGTCGTGATGTAAAGCTACTGTTACCGCGTGGTCACCAATTGTTTTCAACGGGCCGTTTGGTAAACGAACCAATGATTTAGCAACTTCATGACCTTGAGCAACTAAAGCTTCAGCGATGTCACCGTTTGTTACAGAACCGAACAAACGACCATCAACACCAGCTTTTTGAGCGATTGTCACAACAAAACCAGCTAGTTTTTCGCCGCGTGCTTGTGATGCAGCTAAAATTGCAGCTTGTTGCTTTTCTAATTCAGCACGACGTGCCGCAAATTCAGCTTTGTTAGCTTCGGTTGCACGTTTAGCTTTGCCTTGTGGGATCAAAAAGTTACGACCGAAACCGTCTTTAACTTTAACAACATCACCTAACACACCAAGGTTAGCTACTTTTTCTAATAAAATTACTTGCATCTTAAATCTCCTTAGCCTGGGTGTTTGTCAGTGTATGGTAACAATGCCAAGAAACGAGCGCGTTTAACCGCTGACGTTAATTGACGTTGATAGCGAGCTTTAGTACCCGTCATACGTGCTGGGATGATTTTTGCATTTTCAGAGATGAAGTCTTTTAAAAGATCAACATCTTTGTAATCTACTTCTTTGATGCCTTCTGCTGAAAAACGGCAGTAACGGCGGCGTTTGTACATATCTCTTGCCATCTTAAACTCCTAAATTCTTTAATTTATGTAAGCACTGCTTACATAGTTTTTATGTCATTAATATGCATAACCAATTGTGTGCTTTTAAGACTGCGTTTAGCTAGAAAACCTTGCGCCAAAATTTGAACGCCCTGCTTTAAACCTTTTAATGCTAAGTCACCTAAGACCACTGCATTAACTTCACATTCTACTTTTCGCTTCATGCCAGCTTCAATTTGCTCTGAAACATGTCGCAATACAACACTTAACAACGGTATGCCTGCTGGTGTGTAGCGAAGCGGTTCAATTTGCACCACCTCAGCTTGTATCACCAATTTATTCAATTAAGCAGCAGCTGCCTCTGTTGGTGCAGCTGGTGCTGCATCTTTACTCAACACTGATTTAGATTTCTCTTCTTTCATCATTGGTGATGGTGCAGTAACAGCAGTTTTTGTAGCCATTGTTAGGTGACGCAATACTGCGTCGTTGAATTTAAAGCCATGCTCTAATTCTTCTAACACTGTTTGGTTACATTCAATGTTCATTAACACATAGTGTGCTTTGTGAATTTTTTGGATTGGATAAGCCAATTGACGACGGCCCCAGTCTTCTAAACGGTGAATTGCGCCACCGTTAGTCGTGATGAGTGCGCGGTAACGCTCAATCATCGCTGGCACTTGCTCGCTTTGGTCCGGATGGACGATAAATACTACTTCATAATGTCTCATAGACACTCCTTTTGGATAAAAGCCACCTGCTTTATGCAGTGTGACAAGGTAAAAAAACAAAAACTACTCGACATCACTACCGAGCAAGCGCAGGATTATAGACAAAAGCACACGACTAATCAAATTATATTTAATAAAATCAACCGGTTTGTGACCTGAACGCTATCAAATACTTTTTAAGATTCAATCTAATGTCTAACTACGGTCTAATTTTCAAACAAGATCCGGCATCTCTGCGCCATAAAACTTAATCCTGAGCTTTTTGAGTTGATCTCTAAAGTCTGCAGCTTTTTCAAACTCTAGATTTTTGGCTGCATCGTGCATCGCTTTTTCCAAACGCTTCATTTCTTTTGTGATTTGTTTTTCACTTAAAGATTCGTAATTCGCTTGATCTTGCAAAGCTTTACGCTCACGCAATGCTTCATCTTTATCATAAACACCATCAATAATATCTTTAATGCGTTTAGATACGCCTCTAGGCACAATTCCATGCGCTTCGTTAAACGCCCGCTGAACACCTCGCCTACGCTCAGTCTCATCCATCGCCAGCTTCATGCTGCGCGTGATTTTATTGGCATAAAAGATTACTTGGCCATTTAAATTACGTGCCGCACGCCCTGCCGTTTGAATCAAGCTACGTTCAGACCGCAGAAAACCTTCTTTATCGGCATCCAATACCGCAACCAAAGATACTTCAGGAATATCCAAACCTTCACGCAACAAGTTAATACCAACCAATACATCAAATTCACCAAGACGCAAATCGCGGATAATTTCCACACGCTCTACGGTATCAATATCGCTATGTAAATAGCGCGTTTTAACGCCATGCTCACTTAAGTAGTCAGTTAAATCCTCGGCCATACGCTTAGTAAGCGTAGTTGCTAAAACGCGCTCACCAATCTCAACACGTTTTTTAATCTCTCCTAACAGGTCATCCACTTGCGTATCTGCCGGTTTAACGATAATTTCTGGGTCAATTAGCCCTGTTGGACGTGCAATCATCTCAACTACTTGTTGCTGGTGATTTTTTTCATAGTCCGCAGGCGTAGCAGAAACAAATACACATTGACGCATAATGTGCTCGAACTCTTCAAACTTTAAAGGTCTGTTATCCAATGCAGATGGTAAACGCCAACCATAATCCACCAAGTTTTCTTTACGCGAACGGTCACCTTTATACATGCCACCTACTTGCGGTACGGTCACATGGCTTTCATCAATAATCATTAACGCATTTTCTGGCAAATAATCAATCAATGTAGGTGGCGGATCACCAGGGTTGCGCCCTGATAAATGACGTGAATAATTTTCAATGCCCTTACAAAAGCCGATTTCATTAAGCATTTCAAGATCAAATCTTGTACGCTGTTCTATTCTGGCGGCTTCTACTAGCTTATTGTTTTGAATATAAAAACTCACACGGTCTTTAAGTTCATGCTTGATTTTTTCCATCGCACGAATCGTAGTTTCGCGAGGCGTAACATAGTGGCTTGATGGATAAACCGTATAACGAGGGATTTTATTAAAAATCTGGCCTGTTAACGGGTCAAATAAGGTGATTGACTCAATTTCATCATCAAACATAGAGATGCGAACCGCAGTTTCATTATTTTCTGCTGGGAACACATCGATAACATCTCCGCGCACTCGGAAAGTGCCACGCGAGAAATCAAACTCATTACGATCGTATTGCATACCTACCAAGCGTGTAATCATGTCACGCTGAGCTATTTTCTCACCCTGCTGCACATGCAACACCATGCCGTGGTAGTCAGTTGGGTCACCAATACCGTAAATGGCTGATACAGTCGCCACAATAATACTATCTTCACGCTCTAGCAACGCTTTGGTGGCTGAAAGCCGCATCTGTTCAATATGCTCATTGATGCTGGAATCTTTTTCAATAAACAAATCACGCGATGGTACGTAAGCCTCAGGCTGATAGTAATCGTAATAACTCACGAAATACTCCACTGAATTGTTCGGAAAAAACTCTCGAAACTCACTATATAACTGTGCTGCCAAGGTTTTATTCGGGGCCATCACAATCGCAGGACGGCCAGTACGTGCTATCACGTTAGCCATCGTAAAAGTTTTGCCAGAGCCAGTCACACCAAGCAGTGTTTGAAACTTAAGCCCATCATTAACGCCTTGCGTTAATTTATCAATCGCCTGCGGTTGATCACCGGCAGGAGGAAAAGGTTGATGGAGTTGATATTTACTATTAGGAAATGTAACGAACACGTTATGCTTTGTATTGATATAAACACTTAAATTTTAACAGAAATTTCAATAACAACTGCCAACTAATCTCAGCTAGAAATTTCTTAAATTTAATAATGACTCGAACTTTGCTAATGATGCATAGTCATTAAACAAACATCAGGCCAACAGATGACAAAAATATCAATCATCTTAAGTGGTTAGTAACTACCGGTTTTATTCAGCATCTATTATCAATAAGTAACAATTATTTTTTGGAGTCACTCATGCGTAGATTTATTCTGCTAGCAGCCCTGATGAGCCTTGTGCAGTCAGCCATGGCTTTAGACCAAGCTAAAGTACTTAAATCTTTACAATCAGTTGTAATGATACGTGGATACAACAGTAGCGGCGGTCTCGCTTACGGCTCTGGTGTTGTTGTTGCTGAAAATAAAGTGATTACCAATTGTCATATATTCCGCAGCACCAAGTCTCCTTGGGTTGCCCGTGGCGAAGACACTTACGAAATAGATTCAGTTCAGGCAGATCGTTGGCATGACTTGTGTTTGGTCACAGCAAAACTTCCATTCATTCCAGCACCAATTGGCAGCAGCTCAAATATCAAAAGAGGTCAGGAGATATTATCTATTGGTCATTCTAACGGCGTTCTTGCCCCACTCACTTCATCTGGAGTGATTAAAACCACTTATCATTTTGATGGTGGCATGGTTATTCGCAGTAGTGCTAAGTTTTTAATGGGGGCAAGCGGTAGCGGCATATTTGATCTTGAAGGCAATCTTTTAGGTATTAATACTTTTAAAACACCTGGTCGACCGGCCTACTTTTACTCACTTCCTATCGAATGGCTTGCAAACTTAGAAAAATTACCTGTTGAAACAACATTCCCCATTACAGGCAAAGCATTTTGGGAAGAGGATGATAATAACAAACCATTTTTCATGCAGATGGCCATTCCTGAAATTAACCAAGACTGGCCAAAACTAATGCAAGTTGCCACTAAATGGACAGAAACCTACCCTAAAGATACTGAAGGATGGTATGAGCTTGGTGTGGCCCAAGAAAAGTTAAATAAAATAGACGATGCAAAAAAATCATACTTACAATCAGTTGCCGTTGATGCAAATAACACCAATGCACTGTTTAGGCTCGGTGCTATTGCACAGTCGGCAGGAGACCAGGACAGCATGAGCAAAATCAATTCAACGATTGCCAAAATTGATGAAAATCTAGCAAAAGAATTTAGTGAAATGCTAGGCTGCAATATTCAATGCTAACAAAGCCTTAGCATCACGGCTCACGGCAGCATGCTATTACATGTTGCCTTCTTTAACTTTTTAGATGCAGTGCTATTCCTAATAAACATATTTATGCGTAAAATGGCGGCAATTCAACCGGTTACATACAAATTTGTCTTAAGGAACAGACCTTGTCACACTCCGTATTATCTCAACGCGTTTTATCAATCAAAGAGTCTCCTACATTAGCCATTACTGCTAAAGCAGGAAAATACAAAGCTGAAGGTCGAGACATTATCGGCTTAGCTGCTGGAGAGCCAGACTTTGACACGCCTCAACATATTAAAGATGCAGCCAAAGCCGCGATTGATGCTGGTTTTACAAAGTACACGCCAGTTGCTGGTATTCCAGGACTTAAAAAAGCAATTGTTGCAAAATTTAAGAACGAGAATGGTTTCGACTACGCACTCAATGAAGTGATTGTAGGGGTTGGTGGCAAACAAACTATTTTCAACCTTTGCTTAGCCGTATTAAACAAAGGTGACGAAGTGATTATTCCAGCACCTTACTGGGTCTCTTACGCGGATATCGCACTCGTAGCTGAAGCTAATCCAATCATTTTGGAATGTGGCATTGAGCAAGGATTCAAGCTAACATCTGCACAATTAGAGGCAGCCATCACCCCTAAAACAAAGTTGTTTATGATCAATTCACCGTCAAACCCGACTGGTGCTGTTTACACACTTGCTGAACTACAAGCACTTGGGGAAGTGTTACTTAAACATCCACATGTTTTAGTAGCAACAGATGATATGTATGAACATGTCAATTTAACTGGCAACAAGTTTTACAACATTCTGAATGCAACGCCAGCACTAAAAGACCGTTGCATTGTACTTAATGGCGTATCTAAAGCGTACTCCATGACAGGCTGGCGAATTGGCTATGCAGCAGGACCAGCTTACATCATCAAAGCGATGGAGATCTTACAGTCTCAATCAACTAGCAACCCTACGTCAATCTCTCAAGTAGCCGCGCAAGCAGCGCTTGAAGGTTCTCAGGAGTGTATCGTGCCGATGGTAACGGCATTCAAAGAGCGCCACACTTATGTAGTGAATCGCTTCAACAGTATGCCGGGGCTAAGCTGCCTAATGGCTGGCGGTGCATTTTATGCATTCCCTGACGCACGTGGTGCAATTGACACCTTATTTAGTGCTGGAAAAATCAAATCAGCGACCGATATGGCATTAGCTGAATATTTGCTTGAAGAATTTGATGTTGCGGTTGTGCCAGGCTCTGCATTTGGTGCAGAAGGATACTTTAGAATTTCATTTGCCACCTCAATGGACAACCTACGTAACGCACTTGATCGCATTGAAAAAGCACTAAACTAAAACTAATAACAGCACGGCTTTAATGAAAATACATTTTAGCCGTGCTTGTCATGATATAAGTTTTACTTTACAACACCCTATCAGGCTTATTTCGAACAGTTAATCGTCTTGAAATAAGCCTTTAAATTTATCTATCGCCCCTGCGGCTTTTATTCCCACACTTGTGCCTAAGCCTGGGCCTAAAATTGCAGTCCCTGCGACGGCGCCAGCAAGCGCTGCTTTAGAAGGTAAAACGACTGGATTCTCAATAGTGCCAGAAATATCAAGTGGTATTGCAACTAGACTTATACTGCGCTTGAGTGCCACCTCTCCTGTGCCATCCAACTCTTTATTTGCATTAATCTTAACTCTGCCTGACCCTGATAATAACCCTGAGCTCATTTTAAGGTCATTTAAGTCGTATTGTTGACCTTTAGCATTCAATGTTCCTGAAAACTCATCAAAAGCTGTTTCACCACCTACAGTCTGCTTGGTTAGAATGCTAGCCACTTTAATTAAATCTAATCCATGCAGCACACCATCATTCACTTTAAATTTAAAATCTGCATTGATATGATCAGCTAACGTACCAATATCTTTTGCGGATCCTGAGAAATGACCGCTACCAGACAAACTTCCACTCAAATAAACTGACTTACTCACCAATCTACTTGGACTTTTGACCGAAAGATTCACAACTTTTACATTGCCATTAGTACGCCAATTTTTACCCCAAAACACATTTAAGTTAGCCGTTACTTTACCGCCATACATATCCAAATCAACGCGAGGAACTTCTAAATGGTCTGACTTTAAGTGCATATCAAACTCTGCACTCTCAATAGTCAAAGGCAATCCAATTGGTAGAGTCCATTTCTTCATGCTCACTGAGATTAAATGCGCATCAGCCTTAGGTGCAATATTTAACGTTAAAGTAGCATCCTTAGTCTCTAGTTTCGCTGACTCTAATTGATTAGCCTTAGTTAAATTAATGTCCATAGTAAGCACTGGCAGCTTGATACCAGGCCAATCTAAGGTAAGCTGATCTATATTAATGTGCCGTATATTGATGGCATCAGTCTCAATGGGTGATTCTGAACGCTTATCCAGAATAGAAGATACGATACCTATCGCTGTTTTTTTGACGATTGGATTAGTCACCTCCACATCAATCACTCTAGTTTCAGAAAAAATAGTACTTAAAGATGGAATAACAGCAAGCTGCTCAACTTCTAGCTCACTATCCTTGCCCACTTTCAGACCGCTGATCACAACGCGTGGACTAGGGAAAAATACAAAATGACCAGTAGAAATGCTGACAGGTACTCCTAACTGATCACTAGCGAGCTTCTCCGCTTCATTTAGGTAAGTTCTGATTGGAATGAAAAAAGGTAGAATAATCAACACGCTAATTAAAACCAAAATTCCAATTAATATTTTTTTATTTTTTTTCATTAAAATTTCCTAGAATTTAGCGAGTAGTGATTGACCAAAGTGCGCTCGATAAGTATTATAGCGCCTTCACCGATTCCTCAATAGCTCAGTCGGTAGAGCGCCGGACTGTTAATCCGTAGGTCCCTGGTTCGAGCCCAGGTTGAGGAGCCAATTTTTTGTTTCGTATACAGATGCGAACTTTTGTCGAGTGATACCCAATATTCCTCAATAGCTCAGTTGGTAGAGCGCCGGACTGTTAATCCGTAGGTCCCTGGTTCGAGCCCAGGTTGAGGAGCCAGACACATAAAGCCTTGCAGAAATGCAAGGCTTTTTCATTTTAAGGTTATCCCCTTCCAATCAACGTAACATCAACACTTAGCGACAGGCTGATATTCATCAGCATAAATACAGCTTAGCTTGTTGCACATTCAATACGTTCAGTGCAATATATAACGTATGTCTCAACTTAAGGTATAAGCAAGCATGCTCTGGAAAAATTCAAACACACACTACGGAAGTGTTTCGATCATTTTGCACTGGTTAATGGCATTAGTATTTATCGGCGTATACGCTTGCATTGAGCTACGAGAGCTTTATCCTAAAGGAAGCGACCCACGTGAGGCCCTAAAAGTATGGCACTTTATGCTTGGACTCTCGATACTAGTTCTAGTTGCGGTGCGCTTGTACTTTAAAGTCACCTCACCTACCCCCCTCATCTATCCTCAACCAAAACAATGGCAAATGATCTCTGCAAAATTAGGGCACCTAGCGCTTTATGCACTAATGATTGGCATGCCCGTGCTTGGCTGGTTCATATTAAGTGCTGCTGGTAAACCTATTCCTTTTTTCGGTTTGGAGCTTCCGGCACTAGTTGCTAAGAATAAGGAGTTGGCATCATCGCTCAAAGAGCTACATGAAACGATTGGTGTATTGGGTTATTACCTAATTGGCATTCACGCAATTGCAGCGTTATTTCATCATTACATACTCAAAGACAATACGCTAACAAGAATGTTGCCTCGTCACTGAGTAATGTTCAGTATTATAAAAATTAACCATTCAATCACTAGATACTAATAAAAATGAATAAGCTTGAGGTTTAAATGGCACGTCCTGAAAAGATTCGCCTTGGTGAAGTATTGGTTCAGCAGAATTTAATTTCTGCTGAAGATTTAAACAAATCACTTGAAGAACAAAAACGTACAGGCCGTAAACTTGGCCGAATTTTTGTCGATAGTGGCTATGTCACAGAGACACAAATTTCTGAAGCATTAGCGCATCAGCTAAAAATTCCTTACATCAACATCCAGCAATTCACTACCAAAACTGAAACCATTAACAAGCTACCTGAGGCACAGGCAAGGCGTTTTCGTAGTGCTGTATTAGAAGACCGAGGCAACACTTACCTTGTAGGTATGGTTGACCCAACCGACCTGTTTGCCTACGATGAAATCGTACGCATATTACATAAAGATATTGAGCTTGCTGTTGTACAAGAAAATGCGTTATTACAGTTAATTGACCGTAGTTATCGTCGCACCGACGAGATATCAAACCTTGCCATGGAGCTTGGGCAAGATTTAGGTGACACGGCTATCGACTTTGCTGCACTGGGCATTACGGGCAATAGCGAAGAGGCTCCAGTTGTTAAACTACTACAAACTATTTTTGAGGATGCAGCACAAGTCCGCGCATCTGATATTCATATAGAGCCCCAAGAAAACAAGCTGTTTATTCGGTTTAGAATCGATGGCGTCATGCACCTGCAAACTGAGGCCGAATTAAAAATTGCTTCAGCATTGGTTTTGCGTCTCAAATTAATGTCTAGTCTAGACATTTCAGAAAAACGCCTACCCCAAGATGGACGCTTTGCACTAAAAGTTAAACAGCAGCCAGTTGATGTGCGTATATCAACAATGCCAACACAATACGGCGAATCTGTAGTGATGCGTCTATTGATTCAAAACAGCAGTAATTTTTCACTAGAAAAACTAGGCATGCCCCCTGACATGCTAGAGCGTTTTCGCAAACTGATACATCGCCCAAGTGGCATGGTGTTAGTGACAGGCCCAACTGGTAGTGGTAAAACAACGACGCTATATGCAGCCTTAAATGAGCTTAACTCACCATCAAATAAAATCATCACTGTTGAAGACCCTGTTGAATACCGATTACCCGGCATCAACCAAGTGCAAGTGAATGAAAAAATAGATTTGGACTTCTCTCGTGTACTACGCTCAACTTTAAGGCAAGACCCAGATATCATTCTAGTTGGTGAAATGCGGGATCAGGAAACGGCGCAAATCGGCTTAAGAGCGGCGATGACTGGTCACTTAGTGCTATCAACACTGCATACCAACGATGCAACAAGCACCCTAGTTCGAATGATTGACATGGGTGCGCCGCGCTATATGGTAGCAACCTCAGTATTAGCAGTGATTGCACAGCGCTTGGTACGCCTCATCTGCGATGGTTGCTCAGAACCTTATGAACCACAACTATTTGAACAAGCATGGTTAAGGCATGAACTAAAAGATACAGAGCTACATCAATATGCGCATGGTAAAGGCTGTAGCTTGTGCAATGGTACTGGCTACCAAGGTCGACTAGGTGTTTATGAACTACTAGAAATGAATAATGAATTGATAGATGCCGCAAGCCATCATGACCCTAACCATTTTATTAAATTAGGTCGGCAAATTATGGCCGGCAAAACCTTGCGAAAAAGCGCCATTGATCTCGTGCTAGCTAAACGCACAACGGTTGCTGAGGCCATGCGCATTAGCAACCAATTTGAGGAGTAAGTGGCATGCCTTTGTTTGCATATAAAGGTCGAGATAATCAAGGTGCGCTAGTACAAGGCACTTTAGAAAGCACAGACAGTAGCAATGTCGCTTCTCAGCTATCAAGCCTCAATATCACCCCTATAGAAATAAAACCGCAAACAGCCAAAACAATGACTAAAGAAGTAAGCTTAGATTTTTTTGAAGAGAAAATCAGCACGCTGGATGTGATGTTGTTTAGCCGGCAAATGTATACCTTGCTCAAAGCAGGCATTCCTATCATGAATGCGCTCAATGGCTTGCAAGCATCTACACAAAACAAAACCTTTGGTTTAGTAATAGGCAATATCCGCGAAAGTCTTGCTGGGGGGCGAGAGTTGTCAGTGGCACTAGCACAACATCCTAAAGTGTTTTCAAGCTTTTATATCAGTATGGTGCGTGTTGGGGAAAGTACAGGCTTACTAGACAGCGTATTCTTGAGGCTATTCGAACATCTTGAATTTGAACGGTTTATGCGTGATCAAATTAAGGCAGCACTTCGTTACCCTACTTTCGTTGTGATTGCGATGGCGATTGCAATTGTCGTCGTGAACTTATTTGTGATTCCAGCATTTGCAAAAGTGTTTGAAAGCTTTGGAGCTGAACTCCCATTAATGACTAGAGTGTTACTAGGATTCTCAGGCTTTATGCAAGCCTCATGGCCTTATTTGCTAGTTGCAGGGATAGGTGCAATCTTGATGTTCCGCTCTTATGTCGCTACTAGTATTGGCAAGTATAACTGGGATAGTTTCAAATTAAAGACCCCCATCGCCGGCAAAATTATTCATAAAGCTACTATGGCACGCTTTGCCAGAAGTTTTGCCTTAGCAAGCAAAAGTGGTGTTCCTATTACCAATGGGTTAAAGCTTGTTGCCCAAACTGCCGATAACGATTATGTAGGCAGTCGTATTGACCAAATGCGAGAAGGTGTAGAGCGTGGCGAGAGTATTTTACGCACGGCCACTAATAGCGGCGTATTTAACCCGATTGTTCTACAAATGATTGCAGTAGGCGAAGAGTCAGGCTCATTAGATGATCTGATGGAAGAAGTCGCTGATATGTACCAACGTGATGTTGAATACGAAATTAAAACTTTAGGTGCACAGATTGAACCGATCTTAATCGTGTTTTTAGGCGTAATGGTGCTGATTCTGGCCTTAGGTATATTCTTGCCAATATGGGATTTAGGCAGTATTGCATTGAATAAAGGTTAATACAGTGCCCGCTTTTTTAAAAAAGCATCACATTGGCTTACATCGATTTGATTTTGCTATTACATTGATGATTATTAGTGTGTTAGCGACACTGCTTCTTTATAGTGTAAATCGCATTCAAAGTAATATTGAGAAGATGACACATGAAGCTGAACTTAACAATATTAGGTTGGCGATTGCTGAAAGTTGGGTGCATAAACACGCTACTCATGAGTCTGTGAACGTAAAAAATTTAGTCAACACTAACCCTATGCGCTTCATTAACGAGCTACCAAGCAACTATATTGGTGAGAAATCGGCCAAACCAGTAGATTTATATGGTATATGGTATTTCGATACATTTAGAAAACAGTTAGTATACGTATACAGTGATGCTACCGAAGTAAGATACGCATTAACCAACACAGCTATGAGACAAAGCAGCTCTCTGCTCAGTGCTGGCGGTCTAGATTTAGCACCGGTAGAATGACAATAGTTTTATCAAATAAAGGAAATGCTAATGAATAATAAAGTTAAAGGCTTCACCCTCATTGAGTTAATTGTCGTGATTATTATTCTTGGCATTTTAGCTGCGGTTGCATTGCCTAGATTTACGAACTTACAACGTGATGCACGTATTGCCAAGCTTAATGCGGCAAGAGGTAGCGTTGCGGCATCAGCAGCATTACTGCATGCGACTGTTCTTGCTAGAGCTAATATTGCAGATATTACCGCATGTCCTGGTGGCGGAACCGCTAATAACAGCAATGCGGCAACTGGCACAGTCTGTACGGAAAATGGTTTGGTTAACTTGGTAAATGCATATCCTGATGTAACAGCTATAGGCACTACTGCGGGTATCCTTTCAGCAGCTGGCCTAACTACCGCTTTTAATCCTACTCTTGTTCAATTAAGAGCTGATGGTTACAACTATACAAGTACAGGTAACGTTGCAACGTTTCAAATTCAAGGTGCTCCAACTATTGGTTCATGCCAATTTACTTACACTGAGGCAGCTGCCAATGGCGCACCTACAATTAGCGCTGCTGTAACCACAGGATGCTAACTTAATTAAGTATCAAGTTAGATTTGCAAAATAGTATAAAAGTAATTTAGGAATTTCAGATTTATTTAAAGTATTAATTTAACGTTTGAGGAGTCATCTGTAATGAAACATCAACAATCAGGTTTTACATTGGTAGAGTTAGTAGTGGTAATTGTGATTTTAGGTATTTTGGCAGCGACTGCATTGCCTAGATTTATTAACTTAACTGGTGATGCACGTATTTCTGCTGTAAATGGTATGGCTGGAGGTCTGCGTTCTGCAGTAGGTGTGGCACAAGCGAGATATTTTGCAACTGGTGATACAACTGCTACTACAGTTGATATGGTTGGCGCTACAGGTGCTGGTACAAATGTTACTGTTACTGCTGCTTCAGGAATACCTACAGGTGCAGCGACTGGTATTGGTCGTGCAATTACCTCTACGGATGGATTTACCGTAGATTACACTACCACAACAGCAGTGACTTTCAGACCCACTAATGGCGGAAGTGCCACTTGCCAAGCGAGTTATAACGACACAACTGGCGCAGTAACTGTTACAACTACAGGTTGTTAATAACACATGTCCAAACAACAAGATGTTTGGAAAATGCTATGCGTTTAAACTGAACTTAACAAATGCACCGATATAGTGGCTTTACTGTAGTAGAACTTGTAGCAGTCATTGTGATTACAGGAATCATTGCCGCAATTGCTGCTCCGCGTTTTATTGGCCGAGATGCTTTTGATGCTAGGGGTGCTTATGGCACCCTTATTTCTTCGTTACGTTATGCCCAAAAAACAGCGATTGCGCAGCGTACCAATGTATTTATCAACGTTGACTTAGGCGCAAGGACAATCTGCTTAGGTTATACAAATACTTGCAATCCAGCAGTCATTGACCCTGCTACACAAGCGCCCTACGCTAAAACATTACCGAATGGTGTGTCTCTTGCTTCCACTACGCCTAATATTGCTTTTGATGGCTTGGGTAGACCAATTCCCAATACTCAGGCGACTTTTCAGATTCAAAATACTGTTGTGCCTACAGAACCTACACGCACCATTACGGTAGAAGCAGAAACTGGCTATGTTCGATAACTTTATCAATCAGCGTTCACTTAATAATCGTAAGCCATATTTAATGAATAGAACATTTGAAGCTGGCGTGACTTTAGTTGAGTTAGTTGTTTTTATTGTGATTATGGGGGTTGCACTGGCTGGCGTGCTTAAAGTACTTGAAATCACTAGTCGCAATAGTGCTGACCCTCTCATCAGAAAGCAAGCGTTATCAATAGCGGAATCATTACTGCTAGAGATAGAACAACAGTCCTTTACCTTTTGTGACCCCGAGGACGCTAACGCATCATCCGCAACAAGCAATGCGGGATGCGCAACTCAAACACAAGATACAGACCCTGCTGGAACAGCTGCAATGACAGGCCCATTTCCTAATACTGAAAGTCGCTACAGCAATACAGCCTCTTATGACAATGTTGCTGATTACGGAGGCTTTACCATGCCTAATGCACAATGCGCTGGCATTTGTATTCCAGGCGACAATACCCCGCTTGCTGGTTTAAATGGATACGCCGCTTCGGTGACTATTAACAGAGCCGGCAATGTTTTAGGATTAAATAATGATGCTGCGCTTAGAATTAATGTCAGTGTCACCGGCCCTGCTAATACTACAGTTACGCTATCAGGTTATCGTGTTCGATATGCACCTAACATTTAACCGTCAATTATCATCGAAAAGATTACGTGATTCGCAATCACAGATGCGCATACTTACACATCATGGGTTCACACTCGTTGAATTGGTCATGGTCATTACGATTGTGGGCATACTCGCGGGCGGTGTGGCGCTATTTATTGGCAGGCCTACGCAATCATTTTTTGATACTGAGCGACGTGCTGATTTATCTGACCGTGCAGATACTGCGCTACGTAGAATTGCACGAGATATCAGAAACGCATTACCCAATAGCGTCAGAATCACCACAAGTGGCACTGACAGCTTACTTGAATTTACACCAGTCATTAACGCAGGACGCTATAGAGCGGAGGCTGGTACATCAGCAACAGATAATCCTTTAGACTTTTCTAATCCGGCTGATACAAGTTTTAATATATTAGGCTCGGCAATGACTGTCGCCAATAGCGATTCGCTGGTTATCTACAATTTAGGCATTGCTGGGGCCGATGTTTATGAAGGCTCTAATCGGCGCTTATTGAATAGTGCCAGCAATAGTAATACACTCAGTTTCACTGGCAGTAGCTTTCCATTGAGCTCTCCATCTAGTAGGTTTTATGTGGTATCAAATCCAGTGACCTATGCATGTGACATGACCAATCGCGTGTTATGGCGCTATCAAGGCTATGCTTTTCAAGCAACACAGCCAGCAAGCATTGCTACACTGGATGGCTTGCCGTCTGTACAGCGGCACCAGCTAGCTAACAACTTGTCTAGTTGCCAGATCACTTACACAGCTGGCATCTTACAAAGATCAGGGATTGTGTTTATCAATATCAGTATGATAGAAGACAGCGCCAAGGTAACCTTGATGCACCAAATCAATGTGGCTAACTCACCATGAATAAACAAACTAGCCGTGGTTTTTTACTGCCAGCCGCCATTTTCTTATTGGTCATTTTAGCGGCACTAGGTGCTTACGCTTTAAATATCAGTAGCACTCAACAGGCAACCTCTAAGCAAGATATTCAGGGTTCAAGGGCTTATCAGGCTGCTCGTGCCGGCCTGGAATGGGCTATATTTCAGGTGCTCGCTCCAGGAACTGCCAATCTTGTCAACTGCCCTACTCCAACGACTTTGACTATTGAAGGATTCACAGTCAATGTTACCTGTACTCAATCTGTTGATTATAACGAACAAGGAACAGATCGTACGATTCGTTTATTTGAAATCACATCCAGAGCAAGTTTTGGTGTTGCTGGTACAATTGATTACAGCGAGCGCCAATTACAAGCAACCGTAAGCAAATGCCGTGCTACGGATGCAACACCAGCTTATGAGTGCCAATAAAACCGATAAATACACTACATAATAAATGTCTAAAAACTTTATTTTAACCGCCAAATAAACAGAGCTGGGTAATGAATATCATCAATCTTCTACAGATAAAACCTTGTGTAAAACTAAGCACTCTACTGTTTATTGCAACGCTATTATCAATACCAAATGCATTTGCATACAATCTACCTGCTAATATTGGAACTTCACCTTTTAACAATTGCAGTCTTTCAAGTGGAACTACTTATAACTGTTCGGGTGACATATCTCTGGGGAATAACGGCACTATTAACGTTACAAGCCCCGTCACGCTGAATCTTACCTCAGGCTCGTTCAATGCAGGTAATGGCCTTACGATTACTAGTAACGGTTACGAATTCAACATTAATGTACTAGATGATGGGGAAGATGTAGATATCGGTACTAATTTTACTGGAAACGTGAACTTTACCGCTAACGACAGAATTAGATTTGGCAATAACGCAAGTGTCGTTGGAAATTTAACAGCAGATAGACTAGATTTAAACAACAATACTACGGTTACGGGTTATTGCTCTCCCAGCAACAGCAAATGTACAGCACCTCCTGCCCCTGTGCAAATAGCAGAGTTCCGTATGAATGAATCGGTTTGGTCTGGTACAACAGGGGAAGTACTCGATTCTATTGGAAGCTACTCAAGCAGGGCTTCTAGTTTAAGTGCAACAAAGCCAACAACAGCAAACACATCCCCAGCAATTACTGGAAGTCCTGGGACCTGTCGCTATGGCGTTTTTAATCGCACAAACAAAGATTATGTTGCTCTACCCTCAAGTTTTCCTAATATGGGTGCGAACGGCAATGCATTTACCATTACAGCTTGGATTAGAACAACAAACAACACTCTTCCTGGCCAACGTATTTTTGTTGATGATGAAAATAATAGTGGTGGTTTTGGTTTTAGTATCGGCGATGAAAACGCTACTGGCAGACTACGTTTTTTTAGTCGAGGAACTCCATCCGCACTAAGTTTAGACACTGGAAATGTTATTGCAAATAACACTTGGTATTTTGTAGCCGCAGTGGCGGACATCCCTAACAAAAGAAAACTTATTTATATATTTAATACATCTGGAACACTACTAACGAACGTAAGTGCAACATGGACAGAAAGTGCTTTTGGCTCAGATAACGGGATTGCATCGATTGGTGGTGAAACTAACGCCTCGGGAGAAGGTAATAACAATTTTGGCTTTGCAGGCAATATTGATGAATTAAAAGTCTTCCAATCCGCATTAAATAGCAGCCAGCTCAACGCAGTTCGTCAAGATACCAATGCATGCGCAACGCTAGACCATGTAAGACTAAGCCACGCAGGAAGTGGTCTGACCTGTACAGCTTCAATCGTGACCGTTAATGCATGCAATAGCTTTGACACTGCAAATAGCTGCACTGCGAATACTAATGGACTAAGCGGTAGTGTTATTGCTAAAAGTGCTAGTGGAACCATATTAACAACCGTGCCATTTACTATTCCTGTAGGTAGCAGTGCCACAACCATCAACGTACCTGTTACATCAGCACAAACCGTCACATTTGAAACTAGCAACCTATCAGTGACACCAGCGAATTTATGGACTTGCTGGAATGGTAGCACCTCAAGTTGCAGCCACACTTATAACGATTCCGGCTTTATCTTTGATGTACCTCATCATATCGCTGAAACCACTCAAACCGTTAATGTTAGTGCAGTAAGAAAATCGAACAACACACTGGCATGCACTCCAGCTTTTGCAAATACTAGTAAGAGTGTCAACTTCAAATGTAGCTACAATAATCCAGTTGTAGGCACACTGCCTGTTCGCATTAATAATACGCCGCTGAATGCTGCCAACAGCACCTCAGCCGCATGTGATATGACAGGTCGAAATATTAGTCTAACATTTAACGCATCCGGCGTTGCTAACACTAGCTTTCAGTATGCTGATACAGGTGATATATTGCTCAATGCAACTTATACAGGTGCAGGAACAGATGCTGGATTGAGTATGACTGGTAGCGATAACTTCACTTCAGCGCCTAAAGACTTTGTGTTTAGCAACACCACTACTGCACCTATCAAAGCTGGTAACAACTTCAACACAACAGTAACAGCAAGAAATGCCTTAAACGCAACCACCCCTAATTTCGGCAGAGAAAGCACTCCAGAAACAGCTGAACTTACTTTTAGTAAATGTCAGCCCACCGGCGTTAATGCTGCCAGTGGTAGTTTTACAGGTTCGTTAGGATCTTTCACAAATGGGGTTGCGACAGCCAGCAATCTCAAATGGTCTGAAGTTGGCAACGGAGACATCACAGCAACTTTAGATAGTGGTAGCTATTTAGGCTCGGGCATTAATGTTACAGGGAATACTGGCACAAGTGGTACGGTATGCAGTGGGACCGGCAATGTTGGCAGATTTATCCCTGACCATTTTGATACCATCGTGACGCAAGGATGTAATGCCGGTGGCTTTACCTACTCTGCGCAACCCTTTAATCTGCAAGTTAAAGCAATGAACGCCTCTGGCAATATCACTCAAAACTATGATGGCACAGCAAACACCACTCCTAATTTTTCTAAATCAACCACACTTAGTGATGGTAATGCTGTCACAAGTGGCTCGTTATTAAATAACAGTGTTGCTGCAGCTGCTTACTCACAGGGCACAGCTAATGCTACACCAAGCTTTATATTCAGCAGCGCACTCACCTCTCCTTCAACGATTACATTAAGAGCGATTGATACAGATGCTGTCAGCTCTTTAAGAGCTGTAGTTTCAAGTAGCATTGAGGGAAGCACACTAGTGCGAAGTGGTCGTATGCGACTACAAAATGCCTATGGCTCTGAGTTATTAGATTTACCTATGTCATTGATTGCCCAATATTGGAGTAATGGTTCGTGGGTACTTAATAGCAGTGATCTCTGTACAACAGGTATTAGTCTTGCATTTGCTGATCCAAACACAGGAGACGGACTGATTCCGAGCGAGCTATGCGTCTTAGATACAGGAAGCCCTGGTAATAGCGGCTTAGGTTGTAGCACTGCAGGTAGTGTTGCCAAAAGATTTAAAGAACCACCAGAAAATGGCAATTTCAATTTAACTTTAAAAGCACCTGGCAGTGGCAACTCAGGCACCATGAACGTTACAGCAACCGTACCTAATTGGCTAAAATATAACTGGACAGGGTCTGGAATCACGAACCCAAGTGCACGGGCTACTTTTGGTATCTACAAAACCCCCATTATTTACATTCGTGAAAACTACTAATCTACAAAACTTGCCAGTAATGTTTTGTTAGCTTGATGAATCAAAGCCATCTGTTAATAGTTAAAAATAGCATTTTTTTACAAATTAACGGTAACAAGTACATATATTACAATAAGTTACACCGTACAACTTAATGTAGTATATACTGTTTGTAAACGACAAGAGACTTAGGTTTCGATTAAATACCCAAGATGAAATTTTTTACCAAGAAAAAATTGCAAGGTTGGCTTTCTATAGAGCCGTCAGAACAGAGCACACAATTAGCTCATATAGAAAAAAGCCATGGGAGAAAACCTATGGTTAAAATGACTTTTTCTCAGGTTAAAAATGCTAAAGAGCCTTTTGATATTGAGTCTATCATTTCAGACATTGAACTTGATTTAGATAACTATCATTGCACCATGCTGATAAAGCAAGGTGAATACCAAATATTTCAGATTGAAAAACCAAATGTACCTGACAATGAACTAAAGCAGGCGATTGGCTGGAAACTAAAGGATATGATTGACTATCCTGTTGAGCAAGCAACCATAGATGTGATCAACATTCCCGCTGATGATAGTAAATCCAATCGACAGTCTTATGTTTATGCCGTATCTGCCAAAAATGTGCTGATTGGTGACTTCATGCAAAAGTTTACTGATATTGCTAAATCAGGACTAGAGGTCATTGATATTCCTGAAATGGCACAGAGAAATATAGCATCGTATATTGAAGAAGAAAACCGTGGGTTAGCTTTGTTATCTATTAACAAAAACGGCGGGTTACTTACATTCACAGCCAATAAAGCGCTATATCATGCTAGGCAGATTGAACTAAACACTGACGCTATTTCGAGTGAAAACAGTGAACAAAAATCTAGCATATTCGAAAGATTTTCCTTAGAGATTCAGCGCTCACTCGATAACTTTGAACGTCAGTTTCCTCAACTTGCAATCAATCGTCTGGTATTGGCCCCGTTCGTTGGTCGCGAAGACTTTTATGACTACCTTACCTCTTATTTGTACATTAAAGTTGAGCGATTAGATTTAGCAGATATTTTTGACTTTGAAGGTAGTGCAAAGCTTAATACCTTAGAATCCCAAGCCCTGTTCTTCCCTGCGCTAGGCGCTGCGTTACGTGATGGAGATGAACTGTGAGTCAACAGATAAATCTCGTCAATATTGCTTTAATCAAACAAAAGCCGTTTCTAACACTCAACAGCATGGCTGCCATGATAGTTGCAATGGCGTTTATTCTGCTGGGTTACTATACTTATCTGCAAAAAGAGGTTTCAGCGCTCAGTCTGCAACGCGAGCAAATGGCGAATGATCTCATCAACGTGCAAAATGAACTCAAAGCCTTAGCACTACTGCACGCACCTCATGATAAAGATACTTCGCTTGAGAAACAAATTACCCAATTAGAGCAAAAAGTAAAAGTTCAACAACAAATACTGACTTTACTCAGCCACAGCACAAACACTCCTGATAACAGCTACGCCGCCTTAATGCGCGCGTTTGCTAGGCAACGTGTTGAGGGCTTATGGTTAACAGGATTTAGTGTTGATAGCCAAACAGATACGCTTAATATTCAAGGTAGAGCACTACAAGGTGATTTAGTCCCTCAGTACATAAACCGCTTAAGCAACGAGCCTGCGTTAAAAGGAAAACTATTCTCAGGGTTGAATATTAGCTTACCTAAAGCAGATACGTTATCCAATAGTCCATCTATACCTGCCGCTATACCTCAAACGCAATCAGATAAATTAAACGATGTGAGGCTTAATGAACAAAACCCAACAACGACGACCAATATCCCCAATTTCATTGAGTTCTCTTTAGAGTCAAAATTGGATAACACATCAAGTCGGGCTATTAGCACCCTATCAAATGCAGCTAGCCAAGCGCCAGCAACTGGAGGTAAATCTTGAAAGCTGCACTGATAGAAAAATGGTCATCTCTTTCTAGTAAATTTGATGCGCTCAATAATCGTGAACGTTTAATGGTATTTGGAGCATCTGCATTAGTAGTTTACACAGCCATCAACATGCTATTAATCAGCCCATTAGAAATTAGCAAACAAAGATTCTTATCTGAAGTCTCTACAGATCAATCAGTCATCTTAGATTTACAGCAACAAGTTAGCATATTGAAAAACAAACAGCCTATTGACCCAAATGCATCTAACAAACAACGTATTTCGTCTTTAGAAATTGAGCTAGCTGCTATTGATACAGCAAAAAAACAACTAGATATCACCTTAATTAGCCCTGATAAAATGCCAGAGTTGCTAAGAGATTTGTTAGCTAAAAATGGCAAACTGAAGTTAATTGCACTCAATACGTTGCCTACACAAAATTTACTAGCGCAACCTGTTGATACTACTGAACTGCCAACTGCTGAACTAAACACTAATCAGGAAGAGCAGCTGGAAAATCCAGTCTTCAAACATGTTGTAGAAATTACAATAGAAGGTCGTTATTTAGATTTACTAGAGTATGTCTCTACGATAGAAAAAATGGATTGGCATGTGCTTTGGAACAACGCTGAGCTTTCAACAAAAGCGTATCCTAACAATCAACTTAAACTCACAGTTTACACGCTGAGTTTAGATAAAGCATGGTTGAGTATTTAAGCATGAACACGCACTTCATTACTTTTAAACACTTGATAAAAATAACGTCAAATTGGCTAATTGGTACAGCGTGTTTATTTTCGCTAAATACTGTGTTCGCTGAAACTCTCAATGACCCAACGCAACCCCCTGCAGCCTTTTATAATCAATCATCTAGCGGGCAAGGTGGTGAGTTGTTGAGTGGCCCCGTGTTACAATCGATTATCCTTGGTTCGAATTACCATGCAGCGATAATCAATGGGCAAAAAATTATGCTAGGGCAAAAATACGATGGTGCTACGTTAATTAAGCTTAACGAACGTGAAGCCGTGTTACGCAATCCTGATAGAAGCTTAAAAACATTAACGATGGATTTTTCAATACAGAAAAAAATATTGCCGGCAAAAAGCTCGGCAATACCGTCTAAACAACGAAGTCAATCCAAGTAAAGAATATTGCTCCATATAGATAGAATGAACTGAACGAGAACAAGATGCCGACAATTGCAATAAGACTATCTCCACTATTGATTGTAATGCTACTTACCAGCTGTGCAGGGTTTATGCAGGCTCATGACCAAAGCACGATTAATACAATCAAAGATGAGTTAACCGTTGGCGCAGAAAGTAAACCTGTGGCACCAACGCCAGTTGAAATCAACGATGCACTCTTACCTCCACTTAAAATTGAGATTCCAAAAACAACAGCTAAAAAGCTTGAGCAACGTTTTGATTTAGTCATTAATAATGCACCTGCCAACCAAGTATTAATGGGCATTGTTGGCGGCACTCGCTATAGCATGCTTGTTCATCCAGACATCAATGGCAATATCTCGGTGAACTTAAAAGATGTGACGGTATTTGAGGCGTTAGACGCACTAAGATCTCTGTATGGTTACGAATACAAAGTGGATGGTTCACGCATTTTCATTGAGCAACAGTCAATGCAAACACGAGTATTCCAAGTGAATTACATTGTTGGTCAACGTAGAGGCTCTTCAGACACACGTGTTACATCAGGCTCGATTAGTGGTGGGCAAAACAACCAACAAGGTGCTAATAACACTGGCAATACTTCACAAGTAACAAACAATATCGGTGGCTCCGGCAACAATAACAGCCGCCCACTGACTAGCACTAGTATTACGACCTCTTCCAACAATGATTTCTGGCAAGACTTAACTGACTCTCTTAACGGAATTGTCGGTAACGAAAATGGCCGCCGAATTATTGTGAATCTTCAGTCTGGCGTGATTGTTGTACGTGCAATGCCAAATGAGATTCGTAATGTTGAATCTTTTTTACGCTTAATGCAGGTGTCAATTGAACGACAAGTAATTCTTGAAGCAAAAATCATCAATGTTCAACTTAATGATTTATCGCAAAGTGGGGTCAATTGGTCTATTTTTGGCAGTAGCGGCTCGAACACAGGTATCGTAGGTAATATCAACGCAAATACACAACTGGCAAGTAGTGGTAATGGTAACTTAATTAGTGGTGATTTAGCGGCTGCTAATGGCAACGTAATCGCCAATGCAGCGACAACAGCATTGGGTGGTCCATTGTTTGCCATCGCACTACAAGGGGCTAATTTTTCAACTTTGCTATCATTCTTAGAAACGCAAGGCGATGTACAAGTGCTTTCTAGCCCACGCATTTCATCCATTAACAACCAGAAAGCTGTGCTAAAAGTGGGTACTGATGAGTTTTTTGTGACGGGCATTTCATCCAACACCACAGCATCTGTTGGTGCAACGACCACAGTGCCAGAAGTCATACTACAACCATTCTTTTCTGGCATTACGTTAGATGTCACACCGCAAATTGACAAAGATGACAATATCATCTTGCACATGCACCCTTCTATTAGCCAAGTATCTACGGTGAACAAGCAAGTAACCTTAGGTGGTACTGCCGGTCAAATTAACTTGCCTTTAGCTTCCAGTAATATCAGTGAAACTGATAGCATTGTACGCACACGTGATGGACGTGTGATTGTTATTGGCGGCCTAATGACTGAAAGTGCAACTAGCTCAAAATCAAAAGTACCTGGACTAGGTGATGTTAAAGGTATAGGTGCTGCCTTCCGCCAACAAGGTGCTTCTAAGACTAAGTCTGAGTTAGTGATTCTACTTAAAGCATCCGTTGTTCAAGGCCAAGAAAATTGGGCAAACGATATGCTATCTAGCAAGCAACGCATCGAAGAAATGCAAAGACCAGTGCCTACAGAGGATAAATAGCCCATGTACTTGCAACATTTCGGGCTTAATGAGTTTCCTTTCAGTATTACGCCAGATACAAGCTATTATTTTGCATCGGCTAGCTATCAGGATGCATTAAATACCGTCATATTTGCAGTGACTACTGGCGAGGGCTTTATTAAAGTCACGGGGGAAGTCGGTACAGGTAAAACCTTGTTATGCCGCAAGCTAATGTCAAGCTTAGACCAAAGTTACAAAATAGCATATGTACCCAACCCATATCTTGAGCCACAATCACTTCTAATGGTCTTGGCTGAAGAGCTAAATATTAGTTTGCCATCTGATACGCAAGTAACACAACATCTGATATTGAATGCTCTGACACACGCCCTATTAAACTTTGCGCGAGATAATATTAAAGTAGTGGTATGTCTTGATGAGGTACAGGCTATGCCGATAGAAACTTTAGAGGCACTACGCTTACTCAGCAATCTTGAGACTGAAAAAAGAAAATTGCTACAAGTGGTTATTTTTGGCCAACCAGAACTGGAAGATAAATTAAACCACCCCTCTATCAGGCAACTTAAGCAAAGAATCACTTTTAATTATCAGCTTGATTTGCTAAGCCGTGATGAAATGGCTTACTACTTAAACCATCGCCTCAGCATTGCGGGTTATCATGGTAGCCGTATGTTTGGGCGCATCGCTTTATTCCTGATGTATTTTCATTCAAAAGGCGTGCCAAGGCTGATTAACATCCTAGCGCACAAAGCTTTATTAGCCACTTATGGCAAAGGTAAGCATCAAGTTGGTATGCGCGAAGTGCTAGCGGCAGTATCAGATACTCAGTCGATTGAAACTACATGGCGGAAAATAGGATTAAAAAGCTTGTCTGTGACAATGCTATTCGGGCTGTTTGGTATTATCTTATTGATGTTGATTAATAACCCAAAGCCATATTAAATCTCGATTATAAAAAGACTAACAATGAGTTTAATCAATCAAATGCTAAAAGACCTTGAACAACGTGGTGCGAATTCCACTGATGTTCAGCCATCAATTATTCCCCAGTTTGGCGCAGTCACAAAAAAAAGTAACAGTAGACGTATTGGTAGCATTGGATTAGTCCTCATAATTTTAGCTTTTGGGTATACGCTATTTTCTGTGTTAGACCAGCAAAACAACTTCAAAGATTTGCTTGGTTTAAATAAGAATGATGAAATCAACACGACGAGTGAAAAAAGAGCTGAAATCCAAACAATCAGTGCTCAACCAGCAAAGTTTGGCCAAGCAATTGAGGACAAAGGAATCACCAATGAAGCTTTGCCTGATACTCCAATTACGTCGGCTAATGACGCAATTGAATTAGGTCTTAGTACCAAAACACAACAACTAGCTCAACCTAACAGCTTATTTGAAACATCGCTTAAGTACAACGTAGAGAACAACTCTGAACAGCAAGCAAGCACAACAGCAACTACCACCAAAAAAAAACCAACGCAGCCAGTCGTTGAAAGTGAAAAAAAAACCACAGCGTTGATTGAATCAAGTGAGCCTGCAAAAAGAGAGGTTGCCACCGACACGAACAGCAAGCTAAGTACCTCACCAGCGTTTGCTACCAAGCACGTGGCAAATATCAACAAAAGAATAAGTCCTGAACAAAATGCCAATAGTTACTATCAGCAAGCTCTCATTTATTTACAACAAGGTAGAGTTGCAGAGTCTCAGGCTAATTTGGCCAAAGCACTTGAATTTAACCCAGCGCATCATGAGGCTAGACTGACACTTGCAAGCTTATTACTTGATAACAAACGGCTGAATGATGCAAAAGAGGTACTGAATGCAGGCTTGCAAATTAGTCCAGAGCAGAATGAGTTTCGTATTGCGCTAGCGCGTTTGCAAATTAGTGCTGGAGATCAAACAACGGCGTTAAATACCTTAGAACAAGGGCTGCAATATGCGACTAACCAAGCCGACTATCAAGCCTTTCTCGCTACATTGTTGCAACGTAGCGGCAGACATGAAGAGGCCGTTAACCATTACATGAAAGCTGTTTCACTTGAAACAAATGCTGGAGGTGTAAAAACAAATACGCTAGTTGGTTTAGGTATTTCTCTACAAACAGTTGGCAAGCTCGAAAGCGCCCAACAAGCATTCATTAAAGCGCAACAAACTGGCGCTCTCAGCCCAGCACTTTCTAGCTTTGTTGATCAGCAATTAAAGAAAATTAATCAAAGCATTGCCAAGTAAAAATTCTAACTTAACCTAAATACATGTTAACAAGTACCGTCTAACTAGAATGTTATGTTAGTTAGTATGTAGAAAAATACTGGCAAAATGCCGTCTGAATACATCCTATTCAACGAAATTAATTCGCTAAAAGTATGTTGCATTTTAGGGTCGCCATAGCTTAAGCAATAACGCATTTGAAATCACACTTACACTACTTAATGCCATTGCCGCCCCAGCTAATACTGGACTCAATATCCCCATAGAAGCCAGTGGAATACCCACGACGTTATAGATAAATGCCCAAAATAAATTTTGTCTAATCTTCTGATAAGTACGTTTAGAAATATCAATCGCATGCGCAACTAAAGCAGGGTCGCCCCGCATTAACGTGATGCCTGATGTGTGCATCGCAACATCGGTGCCGCTAGACATTGCAATCCCAACATCCGCGACGGCTAGTGCCGGGGCATCATTCAACCCGTCTCCCACCATAGCAACTAAGCCATCTTGTTTTAGCTGTGTCACGATAGATGCTTTTTCACCGGGTAAGACTTGGGCATAAAACTCTGAAATCCCTAATTGCTTAGCAACGCTGGAGGCACTGCCTTGATTATCCCCTGATATTAATACCGTTTTAATGCCTAATTTCTCTAAATCATCAATTGCCTGATGAGCTGTTGCTTTAATGGCGTCACCAAATGCAAACATACCTAATAGCTTAGGTGCAAAATGATCAAGAGCTCTTGCTTGTGCTAACCAAGAAATACTACGTCCTTCCTGCTCGAGCACTAAAGCATCATCTTTGAATTTAGACAGATTGACTTTTAAGTCATTCATGAGACGGGTGCTGCCAAAATATAACCTTTGCACTCCCACTTCGCCCACTTCGCCCACTACACCCTTACCTGCCAATGCCTGTAAATTTTGCGTGACTTGTAACGGTAAATCTTTAGCGTTGGCGGCATTGGTAACGGCTTTGGCCAAGGGATGCTCGCTACCTGCTTGTAAGCTTGCAGCTAACATGAGAAGCTCGTCTGCAGCTCGAGCATCACTGTCTTTAGATGACGATTGCATGGTGATTAACTTAGGATGACCTTCTGTTAAAGTACCAGTCTTATCAAAGGCAACCGTTTTAATAGCATGCGCAAGCTCTAATGCCTCTGCATCTTTAATTAAAATACCATGTTGCGCAGCAACGCCCGTACCAACCATAATAGCAGCCGGCGTAGCCAAACCCAGCGCACATGGGCAAGCAATCACTAAAACGGAGACCGCATTAATGATGGCAGCCTCCCAATTTCCATTTAACAGCCCCCACACAATCAAAGTCAATGTTGCAATCACAAGTACCACTGGCACAAAAACTGCACTCACTTTATCCACCAATCGCTGAATTGGCGCTTTTTTCGCTTGTGCAGACTCTACCAAGCGCACAATACGCGCAAGTACAGTTTCAGTACCTACTGCATTGGTAATAATAGTTAAAAGACCCTCGCCATTCATGGCGCCGCCAGTCACTTTGTCACCTACTTTTTTTGACACTGGTAGGCTCTCACCAGTAATTAAGGACTCATCCACTTGGCTATCACCATTCTGCACTGTTCCATCAACAGCAATACGCTCACCAGGCTTCACTAAAACTAAATCCCCCACCTTCACCAAGGCGATAGAAACTAGTTCAGGCTGTCCGTTTTTTACCACTGTAGCAAACTCAGGCCTTAATGTATTAAGCGCCCGTATTGCTTCTGTCGTTTGTGACTTCGCACGCCCTTCAAGCCATTTCCCGAACAATACTAAGGTAATCACTATCGTGGAAGATTCAAAATATAAATGATGTGCACCTGCTCTATGAGAAGGGCTAAATAACAAATAAACGCTCAAGCCGTAAGCCGCAGAGGTACCAATCGCAACCAGTAAGTCCATATTCCCAGCGCCAGCTTTAAGCGCATGCCATCCCGCTTTATAAAAACGCCAGCCTAACCAAAACTGCACAGGTGTTGCTAATGCCCACTGCAACCAGCCAGAAAGTTGACCTTGCCAACCTAACCACTCAGCAACCATTGCAATCACTAAGGGCAATGACAACACAGCAGCAAGCGCACTTGGCCACCACTGATTCCGTCTGTAAGAGTCAGCAAGATGCTCAGCACTATCGTTTTGCGCAGTTAATAACTGTGCTTGGTAACCAGCAGCATCCACTGCAGCAATTAACTGCTTTGTGGTCACTTTATCTACACCAGAAACCTTTGCCGTTTCTAAAGCAAGATTAATCTCAGCAGTCACTACACCAGACACATTCAGTAGTGCCTTCTCAACACGACCAGCACAAGACGCACAGGTCATGCCCTTAATCGCTAAAGTCCACTCATTACTTACTTGATTAGTCATGATTTTTTAATATCGATAAAGATGATTGTGATGGTAATCCATTATAATCCTCGTCATTGTAATTAAACCTATCTAGTTTTATTTAGATAACTTTTGTTTAGAAACGAGCAATCATGGCCGGTGCAAGTCTTTTAACACTTATTGATGATATAGCAACTATTTTAGATGATGTATCTGTCATGACTAAAGTGGCGGCTAAAAAAACAGCAGGCGTATTGGGGGATGATCTGGCGCTGAATGCACAGCAGGTATCAGGTGTCAATGCCGATAGAGAGCTCCCCGTTGTTTGGGCTGTGGCCAAGGGCTCTGCCATTAACAAAATCATCCTAGTACCTTTAGCTTTAGTGATTAGCGGTTTAGCTAATTGGTTAGTGACGCCACTACTTATGCTGGGAGGATTATTTCTATGTTTTGAAGGTGTTGAAAAATTGTTTCATAAGTTTTTTCATGCTGAAGAACATATCCATCATGACCCTAAAAAGTTGATTGGCCAGGATGAGAGTAAAACACTAGAAGTATTAGAAAAAGAAAAAGTCAAAGGAGCCATCCGCACAGATTTTGTGCTTTCTGCAGAAATTATTGTCATCACGTTAGGAACTGTAGCAACCGCCGCTTTTACACAGCAAATATTAGTATTAACAGGTATTGCTGCAGTGATGACAGTTGGCGTTTATGGATTAGTTGCTGGTATCGTTAAACTAGACGATGGTGGCTTATATCTAGCCAGTTGCAAAGGTAAAAACTTGGTTGCCGCGCTAAAGCGCAAGCTAGGCTTTGGCATCCTATGGTTTGCACCGCATATGATGAAAACTTTATCAGTAGTCGGTACCGCTGCGATGTTCTTAGTAGGTGGTGCAATTTTAGTACATGGCATCCCAATGGTGCACCATACAATTCAGCATATAAGCAATGGAATAAATAACGGGTTCTTACAAACCGTCTTGCCAACACTGTTGGATGGCGTATTTGGCGTTATTGCAGGAATTGCTGTACTGATGGTGATGCTAGCTGCTAAAAAACTATTAAAGATAATTAAAGTGAAATAAAGTTAGATATGACGGATTTAGTTGGTTATTTTTCAGCGTTTTTAACAACATTTGCATTTGTGCCGCAGGCACTACATTCTTGGAAAACAAGAGATTTATCTGGCGTTTCTCTGCCTATGTATAGCCTATTTAGTCTAGGTGTGTTTGGCTGGCTAATTTATGGCATCATGATTATGAGCTGGCCTATTATTGTCGCCAACAGCGTCACCTTCATGCTCGCATGTGTAGTGTTATACTTAAAAATCACGCATAAAGATTAGTGTATATAAACCACTAGTTTTTCAGAAAGCCGAAGTCCGACAAAGCACTTTTTAAGTCAGCAGCCACAATCCGATAGCCATCTGCGTTTGGATGTATCGGATCGGCCTTCAAGCTATTTTTTGCTAAGACGTCAGAAAATACACTATCAACCAGAGGTGTGTTTGTTTCATCTGCCAGCCTCTCATACAAGGGATGATCTTCCAGATTACCGAACGCTGCACCTATCGGACTAAACCTTGGTATTGCGATCAATACAGTCTGAATATTCCGCGCTTTAGTTTGCACTAGTATCTCATTTAGATTACGCATGGTCTCTGTTTCAGGTACATGTTTCAGAAAGTCATTACCGCCTAACTCTACAATCAATAAATCAATTTTCTGAATACCATCGTCATGCAATGCTAACAAACCATCCAACCGACTTAACCCATCAGCAGATGTATTACCGGGCACACCAGCATTTTTGATTTTCCAGCCAGTATCTGCGCTTAAAAGGCTCACGTAATCTTCACCATCTGCGGCACCAGTACCGTAAGTGAGGCTATCACCTAACACCACAACGTTTGCATTAGGAGAAAGCGTCGTATATTGATGTCCAGAATCACATGATGCAAATAAAACGACGATGATACCGAGAAAAAATCTTCTGACCATTCAGTGTCCTATGAGGATTGTATTAATTAAGGAAGCGCGTAAACAAGCACTTGGTCGCCAGACGGGAAGCCAAAAATTGCATTGCCGCCAGCAACTACTGCTACATATTGTACGCCGTCAATTTCATAACTGATAGGCGGTGCATTGACACCAGCAGTCACCTTTGTCTGCCAGATTAATTGGCCAGTTTTGCTGTTATAGGCATTAAAGCGACCACTACCCTCACCCATAAACACCAAGTCGCCACGCGTAGCTAATACGCCTCCCATCAGAGGCTGCTCTGTTTTCACTTGCCAACGCATTTTTCCTGTCGTTAGGTTAATTGCTGACAATATACCCCAGCGTGCATCTTTAGTAGGTTCTGAGGACACATATTGAATAGCAGGTAAGTTTGCTTTCGCTGGTTCATCGACCAAAGTATATTTAATTGGCGCATGAATGCCAGCAACAAAGCTGGTTTGACTGCGTTCGTCTAATGCACTTGGACTCCAATTAGAACCTCCTAAAATACCTGGGTACAAGACTGTCCCCTCTTTTGTGGCTTTAGCAAATAAATTATGCTGTGGAACAAAAGCATCTGACTTTGTTAAGAGTACGCCTGTTTTTCTATCATTGACGTAGTACCAGCCTGTTTTACCAGCCTGCCCTACTGCAGGTATTGTTTTACCGTCTTTGACATAATCAAACAATACTGGTGGACTAGCTACATCGTAGCCCCAAACATCATGTGGCACTTGCTGGTAATGCCATTTAATCTTGCCTGTTTCCGTGTTTAAAGCAACTAGAGACACTGTGTATAAATTATCACCAGGACGTGATACATCATTCATTTGCGGAGAGGGATTTCCTGTACCAAAAAACAATGTGTTGGTCTTGGTATCAATCGCTGGGGTAGTCCATGCAGAGCCGCCACCATACTTCCAAGCATCCTGATGTGTTTTGAGGTTCTCTTTTTCTGTTGCAATATCACGGTTTAACACTAAACCATCTGAGGTTGTTTCAGTAAACACCCCTTCCCATCCTTGGGATGGAATTGTGTCAAACTGCCATACTTTTTCACCGTTTTTAATATCATATGCAGCTAAGAAACCAGGGCGACCATATTGGCCACTGACGCCGACCACTGCTCCAAGGGGTGCATCTATCCTTGGCTGATCAATATGCAAGCCATAACCAACCCCAGTCACACCAACAATCACTTTGCCCCGATAAACAACTGGAGCCATCGCGATACCAATACCGGTACCACCATAGATTTCTTTTTTACTTTTAGCATCCGCCTTACTTAACAAACCTGTATTTTCAGTTAAAGCGGTATCTTCAGCGACATTAATATCCCATAGTTTTGCGCCAGATTTAGCATCTAAAGCAATTAACCTAGCATCTACAGTACCAATAAATACTTTACCGTCACTGACTGCCACACCACGATTAGCTGGGCCGCAACACATTTTCCAATCAGCTTTACGTGCATGTTGATAACGCCAGATCTCTTTGCCTGTTTTTGCATCTAGTGCTGCGACATGGTTAAAAGGCAAGGAGACGTACATCACACCACTTTTGACAATTGGCGTGGCCTGAAAGCTAGCAGAAACACCTGTTTTAAACTCCCATACCAGTGATAAATTCTTAACATTACTCGTATTGATTTGTGTGAGTGGCGATAAACGCTGATTTGTATAATCCCCTCCGTAAACCGGCCAATCGTGATGACCAGTAGAAGATGAGTGCTTGCTTAACCCTGAACAGGCAGCGGTTGAAGCGATAGCGCCAACAAGCATCACATACCCGCTAATAGATTTTAACTGTTGAAAGTTCAAGTACTTATACATCACTAGCATCCTTATATTTGTCATCAGTGCATAACATTTGTTTTAAAGTATACAGATGTGTATACCTTTTGCCAATTAACGACTAAAATTAATTTAAGCCACAAAACAATTACTTAATATAACGCTATACTAATAGCGTACAGCTTAGGCTTACAGTACATCTCATTGACTTAGACCATGCAATTATCACATCAATCAAGGAGTTTGCATGAATGATCGTATTCAACAGCTACTGAACCAGATTACCGAACTAGAAGATGATTTACGCACGGTCCTTAATGAGCAACAGTCCACGATATTTTTTCAGATTAAAGGCAAGCGTGTTGAGTTTGAAAAGTCCATGAAAGAGACACACAAGCGACTTAAAAGAAACTTCTTTACATGGCTGGTCACTAATCGACCACAAAATCTGATTACGGGACCTATCATATACGCCATGATTATCCCGTTGGTGATTACTGATATTTTCATCACGTTTTACCAACTGACTTGCTTTCCTATATACGGTATTAAAAAAGTGCGCAGAGCAGATTACATCATCTATGACCGTCAACAACTGCAATACCTCAATTTTATAGAAAAATTTCACTGCACCTACTGCGCATACGGCACTGGCATGATTGCTTACATCAGCGAGATTGTCGCGCGTACAGAGCAATACTTCTGCCCGATCAAACACGCAAGAAAAGTATTAGGCGCCCACTCACGCTATTCACGTTTTATAGAATATGGTGATGCCGAGAATTATCAGGAAAGATTAGAACAATACCGTCGCGCACTTAACGAAGAAAAGCTAAAGTAAAAGTTGTTAAATAAGCAATACCAATTAGGCAAGAATCGATCAACAAATAGGCTAAGAGTTACTGGGTATTTCGGTAATTACTACCAAAAAATTCCATCATTAAGAAGTCTTCGAGGCCAGCGTTATCTTCTAGTCTTGCAGATTGCGTTACTGAGCGACCAAGTCGATGTGATTCCCAAGTAAAGTCACCCTGGTAATGTTCACGAATAAGCGTAATCATGCGTTTTATTATTGACAACCGAATATCTTGACCAGTGCTAGCTTCAACCTCAAAGTATTGAAGCCTCGCGTTACTGTAGTCATTCGTCCACCCCTTAAATACAAAAGTGGCGTGGCGAGAACTTTTGCTCGTAATCTCAAAAATTCCGTTAGTACCACTTTTAAAGTTATTTTTAATACGTTCATCTCTGAGCTGCTCTTCACTTGGTCCACGCTGACTGGCGACAGCCTCAGCATTTTGTCTCGCTGCATCATATTCAGTGCCCTTTCTACTGGCTTGCACTGCTTTCATATAGGATGCCATATCAGGAAATTTCGCTGGGTCTAATACAGGCTCTTTGGTTGGCGGCTTAGGTTCAGGGGTAGGCTCTGGCACCGTAAACTCTGGTTTACTTAACGGTTTAGCTGCCTTTGCTATCACTTTAGGCTGCTTGACAGGTTTAACAACTGGCTGCGCCTTCTCTGGCTTAGGCACTGGTTCAGGCACCAGTTCTGGCGTTGGCTCTTGCAATGCCTCAACCACTGGCTTAGCTTTTGGTTGCGCCAAGCTTACTTCAATGGTGGTCGGTGGGCTTGCTGGCGGCTCATCAAATTTAACATTGGGTGCAAAAAAGAAAAAAATCGCATGAATCAATAGCGAAAGGACAATCGCAATGATGGTATTGCGGCTAATATTAACGCTAATAGATTGATCATTAACGCTACGCAGACGATATGCCTGCGCTAAAAACTCATCAAAGTTTTGCTCATTACTCTGGTTAATATTAGCTTGATTAGACTGCATAACGTTTACAGGCGAAGGTCTGCCCATGTTTTCTCAAGACGCTTTAATGACACAGGAAACGGTGTTTTAAGCTCCTGTGCAAATAAAGATACGCGCAACTCTTCAATCAGCCATCTAAAATCCTGCAAGCTTTGTGGAATATCCAAATGTGCCGCATTCAGCGCATTTACTTTGTCTTGCCACTTTTGCCAGAACAAGCCAACACTAGCAGCGTTTTTACCGTCACGGTCAGGGTTGGCTGGATGCTTCTCTATCCGAAGTCTTAGCGCTTTTAAATAACGTGGAACATGCTGTAACTGCTCCCAAGGCGTTTGGCTAAAACATCCTTTGTATACTAACAATCCAATTTGCTGTTCTAAATCTCGCTTTAGGCGATTAACGGTTGCAGCCATTTGGCCCTGCTTTTGTACAAGCAACTGATACTCTGTAGCAATGGCCTGCGCTTGTCGCGCAACAGCTTGTGTCACTGCTGGCAAGCGTGTTCTGGCACGTTGTTTCAACACCATAAAATCCGCATTAGTGCGTGGCAAATCATCTTCGCCAATAAATGCACGGTCTGCAATTGCCAAAATCATATCTTCTCGCAGGTCTTCAGCTGACATCACATTACGTAGGGTAAGCGCATATTGATTAAAGTTTGGTAGGCTTTTCTCCAACTGTTTCATTTGCTCTTTTAGCTCAAAACGCATCAAGCGGCATACGCCCTTACGATGGCTCAACTCAGCCTCACGTTCAGTATCAAATAGCTTAACGGCAATACTGTCATTAGCATCTTCAAGCGCTGGATATCCAGTGACTTTTAAGCCGTCTCGCTCAAAACTAAGCGTCTGTGGCAGGTCGCCAAAATCCCATTGTTTTAGCCCTGTTTTTTCGATGTCAGGTGAAGTGTTTCTAAAAGTGAGCTGTGCCGCAGACCCAAGCTGCTTTTTAAGCGCGTTCCAATCGCGCCCCATTGCAAGTTCTCTTCCATCATCATCCAACACGCTAAAATTCATTAAATGGTGTGGCGGTATGTCACTAAGCGTCCAATCTTCTTTACTAATTTTTAGCGTTGTTTTGCGATGTATATACGCTGCTAAAGTATCCAGCATAGGCTGTGAAAACCGATCATTCACATCATCTAAAAAACCCGTGACAAACTCTGGCACAGGTACACATACACGACGAAATGTTTTAGGTAATGCCTTAATCAGATAAGTAATTTTCTCACGCAACATACCAGGTACTAGCCACTCGGTTTGAACAGGGTTCAATTGGTTCAGCAAAGCAAGTGGCACGGTAGCAGTCACACCATCTAATACATGACCTGGCTCAAAGCGATATTTCAACGTAGTTTCAACGCCATCTAACATGATTTTTTCAGGAAACTGCACAGCCGTAATCGCATCTGCACCATGCCGCATTAAATCATCGCGCGTCAGGTATAGCAGCCGTGGAGATATTTTTTCAGCATCTGCACGCCACTTTTCAAAACTTGCAGCATTAAAAATATCCGCTGGTATTTTGGCATCATAGAATGCAAAAAGTTTATGCTCGTCCACTAACACGTCTTGTCGGCGCGCTTTATGTTCTAGCTCTTCAACTTCTGCTATTAAGCGCTCATTGGCTGTGAAAAATGCAGCTTTGGTATCAAACTCGCCATTTGCCAGCGCCTCGCGTATAAATATCTCACGGGATTCAGCAGGATTAATGGGGCCGTAATGTACGCGGCGCTTTGGAATAATCGTCAGCCCATATAAGCTCACACGCTCCCACGCGTTGACCATGCCCATTTTTCTATCCCAACGCGGGTCTGAATAATGGCTTTCTGTTAGGCCTCTGGCTAGCGGTTCAATCCAGTCTGGTTCAATTTTGGCGACACATCGCGCATATAATTTGGTGGTATCCACCAGTTCTGCCGCCATCACCCATTTTGGACGTGTCTTTTTAAGGGTAGAACCAGGCGCAACGTGGAAACGGATACTACGCGCACCCGCATATGAGTCACTATCTCCATCTTTAAAGCCAATGTTACCTAATAGGCCAGCCAACAGCGCTTTGTGAATCTGCTCAAAGTTAGCTTCTTTCTCATTGAGCTTAAATTCCATCTCTAAAATAATATCTAACAACTGCCCATGTAACTCACGCCATTCTTTCAAACGTAAGAAAGATAAAAAATTACTGTGACATTGATTAAGCAAGTCTTTGTTAGATTTTTTGGTTTTTAATGCGCTGTCAAAGAAATCCCATAACTTAAGGTAGCTCATAAAGTCTGAGCCTTCACCTGCAAACTTGGCGTGTGCATTATCCGCCGCTTCACGTTTATCCATCGGGCGTTCACGTGGGTCTTGTATGCTGAGCACACTGGCAATAATCAAGATTTCTTTTAAACAATGCTCGCGCTTAGCGGCAAGTATCATCCGCCCCACCCTTGGGTCTAGCGGTAGCTTAGCCAGTTGCAAGCCAGTTTCAGTAATCTGGCGACGTGCATCTACCGCGCCAAGCTCTTGCAACAACAGATAACCATCGGCAATTAAACGGGATGATGGCGCTTCAATAAAAGGAAACTCTGTGACATCGCCCAAACGTAATGCGGCCATGCGTAAAATCACAGCGGCTAGTGAACTGCGTAAGATTTCGGGCTCGGTAAACGCTGGGCGTCCATTAAAGTCCTGCTCAGAGTAAAGTCTGACGCAAATACCGTTTGAAACTCGGCCGCAACGCCCTGCTCGCTGCTTGGCGGCAGCCTGACTAATTTTTTCAATCTGTAACTGCTCAACTTTTGCACGAGTACTGTATCGATTGACCCGCGCTAAGCCAGCATCAATCACATACTTAATACCAGGCACTGTCAATGACGTTTCTGCTACGTTAGTCGCCAGCACAATGCGCCGACTACTATGGCTTTTGAAAATCTTTTGCTGATCTTCAATACTTAGGCGTGCAAATAAAGGCAATACCTCTATATGCTTTAGTTTGGCAGAACGCCCTTGGTATTTGCGCAAATGGTCAGCAACATCACGAATCTCTCGCTCACCTGGTAAAAATACTAAAATATCGCCATCACCTTGACGTAGCAAATCATCGGCAGCATCTAAAATGGCTTCTTCAATCGCCTCTTCTTCGTCATCTTCTTCTAGCCAACGCGCTTCTGTTTTGGCTTTACGTGCAATGCCAAAGATGGTGTCATCATCTAAATCAAACTGAGCGTTTTCTGCCTCGGCAATTTCCTTAGCACGGAAACCTGCTGCACCTAGCGGACGATAGCGAATCTCTACAGGGAAAGTACGACCTGAGACCTCTATCACAGGTGCGCCGTTAAAATGTTGTGAGAATCGATCAGCATCAATGGTGGCTGAAGTGACGATGATTTTCAAATCTGGGCGCTTGGGTAAAAGTTGCTTGAGATATCCAAGTAGAAAATCGATATTCAGACTACGTTCATGCGCCTCATCAATGATAATCGTGTCATAAGCATTAAGAAACTTATCACCCTGCGTTTCTGCGAGCAAAATACCATCCGTCATCAACTTAACATAGCTGGACTCTGACAATTTATCGTTGAACCGCACCTTATAACCAACAGCCTCACCCAGCGGCGTTTTCAGCTCTTGTGCAATACGGCTGGCAACAGACCTTGCTGCGATACGCCTTGGTTGTGTATGCCCAATCAACCCTGAGACACCACGGCCAAGTTCTAAACAAATTTTAGGTAACTGCGTTGTTTTACCAGAGCCAGTTTCACCACACACAATCACTACTTGGTGCTTGCTAATGGCTTTGGAGATTTCATCTCGTTTACCGCTGACTGGCAGTTCTGGTGGATATTCCGGCTTGGGTAGATGTTTTAGCCGTTGTTGATACTTTTGCTGTGAAGCGTGCAACTTTTGCACTACTTCATTCACCATGCGTTGTGCTCTTGCTAAGGACTTCTCATCCGTCGCTTTTTGCAATACTTTGATCTCCTGCACTTTACGCCGCAAAGCATGCCGATCTACCAGTATGCAGCTTTGTAGCGCTTGATCAAAGTTAGCAGGAATTAAATTATCAGGTTTACTCACATTCATAGACGTAAATTTTATCATGCCGCGCCCGTCTGCTTGAGTGAATCATGCAAAAGCATCAATAATCTATTATTTAATTAAGATGATTGATGCGCTTGGCCATTTGAAATAACCATATGCAGCGTGCTACTATTAATTACCATTACCCATAAGCCTCTCATAAAAAATGATTGCCTACCTAGAAGCCAAACGCGCTGGTTTATTTAAAAAACCACATTGGGCTAATAATCTACTTGCTGGCATCATTGTGGGCATTGTGGCGCTCCCTCTAGCCATGGCATTTGCCATTGCATCTGGCGCAAAACCTGAGCAAGGTATCTATACTGCGATAGTCGCTGGCGGCATAAGCTCACTACTGGGTGGTAGCCGTTTACAAATCTCAGGGCCTACAGGGGCTTTTATCGTCATCCTTGCTGGTATTACCGCAGAATATGGGATTGCTGGCTTACAAATGGCCACGCTCATGGCTGGATTTATATTGCTGATGATGGGGTTGGTGCGGTTTGGCGCGGTAATCAAATATATTCCAGACCCTGTGATTGTCGGCTTTACTAGCGGTATCGCTATTATTATCTGGGTAGGTCAATGGAAAGACTTTTTTGGCTTAAACCCAACGTTAGGCGCAGCGCATTTTCATGAGAAAGTATGGGATTTAATAGTAGCATTTCCTAGCGTGCATCTTCAAACGACATTACTAGCGCTATTAACCTTGCTAATAGTGATTTACTCCCCCAGAGTATTTAAACGCATCCCCTCCCCTTTAATAGCCATGGTTGTGGTAACAGCGATTCAGGCAAGTTTTAACTTTAAAGGGGTAGCCACCATTGGCTCGGCATTTGGCGGTATACCGCAAAGCTTACCTGAGTTTGAATTTTTACCAATTCGCTTTTCACAAGTGTTGCAACTCATTGGTCCAGCTTTTACCATTGCATTACTTGGCGCCATTGAATCACTACTTTCTGCTGTAGTCGCGGATAGCATGACCAATACTAAACATGATTCAAACCAAGAGCTTATTGGTCAAGGGGTTGCCAACATTTTCTCACCTTTGTTTGGCGGTTTTGCTTCTACTGGCGCCATTGCTCGAACAGCAACCAACATCCGAAACGGCGCTACAGGCCCATTGGCTGGTATTGTTCACACCATCACATTAGTCTTCATTGTGCTGGTGTTTGCACCTTTGGCAGCACACATTCCATTGTGTACATTATCTGCAATATTATTTATTGTCGCCTATAACATGAGTGAAATGCACCGTTTCTCACACATGGTACGCACCGCACCTAAAGCAGATGTGGTAGTGCTTATCATTACTTTTCTACTGACTATATTGACTGACTTAGTTCTTGCAGTAAATATTGGGGTAATGTTGGCCGCACTTTTGTTTATGAAACGCATGAGCGAAGCCGTCAGCATCAAACAGCAAAGTATTGAAGAACTGATTCAGGAAACTGGCAATAAAAGCCTAATATTGCCAGATAACGTGGCTATCTTCACCATGGAAGGGCCTTTTTTCTTTGGCGTCACAGAGCGCTTAATGATTGCGCTAGAAACAGCACATACACATGCAGATATATTGGTATTACGTATGGAGAATGTGCCGATTATTGATGCGACTGGCCTGCAAACCTTTTGGGACCTCATGAAGAAATGCGAACGTAACCATACTCGCCTGATACTTTGTCAGGTAAGACCTAATATCTTAGAAAAAATGGAACGCGCCGGTATTGCGCAAAAAATGGGGGAAGAGAATATCATTCGTCATATTCATATGCTTAACGTACCTGTGTGATGTATCCACACAGGTAGAAACAAACTATCAACCGAATAAATACCTAATTTGCCTATATTCAATTGTCATTTGCTTTCCCTAGATGTCTTCCAATACAAGGGGTGATGATGAGGCACCCTAATTAACACCATCTGTGTGCGCCTAAATTTTTCATATGCTTCATTCAATGAAACACCTGAAGTTTTAGCCTCTTTTTGAGAAATTGGCTCGGCAAACTTGACCCACTCAGGATTTTCCATGTAGCCTTGGTCATTCATACACCGTTGAAAAACATGCATTTTTCGCCCTTCAATCTCAAGCTTTTGAAATTCTAAAAACGCATTTAAATTGGCTACAGATTTGGCTGCTATCCCCTGACAGTTGTTAATTGAATGTACTAATTTGCTAGAAATCTCGCTGGGTTGGTTTCTGGGAGATAATTTACTTCCATCCACTAAGCAATAAAACAATACTAAAAGTAACGAGACTGCTAGCAAGCCATATTTAAAATATTTTTTCATTACTTTTGATGATATCAATTAATGATTAACAGGCGATTGATTGGCACTGAGTATGTCGTTTAACCCCTCTAACGCCTCATGGCTAATACCTTTTACTTGAGATTTAATCTTACTTAGTGCTACTGAATCGCCCTGAGATTGAGCAATCAGAGCTAACGCACTTAGGCTTGCTGGGTGTAACTGGTGAAATGAAAGCGCCTTTTTGTAGTTTTGTATGGCATTTGCCATATCTCCTAAATGTTGGAATGATGCACCTAAGTAGTACCACGCTTCTGCATTTTTTGGCTGATCGACAACCCAATCCATCGCTACTTTTTGTACATCAAGCCATCGGTTATTTTGAAAAGGCATCACAATACGCATAAAAAAACGGACGCTTATCTTCGGGGGCATCCCAAAAAGGTAAATCGTGTAATGCATTTAAGTCTGTGGACTCATGCGTCAATAGCGCTTTAATCCACTTCACTGGCATATTGTAGTAATAAGCCTTACGTCCAGGGCTTTTAAACGTACTAATACCAATCAGTTTACCTGCATAGTCAAAAATGGGGCTTCCACTAGCTCCTATAGAAAACGCTGCTTCCGTTCTGACCACCTCTGCATCATCCATCGGATATAAAGCTTTAATGTTACTCAATGCAACATAAGGTGCTGGAGAATCCGTTGGCATTGAAATAGAAATCACAGGTTGTTCGTATTGCAGGCTATCGTTGTCAGACATTGCAACAGGCTTAAGATCTGCCCACTCAAACTTTAAAATACATAAATCGTGCTTCCAGTCCGCCTGCAACGATAAGGGGGCATATTCAACCCCCCATTTACTAATGCTGATACCATTTGCATTTGTCAGCACATGACAATTGGTCACCACATGATCTTTGCTGATTGCCACACCGGTGCCAAAACCGTGACCACCAGACTTGGTGGTAGTGGCTACTTTGACTAATGACTGTTTAAGTTGGTATAAAAACTCATCTGTGGGCGCTGGCATATGCTCGGCGTAAGACGTGCTCGCCATCAAAAGAAATAACACACCGAATTTATTCATGATAGCTGATTCACTTATCTTAAAAAAAGCATATAAATCATTAGGCCAAAATACAGTAATGCAAAGATTGCAACAATCCAAAAAACTTTCAGCATATTGTGATTAATTTGGGATAACTTCTCACTCAAAACTTCCAACTGTTTTTCAATCGTTTGGTTAGTATTCATTTTAGCGCTCTGTTTTAATTGATCTCCTACAAAGACACTTATTTAATCTGATACGTTCCTGTTTTTATGTATTTTTTTATTTATGCAACAATCATCTAAAAAAATTTGATTAACCCTACACGAAAGAGGCAATCAACAAAGCTGCCCCGTTCTAAAATAGGTGAATAAACATCAACCTAAACTTAGACGGGACATAAAGTTCATCATCTCAAGGCAACTGAGAGGTGCTAAGCACTCCAGTGACACATCTGTTAAATCAAGTAGCCATTAAAATGTACAGACATGAAACTAAGATTAATTCACCAAAATCACCCCACCAAGGTTAATGACTGAGTTAAGGTGAGATGAATATGGCACCTTAAGCTAAGTACTAAGACACTAATCCCAACTTAATGCACCACCAGTTTGATACTCAGTGACCCGTGTCTCAAAAAAGTTTTTCTCTTTTTTCAGGTCCATCATTTCACTCATCCAGGGGAATGGGTTATTCGCGCCGGGATAAAGCGCTTCTAAACCAATCTGCTGACAACGACGATTAGCAATAAAGCGTAGGTATTCTTTAAACATGGCTGAATTAAGCCCAAGTACACCACGAGGCATCGTGGCTTCAGCATAGTGATACTCAAGCTCTACCCCATGCCGCATTAAGGATTTAATCTCATCTCTAAATTCAGACGTCCATAAATGTGGGTTCTCTAGCTTAATGGTATTGATAACATCAATACCAAAATTGCAATGCATCGATTCATCACGCAGAATATATTGATACTGCTCGGCCGCACCTTGCATCTTGTTTTGGCGGCCCAATGCTAGAATCTGTACAAAACCTACATAGAAAAATAACCCCTCCATAATGCAGGCGAAAACGATGAGTGAGCGCAACAGTTGCTGATCAGCTTCTGGTGTACCCGTTTTAAACTCTGGGTCTGTTAGCGTATTGATAAAAGGTATCAAAAAGTCATCTTTTGCTTTAATGCTCGGTATCTCTTGGTAAGCATTAAAGACTTCTGCTTCGTCTAAACCTAGGCTTTCAACGATGTATTGATAGGCATGGGTGTGAATCGCCTCTTCAAAACCTTGGCGTAGTAAGTATTGGCGGCACTCTGGTGCCGTAATGTGCCGATAGGTGCCTAACACGATGTTGTTTGCGGCAAGTGAGTCTGCCGTGGTAAAAAAACCTAAGTTACGCTTCACAATCAAGCGCTCATCATCCGTGAGTGCAGTGCTATCTTTCCACTGTGCAATATCGCGGCTCATGGATACTTCTTGCGGCATCCAGTGGTTGGCGCAACCCGCTAAATATTTATCCCATGCCCAGTGATACTTAAACGGCACCAGTTGATTCACGTCGGTTTGGCCGTTAATCATACGTTTATCAGAGGCGTTGACACGGCCTGAAATAGAAGGTTGATTGGCGGCTAGCGGTGTTGTAGTTTCTGTGTGTGTTGTTGGTACTGGCACAAGCTTTGGTGAAACTGGTGCTTCGTAAACTTCATCTTCAAATGAAAGCATGTTTTTTCCTTAATAGTTCAGCTTCTAATTTACGGCTTAACTAAGTCACCCCTACATCGATCGCACTGATACTTCATTGTATTTAATCTATAGGCTAGTGGTTTAAAAGTCAGTGTTATATTGAGTTTAGAAGCTAAACGTTTATATATTTAATACGATTAAATCGTTCCAAAAATGGATTCCCGCTTTCGCGGGAATGACAGGTTTCGAACTTTTAATTTTCTATTGGCAAGATTCGCACTCTGGGTTGTCTATACTGCACATCTTCGGCGCTGGTTCTGAGGCACTCGATGCGACCGCATTCAACTCACCGCCGCTGCCAGTTGATTTCTCCGCTGCTGTTGCACCTAATGAGCGCAGGTAGTACGTCGTTTTCAGGCCACGCTTCCAAGCCAGCATGTAGGTATCATTGAGCTTCTTGCCTGATGGAACAGCAAAATACAGGTTAAGTGATTGTGCTTGGTCTATCCATTTTTGACGGCGCGCGGCAGCTTCAATCAACCAACTTGGGTCAACATCAAAAGCGGTTGCATACAGCTGTTTCAAGTCTGCAGGTACACGGTCAATCGGTGCGAGTGAGCCATCAAAATACTTCAAGTCATAGACCATGACAGCATCCCACAAACCACGGTTTTTAAGATCAATCACCAACTGCTCATTCACAATCGTAAACTCACCTGAAAGATTAGATTTAACGTAAAGGTTTTGATATTCAGGCTCAATACTGGCAGAAACACCGACGATATTAGAGATAGTCGCAGTAGGTGCAATCGCTACGCAGTTAGAGTTACGCATACCCACTGTTTGAATGCGTGTACGCAATGCATCCCAATCTAGCGTTTTGCTTCTATCTACCTCTACGTTGCCGCCGCGTTCATTCGATAGTAAATCTAATGTATCCAGTGGCAGAATGCCTTGATCCCACAAGCTGCCTTTAAAGCTTGAATATGCACCACGCTCTTCCGCTAACACCGTCGACGCCCAATAAGCGTTGTAACACACGGTTTCCATGGCGCGGTCAGCAAACTCGACCGCTTCATTGCTTGCATAGGGGATACGCATTGCATGCAGGCAGTTCTGAAAACCCATAATACCCATGCCGACTGGGCGATGACGGTAGTTAGAGTTGCGCGCTTTTCCCACTGCGTAGAAGTTAATATCAACCACGTTGTCCAGCATACGCATGCCCACTTTAATGGTCGCCTGTAGCTTATCGTTATCTAATACTAGCTGGCCATCCACTTCTTTCAGGTGCTGCAATAAGTTGACAGAGCCTAAGTTACACACGGCAATTTCCGTATCTGACGTATTCAGTGTAATTTCTGTACAAAGGTTAGAGCTATGCACCACACCTACATGCTGCTGTGGTGAACGAATGTTGCATGGGTCTTTGAAAGTAATCCAAGGATGACCTGTTTCAAACAGCATAGAAAGCATCTTGCGCCACATTTGCAATGCAGGAATACGTTTAAACAATTTGATTTCGCCATTATCTGCACGGCGCTCATATTCAACATAAGCCGCTTCAAACGCTTGGCCATATTTGTCATGCAGGTCAGGCACGTCTGACGGCGAGAATAATGTCCACTCCCCATTTTCAGTGACACGGCGCATGAATAAATCAGGGATCCAGTGCGCGGTGTTCATATCATGTGTACGGCGACGGTCATCGCCAGTGTTTTTGCGTAAATCCAGAAACTCTTCAATATCTAAATGCCAAGTTTCTAAGTATCCACACACCGCCCCTTTACGCTTGCCACCTTGGTTGACCGCAACAGCAGTGTCATTCACGACTTTCAGGAAGGGAATCACGCCTTGGCTCTTACCATTGGTCCCTTTAATCCGTGAGCCTAAAGAGCGTACTGGCGTCCAATCGTTACCCAAACCACCCGCGTACTTCTGTAGCAATGCATTCTCTTTAATACCTTGATAAATACCATCCAAGTCATCGCTTACCGTAGTCAGGTAACAAGAAGAAAGTTGAGAATGCAAAGTTCCGCTATTGAATAATGTAGGTGTTGAGCTCATAAAATCAAAGCTGGATAGCACGTGATAGAACTCAATTGCGCGGTCTTCACGGTCAATCTCGTTAATCGCTAAACCCATCGCAACACGCATAAAGAATATTTGTGGCAATTCAATACGGCGTTCTTCAATATGTAAAAAATAGCGGTCATACAAAGTTTGCAGACCTAAATAGCCAAACTGAAAGTCACGCTCTGCCACAAATACTGCGCTTAATTTACTTAAATCAAACTGCGCTAATTTAGCATCCAACAAGCCGGCTTCCACCCCCATTTTGATATAACGCGGGAAATACTCGACATAACGGCTTTTCATTTCCGTTTGGCGTACACTCTCCCCTAGCACTTCGGTACGGATTAAATCTAACTGGAGTCGTGCGGTTACATAATTGTATGCTGGTTCAGTTTCAATCAGGCTACGTGCTGATAAGATCAGCGCTTTACGGACTTCATCAAATGGAATCCCGTCATACAGATCGCGTATCGCTTGCTCGACGACAATATCAGGATTAACTTCTGCACCTAGGTCTTGGCATGCCTCTGCTACCATCGAATTTAATAGATTGATATCTAAAGGGATAAGCTTGCCATTCACATTAATATTGAGTGTGTGGCTTGATGCTGGCGCAGTGTGATTTTGCTTATCAGTTGCACGCTCAGCATTACGCTTTTCACGATATAGCACATAAGCGCGTGCAACATCATGGTTACCATTACGCATCAGGGCAAGCTCAACCTGATCTTGAATATCTTCAATATGAATCGCACCGCCAGCAGGCAATCTGCGTAATAGTGCGTTGTTCACCAACTGACTCAAAATAGCGACTTGCTCGCGCACGCGCTGTGAAGCTGCGCTTTGATTGCCCTCTACCGCCAAAAATGCTTTGGTAATGGCTATTGAGATTTTATCAAGGTGATAGGCAACAACATCACCATTACGGCGAATGACCTGCAGTGTAGGTAACGAATCAGAGCCTAAGCCAATAGTATGACTAGAGCCATTGTTATTAGATGTATTGATAAGATGTGAAACTGCATCATCCATTTTTATTTCCCTTTTTTCAAAGGGCAGGACACTTTTTATTCAGCGCAAATCATTTCCAGAAAGCTGAGAAAAGACTACTTGCTTAAATAAAAACCAGCATGGCGGAGTGAATGCGCAAAGACAAACCACTCCATCTGCCGAGGACACCCCGCCTCAAACGTTATAAAATACTTTTACACAATCAAACTACTCAAAGTTAAACCATGTAAAAAATGTCTACGGCAGGTCTCCTGGCTTTCAGGTCAATATAGTTTGTCAGCCTTCCCACCTTAATTAAAAGGCAGTGGCGTATCAGACAAAATACTCGCTGATTACAGTTGCGGGGGCAGCTTCGGCATTGCAATTTCAACGATAGAAATTGCGCACCGTATTCCCTATTATCTTAAATTAAGATTAAAATTTAAGAACCGTACTCGCTCACTATAACGCAATATGGCGTGTTATTTCAACTTAAAAACACAATATATAGCTAAATATTTAATATAAATAGCTATACATATGTTTTACAAGATATTATTTATTAGCAAATATTATGAATCGAGTGCAGTGGTTAGGCTGAATTGCTTTCTTAATGACTTTGCGACATTGACCATGTTCTGTAACGCCTGCCTTGTCTCATCCCAGCCACGAGTTTTAAGTCCGCAATCTGGGTTAATCCAAAGTCGCTCGACAGGTACCACCCTAATCGCGTGATACATCAGATGTTCCATTGCATCAACACTAGGCACACGCGGTGAGTGAATATCATAAACACCAGGGCCAATTTCATTGGGGTAGTCAAATTCACCAAACGCATCTAGCAACTCCATAGCTGATCTCGACGTTTCTATCGTAATCACATCAGCATCCATGGCAGCAATAGCTGGCAAAATGTCGTTAAACTCGGCATAACACATGTGAGTGTGTATCTGCGTACTATCATCTGCCACACTGGCACTCAGCTTAAATGCACGTACTGCCCAAGCCAAATAATGTTCCCATACAGTCTTTTGCAAAGGCAAGCCCTCACGTAATGCTGGCTCATCTATTTGAATAATCGCAATACCAGCTTTTTGCAAATCATCCACCTCGTCACGTATCGCCAATGCTAATTGCATAGCCGTCGTCGAACGTGGCTGATCATCACGGACAAAAGACCATTGCAGCATCGTAATTGGACCAGTGAGCATGCCTTTGACAGGCCTGTCAGATAACGACTGTGCAAAGCGTGCTAAATCAACTGTCATCGGTTTAGGTCTATAAACATCTCCATAAATCACTGGCGGCTTTACGCAACGAGAACCGTAGCTTTGTACCCAGCCATTTTCAGTAAATGCGTAGCCAGACAATTGTTCGCCAAAGAACTCCACCATATCATTGCGCTCTGCCTCACCATGAACAAGTACATCGAGGTCTAAAGACTCCTGCTCACGAATAGCATGTGTGATATGCGACCTAATTTCCACTTCATACTCAACTAAAGATATCTCGCCCCTTTTAAGTGCCGCACGCGCTGCACGTATGTCACGCGTTTGCGGGAAAGAACCAATTGTGGTGGTGGGTAATAGCGGTAAATTCAAACGTGCCTTTTGTGCAACTTTTCTTATAGAAAAAGGACTATCGCGGTGTTCGTTTATTGTACTAATCGAATCAACACGCTCTTTAACACTGGCAGAATGTACCAATGTAGATTGATGACGTGTAGCGATAGCAGCACGTGATAGCGCCAACTCATTGGCTACTGACTCGACCCCATGATTCAAAGCCTTAGCGATAATACTTAACTCAGCAATTTTTTCATCGGCAAAAGCCAGCCATGGTTTAATCGCCGCATCAAGCTTTACCTCATGCGCCAACGTCACCGGCGTATGTAGCAATGAACAGCTAGGTGCCACCCACAAGCGCTCACCAAGGCGCTGAACCCAAGGTGTCAATAAGGTTATCGTTTTGTCTAAATCATTACGCCATATATTACGACCATCTACGACACCAGCAGACAACACCCAATGGCTAGGGATTGCATTGACCCAAGGCCCTAGCTGCTCAGGCGCCCTTGCTAAATCGATATGAATGCCATCGACAGGTAAAGTTGATATATACGCTTGGTAACGTGACACATTTCCAAAATAAGTAGTCAGTAACAATTTGGGGCGCGAAGCTCTAAACCATGCATATGCACGCTCAAAGGCTTTTAACCAAATATCCTCTAAATCTAACGCAAAAATAGGCTCGTCAATCTGCACCCACTCTATTTTTCTAGCACGTAACTCTTGTAACAGATGTGCATATTGCTGTGATAACGTATCTAACAAATCAAGCTTATTCACGTTGCGTGCTTTACTTAAATACAAAAAGCTCACAGGGCCTAACAACACAGGTTTCACTTGTTTATCTAGCTTTTGTGCTTCATCAAGCTGCACTAAATAATCATGTGCATTAATCAAAAATGTTGTGTCTTCATTAAGCTCAGGGACAATATAATGATAGTTAGTATCCAACCATTTAGTCATTTCCATCGCTGGTTGCTCAATATTGCCGCGTGCCATTGCAAAATAGGCAGTTTCAGCAGATACGTTTTTTGCACCAAAAGGAAGCTTACTAAAACGGCTAGGTGATGCTCCAAACAACACGCTGTGATCAAGCACATGGTCATAAAGCGAGAAATCGTTACTTGTGATAAAGCTCAAACCAGCACTTTGTTGTTTTTTCCAATTTTCAACACGTAGTTTTCGTGCTGTTGTTTGCAGATCATCTGGTGAAGACTCACCACGCCAAAATGACTCTTGTGCGAACTTTAATTCACGTTTATCACCTATCCGTGGGTATCCTAGAATATGGCTCTTAATTTTATTTTCTTTCATTTTTTATTCTCATCGAAAAGCAAGTTGTGCATTTTGTGCTGCGAAAATAATTTAATAAAGCGAAAGTTTTTGTGATAAATTTGAATTAAATTCATATCAAAGCCAGATATTAAAAGATCATGCTAGAAATTCGTCACCTAAAATCACTGAAAGCTATCGCAGAAACAGGCAAGCTTGGCCTTGCGGCTGAGCGCATATTTTTGACACAGTCAGCGCTATCTCACCAAATTCGCGCATTAGAAATGCATTACGAAATTACACTATTCAAGCGAGGTGCTCACGGCCTTCGCTTCACACCTGCTGGGCAGCGATTGTTAGATTTAGCCAATGAACTATTACCGCTCATCGACAAATCGGAACGTGATTTAGTCCGCCTAAAAAGCAAACAGTCTGGTGAACTAAGAATCGTACTAGAGTGTCACACTTGCTTCGATTGGTTAACGCCAGTAATGGATGTTTTTAGAAGAGCATGGCCAGAGGTGGAAATTGATTTAGTCGCAGGGTTTCACAGCGACCCCTGGCATTTATTGCATGAGGGCAAAGCTGACTTAGTAATTGGTGGCTTACCAGAAAAAATAGGCACGCTGGCCCACCAGCCACTATTTAAGTTTGAAATTATGGCGGTCATTCCTCCAAATCATAGCAAACATAAGAAAGCTAGATTTGTAGCGGAAGACTTTACCAACGAAACCTTGATTACTTACCCAGTACCTGAAGAACGAATCGACATCATTCGTCATGTGCTCAAACCAGCTAATATCAACTTTGGAAGACGCACCGCTGAGCTAACCATTGCGATTATGCAACTGGTTGCTAGTCGCAGAGGAATAGCTGCGCTACCAAGCTGGGGCATCCAAAATTATGTCGACCATGAATATGTGATTGCAAAATCAATAGGAAAAAAGGGGCTATGGTCAGAACTACATGCTACAGGCTCAGCAGAAACAATCACGCTACCCTACACTATCGATTTAGTTAACATTATTAAAAACACCTGCGCGGCTCATCTTAAAGGAATTAAGCTTTTAAATAGTATTAATATCTAATATCAGAATAACCTTTAAAGATTGCTATAGGCAATCAATTTTGTTCATCATGCATCACTTTTATCATTAACGATACATAACTTAAAAAATCTTGCTATTAAATAGCGCACTATGTATTATGTCAAACATGTCAACACAAAAGCAACTTTCTACAAACAATGCATCATTGCTACTAGATGAGCAACTGTGCTTTGCACTTTATTCGACAATGTTGGGAATAAACAAGGTTTATCGCAAACTTCTAAAAAAATTAGGGGTTACCTATTCTCAATATTTAGTACTTTTAGTTTTGTGGGAACAAGATACGTTAACAGTATCAGAAATTGGTGAGCGCCTTTTTCTAGACTCTGCAACGCTGACACCGTTACTTAAACGCATGGAAACACAGGGTTTGTTATTGAGAATTCGTGCTAAATCTGATGAACGTCAAGTGATCATTAACCTTACTGAACAAGGTCGTATTTTGCAACAAGTTGCCAAGGAAGTCCCAAATGGAGTTTTCTGCGCTACTGAATGTACCCCAGATGAGTTATCCTCTATTCGCGAAAACCTAATTCAGCTTCGCGATAGATTGTTTAGAAATACTAAATGAGCAAATGAGAGCTCTTTTTTTTCATCCTATATATAGCGCACTATTAAATAGCACACAATATATAGGGTAAATGTAATTTATTAAATAACGCAAAGTAATAACTTTATTTTTATAGGAGCTCTACTGTGTCAATAAAAAAAGTTTTGTACCGAGCTAACGCAAGCGCTACTAGTAATAGTAATCGCCAAGTCAGCATCATCGCGGGAAATATAGAGTTAAAAGTAACCTCACCAAAAGAAATAGAGGGCAACGAAGGTGATACTACAAGTCCAGAACAGTTATTTGCTGCAGGCTACAGCGCATGCTTTCTAGGCGCACTGCAATTCGTAGCAGAGCGAGACAAAATAACAATACCAGATGATGTGTCAATAGAATGTAGCGCAGGTATTGGTGCAATTCCAAACGGTTTCGGCATTATAGAAGTTGATTTAAAGATATCACTACCTGGACTATCACACGAAATAGCTGAAGCGTTGGTTGCTAAAGCTCACATTGTTTGTCGCTACTCAAATGCAACTCGTGGAAATATTGATGTACATCTCACTATTATCTAATTTATTACCAACCAACATCATTTATATAAAGGAAATTAATCATGAATAGTTATAAAAAAATATTGGTCGCTATAACAATGGCTCTAGTTTCACAACTTACTTTGGCTGCAGGAAGCTATGGTGTAGAGCATAATGTACAAGAATTTCTAAACGCAGTTGAGGCAGGAGGTGGTAAGCCACTCGAGCAATTGTCACCAACTGAGGCTAGAGCTGTACTATCAAGCGTACAAGCTAGCCCACAATTAAATTTACCAAAAGTTGATATCAGCACTAAGACTATTAAGGCGGATGGTCACGACATCAAACTTCATATCGTACGTCCAGCAGGCGTCAGTGGCACATTACCTGTATTTATGTTTTTCCACGGTGGAGGATGGGTATTGGGCGATTTTCCAACACACGAACGCTTCGTTCGTGATCTAGTGGTAGGCTCTGGTGCAGTTGCCGTTTTTGTCAACTACAGCCCATCCCCCGAAGCACGCTATCCTGTTGCGATTAATGAAGCCTATGCTGCCACCAAATGGGTATCTGAAAACGGTGCAGAAATTAATGTAGATGGAAAACGTTTGGCTGTGGCTGGCAACAGTGTGGGTGGAAACATGGCAGCAGTAGTTGCCTTGATGGCTAAGAATAAAGGTACACCTAGCATTCGTAGCCAAGTATTATTTTGGCCAGTGACGAACGCGAACTTTGAAAACGCTTCTTACGATGAGTTCGGCACCGGTCACTTCTTAACCACAGGCATGATGAAATGGTTTTGGAATAACTACACAACAGACGCGTTACAACGCCAGAATATTTACGCCTCTCCACTATTGGCAACACCTGAGCAACTTAAAGATTTACCTCCTGCACTAGTGCAAACTGCTGAGAAAGACGTACTGCGTGATGAAGGTGAGGCTTATGCCAGAAAACTAGATACAGCGGGAGTAAATGTTGTATCTACACGTTATAACGGCATGATTCATGATTTTGGACTACTTAACATTTTAAGCCAGCTAACGGCTACACAATCTGCCATGACGCAAGCAGCGGAGGAACTGAAAAAAAGATTAAAATAACTCAGCTAATCTATACATAACACTAAGCTTGTTCCATAAAATAAATACCACGACTAATCTGGTCGTGGTATTTCAATTTAGCGATTAAGCTAGCCATTATTTATTAAGTTGTTTGCTAATCCGTCGCAACCACTAACGAAACTAATTTAACCACGATAGGCCTGACAAAAAGTACGCAAATAAATGCGGAAGGCATTGCTAGCGTGTAAGCATGAATTACTCGCTTTAAATAGCCAGTGTCAATGCCACTACTAACGGCAACGATGATTGCAGACATCAAAATCGCCATGATGCCAGCCATAAAAAATGCAAATACGACATGGGAATGACGTTTAGGTATTTTTATATTCATTAAATACTTCCAAATTAGAGAATCATCATGCTACTTTATACATTAAGTAAATAAAGTGATAGTAGACTAACGCTAACACCAGTATCAATATAAACTATCGAATAATTAGTTTAATTCGATAGCTATTATGGACACTTTAAGAAGCATTGAAAGTTTTGTTAAAGCCATTGAAGGTGGCAGTATCGCCGCTGGTGCTCGTATGCAAGGCATCACTCCAGCGGCAGCAAGCCAGAACATTCAAAGGCTTGAGGCATCATTAAACGCGCGCTTACTTACGCGCACAACACGCAGCTTAGCACTCACCGAAGCAGGTGAAATTTACTATGCGAAAGTGCGCCATGTCGCGAGTGATATTGAAAATGCAAAATCCCTAGTAACAGAGTTTCATGGCGAACCTCAAGGTAAACTAAGAATAGCATCATCAGCAGCATTTGGTCGGCACGTACTATCTTCTATCATTCCGTCATTTACTGCGCTATACCCAAAACTATTTATTGAGTTAATACTCACAGATCAAAATATTGACCATGTCAAAGAAGATATCGACATCAGTATTCGATTTAAACAACAATTGGAACTTGGCTTAGTCGCGAGAAAAATCGCTACTGTTCCTGTTTTATTTTGCGCGTCCCCCACTTACATCGCACGTAAAGGCCAGCCACAGACACCTGAAGACTTACAACTTCATGACTGTTTAATGTTCCGCATGCCAACCAACGGGCGGCTGTTAAGTTGGGGATTTTTACGTGATGAATTGCGATTTGAAGCAGACATTAAACCATCCATCATCAGTAATGACATCAACTCACTAGCAGAGTTAGCAATTGCAGGCGCAGGCATCACAAGGCTTTCCGCATTTATTGCAAACCCGCTCATCAAAGATGGAAAACTAGTTGCGTTATTTGAACAAGAAATAGCAAACGACGCTACTGTTCGTTCAGATAACGAACCATTAGAATTTTATGCCTGCTTTCGCGACCATCATGCAATGACCCTGAAAGTAAAGGCGTTTGTTAGTCATATCATGACGTCTATCCCTCATACATGGGAGAGTATTTAATCAAACGTTAAAATGTATGGATTAAGCTGATTGCAGCTAAGCATGAAACACAGCCTGATTCTTACCCGTCGCCTTTGCTTTATACATAGCTTCATCTGCAGCAGTAATTAACTCTTTAACATTTTTAACTTGATCAGGGTAAATAGCAATACCAATACTAATACCCATCAATACATCATTTTCTTCAATCGTCATCACTGGTGTTTTAAGTGCCTGAATAATTCGATTAGCCAACACTAACAGCTCTTTAGGGTCATTAAAATTATGCACAACAAGTGCAAACTCGTCCCCGCCTATTCTTGCAAGAAAATCAGAGTCACGTAGTACTTCGTTAATTTTAGCAACAGATCCAATCAAAGCATCATCTCCAACGTCATGCCCATATTGGTCATTAATTAACTTAAATCCATCAAGATCCATATATAACAAGCCAACTTTTTGCCAATGTCGGTTTGCCTGTGAAATTGATTTTTTAAGATACTGCTCAAAATTTCTTCTGTTAGGTAAATGCGTTAATGCATCATGCATCGCAAGGTAACCAAACTCTTCAGCCAGCTCTTGGCTTGACGATGCATGTTCAAATAGCCAAATTGTTCTTTTATAGTTAATCAACAATATAGTAATAATTAGAATTACAACGATTAATGAGCCTAACTTCAAGCGGTTAATAGTGAGACTCAGCTTCACATCAACCAACTCAGCCTCTTCCTGCATAATCTTGTCTAACTGATTAATTTCTAGACCAATTTTATCTATCAGCGTTTTACTGGCATCAGCCGAAAGCGTTAGATGCGGAGAGTATGAACCAGCAGTGAGCTGAATTCTAAGTGTGGATTTAATAATGTTGGATTTTTCTTGTATCAGCTTATCTAGCGTAATCAGCGAAGGTTTGAAGCGAGTGAAATCTTCTTCACGACTTTTTATTTTGGAAAATAGTAATGAGGTTTCTTTAGCGGAGCGCTTGTACGGCTCAAGAAATTGCACACTACCTGTCATTAGATAGCCTCTTAGCCCAGTCTCAGAATCGACAATAGTGTTCATCAGCTTCACTATTTCGTAACGTGTATCTGAAATTTCCACTTTACGATTAGTGAGTGCCATCAAAGTTTGTGCGCTAAAAAACACCCACGACATTGCAATCAACAGGATGATTGACGCAACTATCGGCGGCAGTAAAATCTGCTTTCTGTAATTTAGATTAGTGGTAATAATAAGCCTCAGTAATTAAGAACAGAAAAACCTTCTTTCTTAAAGCACCAAAAGTTATAGGCAAGATAGCCTTGATTACACTCAAACTTAAAAAACATTATTTTATTCAGCCAATTACAGTATACATAAAGCACCAAAAATGTGCCAAATGTATCTTTAGTTAATATTGCACAATATGAGTGCAATTCATCGATTTATTTTTTAGCACTCATGTCTTGGAGCAAGTTTATCTGCGATGGTTCGCCCAATAGTTTTATTGCGTTTCAATTTACTAAATGACTGAACTAATGTCAGCTAATTGCATGCAATTAAACGATTTATTTCAACTTTTATATTCCGCTTCAATAAAATTGAGAGTAGATTACTAATCGTACGGAATATTATTTTCTTAACGATTATAAAATTGAAGAATAAAAAAATCCTACAGAATGAGCTATCTTGACAAAACTTAGTGTTAAGAATCAATCAACCAATGACGCAGGGGAAGATACGGGGCGTCAAACTGGTGAAGCGAGGTATCGAGCGCTCTTTGAGTATGCGCCCGACGGAATACTTATTGCTGATTCTCAGAGCCACTATCTGGATGCCAATCCTAGTATTTGCAAGATGTTAGGCTATACGCGGGACGAACTGGTCTGCATGCACGCATCTGACATTATTGTGCAAACTGAAGTGCAATATATTCAACCAGCATTAGATGCTATTAAAGCGGACTCTGACTATATGCGCGAGTGGCAATTAAAGCGCAAAGATGGCTCCGTATTTAGTGCTGAAATTATCGCTACCACAATGCCTGATGGCAATCTGCTTGGTGTGATACGTGACATCACAGTACTCAAAGAGCAGCAACGCGAAATTTCTCAGCTTTCTCGTCTTTATGCAGCTTTAACCAAAATCAATCGAGCCATCATTTGGCTCCCTACCCGAGAAGATTTATTCAAGAAGGTATGCCAAATTCTTGTAGATGAAGGTGGCTTTCATATGGCTTGGATTGGCTGGAATGACGATGAAACCAACCAACTGATTCCAGTGGCATCTTGGGGTGAAAAAAACAATCATCTGAAAAATATTAAAATCTACTCTGACGATAGCCACGAAGGATTGGGCTTAACTAACGCTGCATTTATCTCTGGTGAGCCCTATATTTTTAACGATATGCTCGATGAGTCGATCACTGACTCATGGCGAGACGAATTAGTACATCTTGGCTTCCGAGCATCGGCAGTCTTTCCAATTCAATTAAAAGACAAAATTGGTGGCACGCTAAGCGTTTATACAGATCAAGCCATGTTTTTTCATGATAAAGAAATTGCATTACTAACCGAGGCTACTGGCAACATTTCTTTTTCTTTAGAAAATCTAGAACGTGAAGAGAAACGAAAGGAAGCAGAAAGCATCGCTGAAAATGAATCACTTTTTTCAGACATGATGATAGAAAGCATGCCAGGGATTCTCTATTTTTATAATCATGAAGGAAGATTTCTACGTTGGAATAACAACTTCCAAACGGTTTCTGGTTATTCAAACAAAGAAATTGCAAAAATGCACCCATTGGACTTTTTTGCCAATGAAGAAAAATCAGCGCTTGCTGAAAAAATTTCGGAAGTATTCAAGCATGGCCAAGCCTTTATTGAGGCTAACCTACTGTCTAAAAACGGAACAAAGACACCTTATTTATTTACAGGCAGAAACGTTAATTTTAAAGGTACAGACTGCCTAGTCGGCATGGGGATTGATATCAGCGAACGTAAAAATGCTGAATCTAAATTAGATGAAAGTGAGCAAAAATACGGTGAGCTTGTGGAGTCGGCCAACAGTATTATCCTGCGCTGGAACGCACAGGGCTACATTACATTTCTGAACTCATTCGGTCTGCAGTTTTTCGGATACTCATTTGAGGAAATTATTGGTCAACACGTGATTGGCACGATTGTACCATCCACAGACAGCGCCGGCAGAGACCTTCAAAACCTAATGCAGCAGATCTGTTTAGATACCAAGGTGTTTGAACAGAATGTGAATGAAAATATACGAAGAAATGGTGAAAGTGTATGGATATCGTGGACAAATAAAGTGGTGCTTGACCCCCATGGCCAAGTACTGGAGATTCTGAGTATTGGGAACGATATCACAGAAAGATTAAAGGCTGAAAAAGAGATTAGACAATTAAACGCCACCCTAGAAAAACGAGTAATAGAGAGAACAGAAGAACTACAAAAGGCGCTAGTGAGAGCTGAAGCTGCTGATAAAATAAAATCAGCTTTTTTGGCCACCATGTCACATGAGCTTAGAACTCCATTGAACTCTATTATCGGGTTTACTGGCATCATTTTACAGGGGATGGCTGGTCCATTGAATGCCGAACAATCTAAGCAGCTCGGCATGGTAAGAGGTAGTGCAAAACACTTGCTAGAACTAATTAACGATGTCCTTGATATTTCCAAAATAGAAGCTGGCCAATTGGAAGTAAGTGCTGAAAGATTTGATTTGGTTGATTTGATTGATAGAGTCGTCAATGGACTAAGACCAGCCATAGAAAAAAAGGGATTACAACTTTACACATACATCAGTAACGATTTAGGTCACATTAATAGTGACCGCAGACGTCTAGAGCAGATATTAATCAACCTAATCAATAACGCAATCAAGTTTACTGAAGAAGGAAGCGTGACGGTCACCGCAGAGTTGCTAAACGATTTCAAACCTTCGTTTAATGCCCCACCTACACCGTTTTTAAAACTCAGCATCGCTGACACAGGTATCGGCATAAAACCTGAAGATTTAGATTTGCTATTTCAGCCATTTCGTCAAATAGATAGCGGCCTTTCACGCACGCATGATGGCACCGGATTGGGATTGGCAATTTGCAGGCGCCTTTTAGAACTGATGGGCGGACAAATTTTTGCGGTGAGTGAGTGGTCAAAAGGCAGTGAGTTTATCGTCCTACTACCTTTACAAGGTGCTATCAAATCATGAAAAAAACCATCCTGCTCATCGAAGATAATGAACAAAATAGTTATTTGACTACATTTCTTTTAGAAACACATGGTTTTAATGTAGTTGCAGCGCCAGATGGTTCCATAGGAATCGATACAGCAAAAAAACTAATACCCGACTTAATTCTCCTTGATATTCAACTACCTATGATGGATGGTTATGCGGTGGCTAAAGCGTTAAGAGAAGTAGATTCACTGAAACCTATTCCCATTATTGCTGTCACTTCATACGCAATGGTTGGCGACCGTGAAAAATGCCTTGCGGCTGGCTGTACTGGTTATATTGAAAAGCCGATTAATCCAGAAACTTTTGTTGCAGAAATTTCAACTTACCTACGGTCTTGATGAGCGAGCCAGGGAGATTTATGACGCATGTTTTAATTGTTGATGACAAGGAAGAAAACCTCTATTACCTGCAAGCACTTTTAACTGGTAACGGTTACCTTGTAGAGTCTGCGCGGCACGGCGCGGAGGCCTTAACGAAAGCTCGTCAACATCCGCCTCAACTTATCGTCTCCGACTTACTCATGCCAGTGATGGATGGTTATACGTTATTGCGCCACTGGAAAAGCGATGCAAGGCTTAAATCCATTCCGTTCATTGTTTACACAGCAACCTACACAGAGCCTGAGGATGAAAAACTAGCCCTTAATCTTGGCGCTGATGCCTTTATTTTAAAACCTTCCGAGCCTGAGGATTTTATTGCCCGCTTTCGTGAAGTGCTATCTAAAGGTGTGGTTGCTGTTCCTGACGAAGTAAGCTCAAGCGACGGGGATGATAGCGACACACTTAAAGACTACAGTGTCATACTGATACGTAAGCTTGAAGAAAAAACACTCCAATTAGAAGAAGCTAATCAATTTTTGCAGCAAGATATTGCCAGAAGAAAAGAAGCGGAAGACAAAATTCAGCATCTAGCCTACTACGACCTACTCACCAACTTGCCTAATAGATTACTTTTAATAGACCGCCTGCAACATACTTTGGCAGTAAGTGCTAGACATCAGAATCATGGTGCATTGTTATTTATCGACTTAGACCATTTTAAAACTCTGAACGACACTAAAGGTCATAGTGTTGGTGATCTGTTACTTATAGAAGTCGCTAAACGCCTACAAACCTGTATGCGTGAAGGTGACACGCTTGCAAGATTAGGTGGTGATGAGTTCGTTGTCATCTTACAAGATCTCAGTGAAGACCCATCTCAAGCAGCCGTCCAAGCGGAAACAGTCTCCGCCAAAATCATTTCAGTGATTAATCTACCTTATTATCTCGACAGCTACCTACATCACACTTCCGCCAGCATTGGCATTTGCTTATTTTGCAACCAAGCCATTACAGTAGATGAGTTACTGAAACGGGCTGATATCGCCATGTACCAAGCAAAAAATGCTGGGCGGAACACATTGCGCTTTTACGATCCGACCATGCAGGCGGCATTAGAAGCACGGACAGCATTAGAAAACGATTTAAGGTTAGCGATTAAAGAAAATCAATTTAGACTCTACTATCAGATGCAAGTAGATCACGCTGGGAAGGTACACGGTGCAGAAGCGCTAATTCGTTGGCAACATCCTCAAAAAGGATTAGTGCCCCCTTTGCAATTTATTCCATTAACCGAAGAAACTGGTCTCATTATCCCAATTGGGCAATGGGTAATGGAGGCTGCATGTAAACAGATTAAATCATGGGAAAGTGAGCCCATGACACGTGATTTACAAATAGCAGTCAATGTCAGCGCATGCCAATTTCATGACCCTAATTTCGTTTATCAAGTAAGCGAAATGTTAACCCGCCATCAAATTAAAACTAGCCAACTTAAATTAGAACTTACTGAAAGCCTAGTACTAGATAACGTTGAAGAAGCGATTATTAAAATGCATGCGCTCAGAGACGTTGGTGTGCGCTTTTCAATGGACGACTTTGGGACTGGATTCTCGTCATTGTCTTACTTAACAAAATTACCGCTAGATCAGTTAAAAATAGATCAATCTTTTATACGTAATATGAGTATGAATGAAAGAGATGCTGTTGTAGTACAAACCATCATTGGTATGGCAAACAACTTAGGAATAGAAGTAATAGCTGAAGGCGTTGAATTAGAGAGTCAGCGTGCGTTTTTAGAGAAACATAAATGTAACCTCTGTCAGGGGTATTTGTTTAGCCAACCCTTGCCTGTAAATGAGTTCGAGACTAAGCTGAAAAGTATGTACGCATCTGCCTAATAAAAACTAGGCATCATGCAATACATAGTTTCATATCACACTGAATAATCTTAAGCGTTGCTCGATTTGATGATTAAATTGAGCAACGCTTAAACAAAGATGTCATCTACTAGCTTAAATCATTTAACTTCAATCATTACTGTATCTGGTTAATTTATCTGGCACTGAAATATTAGCCGAAGTCGCTCCAACGATAATTGCCAATATGTGATACATCGTTGGAATATAGGGGATAACACTCAGTTTTGAAATAAACTCAAAAGCAAACGCAACCACTGGTAATAAGAACAACCAGTTTTTACCTACCATTGCTCCCCTTACTAAACATACCCAACACAGCAAAATCATTGAGGCTAAATGGATAAAAAACGTAAAACTAAACACATTAGCACCAGCATCATCTAGACCATGAAGCGAAGCTGGACTCGTCCGCAAGTACGGCAAAACATAAGTCGGCAACATAAAAACAATATAAGTTGTGACAAATATTGCTGCGTTATCTAATGTTTTGTTCATGATTTTATTCTCCTATGTATTTACTTTAGCAACACTCATGACTCTCAGGCGTCGAGAAGGATCGTTAGGGAATGACCAATCAATCGTTTGCCCCTCCTCAAGCCCAAGCAACGCTGAACCCACTGGTGACAGCACTGAAATTTTCCCGACATCTAAATCTACGTCTTCTGGAAACACTAACTCCACCTCTCGACTAATGCCGTTACTTTCATCTAAATAGACCACTCGGGTGTTCATTCTTACGACATTTGGCGGCACTTGGTCTTCTGGCACGACAACTGCCCGGCTCAACTCATAGCTCAACAATCCATGATTATCTAGCTTAGATAATCGAACAAAATCCTTATCTGAAATGATTAAATTTTCTAGTTCCATCGTGATATCCATACCATACAAAATTAATACGCCACATCTATTGGCAAGGCTCAATATTAATCTTTACGTATCAATTAAATTAGTCCATACAATTGAACATAATTGTTTCCCTTAGCGCTACAATGACACTATGTATGATTTAAATCTGATGATTACTTTTGCCCATGTCGTGAACGAACAAAGCTTTTCAGCTGCAGCTAGAAAGCTTGGTGTTTCACGATCATCCGTGAGTAAAGCGGTTTCAAAACTAGAACAATCGCTTGGGGCCAGTTTGCTTAATCGAAGCACACGGCACCTAAGCTTAACTGAAGTAGGCACTGCTTTTTTTGACTATTGCACACGCATTAGCTACGAAGCAGATCAAGCCCATAAGATGATTGACAGTCTGAACGCGCAACCCCGCGGAGTGCTTAAGGTGGCTGCATCAGTTGCATTCGGAACGCTACATATTGCGCCAGCGATAGGTGATTTTCTGCGCCATTATCCAGAACTTGATATTGACATGACGATTACTGACCGCGTGGTTGATTTAACTGAAGAGGGTTATGACGTTGTCATCAGTGTTACTCGTGACTTGCCACAAGCTTTGGTTGCCAGAAAGTTAGCGCCGATACGACGTAAATTATGCGCTACGCCTGATTATTTTGAAGAGTTCGGCACCCCGCTTCTTCCACAGGACCTCGTTAACCACAACTGCCTAGATTACATTCACTCTGGAGATAAGGGCTTATGGCGCTTTAATGGACCAGGGGGTGAAGTTTCTGTGCCAGTATCGGGTAGATTACGTATCAATGATGACGAAGCTTTATCGCAAGTCGTGTTAGGCGGATTTGGTTTAGCATTACTACCAACGTTTATTATTGGTAAAGACATTCAAGCCAAACGTTTAAAATCTGTGTTGTCAGAATATATTCCTGTGCATCAACACGTATATGCACTGTATCTGCCAAAGCGGAACTTGCCATTAAAAATTCGCGTCCTGATAGACTTTTTAATCGAACGCTTCGGCACTGAACCATACTGGGATTTAGAGTAAGCGAGAGTAATAATTGCACTAAAATCGTGACTTTCAATTGAGAGTCCAGCACAGAAAGTAGCAATATCGTGTCAAATCTTCAATTTTTCATTATTTTTTCATCTTTTTTTACAAAGCAATTAGCCGACTAATATAAATTAGTGCTACGATGTATTCCCTCCTACCCCTTGCCCAATAAGGGCTGGGGATAATTTCTTAACCATATTTAGGATATTCACATGAACAAATCTGAATTAGTAGCAAAAGTAGCTGCAGAAGCTGGTGTAACACAAGCTGATGCAAACCGTGTACTAGATGCAATCATTAGCACTGTTGGTGACACATTGAAAGCTGGTGACAATGTTGCCCTTGTAGGTTTTGGTACATTCCAAGTTACTAAAAAAGCTGCTCGTACAGGTCGCAATCCTTCTACAGGCGCAGCGATTGAAATCGCTGCACGTAATGCTCCTGTGTTTAAAGCAGGCAAAACACTTAAAGACAAAGTTAACTAATAGTTAACTTCAGCAAGCCTAACAGCTAGTGTAAGACGAAACCCTCGTCTTTCCTCCTAGTTTGGCTTGACCCACTGAAAAAGTCTTGCTAAAAACGACTGCATATGCGGTCGTTTTTTTATATCAATATCAAAAGTAACTTAGTCAACACCAATAAAATTGCTCATCAATAATAAACACTGCTAAATTCAGCATGCTTAACTATTAATCAATATATAGTGACCATTTCCACAATAAAATCTAAATAAAACACTTTAATAAAAATAAATATATTATTGTTTAATATAAACTATTATATTTTTTATATTAACTAATTAAGCACTTTCACACTTCTTGGTGTGACGCCATACTGCTGCTTGAACGCACGACTAAAATGAGAAAAATCATTAAATCCCCAACGTAATGCAATCTCAGAAACTTGTTTAGTAACAAAATTAGGATTAGCCAAATCTCGATAGCAATTCATTAACCTCTGCTTCCAAACATAACGCATTAATGATGTATCTTCATCATGAAACAACTCATTAATGTATCGCTCAGACAATCCTGTACCTTGAACAATACGTACACTATCAAGTGCCGGATTCGATAAGTTACGTTTTACGAAATCTTTAACTCGATATAACGATAATGAGCGACTTCTGGAAAGCTGTATATGTTGTGGGATGACACTATTTAAAGCGAGAGTAAATAAGTCTAAAGCACTATCAGAGGCCGCACTAAAAGTTGCTGATGGCATACAACTCGCCTCCGCCGCAACCGATTGAATATAACGTGAGGTAACTGCGCCTATACCGACATCACATTTCATTTTTAATGCAGTGCAATGCTCAACGCCAGCCATCCTTTCTCGCATTTGTTTGCGAGGAATCGATATGATGAGCTTAGAAAAGCTTTCGGGGCAATAAATGCGATGAGGAAGTGTTGCATCATAAATCGTCATCTCACCAGGCTGTAGGTAAACTTCACGATTATTTTGCTCCAGTAGATATTTACCTGAAAGCAAAACAACACCAAAGTAGTTATCTTGGCTGTTGTAATGGGGCTCTTTGGGTAGTCGCTCGATGTTGATGCTGTTTGAGTGTATCACAGAGAGCCGCAAGTCCTGCCAAGGATAAATAAGCATTTCATTAAACAGCTTACCTTTTTTAGGCGGCGTGATTTTTACATTGGCATACTCCCGGCCGATAACTTCGCTAAGCCACGCTTGCCTATTGGATGCAGGAATATCTTCTGTTGATAACCTAATTGGGCTATTAACCAGAGGCTGTAGATCTAAATCTGGCTGACTCATTTAATTACTCCATTGTGCACTCCCTTCAATATCATAACCTTATTACTTAAGCGGTGTAAATTTTCAAAACACCGTTACAGTCAAGTTTTTCATCCATTCAAATCAAGTTTGATCAATGCAATTTGATTAATCTTCACACTGAATCAATTGATGACTTAGGAGAACTTGATGGACTATCAGAACGACAAACATGCTGGCAATATTGTGCTAATCCGCGGTGCTGCAATGTGGTTAATCATGGCATTAATATTGGCATGGTGTATGGTTGGATTAAATTTTGGGGTATATCCATTACAAGATATTTTTGTTGGTAAGTTCACACGTTTACTACAGGCGCATATTGACTTCTTGCTAATGACAGCTTTAATACTAGGGATATATGCAGCCAAGGTGCCTTTACCGTGGCATGTAAATTGGGCAATGGTGATTGGAGCATTTACTAACTCTAGTTTATTTTTTCTCATGGCAGTTTTTCCATCACTAGATAGCCCAACCTCACCTCCACCAGATATATTCAAGTACTACTTATTTGCCAGCATCCTTACCACCAGCTATGGATTTGGCAAAGCATCTGTATTTATCTTTCGCGCTACATTCCAAAAAACTTAACGATCCGTTTTGAAAAATACTGATGACGCTATTGAGCACTCAGAGTAAAGCATGATGCATGTATGAGTTACTTGCACTTATATTTTATTCACCGTGGATTATATTTATGGTTAGCTCTGATTGGCTTAGCAATTGCTATGGTCAATCCTAAAATACCACTTTCGCTTAATGTTAATAATTACATGTTTGTCATTGATATCACACAGAGCATGAATGTTAAAGACATGCATATGAATAAACGACCAATAAGCAGATTAAACTACGCTTTACAATTAATCAGCATGAGTCTTAAAGAACTTCCATGTGGTACTAAAGTGAGCATCGCATTGTTTGCTAACGCTGAAGTTGTCCCACTCTATGTGCCTATTGAAATATGTGAGAACTTTGGAGTGATTCAAGATACATTAAAACACCTTGAATGGCGTATGGCATGGCGTGGAAGTAGCCATCTCAGATTAGGCTTAATCGATGCAGGTAGCGTTTCTTTAACACTCCCTGAACCAACTAAAATTATCTTTTTAACGGATGGTGATGAAGCAGCACCATTAAACGCCATTACTAAAATTGATCTACAGCCTATGCAAGGAAGTACTAGTTGGTTATTAGCTGGTATAGGTTCACAAGAGCCGTCTCCAATCCCTAAGTTTAATAGTAAAGATGAGATCATTGGTTACTGGTCACAATACGCAACTAAAATAGAACCAAGCCAAATAGTGAACGAAGACTCTGTAGGAAAACGAGATGACTCAATTGCTAGCGACCCTCACGAATACTACCTATCCGCATTACGTGAAGAGTATTTAAAAGAAGTTGTAAGTGATATTAATGCAAATTACGTTAGGGCTGACTTGCAAACAAAATTTTTAGCTGCAATTAACAAACTTCCATCCGCAGGCAATAGCCCAGCACATGTGGAAACAGGTTGGATTTTTGCCTTAATTTCAGCTTTTTTTGTTATAGCAGACTATTTACCAAAACGAAAAAATCTCCTCCATTAAGCACAGTTCAATAATTAATTGAACTGTGCCCAACAATTGAATGGTTCAGTAATATAGCCCCCCTGAAAGCGCTTCTTAGTTACTCTCTGGGGTAAGTCTTTTGATCAAGGCCAGTTAATTAACCACTTATTACAAGACTATTTTGATGAAAGACATGTTTTCATGAAGGCTTTACGTTCATCACCTTTTAACGCTTTTTTGCCTGCATCTGCGTTACAAGTTTTCATTTTATCTTGCTGAGAGACGGCTGGTTGCTCCTGCTTGGCAGATAAGCAAGTTTTCATAAAAGCTTTACGCTCATCACCCTTTAACTCCTTTTTCCCAGCATCTGCATTACAAGTTTTCATCTTATCTTGTTGTGATGTCAGCGCTGGTGCTGGCTTGGCAGATAAACAGTCTTTCATAAAGGCTTTACGCTCGTCGCCTTTCAATTCTTTTTTGCCCGCATCTGCATTACAGGTTTTCATTTTATCTTGCTGAGTTTCTGCATTTACCGCAAAACAAAAGGCAGTCATCAACATGGCTATTAATATTTTTTTCATTTTTGTTCTCCAAATTAATTGAAAATATTGCGGTTTAATCATACTACTTTTCGGTTGTAAGGACGTTAGCGCTGTCTTCAAATAATCAGGTTTAATCGGACTCTATCAATTTATATTTAGCATCTTTTTGAATCTGTAAATATACATATTTGAGCGAATAATCATTATTCATAACAGCTAAATCAATCACGTATATATTAAAATACTTGGGGAATCTTTTAAGTAATCGTCTCTGTAGGCTGTGCTAGTTTTAATGAGCAAAGTCATGATGCTAAGCAAGTACTAGCTTAAGTTACAGTAACAACACGCCTCATTTAATCTATATGCTACGATTAGATGCTTAATTAAAAATATAACTTTCTAGAAATACTTAATGAATAAAGTCAGCCACCCTTTTCAAGGTGTACTTCTGTTTGTATCAGCGCTCTTTCTCTTTGCATGCATGGATACCACAACCAAGTATCTGGTTACGCATTACAACGTGCTACTGGTCATTGCAATTCGTTACATCACACACTGCATACTGATGATTGTGTTATTAGCGCCTAGCCAGGGCATGAAACTTCTCCAAACAAAACACACGGGCTTAGTCATAGTACGCGGTGCCTCACTCGCAATAGCATCGCTATTTATGGGGTTGGCCTTGCAACGCATGCCTGTGGCTGAAACAACTGCGATTGTGTTTCTTGGTCCGATGCTAGTCGTGCTATCTGCGGGGGTTTTTCTAGGTGAACGTATCCGTTTGTTTGGCTGGGTTGCTGCCGTGATTGGTTTCTTGGGAGTGCTACTCATTGTCCATCCAGACAGTGGATTAGATACCACTGGGACAATTTATGCATTTGTTGTTGTAGGCGCACTGGTCGTCTATCAACTACTCTCGCGCGTTCTCGTCACAACAGAACTAACCGTAGCAATGCTGTTTTACTCAGCATTCATTGGCTCTGTTGCATACGGTATATTTCTGCCATGGTCATGGTACGGCCCAACACCAAGCCTATGGGACGCATTACTCTTTCTTAGCATGGGCATGACGGGAGGAATTGGCCACTTTCTGTATACGGCAGCCTATCGCCACTCGCCAGCCTCACTACTTGCACCAATGAATTACTTACAACTGATATGGGCTGGCGTACTTGGTTGGCTGGTATTTAATCATGTACCAGATACACTAAGTATTGTTGGCATGTGCATCATTATTATGTCTGGTGCAATCATTGCGATTAAGTCACGGCCAATCAAATCTTAAGCTTTAGTTAACCCATCATTATCCAAAGAAATTTAATACTGTTTTTAAAGATGGCCTACTCATTCGAAACTATGGTTTATATTGTCTCAACACAATCAAGCCTGGAACTGACAACACATAATCATAATGGCGTTGCATCAGCGGCATGCCAACTAAAGCGACTTTAGAAACATATCCTTTTGCTACTAACGTTTCTACTTCATTACAAGCTGAGGCAACATTCAGATAGTTGCCATTGCGAACCATTTCTAAACAACTAATTTCAGATTCTGTAACGTCTGGTTTATCACTCATGTTGACATCCAATCATTAAACTTACTTTTAATCTTAAATATGCACTCTTGATCCCAATTCAATCACGCTATTACTTGGTATATTAAAAAAATCGACCGCACTTCCTGAGTTGCGAGACATGAACACAAAAAGATCGTCACGCCATTTTGCCATTGCCCCACCATGCCCAGAAATAATTGTTTCGCGACTAAGAAAATAAGACGTCGTGAATGCATCAATCGATACATTAGGAATGTGAATACCCAGTAAAGCTTTCGGTACATCGGGTGTATCCATAAACCCAAAATATAGTTTAAATTGCCAAAAACCAGCCTCTAACGCTTTTATATCAACCCTTTGTTCCATTGGTACATTAGGCTCATCTGTAAACTCTACTGTAATAATTAAATTAGTTTGATGTAGCACCTGATTATGCTTTAGATTATGCATCAGCGCTTGTGGCACATTATCGACATTAGCAGAGAGATATACGGCCGTTCTTTCAACACGAGCAATATCGCTGCCAGCAATACTTTTAATGAAATCATCTAGTTTAGGATCATCATTATGAATGCTGCTTAAAAGCGTTTCTCTTCCTTGCTTCCATGTCCACATGATGACCACCATGATCACTGCAAGCGCAATTGGGAACCAACCACCTTTGAAAAACTTCACCGAGCACGAAGCTAGCAACATCACATCCAGCGCAATGAATATACTTGTCGCACCAGCCGCAAGCCATAAAGGATACTTCCAAATATTTCGCACCACAAAATAGGTCAGTATTGAGGTAATTAACATCGTCCCTGTCACGGCTATCCCATAGGCTGCTGCAATTGCAGATGAGTTCTGGAAGAACATTACCGTGAGTATGACAGCAACCAACAATCCCCAGTTAACAGCTGGCACATAGATCTGACCAGACTCTGTTGCAGATGTATGAAGGATTCTCATTCTAGGAAGAAACCCAAGCTGTATGGCTTGCCTTGTAATAGAGTACGCACCTGAAATAACAGCTTGTGACGCAATAATCGTAGCAAGCGTCGAAAGGATTACCGCTGGAATAAGCAATTCACTAGGAAATGATAAATAAAATGGATTGCTGACAGCAGATGGGGTCGTAAGCAATAATGCACCTTGGCCTAAGTAGTTAAGTGCTAGCCCTGGAAACACTAGCCCTACCCAAGCGAAACGAATTGCAGGCTTACCAAAGTGCCCCATATCAGCATATAGAGCCTCAGCACCAGTGACCGCAAGGACAACAGTCCCAACTGCCAGAAAAATACCTGCACCGCGTGAAGTTAGAAATTCGTACGCATGTATTGGATTAATCGCGTGAAGTATCTGTGGATTATCAATAATGTTTGATACACCAATACTGCCCAGCACAACAAACCATAAAATGACAATTGGCCCAAAAAACTTACCTACCATTTCTGTTCCATGTTTTTGAAACAGAAATAAGGCGATTAGAATCGTAATTGAAATTGGCAAAACATAATGTGATAAGCCTGGTGCAACAATTTCTAAACCTTCAACTGCGGATAGTACCGAAATTGCAGGGGTTAATATACTGTCACCATAAAACAACGCTGCGCCCATCACACCGAGCCCCAACATAAAGGTCTTTTTGCCTAGCTTGTTTCTTGCTGAAGAGGCAGCTAGTGCCAATAGCGCCATCACACCGCCTTCGCCCCTGTTATCTGCGCGAAGCACCAATACGATGTATTTCAAAGTCACAATAAACATTAATGCCCAAAACACAGCAGAAATTGCACCTACTATGTTTGGATGTGTAAGCGCGATGCCTGTAGACTCTCCAAAAATTTCTTTAATGGTGTAGAGTGGGCTGGTACCAATATCCCCGTAAACCACGCCAATTGCACCTAGTGTTAGTGCGCCAATACTTTTAGATTGAGTTGTCATAGTGAGTAATAAATAGTAATGTAATGATGATAAGAAATACCATTACATCATTGAGCACATATCAATCACATAAACAAACAACTAATATTTATGAAGCCGCTAATCTATAGCCGATACCAGCCTCTGTAAGAATATATCGTGGTGAGGCTGGGTTAGCTTCCAAGCGCGCACGAAGCCTACCCATGTGAATACGCAAATAATGAACATCATTCACGTACTCAGCCCCCCAAACCTCGGTCAATAACTGACGGTGCGTAAATGCCTTACCTGGCCTTTTAGCTAATATAAATAACAGCTTAAACTCAATTGGGGTGAGATGTAACTGTTGTGAGTTCAGAGAAACACTCGCATTAAATACATCTATTTCCAAATCATCAACTTTAAAAACATCATCGCGTAAATACATCATCGATAAACGTTTTAGAGACGTTTTAATCCGAGCAATAAGTTCGTTAACACCAAAGGGTTTTGCAAGATAATCGTCAGCACCTGCATTAAAACAATCTACTTTTTCTTCTTCAGATTGGCGTGCAGACAATACGATTATCGGTATGTCTGAGTTTAATCTGACATGTTGAATAAAACTCAAACCATCGCCATCGGGGAGGTTTAAGTCCAATAAAATCAGCTTAGGTTTTTGGTGTTGAAATAAATCAATTGCATCTGTAAGAAAAGCCGCATGCGTTGTTTTAAAACCGTGAGCATCCAAGCTAAATTGTAAAAACTCGCTGATTTGTAAATCATCTTCTACAATCAATATTAATTCTTTATCAAGCATAAATTGTATCGATTTCTGGTATGGTAAAGCTCAATGTGACACATGCACCATGAATATCACGGTTACTAATCATTAAATCGGCATGATGTGCATTAGCAATTGCTTGAACGATAGGTAAACCTAGGCCAAACCCTTTACTGCGAGTTGACGAGAATTTTTTAATCCTTGTGATATTGAAATCATCACTAAAGCCTTCCCCACTATCCAAAATACTGATGTAAATACGATGATCCTTTTTACCAACCTCAATTTGAATGGCATCTTGAACATTTGAAGACAGATTAGATAATTTCGCATTATCGATAAGATTGATTAATGCCTGAATCAACAGATTAGCATTTGCATATATCAATAACTCTTGTTCGTTGATCGTCACATTAAAGTTTAAATCATCACCACGATCTTTATATAACTTCAATACGATCCCAATGATTTCCTCTGGGGATTCTAGCGCCATTGGAATGGTGTTTGAGGTACTTGATTCAAGGCGTATTAATGAAAGTATATTTTCAGTAGTCGTTGCCAAATGCTGGGCTTGCGATGCAATTAGTGCGGTTAAATGCTCATTCTGACTTTCACTTAACTTTACGTTCTTTTGGCCTAACGCTGTGGCGGCGCCTAAAATAGAGGTTAACGGCGTTCTCATGTCATGGGCTATTGACGCAAGTAAGGCATTTTGAATCGCCTCTTCCTGTGCAATAAGCTCTGCCTTTTTTGCACGTTCTAAGTTGTTAAGTCGTTGATAAGCCATCGCAATCTGGTCAACCGAATACTTAATCGCATTCAATGTAGCTAAACTAGCCCCTGCCCCAACATTGCTTACAATTAAAACAGGATCTTTACTGGGTAATCGATTAAATGGAATCACCCAATATTCAGATGCTTCCCAATTACCAGTAAAAGGACCGATTGGTTTTCCATTGTCAGCAACCCATCTCATCGCATTATGCGTGGGCAAAGTAATCTCATTTTGATCTGAATTGGTGACAAATTTGCTTTCACTATCTAACATGCCAATCAAAACTTTTGTTTCAAACTCAGCACTTAAAAGGTGGCAACTCTCTTGAAAAAGAGTATTGATGTCATCTGCAATCGCTAAGTGTTCGGCTAATCGTTTTGCGAAATCTGCACGCTTATATGCCGCCATAGACTCGCCAGTTTGAAACCTAAGTTTTTTCACTAACGAGGTAATGACAAGAGACACCAATAAAAAGCTAACCAAACTAGCAATGGATTCAACATTAGCAACTTGAAAAGTAAATCGCGGTGTGATGAAGAAATAATTAATCAAGAAAAATGCTGTCAAGCCAGTAAAACAAGCACTAAGGAATGATTGGAAATAGGCCACAGCAACCACTAGTAACAAATAAGTCATTGCTACGCCAGTTAAGCCTAATATGCTCGAGAATTTTTGACTTAGCGCAGTGGTTAGCACTAGCATAATTACCACAAAAGTGGCTTGAATGATTTGTGTTTTCAAAATCCAATTCCTAACATTTCATGACACATAGCCAGAACAACGTTTGGATTAAATACTAAATCCACAAAAATGTCATGTTTATAGTGTTTTGTAGTGGCAATTAAAAAATTGGCGATTAGTGAGCAAAAACCGCACATGACAATAATACCGACTATAGATTATGTGGACTTAAAATAAAAAAGGGCTTAGATGTATCTAAGCCCTCACTTTAATCAACACTTCAACTAACTGATTTTATTTTAACCGTTGCTACTTGGTTAAAACAGTAACAAACTTATTGAATACTAACCTGTTGAACACCAGCCAATAACCATGTTGAATTAACGTCGTTCGCATTTCGTTGAATATGCCAAACTTCATCTATATTTTCTAACATTTCGTTATTTTCACGTAACTGCCCAGTAAAAAGTACGCTGGCTATCAAGTATTCACCTTCATTTACCACTTCTAATAGCTCAGCATTGATAGAAACCACCTCAGTCGCTTGCTGTGTATTTCCACGCTCTTGCATTTGCATGGAGATCTCGGCAAATATCTCTGGCGTTGTGTATTCACGAACATCGTTAATGTCTTTTCTATCATTAGCGGCTTGCAAGCGAATAAAAGACATTTTTGCATTTCTCAAAAAGCTTTCTACAGGAAAGTCATGAGGAATATTGCCACTATTTTTTACAGAAGAGGCACTAGCAAACGCTTCTTCACGCAATGGTTGTGGCGCGTTATATGGTGCGCCAGCACCTGCGTATTGCATGTTAGGTTGTTGTGATCTTCTGAATTTACCTATCAAGAACATAATGACTGCTGCCGCCGCAAGCGCCATTAAAATAGTACCGATAGCATTACCAAACGCACCTAAACCGCCGCCTGCAAACATGCTTGCAAGACCAGCACCAATCGCCAACCCAGCTAATGGGCCAAGCCATTTACTTGCGCCAGATGAGGTTTGTTTGGGTGCAGTTTCAGGCGCTTTCTGTGTCTGTTTGGTTGGTACTGGCCTATTTTTACCAAAGCTACCTCCCCCACCAAAGCGTTTAGCTTCTGCCATAGGGGCTAATAAGCTCAAACAAGTAAGTGCAACCATCAATAACATCAAAAAGCGTTTCATACATTCCTTATAAACATAAAAATATATTGGCTTAACAAACTAAAGCGCGACAAATTATAAGTGAATTAAGATAGAAAACGTAGCGGTACCAATATTAATTATCTATAAGCTATGCCTTAGCTATTAAATTAAAAATGAATTTTCATGAATCTCATTAATCGGCATTAATTCTGATACCAAAGATAAAATAAGCATGGCATCAAATTAATTGTTACTTTCCGCCAGTACTTTTAAGATCTCGATTCTCAAACAGTACGTTTCTACGTGTTTCACAGGTTTTTGAATCCATTTCAAAGCCTACCAGTAACATACAAAACAAATCATCATGGCTCAATGGATAATCTCGGTAGGGTTTAAGCTGATCGATTTGATAATCAAAGTTCTTTCCCATCCATAAAATGGCAGGAATATGTGTTTGCTCTTTAGGTGCAATCATATAAGGAGCTGCGTGCAAATAAATACCATGCTCACCAAGCGACTCTCCATGGTCACTCACATATAACATCGCTGTTTCATATCGCCCATCGTACTTTTTCAGAAAATCTATGACCTTAGATAAAAAGAAATCGGTATAAAGGATTGCATTATCATAGGCATTATCAATCTCCTCCTTAGTGCAGTTTTTGAGATCACTACTTTTACAAGCAGGTGTAAAGCGTTCAAACTCTTTTGGGTACCTCCTGTAATATTCAGGACCGTGGTTTCCCATTTGGTGCAAAACAATTAATATATCCTTCTTAGTTTTAGATGCGATGTATTCATCAAGACCGCTCAACATTCCGATGTCTCTGCACTCTTCATCACATTCAGGATTTAGCTTTGGACTCTTGAAATCTTCGTACTGCATCCTAACTGCAACACCCTTGGAATCTGAGTTATTGTCTCGCCATAAAATCTGCACACCGTTTTCATACAGTACATCCAATGCATTTTCAATATGCAAGGCCTCTTCCCTGTTAAAGTGTTTTCGCTTCATGATTGAAAACATGCATGGTACTGACTCGCCTGTAGATGTTCCGCACGATGACACATCTGTCATGCTAACTACATCTTGTTTACTAAGTTGTGGATTAGTTTCTTTTGCGTAGCCATTTAATGAAAATCGATCAGCCCTTGCGGTCTCTCCCACCACTAATATGATGAGTTCATTTTTATGTTCAGGGCCTATCTCAACAGCATCAGTGGCGGTTTGTTTCAATCTAACTACCTCTGTCGATTTAAACTTCTGCGTTAAATACTGAACACCAGAGTACGTAAAATAGATTGGATTTGCGAACATTCGAGTCATTTTATGCTCTCTGATGAATGATGCGTACCCCGCTGTGAAAGGTGCTACTACGGCACCAATACCCAATACAAACAGAATCAACAAAGCAATCTTCGACATCAACTCCGCCTTAACAACTTGAGGCACAGGCGTTTTTCTTAATACAAACCATGCAGGAAGCAAGCCTAGAAAAAGTGTTCGAATCACAAGGTTCATATTGAGCAACCCAGCAGCTTCGTGAAGATTAGTCTGTACGATATTATCGATCATAACAGTGTCTATCACGATGCCATATTGATCCATGTAGTAAGCAGCTTGTGATGACGCAATGAGAAAAAAGGCGAGTATCCATCTGGTTGCCCTACCATAACTAATCATCAGCATAAACAAGGTGGTAGCTAAGGTAAAAAATATCGTCAGCGATAATAAAAAAGGCAAGTTTCCAAAACCAAATGGATAAATCTCTAAAAGCCTTTTAAATAGGGATAGGTTACCTGTCAGCATAATGAAAAGGGAAACTAATACGATGGTGCGATTTAGCGGGGTTAAAATGATTTTCATATAATCCGATTATTATGGTTTTTTATACTCGAACACCCTAATAATATAAAAAGACTCAGCCAATAATGGCTAAGTCTTTTAACGTGTGCAAAGGTGATACAAAGATAGGTTGTGCAATATTGATTTAATTAAATAATCATCAACTTAAGACGGGCTATTAGGAATTAATAATGCATGGGGATGGTTAGCTCTTTATCTGAAAGTACTTCAAATCCGCTATCTTTAAATGCAGGCGGTCCAAAGACGTCAGGGTTATTGGATAAAGCATAGCCTTCAGTTGGAATCATACCGAAACGCTTATTAAGTACGCCATTTCCATCTTCATCATGAAAAGCCAAAATTGCATAAACCCCAGGGCTAACACCAGTAAATTTAATGGTGACAGTACCCTCTTGCGCTTTAGCTTTAATAACATTTGTTGCTAAAGCACTTTTTCTAAACGTTTTAGGGTCAGAATATAGCTCAACATAAACATCTCCTGAGCTATTTTTTACCCCAGTAAAATTTACTATTAAACTGTGCTCTTCTGCAAAAGCTAAGCCACTGGAAGTGGCCCACACCATAAAACTTAACAGTATCAACTTCATGTGAAATTACTTCTTTTCTGCCATTTTTTTGAGCAAATCGTTGATTTCTTTTTTACGACCTTCGTCTGAAACTTCTCGCCCTTCTCTAGGGCTAGCTTGCAACGCTTTTTTCAATACAGATTCAGCTTTTGAAACATCACCAGTTTTATAAAGATAATCACCATAAAAGTAATTAGAATCAATGCCCTCAGGGTTTAGCTCAAGCCCTTTAGTCAAGTACTCTTTTGCTTTTTGATTATCACCAAACGAAATTGGCCAAGACGGCACTTGGTAATACAAAGAACCTAAGCTTGTATAAGCTGAGCCATGTAAAGCATTGGGATTAATACCAATAGCCGCATCAAAACTCTTTTTTGCGCTTTTAACTAAAGACAAAGCAGCTAATTGGCCACTAATCCCGTTTCTTACACCAGCAAATGTTGCCTCAATAATGCCTTGCCAAATCAAAGGCTCTGCTTTATCAGGATATTGTGCAGTCACCGCTTTAGATTCTACTAACAACGCCTCAAACCCTTTTTCCTGTTGAGCGGTTGGTGTTTGGTATTTAAGCTTTTCCCAAGATTTTTGCAATTGAACAACATCTTCGTTCATGCCTGCAAATGTAACGTTAGAAAATAACAAGCCGACCAACATCAAGCCAAATAGTTTTTTAGTCACAATATTCATCATTAACCCTTTAGTAATTTACCAAGTTAATGAATCAAATAACGTGCCAACTATTAGCGATATTTACGTCAATAGTTAAGTATTAATTTACCAATAAAATCAATACACTACAAAAATAAACCATTCTAATAATAGATAATCGCTAATTTTTGTTAATGAGTTATACGTATTTTGCAGTGTAAAGTGCGCAAAATTTGCGATTAATTCTCGCGCTAGAGGGTAGTAAAGTCAAAAGGCCTGCGCATAAGCACAAGCCTTTGATTTAATTGGTAGGAGATGCGAGGATCGAACTCGCGACAAACGGATTAAGAGTCCGCTGCTCTACCAGCTGAGCTAATCTCCCAATCTCTCTATTATAACGGTTGTTCGAGATGTCGTGTACTAGCAATAGAAATGTGACAACTCTTAATTTAGCGCATACGTACTCATTGTTAAGCACGTAAAACTAATCCTCTTATGATCAGATTGCCTTAATTACCCTTAGCTTTTTGCCTGAGTAACGTTGGCGTGATGCACATTTACGCCACCAAATAACGATACCAGTCACACTGAGCATTGCCACTACCAAGCCCATGACCGAAATCAATATTCGCCCAGGAAGCCCTAGAATACGCCCGGAGTGTAATGGAAACTGTGCTTGTAAAAAAATGTCTGCTATCGTACCTTTCCATGGTTGACGGTCACCTAGGTAACGACTATCTTTTGCATCGTAATATAAGCGTTTATGACCTACACCTCCTGCACCATGGCCATCTTCTGGTTTGTAAAACTGCACACCGTATATTCCAAAGGCTTGGTTATAAAGAACACTACCTATAGGCTCAACCCAACCACGGCTTTTAGCTTCAGCTTGCGCTTTAGTGGCAATTTCCCCGAATTGGCTTAGTGGTGCAATAGGCTCATGTTTAGGTGCGCGAGTACGCAAATCAAATGGTGATGGTGTCACCTTTGAGATATTAGACATGGCTGGATAAAACACTTCACGGTATAGATTTAATGAAAATGCCGTGAAGGCGATAATAATCAATAACCCCCATGTCCAAAGGCCAAATGCGCGGTGTAAGTCGAAATTTAGCTTATTTGCACCACTAGACCAGCGCACTTTCCATGCGGATTGCCAGCGTTGCCACCATGACTTACTGACCGACTTAGGTAAATGTTCCGTAGATAGCTCATCGTTAAATTCACCTACCTGAGTTTCTACAGCCTGATTTGCGGTGACACGTCGCTTCACTGGTAAAGTTAAGTAAAAACCGACAAAACTATCCAGCGTCCAAAGAATTGCAATAATGCCTAGCAACCATATTCCCCAACGATCTGTTCCCGACATTTCAGGCAAATGTAGTGTGTAATGAAGCTTGTACAAAAATGAAACAAAGGTTTCTTTAGTAAGTGGCCACGCAAGCCCCCATTGGCGCTTGCCCAGCTCATCCCCAGTAACAGGATCGATAAATATCTGATTGAATCCAGGCTCGAACAACTGATTGGTGACCGGGTTACGTTTTGGGCTAACGCCAAACCGAAACGACTCACCGGGCTCAATCTCAATTGGCAGGTAAGTAACGCGCACTTCTGGATAACGTGCTTCAATCTGCTTAGCAAGCTCGATGGGTGAAATAGCGACACCAGTGCTTTTAGCATCCATTAAATGCGGATTCAGCAAATCATCTAACTCATGATCCCATGAGATTACCGCACCAGTGAGTCCACTTAACACTAAGAATAATGCAATTAACAGGCCCACATAGCGATGTAGTAATATAAAAATAGAACGCATATTAGCTACAACCACTAAAAGTCTATCGTTGCCGATATCAATGCCGTGCGTGGTGCACCTGACGTAATAAAACCACGTGATACCGAGTTCCAATAGTTTTTATCAGCTAAATTCATCACATTGGCACGTAGTGTGACGGTCTTACCAGAAACCTGAGTCACATAACGTGCGCCAGCATCTAAACTAGACCAGCCAGGAATGCTTTGCGTGTTGCCAACATCAGCTTGTGCATCGCTAAATGCTGTTACTCGTCCAGTCAGAGTTAGTCCAGGAAGTGCGAAAATATCATATTCACCATTTAATACGAGATTAATCCTAGGTACACCAATCGCATCTTTACCATCATTAACACCATTCAGTGTTTTGGTTTGTTCAGGGTCGATTAAAGTTAAGCCAGCTAATAGTCGAACGCCGTTTAATGGTTGACCAAATGTAGACAGTTCTAACCCACGGTTACGTTGCTCGCCATCTTCTACAAACCGGTTTGCGGCATTTGTAAAGGCGCTAGGCTGTGTAATTTGAAATAGTGCAGCTGTCACTCCAAATGTGCCTGCATTGTATTTTGCCCCTACTTCGTACTGCTTAGTAATAAACGGCGATAAGTTTTCACCTGCATTCACAGTAGTATTAGGTGCGGTTGAACCCTGTGACAAACCTTCACTGTAATTACCGTATAGTGAGTAATTACCCAACTTTACTAACACTGCCCCGGTCGGTGTTACTTTGCTTTCATCATAAGCAGCATTTTTAACGCCAGCACTAAAGATACCGCTATACAGTTTTTGGTCACGCGCACCTAAAGTGACTAACAAACTATCTTCTAAGAAGCCAAAAGTATTAATCAAGGCCAAACTACTTAACTGTAAATCACCATTTTGAGGAATTAAGCCATAATTGACAGTAGGTTTTGGAAGGTTGGGGCTGTTATATACATTGCCAGTGTATTGCGCAGTTGCATTGACTACTGCACCGCCTGCTGTACGACCAAAATCACTATAAGAAAGTGCGTAACTATTACTCATATCTCCGAGCATAAAGCGGCCACGCATACCTAGCTCATAGGTTTCAACTTCATAATAACCTTTGTATCCACCTGCACGCGCTGTAAAGTCACCTGAACTGTTAATAAAGCGACGACCTTGTGAGCCAGCGTAAAAATACTCTTCTTGCCCTTTTGCTTGCCCATAAGTTGCATAAGTGCTGACTTGCGGACTAAACTCATACTCGGCTTTAGCCATCCAGTTATTTGAGTTACTTTTGTAAAACTCCCAATCGTTGGTAAAGTTTTTATCATTTTCTGGTGCTCGTGGTAGCGCAAAGCCTTGGTTATAGACAATGTTTGCAGAATAGGCTTTCGTTAATCTGTCTTGACTTATCATATCTAAACTAGCACTGAATTTCTCGCCACGATAATCCAATGCCAAAGAACCGTCATACATACGATCCTCCTGACGGCTAATAGGTGTATCACCATCACGCGCTAATACATTCAGGCGCACACCCCAAGCATTATCCTCTCCAAAGCGACGACCAAAATCTAAATGTCCTCCAAATTGGCTATCGGAAATATAACTACCAGTTAACCGCGTCAATGGCTTATCACCTGCTCGCTTAGTCACCAAGTTAACATTGCCGCCAGTCACTCCAAATGGGCTACTGCCATTAAGCATAGATGCCGGGCCTTTGAGCACATCAATACGCTCATAGAACTCTGGCGCAATTCGCCTAAGTTCCGTCATGCCATACAGTCCATTCATCCCCACCTGATTCACAAACAAAGGAAAACCACGAATCATATAAGTCTCGCTATCTCCATATTCTGCCATTGCACTACGTACAGATGGATCCACCGCGATAATATCTGCCACTCGTCTCGCCTGTTGATCAAGTGCAAACTCATCAGTAAAGCTTTGCGTGCTAAATGGTGTATCAAACAGATCCACATTACCTAATATACCCATGCGGCTAGCCTTTGCTACTTGCCCTCCAGCAAAAGGCTGAGATAAGCTACTTGGTGAAGCCACTTTTTCAGCGTTTACGACGACTTCCTGCAAAGCGTCCATATTGCCTGCTAAAGGTTGCGGCTTAATGATTACGGCACCATCTATGGTGATTGGTTGCAGGCCGCTACCTTTCAAAATCTGCAGCAAAACTTGCTGCGCTGGAAGTTGGCTATTGACGGCTGGGACAGTTTTTCCTTTTACCAATGCTGGATCAAACGTTAGGGTAATGCCCGATTGCTTTGCAAATGTATTTAAAGAGTCTTCAAGCGTCCCTGCAGGCAGTTTGTAAACAACGACCTGACTATCAGCAGCGTATACAGAGGATGAGTAAGATAAATTTAGCGTAGCGATAGCACCAGTGATAAATAATGCTTTGATTGCTACTGAGATAGTACGAGGTAGAAACTGGCGAGTACTTGCTTGCTTGCGGTTGCTGATTTGGACGTGTGACATCACATTTTCGCAATATACGCCATTGCCAACATAATCGTTGCGCTGATTGCACATAGTTAAAATACCTTTTAAAGAATTAGATAAATAACCATATGCCGAACAACGTTGAAAAAACCCGCAGTTTTTTGTGATTTATTTTTTAAATATTTTTAATGGCAGTTTGATTAATGTCACTTCTTACTAATAATAACTGCTCTATTTTTTTTATCTATGCTGACCTGTAACGTTCGGCTAATCGCTTTAAGCGCGTGCCCCACAGGCTCCTCTTGGTTTAACTGGAACACACCAGAGACCTTAAGATGAGCAACATCTGCATCGCAGATTATTGTTATATCCTGGTAACGCGACAGCTCTGTAACAAATTCATCTAAACGCATTTGTTTAACAACCAGCACTCCACCTATCCACGCCATCGGATCCATATTCATCACTTGATCTGTAGTGTTTATTTTTATAGGCGCAGAAGTGCCCTCAAGCATCGTATAAGACTCATAGGCATAAGCACGCACTGGTGCATAGTTGTTAGGCTGTATCTCAACTATCCCCTCTGTCACATACAATTTGGTGTTAGACGTTTGGTTATTCACCGAGAACTTAGTGCCAATTGCCTCTAACGCTGTCTGCTCGAATTTCACCAAAAACGACCGTCTCCCGACTAAAGACTCTTTATCTTTACTGGTTTCTATATATATTTCACCACGCTGCAATATTATTTCACGCTTAAATAATGAAAAATTCACATCAATCTCAGAGTTAGTATTCAACATGACCTGGGTTCCATCCGCAAGTATGACTGTCTCTCTTTCACCTATACCTGTTGCATAATGAGCCTCTTGATGCCATGGCGTATATTGATTTGCAAGTAAGGCAGTAGCCGTGATTATCATAGCCGCTAAGCTAAGCCTCTTTAAACGGCGACGTCGTGTAGTAAGGGCACTTTTTTGCTGATCTGCAATAGAAAAGGTCTCTGTGACGATTGGTTTAGAAGTGATGGGGAATTGATCAAAGTGCTGCTCTATTTTATTTAACTTTTGCCAAGCAGCCTCATGCAAAGGGTTTTGCGCCCGCCAACTTAGCAACTGCTGCATAACATCATTGCTCGCTATTCCTGAGTTAAGTTTGACTGACCAACTAATTAATGCCTCGTACACCTCTGGTGGAATATCTACGCTGTCAGAACTTGTAGAGTGATTATCGGGAAATGGGCTGGAAGAGTTCAATGCAAAAGCAGTCTAATTAAGAGAATGAAAAACTCACAGTTTATTGCTGTAAGTGCTCAACTTAAACATGGAGTCTAATCGGTTGAGCGGTATGTCGCAAGTTAACGACTTTTTGTAAGTATATGACGCAGCGCTTCTGCCATATGACTTTCTACCGTTCTGAGCGACACTCCCAACTTAATGGAAATTTCCGGATAGGTCATCCCCTCTAATCTCGACAGTAAAAAAACACTACGAACATTGGGCTTCAATCCAACAAATAATCTGTCTATATGCATTAACGCTTCTATAAAAACCAAGCGTCCTTCAGCTGATGATATTAACCTCTGTGGTAAGTGCGCAATCGCTTGCAGATAAGCCTGCTCCAGTTCTTTTCTGCGGATATGATCAACCATTAATCCATGAGCAATGGTGCTTAAAAATGCCCTAGGCTCATTCACATGGGTAAGCATTGTAGACTTGTCAATGACACGCAGGAACGTATCCTGAGCTAAATCATTAGCATTGTGTATACAACCCAAACGCCGCTTTAGCCAGTTAACCAACCAGCCGTGGTGTGAGCAATATAGTGTATGAACTTCTTGCAGAAGGGATACATCCACAGCTGACATGTATAGGCCTAATAAAACCCGACGGGTTACAAATGATAATGATTCTCATTATATTCCGTATAAACACAACTGACAATACGAATTTTTAATACTCTACTTGTAGGATTAAATGTGTATGCGATGAAAAATCGCACTTGATAATACATGTTGCATGTGCGGTACAAAAGGAACGACTCTCTATGTTGGAGATAGCCAACGAGAGCTTAACAACCGATTAGCTAACCACATAAGCAACAACTACAAGCATTAAAATGAAGTGTGGCTGTGAAACAACATCACTCTTAAATAGGCAAGTAAACTAGTGAATGTCAGATTTATTGGATAACGCAGTCTTCAACCCCTGTGTTGCCACCTTTGAAATCAGGCTCAAAATAAAACTTATGAAAGCCCCACTGCCCTTTTGCATTTTTCTTCATTTCGGCAATGCCCGTGCCATAGTCTTTAGTAGTTTGATCTTCTAGCGCAAAGTACATAGCAACATTGTAGCCATTGGCCGCAGCATGGCCAAGGTAAGTGCCGTACTCTGGTACTTCAAGCTTAAAGTCATAGCTGGCATAGTTTGCTGTGCTGTGTTCTGGCTTTAATTGCATCGTCACCGTGCCTGTATATTTCCCCTCATGCGCATCATCTCCTACGCAGTTGTACACGCCACTAAAGTCTGGCGTGTTGGTTGTTTCGGCATGGCTACTCACGCTCATCAAACACAATAATATGCTGGTAAAAAGCTTCATATTTAAACCTTATGTTTCATTATATATAATTAAACCGACAAGCTTAATCATGATGTTGCTAAGTATTACAGTGCTTAAGTCTTTACAATGCTAGAAATCTGGATTGCATAGTTTCTAAGTTCAACTCTTGCAATATATTCGTAATGCGTTCTGCTGCATTTTTACGAGGCTGGCCAGTGTATTTTGCAATGATTAATTCATTTTTCATGGAGTGTTCCCACCCTACCAACTCTGTCACTGTGACGCTGTAACCTGCGGCCTCTAACTGCAAACAACGTAACACATTGGTGATTTGGCTACCAAACTCGCGCGTATGAATCGGGTGGCGCCATATTTCACTTAACGCCGTTTTGCCAAAACTTTCATTTTTATGTTGGCGTAAGACTTCTGCTACTTCCGCCTGGCAGCATGGCACTAACACCATATATTTTGCCTGTTTTTTTAGTGCAAATTGAATCGCATCGTCGGTTGCAGTGTTGCACGCATGTAAAGCCGTTACGATATCAACTTGGTTAGGAATCACATTTGAGCTGATGGATTCTTCCACGGTTAAATGCTCAAAACGCATCCGCGCAAAGTTAAGCTGTTGCGCGAGGTCTTTGGATTTAGCCACTAATTCTGCACGCGTTTCAATACCAATCACTTCGCCAGCTTCTAACTGCTTAAGTAGTAAGTCATACAGAATAAAACCAAGGTAAGATTTGCCCGCACCATGATCCACCAGAACGGGATTTGGGTTATGCCCTAAAACATCGTTGAACAAAGGATCAATAAAATTTACCAAGTGATAAACTTGCTTAAGTTTACGGCGACTATCTTGATTAAGCTTACCGTCACGCGTGAGGATATGTAGCGCTTTAAGTAGCTCAATAGATTGATTAGGTTTTATTTCTGGAATATTTTGCATATTGCTATTTTAATTGAAAAAATATTTTTTATCTGGCTTGTCGTCAAACAAATAACGACTGCGTTTTGTATACTAAGAACACTTCACTTGTGTTCCCCAATCAATATCCAAACAAAACAAGATAAGGAAACAATCATGAAAAACGCACTGTCGATTACTGTTACTTTGTTCAGCTTAATTGCATCAGCCGCTGTGATGGCTGACGATACCACAAGCACTAAAGTAGACTTAGATAAACGTGGTGACCGCATAGAGCATCGCCTAGACAACAAAGGTGATCGTATTGAAGAACGCCTAGATAATCGCGGCGACAGAATTGAGCACAATCTTGATGCTAAGGCCGACAAAGCACGCGATAATGGACATGAAAAGCGCGCTAACCATTTAGAGCGTAAAGGTGACCGTATCGATCAGCATTTGGATAATCGTGGTGACCGTATCGACAACCATTATGATAGAAAAGGTGAACGTATCAACAACCGCCTAGACCATCGCGCTAAACGCAAGTAACGTCTACGACTATAATATGCCGATGGAGCGCGATTTCGATAAACAGTATCTCAGTATGAATCATTTTCTAGCAGATATTGAAGGTCGCGCTTTTCGCATGGCACAAATAGCCACGGGTAATCGTGATGACGCACTTGAAATAGTACAAGACACCATGATGAAGTTAGTGCAGAAATACAGTCATCATCAAACTTCAGAATGGAAAGCACTGTTTTACAGCATACTGAATAGCCGTATTCTGGATTGGCATCGTAGGCAGTCTGTACGTAACCGCTTTAGAAGCTGGCTAAACTGGAGTGATGACGAAGATGAAACAGTTGAAGACGCACTAGCACAACACCCTACTGACACTAGCCATGAGCCTGACATCAAGCTTCAAGACTCGCAGTTCATGACAGGGCTAAACACGGCATTAAGTGCTCTACCCTTGCGACAACAACAAGTATTTTTACTACGTGTGTGGGAAGGTTTAGATATCAACGAAACTGCACTCATCATGCAGTGCTCTGCGAGCAGTGTAAAAACACATTATGCGAGAGCATTAGAAAAGCTACGTGGAAAGCTAGAGGATTACCAATGACAACCGAGCAATCACAATTTGAACCCTTTGAAACCAAGGTGAAAACCAGCTTGGATGAAAGCGTTATTACGTTAGATAAAGAAACGCAACTAGCCTTGACGTCTATTCGTCAAAAGGTACTCGAAAAACAACGCCCACAATCGCGATTGAATTTCAATGCCTGGAATTTTAATGCTTGGATTCCAGTTGGCACATTTGCATTATGTGCTTTACTGACTGTTTTGATCGTTTACAGCCCTGACAATATTGATGATTCAACACAGCGCATGGCGGCGCAACAAAGCGGTAACCATGATCAATATGAACAAATCGCAATGTTAGAGTTACTCACGCATCCAGAAGATTTAGAAACTACATCTGACCCAGACTTTTATGTATGGATGGACGAAATATTGGCAACCGAGGATATAGATAATGCCGTTTAAATTATCAGGCTACAGCCTACTGCTAATCACTGCGCTAATTTACACCGCGCCTGCATTGGCGGAATCAAGCCCTCCTTTAGATTTTATCGAAATGCTTGGCGAGATGGATGACGATGGCATGCTAGAAGCTGCCTTAGCAGAACTAGCGCAAAAACAGACTAACCCTCAAAAAACTAACACCGTAAAACAAAGTAACAAACAACACGCTGACATGGCCGCACCTGCAGGAGGTAGCAAAAAATGAACCTATCTATCAAGCATCACTATCTTGTAATGAGGCTAGTATTATTATGCTTCGCTTTATCTCCAAAACAAGCCATGGCAGAAGGCATTGCATGGGATGACTTAAACGAACAGCAACAGCAAACCCTAAGCGGCATTAAAGATCGTTGGAATGAATTGCCTCCTCATCGACAAGAAAAGCTGAGCAAAGGTGCTGAAAAATGGGCAAACATGCCGCCTGAACAACGGGAGCGTGCTAAAGAAAACATCACTCGCTTTAAAAACCTTTCTCCTGAAGATAAAGCTTTAGTGAAAGAACATATGCAAAAGTTCAGACAATTGCCAGCCGAAAAACGTAAAGCGTTACGTGAGCGCTGGAATAATATGTCTCCAGAGCAAAAAGAAAAGTTCAAAAGCCGAATCAGAAATATGAGCCCAGAACAACGCCAAGAGTTACGTGAAAAAATTAAAGAACGCAAAATGGAACGTGCTCAATAACATCATGCTTGCATAAATAATCCAGGGAGAGTCACAGATAAAAACTTGAATTGAAGCCGTCAATGCTAAAATACTGAAATTAGTTAAAAGCAAATTTTGTTACACCATCATCGTTGATGATTTAAAGAAAAGCTGAACACACTGCACTTTATGTACTAACCAAAACTTTTGCTGCAAGCCAAAACTTTTGCAAACCAAGACTTTATCTTAGCTAATATTAGCAAAGTCGATGGCAACAAAATCAGAATTATTGAGGAAATGAAATAGATGGCAATTCAATGGTACCCGGGTCACATGACCCAAGCGCGTAAAAAAGCCGAAGAGACCATGGAGTTTACCGACATGGTAATTGAGGTATTAGATGCAAGGGTACCCGCAGCTAGCCACAACCCAATGATTGATGAAATGCGTTTGTTTCGCCAACGCCCTCAACTTAAGATTTTAAACAAGGCAGATTTAGCAGACCCTGCCGCTACCCAAGCTTGGTTAAACTATTTTAACGCGCAGCCCAATACTAAAGCGGTTGCACTTTCTTGTAAAAAAGCAGGCGATGCCAAAAAAATCCCTGCTATCTGCAGAAAAATCACACCTCACCGTGGCACCCATTTAAAACCATTGCGTATGTTGATTATGGGTATTCCTAACGTGGGAAAATCTACGCTAATGAACGCCCTGCTTAATCGCCGCGTGGCAAAAGTAGGTGATGAACCTGCCGTGACCAAAAGCCAACAACGTTTTGACTTAGACGACACTATGAGCATTACCGATACCCCAGGCATGATGTGGCCTAGAATCGCTTACGAGTCTGATGGCTATATGCTGGCCGCTAGCCATGCGATTGGTAGAAATGCGGTTATTGATGAAGATGTCGCTACATTTTTAGCCAATAACTTATTAAAAAGCTACCCTGCCCTAGTGAATGCGCGTTATAAACTAGACGCAATGAAACTAGATGTGATGCAAATGGATGGTGTAGATTTACTTGAGGCCATTGCAAAACGCAGGTCTTACAAACGCCATGATGGCCTGTGGGATATGGAAAAAACCGCAGTTGCCTTTTTAACGGATTACCGCAGTGGTGCAATTGGTCGCGTGAGTTTAGAAACGCCATCATCAAGAGCCGCAATGGTGTTAAGTACACAAACTAACCCAACTAACACCTCAGAACAAGCCTCAGATCAAGCTTCGGAAACAGACGAAGCATCTGACTCAAATTAATAGTAATTTGTCATGTTAAATTCAATGAATGCGCCTCAGCGTGAGGCGGTAAAATATTTGGACGGCCCGCTACTGGTGTTAGCTGGTGCTGGCAGTGGAAAGACCCGCGTCATTACCCAAAAGATCAGCTATCTGATTAATGAAGCGGGCTATGCGCCAAAAGAAATTGCGGCGATTACGTTTACCAACAAAGCCGCATTAGAAATGCAAGAGCGTGTTGGCAAGCTTATGCAAGGCACTAATATCAAAGGCCTCACCATTGCCACATTTCACTCACTAGGGTTGCAAATGTTGCGCGCAGAGGCGGCATTACTTGGCTATAAGCCACAGTTCTCAATTCTAGATTCATCAGATAGCTTTAAAATTTTAGCGGACGTACTTGCCACCACAGACAAACAGCTATTACGTAAAACGCAATGGCAGATTTCTGGCTGGAAAAATGCTTTTATTAATCCAGACCAAGCGAAAGCACAGGCAGATGAAGAGCTCACCCATGCCGCTGCTAAGGTGTACCAGATTTACCAGCAAACCTTAAAGGCTTATCAAGCCGTAGACTTTGATGATTTAATCAAGCTACCCGTTGAGTTATTTGAACAGCATGAAGAAGCGCTGAATAAATGGCAACGTAAGTTGCAATATCTATTGATTGATGAGTACCAAGATACCAACGCTTGCCAGTACAAATTGGTAAAAATGCTCACAGGTATACGTGGACAATTTACCGCTGTGGGCGATGATGACCAAGCGATTTACGGCTGGCGCGGCGCTGATGTTGAAAATCTACGCCAACTCACCACAGACTTTAGTAAGCTTAAGGTGATTAAGCTTGAGCAAAATTACCGCTCTACCGTACGTATTTTACGTGCAGCTAACCAAGTGATTTCAAATAATCCTAAGTTGTTTGAAAAGAAACTATGGAGCGAGCTTGGCACTGGCGATCTCATTCAAGTCACGGCAGCCATGAGCGAAGAGCATGAGGCCGAGAGCGTGGTCATGAAGCTACAAGCACACAAGTTTGAAAACCGCACTTACTTTAAAGATTATGCCATTCTTTACCGTGGCAACCATCAGGCGCGTATCTTTGAGCAGCATTTACGCAACCAAAAAATCCCCTACACCGTATCTGGCGGTCAATCTTTCTTTGATAAAGCAGAAATTAAAGACTTAATCAGCTATTTAAGACTCATTGCCAATGAAGATGATGACCCTGCATTTATCCGTGCCGCGACCACCCCTAAAAAAGGGATTGGCAATACGACACTTGAACGCTTAGGTGAATATGCCAGCGCACACAAAATCTCACTATTTGCAGCCGCTTTTGAAGGCGGCTTCCAAAATGAGATTGGTAATAAACAACTAGAAGACTTACTCAACTTTTGCCAGTACATTAACAAACTGCAAGACCGTGCTGTGCGCGATCCTGCCAATGAAGTGCTGAATGACCTATTGGCGACCATACAGTACGAAGCATTTCTATACGACTCTGAAGAGCCCCGCGCCGCAGAAGTTAAATGGTCAAACGTACTTGATTTCACTGGCTGGCTTTCTAAAAAAGGTGAGCCAAGCACCGAGTATGGCAATGAGAAAGAAGGCAAAAACCTGCTAGAACTCACGCAAATGGTATCACTCATGAGTATGTTAGAAGGCCGTGAAAATGGCGAGCCTGACGCAGTAAAGCTATCAACCTTACACGCTTCTAAGGGCTTGGAATTTGGCCACGTATTTCTGATTGGTGTAGAAGAAGGTATCCTTCCACACAGAGAGTCCATTGATAACGACAAAATTGAAGAAGAACGCCGCTTAATGTATGTTGGCATTACCCGTGCACAAAAATCACTGAATATTTCATGGTGTAAAAAACGCAAACGCGCGGGTGAAATGGAAATGTGCGAACCTAGCCGTTTTATTGCAGAAATTCCAAAAGATGATGTACGCCACTTTGGTAACCCATTTAATAAAGACCCTGAAGCAAGCAAAGATTTTGGTAAATCTAAAATGGCAAACATTAGAGCCATGCTCAATAAACAATAGCATTTTGTATCTCATATACAAGCAGTTAAAATATATCAGTAATAATTTGAAAGTCACACATGCCATACATCATCCTCGATAACGCCTGCCTCGCCTTTGGTCACCACGCCCTACTCGACCACGCAGCATTTCAGCTAGACGCAGGAGAACGCGTAGGTTTAATTGGTCGCAATGGCGCTGGGAAATCCAGCTTACTAAAAGCGATTGCTGGCACTATTAAACTAGACGATGGTACTGTTTGGCGTGCGCCTAACGCACGTGTGGTTTATGTTCCCCAAGAACCTGAATTAGTAGCAACACATACTGTGTTTGAGGCTGTGGCAGAAGGATTAGGTAATCTGCAACAAATCCTTGTTGATTATCACCAAGTGACGCATGACATGGGCATGCCAGACGCAGATATCGAAGCACTGATGACGCACATGCAGGCACTACAGCATGATTTAGACGCACAAAATGGCTGGGCAGCACAATCGCGGGTTGAGGCTGTGCTTAGCCGCTTAAATTTAGACGCAGACGCACTCATCAGCACACTCTCAGGTGGCTGGCGTAAACGTGTGGCTCTAGGCCGCGCACTGGTAGCAGAACCTGAAGTGCTATTACTTGACGAGCCAACCAACCACTTGGATTTAAGTGCGATTGAATGGTTAGAGGATTTATTGCTCGGCTTTAATGGTAGCGTATTGTTTATTACCCATGACAGACGCTTTTTGGACAAACTAGCGACTCGAATCACTGAGCTAGACCGCGGCAAACTCACAGACTTTATCGGTAACTTTACCGCTTACCAACTTAAAAAAGAAGAACTACTAGCGGTTGAAGAAACCCACGCAGCCAAGTTTGACAAGATACTCGCACAAGAAGAAGTTTGGATTCGCCAAGGCATTAAAGCACGCCGCACACGCAATGAAGGCCGAGTGCGCAGACTTGAAGCGCTTAGATTAGAGCGTGCAGCACGCCGCGAACGTCAAGGTAATGTAAAACTGAATGTAGATGTAGGCGAACGCAGTGGCAAACTGATTGCAGAGCTTGAGAACGTTAGCAAAGCCTATGGCGACAAAGTGCTGATTAAAGATTTCAGCACACGTATTTTGCGTGGCGACAAAATTGGCTTGCTAGGCCCTAACGGTATCGGCAAAACTACCCTACTTAAACTCATACTGGCTGACATTGAGCCAGATAGTGGCAGTATTGAGCGTGGCAGTAAACAAAGTGTCGCCTATTTTGACCAAATGCGTGAACAACTCAATGAAGAAGCCACATTAGCTGACACCATTAGCCCTGGCTCTGATTTTGTGCAAATTGGTGAAGAACGTAAACACGTTATTAGCTATTTGGAAGACTTCTTATTTCCGCCGCAGCGCTCACGCTCACCAGTCAAATCACTTTCAGGTGGCGAGCGTAACCGATTGCTATTAGCACGCTTATTTGCACGCCCTGCCAACATACTGGTATTAGATGAGCCTACAAATGACCTAGATATCGACACACTAGAGCTACTGGAAAATTTATTACAAGATTTTAATGGCACACTATTCCTAGTCAGCCATGACCGTGCGTTCTTAGAAAACACCGTAACACAGGTAATCGCCTTTGAAGGTAATGGCGTATTAACAGAGTTTGGGGGGGGTTATGATGATTGGCAGCGTTTTACCGCTAAACGTGAAGCCGATAAAGCTGCACTAGCAAAAGCGCAATCTAGCAAACCAGCGGCAAAAGAAGTTGCGCCTAAAAACACAGCGAACAAACTAAGCTTTAAAGAACAAAAAGAACTAGATGAAATGCCTGCTTTGATTGAAAAACTAGAAGCAGAACAAACCAACATCAATTTAACATTGGCTGATGCTAACATCTACGTGCAAGATCCTGATCAGGTCAAAACGCTACAAACACGTTTAGCCCAAATTGATGCAGAGATTGAGGCTAAAATGCTACGTTGGGAAGACCTAGATAAACGCTTAGCTTAATAGCTAATGAATTGATGGTTAATTATACTAGAAAGGCCATTAAATTTAAATAAAAAAACCAGCTATAACTTAGCTGGTTTTTTAATACGCAAAACAAAGTTATTTGTTCATTACGTACATAGTTACTTCAAAGCCAAAACGCATTTCTGTCGCTGCTGGTGTTGTCCACATAATAATTCTCCAAAGTTTAAGTTTTTTAGAACTGACGGCTGTCTTGTTCGTGTAATTGAATTATGCGCCAACGCAGACTTTGAGCCCTATTGTTGTTCATGAACAACGAGTAAGTAAAATCATGAAGCTAAATTGGCAAAATCCCTTCATCTTATGTCATTAGATTTGATTGAGCTCAACACGCTCATTATTCACAGACACTTTCGCCACTAACATTTAGTGATTGCAAAGAGATGTATTAAAGCGTTGTTTTATGTTTCCAAAGATCTAAATACATATCTGATTGATTAAGTAAGTCTTGATTCATTTCTTCATAATCAGGTATCAGTGACATGTCTATTTCTTTAGAAAATGCCGTATAGCCTAGACCTAATTTGCCACCTTGTACTTTAAAGCCAATAAAATCGAGAATGGTAGGAAACATATCAAAAGGTAAAATATGATTACGATTCTTCTCAAAATGGCTATTTGAAATAAATTGATTAAAAATAAGGCGCTCTTTCACTCGGTCTAACTTGTCGCTGACAGGGTTCTCCATTGCTAAGTGGTCACCAAGAATCACCACTTGAGTGTCTTTTAGATAACCACTTTTCTTGATAAACTTGACAAAGCCAGCAACCTGACGTGATGTACATTCCACAATACCTTCAAAAGTTTTAACACCTAACGATTTACAATAATCAGAAAAATGACCGTCAGGGCCGTGCGTATCAATTGTGGTCACTGTCAGGTTAAACGGTTGCTGCTTCTTATGCAATTCTACCAACTTAGTTTTGACTGCTGCGAATAAGTGGTCATCGTACAGCCCCCAAAAATTTAACTCAGCATCTGTCAACTTACCTCTTAATTCATCGCGGCCATAAACTTCATCATAATGATGGTCTTTAAAGAACATGCCTTTACCCGCAAAACCAAGTGCATCGCCCCCCATATAGACATTGTGATAGCCAGCCTCATGCAAAACATCACCTAGACAAACCGCATTAGGCAGAAAGGTCTTCATTTTCTCGCCCTGATCATTGCCGTCATATAAACTAACACTTTTAAGCGGTACACCACATTGTGTTGCTGTAATGCCAGCAATTGTCCACCATGTGCCAGGTGCTTTTCTGTAGTCCGTAAAGCTTAAGCCCTTTAAATGATCTAAACTACTTAAAAGATTTTTACCAAACAACTTAGGTTCTTTATAGGAGTTCTCAAGGCTTTCGACGTAAATCAGCACCAAGTTTTTAGGTCTAACCGCCTCTACTTTTACGGCTATTGGATTAAGGTAATGCGCCGCAAAGTAATCTTTACCAAATTGATTATGCAAAAAAATGGTGACAGAAAACTGAATTCCAAAATATATCGCTGCTGCCGTCAACGCATATAAGGGTGCCCGATGACCAATAAACCAATAAAACACCTTGATAAAATGGATATTGGCCATACGCGCCGGCTTAGTTAACCAATGGGTTGAGCCATGTGTTAGAAACAATGCGATTGAGTACTCAATCAATACCAGCAATAGCGAGCTTAATATTGGTAGCAGTGCGCACCAAATTAAAAAGCTTTTAATCACAGCAGCATCGGTATCAACCAGCCCACCCATACCAAACTGCGCATGGTAAAGTAGCTGCTCTAATGAAGGCTCGCCAAAATTATCAGCCACCCAATAAGCGATCGCTATCAGAAAAAATGCGCAAAGATAGGTCAAAAACCGAATCACGCCACGGATGAAATGACGATGATGAGAATTTGACCAAAAAGGATTATGTCTACTAGCGTTAGTCAAATGAGTAATCAACCATTTTCTTTTTTACTGATAATTTGACAAGCAACCGCACTTAGATAAGGCAATGATTGCAAACTTAGCATCGCTACCCATATTTGCGCATCAATATTGCTGATACCACGCGTTATTAGCATAGCAATACTACATATCGTTAAAGCACATAACAAAAATAGCTCTTCTTGAATTGGCGCAATCCAATCAAACCAGTTAGTCTTATTGAGCCCTTTCCCTTTTGCAGTTACTTTAAACACGCCATCCTTTTTAATTAACCCACTGATGATACCTCGGGCAATCGCGTGTGATAGACCAAGACTTGCAACTGATGCGCCAAAAATATCAATCCATTTGCATGTCATCGTTTTCAAATACAGCATCGGCCCCATGATTGCTTTGATTACCAAGAAACAAATAATGGTAGTAATCATGATGGACACTGGCAGGCTTGCATCTTCTGGGAATAAAAGCATCGCGATTGACCAGCCAATTGAGCCTATCGTAAAACCTAGCTGCAATGCCTCACCCAACCAACCAAACCAGCCAGTTAAGAAGTGGTAGCGTTGTCCAAATGTTAATGTTGAGTCGCCCAATAGCTTAGGTATGTGATGCTTAAGAATTTGCATCGCACCAAATGCCCAACGGAAACGTTGAGATTTAAGTGCTTTAAAGTCCGCGGGAGTTAGACCTCGTCCAAAAGTATCATCGATATAACGTAGCTCATAGCCGTCTTCAAGTAAACGTAACCCTAGCTCAGTATCTTCACAAATACACCACTCAGACCATTTGCCACTATCAATCAGCGCCTGATACCTCACCAATGTCATTGTGCCATGTTGAATCAATGCATTACGCTCATGACGATGATGCATCCCGATACGGAAGAAACCTTCAAATTCCCAGTTACCCATACTGCGGAAGAAACTATGTTCCCAATCCCTATGCGCTTGCGGCGCTTGTACTACAGCCACTTTTTGCTCTAAGAAATGCGGCACTAAATCAGAAAGCCAATCCGGTGTTACCTCATAGTCAGCATCGACCACACCCACTACTTGCGCCTTAGGGTTGGTTTGATCTAGGGCAAAATTTAAAGCGCCCGCTTTAAAGCCAGGCCATTGTGGCAAATGAAAGAATTTAAAATTCTCTGGCATTTTTGCCATGTAAGCTTCTAATGGCTTCCATTTAGCTTCATCTTTTGTGTTGTTATCAACAACAATCACCTCAAAATTGGTGTAATTGAGTTTAGCTAAACTTTCAATGGTCGTAATTACCATCTCTGGCGGCTCGTTATAACATGCCAAATGGACAGAAACAAACAGCTCTTGCTCAGCAGGCAGAGGCTTCGCACGTTTAAATGCACGGTTCCAGCCTTTTTTAAACATTACTTCACTAAACTCAACCGCGTAGATCATCAATACTGCTGACGTTAAACCCATGCCTATTAGCAACGCTACTAATACAACAAAATCTTTCATCGTATAGTAATAATCACCTGGCAAATTCCATGCAACGACCAACGTAGTAATACAAGCTTGGAGCAATACCGCCATTGAGCTACGCGCCCCTAAACCCCAATGCCTAAATCGATAAGCAATAAAGAATATTGGCAAAAGCCCTAACAAGCTCGCCCATAAAGCCTTTGCTTTCCAACGGTCATCTTTAGGCACCGCACCTTGCAATGAATATTTCTCATGTCGTTCAGCATCAAACATCCCCCAATACGCACCAGCCCAACCTTCCAGCTCTTTCTTCCAAGGTTGATCAAATGCTTCCATCAGGTAATAGTCATAATTTTTATGTGCGGTTTTGGCTAAAAACTCCCTCACAAAAAGCGCCTGATTCACATCAGACGCAACCGCAGCACCTAAAGTTGGCCCATGACTTGGCCAACCAATTTCAGTAATCACGATTTTTTTTCTCGGATAAACATCCATTAGCTCTTGATATCGTTTGAGCGAGTAATCTACTGCAGCCTCTACAGGCACGCCTTCATGATATGGCAACAAATGCACTGCAATATAATCCACATGCTTCACAAGCTCAGGGTTCTTTAACCATACATGCCAAGGTTCAGCCGTTGAGATAGGCAATTTTGTTGTTTTACGAACTTCCTCTATGTAACTAATCAACTGGTCTGGAGTCAGGTCATTTCTTAGTAACACCTCGTTACCCACAATTGCACGTTCAATTCTTGGGTAATGCTTTATTTTCACCTTTAGCGCATCCACTTCACGATGATTCGCGACAGAATCACTGCCAAGCCATGCACCAGCAGTCACATAAAAACCTAGGTTAGAAGCAAGTGCAGTCACTTCACTATTTTCTAGCGCACCATAAATACGAATACGTTTGGTCAATGGCTTGAGCAGTTGCAGGTCTTTTTCCAACTCAGCTGCACTCGGGTATTCTTTTTTGAGCGGACTTTGATCTACTTGAAATCCACTGAATGCAAAACCATTCACAATATCTGGTGCATTGATTAACGGTAAAGCACGATTAGAAATATGCCAAATGCCAAAGTGAATAGCAGCCACTAATACAGCAAAAATAAATGGGCTTAAATAGCTTTGAAGTTTTTTAATCATAAAGTTACGCGGGAAATTTCTATCTTAAAGTAATCAATGAGTTGAAAGTTGATGCTTAGGCAACAGCGCCAAAGCAAGTAAGCCACTAAGCATCAACCAATAATATGCAGATATATTGTAAGCCTCTAGGTAAACGCTATACAAAGCTGCCATCACTAGCGCTACACTCAATAGATAAGCGAATAAGCGTTTCATCCTCACTTCCACCCCTAAAATAATAGAAGCAAATGATAATTGCAGAACTGGTAATGCAAATAAGCTAATAGGAAAGTCTCGGTATCTACCATCAACAATCAATAGAGCAGTAGCGCTGATTGCTGCGTACACCAATATCAAAGCGCAGATTTTCAATATTACTAAATAACGCTTATTCGATTGACATAGACACACCACCAGAGCGATCACGGTCAACCAACCAACCAATGCTAAACCACCTAAAGTCGCCCACTCTAAGACATTTCGACAAGCACTGATTAAATATTGAGTTTGCAACCAAACCGATATCCCAAATACTGTGCCAGCAGCAGATAAACCTAGTTTGAGATATTTGTCACCTACTTGAAAGTAAAATGCCAACCCAATAAATAGAGCAAAACCTAGCAAGCCTGCCAGCACAATCATCTCAACATCATGTCGTGGCTGAACATCTCCACTAAATGCAAATTTAGGTGTCAACTCTGTGTCATAGATGCCCCAATATCCACCTACTGTCCCTTCAAGGTCACGCTTCCATGGTTGGTCAATCGCTTCAATCAAGTTATACTGCCAACCGTTATCATGCGCAAGCTGTAAAAAACCACGCAAATAACTTGCCTGATTAATTAAACTTGGCTGAGAAACCTGTCGCTGCCTGCCAACAGATGGCCAACCAGTCTCACCAATCAGAATTGGTTTTTTAAACGTCTCTTTAAGTAAACCCATCACATTCACTACATGCTGAGTTGCATGATCAATTGCTTGAGGGTCATCTTCCCAATAGGGAAGAATATGCACAGTGACAAAATCTACATTAGACTCAAGCTGAGGATGCTTACGCCAAAACTCCCATACATCAGCGTAAGTGACAGGTACTTCTGTTAGCTGCTGTGCTTTTAGCAAGTACTCATGCATCGCTGCCTCCGACTGCTCTCCACGCAGTAAAACCTCATTACCTACGATTAACGCTTTGACAGTCTCTGGATATTTGTTTGCAATACTTATCGCGAGATCAAGCTCTTTATCATTATTTGCGCTTACCCAACCAATCCAAGCGCCTAGGTAAACTTGCATCCCTAATTTAGAAGCAGCTTCTGGTACATATTCAAGTCCCTGAGAAACCGAATAAATTCGCACACAATTAAATTGCTTGGAAAGTACAGAAAGGTCATGATCAATCTGCGCCGGCTGAATAAAACTATTCTGGTCAAGAGGAGTTTGCCCAGGATTGTAATAAGGGGAATAAGAAACACACTGCAGCTTTCCATTAACAGGCAGTTGAGGCTGAACGATAATTACTGGCTTAGTTTCCTGCCAAAGCCAAATGATTAAAGCTACTAACAAAACAATATTAAATAGACTGAAACGCCAGATTAGTTTTGTTGATAAAGCCTTAACTTGGGAAGTTTGCATAAATTCAGACGTAAATTCAGATGTAGTTAGGTTAATTATCGACGATAAGTTGACTCAGGCGCTCATCATAATGCAAGCATCGAAACAAAACAAAATATTAAGCTATAAAAATATAAAAACTTAGCTTCATACATTAAGAGCCTCACGCTACAATACTCCCTTTCGAAACACCTTAATATATCCATCATGAAACGTACGATTATCGCCTCTTTACTACTTACGGTTAGCTCAATTCATATTGCAGAGGCAAAACCAAACTTTGTTGGTGCAAATTACAGCGGTACATACACATGCAAAGGCAACAATAACAAAGTAGGTAGCTACCAAGTACAAGCAAAACTAATGCTTAATCGCGCTGCTAGCAGAGGAAACATCGGCATTTATGACTTTCATGTAGAAACTGAAAACTCTTTTGTCTATAAAGGCAAAGCAGTAGCCAATTTAAACAAAGTCGCTTTCACATTAAGCATGACAGAGTTAAGTTCATCAGAATTCAGCACCGGCATTGCAACTATTCAAAAGAATAAAGCTGGTAAATACGCTTACACTAATCATTACTATGAAATAGATTCTAATATTGGCACTTATGGCAAAGAGTATTGCGTAGCTCAGGCGAACACTAAAACAAAAAAATCTGTTAAGCCAGCTACTACCTAACACCTCATTGACTTCAACCCTAAACAAGCACCAATCTAAAAGTTAATATTGTGCGCATGCAGACTAACAAAATGTACAGAATTTAAGGCTCACGTACAATTTTAACTTCATTAAATATAGCGTTAAAAGACTCACTATTTAGTACACTAAACTCATTTAGCCTAGCAGGATAAATAGGGTCACTTATTTCGCTGCCATCGACTTGCAGCTTAACAGCAGGGTGACACATCAGTACCGATGTACCAACGCCCTGCTGGGCCTGTAAAGCCCAGTCTACAAGACGTTTTTTATAGTCTTGCGTGCTTCCGCTAAAGTTATAAACACCCAACAGTGCATTACTACTTCGAAACCCCAACCTCTTGGCTTCTAACTCTAACGCGTTTGCGCCAAGCATTTTAATGATCCAGCCTTTAATGCCACTAGCCATGTGCGGCCTAGCAATTCTTATCCATGGCAAATGCTTATCGTAACGCCGTTTTAACACAGATAATAATATCTCACGAATCTGTGGGAGTTGATGCACATGTTGATGTCCATCTACATAATCTGGCTTAGCTCCAAGCTCAGCTTCAAATTGATTCAGTTGATGCTCAATGCTTTCTTGAATAGCTAATCTTGGCAAACAACGCACTAAGCTCAGCAAGGTCAATAGATAATGCGGATAACGATACCCAAACTGGGTAAAGTCAAGATGCAGTCCTATATGCGCTTTTTGCCTAATTTCAGCAGTTAATAATTTCGCAGAAGCCGTCCAATGCGGACTATTCACCATGCAAGATGTCGCAGTAAGCCTATTGTTTTCTATTAGGCGAACAATCGCCATATCAATTTCAGGGCTTTGTGCAAAATCATCAGCGCAAATGATAAGCTGCATTACAGCCCCCCTTTAAATGCCCAGTAACGGCTCAAAAAATAAGTAGAAACCGCAACAATGACCATTACAACACCAAGCACTAACCAAAATGGAACACTCGTAAAGTAAATAGCATTAATCACTAAAAGCTGATTAGCTAAAAAACCAAATAGAGCCACAATAAAGAAGCGTGGAAATGCATGCAGATGAGACGAAATTTGCCCAGAAAAACTTAACTTACGATGCCCAAAATAGCTCATTGGAAACGCACAAAGAAAGCCTGCAGTATTGGCATAAATTGCATTTAGCACATGCGTCAACTCCAAACTCACAGCAACCACATAATGCACACCTGCGGCTAACACACCAATCACAGCAAACCATGAAATTGAATGTCGATGCGTCGGTGTCATTGATGTGGTGTTATCACTTGTGGCTTTAATACCTCAGCCACAATATAAGGTGGGCGCCCTTTCACCTCATCATAAATACGGGACAAATACTCACCTAAAATACCAATAAACAACAATTGCACGCCGGCAAAAAACATCATACTCGCAATGATGGTTGGCCAGCCTGGTACTGACTCATTGAAGAACATATGATCAATCACTACATACATGCCATAAATAAAAGAAACCATCGCAAGTAAAGCACCTACCGCACTCGCTAAGCGCAATGGCATCACAGAGAAGCTAGTCACGCCCGTCCAAGCCAACTGGATTAGCTTTAGTTTTGAGAATGCACTCTCACCATGAGAGCGTGGTAATGGCGTAAATGGAATACCAATAGAATGATAGCCAACCCATGCATAAATACCTTTCATGAAGCGGTTACGTTCAGGTAATGAAAGCAACGCATTCACTACCTGTCTGTCCATCAAACGGAAATCCCCAGCATCTCGTGGAATATGAATCTGCCCACCCAAGCTAATCGCGCGATAAAAAATACGTGAGCCCCAGCGTTTAAATCGTGACTCTACAGCGCGGTCTTGTCGATACGCATAGACCATATCGTATCCTTCACGCCATTTTTCCAACATCTTAACCAACAACTCCGACGAGTGCTGACCATCTGCATCCATACAAATTACCACGTTACCAGTTGCATACTCTAAACCAGCGGTAATCGCATACTCTTTACCAAAATTACGTGAAAATCGCACCAATGTCGTTTGCAAATCAGCTGGTAAGTTACGCACAATATTTGCTGTTTGATCGCGACTACCATCATCAATCACAATAATTTCCCACGTCTGACTCAACTGCTTAAGCCGGTCAACGATTGTATGAATAGTACTAACAATCGCAGCCTCCTCATTAAAGGCAGGTACAATTACACTGATACATGCATCAGTATTTAGTCTTGGAAAAATATTTTTGCTCATCTATTTAATCTCGAGGTGCTGCACGAGGTCTACGCGCTTCGCCTATTAATGTTCTGCGGTCTTTAACGACAGCTAACGGTGCACCTAAGCGCTCAACAACACCAATCACTTCACCTTGCAGTACTTTATCGCAATTCATATTAGTACTAGACATAAAGAAATCAGCCGTCACCCAGTCTTCAGTAATTTTAAATCTGTCATCTAAATAGGCTTGTCCTTGAAAAGCCTCTGCGCAAACGGCAACAGAATATACCGAGCCTGTATTTTTCGATATAGCTTCTTTATCAACATAGTGTTCTAGAATTTTAGTAGCGTCAATTAAACTACTAGACCAATAATCGGCCTCCCAATGATGTTGGGCTTGCTTAAAATTCTCGCCGGCAAAATGATTGTAGTACAAGTACTGATAAGGATGCAGTGCAGATAGTGTAAAAATCGTATTCATACTCAATAACGCACATACCGCAGCAAAACATATTCGCCACTTTTGGTATGAGACTAACATATCAAACATTTTGGACAATCCAATCCCTGCAACAATCGCTAATGTAGGAATCACAAAGGTAAAATGCCTTACCCCATTATAAAGTGCTGGACGATCTAAAATCACAAAAATCAAAGGGGTGAGTAAAGCAATTGCAATCGTGATTTCAGGTAAGCATTGCACTAACACCAACTGTTTAACTCTTATCGCCAATACAAGTAAAAGACTCAATAAACCAAGAAGAAAAATTTCAGGTAATCGAATTCCCAAGTACTGAAACAAATAAGTGCGAGGTACGTCGCCAATATTAATGAACTGGCCATTCACAATAGTATTCATATCGAATGCAAAGTGCGAGAAGGACTTTACAGCGATTAAAATGTGATCTGTACCCATCACCGACCATGGCCAGAAAATAGCCATTAAGCAAAAAGCAACAACACCAGCTGGTAGCAAGCCTAAAAAACTCTGCCAGTAAAAACTCAATATAAGCTTAAAGTTTTTTACCTTTAACAAACCAGCGAAAAAAACCATTAAAAGCAAATAAATAACAGCAAACGCACCACCGATTCTTAAGCCTAATGCCATCCCCACAGCAATACCTAGCTTGAAACTCAAGGCTAAAGGAATACGAGGTAAGTGTTTAGAAATAAGTAGCGTGTAATATAGTGCCCATACCATGCAGGCAGCAAAAGATACATCTTTGGTGTGTGTAAACATCGCACCAGCCCATGCCCCTGTAATGGTCAGTAGAAATACTGCTAAAAAAGCAGCGCGTAGACCAGCAAGCTCATTGGTAATCTTATAAACAGCCACGATCCCAGCAAAACCAAATAAGGCTGATAGTAAATGACGTATATCCCACACCCAAAGCGGTAAGATTTTTTCTAAGATGGCAGCGATTAAATCAAACAGCCCGCCATACAAATAGAGATTTTTGTAAGTAAAAGCGGCCTGATCTGCAAAACCTGTACTATAAAAATTTAGCAGTAATTGACCATAGACATGTTGCACTTGCTCGTCGTTGCTAATCCCGTACTGCTTAAACGTGACGAGAATAAAAACAGCCAATAATGAAAATAGGACTAAAGATAATCTTTGAAATAATATTGGTGTCATTGTTATTGGTGATGAATGATCTCTTGCTAAGTTCATTTATTTGTAAGTAAATTAATAAAATATAGTCAAACCAATACAATACGTTACGCTACTTTAAAACATCAAGCAGCAGGTGATACTAATATTAATGATCTATTGAATTGATGGTGCCCCCGACACGAATCGAACGTGTGACCCTCCCCTTAGGAGGGGGATGCTCTATCCACTGAGCTACGGGGGCAAAACTAGTAGAGCATTATAAAGGGTAGAGGCCTTAAATAAAACATTACGTGAATAAATGTAATGTCTTATACGTTATGTTTTACAGAAAAAAACAAATAGTGCTAACATTCTCAGAGCGTTATTTGTCAGTGAACTACATCTAAAAAGGTTATTGTATGTTAATTAAGGTTCTTTTTTATGCAGCAATCATACTCGTTGCATTCCTAGGCTATCGCCACTATTCATCTATGCAACCGAGTTTAACTATAGGAGAAGATGCTCCAGAGTTTAGTTTAAAAGATACAAAAGGTAGCAATCACTTGTTATCTGACTACAAAGGAAAATATGTAGTACTTTATTTTTATCCTAAAAATGACACCCCAGGATGCACTAAAGAGGCATGCAACTTTAGAGATGACTTATCTAAACTAGAACAATTGAATGCCAAGGTAATTGGAATAAGTGTTGATTCAGAAACCTCTCACCAGAAGTTTGCAGAGAAATACCACCTACCGTTCACCTTGCTAGCTGACACTGATGGTAGCGTCGCAAAGGCTTATCACGCGCTTAGCAATCTAATCTTCACTAAAATTGCAAAACGCTATACATTTCTCATTGACCCGAGTTCAAAAGTAATCAAAATCTATAATAGTGTGGATGTTTCTAACCACTCTCAGCAAATAATTGACGACTTAAAAAACATTCAGGGGACTGGGAATTAAAAGAAAAGGTTAAGAAAGTGAGTTCTTTATCAGAATAACCAAATGAAACTCAGTATTCATAAAGTCTACCCATGCAAAACAAACTAAGCTCGCTTAGAATAAGAAATGCCAACCACTAAGAAAAATAACCAAATAAAATGAAAAAATTTACTTTGGAATAACCAAACTTAATCTAGGAATAATAGTGTTGGCAACTAACCACCAAAGCAATTGTTATCAATATTGACTAGTTTATTGATAACAATTGCTGGTAATCAAAAATACAAGCCCTATGTAACTCTGACTAGAACCCTAAACTATCAAGCAAATCATCGACCTGCTCTTGGCTAGCAACAACATCCACAGCATTTGGATCGATTTGTGGCCCATTCAAAAGCGCTGAGTTATCACCGGTATCAGCTTTATTTGCTTCTGCGTCTTTCTTAGGGATAGCTGGTGAAAAATCAATGAGTAATTGCACTAACTGCTTTTCTAAATCCTGAGCTAGGCCAGTGATTTTTTTGATGACTTGTCCCGTCAAATCCTGAAAATCCTGCGCCATCATGATATCCATCAGTAAGGCTTTGGTTTCTGCTGTGTTTTTTCCTGCCATTGCTAAATAAGTAAGCGTCTCATTTGCGGCCAAATTATATTCGCTCTTTAATGATGGCTCAGCCATTACACTTTTCCAACGTTGTTCCAATGCTGTTGCGCCAGACGCAAGCTCCTCTTGTAATGGAATCGCCACATCAGTTGCATTCAGAACACGCTCTGCTGCCTGCTCAGTCATCCGAGCCACATAAGCTAATCGATCACGCGCATCTGGAATATCTTGTGCAACTTGTTCTAATATTTTATCTAGGCCTAATCCACTTAGGCTATCATGCAATGTTCTAGTGACATGCCCTACACGGTTAAGAATTTCATCACTCGATGACAATCCAACTGAAGATTCAACATTTGCAGCTTGCTGCTGTGTGACTTCACTAGTCATAGTTAAGCCCCTGCTTTCTCAAGCTTCTCAAATATTTTTGATAATTTTTCATCAAGTGTAGCAGCAGTGAATGGTTTTACAACGTAGCCATTAGCACCTGCTTGTGCTGCAGCAATAATATTTTCTTTTTTTGCTTCAGCGGTTACCATTAAGACAGGTAGTTTAGAGAGTTCAGCATCGGCACGAATATTTTGCAACAATGTCAAACCGTCCATATTAGGCATGTTCCAATCTGATACAACAAATTCAAATCCACCACCTTTCAGTTTACTCAATGCAGCAACGCCATCTTCAGCCTCATCTACATTGGTATACCCAAGCTCTTTCAGCAAGTTACGAACGATTCTACGCATTGTAGAAAAATCATCCACAACAAGAAATTTAGTATTTGTATTTGCCATGCTCCACTCCATTAAATACTCTTAGTATTAAAGCTTAAACTTAAACGTCAATACAACAAGTAAACTCTATAATTATTTTATACTCTAAACATTGATGATGGAGACTTTACCATTCGTTAAAATGACCAAGACTTCATCAATATCATTGATACTTCCCTATGATTTACACGCGTAAAGCACGGGTACTATTGGTCACTAAATGATTAAGCACTAATTTAGGCAATTCATTTAGATGTGCAACTTCGTCTACGCCACCATGCGCGACGGCCTCTTTCGGCATACCATACACAACACAACTCTCCTCATTTTGAGCAAAGTTATATGAGCCAGCATTTTTCATTTGAGCCATACCCACAGCGCCATCTTTACCCATACCAGTCAAGATGACCCCAATAGCATTTTTACCAGCATTTAATGCAGCTGATTCAAACAATACATCCACAGAAGGCTTATGACGATTCACTGGTGGCGCATCACTTAGTTCAGTCACATAGTTTGCACCACTTCTTGCTAATAACAAGTGTTTATCGCCGGGTGCAATATAAGCATGACCAGGTAACACACGTTCACCACCTTCAGCTTCTTTAACGGATATTTGACATAAAGAGTTTAGTCTATTCGCAAAAGATTTTGTAAAACCTGCAGGCATATGCTGTGTAATTAAAATACCAGGGCAATCTGAAGGCATTTGTAGCAAAAATGACTTGATAGCTTCCGTTCCACCGGTAGAAGCACCAATAATCAGGAGCTTCTCACTACTAATCAGTGGGTTACGTAATTGTGATGGCTTGTTTTCGACATTACCAGTAACAGCATGTCGACTTGGAGATGATACTTTCGCTTGAGAGGCCGCTCTAATTTTATCTGTAATTTCCTCAGTGTACTCACGCATACCTTCAGTAATAGACATTTTAGGTTTAGTGACAAAGTCTGTTGCACCTAACTCTAAGGCGCGCATCGTGATTTCTGAACCCTTTTCTGTCAACGTAGATACCATGACAACTGGCATTGGTCGGAGACGCATCAGCTTTTCCAAGAAATCCAAGCCATCCATTTTTGGCATTTCGACATCAAGCGTTAGTACATCAGGATTTAATTGCTTAATCATCTCACGAGCAATCAGCGGATCTGGCGCAGCACCAACAACCATCATATCTTTTTGGTCGTTAATAATCTCAGTCAATAAACTACGAATTAGTGCCGAATCATCAATAACTAGTACTTTTATTTTCATTTGCTTATTCTCACGCCTTATTGCTTATTCAATATAACAATTAAAATAAATCAATTGCACCACCAACATCGGATGTTTTAAGTTTACTTGCGTAAACTTCTTCACGTTTAAACAAGGTGTCATTATGCATTTGTTTCAATTTCTTCACTAAAACACGACCAGTTTTAGGGAAATAATAAACTTTTCTAGGGTAGATATCTAATAAATCCTCACCCGTAATCCTTATACCCTCTGCGCTCAGGTATTTCCTCACGAAAATTGCATTACGGTCACCAACATTAGTGGTGGTAAAGCTTTTGAGTACATTGCCGCCACCAAATATTTTGGCTTCTAGATTTTCGCGTCTTGCGCCGTTACGAAGCAATTGGTTTATCAAAACCTCCATTGCATAAGTGCCATAGCGCATAGATTCAGAAATAGGACTGTCTTTATCTGCAGCTGCACTATCAGGTAACATGAAGTGGTTCATACCGCCTATACCTGTTTTATTATCTCGAATACATGCAGATACACATGACCCTAAGACAGTTACTATCAACATGTCTTTATCTGTAAAGTAGTACTCTCCCGGTGCAATTTTTGCCGCTTCACAATCAAAAGTTCGGTCAAAATATAGGGTAGTTGAAATTTCTTCTTCCAACATACTCATAAAGCTCTCTCTTTAACTGTGCTGTTAGAACGCTTTACATTGCTTGCATCTGCCAAAGTGTAAACAGTTTTACCTCTTAAATGGAATGCATCTGAAACATAAAGAAAGTTCTCTGAATGACCAGCAAATAATAATGCGTTTGATTTCATTAACGGTACAAAACGACTTAAAATCTTTGACTGTGTAGGTTTGTCAAAATAAATCATTACATTTCTACAAAAAATTGCATCAAATGGCTCGTGTAAAGCCCAGTTTTCATCCAGTAAATTAAGCTGACTAAAAGTAATCATCGACTTTAATTCTTTTCTAACTGCAACTGAGCCCTCATTTGGACCGGAACCTCTTAAAAAGAAACGCTTACGCCTTGCATCAGAGAGCTTACTCACTCGCTCATATGGATAGATTCCACGAGATGCTGTTGATAGCACATTAGTATCAATATCTGTGGCAATAATTTCAACCGGAGGGTTTAAACTTCCAAATGCTTCACACGCTGTCATTGCTATTGTGTAGGGTTCTTCACCAGTAGATGCTGCTGAACACCAGATGCGGATAGGTTTTTTTAAGGTAAGCAGATGATCTGCAAGTATAGGAAAGTGATGCTCTTCACGAAAAAAAGAGGTTAAATTCGTTGTAAGTGCATTGGTAAACGCCTCCCATTCGGCAGGATCGTTCTGACTCTCTAGATTATCTAGATAGTGCTTAAAAGATGTTGCGCCTAAAACACGAAGTCTTCTTCCTATACGGCTATAAACCATATCAGACTTGGCTTCAGACAGTGAAATGCCTGCATGACGATAAATTAAGTGACGTACTCTAGCAAAGTCTTGAGCAGTAAAGTTAAACTCTCGCCCCTCTTCATGCTGCTCTTTTTTAAACATTAATTATTCACCACGTAATTTATTGTAAATCACTTACTGTACCAATTTGGTACAAAGCACTTTAGCAATATGCTTTGGGCACTCTTAATTTATTATTTATTAATATATTGCAGTTAACTGCCTATAAACTTGTGATTATTGATGAACAATATCAACGTAATGACAAGGTAGCAATGCAAGATGCAAATATCTAAAAACCACTTAATTAAAGCTGGCTTTATTGGACATTTTCATCTTTAAACATTGCTCCACATCACATCTATTACTACTACGCCTTATCTGTTGCTCTTCTGCCTTCTTTTGCAGCAAAAGGATGTGCAGATTCTTTATAAACTTTCAACAAATCAGCAGCTTTTGGCTCACGTGCAATCGCGCTTTTAATCGCTTGTTTAGTAGCACGGTAGTTCCAATCTTGAATACGGTCATCCATATCTGCAGTTTGGTCAATAAACACACCTACAGAAATAAATACGTCATCCGCTTCTTCAACAGGAATTGTGCCATCAGCAACACAGTCCATCACAGCCATCGCAACACCACGTTGTGCTGGGCCAAACATTTGTAGTGATTGTTTAGTGTTTTTCAAAGTCACTTTGTTAAACATTACTGTGTTTGGTTTTACCATCATGTTAGGTGCAACAATAGCTAACAAGCCATTTACACCCTCTTTTTGATCAGTAAGAGTACGGCAAAACGCATCTTCTGCAGCGCTACCACGTGGGCCCATGATTAGGTCAATGTGAGCTACATTTTTAAGATCTAAACCACTACCATCTGGGCGATCTTCAATTACCAATGCCTCACCAATTAATACACGATCAATAACAGCCATTTCAGTCTCCTAGAACTTCTAAATAAATTTCAAAATTAACTTCTTTATTACGTTTGGCAGTCGAGTGTAACGTTACTGCCAATTTTTACTTACATATGGTGGATAACGTTACACTCACCACCTTACTTTGTCTTTGAAAGCTAGCTATTTACTAGCGATTACCCTCTATTGTAAACCATTAGGCACTAATCAATAAAATCACTTTTTAAAACTCTTCCCAATCGCCATCATCCGCACTGGGCTTTATACTCACTTTGGCAGGCGTTGGTCTAGCAATCGTTGCTGCTTTACTAGTCATCACCTTCGGTACATTACGCGATACTTTACTTTCACTATGTGATCCTAGCTGGAATACGCTGATTGCGTTCATCAGTTCGTCCGCTTGCTCCATCATTGATTCAGCTGCCGCTGCCGCTTCTTCTACTAAGGCTGTATTTTGCTGTGTGACGTCATCCATTTTCATGATGGCTTCGTTGACTTGTTCAATACCAGCACTTTGCTCTTGTGATGCAGCTGAGATTTCGCCAATGATGTCTGACACGCGTTTGACTGAGCTGACGATCTCTTGCATCGTTTCCCCAGCCATTTCTACTTGTTTAGTGCCTTCTGCGGTTTTGTTAACTGAGTTTGTGATCAGTTCTTTAATCTCTTTGGCTGCTGAAGCTGAGCGTTGTGCTAGGTTACGTACTTCTCCTGCAACCACTGCGAATCCGCGACCTTGTTCACCTGCTCTTGCTGCTTCAACTGCTGCATTCAACGCTAAGATGTTCGTTTGGAATGCAATGCCGTCAATCACGCTAATGATGTCTTCAATTTTCTTGGCACTTTCGTTAATTTGAGCCATGGTGCTGACAACGGCTGATACTGCTACACCGCCTTTTACAGCAACGCCTGAGGCGGCTGATGCAAGTTGGTTGGCTTGTTTAGCGTTGTCGGCATTTTGCTTCACGGTTGAAGAGAGCTCTTCCATGCTGGCGGCTGTTTTTTCTAATGAAGCTGCTTGATCTTCTGTGCGGCGTGATAGGTCAGCGTTACCTTGCGCAATTTCTCTTGCTGCGGTGTTAATCGTTTCTACTGATTGCTGTACCGTCACAATCGGACCAACGATCATTTCTAGTGTTTCGTTCATGCCGTTAACAATCTTGCGGTAGTCACCTTGGTGTCTATCTGCATCAGCACGAACGGTGACACGACCAGCATGGGCTGCGTCTGCTAGTAATTGCGCATCTTCGTTCAGCGCTTTTAAGTTAGTACGTACTTGTTCAATGGCTTCATTCACAAATACTTTTTTACCTGGGAATGTTTCTAACGGAGCGTCAAAGTCACCTTCACCAAACGCTTTAACGCAGGCAAGGGCTTTTTCTGTCAACTCTAGTTGTCCAGCAACAATCGCATTGACTGCCGTCGCTAGCTCAGAGAAGCCTCCTTTGAATAGATGCGCATGTAGACTCATATCAATATTGCCAAGCGCATGCTCATTTGTGACCCACTTTACTGAATCAACCGCGCCCTTTAGCTTACCTTTGAGTCTGTCTAGATTCTTATTAATTTCTGCTTTCTTACCCGGATACTGCTGAATTTGTACATCAAAGTCACCATCGCCTAATGCGCGCATCACTTCCGTTACTTCTTCTTTCTCACGTACGTGCGCGCCTACCATTTTATTTAATGATTGAGCCATTTCAGCATAAGTACCAGTAAATTTAGCCACATCAACTCTTACGTCAATCTCACCTAAATCATGCTGCTCAGACATACTTTGCATCTCAGCAATGAACGTTTTAATATTGACCCGCAATTGCTCAATTCCGTCATTAATAAAAGCACGTTGACCAGGAAAACGTTCTAATGGCGCTTCAAAGTTACCTTTAGAAAATTCAGCAATACAAGCAGTCACTTTACGCATCACTTCGGCTTGATTAGATGCCATTTCATTAATATTAGCAGCCATAGTTTTATAGGTGCCACGGAATTTAGTAGCGTCAATTTGCGCACTAATATTGCCAAGTTTATTTTGTGCTGACATTGCACTTTGTTCATCAATAACAGTTCTCAGTGTTTGCTGCATAGTAAGCATTGATGCCATTAGACTTGAACGATCATCTGCATTAATTTTAATAGCGCTGTTTAAATCACCATTCGCGATGTCATTAGCAATTTTAGCAACATCATCTGGCTCCCCACCTAACTGCTTGCGTAGATTAAGTGTAATTAAAACACCAAGCACAATAGTAGCAAGTACTATCAGTAAGCCTATCACTAAAGAAATATTGGTTGACTGCTCTTTTAGCGCGAGTGCATTATTTGCAAATTTCTGACCAAGCTCAACTTTATAACTCATGTGGTTAGCTATATCGCCGTTAGCTTTTTCAGCAGGGGTACGGATAGCAATATATAACTCGTGAGCTAGTTCTTTGTCATTCGCCCGAGAAGCATTTAATATGGGCTCCATATCTGAATAGTAAGCGTTCAACCCCTCCACATCAGCCTCTAATAGACGTTTTTCTTGCTCATCTGAAATAAAGCCAACATACGACTCTGTAATTTCTTTCAATTCCGATTGAAGTTTTCTAATTGCACTTTCAACTTCAGCCATTTTTGCTTCATCTTTAATCAACGTATGATTAGCAACTCTGATACGAAGCGTATTGAACTTATATCGCATTTCATCAAGCTTAATAATACTAGGCACTATATTTGAATTAGCATAGTTAGTGTCTTGGTAAACAGAATCAGTCTGGAAAATATTTAGCGTTAACAAACCTACTAAACCTAATACAGAAATCAATGTTATGAATAACATTTTTCTTGCAACAGTCATTTGCATCTCAAATCCATTTCTAACTAAAAAAACCTATCAATATCTATTTAAAAAATAACTTATCACATGTATTTTTAAAACTCTTCCCAATCGCCATCATCCGCACTGGGCTTTATACTCACTTTGGCAGGCGTTGGTCTAGCAATCGTTGCTGCTTTACTAGTCATCACCTTCGGTACATTACGCGATACTTTACTTTCACTATGTGATCCTAGCTGGAATACGCTGATTGCGTTCATCAGTTCGTCCGCTTGCTCCATCATTGATTCAGCTGCCGCTGCCGCTTCTTCTACTAAGGCTGTATTTTGCTGTGTGACGTCATCCATTTTCATGATGGCTTCGTTGACTTGTTCAATACCAGCACTTTGCTCTTGTGATGCAGCTGAGATTTCGCCAATGATGTCTGACACGCGTTTGACTGAGCTGACGATCTCTTGCATCGTTTCCCCAGCCATTTCTACTTGTTTAGTGCCTTCTGCGGTTTTGTTAACTGAGTTTGTGATCAGTTCTTTAATCTCTTTGGCTGCTGAAGCTGAGCGTTGTGCTAGGTTACGTACTTCTCCTGCAACCACTGCGAATCCGCGACCTTGTTCACCTGCTCTTGCTGCTTCAACTGCTGCATTCAACGCTAAGATGTTCGTTTGGAATGCAATGCCGTCAATCACGCTAATGATGTCTTCAATTTTCTTGGCACTTTCGTTAATTTGAGCCATGGTGCTGACAACGGCTGATACTGCTACACCGCCTTTTACAGCAACGCCTGAGGCGGCTGATGCAAGTTGGTTGGCTTGTTTAGCGTTGTCGGCATTTTGCTTCACGGTTGAAGAGAGCTCTTCCATGCTGGCGGCTGTTTTTTCTAATGAAGCTGCTTGATCTTCTGTGCGGCGTGATAGGTCAGCGTTACCTTGCGCAATTTCTCTTGCTGCGGTGTTAATCGTTTCTACTGATTGCTGTACCGTCACAATCGGACCAACGATCATTTCTAGTGTTTCGTTCATGCCGTTAACAATCTTGCGGTAGTCACCTTGGTGTCTATCTGCATCAGCACGAACGGTGACACGACCAGCATGGGCTGCGTCTGCTAGTAATTGCGCATCTTCGTTCAGCGCTTTTAAGTTAGTACGTACTTGTTCAATGGCTTCATTCACAAATACTTTTTTACCTGGGAATGTTTCTAACGGAGCGTCAAAGTCACCTTCACCAAACGCTTTAACGCAGGCAAGGGCTTTTTCTGTCAACTCTAGTTGTCCAGCAACAATCGCATTGACTGCCGTCGCTAGCTCAGAGAAGCCTCCTTTGAATAGATGCGCATGTAGACTCATATCAATATTGCCAAGCGCATGCTCATTTGTGACCCACTTTACTGAATCAACCGCGCCCTTTAGCTTACCTTTGAGTCTGTCTAGATTCTTATTAATTTCTGCTTTCTTACCCGGATACTGCTGAATTTGTACATCAAAGTCACCATCGCCTAATGCGCGCATCACTTCCGTTACTTCTTCTTTCTCACGTACGTGCGCGCCTACCATTACATTGACACCCATCACAGTTTTCGCAAAGGCACCACTATATTTGCTGACATCCATCGATGCATCAATATTACCGACCTCGTGTTCTTTCGACATCTCTGCGATATCTTCAATGATTGCCTTTACATTAGCACGCAACTGTTCGATAGCTTCATTAATAAAACTCAACTTGCCAGGCAATTGATCAAAAGGTTGATCAAAATCACCATTAGAAAAGTTAATCACACTTTGAGTAATTTTATGTACTAATTTAGCTTGCGAAGCTAACATAGCATTGATCTTCTCAGCCATGGATTTATAACTTCCATGAAGCTGATCCAGCTCAATCAACGCTTCTAAATTACCTTTTCCATGTTCAACGGTCATACTTTCGATATGAGATACGATCGCAGACATATTGGTTGACATTGTTTTTAGCGCAAATTTAACACTAGATTTATCTCGAGCATCAACATCAATGAGTTGATTTAAATTGCCATTAGCAAGTTGCCTCGCAATGTTAACAACATCCTCCGGTGCCCCACCAATCATGTTGGCTTCTTTGCGCAGGTTATTCGCAATAATGATGAGAAGTGCTGCTTCAAAAACAACAGCTAATGCATGTATTAATAGCAACTTATAATTTGCACCTGATTGGAAAACATAGAATCCAGAGTCATAAGTTTGAAAGGAGTTGAAGCTAATGTGATGAACTGCGATAACTAGTGCAGCAGCGAAAATTGGCTTCCAGTCACGATAATAAAGTAGAAAAGCCAATAAAATGAAAATAGAAAAATGCGCTTCATTCATACCCCGTGTTTGCTGAATAAAAAGTGCGGAAAACACCATGAAAGCAGCAGCAAGCGAGATTCTAGCAAGCACTGAACCTGGCATCGTTTTGACGAAAAGCAATGGAATAACAAGTGCAGGTACACCAATAGCTAAAGCCTCAAATTGTGTTCCATTTGAATAACCAATAAAGATACTAATCGCGACCAATACAAGCAATGTCATTGACATTAATTTATCTGCGCTAGTTGCCCATGGATCAATCTGACTGTTTTTTACTACTTCCATTTTAATTCCAATTCTTTTAAAACGATCAATTAATATTTAATCACTTGCTCTACACAATGATGCTACCCAACTATTTTGCTGCTTAAAGCTATTCAACATCACTGAAGTGTAACTCAGCCAAAGAACAAGCAGAATCCATGAAAATAAATGCCTAAATCGCATTATATTTTGTTTCATACAACTAAAATTAATTAAATCTTCATTTAGATTTTGCATTTAACTCTTAATAACATTAATTTAAACTTAGCTTAAATGAAATATCAATCATATCTAATGATCTAATTTAAACACACTCACAGCTTTCATCAGCTCGTCTGCCTGATCCATCAACGACTCTGCAGCAGCAGCAGCCTCTTCTACTAAGGCCGTATTTTGCTGGGTGACGTCGTCCATTTTCATAATAGCTTCATTGACTTGCTCAATACCAACGCTTTGCTCTTGCGAAGCAGCCGAGATTTCCGCGATGATGTCTGTGACCCGTTTAACAGAGGTCACAATTTCATGCATTGTATTACCAGCCTTTTCTACTTGCACTGTACCTACGTTTGTGTTGTTTACAGACTCTGTAATCAACACTTTAATCTCTTTGGCTGCTGAAGCTGAGCGTTGTGCTAGGTTACGTACTTCTCCTGCAACGACTGCGAATCCGCGACCTTGTTCACCTGCTCTTGCCGCTTCAACTGCTGCATTTAACGCTAAGATGTTCGTTTGGAATGCAATGCCGTCAATCACGCTAATGATGTCTTCAATTTTCTTGGCACTTTGATTAATGTTTGCCATTGTAGTCACTACTTCTGACACAACGACACCTCCCTTAACCGCGACATCAGAGGCGGCTGTAGCGAGCTGATTTGCTTGTTTAGCATTGTCGGCATTTTGCTTCACGGTTGAAGATAGCTCTTCCATGCTGGCCGCTGTTTTTTCTAGTGAGGCTGCTTGATCTTCTGTGCGGCGTGATAAATCAGAATTGCCTTGTGCAATCTCTTTAGCAGCCGTGTTAATTGTCTCAATCGACATTTTAACAGTAGCAATTGGGCCAACAATCATCTCAAGGGTATTGTTAACGCCCTCAACAATTTTACGGAAATCTCCAAAATGTTGATCCGGATCAGCTCTAACAGAGACATTACCTTCACCAGCAGCATCAGAAAGCATTTTTGTATCTGCAACTAGTGCGTTGATTGCAGAAAAACAAGTATTTAAGTTATCTTTAATTTTGTTAAAGTCACCGTTATAGCGGTGAGTAATCTGCTGCGGGATGTCACCGCGAGCAATATCCTCTACGCTATTCGCGGCCATGTTTAAAGGCTCAATAATTGCATCAAGCGTAGCATTAAGCCCCTCAATTACTTTACGATACTCTCCAAGATGTTTTGTTGCATCTGCACGTGCACTTAAATCACCGGCTTCAGCAGCTTTTGCAAGTAAATTGCCATCTGCAACTAGGGATTTTATCGCTATACCGCATGCGTTCAGATTGTTCTTAATGATATTAAAATCACCCTCATACTCGGTTGTTATTTCTGCAGGAATCACACCTTTTGAAAGATTATCAACATAATTTGCGGCCATATTTAGTGGACCAATGACAGCCTCCAACAATTTGTTCATGCCTTCACTAATATCCTTTAGAAAACCATCCGGATACTGTGTTGCATCGATTCTATTCATTAAATCACCTGAAACAGTCTGCTCTATTAAACGAGCTATACTTTGTTCAGCAGCTAATTCCTCTGTTCTATCCTCCCACTGAATCATGCGACCTAGATAGTGGCCCTCTGCATTGTGCACAGGGTTGAAAGTTAACCTCAAATGACGGCCAGCCATTGTCGTGTCTAGTACTTTAGTGCCTTTAAGCTCTGCAACATATGATGCACGATCTTCTTCGTTCTCTATATATTTGCCTAAAGTGCCTCCAACTAGATTGTCTACAGAAAATCCAGGATGCAATTTCGCTATATTGGCACTCATTTTCTCCCATAGTTTGAAACTGGCTTTATTCATGTAAATAAGCTTATTAACTTCATTGCCGACAGTGACAGGAATAGACGCATTATCTAATGCTGACTTAATACGATCTACCCCTGCTAAGGTATCTGTATAGTCAAAATCTATCCTAGTTTTTAAAGCCCTGTATGCATCCATCACATCGGTCATTTCATCTCGATGACCTGTCCGCAATACAGAGTCATGATCCTCACCTTGCGCAGTTGCCATTAAGTAACTAATCGCCATTGCAATACGTGGCATGATTGCTCGGTAAAGTTGCCAGCCTAGAAAACCTGTAATTAGTAATCCAAGAAAGATGAACAAGATATTTAAATTACGTTTAAAAGCATAATTCTCTTGCGCAAGGCTAAACTCTTTAGCTGCAATATCCAGTTGCAATACTGTTAATTCACTTATTTTTTCAGATAATGGCTCAATCGACGGATATAAATTATTAATTGTAAACTCTGCTATCAACGACTCATCTTGGGTGCGAATAATCTCTTTTAACTTTGCCGTTGCCACATTTGCTTGTTCAATGAGAGGTTTAGCTTCTGAGATTAATACTTTCTCTTCAGGAACTAAGTATGTTTGCGTATATGCTTGCCAGTTTTTATCGACAGCTTTAATCGCATCATCTACATTTTTTTGTGCTTGGGACCAACTAATGTTGCCATTTCGTAACTTATGGGAAGTATCAACAATATTGACAGCATACATATCAGCAACAATTTTAAGCTGCTGTAGTGGTACTACACGATCATTGTAGACTGTTGATAAGCGATCATTACTATATTGAATGCCGTATAAGCCATTTACTCCTAGGCCTAAACAGGTCAATGCTACTGCAACAAATATAGAGACAATTCTAGCTTTGAGTGAGAAGTTTCGTCTAAGGTTGTTAGCCTTTGTCATGACGCCTTCTAGCCAGCTATGATGCTCTTTCAGGTAGCGGTGATAATTTAGCGCACCTTCAATTTGTGCACGTGACGCTTTTTTACGTACTGAGATATAGCCAGATACCGTACCATTTTCTTTTACAGGTGAAACAACTGCCTCAACCCAGTAATGATCACCATTTTTACAGCGGTTCTTGACAATACCAATCCAAGGTTTACCTGATTTAACGGTACTCCACAAATCTTGAAATGCTTCTGGAGGCATATCAGGGTGGCGAACAATATTATGACTCTGGCCAATCAGCTCTTCTTCAGTAAACCCGCTTATCTCAACAAAATCCCTGTTGATAAACGTGATTCTGCCCTTCAAGTCAGTTTTGGAAACAATTTGATGGGTACTATTAAGCTCTAGCTCATGCTGTGTTACTGGCATATTGATCTTCATGATTTTATTCTTTCTAGTACTTAAGTAACTTTAATAATACTCACAACGTTTATAGCAGATTAATACACACTAAAACTTAAGCTAACTAACTATGCCCCTTATCACGACCATTAAAATAGGGAGATATGATTAGATTAAAATCTAATCATATCTCCATTAGCTTTAAAACTCTTCCCAATCATCACCAGCGTTACCAGCAATCGCTTTACTAGTCCCTGTTATTCGATTTTGTACACTGGCTTCAATCGCGCTAATCGCATTAATAGTTCGTTTTGATGTCTTAGAAAACTCTCCGCCTAGCAATTGCTTAGCTTCTGTTTGTTTCTGGTTATGCACACATCGCACGATATGCCCTACACTCTCATGAAACTCCGCATGTGCAGTTTTAAGTTCTTTATACTCTGGTGTGTGAGCATGTTTTTGTGCTCGACCATGTATCCAGCCACCTAATGGACACTGATCATCACGACAAACTTTCTCTACTTCTAAATGCTCTTTTGAACGACCTGCAATGTAGTCTACCAAGCGTGTTTTCCATTTAATATGAGCTTGCTTTGCCTCTTCAAATGAAAAGTCATGTGTTAACTTAGGTGTAGCTACCTTAGCCGCAATACGCGATGGCTGTGGAATTGTCCTTAAGTTTGGTCTACTTTGCATGCTAGACCCACCACTCAATTTAAACGCACTCACTGTGTCCATTAAACCAACTGCCTGGTCTACTAGCGATTCAGCAGCCGCTGCGGCTTCTTCAACAAGTGCCGCATTTTGTTGTGTCACTTCGTCCATGCTGGTGATGGCGTTGTTGACTTGGTCAATGCCAGCACTTTGCTCTATGGATGCTGCTGCGATTTCACCCATGATGTCGGTGACGCGTTGAACCGAAGTCACGATTTCTTGCATGGTGGCACCGGCGTTTTCTACTTGTTTGGTGCCTTCTGCGGTTTTGTTGACGGAGTCGGTGATGAGTTCTTTAATTTCTTTGGCTGCTGAGGCTGAGCGTTGTGCTAGGTTGCGGACTTCTCCGGCAACCACTGCAAAGCCTCGACCTTGTTCTCCGGCTCTGGCCGCTTCTACTGCAGCATTGAGGGCTAGGATGTTGGTTTGGAATGCGATTCCGTCTATCACACTGATGATGTCTTCAATCTTGTGGGCGCTTTGGTTAATGGCGTTCATGGTGTTGACGACTTGACCAACGACTTCTCCACCTTTGACTGCGACACCTGAGGCGGCGCTAGCTAGTTGATTGGCTTGTTTGGCGTTTTCCGCATTTTGTTTTACTGTTGAGGCGAGCTGTTCCATGCTAGAGGCTGTTTCTTCTAGACTAGATGCTTGCTGTTCTGTGCGGCTTGATAGATCGGTGTTGCCTGAGGAGATTTCTCCAGCTGCGGTGTTGATGGTTTCACCGGCTTCTTTCACTTGGATGATCACTTCCGTCATTTTATCCATCAGTGCATTCACGCCATCACATAGGCTAGCAATTGCACCAGTTTTGCCTGCTAGGGAAACTCGGCTACTGAGGTTGCCTGTTTTAGCGCCTTCAATGATCAATTGAGTTTCTTCAACTGCGTCAGATAATACTTGTGCTTCTTGTGCTTTTTCTGCGGCATCTGCGGCATTCTGTTGCATCACAGCATCTAATGTGCCATTAACACCCTCGACCACTTTTCGGTAATCACCCCAGTGTTTAGAAATATCTGCACGTGTATCTAGCTCATGGTTTTGGGCCGCTTGTGCCAGCATATTGGCATCTGATACTAACAAGCTAAGCGCATCAATACATGCATTCAAATTGTTTTTAATAATATTAAAATCACCATTGTAGTGATCTGTAATTTTTGCTGGAATATTACCCTTTGCAAAATTATCAACGTAGCCAGCAGCTACATTCAGCGGGTTAATCACGGCATCTAAACAGTTATTAAATCCTTCAACAACTTTACGGAAATCACCTTGATATTTTGTGATATCACCACGATTATTTAAACGTCCCTCAATCGCAGCATTTTCTAAACTAACTGCTTCATTCACTAAGTTATTAACAGCATCAATACACGTGTTTATATTGTTTTTAATGGTATTGAAATCGCCATTGTAATGATCAACAATCTTGGTTGGGATATCCCCTTTTGAGATTCTTTCCATATAACTTGCTGCTACATTAAGAGGCCCAATGACGGCATTCAAAGTATCATTCACACCAGTGACAACCTTACGGAAATCACCCTGATGGTGGCTTGCATCTGCACGCGCAGATAAACGACCTTGTTGCGACGCTTGAGATAGTGTTGCAATATCCGAAATCAATAACTTAATATTAGCTTGCATCGTGCTCATTGCGGCCATTGTGCTACTTCGATCATTGGTAGCCAATGGTATAGTAAAATCTAAATCACCCAATGCAATGCGCTTAGCTGTGTCATACATCGTATCTGGTTCACCACCTAAGGCTTTAGTAATTGAGCGCGTGATTGCAAAACCTAACCAAATTAATATTAGCATGGCAAAAAACAATCCAGAAAATGTGAGCAAACGTACATTTTCATAATTAGTTGATGCTTTGACATATTCATTTGCGGCAATCTCTAGATTCAACTTAACCATAGCATTTATGTCAGCTTCAGCTGCCACGTAATAATCATATGCTTTTTGATTGGTGAGTTTTAATGCTTCATAATTATTAGCACGCAATTGTTCAACAGCAGGTTTTAAAACCACCTCAACAAACTGACCGCGGCTTTTAGCAAACTTGTCAGCGAGCACTTTCTCTTCTGTTGTTAAGCTGTTCTGTAGATATGTAGCCCAAATACCACTGATTTCTTTAATTTTACTTTCAATATAATCAGCTTCTTTTATGGCAGATTGAGCATCAAGTTCAATATAGGTCTGTCCATCTTCAGCTACTACCACATTATATTGACTTAAAGCAGCATTTAAATGAGCGCGATTCTTGAGCATATTCAAAGTAATTTGATTTAATGACTCGACTGGGACCATCCTATCCTGATAGACAGACTTAAGACTAGTTCTAACTTGGCTTAGCTCATATAAACCAATTGCAGCCTGTACTGCTACCACAGAAACAGCTAGTACAATAATCAGCATTAATCGCTGCGCAACAGTTAGCGCTCTCAGTAATTTCATCCCATATCTCCGTATTTACAACATATTAGAACTACACAAATCAAAGCTTAGAATGCAGTCAATCGACTCAGGAATTAAGCCAATTTTTTCACTTCAAAGTAAGTAAGATTTATAAATTTTTATCGGTTAGAACTTCTTTACTTACTCGAAACTACTACTGATTAGGCAGCAACGGCATCAACTAAAGCCATTTCCTGACTTGTCATTAACTGTTCGATATCAACCAAAATCAACATTCTTTGGTCTAGTGTAGCCAGCCCTACGATATATTTCGTATCTATACTGGTCACTAAGGAAGGCACATCACGGATTTGTTCTTCTTTTAAAGCAATTACATCAGATACACCATCTACAACAATGCCTACAACTCGCCCGTGCAGATTAAGAATAATGACGACTGTAAACTCGTTATATTCAACCTTACCTAAATTAAACTTAATACGTAAATCAACAATTGGTACAATCTTGCCTCGCAGATTAACAACACCTTTAATAAACTCTGGAGTGTTAGCTATCTGAGTTACTGCGTCATAGCCACGGATTTCTTGAACTTTCAAAATCTCTAAACCATACTCTTCAGCGCCTAAAACAAAGGTGAGGTATTCACCTTCTGCACTTTTTGCTTTCGAACTACTTACTAAATTATCTGTACTCATTATTTAAGCTCCTTATGCATTACTTTGCATATGCTGATTATTTTGGTTAGAAAATGAGGCTGCGCCGGTAATATAGTTGGTGGTTTGCCCCATTTGTATCAAAGCGGCTACATCTAAGATTAAAGCTACTGAACCATCACCCATGATAGTGGCGCCAGATACGCCTGGAATCTTCTTAAAGTTTGTTTCTAGACTCTTAATTACCACTTGCTGCTGTCCAACTAGGCGATCAACAAACAAAGCTGATTTTTTACCGTCAGACTCGAGTAATACTAAAACACCTTGTGTAGGGTCAGTAATATCCGTCTTATGGTTAAATAAACTATGTAAGGCAATAATAGGCAAGTATTCGCCACGCACATGCACCATGCGCCCCTCACCAGTGACAGTTTTGATATCTTCAGCACGTGGTTGCAGAGTTTCAACAATTAAATTAAGCGGAATCACATAGACACTATCGCCTAATGAAACTGACATGCCATCTAAAATTGCCAGTGTGAGTGGGAGTGCAATAGATATTGTGGTACCAAATCCAAGTGCAGAGCGAATTTCAACTGAGCCCCCCATTGCCGTGATATTTCTTTTAACCACGTCCATTCCCACACCACGTCCCGAAACATCGGTAACAACCTCTGCGGTAGAAAACCCAGGTGCGAAGATTAGTGAGAACACTTCACCATCAGTCATATTTTCACTAACTGGCAAGCCATTTGATTGTGCTTTAGCAAGAATTCTGTCTCGATTAAGACCTGCACCATCATCAGTCACTTCGATAACAATGCTACCGCCTTTGTGAGCAGCAGAAAGTGTTAAAGTGCCAGATTCGCTCTTACCTGCTTTCCTACGATTTTCTGGTATTTCAATACCATGATCCACACTGTTCCTGACCAAATGTGTAAGGGGATCAACAATGCGCTCGATCAATCCCTTATCCAACTCTGTTGTAGCACCAACTGTCACAAAATCTACTTTTTTATTTAATTTAGCGGCAAGATCACGCACCATTCGAGGGAAGCGAGAGAATACAAAATCCATCGGCATCATACGAATTGACATCACGGACTCTTGTAAGTCACGAGTATTACGTGTTAATTGGCCAACACTGTTAATTAACGCTTCATTATGAACCGGATCCAGCATACTAATTCGCTGCTCAATCATCGCTTGCGTGATCACCAACTCACCAACCAAATTAATTAGTTGATCAACTTTTTCAACACCTACACGAATTGAAGAGGCTTCTGCACTCGCTGGCGCCTTATCAGCCTCACGGCGTCCTGCATTTCTACGATCAGCATCCTGTGAAGCTGTAGTAGCAGCCACCTCTGCCTTTACTGCAGTAGCAAGTTGTGCACTAGTCGTACCACTATTGGCTAGTGTAAGTGCAGTGTCATCACCAATTAGATTTGATTTAACAGCATCAGGGTGAGGCTGAAATGGTGCAAAAAAGCCATATCCCTCCTCTTGTTTCTCTTTCCCTTCTTCTTCAAAAAGACCGTAACCGACTTCTTCTTGAACTAAAACCTTATTACTAGTATCGACTTGAGTTTCAACTGCTATGGCAAGCTCAGATGTAGCCTCTTGAGCTGGGGATGTGCCTACAACGGGTGAATCTGATTTCAATGTAATCACTAAATCATCTGGATCAACAATAAACGAGCAAATAGAAACAATATCGTCTTGTGATGAGTCAGTCGTTAAGCTAATAACAAAACGCCCATCCGCTTGCTTACTCACTGTAGCATCACCTAAGAGGCCCAGTTCTTCTTGCAAGTTTTCAACATCTTTTTCTGTAATATCAGGCATTACGATATTGAAGCAACTCATCCCATCTGGCGTTGGAGTTTCTATGGATTCTTTAACGATAGGTTCTGCAGGCTGAGGCGTTGGAGCAGTGGCAACTGGAGCAACAACCGGAGCAGAAACAGCACCGGCTTCTGAAAGTTGCTTCAACATCATTTTGACGTCAGCCACTTGCTCTTCATCTACCTCTGTTGCCAAACGATGCCCATCCAACTCCATTTTGAGCACATCTTTAGCAGCAAGGAATGCATCAACATGCTCAGCTGTGAGTGCCATTTCATGTTTACGAATTTTATCTAACAAATTTTCAAGCACATGCGTAATTTCGGTCATATCCATAAAACCAAAAGTAGCCGCGCCACCTTTAATTGAGTGTGCCGCACGGAAAATTGCGTTTAATTCCTCATTGTCAGGATTCGCAATATTAATACCTAAGAGCAAACGCTCAGCCTCAGCTAATAGCTCCTCAGCCTCATCAAAGAAGACCTCGTAAAACTGACTCATATCAATTGTCATTGCCGCACTCCATCTTATTTACGTGCGCTAGCATACAAAACGTATGGTTTGCGCTAATACTGCCGCTACATTTTATTCAAGCCTTTAGTGATTCTATTTAGAAGCAAAAAATTTAATCATATCTAAATCAATCTAACTTCATTTTGCGTTAATCGTTTTTCACTTCTAGACATGAGTCTCTCATTTGGATGTCACTTAAGAATTGATTGCTTATTATTTTTCATCAATAAGTAACTTAAATTCACACCACTTAACACCTAGATACTAAATAGCCCGAAAAACTACAAAACCTTATGAGCCAATCACTTTTTGTACAACTTCAATCAAACGTTTCGGATCAAAAGGTTTCACTAGCCAGCCATTAGCACCGGCAGCCTTACCTTTTGCTTTCATTTCATCACTAGACTCAGTCGTTAACATCAAAATTGGCACTTTTTGATAAGAACCTAATTCACGTAAGTTTTTAATTAATGTTAGACCATCCATAATTGGCATATTTTGATCAGTTAACACCAGATCCACAGTTTTCTCTTTGGCTTTATTCAGACCGTCTTGTCCATCTACCGCCTGAACCACATCATAGCCTGCAGCCTTTAGACTAAATGCTACCATTTGGCGCAGAGATCCTGAGTCGTCTACTGCTAATATTGTTTTTGCCATTTATTTACTCACTTTTTACTGTTAACAAACAATCACGCTTACCACTAGAACCAGAGCGCTATTATGCTTAACCTACACTGCCTAACGGCAGCAAACCTAATATATTTAGCCTTAGCGCTCTAAAAAAGATCAATTTCACCAGTTGCCATGTCTTTCTGTCCAACTGATCGACGCAAGCCGCCAGACAAAGCATGGCTACCTACCTGCAAACTATTACTAATTTCTTCTAAAAACTTCACTATTTCTTCGTGTTCATGACTGGGATCCATCTCGTTACTATGAGACTCAACTTCATGTAATAAGTCTTTTAAGCCATTTACTCGTTTTATAGTTCTTGCTATTAGCTGACTTGTAAGATCTTGGAACTGAAGACTGGTGACGGCCACATTGACTTCCTCACCAATTTTAGATTTGAATGTTTCTAGCTTTTCTAACACAGGTTTCTCGATTGCATATTTTGCAACCAATGCATCAAGAACTTGCTGCTGCTCGCAGACAGCCTCATGCACAGCGGTGAAACTGGTGCTTAACTTCTCAATGGCCTCACTTAATAGATATGTTGTTTGTAGCAAATCTGCCTCAACCTCTATTAAATGCTGTTTGCCGTGGTCAGAAACCGCAGCAAGTAGCTTGCGCAACTCAGCAATTGGTAATGTTTTTATTTCCATACAACAACGATCCTAACGCGTTGATACTACTAAATTAAGCACAGTATTATTTTCAAAAACTACTACTAACTTTACAATTAAAACCAATGAATATCACATAACATTAGTTATTCTTATTCAGTACATTATCTACCGTTTCACTATCTGCATCAGATGCTAATGTCGCTTCACCATCATCTTTCATCGCATCCATTTCTGCTTGTTTGTTCATCACAATAATGCTGATACGACGATTGATAGGATTAAGTGGATCATCTTTATCAAATAAAGAAACTGAGGATAAACCCACCACACGCAACAACTTGGCTTCATCCATCCCACCAGCAATTAACTCTCTGCGTGATGCGTTAGCACGGTCAGATGATAACTCCCAATTGCTGTAACCTTTTTCACCACTAGAGTAAGGTGCGGCATCCGTATGCCCAGATAAGCTAATTTTATTGGTAACACCATTCAGCATCTGTCCAATTTCTTTCAAAATCTGCCTAGCATAGGGTTGCATTTCAGCCTTTGCAGACTCAAACATAGGTCGATTTTGCTCATCAACTATTTGTATTCTTAAACCTTCTGTTGTGATATCAATTAATAATTGTTTTTTAAACTTACTTAAAGTCGGACTTTCTTCAATAGTTTTTTCTAACTTCTCTTTTAAAAGCTCCAGCTTTTCTGCTTCAGCCTTCTCTAGCGCTGCCTTAGCGTCTTTAATATCCACATTTTTTTGCTTACCTGGTGGCCCATCAACTGGCTTTACTTGTCCTTGCTTCTTAGTAAAGTCTTTACCCCCACCACCTTTGATTAAGGTATCACTAGCACCTACAGAATCCCCACCCATCAATGCAACCTTTAATGGCGTTTTAAAGTATTCAGCAATCCCTTCTTTTTGTGCTTTAGATGTAGAGCCCAACAGCCACATAAGTAGGAAGAACGCCATCATCGCAGTCACAAAGTCAGCGTATGCAATTTTCCATGCGCCGCCATGATGACCACCGCCGCTTTTTTTAATTTTTTTAACAATAATCGGCTTGCGCAGTTCCTCAGCCATAACAACTTCCTCTATTTGCCTTTAGCTTGTTTAACATGTGTTTCAAGTTCAGCAAAACCAGGGCGTTCTGTTGAATAAAGTACCTTACGTCCAAACTCTACGGCGATAGCTGGTGCATATCCATTAAGACTCGCTAGCAGTGTCACTTTAACCGTTTGGTACATTTTTGTACTCTCTTCGAGTTTCTGTTCCAACAAGCCAGAAAGTGGTCCAACGAAACCATAAGCAAGCAAAATACCTAAGAACGTACCTACCAAAGCGTGCGCAATCAGAATACCCAACTCAGCAGGAGGCAAAGCTACGTTCTCCATCGTATGCACAACACCCATCACAGCAGCTACAATACCAAAGGCTGGCAAACCATCCCCCAACTTTGCAATACAATGTGCTGGGACATGCCCTTCCATATGATGCGTTTCAATTTCATTATCCATTAAATTTTCAACTTGAAATGCATCCATATTGCCGGATACCATTAAGCGTAAATAATCTGTAATAAACTCAATTAAATGATGATCATGTTGTAAAGCTGGATATTTACTAAACAAAGGGCTAGCCTCTGGATTCTCAACATCATTCTCGATAGACATCATGCCGTCTTTACGAATTTTAGTCAGAATCTCATATAACAAAGCCAATAAATCCATATAAAGTGCTTTGTTAAACTTCGATCCTTTGAAAATTGTAGGTAAAGCCTTCAGCGTGGCCTTCTGGGCTTTAGTGTCATTACCCACGATAAATGCACCAATTGCACCGCCAAAAATCATAAGCACTTCCAATGGCTGCCATAAGCCACCTAAATGCCCACCTGCAAGCGCGTAGCCCCCAAAAATGGTACCGCAAACTACTACATAACCAATGATTACAAACATACTTACGCACCTCAGGTTCAGATACTACGATTTTCAAACATTCCTAATAGAATAGCCAATATAACGTAATTTAATTACTTGAATAAAGCAATTTTTTCTAACTGCACATCTAATTTACTAAGCACAATCACCCACCAGTCGCCTAGAAGTATTGATATATATCTAATAATCATATGCTTATCTAAAAATCCAACAACACAATTTATAGTAAATACTGACTCACTATTTATTTAACTTTCCAAACATATACCATCTTTTCACGGTCAGTTTGCTGAATAATCTGAGTTGGCTCTACGCCTTCTATATTAAATTCGTAACTCACCAACAAACAACCTGGGCGCATTTGAGCTTGTGCTTTTTGCCATAAATCAGACATTGCAGCAGGTGATAAATAGGCAAAAATAAGATCATAGTTTGCAAAATTTAACAATCGGTAATCACCAATCCTAAAATCCACTTTAGAACGATTAAGTTTTGCACGTACTATACTGATTAGCCAAGGTAATGGTGCTATTTCAATTCCCTCGACTGAACATTCAGGTCTTAGCTTAGCTATATACATAGACATATCTCCTAGACCACTACCTATATCAATGATGCGCATAGGTTGATATTGAGGAATCAATGTTAAGACTTGTTGACGAACGGTGGCTGTAGAGGGAAAAAATGGAACTTGCGTACGAAAAGTTGTCCAGTACAAACTAAGACTAAGCAAAAAGCCTATCAAGTAGATTGTATTGGGCACATGCCACTGAGACATTATCCAAACGGCTAGCGGGAAGAAAAAGTGTATCCAACGCCACCATTTAGCCATATTGGTTATATTAGCAAACCATACAGCAATAGCGGCATGCATCAACACTAGAAACGACAAGAACCACAATGGGAAAGCACTTATCACGTAGAGTGATTGCGACTTAAGTATCCAAGCAAATGAAAATACAAAAAAAAATGCAGTAGCTTGTATTAAAACAGCAAGCGTCGCTGGTTTTAGATTGATTTTATTGAAAAATAACTGCAGCATTTGATGCCAATTTAATTTTCGGTACACACTCACCTCCCCTGTGATGCAGAGCATGTACTGATGTTTTTATTATATTTTTATGTAATTCCAGGCGATCAAAACTCTAACATAATACCAATACATTACAAGCACCCATTAGGCGCTCATTGTTACAACTTTGTAAGTAAGCTCTTTTGCTTTTTTAGTTTTTCCAGCTCTTGAGGGAACGTGACACAGATTGCACACATAACTACCATTCAAATCGTACGCATTGACAATAAAATTGCCGCCACAACAGCTACAGCTTTGCAACTTGAGCATTTTGCTCTCAACAAACCGTACCATCGTCCATGCACGCGTCATCGATAACACAGGTTCAGCACCCTCTTCCGTCTCAACTTGCTGAAGATAAAGACTGTAGGCTTTAATAATTGCATGAATACCAGTTTCACCTGTGTAATCAATCATGAATTTATAAATGTTATAAAAAATAGATGAGTGGATATTAGGCTGCCAAGTCAAAAACCAATCAGTTGAAAATGGCAACATGCCTTTTGGTGGAGAAACACCTTTAAGCTCTTTATAGAGTTTAATTAAACGCTCACGAGACAGGGTAGTTTGAGACTCTAGCAGTTGCAATCTCGCCCCTAATTTAATCATCTGGATAGCAAGCTGGATTTGCTCTGATTCATTTACTACACTTTTTACAGAAGTCACTGAGCTTTTATTTTCCATGATAATTTCCTTCTTAATTTCATCGCTAAAATCAATATACTTAAGCTATTGTTTCAGCAACTTGACCAGACATCAATATTGCAGTGTGTAGATGGGCTTGTGATCGATCTTTTGTATAATTAGTAAGCATACCTAAAATAGCGCCATCATCAAAGCGAAACCTAGCCAGCATGACATTTGCACTACTCAACTTGACCAACTGCATATTACTTAGACCTTCTAAAAGATCTGCGATTTCAGCACTAATACCTAAACGGAAAATTGCGGTAGCTTTGTCAGCCCTAATCAGCTGCTGCGCTAACATTAAATAGTTGAGGTTGGCATCTCTGATTTCCGACATCAATTCTATTTCAGTCATTTTAATTTCCAATTCTAAGTTTATTGCAGTGATTAAAGTATACGAGCTATGGTTAGTTATACTTTGACCCTTTTTAAGGCAATTAACAAGAATCGGTAGTCGGTTTTTTTTGTGAGCGAACAAGAAAAGCCGATGTAGGTGTCTGTCTTACAAACACTTACATCGGCTATGTGAATATTAAATTGTATCTAGCAACTGCACTTAATTAAATCGCAATTAAATACAGATATAAAAATTCTTAACGTTTAAAATCCATCAACAATCCTAAAGTTTTAACAATAAAAACCGTTAAATTGTATAGTTAATAAGACTAAGTCAAATTAGTAAATACAATAACGCTTTCATCCAATAAGTCGTTAACGGCTACAATTTAGAAAACTTTAGGGTAATTTACAAAATAATTTGAGTTATTTTGTAAAAATTAAATAAGCCATTGTTTTTAAACATAAAATAATTTTAATTATTTTGATAAAAAATTTTTAATTATTAAAAACATCAATCAATCGTTCAAAAAAATTTAATCTCAATAAGAAAGCAGGGTTTTCACCTGCTTATTCTCAAGATGTAAGTACACCAATTTAATTAATAATGTGATTACTTGAAAAGTAATCAGTTTTAAAACTAACCTTAAAGACGTTATTTAAGCACCAGGATGCATTATGGCTGAAGAAAGCGATTTAGAGAAAACGGAAGAGGCCTCCCCCAAGCGTTTAGAAAAAGCGCGTGAAGAAGGTGACGTTCCGCGCTCTCGTGAGCTAGCAACGGTGACAGTGCTACTGGCAGCTGGCTTTTCGATGTTAATGATGGGCGCCGACCTAGCTGAAGCGTTAAAACTATCGATGAGTTCAGGGTTAACGCTGGAGCGTGCTTATGCCTACGACCCAATGATACTTTTAATGAAAATATCAGACAACATCTATAACTTATTAATCGCATTCTCACCACTAGCATTGATTTTATTTGTGGTTGCAATAGCATCACCTGCGCTGATTGGTGGCTGGGTATTCAGCGAAAAAGCACTTGCGCCTAAGTTTAGTAAACTTAATCCAATCAATGGATTAAGTAATATGTTCTCTAAAAACTCACTAGCTGAGCTCATTAAGTCTATTGGAAAAGCTATTTTGGTGAGTGTGGTGTCTTATGTCGTGATTGTAAATGACATGGAATCAATTCTTTCACTTTCACTAATGCCTTTAAGCCAAAGTATTGCTGAGGTAAACGATTTATTACTGTTCAGCTTTTTAGCGATTGTAAGCGTTCTTGTTTTTATCGCAGCCATCGATGTGCCTTTTCAGCTATATCAATATGCTGAGAAGCTTAAAATGACGAAAGAAGAAGTAAAGCGTGAGTCTAAAGAGTCTGACGGTAACCCCGAAATTAAATCGAGAATTCGTCAACAGCAGCGAGAAATGTCTAGACGCAGAATGATGTCAGAAATCCCCAATGCGGATGTCGTGATTACGAACCCTACGCATTATGCTGTTGCAATCCAATATAAGGAAGGCGGCATGAAAGCCCCTGTCGTGGTGGCTAAGGGTGCAGATGCCGTGGCGCTTAAGATACGTGAAATCGCTGATGAGCACAAAATTCTTATTGTAGAATCTCCAAAGCTAGCACGTGCGATATACGCACATACTGAACTAGAGCATGAAATCCCAGAAGCTTTGTATACTGCGGTTGCAGAAGTATTGGCTTACGTATTTCAAATGCGTATTTTCAAAAAAGATGGCGGTCATCAACCAGAAGTGCCAAACACGTTACCGGTACCTGACGAGTTGGATCCTCACAGCCTGCTACCACTTCCCAGTGTAGATGATGTGTCAAATGAACCTGGAGCGTTTGCCTAATGAACCCAATTAACTTACCAGCATGGATGACCAATCTAGGCAGCCGCACGGTTGCTGCACCACTCATCATTGTTTTATTGTTATCAATGATGATTCTGCCATTACCAGCTATCGCACTGGATGTGTTATTCAGCTTTAATATTGCACTGTCGATCATGGTATTACTCATTGGATTGCAAACTAAAAAGGCATTGGACTTTATAGCATTCCCTACTGTGTTGTTAGTTACCACTATGCTTCGCTTATCACTCAATGTGGCATCGACTCGCGTTGTACTCACAGAGGGCCATACCGGCCCTGATGCTGCAGGTAAAGTCATTGAGGCATTTGGCCACTTTTTAATTGGTGGTAACTATACGGTTGGTATTGTGGTATTTATTATCTTGACCATTATCAACTTCACTGTTGTGACAAAAGGTGCAGGCCGTATTGCTGAAGTTGGCGCACGGTTTACGTTGGATGCGATGCCAGGTAAACAAATGGCGATTGATGCTGATCTTAACGCAGGGCTCATTGGTGAAGATGAGGCTCGCAAGCGCCGGACTGAAATCAGTCAAGAGTCAGAGTTTTATGGCGCAATGGATGGTGCAAGTAAGTATGTGCGTGGTGATGCAGTTGCAGGTATTTTAGTCACAATCATCAATATTGTTGGTGGGTTGATTGTTGGCATGATTCAACATGGCTTGGCATTTGAAGATGCAGTCAAAATTTACACCCTGCTTGCAATTGGTGATGGTTTAGTTGCTCAAATACCCTCCCTCGTTATTTCTGTAGCAGCCGGCGTGGTTGTATCAAGGGTTGCCAATAGCGAAGACATTGGAGGACAACTAACAACACAATTATTCTCCAATCCTAGAGTGATTTATGTGACAGCTGCGATTGTCGGTGGTATGGGCATTATTCCTGGTATGCCTAATTTTGCATTCATTACATTAGCACTATTCCTTGCAGGTATTGCTTATCTTGTAAGTGAACAACAAAAAGTTGTCAAAGTAGAGCCTGATATTGAAGAGGCACCAATCACTCCATTAGAAGTAGAAGAAGCTAGCTGGGATGATGTGACACCTGTAGATACCGTGGGATTAGAAGTTGGTTATCGTTTAATTCCATTAGTAGATAAATTACAAGGCGGTGATTTACTTAAACGAATTAAAGGATTACGCAAGAAATTTGCTAACGAGATTGGTTTCCTCGCCCCTACCGTTCACATTCGTGACAACCTTGAGTTGAAACCATCTGGTTATCGAATCACTTTAAAAGGGGTTGAAATTGCGACTGGAGAATCTAACTATGGTCAGTACTTAGCCATTGACCCAGGGATGGTGACAGGACCACTTGCAGGACAAATCACAACAGACCCCGCCTTTGGTTTGCCAGCGGTATGGATTGATGCGGGTATCCGTGATGAAGCGCAAAGCATGGGGTACACGGTAGTGGATGCTGGTACTGTTATCGCAACACACTTAAACCATATTATTTCAATGCATGCAGCAGAGCTATTAGGTCGCCAAGAGGTACAGCAGCTACTGGATCATATTAGCAAAGAGTCTCCAAAACTAGTTGAAGATTTAGTACCTAAACTCATGCCTCTGGCAGTTGTGCAAAAAGTACTACAGAACCTCCTAGTAGAGGGTGTTCATATTAGAGACATGCGAACAATTGTTGAAACGCTTTCAGAACATGCAAGCCAGACTCAAGATACAAATGATTTAACAGCATTAGTACGCGTACAACTAGGCCGTGCAATCGTACAACAACTGTTCCCTACAGGCAACGAAGTAACAGTCATGTCACTTGATAACAACTTGGAACGACTGCTCCTACAAGCCATGCAAAATAACACCGGTGGCTCAGCAATGGAACCTGGCATGGCAGAGACGCTATCAAGACAAGCTGAAGAAGCTGCAAGACAGCAAGAGCAAATGGGCTTAACCCCAGTACTATTAGTTTCTGCACCTCTCAGAGCTGCACTTGCTAAATTCCTGCGTCGCGCTGTACCTAACTTACGTGTACTTTCACACGAAGAGTTACCTGATTCAAAAACAATCCGCGTCACTAGCCTTATTGGAGGTTCTGCATGAACATTAAACGATTTTTCGGTAAAAGCTCACGCGAAGCACTGACCATGGTCCGTAAGGAGTTAGGTGATGATGCGGTCATTCTTTCCAATAGAGCAGTTTCCGGTGGCAATGAGATTATGGCCTTCAGAGAAGATGAGATGAATGCAATGATGAACGGTGAAAAAGCAGTGCATGCGTTTAACTATGATCAAGCTAAACATGATGACGAACCAACAGCATTATTATCATTACTGAACAAAAAAATAGCAGAAGAGCATCAGCGCGTTGATGCTAAAAAAATTGATAGCCACTTAAAAGACTCAAATACACAAACACACACTCACGATGCTGATCCTAGCGACACAAGCAACGTTGCTACTAGCAAACAAATGGCACTCATGTTAAATGAAATGCGCAGTATGCGTAATGTCATTGAATCTCAACTTGCCACGATCGCTTGGAGTAATATCCAACAACGTGAACCAATTAAGTCTGAAATGCTTGGAGCTTTACTAAGCGCTGGTTTTAGCCCTGCATTATCAAGATATTTAGCAGAAAAACTACCTGCAAACTTGGATAGCAAAAAAGCAAATGCTTGGGTGAAGCATATTCTAGGTAAAAATCTAACGACAATAGAAAATGAGACAGAGGTACTGGACCAAGGCGGAGTATTTGCCTTAATTGGCCCTACTGGTGTAGGTAAAACGACGACGACAGCAAAACTTGCAGCTCGTTATGTGATGAAACATGGCACTCAGAACTTAGGCTTAATTACAACGGATGCATATCGGGTTGGTGGTCATGAACAACTACGCATCTATGGCAAGATTTTAGGTGTAATGGTTTATGCAGTTAAAGATGAAACCGATCTCGCAATTGCGCTCAATGAATTGAAAAATAAACACACTATTTTAATAGACACGGTCGGCGTTAGTCAGCGTGACCGCATGGTAACAGAGCAAACTGCCCTGCTTTCCAGCAGCAAGACAACCATAAAAAAACTACTTTGCTTAAACGCAACGAATACCGGTGAAACATTAACTGATGTAATTATGGCATATAAAGGAAAAGGCCTTGATGGCTGCATCATTACCAAATTAGATGAAGCTGCCACAATCGGCAGCGCGCTGGATGTAATTATTCGCGAAAAATTAAAACTATATTATGTTACTAGTGGGCAGCGTGTTCCCGAAGACATCAATTTAGCCAACAAAACTGAGCTGATTTCTTTAGCATTAAACTTGAAAACACCTGCAAACCGTCCATTTCAATTCTTGGCTGAAGAGTTGCCATTTGTAGCAGGACAAGCACGAGTCACAGGCAACATCTCGCAATTAGCGGAGATTTAATCATGTCAAACTTCAATAGCAATCACATACACAATGATCAAGCTGCAGGATTAAGACGTATCATGGCAAAACCAAAGCCTAGAGTGGTGTCGGTTTTATCTGCTTCGCCCTCTCAAGTTCAACCTCGTTTAATTACAAACCTTGCAGCTTCTATAGTGAGCCAAGGTAGCGAAGTGCTTGTCATGCATGCGTCAGAAAGCACATTTGAGCGCAGTTATGAGTTAGATCAGTCGCCTTCCCTTCTTGATGTTATTCTAGAAAAACATACCTTGCAGCAAGCAGTTAAATTAACTAGCCACGGCTTCTCTAGTGTAAGGTTAATGCAAAAAAACCTGCTAAACAGTGCAAATAACAATCATACAACCAGTCAGCTTAATCTTCTTTTTAACCAATTAGCTCAGCAATACGATATGGTATTAGTAGATACCATGCTGACCAAAACTAACGTACTACCTTTGCACAAACTGAATGAAAGTGAGATTATCATTCAACTCACTCGTAAGCCAGAATCTATTACACAAGCGTACTCACTGATTAAACTGCTATGCAATGAACTAGGTAGACGTTCTTTTGGTATCATTGTAGATGACTCAACAGATGCGCAAGCACAAATAGTATTTGGTAATATATCGCAGGTGGCAAAACGTTTTATGCAAATTGAATTGGATTTTTTTGGGGCGATACCTACTGACAGCCATTTAAACCGCGCCTCAAAATTAGGCCGCTCTGTGATTGATGCATTTCCGTTTGCGTCAGCATCCACAGCATTGAAACAAATTGCGCAACGCTTAGATTACAAGCATGATAATATTTTTAACAATAAGCAGGCATCATACAACTAAGCTAAAGACGATTTATGTACACAGCGCATGGAAAAAAAGATCAAAAAGACGTTTTGCTGGATCAGCATGCTATCTTAGTTAAAAAACTTGCTTATCAATTAAAAGCCAAGCTCCCTCCAAGTGTAGAGCTTGATGATTTAATTCAAGCAGGCATGATGGGGTTATTAGATGCGGTTAACCGCTACGAGGACACCCATGGTGCCCAATTTGAAACCTATGCCGCACAAAGAATCAGAGGCTCAATGCTGGATGAGTTGCGTAGTACGGATTGGTTACCGCGTAGTATCCGTAAGAACATGCGTGATGTTGAGCATGCAATTAGCCAACTGGAGCAACAACTAGGTCAACCCCCTACTGAAAATGATGTAGCTAAAAAACTTAATTTATCACTCGCTGATTACCATGAAATGCTAGGTGATTGTAGTGGGCACCAACTCGTTTACTACGAAGACTTTCATGAAGCTGATAGCGGAGAACACTTCTTAGATCGCTTTCAAACTGACAACGATAGTGACCCGATTAAAGGCTTACTAATTGGCGACTTCAGAGATGCTTTGATTGCAGCAATTAATTCCCTGCCTGAACGAGAAAAAATCTTGCTGGGTTTATATTACGAACAAGAATTAAACTTAAAAGAAATTGGTGCGGTAATGAGCGTTTCAGAATCCCGTGTATGTCAATTACATAGCCAGGCAGTTGCAAGACTGCGTGCTAACTTAAGAGAGAAGTCATGGACTGGGGCAGCGTAATTGGTCTAATCCTTGCTGTTGCGGGGATTATATTAGGACAAAAACTTGAAGGCGGAAACGTTGGCTCGCTATTGCAGTTTGCAGCTTTTCTTATCGTAATGTTCGGCACTTTTGGTGCAGTACTTGTACAAACACCAACCAAGACGTTCATTCAAGGTTTGAAAATGCTAAAAAAAGTATTTAAAAAACCAGTTGATGACAAAAGAGAATTGATCAAACGCATATTAGTCTGGAGCAATTTTGCCCGTAAAGAAGGTATTTTCATGCTTGAGCCTTTTTTAAAAAGGGAAACTGATCCATTTATTATCAAAGGCATGCGATTGATGATTGATGGTACGCCACCAGAAAAAATTCGCGAGATATGTGCGATTGATATCTACTTTCATGAAGTTCAAATGCGCAGTGCTGCGAAAGTTTGGGATGCAGCCGGAGGCTATGCGCCAACCGTAGGAATTCTGGGGGCTGTATTGGGCCTAATTCATGTGATGGAAAACTTATCCGACCCAAGCAAGCTAGGTAGCGGTATTGCAGTTGCTTTTGTGGCCACTATTTATGGAGTTGGATTTGCCAATTTGATATTTTTACCTATTGCAAACAAATTAAAAGCACACATTCAATCAGAATTAAAAACGCATGAAATGTTACTCAACGCATGGGTATCGATAGCTAATGGCGATCATCCTAGAATCGTTGAGGAACGCTTAGATAGTTACTTAGATAAACCACACTAGCAACCGATCAACTTAAATACAAATTATGTCGAAACTCATCCGTAAGAGAGTAGAAGAGGATCAAGACAACCATGATCGATGGCTAGTCTCTTATGCTGACTTTATCACGCTTTTATTCGCATTTTTTGTTGTTATGTACTCCATTTCCTCTGTAGAAATAGGTAAATACAAACAACTCACTAACTCTATCGGCACAGCTTTTAGCGGTAACGGTAGCTCTGGCGTCAACCAGACAAGTACAGAAAAAGGCCTCGGCGCGCGAGGAGTGACAGAAACCAAGACCAGTTCTATCATTAAGCCACTCCCACTAAGCCATTTATATACAGAAAAAATGCGCAGAGAACGTGACTCCATGGCCAAAACGGGTGCTGAAGTATCAAACAAACTGGCGCCAATGATTGCTGAAGGAAAAATTCAAGTGATTCAAACTAGCCGTGGTATCCGTATTGATATACAAGATAACTTGCTATTTAGTGCTGGCTCTGCTGATTTATCAACAGCAGCCAACGCAATCATCAGCGAAATTGTTCCCTTAATTAAAGATAATCAACGCAAAATACAGGTGGAGGGTCACACAGACAACACGCCTATTCATAACACTACATTCTTCTCTAACTGGGAACTTTCTGCAGTGCGCGCTAGCAGTGTTGTGAGATTACTAAGCACTTTAGGTATCAGCGAACAACGCTTAAGTGCAACGGGTCTAGGCGCATCACAACCAATCAGCGAAAATGAAACAGAGTCAGGACGCGCAAAAAACAGGCGTGTATCTATCATCATTACCTACGAAGTCCCTACGCAGGAAGACACATCTAATGTCATTGCACCTCAAGCATCTGCTCTACCACCGCAAGCACCGCCAACTGTGCTAAAAAACCTCACTAAGTAATACCCAAAGCTTTCTGAGTGTAATAGTGTTGTTTTTTGCATTGGCTAATAATGGAGTAATTTCATCAACAAAAAAGCCAGCTTTCGCTGGCTTTTAATTTGCACAAAATCGATTAATTACTCTTTACCGATTTGGTATTCTTCGTAGCTAACTTCAACAATCTTGCCAGTAGTCGCATCAACCTCGACTTTAATTTCTTCTTTATCGCCTTCTAAAATATCAAACTCGTATGAAGCTTTACCATCTGACTCAAGCTCATACTCTGTTTCTACTACAGTGCCAGGATGTGCAGCTAGCGCTGTAGCTTTAGCATCAGCTTCACTTACTTTAGCAAGTGCTTTAAATCTAGCGTCGTCAGCCTTAACCTCCTCCTCAACTTCTATTACTTTGCCAGTTTTAGCATTGCACTCAACATCCCATGCTTTACCATCTGCAGTTTCAATATCAAACTCGTAAACACCAACTTTTTTCTCTGACTTGAACTCTGTCTTTACAATAGTACCTTCGTGTTTAGTTAATGCTGCTTTTACGCACTTGCCCAAGCTGTCGTAAGCCTTAGGTTTAATCGTGTCATGGCCAGCAACAGCAGAGTTCGCAAAAAATACAGCGGCTATTAAAGTAGAGCCTAAAGATAAACGAAACATAATTAACTCCTATTATTGTTAGTGAAGTATAAAAATAAGTACTTAAGTAAATCTATTACTATTTTCTAATTTTACCAAACAAGCACTAACCATTTGATTGATTTACAAAACTATTACATTTCTGGTTGTAATCAACCAATATCAGGCGTCTATCCATCCAAAATGTACGAACAAACAATAAAAAACCCAGCACTAGGCTGGGTTTCAAAACTTTCAACTAATTAATTAGTCTTTTGATGCACGTTTACGCTCATGTTCAAGCAAGTAACGTTTACGGATACGAATCGTTTTAGGGGTAATTTCCACCAATTCATCATCATCAATAAACTCAACTGCTGATTCTAAAGATAATGCTATTGGCGTAATCAAGCGCACAGCTTCATCAGTTCCTGATGAACGAATGTTTGTCAGTTGTTTACCTTTAATCGGGTTAACAATCAAATCGTTATCACGACTGTGAATACCAATTACCATACCTTCATATAACTTGTCGCCTGGTACTGAGAACATTTTACCGCGATCTTGCAACTTCCAAAGCGCATAAGCCACAGCTTCACCATTTTCAGCTGAAATCAACACGCCGTTACGGCGGCCAGGCATATCAGCTTTAACTGGTGCATATTCATCAAACACATGACCCATCAAACCTGTACCACGTGTCATTGTTAAGAATTCACCTTGGAAACCAATCAAACCACGCGCTGGGATTCTATATTCCAAACGTGTACGGCCATTACCATCAGACTCCATATTTTGCATTTCACCACGACGACGGCCTAACTCCTCCATCGCAGCACCTTGATGCTCATCTTCTAAGTCAACGGTAAGAATTTCATATGGCTCACATTTTTCACCATTAATTTCACGGTAAACAACTTTTGGTTTACCTACTGCCATCTCGAAACCTTCGCGACGCATATTTTCAAGCAGGATCGTTAAGTGCAACTCACCACGACCAGAAACACGGAACACGTCAGCATCTTCAGTATCTTCAACACGTAGAGCAACGTTGACTAAAAGCTCTTTAGTTAAACGGTCACGAATTTGACGTGAAGTCACAAACTTACCTTCAGTACCAGCTAATGGTGAAGTGTTCACCATAAAGTCCATGGTCAATGTAGGCTCATCGACACCTAAATGTGGCAAACCAACTGGGTTTTCACGGTCACAAATAGTGAAACCAATACCAATATCATCTAAACCTGAAATAATCACAATGTCGCCAGCTTCTGCTTCTTCAACAGGCACACGCTCCAAACCACGGAAACCAAGCACTTGGTTGATTTTACCCGTAGCGATTTGTTTTGTTTCATTCATGACAGTTACTGCTTGGCCTGGTCTGATTTTACCGTTAGTAATACGACCAATACCCAAACGACCTGTGTAAGTTGAGTAATCTAATGCTGAAACTTGCAACTGTAAAGGTGCATTGCTATCACCAGCTGGTGGCGCAACGTGGCTTAAAATCGTTTCGAATAAAGCGCGCATGTTATCGCTAGGTTTATTCATATCTAACATTGCATAGCCATTAATTGCTGATGCATATACCACTGGGAAGTCTAATTGCTCATCTGTTGCACCTAAGTTTGCAAACAAATCAAATGTTTGATTCACTACCCAGTCAGTACGTGCACCAGGACGGTCTACTTTATTAATCACAACGATTGGTTTTAAACCAAGTGCCAATGCTTTTTTAGTCACAAAACGTGTTTGTGGCATCGGGCCTTCTACAGCATCAACCAACAGAACAACGCCGTCTACCATACCTAATACACGCTCAACCTCACCACCGAAGTCCGCATGGCCTGGGGTGTCCACAACGTTAATGTGCGTACCTTCGTAATTAAGCGCAGTGTTTTTTGCCAAAATAGTAATGCCGCGTTCTTTTTCAATATCGCCACTGTCCATCACACGCTCAGACACTGTCTGGTGAGATGTAAATGTACCTGCTTGATGTAGAAGTTTATCAACCATAGTTGTTTTACCATGGTCAACGTGGGCAATAATTGCGATATTTCTTAAATTACGAGACATTGTCTTGCTACCAGTTCATTGAAAGGCGGCGATTTTAACACATTAAGCCCTAAGAATGATTTAACTATCTACAAATAAAGTAAAAAACACTTTGACAAAGTGTAATTAATGCATATAATGCGCACAACTTAGAACTTTAAATAGCTTAACAAATAGCTCTAAAGGTTTTAGATTCATCGCCCTGACCCTCAGTCACTCGTGAAATTTTGAAGTGACTATCTTTAGATTTAATATTAAATCTATCTTTACTGGTTAGCGGCTATGCCCGTGCGCTGGTAAATAAAGCATCTCGAAACTATATATTTGAAATTTGCTTTTTGCGTTATGTTGTTTTTACAACATCACTGTAAACATACATGTATTTGCTCGCGCCCTTTTATTGTTTTTATAAAACTGCTTTTGAAAGGGACTATCTTGTCTTTTGAATCATTAAATCTACACCCTACTATTATTCGTGCGTTAGAGGAATCAGGCTATACAGCCCCAACCCCTATTCAAGCACAAGCAATTCCAGTTGTGACAGAAGGTCACGACTTGATGGCTTCAGCACAAACTGGTACAGGTAAAACTGCAGCATTTATGCTGCCAGCACTAAACTTACTAGCAACACCGCACGAATCTAAAAGCCGTGGCCCACGTATTTTGATCCTTGTACCGACACGTGAACTTGCAACACAAGTGAACGAAGCTGCACGTAAATACGGTAAATTCATCCGTGCACGTACTGTAAGTATCGTAGGTGGCATGCCTTACCCACTACAAAACAAACTATTATCACAACCGCTAGATATTTTAGTAGCAACGCCAGGCCGTCTATTGGACCATATGGAACGTGGCCGTATTGATCTGTCACGTCTACAAATGTTGATATTAGATGAAGCTGACCGTATGTTAGACATGGGTTTCTTACCTGATGTTGAACGTATTTGCGAGCAACTCTCTGCAGAGCGTCAAACATTATTGTTCTCAGCAACGCTAGATGGTGACATCGCACGTATTGCGAACAAAATCCTTAAAAATCCTAAAACAATTCAAGTAGCAGCTCAACGTGAAAAACACGCAAACATCGAGCAACGCTTGCACTTTGTGGATGACATGACACACAAAAACAAACTTCTTGAGCATTTATTAATTGCGCCTGAAGTGAATCAAGCCATCATTTTCACAAGCACAAAACGTCACGCTGATGTGTTAGCTGAAGATTTATATGCAGCTGGCCATAAAACAGCTGCACTTCACGGTGATATGACACAAGGTGCACGTAACCGTACATTGACTAAATTACGTCATGGTGATGTAAAAATCTTGGTAGCGACTGACGTTGCTGCACGTGGTATCGACGTACACGGCATTACACACGTTATCAATTACGATCTACCTAAATTTGCTGAAGACTATGTACACCGTATCGGCCGTACTGGTCGTGCTGGCAACACTGGTATCGCCATTTCATTCGCGTCGAACATGGATCGACATATTCTGCGCAAAATCGAACAATTCACTGGTAACACTATGTCACCAGCAGTGATTGAAGGCTTTGAACCAAAACGTGCCATGAAGATGGATGGTCCTAGCGGCAGCCGTCGTGATGGTCATAAACCAGGCGGTCGTGGTGGCTTTAAACCGCGTGATGACCGCGGTGGTTACAAAGGTCGTGATGATCGCAATGGCGCTAGCCGTGATAGCGCGCCTCGTAGCGAAAACCGTTTTGAAAACCGCGGCAATCGCGACTCAGCACCACGTGAAGCAAATGGTAATTCAGCTGGCTATGCGCCAAAACCTGAATTTAATCGTTCAGAAAGACCATCTGGCGACCGTGCACGTAGCTTTGGCGACCGAGCAGCGTTTGATAAATCTGGTGACCGTAGCCGTGGTAACAACGCTGGCACACCTAACCGTAGTTTTGGCGACAGCGTAGCTTTCGGTAAAAAACCTTACTCACGCGACGGTCAACGTAGCGAAGGCCGTTCTGATCGTGGTGCAGCACCTGCTGCACGTCGTGATGGTGCTCGTAGTGACAGCCGTCCTGCTGGTCGTAGCGATAGCCGTGCTCCAACACGTGCTTTTGCTGGCGCTAATGCAGGTGCAGGCACTGGTGCACCACGTCGCTCACGTAGTTTTGCATAATTTAAGTAAAGACTTTAATTGAACAGTATCCAACAAATGACAGAAATCGTAACGACTGACAGCCCAAGTTTCAGCACATTAGGACTCGCACCTGAGCTCTTACGTGCATTAACTGAATCTGGTTACACTACTCCCACACCAATTCAGGCACAGGCTATACCTGTTGCCTTGGCTGGGGGTGATGTAATGGCAGGGGCGCAAACAGGCACAGGTAAAACTGCGGCATTTGCGCTTCCCCTACTACAGAAGTTATTACCGCTAGCCAATAGTAGCACTTCTCCTGCAAAGCACCCCGTGCGCGCGTTAATTTTAACGCCAACACGTGAGCTTGCAATACAGGTGGAAGAAAGCGTTAAAGCGTATGCTAAGCACACGCAATTGCGCTCACTCGTTGTGTATGGTGGCGTAGATATCAAAACACAGACACCCCACCTTAAAACTGGCATAGAAGTGTTGGTAGCGACGCCTGGCCGTTTGTTGGATCATATTGAACAAAAAACTCTGCAACTCAACCAAGTACAAATGTTAATACTTGATGAAGCAGACAGAATGCTAGACATGGGCTTCATGCCTGATTTGAAACGCATCTTGGCACTATTGCCAAAACAGCGTCAGAATTTGATGTTTTCAGCGACATTCTCAAACGAAATAAAAAAATTAGCAGATGATTTTTTAACAAAGCCTCAACTGATTGAAGTTGCACGCAGCAATGCGACCAACGACAATGTGACGCAAAAAGTATATCAAGTTGCGCAGTCAGATAAAGAAGCTTTGCTGATTCAGCTACTAAAAGAAGCCGATGCGAAACAAGTCATCGTATTCACCAAAACAAAATTAACGGCGAGCCGTTTAAGTCGTAGCCTAGTACGCGAAGGCATTGCGGCAGATGCTATTCATGGCGATAAAAATCAACAAGAACGCATTAAAGCATTAGATGCTTTTAAAGCAGGCACTGTCACTGCGCTGATTGCAACTGATGTTGCGGCGCGTGGTTTAGATATTAGTGAACTACCGATGGTGATTAACTATGAAATCCCAAGCGCGCCAGAAGACTATGTACATCGTATTGGCCGTACTGGACGAGCAGGCGCAAGTGGTGTTGCCATTTCATTTGTTAGCGATGATGAAGAGAAATATCTCGTGGAGATCGAGAAGTTAATCAAGCGCCAAATTACCAAAGAAACGGTAGCGCTAGATAAACCGAAATCAGCGTCACGCACACGTAGTCACGCAAGCAATCAGGTAAAAGAGCAAGAAGCACCTACCAGACGCTTACCTGCTAAGAAAAAAAGTGCTGACCCATGGTTTGATAAGCCATATGAACCAAGTACACAACAAAATAACGTGATAGCTACTAGACAAATTAACACCAAAAAGGCGCCTGTGGCGGCATTGCTTGGTGGACTGTTATCTAGAAAGTAATTAATCTTTTTGAGTTACGCGGGCCATTAGTGCCCAGCTAAAAAGGGGCACTAATGGCCCCTTTTTATTACCTGTAGTGATTGGATTAAGGGAAGTTAGTGCCCCTGTTGATTACGCATAAAATCAGCCACGCCATACAGCTGATTGGCTAATTTTTTCATCAATGCTTCATCATACTCCAACTGATGCATCGCTCTAATCATGCAATACATCCATTGATCACGTGCTGACTCTCCAATAGCAAAGGGCAAATGGCGCTTACGCAGCATAGGGTGCCCATAGCGCTCGATATAAAGTTGCGGTCCACCTGTCCACCCTGTTAGAAACATAAACAGCTTCTCGCGTGCAGAAGTTAAGTCTGATTGATGCATGTCACGGATAGGCTTCGCTTTTGGATCACTATCCATGATGTCGTAAAACGTTTCCACCAATAAACGAATATTTTGGGTGCCTTTTTCTTCGCCACCAAGTAGCTCAAAAAATGTACGCTTATCACTACCCGCTTCTTCTATTTCATTCAACATATGCCTATAACCTTAAATGTAGGAATTTTTTGTAGCGCAGTTTGTAGCCCACATCACAAATGTACGGCTACTATCCCCACATTAAACATCAACAGGCGTTACTAGACCAGCTGCTAATTTTGCACTTACTCTAGCTTCTGTAATATCTTTACCTGTCGCTAATGCAACGCCCATGCGCCTTTTAGTAAAGGACTCTGGCTTACCGAATAAGCGAATATCAGCATTATTCACGGCTAGGGCTTTTTCTACACCATCAAAAGCTAGTTGCTGAGTATTATGCCCACCATAGATGACTGCACTAGCACCTGCTTCTCGCAGGCTTACATCAACGGGCAATCCTAAAATTGCACGTGCGTGTAAATCAAACTCACTGAAGCGTTGTGTTGCCATCGTCACCATGCCCGTATCATGTGGACGAGGACTTACCTCACTAAACCAAACGTGGTCGCCCTTCACAAACAACTCAACCCCAAACAAACCTAACCCACCTAAGCTGTCAGTCACAGCTTTAGCGATACGTTTAGACTCTTCCAATGCTTTGGTGGCCATAGGTTGTGGCTGCCAGCTCTCCACGTAGTCACCTTTTTCTTGCACGTGGCCAATTGGCTCACAGAAGTAAGTAGTGATTTCACCTTGCGCATTTTTTGCACGGACAGTTAACAGGGTTATCTCATAATCAAAATCAATTTGCCCCTCAACAATCACTACACCTTGATTAACACGTCCACCGGACGCAGCATACTCCCAAGCTGAGGACACTTCACTGGCCTGTGTAATGCGTGATTGGCCTTTACCAGAGGAAGACATAGTTGGCTTGATAAAACATGGATAGCCGATACCAGCATCAATCGCAGCTTGGAGCTCAGCTTCGCTTCTGGAAAATGCATAAGGAGATGTTGGCAGGTTAAGGTCTTCAGCTGCAAGTCTGCGAATACCTTCTCGGTTCATCGTCAACTGAACAGCTTTAACGGTGGGAATGACGGTTGCAACGCCAGATTGTTCAATATCGGCAAGTGTTGCTGTATTTAAAGCTTCAATTTCAGGGACAATCAAATGTGGCTTTTCAAGTGCAATCAGTTGACGTAATGCTTGATCATCGGTCATATCAATCACATGAGCACGATGTGCAACCTGATGACCTGGTGCATTTTTATACCGATCGACAGCAATCACTTCAACACCTAGGCGTTGCAGAGCGATAATCACCTCCTTACCAAGCTCACCACTACCTAAGAGCATGACACGGGTTGCATTAGGGCTTAAAGGGGTTCCGATTCGCATAGGGTTCTTTCATTTTATGATTGCTCGAATCATACCATGCAGCTATTTTTAAGAAAATTAGAGATACACTTAATTTACAAGAAAATACAGAATAACCCAGACTGATAAATAAATCGCTTTTATCATTCCAAGTTCATAAAACCGTGATTAAGCTGACTAAACTTTAATTTGATGCTTATCCATACGATAGCGCATTGTCATGCGGGTAATACCAAGCTTCCTTGCCGCTTCTGAAACATTGTATTTAGTATCAACCAACACTTGCATTAATATAGACTTCTCTGCTGCATCTAGAGTCGATTGATGAGAGTCTGATAGAGGAACTGGAATTGTCTCCATGCGACTATTAGGGAGTGCCAAATCAATATCTGTCAGTTCTCCATGATGACAAAGTAGCATAGCTCGGCTGACCTGATGCTTTAATTCACGCACATTACCTGGCCAAGCGTATGTTTGTATGGTACTGATTGCCTCTCGAGTAAAATGTGGGCTTGGTAAGCCATAACGCCTAGCGGTTTGTGCTGCGAAACTTTTTGCCAACAACATAATATCGTGACCACGATCACGCAATGGTGGCATAAAAATACTCATCATATTAAGACGGTAATATAAGTCTTGTCTAAAGCGGCCATTTTGAGACATTTCATGAAGATCACGATTAGTCGCCGCCACAAAACGCGCAGGAACTGAGCGCTCTTTAGTTGAGCCGATGCGTCGAACCACTCGACGCTCTAAAACATTAAGCAATTTTGCCTGTAGCGCCAAAGGCAATTCACCAATCTCATCTAAAAATAAAGTGCCATCTTCGGCTGCTTCTATCAGCCCAGGCCTAGCGCTAACAGCGCCCGTAAAGGCACCTTTTTCATGACCGAAGAGCTCACTTTCCATCAACTCAGCTGGTAACGATGCACAATCGACATGCACAAATGGTTTATCACTATTTGCACAAGATAAATGCAACGAACGTGCCGCAACATCCTTGCCAGTACCTGTTTCACCACCTATCAGAACAGTAGGTGGAACGCTGTCGTTTGATACTAACTGAGCAATACGTTTAATTTGCATTTTTACATTTTGCATTGCTAAGCTATCACCCAACAGCTCAACACCTTCTGATGCATGTGTATTGCGTTGACGTGAATAATCAAGACTCTTACTCTGCATAGCTGCAGTTTCAGCCTTTTGGATCGACAACAACAACTCTTCTAGGTCAATTGGTTTCTTAAGGTAATCAACGGCACCTAGCTTCATTGCATTAACAGCATCGCTAATCTCCCCATGCGCCGTCATCACAATCACCACAGCACCTTTTGCAACAAACTCAGTAAGTAAATCCAAGCCATTACCGTCTGGCAATCGCATATCGAGCAAAACAATGTCTGGTGTAAACTGCTTCACAATATTTCGCGCGTCTTGTAGGCTTTCTACATGGGCACATTCATAGCCAGACTTTTGCAGACGACGCACCACAGCGCGGGCAAAAAGAGCCTCATCTTCAACAATCAATAACTTTGATTGCTGTTTAGCTAATGTTGAAGCTTCAGTATTGTTGAGATGCGCTAATTGCAATGATTACTCCTGAAATACAAATATTAATTTTCTTTATTTGCTTAACGAATAGCAAGAAGCATTCCAAACACCACAGATGATAAAAAACGCCACCTAAATAACGAGATGATTTGATACTAAAAATAAAGATTACTATCATCAACCAATTATTGGTTCATTACAACCAATAATTGGTTATATACAACCATAATATTGGTTTATTACAACCATAAATTTAAGTTAAACACTTAGCTATACAGTTATCATATTTTTTAATTTAATTTAATTCAATCACTTGAATTAACCAACACGGATTGAATATTAAATTGGAATATATTTTGCTTGATATGCATATCTTTTATGAAAGATAGCCTAGAATTTTTATCGAAAGTACATAATGAAAAAACCATTAATGAAACTTACATCTGTAGCGGTGATGCTTGCTTTTGCAAACACGCCAGCACTTGCAGATGACACTGCAATTAATATCAAGAAAATTGAGGTATACGGCACAACACCGCTACCAGGTATTGGCTTACCGTTAAATAGAGTACCTGCCAATATTCAAATGGCCTCACCAAAAGAGGTTGCTAATCAAGCTGGTGTTTCAATCGCTGATTACATGATGAACAACATGCAGGGCGTGACAGTGTCAGATATGTCTGGTAACCCATGGCAACCGGAAATTAACTTCCGTGGTTATTCCGCCTCTTCTTTATTAGGTAATGCTCAAGGCCTTTCTACTTATGTGGATGGTGTACGTGTAAACGAACCATTTGGCGATGTAACACTTTGGGACAAAATTCCTAGTTTTGCGATTGGCAATATGCAAGTAGTGCCTGGATCAAACCCATTATTCGGCTTAAATACTTTAGGCGGCGCGATTGCTATTCAAACTAAAAGTGGTCGTGATAATCAAGGCATGGCTTTAGAATATGAAGCTGGCTCTTGGGGTCGTCAACGTGCGTTGATTGAGGCTGGTGGTGTATCTAAAGATGGCTCTGTGGATTACATGTTCGGCTATCAACACACGACTGAAGACGGATGGAGAGATTACTCACCTTCTCACCTCAACCAATTATTTGGTAAATTAGGCTGGCAAAATGAATCGACTAAGTTAGATTTAACTTATATCGGTACCGACAACAATCTGATCGGCAACGGCTTTGCTCCAGAAAACTTGCTAAGCGGTGACCGTGATCAAATTCATACTCGCCCAGACTTTACCAACAACTACTCACACTTCTTAGCGTTAAATGGTTCACATTGGATTAATGAAGACACAATGTTTTCTGGCAACGTGTATTACAGAAAATCTAATCGTCATACTGTGAATGGCGATTTATATGAAGCTGAAGTTGAGGGCGGTGAGGATTTAAATGGTTATCCAGGTATTTCATGTGCTGGGCCAGGCGATTGTGAGGTAACTGGCTCTACACTTAACTCATCCAAAACGACACAAGACACATATGGTGCAACGGGTCAAATGACATTTGATCAAGACTGGATGGGTAAAAAGAATCAATTTGTAGTTGGCGCAGGTTACGACTACACGTTAATGAGATTCAAACAATCTGAGCATGTGAACCTCTCTGACGTAGGTGATGATTTAGGTGGTATAGTTGAAAGTAGTGTAGTTTTTGACGGCACTAGGGCTCCTATTTTAGGTGGCACTGGTTTGCTACCAGAAAGACAAACAACAGGTCTTACTGGTAAACAATATACAGCTCGCTTATTTGCAACAGATACATTGTCGCTTAATGATCAGTGGCACTTAACGGGTGGTGCAAGCTGGAACTTTACGCGTGTTGATAACGTAGATACGCTAAGAGGACCTCGTTCAGATACAAATCCAAATAGCTTGACTGCAAAAGATAGCTATACTCGCTTAAACCCAACACTAGGATTAACCCATACGCCTAACGACAATTTAACGTTCTTTACGTCTTATAGTGAATCTAGCCGTGCACCTACATCTATTGAGTTAGGCTGTTCAAACCCAGCAGCGCCATGCCTACTTCCATCAGCAATGGCAGATGACCCTCCTCTAAACCAAGTAGTTGCGAAGACTTATGAATTTGGTGGCCGTGGCCTACTCACTGAGAACATTCGTTGGAATGCTGGGCTATATCAAGCTATCAACCATGATGACATTCAATTTACGGCGGCTGGTTCATCAAACGGTGCAGGCTACTATAAAAACGTAGGCAGAACTAAACGCCAAGGGATTGATATGGGCTTAGCTGGTGATGCTGACAAGTTCAAATGGAGTGCTTCTTACAGCTATGTTCGTGCAACTTACGACTCTGATGTTTCATTTGTAAGCTCTTCTAATTCATCAGAAGATGGCAACTCAATGATCTACGCAAAACCAGGTGATCGAATTCCATCTATTCCAGCACATCAGTTGAAACTACGTGGTCAATACACAGTAACGCCAGCATGGTCTATTGGTACTAACGTGATCGGGTTCTCAAACGCTTATGTTTGGGGTAACGAAAACAATCAACATCGTGCGAATAGTGCAACTTGTGTTGCTGACAACACCAGCTGTGCTACAGGAAACGGCAAAGTAAGTGGCTATTTCATTGTGAACTTAGATACACAGTACAACATCGGTAATGGTTGGAAAGCGTTTGCTAAAGCCACCAACATTTTTGACCGTGAGTACAATGTGAGTGGTCGTTTAGCTGAAACAATGTTTGCTGCAGACGGTACCTATGGCACTGAATCAAAACAACTTGGCCTATTACCAGGTGCTCCACGTGCGGCCTGGATTGGTGCTCGTTATGAGTTTGGTGGTCCAAAGAAGTAAACTACTAGATGTAAATTAAGCAGTCACCATTAGATACGATTGCTTAGCAAAAAAGGGTTACAGCTTGCTGTAACCCTTTTTTATTAGCTATGCTTTTGTTTTTCTATTAGATGTTTTTGATTAAAAATACAACTCGATTACATACTATTAAGTAACTGCCTAGGTGCAATATTCAAAAAACTACGTAACCCTAACCATGCAGCCAGTGGAATCAAATTTGCAGCAACTAATGTGCTGAATACAACCAAACTTAAATTAAACTGAAACGGTATATTGAGAACGTTCACGCTAATGTAATACGCCAAACCATTCGCAGCGATTGATGCGACTAATGCCGAAATAAATCCAATACAGGCAAACTCCGCGATATAAGCAATGCTTACCTGTTTGCGTGAAGCGCCAAACACACGCAGCAGTGTTGCTTCTGTCACTCGCTCCTCCCTGGTAGCAACAAGCGCTGCGTAGAGTACCGCAACACCTACAATTAAACTAAATACAAAAACATACTCAATTGCTTGACTCATTTTTTGCATAATTCCACGAACTTGTTGCATGAGTGCTGCAATATCAATCACGGTTAAATTGGGGTGCTGCTTCACCAGTAGATTAAGTGACTCCTCTGCGCCAATCGGCAAATGAAAACTGCTGATGTGGCTAGCAGCATAAGTGTCTAACACTCCTGGCGGTGTCACTGCAAAGAAATTAGCACGCATCGTATCCCACTCCACTTTTCTTAAGCTTGTGACGGTGAGTGTTAATGGACTACCTGCGACATCAAAAAGCAGTTGATCTCCAACATGAATATTAAGGCTTTTAGCTAACCCCTCTTCAAGTGAGATCAATGGCTTTCCATACTCATTTTCTTGCCACCAGCGCCCAGCAAGTAGCTTATTGTCACTTTGCATTTGCGCAGCCCATGACAAATTAAACTCACGCTCAGCTAATCTTTTTGCACGCTCATCATCCCATTTCACGGAATTAATTAACTGTTTATTTTTACTGACTAATCGCGCACGAACCATTGGAAAAATGGCGGCATCTTGAATATTTTGTTGAATGAAAAACTGATTTACTTGATCAATCTGGTCTGGTTGAATATTAATCACAAATCGATTAGGTGCCCCCTCTGGCAAAGAGGCTTGCCAGTTACGAATTAAATCACCTCGTATCAACGTGAGTAGCATAATGACCATCAGCCCCATACAGAACCCTATCATTTGCACAGTGGACAATCCTAGCCGTCGCTTTAAGCCTTGTATCCCTAAATTAATTGATGCCCAGGTACTACTTTTAGGCGTTATCATTAAAAACTTCTGTGCCACATAAGTGAGGCCATAAACAAAGCCCAATATAATCAAGCTTAATGCGAGCATTGCAACAATCGTTGAAACTGCAATATATACATCACGTGCTTGCCAAAAAATCATGGCCACCATCACAAAAGCTGCTGGTAGAAATTTTGCCTGAGCTGTAAGCGGCTGTACTAAGGTTTCTCGCCTTAGTATATTCATCGCTGAAATATTTCTCATCTGCCAAGCATGTGGTAGCACCACGGCTACCATCATCCCAATACTAGCCAAAAATCCTATTAACACAGGAGCTAAAGAGACAGATGGCAATGTTTCCACAAATAAACTACCTGCCAATTGTGATAATCCTAGTTGTGCAAAAAATCCAAGCAACGCACCAACTAATGCGCTTGATAACGCGATAATTAATGTTTGAATCGTCAATATCTGCAAAACAGTGTTTTGCTGCGTACCAAAGCACCGCATCAAAGCAAATGTATTTAAACTTTGTTTGATGTAAGGAAGACTTGATAGCAACATGGCCACCATCGCCAACACCACACTTACCATGGCAGATAAGCCAAGAAATTGCTGAGCTTTGTCTAGGGCAGTTTTAATTTCAGGACGCGCATTACGAACATCATCCATTCGCTCGCCTCTGCCCAATATGGGTTTAACTTGTTCGGAATAACGATTAATTTGTGCTGGACTAGAGGCCAACAAAAGCTGGTACTTCACACGGCTACCATATTGAATAAGTTGAGTTGCAGGCAAATCAGCAGCATTCATCATTAGTCGTGGTGCAAAGCTAAACATATTGCCACCACGCGACGGCTCACGTAACAAAATGGCACTTACTGCCACACTTAACTCACCTACTTGAAGCTGATCACCTACTTTTATATTGAGTAGCGTTGCTAGCCTTGGCTCTATCCAGACCTCTCCACGTTGAGGAGCCGTCTGTACAGATTGACCAATATCATTCGCGTGCTGACCTATTGTTAAATTCCCCCGCAAAGGAAAGTTTGGCTCAACCGCCTTAATTTCCACTAATTGGCTAGACTCACCATGGATCACCATACTGGCAAATTCATAGGTACGTGTCGTTAAAATTGCCTGTGGTTTGGCACGATCAGCAAAAGCATCAGGTATCGGGTGATCAGCTAAAATTGCCAAATCTCCACCAATTAACAAACTGCCCTGCTGATTGAGTGCAGACTCAATTCTTTGTGTAAAAAAACTCACAGCAGTAATCGCCGCAACTGCCAAAATTAGTGCAAATATTAATACCCTTAATGCACCTGCACGCCACAAACTGATGGTTTGTGCCCATGCCAACCTAGCCGCCAGTATCATACTTGCGCCATTTCTAACAGAACACCATTATCTAATTTAAACAATCGCTTACAACGATTAGCCAACTTGATATCATGCGTGACTAATACTAACGTAGTACCAGCCTCTTTATTCATGTTAAACAACAAATCAATAATCATTTGACCTGTTGCACTATCCAAATTACCTGTAGGCTCATCTGCAAATAAAATACTGGGTTGTGTCGCAAAAGCACGTGCAATTGCGACACGTTGTTGCTCTCCTCCTGATAGCTGCTTAGGATAATGCTGAACACGATGACTAAGTCCCACTTTATCCAAAGCTTCAAGACTTAACATTTCAGCTCTAGGATGACTTTTTAACTGTAGTGGTAGCATCACATTTTCTAATGCCGTCAGTGCAGGTAATAATTGAAATGACTGAAACACAAAACCCATGTCTCTCGCACGAACAGCTGCGCGGCCATCTTCATTTAAATCACTAAATGCAGCACCTTTAATTTGAACGCTTCCACTGGTAGGAACGTCCAAACCAGCAAGTAAGCTAAGTAATGTAGATTTACCTGAACCTGAACTACCAATAATGGCAATTTGATCGCCATTTACTACACTGAGATTTAGGCCACTTAATATGCGAATTTGGTTATCATGGTTAGTAACTTCGTAGTGCAGGTCTTGCGCTTGAATCATTGGAGATTGTTGCATTCATGTTGTTCCGTTTATTGTTAGTATTAAAAACCTTATTGCTTAGTTTGTTTTTCTCGAGTTTCGTTGCATGGTCGGTACCCGCTTATGCAGAAAATCCAAAAATAATGATTTATGGTGATAGTTTATCGGCAGCCTATGGTATCCCGCAGCAAAAAGGATGGGCATCGTTACTGCAACAAAAACTAGTCTCAGAACATTATCAATATGATGTCGTCAACGCGAGCATTAGCGGCGAAACAACCAGTGGCGGAGCAAGCCGTATTCGTAACTCCCTCAGCCAAATAAAGCCTAATATTATCATTTTAGAACTTGGCGCAAATGATGGTCTGCGTGGACTACCTATCGAATCAATGATCGCTAATTTAAACACGATTATTCAAGAAGGTAAAAAATCTGGTGCGAAGATATTGCTCGTGGGGATGAAAATTCCACCAAACTATGGCCCTCAATATACAAAGCTATTTAGCCAGAGCTACCTAAAACTCAGCCAAGAGCACCAAATTCCGCTTGTACCGTTTATGCTAGAAAACATCGCTGCAAAGACGAACCTAATTCAAGATGACGGTCTCCACCCTAACGCGATTGCTCAACCACTAGTACTAGATAATATTTGGTCTAAACTCAAGATGCTACTTAAGAAATAGCACTAATAGCTATCATTCATGACTAAAAACATCTGCGCTTGACCTTCACTCTTCACAACAACATCTAGTATTGATTGCATCAAAAAGTGATGTATGACGACTTATATATTAAGTGCCTAGTGCTTGCCAAGTAATGTCTAAGCCTAACTCATTTTTAGATGCTCTTAGCTCATGTGCTACACCGACACCTGGGACGCATGCTAAAGTATCTTGCCAGTATATCAACGGCAAATGATCCCGCTGCCATGGTGGGATATTGGCGGCCTGTAATAGATGTTTAAGTGTTCTGGTTGGTCTTAATACATCTGGTTTAAATCGCTCACCGCCACTACGGTTAGTAATTCTCAGCCTGGTCATACCAAATTTAAGCGCCAATCCTGAGCCCTCAACTTGCCTGAAAATCAACTTTCCACCATTCGGTACAATAAGTTCATTTTCACCATTCCAGACCAAATCAAACGGCTCATTGATTTGCTCAATAGAAAGATAAGCTCTTTGCTGATAGCGTCTTAGTGTGTAATGCTGAATTTTTATACTTAGTTCAGCATCTGGCTTAGCGTTCAATAACTGCTGTAACATTTCAGCCAAATGATCGGATGTAGGCATCGAAAGATAGTGTTGAGCAAACCACCAACGCAATAGATTCTTAGCACGCGAGTTACTTAACTGACTTAAGCCCTGCAAACAAACACTGTCATTCTCCACCAAAGTTTGTGCATCTATTTCTGCTAATGTATTCAACAAAGCATTGGCCTCAGCTAGATGTGATGCGGTTCTTGATATTACCGATTTCACACTCGGGTAACGTGCCTGCAAAATAGGCATGACATCATGACGCACAAAATTACGCTCATATTGTGTATTGTCATTACTTTCATCATCACACCACTGAAGCTCATTCTGAATAGCGTAATCGTATAGCGCTTGCCGAGAGACTCTCAGTAATGGCCTAATCAAGCTACGTATACGATCTACCTCAGCCATACTGCTAAGCCCCTTCACCCCTGCTCCTCGCATCAGCTGCAGAATGAATGTTTCTGCCTGATCATCTTGATGATGCGCCGTCACAATAAAATCTGCTTGTATAGATAGTCTTTCATCAAATAATGCCTGATAGCGCATTTGACGTGCCTCTGCTTCAATACCTAACTTACTGGATTGATCCACATTAACCTGCACCACTCTAATTGGCACATCCAGTGACTGACACTGCTCCATACACAACGCAGCCCAAGCATCTGCATTAGGACTTAATCCATGATGCACATGTAAGGCGTGTAGCTCAAACCGAAGGATAGGCTTCAGCGAAACCAATAAATGTAACAATACTGAAGAGTCTAAACCACCACTTAGTGCCAGCAACAGCTTAGATACTGGCGATGATGCTAATGAGCTTTCATCAGCAGTTAAGTGTTGAGTAAAAAAAGAATGTAGTTCGGATAGTAAGGGGTGAAGTTCACTTGAAACAGGCTGGCTTGCTAACACTTGCTTACCAGCCCTTTTGATAGAAGCGTTACTTTTCAGCAACTTCTTTGAATTTACCATAGCTCATTAAGCGCTCATAACGGCTCACTAATAATGTTTTAATTGATTTAGATTTATAGCGAGTCAACTCTTCTTTGAGCGCTGCTCTTAATGACGCCATCATTTCTTCTGGTGCACGATGTGCACCGCCCATCGGCTCAGGTACGATTTTATCGACCAACCCCAATGCTTTCAGTTTATCCGCAGTAATGGCAAGCGCTTCAGCGGCGATAGAAGCTTTGTCTGCACTCTTGTATAAAATAGAAGCGCAGCCTTCTGGTGAAATCACTGAGTAAGTGCCATATTGCAACATCAATAGCTGATCAACAACACCCAAGGCCAACGCACCACCAGAACCACCTTCGCCAATAATCACGCCGATAATAGGTGTTTTAAGCTCAGCCATGACGTACAAGTTACGTGCAATGGCTTCAGATTGTCCACGCTCTTCTGCACCAATACCAGGATATGCACCTGGGGTATCAATGAGCGTGATGATTGGTATATTGAATTTTTCCGCTAAGCGGAATAAACGCAAAGCCTTGCGATACCCTTCAGGACGTGGCATACCAAAGTTACGGTATTGACGCTCTTTGATATCTCGGCCCTTTTGATGCCCAATCACCATCACTGGCTGGCCTTCAAACCTAGCAATACCACCGACAATCGCAGGGTCGTCAGAGAATGCACGGTCGCCATGCAACTCTTCAAAATCTGTAAATAGAGCCTGAATATAGTCCAATGTGTACGGACGCTGTGGATGACGTGCCAACTGAGAAATCTGCCAAGCAGTTAGGTTGCCATAAATATCTTCAGACAATTTTTTGTTTTTCTTTTCCAATGCTGTCAGTTCTTTTGAGATATCTAAGTTATCGTGATCATCATGTGATGAACGCAGACTCTCGATTTTCGCTTCTAATTGAGCGATTGGCTGTTCGAAATCTAAATAAGTAATTTTCATATCGTTGTATTTTGTCTCAAATTATCTGATTCAATTATGCCTATTTATCTTGCTAGGTGTATGTCTGCATGCTTAGCAAACACATTAAAGAATCGCTAAGTTTGCATAAAACCGTTAAATCTCAGAGGCTTTCAGACCACTGATATCGCAATATCCACAATGCGCTAATTATATAGGATTTTTACGTTATTCTTACTCAACCATTCGGTTAAACTCATAATCAGCTCATCATGTAAATCCACTCGCCAATCATTACCTAGCATGAGTTCGACTTTACTGGTTTGATTATGGTACTCAATTTTAATCGGGCATCCACGGTATTCATCTGAAGCGCTGACACAATAAGGCTTTAATAGTGTCTTTAATTTAAGCGCATCAGATTGACCATTACACATGATTTTTAAAAAGCTGGCGCGGCTATTTCTCAATGCAGAAAGGTCATATAGCTTTCTAGCATTCACACGAACACCACCAGAAAATTCATCGTGACTCACTCGGCCTTCCACAATCACCAACTGGTCATCTTTTAACAGTTGTTGCGATTGATTCAATAAATCATTGCCAACCACCACTTCAATTCTGGTTGTGCCATCATCCAAACCCACTATTGCCATTTTACCGCGCGCAGTCATACGATTACGCACACCTGAAACAATCCCGGCCAATAGCTGAGGCTGATCTTTAGGCGCTAAATTTGCCAACGTTGTACTGATGAACTGGCTTAAATCTTTCTGATATGACCAATATGGATGGCCGCTAAAATAAAAGCCAAGCGCTGCCTTTTCTTCCTGCAAGCGCTGTTGCTCAGGCCACGGTGAAACGCTAGGTAATACATGTACAGATTGGTCAGATGCCTCACCAAACAAACTATTCTGATTACTATTGGCATTCGTTTGCTCAGCCGCACTAATCGCTAAAGCAACCCCTGCTAATAATGCATGTCGATTAGGCTCAAGTTTATCAAATGCACCGGCTCTAATCAGAGACTCAATAACGCGCCTATTCACCTTACGTAAATCTAAACGGCTGCAAAAATCAAATAAGCTCGTAAATGGGCCATCTTTTCTACGCGCTTCTAAAATCACATCAATCGCGGCAGCACCTGTGCCTTTCACTGCACCCAAACCATACAAGATTTGGTTCTTACTAATAGGCTTAAATTTGAATTCACTTTCATTGACATCAGGTGGCAATACCTCAACCTGATTCGGCGCACAATCATCATAAAATATGTGAACACTGTCTGTGTTATTCATGTCGGCAGACATCGTCGCTGCTAAGAACGCTGCCGGGTAATGTGTTTTAAGAAAAGCCGTATGGTAAGCAACGAGCGCGTAGGCTGCAGCGTGAGACTTATTAAAACCATACCCTGCAAACTTTTCAAGCAAGTCAAACAAATCACTGGCCTGTTGCTCAGTCATGTTGTTTTTGGTTGCACCCTCAGTAAATATCTTACGCTGGGCATCCATCTCTTCTTTTTTCTTTTTACCCATCGCACGACGCAGCAAGTCCGCACCACCCAGACTATAACCCGCCACCACCTGTGCAATCTGCATCACCTGCTCTTGGTAAACCGCAATCCCGTAGGTTTCTTTCAAAATCGGCTCAGTCAGCGGATGCGGGTACTCTACACGCTGCTTACCGTGCTTACGTCGGCAGTAATCAGGAATCAAATCCATCGGACCCGGACGATACAATGCTACCAAGGCGATAATATCTTCAAAGCAATCTGGCATCGCCTGTTTAAGCATGTCTTTCATGCCACGTGACTCTAGCTGGAATACGGCTGTCGTATTGGCAGTTTTTAATAGTTGAAACGTTGGCTTATCGTTAATAGGCAAGGTTTCAAATGATAATGGCGGTAAATTGTTACCAGCACGCTGTTTATTGGCATTTTCCAATGCCATATCTAAGATGGTAAGGGTACGTAATCCTAAAAAGTCGAACTTAACCAGCCCTACAGCTTCAACGTCATCTTTATCATACTGGCTAACCAAACTTGCACCGTCAGGCTGACAATACACTGGTGAGAAATCTGCAATCTTACTGGGAGAAATTAACACACCGCCCGCATGCATACCGATATTACGTACTAAACCTTCTAGTCTTAGCGCAAGTTCAAGAAGCTCTTTGACCTCCTCTTCACTCTCACGACGCTCTGCCAATTGTGGCTCTTTTTCTAAAGCATCAGACAGTGTAATGCCAAGTTCTAGCGGAATTAGTTTTGCAATGCCATCTACAAAGTTAAAGGGCAAATCCAATACGCGCCCAACATCGCGAATCACGGCCTTTGCCGCCATGGTACCGAAGGTGGCGATCTGTGAAACAGCATCAATCCCATACTTCTGTTTCACGTAGTCAATCACACGGTCGCGACCTTCCTGACAGAAGTCGATATCAAAGTCAGGCATGGAAACGCGGTCGGGATTTAAGAACCGCTCGAACAGTAAGTTATACTCTAGTGGATCTAGGTCAGTAATGCCTAAACTATACGCAACGACAGAGCCCGCACCAGAACCCCGACCTGGCCCTACCGGTACGCCATTATTTTTGGCCCAGTTAATGAAGTCAGCGACGATTAAGAAATAACCAGCGAAACCCATCTGGTTAATCACATTAGTTTCAAAGTCCAACCTTGCTGAGTAGGCATCTTGTTTGCTAGCGCGAATTTGCTCATCTGGGAATAGCACTTCTAATCGCTTTGCTAACCCTAAACGCGCTTCTGAAATTAAATAATCATTCAAGCTTTCATTATTAGGGGTTGGAAACTGAGGTAAGTAATTTTTACCCAATGTGAGGTTTAAATTGCAACGCTTGGCAATTTCCACACTATTGCTAAGTGCTTCTGGCATATCAGCAAAAAGTGCTGCAATATCTGCCTGCCTTTTAAAGTACTGCTCGGTAGTGAAGTTCTGCGGACGCCTTTTATCTGCAAGCACATAGCCTTCTGCAATACACGTTCTTGCCTCGTGTGCACGGTAATCATCTGGCGTAGAAAATTGTATGGGATGTGTAGCAACAATTGGTAAGCTTAGCTCATGTGCAATATGACGTACATGCTGAATATACTGCTCTTCGGTTGCTTTGCTTGCATCAGTGGCGATGCGCTGCACTTCTAAATAAAATCGTTCTGGAAATAATTGTTGCCATTGGTTGGCAAGCTTTTTAGCTAGCCCCAAATTACCCTGCGTACAGGCTTGACCCACATCGCCAGCAAGGCCTCCAGATAATAGTAGCAACCCCTCAGTACCAGCCTCTGCAAACCAAGCGCGTTTGAATTCCGCACGACCACGATATTGATTGGTTAAGTAAGCACGACTTAACAAATGACATAAATTTAAGTATCCGGCATGAGACTGACACAGCAACAATAAACGTGAAGGTTGCTCTCGGTTATCCTCATTTTCAAGCCAAATATCACAGCCAATAATAGGCTTAACACCTTTACCCCGAGCTGTTTTATAAAATTTGATTGCACCAAACAAGTTACTTAAATCAGTTAATGCAAGCGCTGGCATTTGGTCACTCACCGCCTGCTTGACGTAGTCATCAATTCGCACAATGCCATCAACAATAGAATACTCGCTGTGGCAACGCAAATGGACAAAACTAGGAGAAACTGAAGGGGTTGGTGTCGTTTGTAGCATAAGGCAATTTTACCTTATTGATGGGTATCGTTGTAAGCAATGTCGCCACTAAAAACGATAAATAAATTGTGCTAAATGTTACATTGAGCACTTGCTAAAAAATCACTTTTAATAACTAGTTAGTCCACAACTGCAGTGGAACTAGCGTGGAGTTAATAACCATCCGTGCCACGCTAGCCGCTATCAATAATGCGATTTTTAATGATGCAGTAAAGCGTGGACTTGCTCAATCAACACATCATCTTGTACTGGCTTACCTAAGAAAGCATCGACGCCAATTTCAGTTGCCACATTACGATGTTTCTCTGCCGTACGTGAGCTAATAATAATTAAAGGTGTACGAGAAGTCAGTTCGTTATCCCTCACATAACGCGAGAACTCAAAGCCATCCATACGTGGCATTTCGATATCGGTCAAAATAATGGCAGGAGATATTTGCTGCAGTTTTTGAATCGCATCCATACCATCATTGGCCGTAACAACTTCAAATCCATCACGCTCTAGTACGCGAGAAAGTACTTTACGCATAGTAAGTGAGTCATCAACAACCAATGCAACTTTCTTCAGCTGTTCAACCACGGGCGCCACATTGGTGACTTTGATTGCACCGCTAGATAACGCTTCCCTGTTTGCCAGCAACACTGGGTTAATCACCAGAATAATAGCACCATCGCCCATTACGGTTGCGCCAATCATACCTGGCACGTGTGCTAATTGGGTTCCCATAGGCTTCATCACCACCTCTTGGTTACCAATCAACTCATCCACATGCAACGCCGTACGATAAGCACCACTGCGTAACAAAACGACAGGCGTATAAGTATGCGCTTGCGCAACGTGATCAACATCACCAACTAGTTTTGACAAGAAATGTAACGGGTACTCTCTGCCTGCCCAAGTAATCTTATTTGCGTTATAGGCATCACTCAAATCAATTGATTTAAGCTTTTGTACCTGCTCAACCATCACAGATGGAATCGCATAAGTTTGATTACCAACACGGGCAAGCACCACTTGCGCAACAGACAACGTCACAGGCAAATAAATATTGAACATTGCACCCAAGCCTGATGCATTGCTGACATCAATACGTCCACCTAAAGCTGCAATATCACTACGCACAGCATCTAACCCTACACCGCGCCCTGCAATCTGAGACACGGTATCCGCAGTAGAAAATCCTGGCTCAAAAATAATGGTCATCAACGCTTGGTCAGATACTTCCTGATCAGCACTAAATAAACCCTTTTCTATCGCCTTTTGTTTCACTTTAGCTAGATTAACGCCAGCACCGTCATCCGTAATAACGAGTGTAATCTCATCATTTTCTAAGCTTACTTTCAGCCTAATATGGCCTACCTCAGATTTACCTAGCTTCACACGCTCAGCCGCTGACTCAAGCCCATGTGCAACAGCGTTACGTAACAGATGCTCTAATGGTGCGCCCATTTTGTCCAACACACCACGATCGAGCTCAATAGTTTCGCCTTCGATAGTCATTTCAACGCGTTTATTCAACTCTCTAGCTGTTTGGCGTACGATACGCTGCAAACGCTCAGAAATAGTTGAAAACGGCAACATACGGACGCTCATCAAACCTTGTTGCAATTCACGATTCATGCGGTTCTGTTGTTGCAATGCGGCATCGGTTTGATCGAGATTCAGTAGCAAACCATGCTGAATGGTCGCCACGTCGTTTACACTCTCCGCCATCATACGGGTAAGCTCTTGTAAGCGCGTAAATCGGTCAAACTCTAATGGGTCAAATGTCTCATTCGCCTCTTGCAGCAAACTCATGCGGGATTGCAACTGCGTTTCCGCTTCAATCTCCAACTCGCGTAGATAGCTACGCAATCTGCTAATACTATCAGTCAAATCAGTGGATGACTGCTTGAAGTTTTGCATTTCCCTGTCCATGCGAGAACGCATGATAGAAACCTCACCCGCTTCATTAATCAGCCTATCTAATACATCAGCGCGCATACGCAAGAATTGCGTTTTACGCTCGCTCTGCCTTGTGGATTTTGGTGTGGCTGTTTTAGCTTGAGTGGGCGAATTTTTAGCCAACCCCATATCACCAACAATATCTTCTAACATGTAGCCAATACGGTCGAACTCAAGAAACATGGCATCAAAATCATCGGACGTTACTTGATGTCTCAATGCACGAATCACATGGTCTTCCATTCCATGTACGCTATCACCAATTACCGCCTGCCCTGCCATACGCGCACTACCTTTTAAGGTATGTAACGCACGTTGCAATGAGTCGGGATATTCAGCTTCTTTTGGATTAGTGCGCCAACCTCTTAAATCTTTGCCAATTTGAGGAATCAACTCACGAGCTTCTTCAACAAACAAGGCAAGCAACTCATCATTAACGATGGCATCTTTACGCTGCAATGCCTGTTCCGCAGCTAATAAAGCATCGCCATCAATTACCAACTCTGCTAACTCTTTAGCTTGCTCAGGAACATGTTCTTCATCAATGATTGGTGTTATCTGACTCGCTTTGGCTTTAGACCTTGTTTTTGATTTTTTCTTAGAATTCTCAGCTTTTTCGACCTCTAACACAGCTGCTTCTGCTAATTGTGCCGCAGAAGCTTGCATTGCAGCCGTTGATTCACTCAGCGCAACAATCAACGCACGTGAAGACCTCGGGTTTTTTAATGCTTTTGCTTTTTCCAAACCATCCGCTAAGGCCTTAACCACATTGCCATAAAGAGAAATGTGTTGAGATGTCCAAACACTGTGATGTTCATCTAACCAGTGCTCTAAAGCACGAGCTAAGTCACCTATTGCCTTAAATCCTGCAGTCAATGCGTTACTACCTAACGTATGTGCTGCACGGCAACTCTCTGGTGTAGGTAATTCAGCAGAATCAACGACTAACATGGACTGCGCATCGACAAGGGCTTGCAAGTGTTGCTGAGCCTCTCCTAAAAAGATATTGAAGAATGCTTTGCTTAATTTACGTGTGCCGCCAATTAACACTTCTTCTTTTTGCACTTTAGGCTGAGTGCTAGCTAATGCTTGTTCAAGCTCAGATGCTAATTCAATTGCTTGCTGCTGGAATGGAGCCGGCGTTAAACTCACTTTCTGGTGCTGCTGCAACATGGCTACCCACGTTGCAAACTCAGCACTGACTTTTTCAACAAAAGCTAAAATTGCTGGCGTAGGAAACGTTTTGCGATCTAAGACAATATTAAGCAGATTTTCTACAGCCCATGCTACTTCACCCATGCCTAACAGCCCAACTGTACGCCCACTACCTTTGAGGGTATGGTACGCCCTTCGCACCTCAACAAAAGCTTCGCTGTCTGTTGCATTAACGCGTAAGGCTTGTAGATTTTGGGCCAATGACGCGAGCACTTCCTCCGCCTCGGTTAAGAAAATATCAAGAAGCTCAGCATCAAACGCCTGATCAGTCACTTCATCTACAACACGCTCAATTTCTAGTACAGGTGTGATAGCTGGCTGAATGGACGTCACCGCCGCCTCATCATCAGTTAAATTCAAATCTATTGAAGAGAGATCAACGGCTAACACATCATTAGCGACACTCAGCCCTAATGAAGCAGCTGCTTGCTCTAAACGCAACAAAGCCTCGGACAAAGCATGCTCAGACTCTGCGTGAACATGAGGCAACTCTTCTGCGTACAAACCTAACATACTCAAGTTTTCAGCAATTAGCTCAAAAACTGATTGTTGATCTTTGTTATTTTTACTGGTTTGATTGTTGTTATCTCTAAAGTGGTCCACAAAAGCGCCACTTAACTGCGCGATGGATTTCGGCACAGACATTTCCAACATATCAAATGCTGCTGAGATTTGTTGTAAAGATTTACTGGCTTCACCTAACTCACTGATACTTTCTGGATTTCTAAAGAAAGTATCCAACGATTTTTCTACAATTGCCAATGCTGCCAGCACTTGTTTAGCAACAGCCTCAACTAAAGAAGCATCATGTTGAGTCGTCGCAAAGGCATCAACTGCTGGTGTCAACGCCTCTCCATGCATGACTGCATTTAGACGTGAAATTTGCGTAGTAATTTTTTGACCAGCCTCAGCATCTAACTGATGATAATGGTCGCAACTTGACTCAAGCAAATTCAATGAGGCTGCAACCTCAATAAATGAAGCATCATTTAACTTAGCAACATCATTTTGCAAGGTAGCTACAGTTTGATGCGTTGCATTAAATAAATTAACAACGCCTCCATGATTAATACCTTGCTGAACAGTGTTCTGAATATGTTCAAATTTACTTACTAGTGCAGCTAAGTCATTAGCGCTAACCAATACATCACTTAAACTAATGCTAGCCCATAAGTCTTTCAATGTAGGAATGTCAGCAACCAGCTGTGCTAATGCTGCCTGTTCTGCCGCATTTGAGCTAGTAGCTTCTACCACTTGAGTTTCAGAAGGCAAAGCAGCGTCTAATTCAAACGTATTTTTAACAGCAGAAATAGTTTCAGTACTTCTGTCACTGATGGCAACATAGTAAAGTAAATCGCGTAGTAGCCGGGATGGCACTTTCGCATCACCCATCGCTACATTGCGTAATTGCCTATCTAATTTACTGCAAAGTTTTTTGGCACCTGGATTTTCTGCGACTTTTTCTTGTGCTAAGGCATCAGTAAACGCCGAAGCTGTCCACCAGAGTGTTTTCGGGGCGTTTCTAGATTGGACCTCTTGAACTTTAATCACAGCTGTACGCATGCCATCCAGCGCTACAGGATCTTTTGTGCGCAACCAATCCAATAAAGATTTTTGAAATGCCGCTCTTTGCTCTGATACAAAAATTGGGATAGATGACTCTTCAATCGGGTTACTCGGTAGGCTTTTTGGCGCGCTACTATCTACATCAGGGAAAAATAACTCACTCTCATCTAATGCTTCCCCTTGTGCCTCAACGATAGGTTTGAGTGGCTTGTATAGCCTGATTGGTTGATCGGGCTCACCATTAAGCAGATCTTGCAAATATTTAGACAAGGCCTCAACCGCAACAATGAGAGACTCCATTACCTCTTGAGTCACTGGAATCAACTGTTTCGCTAAACTATCTGCTAACTTTTCTAACTCATGGCAATAACGTTTACACCCTTCCAAACCTACCATATCAAGTGCACCACTCACTTGGTATAAATGGGCAATAGTAAATCTTAAGCTAGCAAACTCACTTGGGGTTTGATTAACCTCGTTAAAGCTTTCCAGCACTTTTTTCAGCGACTGATCAATTTCATCTTTAACCCAAGACAATGGGCCAGTATCAAATGCTTCAGGCATTATTTACTTCCATTTTCAGTTTGTAGTTTTTCATGGCGTTTTATGTGTCTTATGCTAAAAATTAAACTTCCGCGTAGATACTAAATGTCTAGAGTTTAAAACCAGCCACTGAATCACGTAATTCCTCTGCCAACGATGTGAGCTGCCCCACTGACTCAGCCGTAAGTTTTGTACCTTCTGTGGTCTGAGTCGTAATTTCTTGAATCATCTGCATGTTATTTGCAACGGTAGTGGCAGACTCCGTTTGCGCACTAGTTGCAGCAGAAATAGATTGAATCAATCGTGCAAGATTAGTAGTAACAGACTCAATCTCATTCAGTGCCTGCCCGGCAGCATCTGCAACACGCGCCCCCTCAACTACACCCTCGGTACTTTTCTCCATCGCCGCCACCGCACCATGCGTATCTGTCTGAATCGTTTTCACAATTGCACTAATCTGTTTGGTCGCTTCAGATGAACGTTCCGCCAAGCGTTGAACCTCCTCTGCAACCACTGTAAAACCACGACCAGCTTCACCCGCAGACGCTGCCTGAATAGCAGCATTCAACGCGAGAATGTTAGTTTGTTCAGTAATGTCTGAAATCAGCTCAACAATCTCACTAATCTCTTGTGAGCTTTCGCCCAAACGTTTAATACGTTTAGAAGTTTCTTGAATCTGAGTACGAATCTCATTCATCCCTGAAATAGTATTCTGTACCGCTTGCGAACCTTGAATAGCCGCTTCTAATGAACGTTGCGCCACCTGAGAAGCTTGTTCCGCGTTACTAGACACTTGCAAGATAGAGCGCGTCATATCGTTAACAGCTTGTGTAGTTTGTGTAATTTGTGACGCCTGTGTCTCCGCCGCAGTCAGCAACTGCTCTGAAGTTCCTTGCGCGACAGAAGTCGCAGAAGTCACTTGCTCAGTTGCACGGTTAATCTCAACAACAAGGTCTCGCAAACTATCAATTGTATAGTTAATAGAGTCGGCAATCGCACCTGCAATATTGTCACGTACTTCCGCTTTTACTGTTAAGTCACCATCAGCTAAGTCACCCATCTCATCTAGCAATTGTAATACGGCCTCTTGGTTTTCTTGGCCCTCTTTCGCGAGCTGAGTCGTCAAAGTCATGGATTGTACTGTTTGTTTTTTACCAAAAAAATACATCAAAGTAAGCAAGACCAAACCTAGCAACAACAGGCCAATCAATACAAACTGAATAAATCTAGTTTGTGACTCAATCAACGCCTTGTTTTCTTTAGCAATCGCTAACGTAAAAGTGTTACCTGCTTGTTTAGATGACTCAAAAGCTGCTGTTAAGTCTAGCAGTGGTGCTGAAGCTGCAACTGTGCCCAATGGCAAAGCTGGAATATAACGCTTATTAGCTACTTCAAAAAAGTTCTCGCCAGCACTAATCACAGCCTCCAAAGGCGCTGCTAATTTTTCATTATTTAAATTTTTACGCCAATACTCAGAGCGCTCCTTGAACAAGGCCTCACTTTTTGCCGCATTTGCTAAGGCATTATCACGCTTTTGATTATTAAAACTGGTAGATGCAACATAAGCCTCGTTATATGACGCGAACGCATCTAGTGGAAACATTGGCGGAGGATTAGTGTCCGCAGTCAGTTTTTCATAAGTATCTAGTATGTTATAAATAGGGCCATTAACGCGAACTTGGTTAATTACCCAGAAGCTCAACAAGGCAAACAAAATAAACGCCACAATCTGCAAGAAAAGCTGGCGGTAACCGGCACTAATGCCTGTTGAATCATCTGTACTTTTCTTAGAAACAGATAAATTAGAAATTTTTTCTTTAACATTACTAAAGAAACCACCTATCAAAGATCCCATTTGTGGTGGCAGGCTTTTTATCGCTGCAAGATTTAATGCCATTGTTAACCCCGATTTCTAAATTTATTATGCCTACTTAACAACTTTAATTGACCAAACATCTATTACTTTATCTATATGGTTGATTAAACACCGATTAATAAGTTAATACGTTGGCTGAACAAAGCTTTTATTTTGTACAAGCGCTTCTACATCCAACTCCAACCAATCATTACCCTCTGTATCAATGTAAGCATTCATGCTAAAAAAACTAGCATCCTGTTCAGCAGGCTGAACCTGCATAGCCTGAATGCTACGTAAACCAATTAAACTATCTACCAACAAGGCTACCTGCTCTGTAGATTCAGTACTGAGTAATAAAATACGATTATTAACAGATTTAAGTGTTGCTGGCATTCCCATAAACTGAGCTAAATCCGAAATGCTATATAAATTACCACGGACGTTTGCAACACCCAAAAACCATGCTTTAGTGAATGGCACCAATTGCAAAGGCGGCACAGACAATACTTCTTTTACGTCTTGTAGATTAATTAAAAATCTTTTATCGCCAACATTAACACCTAAACGAGACAAAGACTCCCCACCAACTTGGCTCGCAGCATCCTTAAGCTTAGAAAGAATAGCCTCTTGAAACTCACGTAAATTAGAAGTTTGTGCCACGGTTAATTATTAATCCCAATCAATGCCGTTAAAATAAAAAAAATCCATTACTTAAATCCAGAAACTCAAGCCCTGATTACTCAATCGTTTTAATTAATGCTAACAAATCAGCCTCAACCACTGGTTTTGTAACGCAGGCTTTCGCCCCCATTTTCAATGCCCAAGCCAAATCAGTCGCCTGCGACTTACCAGTACACAAAACAACAGGAATATGAGCAGTTGCAGGGTTTTTTGTTAGCGTGCGTGTCACCTGAAAACCTGTCAACCCAGGCATCACTACATCGCACAACACAAGATCTGGTGGATTAGCACTGACTTTAGTTAAACATTCCTCACCGCTCTCTGCACCTACGACTCGATAACCCGCAGTTTCTAGCATTTCAGTAAGAAAAAAACGATCCGTTGCTGAATCATCGACGACTAAAATAGTTTGTATTCCCATATTCAATCCACCTCTTTTTGATGACTTTTAGCTTTAGCAGCGTAAATCTGCACAGCTTCTATCAATGTATCTTGGGTAAAGGGTTTGGTAAGGTACTGGTCTGAACCGACCATACGACCGCGGGCACGGTCAAACAAGCCATCTTTGCTAGATAGCATAATGACAGGCGTTGTTTTATAACGCGCATTTCTTTTAATGAGGGAACAAGTCTGATAGCCATCAAGCCTAGGCATCATAATATCAACAAAAATCAAATCAGGATTCTCATTAGATATTTTCGCTAATGCATCAAAACCATCTTCTGCAAGAATGACTTGGCAACCAGAGGCTTTAAGAAAAATCTCAGCACTACGACGAATCGTATTGCTATCATCTATGACCATCACCTTGACTGTTGATAGCTGATCTAACGTCAGCTTTTCCTGATACGGCTTTTCCTGGGTCACCAGTAAGCTCCTTTATTTTATATGCATCACTGCTTTAATTAGCTTTTTTGCACTTGTTGTGCTTCATTTTATATATAGTCTGTCTTAATAAGCAATACTATTTAGAATATTATTCAAAATAATAATAATATTTATTTCAACCACTCTTTAGGGTAGTCTATAATAAAATTACAAATAATTACAATTGATGGTTACAATTTATAATAAATAAAAATCTAGCGCAACATAACTAGCGCAACAATTAAAGATTTAACGGGAAATGCAGTTCACCAAGGGGTAAGCATGATAATTAGGCAAGAATCATTAACATCTAAAATGACACTCAAGGATTTATCCTCTACGTCACCTTTACCATCGGCAAATTTGGTACTGGTATTTGGATCGGTAAAACGTTTTGGTGAAGCAAAGTTACAAAGCATATTAAAAACGCGCTACCCGACAGCACAAATCATCGGCTGTTCTACCTCTGGCGAAATCACGGCCACTGGCGTTTATGATGATAGCCTGCAAATTACCGCTATCCTGTGGGAAAAAACGGTACAACGCGTGACGCATACCAAAATGACTGGTATGCAAAACTCATTTGAAACAGCTGTTACGTTAGCCAAACAACTAAAGTCAGATAGCTTAAAAGCTGTGCTGGTCTACTCTGATGGTTTAAATGTAAATGGCTCCGAATTACTAGAAGGCTTTAAAAGTGAACTTGGCGAAACGCCGATTATGGGAGGTATGGCTGGTGATGGTTTTAACTTCAGTAAAACAGTACAGCTATTTAATGACACTGTTTCAGACGGCCTAGTTATTGCCGTTGGCTTATATGGCAACAGCTTAATTGCTGCAACAGGCGTTGGCCTAGGCTGGAAACCTTATGGTCCACCTCGCAAAGTCACTAAGTCTGACAAAAACGTTGTACTTGAACTTGATGGAAAACCAGCGCTCCCCTTATACAACATGTATATTGGATCACACTCAGCTAAAGGCCTACCTGGTAGTGGTTTAAATTTCCCATTTGCCATTATTGAAGATGGCAAACGCGATATTGAAAAAATTCGTACATTGCTAGCAATAGATCCAAAAAACAATAGCCTCACCTTTGCAGGCAATGTCAATGAAGGTGAGACCGTGCGCTTCTGCCAATCAACCCACGACAGATTAGTGGAAGGCGCTGGAGATGCTGCACACTTAGTCTCTAACCATACCAATGTCAACCAAACAGGCTTGGCTATTTGCGTGAGTTGTGTTGGTCGTAAAGGCGTAATGGCGGAACTGGTAACCGACGAAGTGAAGCTAGTACAGCAGATTTTAGGTGGTCAAACAGCGATTACTGGCTTTTATTCATACGGCGAGTTTGCACCAAGACCAGATACTAGCGACAGTGTACTGCACAACCAAACCATGACGATTGGTTATTTAAGTGAAGATCTACTCGCTTAAATCACTCTGTCCGCTTGAAAAAGAATGGTTTAACAAGCTTGTATAAACAGACAGCTAGTTACCATAAAATAAATAGTGAATATAAACAAGCACCAACCTAACCCACACTAGTGTTATGGTTGATTGCTTGCGCTATAAACGATAGAGTTAGCCCCTTTATACACAAGGAGAATTTAGCATGGCAACCGTGACCCTAAAAGGCAACCCAGTTAATGTTGGTGGCAACCTTCCACAAGCAGGCCAAACAGCCCCTAACTTTGCACTCGCTAATGCAAAACGTGAATTAGTTTCACTAGACGCATACTCTGGTAAACGCAAAGTATTAAACATTTTCCCAAGTATCGATACCCCTACTTGCGCAACATCAGTACGTACATTCAACCAAAAAGCGAGCAGCGTCGCCAACACTGTTGTGTTATGTATCTCTGCTGACTTACCTTTCGCACAAAGCCGTTTTTGCGGTGCAGAAGGTATTGAGAATGTAGTGACCTTATCTACATTCCGTGACACAGCTAAATTTGCATCAGACTATGGCGTATTCATTACCGACAGCAGCTTAGCAGGCTTAACAGCACGCGCTGTTGTAGTATTGGATGAAAACAATAAGGTGCTACACAGTGAATTAGTGGCAGAAATTGCTGACGAACCTAACTACGAAGCAGCATTAGCTGTTTTATAAGTAGTTGTTCGCTTGAATGACTAAAAGCCCAGCAAATTAACTTGCTGGGCTTTTTATTTGATACTCATCAGTTGCGTCAGCATCAACATACAATTACATTGTGATTATTGATTGATGCATATGAAACCTACTTTAGGATGTACTAATTATTAATAACCATATGATTTTAATTAGAAACTCATACCATTTTCATCAGAATAAATATCCATTGACGCAAAGTTTCACCTCAAATAGCATGTCTACTTATCGTTAAGCCTCTAAAATAATATGGCCGCTGATTTCTTTTTCCATGATCCAACATTTGAGATTCAACCCCTTAAGGCTGTAGCGGCTTTTAAATGGCAACATCTGAAAAACCCAGAAGTGCAGTATGCAATAGCCGCAGAAGAGCAATACTTATGCTTTCATTTATATATGCTAAAGAATCTCAGGCATACACGAGCAGGCGAGATTTCCAACCCACCCTACAAATATGAACTAAGCTTTTCCGTTAGAGCTGGTGCAGTTAAGGCTGCTGTTTTAATTGCTGCGTCAATATTAGAAGCCGCACTAAGAGCTCTTGCTGAGGCAAGAAACTACCCCCTTAATGCAGACCAAAAACGCCGTACGTTTGGTAATGTAATTCATGCGTGGCAAGAGAATGGCCTACCACGCCGCGACGTTGAAGTAATTTGGAATGAAATTACTTCAATTCATGAAGTCAGAAATTTTGTTCACCTTCATAAAGCAGCTAAGACTGAAGAAGCAGCATGGGAGCAAGTGTTAAACAGCGAAAATACCATCTTGCAGAATGCACTTAAGGCAATAGAGCATGTGTCAGCTATTGAGGCTTAACCCATCATTCAAGCAGGACTGGCTAAAGCCAGCCCTTTAATTCAAACCTTAGGCACACAGTTGGCACTCATCTGAGAGCTAAAATCATGATTATTCAACAATCCAATGCAACGTTCGCAACATCGGTAACGGACAATCTTTTCTTAAAGCGGCAAACGGTCGCCCCTTTAGTGGAAAAAACTGCCGACACAACGACTATTTCACAAGCGGCTCAGGAGCGCCTCGCTGTTGATAACGTGAATGGCCTCAATCCAAACACCACCGACCTGTATCGAGTGGAGGGGCCAGTCTATAGCATTGAAGACATGGTGAAGAGCAAAGGTAGGCCGCTCATTGCCGTAAAAATGACGGAAGCCCAGATCAATGAGGTCAAGCTCAGGGAACAACAAGAAAAGGCACGCGAGAATGTCAATTTCAATTACGCCAAAGCTCATCAGTATCAGCCCATTGGCCAGGTGATCGTCAATGGAAAACTCGTTGCAACGGTTTCTGATGCGGGTTCCTTCGAGTCGCCTCAGATGATTCCCAACCTGAGTGATCTGCCCTTAAGCCCAGCGGACAGACTTGTCGAAATTGCTCGCGCTGTAAAAGGCGAAATCATCTATTCCAACTTTTTACCTACCATGGGTGGCTGGATGGGGCCATCAGCCCCGGAATCGGCGCTCCCTCCTATCACAGCAAGGAGCATGAGCGAAATACTTGAACAGGAAATCGCTCCGGCCATGGAAAAAAAGATTGCTGAATGGGAGGCTCAGACTGGGAAAACCTATCCTCGTCGCGCGTAGCCATGTAGGGTGGGTCACTTGACCCACGCGTTGCAATATTACTACCTGCACTACCGCGTGGGGTTAAGCCAGTATTTGGCTTCCCCACAGAATATAGTCGCTTATAAACAAGCTTCTTATGCTGAGTGAAAACCCTACCCTACGCAAGTTACGCATACTAACGAAAATGTTCATCGATGTTACAATTTTAATAACATAGGTTTCAATGATGATGTCAGCCAATTATCTCAAACAATAATTTACAATTAGGGAGTTACCATGTCTTTTCTAAGCAAACTGAAAGGCGACAACGCACCGCTACCTCCTCAGCCATCAACAAAAGCGGTTGCGCTTGCGTGGTTGGGCGGATTTTTGGCCATTGCCGCCGTTGCCTCACTGAATGATTTCCTTTCAGTTGCTTTGGTGCTTGGGTCGTTTGGCGCATCATGTGTCCTAGTTTTTGGCTATCCTGACGTGCCGTTTTCTCAACCAAGAAATGTAGTTGCTGGCCATTTCATCAGCTCTCTCGTTGGCCTTGTATTTCTTTTTGCCTTCGGCCCCCATTGGTGGTCTGTCGCGCTCGCTGTGGGTACAGCAATCGCACTGATGATGCTCACTCGCACAGTGCATCCGCCTGCTGGATCAAACCCAGTAATTGTGTTCTTAATGCAGCCCAGTTGGGGCTTTCTATTGTTCCCAACATTAGTCGGCGCCTTGGTGTTGGTAGCTGTTGCTCTGGCTTATAACAATGCAACCCGTGATACAAAGTACCCGAAATACTGGTAGCCAAGTAGCGTGGCATTTGTGACCCATGCATTGCAATATCTTTATCTGTCACTACCGCGTGGGGTTAAGCCAGTATTTGGCTTCCTCACAGAATACAGTCGCTTATAAACAAGCTTCTTATGCTGAGTAGAAACCCTACCCCACTCAATTTAACACCTTAAAATGCACACTTATCGCACACCTATTTTTAAGCTTATTGATTATGCTTGGGCTATACCAAACACAGCACTTGGCATATTACTTGGGCTTGTAATGCTCGCCCTAGGCGGCAGAGTGCATATCGTGGCTGGCGTCGCTGAGTTTCATGGCGGGCATGTGGGAAACTTCTTTGCATCACGCCATCCCCCATTTTGCTTTGGTGCTGTCACACTTGGTCATGTGATTTTAGGTACATGCCACAAGGAACTCTGTGCATTACGAGCACACGAACATGTGCATGTTAAGCAATACGAGCAATGGGGCGTATTCTTTTTGCCTGCTTACGCGTTGTCTAGTCTGTGGGAAATACTTCATGGTCGTAACGGATACAGCAATAACTTCTTTGAAAGGCAGGCGTATAGAGAGGATGATAAGCAAAAGTTATAGTCTAGTACATCAACTAAAAAACTAACGGCGCTAGTAGCTGCTTAGTTAAAGCTTAACAAGCGTAACTCTAGCTTTAAATTTTCTATACATTCTAGCTATGAAATGGCAGAAACGATGATAAAGAGCATAATATTTGTAACGATTGGGCTATTGGTTTCGTTTTCAGTGACTGCAGCGCCCGCTCCTTGGTATTTATGGAAAAGTAAACTGAATAACAATGTGTGGTGCACACAAACCCTACCTGGCGAAGGTTGGGTAAAGTTAGATGGCCCGTATAAAGACGCGCATTGCAAAACACTTGGACGTCCAGGTAAGTGACGGCTATAGTTAATTAGAAATTAGAGTTTAGCTATTTACGCGTTAACTGACTTAGTTACAAATTAGTTAACAAACTAGCTTAAACCTTCACAAACTCACCTTCACCAGCTCCTGCCAATAAAGCTAGCAAGTCTTGGCCTTTAAGTGTGATCGCATAGCCTAATACGCCACTACCTATTACTAATACATCATAATTACGTACACTTTTATCTACCAACACTCGCAAAGTTTCAGGTAATGCAATAGGCGGTACTGCACCCACCACATAACCTGTGGCTTCTGGCACTTCGTCATACTCTGCCATGCGCAACTTACGTTCGTCCAGATGTTTGCGCAGCATGCCCCAATCGGCACGGCCGCCACCTGCCACTGCCAATAAGGTGTATTTGCCAGAATCAGCTTTGAAAACCACACTACGCACGACGGAAGTTGGATCGAGGCCTTTAGCAGAGAGTAGCGCTTCTAAATCACGGATAGGCTTACTGTCCTCACTCAGTGGGATCTCAATCACTTCAAACGCAATGTTTTTAGATTGCAGTAAATCGATGACAGGGGAATGAATGTCAGCCATGGCAGATCCTTAATGTCGCACTAATAATTCGTGTATTTGGCGTTGCTACCCTTACATTTGTCTACTGGGTATTTTTGCGCATTTAAATCTATTTTTTTATTTGCGGCTTCAATTAAATCAATACCGCAAACTTCTGCAATCCGCAGCAGATAGACTAAGGTGTCGGATAACTCTTGCCCTACCTGCTCTTTCGTTTGCGCATCTAACTGGCGACTTTCCTGCTCTGTCATCCATTGAAAATGCTCTACGACCTCGCCCGCTTCTACAATCATCGCCATAGCAAGATTTTTTGGCGAGTGAAATTGTGCCCAATCACGCTCGCTCACAAAATTGTTTACTCGGGCCCTTAGGGCATCCAATGAGTCTGCCATGTTGCTTCCTTATGCGTCTGGTTTATCTTTACGGTTTGAGCCTGCCACCATTTTAATTTCAAACAAACGGCACTCTAGTGGGCCATTAAATAATGGTGTTTTTTTGCTTGGTGCAAGGCGCATCAGCTTAGGCATGCGTAAATCGTTAGTAAGGAAATAAGCATTCCAACCGGCAAATTTACGTTTCAGCGTTTCGCCCATTTTTGGGTATAGCAATGTCAGCGCTTCATCTTCACCAATCCGCACACCGTATGGTGGGTTAGCCACTAATACGCCGTGATCGGCCGGTGGTACAACGTCTAGCATGTCAACATGAGACACTTGCACGGCCTCTAGCAAGCCAGCTGATTCTAGGTTTTGCTTAGTGACACGTACTGCGCGCAAATCCATATCCGAGCCGTAGATTTTTTGAAAGCTGACTTTCTTCACTTTGCTCAAGGCTTGGTTTTTGATTTTCTTCCAAGTATCAGATTCAAACGTTTTTAGCTTCTCAAAGCCAAACTCACGTTTAATGCCAGGTGCCATGTCTAGCGCGATCATGGCAGCTTCTAACAGAAAAGTACCACTGCCACACATTGGGTCTAGTAGTGGTTGGCCTGCTTGCCATCCTGTGAGTTTTAAAATGCCTGCGGCTAAGTTTTCACGCAATGGTGCTTCAATACTTGCGCCACGGTTGCCGCGTTGATAAAGCGCAGCACCAGAAGTATCAACATAATATTGATATTCATCTGTCGTTAAATAAGCATGAATACGCACACTAGGGGTTTTGGTGTCGATATATGGGCGGCTACCTACCGCTAGCCTGAACTTATCGCATACCGCATCTTTAATTTTTAAAGTGGCAAACTCTAGGCTTTTTAACGGGCATTTAACACCTGTTACTTTCACCATGAAATCATGCCTAACATCAAACCATTGCGGCCAGTTCATTTTATAGGCAGCATCAAACAAGTCTTCTTCGTTCAAGTATTTACCACGGCCTACTTGCCACAAAATACGGGTAGCGATGCGTGAGTGTAAATTGGCGGCATAACACACGGACCAATCACCATCAAAGCTCACTCCGCCATCGGTCACATTCACTACTTTTGCGCTGACTTGTTTAAGCTCATCAGCAAGTAGTTGCTCTAAGCCACGTGGGCATGTAGCAAAGTATCGGTTTGGTGCTTGCTTGCTAGTGTGATTTCTATCAGACTGAGCTTTAGGTGCATGCTGCTCGCGCGTATTTTGTTGATTAACTGCCATAAATTAACGATCGCTTTTCATAAATATTCGGTTGTTGGTACTGTTGTTATTGTCTGCTAGTTTTTCTACAAACTGCAAAAATTCAATTTTGTGCGTTTTTTCTAATAGTTTTGCATGATCACGCAGGGTATTGAGCCGTAAATCTGCAACGCCTTGTTTAAAACCAAATACTGCAATATTGCCTGGCTTACCGGTACGCAATATCAGTACTTTGTTGTTAAAGCTTTGTTCTATTCTTGCGAGATACACGTCAAACTTTTTGTCGCTACCCCATAGGTTAATCACAAATACGCCATCATTTTTTAAGGTGTTAGCACATTGATCGAAAAAGTCTTGGCTACAAAAATTAGGGGGGATGCCATTGCTATCAAACGCATCGATAAACAACACATCAGTTGCATCGATATGCTCTTCCAAATAAACCAAACCATCGGCTTCTATTACTTCAAATCTATCGTCGTTTTCTGGTACGAAGAATTGATTTTTAGCGACTTGAATAATCCTAGGGTTAATCTCCACCACCTTGCCAACAATCTCAGGGCAATGTGCATACACATATTTAGCCACCGAGCCACCACCCAATCCGATAGTGAGCATTTGTTTAACATCACGGTGAAACAGCAAAAAACACATAATCGCACGCGTGTAGGTAAGCTCTAACTCAAACGGCTCTCTAATACGCATGGCGCTTTGCACAGTGGCAGAACCTAAATGCAATGCGCGCACACCGTTGATTTCACTCACATCCACAGCATCACTCAAAGCGGCGTTTGCTAACCCACGCAACATTTTTTTTGCGGCACTAAACACTAGGCAGCCTCTACTTCGTTTTCATCGTCAGCTACTGGTACATCGGCTACTACTGCTTCATTTTCTAACACTTGTATGAATTTAGTGCGTAAATCCATCATCAGCGTATCCACCTCTTGCACTTGCAAACTCACCCGTGTGCCAGTTTTTAGCTCTGGTAGGCCATACACTTTGGTCATATAGGGCAAGTTATCCAAGCGCACCAAGTTTTCTCGCCATACTGTGGCATGAATCTCTTGCACGTTTTCTTGAATTAAATACTGTAAACACCAATAGCGCTCCATGCGGATTTGGAACTCACTATACGCTTTGTAAGTGAGCTCAAAGTTACGCATATGCGTGGTGAGTGCATCGCTATTCTGCGGATAAACTGGTGGCTGATTTTGCACAACACTCATGATTTGCCGCTGATTAATTAAATCAACCGCACGGCGCAATGGAGAGGTACTCCATGAGTACTGAGCAACGCCTAAGCCTTGGTGCGGCTCAGCCTTAGTGGTCATATACACCTTACCGCCACTTTGCGCGCGATATAAACCTGGCACCTGACTACTGGCTAATAACGCACCCCATTGGCTATTGGCCTCAATCATCAACTCTGCTACTAGCTTATCCATGGGTGAACCACGATGACGCCCAACAATGCTTACCTTGCCATCATTCACGTAAAAGTTGTAATCTACTTGTGGTGGTTTCGTTGGGTCATACTTGCCACGCGCTTTTTCTAATGATTCAGCCAAGTTGAATAGAAACAATAATTTAGACCAATATGGGTGACCACTGTCAGCTGCTAACGTAGTTTCATTAAAGTAAGGCTCTAAAGTGTCATGGCGTAGATTCTCTGCCACTTTAATCAGCTCTACTTTGCTATGACGCTGTGCAATCGTAAAGTCTGGGTTCACATGCAAATACATCGACAATACAGGCTTAATCTGCCCTGCATCTAGACTGAATGGTCTAATTGCAGACTCAGGCAACATGGTGATTTTGTGGCCTGGCATATAAACCGTTGATAAGCGGTGCATGGCGGCGATATCTAGCTCGCTATCAATCGCAACACCCAATGCTGGCGCAGCAATATGAATACCCACACACATCACACCATTATCAAGCTGGCGCATTGAAAACGCATCATCAATTTCGGTGGTGGTGCTGTCATCAATACTAAATGCCTCAGCTTCTGCCATTGGTAAATCAAAGCTGATATCTGCAGGCATGGCAGACATTTGCGCATCGGTAAAGTCAGTGCCTTTGGCAAAATATTCACGCAAAAAAGCACCTAAGTGGTAATCATGCACAGATGGAATTGCACCGCATGCATGCAAAAGCTTAAGGTGGCTTAAATGCAATGCGCCTGCGGCAGTATCAAGCACCTTGTACTCAAACGCGTTTTTATCAGGCTCGTAAATCAGCATGTCACGTTTTTGCATAATCTCTTCTGGCATGGTCAGCGCTTTTAGCTGCTCTACATACCCTGCCATTTTTTCGGCTAATAAGCGTTTCTTTTCAAGTCCAGCTAGTGCTGCTTTTAAGATATCAGCTGGCGCTGCTTTATAACGCCCTTTGCCTTTACGGTTAAAATACACAGGCGCACTGTGTAGGCGAATCGCAATCGCAGCGGCCTCTAAATGCGTAGGTTTTTTACCGTAATATTCTTGAGCGAAATCTTCAAAATTAAATTCTGACTCTCCGCAGCATTCCCATAGAAAATCAAGCTCCAGCTTTTCAGCTTCAGCTTGTGCTGTTTCTAAAAATCCTGACAATGGCGCTTCGAAACGCAACAACACATTGGCCGCCTTGATTTTGCTCCGCTTACCGCTTACTGATTCAATTTGCATCGAGCTTTCGGCCTCGCTCATGATGCTAGCAACTTTAAAACTGCCGTCTTCTTCGTAAAATACGTTCATTCAATTTTTTCTATTCCTAATATAACCGCAATGATACATTAGCCAGCCCATGGTTTACTGCAAAAATTGTAACTTTAAGTAAGCTAAAACATCTAAAATGTACCCTATGAGAAAACTGAACTTTGATAACCGCTTTTGCAGAGAACTCCCTAGTGACCCTGTCGCCGCGAACTACACGCGCCAAGTAAAAGGTGCACTTTGGTCTAGCGTGATGCCTACCCCTGTTAAGGCACCTGCGCTCATGGCTTATTCAAGTTCCGTGGCTGAAATGCTAGGCTTGACTGATACAGATATGCACCACCCTGACATGGTTAATACATTAGGTGGCAATCAACTATTAGATGGCATGCAATCTTACGCAACCTGCTATGGGGGCCACCAATTTGGCAATTGGGCAGGTCAGTTAGGTGATGGTCGTGCAATATTGCTAGGTGAGCTTATCCATAATGACAAACGTTTTGAGCTACAACTCAAAGGCGCTGGTGAAACGCCATACTCACGCCGTGCCGATGGCCGTGCTGTTTTAAGATCATCATTGCGGGAATTTTTATGTAGTGAAGCCATGCATTATTTAGGCGTGCCAACAACGCGCGCATTAAGCCTTGTCAGCACTGGCGACCAAGTAGTACGTGATATGTTTTACGACGGCAACCCTCAAATGGAACAAGGTGCGATTGTATGCCGTGTAGCACCGTCATTTACACGTTTTGGACATTTCGAGTTACTAGCCAGCCGTGGTGAACAAGCGCTATTAAAAAAAATGATCGGCTTTACGATAGACCGAGACTTTACCGACTGGCTTCAACAACAAACACTCACATTATCAATTGACGAACCTTCTACTGAGTTAATTGAAGCATGGTTCACAGAAATATGCGAACGTACAGCACGCATGATTGCGCACTGGATGCGCGTAGGCTTTGTGCACGGCGTAATGAACACCGACAATATGTCGATTCTTGGTTTAACAATTGATTACGGCCCTTACGGCTGGGTTGATAATTTTGACCCAGGCTGGACACCAAACACCACCGATGCACAAGGCAGACGTTATTGCTTTGGCAGACAACATGACATTGGCCGCTGGAATTTAGAACGTCTCGCCGACGCACTATCTATCCTACTGCCTGATGCAGTAGGCCTAAATCATGCATTAGACCAGTATGAAGCGGTTTACACGCAAAGCTTAATGGATTCACTAGTAGGAAAGTTTGGCCTAGACACTTGGCAAGATGATGATGGCGAATTAATTAACCGCTGCTTTGAACTGATGACGCGAGCGGAAGTTGACATGACGCTATTTTTTACGCATTTACCGCACATCAATTTAGCAAAACCTAACATTGCAGACTTAAAAAGTGTGTTTTATACCGAACAAGGCTATTTAAACTTTGAAGAAGACTTTAATGACTGGTTAGCACAATACGCCAAGCGCATTTTACAAAGCAACGAGTCTGATGAAAATAGACATGCCCGCATGGCAAGCTTTAACCCACGCTATGTATTGCGTAACTACCTAGCACAAGAAGCAATTGATTTAGCCGAGCAAGGCGACACCTGTATGATAGAAACCCTGCTTAAATTATTGCAGAATCCTTATACCAAACAAGCTGGAATGGAAAAGTTTGAAGAAAAACGTCCAGACTGGGCAAGGCATAAAGCTGGTTGTTCCATGCTCTCATGTAGCTCATAATAATAGCCCATGAAAATACAACAAATTTTTACTGATGCTGGCCTAAGGTCGACCAAAGCACGCATTGCTGTGTTAAATGTACTGACAAACGTAAATAGTGCATTAAGCCACTCTGAAATTCTGGAGCAAATGTCCAGTCAAAAAGAGTTTGACCGTGTCACGATTTACCGCGTATTAGATTGGCTTACTGAGCATCATTTAATCCATAAAATCTCTGGTGAAAATCGCGCATGGAAATTTCAATTATCGCAGAGTAGCTATACACCGATAAAACCAGATTCTGATAAGAAGCAATTTCTGGCAAACTTACATCAGCATGCCCACTTACACTGCACATCCTGTGGAAAAGTGACTTGTATACATGAATTAAAACCACAATTTCCCAAGCAAGTTTTAGCACAATATCATGTTGAATCTATTGATATCAATATCAAAGGCTTATGCTCAGACTGCAACCATCCATAATAGACTTGCCAACTTAAATGCAATTAAGTTGCATTTAAGTTGCTAAATCAATAAAATCAGCGTCGAATATATTTTAGTTGATAAATGACATCCAATTGATGTGGTGCCAACACAAGTTAAGTATGAGCAATTAAGCTAACCCTCTTAAATTTAATAACATTTTGCGTTAATTACAGTCTCAGCCTCACTAGTAACAGCAATTAACGCTCAATGAGCACTCAAAGATAAATAAATATGGATAAACGCATTCCAGTTACATTACTCACTGGTTTTTTAGGGTCAGGCAAAACAACGCTGCTCAATCAATTACTGAACGACCCCAAAATGCATGACTCCGCTGTCATTATTAACGAGCTAGGTGAAACAGGCTTAGATCACATTTTAGCCACTCAGGTAGAAAGCGAACATATTGCGGACAATACTGTATTACTCAATTCAGGCTGCATCTGCTGTAGCCTCAAAAATGAACTTGCAGATACCATGCGCGACCTATTTTTCAAGCGCGCTTTACAGGCAATTCCGCAATTTAATCGATTAGTGATTGAAACCACAGGGATGGCAGACCCAGGCCCTATTTTGGGTAACTTAATGAATGAACCGGTGATTGAGTCAACGTTTAGGTTAGATGCCGTTGTAGTCACAATTGATAGCGTTTATGGTTTAAAACAATTGCAAGAAAATACTGAGGCGCTCAAACAAGCTGCAGTTGCGGATGTACTTCTGCTCACTAAAACAGATATCGCTAACAGTGATGAAATTAAAGCACTGCAAGAAAAACTGGCTGAAATTAACCCTGGGGCCAGCCAGCATTTAATTCAACACGGCGAGATCAACCCAGACAGTATCATCGATGTCGGCCTATTTGACCCAACAGGTAAAATTGCAACCCCTCAACGCTGGCTGCGCACACCTAGCAAGATTAACCAACCTAAAGGAACACTGCCACAAAAAGCACATCAAGATGGCATTACCAGCTTTACCGTCACCATGCCAAAACCACTCAATTGGCGCGACCTTAAACCTGTTATTCTAAAACTATGCCAAACACATGGCAGCAAGTTACTGCGTTTAAAAGGCATTATTCATGCGGAAGATCAGCCCGCACCGCTCGCCATTCATGCCGTACATTTTACGCCGTACCCTCCAACATTACTCGAAGGCTGGGATGAGGATGAGGCTATTTCTAGAATTGTCATTATCGGCAAAGAAATTGATGAAAGTGAAGTGAGAAAAGCACTCATGCAGGTTTGAATCACTTTAAAGCTAGTTAATTAAAACTACTGACTGAGATTAATTATCTGCAACTACTTTGAGTGGCCACGTTGGCTTGGTTTACGCTGTGTAGGCCTAGCAATTAAAGGTGATTTCAAAGGAGCCGCTTTCCAGTTGGGCTTAAGTGGTGTCATTCCCACTACCCGTTTTTTTGCAACAATAAAATAGACACCGCCTATTGCAGAAAGCCATTTAGCACCCAACTGATGCATAAAATTAAAACGATGATGCCAAGACTCCTGCTCAAATGGCGGAATATGACAACACATCTCAACAGAAACCACTTCAAACCCTAATAATGCCAGCCAATCTTTTAGTCTGCCTAAACTAATGAAGCTGCCATTCCAGGGAAATGGTTTGCCATCAGCCCTACGTTTATGTAGCAAGTTTCTAAAAAAAAGCACCACGCCCCATAAACTCAATGGGTTAAAACCCGATATCAATAAATGCCCCTCAGGCATCATGACACGCTCTGCTTCACGCAACGTTTGGTGAGGCCGTTCACTAAACTCAAGACGATGCGGCAAAATCAATACATCTAAACTAGTATCAGCGATAGGTAAAAAGTCATCACAGCAATACATATGTGTGAACTCTGGGGACGAGACATACTCTGTAGACTTAAATCGATGAGCAATACGTGAGTTACGCAGCAAATCCATTTGCAAGCAACCTACTTGCAGTGCGTTAAATCCAAATAAATCAACAACAGCCTGATCGTATAGCGTCTGCTCTTCTTGTTGCAAATAACGACCAAGTGCTGAATCTAGCCATTGATGCTCTGGATGCAACGATACTAATCTATTCAATGGCTGGCTCATGGCGATAATGTCATTAGAATTGCATTAAAATTAAACTAATATATTACTTAAGTAATATACTTAAGCAGATGATAGACGATATACAACATCAATTACAAATTATTCCAATTCCGGCTTTTAAGGATAATTATCTTTGGCTTATCCATAACCAGCACAAGGCAATTGTCGTCGACCCAGGGGATGCCACCCCCGTAATCAAAGCCCTAAAAGAACTTAAGCTAGATTTACAAACAATATTAATTACCCATCACCATCAAGATCATATCGGTGGCGTAGAGATATTGTTAAGAACATATCCTGATGTAAAAGTTTTTGCACCTAAACTAGAGCAGTACTTATTTGCGCACGAGCCAGTCAGCGAGCCAGATAATGTTGACTTAGGAGATTGGATAAGTACTGCTAAGGTGATTGACGTACCGGGACATACGCTTGGGCATATCGCCTATTACATTGAACATCAGCAACAACAATTGCTATTTTGTGGTGATACATTGTTTGGTGCAGGGTGCGGTCGATTGTTTGAAGGAACGCCAGCACAAATGATGAAATCTTTGCAAAAGCTTGCTTCACTTCCAGCTAGTGCGCAAGTTTACTGTACTCATGAATACACACTGCACAACATACGCTTTGCACTAACAATTGAACCTTCAAATAAAGCACTCACTAAGCGCTATCAAGATGCCGCTAATCTAATCAACGCTGGGCGTCCTACACTACCTTCCACCATTGCCTTAGAGTTGGCAACTAATCCTTTTCTACGTAGTGATTACTCAGAAATTCAATCTTCTTTATTCCTTGAAAAACCAACATCACTAGAAACCTTTAGCAGAATAAGAGAGCTTAGAAACTCATATTAATCATGAAGATAGAGAATATTTATAAAGTAATTTACGGTGATTTTTACTTGACTAATCAAGCTCACGTTCGTTACTATGTTGCATTATGATGAACAAGAGCGTTTCTATGGGTACTCAATTTTTTTTACGCATTGGTCAATCCATCAAGACTTGTCATTTATTGTCACGCGCACGTCACACATCGCTATTATTCAGCCTCTTCTTTTTTGCAATAATCTTTAACACTCCATCACATGCAGAATCCAACACGATCTCAAACGTAGCTGGTGATGAAATTATTATCTTCTCTGACGATACATTCAAACCAGCCATCAGAGATTTAGGCAGCAAACCAGAAACCAATAAAGACCTACAAATTCAAAAAAATCCTCGAGGCGGCCGCCTTGGTGAGAATTTAGAAATTACTATCAAAGATAAAAATGTGAGTGCTACCGATGAATCCAGCACCATATCATTTGAACAACAAGCAACTCAACATGATGATCTTTGGCAACGTATTAAAAATGGTTATGCAATGCCTGATTCAACCTCTGCGCTCACAAACAAGCATGAAGACTGGTACAGCTCACGTCCAGATTATGTGCAGCGCATGGTAGAACGTAGTCAACGTTACCTATTTCATATCGTAGAAGAAGTTGAAAAACGTGGCATGCCTACTGAAATTGCGCTACTACCGATGATTGAAAGTGCTTACAACCCCAAAGCGTATTCAAAAAGTAGTGCCTCTGGAATCTGGCAATTTATCCCATCAACAGGTAAGCATTTTGGCTTAAAACAAAACTGGTGGGTAGATAACAGACGTAACATCACTATGGCAACAGATGCCGCGCTTACCTATCTGCAAAAATTACACGCTATGTTTGGTGCTTGGGATTTAGCGCTCGCCGCATACAATGCCGGTGAAGGCACTATCGGCCGTGCCATTGAACGCAACAGAAAACTAGGCCTACCTACCGATTACGAAAGCCTGTCGCTACCTGACGAAACAAGAAACTACGTACCAAAACTACAAGCAATCAAGAACTTAATGACACATCCAAGCAATTATGGTCTTGAGATTCCAACTATTGCTAATACGCCTTATTTTGCAAAAGTAACAGCACCAGCACGTATTGACACCCACCTCGTTGCTAAGCTTGCTGAAATCAATCATGAAGAATTTCTTGCGCTTAATCCTAGTTATGACCGCCCGCTGATTAACAGCGAACACGAGAGCCTTGAGTTATTGCTACCGATCATGGCCGCACAAACCTTTAGAACTAACTTAGCGAGCTACGAAAAACCTTTAGTCAACTGGCAAACTTATCAGGCAAAACGTGGTGAGCGTATGGATAAAATTGCTAGTAAGTTTGGCATAAACTTGGCTCAACTGAGGGATGTCAACGACTTATCATCGCAAGCTAAAATGAAAAAGAGCACGACATTATTAGTGCCTAAAGCTGATGCTAATGAAAGCACATCTCTCACGGTAATTGAAGATAATGAAGTTGATGTTGAACCATCATCAAAACAAACCGTCACACACAAGGTTAAAAAAGGTGAGGTAATGCAGTCCATTGCTAAATACTATGGTGTTAGTGTTAAGCAAATACTGGCGGCGAACTCATTGAGAAACAGCAAAGTAAAAGCTGGCCAGCTATTAAATATTGAACTTGCTGACACCAATGAGCTAAGCCGCTCTAAAAAAACTGCAAGCAAAAGTAAAGCTTCAGAGAGAAAAAAAACTTACACCGTTAAACGTGGTGATACATTACATAGTATTGCGGAGAAATTTGATGTTGCAGTGGCTGACCTTAAACGTTGGAACAAAAAATCATCTAGCCATATCAAGCCTGGTGCAAAGCTTATTATTCAATAGTGGCATCATGTTAAATAAATAAATACTACCAATGCCTCCATTATCAAACCTGAAAATTGCGGTTAGTCTGTCATTCATCCTGTTTATTGCAGGGTGCCACTCCCCCACAGACAATCAAAACTTGATTGATTACAACGCTCAGTTTCCCAAAATTTCAGGAGGAACGCTCATTAATGCAATGACAGGTGAACCTAGTGGTTTAATCTCCATGATTGCTGGAGAGTCAGCCTCATCGGCAATAAGTAGCAACATTTTTAATAGCTTACTTAAATACGACAAAAACCTTGAGCTAGAGGGTGATCTTGTAGAACATTGGGACATTTCTACAGACCAAAAAACGATTACATTTAAGCTTAAGCCAAATTTAAAATGGGCGGATAACAACCCGCTCACCAGTGCAGATGTACTGTTCACATGGCAAGCCGTCACGAATGAAAAAAATGCCAGCCCATATGCCTCAGACTTTTTGCTAGTTAAAAAAGCAGAGACACCTGACCCACAAACATTCCGTGTTACTTATGACCAAGCCTATGCCCCAGCTTTAGATAGCTGGGCGGGGCTACAAATTTTGCCAAAACACCTGCTTGAAGGTAAAGACCTCCATACTACTGCATTCGCTCGTAATCCCGTTGGTAGCCACTATTACAAATTAGATAGCTGGAAGCATGGCGAACACCTGAAACTATCAAGAAATGCAAATTCAGTCCTTGGACCTGCCCGAATCGATAATCTAGTGACACGCATTATTCCTGATAATTCTGCACAATTCTTAGAGCTAATGGCCGACAACATCGACCTCATGGGTTTAGATCCCATTAAATATTCAAGAATTATCCCTGCTCGCCCAGAGTTACAAAAAAAACTAGCGCTATACAAAGAGCTTGGTAATAGCTACACCTACATGGGATTTAATCTCAAGCACAAACCCTTTGATGATGTGCGCGTACGTCGAGCAATCAATTACGCCATCGACAAACAAGAAATTATCGATGGCGTTTATTTAGGGCTAGGCATCAACATCGCCTCCCCTTATAAACCAGGTACACGTTGGAGCAATCCAAGGCTAACTCCCTACCCCTACGACCCAGCTAAAGCTCGTGCATTGCTGAAAGAGGCCGGCTTCACCGATAGTAATGGCGATGGCATATTAGAACGTGATGGCAAGCCATTTAGTTTTGAAATCATTACCAACCAAAATAAAGAACGCGAAAAGTCAGCAGTATTGATTCAACGCAGACTAAAAGAAGTAGGCATTGATGTCCAAATTCGGGCCATAGAATGGGCAAGCTTTATCAGCCGCTTTATTAAAACAGGTGATTTTGATGTTGTAGTGCTGGGCTGGGGCTTAGGTTTAGATCCTGACCAATATAATATCTGGCACTCTAGCCAACAAGCGCCTGGTCAGTTTAACTTTATCGGCTACAACAACCCTAAAATTGACAAGTTGCTAGAACAAGGCAGACTGGAACTCAATCCAGATAAACGGATGGATATCTACCATCAGTTCTCAGCAACATTATTAGAAGACTGCCCAATTATCTATTTATCAGCAGGTTATGGCCTAACTGCGATCCATAAACGCGTCAAAGGCATTGATGATCCAGCACCACCAGCAGGCATCGGCCATAACTCACAAGATTGGTATATTCCACAATCTTTAAGAAGAAACGAAATTAGTGCCCATTAATCATTATGTTTAAATACCTAATCAAACGTGTTTTGTGGATGATACCGATGCTTGTTGGCATCAGCCTAATCTCATTTTTTATCATGCACCTAGCACCAGGTGACATCACTAGCAATGAAGCTGCCTTCAATCCAAAAGCCAGCGAAGAATCGCGTCAAAAACTACGTGAAATGTACAATCTAGATAAACCTATCATTGTTCAATACGGGTTGTGGTTAAAACGAATGGTAACGCTCGATTTTGGTCAATCATTCGCTTCGCATCAAAAACCAGTGTTTTGGCAAACAACCGATGCAGAAGGTAATGTGACTGAGGGACTCATACAACAAGCCTTACCCATTACCCTCATGATTAACCTGTTAGGACTTGCTATTACCTTATCCTTGGCAATCCCCCTAGGCATCATCGCAGCCCGAAAATATCAAGGCTGGCAAGATAGATCAATTACCCTGTTTAACTTCATTGGCTTTTCAATTCCAGGGTTTTGGCTATCCCTGCTACTAATGTACTGGCTAGGTGTAGTCAACAACTGGTTTCCAATCTCAGGTATGCATAGTCTAAACTACGAGTCATTAGATACTTGGGACAAAATTAAAGACACTTTCAGCCATTTATTCTTACCTGTTGTCATCCCATCCATTACGGGACTTGCAGGTATCACTTTATTTGTAAAAAATGGCATGTTAGATGTACTACAGCAAGATTACATCACCACAGCTCGAGCTAAAGGCTTAGGTGAGCACAAAGTGGTTTACACACATGCTTTACGTAACGCACTACTGCCTCTTATCACCATTATTGGGCTCTCCATCCCGGGTCTTATTGGCGGCTCTGTCATTGCAGAGACTATTTTCGCGATTCCAGGTATGGGTAAGTTATTTTACGATGCGGTACTCATGCGAGACTTCCCAGTAGTCATGGGCATACTGACGATAGGTTCAGCATTAACACTAGTTGGTAACTTACTTGCGGATGTAGCCTACGCATGGGCTGATCCACGTGTACGTCGTGGCGTAGCTAAGACGTAACCGTATTTAAGGTTTATTAAAGATGAACACGCAAACAACCCTCTTTAAAAAAGCATTATCCAATCCACTTTCATTGGTCGGTTTCATCATTATCGTCTGCGTGTTTCTATTATCAATGCTCGCACCTATCGTCGCACCATACGACCCTAACTACATCGATGTCAAAGCCATTTTGCTTGAGCCCTCTATGCAACACTGGATGGGCACGGACGGCCTGGGTCGAGATGTACTCAGCCGTATGCTTTACGGTGGCCGCATTTCTCTCTTGGTGGGGCTAGTAGCAGTTGGCATCTCTACTGCGATTGGCATTTTGCTTGGTGCACTGGCTGGTTTTTATCGTGGCTGGGTAGATACACTGATTATGCGTATCGTTGACGTGATGCTTTCTATCCCTAGCTTCTTTTTGATCTTAGCCGTTATCGCATTTTTAACACCATCTATCATCAACATCATGATTGTCATCGGCCTCACCTCTTGGATGGGCGTGACAAGGTTAGTCCGTGCAGAATTTTTAAGTTTGAGTGAGCGTGAGTTCGTCATGGCTTCACGCACACTAGGGGCGAAGAACAGTAGGCTAATCTTCACACACCTATTACCAAACAGTTTAACCCCCATCATTGTCAGCGCAGTACTCGGCGTTGCTGGTGCAGTACTGATGGAGTCTGGATTAAGCTTTCTGGGTCTAGGTGTACAAGCACCACAGGCCTCATGGGGCAATATATTGACTGACGGTAAAGAGTACATTCAATTCGCTTGGTGGCTATCCTTGTTTCCAGGATTAGCGATTTTAATTACCGTGTTAGGTTATAATCTGCTTGGTGAGGGTTTGCGTGATGCATTAGACCCACGTAGTGGAACCAACCATTAATTTCCACACATCAATTCAATCTTAGTCATCTCGCAACTATCGAGTTTAGCCTGTGCTAAACCACCCCCTCCTCTAATGACAAGTAAAATAGGAAATAACTATGGGATTCTTAGCTGGTAAAAAAGTACTCATCGCGGGCTTATTAAGCAACCGCTCAATCGCTTACGGCATTGCTGCTGCAATGAAACGAGAAGGCGCAGAACTCGCTTTCACTTATCAAGTTGATAAACATGAAAAGCGCGTTGCAGACTTAGCCGCAGATTTTGATTCAAAAATCGTGTTGCCGTGTGACGTTGCAGAAGATGCGCAAATAGATGCACTATTCCCTGCGCTAGCAAAACATTGGGACGGTTTAGATTCATTAGTACACTCTGTTGCCTTTGTACCAAAAGTGGCACTTGCTGGTGACTATCTTGAGGCAATTGACCGTGAGTATTTCCGTATTGCACACGACATTAGCTCATATAGCTTTTCAGCACTCGCTAAAGCCGCTTACCCGATGATGGAAGGCCGTAAAGGCAGCCTATTAACACTTAGCTACCTAGGCGCAGAGCGCACTATGCCAAACTACAACGTCATGGGCTTAGCTAAAGCGAGTTTAGAAGCGAATGTACGCTATTTAGCACAAAGTTTAGGTCCACGTGGCATCCGCGTTAACGCTGTGTCTGCAGGCCCGATTAAAACGCTTGCAGCGTCAGGTATTGCAGACTTTGATAAAATGATTGGCTTTAACGAGAAGCATGCTGCATTACGCAGAAACGTTACCATTGAAGAAGTAGGCAACGCTTCTGCTTTCCTATGTAGTGACCTCGCTTCTGGTATTACTGGTGAAATCACTTACGTAGACGGTGGCATGAACATCACTGCCGCTGGCGTCATTGATTAAATGAGCGCAGAACATATCGCTCAATAACAAAAAAGGCACCTAGGTGCCTTTTTTGTTATTTACAGCTTATAGGTTACTGACTCTATGGAGTGGAGTCAGTAAGTTCATATTAGTTATTAGTATTCTCTAACAACAAACGTTGATTCACAGTGACCTTCACTTTTTCACGTAAAGACTGTTTGTACGCTGCTAAATACTCATCTGATAATACTTGATTAAGCTCAGCTTTAGCCGTGTTCACAGATTCAGGATCAGCAATGCTTGATGTATCAACCTCAACCACTTTCACAAGCATATAACCCAGTTTACTATCTGCTAATCCAGAGTAAGCTGGTAATTTAGTGACATCAGTTTTAAACACTTGTGTCATCGCCAGTTGTGTCAACCCTTGCGCATTTTTACGATCCACCATCACTTCTGGAATCCAATTCAGCGTGTCAACAGAGCCGCCTGCACGTAAAGTTTTTAACGCCTCTTCACCTTTAGACACTGCCAATTTGGCAGCAGCCTCAAGCTTAAGCAAATCTTCAATACCTGCTTTTACAGCATCAAACGTTTTTGCAGCAGATGGTTTATATTCAAGCACACGTGCAGATACCAAATTATTAGGCGACACTTCAACAGCCTCTGTATTACGACGTTCTTTTAAAGACTCTTGAGAGAAGATTAAGCCAACAATTTTATCGCTCTTAAAGAACTTAGCCGCATCTTCACGTGACATCCATCCAGAAAGTTGCACCTGCCCACCAAATGCCTTAGCAGTTGGTGCCAAACTATCAGACTGCTCATAAACAGAATTACTAAAACTTTCTGCTTTTTCAACGAACTCAGCTTGAGCCTTTTGGAAAATCAACTCACCTTTAATTTGAGGCTTCAAACTTTCAAAATCAGAACTCTGACCTGAAATTTCTGTTAATTTAATAATATGATAACCGAACTCAGACTCAACCAAATCACTAACTTCATTCACCTTCATACTAAATGCAGCTTCTTCAAATGGTTTAACCATTGCGCCACGGCCAAAACTACCTAAATCACCACCCTTAGTTGCAGAGCCTGGATCTTGAGAGTTTTTAATAGCTAACTCTTCAAAAGATTTAGGGTTCTTTTTGATTGTTGCTAATAAAGTCTGTGCCTTATCTTTTGCTTCTTGTTTTTGCTCTGGTGTAGCATTGACACCAAAACCAATCAAAATATGGCTAGCACGCCTTTGTTCATTCCCTTGGAATTTAGCTGCATTCTCATCATAGTAACGCTTCACATCAGCATCATCGACTTTAATACCTGGCACTAAGCTACTGGCTGATAACAGTAAGAACTCAATCTTAACTTGCTCAGGGTCACGTAACTTATCTTTATGCTTTTCGTAATAAGCCTTAACTTCTGCTGGATCTACTTTAACTTGATCAAGAAAATCTTTAGTTTTAAGCTCAGATACTGTGACTAAACGTTTTTGATTTAAAAGCTTTAACGTTTTGTCTGCGCGTGCTGTTGAAATAAAACCTAGCTTAGCAATACCATCTTGCGCTTGTTGTGATAATAAAGTAGCACGAATTTCTGCTTCAAATTTTTTCGGTGTATATCTATTTTGTTGCAACAGCTCGTCATATAACTCTTGTGAGAATTTACCGTCTTTCTGGAATGATGGCATCGCTGTAATATAGGTCGCTAAATGGGCATCACTAATCTTATAGTTTGCTTGTTGGATTTCTTTTTCTAGCAACTGCTCATTAATTAATTGGTCTAGCACCATTGCCTTCACTTCAGGACTATCCAATTGTGCTTGGTCAACTTTACCCTCATTTTGCATGCGAGTACGTAAATTCTGCATTGCATTTGAATAAGCCTGCACAGTTATCTCGCTACCATCAACTTTTGCTATCGCTACATTATTACCTGCGTCACTCAAATAAGAGTCAATTCCAAATAAAGCAAAAGGAATCGTAATTAAAGCCAATATCGCTTTACCAACCCAGCCTTTAGCTACAGAGCGGATACTATCTAACATAAAGTTCTCTTCTTAAAATATGCACTAAAATCATTAAAAAAGTAAAAGGTCACAATTGATCAAAAAATCAATTGCGCACGGAAGGCCATTAATATATCACAAGTTATACTTGAAACATTAGCCGACTGAATGATGACAAAAGATTAGGAACACAAGTTCATAAGACTAAAAGCTGATTTCAGCATCTTATTAAACAAATAGGCGTGAATAGAAATAAAAAAAGCGAGTCAGAAGACTCGCTTTTTTTATTTGGCGGAGTGGACGGGACTCGAACCCGCGACCCCCGGCGTGACAGGCCGGTATTCTAACCAACTGAACTACCACTCCATAAACTTCAGCATATTATTGATACAACAACACGCTAAAAACTTGCGCTTCCAATTATTACAATCATTTAAATATTGCAAATTTTTTACAAAATAAAGAGTGCTTGAACTACCAGCACTCTCAATTTATAAAATTAGAAACGGCTTAGTCACATTACATCATCGTTGGTTTTTTGGTGGGTGCTAACGGGGTCGAACCGCTGACATTCGCCTTGTAAGGGCGACGCTCTACCAACTGAGCTAAGCACCCTGCATCACCAACGAAGACGCTAGTTTACAGCATCTTTAAGCGCTTTACCAGCCCTAAATTTAGGAGAATTTGCAGCTTGAATTTTAATTGTCTCGCCTGTTCGTGGATTACGGCCATTGCGAGCTTCACGTTTACCTACATAAAAGGTACCAAAGCCAATCAATGTTACTAGATCACCTTTTTTTATTGCTTTTGTAATTGCAGCAGTTGTTGCATCTAGCGCGCGACCAGCAGCAGCTTTTGAAATACCTGCGGCACTAGCAATCTCGTCAATTAGTTCTGATTTATTCACGTGTAATCCCCTCTCAAGGTTTATTAAATAAAAACTTCGGCAAACTGTCTGGGTGACGAATCACCCGTATCAACTTTATATCAAGCCAACAAAGGCTATGTCAAGCTTTTATGCGGTTAATAGCACACTTATTTTTTAATGCTTTGTCGTTTCTATTGCTGCATCTGGATTTTCTTTAGATTTATCAGCAGGTTGAACCTCTTTCGTGACGTTATCATTAGCATCTACACTTTCTGGTAAAGGGACAGGTTTTGTAGCCAACGCTAGCGCTAAAACGTCATCAATCCATTGAACTGGGTGTATATCTAGATGATTTTTAATATTCTCTGGAATATCTGCTAGATCCTTCACATTCTGCTGCGGTATTAGTACGGTTTTAATGCCTCCACGATGTGCAGCCAATAACTTCTCTTTTAAGCCACCTATCGGTAATACTTCTCCACGTAGTGTGATTTCACCTGTCATTGCTACATCTGCACGCACAGGAATCCCAGTTAAGATTGACACCAAGGCTGTTGTAATCGCAATGCCAGCACTTGGGCCATCTTTAGGGGTTGCACCTTCAGGAAAGTGAATATGAATGTCATGCTCTTCATAAAAGTTAGTTGCAATACCTAAACGCTCAGCCCTGCTACGCACCACACTCATCGCCGCTTGAGTAGACTCTTTCATTACATCACCAAGCTTACCTGTAGTGGTAGTTTTACCTTTACCAGGCAACAGTACAGCCTCAATGGTCAACAACTCGCCGCCTACAGATGTCCAAGCCAAACCAGTCACTTGACCAACTTGATTTTCTTTTGCAGCTACGCCAAAGTCATATCGTTGAACGCCAAGATACTTATCAAGGTTTTTTGGTGTGACGTTGATTTTTTTAGGTGCTTTAGCACCTTGCTTCGCTTTAGTAGTGAGTAATTCTTTTACTACTTTACGGCAAATTTTAGCAACTTCTTGTTCTAATCTACGCACACCAGCTTCACGTGTATAAAAACGTACAACATCACGAATCGCTGGTTCAGAGATATGTACCTCTAGGTCTTTCAGGCCATGAGATTTAAGTTGCTTAGGCAATAAATAACGCATCGCGATATTCACTTTTTCATCTTCTGTATAACCAGATAAATTAATGATTTCCATACGATCTAATAATGGCGCAGGAATATTCATTGAGTTCGCTGTTGCCACAAACATCACATCAGACAAGTCATACTCAACTTCAATATAGTGGTCAGCAAACGTGTGGTTTTGTTCAGGATCAAGTACTTCTAACAATGCAGAAGAAGGATCGCCCCTAAAGTCTTGGCCTAACTTATCAACTTCATCAAGCAGGAACAATGGATTTTTAACCCCCACCTTAGTCATGCTCTGCAAAATTTTACCTGGCATTGAGCCAATGTAAGTACGTCGGTGACCACGAATCTCTGATTCATCACGCACACCGCCTAGCGCCATACGAATGAATTTTCTGTTCACCGCTTTTGCGATACTTTGACCCAATGAAGTTTTACCAACACCAGGAGGTCCAACCAAGCATAAAATCGGCGCCTTAATCTTATCTACACGTTGTTGTACAGCGAGATATTCAACAATTCGCTCTTTTACTTTCTCTAAACCAAAATGATCATCGTCTAATACAGCTTCTGCCTTTACTAGATCTTTACTAATTTTAGTTTTTTTCTTCCACGGCAAGTTGATGAGCGTATCTATATAGTTGCGCACCACAGAAGCCTCTGCTGACATAGGAGACATGAGTTTTAGCTTTTTAAGTTCACTGGATACTTTTGCAAGCGCCTCTTTTGGCATACGTGCTTCTTCGATGCGCTTTTCCAGCTCATCCATCTCGGCATTTTCATCTTGTTCGCCTAGCTCTTTTTGAATCGCTTTTACTTGCTCATTCAAATAGTATTCGCGTTGTGTTTTTTCCATTTGACGTTTCACGCGCCCACGAATACGTTTTTCTACTTGTAGAATGTCTATTTCGCCTTCCATTAAACGGAGCAAATGCTCCAAACGCTCGGCAACATCAATCATTTCTAGGATTTTTTGCTTTTCTTCAAGCTTCAATGTTAGATGCGCTGCAATGGTGTCAGCTAGTCTGCTCGCTTCATCAATGCTAGCAAGCGATGTAAGAATTTCTGGAGGAATCTTTTTATTCAACTTAACGTACTGATCAAATTGAGCAAATACCGTGCGCATTAACGCCTGTATTTCAACATCACTCACAGACTCAGCAATCAACTCTGCACGTGCAGCAAAACACTCATCAGTCTCAGTAAACTCACTGACACGCGCACGTTGCACACCTTCAACGAGCACTTTAACCGTACCATCAGGCAACTTAAGCATTTGCAACACGGTAGCGACCGTGCCGACCTCATGCAGATCGCTTGCTTCTGGATCATCTTTATTCGCCGACTTTTGTGCAACCAATAAAATTTGTTTATTGCCTTCTGATGCAATCTCAAGGGCTTTAACAGACTTTGTGCGCCCAACAAAAAGAGGGATCACCAAATGCGGATATACAACGACATCACGCAAAGGTAGTAGCGGTAATAAACCGCTATCTGGATTGTATGAAGGTAATGATTGTGCCATGAGTAGACTTCCAAAATTAAGCTAAGAGTTAAGCCAAAAAACGCTTATATATTGATTGATGGGGATAACTATCAACAGTTCAAGTATTAATTAGTATTTAACACTAAATTTAACAAGTAATTGTAAAAAGTTTAAAGAAATTTAAGACAAGACATCAAAATTAAGTAAAACATGACGGCAATATAGCTAGCTTAATGACAATACTGAGTTCATCCATCGTCGTAACGTGTTTAATGAACATATTCACGCACATGCAACTTGTCACTTGTCACTTGTCACTTGTCACTTGTCACTTGTCACTTGTCACTTGTCACTTGTCACTTGTCACTTGTCACTTGTCACTTGTCACTTGTCACTTGTCACTTGTCACTTGTCACTTGTCACTTGTCACTTGTCACTTGTCACTTGTCACTTGTCACTTGTCACTTGTCACTTGTCACTTGTCACTTGTTAAATACACACACCTCAAAAACAAAAAAGCCAGCAATTTAAGTGCTGGCTTTTTTGTTAAGCTGAAGCCTCGTCGGCTGGCTTATCCGCATAAATTAACAGCGGTGGTGTATCACCTCGAATCACCCCTTCATCAATCACAACTTTACTCAAGTTCTTTAATGATGGTAATTCGTACATGACCTCAAGCAATGAATGCTCCATAATTGAGCGCAAACCACGCGCACCAGTTTTACGCTCTAACGCTTTTTTTGCAATCAATAGCAAGGCTGACTCTCTGAACTCCAGATCGACACCTTCCATTTTAAACAATTTGATATATTGCTTAGTCAGTGCATTTTTTGGTTCCGTTAAAATCGTCATCAAAGCGGCTTCATCAAGAGACTCTAATGTAGCAACAACAGGCAGACGGCCAATAAACTCAGGAATCAAACCAAATTTAATGAGATCTTCAGGCTCTACATCACGCAATACCGCGCCGACTTCACGGATATCTGATTTACTTTTCACTTCAGCACCAAAGCCAATACCACCTTTTTCAGAGCGCAGGCGAATCACTTTTTCTAAACCATCAAACGCACCGCCACAAATAAACAGAATGTTTGTTGTGTCTAACTGAACAAATTCTTGGTTAGGATGCTTACGCCCACCTTGTGGTGGAATTGAAGCCACAGTACCTTCAATCAGTTTAAGCAAAGCTTGCTGTACGCCCTCACCTGATACATCACGTGTAATAGATGGGTTATCTGATTTACGAGAAATTTTGTCAACTTCATCGATATAAACAATGCCACGTTGTGCTTTTTCGGTGTCGTAATCACATTTTTGCAATAGCTTCTGCATGATGTTTTCAACATCTTCACCTACGTAGCCTGCTTCAGTCAGCGTCGTTGCATCGGCCATCACAAAAGGTACATCTAACAATCTTGCTAATGTTTGTGCCAATAATGTTTTACCTGAACCTGTAGGGCCTATTAATAGAATATTGCTTTTTGCAATCTCCACTTCATCTTTTTGACCGCCATTAGATAAATTATTGTGACCAAGACGTTTGTAATGGTTATACACAGCGACCGCTAAGTTTTTCTTCGCTTGTGTCTGACCAATCACATACTGGTCTAATATTTTACAAATTTCTTGTGGTGTAGGCAGGCTAGTGTCAGTTGACTTCAAGCCGTCCGAGTTCTGAATCTCTTCTTTAATGATGTCATTGCACAAGTCTACGCATTCATTACAAATGAATACAGATGGGCCTGCTATCAGTTTCTTTACTTCATGTTGGCTTTTGCCACAAAATGAGCAATAAAGTAATTTATCGTCGTCGGCTTTCGTCGCCATTAGTTATTCCCTAACTTAGTTTTGCAATCTGAATCTATTCATCAAGAGTCTGTCACTAAGTACAAACCCAACTATCATCAAAATTGCTTAAGCAGCCTCGTTGCGGCTGCCAATTACCTTATCAATTAGTCCATAAGCAACAGATTGCTCTGCACTCATAAAGTTATCGCGCTCTGTGTCACGGTCAATTTCTTCTGCTGTTCTACCAGAGTGGTGCGCCAAGATATCGTTTAGTTTCGCACGTAAGTAAAGAATCTCTTTCGCATGAATCTCAATATCAGATGACTGACCTTGGAAACCGCCAGATGGCTGATGAATCATAATGCGAGAGTTGGGTAAGCTATAACGCTTGTCTTTCGCACCAGCCGCTAATAAAAAAGCACCCATACTTGCAGCTTGGCCGATACACAAAGTACTGACATCTGGCTTAATGAACTGCATCGTGTCATAAATAGACATACCAGCTGTCACTGATCCACCTGGTGAGTTAATGTAGAGCGAGATATCTTTATCTGGATTCTCTGCCTCTAGAAACAACAACTGAGCAACCACTAGGTTTGCAGACATGTCATTAACAGGGCCGACCAGAAAAATCACGCGCTCTTTTAACAAGCGCGAGTAGATATCAAATGAGCGCTCACCGCGACCACTTTGCTCAATCACCATCGGGATATAACCCAATCCGGTGATCAATTCAGACTGAGCTTGAGGTTGCAAGTGGTTATTCATTTACGCGTTTCCCATTAAATCATCAAATTTAACTTTTTTATCAGTTACTTTAGCTTGAGACAACACCCAGCTCACTGCGTTCTCTTCAGTTGCTAATGCAGCAGGCTCATCTAAGCGCTTGTGGTCAGCATAGTACCAAGTTACTACATCAGCTGGACGTTCAAAGCTTTGTGAGAACACATCAACCATTGCACGTACTTGATCTGCATTTGCATGCAAACCATTAGTATTAATCAACTCACCTAATAGTAGGCGCAATTTAGTACTGCGTTTTGCCTGATCTTCAAACATTGCAGGCTCCAACTTAATATTGGCTAAATCGGCACCACGTTGTTTCAGATTCTGCTCTGTTGTTTGCATCATGCGATTAATCTCAGTTTCCAACAAAATGCGTGGAACTTCAAAATCAGCAGACTCAACTAAAGCTTGGAACACTTGCTCTTTCAATTTTGCACTAACGCGTTTAGCCACTTCTTGTTTCAAGCTCTCGGCAACTTCAGCTTTCATTTTTTCAACATCACCATCTTCAACGCCTAAGCTTTTTGCAAAGTCTGCGTCAATTTCCGGCAATACTGGCTGAGACACTGAAACAAAGGTTACTTCATAACCAACTGCTTTACCTGCTAATTGGGCAGGGTTGTGGTCTTCTGGGTACGTAATATCGAATTTTTTAGTAGCGCCTGTTTTACCGCCGATTAATTCATCGTCAAATGTGGCCATACGTCCAGCTTCACCTAGTACCAAATCAATACCATTGTCACCTGTAGACTCAACCTCTTCACCATCGATAAAGGCTTTTAACGTTACATTAACGCGGTCGCCTTTTTTAGCTGCACGCTTAACTGGCTCGAACTTTACGCGTTGTTTTACTAAAACATCTAATGTCTTTTTAACATCGGCTTCGCCAACTTCAAGCACTGGGCGTTCGATTTTAACTTTTGACAAGTCACCAACTACAACTTCTGGGAACACTTCAAAAGTAGCAGTGTATTCTAAAGTTTCTGATGCAGCATCAAATGGCTTATGTTGGATATTAGGGAAGCCAGCAACACGTAATTTTGCTTCATCGACAGCTTCACCAAAGCTTTTTTCTACAGCTGCTGAGTAAACTTCATCACGCACTTGATTGCCGTAATGTTGGTTAACCAAGCCCATAGGAGCTTTACCTGGTCTAAAACCAGAAAATTTTGCAGTACGTGCAACTTGATTTAATCTTTGTTTAATTTGCGCCTCTAGCGGTTGCAAAGGAACGCTAATTGAAATTCTACGTTCAAGGTTGCTGAGGGTTTCAACATTCAGAGCCATGCTGTCATTCCTAATTCTTAACTGCACACCATAAAAGAGCGCCCATTATGAGCACCATTTACAATCATGCTATTGATAAAGTAAAGGGGTGGCGAAAAAGTGGTCGCTATCTATAACGCCTAATGGCGTCACAATGTAAAGCTAGTCTTTAACGTCTGTAACCTATTGCCGATGAACGTTTTAACAAATCCAAGTAAATTACTTGAAAACCTCAAAACATCACTAAACAATTAAGGTTGAAAGACTGTGGATGTTACACAAGAAAACTCATCAAGTCTAGATGAAATAAGAAGATAAAAAACATATATAAAGTCAGGAACACTAGGTGTTCATCATAATTTTACGTCCCTAACAAATAAGATTATGTAGGCGTTATGCTTCAAACATGTTTTCTGTTTGTAAATTTAAGATATTCTTAGGTAATTAGGCTAAATACAACATCTCTTACCTGTCATCCAAAATTCGTATGCAGATCGTTTCTGTGCGTCATAAAAGCCACATTCAAGATTAGCAATCTAGCTTCTACGCCAAGATTGCTCACGCTTTATTTGTAAATGATAGAACGTGAATCGTTTACTTGTTCAGCGTGAGGCAGATCAAAAGTTCATTAAAGTTACAATGTACGCTCTAATTTTTTAGTATGGTGTTGACCTTTTTCAAACCGACTTTTACTAAAACCTTCTTCATGGTTAGTCTTGATTTCATCCAACCGCTTACGTTGCTCTGGTGTTAAAATTTGATAGATCTGATGGTTTGTAGCAGATCGATTTAGCACGTGCTCTTTTTCAATGGTTGCTAGCTTATCTGAAATTTGTTTAGCTTTAGCTTCATCATAACTACCAGAGTTAGAAAGCTTATTTAAGTCAACATGTAACTGTTGTCGCTGCTTCTCTGCTTGCCTCGCTTTAGGCGCCTGCGAATGCATCAATTCAAACACTTTATCCTGCTGAGTTTCTGATAAGCTTAATGCAGCCAAATGTGAAGGAACGCCTATTGAGCCAAGTCGTTCATGAAAATGCTTGCCGAAGCCATGTGAAGCATGCGCACGTTGATGGCAGCGATCGTGTTTATCTGACTCTGCGTAAGAAGATAATGGAATAGTAATTGCTGCTAACGCTAGCGCTAACAAAGGGGTGGTGATTTTCATATATAGCCTCCTAGTGGGTAATATTTATATATCATGGTTAAAAAACATGTAACCAAATGACAATTTCATTTTGCCACCACCGCTTGTTAATACAGGTTAAGCAAACGTAAAGTTAAGTAAATACACTAACACTCTACTGTTGCTACTAGAAACTCATCGCTATGATGTGCATATTAAACAACCACTCCAATATGTCATGATAAACAAAATATTATTAATTGATGATGATGTTGAGCTCACTGCAATGCTTAAAGAGTTTTTATGCATGGAGGGTTTTGACGTGACCACTGCAAACGATGGCATCACAGGCGCACAACTCGCTCTTAGCAATCAATTTAACCTTGCGGTGCTTGATGTGATGATGCCTAAAATGAATGGAATTGAAACGCTCGGCATCATCCGCAAATCAAGTCACATCCCTATCATCATGCTGACTGCAAGAGGTGATGAGGCTGATCGTTTTTTTGGCTTAGAGTTGGGTGCTGACGACTACGTACCAAAACCTTGCACACCTAGAGAGCTCACTGCGCGCATTCGGGCAATATTACGTAGAACACAACCCAATCAGGGCAGTGCAAATATTGAAAACGAACTGACTATCGGTGATCTCACTATTTGGCCAGAGCAACGTCGAGTTGAACTGAAAGGTAACACCGTAAACCTGACAAGCACCGAATACAATCTACTAGAAGTGCTAGCTAAAAACGCTGGCCAAGTAGTCAGCAAAAAAGAGTTGTCACAACAAGGAATGGGTAAAGCTCTCGCAAGATTTGACCGTAGCATTGACGTTCATATGAGCAGTATCAGACAAAAAATTGGTACGCTTCATGATGGGAGAGATTGTATTCAAACAGTTTATCGCATGGGTTACCAGTTAATTAAAGCACAGCCAGCTAAACAATCATGAGTAGATTATTCTGGAAGTTTTTCATGTTTCTCCTTGTTGCGCAACTCACTGCGGTTATTGGAGTTAGCGTTGCGATTTGGTTGCAACACCGCCACGAGGCATTACAAAGCACAGGTGTAGAAACATCACCTTCAGCACGCTCATTGGTAGAGGCGGCTGCATCCACATTGCAATTTGGGGGCATAAAAAGCCTGCAAAACTTACTAAAATATTGGCAACAGCGCCCCGTTTTACAACTACTCGCTATTGATACGAATGGTAAAGAGCTGCTACAACGTAGCTATACAAAAACAAGCTTTGATGCCGCAAGATTATTAGCTGAAGACGATCAGCGTCATGCCAAGCAGATTAAACTAAGCAATGGTCAATCATTTATATTATTTGTACCAGATGATGGCCGCAATAACCGACTTGCACAGCGCCCATCAGAATTGAAGCAATATAAAGGTGGATCACGCAAAGCGGTTGGAAGATTCCCATTAATGCCATTATTAGGTGGCATTGTTGTAAGTTTTATATTTGCAGCTTTATTGGCATGGTATTTTTCTAAGCCGATTAACATTCTACGTACAGCATTCGAGCAAGCATCCAACGGCAAACTGGACGTACGCGTGGCGAGTGAAATGGGTGGTCGCCGCGATGAGCTTTCTGATTTAGGGCACGACTTTGACGCAATGGCGTCTCGCCTTGAAAGTCTCTTGCAAAGCCAAACTAAACTACTCCATCACATTTCTCATGAGTTGCGCTCACCACTTGCAAGAATACAAATGGCGCTTGGCCTAGTGAGGCAAAGCCCACATAAAATTGAAGCGTTTCTTAACCGCATCACGTTAGAGGCTAATCGTATGGATGGATTAGTCGGTGAGTTGTTAACATTATCCAGATTAGAATCTGGTGCTGTTCAAGTTAAAAAAGAAACGCTTGAATTAAAGCAACTGATGCATAACATTATTGAAGATGCGCAATTTGAAGCTGAATCAAAGAACATGAAATTAAAGATGTCTCTAGATCAAAACTACCTATTACAAGGGCAGCCTGATTTACTGTACCGCGCGATTGAGAATGTAGTTCGCAACGCGATTAAATATGGTCCTGATAATAGTGTGATTAATATCGATTGCAGCAAACATAACGACAATCAGAAAATTCAAATTACGGTAACAGATCAAGGTGCTGGAGTCGATGCGCTCGAGTTAGAAGATATATTCAAACCGTTTGTTAGGGGTAGTTATGGTAGCCAGACAGTTGGTCACGGTGTTGGATTGGCGATTACCAAACAAGTGATTGAGGCTCATAGTGGGCAGGTGATTGCGAAAAACATCACACCTCAGGGATTTTGTGTTGAAATCTCACTACCATATAACGGCTTATCCCTCAGCTAATAAAGTAAATTAGGCCACGTCAATCAACACGCATAAACTAAATTGTTGCAGGTAGAACACCCAGCATTCTTTTCGCTCTCACTATGTGGACATGAGCATTTCTTAATGCTCATGAATTTAGCAAACAAGCCTACTTGCCTGAACATGCCACTCAAAGTACATTAAAAAATTAGCAAAAAAAAAAGCATTAAAATCAACAGGATTGATTTTAATGCTTTTTGGTGCGAAAGGAGAGACTCGAACTCTCACGCCTTACGGCGCTGGAACCTAAATCCAGTGCGTCTACCAATTCCGCCACTCTCGCAGGTAGTTTACGACTTAACAAAACAGCCGTCGTTCAACAAGGTCGCTATTGTAGCGAACTTATGTCATTCCGAAAAGAGAAAATCACAAAAATATGATGTTTTATTTTTAGACTGTTACTTTTAATATTGAATAACTAGCAGAGCAAGCGGTGATTGTGCGAAAATGTGCTTAGCACTATACTCATTCTATCAATAAAAGTTAATCAATATGCCAAACACAATCAATCAAAACGAAATCAACATGCTACGTACTGAGCTAGAACTCTTGATGCGCGAGCGACAAGCTTTATTAAAGATTGCTGGCGTTGCGGCTGGGCTTATTGCTGAAATGGATAGCCATAACTTGCCTATTTCTACGGTTGAAGCAGCAGACATTCTGGCGACATCTATAAATAGTTTAAGTGAAGAAACGCTACAAGATGCATTGGATGCAGTACATGCAGAAATTGTAAGTTAGATTTAAAGCTCGACTAACTCAATTAGCGCATGCCATTTATATTTAGCAAAGTTAGATTTCATAGTCTACATACAAACCTGTGGTTTGTATGTTTACCGTTAACATTGTCTTCATGTGGGTTTATAGACTACATCGCTAAGCCAATTGACCAGCAAGCAGTTATTCAAAAGTTTGAGAATAAACGTCCGGACAGCGATGAGTTTAAGCAATATTTAGCTTATAACAATTATCACCCCGATTTTTTTCCAATTACGCATTGGGGCCTAGATGAGCTTACTTATTGTTCACTATATTTTCACCCCAGTTTAGATGTAGCAAGGGCGCAATGGCGCTTAGCTCAAACTTCACAATCAAGTGCAGGCGCAAGACCCTTGCCAAGTGTGAGCGGAAACTATGGTAAAGGAAACAATGCGAACGAAGATATCAGTCCGTATACTTATAGCTTGAGCATTGATATACCAATTGAAACTGCGAACAAACGCAACATTCGCATTGAAAATGCAGAGCACTTATCTGAATCGGCTAAATTGCAAATCGCACAAACGGCCTGGAATTTGCGTACGCAGGTAGCAACTACCTATTATGAGCTGTTACATAATCAAGCTCAACTGAACGTTTTTGCAAAAGAACTAGCTTATCGGCAAGAAATTGTCGATCTGTATCAAAAGCGTCACGACTTAGGGCTTGCTTCTAAAATAGAATTAAGCCATTCAAAACTTTTACTCCAAGTAACAAAAGCAGAGTTAAATACGCAACAACAAAATAAAGTTATGTTGACAACAAAACTCGCAAATAACTTAGGATTACCATTAAGTTATGTAACCCAAATGACACTTGCTGATAGCCCTTCTATCGATGCCGTCATGAGAATAGCACAGAAAAATTTAGCGACAGATGTTCAATCAAAAGCTTTATTGAATCGTTTAGACCTAAGAATTGCACTTGAGCGATATGCAATGGCAGAAAGCAAACTGAAATTAGAAATTGCAAAACAATATCCTAATATTACGATTAGCCCTTCCTATACTTATGAGTTTGGAAATAAGGTATGGTCACTAGGTCTGTCTAGCTTGATGACGATTATTAATAAAAATAAATTTGCAATCGCTGAAGCTAATCAACTTCGTGAGGTAGAGGCTGCACAGTTTGAGTCATTACAAAGTAGCGTCATTAACGAGGCACATTCTGCACGCGCTAAGTTGATGCAAACGCAACAATCACTGGCTGACAATAAAAGGCTGTATGCATTACAACAAGAGAATACCAATCGCATGCAAAACCTTTTTAGTGCTGGTGAAATCGATAGGTTGGAGTTAACGATGGCCAAACTTGAAGAGTTGTTGTCAGAAAAAAACTTAGTGAATGCTAGCTTTCAGATGCATTCTGCGATTAGTAATCTCGAAAACACCTTACAACAACCACTCAATGAACAAGGAATTCAATCTAGTACATTGAATGCAGCAAACACCGATTGACTGGTTCTGATATTAAATTTGGCTGTACGATGGAGACATACTGAATGAATCGAAAACTTGCCATAATTATTGGCTTGCAAGCTTTTTTAATCGTCGTATTGTTTTGGCTTCTAGCCTTTTATGGTAAAGATGAGTTTGAAGCAATGTCAGAGCAATCTGAAGAGGAAATTGAAACAATTAACCGTGTTGCTAACAAAGATGGTGCAACCATCATTAGCATCAGCCCTGCAGCACAAAAACAAAGTGATATATTGACATCACCGCTCAAAGCGAGCTCTCATCAAGCAAGTATCAGTACTTACGGTAATGTTGTGAGTATCGACAGCCTGATTGAATTACGTAATCGTTACTTGGCAGTGAAATCTGAAATTGATGTCTTAAAAGCGACGCTCAGCCATGATAAGAGTGAATTTGAACGTCTTAAAGCTTTGAATCAGGATAACAAAAATGTATCTGACAAAGCACTTGCTGGCGCAGCAGCCAATACCAAATCTGACGAGACAAAAATCACAGCGGCAGAATCTAATGCTAAAAACATTTCAGATAGCATTCGTCAATTATGGGGGGACACCTTAGCACAGCATGCGATCAACCCAAAAACAAGTAATTTATTGCAAGCGCTGATTTCAAATAAAAGGGTATTAATTCAAACAACCCTACCCTTTGATGCAGCTGAACCAAAACAAAATAGCAGTATTATGATCGCGCCTACAGCTGCGCCATCACATACCATGAGTGCCCAGTATGTTTCACCAGCACCTCTCACCAATTCGACTATTCAAGGAAAAACTTATTTTTATCACGCTGTTACCAATGAGTTACGTGCTGGTATGCAAATCAACGCGACGACTGCGACATCAAGTAAAAAGAGTAACGGTGTAATTGTGCCTAATAATGCAATCATCTGGTATGCCGGAAAACCTTGGGTATACCAGAAAACAGGGGCTGATCAATTTAGCCGCAAACCTATCCATACCAACATAGAAGTAGATGATGGCTGGTTCTATCAGGGCCATCTCAAAGCCAACGATGAGGTTGTCATCAGTGGTGCTCAATTACTCCTATCAGAAGAGTTTAAATCACAAATCATGAACGAGAATGATGATTAAGCTAAGATACTAACATTAGCTCAAATAAAAAATAATACAGCCACTTAGCAATGGCACTGATTACAAGGGATTAGCAATGTGCGCAACAAGCTCAGTTCAGAGCCATCATCATTTATATTGCTTCCAAGCAAGGCATGAGACTTTAGCATTATGATGCAAGCCCTAGTTCGCTTCTCAATCCGTTTTAGCGGGGTAATTATTGGTTTAGCCACGCTGATTATCGTGTATGGGTTGTTCAGCCTCACACGCAGCAATCTTGATGTATTTCCTGAGTTTGCACCTACGCAGATTGTGATTCAGACTGAGTCCCCAGGTTTGTCTGCAGAGCTAGTTGAGAGTTTGGTCACGCAACCTATTGAAAACAGCGTAGCAGGGACTGTCGGGATTGAAAGCATGCGTTCTCAATCTATCCCGGGCTTGTCTATCGTCACTATTATCTTTGATGAAACCACTGATATTTATCGCAATCGTCAAGTCATTGCAGAGCGGATTTCAACCTTAAATAACAAACTACCTCAAGGCATTACGCCTAACATCACTCCTCTGACCTCATCAGCCAGCACAGTACTTGGCTTTGGACTCACATCAAAAACACGCAACCTGACAGAAATTCGCACGATGGTGGACTGGACAATAGTGCCCCATTTACTAGCGATTCCTGGCGTAGCTGATGTGAATGTATTTGGTGGCAAAGTTAGACAGCTACAAGTACAAGTTGACCCTGAAAAAATGATTCGCTACGGCATCTCATTATTACAAGTAGAAGATGCTGTTAGAAAAGCAACTGGCGTGCGTGGCAGTGGCTATATTGAGAATAAAAACCAGCGGATTGTCATTAATACTGAAGGACAATCGACGACACCAGAAAAACTGGCACTTGTAACCTTGCTCTACAAAAATGGGCAAACCATCAGGCTTGGTGACATTGGTAAGGTAGTGGATGGCGCAGCGCCATCCATAAGTGCGGCGGCCATTAATGAAGAAACTGGTGTATACCTTTCAGTTCAAGGTCAGCTGGGCGCGAATACGCATGGGGTTACACGAGACATTGAACGTGCGCTAAAGGAACTTGAACCCAACTTAGTCGCCGAACACATTACGCTACACAAAGGGTTATTCAGACCAGCTAACTTTATTGAAGTAGCAGTAGATGGTGTACGCACCGACATTTTAATTGGCTCAGTATTGGTGATTACGATACTGTTTTTATTCTTATTTAATGTACGCACTGCATTTATCTCAGCAACGGCAATTCCATTGTCACTATTAACGGCAATTGTTGTCATGAGCTATTTTAATATCGGCTTAAACATTATGGTCTTAGGCGGCCTAGCGATTGCACTTGGCGAAGTAGTAGATGATGCAATTATTGACACTGAAAATATTTTTAGACGACTACGTGAGAATCGCCTACTTGACCATCCCTTACCCACTTATCAAGTTGTATTCAATGCATCAATGGAAGTTCGCAACTCTGTGGTCTATGCAACCTTTATTGTCGCATTAGTTTTTTTACCATTACTCACATTAGGCGGGGTCGCGGGGAAGCTTTTCGCCCCCCTTGGTGTCGCTTATATTGCAGCAATCATGGCATCTCTTTTTGTAGCACTGACGCTCACACCTGCTTTATGCTACATGATGTTAGGCAATGCCTCGCTAGATGACAAAGATCCGCCACTGATTCATGCAATCAAAAAAATATATGTAAAAGCGCTGGTAAAGATTGATGCGCATTACAAAATGATTATCGTCACGAGCTTCGTTTTAATCGCGATAGGCTTGGGCACTCTACCCTTATTTAAAAGTCAATTCATACCTGCACTGCATGAAGGCCATTACATCATGCATATGACCGCCGTCCCGGGCACTTCTGAACAGGAGTCGTTACGTATTGGTAAAAAAGTATCAGCAATCATTCGTAAGATTGAGGGGGTAAAGTCCGTCACTCAATGGGTAGGTCGCGCCCCTAACGGCGCCGATACTTTTGGTACTCATTATAGCGAGTTTGAAATTGAGATTGGCGCTATTTCAGGGAAGGAGCAACGTCGCATCCTGTCTGAAATTAGAGAAGAGCTTTCTGGTGAAGAGATTGATCGTGATGGTGACGGCACTGCAGAAACTGGTTTTGTGGGCGTCAACTTTGCAATTAACACTTTCTTAACGGAACGTATCGAAGAAACAATCTCTGGTTACGCTGCATCTACGGTAATCAATGTGTATGGTCAAAATCTCGATACGCTCGACAGTGACGCCAATAATATTGCAAAAATTTTAAATGATATTCAAGGTGCTGCAGACGTTACTGTACAGTCACCACCGGGCACTCCACAGCTTGTTGTACGTTTACGTCCCGAGAAAATGGCACAGCTTGGCTTATATCCTACCGATGTTTTAGATAACATTCGTGCAGCCTATGAGGGTGTGCCAATTACACAAGTGTATGAAGGTAATCGAGTCATTGGTGTAAGCGTCGTATTAGATTTAGAAGCAAAAGATGATGTACAAGAGGCCGGCAATCTCCCACTTTTTAATGCCGAAGGTAAACTATTCAGATTACGTGATGTTGCAGAAATTGTGCAAGAAAATGGGCGCTCTAAAATACTGCATGCTGGCGCTAAGCGCATTCAAACGGTCACTGCAAATGTAATTGGTCGAGATATTGATTCATTTACTAGTGAACTTAAAAGTAGATTAAATACAGAACTGACGCTATCTCAAGGCACTTACTTGGAATTCACTGGCGCTGCTGAGGCTAACGCCAAATCAAGGGAAAGGCTGATTTTACAATCTGCGTTAGCTGGAGTTAGTGTGTTTTTAATGCTATACATCGCATTTGGGCGATTACGAAACTTACTACTTACCTTTATCAATTTACCTTTCGCACTGATTGGTGGTGTATTGGCCGTCATGTTTACAGGTGGGTGGATTTCACTAGGCTCGCTAGTCGGCTTTGTTACGTTATTTGGCATTACTCTACGCAACTCAATTATGATGGTGTCACACTTTCAGCACCTAGTGGATAAAGAAAACTGTGTATGGGGATTAGAAACCTGCATCCGTGGTGCTTCTGAGCGCTTGCCTTCCATTTTAATGACCGCATTAGTCACTGCTATTGGTCTTTTACCATTAGCTGTTGGTAGCGGGCAGCCAGGACGAGAAATTGAAGGGCCAATGGCCACAATTATTGTGGGTGGATTAGTTACATCCACGATACTCAATTTGCTGATACTACCAACAATAATGCTACATTTCGGAAAGTTTGAACGTAATCAACAGGATTAAATACTACTTATCTTCATATTTAATATATTTAAATCTAGCATCTTCATTAGGTGTGCCAGTCAAAGCACCGCCCTCTTTGGCTGGCTGCCACGCAATGACCGCTTCAATTTTCTTAGCCAACTCAAAGTCTTTTTCGGTAATGCCTTTAGCATCATGAGTGCATAACTTCACAATCACAAACGCATATGAAACAGCTAAGTCTGGATGATGCCATGCCGCTTCTGCCAAATGTCCAACAGTATTCACCACCATTAATGTAGCCTTCCAGCCACTGGTTTTATATTTACGTCTTATCCAACCACTTTCTAAATACCAATGCGGTAGTTCTGTGGATAATCTAGTCTCAATTTCTTGCTCAGAAAGTACTGGATAAGAAGACATCATGAATCTTTCTTTTAAATGACGAACTTAATGATTGATAAGTAATATATTTTCTGTAGCAACATTCTGATCATCCATACGACGCTTACTGAGTATTGGTTCAACTGCATCATAATTTGATTTATGTACTAAGTAAGTTTGGAAGTGTTGGGCTAGGCAATAATCACCAAATGCCTCATCAACCAAAGTATCGTTGACTAAGGTTTGTAATAACACCGATGTTGAATTGGCATAAGCACTCAATGGCTTAGACTTCACCAAGAACAACCGATCTGAACCAATTTTCCTTGCTAACCAAGCACTTAAACTATCAGACGTCACTTGCCAATTTTTAGAAATAGCATCATCAGCTAACACCATTTTACTAGGTAGCCAGACAATCGCACGATGCTGCCAGCCACGTTCAGCAATCTCTAATTCGCTACTTGCTGTGACCAGTTGACTGTTCATTCCTGTCAACAGTAATCCAAACTGATCCATCGCTAATAAAGCTAAGTGATGTGCAATCGTGTCATCTACGCCAGTACGATGCTGTGCCTCACGCACTGCATCAGCAAACACACTACCACCCGGCACAATAATCACTTTGCCATCACTGATTTTAACCAGCATATCTAGCCAACGTGGTAGCTCGGGAGAACCCAACAAACTACCACCTAATTTAACAACCCACATAAACGACCCCTTGATTTAAAACTAGGGCTTACCGTTAATCGGCCTTGTGACTAAAACACGCCATTACTTTCAACATACTAGAGGCTTTATCCCAAGTTTCCACGTACTCTTTCTCCACTTCTGAGTCTGCAACAATACCACCACCAGCATAAAAACTAATTTCACCATCACCGTTTTTGTTTGCCAAATAGACAGCCGTGCGTATAGCTATATTCGTATCCATATTGCCATCAAACCCAATATAGCCAATAGCACCGCAATAAACACCACGTCGATGTGGTTCTAGCTCTTCAATAATTTGCATAGATCGCAACTTTGGAGCACCAGTAATAGAGCCCCCGGGGAAGCAACCGCGCAACAAATCGATTGCTGTTTTATCTGCCTGCAACTCACCCGTGACAATACTCACCAAATGATGCACGTTGGCAAAACTCTGCAACTGAAAAAGCTTATTTGCTTTGACCGAACCAGTCACACAGTTTTTACTGATGTCATTGCGTAGCAAATCTACAATCATCAGATTTTCTGCTCGGTCCTTCAGACTTTCCTGCAACTCTTTTGCATATTGTGCATCCAGCTGGGCATCATCAGCACGCGGTCTAGTGCCTTTAATTGGCCGCGTTTCCACATGTCCATCGACTACTTGTAGAAATCGCTCTGGAGAGCCGGAAATCACATGCATATCACCAAAATTCATATATGCCATAAAAGGTGCAGGGCTAACCACTCTCAACTTCTGATAAAACGTCCATGCATTACCTCGCGCAGTAGCTGAGAATCGCTGTGCTAGATTCACTTGATAGCAATCGCCCTCGTGTATATAGGTTTGAATCGCATTAAACGAGGCGGCATAGGCACTTTTATCCATATTTGAATGTACAGCAGAGGTCACTTCAAATTGGGCTGGTTGCACAGCGACTAAGTCATTCGTTGAATCAAATAATGCACACAGTGACAACCACTCGTCATGGGTTTGAAAATCAAACCCGTTTGAAACTAAATATGCAGTCTTGTTACGATGGTCCACTACGACAGCCCAATCATATATACCAATCTGCATCTGTGGAACCAGCCTATCATCTGCAGAAGTACTTTCTAACTTTTCTAGCCGTCTGGCTAAATCATAGCCAAAATAACCAACCGCACCACCTGTAAATGGCCACTTAGATTTAGTTGCTCGTAGCGTTGCTAAAGCCTCGTTCACAAGCTTAAATGGATCTTCAACGGATATGTATTTTTGATTATGCTTCACCACTTCTGTATGCTGCGCATTAGTGGAGAATGTCATAAATGGCTTCGCCACTAAAATGTCATAATGACCATATTGGCTACCAGCCCTACCCGTCAAAGGATTTTGTAACTGGCCACTATCTAAGAACATCGCCCATGGCATATGTGCGATACGTGCAAAATAATGCGCACTATCAGCCTGATATTGCAATTGATACTGTAAAAAACTCATCTAGATAACCCTAGTGAAGCGACTGCAAATGCTGGAAAACAAACCTTTGCCATATTTTTAATCAATATACTTTCTGCAGAAATAAAATCACTTACTGAACGATATTGGATGCCTAATTGCTGAGCTAGTGACTCTGTTAAAAACTCCCCAGCACCTGCACCAATCAATTGTAGGCTAGCATTGCTATATTGCTCAGATGACAACTTTGTTAATACGGCTTGCCGCACAAGGTTAAGCTGCGCATGTTTAAACGCATTAGCAAGTTTTATCCAAGCGCTTAAAGGTACCTCTTCTGCATCCCATCCTATCATTCTTGCAATACGACGTGCACTGGATGCAACACTCTTATCCGCACCATCTGCGGTATCTGCCATATTGTCACTAAGACTTAAATCGCCTGTTAATGTGTAAACATCGCCTGTAGTAGCAAAATGCTCCGCCGCGATATTCACCAATCGCCCAGAAAATGGAATTTTTTGGGCTAAAGCCATCAATGGCGTACGTACTACTCCAGTATAAACCAACTCATCAAACTGCATGCGTGTCGCATCCGTGAGTCCTTGCACCTGAGACCTACCATCACAGACCAAGGCAATATCGGTCGTTGTACTGCCGATGTCAATAAAAATCGCCTGAGGGACTTTTTTAGCCAAGAAATGAACGCTCGCCAACCAATTCATCGATGCAATATCGCTCGTCACTTGTTTTACTGTATCGATACCAACAAATCCTTTATCACCAGCAAAAAACTCAATCACTACTTCATGCTTAGCCATACTAAGTTTACGCTGCATTGTCTGCGAAATTTGTAAAACACCTGTGTTGCGGTCTGGAAATATATCAGCAAGCTCACCTGTCATGGTCACGGCATGAGAATCGGCATGCATCTCTAACAAAACACAATCTATTGCAGACTCTAACTCCCCTAACCCTTTCCACAAAGGGCAATAAACTTGCTTTGCATCTAGAACCTGTCCTTGATCATTGATTAACACTGCCTTGAGATGCGCGCCACCTACATCCCAACCAATCATACGTTTTTGACTCATAGTTTAATATCAACCTGCTTTTTAGCTAGATTCGGCACAAAGAACTTATCATTTAATACACAATCCAAAATCAACTTAGCAGGATTATAATCTAACGCTTGTTCTAACCCTACATAGCTTGTGGTCAAGCGGGGGTTAATTTCCACCACATAAATTTTACTTTCATTGTCGGTGTCTATAATCACATCCACACCAATATAGCCAAGTGCATCTGGCAACATCTTAGCAATTTTCCTCGCGATGGTTTCAAAACGTTGCCAATAGTTGGACATACCATTAATCGTAATGCCTGTTAATTTGAAATGGCAACCATCATGCTCGATATGTTGCTCATTACAACTGAGCAACCAAGCCTTCCCATTACGGCACAACATAGAAAAGCTGGCAGCCACCCCAGCTTGATAGGGCTGAGCTAAATAGCTGAGATATCGCTCATCCTGAGCAATCCAAACTTTTAAATCATCTAATGAAGCAAATAGCCGAATCCCCTCACAACCAGCACCGTCCTCTGGCTTAGCTACCCACTGGTTGATATCTTGCGCGTTTGGAACTTGATATTTTTCTTGCATGAGGTCTTCACCTGCATAGACAGGCAAAGTATAAATATTCGCTTGCTGCAATGCTTCACAACATAAAGTTTTACTGGTGCCAATTAGCATAGAGTCAAAACCGCAACCCAAAAATAGCGTGCCTTTTTCATGTCTCGCATAGCACAATTCACTTAGTTCAAGCAAAACGCCGTTGGTTTCTGGTGCAATTAACCACACCAACTCGACGGTTGCTAGTGCTTCAGAAAACACATGATGAAACTGTCCATTGCCTACTTCAATGCTATGATTTGCCAGCGGAGATGGCGCAAGCCTAGCATCATGTAGGGTCACGATTTCAAATTGACTCATCTCAGCTAGATGGTTTAACAAAGCATCCCGCATTAGCGATCCCTCATTCACCAATGACTCTGGCAGAGCCTCTGCACTCAAACCTCCGCTAGTAATAAACTCACAAACTAATATTTTTTTAAGTGATTCGATGATCAAAATTCCTCTTTAATTACATCATATGGCAAATCGCTTGCGTAAAATATACTGTAGACCAATAACGCTAGACACAAGTCTCAAGCCAAGATACTCACAAGCTGAGATAATGCAACTTAGGCACAGCTATTTATAACCACTGAAAGTGTAGGCTAACATTCAAGTTAAACAAAGTGACTAATGATAAAAATGCTGAAAAAATATACTAACTATTACTCTTCTTGAGATACTGATGCAGATAATTCCAGTCATTGACTTATTGAACAACGTAGTCGTTCATGCAAAGAAAGGTGATCGTCAACATTACCAGGCAATTGCCTCACAACTTACACCGTCGAGCAATCCGCTAGATATTGTTAATGCATTACTAATGCTCCACCCTTTCGAGCAACTATATATCGCAGATCTGAATGCGATACAGAAGCTAAGCAACCCTAATGCGGCCTCACAAAGCAACAACTTTAACGTCATTGAGTCAATTGTGCATCATTACCCCAGTCTAACTATTTGGGTGGATGCCGGTATCAGTAATATGGCAGAATTTACATTATGGTCATCACTCAATGTAAAACTCATTCTGGGCAGTGAAAACTATTCAAGCATTGAGCAATATAAAACCTCATATCCGTTAGGTAACACTCAACACATTCTATCGCTTGATTTTATGCCGAACGGCTACCAAGGGCCATTAGCGCTGTTAGAGAACACAAGATACTGGCCGCCAGAGGTCATCATCATGTCACTTGCGCATGTGGGTACTAATCAAGGTACAGATATACAATTACTCACCAAAATAAAACAGAACGCCAGCACCTTCAAGTTGTATGCAGCGGGAGGAGTTCGTGGAATCGAAGATTTGTATACTTTACAATCTATAGGTATTCATGGCGCACTCATTGCCACCGCATTACACGATAAGCGATTATCGCACGAACAATTATCTTCACTTCGACAATAAAAAAGCCCGACTGGTCGGGCTTTTTTACAACTAAACTGTTTGACAGCTAGATTCGTTCAGCTTGCAACTATTCCAAGTTGGCATGAATAGCGCGCATACCTTCTTCAGTCAAACCTTTTGCAAAAATCAAATCAGCAATCGTAGCTTCTAAGAAAATAAGTGTTGAAAGTTCAAACTGTGAACCCATTGGCATACCATTCGTCAATGGGAAGCTACTGTCATTACCGATTTGAATCGTTAAATCAGCTGCATCAGCCATAGGTGAAGCTTTCTTCATAGAAATCACCACTAATTTAGCACCTACTGATTTTGCCTTTTTAACAAATGGCAATAAAGTTTCTGTACCACCAGAACCTGAAACCAAAATCAGCAAATCACCCGCTTTAATCGCTGGTGTTACCACTTCACCGATCATGCTTACGTTGTAACCAGCGTGTACTAAGCGCATTGCAAAGAAACGTGATACTAACAATGAGCGGCCAGCACCACCGATAAATGTACGGCCTGCACCTTCAACTAACTTTAAAAGCTCAGCTGATTTAGAATTGTCTGTTTCAGCCAAGATACTCGTTAACTTGTCTAAAATTAATTTTTGACTACTACTCATGATATTTCCTTATCGAATCAATGATTTTAATGAACACATAAAATATCAAAAAAAATCCCGACCCATTACTGAGTCAGGATTTTTTAATCGTTCATTTCAATAAAAAACTTATTGAAAATAGGTTAAATTAACCGTGAACGATAGCTGTGATTTCAGCAGCAGCAGCAGCAGGATCAGCAGCGCCGTAGATTGCAGCACCAGCAACGATGATTGTTGCGCCAGCATCTTTAACTTGTTTAGCTGTAGCAGCTTTAACGCCACCAGCAACTGAGATTTCAACGCCTAGGTTCAAAGCAGCAACCAATGCTAAGTCAGCAAATGGTGTTTGACCAGCAGCTTGTTGGTCTAAACCAGTGTGCACGCCAATGATGTGTGCGCCAGCAGCAGCAGCAGCTTTAGTAACTGCAGCTTTGTCAGCAACGTTGATCAAGTCAATTTGTGCTTTTTTGCCGTATTTGTTAGCAGCATCAATTACACCTTTGATTGTACCCATATCAGAGATACCCAATACAGTAACGATGTCAGCACCAGCTTTGTAGAATGGCTCAGCTTCGTAGAAACCAGCGTCAGCTGTTTTCAAGTCAACTAAGATTTTGTTGTTTGGGAATTTAGCACGTAATGTTTCAAGCAATTTGATACCGTTGTGCTTGATGCATGGTGTACCGATTTCAAGAATGTCCACGTGTGGAGCAACTGTAGTTGCTAATGCAACTGTTGCGTCGAAATCTAATGAATCTAATGCCATTTGGGTTAAAGCCATGGTGTTTCTCCGTTTAATAATTTTAAGAATTACAATTTATTGCTATTTTGCGAAACTCGTCCCACATCACACTTAACTAACATTCGCAATTTACTACGAGATACTCAACTAAGGTTGACTGTGTTTCGACTTTCACTAGTTCGAATTTAAGTGCCTAAATTCGGCCTCATAAAAAACTGGACACTTATGTTAAATGCCCAGCCGAATTATGTCAATTCTAAAGCGACATGATTACGCTTTAATTACAAAATTAATACCAAAGTATTAAAGTTTTTCGCTTAATGCTGCTTCAAGTTTGTTTTGGTCAACTACAAAACCACGAATACCTTCAGCAAGTTTTTCTGTTGCCATAGGATCTTGGTTCAATTCAAAACGGAACTCAGCTTCTGTCATTTTTGCTGGTGGTGTTTTAGTCGCGCCAGTATCTTTCAACACTTGAGTCAATGTACCTTCAGTAGCTGCTAGGTCTTGCAGCAAGTTTGGTGAAACAGTCAAACGATCGCAACCAGCCAAAGCAATCAGCTCGCCAGTGTTACGGAATGAAGCACCCATTACCACTGTTTTGTAGCCATGCTCTTTGTAGTATTGGTAGATAGCACGTACTGAAACCACACCTGGATCTGTTTCTTGTGTGTACTCTGTTGTTGGGTTTTTAGCTTTGTACCAGTCTAAGATACGGCCTACGAATGGTGAAATCAAGAATACACCAGCTTCAGCACAAGCACGCGCTTGGCCAAAACCGAACAACAATGTTAAGTTACATTGGATGCCTTCTTTTTCTAAGATTTCGCCAGCTTTAATGCCTTCCCATGTTGATGCTAATTTGATTAACACGCGATCTTTGCTGATGCCTGCATCTTCGTAAAGTTTGATCAATTTACGGCCTTTAGCCACCATTGCATCTAAATTGAAAGACAAACGTGCATCAACTTCTGTTGAAATGCGACCTGGCACTTCTTTAGTGATTTCTGTACCGATCAATACTGCTAATTTGTCAGCAGCATTGTCAATTTGTTCAGCCTTAGTGCCGCCTTGTGCTTTTGCGTATGCAATAGCAGCTTCAATTAAAGGTGCGTATTGTGGCAATTGGCTTGCTTTTAGCACTAATGATGGGTTTGTTGTTGCATCAACAGGCTTAACTGCCTTGATCGCTTCAACATCACCAGTATCTGCCACGATAGTGGTCATAGTTTTTAATTGGTCTAATAAAGTAGCCATTACATGCCTCCGTAAAATTATCTGAATACAACAGTCTTATACAAAATCAAGTGCAAGATTATATCTTAAAAGTGGTGATGTTAAAAACTATATGGTGTCATTAAATGGCGATACATGATGCTTTCTTCGATCGCTCTCAACTGGACTATCACTTTTACGGCGCTCTATAGGTAGTGAAATGATGAAAGTTGCTCCAGCCCCCTCTTCACTGTGAACAGCAACACTACCCCGATGCTTTTTGATGGTCACATTCACAAAATACAAGCCTAGACCACTACCCTCCTGTGCCTGATGCTCACCTTCTGCGCGACTAAATCGCCTAAATACTTTTGTGATTTTCTTTGCAGGTATTCCAGGTCCCTGATCGATCACTTTCAAAACAATCGATTGCGTATCACTTCTTAAGATTACGTTTATCTCACTTCGTTCTGGTGAGTATTTAACAGCATTCAATAAAATATTAGAAATTGCTCTCAAGAGCAAACCAAAGTCACCTCTCACCCATACACATTCTTCAGGAAAGTCTATGAGTATCTTGAGCTGCTTAGCCATCGATATTTCATATACATCATCAATCGCCTGTTGCGTCAGACTAACAATATCTAACTCGTGAAATCTATTCACATTTGCCATTTCAGCACGTGACGCCTGTAAAAACCCTTCCGCCATACTATGCGCACGGATGAGCATTTTACTCATCCGTTCGGAGTATTTGTTAGCCTCAAATTTATCTAGCAACATCATTGCTGCGCCAAGAGGCGCCCGGATATCATGTGAAATAAACGCTAGAGTATCATTTCTACTTTTGTGCAAATTGCGTAAGTGCTGTGCGGTCAGATTCACCTTCAGGATTCTCGACTCTAAAGGATCTACATTACCCCCATCCACATTATCTTCAGTCACCATACCTAAGGCTGATAACTCATCACGTAATCTTTGTAACTCTCGATCTAAAGATAATTGTGCTGAATTAAGCTTGCGCCAACTCCAGATTGGATATGCCAACAATATCGCGATTAAGGCTCCCGACGTAGGAACCCAAATACCCCACCAGTGAACGATAGAGAGTGAAAGCAAGATAATCACAATCAAGTATATTGTAATCAATAACACAGACTTCAACGGAGGAAGTCTAGACAGCCATAACAGCGGTAATATCGCTAATAATGCACACAACAAACTGACAATCCACTTTGGCGCATCCACCACCAATGATGAGCTTTGCATCGTGGCTATCGCATTCGCTTGAAATTCAATCATTGACATTGGTTCCGAATCGCTTGAAACAGGCGTGAGTAATACATCTCCTACCCCCTGTGCTGTGACACCGATCAATGCAACTTTATCTTTAAAAAATCCTGATGAATATTTATTAGCCAGCACATCAACATAAGAAATTTGATGAAAGTGCCCACGTGCTCCGAAGAAATTAATTTTACGCGGCGAGTTAGAAATCAAGCGTTGCGCTTCATAGCCACTACTAGGGTTAACACTGGGCTTAGCTAAATGAATAGTAGGTGGAATAATATTCATATTAGCAGGCAATAAATTAGCCACTTGCAATATGGCCTGTGAAAAGTGCGGCAACCCTAGTGCGGGTGAGCCACCTACTGACAAGCCCTCCCACAAATAAAGATTACGGGCTACGCCATCAGCATCTAACGAAACATGTAAACGGCCTAAGCCTGCTACTGCTGAAGCCAACAATGGAGTTGGGAAGATTTGCTTGACAGAAGCCCCTACATAAGGCGCCTCAAGCAAAACAGGTAGTACAATATTTCCTGCTCGTTGAATTGCTTCGGCAAAAGCATAGTCGACTTCCGTAGCATCACGCTCTGGATCGGAGAAAGTGATACCGAATCCAATTGCTTTTGGTTTTTCGTTAATTAAATGATTAATAAGCTCAGTATGGAACCTTCTAGACCAAGGCCAGCTCCCAATCGCTTCTATACTTCTCTCATCGATTGCAACAATGACGATATTATCTGGTGCGCGCTTGAAACTAAAGTGCCGTCCTAAATCATAATATAAATGATCAAATCGGACCAACACCTCACTAATCCCCACCACGCAGGCGATTAAGGCAAGTGCAATTGCTGTAAAGAGCCTGTCATTCATTTGCATTAGTGACTTACAACAGCGATACGATTAGATTGCTGCAGTTCTAGCTCATAGAAGTGCTGGGATAATGTAAATATCCTACAAGAGAAATATTCTATTTTTTTTGTCATCATGCAAGTTAATTTTCAAACGGGAAGTGGTGAACAAAATACCATGAACATCGTTAAAATTGCGCTACACAAGCAGCGCAAACATGTTAAATTTTGTAAACTAATTGCCGCTGATAATTGCAATTCACTAGCAATTGCGTTCTAACCGATAGCCCTGCTGATATATTGATGTTAGCTTCCAGCCATATTCTGGCATAAGCTTTAGTTTTGATCGTAGATGACTAATATGCACATCAACTTTACGTGTCTCCACATCAGAACTGGTACCCCACACCACGTTCATCAAATGCACTCTTGATAACAAAGCGCCTTCATTCTTCAAGAAATATAATGCCAAATCAAACTCTTTATCTGTTAGCTTAACCTCTTCCCCAGCAAGTGTTACAACTCTTAACTTCACATCAAATTTCAATGCATCAAACTCGTAACTAGTCTCATCCAAAAGCTGATTCGATGTACGTCTAAGCAGCGCATTAATGCGCGCCATCAGCAAAGGTCGACTGGCTGGTTTAACAACATAATCGTCGGCCCCTGCCTCAATCACGCGAACAATATCTTGCTCCTCAGATCTACCTGTAAAAAAGATAATTGGAGGTAACTTATTGGCTCTAAGCTTAATGCTAACCATCACATCGGGCCCCTCCATATCTGGCAACGCCCAGTCGAATATACATAAATCATATTGCTCATGTGGAAATCTGCGCAAAAAATCTATGCCGGTTTTAAAATGATCGACCTCAAAGTTAGCCTCCTGTAGCCACTCAATCAATATTTCGGCAAATGCTAGGTCATCTTCCAACAGCGCTATTTTCATTTATATTTTTTATTCCAAATTGTTAACGCCCATTGCCTAGATACTCTGAATATCTGAAGCACTTAATCATACTTAAAACGTATATTTTGAAGCGATACCAATCAATAGCTAGATTGAACGTAATGCACCGCAATAATAATGTTTATGTCATCAACACCAAGTGACTTGCCAACAGAGTTGCTACCGTCAAATCAGCACTTGTTCCTGGATTAATTTTTCTTGCTTTAAGTGACGCATCCCATTCAAGCAAGCGTTTCTGCATTAATTTAGGATTGTGTGCACCCCAATAGTCAGACTCAAGCTCTCTGGCCTCTTGCATGAGGGTATTCGCAATCTCTGCGCCATGCTTGCGTTGTACGTGGGTGTCGGCATACTGAGATAAAAATCCCAAATATAATCCAGTTGTTGCCCACGCAGAATTTTCCCATTTAAGCAAAGCATCCGCATATAAATTAACACCAAAACTGACTACATCTTGGAATGTATTAGCATATTGCCAAGCAATACGGTCTTTATCTTGCGCTGAACGCATCATTTCAAGCAAATTAACTTGTGGTGCCTCATGCACATCATGCCGATTAGACACTCCCAAACCACCTGGATTAGCCAGAACAATGGCTTTAGCAACTAGAATGGCATCACTTATGCTTAACTGATCCAATGTTCGATTCAATTGACTCCATAAAGACTGGCCCTCTGACAAACTCAATGCAGCTTGCATTAGTGGCGCGCATAACAAAAGCATCCCTAAGTTAGTATTTTGCCCAACCGCATTTTTTGTGGCCTCTACTGAGTAAAATACACGCTCACCGACAGAGAGTCCTACTCTAGCAATAGGGTCTGCGGTTACATCAGCACTTTGAATAAAGTCCTGAATCGTCATACCATGCCCATCTGAAAATGCATGCACGTTACCTGGCTTTAACGCCTGCAACTCCCCCATGCATGCGTTTTTATAGGCTAGCGCTAATTGATCTTGCGTTAACCTACGAATTGTATCTGTCTTCTTAGTTATACCTGTCATCGCTCAAGACATTCAATCAATTTTTCGCAAAAAATCATCGACCAGTGCTTCAGCAATATTAAAATCGGTAACGCTCTGAAGACCTCGCCAAGCAGGAATACTATTCACTTCCAGCACAAAATACTCACCAGTGACAGCCTGAATAACGTCAACACCGCAATAATCTATATCAACTGCTTCAGCTGCTTTCAAGGCAATTTCTATCATTGCATGATTAGCTTGCACAGCCTCACAGCGCCCACCAGCAGCGACATTATTGACAAAACCACTACCGAGCCTTCGCATGGTTGAAATTACTTTGCCAGCCACCACAAATACGCGATAGTCGTGTGGGGTATCTGCCGTTTCAATAAACTCCTGAAAGTAATAAATACCATCTACATACTGCTGCATCGGCACAGGTAAAGGTTCATCAGCACTTAGTTGACGCACACCTTGACCCTGAGATCCAAAAAGCGGTTTTAATACTAGCTGTTGATGATTTTTCTGAGCTTGTTCCCGCACCATCTCTGCTTGCGATCTAGATTCGCAAGCCCAAGTAGCAGGTGTCATCACATCATGTTCTCGCAACAAAAAACTCGTCATCGCTTTATCAACAGTACGTTCAATTGCGCGTACTTGGTTGTAAACACGAACGCCTTGCATCGTAAGCATATGCAACACATTTAAACGAGTAATGACCTGAGGTAAAGTACCACCAGCCACTCCGCGCACAAATGCAGCTGGCGGATTAGTATCAAAAGGTGGAATCTCGATATGTGGACGCTGTTGCGCTAAATTAATTACGCAATCTTGCAGAGATACGAACGTGGTTTCGACACCCCGTTTTGCAAATGCAAGCTTTAGCTGGTTGCCCTGCCAACCAGCATCATCGGTAAAAATAGGTATTTTCAAATGAACAATTGATTAAAAATTAAACTAACTCAGGGCTTAAAGGCAGGGCTTAATTCAAGATTCTTAACGAAATGATAAATTAATCAAATCTGCATTTAATTGACCAGCTTCGAACACATTACCTGTATCAATGTTAGTCACAGCCACTTTAGCTGGGCTAAATAACATTGGATCAATTTTATAAAAATCCATGTCGTAAAATTTAAATACCTCAGCAAATGTTTTACCGTAGTCTTTAGACGCACTACTTGGCAAATTTTGCGCTAATTTAGCGGCTGCGGCATCATCACCTTTCACTTGCAGGCTCACAAAGCCGCCAAATAAAATGGCATCATTAGTACGACCCATACCGGTCATAAAATCATTTGCTACTGGTGGCAACACAGCCAAACCCGTTCCACTTACAATGTTTTCAAGCGGAAAATGTAAAGTATGTGCTTTGTGCAACGCCACCTCTAGCACTCGACCAACAATTTGCACTACGCCAGCAACACTTGTTGTTGGCGTTAAGATGATAGTTAGCTGCTCTGGTGACATTTTAGTATCACGTAAAATTTTCTCAACAACTTCAATAGGTGGCACTTTATCTGTTTCTAAAACGATACAAGTGCTGGCACCACTATCTACATATTCAAGCTCTTTAAACAAATCTTCGCGTTGCGCCAGTGCACGTGCAGGACCAGACCCTAATGAAAAGAATTTCTCATGACTTAATGCCCAACCAGCATATTGACTGGCCAAGCAAGCAAACACTGGCTGTGTTGAAGTCACTGCAATTGCATCATGCCAATCTGCGAAACGGTCGTCAGCCTGCAGGCTGACCACACCTAAGCCACCCATACAGATTTCAGCAATTAAACGACCAGCCTCGGCACAACCAGGAAACTGGATACCTGCATCGATGATCGTACAGCCAGAGGCGTGTTTAGAGACCCCAACATGTAAAGTATCCGCCTGCTCTATTAGTCTTTTTACTAAAGGAGCACTAAGCTGATTAACACTAGGTTGACTTGCCAACGTTTGTGGTGAAGTGGTATTTTGCATTTTTTTCCTTTGCACTACTCACTTGCCTCATGGAAGCAAGGTTTTTTAATGAGAAGATTGTAATAAATTTTTAATCTGCTGCACTCTAGTCAGCACTTCTTTTTTTGCTGCATCTGCACTATCAGCATACGCAATCACACTGCAAATTGGAGCACCAGCCATTATTTTTAATGGCCTATCCAATTGGATAGGTGTATCTGTCACCCAACTAGGCCAATCTATTCCAAGCATTAAGGTTACATCAATATCTGCATATACAACAGCATGTGCCTTAGAGATACTTGATACTATCTCTTGTGACTTATACCCGATGGCTCCTATCAATTGTTTGGATAAACAAGCCTCAACATGACGATAAAATAACGCCTTTTCTTCATTTGCATACAAATCAACAGTAGCACTTAATCTGGGGTTGACTTCCAACACATACACATGCTCTGCACTTTGTACTTCCAGACATTTTTCTTCCGCACTTTTCACTTTTTGACTGGCGCTTTGTACTATAGCATCCAGACTATTCAGACCAACCAAGCCAAATGCAACTGTGAGCTGCTGTGCTGCACTTAACAATTGCTGCTTTACACTCACAGACAAATCAGCATGACTTACTGCGCCACCGTAGCGAAATGGAGTCTGTGCATTAACGCTCAACCACTGCTCATTAAATCCTACAACCTCGACTTCATTACCATTAGTGATAAACAACAATGAAACAGGTAACCCTTCCATTACATTTTGGAAGTAGTGATTCTCTGATAAATGATTTTGTATCGACTGTGCAGGTTTGATATGTACACCACCGCAACCACCAGAGAACTTTTGTACATACAAGCTTAGATCAACATTCGCTGGTAATTGATCAAAAGTTCTAGGGTGCTTGATATTCAATTTTTGCATGGTAGCAAAAAAAATACTGGCATTTTTCACTGCCGCTAAACTGACTGAAGTGTTGCCTATTACAGGAATTAACTCAGCAATTTTTTGCAGCAAATGAGGCTGCGCTTCAAACCCACTCCCATATGCCAAGCCAATAAACTGGCGTAGCTCCATCCCTTCTTTATCTAGGCGATGGAGCGTTTGCAGTAAATCATCAGCGATAAATCCTAGCTCATCACAACGAACAGTCAGCGCTTTTTCTGCCAAGGCAACAGTCTGCTCATCGGAAAATGCATCAATAGCAACAACATTATATCCAGCGTTGACTGCCGCCTCAACAAAGGGCCGCGCTGATAGGGCAACAATTAAGAGTGAATTTTTAATAACTCACGCGCCAATTTAAACGCCGCAGCAAATTCCAAATACTTAGGTTTTTCAAATGGCTGATCTGTTGGCATCATTTGTTTAAGCAATTGATGCTGTGTGTTGTACTTCAACTGACCGACAGCAATTGCACCGATACCGTAAATATTAGTACCTTCGATCTTAACACCGTCGTCACTTACATTAACACCTTGCACACCAAGTGGCGCAACAGCATTCACATCAGCAACAACTTTTAGATTTTTTGCAAGTGCCAACTGCTCTTTGCTAATCACTTGTACTCCAGCAGCAGCTGAGCAAATCACGATATCAGACTGAGCAAGAATCTCTTCTTTTTTAGCCTCTGTTGTACCGTCCACCACTTTCATACTCACTTGGTATTTTTCGTTCCAAGCGGCAGCCTTAGGCTCAACCGAAGCTACTGAACTATGCGCAACCATCTGCACATTAGCACCTTGCTGCGCTGCAATAATTGATGCACAACTTCCAACTGGGCCTGTAGAACCAAACACGCTTAATGTTTTACCGCTCAAGCTCTCACCAAAGTTTTCTTTAAGATGGGCTTCTACTTTTGCAATCATCGCAGCTGCTGTAGTAAAAGCACCTGATGGGTCAGCAAACACAGAACAGGCGAAAGGTGCGAACATTGCCTTCTTGGCAGCACTCAACATATCCATCGCTAAGTCGATATCTCGACCACCGATAAAAATGCCTTCACGTTTCACGCCAGAGAGACCTCGTGAGAAAATTGCATCTTGTGTTAGACCTGTTACCTCAGAGAGTTCAACATTCGTATACGGTACAACTTTATCAAAACCGGCGTCAAAAGCCATGTTGACATCAAACGGGCTAGCGTTCTTGGCGGCTGTGAATACATGCAAAATGCTGGCTTTTTCCATTGTTACTTTCCTTAAAGGTTGTGTGTTTGTATTAATTTTTTAACCTAACCAATTTAAAAATTATACGGTTATGTCGAATTTATTGAATTTTGCACCATGATTGCATGCACTGCAAATTTTCCATGAAAGCGCATGGTCGGTAAAACTTATTTTCAGCTGTTGCAAATGCATATCTGCTTCATGTCGATTGGCAAATATAGCAAAGCCTGTTGGCCCCCAAGAGCTCTGTCCAAAACACTGCGCCCCCATTGTTTCTAGGCGCTCGAGCACAGCACTTACCAAATGACTTGCGTAGCGTCCACCTTGAACAGGCAGAAAGTAATCTCCTACATGCTGCTGCAACACCTGAATACTTTGCCCGAAGGCTGATAAATCTCGCTCCACTAATGCTGGCATAGCCTGCATTAATACATGTCGACACAAATGTGCTGCCAAACTTTCTGAAAATGCGGGCAACTCATTAAACGCCGCCCTCTCCTGCTCACCATGAATACCAGGCTCAGTTGTATCGAAAACTAGTAATATAGCCCACTCTTCGGGAAAATCATATCTTGCCAGCATCGGCGGTGGCGTTGAATGGGTTGAAGATAGCGCACGACCACCATCTATCAACAAACCACCATAATCAAATGCAGAAATACCAACCCCAGAGCGTCTACCTCGTCCTGTCATCGTAGCAATCTGCACCGTACTTAAGTTAAGCTGATACAAATAACTAATCGCAGCACCAGTAGCTAGTGCCATTTGAGTTCCAGAGCCTAAACCTGAGTGCTCAGGCACAGATTGACTAACATTAACTTCAACGGCCTCTGCAATACCCATCGCACTTAAAATTTGTTGCGCAACTGCAGTAACCCTTAAAATCACAGACTCAGGTACCGAGTCTGTGCCAGATACATTCAATACCTTTGATGGCTTTGCACTTAGCACCAAGTTTGGCTCAGCTAGACTCAAGCCAATACTACCGAACTTTCGACCCAAGCCACCATGCAAATCAAAAAACCCCATATGCAAACGAGCACTGGTTGACACCTCAATACTTGCGGTCATTGATAATGCCTACTAAAGTTAGATTTAGTGAGACAGCCATTAGCTAGGCCGTTTTGTACTCTGTAAGATTGCATAATGAATGTATTAATGATGATTATTTAGTTTCCATTCATATTTTAGCTTAGCCTAAGCAATTTTCATAATTCTCAACATGATGCCCCAAATATTTAGGGTTAAAGCATATTTAAAAATCAAAGAATTTATTCAATGTGTAGTTTTTCAGGTGACAACCCCAACATAATTAGGCAAAATAAGGGATTACTAAAATAATCTAACGCATTTCATCTCCCTTCGGTTCAAAAGGCTCTTCAACGGAATGAATTTAAGTCTTAAATGAAGCGCGAGTTTAAAGTTAGAAAATTAATCATTTGTTAGAAACATCTAAGGAACTATCATGTCAGCCCACGTTATTCCATTTGAAAATTTACGCAACGTAGACGTACCTTCAGTCGGCGGTAAGAATGCATCATTAGGCGAAATGATTTCTCAGCTAACTGCAAAAGGTGTAAGAGTCCCTACTGGCTTTGCGACTACAGCAGATGCATATCGTGAGTTTTTAGCGCAAAATGGCTTGGATGCCAAAATCAATGCTGAACTTGATAAATTAAACGTCGATGACACACAAGCGTTAGCAATTTGCGGCAAGCAAGTACGTGAGTGGATTATGGCAGCACCATTTCCAGCAGCTTTAGAAAAAGCAATTGCTGAAAACTATGAAATCTTGACTGCCAAATCAGGCAACGGCGCTACGTTTGCTGTTCGTTCATCAGCAACAGCAGAAGATTTACCAGATGCATCTTTTGCGGGCCAGCAAGAGTCGTTCTTAAATATTCAAGGCTTAGATAACATCTTGCACGCTATTAAAGAAGTATTTGCTTCTTTATATAACGACCGTGCGATTTCATACCGTGTACACAAAGGCTTTGTACATGCTGACGTTGCACTTTCAGCTGGTGTTCAACAGATGGTGCGTAGCGATATTGGCTGTGCAGGCGTCATGTTTACGATTGACACAGAGTCTGGCTTTAAAGATGTTGTGTTTATCACATCATCTTACGGCCTAGGCGAAACTGTCGTACAAGGTGCAGTAAACCCTGATGAGTTCTACGTACACAAACCAACGTTGGCGCAAGGTAAACCATCAATTGTACGCCGCACCATGGGTTCTAAATTGATTAAAATGGTATTCAGTGATGCAACTCGTGCTGGCAAAAGTACACATACCATCGACGTGGATCCAGCTGATAGCGACCGTTACTCATTATCAAATGAAGACGTGTTAGAGCTAGCACGTTATGCAATGACCATTGAACAACATTACGGTTGTCCAATGGATATCGAATGGGGTAAAAATGGTGTAGACAATAAGCTCTATATCTTGCAAGCACGTCCTGAAACCGTAAAGTCACAAGAAGCAGTGAACAACGTGACAGAGACATTCAAACTTAACAAACATAGCGAGAAACCACTAGTGGTAGGTCGTGCTGTTACGCAAAAAGTAGGCGTGGGCCCTGTACGTATCGTGCTTGACCCAGCAGATATGCACTTAGTGCAACCAGGTGACGTATTAGTTGCTGACATGACAGATCCTAACTGGGAACCAGTGATGAAACGCGCAAGTGCTTTAGTCACTAATCGTGGTGGTCGTACCTGTCATGCGGCGATTATCGCGCGTGAATTAGGTATACCTGCAATTGTTGGTGCTGTTAACGCTACGGATGTATTACGTGAAGGTGAAATCGTTACTGTATCATGTGCTGAAGGTGAATCAGGATTTGTGTACCACGGCGAGATCGAATATGACGTAAGCACGCAAGCTGCTGCTGCTCTTAAACCAGCGCCATGTAAGATTATGATGAACGTTGGCAACCCAGATATGGCATTCAGCTTTGCTAAAACACCAAATGATGGCGTAGGCTTAGCTCGTTTAGAATTTGTGATTAACAACATGGTAGGTATCCATCCAAAAGCGATTTTGAACATGGATGCAATGCCAAGCGCGATTCAAACCACGATTAAAAATCGCTCACGCGGCTATGCTTCACCTAAACAATTCTATATCGACAAAGTAGCGGAAGGCGTAGCTACTATTGCAGCTGCGTTCTATCCAAAACCAGTTATTGTGCGTACTTCAGATTTTAAATCTAACGAATACAAAAAATTAGTAGGTGGCGAGATCTACGAGCCAGATGAAGAAAATCCAATGATCGGTTTCCGTGGCGCAGCACGTTACATGGCAGAAGACTTTAAAGAGTGCTTTGCAATGGAATGTGTTGCCATGAAAAAAGTACGTGATGAAATGGGTTTAACCAATGTTGAGTTAATGATTCCTTTCGTTCGTACCATTGCTGAAGCAAAAGCAGTGACTGAAATCATGGCTGCAAATGGTCTTAAACGTGGTGAAAATGGTTTACGCCTGATTATGATGTGTGAGATTCCGTCTAACGCGCTACTTGCAGAGCAGTTCCTAGCTTACTTCGACGGCTTCTCAATTGGTTCTAATGACCTAACACAGCTAACGTTAGGGATGGATCGTGACTCAGGCATCCTTGCAGATGGCTTTGATGAGCGTAACGATGCGGTAAAAGTATTATTGAAAATGGCCATTAGTACTTGCAACCGCTTAGGTAAATATGTGGGCATTTGTGGTCAAGGGCCTTCAGATCATCCTGACTTTGCGGAATGGTTAGTAGATGAAGGCATTAAGTCTATTTCACTTAACCCTGATACAGTCGTGGCAACTTGGCAGCTTCTGACCAAAAACAAAAGCTAGTCAATATGGATAAACTGTCATGATCAATCGTACCGCGTTCTTCATTTCGGACGGCACAGGTATTACGGCAGGCGCTCTAGGTAAGCTGCTAGAACACTTTCCTAGCACTCACTTTAAGCAAGTGCGACTCCCGTTTACCAACACGCTTGAGAAGATAAGGCTTGCGCAAGAGGCGATTGCACTAGCGACAGAAGAAGATGGCGGTCGTCCAGTGGTGATTATGACCTTAGGCGACATTGCTTTACGTAACTCATTAAAGCAATGTAATGCCTACTTTATTGACTTGTTTAATACATTTATTGACCCTCTCGGCTTAGAGTTGGATCAAAAACCACTTACCGGTGCTGGTATTGCCCATAGCGTTATGGGCAGTAGCTACAATGAGCGCATGGAAGCAATTAACTTTACGCTTAATCATGACGATGGCATGACCAATAATGGTTTGGAAGAAGCCGAAGTGATACTCGTTGGTGTATCACGTTGCGGAAAAACACCGACTAGCGTTTACCTTGCCATGCAGTTTGGGGTTAAGGCAGCCAACTATCCGCTGATCCCTGAAGACTTCGAGCGCGGCACTTTACCTGCAGTATTACATAAACACTTAGGTAAGATTTTTGGTTTAACTATCAAAGCAGAACGGCTTCATGCAGTACGGAATGAACGCAGGGCTGGAAGCTTTTATGCTTCATTAGAAAACTGTCGTCAAGAGATTGCAACTGCTGAAAACTTAATGCGTACAGCAGGAATCACTTGGGCTGACTCCACGAGTCGTTCTGTTGAAGAACTTTCTGCAATTATTCTGGAAAAAATGAGACACCCTGCGATTAGCAAATAGCTAGCCATCCTCTTGAATACAATAAAAAAAGGTGCTTATCGCACCTTTTTTTATTGTATTGACGCTTAAGCCATCACTATTTCAAACTAGGCTTAATTTTACTCATAATTTCTGCTGCATTAGGTTTCACATCACTACTAAAGGCATAAACATCATTGCCCCCTGGCAAAATAACGTATTTAAAGAAATTCCAACTTGGCGACTGACCAGTTTTTGCAATTAATTGCCTATAAAACGGGTTTGCCGTTTTTCCAGTGACAGAGGATTTTGTAATCATCGGAAATTTAACTGAATAAGTTAACTTACAAAAGTCACCAATCTGCTTATCATCACTTAGCTCTTGCTTGAAGTCATTCGAAGGAAAACCAATCACTAAGAGACCACGATCCTTGTACTGACTATACAACCCCTCCAGCGCTTCAAACTGTGGCGTAAAACCACACCTGCTTGCCGTGTTAACAACTAAAATTGGTTTGTTTTGATAATCGCAAAGGTTAACTTTCTCACCTTGTAAGGTTGAAAATTGATGATTGTATAAATCAGGACAAGCCGCATTTGCCATATTAGCCACCGATAAAATAATCATTGAAAGTAACGCTGATAAGCTTACTTTTGAAGCTCTTGTTAATAAACGCATTTTACTCACTTAGGATATCAATAAAGTAGATGATGCTGTGACTAAGCTTTCAACAGAAAATTCAATATCATACGATTAATGTTTAACATACTGCACAGCAGCAACGCCTAATGCCGCCATCAACAATGCGCCGAACATATGAGTAAACGCATGGAAAGTGGCCAGGTGGTACTCGTGTCTATGCAACAATGATAAGCTTTCCCCAGTAAAAGCAGAGAATGTTGTGAGCCCTCCAAGAAAACCTGTCGTAACAAATAACCGCAAGCTTGGGTGATCTAAACTACCTAGGCCAATTAAACCCATCGCAACGCCCATTAACAAGCCACCGCTTAAGTTAGCGATCAGTGTTCCAAGTGGCAAATTTGGCAATATTGCATTAAACGCAATCCCTAGGCCCCATCGACTCCATGCGCCTAACGCGGCGCCTAAACCTACAGCAACTGTATTTGTAAAATTTATTGCGGAATTCATATTCTTAAACCCAGATTAGTATGGTCGTATAGTAAAATCTTCTAATAAATATAGCCAATACTAGAATAAACATAAGAACTTTAGCGAGAAAATCATGGCAATGAAAGTGTTATTTGTGAGCTCCGAGGTTTTTCCACTGATAAAAACAGGTGGATTAGCGGATGTTAGCGGCTCTTTACCCAACGCCCTACAAGGCTTGGGGGTTGATATTCGCATACTGATTCCCGGCTACCCAGCTGTATTGAACTCATTGCAAGACCTAAAAACAGTGGCACACATAGACCACCTGCCTCATATTGGTCAGGCAGAATTACAAAGTGGCACGATTGCAGAAACGCAAGTCAAAGTAATGGTGATTAAGGCCCCTAATATTTATGAGCGAGATGGTGGCCCTTATGCAGATACACAAGGACTGGAATGGCAGGACAATCCAATCCGTTTTGGCGTATTGTCAAAAGTTGCGGCTATTTTAGCAAGCAACCAATCTCCAATGGCCGACTGGAAACCTGATATTGTTCATTGCAACGACTGGCAAACAGGACTCACTCCCGCATACATGAAGCTCACAGAACATGCTCAGGCTAAATCTATTATTAGTTTGCATAACATGGCATTTCAAGGCTGCTACCCTCCTCATTGGGTGACGAGCTTAGGTTTACCTAGCGCAGGGTTCAGTATCGAGGGATTTGAATATCACAACCAATTATCATTTTTGAAAGCTGGAATATTCTATGCTGATGGGATTTCAACCGTTAGCCCACGCTACGCACAAGAAATACAGACAACCGCCTTTGGTTTTGGATTAGAGGGACTACTCAGTAAAAGAGGAGATGAAATTAAAGGGATACTAAATGGCATAGAGACTGATGAGTGGAATCCAGAAACAGACCCATATTTAATCAAGAACTATAGTGCAACAAAACTAGCTGGTAAAAAACAGGTTAAAAAAGCGTTGCAGCAAAAACTTGGGCTCGATACTGATGCAGGCGCACCATTATTGGGCGTAGTTAGTCGCCTTACACATCAAAAAGGCTTAGACATGCTACTCCCACACCTGCAGAGTTTAATTGATCAAGGTTGCCAGTTTGCATTGCTAGGTGGTGGTGAAACTGAGTTGGAATCAGCCTTCTTAAAAGTTGCAGCGAACAATCCAAATCGCGTCAGCGCTACAATAGGTTATAACGAACCTTTATCTCACCAGATTATGGCTGGTTGCGATATGTTTATTATGCCTTCACGTTTTGAGCCCTGCGGCTTGAATCAGCTATATGGATTAGCTTACGGCACACCACCTATCGTTAATGCTACAGGCGGCCTTGCAGACTCGATTATCGATGCTAATACGGCGCACTTGGCAAATAACACTGCTAATGGATTTGTCATGGTTGAGGCAAGTGCAGATGGTTTAATTGCTAGCGTTCACCGAGCATTGGATATGTTCATGAACTCACCTAAAACTTGGAAGCAGTTACAAAAAAATGGAATGTCACAAAATCTGAGTTGGGATAAAAGCGCACAGGAATATCTGGCTTTGTATCAATCACTCATTTAAAACCACATCAAAAAGCAGGGGATGAAAGTTGGCATGCTTGATGCTTATATAAAATCAAGCTTACATATATCTCCTAAGCCGATTTTCTCCCCTTTGGGCGCCTTGATAGGCGCCCTCTTTTTTATATTGCCTTGCGGTAATTACTTCACAATAAAATGTTCGCGGTAATACTTAAGCTCATCGATTGACTCATAAATGTCCGCCAACGCTTCATGGCGACTAGCTTTTTTAAAACCGGAATAAATCTCCGGCTTCCATCTGCGTGCAAGCTCTTTAAAAACACTCACATCTAAATTACGATAATGAAAGAAGCTCTCTAACTCTGGCATGTATCTCGCCATGAAACGCCGATCCTGACAGATAGAGTTACCGCACATCGGTGACTTATTAGCAGGAACATGTGCTTTCAGAAACTCAATCATCTGCGCTGAAGCTTCTGCTTCAGATAATGTAGAGGCTTTTACTTTATCTATCAAGCCGGAACGACCATGTGCGCCTTTGTTCCATGCATCCATACCATCTAATACTGCATCAGTCTGATGTACAACGAATACTGGGGACTCAGCGATTACATTCAAATCCGCATCGGTTACCACTGCCGCCAGCTCCAAAATACGGTCAGAATCTGGGAGCAAACCGCTCATTTCCATATCAAGCCAAATTAAATTATTCTGATTTGTCGTATTGTCTGAAGCTGTCATCATGATTTCCATTAAAATGAGTATTATTAAGTAAACTTGGTGAACCATCATATCTAAAATGCTTCACAATAGATATATTAACTTAATTCAATTTTAAACGAACGATAAAATGGCTCAAACACTCACAATCACTTTCATTACATTGCTGGTTGCAACCACATTAGTGCGCATATGGCTTGGAAATAGACATATTGCACACGTGCAGTCGCATCGCAATCAAGTGCCTAACGCATTCAGCGAGAACATCGCGCTTGAAGCACACCAAAAAGCGGCAGATTACACCACCGACAAAACAAAACTAGCGCTCATAGAAGCTTCTATGCAGGCTATATTGTTGGCTGTGTTAACAATCGGTGGTGGCTTACAGTGGATTGATGAAGTATGGCGTAACCTCATCATTGACCATGAAATTGCACGCGGCGCACTCGTCATTGTGAGCGCTATGCTTGTAAGTAGTGTAATCGACTTACCATTTGAATATTACAAGACCTTTGTTGTAGATGAGAAGTTTGGCTTCAACAAAATGACACCCGCAATGTTTTTTAGTGACCTCATTAAACAAAGTGTAGTCGGCATCATTTTAGGTGCACCAATTCTTTTTGCAGCGCTTTGGTTAATGCAAGGTGCTGGTCAGTACTGGTGGTTGTACCTTTGGGTAATCTGGAGTGTATTTAATCTTTTGATGCTTGCAATTTACCCAACTTTTATCGCACCGTTCTTCAACAAGTTCACACCACTTGAAGATCAAAACTTGAAACAAAGAATTGAAATATTACTAACTAAATGTGGCTTTAAATCGCAAGGTTTGTTTGTAATGGATGGCTCAGCACGCAGTAGCCACGGTAACGCATACTTTACTGGCTTTGGTGCGTCAAAGCGTGTCGTGTTCTTTGATACTCTGCTTGATAGACTTAACCCAGATGAAATTGAAGCTGTACTCGCTCATGAACTGGGACACTTCAAACATCACCATGTGATTAAACGTATTGCAATGATGTTTTTTGTGAGCTTCCTAGGTTTAGCATTGCTTGGTTGGTTGATGAATCAGCCTTGGTTTTATTCAGGCCTAGGTGTAAGCCAAATGAGCAACTATATGGCATTGGTTTTATTTTTATTGGTTTCACCTGTATTCTTGTTCATATTAAGACCAATCATGGCAAGCTACTCACGCAAAAATGAATTTGAAGCTGACAGCTACGCTGCTAAGCATGCTAATGCTCAATATTTAATTGAAGCCTTAGTGAAGTTATATCGAGACAACGCGTCTACATTAACGCCTGACCCATTGCATTCTGCTTTTTATGACTCTCACCCACCAGCAAGTATTAGAATTTCGAAATTAGCGGCGTATACTAGTTAGCATCATTATTGAAAAGGTAATCCAGATGAAGTTATTGCGATATATAGTATTGCTGCTCATCACTAGTAGTGCTTCTGCTGAACCTTTTCAAGATGCAGACGCTTCAGCTGGAAAAATACTGGTTAATCAGCATTGCATCCGCTGCCACGCATCTAGTTATGGTGGTGATGGCTCTGGCATATATACACGTGAGCTACGTAAAGTAAAGAATTCCAAGGCTTTAGCTACACAAGTTCGTAATTGCAATACGATGTTGGGCTTGAAGTGGTTTGAAGATGAAGAGCTTAACGTTGCAAAATATCTTAATCAACAATACTATAAATTTACAGAATAGTGAGCACGTGAGTATCTCTAAAAATGCGCAAGATGAAACAAGCTTGCAAGGCACCGTCGTTGCCGCTTATGGCAAACGCTATCAAGTAGAACTCATTGACACCAAGCAACGAATCAGCTGTGTTACCCGTGGTAAAAAGACTGATCTCGCTTGTGGTGATTTGGTCACCCTCAAACTTACTGATAAGCATGAGGGGGTTGTCGAATCCACTCTGCCACGCAAAACTTTACTGTTTCGGAGCAATGCATTTAAAAGCAAAATGCTTGCAGCAAACGTCACACAGATTATTATTGTATTGGCGACACAGCCTAGTTTCTACGAGGCATTGCTCAATCGCTGTTTAATTGCAGCAGAAGCAGCAGGGATTAAAGCGCTGATCGTTCTCAACAAGTGCGATTTAGCCGATAACCACGATGCGTTACAAAAACTGGCGCTATATACTAAATTAGGCTATCAAGTACTACCCTTATCAGCAAAAGAAGATATATCAAGTCTTAGACCGTATTTGCAGAATGAAGTCAGTATTTTGGTGGGTCAATCTGGCATGGGGAAATCAACCATGATTAACGCATTGTTACCTAATGAAGCAGTACGGACTCAAGAGGTAAGCCAAGTGCTAGACAGCGGCAAGCATACAACGACTGCTGCTCACCTTTACCATCTTGATGAGAATAGCCGGCTAATTGACTCTCCAGGTTTACAAGAGTTTGGATTGCATCATTTGAGCACAGATGAACTTGAGCACGCATTTATCGAATTCAGACCATTACTTGGAAAATGCAGATTTAATAACTGTAAGCACCTACAAGAGCCTGACTGTGCAATCACAGAGGCACTAGCCCAGAATACAATATCGGCAGAAAGATTGGCAATTTATAAAATGTTACGTACTGAGATTACTCACTCAGCACATTAATTCATCACAGGTATGGTATGACAACGGCATTCATTACTCACCCTGACACTTTATTACACATTATGGATGGTAATCATCCGGAATCGCCTGCACGCATCACAGCAATTAAAAACTATCTCATTAAACAAGATGTTTATAATCATTTAGCCATCTACGAATCACCAGTGGCGACAGATGCTCAATTGGCGAAAGTTCATAGCACTGATTACATCGCGCGTATTCGCGCACTATCGCCAAAAGCTGGATTAGTAAGGTTAGATCCAGACACGGCGATGGGGCCTATGAGCTTATCTGCGACACTGCATGCTAGTGGTGCCGCAATATTAGCGACAGATCTGGTGATGCAGGGAAAGGCCGCCAATGCTTTTTGCTGTACCAGGCCACCAGGCCATCATGCTGGACGCGCAAACAGTGCGGGCTTTTGTATCTTCAATCATGTTGCTGTTGGCGTTGCCCATGCCTTAACGCAATACAAAGTTAAACGTGTTGCAATTATTGATTTTGATGTACATCATGGAGACGGAACTGAAGATATCTTTAAATATAACCCACAGGTGATGCTTTGCTCCACGTTTCAACATCCGTTTTATCCACATCGTGGATTTGATAGCCGAACCAAGACCATGATTAACGTACCATTAGCAGCCAATGCAGATGGGAAAAAATATCAGCAAGCATTCAGTCATGAATTTCTGCCCGCCCTTAACCAATTTAAACCTGAAATCATTTATGTATCTGCAGGGTTTGATGCACACGTTGATGATCCGCTTGCTGGGATGAACTTAATCGATCAGGACTATATATGGATGACAGAATTTATTAAGCAAGTAGCGAAACAACATGCACAAGGCAGAATCGTTTCCTTACTGGAAGGTGGGTACCACCTTCCAGCACTAGCCAAAGCCGCTAGTGCTCATATCACTTCACTCATGTTGGCATAAATGAAGTATTTACGTAAATTTTGCAGACGTAAAGCATGCAAATTTCTAACGAAATAATGAGTGGGAAAATTATCCAAAGATAAAGTAATAAATAGTCAGGATTACACAACAAAATCTCTATACCGTGAGTTTAGAGAATGTAAAATGAGACTAACATCAATGAGGTGCAACAGCATCAAGGATCAAACCAATTGATTGATATTCGTAAAGAACAAATTCCCGTATCCTCTTTAGGGTTGGGTATGTTTGTCTGTGAGCTTGATCGACCATGGCTTGGCACACCGTTTCTACTGGAAGGCGTGTTAATTGAAGACGAGTCACAAATTGCCACGATTGCGGCTTTATGTGAGTTTGTCTATATTGACCGCACCGTTTCGCTTGGTCAGCACTATTTGGCTCCCCCTAAAAAATCAGTCGCTATTAAACACAATGCGTCGGCACCGATCCATCAGTCTATGGTGTTAAACACTACCAGCCATGGAGTACATGCAGGGGATAAAAAGATAGACGGCAATAAAGAACAGCGCTCCTTCTTTAATATCATCAGAGAAATTCAAGACTTCAATCAGACTACCCAACAAACATCTAACCAGAACAATGCAAATTTCAACTTAAGCTACTTAAGCCAAGAAGCAGCAATTAATACAGAGAGCGCACCAACAGGTTTATCTTTGTCTAAACAAATTAAGACTGATTTATCAAACTTTGTACTTGGTTTAAAAGGCTGGCGTCAGTCATGGAAAAAGAAAAGTCGTCAAACTGAGTCATCAGTAACACAAGGTAGAGAAATCTCAGATGCAAACAAAGCCGATTATTTGCAACAGATGGCGATTGAAGAAAAATATCCCGTAGAAGAAGAAATTGCCACCATCTACCCTGTTTATGAAAAAACACAATTAGCTACTCAAGCGTTCTTCAATGCGATGGCAGAAAACCAGCTGGTAGATCTAAGTAAAGTAGATGAGGCGCTGAATGATATGGTAGATAGTATTGAGCGTAATTCAGATGCATTAGTATGGCTGGCTCGTTTAAAGCAAACTGATGATTACTCTTATAATCACGCGCTCAATGTTTCGATTACATTGATGGCACTCGCAAACTTTATGGCAATGCCAAAGAAACAAATTAAAGATTTAGGTTTAGCTGGTTTATTACAAGACATAGGGAAAGTTAAAATCCCTAAAGACCTGCTACAAAAAAAGGAAAAAATCACTGCGGAAGAATATGAGGTGTTTAAAAAACATGTAGACCATGCTTTAGCACTGCTAGAAGTGACTAATAATATTTCTAGCACGACCATGATTACAGTGTCACAACATCATGAGCGGATTGATGGCAGTGGCTATCCGTATCAGCTTAAAGGTAAACAAATTAGCCTAACGGGGCAAATGTCAGGACTTATCGACACTTACTGTGCGCTTACTAGCAACAAAGCCTATGCAAAAAGTGTTTATAACCAGTTTGCGCTAGAAAAAATACATGCACTGCGAGACACCAAGTTTGATGGCCACTTGATTGATCAATTAGTACAATTCTTAGGCATGTATCCTGTCAGCTCTTTAGTTGAGCTAAACTCTGGCGAGGTTGGTGTGGTCATTCAACAGAACAGCGTTCGTCGCCTACTACCCAAGGTCATGGTTTTACTCAACCCAGATAAAACAAAAAACGAATATCCACCAACACTAAACTTAATCAACCTACCATTAACGCCAAGCGGAGAGCCTTACAAAATTGTCAGGGGATTACCGCCTGATAGCTATGGTCTCAATATTAACAACTACTTTAGCTAAACTACCAACGATTCAATATGAAAAACCAAGAAGAAATCTACAGCATAATAGATCAAGAATTTACACTAGACATTTCACCCAACTATTTACTGACCATCATGAAGGGTTACCGATTAGGCCCTACTGACCTTTCTGGCCCTTATCATTACGAAGCAATCACACTAGAACAGATTGCTAAAGATCACTTTAATGCCAACAATACGCCAAATAGATTCCTAAATGTTTTACAACAATGGCCTCAGCAATTAAATTGGTCGCAACTCAACCAATATATTGATGAGTTACTACATAGTTGGCTGCAAGATTATAAAACTGGCGCACAACTTCAAGACGCATTGGTGCTCAGCCAATGTATTAAGCTGCAGTCTGAAATCAACACAGATTCGACTACTCCAGTCTGTGACGATAAATTTCACCTTGTACTAGTGCATCTACTCGCGATTGCTACCAACCAGTTTGATCAATATCAGCGCGACTACTCAAAGAGCTTTGATGTAACGACAAGATTACCAAACCACAACGTAATGCTAACGCTCATTAAAAAAGCAGAAGCTGAGCACATAAGCCTAGGTTTACTTTTACTAAATCTGAATATTAATTCTGAAAAAGAGAGAAAGATAAACGCTGACCAATCAAAACTCTCATTGGCGGCTGTCGATTTAATTCAACAACATCTGAGCCAAGATACTAGGCTGTTTTACATAGGGCCGAACGAGTTCGGAATTCTGATTGAGAATTTGCACTTCCCTGCACAGTTGAGTTTAATTGCATCAGAGCTCATTCACGCATTTGAGTCATCATTGCCATTAGTCAATAATAGCCTCATCGTTAAACCATACTTTGGTGGAGTGACGACGTTCAAACACACTTCAAAAACACACTCACTGTATGAGTGTGCAAAACTAGCATTGCATCATGCAATGATTAATCATTATCAAATTGAAATGTATGACCAGCACATTACTAGTGTGTTTTCCAGCACACACTCACTTGAAGAAGCGATAATTGAAGCCTTACAGAATAACGAGTTAGAAGTTTACTTACAACCAATTGTAAGTTTGCCTCATCATGATCTTAAAATTGCAAGCTGTATCAGTGCTGAACTGTTGTTGCGCTGGCATCACCCTGAATGGGTTGGTGTTTCACCGATGCGTCTCATCGATACGATCTACAAAAAAGGATTTGGCAAAATTTTCATCCGCTGGCTAATTAATACGGCATGTCAGCGTATCGCAGAAATTGTCACGACACATCAAAAGAGCTTTTCACTAACAGTCAACTTATCTTCTCCAGACTTATTGGATGCTGACCTCCCAGAACTCATTTCACAATCCATTGCATTATGGGACATTCCAGCAAAGTCTCTTGTGATTGAAATAACAGAAAGTGATTTACTACTAGACGAAAAGAAAGCAATGTCGGTCATTCATAGAATTTCTGAACTTGGCTGTTCATTTGCGTTAGATGACTTTGGGACTGGCTATTCATCTATGACGCGATTACGTAACATGCCGATTAGCTTAGTTAAAATCGACCAATCCTTTGTGAAACAAATCGAACAATCCAGCCAAGATAGAGAAATAGTGCTCTCTATTATTCAATTGGCCCACAGTTTAGGTAAAACCGTGGTGGCAGAAGGGGTTGAAAATTTGAATTGCCTTAATATACTGAGTGAAATGCAATGTGACAAAATCCAGGGCTATTACTACTCAAAATCAATGTCACTAGATGATTTCAACGTATGGCTTCCAAACTTTGAAAGCCAACAAGTACCTCTTAATTAGTCAGCTTTACCAATATTCAGCTCAAATAATAGGCAATCAATCTCTGAACCAACAACAGTAAAGAGTGAGGGTATAATAGTGTTTGTTTATTACGTTTAGCATGGCTGAGCGTACTATTAAAATCTCTATTTAATGATAATCCAATATGCATATTACTACTCGCCTAGAATTTGACGCAGGCCATCGTATTCCCAATCACAAGAGTCAGTGTAAAAACTTGCATGGTCATCGATATGCTATCGAAATTACACTGTCTGGCGATATTATCACTGCAGAAAATACTTCTGATAACGGGATGGTGATGGATTTTTCAGATGTAAAGGCAATTGCAAAAGATGCTGTTGTTAACGTTTGGGATCATGCATTTTTAGTATACCAACACGATACAGAAGTTTTAAACTTCTTAAACACACTTAAAAATCATAAAACAGTTGTATTTCCAACTGTCCCTACTGCTGAAAATATGGCCGCAGAAGCTTTTAGAATTCTAAAAGCACGTTATCAGGACACATATGGTAATCATCTGAAGTTAGAAAAAGTGCGTTTATACGAAACACCAAACAGCTGGGCAGACGCATTAGGCTAATTAAGGCTTAACTGTCTGACTTAATTGCTTGGCATTGCTTTAAGTTCAGCGATTAGCGCATCACGCCAGTTAGGAATAGTGACTGAGAAGTCTCTATGCAATCGATGACAATCTAAACATGAATTAGCCGGGCGCACAGCCGGGGTTGGATACTCTGCTGTGGTAATTGCCTGAATGTTTTCTACCTGTACTTTAAGCGGCTGCCAGCCCTTTACTGACCGCAAATGCGAGTATTCTTCTACGATTGCAGTAGCAAACCCATGCCAAGTGGTAAAACCTGCATTCACAAGGTGATATACACCAGACACATCCCCATGCCATTGACCCAGCACCTGAACAATCGTATCAGCAATACTATGGCTACTGGTTGGCGCACCAGCCTGATCGCCCACGATACTCAGTTGGTCACGCTCTTTAGCTAAGCGCAGAATCGTATTGAGAAAGTTCTTACCGTAGGCACCATACACCCATGAGGTTCTAAAAATAAGGTGTGGCAATCCGACTGAACGAATAGCTTCTTCTCCAGCCAGTTTAGATTTCCCATAAACACTCAAAGGTGCGGTAGCATCATCCTCAACGTAGAGACCAACCTTATTGCCTGCATAGACATAATCTGTTGAAAAATGAATGAGCCTAGCACCAAGTTTGGCCCCTTCTTCAGCTAGCACGCCAGGTGCTACTGCGTTAATCGCATAAGCAAGCCCAGGCTCCGTTTCGGCTTTATCTACAGCGGTATAGGCTGCTGGGTTGATAATCAAATCAGGCTTAATAGCCTGCACTACATCGCGTATTGCTTGCTGATCAGACAAGTCTAACTGGTTTCTATCAAGGCAGACTAATTCGCCAAATAAGGTATGACGCTCAGAAAACGCTTGCTGCAACGCATGCCCAACTTGACCACTGATACCAGTTAATAATATTTTCTTGTACATTCAATACTTTGCAAATAACAGTTTTTATTCAAACACATCGGCATCAGCCAAACTTAAGCCTAACTGATCCTTAGCAGACAACGCAGGGCTAAAATGGCCTATCAAAGCAGACATGGGCCATTTAATAGCAAGTGATGGATCATCCCACCTAATACAGCGCTCATGTTGAGGTGCGTAATAATCCGTCGTTTTATATAAGAACTCAGTATTATCTTTCAACACTAAAAATCCGTGTGCAAAACCCTCAGGCACCCACATTTGACGTTTGTTTTCAGCAGATAAAACAGCACCTACCCATTGACCAAAAGTTTTAGATTGTTTGCGTAAGTCCACAGCAACATCAAATACTTCGCCTGCAACAACGCGCACTAACTTACCCTGTGGCTGCTGAATTTGGTAATGTAAGCCACGCAGCACATTAGCGGCAGACTTTGAATGATTATCCTGCACGAATTGTGTTTTAACGCCAGTTAACTGCTCGAACGTACGTTGGTTAAAACTTTCGAAGAAAAACCCTCTATCATCACCAAATACTTTAGGCTCCAATATCAACACATCTGGAATTGCAGTTTGAATCGCTTGCATTTAATACACCTGTTCAGTCAGTAGCATTTTTAAATATTGGCCATATGCGTTCTTAATATAACGATTAGCTAACTGATCTAGCGCTGCAGCATCGATATATTGCATTCTATAAGCTACCTCTTCAGGACTTGCCACTTTTAAACCCTGACGTTTTTCTATGGTTTCAATGAACAATGAAGCTTCCAGCAGCGACTCATGCGTCCCGGTATCAAGCCATGCAATGCCACGCCCCATCACCTCTACCTGTAAATCACCACGTTCTAGGTACGCTCTATTCACGTCAGTAATTTCCAACTCACCTCTTGGTGATGGTTTCAATTGTTCAGCAATACTAATCACGTCGTTATCATAGAAGTACAAGCCGGTAACAGCATATCTAGACTTAGGTACAGCTGGCTTTTCCTCTAAACTAACCGCTTGCCCTTGCGCATTAAATTCCACCACACCATAGCGCTCAGGATCACTGACAGGGTATGCAAAAACAGTAGCACCACTCTTGATGGCTGCAGCAGCCTGCGTTTTAACAGCTAACTCATGTCCGTAGAAAATATTATCGCCAAGCACTAGCGCGCAGCTATCATTGCCAATAAACGATTTACCAATGATAAACGCTTGTGCCAAACCATCTGGTGATGGTTGTACCGCAAATTTGATTGAAATGCCCCATTGACTACCATCACCAAGCAACTGCTGAAAGCGTGGCGTGTCTTCTGGGGTAGAGATCACCAAAATATCACGAATGCCCGCTAGCATTAGCGTCGTTAAAGGATAATAAATCATCGGCTTATCATAAACAGGTAATAACTGTTTCGAGACAACCTGTGTGACTGGATGCAACCGTGTACCAGAACCGCCCGCTAAAATAATACCTTTCATGCCATTTCCTCACCACGTTCTGAATAGTGTGTTTGAATCCAGTTTCTATAATCACCACTAGTAATGTTGTTCACCCAGTCTTGATGTGCCAAATACCAGTTCACAGTTTTCTCTATGCCAGTTTCAAAAGTTTCCGCAGGTTTCCAACCAAGTTCAGTAGCAATTTTTGTCGCATCAATCGCATAACGCAGATCATGTCCGGGACGATCAGTCACGTATGTAATAAGATCTGCATAAGACTGTCCATCCGCACGCGGTTTTTTAGCATCAAGCATGCGGCATAGCGTTCTTACGATATCAATATTGGTTTTTTCATTCCAGCCACCAACGTTGTAAACCTCACCAACTTTACCTGCCTCTAGTACACGCCTAATGGCTGCACAGTGGTCTTCAACATAAAGCCAATCGCGCACTTGCAAACCGTTGCCATAAACTGGTAACGGTTTGCCGGCTAAGGCATTATGAATAACCAGTGGAATTAACTTCTCAGGAAAATGGTAAGGCCCGTAGTTATTAGAGCAATTTGTCGTTAATGTAGGCAGGCCATAAGTATGATGATACGAACGCACTAAATGATCAGATGATGCCTTTGAGGCTGAGTAAGGGCTATTGGGCGCATACGGTGTAGTTTCTGTAAACGCAGCATCATCTTTACCTAATGAACCATAAACCTCATCGGTGGACACATGCAAGAAACGAAAGCCTGCTTTATCAGCAGTATTTAAGGTACCCCAATAAGCACGAACCGCTTCAAGCAAGTGAAATGTTCCTACAATATTCGTTTGAATAAAGTCTTCCGGTCCATGTATTGAGCGATCTACATGACTCTCAGCCGCAAAATTCACTACCGCACATGGTTTATGTTCGGCTAACAAATTTGCGACTAAATGCTGATCACCAATATCACCATGCACAAATAGATGATGAGGGTTATGTTCCAAAGAAACCAGGTTTTCCAGATTACCTGCATAGGTCAATTTATCTAGATTAACCACATGACCTAAACCTTGTTTTACCCACGCCAATACAAAATTCGAGCCTATGAAACCAGCTCCGCCAGTCACAAGAATTGTGTTATTCATCATTTATTACTTTCTTAAATTTACTCATTCTTAGCCCTACTTAATTAAGCTAGACCTCAACTATTCCAAACGCAGTTACCTGATTTTGCAAGACCAGCCAAATATGCCTCATGATCAGCAAGTTCATCAGTAGTCGCATGCTTGATTATGAGTGGCGCATGACTTATCGCACTCATTTCAGCAACGCTTTGGCTAGGCTGATCTAATCCAATCATCAAGCTCTCTTGGCCGCGCGTCATCGCCATATATACATCAGCCAACAGCTCGGCATCGAGTAACGCGCCATGCAAAGTTCGCCTAGAGTTATCAATACCAAAATGCTTACACAACGCATCTAGATTGTTACGCTGACCAGGCCGCATCTCTTTTGCAATTTTAAGGGTATCGGTAATTTTGGCAGTAATCGATTCAACCTTTTTCTGCCCTATTAGACCTAACTCACAATTCAAGAAACCAACATCAAATGGCGCGTTATGCATGATCAGCTCAGCATCCGCAATAAATGCAATCAGCTCATTCGCTATGTCTGCAAAACGTGGTTTATCTTGCAAGAACTCAAGTGAAATACCGTGCACCTCTTGTGCACCTTGGTCAATTTCACGGTCTGGATTTAAATAATAATGAAAATGATGCTTGGTTAAACGTCTATTGACAACCTCGACGGCTGCAATCTCAATCACACGATGCCCTTGAGCATGATACAAACCTGTGGTTTCAGTATCTAAGAAAATCTGCCTCATGGCGCACTAACTCCCTTTTGCAAAATTTGCTCTACCCCCTTGTTAGCGAGCATATCAGCACGCTCATTTCCTACGTTACCAGCGTGTCCTTTGACCCACACCCACTCAACCGTATGTTGCTGTGCCAGCACATCCAGAATGCGCCATAAATCATCGTTCTTCACTGGCTTTTTATCTGCTGTGCGCCAGTTACGCGCTTTCCAGCCAATGATCCATTCAGAAATACCTTTCTGCACATACACAGAATCAGTAAACACTTTTGCATGACAAGCTCGCTTTAATGCCTCTAAAGCACGGATCACTGCAGTAAGCTCCATGCGATTGTTTGTTGTCAGCAACTCACCGCCACACAGTTCTTTCTCATGCCCATCGTAACTAATCCAAGCACCCCACCCACCAGGGCCAGGGTTACCTTTACATGCACCATCTGCATAAATTTCTACGGTAGAACGTTTAGCTGCTACTTCTGTTGTCATCAATCAAATTTCACATTATTCATCAATTAATGATGATTATAGAACATCACAGCGCCGAGTACCTTTAATAGAGTTAAATATTGATGCAGACAGCATCAATTTAATACAAAAAATTTGTGCCAAAAACCTCCATGGCAAAGATGTGTAATATTTATTAAACAAATGCGTAATTCAGCCGTTAACTGAATATATATGAATTTAATACCAGTTAATCAAAACTAATTGAGTACAAAATTTTAAGCTATAAAGTTAATTAACGATAAGTTTCAATAATAAAGTCGGAATGTAATATGCAAAAAGCGGTCACTTATTTCACCTTATCACTCATTTGTTTTTTTATAAGTATAGGTACAAGCTCGGCCGCCAATTGGGCGAAGCTTAATGAGAACAGCACATCAAAATTAATGATAGATAAACAATCTATCTTAGAGAAAGATAAACTAAAGCGTGCCTGGGTAAAAATTGAATACAAAACTATTCAGAAAAATTTAGAGTCGCCGGATACACAATATAATCTTTCAAAACTACTGTGGTATTTTGATTGCCCGGCACAAAAATCTGCAGCTACACAGGTATTCCAGTACTTAAATACTGAACTTGTGAACTCCGCTGCGATTGATAATGTTAAAGACGCTAAATTTATCGAACCAGTGCCAGAATCTGATTTTGATCGTGCAATGCAGTATGTATGCTCGGCAAATAAAAGTTCAGGTACAAAAGCGGCAACACCGACGCCCCCAAAGACTCCTTCAGCAGACACGAAAACTGAAACCAATGCTAGTACTAAGGCTGCTCCTACAGAAGATAAACCAGTAGATAGCAAACCGACAGAAGTTAAGCCAGCTGATAAAAATACAGCAAAACCTATCAATAAAAAAAATGAAGGCATCAAAAAGCCTGTTACTTGGAATTACGAGGGAAAAGAAGGCCCAAGTAACTGGGGAAAATTAAGTAGCGAATTTTCAATGTGTGATGCTGGCAGCAGTCAATCACCTATTGATATAGAAGAAAGCTTAGATGCAAATTTAAAGCCTTTAAAGTTGCTACAGAAGTTCCCAGTGAAAGATATTTTGAAAACTAATCACTCTGTACAGCTAAACTTTAGGGATGGCAATATTGTAGCGATAGACAATATGACCTTTAAGTTGAAACAGATCAACTTTCACACACCTAGCGAACACAGCATCAAAGGAAAGTCCTTTCCTCTCGAAGCGCAATTTCTTCATACTGACACCAAAGGCAACACTGCAATTGTTGCCGTTCTTTTCAGAGAGGGAAAAGCTAACCCTGCATTAGAAAAAATCTTAAAACAATTACCAACCGAGAGTGACAAACCGGCCACACTAAAATCAAGAGTGCTTGCGAGTGAAATGATGCCAAGTAATCAAGACTACTATCGGTTTAGCGGCTCACTCACCACACCACCTTGTACTGAAGGTATACGCTGGATTTTAATTAAAACACCAATCACAGCAACCAAAGCGCAAATAGAAGCGATAGCTGAAATAACGCCACAAAACAATCGTCCCTTACAAGCACTGAATGGTCGCCTCATTGTTGATTAAACTAACCACCCTCATCCACGAGGTGACTCAACTCTACAAGCTTATAATAAAAAAGCACCTAGTAGTCACCAGGTGCTTTTCAGTTCGAGTATTTTAAACAAAAATACTTTTCAAGATTTGATCAATCGCTTATTTTTTATCCCTTAGATTAGCTGCAATACGCATTCTCAACGCATTAAGCTTAATAAAGCCGCCTGCATCTTTTTGGTCATATGCACCTTTGTCATCTTCAAAAGTTGCGATGTTAGGGTCGAATAATGAGTTAGTTTTACTATCACGGCCAGTCACAATCACGTTGCCTTTGTATAGCTTCACGCGCACCCAGCCATTCACAGTGTGTTGTGTATGATCAATTAGCGTTTGCAATGCAAGACGCTCTGGACTCCACCAGTATCCGTTGTAAATCATGCTAGCGTAACGTGGCATCAAATCATCTTTTAAGTGAGCGACTTCACGGTCTAAGGTTATGGACTCAATTGCACGGTGCGCTTTAAGCAAAATAGTACCGCCTGGCGTTTCATAGCAACCACGTGACTTCATGCCTACATAGCGGTTTTCAACTAGGTCTAAACGGCCTACTCCGTGCTTACCGCCAATTTTATTTAGATGCGCGAGCAAGTCGTGCGCTTTCATCGGCTCGCCATTTAAGCTCACTGGGTCACCGTTTACGTATTCAATATCTAAATACTCAGCGGCGTCAGGTGCCTTTTCTGGACTAACACTCCAGCGCCACATAGAATCTTCAGCTTCTGCAGCCGGGTTCTCTAAATGACGACCTTCGTAAGAAATATGCAATAAGTTTGCATCCATACTGTATGGACTACCACCCTGCTTATGCTTCATATCCACCGGGATGCCGTGCTTTTCCGCATAAGCCATTAATTTTTCACGGCTGAGTAAATCCCACTCACGCCATGGTGCAATGATTTGAATATTTGGGTTTAACGCATAAGCACCAAGTTCAAAGCGCACTTGGTCATTACCTTTACCGGTGGCACCATGTGAAATTGCATCGGCATTAGTATCGCGCGCCACTTCAATTAAACGCTTAGCAATCAGCGGACGGGCAATAGAAGTGCCTAACAAATACTCACCCTCGTACACAGTATTAGCGCGGAACATTGGGAACACAAAGTCACGTACAAACTCTTCTCGCACGTCATCAATAAAAATCTCTTTTACACCAGCAGCTTTTGCTTTTGCACGCGCAGGCTCTAACTCTTCGCCCTGACCCAAATCGGCTGTGTAAGTCACCACTTCGCATTTGTATTCATCTTGCAGCCATTTCAAAATAACTGAAGTATCTAAACCACCTGAATAGGCCAACACTACTTTATTTACTTTACTCATGATCTCTTTCTATCTATAGATATTTAGCAATTCACTACTAACCTAGGTTAAATGCCGATATTCACAAACATCAACTTCAACTCAAGTTGTCAGTTGCTAATTAAACTTTTCCTAATAACAAATATTCCATCAATGCTTTTTGGGTATGTAACCTATTTTCAGCTTCATCCCACACCACACTTTGTACACCATCAATTACCTCTGCAGAGACTTCCTCACCACGATGTGCTGGCAAGCAATGCATGAATAAGGCATCTTTAGCTGCAACGCGCATCATGTCGCTATCTACTTGCCAGTCGGCAAAGTCGCGCATACGCTCTTCGTTTTCCGCTTCAAAACCCATACTTGTCCATACGTCAGTAGTCACCAAGTCAGCACCGCGCGCCGCATCCATCGGGTCAGCAAATACTTCAAAATGATCTGTACCGTACAAATTGGCACGCTCTGGCTCTACTTCATAACCTGGTGGCGTAGAAACATGTACATTGAAATCTAATAACTCCGCTGCCTGTAACCAGGTGTGACACATATTATTACTGTCACCAATCCAAGCGACCGTTTTACCTTTAATGGACCCACGATGCTCGATATAAGTAAAAATATCTGCAAGAATCTGGCATGGATGGTATTCATTCGTTAAGCCATTAATCACAGGAACGCGAGAATTTGCAGCAAAGCGCTCGATGATTTCTTGCTCGAAAGTACGAATCATCACTAAATCACTCATACGAGAAATCACTTGTGCAGCATCTTCTACTGGCTCACCGCGGCCTAACTGAGAGTCTCTGGTATTTAAGTAAATCGCAGAGCCTCCAAGTTGCTGCATACCAGCCTCAAATGACAAGCGTGTACGTGTACTAGCTTTTTCAAAAATCATCACTAATGTGCGATCTTGCAATGGCCAGTACTGTTGGTAATCCTTAAATTGGCTTTTGATCCAACGTGTACGCTCAAAGACATACTCAAGCTCGTCACGATTTAAATCATTAAATTGTAAAAAATGTTTTATTGCCATCATAGTTGGTAGTTCAAGTTTTATTAAAACTGACTACAGTTTAGTTATGTTATAAATGATTTATTGTGATAAAAATGTTTTTATTAACACAGACAAACGTTGTACTAACTCTTTTGCTTCAGCTTCATTCATGACTAGTGGAGGCAGCAAACGAATCACCTTTTCAGCTGTTACGTTAATCAGCAATTTTGACTCTAAGGCCATTTTTACTAACTCGGCACATGGGCGGTCTAACTCAATGCCAATCATTAATCCAGCGTTACGCACCGTTACAACACCTTGGGTACCTTTAAACTCAGCAATAAATCCTTCACGTATCAAATTGCCAACTTTTTCAGCATTTTCACGTAAATGTTCTTCTTCTATAATATTTAAGGTCGCAAGCCCAGCAGCGGTCGCTAGAGGATTGCCACCAAAGGTTGAGCCATGCTTACCATAGGTAAATACATCTGCAGCCTTACCACTTGCTACACAAGCACCAATCGGCACGCCTGAACCTAAACCTTTGGCAAGACTCATGACATCAGGTTTAATAGCAGTATGCTGAAAAGCAAACCAAGTACCTGTTCGCCCAATGCCTGTCTGCACTTCGTCCAGCATCAACAACCAACCATTAGCGTCACAAATCTGACGCAGTTGTTCTAAATATGCACCGGCATCTTTAGGAATATTGATACCACCCTCGCCTTGTACAGGCTCAACCAATATAGCAACAACATTAGGGTGATGTAGCGCCACTTGCCTAACAGCTTCCACATCATCATAAGGTACCCGTATAAAGCCGCTCACTAATGGATCAAATCCAGCCTGAACTTTGCGATTACCTGTTGCAGAAAGCGTTGCTAATGTACGGCCATGAAACGATTGATCCATGACAATAATTTCTGGCGTATTAATACCTTTATTGTGTCCGTAAAGGCGCGCTAATTTAATGGCAGCCTCATTGGCCTCGCAGCCTGAGTTGCAAAAAAACACTTTATCCATGCCTGACACTTCACACAGCTTATCTGCCAATGCCTCTTGCTCAGCAATATTGTAGATATTGGAAACATGAATTAACTTGGCAGCCTGTTTGGCAATTGTATCTACCAATCTGGGGTGTGCATGACCTAAGCCGTTGACTGCAACGCCTGATAGTGCATCAAGATATTGATTGTTCTGGTTATCCCATAGCCACACGCCTTCACCTTTTACAAAGGTAACTGGCTGACGCATATAGGTGTTCATTAAATGGTCTGACATTATTATTTACTCAAATACAAATGATTAAGCAAGGCTAAACCCACGTTAACTTGATCGCAGGAAACCCAAAAAAAATAAAAATCCCGCAATTCATCAATGAATGAAGAATCGCGACAACATGTTTGGTTTATTAATTAAAAAACAGTGACGATTATATTTTTACTGAGGGTAAAGAAACTCTCACGAGAGTAGCTGAAAACCTCACTATTGGCAAGTTTTACAGCACAAAACTTATAGATAATTATATAATAATGACTTGATAAAAATAGCAATTTAGGCAAAAATCGCCATCCCTGAAATTTTAACTGCCAATCATATTTTCATATGGCATCTTTAACTTTGGTTTCCCAACAAGACACAAGCCCTCAACTTCCAGTCGCCTGGTATGTGGATGAAAAAATTTATGCTATTGAACAACAGCATCTATTTTCGCATGCACCACATTACCTTGGGCACGAGTTAATGGCACCGAATGTCGGCGACTACCACGTACTAGACTGGATGGGACAAGCAAAAAGCTTGGTACACCAACAAGACGGCATTAATGCCATTAGTAATGTGTGCAGGCACCGTCAAGCACTCATGCTAAAAGGCAGAGGACAAACAAAAAACATAGTCTGTCCTCTACATCGCTGGACCTATGACCTTGAAGGAAAACTCTTAGGCGCACCTCACTTTGAGCAAAATCCCTGCCTGAATCTTGATAAAAAAACTTTACAAAACTGGCAGGGTTTACTGTTTGATACCAAACGAGATATCGCAAAAGACCTTGCAAACTTAGGGTGCAAACAAGACTTTGATTTTACAGGCTACATGTTAGACCGTGTGGCGGTTGAAGAGTATAACTTCAACTGGAAAACTTTTATTGAAGTGTACTTAGAAGACTACCATGTTGGCCCGTTTCACCCTGGACTCAATCAGTTTGTTAATTGTGAACAGCTAAACTGGGAGTTTGCTGCCAATTACAGCGTACAAACTGTGGGTTTCAAACAGTCACTTAACAAAGCTGGCTCACCAACTTACCAAGCTTGGCAAGAACAGGTAGCAAAATACCATTCAGATAAAACACCCAAATATGGCGCAATCTGGATGGTGTATTACCCATTCCTGATGATTGAATGGTATCCGAACGTATTAGTTGTATCGCACATTATTCCGCGAGGCGTTAACGCATGTACTAATGTGGTTGAATTTTACTATCCAGAAGATATTGGTTTATTTGAACGCGAATATGTTGCCGCACAACAAGCCGCCTATGAGGAAACCGCGGTAGAAGACAATGACATTTGCCAACGCATGCATGATGGTCGCCACGCCCTATTTGCACAAGGTATTGATGAGCGCGGCCCATACCAACACCCGATGGAAACTGGTATGGAGCATTTTCATCAATGGTACCGCCAGCAAATGCAACAGCATATTCCATCTGCTTAAGCTTGATGTAAGTTGAGCGCCGTCTATGAATCATTGCATATGAAAAAATCTGGCTACGCCCTACCTAATTTAGGTAGCCTATGGATGCTGGTAGCCGCTTTGGGGTTTGCTATCATGGGCGCACTTGTTAAACTGGGCGCCCAAAAGTTCAGTAGTGCGGAACTCGTATTTTATCGTTCATTGTTTGGGTTAGTGTTTATCGGCTTGTTCATTTTTTATAAGAAACTACCACTAGCCTCACCAGTGATGTACAAACAAATGTCGCGAGCTGGCGTTGGTTTCACCGCACTGATTCTATTCTTCTACGCCATCGCACATTTACCATTAGCAACAGCCATCACGCTCAATTACACATCCCCTTTGTTTTTAGCGATATTCATGCCTTTCTTCTTGCATGAAAAACCAAAAAAGACATTACTCATTGCATTGGCGATTGGCTTTGTTGGGGTGAGCTTATTATTGAAGCCCACTATCAATCAATCGCAATGGCTAGCTGGTTTTTTGGGCTTGCTATCAGGCATAGGTGCAGCACTGGCTTATGTGCATGTCAAACAACTAGGGCAGGCTAACGAGCCTGACTGGCGTACTGTATTTTACTTTACGCTGGTTTCTTCGGTCTGCGCTGGCGCATGGATGCTGTTTGACCACTTCCATGCATTGGTCTGGCTAGATTTGCCCATACTAATAGGCTTAGGTGTATCTGCCACAATTGCACAGCTTGCGCTCACACGTGCTTACCGCACTGGGGATACCCTAGTAGTGGCAAGCCTTGCCTATGTCACTATTTTACTGGCAAGTATCATTGGCGTGATTTGGTGGCAGGAACATTTGAGCTTGGATGCATGGATTGCCATCGGCTTGATTATTTTGAGTGGCATTATCAGCATACGTACAACACGTTAGAATTAACGCTTCACTCTATCAATGCCATGATAGAAAATGACGTAAGAAACAACTTATGCCCTCACGTCACTTTGACTAATGGTGATTGGGAAATATTAAGCAACTTCAATATTAGTAATATTAGGCGTCGAGTAAGCCGCTACGCATCGCAATCAGTGCAATTTCTGCGGAGTTGTTAGCATTCAGCTTTTGCTTGATATTGTACAAATGTGTGCCTACTGTCCGCGGACTTAAAAATAAAGTTTCTGCAATCTCATTGGTCGTTTTACCTTTAGCTAATGCCATAAATACTTCAAACTCTCGAGGGGACAGAACATCCACAGGATTTTGATCACCAGACAACTGCTGAATGGCCATTTGCTGGGCAACACTTGCCTCTAGGTATTTTTTTCCACTGGCAACAGTACGTATCGCTTTAATCAGCTCTTCTGCTGCACTGCGTTTAGTTAGATAACCCATCGCACCTGCATTTAGCACTCGCTTAGGGTGAACTGAGTCTTCATGTGCGGATAATACTAATATTTTTGCAGTATTATCTTTAGCCAAAATGCGCTCTATCGCTTCCAAGCCGCCTATACCAGGCATTGTAATGTCCATCACAACAACATTGGGCTTATGTTCAACATAGCGCTGAATCGCCAACTCACCACTTTCGGCTTCTGCCACCACTTTAATATCTGCGTCAGACTCAAGTAACATTTTGAATCCCATACGTACCACTGCGTGATCATCTACTAACATCACATTAATCTGGCTCATTGACTTACCTTCTCCCGTTATCGGGCACAAAAATTACATTAACCCAAAGGACTATCTGGCACATTGATACAGATAGAGGTACCTTGGCCGGGTGCAGACTCTATGGTAAAACTACCGTGTAACGCCTGCACTCGCTCACGCATCCCAAGCAAACCAAAGTGCCGGCTCTGATCAACCGCATCAATATTCATACCGATACCATTATCTTTGATACTTAACTGCAGCTCACCATTAGAAATCTTAATGAGTCTTATCTCTATTGTCGTTGCCTGCGCATATTTTAATGCGTTATTTAACGACTCCTGCACTATTCGATATAGATTAATGCTGATAGTTTCACCCAAGCTATGCAAGTTTCCTGATTGCAAGTTTTCTGACAAGTAAAGTTGAATATTTAGTGTTGGATGTTGCACCTGATAAGTGCTGACTAAATCTTTCAAAGTTTCAGCTAACCCCAAATTATCAAGGGAGCCAGGGCGTAATTGCCGGACGATATTATGCATGCCGTCATAGATTTGGTTAGCTGCAGAAACAATCACCTGTGCACTTGATGCAATGTCTGTCATCCCAGTGCCTGTACTATTTGCTTTTGCTTTATTCGCGATGGCAACAGCAAAGGTTTTAATCGCGGTCACATACTGACCAAGCTCATCGTGAAGCTCACGCGCCAAGCTACGACGTTCTTCTTCTATATGCTTTTGAATCAAATGCGTGAGTTGACGATTCTCTTCTAACAAACGTTCTGCAGTCAAAGACTCCGCCATACGGTTAAGGCTATGTCCAATTGTATCAAACTCAGGTAGAGGAAATTCAGGTAAGCGGGTAGTTAAATCCCCCTGTTCCATACGATTGATTGCGCCTAAAATCCTACCGATTGGCTTTAATGAATGGCTTAGCAATAAGTAAACTAAAGTATTCAGTATGATAAAAAATGCAAGCCCAACCAACATTAATTGATTAAATCCTGCCCAAGCTTCACGAATAGATCCTGCAGCGCTTGACTCTACAACCAAGGTGCCATATCGGATTCTACGCTCAACTCTTTCAACTTTTGGCTTCACCAGTTTGACGAACCACTCCGGTGGATTAACATCAGATTTGAAAGTTGACTCTGGCGAGCTATACAGCTCGTACCCTTGATAATCGTAAAGTGTAATATGGCTACTGCGCACATAACCCAAAGAAGCTAAAAAGCCCTGCAAAACAACATGCGTAGGCCCCATTTCTGGATTTAATGCTGAACTAATAATGACAGTATCTAACAACTGGACGGTAACTCGACTAGCAGCTTCTACCCGCTCGCGGATTGAAATACGGGTATCTGTCACTAATATAGAACCTACCACCAATATAAATGCAAGTGACAATAAGGTAATCAGTAAATTTAGACGGAAACGTAAGCTCATGAGTTGAAATCACTTGATGACATGTGTAGAGTTTAACAACTTTAATCAATTCGCTATATAGTGTTATTCATGAAAACATCATTTATATTATCAGCGTCAGAATCCATTCGCGACGCCATTTTAGACCATGAATCCGAATTGGAATCACTAGACCGCGCGATTGGTGACGGTGATCATTACATCAATATGAAACGTGGTGCGAATACCATTGTCGAGATTCGTGCAGAGCTCGAGTCACTCACACCAGACGCTGCGCTAAATAAAATTGGCATGAAACTACTCAGTACAATAGGTGGCGCCTCAGGCCCACTTCTCGCAAGCTTTTTTATGAGTATGGGCAAAATACTCAAAGAAAATGCAGATGATAGTGTTCCTAGCTATGCCGCTGCTTTTGTTGCTGGCGTAGAGGCTATTCAACAACGCGGAAAAGCTGGATTAGGTGAGAAAACCATGCTGGATGTGCTTATTCCTGTCGCGCAGCAGTTTTCAACGCTGGCAACATCTAATACAAATATAAAAGATATCTGCACAGCACTTATGCATACTGCAGAACAAGGTATGCTCTCTACAAAAGCACTTATCGCAACAAAAGGGCGCGCCGCAGGCTTAGGTGAACGCGCCATCGGGCATATAGACCCTGGCGCAAAGAGCTGCCAATTGATGATTGAAGCAGTTTGTAAACAAGTACTATTAATTCAAAATTAAATACGCATCCAAGCTTAAAAAAGGTCTGGTAATGAAAAAGTTTATTAATAAAATTGACGATATTTTAGTTGAAAGCCTGAGTGGCTTTGCTGGTGCACATCATGATTTGGTCAAACTTAGCCTAGACCCTAATTTTTTAACGCGCCAACAAAAAGCCATTAAGAAAGTAGCCATCATATCAGGCGGCGGCTCTGGGCATGAGCCGTTACACGCAGGCTATATTGGATATGGCATGTTGGATGCTGCCTGCCCTGGTCATGTATTTACCTCCCCGACACCAGACCAAATGCTGGCGGCAGCGGAGGAAGTACATGCCGACAAAGGTATTTTATTTATTGTTAAGAATTATGCAGGCGACGTAATGAACTTTGAAATGGCGGCAGAAATGTTGCCATTTGAATCTGCTACAGTTCTGACTAGTGACGACTGCGCTGTCATTAATAGCACGTATACCACAGGGAGACGTGGTGTAGCTGGCACTGTCATCGTAGAGAAGTGCGTAGGCAGCTTGGCAGAAACAGGCGCAACACTACAAGCATGTAAGGCATTGGGTGACAAAGTAAACGGCCTCACTGCAAGCATGGGCATTGCCCTAACAAGCTGTACGGTACCTGCGGCTGGCCGCCCTACTTTTGATATTGAAGACAATGAGATTGAGATGGGCGTGGGCATACACGGCGAACCAGGCCGGAAACGAGAAGTGATGCGAGAAGCCGATGCTATTGTCCAAGAGGTAGTCAGTGCCATACTTGATGCGTTAAAACCCTCGCCAAATAGTGAGGCTTTATTGCTGATTAACGGTTTTGGCGCCACGCCACTGATGGAGCTATATATTATTTACAATACCGCTGCTAAGTTATTTAATCACCATGGTATTAACATTACGCGCTCATTAGTTGGTAACTACACTACAGCTTTAGATATGGCTGGTGCGTCCATTACCTTATGTTTGTTAGATGATGAAATCAAACAGCACTGGGATAGCCCAGTTCATACGGCAGCGCTTAGATGGGGAGTCTAGGTAGGGCATTCAAACAACAAAAATCGCAAAATTAACCCGTTGGGGTTAACCAAAACCATTAATTTAAACAATCGACTAAAGCCATTTTTCTAACCCTACCTAACATCAGGGTTATATAGTATGATTAAATTTCAATAAACTAAATTAATTTAAAATGATTAAATGTTAGTTCAAAAGTAATCATATAAATCTAACCAATCCTTGCAAACTTACTGCATAAATTCATTGTTGAGCAAATTAGTAACACTCACTAAAGAGCGCGATGATTTGTCCCTGCAAGTTGCCCTAATCAAAACACTCACTGACTTCATTAACTCTGATCATGATGAAGCTAAAAAATCAGTCGTTATTTATCATCTAAAAGACTTTAAAAAACAAACAGTCACAATATTAACGGCTGAAAATATCAATAACAACACTGTTGTAGCTCCAGAGTTAAAACGAGCAGTGATTAAATGTATACAAACAGATAGTCGCAAAACCTATCAGTCTGAAACTCACACCATTAAGCTTCACCCACTGAGGAGCGCGATGGGACATATCGACACGGTGGTCGCGATTGATAGCGACCATTCCGATGAACATCTAGACGTGTCGATTTGTATGATATTAGAAATCTATCAGAACTTTGTTTTACTGAATAATGAAAACGAGTGTGACACGCTCACTGGTTTACTAAATCGTAAAACTTTTGATTACAAAATCAATAAAATTCTGGCTCAAATGCACAGCAATACAAACCGGAAAGAAGATAAAACTGACCAAGTTTTTTTCCTGGCAATTTTTGACATAGACCACTTTAAAAGAATTAACGATAAGTTTGGTCATTTAATCGGTGATGAAGTGCTATTGATGTTTTCACAGCTGATGCGTCAAAGCTTTAGAGAAGACGACCCTCTTTTTCGCTTTGGTGGTGAAGAGTTTGTTGGCTTTTTTGAATGTAACAGCACACCTGATATTCAAAACATTTTTGAACGATTTAAACAAAAAGTTGCTAACTTTGAATTTCCACAAGTTGGTAAAGTGACTGTAAGTGCTGGCTATACTGAAATTTCACCGTTTGACACCTCAAGCCAGATTATAGACCGAGCGGATACGGCGCTTTATTATGCAAAAAATCATGGGCGTAATCGTGTAGATTCATACGAGTTATTGGTCGCCGATGGTCGTTTGCAAGACAATAAAAAAGAAGGCGAAATCGAACTGTTTTAAGCAGACAGTTTGTAGTCACCCAGCTTGGAATTAAGATGTGTTGAAGCTTACAACACTAAACAATCCTCATTAACCAAACTCATTTTAGGCAAACACTTGCTGCCATAATGCATTCACCTGCGAAATTTCTTTTGCAATACTTTCTGCTTTGATATTCAACTGCGTAGCACCTTGCAACTTAAGCATGTGCTGCATGTGGCGATACGTTCTGTAAGCATTGGCAACACTTTCGGCCAGCGCTGCATCTATGATGTTCAAGGTTGACATACACTTCAACAACCCGATATTACCGATATTCACAGTAAGCTCAGGATGCGTAGGTGCATGTAGCAATACCAAATACTGTACTAAAAACTCCACATCGATAATGCCGCCTACCCCATGTTTTAAATCAAACATTCCTTCGTGTGTATGCTGCGCTTTTCGCATTTTTTCACGCATCGCTAACACTTCAGCTTTAAGGATGGTAGCATCGCGCGCTTGCGTCATCACCTCTACCCTAATGTCATCAAAAGTCTGGGCAATGGCGCGATCACCGGCAACAAAACGAGCGCGTGTCAACGCTTGATGCTCCCATATCCATGCTTTATTCAACTGATAATCTCTAAATGCATCTACGCGACTTACCAGTAAACCGCTATTACCATCTGGCCTAAGCTGCAGATCTGTCTCATACAGCAAGCCTGCTGAAGTCAAACTGTTAAACCAGTTATTAATACGCTGTGCAAAGCGTGCATACACCTCGCTCGCCTCGGGAGATTCATCATCATAAAGAAAGATAATATCCAAATCAGAAGCGTAGCCCAACTCTTTACCGCCTAGCTTTCCATAACCAATCACTGCAAATTTAGGGACATCTAAATGACGACCGCGTACATTTGGCCAGATTATTTCCAACGCTACGCTTAAAATTAAATCTGCTAGTGCGCTTAGGTAGTCTGATATCGTTTCTAACTGTAACTCACCGTTAATGTCTTGCACCGCAAAGCGAAAGATATATGCATGTTTAAAATGGCGCATTACATCCATTTGCCGCTCTACATCACCAGTTACCTCTGCTAACCGCTCGAGCAGCTCGGCGCGCATCGCCACAAAATCAGGGGCAGCATGTAATGTCCGCACATCTAAAAGCTCATCTAACAATATTGGATGGCTTGTTAAGTAATTAGCGAGCCACGGGCTACTGCTACACAACTTAACTAGTAATTGCATGGCATTAGGATGCTCTGCTAACAGTGCTAAATAGCTTGCGCGTCTACAGATACTTTCTAACAAATCTGTCACTCTGGTTAAGGTAATATCAGAGTTTTGCATTTGCCCTGCCTGTGAAATCACATGTGGCATCACAGCATCAAAGCGCTGACGACTTAACTCAGGCAATTGTTTGTACCGACTGCTTTGGTGCAAAATATTTAAACGGCGATATGTTTCATGGGATTCTGCAAAGCCTATGTTGTCTAAGACCTTGATTGAATCGATTTCACTAATAGAGGCATTCCAAATAGACTTTTCTGCATCTAGTGCATCTTTGCTGGCATCAGCATCATCAAAGGTGGCGTCAAAATGACGCTGCACTTGCGCGCGATATTCATCTAATTTTTGTAAAAATGTTGCCCAGTTTGCATAGTTCATCGCTTTTGCGATGCGTGCTTTAGCTTCATCCGACTTCGGTAGTTCTTGGGTTTGTACGTCATCGACATACATCAAGCGATGCTCTAGGTTTCTTAAAAAGACATATGCTTCACTTAGTTCTATTACTGTTTTTTCTGGCAGTAGGCCTTTGTTTTTTAATAAATTTAATACTGATAAGGTTGGCTTAATTTGCAAGCTAACATCTTGCCCGCCACGAATTAATTGAAACACTTGCGCAATAAACTCAATTTCACGAATACCGCCACGACCTAGCTTAATGTTATCGTGCATACCTTTAGTATTCACATCGCGCTGAATCTGGATTTTTAAATCTCGCATGCTGGCAAAAGCACCAAAATCCAAATACTTACGGAACACAAAAGGTTTTAATAATCGTGATACGGCATCCCCGCCCGTTACTTCACGCCCTTTAATCCAGGCGTAACGCTCCCACTCGCGTCCATTGTTTTGGTAGTAATCTTCAAGAGCGTCTAAATTACACACGATTGCGCCTTCAGAACCGAACGGGCGTAAGCGCATATCCACGCGGAAGACAAACCCATCTTCAGTAATTTCATCTATCGCAGCAATCAGCTTTTTGGCTAAGCGTGCAAAAAAGTCCTGATTACTGACGGATTTAACGCCTTGCGTTGCTCCATCTGACTCATATGCAAAAATCAAATCAATATCGGATGAAACATTAAGCTCACCACCACCGAGCTTACCCATGCCAATCACAATCAGTTGTTGCTGTTTACCATCAGCATCCACAGGCTGACCGTAAACTGCGGCCTGCCACTCATGCAAGCATTTAATCGCCATATTGATCGTACACTCAGCCAAATGAGAAGTGGTGGTCATCACTTCTTGCAAGTCGGCTAAACCGTTCAAATCTCTTACTATCATCCTTGCCATCACTCGGCTACGCAGTAAACGCAGAGATTTTTTTAAACTATTTTCATCAGAAATTAGCTGCGAAGCTAAAAAATTTTGCATCTCACTTAAAAGATAGGCTTGATGTAGATTTTGTAACAAATCTTGCAGTAATAGCGCATCTTTTCTGAACAATCTTTCAACAAACGGACTACAAGCAAGCGCATGTAATACATGCGCCTCACCGCTAGCAGGGACGGGGTTTAGAGATAATAAATTATCGAGTGTTAGCATAAGATTTTTCATGTAATATGGCGTAGTTACAAATACGTAACAACTTACTTTTAATGGTTATCTATCTTTTATTATTTAGATATCCTTGAACCAAATTATAAACGGGTCACAAAGATTTAAGGGGATTTTAAGCATGTCAATCGAATCAGTTCTTCACGAAAACCGCGTTTTTGAGCCTAGTGCAGACTTTGTTAAAAAAGCTAACGTCTCCGGCATGGCTGCCTATCATCAGCTCTGTGCAGAAGCTGCCGCTGATTATGAAGGTTTTTGGGCAAAGCTAGCGCGTGAATTACTGGTATGGAGCAAACCCTTTACCAAAACACTGAATGAAGAAAACGCACCATTTTACAAATGGTTTGAAGATGGTGAACTTAACGTTTCTGCCAACTGCTTAGATAAACACTTAAACACTATCCCAAACAAAGTCGCTATTATTTTTGAAGGTGATGACGGCAACACTAAAGAGGTCACCTATCAAGACTTGTATCATCAAGTTTGCCAATTCGCGAATGGCTTAAAAAAGCTCAACCTTAGTGTGGGTGACCGCGTAATTATCTATTTACCAATGGGCATTGAGGCTGTTGTTGCCATGCAAGCTTGCGCACGCATCGGCCTGATTCACTCTGTCGTATTTGGCGGTTTTTCTGCTAAAAGCTTAAACGAGCGCATTATTGATGCTGGCGCTAAAGCTGTCATCACTTCCGACGGACAATTCCGTGGTGGTAAAACGTTGCCATTAAAATCAGCAGTTGACGAAGGCATTGCAATGGGCGGCTGTGAGGCCATTGAGAATGTTGTTGTACTGAAAAAAACTGGGCTAGATATTGCATGGAACAGCAATAATATTTGGTGGCATGACTTGATTGCCGATGTGGCAGACACATGTGAACCTGTGATGGTAAGTGCAGAGCATCCGCTATTTTTACTCTACACTTCAGGTTCTACTGGTAAACCAAAGGGGGTACAACACAGCTCTGCTGGCTACTTACTACATGCCATGAACACCATGCGCTGGACCTTTGATATTCATGAAAATGATGTATTTTGGTGTACAGCTGATGTGGGTTGGATTACAGGCCACTCTTACGTTGCATATGGTCCACTTGCCATGGGTGCCACACAAATCATTTTTGAAGGTATTCCAACTTATCCAAATGCTGGCCGTTTTTGGCAAATGATAGAAAAACACAAAGTTTCTATCTTCTATACTGCACCAACGGCTATCCGTTCATTAATTAAAGCTTCTGAAACCACGCCAGAAGTCGCCCCAAAAAATTACAACTTATCTAGCCTGCGCTTGCTAGGTTCAGTAGGTGAGCCAATCAACCCAGAAGCATGGATGTGGTATTTTGAACAGGTTGGCGGCAGCCGCTGCCCGATTGCGGATACTTTCTGGCAAACAGAAACAGGCGGCCATGTGATTACACCACTACCAGGCGCTACTGCACTAGTGCCTGGCTCATGCACCTTACCTTTCCCTGGTATTGATATTGATGTGGTAGATGAAACAGGTAAAGACGTACCTTGGGGCACTGGTGGTTTATTAGTCATTAAGAAACCATGGCCTTCTATGATACGTACTATCTACAACGACCCAGAGCGCTACATCACCAGCTACTACCCAGTGGATTTAGGCGGAAAAATTTACCTAGCAGGCGATGGCGCAATTCGCGATGCTAAAACAGGCAACTTCACCATCATGGGCCGTATCGATGATGTATTAAACGTATCTGGCCACCGCCTAGGCACTATGGAAATTGAATCTGCGTTAGTAGCAAACCACTTGGTTGCTGAAGCCGCCGTAGTCGGCAAGCCACACGATGTAAAAGGCGAATCGGTCGTGGCTTACGTGGTGCTAAAAGGTGCGCGTCCGGAGGGTGATGACGCGAAGAAAATCGTGGCAGAGCTACGCGAATGGGTGGGTAAAGAAATTGGCCCAATTGCTAAACCTGATGAAATCCGCTTTGGCGACAACTTACCGAAAACACGCTCGGGTAAAATTATGCGTAGATTGTTACGTACATTAGCAAGAGGTGAAGAAATTACTTCGGACATTTCTACATTAGATAATCCAGCCATTTTGGATCAGTTAAAAGAAGTGGTGAAATAATGAAATTACGGCGGATGATACCTTCATCAATCCGCCGTATTTTGGTGTTAATTTTAGGCACCACTAAAAAATACTAACATCATGATTTTATTATATATTTGATTTATAAAATTTTATTAGGATTCACAAATGACGCATTTAAAACCGTCAAATAGGATGCCTACTTTACGTTAGGCACTAAGATGAAAAAGATAATTTTGCTACTTTCTCTTATGACTCTTCTCGTCAGTTGCAGTAGCCACAAAACAGAAGGTGTAAAAGAAGCTGAGGGAGAAACACCTGTAAAAGTTGTTATTTGTGGCGCTGGCGAATCTAACTGCTTTGTTGCCGCACGATTCAAAGACCTTGATGGATGTGAAAGCCACAAAAGATGGGCAGAAATGTTATGTGACACTCAGTCAAACCCAGAAAAGATGGTCTGCGAGAAAGATAATGGTGCAAAAGTCACTTATGCATATTGCACCCTTTAATAACGTGCCTAACCCATCATTCAAGCGGGACGCCTAACGGCGCCCCTTGTATCTTACCAACAACTCAGAAATGAGTTAAATTGCTCTGACGCGAAGAGCCGGGAGAAGGGATGCTGAGCGCGCCCCAAGGCCTTAGAGCCAGTAATTAAGATTAGTGGCCTTCTCCCAACCTACATTCATCAAGATCGGACGGTATCTTAGGACTGACATAACGTCATGATCCTGCATGCACAAGGTTGATCTGAATTGGGATGTGTTGTTCGCTTAGGGTGTTTATTTCACTTGTTGGTAAGGAGCTCAATCATGGCCTTCATTGAATTGCCGATACTCGGCATTGATATTTCCAAAGCGAAGTTTGATGTGGCATTGCTTGTATATGGCAAAGTGAAGAAGTCACGGGTATTTGAGAACAACCTTGTTGGTTTTAAAGCCTTATCACTCTGGTTAGTTAAGCAAGACATCACACATCTGCAAGCCTGTATGGAAGCCACAGGCACTTACGGTGACGAATTGGCCACTTATTTGTATGACCAAGGCTTTGAAGTCAGCGTGGTGAATCCTGCGCAGATTAAGAGCTTTAGTGGTGCGCAGTTAAATCGTGCCAAAACAGATAAAGCCGATGCAAAACTCATTGCACAATTCTGTGCCAGTATGCACCCAACGGCTTGGATGCCGCCACCTATGCATGTACGTGAATTACAAGCTTTGGTACAGCGACTTTCAGCTTTGCTACAAATGGAACGTCAGGAACAGAATCGTTTCGGTACCGCTGCGCCTGTGATTCAGCCTTCCATCAAGGCGGTGTTAGCTACAATTAAAGTTGAGATTAAGGCTGTTGAACGCATGATTCGCGACCATATCGACCGGCATCCTGATTTGAAGGATCAATCTAATCTGTTGGACAGCATTCCAGGCATCGGAATCGCGACCATTTCGCGCTTATTGGCTTTTGTGGGAGATGTACATCGCTTTAATGATGCGAAGGCATTGGCTGCATTTGTGGGTTTGAATCCTACCGTACATCAGTCTGGCAGTTCGGTGAGAGGTAAGTCACGCTTATCCAAGAAAGGCAACGCCACCATCAGAAAGGCGTTGTATATGCCTGCGGTTGTGGCAAGACGTTATAACCCAACCATTAAAGCGTTTGCGCAACGATTGAAGAAAGCAGGTAAATCGAATATGCTGATTATTGGCGCGGTAATGCGTAAGTTACTGCATATTATTTATGGGGTGCTGAAGTCAGGCAAACCCTTTGATGCTAATTATGCTGTTAAGAATGCTTGACAGGTAAGACGGTATCTTAATTCGAACGTTAGAAACTATGACACAACTCTTAACTCTGCTAATAACGCTTACCTTTTCACTCACAGCATATGCATCAAACTTTAGTGGTTTTGCTTCTCTATTTATAGCACTCCCACTTTTAATCTTATCCAATTTAATTATTGGACTGTTCTTTATTTTTCGACCTAGTAGATGGCAAAAAACGTTCGCTAAAGTATTATTTACTCCAACAATCTTAATTTGCACTATTATTTTCTTCATCGATGCACTACCTTTGATTGGACAAGTGGAAGTACTTAACCCTGATAATCATGGACTGTTATTTTATTTTGGGTATATTGGACTATTTGGACTGCTTGTTTATTTGCTTAAAAAACTAATTAAGAGACCTCTTTTAAATGATAATTAACTTGGTAAGTTCTAACCCATAACTCAAGCGGGACACGCTAAAGTCAGCCCTTAATTCAAACGTTAGCCGCATGAAGCGCATCATATCAACCAGCGTAATCATTTTGGTGGCCGCATCCGCGTTTTTCTTTTGGCTTTGGTATGAGCAGTATCTACGCTTCGAGTTCAACGAACTAGGCCGCTACTACGATGCGGAAAATCAGATTATCTACACAGATGCTGGTTTTGTATGGTGCTTTCCAGCAATTGGTTTTTTACTCATCGCTTTTATATTGATCATAGTTCGCACTCTTCGGCGCATGGCTCATTCAACATTCAAGCGGGATACCTAAAACCTGTTTTTAATTAAAACGTTAGCGCCACAAAACGGAATATCCACCATGATTGAATATCTTCAAAGCATGCTCGAGTTAGTGCTTCGTAAGGAGCTTCAAGGAATTCACTTCTGGGCCACACTCTATGTGCTCTTCGTGCTAATCGGTTCTCTGTGGCACTTGCTACGGGTACGAACATGGCCAAGCACAGAGGGTCAATTACTTCAGATTGGTATTCGTCCACTGGGTACCCCAGATTTGCAAACGAATCACCAAGACTTTGTTCCTGCTGCGCTATACGAGTATCAGGTAAACGGGAACTATTACGAGGGTCAGGATATCTCGGTTTGGAAGATGTCGGCCTCTGGTATGCTCAAGAATGTAGCGTATTTATTGCCAAAGCAAGTCCAGGTAGACGCTTTTGGAAAGGTTATCGTTCACTACAACCCTAAGTGCCCGCGCAAGAGTCTACTTTTGCGCCCAGGATGGGCAAGCATTATATTTTTGTGTTTAATGATGATTATCACTGCTGGCTTTTACATTTGGCGCTGGTGACACAAAACATGCTCACACAACGCTGTGACTCCCTGCCCTAAAAGTCAATCCGTATAAGAGGATGATATTTAATTAGTAACAAGATTGAATTAAAGAGGACTTGTGGCGCGCTCAGCCAATTACTTCAATAAAATGTAGCTGAATGAAACCCACAAACTGCGCTGGTGGTTTCATTCAACTCTACGGCAGGTTGATATGGTGAGTTAAGTCTTAATGCTTAACTTATTCTAGAACAATACTTAGTCTAAAATAAGTATCTACTGAGTACGCCACCAGAACACTAATTTTGCGTGTTTCTTTTTACTCACGTTAACCCACTGTGTTTTAACTTCACCTTTATATTCTGCACTGACGAAATATTTGCCTTGTGGTAGGTTGGCTAAAAAGTACGGGCCTTCTGTAGCAATTTCTAACACATTGTTTTTACTCACATCTTGAATCTGTAGCGTTACTTCTGAGAGGTATTCTTCTAAGGTGCCAGCTTTCTCTACGAAGACGATTTCTAGTGGATAATTTTTAGCATTCTGGCGCATGGCGACAGACTCTGCCCTGCCAATGCCACCTGATAAGTAGGTAACTTCTCCAACAGTAACAGGAGTGACTGCGCTCATGTCTGGCTCTGCTGAATCTTCGGGGATCATTTCTTCAGGGATGTCTGTGTATGCTAATGCTGCCATCGAGAGGGATAGCCCTAGCGCAAGGGTTGTAGCTGTGACGATTTGCTTTAGATGTTTCATGGTGTTCTCCTTGATTTTGTTTAACCACTAAAAACTTATAGTGTGTTATATCACGTATGTATCGTAATTGTCTGTTTTTCCAGTCACGTGTTTGCTCTGTAAAATAGCCTTGACTTCGGCATCCTCCACTTGCGGAAAGTGTTCATAAAACTGCCCTACTGATTGAAAGTTTTCTGGTACCTCAAGACAAACTACTTGATCCACTAATCGATTAATCTTATTTAAAGTATCTGCTGGTGCAACTGGTACAGCACAAATTAGTTTGGCAGGGTCTTTCTTAAGAAGGCTATATAGAGCAGCAATCATGGTAGCGCCAGTGGCTAATCCATCATCTACGACGATGACGATGCGCCCTGTTGGGTTTAGTGGTGTATTAACTGGTGTGTATTGTTTACGGCGTTGCTGAATGGTCTCCATTTGGATTTTTTTCTCATGTGCAATATATGCATCATCAGCACCTACTGCACTAGCGATACTTGCTATATAAGTCCAGCCATTTTCATCAATTGAGCCAATCGCCAACTCGGGAGAGTATGGCGCTCGTAACTTACGCACTAATACAACATCACAATCACCATTAAGTTGTTCTGCAATGACTTTTGCCATTGGTACAGCACCCCGTGGTATGCCAAGTACAAGTGGATGCCGTCCCTTGTAAGGAAGCAGTTTATTTGCTAGTTTTATTGCAGCCTCATTACGGTCATAAAACATGATATTGGCTTATTTTATTTAATTGCTGGTTGGTGAATATCTATTTTAAAAACTGGCTCATAAGGCGGTACGTTACATTCGATAATATCAGTGGGGGCTACATCAAGCCTGACGCCAGAGATGTCGATACGCACTGGTAGCTTATTAGCCCCTCTATCCACAAGTACCGCTGTTCTAATTTCGGCTGCTTGTTTTCTTGCTAAATACTCGACTGCACGTAACATTGAATGCCCCCGAAAAATTACATCATCGACCACTAGTACAGTTGTACCAGTAAGATCAAGCAAGTCGTACTTTTTATCTTCTACTAGCAAAGTTTCAGGATGGAGTAGCGTGAGATCATCGGCATAACGCTTTATCTGTAAATTCATTAAGCTTATATTTGTCAAATTAAAATTTTGCTTAAGCTTAGTATGTAACATTTCGGCAAGTGGTGCACCACGACGCAGAATGCCGACGATCATGATATGCTCTTTACCTATTAAAAGACCAGCCGCCTGCCATGCCATATGACTAATGACAGCTTCCAGTTGTGCAGTTTGATAGAGGCAGGTTTTATTTCCAAATTGAGTAAAGTCCAAGATTTCCTCCTTCCTCTATGGTATTTATTTATATTCAATTACTATGTAAAAAAGATAGTTACTGAATAGCGATATTGCGTCGTTTTGATGCTTCTGCCTTAGGTAAGGTAATTTCTAAAACACCATCCTTCAGACTGGCAATCGTTTTTGAGGAATCAACCATCGCTGGTATTGTGACAGAACGGGCAAATGAGGAACTTGATATTTCATGCCTGTAATAATCGCCTTTTTCCTCTTTTTTCTCACTACTGGATTGCCCTTTAATAGTAAGTAAATTATCTGTCAGTGAGATATTGAGGTCTTTCTTATCAATACCAGGTATCTCAGCACGTACAAATACTTCGTTATCACGATCAATCACATCTAGGCTTGGTAGACGTCTATTTTCAACTTCAAAAAAATTATCAAACATTGGACTAGCATCTCGATGCCATAAAGATGAAAACCTTCGACCAAAAACTCTATCAAAAGCACGCTCCATTTCTGCTATTGGGTGCATACCTGACCATGATGACTTTGCCAATGACTTATTATCTGTCACTGGAACATTTGTTTTATTTTCAGTATCCATTGCAACCTCCAAAGTTAGTTGAATTAAAGTGATAAATATTGATGCTCTACTGGACGAAAAATTACTCTTAAGTAATGCCGATCAAAATGCTCTACTTCTCTAAAAAACAATGCACATGCGATGTGTGCACCACGTATATTAATCAAATCAAAGCTATAACCTATACGCGACAAAAATCGCAGATTAGGGTTGATTTGCCCACTTTGTATGATTGCCATGTCGGCTAATTGCGGCAGAAATGTGGAGATGTGACGCCATCTGAGTTTATCTAATGAGCAACCTAGCAACTCTATAGCTGCTTTACTGCAACTTCGAATCATGCCGTTATCATAGATAGTTAACACTGGAAGATTTAAACCAGCATTTTCATGATGATGGTGATTATTTAATAAATTGCTGGCATGCATGCCTTTAGCTTGATGTGCTATTGATGAAGCGTTCATTTCATCACCTCTGCTTCAGCTTCCAACCAATCTTGTATTTCATGCCCTGGTTCGAAACCACGAGACTCTGCTTTGTTATATGCACTGACTGCAATATTGAGCAATTTATCATGTGCTTCTGGGTTATTTAACTGAGCGTTATCCGCCCCATTGGGCTTACTTGATTTTTTGATTGAATCTTTTGACTTAACATCTTTAGTGCTGACTGTTGAAAGTATCATGAAACCTCCCAATCAATAGATTAAAAAATTAGGGGCACCACTTAAACAGTCACGTTGGTATTGGCTGTTAAATTGAGCCCGACTACATTGAGATAGTAATTTACCTCTGTTGATTGATTAGGTACATTCGGGTAAGCACGTAAGGGATAGCCCTTATATACTTACCTGTAAGATTGAAAGCTTAGATATTGCCGAGATCTTCAATCGCATCAACCACGATACTGGTACCAACAGCAATTAGTAAGATATCAGCTGCTACCCGCACATACTTGTGCCCAGCCGGAGGAACCCCTAGCTCGACCACTAGTCGAGGTGGAAGATCGTAAAACACTACGTCTCTAGGAAGTGGCTGGCCTCTACTCCATTTTTTTGCTTGCCCAGGTGGCATACTGCAATCAATCAAGCACTAATATACGAGCGAACCCGTAGCCTTTATGGGCTACTGGATCACGCACACATGCATTAATTTTTAATCTATAATTAATTAACAAGCGGCCTTACATGTACTTCGTTATTTGATAAGGATGTTCTTTGGCTTATCCATTGCAAAACTTAAGCTTTCAGACTTTGTTTGATGCAGTTGCTGATGCCATGCTACTGATTAGCGACAGTGGCCTAGTTGCGCAAGCAAACGCAGCATCTCAGCAATTATTGGGCTATACAGCCCAAGAAATCGTTGGGCTTGAAGTTGAAGCATTAATCCCGGATCGCTATAGAGAGCCTCACCGCCGGTATCGAATGGCTTTTATACAAAATCCAGAAAAACGACCGATGGGTTCTGGTAACGAACTGTCAGTCATCACGAAAAGTGGAAAAGAACTTGCTGTAGATATTGGTCTAAGCCCAATTCACAATGAAGGGCAACTTTATATACTAGTTACCTTTTACACTGTCTATAAACGTCAAGAAGTTGAACAAGCATTACGCATTAGCGAAGAACGTTTAAGGCTTGCAAAAAAAGCTGCTGGCTTAAACGTTTTTGACTTTGATGCAAATCTAAAAATGCGCAACGAGAGTGATCAGCTACTCGCATTCTGGGGAGCTGACCCCACAAATATAAATCATCATGATGCTAAAATCTCCATCATTCACCCAAAAGATAAGGCGACTAGAGAATCAGCAATGCGCCAAGCTACAGACCCAACAGGTGATGGTGAGTTTAACGTTGAGTATCGTGTCGTTAATCAATTGGACAATTCAATCCATTGGGTATCAGCAGTAGGCAAAGCGCATTTTAAAGAAGGCCACGCCACCAGATTATTAGGTGTAGCAAGAGACATTACTGAACAAAAAATACTTGAGAAAAAACTTCAAGATCAACATGTCGAAACTGAAATGCTCTTTGCAAAAGAGGTGGCGACACAGACAGCTTCAGCGATTGCACATGAAATTAATCAGCCACTCACAGCAATTTCTGCTTACAGTGAGGTTGCCCTGCATGCACTTGAACAGGACAAAATTGACTCAACCAGCCTGAAACGAGCACTGGAAGGATGTGTCACTCAAGCACAGCGCGCAGGTGGTAGCCTGCATGAGTTACTCGCTTTCCTACAAAAAGGTGAGCTCATCAAAGATCTCTTAGATATCAACGAAGTTGTCAAAGAGGCTTTAGTGATTGCTAAAAACTATGGTTACTACGACTTTTATCCGCTATTACAGTTAGAAAGTAATATCAGACCTGTACTCGCTAATAAAACACAAGTGCTTAAGATACTCGTGAACTTATTAAGAAATGGCGTTGAAGCAATGCGTGGCGCCGGAATATCATCTTCGGCCATTAGTATTACCGTTCGTACTAACGCAAATATCAGCATGGCACATGTCACTGTGCAAGACGTTGGTCCTGGCCTAAGTGATGCAATTGCTAAACGTATTTTTGAGCCTTTTTTTACGACCAAGCCCAGAGGTATCGGTATGGGGCTTGCCATCAGCCGCACATTAGCAGAAGCTAATGGTGGCCAACTATGGCTAGACCCCGATATCAAAGTAGGCGCTACCTTCCATTTCACACTGCCATTTGCAAAATGAAAACCACGCCACCTACTGTATATATTATTGATGATGAGCATGCGATTAGGGACTCATTAGCACTAATGATTGCCCAAGAAAACATTCCTGTCATGGCATTTGAGAGTGCTCAGGCATTTTTAGCGGTTTGCCCACAAGAATGCTATGGGTGTGCAATCATCGATTACCGCATGCCAGAAATGGATGGCTTACAACTTCAAGAAGAACTCGCAAAACGCAACATTTCATTACCTATCATTTTTTTAACTGGTCACGGTAATATTCCAACCAGCGTAAAAGCAATGAAAGCTGGTGCGATAGACTTTTTAACCAAACCAGTGCGCCGTGAAAAACTCATTAGTGTTGTCACTAATGCGATGATAGAGTCTGAAAAAACACTCACTGAAAGCGCAAGCTGTAAAGAAGCTGAAAAATGTATCGCCAGTCTAACAGAGCGAGAATACGATGTCATGCTTTTAGCAATACAAGGACATCATAATAAAGATATCGCGCGAAAGCTTGGCATTAGCCATCGTACTGTAGAAATTCATAAATCTAACATCATGCATAAAACTGGCGCAAACCACGTGCTCGATTTAGCACGTATCGCGCATAAAAGTGGTTTGAAAGAGTAAGCTTGTTGTTGGGTTGTAACGCAAACATCACCATTATTCTGGCTACTGCAATGAGCTAAATGATCTCAAGTACTTGGCTCCCAAGCTAAATCAGTAGGCATTTCTTAGCTAATCAATTTCTTTCAATTAGAACCCTACTCGTTAACTTATACGTGTTCGCGCGGATTAACTAATATTTTTATTCTTGCTATTGTGCCCTTAACAATGATGATCAATATACAGTTTTAGCATTGTGGGAGCGCATAAAATGGCACTACTCGAAGTGGAAATGAGCCTTTACGAAGCCATATTAGCTAGGCGCTCTGTGCGCAGCTATACAACACAACCATTAGAAAAAGGGATCATTTCCAGCCTGCTGGAAGCTGCAATACGTGCACCTACTGCTATGCATGGTGAGCCTTGGGCATTTGTGATCATAGAGGATAAGCAATTGCTAAGAAATCTATCAGACCAAGCAAAACCTATGCTACTTAGGATGATGCATCATCAGCATCAGCAAGCATTTAAACTGTTTGAATTACCTGGAAATCAAAATTTCAATATTTTTTATAATGCAGGGACACTCATCTTAATCTGCGGTAATACAAAAATATACTCCTCTGAGGCTGACTGTTGGCTAGCCACTGAAAACCTCATTTTAGCCGCCTGTGCAATGGGGTTAGGGTCCTGCATTATTGGCTGTGCACTTCCTATTTTAAATTTAGCAGAAACGAAAATTAAGTTAGGTATTCCTCATGAGTTTACGGTAGTTGCACCTATTGTTATTGGTTATCCTGATGACACACCAACGCCTACTTCGCGCAAACATCCTCGTATTCTGTCGAGCATACCAATAGGAGAAGTTAACTACAGCCACTAATGCGTGATTAGTTTGCAGTCCAATTGGCTTATATTTTTTGATGGGAGTTTAATAAAAATGTACAAACAAATTCTCTGTCCGATAGACGGTAGCAGCACCTCAAACTGTGGCATGTTAGAAGCCATTAATCTAGCTAAAACACTACACGCAAAACTTAGATTCTTACATGTAGTAGACACCTACTTTCCAATTTTAGACGCAAATGGTGAACTTAATGTTTTGTATCTGGCAGATATTCAACGTAGCCAAGGTAAAAAAATACTAGAGTCTGCTGAAGAAAAAGCACGTCAATCTGGTGTATTAACCGAATGCACAATCGTAGAAAGTATTGGTGAGCGCGTCTCCAAACTAATTATTAAACAAGCTGAAGAATGGCCAGCAGATTTGATTGTCATGGGTACCCATGGATTACGTGGATTTGCACGATTCATGATGGGCAGTGATGCGGATATGGTGGTAAAACAAAGCCATGTGCCAGTGCTTTTAGTGAAAACATCTCATTGAATAGATAGTAAGTTAACTCATCAAATTTATAACATGATTGTTTACCAATAAAAAAGGAAAGTATCATGACGATCAGTGCAATTTGTAATCACGAAGTCATCACAGTGAAAGCTGATGCCACCATTTTTGAAGCGGCTAAGTTAATGCGCAGCCACCATGTTGGCGATGTTGTAGTCATCAATGAGAGTCAAGGCAAACCCATACCTTTAGGTATTGTGACAGACCGTGATTTAGTCATAGAAGTTGTGGCAACCGAGTTGGATTGCAAAGTCATGACGGTGAGTGACATCATGGTCAGGCATTTATCGGTAGTGACAGAAAATGCAGGGGTATTTGAAACAATTAAAATCATGACATCAAAAGGCGTCAGAAGGCTGCCAGTTGTGGACGAGCATGGCATGCTAACTGGTATTGTAACGCTGGATGATTTATTAATACTGCTCTCCAACGAGATTGGCTCATTATCAAAACTGGTGTCGCGCGAACTTAAAAATGAGGCGTCATCAAGACGTTAAGGCCAAGGTAGGTTCTAAGCTAGCCATCACAAATATAAAGCATGTGTCATGAGCAGACAGCAAAGCCTGCTCAGCCAATATCCGTTTTTACGAGTTAAGCCATATTTCAGGTAAAATAGCGCTTTTAAATCCAATCTATCAAAACATGTCATCGCTTCAAGACGAAATTTCCCGCCGCCGCACTTTTGCTATTATTTCCCACCCCGATGCTGGTAAAACGACACTGACCGAAAAGCTGCTCTGGTTTGGTGGTGCAATTCAGGTAGCTGGTGAAGTACGTGGCCGTAAAGCAGCACGTCATGCAACGTCAGACTGGATGGAACTTGAGAAACAACGCGGCATTTCCGTGACCTCATCTGTGATGCAGTTCCCTTACCGCGAACACATGATTAACCTGCTAGATACCCCAGGCCATGATGACTTTTCTGAAGATACATATCGTACATTAACAGCAGTAGACTCTGCGGTGATGGTGATTGACTCTGTTAACGGTGTAGAAGCACAAACTATTAAACTATTAAACGTGTGCCGCATGCGCGACACACCCATTATTACGTTCATTAATAAACTAGACCGTGAAAGCCGCCCACCAATTGAGTTGCTAGATGAGATTGAAACCACGCTGGGGATGGAATGTGCGCCAATGACATGGCCAATCGGCATGGGCAAAGGCTTCCGTGGCGTTTATCATTTGTATAATGATGAAATCTCGTTCTTTGATCCACGTGCAGAAAAAGGTACATCAGAAACCATTAAAGGTTTGGATAACCCACGTGTAGATGAGTTATTAGGCCGCCAAGCTGAAGAATTGCGTATTGATATTGAGCTGGTGCGTGGTGCATCCCATGAGTTTAATAAAGAGCGCTATCTAAATGGTAAACAAACACCTGTGTTCTTTGGCTCTGCCATCAACAACTTTGGCGTGCAATCACTGCTAGATGCCGTGGTAGACTTATCTCCACCACCACAATCTCGCAACACGGCAAGCCGCCCCGTAGAAGCTAATGAGGGTAAGTTCTCAGGCTTTGTGTTTAAAATTCAAGCGAATATGGACCCAAAACACCGTGACCGCATCGCGTTCTTGCGTGTGTGTTCAGGCCGTTTTGAGCGAGGCATGAAGGTGAAGCAAGTTGCTACTGGCAAAACATTAAGCGTGAACAACGCCATTACCTTTATGGCGCAAGACCGTACCACCATGGATGAGGCCTACTCGGGTGACATTATCGGTATTCCTAACCATGGCACAGTGAAATTGGGCGATACCTTTAGTGAAGGCGAGAACCTTAAATTCACTGGTATTCCATCATTTGCGCCTGAATTTTTCCGCCGTGCGCGCATTAAAAACCCGATGAAAATGAAGCAACTACAAATTGGCCTAAAACAATTGGCAGAAGAAGGTGCTGCACAATTGTTCCGCCCTCTACTTTCAAACGACTTGATTTTAGGTGCAGTTGGTATGTTGCAGTTTGAGGTAGTCGCCCATCGATTAGAGCATGAATACAGCGTAGATATGGTGTTTGAGCCATACGATTGCTATACCGCACGCTGGTTACGCGGCTCGGATGCGGACTTAAAAACCATTGCAGATAAATACGGCTTTAACGTGGCGTTAGATGGCGCAGATGACTATGTGTACCTAGCGCCTAACCGCGTTAACTTACAAATGGCACAAGAGCGATACCCAGATATTCAATTTTTAGAAACGCGTGAAATTGCATAACTTATCAAGCCACATAGCCCAGCAAGCCATTACTGACCTTGCTGGTACTTGGTAGCAAAAAATGTCTGAATGTCCATGTGGAAGTGGCAACGCATACCAAGCTTGCTGTGAACAATATCATCTAGGTATTGCCGCACCTAATGCTGAGGCGTTGATGCGCTCGCGTTACAGTGCATATGTATTGAAACTTGAGGCATATTTACTTACGACTTGGCATCCAGACACGCGCCCTGCCGACCTAAACTTGAACCAAGATCCACTTAAATGGTTAGGTTTACAGGTAAAAAAGTACAAAAAAATTGATGAGAATCACGCAGTAGTTGAGTTTGTTGCGCGTTATAAGCATGCCGACAACCTAAGTGGCCGAGCTGAAAGACTTCATGAAACTAGCCAGTTTGAACGTATTCACGCAAACTGGTATTACTTAAACGGTGATCATCAGTAATAGCTAAAATAGCACATAACACAACGCAACCCAGCGATAAACCGCCCGCTCATTACCATTTAGCCCATGCCTTAAAAAACTCAAACCGCAAAAGTGATTTGAGCTTGTTTATTGAGTCTAGCGATGCTTCATTTTCGATTAAAGTGACGCTTGTTTAAGATGCTTACTCAATTAGTGTGCAACCTAAGTAAGTTTAGACAAGCAGTATTTCACAGAGAAATCGCCATGCTACTCGCCAACATATCGACTAACACCAACAATTGACCCTATCACTTCTTTTGCTAGACCAGATTCGTTCACCACTAATTTAAGCTCTTCTCTTACCAGTAACCATGCCCCACTAGCAGTTAAAAACCTATACTCGTGTCTTAACAAATCACTTGCGCTTATATTTTGCAAGCGCTCCATCACCTTTGGCAGATCATCTTGATGAATATGCGCATGCCAAAACCCACTATGGGCCATGAATTTATCTTTGTCATAACCCAATAACTGGCTAATATTTTTGCTTACGAAAGTCATCGCATATTCTGGCATCGGTGTTCTGGCAAAAAAGATGACTGGAATCGTGTTCACAATCTCACCAATACGTGATTTCTCACGCTCAGACTCCAGCGCATCTAAACGGCGCTGCTCTACTTCAAGGTCTGTACTGAGTTGATTTTGCGGATTATCCGCATGAATCTGCTGTTCAACCATATGTAGTAGCTCATAACTTTTCAACTGCAATGCATGCGCAATACTACTTACAGTTTTTAAGCTGGGCTGTTTAACACCACGCTCTAACATAGAAATAAAAGTACGCTCTAAACCAGAAAGTGAAGCTAACATTTCCTGTGTAAGTCCAAGATCCAAGCGCGTTTTTTTAATGACCATACCAAATAAAGATTTATGCATTTGCGACCAGTGTATAAGCGTTTTTATTTAAGATTGAAGTTGCGCACAAATCGCTGTATTTTTACCGGCACTCTTAGCTTGATATAAAGCATCATCTGCACTAGCCACCAGTATTTTTGGGTTATCTCCTGCATTAAATGATAATGCAATGCCTACACTCGCTGTCACAGATACTGTACTCTCTATCAGCATAATAGGTTGCGAAATAGATGCGATCAACTTATTGGCGACATCCATCGCCCCTTGATAGTCTGTCATATCTTCTAGCACAACAACAAACTCATCTCCCCCCAAGCGAGCAACAGTATCTTCACCACGTGTATGAGCCATTAAACGTTCAGCCACTACTTCAAGCACACGATCACCGGCCTGATGTCCATAATGGTCGTTGATTAACTTGAATCCATCAAGATCGATCATTAGGACAGCAACTAAATCTCCAGTGCGCTTTGTACGAGATAAAGAGTGACTCAACCTCGCATTAAACAAAAGTCGGTTTGGTAACTTCGTTAAAGGATCATGGTGCGCTAAAAACTCAAATTCGTCATGTGCTAATTTAGAAGAAGTAATATCAGCAAACACCGCAATGTAATTTTTCACCTGCTTTTTAGCATCTAAAATAGCACTAATTGTCAGCCACTCGGCATAAGTTTCACCACTTTTTCGCCGATTCCACAACTCACCTTGCCAATATCCACTGGCGTTTAGTGAATCCCACATACGGCCATAAAAAGCTTTATCTTGCCGACCAGAACTCAGCACTTTTGGATTTCTACCACGAACCTCATCTTCCTCATAACCGGTAATTTTCATAAATGCAGGGTTTACTGACAAAATATTAGCGTTAGCATCTGTGATGATGATGCCCTCTATTGTATTGTCAAAAATAGATGCCGCCTGCTTTAACTTACGCTCAGAATGTTTCTTGTCGGTTTCATCCTGTATGGTTTGTACAAAACCTAATAAGTGATTGTCTTGATCTTGAATCGGTGCCATGCGCACGTGTAGTTCAAATATTTCGTCTTTCATCTGATGTGCTAAATCATACTCATAACTTTCCCCTGCTTCCACTTTATCTAAGGCAATCAGTAAGTGATCAACGGGCATGTTCGCCTTGTTAAATAACAGCTCCAGTTGTTCACCATCGATATTCTCATGCGCGATACCAAATAACAGTGAAGCGGCAGGATTTAAATATCGTACCTTTTTATCAGGGTCAGCAATAATCAAACTTACCCCAAGTGACTCATGCAACACGGCAGATAGTACATGTCGCTCATCCAGTTCTTTACGGATACGGACAATATCATCCGCCTGCCTTTTAATAATCTTATTAAGCATATGTACGTAGTGACTCTCAATTTTCTTCACTATGTCATGCTCAGTCATCAGGCCATCTAACAAGCCTTGATTATTCACAACGACCAAAGTGCGCACTTTTTGCTCACGCATGTGTTCTATCGCAAAGTAAATTGAACGTTGGCTATTAACACAAATAACAGGGGATGACATCACCTCTGCTAACGCCATATTGCCATTTGCATGATCTCGCCCTAATCTCACCAAATCTCGCTCAGTGACAATGCCAATTGGCTTATCAGCCTCAGTAATCACCACTCCGCTTGAGTTAGATTTCATCATCAAAGTAATTGCATCATGCAGTGTGTCATGCTTGGCTAAGGTATGAATATTCTTATGCATGATATTTTCAACGACTTCCTGCCCAGAAAGAACATCAAAGCCCAGCAGCTTCATGAAGTCATTATCTGTTGCAATGCCGTACAAGTCGCCTGTGCTGTCCACCACGATTAAGTGGCGTAGGTTTTCTTGTGCGCAAAGGTGATATGCCTCAAATAAATCTAAATGCATTGGTGCGACCACAGGAACATCGCTCATCACACTACCGATGAAGGTGGTTTTAGTATTCAATAACTCAGGAATAATACGTAAAGCATCACGTTCCGTAAAAATACCAACTGGGCGTTTACCCTCAACCACCACTATCGAGCTGATACGATGATTAGCCATCATTTCTAACACATCTGCCAAAATCGCAGTTTGCGATACGCACATTGGATTAATCGTGCAAATTTCTTTTAACTGGATTGAGGTTTGCATAAGGCTTTATCATTACTTCACAAAAGTTATTATTTTGATGAATATCAAATATTTACAAGTCGCATCTTATTTTATGAGGTTTTAGCTTGGGGTGCTATAGACTATGGTATACATCATCACGATAGTTAGTGCGCTAACAAAGCTTATCATTTAAACGCTTTAAACTATCATGCACACTATTAACATATTAGCCCTAAAATAGTTTTCGCTAACTGAATTTAAGTTTCAACAGGATTCATTAGGCTGTCATCATGAGGTCACTCGTCATAAAACCGTCACGTTAACTTCATATTGATTAAGTAGTATTGCTTTCATCACGCTCAGATAAGATTTTGTTAAAAATCATTGAGCCCAGATGAGACAACGACCATGGTATATGAAAAATCCACGCTCGGTTTTAATGAGTTTACCAATAACAATCGTACCTTAGGTGTGCGTGAACGTCAGGTTTTGCTACTGGTGAATGGTGTACGTAATTTAGATGAATTGAATAAGTTCTTTAAAAAGGACTTATTACTAGACACCATTAAAAAACTTGAAACGGAAGGCTATATTCAATTGCCACAAGGGCAACAAAGGCCGCCAGAGTTTGCAAGCTCACTGCATAATCAGCTTTCTTTACAGGACACCCCCACCAAAACAGAGCCAATCTGCCCAACAAAAATGGCGACAGTGAAGGCTATTTTAATCGAGGCTGCTGATGATTACCTTGGCATTATGGGGCGAGGTATTAAAGCCAAAATTGAAAGCTGCGATAACGAGAATAATTTAAGGCAAACGATTTCAAGCTGGCACATGGCAATGCGTGAATCCAAACTGGGGCGTGAATCTGCAAGTTTCTTAATGGAGCAAATTCACAAAACCCTAGAAGGAAAAATAGTCAGTGCTGAAAACCTAGCGCAATCCCAGCATTAAAATACCATGAGATTGCGTACTGTTTACTAAGCACTTTCAAACGCCTCACATAATTGGCTTAACAACTGACCAAAAATTGGTAACACTTCTTCCATCGTATGCGGGCTATCGTCGTCCGTACTAGCAACAAGCAGTGCAATCACAAGCTTATCCACATTCTCTCTAAACTGGGTCCAATGCTCTGCTTCTGCATCCGCAATTAATTGAAATTTACTTAAGCCAGACTCTACGATTTCAATTAACTCAGCATCTGGCAAGCCTGCAAATAGCGTTTTCGCAATGGTAATTTGTGCGGTTTGTAACTCAGGTTTGATATCTTCTTGCACTAATGGTGAGGTAAAAAACGCATAAGTAAGCAAGGCAAATGCTTGATAAACGCTCAACATATCAAAGTTTTCACTACGCTCAGCCAGTGGTGATTGGTCTGCAGACTGAATCGCCTTAAAGGTGACATAACAGCTTAAATAGTCAGCTGCATTCAATGCATCATATTCATCTAAATTAGTATTAGGGGTTTCATCATCACGATGTGTTGCCGCTAAACATAAAGCATGCATAAGCTTTAAACGTTGTGAATACGTCATTTCCATTTTTGAAGTCCTTAATTATCTTAAATATAACGGGTATTAATCCGGCAACTAACTCATTACTAATTGAGTCATTCATTAGTCCAATGCAGGGATTGCCTCTAACATCTCATGTAAGGTTAACCAGCGCTCTTCTGCGGTTTCCAATTGAGTGGTCAGTGTCGCTTGTGTTTTTAAAAGCTGTTGCAGTACCGACTTATCAGCGCTGGTATAAAGGTCTGCATCATTCAACTGCTCGTCACACAGTTTTTTATCCGTTTGCCACTGTGCCATATTGCGTTCAATTTGCTCAAGCTCTTTTAACAGCGGGCGGCGCTCTACAATTCTAGCCTGACGCTCCGCTTTATTGGCTGCACGATTATTTTTATTAGCATTTTTATTTGGGTCATCTGTTGCAACTGCCTGGTTCAGCTGCTTTTCTTTGATACGCTGTTCATTTAGCCATTGGCTATAATCTTCCAAGTCGCCATCAAACTGCACGGCTTTACCATCTGCCACCAAAATAAATTCATCACAGGTGGCTCGCAGCAAGGCTCTATCATGCGACACCAAGATAACGCCACCTTCAAAGTCTTGTAAAGCAAGCGTCAGCGCATGACGCATTTCCAAATCTAAATGGTTAGTTGGCTCATCTAGCAATAACAAATTAGGCCGAGTCCAAATTAATAAAGCCAATGCCAAGCGTGACTTCTCACCGCCTGAGAAGTTAGCACAAGGAGCCCTAGCCATCTCCCCTTTAAAGTCAAAACCACCTAAATAATTAAGGTGCTCTTGCTCGCGGGTGAGTGGGTCCAGCTTCATCATGTGTTGCAACGGCGAGTCGTCAGGACGCAGTTGCTCAAGCTGATGCTGTGCAAAGTAGCCAATATTAAGGTCTTTGCCTTCTACCCGTTTGCCGCCAAGTGGTGCAAGCTCATGCGCTAATAATTTAATGAGCGTGGTTTTACCTGCGCCATTTTTTCCTAGTAATCCAATGCGTTCACCTGGCCTAATGGCTAGTTCAATATTGCTAATCAATGGTTTGTGCTGGTAGCCCACGCTCATGCCATCCAGCACTAGCAAAGGGTCAGGCGCTGCAATTGGCGCTCTAAATTCAAATCCGAATTGTGAATCTACGTGTGCTGCAGAAATCATCTCCATACGCTCAAGCGCTTTAATTCTGCTTTGCGCCTGGCGCGCTTTAGTAGCCTGTACACGAAAGCGATCAATATAGCTCTGTAAATGGGCAACTTTGCGTTGTTGCTTTTCAAACATGGCTTGCTGTAATGCCAGTTTTTCAGCACGTTGGCGCTCAAAATCAGAGTAACCACCGCGATAAAGCGTTAATGTTTGCTGCTCAATGTGCGCAATGTGGTTCACAATTGCATCTAGGAAGTCTCTATCATGCGAAATTAATAACAACGTGCCGCGGTAACTCTGCAACCAGCCTTCAAGCCAAATGACTGCGTCTAAGTCTAAATGGTTGGTTGGTTCATCAAGCAGTAATAAATCGGAACGACACATCAAAGCACGTGCTAAATTCAAGCGAACGCGCCAGCCACCTGAAAAAGTTGAGACAGGCTGCTGTAGCGCGACTTGACTAAAACCTAGACCATTCAATAACTCAGACGCTCGTGCCTTTGCACTGTAGCCATCAATATCGGTTAAACGCTGGTGCAACTCTGCAATGAGTTCACCTTGATGATTCGCCTCCGCAGCCACTAATCCTGCTTCAATTTCACGTAATTCTGCATCGCCATCCAGCACAAACTCAATAGCAGGCATGGCTAAAGCGGGGGTTTCTTGTGCAACGTGTGCCACCACCCAGCTTACTGGCATTTCCAAATCGCCTTGCTCAGGGTGCACTTCACCTCGCAACATGGCAAAAAGAGAAGATTTACCCGCCCCATTAGCGCCTGTTAAGCCAACTTTATGGCCAGGATGAAACTGCATGGATGCGCCTTGGATTAAAATTTTAAGGCCGCGCGTTAAAGTAAGTTGTTTAAATTGAATCAAGAGATAACCATATGAATTAAATTGAACAAAACTGGTGAATTACATAAGCTTCACTCAGTCATTGTTAGCATAATGAAAGCGCAACTATTACTTATCACCAAGCTGACAAGTTTGTTATTCTAAATGATTACTATGCATACGCTTAAACACTCTTTTACTTTTAGGATAGATTTGTGAAAATTTACGCAGTTTTACAGTCGCAGCACCGTGATTATCAATCTATATACACAATATTCAAGTAAAATGCAGGACTAATATATTAAAAATAAAACCCACATTATCAATGGTTAAAAAATCTCTACTTTGGGTTTATCGAGCAATGTTATGGGTAGCTGGCGTTTCAGCGATCATCGTGCTTGCTATCGCACTCACTATTCATTTCTGGCTAATGCCGAATATTGGCCAACATAAAGATGAAATTGCCCGTTTTGCCAGCAAATCTGCAAATCAAAAAGTCGTCATTGGTGACATCAAAGCCAACTGGCAAGGAATTAATCCTCATTTAGTGTTAAGTAATATCGATATATTCGATGCGCAAGATCGCTCAGCGCTACAGTTAAAAAATATTGAGGTTGCGGTGTCATGGCTAAGCGTTCCGCTGCTAGAGCCACATTTAGCCGAGCTCATTATTCATGACCCAGAGCTCACCATACGCCGCAATACCAAGGGCGAAATTTTTGTCGCAGGCATTAGTACCGCCGGAGAATCAAAACCTGACTTAGCCAATTGGTTGTTAAGGCAAAACAAACTAGCCATCACCAATGCTAAAGTGCTCTGGTTAGACGAACTCAGAAACGCGCCTGAACTAAGTTTAAATAACCTCAATTTGGAGATTTTAAGCCCACCTTGGAGAAGCCTCATAAGAAATCACAGCTTCAGCGCTAGCGCTTCACCATCAGTCGGCAGCATACAGCCAATTCTGCTCAGTGGTAGCTTTTATGGAAGCGACGTCAGCAAAACCCAAGACTGGGATGGTAAAGTGCGTCTGCAACTTAAAAATGCTGATCTAGCCGCATACAAAACATGGGTAGATTACCCAATCAATTTAAGTGCAGGCACAGGCAGTACAGATGTAACGATTAATTTCTCCAATCACCAATTACAATCAATCAACAGTCATGTTGCATTAGAAAATATACAACTACAAACAAAACCAGATCTTGCACCATTAATGTTAGACAAGCTATCTGGAAACATTGCCTGGAAAAACCTAAACAAAAGTAAGCTACTAGGCACTGCAAGCAAGTTTGGTCATTCTTTAAGTGTGAATGCGCTTAATGCAAGCACCGCCAACGGCTTTAACATCAAAGCGCTTTCAGCGAACTACAGCCAAACGATTAAAGGTGAACAAAACTTCAACCTGAGCATGCCAGGCTTAGGGTTGACTAACATTCAAACAACCTTATCCCAACTACCAATTCCTGAAAAGCTTCTGGCATTTATCAATGCGGCAAATCCGCAAGGTGAGTTAGAAGACCTGAATATCGTATGGGAAGCACAAAACAATGTCACAAAAACCTACCAATTAAATACCAAGTTTAATCGTTTAAATTTAACTGCATACGAAAATATCCCTGGCTTTAACAACCTATCTGGCGAGCTTAGTGCAAACCAAAAATCAGGCTCTTTACGACTAGATACACATCAAGCAAATTTAGAAATGAAAGGCATATTACGTTGGCCGATCCCTTTCAATACGCTTGAGGGTAAAGTCACTTGGAACATTGATGACCACCAAACAGAAATCAATGTCAATTCATTAAAGATGAATAGTCCGCATTTATCTGGCACTGTTGATGCAAGTTATCTGATGGATGGAAAAAAAGGTGGATTCCTTGATTTAAAAGGTAAATTTAATCATGGCAATGCGAAGTATGCCAAGTTTTACTATCCAACCATGCTGGGTGAAACCACTCTCAATTGGTTGGACACCTCAATATTAGAAGGCACCGCTAACGATGTTAATTTAATCGTAAAAGGCCGATTAGCTGACTTTCCATTTGTAGATAGCAAAAATAATCTAGATACCAAACAAGGCTTGTTCAGGGTAACGGCGAAGGTCAGTGATGCTCTTTTAGAGTATGGTACAGACTGGCCTGTCATCGAGAAATTAGGCCTAGATCTCTTATTTGAGGGTAACCGCATGGAGCTCAATGCGCATACTGGGCATATATTTGGCAATCAAATCATTAAAAGTAAAACAACCATCGCTCAATTAGATGCGGACTACCCTATCCTGAGCATCCAATCTGAGCTACAAGGCCCCGTCAGCGAAGGTATTGTTTTTGTGAATAAAAGCCCAGTACATACACTCACAGAGGGGTTTACTGACAATCTCAAAACAAGTGGTACAGGCAAGCTTAGCTTAGGGTTAAGTATTCCATTAGAAGATTTAGACGCCTCTAAATATAAAGGGCTATATCAGATTACTAACGGAAAAATGGAAAGTGAAGATATCCCAACGCTCACCCAAATTAACGGTAATCTGGAGTTCACAGAAAATAGCTTAAGTGCCAAAAATATTAAAGCATTAGCGTTTGGTTCTCCACTTGCCTTTAACTTAAGTACAGCTAAAGACAAATCCATACGTATACTGGCAAGAGGCAAGCTGAGCGACAGCAGTATCAAACAAATGCTAAAAGAACAGTCGCTAGCAAAAGCGAGCGACTACATTAGCGGTGGCACAGATTGGATTGGCGACATTCTGATTCAGAAACCACGCATTAGTATTAGCATCCGCTCAGATTTAACAGGTATTACTTCTCGCCTACCCGCGCCATTCGATAAATCTGCAAGCCAAGCCCTAAGCCTGCGTGTTGATAAAAGACAAGAACCTAATGTGAGCAACACTTTTATCAACATTGGCAATAAAGCTGGTGCAAAAATCACCAGCGTATTAAATGACGGCAAGTTTGAGTTGAATAATGCCAACATTCAATTAGGGGGTGATATTAAAGTTGAGCCTTCAGTCTCTAATGAATCAGGCAAGCCAACAGGCATTTCCTTAACAGGCAACTTAGATTACCTAAACGCAGATGCATGGCGTTATGTCGTAAAAAACTTATCAGACACTACAAAACAACAGCCTAAACTCCCCATTCAAAAAGTAGCGCTATCGATTAAGGCACTCGACATCTTTAATCGACGTCTTAACCAAGTCAATATTACTGAACTTAGCAATACAAACAATTTGCGAATTACTATTCAAAGTAAAGAGATTACGGGTAACTTGCAATGGATAGATCAGAAAAATGGCAAGTTGATCGCTCGTTTAAGCAACTTCACCATTCCAGAAACTGCACCAGACCAGCTATCAGTGCCTAGTGATGTTGCAGACATGACTAATGTAAAACAATTTACCAAACTGGAGCAAGACTATCCTGCTCTCGACATTATTGCGGATAACTTTGAGTTTCATAAAAAGAACCTTGGAAGCTTAGAGGTGATTGCTTATCCAGAAAATGACAACTGGGATATCCAGAAAATAAAATTCATTACCCCTGAAGGTACTATTAGTGCGGAAGGACAATGGAATAACTGGGTAAGAAATCCAAACACCTATCTTAATATTAGATGGGATATCAAAGATCTAGGTAAAACGCTGAGCAGGTTAGGCTATGCCGATACGATTAAAGATGGCGAAGGTAAACTCAGCGGACAACTGCATTGGCCTGGCAGCCCCCATCAATTTGATACAACACGCCTCAGTGGCGAGCTGAAGTTTGACGTGCGTAAAGGCCAGATTTTACAAGTACAACCAGGCGTAGGTAGACTGCTGGGCTTACTCAGCCTGCAAAGCTTACCAAGACGTCTGTCATTAGATTTTAAAGATTTGTTTAGCAATGGCTTTGCTTTTGACAAAATCAATGCAACCGTTAAAATTGATCGGGGCATCATGCGTAGCGACAACTTTAAAATGGCAGGTCCTGCGGCTGATGTCAGCATTAAAGGTGAAACCAATCTCCAAAAAGAGACGCAACATCTTTTTGTTAACGTTTCGCCTAGGATTAGTGATAGCATTTCGCTTGCCGCTTTGGCTGGTGGTCCATTAGCTGGTGCTGTGGCATTTTTAGCCCAAAAAGTGCTAAAAGACCCTTTAAACAAAATTGTATCAACTGATTATGAAATCATAGGCTCTTGGGACAATCCTCAAGAGGTAAAACCTGAAAACGAGCCTAAAAGTAATCAGGATAACCCACTAATCAATTAAAAAATAAGTGCTTATTAGCTATAAAAAGAATTTAAAAAACTGTTTGGATATGACATGGCCATTACTTCTCGCGTAACAACTACCAAAGCTAAACTCAGCAGCCAAAATACCACTAAAGGTATTATTAAAATGGCTGGCATTCAAATGGCATCGGGTCCTTATGTCAGTGCCAATCTAAGTGAAGCAGAGCGCCTGATTGAAATTGCAGCAAACCAAGGCGCAAAGCTGATTGTACTGCCGGAATACTTTGCCATTATGGGCTTAAAAGAATCTGACAAAGTGGCTGCCCGTGAAGAAGAAGGTAAAGGTCCGATTCAGGATTTTTTAAGCAAAACTGCAAAAAAACATAAAGTCTGGTTAATTGGCGGCTCTGTGCCCTTAGTCAGTAACTTTCCAAACAAAGTGCGCAACAGCTGCTTGGTGTTTGATGACAAAGGTAAGCAAGTTGCGCGCTACGATAAAATTCATCTGTTTGGTCTAAAGCTTGGCAATGAACATTACACCGAAGAAAAAACGATTGAAGCTGGCGACACAATCAAAGTGATCGACAGTCCGTTCGGTAAAATTGGCTTATCGATTTGCTATGATTTGCGCTTCCCTGAACTATACAGGGCAATGGGCGAGGTCAACATCATCGTCGTACCTTCTGCTTTTACCGATACGACAGGTAAGGCCCACTGGGAAAGCCTGATTCGTGCACGTGCGATAGAAAATCTAAGCTATGTGATTGCACCTGCACAAGGTGGTTACCACATATCAGGACGTGAAACACACGGCAACAGTATGATTGTAGACCCATGGGGTGTTGTGCTTGATCGTTTACCACGCGGCTCAGGCGTTGTCATGGCAACCATGAACCCGAAATATCAGGAAAGTTTAAGAAAAAGTTTGCCTGCATTGAAACATCGCACCATTAAGGTTGTCGGATAACGGTACGCATCAATATTTTAGGCGTGATTGTTGCGCTAGCGATACTGACGCGTGAATATTGCTGGCGACGTTACACTCAAATTTCATCTAGCTAAATATCTGAATCACGTGCAGCCCTGCTTGAATGCTGTACGCTGTGTACTAGTGTATATTAAATAGCTGAGTAGATTTTTTGCCTAGATGTGTTGATAAAAAAGTGCTTACTAAAAGTAAACGCTTGTTATAAAACAGTTCAACTCATTACTTTTGCTTACCGAATATTTTTTGAAAATGAACTCATGAAAACTGAATCATCACTACAGCACTCCAACCTTATCAAAGGTTCGCATTTTGATGCCGCGACAGAAGCGTTGCTTGCACCAGCAAACTTAGATGTAGCGAAATTACAAAATGTACTCGCAGACATGATGTCTCATCAAATTGACTATGCTGACCTATATTTTCAATATAGCCGCAGTGAAAGCTGGGGGCTAGAAGAAGGTCAGGTGAAATCTGGTAATTTCTCAATCGACCAAGGTGTTGGTGTCCGTGCAGTGAGCGGTGAGAAAACAGCCTTCGCCTACTCGGATGATATTAATTTAAAAGCATTAGTAGAAGCAGCTAAAGCGACGAAATCGATTTCCAGCTTGGGTAATGAACAAACGGCCAGCTCAATTATTAAGCCACAAGCACCACAGTTATATCTTCCGCAAGATCCGATTGCTTCTCTATCAGCAGATGCAAAAGTGAAACTTTTAGAGCATTTAGAGTCAATTGCGAGAAAACTAGATCCACGTATCACGCAAGTCACTGCATCGATTGCTGGTGAGTATGAAGTGGTCATGGTGGCACGTCATGACGGTGTAATGGCTGCAGACATTCGGCCACTAGTCCGCGTTGGCATTAACGTCATTGCTGAAAGCAACGGTCGTCGCGAGCAAGGTTCAGCTGGTGGTGGTGGTCGTTTTGATTACAGTTATTTCACGGATGAAGTCCTACACGAATACGCACAAAAAGCAGTGCATCAAGCACTGGTTAATTTAGATGCGCGCCCTGCCCCAGCTGGTAGCATGACAGTGGTTTTAGGGGCTGGCTGGCCTGGCATTTTATTACATGAGGCAATTGGTCACGGTTTAGAAGGTGACTTTAATCGCAAAGGCAGTTCTGCCTTTAGCAATATGATTGGGCAGCAAGTCGCTGCAAAAGGCATTACCATTGTAGATGATGGTACGATTGCAGACCGTCGTGGTTCACTTAGCATGGATGACGAAGGCAACCCTACTAACAGAACTGTATTGATTGAAGATGGTATCTTGCGTGGTTATATTCAAGACACCTTAAATGCACGCCTGATGAACATGCCACTTACAGGCAATGCACGCCGCGAAAGTTATGCGCATATTCCAATGCCGCGCATGACCAATACCTACATGCTTAATGGCACGCTACCGCCTGAAGAAATCATCAAATCTGTCAAAAAAGGCTTATATGCGGCTAATTTTGGTGGTGGTCAGGTCGATATTACTAGCGGCAAGTTTGTATTTAGTGCCGCAGAAGCTTATATGATCGAAGACGGTAAAATTACCTACCCAGTAAAAGGCGCTACACTCATTGGCAATGGCCCTGATGTACTGAAACGTGTTTCCATGATTGGTAACGACATGTCACTTGACTCGGGCGTGGGCACTTGCGGCAAAGAAGGACAAAGTGTGCCAGTAGGTGTTGGGCAACCAACCTTGAAGATTGACGGCTTAACGGTAGGTGGCACTGCTTAAATTAACATAGAATTTATAACGCAGAATTTATAACGGAGATTCCCTAACAGCCGTTATAATCTGCCCTTTCTCATCGCAACAAAATCATAACCCCATGACGCAGAACACCCTGCCAATCCCTAATAAAGGCCAAGCAAATCGGCTAACACTCAAAAACAGTGGCGAAGATGCTTTTGCACTAGCTATGTTGGCCATGCAATCTAAAACGCAGAAACCTAATCAACCCTTAGTGATAATCACTGCGGGCGGATTTGATGCGCAGAGGCTATTAGAGGAAATCCCTTACTTTGCACCAAGCTTATCCGTGCATTTACTACCGGATTGGGAAACATTACCTTATGACCAGTTTTCACCGCATCCAGACTTAATTTCAGATCGCCTCACCACGCTCTACCATATCGCGCAAAACGCATGTGATGTCGTCATTGTGCCGTTGGCAACAGCGCTCATTCGCTTAAGCCCTAAGGCTTATCTAAGTGCCAATACGTTTATGCTCAAAAAAGGGCAGACACTAGATATTGAAGCACTACGTATGCAATGTGCAGAAGCGGGTTATCACCATGTTACGCAGGTAATCTCTCACGGTGAGTTCAGTGTGCGCGGTGGTTTAGTGGATTTATTCCCGATGGGTTCTGCACTGCCATACCGGATTGATCTGTTTGACGATGAAATTGAATCCATCCGCACTTTTGACGTAGACACACAGCGCAGCCTTTACCCTGTGCCAGAAATACGTTTACTGCCAGCACGTGAGTTTCCACTAGATGAAACGGGGATTGCGCTGTTCCGTAGCCAATTTCGCGAAACATTTGAAGGCGACCCGCAACGCGCAAAAATCTATAAAGATGTGAGCAAAGGTATCGCCTCTGGTGGTATTGAGTGGTATTTACCCCTATTTTTTGAACAAACCGCCACACTGCTTGATTATTTGGCAACTGACAGTCTGCTATGCCTGCATGGCGACCTAGACTCAAGTGCGCAGCAGTTTTGGCGAGAGGCACAATCTCGCTACCGTACATTGGCCCATGATGCTGAGCGTCCATTACTACCGCCAGAAAAACTGCTGATTAAAACTGAAGATTTTTTCAGTGCAACACATACCTTTGCCAGAGTGGTACTCACTAGTGGTACTTTGGAAGCCGGAAAAACCACTAGCACGTTGCCAGCACTTGATATTGAGCGCCGTGCAGAGCAACCAATACATAAATTAACCACGTTTATCACTGAATTTAAAGGCCGCATCCTCATTGTGGCTGAAAGCCTTGGTCGTCGTGAAACCATGAGCCAGTTATTTGCAGAACATGGCTTAAAAGTTGCCATCTGCGAAACCTGGGCTGAGTTTCAAGCCAGTGATGCACATGTGATGTTGGGTGTTAGCGCACTACACAGTGGTGTCGCTTTTAAAGATAACCACGCACAATCGATTGCTATCATTACTGAGGCAGAATTATATGCTGCCACCGTGCGCCAACAGCGTCGTCGAGAGAAAGAAAAAGCCCGCAGTACAGAAGGCATGCTCAAAGACTTATCTGAGTTGCGTATCAACGACCCTGTCGTGCACGAGCAACATGGCGTAGGTCGTTATAAAGGCTTAATTAACCTAGACCTAGGCGAAGGTGAAACTGAGTTCTTACTGTTAGAGTATTACGGTGACGATAAGCTATATGTGCCAGTATCACAGTTATTTATCATCTCACGTTACTCTGGTGGACCCCCAGAATCCGCCCCATTACACCGTTTAGGCAGTGGCAGTTGGGAAAAAGCTAAGAAAAAAGCACTGAAACAAATCCGCGACACTGCGGCTGAGTTACTGAATCTTTATGCGCAACGTGCTGCAAGACGTGGCCATGCTTTCACTTTAAGCCTGCAAGATTACGAAGCATTCAGCGAGGGCTTTCCGTTTGAAGAAACGCCAGACCAACTGGAAGCGATTGAAAACGTCATTAAAGACATGCAATCAGGCCGTCCGATGGATAGGTTGGTATGTGGCGATGTTGGTTTTGGTAAAACCGAAGTTGCACTACGCGCAGCATTTGTTGCCGTGATGGGTGGCCGTCAAGTTGCGGTGCTCGTACCGACCACCCTGCTGGCAGAACAGCATTTCAATAACTTCAGTGACCGCTTTGCCGAGTGGCCGATTAAAATCGCAGAAATATCACGTTTTAGAACAGCAAAAGAACAGGCTGAAGCTTTACGTGGGCTAGAGGCTGGTGAAATTGATATTATTATCGGCACTCATCGTTTAATTCAAAAAGACGTCAAGTTCAAAAATCTGGGTTTAGCGATTCTGGATGAAGAGCACCGTTTTGGCGTGCGCCAAAAAGAACAACTCAAGGCATTACGTGCAGAGGTTGATGTACTGACACTGACAGCAACCCCTATTCCGCGTACATTAAGCATGGCAATGGAAGGCTTGCGTGAGTTTAGTGTGATTGCCACACCACCGCAAAAACGCCTAAGCATCAAAACATTCCATACCGAATATTCAGAAGGCATCATCCGCGAAGCGGTGACCCGTGAGTTTAAACGTGGCGGTCAGGTTTACTTCCTGCATAATGAAGTGGATACCATACACTCTATGCGCGAAAAACTTGAGCGTATTCTGCCAGATGCACGCATTGCCGTTGCCCACGGACAGTTACGCGAACGTGAGCTAGAGCATGTGATGCGTGACTTTTATCACCAACGCTACAATCTATTGCTTTGCACCACCATTATCGAAACTGGTATTGATGTGCCAACGGCTAATACCATCATCATGAACAAAGCAGATATGTTTGGCCTAGCGCAAATGCATCAACTGCGTGGCCGTGTAGGACGCTCGCATCATCAAGCCTACGCCTACCTGCTCACGGAAGCTGGCCGTAAAATCACAGTACAGGCACAAAAACGCCTAGATGCGATTCAATTGATGGAAGACCTTGGCGCGGGGTTCCACCTTGCGATGCACGACTTAGAGATTCGTGGCGCAGGTGAATTGCTTGGCGACTCACAAAGCGGTGAGATGCAAGAAATCGGCTTTAATTTATATGCTGATATGTTGAACCACGCTGTGAAACAACTGAAAGCTGGCAAAGAACCAGACCTAAACGCACCATTAGGCGTGACCACAGAAATCAATCTACATACCCCTGCACTGCTCACCAACGAGTACTGTCCAGACGTGCATGAACGTTTGGTCATCTATAAACGCTTGGCTAACTGCAACGACGACGATAGTTTAGATAACTTGCAAGAAGAGCTGATTGATCGCTTTGGCTTACTGCCTGAGCAGGGCGAAGCATTAATCGCTTGCCACCGCCTGCGTATTGCCGCAAAGCCATTAGGTATCATTAAGATTGACGCCTCGGATGCAGCGATTCAACTACAATTTAACCCTAAAGCCGATATAGACCCGCTCAAGTTAATTAATCTTTTACAACGTGACAGAAGATGCCGCATGAATGGGCCAGATAAGCTCAGAGTTTCAGTAGAATTTGAAGCAATTAATCTGCGTGCAGACTTTGTAAAAAGCTTACTAAAGGAGTTTGTTTAAAGATCGCTGCATGACACCCGCTGAGATAGTCACTGCAATTCAACATGAGTAAACTACAAGACGGCTTAATTCAGCTTAGGCCTTTTTCTAGTTTTATTAGCGTCTGCATTTTTAGACTGTCTTTCACGATCTTACGAATTTTAGCAATCGTATACAAGTCAGTTGACACAATCATCAATATCTCACCTTTTGCGATTCTATTTTTATATTTGCTAAGATCTGTATTAAAAATATTAACCCCCAAGAATGCCGCACCTATCGCAGTCAATATAGCACCTAACGATATAGTGACCATTAACACAATATACCAAGGTGATTGGCTATACCAAGTGGGTGAAGAGGTCAGCCAACTTGGCACAAACAAGACATATAAACCGGCTAACAAACCAAACCCCATGCCATACAGTATTCCTTTTTCACCCTCATGAAGAAAGTTACTACCCTCGGCTGCATTTGCCTTATTTAAATCAGCTAAATTAGTCTCTTGGTTTGCTAAGAAATGAATGTCTTTATTCTCGACCAACCCAGCAAGCAATGCACTTCTGACTTGAATAGATGTTTCCAAATTTGGCATCATAAATTCTATTCTGGTTTTCATATGCTACTCCTCAGTGCTATTACTCAGTGATTGCCTATGGTTTTTTGGAGATTAGATATTATTTAAGACATATCAACAACTTAGCCAAAATGACAACCGTCATCATTATTTCCGATGAATGTGATAGCATTCTCTATAAATGTAGTGATTCACATTGAAATTAAAAGCACAGCTTTAATACTGTTGGTATCATCAATCGCTTAAGTGCAATGTGTGTAGGCTACCAATCCTTATCATAATTTATCTACATCTCAATATTTAATCTGTACGCTACCAAACATTGCAACTACTTTAATATCACTGCGTAAAACCAAACCTTGTCACAATATAAAATCAATCTACAATGCAGTATATATGTCTAAAAAGGCTCAGTAGTGAATCAGCTGTTCAACAAAATAATATCTAAGCTAGATTTAATCGTCTTGCGCATCGTAGGCATCTACCTTGCGTTAGGCCTGCTTTGGATATTTGTTTCTGACTCAGCGCTATTTAAGCTCATTGCTAATCATGAAGAACTCTCACTGTTTAACACCTATAAAGGTGTCGCCTTTATTTTGGTCACAGCAGTAATCCTATATTCTTTATTCCGTAGAACCCTACAGCAACAAAAACTGGTTGAACAGTCACTACAAGCAAGTGAAGAGCGCTGGAAATTTGCGCTGGAAGGTTCTGGCGATGGTGTGTGGGATTGGGATATTCCTTCTGACCACGTTTTTCGCTCTGCGCGGTGGCATGAAATTTATGGCTACACTGAAAATGAAATAGCGCCTACAGCTACTGCTGGTAGAGAATTGGTACATCCAGACGACTTGAACACATTAGTAAGTGATGTACAAGACTACTTTACTGGGGACAAAGACATCTATGTTTCAGAGTTCCGTCTACGCTGCAAAGATGGCTCATGGAAATGGACATTAAGCCGTGGCATGGTCGTCACTAGGTCTGAAGACGGAAAACCGATTAGGATGATTGGCACTCATACCGACATTACAAACCGCAAAACATCAGAAGCTCAAGTGACGCATTTAGCACACTATGATCAATTAACCGGTCTACCAAACCGCGTGCTGTTTCTTGACCGCTTAAGACAAGATATTAAAAAAGCACAACGAACTGGACAAAGCGTGACGCTCATGTTCTTAGACTTAGATAAGTTCAAAGAAGTAAACGATTCACTTGGGCACGATATCGGCGACATGCTGTTAAAAGGTGTTGCGCGACGCTTAGAAAGTTGTGTACGTGAATCTGATACTGTGGCACGGATGGGCGGAGATGAGTTTACAATTATTCTGAGTGATATCAATAGCCAAATCAATATAGAGCGTATTGCTCAAGATATTTTAGAAAAGATGACTACACCCTTTCATCTTGGCGATGAAGTCATCCACGTTTCAACCAGCATTGGCATTAGCAATTATCCTAAAGATGGAGACGAGGTAGAACTGCTACTCAAAAATGCAGACCAAGCCATGTATGCAGCTAAGGAGCAAGGAAGGAACCGTTTTCAGTATTTCACACCGATTATGCAAGAAGAAGCATTAAAACGTATGCGCCTAATCAGCGATTTATGGGGTGCTTTAAATGACAACCAGTTTAGAGTGTACTATCAACCCATTGTGGATCTTGCAACAGGTGCTGTTTTTAAAGCAGAAGCACTCATACGCTGGCAACACCCAACGCGAGGCTTAGTCAGCCCCAATGAGTTTATTCCAGTGGCTGAAGATACTGGTTTAATTGTAGATATTGGTGATTGGCTTTTTAATGAAGTTGCCAGCCAAACTGCAAAATGGAAACAACGTTATCCTAATCTGCAAGTAAGCGTCAATAAATCACCTGTGCAATTTAGAAGTGTGCACGATAATTGCACTAATTGGATAGAACAGTTAAAACAACTAGGTTTATCTGGTGAAAGTTTTATTGTCGAGATTACAGAGGGTCTGTTACTGGATGCTAGGGATTCTGTGATTAACCAACTGAATGCATTCAGAGAGGCTGGGATGAAAATCGCGATTGACGATTTTGGAACTGGATATTCATCACTAGCTTACCTACGAAAGTTCGATATTGATTTCGTTAAGATTGACCGCTCATTCACCTCTAATATCGCTCCCAACTCTAGTGATATGGTATTGTGCGAAGCGATTATCGAGATGTCACACAAACTTGGCATGAAAGTGATTGCTGAGGGCGTAGAAACTAATGAGCAACGCGATTTGTTACGTAGCGCTGGCTGTGACTTTGCACAAGGCTATTTATACTCTAAACCAGTGACTATCGACCAATTCGAAAGCCTTCTGGACGCTACGCAATCAAATTTTTCATTAGACTGATTTAATACCTTGGCTTAACTTAACGCTTTCAGTGAGCTTATTAATGGCACTGGGTTCTCCCCGTACTTTAAAAAACGCGCCTTCATGGTCAGAAGTTTCGGCTAACACTTGGCAAGTCGCATAAATATCTTTACGTAACTGCTGTGCTTCCCAAGGTAAGAACAGTTCCGCCTCAACTTGATCCTGCTGATAAAATTCGACTATTTTTTTATGTAGCATCGCTACATCTTCAGGCCGTCTAGCGCTCATCACCACACAATCAGGATAACGGCTCTGCAAGGTGATTTCTAGCTCAGCCTGTGCTGTTGCGTCTCCCACAAAGTCAATTTTATTGAACACACGAATACGCGGCACCTCATCTGCACCAATCTCGCTCAACACCTCATTGGTCACTTCAAGCTGACGCTCAAATCCAGGGTCGCTAGCATCAATCACATGTAGCAATAGCGACGCATCCAATGCTTCATCTAACGTTGATTTAAACGAAGCGACAAGACCGTGCGGTAAGTTCTTAATAAAGCCAACTGTGTCACTTACCAGAATACGTGGAATACTCTCTGGGTAAAGCGCACGCACAGTGGTATCGAGTGTGGCAAATAATTTATTGGCCACTAGTACTTCACTACCTGTCAGTGCTCGCATTAAAGTAGATTTACCTGCGTTGGTGTAGCCAACCAGTGCAACACCCGCCAAGCCCTGACGCTCTTGCCTGCGCGCACGTTGTGTTTTACGTTCTGCTTCCATCGCGAGAATATCTTGCTGCAATTCAGCAATGCGATCACGGATTTTACGTCTATCCAACTCAGTATGTGACTCACCCGCACCTCGCCCACCTTCACCACTACGCTGCCTGCCTTGAGGGCCAGCTAGTTTTGCAGCTTCACGCAGACGTGGCGCCATATAGCCTAAACGTGCGATTTCAACTTGTGCGCGTGCTGCGCGAGAACGGGCATTACGGTGAAAAATCTCCAAAATCACCATGGTGCGGTCCATCACCTCGCAGCCCACCTCTTTTTCAAGATTACGCGCTTGTGATGGCGAGATTTCATGGTCGACTAGTACAGTATCTATTTCCCAATCGTTGATATTGGGTGGCGCTTTATCAAACTCAACTTCATATGATTCATGATTAACAAAAGCACGAATCTCTTCACGCTTACCTTCACCGAGATAAGCTTTGATATCAAACCCTGCACGTTTCTGCACAAAGGTCTTTACCACATCGTAACCTAAGGTTTTTGCTAGCTCGCGTAGCTCGGTGAGCGAGGCTTCAAACTCGGCATCACTGACGTTAGGCAATTGAACAGCCGCGACCAGCGCGAGATTTGAACGCTCTTTAACTTCTTTTTGCATTAGGTACTTTATGTCTTAATTTGTTGAGGTCAAATAGTACCTGAAAAGTGCAATATAGCCTTATTGAGTTTCAAAAATTGAATGGCATTATTTAAGTTAAGCGCTAAAAATCATGCACTAAACATAGCGATTAAACACATTTTCCATCGGGCATTTACAGTATACCTAATACTTCTGCTGGCGCATGAAAAGCAAACCCCAAAGCAGTGGCTACAGGTAGATTAGTCACTTTCCCTTGATGAATATTTAAGCCATTTCTCAGATCCTCATCATCTCGTAACGCTTGTAAACCCTTATCCGCCAGCGCAATTACATAAGGCAGTGTGGCATTATTGAGCGCATACGTAGAAGTGCGGGGTACAGAGCCAGGCATGTTTGCGACGCAGTAATGAATCACGCCATCCACAAGATAAGTCGGGGCATCATGCGTGGTGGGATGCGCGGTTTCACAGCACCCGCCCTGATCTATCGCCACATCGACAATCACACTGCCAGATTTCATACGCGACACTATTTCACGGGTAATCAGCTTAGGAGCAGATGCGCCAGGAATCAAAACCGCACCAATCACTAAATCAGCCATCACGCAGTATTGTTCAATCGCATCGGCTGTTGAGCTAACGGTATGCAGTCGATGACCAAACTGCTTTTGAAGCTTATGCAATACATCTATATTGCGGTCTAACACGGTGACATTAGCCCCCATACCCAGTGCAACATCAATTGCATGCACACCTACTACACCGCCACCTATCACGGTAACCATGGCAGGTTCCACACCTGGTATACCGCCCAGCAATATGCCTAAACCACCATGTGCTTTTTCAAGAAAATACGCTCCTGCCTGCACAGCAAGCCTACCCGCCACCTCAGACATAGGCGCTAATAGTGGCAAACCACCGCGACCCGTTACTGTCTCATAAGCAATACAGCTTGCACCCGAATCAATGAGGTCAATCGCTTGTTGCGGGTCTGGTGCCAAATGCAAATAAGTAAATAGCATCTGGCCTGATTGTAACCACTGCCTCTCCACAACTTGTGGTTCTTTGACTTTAACAATCAATTCCGCGGTTTTAAATAGCGCTTGTGCAGAATGAACAATGGTTGCGCCAGCCGCCAGATAGTGTTCATCTGTTGCACTAATGCCAACACCAGCACCCGTCTCTACCAACACTTCATGACCTCGTGATACTAGCTCACGTACGTTTTCAGGTACTAGGCCTACTCGATATTCTTGTACTTTTATTTCTTTAGGCACACCAATGAGCATGAGCAAATACTCCTTCATCATTTTTGGGTTACAGAGCGTGGTTACAGTGATTTGGTACAGTACCAGCACCGCTAGCACTGGCTAAACTTTGCTCAACCTAATTGCACTGTTGTTTATTACACGGTGTTTAATGCACTGATATTTATTAACAGTCATTTAGAGGATGACTAGTTTCCCTAAACTTAAAAATAAAATCGCCTTTTGTATAGGGGTTGCCTGATCTGCAAATAGCGTTGCATAGTCCTCTAACTGAGTATGATATTGTTCTGCAATGATCTTCAGTTCACTATCGGCCAGATTACTCTCTAAACTCACCGATTTGTAATCAATAATCCAACGAATGCCATCTTCAATAAACGTACGGTCTATCACATAACTTTTCACTACATCATGATGACAGCGAGTAATACCTAACTCAACCCCAGCATCGGCTCTTGTTTTTAACACCCACTGTCCATCAGCGCTATTAAGGGTTTGTATTAGTATCCGCTGCACGGTAGCCGCCGCATCGTTAGCCAATTGCTCAGTATGACCCTGCTGACGTAACCAATGTTGCATAGCTGGCTTAAGTGTTTCAATGTGAGCTACAGTCCAGTGAGATAACGCCTGTTGCGCAATCATCTCCATATATCGGTGAGCCAATGTACCAATATCGGCCTCTAGGCTACTCTGGTAACTGGGTTTTGTGTTAGGTTTTGAATATAGTGCTGTCGCCTTGTTCGTCTGTAGAATTGACGGCACAGCAGGCTGAACAAGCCTGACCAGTTGTGGTGTAAAGCTAGTAATGTCTTCTTGCTCTTGATGAGCAGACTCCAATTGCAAATCAGCTTCAAATATCGGGGCAACCGTAGGCCATAATAAATCTAAATAAGTATTCTTGGTGGGGCTAATCTCACCCTTCGCAGTTTGATTAGCAATACCGACCAAATGCAGTTTACGCTCTACGCGCGTTGCTGCCACGTAAAGCACCCGTGCAGATTCATTAGCATCCCGCGCTTTCTCACGCGATGCCAAATAATCATAAGGGCTGACCGACTCTTTATCGCGCGCACCTTTAGGAATATACGGCGCAGCAAGCAATTCATGGCTATGTGGTGTTTTAACTTCTTCCCATAGCACTAAAGGCTGATCGCTATTATTACCACCTGTTGATGCCCCTAGCCCTAATAAAATCACCGTATCAAACTCTAAGCCTTTAGATTTATGGATGGTCATCATTTGCAGATGCTCACCGTGGCTATCAGGTGCGGCAAACAATTTAGTGATTTCACTTTGCATGCGCTCTGGTGAAAATTGGTTACTACGGTCGAGATTATCTAAACAAGCAAAAAATGCTTGCACATCAACCACATCAGCCTGCTCCCATAAGCAATCTGGGCCGTTTAGCATTAACCACACGCCGCGAATCCATCTGCTTACATTCATACGGCCTTGGTTTGCATAAGCTTCTAGTAACACTTCACGCAAGTGAAGTAAACGCGCCTGCCCATCAGTAGAGAGGCGACCAACCACCTCACTATCCTGCATGAGTGACCAAATCGTCTGAAGATGGTCGTGCCCAGCCAAAGCATATAAATCATGCAAGGTTAAGCCGCACCAAGGGGCGCGCAGAATCGCCAGCCAATGCACACGGTCCGCACGGTGATGCAATGCATGCATCAGTGATAATAAGTCTTGCACAATCTGGCGGCCTTCAAGCGCTTCAATCTCTACCGCCTGAAAAGGAATCTCTTTATAATCGCGGCGCAGTTGGCTCACCAAGTTTGCCAAGTGTTTTTTAGAGCGCACGAGCACCGCTATTTTTTGATTAGGATTAGCTGTTCGCTCTTTTTGAATAATACGAATCACCGCTTCGGCTTCGCGTTGCGCAGCTGTGTCATAGCTTTCATCGGCTTGTTTAATGATAGGGTGCACTTCCACACCCGCATCTGGTAGCGCTTGTTTTGTCGCGATAAATGGCCGGTAATGAATCGCCCCTTGCATCACTTCATCATGCTGTGGAAATATCGGGGCAAAGGTCTGGTTAATCCAGTTTACAATTTCAGGACATGAGCGATTATTACGATAAAGCTGTAAGCGTTCCAAATAGATACTGCCTATACCATTGACAGACGCATCGATAAACAACCCTACATTTGCCTTACGGAAACGGTAGATGGACTGCATCGGGTCACCTACCGCAAATAAGGTGCGCCCATCATCGGCCTGCCAGCCAAGCGTTAGCTGTTCAATCAACGCTACTTGGCTAGGGCTAGTATCTTGAAACTCATCTACCAACAAATGCTGAATTTGATAATCAAGCTTTAGCGCTAATTCTGTAGGCTCACCAAAATGGTCAGTCAATGCATGGGTCGCACGCTGTGCAATTTCAACAAAATCCACTTCGCCTGCACGTTGAAACACCAACCACAACTCAGCAACTGCAAGCGTCAGCAGCTTAGAAAGCGTCGTAATGATTTGCCAACCAGTGTTTTCATGACTTAAATTAGGTAATGAACGCACACGATGCAGAGCATCAACATCTTCAATCGCATTGATAATTTCTACCAATGCGCTCTTCTGGGCGCGGCCTTCATCGGTAGCGGGAAAACCAACTTTCACATTAAGGCCGCCCTCTTTACGTGCCTCACCTTTAGCAGTTAATAACAACTCTGCCACAGCGCACCACATAGGTAGCGCCTCTTGCTTTTGTACGATTGGCGTTTCCCAGTCTATCAATAAAGCAATGGCATGGTCACATGGCAAGTTAGATGCGGCAAAACGTGCGATCGGCATTAACAAATGCTGTAATCTAAATGGCATGGCAAGCGCAGCTGCTTCAAGCTCCTGCTCTACCAAATAACGCAAAGTTTGCTGCAATGCCTCTGCATCGACCTCATGCTGCGCGTGATGCAGCCATTGGTCGCGTTTTTCCAGCATTTTAACTAGCAGATTTTTAAGCTGATTTGCATCATTATCGACATAGCGTAACGCTGTTTTTACCAACTCACTATGCTCACTGCTATCCACCAAAGCAAGCGCCTGCTCTGCTGCTTGTGCATACAAAACACCAGCATCAACCGTTACCCCAGGCTGTGCGCCAAAGCGGCTCATCAACGGCATTTGCCTTGCTAAATGCGCACATAAACTATCAATGGTAAAAATACGTAAGCGAGAGGGGTTTTCAATCAATTGCCAATTGTGTTGTTCAGACTGCTGCAACGCCTTCAAACTCAACTGGTAGGTAATTTGCTTATGTGGCTCAGCAGGCTTATCTTGGCTAGCAGCCCTCAATAAACTATCCAATATCCGCAAGCGCATTTCTGCCGCGGCTTTATTGGTAAAAGTAATGGCAATAATCTCTTCTGGTGCCTTGACGGTTTGCAATAATTTTAAATATCGCTGGGTGAGCAACTCTGTTTTACCTGCCCCAGCAGGTGCTTCTACAATAAATGAAGTTAAGTCGAGTGCGCGTAAACGGTTTTGTGCATCATCAGCTAAAGCATCTGACGCCATGTGATTCACTTTGTCACTCATACAATGACACCTTGTGTATCATTACCCTGAAACCGCTCAAATTGTAATTGTCGCTCAGGCAACCTAAGTAAAGTCGTCACTTCGCAGTACATCAAGTCTGCCTCATCATTGAAACGTGTAGCAGCCTCGCCAGATCTCAGTTCGAGTGCAATTTCTTCAATAGACGTTTTCCAATGGTTTAACAAATGCGGCCAATCTACAAAATTTTGTGTGAAAGTTGGTTTACGTTTGGCTTGCTCAGTCTCGAAGTTATCCTCACCCACGCCAGAAAATTCATGATCAGCAGTTTTCACCATGCCAAAATAGATGCCAGCAACAGGATGCGTGTTATCTGGATAAAAGCTGGCATAAATCGGCAACTGTGGCTCTGTAATGCGGTCTTCACCCCAGTTCTTGGTTTTGGGTGTTTGCCCAGTTTTATAATCAATAAATTCTAAACCACCGCTCTCTAACTGGTGAATGCGGTCGATTTTCAAAGTCACTTCAATCCCGCAAATTTGCACGACTTTAGTGACTTCACAACCCACTATTTTAAATACAACACCACGCTCTTTTTCAAACTTTAGCCAATCACCAACCAGTTTAAAAAGCCGCTCATGCTCCAGCTCAAGTATCGCTGGTGATGCAACATCATTTTCTGATACAAAAGCCTCTAAAGTAAGCGTCACCGCCTGCGTTAACGCTTTGGTAAAGTCATCCACACTCATATCGCGTAAATCTGCAAAATGACGTTGACGCCAAAACCGCTCCAGCACATCATGCACCAATGAACCACGTGTAATATTATCTAATCCACTGGTTGGCACTTTGAGTGCCTTCGCCCCTAAGCGATATTGGTAAAAAGCCCAAGCAGGACAAACCGCCTGCGCTTTCAGCAAGCCTGTGCCGCCAGAAACGTGCTCACCTTCATTCACAATCGGCGCCATATGGTCATCGATGTGAGCCAAAGTTTCATATGCTAGGGTTTCATGTGTTTTAGCGCTTAACTGTTCGGCTAAAGTCTCGGCCAACGGTAGCTCACTATTCAATACTGGAATATTTTGCATCAATGGTGATGCGCGTAACTGGCTCTCGCCTTCAGTACGACTACTTGAGAATATAAGCTCACGAGCAGAATGCAAAAGGCGCTGATGTATGGTTGCCGCAAACGTTGCCTGAACACTGTCATCAGCATTCGGCAACCCTGCCAAGCGCTGAATAAAAGCAGGTAACAATGGGTTAGGACGCGCCGGAGGCGGCCAAACATGGTCATTCATATGCATACACCAAATGGCATCGACTGGCTGACTCAGCCCTTCCATAATCCCCAATATCTGAATCACGGGTACTTGCTCAGTTTCTGGCTGAAATACTTGATTAGTACAAATTTGCTGCAAATAAGCCACCGCTTGTTTTGCTGAAATACGCTTTCCCAGCACATCCAACTGCGCTAATTGCTGTAATGCCTTTTGCCATGCGTTCATCGCTTGATACTCAAGGCTACTAATATTGCGTTCACCTGGCCAACGCAAATGGTCAAGCAAGCCGTCTAACAAACTCCCCCACTGTGACGCATACACGACTTTGTTGGGAATGGCTGCAATTACTGATTTAAGATCATGCAATAGCTGCGCTAAGTTCAGCCCATCGTCATGCTGCCTTTGTAGAAACTCAATAAAATGCGCCAAAGTAAACTGCATAGGTAGCTTTTCACGCACTTTTGCATCAAGCAAGGCTCTTGCATCTGCTTCTTGCTGGCTCGCAGACCAAAACGGGGAAAGCAGCATGGCAGACACATCAGCATAAGCTAACTGATACGCTGTCACTAACCTTAACAGATTCAGTGCTGACTGAATCACAGGCTGTTGAGCTAGCGGCGTACCTAAAGAAAAGTTATAACGTCGTGGCATAGCCGCCAAGCTAGGGCGCACGCTTTCAGGGTAAAAAACATCATCCAGCAAATCGGCTAGTTGGTTTCTTATCTCGCTTAATCTGGGTGTGACAATAGCAATCGTCGCTTTAGGATGCTCTTTCAGATATTGCGCTGCCCATGCTACTGCGGCTCTACATTCTGCATCACCATGCTCTAAGCCTACATGGTGTGTTTGCGCAGGTTCACTTGCTATCGTGATATAGTCAGCCACCTCCACACCGCGCTGCATCAAAATATCGCGCAATCGTTTTTCTTGTGGTGCGGTTTGATCAAACCCTGCAAACTCAATACGAGATGGCAACGCGCTACTAACATTAGCCAAATGCGATAACTGCCAATCTAAATAACGCACACTTTCCAATGCATTCAGTTCGCCACAACGCACCTGAAAAGCATGCTGCCACAGCATAAATTGGCGCGACTCCTCTGCCTGGTGTTCGCGCGACACATGCAAATGCCAGGCAACCACATAACGGTTTGCCTCCATCGCCGCTTTTGCCAAACCAGAAACATCAAACAACTCGCCAAATGCATTTTTCTTCAGCGACTGTGTAATCACCTCTTCCCACAACAACTGCTCGTTAAATACACTTAAAGCATAGGGAGATGATTGCGCTACAATCTCACCTGTTAGCAAGCCCTCTTCAATGATACGATCTAACCATTGTGATAGAGTCTGTACTTCTGGACTAAGCCATTGGCTTTTCTGTGCCTCAATCTGCTGCTTCGCAATGTCGTTTTGAATACTGCGTGCCAAGCGGGCTGATGGGCAAAGAATAAGAGGCTTTAAAGTCATTTCACAATTCTATTGGATTATTTGTAATAGGCAAATAAAATAGCTTCATTCACAAACGAAAGCCTGAAAAGAATCATGGTCAATCGATTTCAAAAAATTCTTACTTATTTCATCTTGTTATTGCTAGTACCTGCTGGCTTGGCCGCACTTTATACATGGGCTTCATTGAGCTGGGTATACTCCTCTGGCGAGCGTGCAGGCTATGTACAAAAACTCTCGCAAAAAGGCTGGATTTGCAAAACTTATGAAGGTGAGCTCATCTTAGTATCCATGCCAGGCACGCAAGCTGAAAAGTTCTTTTTTACCGTCAGAGATGAAAATGTCGCTAAAAAAATCAACGCAACTGTTGGTGATCGCGTTCGATTAATTTACGAAGAACACAAAGGCGTGCCTACCACTTGTTTTGGTGAAACCAGCTTTTACATCAAAGATGTGAAATTGCTAGGCGAAACTAAAGCTAAGCAATAATTACCTCATGGCTGCTACCGACGAAAAAAACTACATTACCCCTGAAGGCTTTGCCGCACTTAAAGCAGAATTTCATCAACTTTATAAAATTGAACGCCCAGAAGTCGTCCGCACTGTTTCGTGGGCTGCAAGCAATGGTGACCGTAGCGAAAATGGCGACTATATTTACGGAAAGCGTCGCCTGCGCCAAATCGATAGCCGATGCCGCCACCTTATGCGGCGTATGGATTTAGCAGAAATTGTGGACGCAAGCCAACAACAGCACCTAGAAAAAGTATATTTTGGCGCATGGGTCACTTTATATAGTTTAGATGACGATACTGAGCATACTTACCGTATCGTAGGCAAAGACGAGTTAGAGCCCAGCAAAGGCTATATTAGCTGGATTTCACCACTAGCAAAATCTATATTAGGCAAATCCATAAGTGATACGGTCCGTGCGGCGACACCTAAAGGTGAAGAAACATTTGAAATCATCGAGATTCAATATCTAAAACCATGACCTATCTGATTATCAAATATCTGCTAACTGCTTTAGCTATCGTCCTTATTTCCGAAATCGCTAAAGTCAGCGATAAAGTTGGCGGCTTAGTAGCTGCACTACCTATTATCACAATTATCAGTTTAATTTGGTTATACGCTGAACACCAACCCACAGCTAAAATCGCTAACCACGCTTACTATACGTTTTGGTATGTGATACCAACATTACCCATGTTCCCAGTCTTTGCACTACTCTTACCAAAATTTGGATTCTGGCCTACATTAACAGCCTGCATTTTACTGACTGTAGTGCTGTTTTATGGGTACGCCCAATTGCTTAAAGTTTTTAATATTCATTTGCTGTAGATTCAAATGGCAACCAACAAACATTGGGATATCTTCTGCAAAATAGTCGACAACTTCGGCGATATTGGCGTTTGTTGGCGTCTTGCTAAGCAATTACAGAACGAGCACCAATTAACAATCCGTTTATTCATTGATGATCTCCATGTTGCTAAACACCTGATTCCAACGCTAGACACATCACTAGCGCAGCAAACGATTCAAAACATCACCATTATTGCATGGCATACAGACACCAAATTTGCCAATGCCGCACAGGTTGTGATTGAAAGCTTTGCCTGCGAATTACCACCGCCATATTTAGCATTAATGCATCCTGATACCATCTGGATTAATTTAGAATACTTATCAGCCGAAACTTGGGTCGATGATTTTCATGCAAAAAACTCAAAACGAGGTCAATTAACACGCCACTTCTTCTTTCCTGGCTTCACCTCCAAGACTGGCGGACTATTGCGAGAACATGATATTGTTAATGCTAAGCAACAACACCTTCTGAAAAGCTCAACATTACCCGCCCATGACCACTTAAAAGTATCGTTATTTTGTTATCCGCACGCACCTATTGCCTCACTGTTAACAGCCATAGTAAACTCAAACCAACAAGTAAGCTGTTATGTACCTAACAGCAATACTTTATCTAGTGTAGCCAAGTTTTTTGAGCGAGAATCATTACACCCTGGCGATCAACTTACATATAAAAACCTGACCCTACACGTCATCCCATTCTTAAGCCAAGATGATTACGACAAACTACTCAGCAGCTGCGACCTTAATTTTGTGCGCGGTGAAGATAGTTGGATACGCGCCATTTGGGCGGGAAAACCATTTATTTGGCAACCCTACCTGCAAACGGAACAAACACATATTAAAAAACTGCATGCGTTCTTAAACTTATATTATTCAGACTGCCCACCAACAAGCAAAGAATCAATATTCGCTTTACATGACGCATGGCTATCTCAAGAAATATCAAGCACAACATGGCAAGCATATTTAATCCATTTGGACAAAATCAAACAATATGTCGCACAACAATCCTACACACACTCGCAGCAAACTGACCTTGCTACTAAGTTAGTGATTTTTAGTGAAAAAATGATAAAAAATATCGAAGAAAATAAGGTATAATGCGCGATTTTACGCATTTAGAATTTAAGGCAACCTATGAAAACAGCACAAGAACTCCGCGCCGGTAACGTGATTATGGTGGATAACGTTCCACTAGTTGTAGTAAAAGCAGAATACAACAAATCAGGCCGTAGCACTGCGGTCGTAAAAATGAAGTTCAAAAACTTATTAACAGAAGCACCTAGCGAAAGCATTTACGGCGCAGGTGATAAGTTTGACGTGATCGTGCTTGAGAAAAAAGAAGTGACTTACTCTTACTTTGCTGACCCAACTTACGTATTCATGGATGCTGAATACAACCAATACGATGTAGACGCAGAGTTTATGGAAGATGCGTTACCATACCTAGAAGACGGCATGCCGGCTGACTTACGCTTTTACGACGGTAAAGCAATTACAGTTGAGTTACCAACAACTGTTGTGCGTGAAATCACTTACACTGAGCCAGCAGTTAAAGGCGACACTTCAGGTAAGGTAATGAAACCAGCTAAAATTGCATCAGGCTTTGAATTACCAGTGCCTTTATTCTGCAGCCAAGGCGATAAAATTGAAATTGACACACGTACAGGCGAATACAAAAACCGCGTGATGAAATAATTTAACTATCTAAAAAATAGTAAAATAATTTTAAAAGGGAGCAACTAGCTCCCTTTTTTTATGACTAAGGAAAGTAAATCGCGTTAATATAGTCAAATAATAAGTACAAAAGTCATGGGGATGCAAAATGAATGACAAACAATTAGTCGCGCTACATGCTGCTAAATACGTCAAAGATGGCATGCTAGTTGGTCTAGGTACAGGTTCAACAGCAAATTTTTTCATTGAAGAGCTTGCAAGATTACAGCAAGAACAAGGCCTGAAGTTTACAACCATCGCTAGCTCTACCATTAGCGCGCAAAAAGCACAGTCATTACAATTACCGATCGTTGCAATTGAGCATGTCAGCAGCATTGACCTATATGTCGACGGTGCAGATGAAATCACGCCTGACAACACCTTGCTCAAAGGCCGTGGTAGTGATCTTGTGAAAGAGAAATTATTAGCTAAAGCTGCTACGCAATTTATTGCCGTTGCAGATGCAAGTAAACTGGTGAGCTATATTGGGCAAAATTTCACCATCCCAATTGAAGTCATTCCCTTTGCATGGCAAATGGCAAAAAAGAATTTAGAAGCAGTAGGCGGAATAGGTGATTTACGTCCAAATGCAGCAAAAGATGGATTTTGGATTACCTCTCATGGTAGCTATGTGCTTGACATGAGATTTGATGCTAGTATTAATGCCAGCACATTAAACGCATTAATCAACAACACGCCAGGAGTAGTTGAACACGGAATTTTCCATCAACTCACTGACCTTGTATTAATCGCCCAAGATGGCGTGGTGAGCGAGCGCTAAGCTTGTTAGCTTTTTTAAAAAATAAGCAGTGGATGCGATCTATCTCTATCGCACTTTTCTGTATTTGTTTTATTGGCTGTAAACCGGCAGATGAAGTCGACAAGGCCCCTGCTATCGACCCCAATAAAAAGGAAATTGTGTTTGTTACCCACAATGGCCCATCTACCTATTATTTAAATAACGACAACCAGCCAGCAGGGATTGAATACGATCTAGCCTCGCTATTTGTTAAAACCTACTTCCCTGATCATGAAGTTCGTTTTTTATTAGTAAACAGTATCAGTGATGTTATTCCTAGCTTACTGAAAGGTAAGGCACATATTGCCGCCGCCAACCTAAGTGTCACTCACCTGCGTAAGCACCTCGTTATATTCTCAACCCCCTATCAAGAAACTCAACAACAACTCATTTTCAACAATGAAGTCAATAAAAAACCAAAAGATATCAGCGACATCTTCGACAAGAAAATTAGCGTGCCAGAAGGAACAAGTTACGAGGAACATCTAGCGGCTTTACAGAAGAAGCATAGCTTACTCAAATGGCATAGTGCAAAACGTACCAACACTGAGTCTTTGTTAGAGGAAGTAGCAGATGGCTTGCTAGATTTCACTGTGGCTGACAGCCATTTAGCTGCGTTAATGCAAAACTATCACCCTAACCTTGATGTGGCCATGCCTATAGGAACTGCTGATAAAATTGCATGGGCGATGTCTAAAAACTCTGAGCCACAACTCATTGCGAAGATAAATACGTTTTTTTCAAAAATCAAAAAAGATGGCACCTTACGCAATCTCCTTGATCGCTATTATGGTCATAACAAACGTCTTAATTCACTAGACGTGACCACGTTCCTAAAACGTACCAATAGCCTACTACCTAAATATATTCATTTATTTAAACAAGCTCAAGATATCACAGGGATAGATTGGCGATTACTCGCGGCAGTGAGTTATAGAGAGTCACATTGGGATACCTACAACACATCACCAACCAATGTACGAGGACTGATGATGCTAACAGAAGGCACGGCAGACCTGATGGGTGTGACGGATCGACTAGACCCCAAGCAAAGCATACCAGCGGGTGCTAAGTACCTACTTAAACTAATCGACACTATCCCTGAACGCATCCCAGAACCAGACAGGACCTACATGGCACTCGCCTCTTACAATATTGGCTATGCACACGTTGAAGACGCTCGGGTACTGGCAAAAAGACTAGGATTAAACCCAGATAGTTGGGCGGATGTGAAAAAAACATTAGTGCTATTGAAAAACCCTGAGTACTACACCACACTCAAATACGGCTACGCCAGCGGCGGTGCCCCCGTTATTTTTGTAGAGTCAGTACGTAGTTATCAGCGTATATTAGAAAAACATCAGCCTAGCCACAACCCTGAGTTGGATAAGTTTAGGATTGCTCGTAATTAGCCTGTTTTGCATATGGACTAAGCAAACAATATAGAGTTAGACCTACTGATTCAGATAGTGATTATTTAGGCAAACAGGCTAAATGCATGATAGTTGGAGCGCTAAGCAACCAATACCAAGAAACTTCCAACCATCATCACGACACTGGCCAGCAATTTTCTGAGAATATTTTTTTCATTGAATACTCGATAGCCAATGAACACCTGTAACACCATGCCCAATTGAAAAAGCGCCAAAGCATAAGCTACCAGCATATGTTCAAGTAATAATAACGTCAGATACTGCATGAAAAACACCGTAAGACCAATTAGCAAGATACTGTACAAATGGGGCTTAGTCGCTTTTATTTCTTGTTGAATTTTATGAGGAAGAAAAAAGTAATTACTAATTAGGATAAGTGGAAGCCCGATTAATGACCAAAAAATCATGGTAGCTAGAGCGCCGCCATCACCCACTGATTTCTTAAGAAAAATCGTTCCTACTGAGAACAATATAATAGATAAAAAGCGTGCTCGAACACCTTTGTCTGAAAGCAAGTTTATCAACCTGTTTGCTTGGTGCGTACGTACTGGCGGCATCAAAAAGAAACTACCGACAATAATAATCAGCACCCCTAAAAATCCCTGAACACTTGGTATCTCATTAAGAAATAGCATCGCCAGCAACATGGAGACGGCAACTTTGTATGCGTTTAATGGCCCAAACACTGAAAGGTCTGTTTTAGAGAGCGAAAGCACCAAAAACATCCAACCAGCCACATCAAACAATGAGGCTAGCGATACATTTACCAAGAAGTTGTAGGTTAAATGATTGAGTTCAATCACACCTAGAAAAGGTGCTGCTAACAAGCTCAGGACACAATAGGTGGTCGCAACGATGTAAAACGGATGCAAGCCATGATGTGAGAGTTTTTTCTGATAGACATTGGACGCCAGAGAAAATATCAGGCGTCCACATACGTAAACGATTTCCACTTAATTAAGGTGCTAGAACTACAGTATTAAATATAATATTGGCGAACAACTACACCAAGCTTAAGCTTTAATCACTGCAAGATTGTTCATATACGGCCTTAATACTTCTGGTATGGTCACGCTACCATCTGCATTCTGGTAATTTTCCAACACAGCAACCAGCGTACGACCTACTGCTAAACCAGAGCCATTTAAGGTATGAACCAATTCAGGCTTACCGTTTTCATTACGGAATCTTGCTTGCAAACGACGTGCTTGGAAAGCTTCACAATTAGAGATGGATGAAATTTCACGATACGTATTTTGCGCTGGCAGCCACACTTCTAAATCATAAGTTTTAGCGGCGCCAAAGCCCATATCACCCGTGCACAATGACACCACACGGTAAGGTAACCCTAAGGCTTTTAAGATATTTTCAGCATGCCCGACCATTTCCTCTAGCGCGTCATAGCTTGTTTCTGGATGAACGATTTGCACCATTTCAACTTTATCAAATTGGTGCTGGCGTATCATCCCTTTGGTATCGCGTCCATAAGAGCCAGCCTCAGAACGGAAACAAGGCGTATGTGCAGTGAGTTTAATCGGCAGGGATTCAAACGGCACAATTTCATCGCGCACCGTATTGGTTAGCGTGACCTCTGAGGTTGGTATCAGATACAACTTGCTGTCATTATGCGCTAAAGAGAATAGATCTTCTTCAAACTTCGGCAATTGGCCTGTGCCAGTCAAGGTTTCAGCATTGACGAGATATGGGGTATAACACTCTTCATAACCATGCTGTTCGGTTTGAGTGTCCAGCATGAACTGCGCAAGTGCACGATGCAATTTGGCAATCAGTCCACGCATTAACGTAAAGCGAGCACCTGATAGTTTAGCCCCAGTATCAAAATCTAAGCCAAGTGGAGTACCAACATCAGTGTGGTCTTTAATTTCAAAATCAAAAGAGCGTGGTGCGCCTACTTTGCGTACTTCAACGTTATCTGCTTCTGACTTACCAACAGGGACGCTTAAATGTGGCAAGTTTGGCACATTCAACAACATGCTTTGTAGCTCGGCCTGCAACTCTGCCAAACGTGTTTCTCCCGCTTTTAACTGCTCGCCCAAACCAGACACTTCGGCCATGATGGCGCTAACATCCTCACCTTTAGACTTTGCAAAACCGATTTGCTTAGATGCATTATTGCGCTTTGCTTGTAAATCTTGCGTATTGGTTTGAACGGTTTTACGTTCCTGCTCTAACGCACTGAATTTAGCTGCATCGAACTCAAAACCACGCGCTTGTAATTGGCTTACTACGCCATCTAAATCATTTCTTAATGCTTGAATGTCTAACATTTGAATCCCTTATTTATGCTGTTGCATGCTGACTAAGGCCGCTATGTAAGAGGCTTTTGAATGATGATACTCAAAAGGCTTCACTTAAATAGTTGACTAAGATAACTGCCTTATCGCTGCTTATTTCTTTGCTTTTTTATCAAGCTCACGTAAATGCGCTAATTTTTCCGCTATTTTACCCTCAAGACCACGTGGTGTGGGAGAGTAAAACTGTTGCGGCGGTAAATCATCAGGAAAGTAACTCTCCCCAGCAGCATAGGCATCTGGTTCATTGTGAGCGTAACGATACTCTTTACCGTAATCCAAGGCTTTCATCAGCTTAGTGGGCGCATTTCTTAAATGCAGTGGCACTGAGCGAGATTTATCCTGTGCAACAAAGGCTTTAGCTTGGTTATAAGCCATGTAAGTGGCATTACTTTTTGCGGCGACTGCCAAGTAAATGACTGCATTTGACAATGCCAACTCACCCTCTGGCGAACCAAGCCGTTCATAAATCTGACAAGCTTCTAGCGCCATGGTCTGTGCACGCGGATCTGCAATCCCAATATCTTCAACCGCCATTCGTACAATACGTCGCCCAAGGTAAAGTGGGTCTGCACCGCCATCAATCATACGTAAAAACCAATATAGAGCGGCATCTGGATTAGAGCCACGTACCGATTTATGCAATGCAGAAATTTGGTCGTAAAATGCTTCACCACCTTTATCAAACCGACGCAACTTACTTGCCATCGTGGTTTGCAAAAATGCTTCATCAATTTTAGAGATGCCTGCACCTTGTGCCGCGTTAAATAAACCTTCTGCAAAGTTGAGCAATCGCCTTGCATCGCCATCAGCATAGGCCAACACTTGCTCACGTACTTCTGGTGCGATAGTTAACTCTGCCGCTACTAACTGTTGTGCGCGGTCAAGCAATAATGATAGCTCCGCTTCAGAAAGCGAGTTAAGCACAAACACCTGTGCTCGGCTCAGTAACGCACTATTGACCTCAAAAGATGGATTTTCAGTAGTCGCACCAATAAAGGTAATCAGGCCACTTTCAACGAAAGGCAAAAATGCGTCTTGCTGACCTTTGTTAAAGCGATGCACTTCATCTACAAAAAGTATCGTTTTACGCCCATGCTGCTGCAAGGTTAGTTCTGCACGCTCTACAGCTTCGCGAATATCTTTAATGCCAGATAGCACGGCAGAAATTGGAATAAACTCAGCATCTGCGGTATTGGCAATCAACCGCGCCAAAGTGGTTTTACCCACCCCTGGTGGCCCCCACAAAACCATCGAGGGCAACTTGCCAGACTGAAACGCTAAACGTAAGGGCTTACCAATACCAAGCAGATGGGACTGCCCCACAACCTCATCTAAGGCTTTAGGTCGGAGCCGCTCGGCTAATGGTGCTTCTGGTGTGTTGGGTGTAAATAAACTATTCAAAATAAATTGGTATCTTTCACCACGTATTACTCGCCCACCACATCAACACCTTTAGGCACTTTAAATAAAAATGACTTTTCATTGAGTGACGGATTGACCTCAACATTTGTAAAGACTATTTTTGTATGGTGTCCAAAGCTGTCTAACAATGTCATTTCTTGAATTTGATTGTCTTTAAACCCTAACAATATTTTCTCAAAGCCAGACTCTTTATTTTTAGGTTGTGCGTTCACCCAATCTAAACCATCTTTATTATCTGTATTGGTCAGCGTAAAGCTCTCTTCAATCGCTTTTCCGCCCGCCAATAAAGCTGCAGGGCTAGAGCCAAGGGCTTTAGTCGTATCACGTACGGTGACCTGCGCTAGTTCGGTGTCATATAGCCACACCTGCTTACCATCGCTGATAATTTGCTGTTCATACGGTTTGTTGTAATCCCACCTGAATTTATTAGGTCGTTTAAGTTGCATAGTGCCATGTACTTCCTGCACTTTACGCCCTTGTCTATCGGTTACCGTTTGATGAAAATTTGCACGAACTGCCTGTGTTTTTTCATAGAACATCTTCACACTGTCCATACCATCTGCCTGTACAGTTTGCACCGCTAGCATAACAGGCAATACAAGCAGGCTTTTTATCAGCTTAGGGTACAAAGAGGTAAGGTTTTGGGGTTTTATCATTTTCATTAAATTCAAATTCATTAAATTCAAAGTGTCATTTCTTTTAAAAGTTAAGGCTCTCAAAACTTAGGCTCTAAAACTGAAAGTTTTAAGGCTAAGGCTCATGGTGCGGCGCTAATACTTCGCGATTACCATTGCTCTGCATGGCAGAAACTAAGCCAGCACGTTCCATATCTTCAATTAAACGTGCCGCACGGTTATAGCCAATGCGCAGTTGGCGCTGTACAGAAGAAATGCTGGCTCGGCGCGATTTAAGCACAATACCAACGGCTTCATCATAGAGCGGATCAACCTCTGCGCCGCTGCTACCAGAAGCGCCAGCGATAAAATCACCACCACCCTCTTCGGCTTCATTCGTTAGAATGCCATCAATGTAATTCGGTTCACCTTGGGCTTTAAGATAATCAACCACTTTATGCACTTCTTGGTCTGATACAAAAGCACCATGAATACGTGTTGGGTAACCTGTGCCTGGTGGCATGTACAACATATCGCCCTGCCCTAACAAGGCTTCCGCACCCATTTGATCAAGAATCGTGCGTGAATCAATTTTGCTAGACACTTGGAAAGAAATTCGCGTTGGCACGTTAGCTTTAATTAAGCCAGTAATCACATCAACTGATGGGCGTTGCGTTGCCAACACCAAGTGAATACCAGAAGCACGGGCTTTTTGTGCTAATCGCGCAATCAGTTCCTCTACTTTTTTACCTACGACCATCATTAAATCAGCCAACTCATCAATCACGACAACAATTAACGGCATCTCTTCTAACGGCTCAGGTTCATCTGGCGTTAAACTAAATGGATGCGGGATTTTTTCACCAGCTTTGTCGGCTTCTTTAATCTTTTGGTTATAGCCAGCTAAGTTACGCACACCAAGCATGGACATCAATTTATAGCGCCGCTCCATCTCAGCCACACACCAATTTAAGGCATTCGCCGCCTGACGCATATCAGTCACAACAGGTGCTAATAGATGTGGAATACCTTCATAAACTGACAATTCCAGCATTTTAGGGTCTATCAAAATCATACGCACTTGGCTAGCATCTGCTTTATATAGCAGACTTAAAATCAGCGCATTAATGGCAACAGACTTACCAGAACCAGTAGTACCAGCCACCAGTACGTGCGGCATTTTGGCCAAATCAGCCACGGCAGGTTTACCGCCAATGTCTTTACCTAAAGAAATCGCCAATGGTGAATGTACATCGGCATACGCTTGACTACCCATGATTTCAGATAAATAGACAATCTGTCGTTTAGGGTTAGGAATCTCCAAACCCATGCAAGTTTTGCCTGGAATCGTCTCTACTACACGTACGCTGACCACAGATAAAGCACGCGCTAAGTCTTTCACCAAATTAGTCACTTGGCTACCTTTAACGCCCGCAGCAGGCTCTAGCTCGTACCGGGTAATCACAGGCCCTGGCAAAGCGGTTAACACTTTCACTTCAATACCAAAGTCCATCAACTTACGTTCGATTAAACGCGAGGTGAAATCTAAGGTTTCAGCAGATGGCAACTCCACAGTACCAGATGGCTCATCCAGCAAGTGTATCGGTGGCAATGGGGTATCTGGATGTGTATCAAACAATGGCACTTGTTTTTCTTTTTGAACGCGAGCACTTTGTGCGATTTCAAGCACTGGTGTTTCAATTTGTACAGGCTCACGATCCACCACACGCTTACGTTCACTTTTTACGTACTCCATGCGCTCTTGCTCTACTGCTTTGCCTGCTTTTCTATCTTGCCAATCTTGCCATTTAAGTTTGATGAACTCATAGCTAGCAATCAAAAATGCACCAAACTTCTCGGTGATCATGATCCAAGACCAACCAGTGAATAAACTAAACCCAACCACAAACATGAGCAATAACAACATGCTAGAACCGGTATAGCCAAATAAGCTACGTAAGCCTGCGTCAACAGCAACCCCTAACATACCGCCTGAACTATCAGGTAATAGTGCAGGTAATTTAACCAGATGCCCAGCTTCTAGTGCGCTTGATGCAACCAGCAACAAAGCAAAGCCAAAAAAATTAAATAGCAGGAATGGTTTTTCGCTCTGATCCACTGCTTCTAGCGCTAAATAGACAAACCACATGGCATAAAAAGCTAAGACAGCCCACCACCAAGCTGAAAAGCCAAACACGTAGAGTAATAAGTCAGAAATCCAAGCCCCTACACTACCACCACTATTTTGGATGATGGCGCCATCTGGTGCGATATGCGACCAAGACGAGTCATTAGGATTGTAAGTAAAAAGAATGACAGTAATATACAGCCCGATGAGCACCAAACCCAACCACCAAGCTTCTTTAATGAGCGTATTAGCCAGGGCATTGGATTTAATTACTTCAGCTTCACGGCGAGCATTAACTGGTTTAGATTTTTTGAAAAACAAGATAAACCTTTAACGTATTTTGAATGTCAGATTTAATTATAGCAGTATCAAAGTCGCTGCGTAGGGATTAGAATATCATTCTCAATTTGAATCATAAAACGTTGTAAGACCTTGAACAAAGGTCACATCAGGAGTTCACTATGGATATTGGCATTAAAGAAGAAGATAGAAAAAATATTGCACAAGGCCTTTCACATCTTTTAGCAGATACTTATACCTTATATTTAAAAACACATTACTTTCATTGGAACGTCACTGGCCCGATGTTTAACACGCTACACTTAATGTTCGAAACGCAATATACTGAATTAGCACTCGCGGTAGATTTAGTAGCTGAGCGTATCCGTGCGCTTGATGTATACGCACCCGGTACCTATCGAGATTTTGCTAAACTAAGCTCTATTAAAGAATCTGATTCAGTGCCGAAAGCACAAGACATGATTGCCGAATTAGTCGCTGGTCACGAAGCAGTTTGTCGCACAGCACGCGCTGTGTTTCCTAGTGCAGATGCAGCATCGGACGAGGCAACTGCTGACTTACTCACGCAACGTTTACAAGTACATGAAAAAACCGCATGGATGCTACGTAGCTTGTTAGAAAAGTAACAAAGCATTTTCAGCACTTTTGGATACAATCCCAGCTAACTAGCACAATGTTAACTGTTTAGCTGGCCCGAAGTTTAAAAAGCACTTGGATTTTATGCTGTTTACTTGAAAAACAGACCGACACACCCAACGTATAAAACTCAATATTAATCAAGAAAGCAATACATTATGGCAACACGTCACGCCAAACTACTCATTTTGGGCTCAGGTCCTGCAGGCTACTCAGCTGCTGTTTACGCTGCACGCGCCAACCTTAAACCAGTGTTAATTACCGGCATTGCTCAAGGCGGCCAACTGATGACCACCACTGAGGTTGATAACTGGCCTGCTGACGCAGATGGCGTACAAGGCCCAGAGCTGATGGAGCGTTTTCAAAAGCATGCAGAGCGTTTTAACACTGAAATGATTTTTGATCATATTCACACGACACACTTAACTGAAAAACCAATTCGTTTAGTGGGTGATAGTGGCGAATACACTTGTGATGCGCTAATTATTGCAACTGGTGCCTCTGCAAAATACCTAGGCCTGCCAAGTGAAGAAGCATTCTCAGGTAAAGGTGTATCTGCATGTGCAACCTGCGATGGGTTCTTTTACAGAAACCAAGAGGTCGCTGTGATTGGTGGCGGCAACACTGCAGTTGAAGAAGCTTTATACCTAGCGAATATTGCAAGCAAAGTAACACTAGTGCACCGCCGCGATAAATTCAAAGCAGAAGCCATTTTGGTCGATAAGCTGATGGCGCGCGTGGCTGAAGGTAAAATCGTACTAGAAACATTTGCTACGCTAGATGAAGTACTTGGTGACAACACTGGTGTGACTGGTATGCGCATTAAAAATGTGAATGACGGTAGCACTAAAGACATTGCATTACAGGGTGTATTCATTGCAATTGGCCATAAGCCAAATACTGATATCTTTGAAGGCCAACTCGAGATGGAGGGCGGCTACATTGTGACGCAAATGGGTCGTGCTGGTAACGCAACAGCCACTAGCGTGCCAGGCGTTTTTGCCGCAGGCGATGTGCAAGACCATATTTATCGCCAAGCAGTGACGAGTGCAGGCACAGGTTGTATGGCAGCACTAGATGCAGAGCGTTATTTAGATCACGCTAAATAAGTGATTATTTGAAATAAGTATGATGAGTGCGGTAACCTTACCGCGCTCATTTACTCAATAGAGCTATCAACATTGTGGAAGACGCTAACGACAACGAAGTTGACCTGTTTTTAGAAGCAGTTAAAGATGCGCGACCACTCAAACCAAAACGCGTTCACCACGCACCACTACGCCCGAAACCAATTCCAAAACAATTCATTCGCGATGAGCAACAGGCACTGGCTGACTCGTTAAGTGACTACTACATCCCAGCGCATGATTTAGAAACTGGTGAAGAGTTACTTTACCTACGTGATGGCCATGCTCCTGACATTTTAAGCAAGTTACGACGCGGCCATTGGGTAATACAAGCGGCTATTGACCTGCACGGCTTAATCAGTGACGAAGCAAGGCTTTACGTTGCCACTTTTTTAAACGACTGCAAAAAACGTGGCATCCGCTGTGTACGTATTGTGCACGGCAAAGGCTTAGGCTCAAGGAACCGCGAGCCCGTGCTTAAACATAAATTACGCGGCTGGCTAATGCAGCGTGATGAGGTGATTGCCTATGCAGAAGCACGCAGACAAGATGGCGGCAGTGGCGCAGTAATCGTGCTGTTAAAAGCCTAAAATAATGACAAATCAAACTGTATTACAAATACTGAAAATAGTTTAAATACACCAAATATTATTCAGACTGCGCGCCAACCAAGAGGCAATTAGCTACCTCTTGATTTCAACCTAAAGCCAACCTCTATCTTGGCATGTAAAAAATAGACTTTTGCGTGACTCGCTCTTTACTACCTAATGCTTCAATTTCAAACATAATAGGATGTGTGCCGCTTCGTACCGCGCCGTCGGGTAATTGTAAGCTCACTGCCACCAATCGCTCATTGGCAGGGTCTACAGTGAATTGATTTTTTGATGCCATTGCCAGGCCTTCTAAACCACTCACAGTGACATGATAGGATTCAGCTATTTCCGTAACATTAGTGATTTGTAATTGATAGACGTTCTCTATCTTACCGCCAGCAACCAACCTAGACATTACGCCACGGTCGCGGTTCACATCTACCTTAAACGCAGGTCGGATGGCTAATGATGCAACCAAACCAGCCGAAAGAAGCAACAATAGCGCGCTATAGATAAGCACTCTCGGACGTAGTATCTTTTGTATGACTTGATGTTTTGTCCAATGCTGAGCAAGGCCGTTTTGAGTAGTGAAACGAATCAGACCACGCGGATAGTTCATCTTATCCATAATGCTGTTGCATGCATCTACACATAGCCCGCAACTAATGCACTCATATTGCAAACCATTACGGATATCGATACCTACTGGGCATACTTGCACGCAAAAGTTGCAATCAATACAGTCACCCAAACCTTCTTGTTTTGCATCTACTTTTCTAGAGCGACCACTACGTGGCTCCCCACGCTCCTGATCATAAGTGACAATTAGCGTGTCATTATCAAACATCGCACTTTGAAAACGTGCGTATGGACACATATGCTTACATACCTGCTCACGCAAAAAACCTGCGTTACCATAAGTCGCTAAGCCATAAAAGAAAATCCAGAATGTTTCCCAAGGGCTTAAACGAATCTGAATAATGCTATCGAACAAATCACGGATGGGTGAAAAATAGCCCAAAAACGTAAAACCAGTCACCATTGAGAAACTGATCCAAGCAAAATGTTTTAGCGACTTTATGTAAAGTTTTTTAAAGCCAAACTTCATACCATCCAAACGTATACGAGCAGCTCTATCCCCTTCAATTTTACGTTCCATCCATAAGAATATCTCCGTATACACGGACTGAGGACAAGAGAACCCACACCAAAGCCTGCCTGCAACCGCTGTAAATAAGAATAAAGCTAATGCAGAAATAATTAAGATGACGACTAAGTAAATCAAGTCTTGCGGGTATAACACCAAGCCAAAAATGTAAAAACGATGCGTACTAATGTCTAACAACATCGCCTGCCGTTCACCCCACTGCAACCATGGCACACCATAAAACACAATTTGTGTAATCCAAATCATCACCCAGCGCCAGTTCTTGAAGAACCCAAAAGTATTGCGTGGGTATATCTTAGATTGCGCTTCATACATCGGCATAAACCCACCTTTTGCAGGGTCACTGACAATGGGGATTATTTTTTTAGATGTGGTTTTAGCATCTGTCATTTGAGGTCCTTACTTACAATTAAATGACTCACGTTTAAATTATCAAGAGTTATTTTCAAGGTTACTTGGTAATAACTGCTTAATTTCGCTAACTTAACTTCTGAATCGGTTGACGGTATGATTTTTGATAGGTATCGGTAAATGTGCTTAAAGCTTCTAATGCCAATTGAGCATTGTGTCCTTGCTTCACCAGAAAGCTATCAAAACCGCACCTGGCCAAGTAGTAGACAGTATCAATCATCACATCACCTACAGCTCTTAACTCGCCAGTCCATCCATAGACATTTCTTAGTAACTGCGCCAATGAATATCCACGTCCATCTGTATAAGTAGGGAAATCTATCGCAATAAACGCAATATTTGCTTGGCATAATTCTTTTATCTGCTGATTAGAATCATCATCAAATTCAGCATCTGATGGGATTAATATAGCGATAGGAAATTGACGATTAGACAATGACAACTGATGCTCAAACCAGGTATCTAATGTCACCATCCAGTTTGACTCATCAGGCGGAACCGACCATGCTTTTTCATGTGCAACGCCAAAGCATTGCACATGATTCACCTCAAGTTGGCCACCACGTATTAGGTTCATGTTACGTTCAGACATTAGATTCCCTCACTAAGTTTGAATACTTCGAAAGTAAAGGGTCCGCATAGACATCTTTTTTGAAAGGTTCAATACCAACTCGATCAACCACATCGATAAACCGCTCAGATTCACTTTCCCTTAGCGTTAAATATGTTTGAATTAAACGTGAAATCACATCGGGCACTTGCTCACGAGCAAATGAAGGTCCAATCACCCGACCAATTGCCGCACTTGCGCCACATCTTGAACGTTCATCGTTGTCTTGACTGGATTTTTTGTCTAAATGGAGTGCACCAGATTGCCTGCCGCCGATGGTGATTTGGTACCACTCCTCACCTGCTTTATCCACCCCCAAAATTCCGATATGACCAACATGATGATGCCCACATGAGTTCATGCATCCTGATAAATTAAGATCAAGCTCACCAATTTCGTGCACGTAATCTAAATCATCAAACCGTTCTTGAATCGCAGTTGCGACTGGAATAGAAACGGCATTCGCCAAACTGCAATAATCACCGCCTGGGCAAGCGATAATATTGGTAATTAGCCCAATATTTGGCGTTGCAAGATTAAGCACATTGAGCTCTTGCCATAAAGCATAAAGCGCCTCTGTTTTCACATCTGGTAGAATAATATTTTGCTCGTGAGACACACGTAACTCGCCAAACCCATAGCTATCAGCCATTTCAGCAAGTACCTCCATCTGGTCAGCCGTCATATCACCAGGCGGAGAACCCGTTGCCTTCAGTGAAACTGTCACTGCAGAGTATCCTGAAACTTTATGATGATGAACATTAGTGCGAAACCATCTTGCAAACGCAGTATTAGTTGTCAAATGATGTGCCATGACTGCGTTATCATTTTCACTCACCGTTTCATAGGTAGGCCATGAAAACTTATTGGCAATACTACTTACAAACTCTTCAGTCACCGTGTCAGCACCACCCTTAATCAGCGCCCACTGATCATTCACTTGTTGCGCGAACACTTCTGGCGTAAGGTCTTTTACAAGAATTTTAATTCGTGCTTTATATTTGTTATCTCGTCTGCCATGAAGGTTGTACACACGTAGTGTCGCCTGCAAATAAGTTAACAAATCATGCCAAGCAACAAATGGATTGATGAGCTTGCCTATGATAGGCGTTCTACCCAAGCCACCTCCCACAAAGCACATAAAGCCAAAAACACCATCCTGCTCAATTGCTTGCAATCCTATATCATGCACACCAATCGCGGCTCTATCTACTTCTGCACCACTCACTGCAATTTTGAATTTACGTGGTAAGAACGCAAATTCAGGATGCAGCATTGACCATTGCCGAATGATTTCACACCAAATAAGGGGGTTGATGATTTCATCATGCGCAACACCCGCAAAATGATCTGTTGTCGTATTGCGAATACAATTACCACTGGTTTGAATCGCATGCATCTGCACAGTTGCAAGCTTAGCCAAGATTTCTGGCACATCTTCTAGCCTAGGCCAATTGAACTGAATATTTTGTCTGGTAGTTAAGTGGGCATAACCTCTATCCCAACGCCGAGCAACATACGCTAAAGTACGCAGTTGCTTTGAGGTTAGCATGCCGTAGGGAATCGCGACGCGTAGCATTGGCGCATGTCGTTGAATATACAAACCATTTTGCAAACGCAAAACCCGAAACTCATCTTCAGTAAGCTGGCCATTTAGGAATCGTTGTGTCTGTCCTCTAAACTGGGCAACACGCTGCTCCACCAACTTCTGATCTATTTCATCATAGATATACATTTAATCACCTTAAAAATTTAGCGTTGATAAATCGCCAAATGATTATTTTTAACAGTGACTAAAGCTTAAGGTTTGGTAACAATTAATAACAGAGACAGATGCAGAGAAAAAAAGCATAACAGATGTTCTGTGACGCTATGACGATGACGAGCTCATCAACCCAAAGACTAAAGTACCTAGCGTAGACAATGCCGCCTCAATTCGCGCATCCCAAATATGCCCATAGTTCAGCCTAATGTAATCAGTAAAATGCTTTTGAGCAGAAAATATGGGTCCTGGTGCAATACTAATGCCATTATTAAGTGCAAGCTTATGCAGCTCAAGTGCATTAATCTCATCTGGTAACTTGACCCATAAGAAATAACCACCCTGCGGTAAAGTTAAGCAAGTCCCTTCAGGGAAGTAACGCTCAATCGCTTCTACAAACTTGATTTGATTCACTAATAAGGTATGGCGTAAATTACGCAAATGCTTGTCATACCCACCTTTTTGCAGATACTTGGCAATTGCCACCTGTGCTGGCACAGATGCAGAGATGGTTGTGGTTAATTTAAGACGCGCGACCGCTTTTGTATACCTACCAGGGACAACCCAACCAACGCGATAGCCAGGCGCAAGGCATTTAGAAAATGACGAGCAATGCATCACCAAGCCTTCTGTATCAAACGCTTTGGCTGGTATTGGACGTTTCTCACCAAAATATAGCTCGCTATACACGTCATCTTCAATCAAAGGAATTTGGTATTGCGTGATAAGCGCCACCAATGATTGCTTTTTCTCATCAGAGAGCAAACTTCCCAACGGATTCTGAAAATTAGTCATCAACCAGCAGGCTTTAGGCTGATGCTGCTGAATAGCACGCTCCATGGCGGCTAAATCAATCCCATCCTTGGGATGGCTGGGGATTGCTACAGCACGCAAGCCAATTCGCTCTATTGATTGCAATGCTGCATAAAAAGTGGGGGACTCTATCAGAACGGTATCACCAGGGCGCGTCACCGCCATCAAACATAGATTCAATGCTTCTAGAGCACCATTAGTCACCACAATATCGTCAGTAGTCACATGCAGACCATCTATCATGTAGCGCAATGCTATCTGACGCCTAAGATTAATATCACCAGCACTTAAATTATCTACACTTGCCCAAGGATCCATCACCTGAACACTTGACGCCATGGTTTTGGCCAAACTAGCCCTCGGAAATAATAACGGGCTTGGAAACGCTGACCCTAAAGGGATAACGGTTTTAAGCCGAATGGATTCCAGTACTTCAAATACGAGTTCGCTGACATCGACTTGTGTTGATTCTAGTTGATTCAGAATAGCTGGCGCTGGCGAAGATGGGATATTCATAGTACCGCTAGTGACAAAATATCCAGAGCGATCGCGTGCAGTAATCAATCCTCGTGCTTCTAAAAGATAATAAGCCTCTAGTACAGTAGCAGCACTCACGTTGCGACTTGCACTTGCCTGCCGCACAGAAGGAAGCTTATCTCCACGGCAAAGCACACCCTCCTGAATCGATTGAGCAATAGAGTTAGCAAGTAGCTCGTAAAGTTTCATAGCTTCCTAGTGATAAAATCAAGATAACCAATCTTATCTTAACTAAATAAATATACTAGTTTAATGCCCCATTAATTGTTCAACAGCTTCAGGTTTATCATGTACAGCAAATCGATCAACCATGGTAGCACTCGCTTCATTCAAGCCAATCACTTCAACCTGAATATTTTCTCGCCTAAACTTAATCACCACTTTGTCTAGCGCACTAACGGCTGTGACATCCCAAAAATGTGCACGACTCACGTCAATACGTACTTTCTCAATCAGCTCTTTATAGTCAAATGCATTAATAAATCGGTCTGCTGAAGCAAAAAACACCTGCCCAGTGATTTTATAGCTACGTAAGCGACCTTGGTCTTCTAGTACTGATCCAATATGTAAAACTTTTGAAATATTGTTAGCAAAAAAGAAACCTGAGAGTAAAACACCAACTAACACACCTTGCGCCAAATCGTGCGTTACTACAACAACAGCCACCGTGGCCAACATCACCACACTAAAGCTTTTTGGGTTTGATCGTAAATCTCTCACTGAAGCCCAGTTGAAAGTACCAATAGACACCATAATCATCACAGCAACCAATGCCGCCATTGGAATCCTTGCCACCCAATCTCCCGCAAACACCACCATTAATAACAATAAAACACCAGCAGCTAAAGTAGAAAGTCGCCCGCGACCACCAGATTTTACATTAATCACAGACTGGCCAATCATAGCGCAACCTGCCATCCCACCAAGAAACCCAGTAGCAATATTAGCAACACCTTGCCCAACACACTCACGGTTTTTATTACTTGAAGTATCAGTTAAATCATCCACAATTGAAGCTGTCATTAAAGACTCAAGCAAACCAACCACTGCCAATGTCGCAGAAAAAGGGAAAATAATACGTAATGTTTCCCAATTCAATGGGATATCTGGAATTAAGAATATTGGTAAGCTATCTGGCAGCTGACCCATGTCACCCACGGTACGAATATCTAAACCCATCATCAATGAAATTGCCGTTAACACTATAATAGTGACCAATGGTGATGGTATTGCCTTAGTGAGATATGGGAACAAATAAATAATGCCTAATCCACCAGCCACCATTGCATAAACCACCCAACTTACATGAGTAAGCTCTGGTAACTGCGCCATAAAAATTAATATTGCCAGCGCATTCACAAACCCGACAACGACAGCACGTCCAACAAAGCGCATTAATGAACCCAGCTTAAACCAGCCAGCTAAAATTTGTAGCAGCCCAGTGAGTACTGTTGCGGCCAGCAAATATTGTAAACCATGCTCTTTCACTAGCAGCACCATCACAAGTGCCATTGCACCCGTGGCTGCCGAAATCATCCCTGGCCTACCGCCGACAAAGGCAATTACCGTAGCAATAGAGAAGGAGGCATAAAGCCCTACCTTTGGGTCAACCCCTGCAATCATTGAAAATGCAATTGCTTCAGGAATGAGCGCAAGTGCAACAACAAGACCTGCAAGCAGATCGTTACGGACATTGGAAAACCAGTCCAGACGTAATGAATTCATATTTTATTCCGTGATATAGCGAGTATGTGCGAACTAGTGCTTAACTTTTAGCTAAGCACTACCTGCAAGTATTTAGGTTTAAAAAACTAAGATTTTTAAAAAACCAAGTGAGGGTATCTGAAATTTACAAGGGTAGATTCCGAAGTATTTTTTGTAATTTGATTAGGAAATTATAGCGTTTTAGTCATTTTCATCAAATAAAATATAAAAAAACAAAATTAAATGAAAAATATTCAAGTCGTAACCTATTGAATAGTAAATAAATTAAAAAAATATTGAGATTATTTTAATTATTTTTTGCATTTACCCTAAATTATCCAAATTCGCTGCCGATAAAGACCTATGAGATACGGCAAGATTTAACTTAATTTATTAACCAATAAAGATTTAAGACGCAATAATAAGGGCTAACCCATGTTCAATTCTTCATTAGATGCTTACGGCGGCATAAAAATGCCAATCGCACCTCAACAAACGACAGAGGCTAGAGTTGTTGCACAAAGTAGCAGCACTAATCGTCCTGCGCTTAAGTCAGTTGAAACTACCGAAAATAGAACCTCAACTGAAGCGAATAAAGCGATGCTAACTGCCGCAGTAAATAAACTAAATGAATTAGTGGCACCTGCTTTACAAACAGTTCAGTTCTCGATGGATGAAGAAGCTGGGCGCATGATTGTAAAAGTGATTGATACGGCTACGCAAAAAACCATTAGACAAATTCCTAATGAAGAGGTGTTAGCTTTTTCAAAAACGCTAGGCAGACTTCAGGGCTTAGTAGTAAGAGAACGCGCTTAAACAGATTTCTAGTATCAAATCAGACGCAATAGTTCTAAAGTGTCCATGAAATGAGCATTTGCATATTGATTGCAAATGCTCAGTCAGTCATACCAATCACCTAAAGTTTAATAAGTCAGCTATCTCCTAGGAAACCACCGCTCTGGTGTGCCCATAAAGTTGCATAGAGGCCGCCTTGTTTAATCAGCGCTTGATGGTCACCCTCTTCTACTATTCTGCCCTCATCCAGCACGATCAGTCTATCCATCGCGGCAATGGTAGATAGGCGGTGCGCAATTGCCACAACAGTTTTCCCTTGCATCAAATCATATAAGCTAGCCTGAATCGCCTGCTCCACTTCAGAGTCCAACGCACTAGTTGCTTCATCTAACAGTAAAATTGGCGCATCTTTCAATATCACGCGGGCAATTGCAATGCGCTGACGTTGACCACCAGACAGTTTAACGCCTCGCTCACCGACATGTGCATCGTATCCTACACGCCCTTTAGCATCACGTAATCCCAAAATAAACTCATGCGCTTCTGCGCGGTTTGCAGCCTTAACCATTTCCTCTTCAGTCGCATTTGGGCGTCCATATAAGATGTTATCGCGCACACTACGATGCAGTAACGATGTATCTTGTGTCACCATGGCAATTTGACTACGCAAGCTATTTTGCGTCACATCACGCACATCCTGCCCATCAATTAATACGCGACCATGCTCAACATCATAAAAACGTAATAACAAATTAACAATCGTAGATTTACCAGCACCGGAACGTCCTACCAAACCCACCTTCTCGCCAGGCCTAATGGTAAGATTTAGTGCGCTCAATACAGATTTCTGCATACCATACGCAAAATCTACCTGATCAAATTTAACTTCACCCGTGCTGATTATTAAAGGTTTTGCATCGGGTTTATCGACAATCTGCTGCGTTAACGAAAGTGTGTTAACGCCATCCTGTGCTGTGCCTATATGCTCATAGAGTGAAGTAAGCTCCCACATCACCCAATGTGAAATACCATTTAAACGTAATGCCATAGCAGTTGCGGCAGCAACACCACCAACACTCACCTCACCTTTTGTCCATAACCATAATGCGACACCTGAAGTTGCAATCACTAATAGCATATTTAGAATATGATTGGTAAATTCCACACCCGACACATAACGCATTTGTTTGTGCACAGTGCTTAAAAACTCGCTCATGGCAGACTTCGCATAATAGGCTTCACGCCCTGCATGTGAAAACAATTTAACTGTGCTGATATTGGTGTATGCATCAGTAATACGCCCAGTCATTAAGGAGCGAGCATCTGCCTGATTTTGTGAAACTTTAGCTAAACGTGGCACAAAGTAGCTGAGTGAAATCACATAGCAGACCACCCAAACCAAAAATGGCAAAACGACAATCGCATTAAAATGCCCAACGACTGCTACCATGGTGACAAAGTAAATCACCACAAAGACTAAGATATCCGCAACAATAAACCACACATCACGCACCGCCAAAGCAGTTTGCATCACTTTCGCAGACACTAGCCAGCAAACTCATCTTGATAAAAACTCATACTTTGACCGAGCATTAAACGATGGAAGTTCCAACGCAGACGCATTGGAAAATTTCCTGCCAAAGTTTGATGCTTAATCAACGTTTGCACAGCAATTAATATGGCACTAAACATCAGCAAGCCAGCTAATAACAACAATCGATGCTTCTCTGTTTGCCATAGCAGCTCTGGTGAGGTTTTACTCAGCCAATCAACGACCTTACCCATCACAGCGAACAGCATTGCTTCAAAGCCACCAATCATTGCGGTGAAGAATGTCATGACCAGAATAAACAACCGCGAACCACGAGTGCAGGACCATAAAAATGGCCATAGTGCGTTAGGTGGAGGAGCTATTTCGTTACTAGGGAATGGATTTAATAGATTTTCAAACCAGCGCAGCATAGGATTCTTTTCGGTCTGCGTTTAAATAGACTGCAACAGACATACTGCTTCAGCTGCAATACCTTCACCACGCCCAGTAAAGCCAAGCTTTTCAGTGGTGGTGGCTTTAACATTGATTTGTGATACCTCAACACCACAATCTGCGGCAATATATTCACACATCGTTGCAGTATGTGGTCCCAACTTAGGTGCTTCACACATCACAGTAGCATCAATATTGCCGACTACATAGCCACTATTTTTAACCAAGCTCACTACATGCTTAAGTAACTGACGAGAATCAATGCCTTGATAACGCATATCTGTAGGCGGAAAGTGCTTACCAATATCACCAAGCGCTACCGCACCCAGTAAGGCATCACAAATTGCATGTAACAATACATCTGCATCTGAATGCCCATCCAACCCTTTATCAAAGGGGATATCCACGCCACCAATGATGCACTTTCGACCGACAACTAAGGCGTGTACATCAAATCCATGACCAATTCTCATCAGACTATTTCCTTTTGTATGAATAGTTCCATCAATGCCATATCTTGGGGATAGGTCACTTTCATGTTTCTTAGTGACCCTGTCACTAACTTAGGTTCAAAACCCAGTGCTTCTATCGCCTGTGCCTCATCCGTGGGGACACCGTCAAAGTTTTCTAATGCATTGGTTAATAAACGATAGCGGAACATCTGCGGCGTTTGCGCTTGCCATAAACCATCACGAGGAATCGTAGTTTTTACACGGTCATCCGCATTAGATTGCTTCAATGTGTCAGCTAGCGGCAACGCAAGTAGCCCGCCAACCGCGTCGTTTTCTAAGCTATCGAGCAATGTATCTAACAACGCTAATGTTAGCCCAGGCCTAGCTGCATCGTGCACAAGTATCCAATCATCTACATCAACTTGCGACTTCATAGCATACAAGGTGTTCAATACAGTTTGCGCGCGCGTTTCTCCACCTGTGTAATGCAACTGTAACCGACTGTTAGCCGCCAGTTCTAAATTACGCCAAAAGTAATCTTCTGCACTTAGGGCTAAATGAATACTTGCGATACGAGGTGATGCAAAAAAAGTCTGAATGCTGTAAGAAATCATAGGCTTACCAGAAATTGGTAAGTATTGCTTAGGAATTGCCGTTTCCATTCTATTACCAATGCCAGCTGCTGGAATAACGATGTGAAAGCGTGCCATATTAATCTGTGAATAATTTATAAATCATGCGCAGATTTTAACATGGCCACCTTAATTGATTTGGAAAATAAAGCAGGATACCAAGAGATAACTAACACTAAAAAACTTTGGTGTATCTTAATATGTAGCGACAATCTTCGATAAAACCATTATTAGTTTTAATATCAGCGCCATATTGCAAAGTGATTCGCCCAAAAGAAAAATTGGCTGCCGCAGTCATTTGATAACGTTGCAATTCCGCTCTATCATTACGTCTAACCTCGTCAACTCTCGTTTCCCCACCAGCGGTATAAAAATAAGTTGCCCCAACTGAGTAACGAGTGTTGAGTATATATTGCAACCCTATTTGTGTCGTATGCATCGCAGCTTGTGAAAGCGTTTTACGCTGGGCACCAAATGCATCATTTTCACCAAACCAAGCGGTATCGAATGCTGCCATCCAATTCAAATTGCCGATGAGAGGGGCCTGATAAGCGGCCTGTAACGCTGCTACATATCGATTTTGTCCAGCATTAAAAGTACGCTCATGATCATAGCTACCGGTAGGAATTGTAAGGTAAGCGCCGGTAGCAAAATATGTTTTTGACTCGTGATTAGTATAAGGCCAAAAAGCCAAAAGAAAAGTGGTATCACCAACGCCACTATCACCCTGTTGTTTTGAAAGTGAGCCTTCTGGGTGCACATATCCAATTGGTGTTTGTACGTACCAAAGCGCAGGATACTCTGCTACTTCAAAAGAGTGACCCACTCGCACTTGTAATTGTGACGTATGTATTTCAGGGCGTCCTGCTTGCTTATCTCCATCCAGATAGCGATCACCTCGTTCACTTTGCTGATAAGAAAGCATCAGCACATTGCTATCAGGTTTTGGAGCACGAATCTCACCTGGCTGCAAGTCTATCGCAAGCACTTGATTACTGTGCACTAGCAAACCAAAAACTATGCACAGCAATTGCCATAGTACTTGAGATAAAGATTTGATTAAACCCAATATGTATCCAATATCAGCATCAAGCGAACGATAAATTTATGATTTTTCTTAGCTAAAGAGAGGTTGCTCAGAGAAATACATCCACTACAGATTTTTTATAAAATAGTTGTTAACCAACTTTGTACTTAGTAAGTAATACTCTCTTTTATGGTGAAAAGACAGGCTTTTACTAAAAGCCTGTCTTCTATTTTAGTGCTATTACATTTTAATTAAAACTAGTCATTTGTCGTAGATGGAATTTTGTGTATGGTCAAATCTGCACCGTCATACTCTTCTTCTGCAGTTAGACGAATACCAACAAGCATTTTTAATAACCCATATACAATAAAGCCACCAATCAGCGCGACGCTAACACCTGTAGCCGTGCCAATCAACTGAGAAGTTAGGCTAACACCACCCATACCGCCCAACGCTTTCATACCAAAAATACCCGCAGCAATACCACCCCAAGCTCCACATAGCCCGTGTAGTGGCCACACACCTAATACATCATCTATTTTCCAGCGTTGTTGTGTTAATGTAAATGTCCAAACAAATAACACCCCGGCAATAGAGCCAGTCACTAATGCGCCCAAAGGGTGCATTAAATCAGAACCAGCACATACTGCGACCAAGCCAGCCAATGGACCATTATGTACAAAACCTGGGTCGTTTTTACCCATGATCAAGGCAGCTAACGTGCCACCCACCATTGCCATCAAGGAGTTCACTGCCACCAGTCCAGTAATACCTTGAATAGATTGCGCTGACATTACATTAAAGCCAAACCAGCCTACTGTCAGTATCCATGCACCTAGTGCTAAAAATGGAATATTTGACGGTGGATAAGCGTGCAAACGGCCATCTTTACTGTAACGGCCATTACGTGCACCTAACAATACAACAGCAGCCAATGCAATCCAACCACCCATTGCGTGTACTACAACAGAACCAGCGAAGTCATGAAATGACGCGCCTGCTGTCACCTTTAACCAATCTTGCAAGCCGTAGTGGTTATTCCAAGCAATTCCCTCAAAGAACGGATATACAAAGCCAACAAGTGCAAAAGTCGCGAACATTTGAGGGTTAAACTTTGCTCGCTCTGCGATACCGCCTGAAATAATCGCAGGAATCGCTGCTGCAAATGTCAGTAAAAAGAAAAACTTAACTAAATCAAAACCATTTTTTGCGGCCAATACTTCGGCGCCACTAAAAAAATCTACGCCATAAGCAATGCTATAGCCAATAAAGAAGTATGCAATGGTAGATACTGAAAAATCCACCATGATTTTTACTAATGCATTGACCTGATTTTTATGCCTAACTGTACCGACTTCTAAAAAGGCAAAACCTGCATGCATTGCAAGCACCATAATGGCGCCAAGCAATACAAATAAAACATCATTTGCTGAGACTAATGCTTCCATTTCAATCACCTATAAATATTTTAAGCCCCGCACAATAAGCAAATATCAAGCCAAAACATAACTTATTGTTTTATATAAGAATCAAATCATATACACAGAATAGTGTGCACACAATACGTGCACACTCGAGTGCATTGCACTAACTTTGTGCAAAAATCACTTTGAGCTGGGAGTAGATATTTATATGAGTGTGCTACCAGAGCCTTCTTTAAGTACCATGCTAGCAGCATTAGGATTGCCAGACCAAAAATGATAGAACTCACGCACCACCACTAAAAATAAGCGTCGGCTATGTTTAATCGTGAACAGCGGCAAGGTAAGGTCAACTGCTACACGATAGGCTTTATTATCTTTATCTGGGGCCGTACGCAAGCGAATTAGTATAATTTTCGCCAGTTTAATGCGAGTATCAACTAAGGACTGTTCTGCCCCTTCAAAGCGTAACGCTTGGGTATAGGCTTTTAATGGCCAATTCTCTGAAGCTTCAAACTTTTCTGTTTCCAAACTATCTGATAATAACTTTAATGTTGCTTGAACAGGCTTCCAATCAGTTGGCTTCACGTCAAATCCAGGATTAATGTTAATCGCTGCTATCGCCTTAAAGTCTTTCACCCAAAACGGATAAAATTCACGAGCTGTAGTGAGACTATCATGCCAGCAATCAGCAGGAACTGACTCCATCACTGTTTCAACTACATCTCGATAAGACTCACCATCTGGCGCATGGCCTCTAAGATTTGTTGCCAATTGATCTAAAAACAAGGATCGTTTATGCAACAACCCACTGCTGGCACCTTTAGTTTGCAACAATTTAAGATAAGCATCGATAGCTTCTTTTTCACGCATTTCATTCATTCAGTGGTGGCTCTTATCATTAATCATATGAAACAATGGAAGATGATACGAATGTTCGCTTACAATTGAGCTAAACACAATTGGCTCAACAACTAATTCGGTCTTGAAGACTTGTTTAATTATGGATTAAGTCGTGGCATATTGTAACCCCAATAGATAAGGTTTATTGAATGACAAACGAACAAGCGCTTAATTACATGCACAATCTTCTACGCGGCATGCTTGATAAAAAAGCCTCAGACTTATTTATCTCTGCAGATTTTCCTCCTGCGATGAAAATTGATGGGAAAATGACTCCAGTCACGCAACAGAAACTGACAGGAGAGCACACCAAAGCGTTTGCTGATGCATTGATGAACGATAAACAAAGATCAGAGTTTGTGATTGAGAAAGAATGTAACTTTGCCATTTGGCCTAAAGAGATAGGTCGTTTCCGTGTCAATGTATTCGTTCAGCAAGAAAAAGTAGGCATGGTGCTACGCACCATTACAACTGAAATCCCAAAATTTGATGATTTAGGATTACCTAGCACATTAAAAGACGTCATGTTAACAAAACGTGGTTTGGTCATTCTTGTTGGAGGCACAGGTTCAGGCAAATCAACAACATTGGCTGCATTGATTGATTATCGAAATGAAAATACTTATGGGCATATTATTACTGTTGAAGACCCAGTCGAATATGTGCACCAAAGTAAAAACTGCTTAATCACACACCGAGAAGTTGGCAGAGATACTAACGGTTGGTTTAATGCGCTCAAAAATACATTACGCCAAGCACCCGATGTTATTTTAATTGGTGAAATTCGCGATAGAGAAACGATGGAGTTTGCTTTAGCGTTTGCAGAAACTGGCCACCTGTGTATGGCCACTTTGCACGCGAACAGCGCCAATCAGGCGATTGACCGCATTATTAATTTCTTCCCAGAAGAGCGTCACGCACAATTGCATATGGATCTGTCACTCAATCTACGTGCATTTGTTTCACAACGTTTAGTCTCAAGAACAGGTGGTGGCCGTTGTGCAGCCATTGAGATTTTACTCAACTCACCCCTAATCTCTGACCTTATCCTAAAAGGTGAGACAAACATGATTAAAGATGTCATGGCTAAATCTACAGAACTTGGCATGCAAACATTTGACCAAGCCCTCTTTAATTTATGCGAAGAAGGCCGCATTACTCAAGATGATGCTCTGCGTAATGCTGACTCTATCAATGAATTAAGACTTCGATTCAAATTGCATGGTAAGCACGCAGGGGCAACAAACAACTCATCAAATTTTGACAGCCTATCGTTACATGAAGATGAACCTAAAGAATCGGAAATAGAACCTTTATAGAATGAGCACGAGTTAATGGAAACCATTTTAATTGTTATATTGTTAGGCATCGGCTGGTTTTGGATCGATAGTTTAAATAAACGCGAGCGCGCAATATTATTGGGCAGTGAACTTGCGGCAAGGTTTAATCTGCAGCTACTGGATGAGTCAGTTGCATGTAGCAGAATCTGGCTTGGACGCAACCGTCGCGGACACGTACAGTTTTTGCGCACTTACGAATTTGATGTAAGTGCCAATGGCAATGATCGCCTCCATTGCCATCTTATGCTGCTAGGTAATCAACTAGGCTATTGGCATATTCCGCCTTATCTACAAGCAGTCAATTAAGCCAGATTTATGTACGTTGGTCGTTTTGCCCCTTCGCCCACCGGCCCGCTGCACTTTGGCTCACTGGTAGCCGCTGTTGCGAGCTACTGCGAAGCAAAAGCTAACCAAGGCCAATGGTTAGTCCGCATGGAGGATTTAGACAAACCTCGCGAAATGATAGGTGCCGCTGATGATATCTTACACACATTAGTCGCCTTTGGTTTTCAGTGGGATGATGAAGTGGTCTACCAAAGTCAGCGTACATCACTATATCAAGAAGCATTTGAGCAACTGCAACGTAAGGGGCTTATTTACCCATGTAGTTGCTCACGCAAAGAGATCGCCGACTCTGCAAACAATGGCATTGAAGGCTTAGTTTACCCAGGCGCCTGTAGAAATGGCATGCTTCAATTACGCAGTCAGCATGCTTGGCGTGTCAAAGTGACTGACGAAATGATAAGCTTTAATGATGCAATACAAGGCCACCAGTCGCAACTTTTGAGTCGTGACATTGGTGACTTTGTTTTAAAACGTGCTGATGGCTTATTCGCCTATCAACTTGCTGTGGTGGTAGACGATGCATCACAACACATTACCCATATTTTGCGCGGTGCAGATTTACTCAACTCAACGCCTAGGCAAATCTATTTACAACAATTATTGGGCTTTAATAAGTTAGATTATGCACATATTCCTCTTGTGGTAAATGAGAGCGGCGATAAACTTAGTAAGCAAAACCTTGCGCAGCCAATTAAGAAAGAGCACGCACCTCAGCTAATCTTTGATGCACTTGTATTTTTAGGACAAAATCCTCCTTTATCAATTAAGCAAAGTACCCTCTCAGAAATCTGGGAATGGGCAATCACAAACTGGCAACTTTCGAAAATCAGTCACAAACCATCCATTAATATTTAATAAAAATCAAAGACATTGCACATTTTGATTATTTTATGAATGGAAACAATTCTCATTTGTGTTAAAATTTGCAGAATATTAAATATAAAATCACACGGAGATAGCAATGCAGTTTATTGGTAAGCAGATTCCTGCAAATGAACAACCTAACGATGGATTTAAAGTATCTAAATTAAAATTAGCGATTCATAGTGTTTTGATCGGCACTAGCGCTATATTAATGGTGAATCCTTTAATTGCATCAGCAGAACCCAATGCAGAAATCACACTTGAAGTAGTTGATGTCGTTGCACCAGCATTAAGCGACACACGCCCAGTAAAAGGCTATAACGCGAAAAAAACTACATCTTCCACCAGAACAGATACTGAGTTACGTGATACCCCACAATCTATCTCTGTGATTCCACAAGACTTAATTAAAGACCAATCTATACAAAGTATTTCACAAGCGGTGCAATATGTGCCTGGTGTAACGGCCGCGCAAGGTGAAGGAAACCGCGACGCACTGGTATTTCGTGGCAATGCAACTACGGGAGATTTTTTCCTAGACGGACTCCGCGATGATGTACAAACGTATCGTGATATCTACAATACAGACCGAATTGAAGTCCTTAAAGGTCCTAATGGTATGGCTTTCGGTCGCGGTGGCGCAGGTGGCGCTATTAACCGTGTGACAAAAGAAGCTGGCTGGGATCCAATCCGTGAAGTTACTGCTAGCTATGGCGCATACAACTTTAAGCGTATAAGCGGAGATTTTGGGCAAGCATTAAATGATGAAGTTGCTTTTCGCTTGAATGCAGTCTATGAAGATTCAGGCTCATACCGTGACGGAGTGAATATCGAGCGTTACGGCTTTACACCAACTTTTACCATTCGCCCTTCAGATAAAACAAAAATTGTGTTAAGTGCAGAGTTCTTCGAGGACAAACGTATTGCAGATCGTGGTGTACCATCATCAGGTACTATAAATGCTAACCCTAGCGTAGCTAATCCAGATTTCAATCGCCGCCCATATAAAATTGGTGACCAAGACCAATTTTTTGGTAATGCACGCTTGAGTCCAACGGAAACAGAAACAATCGCATTTAATGCAAAAATTGAACACGCTTTTGATAATGGTATTGCTGTAAAAAATAGTACACGTTACGCTCATTATGATAAGTTCTATCAAAACGTATACGCAGCTGGCGCAGTCAGAAGCAACGGTCAAATACAACTAGGCGCGTATCGTGATGATACTACTCGCGAAAATTTAATTAATCAGACTGATATTACCTACACAGCTAAATTAGGTGCTACTGAGCACAAGTTACTTGCAGGTGCAGAATTCTCTGTTCAAGACACAACTAATAAACGCTTAACTCCAACTGGCGGTGAAAATTTAACACCTCTTGTTTCTGCTAGCAATCCTTTCGTATCAAACATTGCGTTCAATACAGTAAGCAGAGACCAAAAAAGCGACGTTACTGTAGCGGGATTTTTTGTTCAAGACCAAATTAAACTCTCCCCTAAATGGCAAGCGATTGTCGGATTACGCCATGATAACTTTGATACTGATTACACTGATGTACAAAACAGAAATATAATCAAAGCTAGCGACAACTTACTGTCGCCACGTGCTGGTTTAATATTCAAACCTTTAGAGCCTGTATCGCTTTACGCAAACTACAGTGTTTCATACGTCCCCCGTGCTGGCGACCAATTAACTTCACTAACTGTAACTAATTCAACTTTTAAGCCTGAGAAGTTTACAAACTACGAAATCGGCGCGAAATTGGATTTAAATTCCAACTTAGCGTTTACTGCAGCAATTTACCAATTGAAACGTGAGAATGTGCAAGTAGCCGACCCAAGCAATACAGGTATATCAATGCTATTAGATGGTCAGGAAACAAAAGGTATTGAACTTGGTTTAACTGGAAACATTACTAATAAGTGGAGCATATATGGAGGTATAGCGCTTCAAGATGGCGAAGTGACTAAACAACAAGTAAATGCGAATGCTAACAACACCATCAACAAAGGCGCGGAATTAGCACAAACACCTGATCGTACATTGTCATTGTGGAACAAATATCAAATAAACCCAATGTGGGCTGTCGCTCTTGGTGTGATTAGCCGATCAGAAATGTATGCAGCGTCACCTACCGCCTCACAAAGCACATTGTTACCTGGTTACACGCGCTACGATGCTGCTATTTTTGGCAAGTTAAGTGATAAATTGCAACTGCAATTGAACATCGAAAACTTAACTAATAAAGAGTATGCGCTGTATGCACATAACAACAACAACATCACACCGGGCTCTCCAATCACTGGTAGAGCAACGATGATTTACAACTTCTAATCAGTTAAAAAAGTAATACTGCCCTAAAAATTGGCCCAACCATCTTAAGAGAATGGTTGGGCCAATTTCATCACTAAGTCTCAATAGTCGTTTAAAACAAATAGTAAATTTTAAGTTAGCTATCTACCAAAACGATTTATTAAACGATTTATTAAACGATTTATTAAACGTTCTAACACTATTATTCCATTCAAATAATTAACAACAATCTACACTCTAACTAATACACGTAATTGTCATTACCTATCTACTCATACAAGTTCTTAATTAAATAATCCCAAGCAAATATTTTTATATCATCGGCGCAACTGTTAAAATGCGATGATGAATAAATTACCAGACACTCTCCAACGCTTTGTATTTGAAAACACACCAATACGTGGCAACCTTGTTAATTTAACAAGTACGCTACAACTAGCGCTCAATAAACAGCATTTACCAGCGGGTTTAAAACGTGCGCTTGGTGAACTAATGGCTGCTAGTGCATTACTAACCGCAACGCTCAAAATGAGTGGCTCACTTGTACTGCAAATTCAAAGCAAAGGTGCATTAAAACTACTCGTTGTAGAGTGTAATTCTGAGTTTGGTATTCGCGCCACAGCTAAGTGGAAAGGTGAAGTATCGGATGAGCAGAACTTATTTGACCTCATCGCTCATGGGCAATTTATGATTACGCTAGACCCCAAAGATGGGCGCCAAGCATATCAAGGCATCGTACCGCTTGAGGGGGATAGCATAAGTACTATTCTTGAAAACTACATGTTACGTTCTGAGCAAATTGATACCAGAATTTGGCTACATTGCGATGGAAACTCTGCAGCCGGTATGTTGTTGCAAAAACTACCTGAAACAATGAATCAAATCACACAAACAGAAGACTTGAGCTCTCAAGATCTAGATGCATGGAACCGTATCGGTCATTTAGCTGGCACTATTACAGACGATGAACTACTTAATCTGCCAACAGAGATTTTATTAAAACGCTTGTTCCATGAGGAGGATGTTCGTCTTTTTGAAGCAAGTAATACAAAATTTTATTGCAGTTGTTCTCGAGAAAGCGTTTCAGGCATGCTGCGTATGCTAGGCAATGAAGAGATTACAAGCATTATCGAAGAGCAAGGAAAAATTGAAGTCAATTGTGACTTCTGCAATGCACACTACAGCTTTGATAAAGTAGATGCAACGCAACTAATGGTGACTGAAGTTGCAACGAAAGCAAGCGCTAAGATACATTAACTCATCTAAACAAGCACATTTAAACTTAAGCAGGCTTGGACAACAGCTTTGTTAATCAAATAACAAGGGAACCACAATTAGAACTAAGTTTATCTGCATAGTTGTGGTAAAAACTCAGATGAAATATTAGTTCTGTTTTCACCTTTTACTGTCATATTTTCCGGTGCCTTGGCATGACCACACACCCAAGTTACCGGTACTACTTTTGATTCTTCAATCACGGCTGGTCTTAAAGTAAGTACTTTATCTTTAATTTGTGGATGGGCTTTGTTACCAAAAGTCATGTGAATAGCGCCGTTATCAATTTCTAATGCACTAATAAAATTACTCACCACTTTATCTGGGTTAGGTAGATCAGCTTCTGCGTTATCAGCCAACATCACCTGAGAAATTGACCAAGCTGCGGCAATAGGTGCTTTAGCAATATCTGCCAATGGCATAGCGGCTGTTATTTGCTCCCTAATAATTTTGCTCATGCTTGATGGAATTGCCACCATCGCTAATATGCCTAAAATAGCGACGACTACCATCATTTCTATCAGACTAAACCCGAACAACTTAGACTTCAACTGTTTAAGTTTGATTGGCATATTATTGACCCTAAAATTCGTCATGATAGTGCTAAATTAAGTTTGCTTGCCGCATACGCTCGTACAAACAAACAGCCGTAGCTGCACCGGCGTTTAAAGACTCAACCGAGCCCAAGGATGTCTGCGCCATCGGAATGGTAATCCTCTTGGTTGTGGCAGCAATCGTCTGGCTACGTAATCCTGCACCTTCGTTACCAATCACAAACGCAGTGGGTGCAGATAAATCTTGTGAGTAAAGAGACTCTCCCTGCATCGCAGTTGCGTAGCTATTTCCTTCAAATGCTTGCAATGTTTTCACTAAGTCTGCACGCTCGACAATCGGCAGCACAAACTGTGCGCCCTGACCGCCTCGTAACGCCTTAGGTGACCACGCATCAGTGCAGCTAGTACTTAAATACACCACTTCAACACCCGCTGCAGCCGCTGTGCGCAACATGCTACCAATATTACCTGGGTCTTGTATATCTTCTAGCATTAATGCAAATACTGGCATCTCTGGAACAGGCAATTGCGGTATTTTGACCAACGCCAAAATACCTGTTGCGTTAGTCACAGGGGTTAACTCTGCAAACATCAAAGTAGGCAACATGATGGTTGGTATATCGACTAAGGCTTGTATCAGCCCTGTTGCCTCCACGGTACTTTTGCCTTCTGGAATAATCACCAAATCTGGCTCACCAAACGTAGCCATATAGGATTCAATAAGATGCACGCCATCCAGCAGTGTTTTGCCTTCAGCACGGCGCTCTCGTGCGTTATCCGCAAATTTCTTAAGTTGTTTAAAAACTGGATTGTCGCGTGAGACGATGTGCTTAAAAGACATATGACGATTGTTTACAATTTAAAGGCCTAGTTTAACCTAATCTTGCTTGTAGTCACATCATGATTGCAGTAAATTAGCGAGGCAATTGATATGCATGCTGTCCATTTAAAATCTAATAATCGTTATATTATCGGAGGAATTATGTCATTATCAAAACGTTCACTTGCTGAGTTAATCGGCACATTCTGGCTGGTATTAGGCGGCTGCGGCAGCGCAGTGCTTGCTGCTGGCATCCCAGAGTTAGGCTTAGGTTACCTTGGCGTTTCATTCGCATTTGGTTTAACAGTGGTGACCATGGCCTATGCCATCGGCCATATTTCAGGTTGCCATCTTAACCCTGCTATTTCTATTGGCTTAGTTGCAGGCGGCCGTTTCAACGCTAAAGAACTTCCTCACTATATTATTGCGCAAGTATTAGGCGCTATTTTGGCTGCATTGCTGATTCGCACCATTGCAAGTGGCATGGAGGGTTATGCTGGTGGCTTAGCGTCTAACGGTTTCGCTGAACACTCCCCGCACGGCTACAGCATGATGGCAGGCTTAATCATTGAAATAGTCATGACTGCAATGTTTCTATTTATCATCATGGGCGCAACAGACAAACGCGCACCCGGAGGTTTAGCACCATTAGCCATTGGTTTTACATTGGTACTCATTCACTTAATCAGCATCCCTGTCACCAACACATCTGTCAACCCAGCACGTAGCACTGGCCCTGCACTGATAGAAGGTGGCATCGCATTACAACAACTATGGCTGTTCTGGATTGCACCTACCATTGGCGCTGTCATTGGTGCTGTGGCTTACAAAACTATTAGTCAACCAGATTAAGCTTTAATGTAGCTGAATTAATTAAATAGCACAAAACTCTGTACGAAATAATCCAGTTTATTCCAGCGTCCGCACTTAACCGTACGGACGTTTTTGTTTGTGCTTTATAATGGCGTCTATGGCTAAAAAACTTTCTATCGAACGCATTCTACACAACCAAGGATTTGGGGCACGCAAGCTATGCCGCATTCTAGTCATCAACGAAGAAGTGACGGTCAATGGTGAACCTTGCGATGACCCTGATGCAACATTTGAGCTAGAAAACCTGCACTACACAATTAAAGGTGAGGCATGGGACTATCGTGAAAAATCTTATCTCATGATGCACAAACCAAGTAATTACGAGTGCTCGCATAAAACTCAGCATCACCCAACCATCTACAGCTTACTCCCACACCCGCTGGTTGAGAGAGGCGTACAATGTATTGGCCGATTGGATGAAGACACCACTGGGCTGATTTTGATTTCGGATGATGGCCAGTTTATCCATCGCATGAGCTCACCGAAACACAAGGTGCCTAAAGTATATGAAGTGACTTGCAAGCACGCCGTAAGTGATGAGCAAATTGCTCATATTTTGAAGGGCGTACAATTAATTGATGAGGATGCTCCGATTGCAGCCCTCGCCTGCACAAAAGTAAGCGACCACGTGATTCACATGACGCTAGCAGAGGGGAAATACCATCAGGTAAAACGCATGGTTGCTGCGATTAGCAACCGTGTAGAGGCATTAAAACGCATCAAAATTGGGCGTTTGGAGTTACCGCAAGATTTAAAGCTTGGTGAATGGCGCTGGTTAAGTGAAGCCGACCTCAATGCATTAAAAGCAGAAAATCAAAATTAATCACTTATTACCAACCCAGTTTGTAACATAGCAATAACGCAAATATAGTGATAAAACAAACTGCATCTGATCAATCGCTCAAACAGTAACACTATTTAAACTAGGAGTACGATGAAGCGCATCTATCAATACTTTTTTCGTGGCTTACTTACAGCCTTACCATTAGGGCTTACCGTATACCTGCTATTTACATTCCTATCATGGGCAGAGCAAATTGCCATGTGGTGGGTACGCCCAATCATTGGCGATTTCTACATCCCAGGCCTAGGTCTTGTGTTAGGTTTGGGCGGTATCGTCCTACTCGGCTACCTTGTGTCACACAAACATATATACAAAGTGCTATCGCTGATCGAGTTTCCCTTTACAAACCTACCAGTTGTAAAAAGCATCTATTCATCATTAAAAAGTTTTGCTGATTATTTTTCACCGCATAAAAAAGGCAGCTCTCAGCAAGCCGTTACCTTAAAGATTCCTGGACATGCGCTTGAAATGGTAGGCTTAATTACCAGACAAAATACAGATGGTTTGCCTGATGGATTTATTCAGGGTGACCGTGTAGCTGTCTACTTACCGATGGGTTATATGATTGGTGGTTACACTGTTTTTGTGCCGCGTGATTGGTTAATGCCAATTGATATGTCAGCAGAAGAAGTCATGCGATCTTCACTGTTTGCGTGGATGTTAAAACCAGATTAATGTCAGTCAATTATTTAAATAATGATCAATAGAATTTTTAAACCACTTAATGGTCAGATGACTAACTATAAAATATTAGAATTTGCTCACGATGACACTACTCAATAATTCATTACGTCACTTACTTATTTCAAGCTGCTTACTACTATCTTCATGCATGAGTGTACCCGACAATGTAAAAGTGATTGAAAGCTTTGATGCCAACCAATATCTAGGCACTTGGTATGAGATTGCACGACTAGATCATAGCTTCGAACGAGGCCTAGATAATGTCACAGCGACCTACAGCCTGCGTGATGATGGCGGAATTAAAGTAATTAATCGTGGATTTAATTCAAAAACCAAAGAGTGGGAACAAGCAGTGGGTAAAGCCTATTTTATTGATCCCGTTAATGCAGACAAAACTAACACTGGCAAACTGAAGGTGTCGTTTTTTGGGCCGTTTTATGGCGCGTACAACATTATTGAGTTGGATAAACCATATTACAACTACGTAATGATTTGCGGCCCAGACAAATCTTACTTCTGGATTCTTTCGCGCACGCCACAGCTATCCTACCCAATTAAGCAACATTTAATTGCACAAGCTAAAGAGCTTGGATTTGATACAGACAAATTGATTTATGTAAATCAGTCGCCAGAAGTGGTCAATTACGAAGCTGGGCGTCATGTGACGCAATAAGTGCGGTTAGATTAGTAATTATTTAACTACGCTGATCTTGTAACCAGCTTTTTTCAGTGTAGCCACAAGCCCAGTTTTACCAGCTAGGTGTGAAGCGTCTACTGCCACAAACAAGCTTTTATCATGTGCTTTAGCTAGGATACGCTCAGCCATCGCCAAGTTACGCTCGTCTAACAATTTAACACGCATACGCGCCCACAATTCGGCAGGAAGCATACTCCCTGTCATCTTATCATTCATGGCACTCAGCTTATCTGCATCACCTTTTAAATAAGCTTTTACTAGCTGCTCGTAATCTCGCTCTTTAGTTTTCTGACTACGCCTTAACACCTTGCGTAAAAAAGCCACCTGCTCATCAAGCGTTAAGCCATCCATCACAGAAAAATGCTCATCAGCCGTTTCTAAGCCAATGACATCCTTACCTAAATCTTCAGCCAAACGCATTAGTAAATTATCTTGCGCGTAAGGGGTTAATGGTCTTGGTGAATCAAAGACCACGGCTAACAACCAAGGCTTTGTACGCAACACGGCATCTCGATGCATCACATGAAAATCTGCTAATACATATACCTGTTCCAACTCCTGTGCACTCAAGATAGTGCTGAGATTAGCATCTTGCATCTGCAAAATACTAGTGTCTTTAGGTGGTTCAACTTCCATCATAAAAACATCGACAGCTTTTAGTGCTTCTATCACTCGAGGGGAGAACTCAGTGACCCGATTATCGTCAGTATGAATCGTACCAAACAAGTAAATGGGCTTGCTCGAGTTTGACTCGGCTTTCCAGAACAGCCCTTGCTCAGCAAAAGCTGTAATACTTAGTAAAGACAGCAATAAAGCATAAATGAGGGATTTACAAAAATTAAGCATCAATCACCTTAAAGTCACACCACTCTCATGCAGAATTGCCTAAGAGTATTTACGTTTTTTCTCTGTGGTTCTTCTAGGACGCACAGTTCGCTCCAACTGCTCACCGCGTACCGTCGTCACAGGTTTAGTGGAAAGTGGTTGCCAGGCTGGAATCAAACAATGCTTACCACTGCCAATCAAATCATCACGGCCCATTTTTTTGAGTGCTTCGCGTAACATCGGCCAGTTATTAGGGTCATGATAGCGAATAAATGCTTTATGTAACTTACGTACATTACCTGCTTTAGGGATAGGCACATCATCAGAATCTGCCGTCACTTTACGCAAGGGGTTTTTGCCTGAGTGATACATCGCAGTTGCCATCGCCATTGGCGTAGGGGTAAAGGTTTGTACTTGGTCTAATTTGAAGTCGTATTTCTTTAGCCACAAAGCCAAGTTCAGCATGTCGTCATCTGTCGTGCCAGGATGCGCCGCAATAAAGTACGGAATCAAATATTGCTTCTTACCTGCTTCTGCACTGTACTTCTCAAACATGGCTTTAAATTCGTCATAAGCACCCATGCCAGGCTTCATCATTTTGCTCAGCACATTTTCTTCTGAGTGCTCTGGCGCGATTTTCAGGTATCCACCAACATGATGCTGTACCAATTCTTTGACATACTCTGGCGACTTCACAGCTAAGTCATAGCGTAAACCAGAACCGATGAGAATCTTCTTCACGCCTTTGATAGCGCGCGCCTTACGATATAACTGTATCAAAGCACTATGATCGGTATTTAAGTTCTCGCATATACCTGGATAAACGCAGCTTAACTTACGGCAATTTTTTTCTATCGTTTCAGATTTACATGCAATCCGATACATATTGGCAGTAGGTCCGCCTAGGTCTGAAATCACCCCAGTAAACCCATCCACTTTATCTCGAATCTCTTCTACCTCTTTAAGAATAGAAGCTTCACTACGGCTTTGAATAATGCGGCCTTCATGTTCAGTAATACTACAGAACGTACAGCCGCCAAAGCAGCCGCGCATGATATTGACGCTAAAGCGTATCATCTCCCATGCTGGGATTTTTGCATCTTTATAGGCAGGATGAGGTTTGCGTGCATAAGGCATGTCATACACGTAATCCATTTCTTTAGTGGTGAGCGGGATAGGTGGCGGGTTCAGCCAGACTTCACGGTCGCCATGCTTTTGTACTAAAGCACGCGCATTGCCTGGGTTAGCCTCCAAATGCAACACCCTTGATGCGTGGGCATAGAGCACAGGGTCATTAGCGACCTCTTCATACGCAGGCAAACGTACCACTTGCTTAGTTCTATCAGCCTTTGCTGCTTTTAATCTTAGGTTAGGCACAACCTCAATTGCCTTAACACCATCAGGCAACTCTGTTTTAGCCTTTGCTTCATCTGCTGCACAGCTAGCGTCTGATTTACCCATTTTCATTTCATAAGGGTCAACTGGCTTATCTACAGCACCAGGACGGTCTAGCTTGGTGCTTTCAATCTCACTCCAACCTTCTGGAATCTTTTTACGTAAAAAAGCGGTGCCGCGGATATCTTGAATATCGGCAATATTCTCGCCTTTCGCAATTCTGTGACTAAGCTCAACTAAAGCGCGCTCTGCGTTTCCATACAATAAAATATCAGCTTTAGAATCCACTAAAATGCTGCGACGTACTTTGTCAGACCAATAGTCATAATGGGCAATACGGCGTAAACTCGCTTCGATACTACCAATCACCAAAGGTACATCAGAATATGCTTCGCGGCAACGTTGGCTATATACCAACACAGCTCGGTCTGGACGTTTATTAGCTGCGGCATCTGGCGTATAGGCATCGTCACTACGGATTTTTCTATCTGCAGTATAACGATTCACCATGCTATCCATATTGCCTGCGGTGACCCCAAAATAAAGATTAGGCTTACCTAATACTTTGAACGCATTGGCATTTTGCCAATCTGGTTGCGCGATAATCCCTACTCTAAAGCCTTGCGCCTCTAGCAAGCGGCCAACTAAAGCCATACCAAAGCTAGGGTGGTCAATGTAAGCATCCCCTGTAATCAAAATGATGTCGCAACTATCCCAGCCAAGAGCGTCCATCTCTGCGCGCGACATCGGTAAAATTGGTGCAGGCCCAAACCGCTTCGCCCAGTAAGGACGATAGCTAGGAATAGGTTTTGCTAACATTGTTGAATATTGTTCCAAGGTATCTGCTATAAATCGATAAAAGTGCGCGCATTTTACGCGCTAATCATATGATTAAAAAGCTTTTTTATAGTTCAATCGTTATGGAATGCAAACTAAATAAATTTAATATCACTTTTTAAAGACTATAACCCGCATTATTACTTACAATATAAGCACATACCATCCATGAATCTAGACAAAAACTTATGCGCAGCTACGAAAGTTTAGTACAAACTTTGCATCAATTCGCAGAAAAAGCAAAAGACAAGCCTTTAACGGTAGGCGAAGCGCTAGATACCCTAGATGAAGCTGGCTATGCATTTATTTGCATCATTCTGGTACTGCCATTTCTGCAACCTATCCCTCTAGGTCCATTCACTGTACTTGGGGGAATCGCTTTTGGCACGTTAGGCTGGCAATTGTTACGTGGTCATGAATCTCCCATATTGCCAAAGAAAATATTAGCCATTGAATTTAATGAGAAAACTTGGAGAATGCTAGTTAAAGTCTGCATAGAGATTTTAGGTTTATGCAGAAAAATTAGTAAGCCACGCTATCCACTAATCGCAGAAGGAAGGCGTGGTCAGAAAATTGGTGGCTTTATCTTATTGGCAGCTGGCGGATTGATGGCAATCCCTTTTGGGGTATTGCCATTCAATAACTTCCTCCCTGGCTTAGCCATCCTGTTTTACTGCATCGGTGAACTTGAAGATGATGGGCTCATGTACTTGATTGCATTCTTTTGGCTCATCATCACGGTGATTTATTTCGCCGTGTTCTTTTTTGCACTTTGGTATTTTGGTGAAAAGGCATTAGCATTTTTCAACATACGCTAAATACTAATGCCCTGACAATGCTAATGACCTGAATGCCCTGAAGGTTTGCGCACTTGAACCTCCACTGCTGATTGCTCATCAGTCGCTGGTGGTCTGGTCACAGCAGGCACTTCACCAACGTACTCGTAAGCTACCGTCCCTTTAGGATGCTGATAGGGGCCAGGGTCCTGATAGTCATTTTTAGCAAGTCCCTCTCGCACTTTTAGCGTTGTTAACATCCCGCCCATATCAATGGCACCATATTGCCCCGTCCCCGTCATCATCGGCAATGTGTTTTCAGGCAAGGGCATTTCCATCATGCTCGCCATCTCACTCATTTCCGCCATGCCTGTTTCACCCATTGCCATATAATCTGGCAATAAATCACCAACCTTTTTTACAAGGTCATGCTGTTTAACCCCTATCATATTTGGCACATCGTGGCCCATTGCATTCATGGTATGGTGACTTTTATGACAATGAAAAGCCCAGTCACCCAACTCATCTGCAACAAACTCAATCGCTCTCATCTGCCCGACCGCAATATCCGTGGTGACTTCTGGCCATCTAGCTGATGGTGGCACCCATCCGCCATCGGTGCCAGTTACTTGAAACTCGTGGCCATGCAGATGTATCGGATGATTGGTCATCGTGAGGTTTCCCACTCTTATTCTTACCTTGTCATTTTTATTCACAACCAAAGGGTCAATCCCAGGAAAAACACGGCTATTAAATGTCCACAGATTAAAATCCAGCATGGTGTTAGTTTTCGGCGTGTAACTACCAGGCTCAATATCATAGGCATTGAGTAAAAAGATAAAATCACGGTCAACTTGCATAAACTTTGGATTTTTGGGGTGTGTCACCCAACTACCCATTAAACCCATCGCCATTTGTGTCATTTCATCTGCATGAGGGTGGTACATAAAAGTACCCGCCCGCTTTGCTTCAAACTCATACACATAAGTTTTACCTGGTGGTATAGCGGGCTGAGTTAAGCCGCTTACGCCATCCATGCCGTTAGGTACACGCTGACCATGCCAATGCACGCTGGTTTTTTCAGGAAGTCGATTCGTCACGAAAATCCGAACACGGTCACCCTCTACCACTTCGATGGTAGGCCCAGGGCTTTGCCCGTTATAACCCCATAAATGTGCTTTCATTCCTGGCGCCATTTCACGTATCACTGGTTCTGCCACAAGGTGAAACTCTTTAACACCATTTCGCATCCGCCAAGGCAGGCTCCAACCATTCAGCGTTACCACAGGGTTATATGGTCGCCCATTATCTGGATGCAATGGCGCTTGGGTGTTAGCTTTTTCAGCTGTTACTATTTCAGGTAATGCAGCAAGGGCAACTTTATTGACAGCGGTTAATGCAATGCCAGCCCCAGCCAACTTAAAAAAATCACGCCTTGTTATATTTTTTGTTGATTTTGGCGTATCCATTATTCATTTCCCTCAATCAAATTAACACTCGCTATCATGCTCATTTGCAGCCCCGCTTCTGCTAGCCAAAATGCATGTAGTTTTTTAATATAAGTATTGACACTATCTACCTGAGCACGCGCGCTTGAAAAAAGCTCAAATGGGCTCACCAGCATACCGTTATAACGTAGCTGGTTCTCATCCAATACTTTTTTACGCAAAGGTACAATTTCGTCTCGATATTGCTTAGCAATTTCATAACTAGCTAAGTAGTGATTATGGGCCACTCTAATTTCAGATTGCGTATCAATCAGCATTTGTGCGGTACGGTTAACCGCCTGCATATAGCTCGCCTCGGCACGCGCTACCTTTGCACTACCCCAATCGAACAAAGGTAGCTCAAAAGACAAATCAACGCCTTTTTTGTATTCATCGCCTCGCCGCCCTTCTAACACTCTGGCAGGGCCTATTTCAAAAACGTTGATAAATCTTGTCACCTTAGTTAAGCCTAAACGCTTTGCCAAGTTTTGCGTTTCTAACCGCATCGCTTGTAAATCCAGCCTTTGTTCAAAAGCGCCTTGCTCAAACTTCATTAACTCAACCGTCGTTTTTGGCAGATCAGGTAATAGTTTCTGTAGTTTTATTTTTTCTACAGATACCCCTAATAATCGAGACAATGCCTCATGCGCACGTATCTGCTGATTTTTAGCTTCCAGCACACCCAAAACCGCATCAGCAAAAAACCCTTGCTCCCTTGCCAGCTCAAGACTATTCCAGTTACCAGCGCGCTTCATACGCTTTGCTAACTCAGCGCTTGCCTCTGCAGACGTTTTACCTGCAAGCTGTAATCAAGCTGTTGATGAGTGGATATTGCATTGAAATATGCAACCCTTGTTTGATATGCCAATCGCAACACATTAAGCGCGACATCTTGTTTGGTTTTCTCAAAATGTTGGCGCTCAATTTCCAACACTTTAGGCATTGTCACTAATGAAAAAATATTAAACGTGAGCGCCTGCTCAATTTTATACTCACCATGATTGCGTGCATAAAACATTGAGAACTTGGGGTTAGGTAAACGGCCTGCTTGCACGATATCAGACTCGGCAATGCCTAAATCATAAAGCGAACTCTGTAAGGATTTATTGTTGAGTAATGCAATCTGTACTGCATCTTCAACGCTTATTGGCTTCGCCAACATCTCATCAACGCGTGTAGAGATAGTCGCTTGCTCATCCGCTGATTTTGGCCAAACAACTTCTTGTTTGATATGCTTTTGAACGACAGACTTCACCTCACCTAGGCCGCCATCTTGAGAAAAAGTGGCGCATCCTGTGAGCAATAAACCAGTAAAAACACAGGCAATAAACCTGTAGGGGGAGTGCAATTCATTCAAGAATTTTTGTTCCCTATTCATACAACCTCCATATTCAGTCAGAAGCTTGTGGTGAGAATCCACAAACATCGATACACACTCGTTAAAGTGCGCTAAAACGATGAGCATAGCTAAAAAACAGCCTATGCTCATACGCTAGGCTGTAATCTCAAAGAATAGGGGGTTTTTGCGGTTGAATAGTAACTGGGGATAGATAAATTGGCGCAAATAAAACCGCCAAAACCATTTTAGGCTTAATAGCAACTGCGCTTAATGGCGCTTGTGGAAGCGCAGAAAAACAAGCAAAACAATGATGACATTGATTACAACGACTATGCACATCAACATCTTGATCAGCACTTTTGTCTTGATTGTGGCAATGTGCTGCATCTTGTGAATGATCCTGATGTTGTACAACAATACTTTCTTTTACATTTTCAAAAGGTTTAGACGTCATTATTCCCGCCGCGTAAACTGTATTTGTAACAAACACAGCAAGTAGCATAACTACGAAAACTCTTAAAAAAGGTGACCTAAACAATTTCATCAATATGTATGATTATCTAATATTTGAAATTTAGATATCTAAACTTACGTTCAAATGGTATATCTAAGCAACATACTTACCTTACACTGTTAGCATAATACGAATAAGACAAGAGAATCAAGACCAAAGTTTATGAGCCACGGATATTATCAACTACCCAATGGTCGAGTTGCCAGTATTGATGGTGATTGTGACTTTCCACCGCTCACCGAAGCACTGACAGACCCCAATGGTTTAGTCGCGATTGGCGGAGATTTATCTCTACCGCGCTTGCTCGCAGCTTATCACCAAGGCATCTTCCCATGGTTTAGTGATGGCGAACCCATTATGTGGTGGAGCCCTAACCCACGCATGGTGTTATTTCCAAACGAGCTAAAAATATCAAACTCGTTACAAAAAACATTGAAGAAAAAAGTTTTCGAAGTTCGATTCAACACTGCATTTCGCGAGGTTATCACTGCCTGTAGCGCTACCACACGGTCTCAACAAGCTGGCACTTGGATTACACAAGATATTATTGAAGCCTATTGTAGATTATATGAGGCAGGGTTTGCAGTTTCAGCAGAGGCTTATTTCGATAACCAATTAGTCGGCGGTTGCTATGGAGTACGCATAGGCAATATGTTTTATGGTGAAAGCATGTTTCATCACAAAACTGATGCCTCCAAGGTCGCATTTGTAAGTCTAGTGCAGCACCTAACAGCGCAAAGCGTAGCGCTGATTGACTGCCAAATGAAAACAGCACACTTATCCAGCTTTGGCGCACGTGAAATCAACCGTGAAGAGTTTGCAACTCGACTAGAAAAATTGACCATTAGCTAATGCTTATCAATACTAAACTGACAGATAATTAAGTGTGGAAAACACCAAGCTTAGCAACCTTGATTGAAAATTAGGATTATACTTTTGCCATGAGTTTACCTAGCGATACACCACTGCAAAAACTGCAATTTTATGTCACCACAGGCTACACTTGTGGCTATTTGCCAAACAAAATGGCACAAAGTTTAATTGCAGCACCACAGCATCTGGTCGATGCAAAAGTATATAGCGGCTTGATTCAACAAGGATTTAGACGTAGCGGTAAGTTTTCGTACAGACCCCATTGTGAAAGCTGTCAAGAATGCATACCAGTCAGAATCATTTTAGATCAATTCAGTCCAAACCGTAGCCAGAAACGCGCTTTTAAACAACACAACAACCTCACCACCGCCATATTGCCAGTAGGCTTTCATGAAGAGCACTATGATCTGTACGTAAGCTATCAACGTGCCCGTCATAGTGAAGAAAAAATACAAGATGAAACAGCACCTCAAGAAAATGATGTTGAGCAATACCAAAGCTTTTTATGCCAATCCAACGTAGAAAGCGTCATGGTTGAATTTCGTGAAAACGAACAACTTAAAATGGTCAGTGTTATCGATATTGTTCGGGATGGCATATCAGCGGTTTATACCTTTTATGAAACTAAAGATACTGCGACCAGCTACGGGACTTACAATGTGCTATGGCAAACACTTTGGGCTAAAGAGCTTGGTCTACCTTACCTTTACCTAGGTTATTGGATTAGAGATAGCAAAAAAATGGCTTATAAACAAAATTATCAACCACTAGAAAAACTCATCGACGGCGAATGGATCAAGTAAACACATCCACTTTAGCTAAAGCAGAGTAATAAGGTTCAATGCTACAATTAGGCATATTGATAAAAGAATGAATATGCTTTGAAAAATCAGGTTCTAAAAAAACTCGTTATTTTTGGCGTAGGTCTCATCGGCGGCTCTGTTGCAACTACACTAAAAAAAGCAGGAAGCTCGGCAGAAATTGTAGGCGTTGGTCGATCTAGCGAAAGTCTGCAAACAGCCATCGATTTAAACGTCATTGATACGGCAAGCAGCAACATCGCTGAAGCACTTTTGCATGCTGACATCGTATTAATTGCCGCACCAGTGGCACAAACACCGCTGATTCTAAACGCCATTAAGCCTCACCTGCATGCAGATACCGTGGTGACTGATGCTGGCAGCACTAAAAGTGATGTACTCGCCTGTGCTAAAGAAATCCTAGGAGAGCAATTTACTCAATTTGTTGGTGGGCACCCAATCGCGGGCGCAGAAAAAAGCGGTGTGACAGCAGCTACGGCAGATTTATACATCAACAAAAACGTAGTATTAACACCGACTCTCGACACTAACCAGAACGCAGTCCAACGTGTACGTGAACTATGGCAAAATTGCGGTGCAAATGTCACTGAAATGCCAGCAGAAACACACGATGGTATCTTTGCCGCCGTTAGCCACCTTCCACATCTACTCGCTTTCGCGTTGGTAGATGACATTGCATCACGCGCTAATGCAGAGCAACTATTTGGATTTGCAGCTAGCGGTTTTAGAGACTTTACGCGTATTGCAGGTAGCCATCCTGAAATGTGGCGTGATATTAGCTTGGCAAACAAAACTGCATTACTGAATGAAATCACAGCATACCAAGATGAATTATCTCGACTAAAACAAATGCTGGAACATGATGACGGCGATGCGTTACATGCCTTGTTTGAGCGTGCCAGTACGGCTCGCAACAACTGGGCAAAACTTAAAGAGCAATAATTTTTAAAGAACAAAAAAATTTAAAGAACAATAACTTTTTAAGGACTGTAAATTTCAAAAATTACACACTTAATGCGTAATCACCTAAAGCTAAAGAATTAACCATGGAACAACTTACACTCGCAGCCAGCAGCCAAGCACAAGGCACCATTACCCTACCAGGTTCAAAAAGTATTTCTAACCGCACATTACTGCTTGCGGCACTATCTAATGGCACTACCGAAATACGCGACCTACTGGCATCTGACGACACATCACGCATGCTAGAAGCCTTGCAAATCTTAGGCGTAAAACTAGATAACTTTGCTGAAAACGCATGGCGCGTAACTGGTTGTGGCGGCAACTTTCCTAACAAAAATGCAGATTTATTTTTAGGCAATGCAGGTACTGCGTTCCGTCCATTGACTGCTGCCTTAGCTTTCAGTAGTGGCAATTATGTCCTGTCTGGCGTGCCGCGTATGCATGAGCGCCCAATTGGTGACTTAGTGGATGCCTTAAAACAAGCAGGTGCCGATATTCAATATTTAGGCAACGATGGCTTTCCTCCATTAAAAATTGCTCAGCCTCAAATTGACTTATCCAAGCCGATTAAGATTCGCGGTGATGTATCTAGCCAGTTTCTAACCGCGCTACTAATGGCATTACCATTGACTACCCAACAAGCCACCATTCAAGTCGTAGGTGAGCTAATCTCCAAACCTTACATTGAGATTACACTCAACCTCATGGCAAAATTTGGCGTTCAAGTTGAGCGTAATGGCTGGCAAAGTTTCATCATTCCTGCCAACAGCCACTACATCTCACCCAAAGAAATTTTTGTAGAGGGCGATGCGTCTAGCGCCTCATACTTTTTGGCAGCAGGTGCAATTGCAGGCAATGTAACGGTAGCTGGATTAGGTAAAGACAGCATTCAAGGCGATGTACGTTTTGCAGATGCACTAGCGCTGATGGGCGGCAATATCAACTACGGTGATAATCATATTACTGCAACTAAAGCAGCCAATATCAAGACTATAGATATTGACTGCAACCACATTCCAGACGCAGCGATGACGCTCGCAATTGTGGCCTTATTTGCAAAAGGCACTAGCATATTACGTAATATCGCAAGCTGGCGCGTTAAAGAAACTGACCGTATTTCCGCCATGGCAACAGAGCTACGCAAAGTAGGTGCGATTGTTGAAGAAGGTGCTGATTACATTAAAATCACGCCACCAGCACAATTGACTCCAAACGCAGTGATTGACACCTATGACGACCACCGCATGGCCATGTGTTTTTCACTAGTGAGTTTAGGTGGCGTACCTATTACCATTAATGACCCCAATTGTGTGGCTAAAACGTTCCCTAACTATTTCGCCGAATTTAAAAAATTAATCGCTTAAATCTAGCATCCAAATCAACATGGCTTCATTGCAATAATGTGATTGATTACTCATAATTAATGAATATGAAGCCAACCAGCCTTCACTGCGTTTGCATGCATTTTAGGATCAGCTTCAGAAAACTTTTTCCAAGCTTTTTCATGAAAGTGAAATACCACCGTGTTACAAGCAGGCTCAATCACAGCGAGCATACCGCCTACCATAGCGCTACCTGTCAATAAATAACCTACCGTAAATGCGACGGTAAAGTGTAAAATCGCAAATGAAAATGTTTTAGCCATGTTGCTCTCCAGAAATTACTAATTGCAATGAGACTATCATCCACCCAAGCAACAATTAAATCTAATTGATTGTTATTAACGCTACGATAAATTTTACAAATGAATAAAATGCAAGTGAACACAACACCAGCGCAACACATCCCAGTCATTACCATCGATGGTCCATCCGCTTCAGGTAAAGGTACCGTCGCACAATTGGTTGCAGATAAACTTGGATTTGCCTATTTAGATTCAGGTGCGCTATATCGCGTTGTTGCTTTTGCTGCGCAACAAAATAACATTGCGTGGAATGATGCCAACGCCGTTGCTGAATGTGCAAAAACACTCAATATCAAATTCAAAAACGATCAGATACTCTTAAACGATCATGACATTTCAAATGAGATTCGCACAGAATTGATGGGTAAAGGTGCTTCACAAGTTGCAGTACATGCATCAGTAAGAGCTGCCTTAGTTGACTTACAGCATAGCTTTCATCAAGCTCCCGGCTTAGTTGCTGATGGCCGTGACATGGGTACAGTGATTTTCCCATTTGCACCACTCAAAATATTTCTTACCGCATCAACTGAAATTAGAGCAGAACGTCGCTACAAGCAACTGCTAGGCAAAAATCAGCCAGCTAACTATGAAAATATTTTGCAAGACTTACAAGAACGCGATGCAAGAGACAAAGGCCGAGCCAGTGCTCCCTTAGTGATGGCAGAAAATGCAATATTGCTGGAAACTGACAACCTAGGGATCACAGACGCCGTTAATACTGTTTTAAATGCCTATAAGAACGTTAAAACTAGCTAAAAACAGCATATCTAACCTTAAGTTTAGAGAATCTGACTTAAAACTTAAGGCTATCCAGATTAAACTTAAAACTATTCATATTTCGAAATAGAATCAAGTTTACATTGCAACATCTTGATTTCGCCAAAAATAGTACTTAAAAAGTATTATTTATATCAAAATTATTAGCAAAAATTTGTAAATAGTCTTTTATTTTTCAATGTTTTAGTTATAATTCCATCTTTGGGTTTCTAAAACTCGGTATCGTCCTACGCATCGCACCGATTCGTAGCTTTTTAACTACCCCACTGCTAGGTGGGATATTTTAGGTAATTTTAATTAATGGCTTCTACTTCTAATTCTACTGCTTCATCTATGGAATCTTTTGCTGCGCTTTTCGAAGAAAGCTTAGCTCGCCAAGAAATGCGTTCTGGCGAAGTGATCACTGCTGAAGTTGTTTCTGTTGATAATGATCATGTGATCGTTAACGCAGGTCTTAAATCTGAAAGCGTAATCAACGCTGATGAATTCCGTAATGCTCAAGGTGAACTTGAAGTTCAAGTGGGCGACTTTGTTAAAGTAGCAATTGAGAAGCTAGAAGACGGCTTCGGTTCAACTGTTCTTTCACGCGAAAAAGCTAAACGCATGGAAACATGGTTAGACCTAGAAGATGCAATGAACGAAGGCCGCATCATTAAAGGTTTCGTAAGCGGTAAAGTTAAAGGCGGTTTACGCGTATCTGTAAACGGCATCATGGCATTCTTACCAGGTTCATTAGTTGACGTACGTCCAGTAAAAGACACTACTCCATTCGAAAACAAAGAATGTGATTTGAAAGTGATCAAACTAGACCGTAAACGTAACAACATCGTTGTTTCACGCCGCGCTGTCATGGAAGTTTCTGCTGGTGCTGACCGCGAAGCTTTACTAGGTACATTGGCTGAAGGTGCTGTTGTTAAAGGTATCGTTAAAAATATTACTGACTACGGCGCGTTCGTAGACTTAGGTGGCATCGATGGCTTGCTACATATTACTGACTTGGCATGGCGTCGTGTAAAACACCCATCTGAAGTATTAACAGTAGGTGAAGAAGTTGAAGCTAAAGTATTGAAATTCGATCAAGAGAAAAACCGTGTTTCATTAGGTATCAAACAATTAGGCGACGACCCATGGGTTGCATTAACACGCCGCTACCCAGTAAGCACACGCTTGTTCGGTAAAGTGTCTAACTTGACTGACTACGGTGCATTCGTTGAAATCGAACCAGGTATCGAAGGTTTAGTTCACGTTTCAGAAATGGACTGGACAAACAAAAATATTCACCCAGGCAAAATCGCTCAATTAGGCGACGAAGTTGAAGTAATGATTCTTGAAATCGACGAAGCTCGTCGTCGTTTATCTTTAGGTATGAAACAATGCCAAGCTAACCCTTGGGATGACTTCTCTGCAACTCACGCTAAAGGCGACAAAGTTTCAGGCCAAATCAAATCTATCACTGACTTCGGCGTGTTCATTGGCTTGCCAGGTGGCATTGATGGTTTAGTTCACTTGTCAGATTTATCATGGACTCAAACTGGCGAAGAAGCAATCCGTAACTTCAAAAAAGGTGACGAGTTGCAAGCTGTGATCTTGGCAATCGACGTTGAAAAAGAGCGCATTTCTTTAGGCGTTAAACAATTGTCTGCTGATCCTTCAGGCGCAACTTCTGAAGAAAAATCAGATGCTAAACCTAAAGCTAAATCTGCTAAAACAAAAGAACCTGCTCCAATGCCTGATGACGGTGCTGCTGCTGGTACAACTAACTTAGGCGCATTGTTAAAAGCTAAGTTAGACAGCAAGAAATAATTAGCCCGTTATTTTAGTATCAAGAAAAAAGGCATATAAGCATGACAAAATCTGAGCTAATCACACTACTTGCAGAACGTTTTCCGCAATTAGTGATGAAAGATGCAGAGCTTTCAGTGAAGGCAATCTTAGACGCAATGTCTGACAACCTAGCGACAGGCGAACGCATTGAAATAAGAGGCTTTGGCAGCTTTAGCTTAAATTACCGTCCACCACGTTTGGGTCGCAACCCAAAAACTGGTAGCAAAGTTGAGGTACCTGAGAAACATGTACCTCACTTTAAAGCTGGTAAAGAATTACGTGAACGTGTGGATTTAAGCTAGCATTTGCTTTTAAGTTCCAGTCTAAACGGCAACCATTTGGTTGCCGTTTTTTTTATGATGGGATATACAATTAAGGTAAAATAACGCTAACGCTAGATTAAACCTCTTAATCAGACTTAAATGTCGCATGCTATATGTATTAAGCACTCACATTTAACGCAACATCCTTAATCAATTAATAAAGTAGAATAAAATGGAATTCGAGTTTTGGTGGCTATTAGCATTACCTTTATTCTTTAGCTTAGGCTGGATAGCCGCTCGCGTTGACCTTAAACAACTCTTAGCTGAATCAACTGCCCTGCCCGCCGCCTACTTTAAAGGCCTTAATTTCCTCATCACCAATCAGCACGATAAAGCAATTGAAGCTTTTTCAGAGGCTGTGCAAGCCAATACAGATTCGCTCGAGCTACATTTTGCATTAGGTAGCTTGTTCAGAAGACGCGGTGAGGTAGATCGCGCTATTCATTTACACCTGAACTTACTCTCGAAAAAAGAACTAGAACCACAACAAAAACTTGCCGTAACAGCAGAGCTCGCACAAGATTATCTGAAAGCTGGCTTACTTGACCGAGCTGAAGAGCTTTTTGAAACATTGGACGATGACCGCTATCGCCAACCAGCACTTCGCGCTTTACTTGAAATTTATGTACGTGAACGTGAGTGGGAACGTGCAATCAAGGCTGCAACAGAACTAGAGCGTCTTTCAGGCGTGCCATTCCGTGTTGAAATCTCACACTACTATTGCGAAATGGCAGTTAAATCCAAGCTCGCTAATGACACACATAGCGCAAGATTTGAACTGGACTTAGCCCTGAGTGCTAATAAGAATTGCGTGCGGGCGAATGTACTGCTAGGAGACTTAGAAGCTGAAGCTGGTGAGCATAAAGCTGCAATCTCTACCTGGAAGCGCGTAGAGTTTCAGCAACCAGAATATTTAGGTCTTATCGCACCGAAACTACTGACAAGTTACCGCGCTTTAAATGCAACATCAGAAGGCCTTGCTTTATTAAGCACTTACTTACAAACATACCAACTCAGTTCATTACTCAACGTATTGTATGAAGCTACCTTAGTAGAAGAAGGTGCTGAAAACGCCGCTAGACTGGCACGTACTGAACTGATCAAAATGCCTAGCTTAAACACATTGGATTTACTACTACAGGCGCGAGCTATTGTTGAGAACAATCAACCAGAGCTTAGCACCCTTCAAGACACGCAACTCATGCAACAGGCAGTACGCCATGCAATTGGCAACAAAACCGCTTACCATTGCGGACAATGCGGCTTTAAAGCTAAATACCATCACTGGCAGTGCCCAGCTTGCAACGCGTGGGAAGCGCTCCCATCAGAACCGACTGCCATTTAATAAATCTACTCACACCATGACTACATCACTAAACTCACCCAAACAACCTGACCCAAAAATCATCGTCGCACTAGATTACGCTGATAGTGCAAGCGCACTCACACTTGTTGAGCAATTAGACCCTGCGCTTTGCAGATTAAAAGTAGGCAAAGAGTTATTTACGAGTGCAGGTCCGCAATTTGTTGAGACCTTAGCTCGCTCAAATTTCGGTGTATTTTTAGATCTAAAATTCCACGACATTCCTAATACCGTCGCTAAAGCCTGTACCGCAGCAAGTAATTTAGGGGTATGGATGCTGAACGTGCATGCAAGTGGCGGCATGGAAATGATGCAAGCAGCTAAACAGGCTGTGAATAACACGCCAAACAAGCCCTTACTGATTGCGGTGACGGTGCTCACTAGCATGAACCAGCAAGCGTTAAGTCAAGTCGGCATTCAAACCGACTTAGCAACACATGTATTGAACTTAGCGACACTGACACAACAGGCTGGCCTTGATGGTGTGGTTTGCTCTGCACTCGAAGCTGAAATATTAAGAGCGAAATTAGGTCAGGATTTTTGTTTAGTGACTCCTGGCATTCGCCCTGCAAATGCAAGCAAAGATGACCAGTCACGCATCGTAACACCAGCTGACGCGTTAAAGCTTGGCTCAAGCTACTTAGTCATAGGTCGCCCTATTACCAAAGCAGCCAACCCGCTAGCCGCCTTAGAAGCAATCCATCAAGAGTGCAAAACAGTTAGCTAACACCAAACTATGAAAACTTTTCTGCTCGCTTTATTTCTGTTGCTAAACTTTAATCTGGCAGCATTTGCGGCCATTAATCTCAATACGGCAACACAAGCAGAGCTTGAACAGATAAAAGGGATTGGCCCAGTCAAAGCAAAAGCCATTATGGACTACCGTAAGCAGCATGGTGATTTCAAAACGATCAATCAGCTAGATAATGTGCACGGTATTGGCGAGGCAACCGTTACCAAACTTAAAAAACAACTATTCGTGTCTAATGATAGAAAATTAACCAAAAATACGAAAACCAGCCCCACTCAAGCATCCGCATCAAACAAGCTTCTCATCGTAAAATCGATTAAAGCAGATCGCCCAGCCAAAGAGCCTAACGCTACGGTCAATATCAAATAAATGCGCTGCAATAAAACAAAAGCCCGCTTATGCGGGCTTTTGTTTATGTTTTACTTATTTCACTTTCATCCCTGCCGCCGCACCTACATCTGGGCTCAGAATAAACGGGCCGCCGCGCTCATCACTTGCAGCAAGTACCATGCCTTCACTCATGCCAAACTTCATTTTTCTTGGCGCTAAATTGGCGACCATCACTGTCAAGCGGCCGATTAAAGTCGCTGGATCATAAGCAGACTTGATACCGGCAAACACTTGACGTGGCTTATCTTCACCAATGTCTAAAGAAAGCTTAAGCAATTTCTCTGCGCCTTCTACATGCTCTGCATTGACGATTTTTGCAATGCGCAAATCTACTTTAGTAAAATCATCAATACTAATATATTCAGCTTCAGCCAACTCTGCACTCGCTGCTTGCTGATGCTCTGCATGGCGCTGTTGAGAATGTGGCGCGGGTGTTGGCGTTGCTTGTAAATTCTCTTTATTCGCCTCAGTCATCGCTTCAATTTGCTTACCATCAACACGGGTAATCAAATGTTCATAAGCATTGATACGATGTTGCGATAATAATGAAGTAGCAACAGCATCCCAGCTAAGTGGCGCTATATTTAAGAACTGCTCAATTTCACCAGCCAATTTTGGTAACACTGGTTTTAAATACAATGTTAATAAACGGAACATTTCCAAAGCATCTGAACATACCTCTTGTAAAGCTGCATCTTGACCTTCTTGCTTTGCCATCACCCACGGCGCTTTATCCGCAACAAAACCATTGGCAAGATCAGCCAAACGCATAATTTCACGCAATGCTTTACCGTACTCACGCGCTGCATAACTCTCAGCAATGACATTAGCCGATGCTTTAATTTCTGACACCACAGCGTTATTGGCAGATGGATTTAATAGGCCTTCAAAACGCTTATTAATAAAGCCAGCGGTTCTACTTGCGATATTGATGTACTTTCCAACCAAATCACTATTCACGCGCGCCACAAAATCTTCTAAACTCAGGTCGATATCTTCCATCGTACTGTTTAATTTAGCCGCATAGTAATAGCGTAAATATTCTGGATTTTTAATATGATCTAAATAGCTACGTGCAGTAATAAATGTACCGCGTGACTTGCTCATTTTTTCGCCATTCACGGTTAAGAAACCATGTGCAAAGATTTGTGTAGGTTTGCGGTGACCACTAAACTCTAATGTGGCAGGCCAGAACAAAGCATGGAAATACAGAATATCTTTACCGATAAAATGATAAAGCTCAGTCTGACTATCCTTCTCCCAGTATTCATCAAAGTCTAGGCCTTTATCAGCGCACAGCTTTTTAAAGCTAGCCATGTAACCAATTGGCGCATCTAGCCATACGTAAAAGTATTTACCTGGCGCATCAGGGATTTCGAAACCAAAGTAAGGCGCATCGCGTGAAATATCCCAATCGTTCAGGCCATTTTCAAACCACTCGCCCATCTTGTTAGCAGCTTCACCTTGCAATGTGCCTGAACGCGTCCAATCTTTTAAGAACAGCTCACACTCAGATAATTTAAAGAAATAATGCTCAGTCTCTTTGCGCACTGGTGCAGCGCCAGAAACTGCAGAATATGCATTAATCAACTCTGTCGGATTATAAGTTGCGCCACAAACTTCGCAGCTATCTCCATATTGGTCTTTAGCATGGCATTTAGGACACTCACCTTTAATAAAGCGATCTGGTAAGAACATGTTTTTGACAGGGTCATAAAACTGCTCAATGGTTTTGGTTGAAATCTTGCCCGCAGCTTTTAACTTCTTATAAATACTTTGAGAAAGCTCCTTGTTCTCAGGAGCATTTGTAGAATAGTAGTTATCAAACTGCACTAAGAATTCTGAAAAATCTGCTGAATGCTCTTTATGTACATTAGCAATCAATGTTTCAGGTGTAATGCCTTCTTTTTCAGCACGCAGCATGATTGGCGTACCGTGTGTGTCATCTGCACAGACATAATGCACTTGATGACCTTGCATTTTATGAAAACGCACCCAAATATCAGTTTGGATGTATTCCACTAAATGGCCTAAATGAATACTGCCATTAGCGTACGGAAGTGCTGAAGTAACAAGAATTTTACGAGGATTATTTGCTGTTGCCATGAGATAAATGAATCTATTGAGCTAAAAACCACATTCTAACAAATGCCGCATCGTTCACACAGCAATGATTACTGTTTTTAAGAATGCAAATGAAATTAACCAATATTGGTATACAGTTTATGCAAAAGTTTGATGCAAAACATACAAGGCAACACCACAATCAGTTAAAATAACCCATTAATTTACTCAAGTTATCAAGACTTGTAGCGCTACCCCATATTAAATCAAGATTAAATCAGGAATTTACAACATGGCAATTTCAGAACTACTCATTCAAAGCACCTTAAAACTATGCATAGACCCTAACACTGGCAAAGACTTTGTGAGCAGTAAATCAGCAAGAAATATCAAAATAGATGGCAATGATGTCAGTTTAGATATCGTACTTGGCTACCCAGCAAAATCTGTCATGACAGACATACAAAATCACGTAGCACAAGCCCTGTTAGGCATTGAAGGCATCGGCCGCGTTGCCGTGAATGTCAGCAGTAAAATCGTCGCGCATAAAGCGCAACAAGGTGTAAGCTTGCTACCGAATGTTAAAAACATTATTGCAGTAGCTTCAGGTAAAGGCGGTGTGGGAAAATCAACTACCTCCGTCAATTTAGCGTTGGCACTAGCCGCTGAAGGCGCAAGTGTTGGCTTACTCGATGCCGACATCTACGGCCCAAGCCAACCACAAATGTTAGGCATTAGCGGCCGACCAGAAAGCCATGACGGCAAAAGCATGGAACCGATGGAAGCCCATGGTATACAAGCGATGTCTATCGGCTTTTTAATCGACACTGACACACCAATGGTATGGCGCGGCCCAATGGTGACAGGCGCGCTAGAGCAATTGTTACGTGATACTAAATGGCGTGACTTGGATTACCTAGTAATTGACTTACCACCAGGCACTGGCGACATTCAACTGACGCTGGCACAAAAGATACCTGTCACAGGCGCAATCATCGTCACAACACCACAAGACATCGCCTTACTGGACGCGCGTAAAGGCCTTAAAATGTTTGAGAAAGTCAGTATTCCTATTTTAGGCATTGTTGAAAACATGAGCACACACATCTGCTCTAACTGTGGTCACGAAGAGCATATCTTTGGTGCTGGCGGTGGTGAGTTGATGGCAAAAGACTACAACGTAGATTTATTAGGCGCATTACCATTGGATATTGATATCCGTATGCAAGCTGATAGCGGAAAACCAACTGTCATTGCAAATCCGGACTCTAAAGTGGCTAATATCTACAAGGAAATTGCACGCAAGGCCGCGATTAAAATCGCAAACTCAAGTTTAGACCACAGTGGAAAGTTCCCTAACATCGTGATCCAAAATACATAGCATCAACTTCAAAACACTTTAAGCTATTTGAAGTGTTTTGAATCTTGAAGGATAGCGCGCGATAACCTCGTGCCCTATCCTTTAGTTTTTTAGGCTTCAATTATTTTAGGCGTATGTTTAGATAGTTTGAATTAAAACTCAACACCAAAACTGTATACATCCACACCACAAGCCGGTGCAATCAAAGTGGCCGGAATCGCAACGCCATTCAACCAGTTATTCACTGCGTCTTGCTTACCAGCACCAGTCACCAGAAAAATCACGCCATTTGTATTATCAAGACGGTTTTGGCTAATGGTCACGCGCTCAGCAGGTGGTTTTGGTGAGTTAAATACAGGCACGGCATCAGCACTATTATCAACCGCTTGGTTTGGGAACAAACTAGCGGTGTGACCATCTTCACCCAAACCCAGAATCACCAAATCAAACGTGCGCACACCAGCCAAGGTTTGCGCATAAGCTTTCGCGCCTTCAATATTACCTAATTCTGCTGGGATATCATGAATCTGATTTTGTGGAATCGCCACATGATTTAACCAAGCATCACGCGCCATTTTGCTATTACGGTCCACATGATCGACAGGCAAACAACGGTCATCATTATGATAAACATGCCAATTGGCCCAATCTGCGTTTTCTTTAGCAAGCAGCTGATAAACGCTTTTTGGCGTACTGCCTCCAGCAAGCACAATTAAAAAACTACCGTATTTTTCAATCGCCTCATCTGCTGCCTGAAGAATACGCTTTAATGTCGCTTGATTGATTTCATCTTGCGAATTAAACCGATACCAACGTGTATGCTGATTGTTAGCTAAAGTGAGTGATTTAACTTCAAGTGTTTGTGTTGTTTGCATAAAACAGTGCTGCCTTTTTCGGTATAATTACGTTTATTCATTAAAGGCGCTATTTTAACCTGAGTGATTCATAAAGTTGCGAAATTATGAATCAATCTAGCAAATGTAAAATAGCCGCAGTATTTACAAAAACCTATTTAAGAAAGTTTGAAATAATGGCAAAAAAAATAGATCCTTGTACCTTGGTGCTGTTTGGCGCGAGTGGTAACTTATCTCGCATCAAACTAATGCCTGGTTTGTTTCGCCTAGATGCAGCTGGACGCCTACCTGAACACATGGTGATTCTTTCAGTTGGCCGTGGTGAAGTAACTCGCGAAGCATGGCAAGCCGATGTTAAGGGAATGTTAGATGCCAAATTCAAAAACGGTTACGATCAAAAAGTGTTCGAACGCTTTATCGCACGTAACCACTACCATTCAAACCCACCTACAGACCCTGATGCTTTCAAAAAGCTTCAAGCAAAGCTGTCTGATGAATCAGTATTCCCACAAAACTTGGCTTACTTCCTATCAGTACGCCCTACTGACTTTGCACCGATTGTTGCGCAGCTTGCAGAAGTTGGCCTTGTAGATGAAAGTAACTACTGGCGCCGTGTGCTGATTGAGAAACCGTTTGGTACAGACTTGCCAAGTGCACAAGCATTGCAAGCTGAGCTCACTAAATACCTAAAAGAGAGTCAAATCTATCGTATTGACCATTACTTAGGTAAATCTGCATTGCAAAATGTAATGCTGACACGCTTTGCTAACGCAATGTTTGAGCCTCTATGGAATAACGAACACATCGACCACGTACAAATCACCAACAACGAAACACTAGGGGTTGGCGATCGCACTACATTCTACGATGCAACTGGCGCACTACGTGACATGGTACAAAGCCACTTGCTACAAACTTTGGCTCTTGTTGCAATGGAAAAACCACAAGACCTAAGCCCTGAGAGTATTCGTGCTGAAAAAATCAAGCTACTAGAGTCAATTCGTCCAATTCCTGTGAACGACCTTAACAAACACGCTTTCCGCGCACAATATAAAGCAGGCCGCGTAGAAGCTGGCGACGGTCATGGTGAGAACGTAACAGGCTACTTGGAAGAATTAGCACGTGACGGCGTAACAGAAAGTGTCACCGAAACTTATGCGGCGCTAAAATTATTCATTGATAACCCACGCTGGAAAGGCGTGCCATTCTATGTACGCACTGCAAAACGTATGCACGAAGGCAACACTGCTATTTCAATCCGCTTCAAAAAAGCACCGATGCAATTGGTAGAAGGCCAGCACCAAAACTGGTTAACACTTAATATTCAACCACGCGAATGCATCAAAATGGAAATCGAATCGAAGATTCCAGGTTTAGATATCGCAACGCGTACACTCAGCATTGATGGCCCGCAACGCCAACAAGGTGATGAAACCATTGATTCTTATGAGTCGTTAATGCTTAACTTGATGGAAGGTGACCCTTCACTCTACCTACACATCAGTGAAGTTGAAGCGCAATGGCGTTTAGTTGACCCTGTGGTAAAAGCTTGGATGTCAGATAAGTCACCTGTACACCAATATCCAGCTGGTAGCCGCGACCCTCAAGAATCAAGCGTCATTTTTGAATCTGAAGATCAATTCTGGCGTTACAGTATTGAATTAGGTGGCGATAAACACTAACTAGTTAGCTTGTAGTAAACACTCTAAAATGACCTCACAGCTTAGTAATCCGCTGTGAGGTTTTTTTATGTCTAAGTACTATAAAAACTTATCATAATCAGCCATTAGGCCTTATAATTCGATTCACTTTAAACCTCTATAATTTAAATACTTATGAGCATTAAATCAGACAAATGGATTCGCCGCATGGCAGAACAACACGGCATGATAGAGCCATTTGAGCCTAATCAAGTCAAAATGAATGCGGCAGGCGAGCGCATGGTGTCTTATGGCACTTCTAGCTATGGATACGATATTCGCTGCTCAAAAGAATTTAAGTTATTTACTAATATCAACAGCACGATTGTGGATCCAAAAAATTTCGATCCAAATTCATTTGTTGAAGTAAACGCAGACTACTGCATTATTCCACCAAACTCATTTGCATTGGCTCGTACTGTGGAGTACTTCCGTATCCCGCGCAATGTGCTCACTGTTTGCTTAGGCAAATCCACTTACGCTCGCTGCGGCATTATTGTGAATGTAACGCCGTTTGAACCTGAATGGGAAGGCTATGTCACACTAGAGTTCAGCAACACGACACCATTACCAGCTAAAATTTATGCAAACGAAGGTTGTGCACAAGTGTTGTTCTTTGAAGCAGACGAAGACGATATTTGTGAAACCAGTTACAAAGATCGTGGCGGCAAGTACCAAGGTCAAGTTGGCGTGACGTTACCAAAAATCTAGTATTAGCTCTTACGCTTGTTGATAGGACTTCACAGAACTAGTAAGAAACAATCATCCTAAGAGTATTAGTTATTACAAAAACAGATTTAAGAGTAAGCGACTAGGCAATTTGCAAAGTCGCTCTCACCATAAAATTTAAAGGCATTTGAATGAAATTTCGTTTCCCTGTCATTATCATCGATGAAGACTTCCGCTCAGAGAACTCCTCTGGCTTAGGCATTCGCGTGCTTGCCAAAGCGATTGAAGAAGAAGGTACTGAAGTGCTTGGCGTTACCAGTTATGGCGACCTGACCTCATTTGCACAGCAACAAAGTCGCGCTTCGGCATTCATCTTATCGATTGATGATGAAGAGTTTATTGAGGAAAAGCCAGAGGCGATTGAGCAGTTACGTAAGTTTGTCGCGGAAATACGCCACCGCAATGAAGAAATTCCAATTTTCTTACACGGTGAAACACGCACTTCACGCCACATCCCAAACGACGTATTACGCGAATTACATGGTTTCATTCACATGAATGAAGATACCCCAGAATTTGTTGCTCGCTTAATTATTCGTGAAGCAAAAGCCTACTTAGAAAGCCTGCCACCACCATTCTTTAAAGCACTCACGCATTATGCGGCCGATGGCTCTTACTCATGGCACTGCCCAGGCCACTCTGGTGGTGTAGCATTTTTGAAATCGCCTGTTGGACAAATGTTCCATCAGTTCTTTGGTGAGAACATGCTGCGTGCAGACGTGTGTAATGCCGTAGATGAACTTGGTCAACTACTTGATCATACTGGTCCGGTAGCGGCCTCTGAGCGTAATGCAGCGCGTATTTACAATTGCGACCACTTATACTTTGTCACTAACGGCACATCGACATCTAACAAAATGGTGTGGAACTCAACTGTAGCGCCTGGTGACGTGGTGGTGGTAGATCGCAACTGCCATAAATCAGTCTTGCACTCTATTATCATGACTGGTGCAATCCCAGTGTTCCTGATGCCTACGCGTAACCATTTTGGCATTATCGGCCCAATTCCAAAAAGCGAGTTTTCTTGGGAAAATATTCAGAAAAAAATTGATCGCAACCCATTTGCAACCGACAAAACGGTGAAACCGCGTGTGCTGACCATCACGCAATCAACCTATGACGGTGTGCTATACAACGTAGAAGAAATTAAAGAAATGCTGGATGGAAAAATTGACACCCTGCACTTTGATGAAGCTTGGCTACCACACGCTACGTTCCATGACTTCTACGGCGACTACCATGCGATTGGTGCTGACCGCCCTCGCTGTAAAGAGTCTATGGTATTTTCAACGCAATCAACCCATAAACTGCTAGCAGGGTTATCACAAGCGTCGCAGATTCTGGTGCAAGATGCGGAAAACAACAAACTAGATCGTGACGTATTTAACGAAGCATACCTCATGCACACCTCTACCAGCCCACAATACTCAATCGTAGCGAGTATTGACGTGGCAGCTGCGATGATGGAAGCACCAGGCGGTACCGCATTGGTCGAAGAATCTATCATGGAAGCCCTAGATTTCCGTCGTGCCATGCGTAAAGTAGATGAAGAATGGGGTACGGACTGGTGGTTTAAGGTCTGGGGGCCAAACGACCTTTCAGAAGAAGGGATCGAAGAGCGTGACGCATGGATGCTAAAAGCCAATGAAAGCTGGCATGGTTTTGGTAATCTAGCAGAAGGCTTCAACATGCTAGACCCGATCAAAGCTACCATCATCACCCCTGGCCTAGATATTCACGGTGATTTCTCTGATGAGTTTGGTATTCCAGCTGCCATCGTTACTAAATACCTTGCTGAGCATGGTGTGATTGTTGAAAAAACAGGTTTGTATTCATTCTTTATCATGTTCACGATCGGCATTACTAAAGGCCGCTGGAACACCATGGTAGCGGCACTACAGCAGTTTAAAGACGATTACGACAAGAACCAACCTTTGTGGAAAGTATTACCTGAATTTGTTCAAAAACACCCGCGATATGAACGTATGGGCTTGCGCGACCTATGTGCACAAATTCATGGTGTATACAAAGCTAACGATGTAGCACGTCTTACTACTGAAATGTACTTGTCAGACATGGTACCTGCAATGAAGCCGACTGATGCCTTCGCAAAAATGGCTCACCGTAAAATTGACCGTGTGGCGATTGATGAGCTTGAAGGCCGCATTACTGCAGTGTTGCTGACGCCTTATCCACCAGGCATTCCGTTATTGATTCCGGGTGAGCAGTTCAATAAGATTATTGTGAGCTACCTCAAGTTCGCACGTGAATTTAACGAACGCTTTCCTGGCTTTGAAACTGATGTACATGGCCTAGTAAAACAAGTGGAAGATGGTAAAGCAATTTACTACGTGGATTGTGTAGAACAGTAATGCTAATGATTACATAGCCGAAATTTAAGCGGTCACTTTCGGCTATGTTACTTACTGATGCACATTGATTGATGCATCAATCACACAGAAATACTTAGCTGTACTTGCGAAAGTCACTTTCGCAAGTAAGTAACGTAACTGAATTTCAAGCCTTTTTCCGATGTATGCGCTTCACGTTCAGTTTCTTGCCATTCGGTAGAGACTAATTTGGGGAAAAACGCATCTCCCGCTACATCTAATTCAATTTCAGTGATATATAGTTTGTGTGCGAGTTTAAGGCCGGCTTGATACAACTCGGCACCGCCTATTAAGAACACCTCTTCGTCGTCCTCACATAAGGCAATAGCTGCTTCTAATGAATGAGCAACCAACGCACCTTCTACTTTGTAATTTTCGTTACGTGTCACGATCACCGTAGTACGGCCAGGCAGCAGGCGGCCAAGCGAATCATAGGTCTTGCGACCCATAATGATATGATGCCCCATCGTTAAAGCTCTAAACCGCTTTAAATCTTCAGGCAGGTGCCAAGGTAAGGTGTTATTGACACCAATCACGCCATCATGCGCAACTGCAACAATTATTGATAACTGCGTCATTAGACAGCGACCTGCCCTTTAATCGCTGGGTGCGGGTCATAACTTTCTAACGTAAAGTCTTCAAATTTAAAACCGAAAATATCCTTCACTTCTGGGTTGATACGCATCGTTGGCAATGAACGTGGTTCACGCTGAAGTTGTTCGTTGAGTTGATTCATATGGTTTGAGTAAATGTGCGCATCACCAAGCGTATGCACAAAATCACCCAACTGAAGATCACACACCTGTGCCACCATCATGGTGAGCAATGCGTAGGAGGCAATATTAAAAGGTACGCCAAGAAAGATGTCAGCACTGCGCTGATACAACTGGCATGATAGTTTTGATCTTTGATCAGCCTCGTCAGGAGAGGCTGGAGCCACATAAAACTGGAAAAAAGCATGACAAGGCGGTAGTTTCATTTGATCAACATCAGCAACGTTCCACGCTGAAACAATCAGGCGACGTGAGTCTGGGTTGTTTTTAATCGCATTGACTACCTGTGTAATCTGATCAATGTGCGTGCCATCAGGCTTAGGCCAATTACGCCATTGATACCCATACACAGGCCCTAAGTTACCATTTTCATCGGCCCACTCATCCCAGATGCGTACGCCGTTTTCTTTTAAATATGCGATATTGGTACTGCCTTGCAAGAACCAAAGTAACTCGTGAATAATCGATTTTAGATGTACTTTTTTAGTGGTAAGTAATGGAAAACCATCTGCTAAATTAAATCGCATTTGGTAACCAAATACTGAAACGGTGCCCGTACCAGTACGGTCTTCTTTTTTATTACCATGCTCAAGCACGTGTTGCACTAAGTCGATGTATTGTTTCATTCTTAACTTACCACCCAAGCTATCGTCATGTTTGTCCCAATTAAAAACCTATTACTTTTATTGCCCTTAACCGCATAGCGATTGCCAGCATTATTAATTTAATAAGCTGTACACTCATACATATTGAGCGTGGCAGCTTATTAAGTGTTTTTAGCGATAAAGGCTTTGATGTCTTCTGCCCTTGCATCCATCACAGTAAACTTCTGTGGTAATGACTCAATACCGTTAAGCGCAGAAGGACGCTCTGGTGTTTGGCCTAAAGCCTCTACAATAGAGTCTTCAAATTTAGCTGGCAATGCAGTTTCAAGTACCACCATTGGTGTTTCTTGATTTAAATAGGCTAATGCAACTTTAAGGCCGTCTGCAGTATGCGTATCAATCACCACATCATATTTAGCTTTAGTCTCACGGATGGTTTGCATACGATGCGCATGGTTGCTGCTACCTGACACAAATCCATAATCAGCGATCTTTGTAAAATAGCCATCTGCATTTAAATCAAAGCTGTTTCCACTATCCACGTTGCTCCAGAGCGCGCGTGTCTTATCACTATCACGGCCTACCAAATCAAACACAAATCGCTCAAAATTAGAGGCTTTGCTGATATCCATTGACGGGCTTGATGTGTGGTAGGTGTTAGCAGAACCGCGTGGGCTATAAACGCCTGTTTTGAAGAACTCATCGAGCACATCATTCTCGTTGGTGGCAACAACGAGCTTATCAATTGGCAAGCCCATCATGCGTGCAATATGACCCGCACATACGTTACCAAAATTACCTGATGGCACAGAAAAGCTAACCTTTTGGCTATTATTCTGCGTAACAGCAAAGTAACCTTTAAAGTAGTAAACGACCTGTGCGACGATACGGCCCCAGTTGATGGAATTTACTGCACCAATTTTATACTGTGCTTTAAATTCCGCATCATTAGACACGGCTTTCACCATATCTTGGCAATCATCAAACACACCATTTACGGCAATATTGAAAATATTGTCATCTTGCAAGCTGAACATCTGTGCCGTTTGAAAGCGGCTCATTTTTTTATGTGGGGATAACATAAATACACGAATACCTTTTTTACCGCGCATCGCATATTCAGCTGCTGAACCTGTGTCACCAGACGTCGCACCTAAAATATTGGTGGTCTTACCTTCTTTAGTGAGCACATACTCAAACAGGTTACCTAACAACTGCATTGCCATGTCTTTAAACGCTAAAGTAGGCCCATTAGAAAGACTGAGCAAATATAGGTTTTCTTCCAGCTTTAAAGTTGGCGTAATGTCTTTAGCATCCTGACCAGCACGAGTAAAAGCATACACGTCAGCACGGTAAGTTTTATCGATAATCGCTTTTAAATCAGAGGCAGGAATATCATCGACAAAACGCGACAAAATTGCAAACGCCAAGTCCGCATATGACATGCCCCGCATGGCGGATAAATCAGCATCAGTGAATTGTGGATAGCTCTCTGGCAGATATAAACCGCCATCTGGTGCTAAACCACCCAATAAAATTTGGCTAAAACTTAATGCAGGCGATTGCCCACGAGTTGATATGTATTTCATTTAATCTCTCATACGTCCGTGATTTCAGCTTGTGATGGAATCACGGCTTAGTCATTATTTTGCAAGTTCTTCCATACGAATACGCACTACCTTACCAGTAATCGCTTCAAGTGCTTCGATAGCGGCAATCGCTGCATTCATGTTTTTCTCAACAGTAATATGCGTCAATATCACGATATCTGCTTCCGTTTCGTTTTCGTCAGGCTCTTTTTGCAGCATTGCATCAATAGAAATACTACGATCACCTAAAATTTTAGTCACATCAGCAAGTACGCCAGGCTTGTCGCTGGCACGTAAACGTAAATAATAAGCACTTTGTACATCGTCGATTGGTAAAATCGCTAAATCCTGCACTTGCTCTGGCTGGAAAGCCAAATATGGTACACGTTGTGCATTTGTAGCATCGATCAAACGTGCAACATCCATCAAGTCAGCGACGACTGCGCTTGCCGTAGGCTCTGCACCAGCGCCAGCACCGTAGTAAAGTGTTGGACCAACCGCATCACCCTTCACTACTACTGCGTTCATCGCGCCATTAACATTAGCCACCAAACGTTTCTCTGGGATTAACGTTGGGTGTACACGCAACTCAACACCTTGATCGGTACGCTTAGTAATACCAAGCAACTTAACACGATAACCTAATTCCTCAGCGTATTTGATATCTACCTGTTCTAATTTGGTAATACCCTCGGTATAAGCCTGTTCAAACTTCATTGGCATGCCAAAAGCGATCGCAGACATAATCGTCAACTTATGTGCGGCATCAATACCTTCTACGTCAAAAGTAGGGTCAGCTTCTGCATAGCCTAAACGCTGTGCTTCGCCTAACACATCAGCAAAGTTCAGACCTTTTTCACGCATTTCAGTCAGAATAAAGTTAGTAGTACCATTGATAATACCTGCCACCCATTCAATACGATTAGCGCCAAGACCTTCACGCAACGCTTTAATAATCGGGATACCCCCAGCAACCGCAGCCTCAAAAGCCACGATGACATTATTTGCTTTTGCCGCTGCAAAAATTTCATTACCGTGCAAAGCAATCAGTGCTTTATTGGCTGTCACCACGTGTTTTTTATTAGCAATCGCTTTTAGCACAAGTTCACGGCTTAATGTGTAACCACCAATCAACTCTACCACCACATCTACCGCTGGGTTGTTTACCACTGCAAATGCATCATCCGTGACATCAGCGTCAGTAGCCAAAGCTTTTGCATGGGCTAAATTTCTATCTGCCACTTGTACAACATTAATTTCTACACCAGTACGACGCGTAATTTCAGTCGCATTGCGTTTTAAAACTGTATAGGTACCACCGCCTACTGTGCCTAAGCCCAATATTCCAACATTTAACTGTTTCAAGCTTTTGCTCCATCTAATTTTGATTCATGCTTTTTTCTATAATTCTCTAAGAACCGAGCAATACGTTTAATCGCCTCAGTTAGGTCATCCACATTTGGTAAGAACACAACACGGAAATGATCTGGCGTTTTCCAATTAAACCCAGTGCCTTGCACTAGTAATACTTTCTCTTCCAACAGCAAATCGAGGATGAACTTTTGGTCATCTTCAATTGGGTAGACTTTTGGATCTAACTTCGGAAACAGATACATCGCAGCCTGCGGTTTAGTACAGGTCACACCTGGAATTGCAGTAAGCAGTTCATAGGCAATGTCACGCTGTTTACACAAACGACCTTCTGGAGCGACTAAATCTTCAATACTCTGATAACCGCCTAAAGCGGTTTGAATGGCCAACTGGCCTGGCACATTGGCACATAAACGCATGGAGGCTAGCATATTTAGACCTTCAATGTAGTCTTTTGCATGCTTCTTCTCACCGCTTAGAATCATCCAACCTGCGCGATAACCACAAGTACGATAGTTTTTTGATAAGCCGTTAAATGTAACAAACAAAACGTCATCTGCAAGTGATGCAATCGACGTATGCTCGTTACCATCGTATAAAACTTTATCGTAAATTTCATCTGCAAAAATCACTAAACCATGATGGCGTGCAATTTCTACAATCCCCTCTAAAATCTCACGTGGGTATAGCGCACCAGTAGGATTGTTAGGATTAATCACCACAATGCCGCGCGTATTGGCCGTGATTTTTGACTCAATATCTTTAAGATTTGGCATCCAGCCAGATTCTTCATCACATAGATAGTGGCGCGCAGTACCGCCTGCTAATGTCACCGCGGCGGTCCACAAAGGATAATCTGGCATTGGCACCAATATTTGGTCGCCATTATTCAATAAGCCTTGCATCGACATCACAATCAACTCAGATACGCCATTGCCAATAAAGATATCGTCAACGGTCACGCCTTTGATATGTTTACTTTGCGTGTAATGCATAATGGATTTACGCGGCTCGAATAGACCTTTACTATCGGTATAACCACCGGCTTTAGCCATATTACGAATCACATCCTGTTGAATCTCTTCAGGCACTTCAAACCCGAATGAGGCAGGATTGCCAATATTAAGCTTGATGATGTGATGGCCGTCTTCTTCCATCTCGCGTGCGCGCTGCAACACAGGGCCACGAATGTCGTAACAGACATTGTTAAGTTTATTAGATTTATGTAAAGGCTGCATAATGCGTGAATTCGCGCTTAAAAAAAGCTTATTAGTGAAAGGCATTAGTTTACATTAGAATGAGGCTTTGATTCAATTAAGCCTCAGAGAATAAAGGCAAATTAGACAATGAAACTACATTTAACTACCGCTGAAAATAACAACTTAATCACGGCCTATAGCGAAAGCTATATTGAGATCAATAAACAGCGATATGCACAAAACTTAATTGTCATGCCAGAGAGTATCACTCTTGATTGGAATGCAGAAAATGTAAGCACGTTAAATAATGATCATTTTCAAGAAATATCTAAATTAAAGCCAGAAGTAGTGCTACTAGGAACGGGCAAAACACATTTGTTTTTACACCCTAAAAACTATCAAATACTGACTGAAAACGTTATTGCGCTTGAGTGTATGACAACAGCCGCAGCTTGCCGTACTTATAATATATTGATGAGCGAGGGCAGAGTTGTCGCTGCGGCATTGATACTTGAATAGCAATAAATATCAGCACTGAATAACTTAATATGGAATTAAGTCAATTGCTTGCGTCGCTACTCACTCAATTGGCCAACTTTCATTCTTTCTCCGCCACTAACGAGAAAAATCTAAATTGATTGCGTCCTTCATTTTTTGCTGCATACATAGCCTGATCTGCATTACTGATTAAGTCCTCGGAATTTACTGCATCTTGTGGAATGAGCGATATACCAATACTTCCCGATATACTCACTTTGTTACCATATACTTGGAATGGTTTAGCTAATTCTTTAATCATCTTATTAGCGATTCTTTTCACATGCGAGATTTGATCAAACTCGGTCAAAATCACTGTAAATTCATCGCCTCCAATTCTTGCGACGGTATCATTTTGACGTACGCATGAGCTTATTCGGGTTGCTGCTTGTTGTAATAGGTTATCTCCAGCCTCATGCCCAAGGCTATCATTCGCTTCTTTAAACTTGTCTAAATCGATAAAAAACAGTGCTACTAGCTTACCTGTACGTTCAGCATTCTTGATTTGTTGTTCCAATCTATCCCGGAATAGACTTCGATTGGGCAATTCAGTTAGATGGTCATAGTTAGCCCGATGCCATACAGCATCCTCCCAAGACTTTCGTTCTGTGACATCACGCTCAGTCCCAGCAATCGCCTCTACCTTTCCTTCAGGATCAAGTATTGGCGTTAATATATACTCATAAAAATTAGTTTTTCCTACTTGTGACCGATATCTAACCTCTCCACGAACTGCAGCTTTCTCTTGAATAACTTTATCAATAGCTTGCTCCATTTCTGCAACTTCAACCAAACCAAACTCAATGATTTTTTTGCCTAACATCTGTTGCGCTTCATTACCACATTGGTCGGCCAGTGCTTTATTGGCATATAAAAACTTACCTTCTAAATCAAGTATATAGTTGTGATCTGGTGAAGATAACAAAACGGTCTCGAACAACCTTATATTCCGCTCTTTTTGGTTAGCATACACATCTACAGACTCAGCCAGAGCTTGATCGATAGCTTCATTGAATCGACTTATTTCATTAAGATCAGACAACTGTGCATCTTGTGGACTTTTCTCCCAAAGCCTCAATACACTAGCTCTAAGCGCTCTAAATTCCGAGACTAAGTTTTGAATACTAAAACCCGAATCGAACCGACCAATTGCATGCTGACCAGCTGTTTCGTCTAACACCTTGGAGTATTTTCCAAGATATTCAACCTGCCCTTTAGATTTATTGACTTCTTGTATGACTGATTGTGGCGCCATTAAGTCCTTAACAATCGACTGCAACATAACTTTTGCATGATCCCGCAATTCAGTTTTATTCATACGCTTGCCGGGTGGCAGAGAGTTTGCATACTCCTGCCAATCCTGAAGAATAGATTCCATGTTATCAATTATAAAATCAGCAAGATTCATTTTAGCCTAATTTGTTTTTTCAAAGACTTACTGAAGAGTGAAGAGGATTCATCAACTTGAGTGATTGCTGAAGAATTGCTTAATTTTCAGAGAGTACTAAGCAATAAAATACGGAAAAGTTCGAGAGCATTAACTTCATCACGCTTTGAATATCAAAAATATTGATGAGACTACTGGGATTGTCGTGTGATGAAATGTCTCTAATTAATTGCGCTTCATCAGGCACTACCAAGCGATGTTAATTATGTCGCAATTAGGCGGAGCACTTCATCCAAATCAAAAATTTACTTATCTTATGCAAATAAAGTTTACGTTACTGCAAGTAGGTATATTTGTGCGATAGCGCACATATAAGCGTAATAATTAGAAAATGATTATCCCCTGAATGTAGCTCACTTATTGAGTTTCTACTTCATGGCGTTATATTCTTGATAAACATCATAAGATGTGATGGGGTAATTGGATAATATTGAATGGAATAAATGAATGAAGACCTTGCTACGATGATTGGTAAGAAATACTTAAAAGCGTTTATGAAGAAGCCAATTGTTCACCACAAGTAAACATTTCAATGTTAAATCAAGTATATAAGATTTTTCGAGCCTCATTAATGACAGTGATGACAGAAAGTTAGCAATGTATGAACGCTAATGATATGGACTTAATGTCACTACCAAGCCACGGTCAGTCACTTTCATTTCCTTTGGATAATATTGAGTTTTACCAACTTTAAGTGAGTCAGCTTTTACCGTATAAAGATTAAGACCATTTAGTAATTGACTCCCAAGCATCTTAGCTATACCGGTCATTGCATCTGCATACTTTGGCTCAACACCATCAATCACAAAATCATCAACTTCCGCATCGTTCAAAATGACAGAATTGGTAGATGCATCTAAATGCAAGTTGCCCGACACCGCCAACTTGCCGGCCATCTTTTTGCCAGTGAGTTGATTCATTAACTGCGTATCAAATTTTGTATGCATCCTACCTGTCGCATGGTCGAACTTAACATTGGCATTACTTAAGCTAAGATCGAATACTTTGAGCAAAGATAAAGGAATCACCAGCTTATCATTCAGCTTAGATTGAATTTGCTGCTCGGAGATATAGACGGTGTGGTCAGAAAAACCCGCACAACCTATCATCAAGAAGGTCGGAAATATGAGGCTTAAGAATTTAGCTTTCACACTCATATTTCCGCACCTGTAATCACTACAAAGTTAATTACAAAAGTTATTTACAGATTTTTTGTTGATAGCAACAATGTGGCATTGGTGCCGCCAAAACCAAAACTATTGGATAATGCTGTTTCAATTTTAACGTTTTCTATTGCAGTTCTAACGATATTCAAACCCTCTGCTGCTGGGTCTAAAGTTTCGATATTGGCTGAGGCTGCAATAAAATTATTTTCCATCATCAGTAAGGTATAAATCGCTTCATTCACACCAGCTGCACCTAAAGCGTGACCAGATAAAGACTTAGTGGAAGCAATAGCCGGATTTTGGTTTAAGCCATTTTCACCAAACACTTCACGAATCGCCTCAAGCTCTTTCACATCGCCCACTGGTGTACTTGTACCATGCGTATTGATGTAATCAATTTTTGCATCTACGCCTTCTAGGGCTAAGCGCATACAGCGAATAGCGCCCTCTCCACTTGGTGCAACCATGTCATAACCATCAGAGGTAGCGCCATAGCCTACGACTTCTGCATAGATTTTTGCGCCACGTGCCTTGGCATGTTCATAATCTTCTAGCACGACAATACCGCCGCCACCAGAAATCACAAAACCATCACGGTCAGCATCATAAGTGCGTGATGCTTTATCAGGTGTGTCATTATATTTGCTACTTAATGCACCCATGGCATCAAACATAAACGACAATGTCCAGTGCTCTTCTTCTGCGCCACCTGCAAAAATAATATCTTGCTTACCCAATTGAATTTGTTCTACGCCTGCACCGATACAATGCGCACTGGTGGAACAGGCTGAGCTAATCCCATAATTAATGCCTTTGATTTTTGCACCGGTAGCAAGACATGCAGATACTCCGCTCGCCATCGCTTTTGTCACCATATACGGGCCTACGCGGCGCACACCTTTTTCACGTAGCGTATCAACACCCTCTAAGATGCTTTCATGTGATGCGCCACCTGCACCAACGATTAAACCGGTACGAACATTAGACACCATTTCTTCAGGTAACTTTGAATCTGCAATTGCTTCTTGCATAGCAAGCCATGCATAAGCATGGCCTTTGGCCATAAAACGCATCAATTTTCGATCTATTAGCTCTTCAACTTTGAGATTCTTGATAGATCCAGCCACGTGTGAGCGCAAGCCCATGGCAGCATACTCTGGTTGATAAGTAATCCCTGACTGTCCAGACTTTAAGCTCGCCAACACCTCTGCTTTATTGTTGCCTAAGCTGGAAACAATTCCAAACCCCGTAATAACGACACGACGCATTTCGTGCTCCTTAAAAACTTTTTTATTCTACTTAAAAACTACAAATGATCTAAAAACTAAAAATTATCCGTGCGTGTAAATAAACCTACACGTAAATCTGTTGCTGCATAAATCTCACGGCCATCGATTTGCATAGTTGCATCTGCAATCCCCATGACTAGCTTACGCATAATCACGCGTTTCAAGTCAATGGTGTAGGTTGCTTTTTTAGCAGTTGGTAACACTTGGCCTGTAAATTTCACTTCCCCTGCCCCTAATGCACGGCCACGCCCTGGACCACCCATCCAACCTAAATAAAAGCCAACTAACTGCCACATCGCGTCCAAACCTAGACAACCTGGCATGACAGGGTCACCTGTAAAGTGACATTCAAAGAACCATAAATCAGGGGTGATATCCAATTCTGCAATGATTTGGCCATTGCCGTATTTACCACCTTCTTCAGTAATTGAAACAATACGATCAAACATCAACATTGGCGGTAAAGGCAACTGTGCATTACCCTCACCAAACATTTCACCACGACCACATTTGAGTAATTCTTCTTTTGTGAAACTATTTTGTCTTTGCATAATTTTGACTTTGTAAATAAGTTTTTAACGTCTATTTGAACCCAATCAAGCGATGATTAATCAAACCACTTGATTTAACTTTCGCTATTTTCGCTGGAAAACCATTTTTACGAAAGCGATATTCATCTTTTATTAATATTTTTATTCATTTTTTAGCGATTTAATTCAATATTTAGGATATATTTAGCAAAGGGGTATACAGATCTGTTTACCCCTTCAATAAAAACGTTTACTATGTATTTAAGTTCTATTACAACCATTTCAAAAAAATACAGGAATTCTCGATGAGTGATGTTCAACTAGCTGATTGGCGCAATCATGCGCTTACCTTAGAGTCTGAAGTCAATAAAGTTGTGGTTGGCCAACAAACGCCAATTAGACTGATTACCACTTCAATTTTTGCGCGTGGCCACGTATTGCTTGAAGGTGATGTAGGGGTAGGAAAAACCACACTATTACGCGCCTTTACACGCGGCATCGGTGGTGGCTACCAACGCATCGAAGGCACCATTGATTTAATGCCTAATGATTTGGTTTACCACACCTATCTTGGTGAAGACGGCAAACCTCATGTCAGCCCAGGCCCACTGCTAATGTCTGGTGAAAATTTATCTGTGTTCTTCTTCAACGAGATCAACCGCGCTCGTCCACAGGTGCATTCATTATTACTCCGCGTCATGGCTGAGCGTAGCTTGTCAGCGTTTAATACAGAGCACTACTTCCCACACATGATTGTTTTTGCTGACCGTAATCAAGTTGAAAAAGAAGAAACTTTTGAAATTCCATCCGCGGCACGTGACCGCTTTATGATGGAAATTCCAATTGTGGTACCAAATGATGATGCAATCATGGAAGCATTAGTGTTTGACACTAAATTCCATAACGTAGATGCGCTAGTTGATACAGTTAAACCGGATGTGCTGCAGTTTGACGAACTTAACGCGTTTTCGAGCGTGATTCAAAGTAGCATTGAAGCCAGCGATACACTTAAAAAATATGCACTTAACTTGTGGAAAGCAACTAAAACACCACTTGATTATGGTGTAAAAGTATCTGGTGTTGACATGAACCGTCTTGTGCTTTCAGGTGCCAGCCCTCGTGGCATGAGCATGATGTTGCGTGCAGCACGTGTTAATGCTTGGTTAAACAATCGCAATGCAGTGCTACCTGACGATATTCATGCGGTATTTCACTCAACGATTGCCCATCGTTTGGTGTTTAGCCCAGTGTATGAAATGCGTCGTACTGAAATTGCACGTGAAATGTTATCAGGTATTGTCAATGCAGTTTCTGCACCTTAAATTCTAGATATTAGATTTTAAGTATGAAATTTAAGATGTGATTAAGAAGTTAAGTCGCAATCTACCAGGTAGTAGTGCCGTTACTAAATGCCTGCTGGATTTTTGGTACTGAACCATCAAATCAATAGAAAATTGATGTTGAAAGTTATCCATCCATTGGATTTTTATGTTGGATTTTTATGATTGAAAATATTAAATCTTTTGACTACCACGTTAGCTGGAGATCACGCGGACGCCATCCAGGGAGGCATGCAAGTACGCAGCGTGGTATGGGCATGGAGTTTCGTGGACACACCTCGTTGCTTTCTTACCCAGATCCACGCCGTATCGATATACGTCAAACCATACGTGATCCACTTGAGCAAGTATATGTGCGATTATTTAACCAAAAGAGTGCCACCCCTGTTTATGTCATCTGTGACCTATCAGGCAGCATGAACTTTGGCGCTAAAAAAAGAAAAATTAAATTAGCTGCTGAAATATCAGAATCAATTGCACAATCAGCAAGCGAGCATCATGACCCGTTTGGCTTTATCGGTTTCGATGAAAAAGTACGTGAGGACTGGATCAGTACAACCTCGTTCAAATCTCATCACGCAATTTCGATGGCTGAGTCACTAAAAGACTTCCATCCAGCACAAGTCAATTGCAATGGCATTACTGAAGTTTATCGTTTTTTACCGCGTGAACGTTCTTTAGTGTTCTTAATTTCAGACTTTCACATGCCTAACACCTTACTGGAAGAGGCATTGTCCAACCTGTTACGCCACCATATCGTGCCAATTGTATTATGGGATTCCGCTGAATACAAAAACTTGCCAGAGTTTGGTTTAGTCAATGTAGATGATGCGGAAACTGGAGAAAAACGTACTTTATTTTTACGAAAAGAATTACGTGAAAAGATCGTGCAGTCGTTTGAAGATAGGCGCAATCAAATTTATGAGCTATTTATGCGCTTTGATATGCCACCATTTTATGTAGAAGGTGAGTTTGATGCTGACTCACTAACTGAATACTTTCACCAATTTGTAGCTGCCTAAACCAATTAAAAACTAATCATGACAAAATACTTTAGAGTCCTACTACTTACAGCCATTCTGAGCGTTAGCTCAATGCAGGCGCTGGCGATTGATAGTCAAACCCTTCCAGACGTTGATGAAGGTGTTGTCAGCATTAACACCATAGATCCTTACAAACGTGTCGGCTATACCGTTGGTGACGTGATTGAAAGGGAGGTCACGTTAACAATTAAAGCCCCATACAAACTGATTGAAACTTCTTTACCAATTGTCGGCTACGAGAAGCGCTACAGAGGCAAAGTGATTGGTATTGAGTTAAAAAATATCGAGCACAGTAAAGTTGAGCACAAAGACTATACAACGCATCAAATTAAACTTGCTTATCAGGTATTCACTAATAGTGTTGTCGCAAAAAATGTTGCGTTAGGTCCTGAGTATTTAAATTTAATTAATACAAAAAACAAAAAGCAATTAGTCAAATACCGCATCCCTAGTTTAGATATTGCAGTCTCGCCACTCTCAATTTTTGGGCAAGTTAAAGTAGAAAACAATATGAGCCAGTTTCTTGAACCTTTGTTAATCAAAGATGATCAGGAGAGAAAATGGCTCAAAGTGGCGATTAGCGCACTTGCAGTAAGTTTACTCGGATTGCTCTACATATTTGGAAAGCATGCATGGCTACCGCGCATGGGTGGAAGCTTTGCAAAAGCTTATCGCACGATTAAGAAACTACCAAATAATGAAACTGGTCTTAAACAGGCAATTTCTGCAGTACATCTATCGTTTAACCAAACGGCAAAGATGAGTGTTTTTAATGACAATTTAGACGAGTTTATTCAGAACAATCCTAACTTCTCACATCTAAAATCTGAGATATCCCAATTTTTCGGGCTATCACGTCAAGTTTACTTTGAGCCTAATGCCCAACATAGCGTAGGTAATAATCCATCACAATGGCTATTGCAGTTCACAAAACAATGCCGCGATTGCGAACGTGGATTAATTCCAACAACCATCAAGGCTGGAGTCTAGACCATGGTTTTTTCTCACCCATGGGTATTATGGCTACTACCATTAGCATTTTTACCCTTGCTACTACAACGCGCTCACGCCAAGCACTACTCTTGGGTGGACATGCTCCCTATCGACCCATTATCTAATTTAATTAGTCTCATTCTAAAAATATTGGCTGTATTAACCCTGATTTTTATCATATTAGGATTAGCAGCGCCGCATACCACTGAGCAAAAAGTAGAACGTATTGGCATTGGTGCACAAATCGCGCTTGTACTAGATCGAAGCGCAAGTATGGACGACCCGTTCTCAGGTTCTACAGATAGCACAGGCAATGTAACCGTAGGTGAAACAAAATCAGTGGCAGCAGCAAGGCTGATTACTGCTTTTGTAAAATCTCGTCAGCAAGACATGTTTGGCATGATCACATTTAGCAACTCTGCCATGTATGTGTTACCGCTCAGCGAGAACAAAAAAGCCGTGATTGCGGCCGTGCAAGCAACAGCAGGTAACGCGCTGTTTCAAACAAACATCGGTAGTGGATTAACCAGCAGCGCTGGATTATTCGACAAGATTCCAGACTCTGGCTCACGTGCAGTTATTTTACTTTCCGATGGTGCTGGCCGGGTAGATGCCAACACACAACAAAAAATCAAAGACTGGTTTGAGCGTTTAAATATCAGCTTATATTGGATTGTGTTACGTCAGCCTGGCGGACTTAGTATTTTTGATACGAGCTATGTGCCTGTTGAAGACCAGCCATTGCCAGCACAAATTGAGCTTCATGAGTTCTTTCAGAAATTCAAAACGCCATTTAGAGCTTATGAGGCAGAAGACCCGAAATCGCTTCAACTTGCGATGAACGATATTAATAATCGTGAAAAGAAACCCATTAAATATTTCGAAAAAATTCCGGGACGAGAGTATTCAAACATATGCTTCATGATTGCAGCCATCATGATTGCACTCCTACTGGGCGTTAAAAGAATTGAGGTGACAACATGGCATTAAGCATCAAAAATACAGCACTGCATTTATTATCAGCAAAAAAATTAACCCACTTTTTTAATGTGAAAGTCTTGTCATGGCTATTCATAATGACAGCACTGCTTGCAGCGGTTGCTAGCATTTACTACTTTAATCGTATTCAGCAGATTGAAGCATTTAATACAGCCGTTAGCACAGGCAAACAACCTAAAACTGATTTACAAAGCTTTGAGGCTAAATTCTCAACGGCTTATTGGTTAGCTAAGAATGAACGCTATAAAGAAGCAACACTGTTATTCAACAAAGCACTCAATGGTGCAACGGTTGAGCAAAAAGCGGCGATTCAATATAACTTAGGCAATATCTTTTTTAGACGTGGTCTTGCGATTGCAGGTACCAACATGACCGTACGCGATGAAGCTGAATATTTGCTGATGCAAGCTAAAACAGCCTATCAACTCTCATTAAGACAAGATAGTAGTAACTGGAGAGCGCGTCATAACTTAGATCGTTTATTGACAATGCTGCCAGAAAATCCAACTCCTGGTGTTGGCGACAGTGACTCACCTGGCTTAATCATGGGTAACATCCCTGTTGGCTTACCTTAAATCAAAGAGTGAAATCCAACTAAAAACTAAGACTGATTGATTCATTATGCATCCAATTTATAATTATTTACGTCATCGCAAAGATGTAAGTCTGTTGCTCGCCGCATTTACACTGTTAGTCATCGCATTATTTAACCCGACGATTCCAGTGAAGCGCAACATCTACAGCTACATATTTGCTGTGGATATTTCACAAAGCATGAATGTAGTAGATAAAACACTCAACGGGAAACCAGTTTCACGCTTAGTGTACATACAAGATACATTACACAAACTCGTCAGTGAATTGCCATGCGGCACTAACGTCAGTATTGGTTTATTCGCAGGGGTAAGCGTTGCCGCACTCTATACACCGATTGAAATATGCGAAAACTTTGACGCAATTAATGACACCATCGATCACTTTGACTGGCGTACAGGCTGGTCAGGTAACAGTAGAATCAGGGCAAGCATGCCAGTATTGGCTAAAACCATCCGCTCTTTTCCTGCACCAGCACAAGTAGTGTTTTTCACAGATGGTGAAGAAGCGCCTAAGTTACATGTTTTTAATCGAGAAGACTTGAGCTCTTTTCAAGGTGGTGATGACTGGTTGCTAGTTGGTGTAGGGTCTGACAAGGGCACGCCTATCCCCAAATTTGATGAGCACAACCAACTGATTGGTTACTGGGCCAACGAAAGCTTTGCGATGCAGCCTGGTATTGCACAGATATCCGAAGCCAATATAGGTTCAAGAAATGATAGCGTTGCCAATGGTGAAAGTGACCGTTATTTATCTAAACTAGATGAAACGTACCTACAAGATCTAGCCAAAGAAATTAATGGTATGTATGTGCGCGCGGACAGTGTATCTTCAATACTTGATGCAATGAAGAAACAAAAACCTGCACGCCGCGATAATGCTAGCTTTGAGTTGCGTTGGGTGTTGGCTGCATTGGCTGGCGTATTGTTTATATTCGCTTATTTGCCAAAACATCCAATCAATGAGTTAAAAATGCACTGGCGCAATCTCATTAGTCGCAGACAAGCGATTAAAAAAGAAACGTAAATTCATCTAAGTAAGTCACTTAATCTAAACAGTAACCCTAGAAGTTACTTAGAAAATCACCTAACAAATAAAGTGTCAAAACAAGTCGCAAGTAGCGTTAGACAAAACCCATCGAACACTACTTGCGATTTTCTCCCCAAAGCAACCATACTCTAAGCTGCCTAAACGCTTCTGCATCAACACTATCAGCCAAAATTAAAAAACGCTGATTAAATAAACGTTTAGCCCATGTAGTGTTTTTAGGTCGAAAATGAACAATCGTTAGCAAAGGCGTGACTACGCTCTCATCTTTTAATGATAAATCACTCAATACTTGGCCATCTTTTCGTATCACATTCAACTGGTTCTTCGCGTTAACATGAAGTTTTGCTAGTGACCACGGAAACAAAAGTAATCCATCTTTAATAATGGCATAAATAGCCGCTATCCATATTAGCAATAGAGAAAAACACTGTATAGATAAAGATAGATTAACCACATAAACAATCCAGCTACTCATGACACTCATCAGAAATATCGCGATAGATAAAATAAATGAGGGCTTGAAATTCAGGTCGATAGGCTTCACGTTATAATCGGCAATAAGTTTTAAATAGTCTATTGATACTAAGTAATAATACAAAAGGTTAACATGAGCAATCAACAATGGCAGCAATTTATTCAAACATCAGCTTCCCCAAAAAATACGGGAGAGATTTCACCATTATTAGATCATGAAACCGTTATGTGTGACCTCTCGCATTTAGGTCTATTACAAATCGATGGTGCTGATGCATTTAGTTTTCTGCAAGGTCAAGTCACTAACGACATCAAACTATTAAGCGGTAGCTCAGCGCATTACACTGGCTACTGCACTCCCAAAGGTCGTATGCTCGCGCTGTTTTTAGCATTCTCGCATCATGACCACATTCATTTACAAATGCCTGCAGAATTAGTTGCAGCAGTTGCCAAACGGCTAAAAATGTATGTGATGCGCAGTAAGGTAGAGATACAAGATGTAAGCGATTCAATGATTAAAATAGGACTGAGCGGCCCTAAAGCTAGCGAGCTACTAAACACCTTATTTTCTAAAGTGCCTCAAAATGACTACGAATTAGTATCACATGAAAACGGCGCATTACTTAAACTACCAAGCAAACATGGACGATTTGAAATATTCACGGACATCAACCATGCACAATCTATTTGGAGCGCTTTATCATCGCATGCCACAGTGGCTGATGCCGCACATTGGGAGTGGCTAGAGATACAAGCAGGTATTCCTGATGTAGTACTTGCTACACAAGAAGAGTTTGTTCCACAAATGTTAAATCTGGATTTAATTGGCGGCATTAATTTTAAAAAGGGCTGTTACACAGGCCAAGAAATTGTCGCTCGTACGCATTACTTAGGTAGCATCAAACGCCGTACCTACTTAGTACATTTAGATCACACTACAAAACCCGCCCCTGGTGACAATGTTTTAAATGCTGCTAATGAAGCTGTAGGCAAGATAGTACGAAGCGCAGCATCCCCTAACGGCGGTTACGACTTACTTGCTGAAATCAGATGTGAAAATGTTGATAGTAATCAATTATCAGTTGGTGGGAATGCACTATCTATTCAATCATTACCCTATCCGCTTTAGTATAAGCTAAACAGCTATCATCAATGACACCATCTGTCATTGATGGAAATGCTTGGCGTTAAGAAAATTAGAATAAATACGATTACGGAGTGATTGGTGTGGACTGTCCAGCCGGAGGTGTTGGTGTAGGAACTGGCAGTGCTTGAGGCAACGGTTGGTCGATCACTTGATAAAACACTTCATCTTGTTTAATCATACCAAGCTCACTACGCGCACGTTCTTCGATTGCGGCCTGCCCACTCTTAAGATCTCGCACTTCAGCCTCTAGCGTGTCATTACGTGCTTTTAAAGTGGTGTTTTTCTCTTGCTGTAGTGCTACTTGACGATTTAAGTCCCACACGCGTAACCAGCTACCTTTGCCAAGCCACAATGGATATTGTAGCAAGGCAATCAGAATCACAAAAATTAGCGTGAGGGCTTTCAATTTTAATTATTCAAACTCAAATGACTGGCTATCGAACAAAAACCTGACGCATAAGTGAGCGCTACGTAATAAACATAGCGCTTAAATGCAATCAGGTATCGATTCGAATGCATATTAAAATTATTTAAATAATTGATAAAAAGCTGACTTACCCGCGTAGCTAGTTGCATCACCCAACTCTTCTTCAATACGTAACAATTGATTGTACTTAGCAATACGCTCTGAACGGCACAGTGAACCTGTTTTGATTTGCAATGCATTAGTTGCCACAGCAATGTCAGCAATCGTACTATCTTCTGTTTCACCTGATCGATGTGAAACAACCGCAGTGTAACCAGCGCGTTTAGCCATTTCAATGGTTTGGAATGTTTCAGTCAATGTACCGATTTGGTTTACCTTAATTAGCACAGAGTTTGCAACACCGCGTTGAATGCCTTCACGCAAGATCTTTGTGTTAGTCACAAATAAATCATCACCCACCAACTGCGTTGTTTTACCTAAACGCTTAGTCAATGTGTCCCAACCATCCCAATCGAACTCAGCCATACCATCTTCAATACTGATGATTGGGTATTTATCACACCACGTTGCCAAGTAGTCAGTAAATTGACCCGAAGTCAATGCCAAACCTTCTGACTCTAGGTGGTAACGGCCATCTTTATAAAACTCAGTACTTGCACAATCTAAACCTAGATAAACATCACGACCTGGCTCGTAGCCTGCATCTGAAATTGCTTCTAAGATATATTGAATCGCAGATTCATTAGAAGGTAAATTAGGTGCAAAGCCACCTTCATCGCCCACTGTAGTCGCAAGCCCTTTTTTATGTAACGTCTTTTTCAATGCATGAAATACTTCAGCACCACAGCGAATCGCTTCACGGAATGATGGCAAACCTGCTGGAATAATCATGAATTCCTGCATATCCACACTGTTATCTGCGTGAGCGCCACCGTTAATGATATTCATCATCGGTGTTGGCAATTGCATTGAGCCTGAACCACCCAAGTAACGATAAAGCGGCAGACCTGACTCTTCAGCAGCTGCACGCGCACAAGCCATTGATACAGCCAAAATTGCATTTGCGCCTAAACGGTCTTTATTTTCAGTGCCGTCTAATTCAATCAGCGTTTTATCAATAAAGCTTTGCTCTTCAGCATCTAAGCCGATAATCGCTTCTGTAATTTCAGTATTTACATTTTCAACAGCCTGCAAAACACCTTTACCTAAATAACGATTTTTATCGCCATCACGTAGCTCAACCGCTTCTTTAGCACCAGTAGATGCTCCTGAAGGCACTGCTGCACGGCCGATAACACCACTTTCAAGTAGCACATCTGCTTCAACAGTTGGGTTACCGCGTGAGTCTAAAATTTCGCGGGCGATAATATCTACAATTGCGCTCATTACTTTCTCCTAAGTTCTAAATCGTTTGGCCACAGTTAAACAAAATTCACACTCAATTTAGCGCAATTAAACGCATCAATAATGGCTTGGTGTGAAGTAGCCTAATTATTATTTACCCTAATTATTACTTATAACGTACTCTCAATAAAACCTGCTTTTTTAACTAACCTATCTAAATCCACCAACACCTCTAATAAATCTCTCATTTTGTGCAATGGCCACGCATTTGGTCCATCAGATAACGCTTTTGATGGATCAGGATGGGTTTCCATAAAGATACCTGCAATGCCGCTAGCGACAGCAGCGCGCGCCAAAACTGGCACATGTTCACGTTGACCACCGCTTTTATCGCCTTGACCACCTGGTTGTTGCACAGAGTGCGTTGCATCAAATACCACCGGGCAATGCGTTTCACGCATAATTGCCAGGCCACGCATATCTGAAACTAGTGTGTTATAACCAAAGGATGCGCCACGTTCACACACCATAATATTATCTGCACCACCGTTAGCCTCTTTCGCTTTTTGCACGACATTTCTCATATCACCAGGCGCCATAAATTGGCCTTTTTTGATATTCACAGGCTTCCCTGAACGCGCACAGGCAGTGATAAAGTCTGTTTGACGACACAAAAAGGCTGGCGTCTGCAAAACATCCACAACAGCAGCCACATGCGGTACCTGTTCTTCTGTATGCACATCGGTCAAAATAGGCACGCCTATCTGGCTACGTACATGATCTAAGATTTTCAAACCTTCATCCATGCCAAAACCACGAAACGTTTTGTTTGAGCTACGGTTAGCTTTATCGTAAGAAGACTTGTAAATAAATGGAATATTTAGCGCTGTCGCAATTTCTTTTAGTTGGCCAGCTGTATCAATCGCCATCTGTTGCGATTCAATCACACATGGGCCAGCGATTAAAAATAGCGGATGCTCTAGACCCACATCAAAGTTACATAATTTCATACGATTAACACCTTAAAAATTAGCGTCTACCAAGTACAGATAACAACTGATTGAACTAAAAACTAGGCACCTTGAGTTATCTATACTTTTACTGGACTTGACTAGTGGCTAGATTATTTTTTATTGTTCAACGCTGCTTTCACATAAGCTGTAAACAACGGATGCCCAGCACGTGGGTTAGAAGTAAATTCTGGGTGGAATTGGCAAGCGACAAACCAAGGATGCACGTTCTGTGGCAATTCAATCATTTCACATAAGTCTTCAGTTGGTGTTCTCGCAGAAACCACTAGCCCAGATGCCTTCAACTGATCTACATAATGGTTATTCACCTCATAGCGATGACGGTGACGCTCATTCACCGCTGCGCCATAGATACTTGCTGCTAATGTATTAGGCACCACTGGGCAACTTTGTGCACCAAGTCGCATCGTGCCACCTAAATCTGAGTTTTCATCACGTTTTTCAATATTACCTGATGCATCTTGCCACTCATCAATGAGGCCAATCAATTTATGCTGGGCCTGCGGATTAAACTCTGTACTGTTAGCGTCGGTTAAGCCTGCTACATGGCGTGCAAATTCAATCACAGCCAACTGCATACCTAAACAAATCCCCAAATAAGGCACTTTATTCTCACGTGCATATTGAATAGCTGCGATTTTACCTTCTGTACCGCGCACACCAAAGCCGCCTGGCACTAAAATCGCATCCATCCCTTGTAGGGCAGCCGTGCCCTTTTGCTCGATATCTTCAGAATCAATATAGTGAATTTTTACTTTTGATTCAGTGTGAATACCAGCATGAATCAATGCTTCTGTTAGTGATTTATAAGATTCAGTTAAATCAACATACTTACCAACAAAAGCTACATTCACTAAATGTTTCGGATTGGCTAATGCTGTGGCAATACGCTCCCACTCAGAAAGATCGGCTGGTTTTACCTTAAGCTCTAACTTGTCGCAAACGATGCCATCTAAATTTTGCTCGTGCAATAAACCTGGAATTTTATAAATAGAGTCCGCATCAATCGCACTAATTACAGCCTCAGAAGCTACATTGGTAAATAATGCGATTTTTCTACGCTCATCATCAGGGATATTACGATCAGCACGACATAACAATACATCTGGCTGGATACCAATTTCACGCAACTCTTTCACAGAGTGTTGTGTAGGCTTAGTTTTTAATTCACCCGCAGTTGGAATCCAAGGTAATAGCGTCAAATGGATGTAGCAGGTGTTGTTTCTGCCTTCTTCAAAACCCATCTGACGGATGGCCTCTAAAAATGGTAGTGACTCAATGTCACCTACTGTGCCACCAACTTCAACAATGGCAACGTCAGCACCCTCAGCACCACGTTTTACGTGCGCTTTTATTTCATCGGTAATATGTGGAATCACCTGTACCGTTTTACCTAAATACTCACCGCGACGCTCTTTTTTAATCACAGTTTCGTAAATTTGGCCAGTAGTGAAGTTATTGCGTTTACCCATGCGCTGGCTAATAAAGCGCTCGTAGTGACCTAAGTCCAAGTCAGTTTCAGCACCGTCATCAGTGACAAATACTTCACCATGCTGAAATGGGCTCATGGTGCCTGGGTCAACGTTAATATAGGGGTCTAGCTTGAGCATCGTCACTTTGATACCACGTGACTCTAAAATTGCGCCTAGACTGGCGGCAGCGATGCCTTTACCAAGAGAGGAAACAACACCGCCGGTTACGAATACATATTTGGTCATGGAGAAGGCACTTAAATTATTATTACAGACGGGAGTCTATTTTACTTTAAAGCCCCAACGCCTACAAATAAAAACTCTTAATTCTGCGTTTATTTTACCGCACTTACTTTCACTAAGCTTTTCAAAGCTAATCTTGAACAACGTCATTCTTATCTGAAGCAAATAACGTAATTTTGATATAAATCAATCAAATGAATTCTCATCCGAATAAAATTACCAATGAAATAATCAAGGTGATTATATTTTATTGAGGAGATTAAAAATGTACGCAAATTTGTTTGGCACGTTTACAGGGTTATTAAGTTTAGGTGTGATTGTATTTGTGCTGTTAATGGCTGCATTTTTCATCCGCTTATTCATGACTGCAAAGCCACAAGACCAAGAGTAAACCTAAGCACTATTTTAAACACACTGTGAACATTAAGGGTTCGTGGCCCAAGCACCATACCCCTTAAACTGTTCATACACCTCCGCCATCTCTTGCTGGGTCAGAACGTACGGCTCACCTACCTGCAGCGCTCTTAAATACTGTTCACATAAGGTTTCCACTTCCACAGTAATACTTAGCGCTTTTTCAGCAGTCTCTCCAATTGCAATCATGCCGTGGTTCGCTAACAAGCATGCTTTTCTTTGCTTCAACGCAAGCAAGGCATTATCTGACAACTGCTGGCTGCCAAATAGCGCATATGGTGCGCAGCGAATGCTATCACCCCCAGCCATTGCGATCATGTAATGAAATGCAGGAATATCTCGCCTTAACGTACTTAATGTAGTGGCAAACACACTATGCGTATGAATCACCGTATTGATCTCTGGTCTTTGCCGCAAAATATCTACATGAAATCGCCACTCACTTGATGGCGCCCGATTACCTTGCGCACTCCCGGAAAAGTCCATCCACACTAAATCATCTAGCGTCATTTTATCGACCGCCATACCCGAAGGAGTAATGAGCAAACCTAACTGTCCTTGCGCATCATTGACTCTGATACTTGCATTACCTGATGTGCCACAATTTAGCCCCAGCGCACAAAGCTGCTGACTGATTAACAGCAGCTGCTCACGTGCATGTTGTAAATTCTCAGTCATTGTAATACCCGTCCCGTTATCGTTGCATTGTGTTTAATTGTTGTGGTAAAAAAACACCCTGCTCAGTGATAATGCCTGTTACCAACCTTGCAGGCGTCACATCAAATGCAGGATTCGCCACTTGAGTACCATGTGGCAATATATTCACTGTGGCTATCGTACCATCAGCAAGTTTGCCACTCATCCAAGACAACTCTTCAGCACCGCGTTCTTCTATTTCAATCGCCTTCACGCCATCTTCAATCGTCCAATCAATGGTGGGTGATGGAACAGCAGCATAAAAAGGCACATGATGCCCCAAGGCAACGCTATCAAAGGCAGCCAGCGCTTTTAAATAGGTACCAATTTTATTGCATACATCGCCTGTGGCTGTTACACGATCTGCACCAACAATGACCATATCTACTCGGCCCTGTTGCATCAAATGCCCACCCGCATTATCACTAATAACAGTATGTGGCACGCCATGCTGACCAAGCTCCCATGCCGTTAAACTGGCACCTTGGTTACGAGGACGAGTTTCTCCCACCCACACATGCACATCAATTCCAGCATTATGCGCTGCATAAATAGGTGCCAATGCTGTACCAAAATCAACTGTTGCCAACCACCCTGCATTGCAGTGCGTGAGAATATTAATCGTACGTGCTTTTTTCTGATACTGCTCACTAATTAGTGTAAGGCCATGCGTACCAATCGCCTGATTAAGTTGCACATCTTCATCACATATCTGCGCGGCTTCTGACCACGCTACCGAGCGTCTATCAGCTATTGGTAACGCCAATAACACATCCAACATACGCTGTACTGCCCACTTTAAATTCACCGCTGTTGGGCGACTGGCGATTAACTGTACAGCAGACTGCTGCAAATGCTGATCAGAACAGCTCTCTAGTACTGAAAGTGCAAGTCCATAAGCAGCAGCAGCGCCAATTAAAGGTGCGCCACGCACTTGCATAGTTTTAATGGCAACAATCATTTGCGCTAATGTTGCTACTTTAGCAATTTCAAAAACATGCGGCAGCTTGGTCTGATCTATGATTTCAACACAAGGCTGTTCATGGTCAAAATTAGGCCAAATAGTGCGGTATTGCTGATGGTTGACTAGCATAGAAATTCCAGCGTTTAACACGCTTTTTTGTAAAAATTAATAAATTTAAAAGTTGACTTTTAAAAAGTTCCGTCAAACTTAAAATACTCTCCACAATATCTGTGGATAACTTTGTGAATTGTTGTGACTTAAAAATGTAACATGCCATTTTATAAGGGTTTTTTCAAATCGCTTATTTTTTAATCTATTATTTAATCTTTAAAAATCAACAACTTAAAAAACAGCCTTTGATTGTTAACGGTTTTTTGGCTTTCTTAATGTAGTGCATTAACTGGTGTGCATAAGTCAGCTAATTTTGGCATGATTTTTATGGCGTTGGCACTAGTAATATCAAGCACTTGAGACACATTAACCTGTCTTAAATCTGCTAAAACCTGCGCAATTTTAGGTAATTCCACAGGGCTATTTCTACCCGCCGATCCAATCCATTCAGGTGGAATATCTGGTGCATCTGTTTCAAGCACAATCGCCTCTAAAGGCAACTGTACAGCCAGCGCACGAATCCGTAACGCACGTGTATAAGTCATTGCCCCGCCAAAGCCAAGCTTAAAACCTAATGCTAATAATTGCTCAGCCTGTTGCATACTGCCATTAAACGCATGCGCAATCCCTCCATTAACTTGATATTTGCGCAATTGCTTTAAGATCTCATCTATCGCATGCCGTACATGCAAAATAACAGGTAAGTCGTACTGCTGTGCAATTTTAAGCTGCTCAACAAAAAAGTGAGTTTGTTGCTTAATGTTTTCAGGGTGATCTTTGGGATTCGTTAAAAAATAATCCAACCCAATTTCACCAATGGCAATAGGATTGTGGTTTTGTACATAGGTGCTCAGTGTGTCAAGGTCATCTAATGATGAACGCTCAACATACATAGGATGAACACCAAGCGCGTAAACGCAGTTTTGATAACGCTGACATAGGCTAATGACGTCATCAAAATAAGGACGCGCTACAGCGGGAACCACAATACCGGATACGCCATGATTCAATGCAGAGGTCACAACTTCGTCACGGTCAGCATTAAACTCGGCTGCATCAAGATGGCAGTGAGTATCAATCAACATGATGATTCCATTTCTATTTAATCGTTACCACTAAGCTCACGTGATGATGACCATACATCAACAGGTGTTAATTCTGCACTACCTAAAGTCGAACTAACGAAAACTGAGTAACCAACAAAGAGCAAGCAATAGAGTCCAGCATTAAGCTGTATTCACAATAGGCTTTGCACGCACACGAATATCAGTTCCCACTTGGCGCACATCTAACACTTGCAAATCTGGCACTTGCTGCATTGCTGTAAATTCAGGCATCGCAAACATACCGTGTGCGGTGCTTCCCATCAGTTTCGGGGCATAATAAAAAACAAACTCATCAATCAAATCTGCATTTAACAATGCGCCATTGAGACCTTGCCCAGCCTCAACCAGCACCTCATTCACTCCACGCTGTGCTAACTCAAGCAATAACTTTTGCAAATCAATTCGGCACTCATCATTGGGCAAACAAATGAGCTCAGCACCTTGATTAATCAGAGCAGCAGAGCGCTGTTGTGTATCTTCAGCATAAGCAATGAACACTGGGCTTGCTGCCAATAGAGATGGCTCAAGCATTTTACAATCTAACGGCATTTGTAAATGACTATCCACAACCACACGCAATGGCTGACGTGTAGTTGGGTCTAAACGCACGGTCATGCTAGGATTATCAGCCAATACCGTACCGATGCCAGTTAAAATCGCACAAGACTGTGCACGCCAGTGTTGAACATCCTGCCGCGCAGCCTCTCCTGTAATCCACTGACTTTTACCATTATTGAGTGCGGTGCGGCCATCTAAACTCGCCGCAATTTTACTGCGCACATAAGGCATACCATGGATCATACGCGAAACAAACCCTGCATTAAGCGCAGACGCCTCTTGCCCCAACAACCCCACGACAACCTCAATCCCTTGCGCGCGCAAGGCATCAACCCCACGACCAGCTACCAATGGGTTTGGATCCTGCATGGCAATAATCACACGTTTAGGCTTTGCCGCAATCACGGCTTGTACGCAGGGCGGTGTTTTCCCAAAATGACTGCATGGCTCTAACGTCACATAAATATCGGCATCATGTGCCAACTCGCCCGCTTGCCGTAATGCAAATACTTCTGCATGCGGTTCACCTGCTTTCAAATGAGCGCCCTGCCCTACAATTTGATGATCTCGAACGATGACGCAACCTACTCTTGGGTTAGGCTGCGTTGTGTATAAACCTTGCGCGGCCAAGCGCAGCGCAAGATTCATATAGGTATAGTCAGTAGTGGAGAAGTTGGACAAAAGACTTTAGTAATATATTAAGTTGTGATGGTTGGAGCCATGACTTAACTATCGGTAGAGCGGCGCTTTACCAACACAGTTTGCTTATCTAAATCACGGATAACATCGTTAAAGTCATCGACATCAGAAAAACTCCGGTACACAGAAGCAAAACGAATATAAGCGACTTTATCCATCATCTTAAGCTCATGCATGACCATTTCACCCAAATCCCTAGCAGGGACTTCACGCTCGCCACGCGCAAGTATTTTTTGGGTGATATGGTCAAGTGCTTTATCAACGTATTCTGTCGGTACAGGACGCTTATGAAGCGCACGTGTAAACGACAATCTTAATTTCTCACGCTTAAACTCTTCTCGCGTGCCATTTTGCTTCACAACTTGTGGTAAGTGCAAATCCGCCGTTTCATAGGTCGTAAAGCGCTTATCACAAACACCACACTTACGGCGGCGCCTAATTGAGTCACCCTCGTCATTCACTCTAGAGTCAATGACTTGGGTGTCATCTGTTCCACAAAAAGGACACTTCACAATTAGCCTTGATACACAGGAAATTGTGCAGTTAAAGCATGTACTTTTACTTTTGTTGCAGCAATGACAGCTTCATCTGTTGGGTTATCTAAAACGTCAGCAATTAAATTAGCCACTAATTTAGCTTCTTCTTCCTTAAACCCACGCGTGGTAATTGCAGGAGCACCAATACGAATACCAGAGGTCACGAATGGGCTTTCTGGATCATTTGGAATGGCATTTTTGTTCACAGTAATATGTGCTAAACCAAGTGCAGCATCTGCCGCTTTGCCGGTTAAACCTTTTGGACGTAAATCCACCATAAACATATGTGATTCAGTACGGCCTGAAATGATACGCAGCCCACGCGCAGCCAAGGTTTCCGCCATGACTTGTGCATTTTTAATGACTTGTGCTTGGTAAGTTTTGAACTCTGGCTGTGCTGCCTCCAAAAATGCTGTCGCTTTTGCTGCGATTACGTGCATCAGCGGGCCACCTTGCAAGCTCGGGAAAACGCTAGAATTCAATGATTTTTCGAATTCAGCTTTAGCCATAATGATACCGCCACGTGGTCCGCGCAAAGTTTTGTGCGTCGTTGACGTGACAAAATCAGCATGTGGTACTGGGTTAGGATACACCCCAGCAGCAATCAATCCTGAGTAGTGCGCCATGTCCACCATAAAGTAGGCGCCTACTTTTTTAGCTATTTCAGCCATACGTGCCCAGTCAAAACGCAAAGCATAAGCTGACGCACCACCAATCAATAATTTTGGTTTGCACTCAACCGCAATACGCTCCATCTCGTCATAATCAATTTCTTCTTTGTCATTCAAGCCGTAAGGCACGATGTTAAATAACTTACCAGACAAGTTTGCTGGCGAACCATGTGTCAAATGGCCACCATGGCCCAAGTTCATCCCCATCACAGTGTCACCAGGCTTCAAAATAGAGAAGTAAACCGCTTGGTTAGCTTGTGAGCCAGAATGAGGCTGTACATTAGCGTACTCTGCACCGTATAAAGCTTTCAAACGATCAATCGCAAGCTGCTCCACTTGGTCAACAAATTCGCAACCACCGTAGAAACGCTTTCCTGGGTAGCCTTCTGCATACTTATTAGTTAGCTGTGAGCCTTGCGCCTGCATTACTGCTGGGCTAGTATAGTTTTCAGAGGCGATAAGTTCGATGTGTTCATGCTGACGCACAACCTCTTGCTCAATCATGCCCCACAATGCAGGATCAGCTTGATTTAAAGTATTAGCGTAGTTAAATGGTGCTTGCGACATGGTGTTTAGTTTTCCAAATATTTGAATAAAAGGGATTAGTCAGCATTTTAACATGCCAACTCTTCATCGTTAAAGTGAAGTATTCAACTTACAAAATTTAATCTAGATGTATTTTACAAACCAATATGGTTGATATTAGCCAAATTGGTTCAATTTGGTGCATCAAGCACCAACTTAAATAATTCAACCTATTGAATAATAACAACATTATTATTGGCACTTTAATTGCTTTTGTAGAAACAAGCGCATATCTCCAAAATCGCTCCCCTTACCCGTACACCTCATGAGGTGCTACGGGATTTTTTTATCTAGATAAATTCCACCTGTGATTTTTATAGCTGAGAAGGCTATAATCAAAAAAATTTGAGGAGAGAGATATGAAATGGACAGACAGCCAAACAATTGCAGAAGCGCTTTATGATAAGCACCCGGATATCGATCCTAAAACAATTCGCTTTACAGACTTGATGGATTGGGTATTAAATCTTGAAGGCTTTAGCGATAGCGCAGATAAATGCGGCGAAAGAATTCTAGAAGCAATCCAACTGGCGTGGATTGACGAGGCAGACTAGCATTGGAACTTGCACCAATGCTTGAAACCTCGATGCTGGAAGCGCTGTTGTGCCTATTTATCAAGCACTTCATTTGCGACTTTCCACTACAAGCATCCCCTTGGATGTACAAAAACAAGGGTACTTATGGGCATGCTGGTGGTTTAGTCCATGCAGCTATACATGGTGCAGGCACTTTTATAGCGCTAATCTATTGGTTTGGTTTATCCGCATCGTTGTTTGCAATTGTCGACATGATTATCCACTACCATATCGACTGGGCCAAAATGAATATCAGTATGAAGTTTGATCTAAAAGCAAACAATAGTGAATGGTTTTGGATATTACTAGGCTTTGACCAACTCCTTCATCACCTCACTTACTTTGCAATCATTGCCATTGCATTCAACCTTGCATAACCTGTATGTCAAGAAACACATTCATCTCCATTTTGGTTTGGTTAGCATTAGCTGGCACGATTTACTACCTAGCAGATAGTATCCAGAATCCTAACAAGATATACAAACTCGGTAACACTAGCTCCGTTGTACTTAAACGCGGATTAGATGGACATTACCGTACAGAAGCACTCATTAATGGTGAAAAAGTGAATGTGCTGGTTGATACTGGCGCTACCGGCGTAGCAATATCACAATCAGTCGCAGACAAACTTAACCTAAAAAGCATTAACGCAGTAAGAACCAACACTGCAAATGGTGAAAGCATAGGCTACATGGTAAGGTTAGACTCAGTACAGATTGGGGGCGTACATGCTAACAATGTAGCGGCAATGATTGCTCCCGGCTTAGATGGTGACATATTACTTGGCATGTCATTTTTAGGAAGAATGGACATCCGACTTTACAAAGGTGAAATGACCATCACGCAAGTTGATTAAGCCGTTACTTGTGAAAATAAGCTCACTAAAATAACGGCTTAGTGTTTCAAGAGGCTTGAATATCTAGCAACTCAAACTTTAAAACACAGCAACTCCTAACATCAGAATCTAGGTAATGACAGTAGGTGCAACACGTCCAGTTTTTTCAATAAGTTGTGAAATCTGCAAAGCGATTTGTATCATTTCTGCCAACGCAACCTGTGCATCCAGATGATGTTTGGTACTATCTGGCTCATATGCTTCAAGATAAATACGCAAAGTGGCGCCCTCAGTACCTGTACCAGAAAGCCTAAATACAATACGCGACCCGTCCGTAAACAAAATACGAATCCCTTGATTGTTACTCACGGACCCATCAATTGAATCATGGTAACTAAAGTCATCACACAGCTTGACGGTATAGTGTCCAAACTTCTGATTTGGCAAACTAGAAAACTGAGACTTAATATGCGCAATGACACTATTGGCAGCCTCAGTTGGAATTGCCTCATAATCATGGCGTGAGTAAACGTTACGTCCATATTCCAGCCAATGGGCTTTTAAAATGGCCTCTACCCCCATCTTTTTTGCTGCAATGATATTAAGCCAGAACAGCACAGCCCATAAGCCATCTTTTTCACGCACATGATTAGAACTGGTACCAAAGCTCTCTTCACCACATAAAGTCACTTTACCTGCATCCATCAAGTTACCAAAAAACTTCCAACCAGTCGGCGTTTCAAAACACGGAACATTGAATTTTGCAGCCACACGATCTACAGCACCGCTAGTCGGCATAGAACGAGCAACACCCGCTATACCGGTTGCGTAAGCCGGCACTAAAGTTGCGTTAGCGGCTAAGACTGCCAAACTATCCGATGGCGTCACAAAAAAGTTTTGACCTAGAATCATATTGCGATCACCGTCGCCATCAGATGCGGCACCAAAATCAAGCGCATCTTCTCCAGCAAACATGATATTCACCAAATCTTCTGCGTAAGTTAGATTAGGATCAGGATGTCCTCCGCCAAAATCCTCCGAAGGCTCACAATTCATCAAGCTCTCAATCGGTGCATTTAGTCGATTCACAAAAATCTCTTTAGCATAGGGCCCTGTCACTGCATGCATCGCGTCAAACTTCATCTCAAAACCACTAGCAAGCAATTGTTTAATTGCCTTAAAATCAAATAGACTCTGCATTAAATCAGCGTAATCCTGAACAGCGTCAATCACTTGCACCGTAAAAGAATGTCCAGCGACCATACCTTCAAAATTTTTCTCACCTATCGTATCAATATCAACCGTTGGTAAATCTGATACTTTGTACTCAGAAATTACCTTACTTTTTGCAAACACTTCGTCTGTAATCTTTTCAGGTGCTGGGCCACCATTACTAATATTGTACTTAATACCAAAGTCACCATTAACCCCACCCTGATTATGGCTTGCCGATAATACCATCCCGCCAAAGGACTTATATTTGCGAATAACATGAGAGGCAGCTGGGGTTGATAAGATGCCACCTTGCCCGATTAACACACGAGCAAAACCATTTGCTGCAGCCATGCTAATGATTGTCTGAATCGCTTGCCTATTATGATAGCGCCCGTCTCCACCTATCACCAATACAGCATCGTTTGGAACAGTTAAGGTATCAAACAAACTTTGTACGAAATTTTCAAGATAATGTGCTTGCTGAAATACCTTCACCTTTTTGCGCAGCCCAGACGTCCCTGGCTTCTGGTCATTAAATGGTTGCGTTGGCGTTACAATAACTCTCATAGAATCCACTCTTTTCTTAAATCACATCACACAATATAAAGTATGTTGCTCAACTCAACAACAATTCTGAATATCAGACCAAATATTTTACAAATACGTCACCTAGTAAGCTTTAGTCAGGTAGAATTTATAATCTGCATTTAGCATCAAGCAAAGCTACCATGCTTAATGTTATCTCTACAATTTAGCACCTGACTATAAGAACACTTTAAGGCTAGAAAATGGAAGATCAAGTATTTATTGGACGCCAACCAATTATGGATGTGAAACAACACATCATCGGCTATGAACTACTTTTCAGACACAGTGCTGATGCAGATAAAGCAGTTTTTGAAGACGAATTGAAGGCTTGCTCTAGCGTACTCGTCAACACGATGGGTGATATGGATGTGCAATGGTTATTAGGTGACAAACTCGCTTTTATCAACGTGAATGAAGCAATGCTCATGAGCGAATTTATCGAACTGATGCCTCCGCAACGTACGGCCCTAGAAATTCTACGCTCAGTAGTTGCTGGCGAAGCTGTACTTGAACGGTGCAAGGAGTTGCACAAACTTGGATTTAAAATCGCATTAGATAATCCCCAACTGAGCACTCAATTAGAACCTCTTGTCGAACTTGCCGACTTTATTAAAATTGACTCACTAAGCGTCAGCACTCAAGAAGCTTATAAACTATTCCAAAAATACTCCGCACCTAACGTGCAAATGATTGCCGAAAAAATTGAAACATCAGACCAGTTCAATGCTTACAAAGAAATTGGATTCAGACGCTTTCAAGGCTTCTATTTTGCAAGACCCGAAACATTCACAGCTAAAGTCATCAATCCATCATTTGATAGCGTATTAAATCTACTGAATCTAGTAACACAAGATTCAGACAACATAGAAATCGAAAACGGATTTAAACGTGATGCAGCACTTTCATTTAAGTTACTGCGCTACATTAACTCTGTCGGCTTTGGCCTTTCATGTGAGATTCAATCCATTCAGCATGCTCTCACTATTTTAGGTAGAAAGCAGCTTTATCGCTGGCTAACACTACTAATGGTCACTGCAGGAGAAAACTCAACTCCTCCTGCCTTAATGAAAACCTCTATCACACGTGGGCGGCTTACCGAACTCCTAGGTGAGGGCTATTTTGACAAACATGATAGGGATAATTTATTTATTGTAGGCGTGTTCTCGTTGCTGGATGCCATACTTAAAATGCCTATGGATCAGGTTCTGGAAAAAATTCAATTACCGGAAAATGTATCAGAGGCACTACTTAACCGCGAAGGGGTATATGGACCGTTCTTGCAGTTAACAGAAGCGTGTGAAGGTGCTGATAGCAAGCGCATATTAGAACTTGCAGAGCTTTTACAGTACGATGCAGCCAAAGTAAATGAATGTCACATTGCTGCTTTAGCTTGGGCGGAATCATTAGGTATTTAAAAACTTAAGTTCTCAACCAACTTAAGCTCATCGCATGTGCAAATCAGCGCACATGCTAATTTCCATGCGCTAACGCTATTGCTTGTCGCTCTAAAATATAGACGTAACGATTAATCAATCCCTCATTACCCCGTGATGGATCTACATACACAAAACCAATACGGTATTTAGTTACCCCCTCTTTTGTGTGGGTCTCGGTAATATTTTTAACCATTAAAGTGAGATTTGTTTCGCCGACATCCGGAAAACCAATCTTACAACCACTAAATGTTTTACCAACTTCAATTGCAGGGTTTAATGGAGAAGACACAAAAGCACCTACCCCCCCTAGACTAACATCAACTAATGTCAATTCTAGAATACTTTCAGCCTCAGGATCTAATACATCCGGCACTGGAATTCGACACATCACGGGATTAGCAACAGGAGTAGCAAAACGATAAAAGTCTCTACGCTGAAGGCGAATCAAGTCTTTAGGTAGGGCAATCTTAATGGCCTTACCGTCTTTCAAACTTACTTCAGTCACTTGCGTACTGGTCCATTTAATTTTAACGCCGTCTTCTTTTAAGAACACCACATGACTACTTGCAAGCAATCGTCGATTAAATTCCTCATCGACACCAATATCCAAGTAGACCGCACCAACTTTAGGGTCAATACTAATAATATTTGTTAGATAATCGTCTGCTCCATGGTTAAACGATACCTTGAGCATAGCTTTATGCTTAATCAAGTCGTTCAGAATCTGCATAACCTCTTTCGAGTTATGCACAATATACTGCTCTTCATTATGGTCAAATGTAGCGTGTTCCATGAATTTCCTATTAAGCCATGAATTCTTATCAAAACTTGATGCTTAAGCTAGATTACCTACTAACAAAAACTGACAATCAAACTATTGCGATAGCGCAAAATATACATCATATTAAAATATTTAATTGCAAGAAATCACCGCAATATTCGCGCCTATTTAAGCGTTAAATCTACATACAAAAAAGCCAGCGCTTGGCTGACTATTTTGAAAGTTATATTTTTTGGTCGGGACGGTGTGATTCGAACACACGACCCCTTGCACCCCATGCAAGTACGCTACCAGGCTGCGCTACGCCCCGAACCTATGTTACTTACCGCATGTAACAAGGTTTGCATTATATCGCAAAAGCCATTCAACTAACTGAGCGTATAAACAATTAATGTGCTGCCTTTACAACAGAAAAATCAGCACGTAGTAGAGTTAATATCTCACGCAACTCTGACTTAATCTTCGCATAATCGAAAGGATTATTGTCTCCCTGAGCAGAAACAGCAATATCTGACCCTAGATTTGCTGATGAAAGACTACCATCATCGAGCTTTACTGTGGCTTGCTTATCATGTTGACTAGACTTAGCACTAAACTCAACATCATCAAGCCTATTACGAGCACCACTAATGGTAAATCCTTGCTCATATAACAACTCGCGAATACGACGAATCAGTAGCACTTCATGATGTTGATAATAACGGCGATTACCACGGCGCTTAACTGGCTTAAGTTGGGTAAACTCCTGTTCCCAGTATCTTAATACGTGTGGTTTTACACCACAAAGCTCACTAACCTCACCAATTGTAAAGTAACGCTTTGCTGGAATTGGTGGCAATTGCACCTTGGCGATCTGCTCACTCATACTTTCGGCTTTCTCACTCATATTGCTATTACATTAAGAAAACTACTCACTAATACATTCTAACCAACACTAGACTGAGCTTTAAAAAAAGCAGTCGTCTCAAGAGAAGTTATTTATACAGCGAAATTTGCATCAACCTTGCTTTTTAATTTCTGGCTAGCGTGGAAAGTAACAACGCGACGTGCAGTAATTGGTATTTCTTCACCCGTTTTTGGGTTGCGGCCTGGCCGCTCTGATTTTTGACGCAGCTCGAAATTACCAAAGCCAGATAATTTAACACTATCACCAGCTTCTAACGCAGTACGCACTTCTTCAAAAAATGCTTCCACCATATCCTTGGCTTCACGCTTATTCAACCCAACTTGCTCATACAATAAATCAGCAAGCTCAGCTTTTGTTAAAGTCATAAACACTCCCGTTTTTTTAATGCTTTGTATCGCTATTTAATATTATTGATTGAAGCACAACAAAAAAATAAACTCTTCCATACAGCGGCGTGGAAAAGTTAGTTTCTTAATACTGCATCAAATTTTATTTGCAACAATTGTAGCAGATTTGCAATTGCTGTATCAGCATCACCATCTGTTAATGTTTTTTGAGTATCGTGCATAAGTACTGATAATGCAAGGCTTTTTTTATTTTCTGGTACGCCTTTACCTTGATACAAATCGAACAATGCGACATCCGCAATCAATGGAATATTTTCTTCATTAATTGCACTCAACACACTTTGTACAGCAACACTCTCATCTAAAACAATCGCTAAATCACGACGCACAGGTAATAACTTTGAAACTTCTTGGTATGCGGGCAACATGCGATTTACCAAGGCATCTGCATCAAGCTCGAAAAGGTAAGTACTTTTAGCAAAGCCATAATGCTGCTGCCATTTAGGATGCAACTTGCCTAACCAACCCACTACTTTTCCGTTTAACAAAACTCGTGCCGTCTGACCTGGATGAAGCGCCGAATGCTCTGCTTTTTCATAAACAACATGCTTAGTTGAGCTGTCTGCACCAAGCAAACTATCAACATTTGCCTTAACATCAAAGAAATCAATATCAGCAGTAGCTGTAGCCCATTGCTCAGGCATTGCACTACCGTAAGCCAGGCCTGAAATACGCGTAGTTTCATGGTAAGCACCAGCCTGTTGATGATACACAGCACCAATTTCAAATAAATTAGCACGCTCTTGTTTGCGATTCAAATTATAAGTAAGCGTGTCCAACAGTCCGCCCCACAAACTTGTACGCATCACACTTAAATTGCTTGCAATCGGATTTTTAAGTTTAATTGGCGAATGATTACCCAGTAAATCGCGCTCCCAGCCTTCATCCACAAAGCTATAAGTCACGACTTCTTGATATCCTGCTGCCACTAACCCATCACGCAGCCGATTCAAATGTAAATGTTGTTCTGGTGCTGCTAGCATATTTAATGCAGCTACTGGTGGTGTCGCAGGAATATGGTCGTAACCATGCAAGCGCGCAACTTCTTCAATCAAATCCTCTTCGATTGTAATATCAAAACGATAGCTAGGAGGCGCCACTGTGAATACGTCGTCAGCAGATTCAAATGCGAAACCAAGTTGCGTTAATAGCTGTGCAACACTCTGCGGATCAAGGCTAATACCTAACACAGAGACCAAGCGCGACATTCTCAGTTTAACTGGGTCACGTGCAGGCAATGCGGCTATTACTTCAGTGATAGGTCCAACCTGCCCACCGCATAATGTTTTCACTAGTGACGTTGCATACTCAATTGCGTTACGTGTATTACCAAAGTCAACACCACGCTCGAACCGGTAAGATGAATCGGTACTAAACCCTAACCTCCGTGCTTTACCAGCAATCACGGCTGGCGTGAAGAAAGCACTTTCCAAGAAAATATCAGTCGTTGTCTCGCTCACAGCACTGGCCTGACCACCCATTACACCAGCTAGTGCAAGTGCACCACTTTTATCAGCAATCACCAAATCATCCGCTTTTAATTCTATGGTTTGGTCATTGAGTAAAGCAAGAGATTCACCAGCTTTAGCAAAACGCACACTGATATCACCGTCTAACTTAGCAGCATCAAACGCATGCATAGGTTGACCTAGCTCCAGTAACACGTAGTTGGTAATATCAACCACCACACTAATGCTACGTAAGCCGCTACGCTCTAAACGCTTTACCATCCAAGCAGGCGTAGTAGCCTGAGCGTTAATACCAGTAATCAATCGACCACAATATCGAGGGCAAGCAACAGATTCATTCACCATTACTTGTTTGACGTCTGAATGTTCAGTAGCTAGAGATGGAATAGCTGCAAATTGGGTAGTTGCGCCAGTAATGGCTGCAACGTCACGTGCGATACCAGTCAAACTTAAACAATCGCTACGATTTGGGGTCAGCTTTAGGGTAAAAAGATGGTCGTTTAGATCTAGATGCTCACGAATATCTTGCCCAACGACAGCATCATTATCCAACTCTAACAAACCTGATGCTTCAGCGGTAATACCAAGCTCTTTAGATGAACACATCATCCCGAATGATTCTACCCCACGTACTTTTGCTTGTTTGATAGAAATGCCTGGTAGCTCTGCTCCCACTAAAGCGCATGGTGCAATGAGGCCAGCGCGTGCGTTAGCTGCACCGCATACAATCTGCAATGGTGCAGAAAGCCCTACATCCACCTGACAAACTTGCAGACGGTCTGCATCAGGATGCTTCTCGGCAGAAATAATTCTAGCCACAACCACTTTGCTAAATGATGCAGCAACAGGCTGCATTTCTTCGACTTCAAGCCCTGCCATTGTTAAGGCATGACTCAGTGCCTGACTATCCAAGTCAGTATTTACTAAACTACGTAACCAATTTTCTGAAAATTGCATAATGCTTTTATAACCTTAAATTAAGGATTAAATATCTAAGTACTCAGTGTGCGTTTTGCAAACTGTCGAGTTATTTAAACTGACTTAAAAAACGCAAGTCATTATTAAAGAAATGACGTAAATCGTTTACGCCATAGCGAAGCATGGTCAACCGCTCAATGCCTAAACCAAAAGCAAAACCACGATATTTTTCACTATCAATATTCACGTGCTTAAATACTTCAGGATGTACCATGCCACATCCACCAATCTCTAACCAACCGCCGTTCCAGCTCATGTCCATTTCAGCTGATGGCTCGGTAAAGGGAAAGAATGAGGGTCTAAAACGCACAGTTAGGTCATCGCGTTCAAAGAACTTCTGTAAGAAATCCTGAACTACGCCTTTTAAATTTGCAAAGCTAATATCCTCATCTACCCACAAACCCTCTACTTGATGGAACATAGGCGAATGGGTTGCATCTGAATCCACACGGTACACACGACCGGGTGCAATAATTTTGAATGGTGGCGTTTGATTATTTTTTAATGCATTTTCCATATAACGTGCTTGGACTGGTGACGTATGTGTTCTCAGCACATTGGCTTCATCAATATAGAACGTATCATGCATGGCTCGCGCAGGATGATCTTCTGGAATATTTAATGCGGTGAAGTTATAAAAATCCGTTTCAATTTCAGGGCCTGTCGCGACCTCAAAACCGATAGAGTGAAACAACTCTTCAACGCGCTTTAAAGTTAAGGTTACAGGATGTAAGCCACCTTGGGACTGTGCTCTTGCAGGCAGCGTCACGTCAATAGACTCCTGCGACAACTGCTTCGCCTGTTCGGCATTTAAGATTGACTCTCTACGTGCAGTTAATGCCGCCTCAATCGCCTGTTTTACCACATTAATTACAGCACCAGCAGCCGGACGCTCTTCTGCGCTTAACTTACCTAAACCTTTTAAAGCATCTGTAAGTGACCCTGATTTACCTAAATACTTTGCTTTAGCAATTTCCAAATCATTCATTGAAGCACTGTTAATAAAGTCTGCTTCTGCTTCTGCAATTAAATGCGTTAAGTCTGCCATGTTATTTCGATCTTTAATTATGGTTAATGCTATTAGCGTTTGAAGTCAAAGTGATGCTAACAATAGATCACGATAAGTTTTTGTAATACGTTGATTTGCATGTAAAAAATGCAAGGTAGGATTTTACAACAAAAAAAAGAGGCCGAAGCCTCTTTTTTTAATCAAACTTAAATTAAGTTTGAAAAGTACTAACCTATCGGTTAAGCCGCTAAACCTGCTTTTGCTAATTCAACGAATTTTGCAAATGCAGCTTTATCGAACACAGCCAAGTCAGCCAAAACTTTACGATCCACTTCAATCGCAGCTTTTTTCAAGCCATTCATGAAGCGGCTGTATGTCAAACCGAACTCACGTGAACCCGCGTTAATACGTGCGATCCACAATGTACGGAATTGGCGTTTCTTTTGACGACGATCACGGTAAGCGTATTGACCCGCTTTCATTACCGCCTGTTTAGCTACGCGGTAAACGTTTTTACGACGACCACGGTAGCCTTTAGCTGCTTTTAATACTTTTTTGTGTCTAGCGCGAGCGATGACACCACGTTTTACTCTAGGCATGTTCTACTCCTATTGTGTTGGCATCATAGCGCGGACGCGCTTGACATCAGTTGAAGAAATGATCGCCGTGCCGCGTAATTTACGCTTTTGCTTGGTGGTCTTTTTCGTTAGGATATGGCGCAAGTGAGAGTGTGTACGCTTCACTTTACCATTACCCAAGAATTTAAAGCGCTTTTTGGCGCCGCTCTTGGTTTTCATCTTTGGCATTTTGTTCTCCTTAGAGTGGTTAAGAGTGCTTAGGCATGCCGTTTAGCCGTATCACTCAGGGTTACTACTTACTACTTCTTTAGTGCAATTACTCTGGAATCAACCTAAGCAACTACTTAACTTTCTTAATCGGACCCAATACCATCACCATTTGGCGACCTTCCATTTTCGGGTATTGTTCAACGATTGCGTATTCTTTCAAATCTGCTTCAACACGTTTCAATAAAGCCATACCAAACTCTTGGTGCGTGATTTCACGGCCTCTAAAGCGCAAAGTAATTTTTGCCTTATCACCTTCTTGAATGAATCGAATGATATTGCGCACTTTAATGTTGTAATCACCATCATCTGTCCCTGGACGGAACTTGATTTCTTTCACAACCACTTGTTTTTGCTTAAGCTTAACTTCGTGCTGTCTTTTACTCTCGGCATATTTAAACTTGCCGTAGTCCATCAATCTACAAACAGGCGGCGCCGCGTTCGGCGCTATCTCTACAAGATCAATGTCAGCTTCTTCCGCTTTTGCAAAAGCTTCCGCTAAACTCACAATACCTAAGGGTTCACCCTCAACACCCACCAAACGAACCTGTGACGCTGTAATGTCGCCATTGATTCGGGTTTCTTTTTCCTGTGCTATATCAAATTCTCCAAATAGTTAAGCCGTGCACCTGTGGGTTTAAACCTTAGCTTCAATCTCTGCCTTTAGGCGCTCAATTAACGCGTCAATCGGCATAGAACCTAGGTCTTCACCTTTTCTGGTACGCACGGCTAAATGTCCTGCTTGCATTTCGCGCTCACCTGCAACGAGCAGATAAGGCATCTTCTGCATGCTATGTTCGCGTATTTTATAGGTAATCTTCTCATTTCTCAAGTCAAATTCGCATCGAATGCCATTTTGTTTCAAAGTTTCAACTACTTGGCGTACATAATCCGCCTGACTTTCTGAAATATTCAGCACCATCACCTGTACTGGCGCTAACCATAATGGCATTGCACCTGCATAGTTCTCAATCAGGATGCCGAGAAAGCGCTCCATTGAACCTACAATCGCACGATGCAACATGACTGGTCGCTGGCGTGTGTTATCTTCGGCCACATACTCGGCACCTAAGCGCTCTGGTAAGTTAAAGTCGAGCTGGATGGTACCGCACTGCCAGAGGCGGCCTAAGCTGTCTTTTAATGTAAATTCAATTTTAGGGCCGTAAAATGCACCTTCTCCGGGTTGCAAATCAAAAACTTGCTTGTTTTTATTTAAAGCATTGGCCAATGCAGCTTCAGCCTTATCCCAAGTTTCATCAGCGCCTACACGTTTTTCTGGGCGTGTAGACAGCTTAACCAATACATCATGAAAGCCGAAATCACCGTAAGCCTTATAAAGCATCTGGATAAAGTCAGCCACCTCTGCTTCAACCTGATCTTCAGTACAAAAGATATGTGCGTCATCTTGCGTAAAACCACGCACACGCATTAAGCCATGCAATGAACCTGATGGCTCATTACGATGACAAGAGCCAAATTCAGCCAATCGTAAAGGTAAGTCGCGGTAACTATGCAACTGGTTATTAAAAATCTGTACATGGCCAGGACAGTTCATCGGCTTCACCGCGTACTCACGATTTTCAGATGAAGTCACGAACATATTGTCACGGTAATTTTGCCAGTGACCAGACTGCTCCCAAAGCGTCTTATCCATCACGGTTGGCGTGCGGACTTCTTGATAGCCAAAGTCTTTAAACATTTGACGCATGTATTGCTCAATCTCTTGCCACATGCTCCAGCCACGAGGATGCCAAAACACCATACCCGGGGCATTGTCTTGCATATGGAAGTAATCCAACTGTTTACCCAATTTGCGGTGGTCGCGTTTCTCAGCCTCTTCAAGCTGGAACAAATAAGCCTCTAGCTCTTCTTTATTACGCCAAGCAGTACCATACACACGCTGCAACATCTCATTATTGCTATCACCGCGCCAGTATGCACCAGCTAACTTCATCAGCTTGAATGATTTAAGCTTACCTGTACTTGGCACGTGTGGACCACGGCATAAGTCAGTAAAGCTACCCTCCGTGTAAAGAGAGACATCTTCACCGGCAGGAATAGACTCGATAATTTCAGCTTTATATTGCTCGCCTATGCTTTTGAAGTAAGCCACAGCTTCATCGCGTGGTAATACTTTTCTCGTAACCGGCTCGTCTTTTTTCGCAAGCTCCGCCATTTTTTTCTCAATGGCGATTAAATCTTCTGGCGTAAATGGGCGTTTATATGAAAAATCATAATAGAAGCCATTGTCAATCACAGGACCAATGGTCACTTGTGCATCAGGGAATAACTCTTTCACTGCATACGCCAACAAATGGGCAGCTGAGTGACGAATCACCTCCAACCCTTCAGGGTTTTTGTCAGTGATAATCGCTAAGTCACTATCAGTCTCAATTAAATAACTTGTATCCACTAGTTTATCATTCACTTTACCAGCTAGCGCTGCTTTGGCTAAGCCAGCACCGATATTCATGGCGACTTCGGCCACTGTTACTGGCTGATCAAAACTACGTTGCGACCCATCGGGCAGACGAATGACTGGCATACAATTTCTTTCTAAAACATAAAAGCCGCAAGCGGCTTTAAATGACATAAGGCACAAAGATAAGAATTATCTCACAGCAAGATAAAAGACGGCAATTATTCGATTATCTAATCGAATAATCAATAAAAATTGATGTCACTCCGTGATACATAACAAAAAACCACTTCAAATTTGAAGTGGTTTTAAATTTGGTAGGCAGTAGCAGATTCGAACTGCTGACCTCTTGGATGTCGACCAAGCGCTCTAACCAACTGAGCTAACCGCCTGTATTTATATTAGCTAATGCCTAAAAATATAAAAAGTGCCTTCACGTTTTCAGCAAATCTAGACAGGGCATGATTTTAGCCGATTGTGACATCAGGCGCAAACATAAATAATGACTCAAATGCAAAAGACTATAAATAAGATTGGTGAAATCGAGTTATCTGAACTTTAATCAGTGCAGTAGCAATCTTTGATAGAAACTAGGACTTGCGTAACCATCAGCAGGTAATTGTTGCTCCAATTGATATGAACGTACAGCGGCCTGCGTTTGCAAACCAGGTAAACCATCGGCAACGCCAGCATCAAAACCAAGATCATTAAGTCTATTTTGTAACTCCAACATTTGTTGATAAGTAAGCGCTCCACTCTCTGCAAAGCCACCGCCCAAGATACTAGGTTCTCGATTTAATAGTTTGGCCAACTGTGCGACTGATAATGCATAGTTAACTGACCTATTCCACTGCATGATAATGTCAAAATTATCAAACACCATAAAGGCTGGACCCTGCCAACCTTGTGGCAAGAGAATAGAGGCCATTCCTGATACGTTTGGAAAGGCTCCAGATGATTTGATGTTTAGGGTTGTCTCTGTTTGTTCTTGGTCACACACTTGCCGCTTTGTTTTTTGATTATCACCACCTAAGGGAGTATCAACATTCATAGACGTAAGATTATCAGTAGTATCTGTTTCAATCACGCAAACTTGCACACCCAACTTAGACCACTCTTCAGGTGCCTTCCTTACAGCCATCTGTGCGCTTTGCCAATCAAAATCATTTGGCAATTTAACTTCCACCATGACAGGCTCATTCTGCTTCCACCCTATACTAGCAAGGTAATGTGCAGCAGAAGCAAATGCATCAGGTAGAGAGTTAACAACATCAATAACACCATCAGCATCGCCATCTACAGCATAAAGCATAAATGTAGTTGGCATAAACTGCATATTTCCAAAAGCACCTGCCCATGATCCTTTAAAACGCTCAATATCAACATACCCAAGCTCAATCATGAGTATCGCATCTAGCAGTTGTGCTCGAAAAAAATCAGATCGACGTCCCTCATATGCCAATGTAGCTAAAGCGGACAACACATCGATATTTCCTTTAACATTGCCGTACTGAGTTTCCATTCCCCAAAACGCAATTAGTACCTGCTTAGGGACACCGTATTTCGATTCTATCTGAGTAAGCAACTCATGATGCTTAAGCATAAGCGCGCGCCCATAAGCTACTTTTTTGTCGTCAACACGTTTTGAAAAGTAATCTAGGAATGGAGTGATGAACTCTGGTTGCGCACGATCTTGCTTAATAACATTAGGCAAAAAAATTGTGTGGCTAGTAAAATCAGCGGTAGTGTCATCAGAGATACCTAGCGACTTAGCCTCATACTTTACATTCTGTAGCCATACTGAGAAGTCTTCTTTGGCCAAAAGCGTATTGGGGAACAACATCGCAAACAGAATAAATACTGAATGTAAATACAAGTACCTAGTCAACGGAGAGTTCCTGCAATAAGGCATGATAGCCAGCTTGATAATCAGGATATTGCAACTGAAAGCCAGATGACATCATTAATTGATTACTTAACCGCTTGCCACCAACTACCGGCAGTTGCTCAGGGTGCCCCAATGCTAATTCCGATGCAATCCAAATAAGCACCTCATACTGACTCACTGGCTTAGCATCTGTTACGATATAACAAGCACTAATGGTTTTGCCTGCTAATAATTTTTGAATTAAAAATACGACAAACGAAGCCGCATCGCCCCGATGTATTCGATTGCTCCAGTTATTGTGTTGAGGCCAACGCTCAGTTGCTTTTGCTAATTGAATCATACGTAAACGACCTGGTCCATAAATACCAGATAATCGCAATATGGTAGTACCACATGTCAACTGTTGTAGTAAAGATTCAGCCTCCAACAAACGTTCACCACCAAAATCACTGGCTATCGGCGTGATTGTTTCATCTAGAATATCGTCGGTTTGCTGTCCATAAACACGTGTGCTTGAGACAAAAAACACATGTTTTAATTGGTGATTACCTGCCTGAGTCATTAAGACATTACTTAATCCATCAACATAGGCTAGCTTATATTCAGCATCAGTTTGCCCACTAGCTGCAACACAATACACAATTATGTCGGGCTGAATTGCTCGCAGCCTAACAAGTGATTCAGGCGCGGTAACATCAGCCCGAATCATATCAACCTCAGCAGTTGCTCTTGGGCCCCTAGCAACACCAAAAACATGCACACCCAAACGTGTTAGCTTACCCGCAATATCGCTGCCAAGATCACCATATCCAACAATTAATACTTTCAATTTGGGCATGCTATCCATTTTGTTTGATATATTTTTCAGTTAAAAACAATGCGACGATGGTTTTACTATCGGTGATTTCACCCTGCTGTATTAACGTGATGGCATCTGTTAGCGCGAGTTGAAATACCTCTAAAGATTCATCATCATCTCGATGACAAAGCCCTGCCGTCAAATCTCTTGCCAAGTAAATATGAATCACTTCATTAGAGTATCCAATACATGGGTGTTGCTCGCCTAGTTTTACCCAATCTTTGGCTTGATAACCCGTTTCTTCCAGTAACTCTCTTTGTCCAGTTTGCAATGTGCTTTCATTAGCATCAATCTTCCCAGCTGGTAGCTCGATAAATACTTGATGTAAAGGATACCTGAACTGACGCTCCAGTACGATATTGCCATTACTTAACAATGGAACGATTACCACTGCGCCTGGATGCGTGACATATTCACGCTGACTTACATTCCCATTGGGCAAGCGAACTTGATCTCGTTTAACACAGAGAAAATCACCTATAGCTAAATCTTCGGTGCTAATGCAATGCTCTGTCAAATCCATCAAAAATCCTTTTGGTTACAGATATCGAAAAGTAGTGAGAATATACCTCAAGAAAAGGCCGGGAACGTTATCTATGATAGAAGATAATTGAAAAAGACCAAAAATTCAACGGAGGACAAATAGCCAATGTTGGCAGACTAAATTTAATATCTAGTCCACCAATTGATTTGAGTATCAGATTGCTTTTCTCCAGAGCACTTTATAAACGAACCCTGGGAAAGCAAATACTAAGAATAGGAAACTTGTAACCGCATAAAACTCCCAGCCTTGCGGCGACACTTGTCCAAAAGTTGCATGCTCTGCGTATACAGCCAAAGCACCAACTAGAAAATAAAGAATCACTAACTCTAACAAGCACCAACCTAAATTCTTGGTTTTGTTGGTAGTCTTTAGCGGAACCATATAAAAGAGTTTATCTGAAAACCAAGGTAGATTTGCAGCTAAAAACATAATGCCGAGTAACACCCAATTTGTCATTAGCTTAGACTTCTGCTAATTGCATAAAAACATACACTCATTAGACCTTGCGGCATAATACCTATTGCAAGCAAAGCCAAAGCGTTCATGCTTAAAATAACACGCATGTCAAATGGAGCAACAATCGGACTATTATCTTGTGGCTCATCAAAGTACATCAACTTGATGACGCGCAGATAATAAAACGCGCCAATCACTGCCATCAATACTGCAAATACAACCACCCACAAGAAGCCTGCTTGTAATGCAGCTTGCAACACTGCGAATTTAGCGTAGAAACCTAAGGTTGGTGGAACGCCAGCCATACTAAACATCACGATTAGCATTAAAAAAGCAATCCAAGGGCTACGTTGGTTGAGGCCTTTTAAATCACTTAAGTTTTCTGCTTCAAAGCCTTTGCGTGATAACAAAAGAATAATGCCGAAGCCTGCAAGTGTCATCACCACATAGCTAGCAATATAAAACAACGCTGAAACATAGCCATTACCACTAGCACTCATCAAACCTAGCAACACAAAGCCAACATGAGAGATAGTTGAGTATGCCAACATCCGTTTAAGATTCGTTTGTGCAATTGCAGTCACGTTACCAAGCACAATCGACAGCACCGCCATAATTAACAGCATTTGCTGCCAATCAACTGCCAATGTTGGTAAGGCCTGAGCCAGAAGACGGATCACAAAAGCAAACGCGGCTAGTTTAGGCACAGAGCTAATCAGCATTGTCATGGCCGTTGGCGAGCCTTCATAGACATCAGGCACCCACATTTGAAATGGCACAGCACCTAATTTAAACGCTAGACCAGCTACGATAAACACCAAACCCAATACCAAGACTGAATGTATTCTGGCACCACTCATTAACGCATGATTAATATCAGAGATATTTAAGCTACCTGTCATACCATAGATCATGCTCATACCGTATAGCAACATGCCCGATGCTAAAGCACCTAACACAAAATATTTCATCGCTGCTTCTGTCGCACGATGATTATCGCGATCTAATGCAACTAAAGCGTAGAGGCTGAGAGACAGCAACTCCAAACCAATATACAGCGTCAACATACTTTGGCCTGACACCATAATCATCATGCCGACTACTGAGAATAAAACTAGTGCATAAAACTCACCACGGAACATATTACGTAGTTGAATATATTGTCTAGTGTAGACAAAGATTAATGACGTCCCTACATAAATCATCAGCTTCAACACATCAGCCAAAGTATCATCAACAAATGTGCCCGTAAAAGCATAACCTACACTTGGCACGTGTGTTGTCACCGTAAAATAAGCGGCTAAAAGCAAACCTAGTTGTGACAAGCCATAAATTGCAATCCGATTAGACTGTTTTAAAAACAGATCCGCAATTAATACAAGCATTGCCATCCCTAAAAGGATGATTTCAGGTAAGGCGGTAATGAGGTCGTAACGTATATTTTCCATGACTTATAAGCCTACTGGCAGCTTGCTATTTGCTAGATGTGAAAGAAGTTGAGTAACCGTTGCATTGGTCATATCAGTAAGCGGTTGTGGGTAAACACCTAACGCTAATACTAATATGGCCAATATCGCCAATATTAAAAACTCACGTTTATTTAAGTCTTTAAGTGCTGCAACATTAGCATTGGCGACTTCACCGTAAAATACGCGCTTTACCATCCATAAGGTATAAGCAGCGCCAAATATTAATGTAAATGATGCAAGGAACGCATACCAGAAGTTAACTTGAATAGCCCCTAAGATCACCATGAACTCACCCACAAAACCAGAAGTGCCAGGTAAACCACTGTTTGCCATTGCAAACAATACTGCGAAAGCAGCAAACACTGGCATCGTATTTGCCACACCACCATAAGCTTCTATTTGACGACTATGTACACGGTCATACAGCACACCTACGCACAAGAACATGGCGGCAGAAATGAAGCCATGTGAAACCATTTGTACAACTGCGCCTTCTAAGCCCAAGTTATTAAAGATAAAGAACCCTAATGTCACAAAGCCCATATGTGAAATTGAAGAGTAAGCAATAAGCTTTTTCATATCTTTTTGCACTAATGCAACTAATGCAATATATACAATGGCAATTAGTGATAATGCAATCATGAAACCTGATAGATGGTGTGCAGCATCTGGTGCAATAGGCATTGCAAAACGTAAGAAGCTATAACCACCTAATTTCAGTGCAATCGCAGCCAACACTACAGAACCACCTGTTGGCGCCTCAACGTGGGCATCTGGCAACCAGGTATGTACAGGCCACATTGGAATTTTTACTGCAAATGCCGCAAAGAATGCCAAGAAAATGAGCACTTGCACATCTAAAGACATTGGCAATTGGTAGTAATCAGTAATCGCAAAGCTACCTGTTTGATGAAACATGTAGATAAACGCTACCAACATAAGCAATGAGCCCAGTAGCGTATATAGGAAGAACTTAACAGTCGCATAAACACGGTTAGGACCACCCCAAATACCAATCACCAAGAACATTGGAATTAGCATCGCCTCCCAAAACACGTAGTACAGAATTGCATCTAATGCACTGAATACGCCAATCATCAGGCCACTCATAATCAAGAAAGAGGCCATGTATTGAGCAACGCGCTTTTCAATCACTTCCCATGCTGAAATCACAACAATCACAGTCGTGAAGCTAGTCAGTAAAATCAATGGAATCGCAATACCATCAGCACCTAAATGGTAATGAATGTTAAAAGACATAATCCAAAGGAAGTTCTCTTGGAACTGAAATCCACCATCAGCAAAGTTAAAGTGTGTATAAAGTGGAATAGTCACTAAAAAGCTGACCACACTACCAAACAATGCAGCCCAGCGAGTTAAGTTAGGTTTATTGTCATTCGCAGTAAACAGTACCAAACCGCCTGCCAATATTGGTAGCCAGATGGAGAAACTAAGGATATGTTGCAAAAAGTAATCAAGCATTTTTTATACTTTAGAAAAGAATTAAATCTTTAAAAGACCAAGAGATAGCATTAAAAACACGCCAATAATCATCGCAAACGCGTAGTGGTAAATCAAACCCGTTTGTAGTTTGCGAATAACACCAGACAACTTACCAATAAGATTAGCGGTGCCATTCACCATAGCACCATCAATGATTTTAACGTCGCCAATTTGCCATAGTTTATTACCTAAAAAGCGTGAACCAGCTGCAAAGAACCGATCATTAAAGCTATCAAAACCATATTTGTTTTCTAACACTTTATTGATCAAGCTAAATCTAGCTTGAATGGCTGCTGGGATATCAGGACGCTTCATATAGAAGAACCACGCTAAAACAACCCCTGATGCAGCTAATGCAAATGGCAATGTCATTAAACCATGTATCGCCATGCCCAACGAAGAGTGGAATATCGTGTGCCAATGATGTGTAAGTTCATGCATGGCTGGGTGAGCGTGAGCATCTACATAGATGATGCCTTTAAAGAAATCACCAAATAGCATTGGTTCGATTGCAAAATAGCCAATCGCCAATGATGGAATTGCTAATAGAATCAATGGCAACTTCACAACCCATCCTGGCTCGTGCGGATCATCGGTTGGACTTAAACCATGATGATGATCTTCATCGTGATGGTCTTCCTCATGATGCGCGTCATGTTTCACTTCACGCCATTTCTCTTTACCGTGGAACACCAAGAAATACATACGGAAGCTATAAAACGCTGTCACAAAGACGCCAGTTAACACTGCGAAGTAGGCAAACCCACTACCTGTTACAGTAGAGAATTTAGCCGCTTCAATAATACTGTCTTTAGAATAGAAGCCTGAAAGTAACGGCGTACCAATCAACGCAAGTGAGCCAATTAATGAAGTAATCCATGTCACTGGCATGTATTTTTTAAGGTTGCCCATGTTACGAATATCTTGATCATGATGCATCCCCATAATCACTGCACCAGCACCCAAAAATAACAGCGCTTTAAAGAACGCATGTGTCATTAAATGGAAGATCGCAACTGAATACGCAGAAGCACCTAAAGCCACGGTCATATAACCTAATTGCGACAATGTAGAATAAGCCACTACACGCTTAATGTCGTTCTGGATAATCCCCAAAAAGCCCATAAACAGCGCTGTGATACTACCAATAATTATCACAAACGATAATGCTGTTGATGATAGCTCAAATAACGGTGACATACGTGCCACCATGAAAATACCTGCCGTTACCATCGTTGCCGCATGAATTAAAGCGGAAATAGGCGTTGGGCCTTCCATTGAGTCTGGTAACCATACATGCAATGGTACTTGTGCAGATTTACCCATCGCTCCTATAAATAACAAAATACATGTCACAGTCATCAGTGACCAAGAAGCATTGCCAATTAGGTTAATTTTGGTATCTGCCATTCCAGGTGCAACTGAAAACACGGCCGCGTAATCAAGGCTACCAAAATGATACAAGACCAAACCAATCCCTAGAAGGAAACCAAAGTCACCTACACGGTTCACTAAAAATGCTTTTAAGTTTGCGTAAATAGCTGTTGGGCGTGTGTACCAGAAACCAATCAGCAGATAAGAAACCAAACCTACCGCTTCCCAGCCAAAAAACAGCTGCATGAAGTTATTACTCATCACTAACATCAACATTGAGAAAGTGAATAAAGAGATATAACTAAAGAAACGTGCGTAGCCTTTATCTTCATGCATATAGCCGATGGTATAAATATGTACCATCAATGAAACAAAGGTGACCACGACCATCATCATGGCACTGAGTCTGTCGATTAGAAAGCCAATTTCAAATGAGAAATTTCCACTTTTTAACCAAGAGTACACAGTCTCATTATAAGGCTGACTTACCATGGCATCTTTTAGCACGTACATTGACAAGGCAAAAGAAATTGCCACACCAGCAATGGTTAACACATGTGCTGCAGCTCTAGGCAGATGCTTGCCAAACAGACCGATAACAATAGCAGCCAATAAAGGAAGCAAAGGGATTGCAAGATAGATTTGTTGCATAGTCATGCTAAACACTTAGCCTTTCAAACTGTCTAAATCGTCAACATTGATGGTGCGTAAATTTCTAAACAACACGACCAATATCGCTAAGCCGATAGCTGACTCTGCAGCTGCTACCGTTAAAATAAAAAACACGAAAACCTGCCCTGCAATATCGTTAAGATAATGAGAGAAGGCAATAAAGTTAAGGTTAACTGCCAATAGCATTAATTCGATGGCCATCAATAAAATAATGACGTTTTTTCTGTTTAGAAAAATACCAATCACACTGATGGCAAACAACAAGGCCCCTAAAATGAGGTAATGAGATAATCCGACCATTATTTAGCCCCTTTATCATCAGCTTGCGCTGATGTATCTACCACATCATTTTTTTCCACAACAGCATCCATTTTTACAATTCTTAGTCGATCAGCTTTTTTAACCAGCACTTGTTTAGCAGGATCCATCGATTTACTGTCTTTACGATCACGCAATGTCAATGCAATCGCCGCTACGATAGCGACTAGCAACACCACCGAAGCTAGCTCAAATGGTAACAAGTAATCCGTATATAGCACGCGGCCCAATTCAGCAGTATTACTGTAATCAGCTGGACGTGCCGGAGGAGCCGCAACAACATCAGCTCCAAAGTTACGTGCACCTACGATCATGACCATTTCTACTGCCATTAATCCACCGACAGGTAAAGCCACTGGTAGTGCTTTCCAAAAGCCTTCACGTAACTTATCTAAGTTGATATCAAGCATCATCACCACAAATAAGAACAGCACCATCACCGCACCAACGTAAACTAATACCAAGGCAATTGCTAAAAACTCTGCCTCTAGTAGCAACCATATCCCTGCCGCTGTAAAAAATGCCAGCACAAGATAAAGTGCCGCATAAACAGGATTGCGCGTGGTGATGACACGTAATCCTGCAATCAGCAAGATAATTGCGAGTGTATAAAAAACGAGGTCTTGAAAATGCAAGCCAAAAAATGTCATATTGTTAAATGGTTATCTATTAAAAGTGCTTAAACGATGTATGAGGCTTCACTGTAAATCTATTACTGTATTTGAAATCTAGTAATTCATTTGTTATCTATCTAAAAACTTTGTCTTGCGCCCTGTCTGCTGCAATTTGTTTTTCATGCTTATCACCCACAGCTAACAGCATTTCTTTTGTGTATAACAAATCTCCGCGCTGCTCACCGTGATAATCAAACACACGTGTCTCTACAATTGAATCGACAGGGCAGGACTCTTCACACAGGCCACAGAAAATACATTTAGTCAGGTCTATATCGTAACGCGTGGTGCGGCGAGTATTATCTTCACGCTGCTCAGATTCAATCGTAATCGCCATAGCAGGACATACAGCCTCACAGAGCTTACAAGCAATACAACGCTCTTCGCCATTTGGATAACGGCGTAGTGCATGTAAACCGCGAAATCGGTTAGATTGAGGCGTACTTTCTTCAGGGTATTGAACCGTGATTTTAGGCGCAAAAAAGTAACGGCCTGTCAATGCCATCCCTTTAAGCAACTCCCATAACATTAAGCTACCTAATGTTTGTTTAATCGATTTAATCATAATTTATTCAAAACCTAATCACTAATCTTAGTGAAAAAAACCTAGTGAAAAAACTTTAGTGAAACAAATGAGCCCATGGAGTCTGCATCATGCCACCTACAAACACAATCCACACAATAGTAATTGGAATAAACACTTTCCAGCCTAAACGCATGATCTGGTCATAGCGATAGCGAGGGAATGTTGCCCTAAACCACAAAAATAAGAATAAAAGGAAGCCAACTTTGGCAAGTAACCATAGGAAGCTATCTGGAATGAACGGCACAGGAGATAACCAACCGCCTAAGAACATGAGTGCAGCCAACATCGATACTAAAATCATATTAGCGTATTCAGCTAAGAAGAACACCGCAAATGCCATCCCTGAATATTCAACGTGGAAACCCGCAACAATTTCAGACTCGCCCTCAGCCACGTCAAATGGCGCACGGTTTGTTTCAGCAACTGCACTAATAAAGTAAACAATAAACAAAGGGAACAATGGGATGAAGTACCAATGCCAGAAGCCACCCTCTTGCCCTAGCACAATCTTGCCTAGATTTAAGCTATTTGCACACATCAACACACCAACGAGTGCGAAGCCCATGGCGATTTCATATGAAACAATTTGTGCAGCTGAACGCAAACTACCTAAAAATGCGTATTTAGAGTTAGAAGCCCAACCCGCGATAATCACGCCATATACAGCCACAGAGGTCATTGCAAGAATATAAAGTAAGCCAGCATCCACGTCAGCAAGCACCATATTCAAATCAAATGGTACAACAGCCCAAGCTGCAAACGCTGGAGCAATTGCCAAAACAGGCCCTAGTAAAAATAGTGCTTTATTAGAGGCTGTAGGTAGAATCACCTCTTTGAATAGTAATTTAATACCATCCGCTAGCGGCTGTAACAACCCAAAATAACCAACCCGATTAGGCCCAATACGCACTTGCATGTAACCGATTACTTTTCGCTCAGCTAAAGTAAGGTAGGCCACAGCACCCATCAACGGTAGCACTATTGCAACAATTTTAATCAAAGTCCAGCCTGTGATTTCAACTGCTGGCCAGTAACTACCAAATAGATTTGATAACCATTCCATTAGGCACGCGCTTCCGTAATGTTTGTATTAATGTCTTGTAACTGCTGTGGAGATAGCTTTTCAACCGTGATGTCTCCCATTAAATCACCAAGGCCAGTTGTTGCTTCGTGCGCTGCTGTCACACGCACACAGCCCATTGCCACATGCTCATCTAAACGTACAGCCAATATCGCACTACCTTTATCCTGTTTCACTAGTACATGATCACCTTCAACCAAGTCTAACGACGCTAATTGACGGCTACACATACGTGCCATAGGCTTAGTGTTATATTTGGTTTTTTGTAATGGTGGTGAGCGTCTAACAATTGGGTCAGATTCGTATTGCGGCACTTCACCGATACGTTGCAAGCCATCATGTTTAATATTTACCTGAATCTCTACGAGTTCTCTCAAGTTGTTATTCAAACTGCGCCAAACGACTGCAGAAGGCTTTTCACCTGCAAAAATTGCATCTTTGACTTGCTCGCTAGATTCAAAATCAAACCCATCCAACCCCAATGTGTTCGCTAATACGCGCAATACTTTCCAAGCTGGACGAGATTCCCCTAGAGGTCTTACTGCTGCCGCAAAGCTCTGAACACGACCTTCCATACTCATGAAAGTACCTGATGTCTCTGTGAATGGCGTGATAGGCAATAAGATATCAGCATGGTCTAATGCCTGTGACTTATAAGCGGTCAGCGCAACCACACACTCAGCTTTTTCCATCGCAGCTTTTGCTAAAGCAGCATGTTGGCAATCAAGCTCTGGTTCAATATTCAATAACAAATAAGCCTTGCGTGGTACTTCAAGCATTGCACGAGCGTGCATACCTGTACTTGATGGCATCACACCCATCATATGCATACCAGTACTGTTTGCGGCTGCTGGCAAAATACCGCCCTTAGCGCCTGTAATACCACCAATCGCCTCAGCCAAGCTATACATTTCAGTAAAGCGCGGGTCACTTAAGGCCATATTACCTAAGAATATACCGACTTTAGGTGCGATTAAATCGTAGTCTTTACCATGCCCGGCCAAACTCTCTGCAATTGCTTGGGTATTTGGTCGGACTTTAATGTCATCCAAGAGCGCAGTTAGCGTTGGAGGCAAACATAATGATAGGCGTTGTAAACCTGACATTGCTTTAAGTATTTGACCTAACACATTCACCATATCATTTGGACGCACAATCACCTTGTGCGCGATAGGCATTAGAGGGTCGTTATCCAAAGGACTCACTACAGACAACTCAGCACCATTAGCCACAGCCCTGCGGAAACGCTGCGCTAGTAACGGGTGCTCGTTACGTAAGTTAGAGCCAATCACAATAATACGATCAAGCTCTTCAATCTCATGAATATTGCAGCCCATCCATGGCGTGCCTAAGCGTTTACCATCTAATCTGAAATCAGTTTGGCGCAAACGATAATCAATATTGCCACTAGCTAAGCCATTCGCAAGCTTTTTAGCTAGATAACCCTCTTCCATCGTGCTGTTAGGTGATACCAACACACCCAAAGCTTCACCACCATATTCATTAGTGATATCTTTTAACTGGCCAGCAGCAAACTCAAGCGCGGTCTTCCAGTCTGTTTCTACCCAAGCACCATTATGCTTAATCATTGGTACTTTTAATCGATCAGGGCTGTTAAGACCTTCATATGAGAAACGGTCACGATCTGATAACCAGCACTCGTTGATACTTTCTTTTTCACGAGGTAAGACACGCATCACTTTATTGTCTTTTACGTGGACTTCAATATGCGAACCTAAGCTATCGTGCGCAGCAATGCTTGGTCTGCGTGTCAACTCCCAGCTACGGGCAGAATATCTAAACGGCTTACTTGTTAACGCACCAACTGGGCATAAATCAATAATATTGCCAGATAGTTCTGAATTAACGCTCTTATCTACATAAGCAGTAATTTCGGCATGTTCTCCGCGTCCAATCATGCCTAACTCTTGCATACCACCCACTTCTTTCAAGAAGCGAACGCAGCGTGTGCACTGAATACAGCGCGTCATATCGGTACTCACCAACGGACCGATATTTTTATTAAAAACTACACGTTTTTCTTCAGTATAACGAGAGCCACTTACACCATAAGCAACGGCGACATCCTGCAAATCACACTCGCCACCTTGATCGCAAATTGGACAATCTAATGGGTGATTAATCAGTAAAAACTCCATCACACTTTGCTGCGCTTCAATCGCAGATTTTGATCGAGTAAAAATCTTCATACCATCGGCAACTGGTGTTGCACAGGCTGGCAATGGCTTGTTAAATTTCTCCACCTGCACCAAGCACATGCGGCAGTTTGCTGCTACTGACAGTTTAGGGTGGTAGCAAAAACGTGGAATCGCAATACCGACTTTATCAGCCGCATCAATAATGGTGCTGCCGTGTTCGACTTCTATCGATTTACCATCTATTTCAATATTCAACATTATGTATTTTTACCGTCTTTACAGTTTACTTACCGTCAACCATGCTCTTGCCATGCTGAATATAATACTCAAACTCTGGCCTGAAATGCTTAATGAAACTTAACACTGGCGTTGCTGCAGCCTCACCTAGTGCACATATTGTGCGACCTGCAATATTGTTACTGATGTCAGTCAACAGGTCTAAATCTTCCATCTTGCCCTGCCCTTTAACAATACGATCAATCACACGATAAACCCAACCAGTACCTTCACGGCACGGCGTACATTGGCCACAGCTCTCTTCATAAAAGAAGTATGACAACCGATGCAATGTCTTCACCATACAGGTTGTGTCATCCATTACGATCATAGATCCAGCACCGAGACTAGACCTTGCCTTGCTTAAGCCATCGTAATCCATCGTTGCACTGAGAATAGCTGACGCTGGCATTACCGCAGTTGATGGTCCTCCAGGGATAACAGCTTTCAACTGACGTCCCTTCCAAACACCACCAGTTAACGCTAATAACTCAGTAAATGGCATTCCCATTTTAACTTCATAGTTACCTGGCTTTTCAACATGACCTGATACTGAGAATAACTTTGTACCACCAGAATTTGCAACGCCTAAATCAGCAAAGGCTTGGCCGCCATTTTGCATAATCCACGGAATACTTGTATAACTTTCTGTGTTATTTACATTAGTAGGCTTGCCAAACACACCATAACTAGCTGGAAATGGTGGTTTAAAACGTGGCTGACCTTTTTTACCTTCGATTGACTCGATTAGTGCAGTTTCTTCACCACAAATATAAGCACCATAACCATGCACAGCATATAGATCGAAGCTGAAGCTAGTACCAAACAGATTCTCACCTAGGTAACCTGCAGCTTTTGCTTCATGTAACGCGGCTTCAAATATTTCGTAGTCTTGCCATATCTCGCCATGAATATAGTTATATCCTACGCGAGCTCCTAAGGTATAAGCTGCAATCGCCATCCCTTCAATCAACTGATGTGGATTGTAGCGAATGATATCCCTGTCTTTAAAGGTACCTGGTTCGCCCTCATCAGTATTACACACAAGATATTTCACACCATCAAAATAGCGAGGCATGAAACTCCATTTAAGCCCTGTAGGAAAACCTGCGCCACCACGACCACGTAAGCCAGATGTTTTGATTTCAGTAATAATATCAGTAGGCTTAACTTTCTCAGTCACGATACGTTTTAATGCTGCATAACCACCCAACTTCAAGTAGGTATCTAGTGATGCCGGGTTGTCTTCCGTCAGCGTACGTAAAGTAACTAGCGTTTGCCCTGCCAAATCGGTCTTGATTACTGGTTTGCTAGAAGCGACCATTATTTAAGCCCCTCTAAAATTGCATCTACCTTATCCGTTGTTAAAAACTCATGCATTTCCGTGTTATTGACGTGCATCAAAGGTGCGCCACCGCAACACCCCATGCACTCACCTTCTTTTAAACAGAACTTACCGTCTGGTGTCACTTCATTAAAACCAACACCAAGCTTACCCTGCAAATGACTGACGATTTCATCAGACCCTCGTAACATGCATGAAATATTCGTGCAGATAGTGACTTTGTATTTTCCAACCGGAGACAAATCATACATATTGTAGAAAGTAGCAACTTCCATTGCTGCGATTTCAGGCATACCTAAATACTGGGCTACTTCTGTGATACTTTCTTTAGATAACCAGCCACGCTCAGTTTGCACTATGCGTAAGGCACTCATCACCGCTGCTTGCCGTTGATCAGCAGGGTATTTTGTTAACTCATAATCTATTTTAATAATTGCTTCTGGGCTTAACATGCTAATTGGTTCCTACTCCGAACAATGCAATGACGCGCATTGCAATGACGAAAATGCACACAACAATAAATACAACGGTGAATAAATGTTAGAAACTACGTTCATCGGTCAATTTCCCCGAAAACGATGTCCTGAGTACCAATGATTGCGACCAAGTCAGCAATCATATGCCCCTTTGTCATCTCATCTAATGCAGCCAAATGTGGAAATCCTGGTGCACGAATTTTTAAGCGGTAAGGCTTATTAGCACCATCTGACACCATATAAATACCAAACTCACCTTTCGGATGCTCAACAGCAGCATACGCCTCACCGGCTGGCACATGAAAGCCTTCAGTAAATAGTTTAAAATGGTGAATTAGGTCTTCCATGTTGGTTTTCATACCCTCACGGTTTGGAGGCGCGACTTTATTGTCTGAGGTAATCACCGGCCCTGGATTTTTACGTAACCAATTCACACACTGTTTAATGATGCGGTTAGACTGCCTGAACTCTTCCATACGCACCAAGTAACGATCATAACAATCGCCATTAACGCCTACCGGAATATCAAAATCTAAATCTGCATAGACTTCATAAGGCTGTTTCTTACGTAAATCCCACTCAATACCTGAGCCGCGTAACATTGGACCAGTCATACCAAGCGCTAGAGCGCGCTCTGGAGTCACCACACCAATACCAACAGTACGTTGTTTCCAGATACGATTATCCGTCAACAATGTTTCATATTCATCGATATAAGTTGGGAAACGGTTAGTGAAGTCTTCAATAAAATCCAATAGTGAACCTTGGCGATTTTCATTTTGCGCTTTTACTGTCTTAGCATTACGCATTGATGACACTTGATATTGCGGCATAGCGTTTGGCAAATCACGATAAACGCCACCAGGACGATAGTAAGCCGCATGCATACGTGCACCAGAAACCGCCTCATACACATCAAACAAATCTTCACGTTCACGGAACGCATACAAGAATACCGTCATTGCACCTACGTCTAGCGCATGGGCACCCAACCATAACAAGTGATTAAGCACACGGGTAATTTCATCGAACATCACACGAATATATTGTGCACGCACCGGAACTTCAAGCCCCAGCATTTTTTCAATGGCCATCACATAAGCATGCTCATTAGACATCATGGACACGTAATCCAATCTATCCATGTAAGGTACGCTTTGCAAGTAGGTACGATTTTCAGCTAATTTTTCAGTACCACGGTGTAATAAACCAATGTGTGGGTCGGCACGCTGAATCACTTCGCCATCCAACTCCAGCACTAAACGCAACACACCGTGCGCTGCAGGGTGCTGTGGACCAAAGTTCATGGTGTAATTTCTAATCTCAGCCACGATGCGCTCCTTCATTACGAATCACACGTGGCACGTTATTACGTAACTCAATAGATACAGGCTGATAAATTACACGTTGTTGCTCAGGGTCATAACGCATTTCGACGTTACCTATCATAGGGAAATCTTTACGGAATGGATGACCGACAAAGCCATAATCAGTCAATAAACGGCGCAAGTCTGGGTGATTCTCAAACATAATGCCATATAGATCAAAAGCCTCACGCTCAAACCAATTAGCGACAGACCATACATTAACCAAAGTAGGCAGAACTGGGAAGTCTTCATCTTTAGCAAACACCCTTAGGCGCACACGATGGTTCAGTGAAACTGAAAGAAAATGGCAAACAACTGCATAACGCAAGCCATCATAACTACCTTCGCCGTATTCTTGATAATCCACACCACATAAATCAATTAACTGCTCAAACTTTAATGCAGGATCATCACGCAATAACTGACAAACAGCGAGATAATCTTCGGCACGGCACTCGATAGTAACTTCACCCAGCGCAACAGTTTGCTTGGTAACTTTTTCACCAAGCACTGCCTGCAAACTGACTAATAGCTGATCTAATTTAGCTGACATAATTTTGTTCTTAATTTAACAGACCCATTAACTTAACGGGCGATGGTGTTTGTACGTTTAATTTTATTTTGCAACTGAATAATGCCGTACAACAACGCTTCTGCTGTAGGTGGGCACCCTGGAACATACACATCAACAGGAACAATACGATCACATCCACGCACTACCGCATAAGAGTAATGGTAATAACCACCACCGTTAGCGCATGAACCCATAGAAATAACCCAACGCGGCTCAGCCATTTGGTCATACACTTTACGCAATGCTGGTGCCATTTTATTGACTAAAGTACCAGCTACAATCATCACATCGGACTGCCGAGGGCTAGGACGGAAAACAATACCGAAACGGTCAAGGTCATAACGGGAAGCACCTGCATGCATCATCTCTACCGCACAACAAGCCAGACCAAAAGTCATCGGCCATAAAGAACCTGTTCGAGTATAGTTAATCACCGTATCTAACGTAGTGGTGACAAACCCTTTTTCTAAAATACCTTCAATACTCATGACTCAATCAATCCCATTCCAATGCGCCCTTCATCCATTCGTAGATGAAGCCAATCACAAGCACGCCTAAAAAAACCATCATGGCAAGAAAGCCAAACAAACCTATTTCCTGCAATACAACAGCCCAAGGGAATAAGAAAGCTATTTCCAAATCAAATAATATAAAGAGGATGGCAACAAGGTAGTAACGCACGTCAAATTTCATGCGAGCATCTTCAAACGCTTCAAAACCACACTCGTAAGGAGAATTTTTTGCAGAGTCAGGTCTACTTGGAGAGACCAATTTAGATAGGATTAGCGGACCAACACCAACGGCCAAGCCCACGAGAATAAACAACAATATCGGAAAATAATTTTCTAGCACTAACAAACCCCAGACTAAATCACTAAAGAATTTGCAACAAATAAAAACAAGTACTATCTCAGCCAGAACAAACTAACTTAAAACCTGATATTTACAACCTAAACCAACCAAATTTGGTGCCGACGGAGAGACTCGAACTCTCACGACTTTCGTCACTACCCCCTCAAGATAGCGTGTCTACCAATTCCACCACGACGGCATGCTTACTAAATAATTATTTTGGCACAGCCTCTGTAGCAGGTGTTTCTGTTGTAGCAGCAGGTGCAACTTTAGCACCATCAACTGATTGAGCAACCATCGCTTTAACCACACCACCGCCATTCGCTTTATCACTTGCCATATAAGCCAACGTTAGACTAGTGACAAAAAAGACAAACACAAAACCTGCGGTTGCACGACTCATGAAATTAGATGAGCCTGACACGCCGAACAAACTGCCAGACGCACCACTACCGAATGAAGCACCCATGTCAGCACCTTTACCGTGCTGCAACAATACTAAGCCAATTACTCCGCTAGCAGCTAACACATGAATTACTAATACTATATTTTCCATTTTTTACCTTATCAACCATTACCAACACTTAAACCATTGTATACAAAGTGAAAAGCACTACCACCTCAATCACACACATTTAAGATGCTGCCTGGCAAATTCCTTCAAATTCTTGCGCGCTTAACGAACATTTACCAATTAAGCCACCATCAATATCCTGCATAGAGAATAATTGTACCGCATTTTGCGGATTTACGCTCCCCCCGTAAAGGATTTTCAAGCCACTTGCCGCCTCTTTATTATGGTTTGCAATTCTATTACGTATAAATTCGTGCATACTTTGCGCCTGATCAGGACTGGCAGCCAAACCAGTACCAATCGCCCAAATAGGCTCATAAGAAACTACTGCATTTGCAAAAACATCAGCACCATACAGATTAATAATAGTATCAATCTGCTTTGCAACCACCATTTCCATCACGCCAGCTTCGCGCTCTATCAATGTTTCACCAACACAGAGAATCGGTACAAGACCATGCGCCTTAGCTTGCATAAATTTCGCCGCAATATTTTCATCAGACTCACAATAAGCTGTGGCTCGTTCAGAGTGCCCAATAATGACATGTGTTGCACCGAAATCGTTCAACATATTTGCACTAACTTCACCTGTAAATGCACCAACGGCATCTTTACTTAAGTTCTGTGCACCCCATGCAATCGCAGTACCTTGCAGCATACTTTGGGCCTGCGCAAGGTATGGATATGGAACACATACAACAATATCAACACTTTTTAAAGCACTTAATCGATCAAGGTAGTCGATTAGAAGTTGTCGGTTTGATGCTAAGTTGCCATGCATTTTCCAATTGGCAACCACTAATTTTCTAGGCATGCTACCCCTAATTTTATTAAGATTTTTAAACTAAAAGTATATGGCTTATGTCCCTACATCACGAGAATCCAAAAGCAATTCAGACGGAATTTCAATACGCTACGACCTTACAATATTGTATCTTAATTTTTAGAGATTAGGACTCAGACTCAATTGATAGTATGATCGACTATGATTAAAAAACTTGCACTTACTGTTTTAATTGTAGCCTTCCCTCTTGTCAACGCATTTGCTGAGACTCCGTCAGATGGTATGTGGTCTAACATTAAAAACACATTATCTAGTACATGGGATGCTGATAGCTATGAGCTATATCTACCAGTCAATACATGGCACAACCGCCATTACTACAGCCAAGAAAAAATTGATGGATACAATGAACAACCCTGGGGCATGGGGATTGGTAAATACAGATATGACGAGGATGGTGACTGGCATGGCATTTACGCCATGGCCTTTGCTGATTCTCACAGCAAGATTCAACCAGTAGCTGGATACGCCTTCCAAAAAATGTGGTACCCAAGTAATAATATTCGTTTAGGTGCTGGATATACGCTTGGGCTGACATTGCGTGAAGACTTCAACTACATGCCACTGCCGGTAATTGCTCCTTTAGCCTCCGTTGAATATAAACAGCTAGCATTACAATCTACTTATATTTTTGGCGGGAAAGGAAATGGCAACATCTTATTCACTTGGATTAAATGGCAAGTAAATTAATCGAGCAGACTAAAATACAATACTTTTAATATCTAACTAAAATATTGTGAAAAATTAAATTAATTGATTGAGTTGATTAAGCAGGGTTCTCACCTCAATCAAAAGCTCAGAGGCTGTTAATCCGACAGGCCCAACTCCCTGACCAACCAAAACATCTGCGGCGGCACCGTGCACATAAACAGCTAGCTTAGCAGCATCAACTGGTGACAAACCTTGCGCAATTAAACTTGCAATAATACCTGTCAACACATCGCCAGTACCCCCAACAGCAAGCCCTGGATTACCTGTTGAATTAATCCAATACTGCTTATTTTTTTCGGCAATCACAGTACCCGCCCCTTTAAGCACACAAATGACCCGCAATGATTGTGCTAATCCGATTGCAGCATCAACTCTGTTTTTTTGAATCGCTGCTACGCTTAAAGACATTAACCTAGCTGCCTCACCCACATGAGGAGTCACAATCGTGTCAGTTTGCCTAGCTCTCACCAAGTCAGCTAGATGTGGGTATTTAGCAATTAAATTTAGTGCATCTGCATCCAGCACTAAAAGCTGCTCTTTTTTAAGCCAAAAGGTTAACAAGTCTAGGGCTACGTCTGACTGTCCCAAGCCAGGCCCGATGACCAACGCATTCAACTGAGGTAACTTTGCAATACTCTCGGGTGTTCGCATCATGATTTCCGGATGCAGAAAATCAATTGTTAGCGCTGTTTTGCACAACATTGCAGCATAAATACGCCCTGCCCCAGAGAATAATGCAGCCCTCGCTGCCAATAAAACTGCACCCAACATGCCCTGATCACCACCAATAATTGCAACACTACCAGATGTTCCTTTGTGGGCATCCGTAGGGCGCGCAGGCAATGCCGGATGAAACATTTGCTTAGTAAGTAAGTGTGAGTCTGTTTGCATGATGGCCTTAAACGTTTACATGCCTGATATTTAATTGTACTTTTTGAGAGCCATTGTAATCATTAGTTTGCAATTGATACGCCGCTAGAATCGGACCATCTAGGAACTGTGTTTGATTAAAATAAATGGCATCTATCAGAATTGAAGATGAGCCTGATCGGGCTTTCAAGCTGAGTTTTAAATGCTTTTCAGCCAAAATACGCTGATTCACCACTTCAAACTCATCATAGAATAAAGGTGGCGGAAAGCCCTGCCCCCATACTTGATTTTCTAATGTTTGAGCAACTGCATAGGTCATATCACTCGCGCTCAAACTTCCATCTACTTCCAATACTGCTTCTAAATCAGCCTCGGTAAGTAGACTTTTAACGACAGCCTCAAAACTTAACTTGAACAAGTTAAAGTCTTCAGCTTTGATGGTTAGCCCTGCCGCCATGGCATGACCGCCAAATTTCAATATCAAATCGGGCTGATGCTTGCTGAGCAAATCCAAAGCATCACGCAGATGCAAGCCTGCAATTGACCGTCCGGAGCCTTTAAGCAGTCCAGCTCCACCATCGGCAAAAGCAATGACTGGGCGATGATGACGTTCTTTAATCCGTGAAGCTAAAATGCCAATCACACCCTGATGCCAGTCCGACTCGTAAATACTAATGGAGTATTGGTCGGCAACGGTAATGTCATCGAGAGAGATATTAGCGCTTTGTTGCATATCAGCTTCTATACTGCGTCTTTGTTTGTTCAAATCATGCAGTTGCTGAGCGAGCACCACAGCATCTTTCTCTGATTCTGCTAATAAGCATTGAATGCCTAGTGTCATATCATCTAACCTGCCTGCGGCATTAAGACGTGGTCCTACATAAAAACCTAAATCTTGAGCCATCACTTTTGATGGCTCTCGCCCTGCCACCTTAAGTATGGCTGATATACCATGACTACATACGCCGGCACGGATTCTACGTAAGCCCTGTTCCACTAAAATGCGGTTATTCTCATCCAACCTAACCAAATCGGCGACTGTGCCTAGTGCGACTAAATCTAATAACTCTGTTAAATTGGGCTCCGGTTTTGATTGGTAAGCACCTTGCTCACGTAACTCGGCTCGCAAGCCCAGTAAGCAATAGAACATAACACCTACACCAGCAAGATTTTTACTTAAAAATGCACATCCATGCTGATTAGGATTAACAATACATGCTGCCTCTGGCGTTTGCGACCCAGGTAAATGGTGATCTGTAATCAATACTTGCATCCCCATGGCGTTAGCAACTGCAACACCATCAACACTGGCGATACCATTGTCTACTGTCACAATAATGTCTGGTGCTTGTGTTGCTGCAAGCTTCACAATTTCAGGCGTGAGTCCGTACCCATATTCAAAACGATTAGGCACTAAGAAGTCTACGTTTGCACCAAACATACGCAAACCTTTCACAGCAACTGCAGTGGCTGTAGCACCATCGGCATCGTAGTCCCCAACAACTAATAACTTTTTATTGGCCTTAATTGCTTCTGCCAATAACTTAGCCATCGCCTGATTATTAGTCAACTGCTGGGGTGGTAGCAAGGCATTTAGATGAATACTAGTTTGTGCAGCATTAGACACACCGCGTGCGGCTAACAAATGGGACATTAGGGGCGAGAGCCCTGATGACTGCAGACTTTGGACGACGTCTACTGGCGCGCTACGTTTAGTAATCGAAGTCATGTTAGGTATGCGCTCATCGGTTTACTTTTTCGCCAAAATTTATAAAAATCTATTGGTTTAATTCTTGCAATTAGGGTCTGTTCATAACAGGCCAAATTAATCACTAATTGGCTAATTTTTTTCGTTCTGAGTCCATCAAGTAACACTTGAAAGGTATTATCATCCAGCATTGTCTGATACGCCAACTGCAAACGCACACTTGATTGCTTACTCAATTGTAAAATTGCGTCTTGCAAAGATGTAGATACTGCCCGATACACAACACCAGAATGCTTAGCCAACCCTTTATAAAAAATATCATCTCCAGTAAAACAATCAAACCCAACTTTCATATTTGATGGCGCTGGCATTGCACCACCTCCAGAAAGCCAAACACTGTTGACCACAACATCCCCCTCTTGCTCGCGCGTTGCATTGGCTGGATGACCATGTAACAACATTTGCACTTCATTTAGGTAAGAAACCCAACGACTAGCATTGGCACCTTGCGGCATAAAATGTGCAATATTTTTACCCATCGCCATGGCGGGTAATGCGGTTTTAATTTGAGGCGACTCTGCCAAAGTGAGATACCATGCTCCGGAGTCACCTAAGCAAAAATTCAAACCATCCTGTTTAAAATGCTGATTCAAAGTCAGCATCATCGCTTGCGCATGTTCTTGAGTCACACGAAGCGGGCAAGGTTCGCTTAAACTGAAGCTGTCCCTTTGCAACATCAAGTGGACAGGATGTGCGCGTAGCCAATAAGCGTTACCGACATCCAACCCATCTTCAGCGGCAGCAATTGCAGCAATAGGGTAATCTGGAACTGGCGCTAGGTGATGTTGCTCACAAACCAAAGCTTCTAAGGGTAAATGTGCATAGCTAATATGCGCTTTGGAAAGCAAATATGCCAGCCCACTAGTGTGGGGCAATGAGAACAGCGGTCCAGTTGATACACAATCTAAAGTAAGCTTCACTCAGTCATTTTCAATTGATTAGGTTAGTTAGTAATTTTACTTGCAACAGCACTTGTATGGAGTAAATGACGTAAAAAAACCTAGTAGTCTTGATTGCTACTAGGTCCGTGATCAGCTAAATCCTATCTACATTAAATACTCATCAACGCTATTCAAACGTCTATCTCAGTAATATCGACGATCATCCCGGTCGTGGCGATTATAGCGTCCATTATCTTTCCAATCTTGCTTTCCATGAGCGCGGTGACCTCTCCATTGACCGTCACGACGATGATCTGGTGCAAGGTAGCTAATTTGCGAAACTGCATATCGGTTTGGTGCTATAGCAACATTCACATCTACATAACGGCCAGGATGTTCAGTCGTTACGGTGTTGTATGTTCTACCATTGTATTCGTAAGTAACAAAGTAACCGGCATTGACCGTTTGCCATTGGTCTACCTGATAACAAGTTTGAACTGGCACGGTACGTGTCACTACATTTTGGCGGCTATTTGCAATTCGGTCACCGGCAATAGCACCAACACCAGCACCCACGGCAGCAGCGGCAACACGACCACTGCCTTTACCTACAGTATTACCTAGTAAACCACCTGCAATACCGCCAATCAGCGCACCTGTGATTGAGCTTCCGCCTTGAGAGTAACTTTGCTGTTGATATTCTGTGCGACATTCCTGTTGTGGCACATTGATACGCTCTGTCTGTGGCGTTACTGAAATCACACGTGCAGTATCAATATATTGATCAGTAGCTAATGCAGGGGTTGCAAACACCACTGCAACTAATGCAGGCAGAGCCATCGTTACACGCATACCATTGACAAGGTTAAACTTAACATTACGCATTTTACTTCTCCTCTATGTCTAGCATTGATTAAGTCACCTAGTTACATAAATTAAATTGATGGTGACTATGATCAGATAACGCGATTGTTTTAAATTGGCTTACCTGTAATTGTTAACGCTTTGTAACTAATGATTTTACTTAGCCAATACCCTAATGAAGGAATGAATGAAGGCATTACTCATCACTTTCAACATCAATGTCTGGAATATGATTGAACGCAATACGCATCGGCGCATCTTTCAACGCCTCATGCGCACCGCCAAAGTAAATGGTATTTTTGCCAAACTTCATATTGAGGGTGTCTATCGCCTGATTAAGCTTTTTCTCACTCTCTAGCGGAGCAATTTGGAACAAATCCCTCGCAACTTCATCAGCTGTGACTAAGCCTGAAAAAGACACCCCTACCGCATAAGGTTCGGCATTAGTTTTGGGATACTGCTGCATAAAAGTTTCTAGTGCTTCAATCAGCCTTAAAGTGTTATCTGTTGGAGACAGCGCACTTTCTTTTTGCCAGCTTGGCTTATTTCTAAACTTCACCTTAACGCTAATTCTTGAAGCAAGCAAATCGTAACTTCGCATGCGCATACAGGCTTTTTGTAGCAATCTGTGCAACACCGCCCTTACGCCAACTTCGTTGCGCTGTTCAGGCGGCATTACATGGGAGTGCCCTAAACTGCTACGCGCATTTTTAACGTAATAAGGCTCTAAACCACGCAACTTATCATACATGCGCTCCCCCTCTACGCTACCCCATGCTACTTGTAACTGCTGACGGTTTGCTGCGTACAACTGTTCTACAGTACTAATTTTATATCGGTTTAAACGCGCTTCCATCTGCTTTCCAATCCCGTTTAAATCTCGTAGTTTCAAACCAAACAAACGCTGAGGCAACTCATGTGGCTCTATCATTACGCAGCCATCAGGTTTTTGCATATTAGACGCCACTTTGGCCAAAAAAGTATTAGGGGCAATGCCGATAGAGCATCGAATAAAATCCCCTGCTTTTTCCGCAAGCGATGCTTTAATCTTAGCTGCTAATTTAAGTGCATTTTCTGGCTGCTGTTGGCTACCTGTGAGCTTACACACCATCTCATCAATAGAAAGTACTTTTTCTACATGCGTACAGCTTTCTACAATATCAATTAAAAAATGGTGGTACTGCACATAAACAGGCGGCCTCGCCTCTACAAAAATGATATCTGGGCAAAGCTTACGTGCCTCACTGACCAGCGTACCGGTTTTAATACCAAACGCTTTTGCTTCATAACTCGCAGCAATGCAGCAAGTGGTTTCTGCCATCACAGCTAGCACACCAATAGGCTTACCCCTAAGCTCAGGCACCAACTGCTGCTCAACTGAAGCAAAGTAAGAATTAAAATCTACATATAAAGCGTTTAACTGCATGGATAATGGCGATGAGAAATATTGAGAAAAAATGAATGTTTAGCCTGATACTTGGACTAACAACACAGCGGATAATTAGCGCTAAGCATAAAATATAGCTTAAACACTCAAAGCATTATTATAAGGATTACATCATGAGTCAGGAACAAATTGCAGTATTTGCTGGTGGTTGCTTTTGGTGCACAGAGCCAGTATTCAGCCAGCTGAACGGCGTAAAAAAAGTCGTATCAGGCTACATCGGCGGCCACACCACCAACCCAACCTACAAGCAGATTTGCAATGGCGATACAGGCCACTCCGAGGCGATTCAAATCACTTACGATGCAGATTTAATCAGCTTTGAAACACTATTAGAAATATTTTTTGTATCGCACGACCCCACCACACCCAACCGCCAAGGCAATGATGTTGGTACGCAGTATCGCTCGGCCGTATTTTGCCAAAATGAAGCACAACGCACCGCCACGGTTAATATGATTACCGCACTAAATCAGCAACATATCTGGCCCAACCCGATTGTGACTGAAGTAAACCCCGCTGAAGTGTTTTACCCTGCTGAAGATTACCATCAGTACTATTTTGACAAGAACCCCAACCAACCGTATTGCATGGCAGTCGCCGCACCAAAAGCAGCAAAGATTCGGGCAAAATATGCGCAGTTAATTCAAGAATAACTTTATTAAAAAAGTATTTCTATTTAATTTACTCAGATACCAATTGATAATATTCAATATTAAGGATTTGCTGTGGAACATTAGGTATAGTAATGCTATTTGTAGCGAGGCTTGATTAAGCCTTATAGTCTAGTTTGCCTAAATTTAATCTTTCAGTTGTGGCCTATTCCATATTTTTTATTTGCCTCGCTATGATTAGTGGGAGCATGGTATAGATGAAAATACAAATGGTTTAATTCGACAGCACTTCTCAAAAAATAGAGACTTCAGAACGATTAATGATGAAGAAATTGGCACCGCGATTCGATGATTAAATCGCCGACATCGAAAATGGCTTGGATTTAAATCTCTTTATCAGATATTTATTTAGTCTACAGACGTTATACCTCAAAGTTGAATCGGCCTTTGTCGATATCAATCATGCATTAAATAAGTTTTAGGAATATTACAGATGATGAGCTCTCTTTTTAAGTTTCTAACTGGTAGGAAAAATCAGATCACTCCAGATTCAAAAAAAAGAGAAAGTGCGGTAGATAAGGCAAATTTTGCTGAACTCAATAAGCTTTCCCCAATAAAGAATGTGGGAATATCACAATTTCCAGTTCAGGAAAATATAGCGACGCCATCATTTGTTTGTCGTGAAGCTGTCTTAAATAAAGATCAAAAAGTTGTGGGGCATTCATTTACACTCACTCGGAGTGTCAACGAGCTCGTGCGGAAGTCTTCAGAGTTGGTGCGTAATCTATATGACGATGTGTTGTTAGGAAGCATTCTCAGGATGGATATTAAACGCCTACTTGGGTCACGTTTAGCTTTTATTCCAATTTTACCTTCTTCTTTAAAGCGTGCTCCCATTGAGAAGTTACCAACAGAAGGGGTTATCCTTGTACTGACATCGCTTGAAGAGCTGACGCAAAACAGTAGTGAGTATCTCACTCGCCTTATCACACTTAAAAATGCAGGTTTTCGTTTTGGCTTGCAGGGGAATCTCAAGCTACCTGATTTGCAGCCATTTTTAGAATTAGCCGAATTTGTTTTGATCGACATTGGTGCTAATGACTTGCCCACAATCAATTCTTTAATTGATGAGGTTAACAAGCAAGTAATGAACAAAAACTTGGTTGCGATTAATGTTAAGTTGCTTGATGAGTTCCATGTTTGTACTAAATTACCCTTTAGTTACTTTCAAGGGGCATTTATCACTAACAGGGAGGCGTGGGAGGCACCTGCGCTGGACGCGGGACGTATTAAAATACTTAATTTATTGAATCTTCTTCGGCAGGATGCTGAAAATACTGAGTTAGTTCAAATCTTTAAACAGGATCCTGCTTTATCTTTCAAAATCCTTCGTTATATCAATAGTGCTGGATTTGGTTTGGCAGGCAAAATTAATAGTATTGATCAGGCGCTTCTTATACTTGGTCGCCAAAGTCTTTATCGGTGGCTTACCTTATTACTTTTCACGAGTGGCAATAGCAACCCACTAGATTTAGCACTAATGGAAAATGCATTAGTACGTGCACGTTTTACTGAATTATGTGCTGCTGATTCACTCTCTAAAAACGAGCAAGATGAATTGTTTATCACAGGAATTTTTTCATTACTCGATGTTTTATTGCGCCTGCCTATGGATAAAGTGCTTGAGCAGATGAACCTTCCACCTTTGGTGGTAGAAGCATTGCTACATAACAACGGAAAATATGCGCCATATCTTGGGCTAGCGATTGCTTGTGAAGCCTTTGATCAAGATCAGATAGTAAACTTATCATGCAAAGTTGGATTGAGCTTAACGCAGGTCACCATCTGTCAAACTGAGGCCTTGATTTGGGCAGAAATGGCTAATCAGTAGATTTATAAATGCACAATACTTAACTTAGTTTTGGCGACTTGATTTTACTCATTATTCAAATTGATAAAGTAGTAGGGGACTTAACAGGATTAACTCTCATCTTTTCTAGGTCTCCCTGCTTTACCTTCTGTTACTTTGCGCCTAACTTACTGAATCAGGGTACCAAACACTTTTTTAAGTAAGTTACTTGCTTGTCCTACAGGATCTTTACGGATAGCCGCCTCCTCTTTCGCCATCATCAAATAAACACCATCCAATGTTTTCTGTGTGACGTATTGCTCAAGATTAGCCTGCTCCTTTTTGACAACGCCAAACTTACTGCCCATTTCTGCAAACTTGTTATATTGCTGAGCGAGTTGCACGTTCTCTGTCGCTTTTTTTACAATGGGCAGAAATTTTTCAGCCATAGGCGCTGAAGTGGTTTTTTTGAAATATTGTGTGGCCGCGTCATCTCCACCCGCCAAAATTGCTTTGGCATCAGCAACGCTCATCTTTTTAACTGAATCAACCAGCAAGGCTTTAGCTTCTGGCACCGCCGCTTCGGCAGCGCGGTTCATTTTGAGTACTAGCTCATCAGCCTGTTTACCCATGCCAAACATGCGCATGGCTTTTTCCGCTTTTTGCATCGTTTCCGGTAAGGGAATTTTGACTTCTTTATTGCCTAAGAATCCATCTACGGCACTTAGTTGACCAACCGCTTTACCTGCAGCCTGAATCAATGCTTCTTTTAAGCCACCACTTGCTTCCGCATTGGTTAACTCATTAACACTTAACGCGTTAGCATGCGTTGCAAACAACACAAACCCAAAAATTGCTACTAGGTGACGCATATGCTACTCCGTTCTTTATTGTAAAATTAGGCCCCAATATTGGCTTAATCTTACGACAAACAATCGGAATTAACAATGAGTGGTTATTTAAGTAACCAAGCAGAAACAACAGTGTTTTTTGATTGATTATTTTTTAGCTTTAACATTTGTATGAGGTGTTACATGCCAAATGTTTTTAGCATAATCACCAATCGCGCGGTCACTTGAGAACTTAGCCATATTCGCTACATTCAGTATCGCCATACGTGTCCAATCATCCTGATGTTGGTATAGTTTACCTACGCGCTCTTGTGCTTCAATGTAGCTTGCGTAGTCTGCTAATAATAAATATTGGTCATTATTCAGCAAATTATCAACAATCACTTGATAACGATTTGGCTCATCGATAGAAAAATATCCATCCGCAATCATATCTAACACTTGCTTAAGCTCTGGATTGTTATTGTAGTAATCACGCGGCTTGTAACCACTTGCCTTTAACTCTGCGACTTGCGGCGTAGTTAAACCAAAGATAAAAATATTTTCATCACCCACTTCTTCTTTAATTTCTACGTTAGCACCATCGAGCGTGCCGATGGTTAATGCGCCATTCAAGGCCATTTTCATATTACCAGTACCGCTTGCCTCGGTACCTGCAGTTGAAATTTGTTCTGATAAATCACTACCTGGGAATAAAATCTCAGCGGCAGAAACCTCATAGTTAGGGTAATACACCACTTTCAGCTTATCACCCACGGCAACATCTTCATTCACGATAGTAGCAACGTCATTGATCAAACGAATAATATGTTTTGCCATCCAATAACCAGGTGCTGCTTTACCACCAAAAATAATCGTACGTGGTGTAATTCCTTGTTCACCTCGACGAATACGGTTATATAAGGTAATCACATGCAACACATTGAGTAATTGGCGTTTGTATTCATGAATACGCTTGATTTGTACATCAAACAAGCTATTTACATTCAACTTAACTCCCGTTTTAGCTTCGATTTTTGCAGCCAGACGTTTTTTGTTTGCAAGCTTTACTTGTGCGAATGCTTTTCTAAAATCGGCATCATCAGCCAATGGCGTAATTTTTTTAATTTGTGCCAAGTCTTTTTTAAACTCAGCGCCAATCGCTTTTTCAATCAAATTGGTGAGCCCAGGGTTCGCTTGATTTAACCAGCGGCGTGGTGTAATCCCATTGGTGACGTTGGTCAACTTCCCTGGAAGGATACGATCAAAATCAGCAAACAATGTGCTTTTGAGTAGTTCACTATGAAGTGCAGCCACACCATTGACCGTATGGCTACCAACAACTGCCAAATGCGCCATTCTTACGCGACGTCCGTGATCTTCATCGATAATCGATACACGTCTTAACAACTCAGGATCACCAGGGAAATGGTGATTGACCATGTGTAAGAACTCGTAGTTGATTTGATAAATAATTTCTAGGTGACGCGGCAATAATCGGCCAAACAAATCTACTGTCCATGTCTCAAGTGCTTCTGGCATTAAGGTATGATTGGTGTAAGCAAAAATCTTGACGACTTGCTCCCACGCAAACGCCCATGGCAGTTGGTGTACATCCACTAACTGATACATCATCTCCGCCACACCGATTGATGGGTGCGTATCGTTTAACTGTATCGCAATTTTCTCTGGCAACATCTTCCAGTCATCTTGGGTTTTAATCTCATGTGTGCTTAAGAATCGACGCAAAATGTCTTGAATAGAGGCTGAAACAAAAAAGTATTGTTGTTTTAGTCGTAACTCTTTACCCAGTACAGAAGTGTCATTAGGGTATAGTACTTTTGAGATGTTTTCTGTTGCGTTGCGCTCTTCAACTGCTTTTTCGTAATTACCATCATTAAAATGGCTCAAGTCAAACTCGCGCGCCGCTTTGGCTGACCATAAACGCAAATTATTGACTGTTTCAGTACCATATCCAGGCACAGGTACATCGTGTGCCATCGCAATCACATGCTCTGCATCTACCCAATGCTGAACCTCTTCACCTCTGTCATTAGGAAACTTAACAACATGTCCGTGAAATTTAATATTGTAGGTTGCCTCTGGGCGCTGGAACTCCCAAATATTGCCGTAACGTAGCCAATTATCTGGATTCTCTACCTGACGTCCGTTTTCAATGGACTGTCTGAACATGCCATACTCATAGCGAATACCATATCCCGCAGCTGGGATATCCATCGTTGCCATTGAATCTAAAAAGCAAGCTGCTAAACGACCCAAACCACCATTACCTAGTGCCGCATCTGTTTCCAACTCTATGGTATTTTCTAGATCATGGCCCAAGGTTGCCATTCCAGCCTTAAGCTCATCACTGATGCCCAAGTTTAGTGCAGCATTACTCAACATGCGCCCAATTAAGAACTCTAGTGATAAGTAGTAAACGCGCTTAGGATCATCACGATAATAAGACTCCGCTGTTTTTACCCACCGCTCAACCACGTGATCACGCACGGTGTAACTTGCGGCGTCATACCAGTCTCTAGGCGTGGCTGCATCGCTAGTCTTGAAGCTAGAAAATATCAAATGATTTTGTAAAGCCTGGTCAATTGGAGCAAGTTTAGGTATTGCGCCTGACTTAGCTTTAACGGTTTTCTTAGGTTTGGCTTTCGTTTCGGCTGGCGTTTTCATATGAGTGAGTCTTAAATTATTGAATGGTATTGTTATTTTAGCAAAAAATGAGCCAGCTTTATGACAGATGTTTGAATGTTACATTTCAGTCATGTATTTTAAACACCAATAAAAAAGCCGCCAAACTTACGTTTGGCGGCTTTTGTTTTTTATAACAACAGCTTAGCTAATCAAACTATTCATACGCTTTACAAAACTAGCAGGATCTTCCAATGTACCACCTTCAGCGAGAAGCGCCTGATCAAATAGTACGTGTGTTAAATCTGCAAAGACAGTTTCTGCAGATTCAGTTTCAAGTCGTTTTACCAGCTTATGTGTTGGATTGATTTCCAATATTGGTTTACTTTCTGGTGCATTTTGACCAGCCGCTTTTAAAATACGCGCTAAATTACCTGATAAGTCGTGCGCATCACTCACCAAGCAAGCTGGAGAGTCCGTCAAGCGATGCGTCACGCGCACATCTTTTACTTGGCTACCCAATGTTTGCTTGATTTTTTCTACCAAGGTTTTAGATTCTTCTTCGATTTTCTTCTGAATCTCTTTTTCAGTTTCAGATTCGAGCTTACCCAAATCTAAATCACCTTTAGCGATTGATTGGAGTTTTTTGCCTTCAAACTCGGTCAAGCTACCTAACAACCACTCATCCACACGGTCGCTCATCAGCAATACTTCAATGCCTTTTTTACGGAAGATCTCCAAGTGCGGGCTATGTTGGGCTGCTGCAAAGCTATCTGCTGTGATGTAGTAGATCACATCTTGCTCTGGCTGCATGCGTGAGATGTAATCTTTAAACGACACCTCTTGAACATCAGTATCCGCCTTAGTTGAGGCAAAGCGTAGCAAGCCAGCGATTTTATCTTTGTTAGCAAAATCTTCACCTGGACCTTCTTTGAGTACACGGCCAAACTCTTGGTAAAACTTAGCGTAATCTTCAGGTTTGTTTTCGGCCATGTCTTCTAACAAACCAAGCACTTTTTTCACTGAACCAGCTTTAATCGCATCCACATCACGGCTTGATTGTAAAATCTCGCGCGAGACATTTAATGGCAAATCAGAGGTATCAATCACCCCACGAACAAAGCGTAGGTATTGTGGCATCAACTTTTCAGCGTCTTCCATGATAAATACGCGCTTCACATAAAGTTTAATGCCATGACGACGATCACGGTCATATAAATCAAACGGCGCTTTGCTAGGCACATAGAGTAACGAAATATACTCTTGCTTACCTTCTACACGGCTATGCGTATAGGCTAACGGGTTTTCAAAATCATGTGACACATGTTTGTAAAACTCTTGATACTCTTCTTCTGTAATATCGTTTTTACTACGCGCCCATAATGCTGAAGCTTTATTAACAGTCTCTTCTTCATCGGTCGCCACTTCAGCGCCATCTTTCCATTCAGACTTTTTCATCACAATCGGCAACGTAATGTGGTCTGAATATTTACGAATGATGGTCTTTAATTTCCAGTCACTTAAGAACTCATCTTCACCTTCACGCAAATGCAAGGTAATTTCAGTACCGCGGCTGGTTTTATCTGCAGCTTCAATCGTAAAGTCACCTTCACCAGCAGACTCCCAACGAACAGCCTCTGTTGCTCCAGCACGTCGCGTCGTCAATGTTACTTTATCTGCAATGATAAATGCTGAATAGAAACCCACACCGAACTGGCCGATTAAGTTAGCATCTTTGGCTTGGTCGCCAGTGAGTCCATTAAAAAATTCTTTAGTGCCTGATTTCGCTATGGTGCCGATGTTTGCAATCACTTCGTCACGGCTCATGCCGATGCCATTATCAGTAATGGTTAAGGTGCGCGCTTCTTTATCAAAAGCCAGACGGATTTTTAACTCACTGTCATTTTCATATAGCGTACCATTCGCTAATGCTTCAAAACGTAATTTATCTGCCGCATCAGATGCATTTGAAATCAACTCACGCAATACAATTTCTTTATTGCTATACAAAGAGTGAATCATTAGCTGTAACAGTTGTTTCACCTCAGCTTGAAAAGCCATTGACTCTTTTGGATGAATTTCTTGTTGTGCTGTCGCAGTGGACATAAATTAAGCTCCTAATGTTAAGAATGAAAAACAATAGTTGGTATGTGGGGATTACTCACAATTTTTCAAGCAATATGCTTGATGACTTTATCAATTATTAATAAATTTAGAAATTGTCACTAAAGTTTCAAACTATAATCACCAAATAAACAGTATTATTGTTTTACATAAAACTCGCTCAAAAACTCCTCATCATTTATGAACAATCAATCCAGCAACCCACCCGCAGATAAAGCTTTACTCGCTGCAATCGATTTAGGCTCTAATAGCTTTAGACTTGAAATTGGCAGACTAGATAGTGGCCATATTGAACGAGTAGAGTACATTAAAGAAGCTGTGCGTCAGGGTGGCGACCTAGATGAAGACCGTAACTTGACCACTGAGGCGATTGAACGTGGTATTCGTTGCTTATCTAGGTTTGGTGAGCGCTTACAAGGTTTTGATGCAACACATGTGCGTGCTGTTGCTACGCAAACATTACGAGAAGCGAACAACCGTGACTATTTTCTAAAACTCGCGAAAAAAGCACTCGGCTTTGAAGTTGAGGTTATCTCTGGCGTTGAAGAGGCTCGCCTTATTTATCAAGGTGTAAGCCGCTTTCTTCCACAATCGGACGAAAAAAGATTAGTCATCGATATTGGAGGACGATCAACTGAGTTTATCCTTGGTCATGGCTTTGAATCGACACATACAGCATCTTTACACGTAGGCTCAGTTGCATGGTCACTTAAACACTTTGCCAATGGTGAGTTTACAGAGAAAGCATTCACACGTGCAGAAATATCTGCTGAATCTATTTTTGAAACCCTAGGTGAAAACTTTAACCATCAGCATTGGGATATTGCGTATGGTGCATCTGGGACAGTCGGTGCTGTTGCCGACGTGCTAGTGCAATATGGAAAACCTGCAGACTCTGTCAGCAAAGAAAGTTTATATTGGTTACGTGAAGAGTTACTGAAAGCACGTTACGCAGACAAACTACGCCTGAATGGTTTAAAAGAAGATCGCAAACCCGTCATTGGTGGCGGTCTATCAATTTTAATTGCTGTGTTTGAGTTTTTAAACATTGATACGCTAAATGTAGCCAAAGGCGCCCTTCGCCACGGCCTACTCTACGACATGTTAGCACGTGAGAACGACATGTTAGATTTAAGAAACGCTTCTATCCAACGTTTAGCACGTAAGTTTGATGTAGATGAAACACATGCAAAAACGGTTGCTGAAGTCGCTGAAAAATTGTTTGAAAAAATCGGCGAAAACGTTACATTTGCAGACGGTGAACGTTTTAAACATGCGCGTAAACTGCGTTGGGCAGCACTTCTGCATGAAATCGGTGGCGTTATCTCTCCAGTAGATGCTCATTTGCATGGCGCCTATATATTAGATCACACAGAACCTGTTGGCTTCTCACAAAGTGAATTGCATTGCTTAAGCTTAATTATTTTAGGTCACCGCGGGAAGCTGAAACGACTAGAAGCAGACTTTTCTGACCGAGTATTTGTCATGCAGCTAATCTGTATGCGGCTGGCTGTCATTTTATGCCATGCACGACAAATGCCGAATCTGCGCGGTATACAGTTAGCATTAAACAACAACAGTTTTAAACTGACACTGCCAAAATCATGGGCAACGAAATATCCTCAATCTCACTATCTATTGGACGAAGAAACCTTAGCATGGCAGAAAATTAACTGGCATTTTGAACTGATTAGCGCATGATAAAACTGTCACAAAAAATTCATTTGCGTTCAAATATAAACAGTATAAACTGTTTATATCGTTTATTCGGAGAAAAGCCATGTCAAAAATCAATGCCACTCAAGCTGAAGCCTTAAAATCAAGTACAGAAAAATCTGAAACTACAAGCATCACGCCGACTAAAGCAGCAGCCGCGAAAACGCCTACAGCAAAGCCAGCAGTAAAATCTACACCAACTAAAGCGACAGTTACAAAATCTACAACAGTAAAAACTACGCCAGCAAGCAAGACAACTGTAAAAGCATCAGTTGCTATGCCTAAAAAAACTGAGAAAACAAAAACGGTGAAAGAAAAAACTCCTAAACTGAAAATGGAGCGTGACAGCTTTACTATGCCTAAAACAGAGTACGCACAATTCTCTGTATTAAAAGAGCGCCTAACTAAATTAGGACAACCTGCCAAAAAAAGCGAGTTACTACGTGCAGGCATCATGCAATTGACTGCAATGACAGATGCAGCATTAAAAGCCGCCATGAGCAAAGTGCCTGCGATTAAAACAGGCAGACCAAAAAAGAAATAAATGAAGTAATGTTGTATGTCGCGCGATTGGTACGGGTTAATCCACCTGAATCGCGCGCTGCAAGACGCATTTAATCAGAATGCTGGCAATAGAGTGATACATCTCAGCAACACTCTAGTGTAATACTGTAGTCACAGCACAATCATATCAAATCACTTCTGGCAGCAATTCGAATGTAATTAATGCGGATTTTTAGCCGTGTAGCTGTTTATCTCTTCAATCGTTTTTACAATTTGCACCCGCATTGCTTGATCAGCACCAGCTAACGCTAGTGCCTTTTCTGCAGCAAGTTTGGCAGCCTTAGCATCTCCTAGTATCATCAGCATATTGGCTAAATTATTGTGTGCTGCTGCAGAGTCAGGATGTGCAGTAGTTGCATCACGAAAAGCGCTAGTTGCATGTGAATAGTTTCCTAGCGCATAGGCACTGTTACCAAGCCCCATGAGTAGGACCAAATGATCGGGCCATCGCTTAACTGCAGCATCATAGGATAAATAAGCATCTTTCTTATTTGAATTCTTTTCGAAAGCGACGATTGCCTTTGCGACTGCATCTGGGTCATCACTTGCAGGTAAGCTACCTGGTTTTAATGCAACGAATGCCCAATACTCACTTCGCGCCCAAGTCCTTTGGAAGGTACTTAATGTCATTTCGAACCGCTCGAATGTTCCAGAGCGTAACCAGATTTTCTCCTGCTCAAGATTGTAGCCAACGACCACTGCATAATGCCAAGATGGGGCCCATGATAAGCCCAAATTTTGCATCACCACTACTACGTTACCTGCAGCAACCTCTTTCAAAACAGCATCTAACCTAGGTGCAACTTTGACAGATAAAGCGCCGTGCCTACGCGACGCAGCCAACATTTCAATTTGTAAACTACCTTGACGAGCTGGGATGTAGACTTCTGGCACCAGTTGATCTGGTGTCACATTGATATCAATCGCATTGAGTGCAGTTGCTAATGCGGCTGGACCGCAATGATATAGCTCTTGTGGGAAAAATGGTGTTTTTGTTAGCTCGTGTTGCCTAGGGAGGTCTTTATTTTGCACTGTCTCACGCACACCTGTTGCTGCACATGCATTCAATAACAAAAAGAAAGCCAGCATGAGTACATTGCGAAACATGCTGGCTAACAATCTACACTACCTAAAGCTAAATGCGCTTTTGATTAACGAATAGAACGTGTGAACGGGAAGATTTTAGTAAAGCCTAAAATATCAGTTAACAACAACACGAGGAACACTAAGACAATCGCACCAATAATACCGCCAGCAGGTGCATTTTCAATTTGTGATGCCATTGCACTCGCTTCTTCGTCTGTTAAAGACGCAACACGCTCACGCGCTTGTACTGGATCAATGCCACGCTCTACTAGCGCAACCTGAACGTCTTCACGTGACAATGCACTGATAATACGCGCACGATCTTGATCAGCAGACCCTGTAAAAGCTTGCTCAGCCACTTGCTCTGAACTAATCATCGCAGCTTGCACTGTTTGAATAGACCCTGTAAATAAAATTGAAGCCGCAAGAAAGGCACTGAAAAAACGTTTAACTAAAACCATAGTAAGTACTCCTTATCATTAAAATTTCTAAACATCCATAAAATTTAGTTAGAAAGACGCTTTAAATCTTTTAGCTCACTGAAATGGTATAAATAGGTCAGCTATTAAGATCATCAAATAGATGCATCGTAATATGCCTACAGCTCTAAGTTAACACAGTTAAACATTAGTGTATACAAGTATGTGCGGCTAGATAACTAGCACGCGTATCGATGAGATTATCTCAAGAAACAATACTGAGTGTTTAAAAATGAGGCTGAATAACCGCATGAATATAATAATGTGACGAGTGACCAACTTTGCGCTGCTTTAACCACCAAACAGCGCCTTTTTTAACCGTACATGCACTTTCGTTTGCGCCCAAAAACTTACTGATTAACCAACCAAGGTTAGGCTGATGCCCTACCATTAAGATGGTTTGAGTGTCACTCAGATTTGATATATCTTTAATGATGCGCGCAACATTGCTATCCACACTTAAAAAATCAGCTATTTTGATTTCAGCATGGTTTAAATCATGCAAAGCTTGTGCAGTTTGCAAACAACGTTGCGCAGGACTGCACAGTAGGTCTACTTGATCCGGCATGTGTTTATGTAGCCATTTGGCAACTTTGGCAGCATCCTTATGACCGCGTTTGGTTAATGCACGGTCACTATCGTGACCTGATTCACTTTGCGCCTCTGCCTCGGCATGTCGCCAAATGATTAAGTTCGCCATGATTGATTTAACCAGTTTATTTAATCCGTATATTTCTGCAAAAGTTGTAATTGTGCGCTATAAATACGAACAGGCTCACCAGATTTGGTTCGACTATGCATCTGTGATGCAATAGGCTGGTAACTACCATCGGCATTTAATATCCAAGCATCATGATTATCGTCTAAGTACATTTGGCAGCACTCTTGCAAGATACGCCCGCGATTTTTTGCATCAGTAATTGGCCATGCAATTTCTACGCGACGCATCATGTTACGATTCATCCAGTCTGCGCTGGATAGCCACATGTGCTCAACCTCTGCAATTTTGAAATAAAACACGCGGGAATGTTCTAGCAATCGCCCAATGACTGAACGGACACGAATGCGCCCCTCTAGTCCAGGCGCATCAATCGGTAAAATACAAGCACCGCGTAGAATCAGATCAATTTGTACACCGGCACGCCCTGCTTTTACCAATGCCTTCACTAGAGCTTCATCAGTTAATGCATTCATTTTTAAAATAATGGAAGCAGCATTGCCAGCTTTTGCACTAAGCTCGGCAGACCTAATCTTGGCAAGCATCTGTTTATGCAAATTAAAAGGTGCAACCAACAGTTTCTGCATGCGAGGTAGTTTTACTTGGCTAGCGATATGTCTAAACAAATGCTCCATATCACGAGTAATCTGCGCATCGGCCGTCAGCATACTCACATCGGTATATAAACGCGCTGTGCGTGGGTTATAGTTGCCAGTAGAAACATGTCCATAATATTTAAGTCCACCTGCCTCACGGCGCATGACCAGCAACATTTTTGCATGTGTTTTCAGCCCTACAATACCATAAACTACTTGTGCGCCTACAGACTCTAAATCTTCTGCCCAGTTAATATTTGCCTCTTCATCAAACCTAGCTTTCAGTTCAACAACAGCCATTACCTCTTTACCACGACGCACAGCCTCTTGTAGTAGTTTCAGCATGCGCGGGTCTGAACCTGTGCGGTAGATAGTTTGCTGGATGGAAAGTACATCCGGGTCGTTCACCGCTTCACGCAAGAAATCAATCACCGATTCAAAGCTCTCGTAGGGCTGATGAATCAGAATATCTTGCTGTTTAAGCTGGGTGAAAAATGATTGATTTGGCACTAACTGCTGGCTGATTTGTGGCTCATAAGGCTTAAATTTAAGATGATCACCCTCAGCTAAATCTGCTAATTGCATCAAGCGCGCTAAGTTCACCAAACCATTCACGCGATAAAGCGATTGCTTAGGTAAGTCAAATTGTTGTAAGAGTAATTTCGCTAACTTTTCATCACATCCATGTGATACCTCTAGCCTCACGGCCTCACCAAAGTGCCGTTGCACTAAGCCTTTTCGGAGGGCAGTACGCAAGTTTTTAACATCCTCTTCATCAACGGCTAAGTCTGAGTGTCGGGTCACTCTAAACTGTGAGAAGCACAGCACTTCTCGGCCGGCGAATAAGCTAGCTAAGTGCGCACGTATGATGCTAGACAATGAAACAAATTTTTGTTGCTTGCCGCTGAGATTTTTGGGCAGTTTAATTAATCGAGGTAGCGCTCTTGGGACTTTCACAATGGCAATATTATTATTGCGACCAAAAGCATCTGTGCCACCTAATGACACAATAAAGTTGAGTGATTTGTTAGCAACTTGCGGAAAAGGATGAGACGGGTCAAGTGCAACCGGCACCAATAAAGGACGGACATTAGACTCAAAATAACGTGCTACCCAACGCTTTTGCTCGATTGTGCGGTCACCATGAGAGACCAAATGTACACCCTGACTAGCTAAAGCAGGCATTAAATCTGTGTTAAAGATTTCATACTGTTTTTCCACTAGAGTATGGGCAGCTTTAGATATCTCTAAATAGCTTTGGACATTAACATCTGTCTTTTTTTCATTATCACGCATAGCATCCACATGTGGTGCAGCGCGCACTTCAAAAAACTCATCCAGATTAGATGATACGATACAAAGAAAACGTAAACGCTCTAACAGAGGATACTCTGTGTTTTGCGCAAGACTCAACACACGCGCATTGAACGCAAGTATGCTGATATCTCGATTGAGTAATTTGAGAGGAGAGTTAACTGAACGCATGATATTTTTTAATTAATTATTTCATTCAGCATAGTTGCCAATTATGACAGTATCATGAAAATTCACATAAGCCATCAATACCTAGCTAGCGTCAATATACTCTTAAATTTCATCAAGTGCATCTAAGACCTGCTGGGCTTTCTGTTGAATCAATATCTTTTCTTCATGATTAAATCGATTAAGATTTTTAACCATTAGCACTGTTCTTGGATTATTGAGCATCACTTGCTCATGCTTGATGAGAAAGTTCCAGTATAGCGTAGTCACAGGGCAAGCTTTTGCAGAAGTTTTAATCTCTGGCTGGTAACTGCAACTATTGCAGTAATTACTCATGCGCTTAATGTAAGCGCCACTGGCAATGTAAGGTTTGCTTGTAAATCTTCCACCATTTGCGTGTAAAGCCATACCGATTACATTGGGTAACTCAACCCAATCGACCGCATCAACATAGACTGCTAAATACCAATCTGCAACTTGTTTAGGCTCAATTTCTGCTAATAAACCGAACATGCCCGTTACCATGAGGCGCTGAATATGATGTGCGTATCCATACTGCATAGTCTGCGTAATAGTTTGACGCATGCAATTCATATTGGTTTTACCTGTCCAGTACCAATTTGGTAAATCTCGCTGATGCTCATAGTGGTTAGCTTGAGCCATGGCAGGCATATCTAGCCAATATAGTCCGCGGATAAACTCTCGCCACCCTAGTATTTGCCGAACAAACCCCTCTACGCTGGCTAAAGGTAAATTGTTTTTTTCATAAGCTTGCTCTACTGCGTCAATCACTTCTTTTGGGTGCAGCAGTTTTAAATTGAGGGATGAGGCTAGTAATGAGTGCCATAAAAACGCACCTGAGGCTAAATCACTTTGCCACATTGCATCTTGATGCACACCAAAATCAACTAATTTAGTCGCTATAAAGTATTGCAAAAATAATAGTGCTTGCGCTCGTGTGACTGGCCAACAGAAATGATCCAGCTTACCAGGGTGCTCTGGAAAGAATCGCTCAACATCAGCAAAAACTGCTTGAGTAATTTGGTCTATTTCGAACTGGGGAACAGCTGGAATGTTTTGTGGGCCATCCTTACTAAAAGATTTCCGGTTTTCGTGGTCATAATTCCACTTTCCACCAATAGGCTCTTCACCCGCCATCAACACTTGGTAGCGTTTGCGCATGTATCGATAGAAATACTCCATGCGCAACTGTTTACCTTGTCCGGTCCAACGCTTAAAGTCCGCCTGGCTACATAAGAAAAACGTATCATCTCGCACGATCAGCCGTTTATTTAATGTTGATGCACAATCCTCTAGCACTTTTAAAACCCTATAATCTCCCGTCTCACAAACGATGATTTGTTGCGGGTCATATTCTGATAGCAAAGCTAACCATGCACTGGCTAAATCAATATAATCATGATCACCTAGCTTTAAATAGCGTAAGGGATAATGCTGACCTTGCAAGGTTTCTGCAAAATGACGCATCGCTGATAAAAACAATGCAATACGTGCTTTGTGTGACCATACATGCGTCGACTCATTTGGCGCCTCTATCATCAACACCATATCCTGCTGATGGTTAAACCCTTCTAATGCTGGGTTATCCAAATTGAGTTGGTCACCCAATATCACGATTACATTTCTCATCATTTTTTTGCGCTTTGCTTACATGTGTTTGAACAGTATTTAACAGAATCCCAATTTTTAGACCATGACTTACGCCATGTCATGGTGCGTCCACATTGCACGCAAAGTTTGCTAGGAAGATAAGATTTATTACCTTTAAATGAGAGATGGGTGGCTTGAGACATTTAACAATGACTACTGCCTTTACTATAGGTTCAGTATTTAGGCTTACTGATGCGCTTCTAAAGCTAAGTCATTAGCGATACGGCCAATTTCTGTAAACGCTTCTGCTACTAATGCAGAGCGCCCAAGTAATGCACCATCAATATCAGGCATTTTCAGCATTGCATCTGCATTATCAGCGCTTAGGCTTCCGCCATAAATAATCCGTATGTGCTGTGCAAAATCAGGCGCTCTGGTGGCAATCAGTTGCCGGATATAAGCATGCATTGATTGTGCTTGTTGCGGGCTTGCATGTTGACCCGTACCGATCGCCCAGACTGGCTCATAAGCCACAACCATATTATATTGTTTGGCACGAGCAAACGCATCGTCATCCAAACTGTGCAACATGTTGAGCACCTGCTTCTTAACCGTATCTTCAGCCAACCCTGCATCACGTTCAGCTTGCGCCTCACCTACACAGTAAATTGGCGTTAAGCCGCCCTCTAATGCGCGTAAAAGACGCTGAGCAGTCACTTCATAACTTTCCAGCCTAAGCATTCGTCGCTCAGAGTGCGCAAGAATCACATATTGACAACCAAATTCTGCAATCATGGCGGCTGAAATGCAAGAGGTGTAGGCACCTTCATCATATTGACTCACATTCTGCGATCCCCACAGAATATTACTACCAGCCAGTAGCTGTTGCGCCTGAAACAGATACACATAAGGTAAACATACTGCAAAATCGACTGCATTCAAATCTTTAAAGTTGGCTATTAATTGCAACAATAAATCACGATTACCTTCAAGGGTTCCATGCAGTTTCCAATTACCTACAATCAAGCCTCGCCGCGAACTGTTCATTGATTAATCCTTGGTATAGCGCGCAGCCATCTGTTCCATTGATACCACTTTAATCTGGCTAGCACGCCCAGCGCTTCCAAACGCTTCAAAACGGTCTTTACATAATTGCTGTGCTGCCAAGATGGCAGATTTAAAATAGATACGTGGATCAAAATCCTCTGGGTGCAAGGCCATGCTTTCTCTAATGGCTGCCGTCATGGCTAAGCGTATATCTGTATCTATATTCACTTTTCTCACGCCATTTTTAATGCCTTCTACAATTTGCGATACTGGCACTCCATAGGTTTCTTTGATTTTCCCGCCATATTTCCTAATCATCTCCAATGAGTCTTGTGAAACGCTTGAGGAGCCATGCATCACTAAATGTGTATTAGGGATGCGTGCATGAATCGCTTTAATGCGATCAATAGCAAGTGTATCTCCTGTGGGTGGCCTGCTGAATTTATAAGCGCCGTGACTGGTTCCGATGGCAATGGCTAAGGCATCCACTTTAGTTGCAGCCACAAAGGCCGCCGCCTCATCAGGATCTGTCAGCAATTGCGATTCACTCAACATGCCTACTGCACCACTACCATCTTCATCACCTGCCTGCCCAGTTTCTAACGAGCCTAAACAGCCCAGTTCACCCTCAACAGAAACGCCCACGGCGTGTGCAAACTCGACCACGCGCTTAGTTACCTCCACATTGTATTCATAGCTAGCTGGGGTCTTAGCATCAGACAATAATGACCCATCCATCATCACACTAGAAAATCCGCTCCGAATAGCCATTTGGCACACCGCAGGTGATGCACCGTGATCTTGATGCATACAAATAGGGATATGCGGGTATTGCTCAATCGCAGCCTCAACCATTTTCCTTAAAAACGGCTCACCTGCATACCCGCGTGCACCAGCAGAAGCTTGTAAAATAACAGGACTATCTACCTCATTGGCTGCCAGCAGAATCGAATGTATCTGTTCCATATTATTGATATTAAATGCAGGCAACCCATAATCATGCTCGGCGGCATGATCTAATAATTGCCTTAAAGATATCATCGCCATAGAACGCCCCTTAATGACAACTCAGTTTAAAAACCTCACCGCTGATGATACTGCTCAATTAAATCGACTTCTTGTATAGACCCTAATATTGCAGGTACACGCTGATGAATCTGTGTCGGTTGTAAACCTAACACAGATGCACGACCCGTGCTGGCTTTCCCGCCAGCCTGCTCAATTAACATACTCATCGGGTTCACTTCATATAATAATCTTAACCGACCTGCTCGGTCTGTTACTTGGCGATCTTTTGGATAAAGAAATACGCCACCTCGCATTAATATGCGGTGGATATCCGCCACCATGCTGGCCATCCATCGCATATTAAAATTACATTGCCTAACACCCTCTTCACCGGCGATACAGTCAGCAATATATTGCTGCATAGGCGCCTCCCAAAAGCGTTGCCGACTGGCGTTAATTGCAAACTCTGGATAATGTGCTGGAATCTGTAAATCAGGGTGCGTTAATTCAAATACCTGTGTCTCTGGATCTAAGGTAAACGCATGTGTGCCAGCCCCTAGCGTAATCACTAGCATGGTAGCAGGCCCATACAGCACATAGCCAGCGGCAATCTGATGAATACCTTGTTGTAAAAACATGGCCTCACTGCGCTCAGCATTCAAGGGTGCAGGTAGTACAGAAAAAATAGAACCAACCACACCATCAAATGCAACATTTGAAGAACCATCAAGCGGGTCAAAACATACTAAATATGGGGCATCTACAGCGTAGCCATCAAAGTAATAAGGGGAAGCTAACTCTTCAGATACTGCACCAACCACTAATTTAGTGGTTGATAAACAATCGATGAAAATATCATGGCTGCTAATATCCAACTGCATTTGGGCTTCGCCTTGCACGTTGATACTATCAAGCTTATTTGTAACGCCGGCTAGCTTACCTTTTGCAACCAAAACTGCAATCTGCTTACCAGCATCGGCAATGCTCAAGATTAACGGTGATAACTGACCAGCATGATTCAGGTTCGCGCAAGACTGATTTAAGAAGTCACTTAATTTCATATATCCACCCATTTATGATTTACATCTATCGGGCGACGATGTGTATCAATCATGCGCGCTTAGCTAAAGAAAATACAGAGATATTAAATCAGCCTATATTTACTTAGCTAATAAAGCTTTAAGGACAAAAGCTGTGGCAGTAAAACCAAATGGTGCTGTGACACACACACTAGACCCATAACCCGCACAGTTAAGCCCTGTCACTCCAGCATTAGACTCTATATCGCAAGTGCTATTAGGTTTAATTACCTCTTCATCGGAATAGACTGCCTGTATTCCAAATTTATCAGATTTTTTTGAATTAGTCGCTTTAGGAAACTGATGGTCTCGACGCAACTGGTTACGCACTTTCGCCAATAAACGATCACCAGACACATGAGCCAAATCAGCCACTTGAATACGTGTAGGGTCTAGCCTACCACCTGCTGCACCTACTGTGACTAAGCCCAGCATGTGCTGTCGACAATAAGCCACGATTGCTATTTTGGCTTTGGCATCATCAATACAATCAATGACATAATCATACGGCGGATTTAGCATCACACTGACATTTTCAACAGTCACAAAATCTTCAATTTCATGCACCTGTGCGAACGGGTTAATACTCAAAATACGCTCGCGCATTGCAGTGACCTTAGCTTTGCCGAAGGTATGATCTAAGGCATGGAGCTGACGGTTAACATTAGACTCCGCTACGTTATCCAGATCGATTAAAGTAATTGTCCCTACCGCATTGCGTGCTAAAGCCTCGGCAGCCCAACTTCCCACGCCACCAATACCAATGACACAAACATGCGATGACTGCAACTTAGCCAAACCATCTGCACCATACAGCCTAGCAACGCCTCCAAAACGACGCGCAATATCTGGTACATTCAAATCGATCGTAGTTGCTGCCATTACATTTCCAACACAACAAATGCAGCAGCTAAATTTTTCTCATCGCTAATACTAATGTGTGTTTTATTGATATTTTTTGAATCTAAAAATGCTTGTAGCACGGGCGCCAGCACTAAAATAGGCTTACCCAAATCATCATGGGAAACTGCGATATTCTGCAAAGTGGCAGGAGCTCTTAACCCGGTGCCGAGCGCCTTAGAAAAAGCCTCTTTTGCAGCAAACCGTTTTGCTAAAAAACGAGATTTAATATTGGACTGCTGATAACTTAGCATTTCACTTTCTGCCAAAATCTTTTTTGCGAACGTATCACCAAACTCTGCAACAGAGTCGTTAATGCGTGCGACTTCAACCACATCTGTACCAATTCCAAAAATCATTAATCGCCTTTTAGCTTTTACCAGAGTGCTACTTAGGTGCAAACTCTTTCATCAAAGATTTCATTTCACGTACAGCATTATCCCAACCGACAAATAAGGCATGCGCCACAATCGCATGGCCTATATTCAGCTCTTCAAAGCCATACATGCGCGCAACATGATGTACATTATGATAGTGCAGACCATGACCGGCATTAACCACCAAACGCGCATCCTTTGCATGATGCAGTGCGCGCTCGATACGATCAAGTTCTGCAATTTGCACACGCTCGATTTCGGCATCTGCAAAAGTCCCAGTATGCAACTCAATCACTGGCGCACCAGTCTTAACCGCTGCGTCGATCTGCGCTAAATCAGGTGCTATAAATAATGATACACGAATACCCACATCGCTTAGTTTTTGTACCGCATGTTTAACTTTGTCAAAATGGGTAACCACATCCAGCCCACCTTCAGTAGTGCGCTCTTCACGACGCTCTGGCACTAAACATACATCTTGTGGCATCACTTTAATCGCGATATTCAGCATTTCATCGGTTACTGCACACTCTAGATTCATTTTGGTTTGCAATAGTGGACGCAATGCAAAGATGTCTGCATCTTGCATGTGGCGACGATCTTCGCGCAAATGTAGCGTGATACTATCCGCACCAGATTGTTCTGCACGCAATGCCGCTTGTACTACACTAGGATATTTAGTGCCACGTGCCTGACGAATTGTTGCAACGTGATCAATATTAACACCTAATTTAATCATGAGTTTATAACCTTATAAATCGTAATATTATGCCAGCCCTGATACTAAGTTAGCATTGAGCTGCCTCAATAAGTTAGTCAGTAGCCCTGTAAATCAATTAACAATTGTCGAGTATGCAAAGGCTTGTCACCTAAGTAATGCGCTAATAAATAACGCATCAATTGCTTACTTTGCTGTTGTGTTTGCTCATCACGATAATCATCGTTTGACATATCAATTAATGTTTTACCCGATAGTTGCACACCGTTTTCATGGCGTGTTAATGCACCACGTAATGGGTATGCACCATGCTCGGCTTCGTAACGATAATGCTGCTGTATTACTACAGGCGTATCGTTGGCATCTACATGCAGTGGTATTGCGTAACCCAATTCTTGCAAAAATTTCAACTCAAAACGGCGCAGTGTTGTGGCTAAATCATGACTAATCGCCAAGGTCTTTAATGTATCGGCATAGTACTCAAACAAAGCTTCATGCGGGTCTTCTCGTGGCAATAACCTCAACAGTAACTCATTGAGGTAAAAACCACACATCAACGCCTCCCCTTGTAACAGAAGTAGCACACCGTTCCATTCAAGACTGTGTAATGTCTTAAGCTCTAATTTACCAGACCAAGTAGCGAGCATCGGTTGAAACGCTTGCAGCATACCGCGCATAGCAGAACGTGGGCGCCTTGCGCCTTTGGCTGTGGTTGCTACGCGCCCAAAGTCACGCGCAAACAACTCAACCACTAAGCTGGTTTCTTTAAAAGGATAAGTATGCAGCACGTAAACGGCTTGATTATCCTGACGATGTGTACTCACCGAGGCCATAGGGTCTCTACTTACATCTCTACTAGCGTATTAATAGCCTAAGGATTTTAGCGCACGGGCATCATCAGCCCAACCGCCCTTAACTTTTACCCAAGTTTCCAAGTACACTTTACCACCAAACAATTTTTCCATGTCTTGTCTGGCTTCAGTGGAAATTTGCTTGAGCTTCTCGCCGTTTTTACCAATCAACATTGGTTTTTGGCTTTCTTTGTCCACAATAATGGCGCAAAAAATACGGCGCAATTTACCTACCACTTCAAATTTTTCAACTTCCACAGCGACTGAATATGGAATTTCATCGCCTAGCAACCTAAATATTTTCTCACGCACTAGTTCTGCCGCAAGAAAACGCTCATTCTTATCAGTCAACTCATCTTCAGAATATATTGCCTCTTGCTCAGGCAAATAAGTGCGGATAGATTTTAATAACTCATCTAAATTCAGGCTCTTCTTGGCACTCACTGGCACGATTTCTGAAAACGGGAACTCCAAGTCAAAATCTTGAATCAATGGCAATACATTGCCTTTATCACCCATCAAATCTAACTTATTGACCACTAAAATAGTTGGTGTTTTATCTGATAACAACTGCAACACTTTGCGATCTGCTTCGCCCAACTTCATTGGCTCAATCACAAACAGCACGACATCTACTTCTGTCAGTACTTGTGTGACTGTCTTATTAAGACCTTTGTTTAATGTGTTTAAGTGCTTTTGCTGAAAACCAGGCGTATCCACAAATAAATACTGCGTATCATCTGTGGTGTGTATCCCCAATAAGCGGTGGCGTGTTGTTTGTGCCTTGCGTGAAGTAATAGCGAGCTTCATGCCTAAAATATGGTTTAGTAACGTGGATTTACCCACATTCGGACGCCCTACAATGGCCACCGTACCGCACTTATAGGGACCGTTGAAAGCAGTCACAGCCTGCACTTCAAGCTCTTGATTAATATCTGTCATTTTTTAACTTTTCCAATATGGAGTTTATTTAACGCAAGCAAAGCGAGTTCTGCTGCCTGCTGTTCAGCAATGCGACGGCTACGTCCCTCACCTACTGTGCGAATTTGATGTTTCTCAACCAAGCATTCCACGACGAACTTTTGCTCATGCGCTTCACCGCTGGTATGGGTCACTGTATATTCAGGAACTGCGATTTTTCTACTCTGCAACAACTCTTGCAACAAGGACTTAGGATCTTTATCAATCACTTTAGGATCAATCGTCTCTAACTTATTTGCATAAAGCCCTAGTACAAAGGTCTGGGCGGCTTCAAAGCCACTATCTAGATAAACTGCGCCGATAATCGCCTCGAGCGCATCGGCTAAGATGGAAGGCCTGCGCCAACCTGCACTTTTAAGCTCGCCTTCACCTAATAACAAAGCATCACCAAGATTGAGTGATAAGGCAATTTCTGACAAAGTTGCCTCTTTCACCAACTGTGCTCTCAGTCGACTAAGATCGCCCTCTGCCAGTTTTGGAAACCGCTGATACAACTGATGGGCAATAATAAAGTTTAGAGCGCCATCACCCAAGAACTCAAGACGCTCATTATTGAGTCCAGCGTAACTCCTGTGAGTGAGCGCTTGGGTTAACAAGTTTTCATTCACAAATTGATGCGACAAGCGCTTTAATAAGTCTTGTTTAGACATCAACACCACCAAAAATTCGCTGCTTATTTATATTTCTAAAATACACTACTTACCATCACTACGGGCTGAAAAATCAATCAGCACACTCACATTACCAATAATAGGCTTGACGACCTCATAGTCAACCATCACTACCGTACCACTCGAACCTTTTTCAATCACAAGATCAGCGCCGGTCACTACCTCTACATAGGAAGTAGAGGCACGCTTATTAAATGAGTCTTTGATTTCTTTATTAGTCATTGTAGCTAGTGATTCATCCTGCATCGATTTTAATACTTTTTTTACCGACATAAACTCAATATAAGCTGGTGTCACTTTCATGACAATTAAAGCAACAAATACGATAAACACGCCAACTATGAGCATGCCAAGTAGTGTTGCGCCATGTTGATTTTTTGCACTTTTCATATTCATCAATTTGTTTATCATGCTTATCTCCATACTGATTGACGTTGATACAGCTTAAAATTAATTTATTTTATTACCAATTCTAGACCCCTGATCAAAGTTCATCCAGATAAAAAACGCCTTACCAACAAGGTTCTGTTCAGGTACAAACCCCCATACACGGCTATCCGAACTATTGTCACGATTATCCCCCATCGCTAGATAATGTCCATCTGGGACAGTCACTTCTTCACCCTCTGCAAATTTAGCACCAATTGTGTCTACGTCATAACTACCGATCACATCATGCACTAAAATATCATGTTTTTTTGCGCCTAACTGCTCATGATATTGCTTGGCTTCAACGACATTAAGGCCAGACATGACATACTCGTAATAACCGGCATCTTCAACCTCGACTGGACGCCCATTAATGGTTAAACGCTTGTCTTGGTAGCCAACTTTATCACCAGGCAAGCCAACAACACGCTTGATGTAATCAATAGAAGGGTTAGGTGGATAGTGAAACACAATCACATCACCTCGCGCGGGTTGATTAACTTTTAAGAAAGTATTGTTTAAAATTGGAACACGTAATCCATAAGTAAACTTGTTTACTAAAATAAAATCGCCTGCCAGCAAAGTAGGCATCATCGAACCTGATGGTATTTTGAATGGCTCGACAACAAATGAGCGAATTAAAAAAACCACGAGAATGACAGGGAAAAAGCTTTTGGCATATTCAACGATAACTGGCTCATCCACCCCCGCTGGGCGTTTTTTACTTAATACTAAACTATCCAATAGCCATATTAGCCCTGTTACCAGCAATACGATTATCATGAAAAGCGCGAACATCATGGCGTTTTACCCTATTTTCTTATTTGTTTTAACTTTGGTTTGTATATGGCTTTTGTTTCAATAGCTTTTATTTATCTTCAACTCTTAAAATGGCTAAAAACGCCTCTTGTGGGATTTCAACGTTACCCACTTGCTTCATGCGTTTCTTACCTTCTTTTTGTTTCTCAAGCAACTTACGCTTACGTGTAATATCACCACCATAACATTTTGCAATCACGTTTTTACGCATCGCTTTCACAGTTTCACGCGCAATGATATTAGCGCCTATCGACGCCTGAATTGCCACATCAAACATTTGACGCGGAATCAATTCACGCATTTTTGCCGCCACTTCACGACCTCGATAAACACTATTACTGCGATGTACAATTAAACTCAAGGCATCAACACGCTCACCATTCACCATGATATCTAACTTAACCAAATCAGCCGCACGGAACTCTAAAAACTCGTAATCCATACTTGCATAACCACGTGATACAGATTTCAATCGATCAAAGAAATCTAATACAACTTCATTCAATGGCATTTCATAGCTCAACATCACCTGACGACCCAAGTACTGCATATTGCGCTGAATACCTCGCTTGCCATTACATAAGGTCATCACTGGGCCAACATAATCTTGTGGCATCAACAAATTTACGATAATCACAGGCTCACGAATTTCTTCAATACGTGATGGCTCAGGCAAGCGTGATGGATTTTCAATTTGCTGCACCTCGCCATTTTTGAGTAGTAGCTCATATACAACTGTTGGCGCTGTGGTAATCAGGTCCATGTCATATTCGCGCTCTAAGCGTTCTTGCACAATCTCCATGTGCAACAAGCCTAAGAAACCGCATCGGAAACCAAAACCCAATGCCGTTGAGTTTTCCGCCTCAAACAGCAAAGACGCATCATTCAAACTCAACTTTTCCAGCGCGGTACGCAAAGCTTCAAACTGATTTGACTCAACAGGATATAAGCCCGCAAACACTTGCGGCTTCACTTCTTTAAAGCCTGCCAACGGTTCTGCTGCTGGCTTACCAGCCAAAGTCACAGTATCACCCACTTTAGCGGCAGCCAACTCTTTAATACCGGCAATCACAAAGCCTACCTCACCCGCTGACAATGATGTTTTTTGTAGCGATTTTGGTGTAAACACACCCACCTGCTCACACAGATGCTCAGATCCTGTCGCCATCAAGCGTATCTTATCTTTAGGTTTAAGTATGCCGTCTACCACGCGCACTAGCATCACGACCCCCACATAGTTATCAAACCATGCATCAATGACTAAGGCCTTTAGTGGCTTAGTGACATCACCTACAGGTGGTGGTACTTTAGCAATCACTGCTTCTAATACATCACGAACACCTACACCGGTTTTTGCAGAACAGCGCACAGCATCAGAGGCATCCACACCTATTACATCTTCAATTTCCTGAATCACGCGATCAGGGTCTGCTGACGGCAAGTCAATTTTATTCAGTACTGCTGTCACCTCAACACCCAAATCTAATGCGGTATAGCAGTTAGCTACACTTTGTGCCTCAACTCCTTGGCTGGCATCAACCACCAGCAGTGCGCCTTCGCAAGCTGACAGTGACCGCGAAACCTCGTAGCTAAAATCCACGTGACCTGGCGTGTCAATTAAATTCAGATGGTAAATCTGTCCATCATCTGCTTTATATTCCAAAGCTGCCGTTTGCGCTTTAATCGTAATACCACGCTCACGCTCAATATCCATAGAATCAAGCACTTGCGCTTCCATCTCACGATCTGCCAAGCCACCACACAAGTGAATAATGCGGTCAGCCAAGGTGGATTTACCGTGATCGATGTGAGCAATAATGGAAAAGTTACGAATATTTTTCATGTTTAATTTTTAATAATGACTAAATTGACGACTAACGAGCTGTTCAAGTAGAACAGATACGGCCTTAACAATAAGGGCGCACTAGGCGCCCTTATTGTTAACCGAACAGCTCGGATTTTACAGCAAATTCAAAGTATTAACATCTATAGATTATGCATGCCCTTAATTATGCTGTGAGATGACATTTACTTAGCGGCTGGAATTTTCACTGGTACATACAATGTATTTTCGCCACGCAGCACTAGCAAGGCAATCGTCTTACCGGCGCCAAAACTAGACAACTGCTTATTAAACTGCTCAAGACTTTGCACTTCAGTATTATTCAAGCCCAATACGACATCACCGCGACGAATACCAGCCTGAGCGACTGCGCCCTGAGCATCAATGACTAACAGACCACTCTTACCGTTAAGCTTTTTCTTTTGCTGAGGCGTTAGTTCCTTTAGAATCAAACCTATACGATCCACATCTTGTTTCGCTGAAGGCTTACTCGCTTGTACAGACTCTGATGAATCCGATGGCATTTCACCAATCGCGACACTCAATGTCTTTTCATTACCTTTACGCAATATTTCTACAGGTACCGCTTTACCTGGCTTAGCAACACCCACCGCGCGAGGCAAATCAGAAGAGCTCGAAATCGTCTTACCATCAAACTTAGTAATCACATCACCAGCTTCTAAGCCACCCTTGTCCGCTGGCCCACCTTTTTCAACACCAGCCACCAAAGCGCCATTCGTATTTCTCATGCCGAATGATTCTGCGAGTTCTTTACTTAACTCTTGAATCACAACACCCAACCAACCTCTAGTCACTTTGCCAGAAGCTTTCAGCTGATTAGTCACCTCTAGCGCCACATCAATGGGGATGCTGAATGACAAGCCCATTGAACCACCGCTACGACTATAAATTTGTGAATTAATCCCCACTACTTCACCCGCGAGATTAAACAATGGACCACCAGAGTTACCTGGATTAATGGCCACATCGGTTTGAATAAAAGGTACAAAGTTTTCTTGTGGCAAAGCTCTACCTTTTGCACTTACGATACCAGCAGTCATGGTGTTCTCAAGACCAAATGGAGAGCCAATCGCTGCTACCCACTCACCCACTTTTAACTTGTTTGGATCGCCAGTCACGACTTTTGGCAAACCTGTTGCTTCAATTTTAACTAATGCAACATCAGTACGTTTATCTGCACCAATAATCTTTGCTTTAAACTCGCGCTTGTCTGACAATTTAACAATCACTTCATCAGCTTCAGACACCACGTGCGCATTGGTTAGAATATAACCATCATGACTGATAATAAAACCTGAACCTAAAGATTGAGATTTATACTCAGGCTGTGCGCCGCCATTTTGACCAGGAAGATTAGGAATACCAAAGCGTTTAAAGAACTCTTGCATTTGCTCATCGCCTAACATGCCAGGAAGCTGCACATTACTTGCGCGCATACTTTGCGTGATACTAATGTTAACAACAGCAGGTCCTTGCTTTTCGGCCAACTCGGTAAAATCTGGCAAATCTTTAGCATTCACATTCACTGCAGAAAACAAAACAACTGCCATTGCAGCAAGCCAACTTCTCATCATCCACTCACCTCGTTTAGTTTAAAAATCAAATAATTAACACACCAGGGATCAAATATCCTTAACCTCTTTATTAGCACCACAAGATGGCATAGCCTCCGCCTGGCGCAATATAATTGCGTGATGCCTATCACGACCGGCCAGATGTGATTTAACCCAGACAAAACCAATCAACAGCCCTATTATCGCAGCAAATACCACGTATAACTGGTGATCAAATAATGCTTCAGCTAACACTGAAAAAATGATTAGGCTCAACAACGGCACTACATAAAGAAAAAAAACAGATTTCAACGCAACCTGCTCATCGATGCCAACAATGACATTGTCACCCACTTTTGCATCTATGGTATTTTGCGCTTGAAATGTGTGACTTTTATGACCAAGCAACTTTCCCCAAGTTGCATTGCCACAACCTCGTTTTTGCCCACAAATGCCGCATGCAGTCCTGCGTTCAATTTCCAACTCCGCGACATCCTGTTTGCAATGAAGCACTACCGCATATTCTTCTATCATAGTGTGACTAAAACTAACCTTACATTTATTTACTGATGACCACTGCGTTTGCAATCTGCACGACAGTTGCCTCGGGCACTTCACCTACCGCTGTGACGAGATGTCCATTATTAACACCCGCATAAAAGCTTGTACTTCCAGTTGTGACGAGTGCCACCTTGGTTTTACCACTTTTATTTGTAGGCTCTATGAATAAGGAAACTGATGCTAAACCATCAGAAAAAATCATGTGCATGATAGGATAAGGCTTACCCGGCACCATACGCACCATCTGATCTACTTTACGATAGCCTGCGGGCAACTCTTTAATCTCCCAAGTAACCGATAGCTTTCCATCAGGAAGAATGACTGGCTCATCCTCCATCACGTAGTTCTTTTTGCTATCGATTTTCGGTGTAAACCAATCTAATGCTATTGAGTTTAACAATGACAAGCGGTTAAATCCAATGCTTTCAATGATCTCACTACGCTGATTAAACCTGACAGACTTTAACAGTAAGCCATACTCACTATCTATCCAGAATTTGTAGCTATAACGTAGCCTATCCTTTGGCTCTAAGAATAGCACTCGCGCTTGTCGATCAGCCACTCGTTCTTGAGTACTTGAATGCAGGGTGTAATTATCACGTATCGAATCAAAATTCAGCGGCAATATGGCCGGGAACATGTTCTGACCACGTCTTTTTTCAATGACTATTTTTTCATTTTTTTGGTTGTATATAATCAGATTGTTACCCTGACTTAATACTTCACGGGTTGCACCATCTAGGACAACGTTTCTTGCAAATTCGTTTTTCCCATCAAATAAATGTGTGATCTGTACAGACTTAGACTGCTGAGCAGTTTGACAGACGAAAATACCTTCATAACTTAAAGCACGCGCTGCAACCGCAGCTTTTTGCAACACAATCCAAAGCTCATCGTCTGTGGAAGCATGACCAGTCAAGCTCATCGCACACAAAGCAAATAGCGTAATTCCTGCGAGAAATTTAGCCCAAACAACTCGACTGGTTAAAATCATTCTGAATAATTCACCGATTGTATATAGTATGAACTTGTTGATGGTGCTGATGATTGATGTGCAGTTAAATACTCCGCGGGGATTGATTCATTGGTCGTTGTTGACACCTCAGCCACCTCTATCACCGCCGATGGACTATCAGTTTGAGACTGTTGCTGCAGTGCCATCCAGCCCACCACCATCACAGCAGCAAAAGATGCAGCGATTGACCATCGCGCAGGCAATTTATCTTTAAGCATTTCTGTTCTATTTACACTGGGTTGTGAAGCGCTTGGCGCCAATACAGTAGGTTCTTGCTCAATCTTCTGCATTAGCTTTTGTTTAAAGTCGGAAGGAAGAGCAACATCTCCGCGCATCGCATCCCCAATTAAATGGTAATGATTCCAAGTCTGAGAAGCTTGCTTATTGACATGGATAGACGTAATCAGAAACTCAGCATTTTCTACCGCGATTTCATCATCCATTAAAGCAGATATTTGTTCACTCATTATTAACTCCTAATACACACTCAAGCAATGCATTGTTACTTTTGGCTTCTGTACAATTACCAGCGTTTGTTATCTGGCGTATCCAATAAAGGTCTTAATTTTAGCGAGATCGTTTCGCGCGCTCTAAATATTCTTGAACGTACTGTACCTATTGGGCAACCCATGATCGTGGCAATTTCTTCATAGCTCAAGCCTTCAATCTCTCGTAAGGTAATCGCCGTTTTCAACTCTTCAGGCAGGCCCTCAACGGTATCATTGACGGTTTGTGCTATCTGCTTGGTCATCATGCTAGATTCTGGTGTTTCTGTCGTACGTAACTCATCACCACTATCAAAGTTTTCAGCATCTTCGATTTCAATGTCAGTAGATACAGTTGGGCGACGACCCATAGAAACTAAGTAATTTTTTGCCGTATTGATGCCAATACGATACAACCAAGTATAAAAGGCACTATCGCCCCTAAAATTTGGCAATGCACGGTAGGCTTTAATGAAGGACTCTTGTACCACGTCTTCAATTTCAGCTTGGTCACGAATCATGCGTGACAATAAACGAGCCAATTTACGTTGATATTTATCAACGAGCAGTCCGAACGCACGCTTATCCCCACGCTGCGCGCGCAAAACAAGCTCGTGATCAATTTCACGATTACCAGAAACTGGCGCAGTAGCCACTACTTGCAACCCTTCTGCCAGACCCACTTTAGCTTGTCCAATTTTATTATCAAATTTCTCACTTCTATAAGTATAACCTTGGCTAGCAGGTTGAATGAAGTTAAATTGGGCTAATTCCTGAATTTTACTGGGTTGTATCATTATGTTCGCCTCCACAGCTTAGAATTTTTCATTTAAATAAAATTAAACGATTACTTTATTTATGTTTACAACGTTATTTCTATTGCCTTTTATAATGACCACGATACACTCTCAGAAGTTCCTAATAATTCAATTCTCCTCCACTCAATCCTCGTAAATTATGCAGCAATTTGATGTTTTAATTATTGGCAGTGGCCTAGCAGGACTTTCGCTTGCACTGAGGACGGCTGATCATAAAAAGATCTGCTTGGTCAGTAAACGTCGCATTAACGATACTGCCAGCAATTGGGCGCAAGGCGGCATCGCCGCAGTGCTTAACAATGAGGATTCATTAGACGCGCATATTCAGGACACGCTAATCGCAGGTGCGGGACTTTGTGACGAAGCAGTCACCAAAAAAGTCGTTGAACACGGAAAAGAAACAGTTGAATGGTTAATAGAACAAGGCGTCAAATTCACGCGTGAAAATGACAACAGCAATTACCATTTAACCCGTGAAGGTGGCCACAGCCACCGTCGCATTATCCATGCAGCAGATGCAACCGGCAATGCGGTTCAAACCACGCTCGCCGACCAAGTCAGACAACATCCCAATATCACCTTGCTTGAGAACCATATTGCCGTAGATTTAATTACGACACACAAGGTGAAAAATCCCAATCAAACCATTGCAGATGACAACGCATGTCTTGGCGCTTACGTGCTGGACAACAGCACTGGAAAAGTAATTACAATTGGTGCGCAGAATACTGTACTAGCCACAGGCGGTGCAGGAAAAGTATATCTATACACCACTAATCCAGATGTTAGCACTGGCGACGGCATGGCAATGGCATGGCGCGCTGGTTGCCGTGTTGCAAACATGGAGTTTATCCAGTTTCACCCCACTTGTTTATTTCATCCGCATGCTAAATCATTTTTAATCTCTGAAGTTGTACGAGGTGAAGGTGGCTTGCTCAAACTGCCAGACGGTACTAGATTCATGCCTGAGCATGACTCTCGCGCTGAACTTGCATCAAGAGACATCGTGGCGCGCGCGATTGACTTTGAAATGAAAAAACGCGGGCTTGACTGTGTTTATCTAGATATTTCACACAAACCACTCAACTTCATTCAAGAACATTTTCCAAACATCTATAAGCGCTGTTTGGAATTAGGTATCGATATTAGCAAGACGCCTATTCCTGTTGTCCCGGCAGCGCACTACACCTGCGGGGGGGTAATGACAGATGACAAAGGCCAAACTGACGTTAAGCATTTATATGCGATAGGCGAGACCTCTTGCACTGGCTTACATGGTGCAAACCGATTAGCAAGCAACTCTTTATTGGAATGCTTAGTGTTTGGCAAAGCAGCGGCCGAAGACATTCTCAATCAACCACCACGTAAAATACCTAACTTGCCCTATTGGGATGAGAGCCGAGTGACCGATGCCGATGAAGAAGTGCTGATTACGCACACTTGGGATGAACTTCGTCGATTTATGTGGAACTATGTGGGGATAGTGCGCACGGATAAACGCCTGAGCCGCGCATTGCACCGCATCCACATGCTGCGTGATGAAGTACATGAGTTTTATAGCAACTTTAAAATCAGTAACGACCTCATAGAACTCAGAAATCTACTACAAGTTGCTGAATTGATTGTCAGAAGCGCGATTGAACGTAAAGAGAGCAGAGGCTTACATTTCAGCAAAGACCATCCCAACAATGACGAAGACCCCATTCCTACAGTGCTTGAACCTTCAAACTATTACAGCATATTAGATCGTGAGCATGGTCATAACCATGCCAACCACTAGCAACAAGTGCTGAGTATAAACCTACAACACTCATCACCTGTGCCGTTAGCATGACTTCATTCGCATCCGGCATTTGACCAAATATTTTTATCTAGCTTTAATTTCAATCTACCGTATAATCACAAAAAATCTAATGCCCTACGCAACCAATCAGCGTAGCGGTCTTTTTATCTCTCATCTTTATTCACACAAATAAATGATGATTACTGTTGCCTCCCTCGATTGGTGTTGCTTTGATAGTGATAGGTTGGCGATAGAAGCGCTGAAAAAGTCAGCGAGCGAAATAAATAGCATCGTGCAATAAACCTGAACACTGTACAAAAATACTACGTCAGGCATTTTTCACTTAGCCTCAAGCTGTTTAACCGTTCAACCACTCATACAGAACTTCGCTAAATTTCCAAGCTGGAGCTACACTTTGACTATTGAAACAACAAACACACTTAACTTTGATGCGTTAGGTTTATCTGAACCTATCTTGCGCGCAATTAGCGATGCAGGCTACACATCACCAACCCCAATTCAGGCCAATGCCATTCCACTCGTATTAACTGGTGGCGACTTATTGGCTGGCGCACAAACAGGCACAGGCAAAACAGCAGGCTTTACCTTACCAATTTTGCACCTACTCAGCCAAAAGCCATTAGCAGAAGTGGCAAAAAGCCGCCCGCGCTGCTTAATGCTCACACCCACACGTGAACTTGCTGCACAGATTGAAGAATCAGTAAAAACTTATGGTAAATACTTACCACTGAGTTCTACTGTCATTTTTGGTGGCGTTAACGCTAATCCGCAAATAGCTAGACTGAAAAAACCACTCGATATTCTAGTCGCAACACCAGGCCGCTTACTAGACCATGCCAATCAGAAGAATGTTGATTTGTCAGGAATTGAAATTTTAGTGCTAGATGAAGCTGACCGCATGTTAGACATGGGCTTTATCCGTGACATCAAGAAAATACTCGCGATGTTACCAAAACAACGCCAAAACCTACTGTTCTCAGCAACATTCTCTGAAGAAATTAAAACATTGGCCGATGGCTTACTGCACAACCCAGGTTTTGTTGAAGTTGCGCGTCGCAATACAGCATCAGAACTTGTTGAGCAAACGGTACATATGGTGCCACAAGCACATAAACGTGACTTAGTGAGCCACTTGATTAAACACCACGACTGGAAGCAAGTGTTAGTATTCACTCGCACCAAGCACGGCGCAAATCGTTTAGCTGAGAAGCTAATCAAAGACGACATTCAGGCAGCTGCGATTCATGGCAATAAGAGCCAAGGCGCTCGTACCAAGGCGCTTGCACAATTTAAAGACGGTAGTATGCGCGTATTAGTGGCAACCGACATTGCAGCGCGTGGCTTAGATATTGACCAATTGCCGCAAGTGGTTAACTTTGAATTACCAAACGTACCAGAAGACTACGTCCATCGTATTGGCCGTACTGGCCGCGCTGGCAGTAGTGGTGCAGCAGTTTCGTTAGTCGATAGAGAAGAAATTAAGTTATTAAAAGACATTGAAAAACTGATTAAACGCGAAATTCCAAGAGTTAGCGTTGAAGGATTTACACCAGCAGCCAACCCAGAGCCAGAAGCGCCACGCGCCCCTCGCCCGCAACAAGGCCAACGTCGTAAACCTCAAGAAAATGGCAGACAAGCTGCGCCACAAAAAAATGGTGCATCACCTCAAGGCCAACAACCTAAACGTACACCGCCTGCACCTGCTCAGCCTAGATCACAAAAACCAATGTCTGAGGCGGCTAGACATCAAGCCATGCCGCAAGCGGCGATATTTGCACCGAAACCTACTAACAACGGCAACCGTAGCCATGCTCCGCGTGGTCAGCAAAACAGGGCTACGGCGAATTCAGGCAGCCAACAAAGAACTGGTGGCAGAGGTCGCTAACGCAATATAAATGATGAAGATTTGGGTTGATGCAGATGCATGCCCAGTTGTGATTAAAGAGATTTTATTTAGAGCAGCTGAGCGCACAAAAATCACGACGACACTCGTCGCTAATCAGTTTTTACGCACGCCACCTTCTGCGTACATTAAAACCATACAAGTTCCGAGTGGTTTTGATGTCGCAGACAATCACATTGTGCTTGCGCTAGAAGCTGGAGACTTGGTGATTACGGCGGATATTCCACTTGCAGCACAGGTCGTTGAAAAAGGGGCTTATGCCCTAAATCCACGCGGTGAACTCTATACCGAAGCCAATATTAAGGAACGCCTAAGTATGCGTAACCTAATGGAAGAGCTGCGTAGTAATGGTGTAGAAATCAGTGGGCAATCAGCTTTTAACCAAGGTGACAGACAAGCTTTTGCTGCGTCACTAGATAGACTAATCGCTAAACACCTGAAGAACGTGCAAGCCTGAAAATAAATATTGCCTACATTTAAGCAATTTCAAAAATATAGATTAAAATTTCAACATTATTTTTAAAAAACCTAGGTAGAGGATTTCACCATGCAAATTGCTATGAACACTGTTGTCACAATGACTTACGAACTTAAAGATGCTGATGGCAACGTGCTTGAATCAAGCAATGACCCAGTAGCATATTTACATGGTGGTTATGACAATATTTTCCCAAAAGTTGAAGAAGCCATGCATGGTAAAGATGTCGGCGATGTTGTGATTGTGGACTTACAACCAGCGGATGCTTTTGGTGAGTACGATGAAGAGCTAGTGCAAATTGAACCAGCCAGTGCCTTTCCTGCTGCTGAGTTAAAAGTAGGCATGCAGTTTGAAGGTGAAGATGAAACTGGTGATGTTGTACTATACACAGTAACAGAAATTGCTGACGGCAAGGTGATTGTTGACGGAAACCACCCTTGGGCTGGCGAGCGTGTTGTATTTACTGCCACCATTAAAGATGTTCGCCCTGCAAATAAAGAAGAAGTAGCGCACCAACACGTACATGGTGCAGGCGGCCACCACCACTAATAAGTTAGTATCATTTATTACAAAAAACGCCCACTGCTTATTCATATGAAACTATTTTTGCTTAGCATCACCACCTGCGTGGTGTTATGTTATACGCAGGTGACAACGGCTGCCACAATGTATCGTTGTGGCAATAGTTTTCAAGACACCCCTTGTGCTAACCAGAACTACAGTAAGACAATAAAAGCAGCCAAAGCAAGTAGTACTGTAGCGAAAAGTGGGGATTTATCTCCATATCAAGTAGATGCAGACTGTAAACAACGTGGTGATGCAGCAAAAAAAATGATGTGGCTTCGTCAGACAGGTAAGACAAAAGAAGAGCAATTGGAAAGTGCACAAGACGAGCAGGCTCAGGCACTAGTGAACGAGGTTTACAACAACCGAGGCACTACTTTAGAAGTAAAAAATGCGATTGAGCAATCATGCATGCAGCAAAAAGAGCAAAATAAGCTTGCTGAAGAACTGTTAAAAGAAGCGAAGCGGCTGAAGAAAACGCCATACACCCCTTCTGGCAATACTGCATCAGAAAAATATTAACCACAGGCAATCCCAGTACCAATCATTGATCAACGATTAACTCAACCTTGCGCTTGACTCTGGCGTATTGAGCAAGCCACGATAAACGCATAGATGGCTTATCCTAACTGGATGCTAGCAACCGACTTCACTCATCGCCCAATTTAAAGAGGTTAAATACCTTAAGCGAAATATACTAAGAGTTAACTCATTGGTTATGTTAAAACGTAGATTCAATTCATCAGGACATTCTTCAACAAATGAATATCTCAAACTCATCAAAACTTGCCCAAGCGATTGAGCGCTTCGATGCATTTAATGAGGCGGACCCTAACTTAGAGGTTGCTGACGGCATGACTTATGCAAAAGAGTTGCTTTATGCGCAGCGGATGACAGCAATGCTCAATCGTTACACAGCAAACGCATCGGAAGCTTTGCAGCTTGCTGCGAGATGTCAGCATATTGGCCGTTGGAAAACACCTCGTACTGACTACCCAATGACTAAAGCTGGATACCATCAGTGGCGAAATGCGCTAAAAACGTTCCATGCAGATACCGCACGAAGCATTTTAAAAGAGCTGGAATATGATACTTCGCTGATAGAACGCGTTTGTGTGCTAGTGAAAAAGGAACTGTTAAGCACTGATCGTGAAGCACAAACATTGGAAGACGTGATCGTGCTAGTCTTTCTTGAACATTATCTTGAACAATTTGTTGCGACACACAGCGACTATGAAGAATCAAAATTCATAGACATCTTAGTGAAGTCTTTAAGAAAAACTTCTAAGGAGGCTCGCCAGTTTATCCTCACGATGACTACCTTACCAACAGCATTAGCGCCAATGGTAAAAAAATTAGTCACAGAACACTTTTAAAAAAAGTCGAACTATCACCCAGCAATCACTGCGATATCAAGAAACGATGAATAGAAAAGCGCGCCATGAATGCTCATAGCGCGCTTTTCTATTTTAGTGACAGCCGCTATTAAGCCAAAACATTAAGGCTAAGAAACAGCAGCCAATATAGTGAGTCGACTTAACATCTAACCTTAATGTTTAGCATGTATGCGCACCAACTGTTTTAACTCAGGCACACAAGACCCGCACTGTGTACCGCATTTGAGCTTATTCTGCAATGTGAGCAAATCTGCGCCCAATTGAATATTATCGATAATTTCATTCTCTGCAACATCCAAGCAGTTACATACAATCTTGCCGCGGCTACGCTGACCAGCTGGCGGTGCACTTAACGGCGCTAATGCCCAGCGACGTAGCTCAGGGCTAAACTCGCCAGTTCCCATGACATCTTTAAGCCAAGCAGCAGCTAAGGTCTCACCCACTAATCTAACCCCAGTGACCTCTGCCTTATTTTCTAAGTTGGTTTCAACCAGAATACGTTTACTGATGCCACGCTTAGCATCGAGATAATTAAGCAATGGAGCATCCCCCGTCATGCCCAGCAGCGCATCGATGTCCTGAATCACTTGCTCATCAGGTGCCTCTGTGTGCGCTGCTCTTAGGATGAGCATGCCACAATGGTTTTCTGTCTCACGCCCAAACAAGCCACAACTAGCGTACTCAAAATGAGATAAAAATCCTTTTAACTTTTGCAACACTTCTAGATTATGTATCGTGCGCATCACGGTCATGCGCCAGGGCAGTTCTAACTTTTCTAACTTAATCGCAGTATGCTTAAGCTCGGGTTGCTTAGAAACTTTGTCATAAGCCGAAGGCATTAATGCATTAACGCCTAAACCATGCATATACTGGCTACCCCAGTGCATCGGAATAAAGGTCTGGGAGGGTTTCACCTCATCTGACGTTTGAGCAGGTAATACCAAGCTACCGCGTTTATTGCTCACTCTGACAATATCTCCATTTTTAATGGAGCGGCGCATCATATCATCAGCGCTCATATGAATCACAGGCTCTTCTGCATGGTTAAATAACTGCGCAACATTACCAGTACGACTCATACCATGCCACTGGTCGCGTAGACGACCCGTCAATAGGTGCAGTGGATAACGTGCATCTGTTTTATCTGCAGTGCCTTTATAAGTAGCATTCAGGAACTGTGCTTTCCCATCAGGCTTCTGGAACACACCGTCTGCATACAAACGTGCCTTACCTGTTACATCACCAGTTTTAAACGGCCATTGTTGCGGGCCCTGCTCATTAAGTAATGTGTAGCTGAGGCCAGTAATGTCTAAATCTCGCCCGCGCGTAGTTTCACGATGCTCATCAAAGATCTGTTCAGTTGTCGCGTATGGAAACAACTTGGTATTTTTTGCGAGTCTTTGTTCTAAACGTTGTGCAAAATCTACAACAATTGCCCAATCATGGCGTGCTTCGGCTGGTGGGATGACAGCAGGATTAACACGTGTAATGCGGCGCTCAGAATTGGTAACCGACCCTTCTTTTTCACCCCATGTGCTAGCTGGTAGTAAGACATCAGCATATTGGCAAGTTTCAGTATTATCGAAGGCATCTTGCACAACCACTAGCTCAGCATTTTCTAACGCTTCTAATACCTCATTAAGATCAGGCATAGACTGTGCAGGATTTGTACAGGCAATCCAGATTGCTTTAATACTGCCATCTTTAACTGCCTTAAACATATCAACAGCGGACTTACCTGGTACATCAGGTACACTTTCAATACCCCACAAACTAGCGACTTCAGCACGATGCTCTGGATTAGCTAAGTCACGGTGACCAGATAACAAGTTAGCCATTCCGCCAACCTCACGCCCACCCATCGCATTAGGCTGGCCAGTCAATGAGAACGGCCCTGCTCCGAGTTTACCAATTTGACCTGTGGCTAAATGCAGATTAATCAAGGCTGCGTTTTTATCGCTACCATTTACCGACTGATTCAAGCCTTGGCAGTACATAGAAAGCGTTGGGCCTTTACCAAACCACTTTGCTGCAGTAATAATGTCTGCTTCTTTAATACCGCAAATATCGGCCACCATTTTAGGCGTATATTCACGAACAGTTTCTTTGAGCTCAGCAAAGCCATTGGTATAGGCATCAATATAGGCGTTATCTAACATGCCTTCCCATAACATGACATGCAACATACCGTTGAACAGCGCCACATCCGTACCCGGCAAGATTGCTAAGTGCAAATCTGCTGCCTTAGCGGTATCCGTCTGGCGTGGATCGACGACGACTATTTTTAAATTAGGATTCTTCTCTTTTGCATCTTCAATACGACGATAAATAATCGGATGTGCAAATGCAGTGTTAGAGCCGGCAATAAATAAACAATCAGTATGATCAATGTCTTCATAACAAGCCGGCGGAGCATCAGCGCCAAGCGTTAACTTGTAACCGGCAACGGCTGAGCTCATGCAAAGCCTTGAGTTTGTATCAATATTATTGGTACCAATCAAGCCTTTGGCTAATTTATTGAAGACATAATAATCTTCTGTCAGCAATTGCCCAGAAATATAAAAAGCAACACTATCAGGACCGTGTGTTTCTATTAATGTTGCAAACTTCTCAACCACTAAGTTGAGTGACTCATCCCATGTCGCTCGCTTCCGAGGTAAATCACGATTCGTGCGTATCTCAGGGTACAGAAGTCGATTATCCAGCTTAGCTGATAGATGTAGTGTTGACCCTTTGGTACACAAACGTCCAAAGTTTGCTGGATGTTGTGGATCACCTTTAACATCGATAATTTTGTCATTTTCAGAATGAATAATCACCCCGCAGCCAACGCCGCAGTAACAACAAGTACTTTTAGTTTGCTTAATCAAATCAATTACTCTTTTAATTCTAAATAAACTACGCCATCTTCAATCTTAGTATTGAAACATGCTGTCGCACCTTCATCTGGCTCATCAGCTTTGCCATCGACTAAACTGATTTTCCAGCTATGTAATGGACAAGCAATTTTGTCACCATACACAATCCCCTCTGATAGTGGGCCGCCTTTGTGTGGGCAACTATTATTCACAGCATAAATACGGTCATCTTCTAAACGAAACACACCGATATCAATATCTTTACTGCGCACAACACGTGCGCCTAACTTAGGGATTTCTTCAAGAGGTGCAACTCTTACCCAATTACTCATTTTTGTCCTACCTTTATATCTAGATTAATCACGAAACTACTAACAAATAAATCAATAAAAAATTTAAGATTAACGAAAAAATCGCTATCCATTGCCACTTAACTAACCGAGCGCGGGCAATCAAAGGTGTACGTACTGGTGGCAAAATAGGCTTTAACTCACCATGTTCTAGTGCGATTAGCATTTCCTCAGCTGTTTCAAACCGCACTTTAGGGTCTGTTGCAATTGCTTTTAATACAATATTTTCTAACCAATATGGAATATCCGGGCGGTATCTGGTCGGTGCCGTAGGGCTACCAAACTTAGGATGCTGAAAAGGCTCAATTTCGCCATGTGGATATTTACGTGTTAGTAAATGATACAGCGTAACACCTGCCGCATAAATATCACTCTGAGGCGTTGCCGTTTCACCTTCAAACAATTCCGGCGCCATATAACTAGGTGTGCCTGGATTTTGTACCACATCTGATTTATTTGTTTGCATGCTCGATGCAACGCCTAAATCTAGGATACGTAGTCGCTGATCACTGCCTTGATGCACATTAGCAGGTTTAATATCTCTATGCACAATATTTAGACGATGCAAGGCACCAATACCGCGCATCATATCGATGCCAACTTTAAGAATACCAGCTACCGTAAAGTGGTGTCCGCTATCTAATCTTTGTTGTAAGGTTGCACCTTCATGCCAGCTCATCACATAATAAAGCTTGCTTCGCTTCTCAACTGAAACTGGAAACACTTGGGGCACGTACTGAGAAACCACCCGTTTTGCTAACCACTCCTCATTCAGCAAGCCATGACAACTCTCCGTGTCTGTTGCTAATGCTGGTTGCAGGGTTTTTAATACAAACAGTTGCTTAGTTGTCGTATGCCTCACTTTATACAGCAAACTAGCTCGTGACTCATACATCAACTCAAGTACTTCAAAGTCGTCAATATGGGCACCCACACTTAACTTATCAGGTACTGTAAGGTGCTTACCACCTGCTAAAAGCTCTAATAAGGTATCCTCACCTAATGCGGTAACTCTTAACGCAACTGCAGTAGAATTATCCTGGCTGCCTTTTTCAATCGCCGTTTTAGTGAGATGATCGCAAATCATTTGAGGGTTATTGTATAAGCCCAAAAGCTTATGGATAGTTTGCTCGCCTACGCTGTCCCACACGCCGTCGCTCATTAAAGCAAACACATCACCTTCTTGCAATGCTCCTTCAGAAAAGTCTACTTCTAGATGTCGATCTAAACCAACTGCGCGCTTTAAAACATGACGCATATCAGGTCTGTCCCAAACGTGGTCAGTCGTCAGTTGTTTCAGCACGCCATTTCGCAGTAGATAGATACGGGTGTCGCCCACATGCGCTGCATAGTAGCGCTGTCCACGCAACACGAGCAATGACAAGGTTGTCGCCATCCCCACCATATCACTATTCGCATTCGCCTGTGCAATGAGCCAACGGTTTGCAGCCGTTAGCACCTTATCTAAAGAAGTAAGCGGCTCCCAAGTATCTGGTGTGGCATAGTAATCTGTCGTGACGGTACGCACCGTCATCTCAGAAGCTTCACCACCGCCAGCATTGCCACTTACGCCATCGGCGATTGCAAAAAGTGCACCTTTTACACTCAATTGCTCACCTGATGGCGTTACTAAGCCAACATAATCTTCATTACGTGATCTAGGGCCAGTAAGGCTAGATTGGCCCACAGTGAATTGAAGTGACATAGTTGACTTTTATACCTAGTTTTATACTTGGTTTAGTATAGTTAGTTAAGACAAGCGCTATACTTTAGCAGTTGTTGCTGCTCCCCAAGTGGTACGCCAGCGAGTTTTAACGCCAACTAAACCAAGCACAGCCAAAGCAGCTAACCCTGCAAAAATCAGTATACCAACTTGGTAGCTACCAGTCGCTTGTTTAATAATCCCTAAGCTTGATGCTAAGTAAAAACCACCAACCCCACCTGCCATACCAACCAAACCGGTCATTACGCCAATTTCTTTACGGAAGCGTTGTGGCACTAACTGGAATACTGCACCGTTACCCATACCTAGAATCGCCATTGTTGGCACGATTACCCATAACGCCAATTGATAAGTTGGCTGACCAAAGCTCATCACCACCAACAATACAGAAGCTAATATATACATTGTAAGCAAAGTACGAATACCGCCCACACGGTCAGCTAACCATCCACCTAAAGGACGCACAAGCGAACCTGCAAACACGCACGCTGCGGTACAGTAGCCAGCGACCACAGGCCCTAATGCATATAAGTCATTGAAATAAATAGTAAGAGATGACGCAAGACCTACAAAACCACCAAAGGTAACGCTGTAGAAAAACATGAACCACCAAGCATCTTTATCTTTAAGAATTTGTACGTATTGACTTAACGATTTTGCTGCTGGCGCATCAGGTGCGTCTTTTGCAAAAATGATATAAATAAACATTGCGATACTTAATGGAATTAACGCTAGACCAAATACGTTATTCCAACCATATGCCACGGCTAAACCAGGTGCAAACAATGCAGCAAACACTGTACCAGAGTTACCTGCGCCAGCAATACCCAATGCTGTACCCTGATGCTCTGGTGGATACCAACGACTTGCTAACGGCAATGCAACAGCAAACGCAGCACCCGCAAAGCCTAGTCCTAAACCTAACATTAACGTGTGCTGGAAAGTTTGTAAGCCATGTAACCATGCTACCAATAAGCTAGCAAGCACAATCACTTGACCGATTAAGCCTGCCATTTTAGGTTTAATCTGGTCAACTAAAACACCCATCACGATACGTAATAGTGCACCCGCCAACACAGGGGTTGCCACCATTAAGCCTTTTTCTGCTGGTGTCAATTGTAGGTCTGTCGCAATCTGCACAGCTAACGGCCCCAACAGCACCCACACCATAAAGCTTAAATCAAAATATAAAAAAGATGATAGCAAGGTCGGTGTATGACCTGATTTCCAAAAACTAGATTTCATTATATTGTTTCCTAATCTTTAACAATGCATTAAACAGTAATAGTTTCGTATTCTTTATGTTGCTCACGATTTTGCACACGCTCAGCCCAAGGATCTGATGCACCTTGCAACGCATAAATTAAGCGCTCATATGCCGCTTTGCGTCCTTCTGCATCTTCAAGAATACGTTGTTTTACATACTCTAAACCAACACGTTCAATCCAATGCACCGTACGATCTAAGTAGCGCGCTTCTTCGCGATAAATCTGAATAAATGCACCTGAGTACTCCATGACTTCATCTGAGGTTTTTACTTTACATAGAAACTGTGCTGCTTCAGTTTTAATACCACCGTTGCCGCCTACATAAATTTCCCAGCCTGAATCCACACCAATAATACCGACATCTTTAACACCAGACTCAGCACAGTTACGTGGACATCCAGAAACCGCAAACTTCACTTTATGTGGTGCCCACATATGGTCGAATGCTTTTTCGATATCAATGCCTAATTGGGTAGAGTTTTGTGTTCCAAAACGGCAGAACTCTGAACCTACACAGGTCTTCACAGTACGGATACTCTTACCATAAGCATAGCCTGATGGCATGTCTAAGTCTTTCCACATGTCGACCAAGTCATCTTTTTTCACGCCAAGTAAGTCAATACGCTGACCGCCAGTTACCTTCACCATCGGCACTGCATATTTATCTGCAACGTCTGCAATTTTTCTAAGCTGATCAGGGGTAGTTACACCACCGTACATACGTGGAATCACGGAATATGTACCATCTTTTTGGATATTTGCATGCACACGTTCATTAATAAAACGTGATTGCGGGTCATCTTTTGCCTCGTGTGGCCAAGTTGAAAGTAAATAGTAGTTAAGTGCTGGTCTGCAAGTTGCACAACCGTTTGGTGTAGACCAAGCCATGCCTTGCATAGCATCTGGAATGTTCAAGTATTTATGGGTGCGGATTTCTGCACGCACCTCTTCATGGCTCTTTGTAGTACATCCACACACTGCTTTACTTGTAGATGGAGGCGCATAACCACCACCTAAAGTAGATGCCAGAATCTGCTCAACCAAGCCCACGCAAGAACCACAGCTAGAACCAGCTTTAGTTTGTTTCTTCACATCATCAATCGTGAATAAACCTTTATCTTGAATGGCTTTAACAATCGTGCCTTTACATACGCCATTACAGCCACACACTTCCATTTCATTGGTCATGGAAGCTGCTTTATCTTGGCCTTGATGACCACTATTACCTAGTGAATCTTGGCCGAACATGAGGTGATCACGAATCTCGTGGATGGCCTTACCATCTCTTAACATCTGAAAATACCACGAACCATCCGTGGTATCCCCATAAAGCACGCTACCAACGATTTTGTCATTTTTGATGATGAGCTTTTTGTAAATCCCACCAACTGCATCGTGCAAAACAATTTCTTCTGTATCATCACCGCCCATAAAGTCACCGGCACTGAACAAATCAATACCTGTTACTTTAAGTTTAGTTGATGTGACTGATCCTTTATATTGGCCTATGCCAAAGTTAGCCAAGTGCGTAGCACACACTTTAGCCATTTCAAATAATGGTGCAACAAGTCCGTAAGAGATACCACGGTGCGCTACGCACTCACCCACTGAATACACGCGTGGATCATAAGTTTGCATGGTGTCATTGACCACAATACCTCTATTGCAATAAATACCTGCCGACTCAGCTAATGCGTAATTTGGGCGGATACCAACTGCCCACACTACCAAGTCTGCTGGGATCTCTTGACCATCGCTAAATCTCACAGACTTCACGCGACCTTTTTCATCGCCAACCAACTGCTCTGTATTTTTATTTAATAAGAAACTAAGGCCTTTAGCTTCTAGATTTTTTTGCAGCATTCCACCTGCAGTTTTATCTAACTGACGCTCTAACAACCACTCGTTTTTATGGATAACTGTTACATCCATGCCCTGAATTTTTAAGCCGTTTGCTGCTTCTAGACCTAATAAACCGCCACCGATTACCACAGCATGTTTATAGACTTTTGCAGCCTCAATCATGTCGTTCGTATCTTTAATATCACGGTAACCCAACACACCCTCAAACTCGTTGCCTGGGATTGGTGGCATAAACGGCTTAGAGCCTGTCGCGATTAAGAGTCGGTCATATTCAGCACTGATACCGTCTTCTGTATAAACCACACGGTTTTTACGATCGATTTTATTCACCCGCGCACTTGTGTGCAGGGTGATATTGTTCTCTGCATACCATTCTCTGGTATTTAAAATGATGTCATCAATCGTTTGCTCATTTGCAAGCACTGGAGACAACATAATGCGGTTGTAATTAGGGTAAGGTTCATCGCCAAACACGGCGATATCGTAAAGATCAGGTGCTATTTTCAGCAACTCTTCTACTGTACGCATCCCGGCCATACCGTTACCAATTACTACTAATTTCATCTTTTGCATGTTTTCACCATCAATTAATCTAAATTGTCGTTTCGCTCACATATAGGCAGTAATCATGCCAACTTTAACAATTCATTAAAATATTTTTTTCTATTCAAAACAGATACTTATTTTCACTACACAATAACCATATTATTACAATGGGCTCTTTAACAGTGCCAGTGCACCATTATGGAATTCCATAATGGTGCATTATTTTTAATTGCACTTTTTGTAGGCAATTTTACTTATCGCTAAGACTTAAAATGTGTACATGCCAGTTACCCAAATAATTTCCTTGTCGCCCTTACGTGCGGCATTTTGTAAAGTAGTGCCATAAATATCACTTTCATTAAAGTTTGCATATTCAACTTTCCCTAACACCTTATCGCTGAAAGGATAAGTTGCACTGATGTCAAATTCGCTACCGTATTTGTCACCCAAGCGCCCGCCGGTAGACTGATATTTAACATCAGACTTGAACACATGATACTCAGCATAAAGTTTCACCTTATCGATAGCACCAGCTACTGTGACAAAGGTATCTTCCATCCCTTGACGTGGCGTTGCTAGAAAGTGATCTGCCCAACCTTGGAATAGATGGTTAGTCCCTAATGGCGTCTGAAATGCATACTGACCATCGTTACTAGAAAGCTTTTCATGATCTAAACGAACAGACCAAGCACCGTATGCCGCACCACCACCTAATTTGAAATAGTGTGCGTCGATTAACGGACTACCACCACTCATATCTGTTTGCTTAGCGTATTCTGCTGTGTACAATACTTTCCAATCAGGGTTAACTGCACGTACACCATCTAAGCGTGTACCAAAAGTTTTACTACTAGCATCCGTAGTTGCTGATTTAGTCGTATCTTGGCTAGCACCAAGACCGTTACCACCTTGTGCAGCAGTACCGATTGCGGCTGGATTACCATTGTTTTGACCCAAGTTAGCGACATCAATTAAATAGCCGTAACCAACCAACGACTCTGAAGGCGAAATGCGGTATTTTGCATTCACGATATCGATATTGCCATGACGGTCTTTGGTCGTAATTTGACGCACTTTATCAAAGTGAGCTGCGAAAAGCTCCACATCTTGAATGCTCTTATTCAATACAGAAACACCGTCAAACACTTGCATATTTTGTCTAAATGCAATGTCACCGATAAAGCGAACATTATCTAAGTTGAGCTGTTGGCGGCCTAAGCGTACTTTAGTGTTTTTGATACCAGTCCAATCCACATAAAGTTGATTAATATCAGTAAAGCCAGGGTCTACAATATTTGGATATTGCGCTTTATTTAGACCAGCACCTGCTGCGCCACCATTGCTGTGTTCTGACAGATTGTTTCTACGATCATTAAAGTCATCGTTAAACTCATGTACGTCGGTGATTTGTGCACCAATACTAAAATTTTTGTATGGTGCAGTTTGCCAACCGATTAAACTACGCAAAGTAAATGCTTCGCCAGTCTTAAGCTTGCTACCGCTACTAAATGCTTCCTGGTTCACATTTTCATAACGTAAACGGAAGTTGGTCATTTGCTTGCCGTCTTTGATCGCATCTAAAAATGTATATTCAGCAACGGCCTCTTCCTCTGCTGCGTAAGCTGAGTGTGCCATACCAGCCAATGCTAGCACAGTACAGGCCATGACCATATTCATTTTGAATACTGTTTTGGTTTTCATGTTAATCCCTTTTTTAAATAATAATATTGATGTAGTAAATTTAAATCAGTGTCTTTTATGCCGATTTCTTAGCATGGCGCTCATATAAGAAGCGCAATACTTCACTACGTAAATGGTTGTATTCTTTATCTTCAGCTAATTCTAAACGTGCTCTTGGACGTGGTAAGTTAACTTCCAGTATCTCACCGATAGTTGCACTTGGACCATTCGTCATCATCACTACGCGATCTGATAACAACACAGCCTCATCCACATCATGCGTTACCATCACTGCTGTACAACCTGACTTCGCCATAATCTTCATTAACTCATCTTGCAAGTTAGCGCGAGTGAGCGCATCTAACGCACCAAATGGCTCATCCAGCAGTAGCACTTTGGGCTCCATGGCCAAAGCGCGGGCAATGCCAACACGCTGCTTCATCCCACCTGATATTTCATTAGGTCGTTTGTCGCTAGAGTGTGACAGCCCTACCAACTCGATAGCGGCATGCGTGCGCGCCTCAAGTTGTGCTTTGGTCTCGGTGCTAAATACGCGTTCTACTGCGAGATACACGTTTTCAAAACAAGTTAGCCATGGTAATAAAGAGTGATTTTGGAACACTACGGCTCGCTCAGGTCCCGGTCCTGCAATTTCACGGCCCGCACAAAATAACAAGCCTTCAGATGGTTGTAACAAGCCCGCGATTAAATTCAGCACTGTAGATTTACCGCAACCAGAGTGCCCAATAATTGAAATGAACTCGCCTTCTTTAATATTAAGATTAATACCTTTAAGTGCATTGAATGTCCCTTTTTTGGTATGAAAGGTCATATCCACGTGCTCTAATTGTACATATTTGTCAGCGTTTGCTTTTTCCATGATCGTTCCTAAAGGATATTTAAATGGGTTATTCGTAGCTAAATCGTTTAGCAATTTGCGTGAGAATTAACTCAAGCAATAAACCAACAATACCTACAACAAAAATCGCGATGATGATGTGTTCAACATTTAAGTTATTCCACTCATCCCACACCCAGAAACCGATACCAACGCCACCCGTTAGCATTTCTGCTGCAACAATCACTAACCATGCAACACCGATAGAAAGGCGCACACCGGTCATCATATAAGGCAACACAAACGGAAACAGTATTTTGGTCACGATTTTCCATTCACTTAAGTTCAACACTTTAGCCACGTTCATGTAGTCTTGTGGCACTTTACCTACACCAACTGCCGTGTTGATAATCATGGGCCATACTGCCGAAATAAAGATTACCCATATCGCTGCTGGATTTGCCGCTTTAAACACCAGAAGCCCAATCGGCAACCACGCAAGTGGAGAGACCGGACGTAACAAACTAATCACTGGTGCGGTCATTCTTGAAATAAACTCAAAACGACCAATGATAAAACCAAGCGGAATTCCAATCAGTGCAGCTAAACCAAAACCCAAACCAACACGTTGCAATGATGCCAGGATATTCCAACCCACCCCTTTATCATTGATACCGTGGTCATAAAACGGGTCACTAAACAACTCAACCGCTGAGGCCCAAGTTTTAATTGGCCCTGGCAACTCTGGTGTTTTCTCTGAAATTAAGGCCCAAATCACAACCAGCAAGAACAATCCAAAAATTGGCGGTAGCACCCATCTAAAAAAACGATAAGCCTGCGTGTTTAAACTGCTTAAAGAGAAAGATTTAGCGGTAGGCATTATTTTATTTACAGTAGTATTTGTCATTTCAACTCCTTAAGGCGCAACTCTATTTGTGCAATACATCATGGCCTACACTTTAATCTTGAACGATGCAGCATAAGCAGCTGGGTTAGAACCATCCCACACTACGCCATCCATTAACTTACTACTGCGCATTGCGCTTTTTGGAACATTAATACCTAATTGCGATGCGGCCTCTGAGTAAAGTTTTACTTGGTTGATCTTCGTTGCAACACCTAAGTAATCAGGGTCAGATTTGAGCAAGCCCCAACGTTTGTGTTGTGTTAAGAACCACATGCCATCTGATAAGAATGGATAGTTCACTTTGCCATCATCAAAGAACTTCATGTAGTTAGGATCTTTCCATACCTTACCGTTACCATTGTCGTAATCACCCACAAAGCGGCCTGCAATCACTTGCTCTGGTGCATTGACGTAGGCTTTACCTGAAATTAACTTAGCCACTTTTGCACGATTTTCTGCGGCATCGATATAACGACATGCATCAAGAATCGCCATCATCATGGCACGTGCAGTATTTGGGTTTTTCTCTACAAACTCCGCTGTAGCTCCCAATACTTTTTCAGGGTGATCTACCCAGATATCTTGCGTTGTTGCAACAGTGAAGCCTACTTTGTCGAAAATTGCCCTAGCATTCCAAGGCTCACCCACGCAGTAGCCATCCATATTGCCGATACGCATATTGGCCACCATTTGTGGCGGTGGTACGACAATATTTTTAACATCTTTCACTGGGTGAATACCATTTGCAGCTAGCCAATAGTTCAACCACATTGCATGGGTACCTGTTGGGAATGTTTGTGCAAATGTATAGTCACGGTTTTCGTTATCAATTAAGCGCTTAAGACTTTTACCGTCTTTCACACCTTTTTCTTTGAGCTGATTAGAAAGCGTGATGCCTTGACCGTTATGGTTTAAGCCCATCAAGACCGCCATATCTTTTTGCTGTCCACCAATACCTAGCTGTACACCGTATACCATACCGTACAGAATATGTGCTGCATGTAACTCGCCATTAGAAACTTTATCGCGCACGGCGGCCCAAGACGCTTCTTTTGAAGGGGTAATTTTGATGCCGTATTTCTTATCAAAACCCATTTCAGCTGCCACGATAATTGGTGCACAGTCTGTGAGTGGAATAAAACCAATTTTGACATTGGTAATTTCTGGGGCGTCAGAACCTGCCGCGTAAGCTTGTGTGCGAATACCATTTGGCACTAAACCCATCATCGCTGCAGCACCTAGTGCACCCATTGCACTCATTTTAAAAAAGTCACGACGTGCTGAATCAACCACCAAATTCGATTGCTGACCTAATTTACTTTCTTTGTTACTGATATTGTCATTGCCCATCTTAGTTCTCCTAAAATAATCCAAACAATCTAAAAAATTCATAAAAAAAGGCGTCTGATAAGTTGAACCAGCTCTTAAATAAAAGAGTTGATTGCTTATCAAGACGCCTTTGTCTTGTATTACATGATCTGAGCCACCATTGGCTCTTTTTTACTGCTTGGATGATTTAGCTCACTAGTCCTTCATTGGACTTTTGGACTCAACCACCACCAAATTCTTAGTTACCAGCTAAAGTAGCAATTGTGCCGCTTCAACTATCTGTGCTGCTAAAGACCCGATGCGCGTATGCTTTTCCATCGCCATTTTTCTTAACATGCTATACGCTTCGTTTTCATCAACGTTGCGCTGTTTCATGATCAAACCTTTTGCACGTTCAATCACTTTACGTTCGCTTAACTTGGTATTTGCCTCCTGCAAGGCAGTCCGTAAATTCTTAAATTCCTCAAACCTAGCAACCGCCGCATCAATCACTGGTTGCAAACGCTCATTTGGTAAAGTACCCACCACATAAGCACACACACCTGCCTGCGTTGCCAATTTAATCTGCTCTTTATCGCCATCATGTGTAAACATCATCACAGGACGAGGGTCATTCATTGTCATGACACAAATGTGCTCTAATGTGTCACGACTTGGTGAGTCTGTATCAATCACCACCACATCTGGTTGTAATTTACTGCATGCATCATTTAAGTTGATGGTATCTCTAAGATGAGCGATGACATCGTAACCGTTATCAAGCAAAGACTGCTTGAGTGGTTTAACACGCTCCAAATTATTATCAACAATCATTACTTTTAACATAGCTGCTTAACTCAATCGACTAATCTAGTATAAGCAATAGGTGTGCCAACTATTTAATACCAGCATAACCACTTGTTTAATATGGAATAGCGCGCTGCAGGAGATTCAGAAAATAACTTCAGTGATGATTGTTCGCACAAATAAGGTGCAAATGCACAGTCTTGTATCCAGATAGAACGCACTTCAATGATGCGCACCAAGATTAATACGTATCGCTTTTTATGTCTGCCAACTTTCAAGAAAGCAGAGAATCTATACTCATGTTTGATTAACAGTCGCTTTTAGCCTATATAGCAGATCTAAAGCCTGCTTAGGCGTGAGATCATCCACTTGCAATGACTCCAATTCAGTGAGTACAGGATGCAATGGGACCTCTACGACTTGCTCGTTCATCATGAACATATCAACTTGCGGCACTGCTGTTGCATCTTGATTTGCGACTTGATTTAACTCTAATTGCGCTAATTTTCTTTTTGCTGCACTAATAACGGGCTTAGGAATCCCCGCCAACTGAGCAACTTGTAATCCATAACTCTGATTAGCCGCGCCTTCTTCTACTTTATGCATAAACACTATGCTATTGCCATGTTCAACTGCATCTAAATGTACATTCGCTGCATATTTAAACTCATCAACAATACGTGTTAGCTCAAAATAATGCGTTGCAAACAAAGTATAGGCACGATTTTTCTCTAATAACTGCTTGGCAACCGCCCAAGCTAGGCTTAATCCGTCAAATGTAGAGGTGCCGCGCCCGATTTCATCTAACAGCACTAAACTCTTATCTGTTGAGTTATGTAGAATATTCGCCGTTTCGGTCATTTCCACCATAAAGGTCGAACGCCCTCCCGCCAAGTCATCTGATGCACCGATACGTGTCATGATACGGTCAATCTCACCAATTTTTACTGAAGTCGCTGGTACATAACAGCCACAGTACGCCAGCAATACAATCAATGCGGTTTGACGCATAAAGGTAGATTTACCGCCCATATTCGGCCCAGTAATCAGCAATAGTTGGCGGTATGGATTAAGTGTCACATCATTAGCAATAAACGGCTGACCTGAAGTTTGCACAGAAATCTGCTCAACAACAGGGTGTCGACCGTTCACGACTTCTAATCCAGCTTCTATTATAAAAGTAGGCGCTACATAGTTTAAGGTGATCGCACGCTCAGTAAAACAACATAGCACATCTAAACTAGCCACAGCGCCTGCATTGGTTTGCAGTGCCAAGATATACTGCCCAAGCTGCACTAACACTTGTTCATACAACATTTTTTCACGAGCTAATGCACGTTCATTTGCACTCAATACTTTATCTTCAAATGCTTTGAGCTCTGGCGTAATGAAGCGCTCAACATTTTTTAAGGTTTGGCGGCGTCTGTACTCTGCTGGTGCACTTTCCGCCTGTGCACGGCTCATTTCAATATAGAAACCATGCACACTGTTATACTCCACCTTCAGGTTAGTAATACCTGTTCGCTCTTTTTCTGCCGCTTCAAATCGCAACAAAAATTCACCATGATTCGTTTGCATCGCACGTAGCTCATCCAACTCCGCATCATAGCCATCCGCGATCACACTGCCCTCACGAAGCACCACACTAGGCTCCGTTTTAATAGCGGTGACAAGCAGGTTCATTACAACTGCTGGTGGCATTAGATTGGCCGCTAAAGTTTGCAATAAACTGGCAGATTGCAGATTAAGTTGCGCTTGCAATAAAGGTAACTGTTGTAGGCTAACAGCCAAACCAGATAAATCTCTAGGGCGAGCTGTTTTAAGGGCAACACGTGCCGTGATACGTTCAATGTCAGCCACAGACTTTAAGGTCTGTCTTATATGAATGTATTGGTTGGTATGTATTAAATCAGCAACAGCCTCATGACGCTTCATGACTAAACTACGGTCTTGCAAGGGATGGTGCAACCAATGTCTTAACAGGCGTGCACCCATTGCGGTTTGTGTAGTATTAAGCAATGAATACAGCGTGGGGCTAGCCTCACCGCGTAAGGTCATGTCAATTTCAAGGTTGCGTCTAGTTGCGGCATCTAGTTGCAAATAAGCGGTGGTCGTTTCTACGCTTAAAGCATTAATATGTGGCAAAGTGGTGCGTTGTGTATGTTTCACATAATCAAGCAAGGCGCCTGCCGCACAAATCGCAGGATGCATATCAGCACAGCCAAAACCATTTAAATCGTAAGTATTAAATTGTTTAGTCAGCGTAGTAAATGCACTATCAAAATCAAACTGCCATGTACTTAAGCGACGTGTAGCCACTTTGCTAGCACTTAACGAGCTGTGTTGAAAATCATCCGAAAGTAATACTTCACTAGGCGCGATACGCTCGAGCTCCTGCCCCAATAGACCTACGGCAATTTCGCTCAGAATAAAACTGCCTGAAGCTAGATTCAGGCGCGCCAGTCCAACAACACCATTCGCCTGAAAAATACTCAGTAATTGGTTATCACGAGATTCATCTAACAATGCAGCATCGGTGAGCGTACCTGGCGTTAAAATACGTGCCACTTCACGTGCCACGGGGCCTTTACTGGTGGCGGGATCACCCACTTGCTCGCAGATAGCGACCGCCTCACCCATTTTCGCGAGTTTAGCTAAATATTGCTCAGCCGCATGATAAGGCACCCCTGCCATTTTGATGGGTTGCCCATTACTGCTTCCACGATGCGTTAAGGTAATACCAAGCAACCTAGCCGCTTTTTCAGCATCTTCAAAAAACAGCTCATAGAAGTCTCCCATGCGATAAAACAGCAACATATCAGGATGCTGTGCCTTTAAGCCAAGGTACTGGCGCATCATAGGCGTATGGCTTTCGTTGGGAGTTAAAGAGCCAGAAACATTAGAAGATGGTGCGATAGTCATTCAACAATTCACAGATTTTTAATTAAGTTTGATTTTAACCTATCACGCTCAAATGAAAGCACTTAACTCGTGACTAATCTGACTTTTAAATACGCTTTAATTTAAATACTGAGTTGAATTATGCATTAAAAAATACTACGTTTCGGCATCACACCTCAGCTAACTCAGAACACTTGCAATATTCATCAAACTGTCACTTTTATGTCATATTGGTAAGTCAACATGCCTACTCAAATTAATAAATAAGAGATTTGAATGAGTACCCTGACTGATACAGCATGCTCTCATGAGGCTGCCTGCCTACACCTACATGACATTATCCAAGGCAAACAGCTCACCGCTGTTTTTCAACCAATACTCGATATGCAGCAAAGCAAGTTTATTGGTTATGAAGGCCTAATCAGAGGCCCAATTAACAGTGTGCTTCACACGCCAATGGCTTTATTTGCGATGGCGAGAAAATGTGGCTTGGTTGCAGAGTTAGAGTACCTTGCTCGCCAAACCGTACTAGAAGCTTTTGCCAGCCTCCAACTACCTGGCAAAATATTTCTTAATATTAGCCCTGATATCTTATTACATAAATACTCAAAATCAGGCGAAACACTTAAATACATCCAAGCACTTGGCCTACAGCCTAATCAAGTCATTATTGAGCTAACAGAAAACGCACAAACACTGGATTACCAGCTTATGCGTGATGCAACCCACCACTATCGAAATATGGGCTTTGAAATTGCCATCGATGACCTAGGTGAAGGTTTTTCTGGGCTACGCTTATGGTCTGAGATTCGTCCTGACTACGTGAAAATAGACAAACATTTCACGCAAAACATTCATCTAGACCCAGTGAAAATGCAGTTTGCTCGATCAATTCAAGAGATTGCTGCTAAATCAGGCGCCAAAGTGATCGCCGAGGGAATAGAAACCCATGAACAACTGATGGCAATTAGAGACTTAGGTATCGCCTATAGCCAAGGTTATCACATTGCTAGACCGCATGCCGATCCTTTACATCAGGCATCACCAGATATCACTAATCAACTGGTTAGATTTGAAATAGAGCGTGAGAATCTATTACAAAATAGAGCGACTGTCGAAAAACTGCTGAAACAAATGGCGCCTGTTGGCCCCCAATGCCATAACGAAGATGTGTTTAAAATGTTCGACGAAAATGCAGAGCTTTACTCTATCCCTGTAGTACTGGATGGAAAGCCTGTTGGGCTAATCAATCGCTCAGTCATGATTAACGATTATGCACGTCCTTTTCGCAGGGAACTATATGGCCAGCGCCCATGTGAAATGATGATGGACAAATCTGCACTCATCGTAGACAAAGATACCAGTCTTAAAGACCTCAGCGACTTAATATTGCAAAGCAAACCGCACCATCTTTCTGCTGGGTTCATCATTACAGAAAATACCCAATATATCGGCATGGCCAGTGGTCATGACTTACTTAGGTTGATTACTAAAATGCAGATAGACACTGCACGCTACGCTAATCCACTGACTTTATTGCCTGGCAATGTACCGATTAGTGAGCAAATTGATAGCTTATTACAATCAGGGACGCCATTTGTTGCTTGCTATTGCGATTTGGATCACTTTAAGCCTTTTAATGATGTGTATGGCTATAAAAAAGGCGATGAAGTCATCCAGAAAACAGGTCAGCTACTTTCAGATGCCTGTGGCCCGTATGACTTTGTTGGGCACATTGGCGGTGATGATTTTATCGTGTTGTTTCAAAGCAGAAATTGGGAAAGTCGTTGCGATACATTGTTATCTCATATTGCAAAAACATTCCCATCATTTTACTCAGCACAAGATCAAACAAATGGCGGGATCACTACACAAGACCGTCAAGGTGATCAACGATTTCATCCATTTATTAGCCTTTCTATTGGTGCGCTGATTGTTGACTCGACGCTTTATCACTCACACCACGAGGTTTCAACCGCGTGCGTCAATGCAAAAAAACAAGCCAAGGCCATTTCAGGCAATAGCCTTTTCATAGAGCGGCGCAGCCCACAAGAATCTATGGTGGAAATGGCAGCATAACCACATCAACCATGACGGCACATTAGCGAGTACAAAGAAATTGCCAAGCCATCGTCATCAACCAGATCTATTCAATTGTTAGTTACTCAAATAATAAAAGGTGTGTAATGAAAAAAGATATCACATTAACGCAAAGTGAACGTGAGATTAACGAATCAGTTTCCATCGTCTTAAAAACTGATTTAGAAGGAAAAATCACTTACATCAACCGCGACTTTATGGAAGTGAGCGGGTTTAGTGAGCAAGACTTAATTGGACAAAAGCAAAGCATCATCCATCACCCGGATATGCCATCAGAAGTACTGACTGATATATGGAAGACACTACAAGCTAAAAAACCATGGATTGGTGTAGAGCTTGGCCTCTGTAAAAATGGTGACCACTTTTGGGTTTACTCCTGCGTCACGGCTGTCCGTGAAAAAGGAGTAGTGGTTGGCTATATCTCTGTAAGCAAAAAAGCAAGTTCTGAGCAAGTTGAAAAAGCACGTGAGCACTACCGCGCAATCAAACATGAAGAGCGCTGGCATACGGCAATGTTAAGAAGAGTGAGAGAGTTTAGTAATCGCATCACCATTAACAATAAAATTGCATGTATTTTTATGATGGTTGCACTCACCACTTGTATGCTTGGCTTTAGTGGCGTATCTGGGATTAAAGAAAGTAACAATGGTTTAGAAAACGTTTACAAGAACAGAGTATTGCCATTAAAACAATTAAAAATCATCAACGACATGTACAGCAACAATATTGTAAGCACTGCTCAGAAGTTACAAAGAGGCATTATTGCATCCAGCGACGCGGCAGCTAATGTTGACCAAGCGCTGCTAGTATTAGATAAGCAGTGGAAAGAGTATTTAGCAAGCCCTCATGACGAAGCAGAGTCACAATTAGCGAAAGAAATTCAACCTCTATTTGATACAGCATTAGAATCTGCTGTTTTACTGCAAGGAATTATCCGCGCTGATGACATAGAACGACTGATGACCTTCAATACCTCCGATGTTTATAAAGCGATTGACCCTCTGACTGAAAGCCTCAACCAACTGATTAATCTGCACTATGCTGGTGTTGCCACTGAATATGAAACGACACAACTTAATTACATAAAGCATAGAAATTACGCGATTGCATTTATTATTGTCGCACTCATGATATGTGGATTACTTGGCTGGAACCTCAATCGCTCGATTATTCCACGCTTGCGTGCGATTGGCAGTAACTTGCGAGAAAGCGCTGAGGAGATGAACAACAAGCTAGTGCCTAGATCAACACACAGAGATGAGCTAACCGATGTTGTCGATGCTTACCATGCACTCAAAACCAGACTTGATTTCGACCATAAAGAAACTGTCAGCAGTATCCATCGTATTAAATCGACGCTAGACCAAGCATCGATTGCCGTCACGTTATCAAATCAAGATAACAGACTCATCTATCTTAATAATGCAGCAAAAACGCTATTTAGCAACATGAGCACTGGCATCCAAAAGCATCATCCAGACTTTTCTCCATCGTCCATGATGGGCAAACGCCTAGACCAATATTTGGAAGATGCTACAGATCGTGAAGCGTTCTCTAGCATTCAAAATGAACAGAAAGTCATCGACACCACGATTGCGGATCAACACCTGCAGTTAGTGATTAATCCTGTATATGATGAAACCGACGGTTATGCATTAGGTACTATGACACAATGGAACAACCGCACTGCGGAAGTGATTGCGGAAAAAAATGTAGCAGAGCTTATCCAACAAGCGGTTGCAGGCAACCTCAGTAAGAGGATCGACACTAATACATTACCAACAGGCGTGATTCGAGATATTAGTAGTGGCATCAATGAGCTACTAGACGCAATCATCACCCCACTCACCATGGCGGCAAATTATGTGGACAACTTATCTAAAGGTCATATTCCTGCAGAAATCACTGATGACTACCAAGGCGATTTCAACATCATCAAAAACAACCTAAACGCTTGCGGGCTTGCCATCAAAGCACTCGTGTCTGATGCAAGCTTATTAGCAAGCAGTACAGAGGCTGGTGCTTTAACAATTCGTGCGGACAGCACAAAGCATCTTGGTGAATACCGTAAAGTGATTGAAGGCCTCAATGCGACACTAGATGCTATTGTCACACCGCTCAATATGGCCGCCAATCACTTAGAACTCATCGCACGTGGTGATATTCCTGAAAAAATAACAGAAAATTTCAATGGTGACTTCAATCACATTAAAGATAACCTCAACACCTGCATCACCTCGATTAACGCCTTAGTCACTGATATCAATACACTATCTGATGCAGCACATGACGGAAGAGTTTCAGTACGTGTTGATGCAAATACACACTCAGGTGACTTCAGAAAGATAGTAGAGGGTGTTAACGAAACACTAGAAATGATTGTAGGTCCGATTGCCACTGTGAAATCATCTGTTGAAACTATTAACACCGCTGCAGCAGAAATTACCTCAGGCAATAATGATCTATCTGCACGCACCGAAAAACAAGCGGCCAGTTTAGAGGAAACTGCAGCCAGCATGGAGGAACTAGCCTCTACTGTTAAACAAAATGCAGATAATGCCAAACGCGCCAATCAACTGGCATTAAATGCTTCAGGAGTTGCTGTCAAAGGTGGCTTGGTCGTTTCAGACGCTGTCGTTACTATGACCGCTATTAATGAAAGTGCACGCAAGATTGAAGACATTATTAGCGTAATTGATAGCATTGCATTTCAAACTAACATTCTCGCACTCAATGCCGCGGTTGAAGCGGCAAGAGCCGGTGAGCAAGGTCGTGGTTTTGCGGTAGTCGCTGGTGAAGTAAGAAGTTTGGCACAACGCTCAGCTGGTGCGGCTAAAGAAATTAAGGGGCTTATTAACGACTCTGTTACTAAAACCTACGAAGGAACAAAGCAAGTGGAAAATGCAGGTAAAACCATGGAAGAAGTCGTCGCTTCAGTTAAACAGGTTGCAGACATCATTAGTGAAATCGCCGCCGCATCTATAGAACAAAGCACTGGAATAGACCAAGTCAACGCAGCCATGACAAGCATGGACGAAGTGACGCAACAAAATGCCTCACTGGTAGAGGAAGCAACCGCTGCCGCACAATCACTATTAGAACAAGCAAGCGCTTTGGCCGATGCGGTGAGTGTATTTAAACTGGATGAGCATCACCTTAAGCAGACAGATAATGTCATTAGTATGCATCGTATCGCAAAACTACCGACGAACATTCCTCAGCAACATCTCCATAAAATCCGAGCTGCTGATGCCGTTAATGGACATTGGGATAGTTTTTAATAGATAAAATCATGATGAATGGCAGGCAAACGAAAACCTGTCATTCATCAAACCTAATCGTCTAATTCAGCGGCTACATGGTAGCAACCTACTCTGGTTCAACTTGCTTAACCAATGCTTCTGGCGCTACATTTTTTGGTGGAAATATAAACTCAGCAGGATGCTGATTGAGCCGACTACCTAAATGACGCAACAATAGTCGCCAATCATTAAAACGTACTTTTCTAGATTTCATTGCCACATACAGCGCCAAACTAAAGCTCACCATCAAATTACCAAGCCCAATCAAAGCAAGACCTAGCGCCGCAAAGGCAACAGCTTGCCAAGTTAGCATAAAATCTAAACTAAAGCTGGCGAACCCTACAAACGCAGAGGAAAACGAAATATGCCGAATATCAATCGGCAGTCCTAACAACACGCCAACAGACCCCATCCCGCCTAGTAAGCAGCCAAAATAGAAGTTACCGGCTAATGCGCCTAAGTTGTGTTCTACATAATGTGCAACTCGCGCTAAACGCTCCACACCCAAAAGACGTTGCAACCACTTAATCGCTTTTAAGCGCTGAGGAATCTTGTTATACACTGCCAAATTATCATGATAACCAGCAATTAAACCTGATAGAAACAAACAGACACCGGCAATGGCCGCGTAAAAGAATGCACCACTAGTAAGTGGATGAATATCACCCAGTAGTCGATGGGCTTTATCTGGCGTCACAAAGTGTTGCCCAGACAAATAAAGCACAGCCCAAGAAAGTAACATGGCTACTGGAATCGCTACTACCACATTACCAAAAATAGCTACTGCCTGACTACGCATCGTATTGGTCACTGTGGTCACTAAATTATGCATATCTTTAGTTTTACCATCAGAAGCATTATCAATAGTGGCAGCAATGGCAGCTGCGGTCATCGCCGGCTGCTTAGTCGCCACCGTAAAATGAAAGATATGTATTATCATAAAACCAATACCATAATTCAAACTGAAGAATATAGCTTCAGCTAACGGTGCAAAGTGGTGTTTAGCGATCACAATTTTAAACATTGCCATCATGGCAATAATCACTCCAGCTCCCATTGCTGAGCGCATCAGTGCAAAGTACTCACTACGATTTTCCGTGATGTAATGCTCACCAGCACGGCTTGCATTTTCAGTCACACGGACGGCCATGACCTCCATGCTTTCTTGCCAATACTCATGAAGGTCATTCTTATGGCACTCGCTGTAAACCAAGTCCTTAAACAATTTTACAATCACAGTATCTGCAGGTTGGTCATGTTGAAAGCAGTGCAAAATACCAAGTAGCTCTTCTAGTCGTTCAATCTGTCTTAGTATGCGTTGCAACAGTTGCGTTAGATGAATACTCGTCCCGGTAAGCGCACTGTTCCTTCTGACTTTTGCAACAATCACCTTACATTGATCTAACATGACCAAAATATGCTTGATATCTGTGTGCGCATCATCTACATCTTGCGCCCCCATAAACTCAGCCAACTCAGCCTGCTGCATGACAAATGGTGAACTATGTTGCTCTAGCTCAGGGTAATTTCGCAACAACTCCGGCTCTAATCCAAGTGCAGCGGTTCTGTAAGAAAGCACTTGCGATGCCGCAAACAAGTTCTGCTGGCAAGATAAACTAAGCGCTTTATCGGCTAAGTCAAAGCGCATCACTTTAATCAGTTGCGACCACACATCATCTGGCACAGCACTCACCCAGATTTCATCAGTCGTCTTTGTGAAGAAAACTGCAAATAGATCAACCAAATAACTATCATCTATCGCCTCTGGCAGAATCTTGTGCGAGATTCTTCTCCGCATCTCAGAAAAAAATCCAGTAAACACTGAATGGCGTGCAATTAAAAATAGTGAAATCGGGTTATACGCACTTAACAGTAATAAAATGGCACTTCTGAGCTGACGCGCTTTTTCTGCATCCGTGCTTAATAAATAACACAATGCTTGTATTGATTTTATCGCGGAATCAGTTTGCTCTGGCTTCTCTGGGCGAATCTGCGCCAACAACTCTGCAATTAATCTTGGTGCATCATCATGACGCGCATACTGCTCGAACACTTGTTCCATCAAATTAGTATTTTTATTCTCTTTATTATTCATATTGAAGTTCCATTGCAAACAGGATAATTTTTTAGATTAACAGCACGCTTATAAGATTTATTTGTTAGCCTACTAAATAATAGTCTAATACTGTGATCAATATTTAGCTTGATGATATTGAGTATATGAATGCATCTACTGAGATGACATCCACATCAAACGATAATAACAAGCTAACGTTAATGCAGAAACAGCCTACAGAGTAAAGCCAATGATTCAAAATCACATGGCTAAAAAGACCTACGCAAATTAATAAAATTCAAACCAACCAAACTTAACTGAGCTAATTCAGTATTAGTTAGAGACATCGGTTCTACTGCGATTTTATGATGGTAATCAGCTTTTGTAACAATTCAACATAGCGTTGAATCTATTGAGAACGCCTGCCAAAGCCTGGCAGGCGCATTGAAATCAAAGAATTAAGCGTTTTTAGGCGTCTTCAGTGCATCTGTTAGGTGAGGGTTCAATGTCTGTAACATTTGTGCAAACACTTTTGGGTTGGCTGCCACAATATTACCTGTTTCAATCCAACTCTCATTACCCTCAAAATCACCTACGATACCTCCCGCTTCTTGCACAATCAGGCCACCTGCAGCAATATCCCAAGGTGATAGGTTGATTTCAAAGAAACCATCCACCCAACCCACTGCAACATAAGCCAAATCCAATGCAGCCGAACCCGGACGGCGGATACCTGTTGTTTTCTTGATCATGTCTTTTAACATACCCAAGTAAGTATCTAAGTGTGTAAAGTCACGGAATGGGAAACCGGTTGCAATCAGTGAGTCCTGTAACTTACTACGGTTAGTCACACGAATACGCTTGTCATTTAAAAATGCGCCACGACCTTTGGTTGCGGTAAACAAATCATTACGCACTGGGTCGTAAATCACCGCTTGAGTAAGCACACCCTTTTGCTGCAAAGCAATTGAAATACAATATTGTGGAAAACCATGTAAAAAGTTGGTCGTGCCATCTAATGGGTCAATAATCCAAATGTTATCGGCTTCATGATTATCATGTCCGCTTTCTTCACCCCAAAAACCATGGTCAGGATACGCATCTTTTAATACATCAATAATCGCCTGCTCGGCTGACCTGTCCACTTCACTGACAAAATCGTTATAGTTTTTAGTTTGAATGCTGATAGAACCTACGTCTTGCGAGGCTCGGTTAATGATACGTCCCGCTTCACGAGCGGCTTTTACTGCGATAGATAGCATTGGATGCATGACTAGATTTTCTAAAAGAGCTGATAAAATGCTATTTTAGCTTTTATCGACCTTAATACCAAATTCTTATATCAAATTAAGGTTCGCTAAGTGAATAATTTTTAACAAATTAGGCCAGCCAAGTGGATAAACAAAATATTTTCAATCACATTCGTGTCGTTTTATGCCAAACCAGTCATCCTGGCAACATTGGCTCTACAGCACGCGCCATGAAAACCATGGGTTTAAACCATTTATATTTGGTTAATCCGTTACACTTTCCTGACCCACAAGCCACCTCACTTGCTACTGGCGCTGCTGACCTACTAGAAACGGCAACAGTTTGCACTAGCCTGCAAGAGGCCCTTACTGGCTGTGTATTAGCCATCGGCATGAGCGCACGTAAAAGACAAATTTCTCATGAGCTAGTTAACGTGCGTGAAGCCGCAGAGCGTGCGGTCTCTATCGCACACAATCAACCCATTGCCCTTGTATTTGGTACAGAAATGAGTGGTCTTTCAAACGCAGAGCTTGATTGCTGCCAACTACTCGCGATGATTCCGGCAAACCCAGAATACTCTTCACTCAACCTTGCTGCAGCAGTACAAGTCATGACATATGAAATCCGCATGGCTATATTAGATGGCAAACTAGAGGGTCCAACAAACCAACCAGAACTCGCCACCAATGAGGCGCTTGAAGGTTTTTATGCACATTTGGAAGACACGCTCATCAAAATTGGTTATCTAAATCCAACTGCTCCCAAAAAGCTCAGTGAGCGCATACGCCGCATATACGCTCGTGCAAAACTAGAGAAGGAGGAAGTCAATCTATTAAGAGGGATCCTAACTTTATCAATCACGCCAAAAAAACACGACAAATACTAAACCAGGCAGTACACTAGAATAAAAAAGTATACATTTGCAACCACAATAACCTTATATTAATTAAGTGTTTGATAATGACAACATGTACTTGATCAATACATTTTGTATCAATACATTATTGGGAATATGTATAAGAAATCTATTAAAAATTTAATTAGAATTCCACAAAACAATATTAGCGCCCACGTTTCTAGACAACGTGGCTTTACGCTAATCGAACTAGTTGTGGTCATTGTCATCTCAGGGATTCTGGCTTCAACAGCATTGCCTAGGTTCATTAATCTAAATAGAGATGCAAGAGTTGCATCTATACAAAGCTTAGCTGGGTCAGTGCGCAGTTCAATGCACCTTGTAGAAGGTCAAGTGATGATAAAAGGGATGGGCTCGGCTGGTCAGCAACCCAATATCACTTGGATCCAACTGGCAGATGGCACTGATGTTAGAGTTTGGAGTGGCTATCCAGACCGATGGTGCGATGGCATAGGCGTTCTGCAACAAGGTTTTATCGTCCCAACCGCGGGATGCTATCTAAGCAACGCTCCCATTGAAAACAATGGACTAACTTTTTACGGATTTGGCAATTCCGCCATCCCTGGCGGAGATGCAGGCTGGAGAATTGAATCAGCCAGCACCCCTTCAGCGTGTGCTGTGCAGTACGTATACAATGGCAGCGGAACTCCAGCGATAACAGCACATACCAGTGGATGTTAGGTAAAAACACTAGCGTACAAGCTTAACTCATACTAAGCAATTGGTTTACATGCCAAAATAGAACTTTTCATCACCAACATTCTCTTACCAAAATGGTACTACTTATATCCATCTTTTGGAGACTCACTGATGCGCACACTGACACTTGGCCTTGGTTTCATACTCAGCATTAGTCTTACTTTCACGATAAACCTTGCAGTCGCGGCGCCGCCAGACGGCTTGGTATATGCACTCAAATCTAGCGTTGTAAAAATTCGCGTCATCCTTCCTAACGGCCACTATGGTGTAGGTTCTGGCGTTGTGGTCGCTAAAGACCAAGTAGTCACCAATTGCCATGTTGTGGCAAATGCCCATGCGATTAATGTGATTAAATTTGGTGAAAGCCACCGTGCCGTTAGCCTAAAGGCAGACTGGGAACACGACCTGTGCATTGTCGGCTTTGATGGCTTAAACACAACGATTGTAACGCTAGGTGAAAGTACCAGCTTACAATATGAGCAATCCGTTTTCACCATCAGCTTTCCCAACAACTCTCCTAGACCGCTCACCACTTACGGTGCAGTTAAAGCGCTATACCCAATGGATGATAGCGTGATTATCCGCACTACGAATGATTTTAGATTGGGCGCTAGTGGTGGCGCTATGTTCAGTGATGATGGCAAACTAGTAGGCATCATCACCCTAAAAAGTCCTGGTCGGAACGCGTTTTATTACAATATGCCAGTTGAATGGATTAAAAATCTGTTAAAACAACCTGAAATCGCCATTAATACTAAAGGTGAATTACCTTTTTGGGATGCCCCTGAAGAAAAACGCCCCTATTTCATGCGCGTGATTCAACCGTATCAAACCAAAGACTGGGTAACACTCAAAAAACTTTCTACAGAATGGTTACAACTAGAGCCAAAAACAAGCGAAGCGCTCAATTACTTAGCCATTGCCGAATACAACCTTAAAGAAACTAAAAATGCTCAGCAGCATTTCGGACAAGTTTATGCTGACAACAAATATCATGCTAACGCATTATTATATTTAGGCATGATAGCGGCAGAATCTGGTAACAAAGATGAGGCAATCAAGACAGCCACCCTTCTTGATCAATTAGACAAAGACGCTGCAAACCAACTTAACGAAAAACTAGGCATTGCAACTGACAACGAGTGCCAAGTAAAGCAATGCTAAATATAGCCATCATGCAGGTCAGCGCTAGTCAGTTAATGGATTTAGCACCCTTACATACTGATCCTAAATTAATGAAAAACGTGCTGACCACAGAGCCCTAGTAAATTAGTCAACCATTGTTGATTTATGGCATAATTACGTCCTATTTAAATCCATTGCCAAACCTCATGTTTGACCACATCAAAGAAGATATTTCTATCGTTTTCGAGCGCGACCCTGCTGCTCGCACACATTGGGAGATTTTAACTACCTACCCTGGCGTACATGCTTTATTGATGCACCGCCTGAGCCATTGGCTATGGAAGGCTAATTTTTTCTGGCTCGGTCGCTTTTTGTCACACTTAGGTCGCTGGTTCACGGGGATCGAGATTCATCCAGGCGCTACAATCGGACGTCGTGTTTTCATTGATCACGGAATGGGTGTTGTCATCGGTGAAACAGCGATTATTGGCAACGACTGTACGCTATACCACGGTGTTACGCTAGGTGGCACTTCATGGAATAAAGGTAAGCGTCATCCAACATTGGAAGCAGGTGTCGTCATTGGCGCAGGCGCTAAAGTACTGGGCCCTATTACAATTGGTGAGGGCGCAAAAATCGGCTCCAATGCTGTTGTCGTCAAAGATGTGCCCGCAAACGCAACTGCGGTGGGTATTCCTGCACGTATTTTAGAGGAAGAAAAATCAAAAAAACGCGAAGAAACCGCACAAAAAATTGGATTTGCGGCCTATGCAGTTGGTAATGATGAAAATGACCCCATGATTAAAGCAATACACTCATTGCTTGATCATGCATCGAAACAAGATCAAGCGATTACTGAACTGCAAACTCAGCTAGCACGCCTGAATACTGACGAACATAGCGATACAGAAGTAGCTGAAGCCTTTAATGTTCCCCCAACAAATAGCAAGCCGTAACTTAAGCTAGCTATACAATTAGCATGCAATGATTAGACCGTTTTTAAATTAATTCAGGAAGCGTTGAACTGAACCGCATAATAGTTGACTAAATTTGTAAGGAATTATACAATTCGTTCATCAATGATACATACCCATATAGAATATTATGCGATTAACCACTAAAGGTCGATTTGCTGTCACAGCAATGTTAGACCTAGCGATCAACGAGACAAAAGACGCACCAGAAACTAAACCAGTGACGCTCGCTGGTATTAGTGAGCGCCAAGATATCTCTCTCTCATATTTAGAGCAGTTGTTCAGTCGCTTGCGCAGACAAGGTTTAGTCAAAAGTATCCGTGGCCCAGGTGGCGGCTATAATTTGGCTAAAAATTATGCAGATATTTCAGTGGCTGAAATCATTAATGCAGTCGATGAACAAATTGATGCTACACAATGCGGTGGCCATGAAAATTGCCGAGATGAAGGTCGTTGCATGACGCATGATTTATGGTCTTCGTTAAACACTAAAATTTTAGAATACTTAGCAGGTGTCACGCTAGCAGATATGGTCGCATCACAGCAAAGTGGCCAAAAAGTGTTAATCACGCCGCGCAACTGTAGTGGTACTCATGAAAAAGCTAACACACACGAGAAAAGTGTAGCGATTAATACAGCAACCGCGGTTGTTAACTAAAGTTTGATTAGGTTAAACCCATGTCTAGCATCTATTTAGATCACAACGCGACGACAGCGCTTGATCAGCGTGTGCTAGAAAGCATGTTGCCATGGATGCTAAACCAAAGTGGCAACCCAACAAGCCGCCATATATTCGGTAGGTCAGCACGAGATGCAGTTGAACACGCGAGAGCGCAAGTGGCTGAAGCTTGTGGTGCATATGCGTCGCAAGTGATTTTTACCGCATCAGGTACTGAAGCGAACAACTTTGCAGTAAAAGGTATTGCCGCTAACCAAGTCGGAAGCCAGATTCTATATAGCGCCATTGAGCATCCTTGCATATCTCGTCCGGCAAAAGCGTTACAGCAAGTAGGATGGTTAAGTAGTGAAATTGGCGTAGATGCAAATGGCATATTAAATATTGCTCAATTACAGCAAGCGCTTGAAACAACAACCAGTATTGTGTCAGTGATGCTCGCCAATAACGAAACAGGCGTGATCCAAAACATGACAGAGATTGCGGAAATCTCACGTAAGGCAGGCGCTTTTATACACACCGATGCGGTGCAGGGCCTAGGTAAAATACCTGTTCATTTTACTGATTTAAACGTGCATGCGATGACGATTTCAAGCCATAAAATTCATGGCCCACAAGGCGCAGCAGCATTAATTTTAGATAAACGTGTTGATATACAGCCACTATTACATGGCGGTGGCCAAGAGCGTGGTTTACGTAGTGGCACAGAAAATGTTGCAGCAATCGTTGGCTTTGGGATGGCATGTGAACTTGCCGTTGCAAACTTGGCAGACTTTAACAGTCATACGCAAATGTTACGTGATGCATTCGAGCATGGATTAAAATCACTCAATGTCACAGTATTTAGTGGTAGTGCACGACGCATACCGAATACCAGTTTTTTTGCATTAGAAGGTATTGAAGGTGAAACATTAGTGACAGCATTAGATCGCAAAGGCTTTGCAGTGGCTAGTGGCTCAGCATGCTCGAGTGACAGCACCGAGCCAAGTCACGTGTTATTAGCGATGGGAGTTGCGCCAGACTTAGCACGCGGCGCGGTGCGTGTGAGCTTTGGTGCTCATAACACCTTATTACAGGTAACAGACTTTTTAACAACGCTTAAGAATGAAATTTTGAGATTAAAACAGCTCACTAGTATTGCCGCATAAGCAGCCAATATCAGCGCTAACAATATATATAACGTAACAGGTAAGGATAATTAAGAAATGTCAGCATCAATTGAAATGCAAGTATTGAAAGGCTCAGAGCATGACCTTCATCCAATTTATTTGGATTACTCAGCCACTACGCCTGTCGATCCTCGTGTTGCCGCAAAAATGATTCCATACATTACAGAACATTTTGGCAACCCTGCTTCACGTAGCCATCCTTATGGCTGGACAGCAGAAAAAGCGGTAGAAAACGCTCGTGAAGAAGTCGCTAAATTAGTCAACGCAGATCCTCGTGAGATTGTCTGGACATCTGGTGCGACAGAGTCTAACAACCTTGCTATTAAAGGCGCTGCTAATTTTTACTCAGCCAAGGGTAAGCATATTATTACCGTGACCACTGAGCATAAAGCGGTCATTGATACTGTGCGTGAACTGGAACGTCAAGGCTTTGAAGCCACTTACCTAGACCCAGAACCAAGCGGCTTGCTGGATTTAGATAAATTTAAAGCGGCTATTCGTCCTGATACAGTGCTAGCTTCTGTCATGTTAGTGAACAACGAAATCGGTGTGATACAAGACATCACCGCCATTGGTAATATTTGTCGTGAAAATGGCATTATATTTCACGTGGATGCTGCGCAAGCAACGGGCAAAGTACATATTGATCTAGAAAAATTGCCAGTAGATTTAATGAGCTTTAGTGCACATAAAACATACGGCCCTAAAGGTATTGGTGCACTGTACGTGCGTCGTAAACCACGCATCCGTATTGAGGCACAAATGCACGGTGGTGGTCATGAGCGCGGTATGCGTTCAGGCACACTGGCAACACACCAAATTGTTGGTATGGGTGAAGCATTCCGTATTGCACGTGAGGAAATGGATGAAGAAAATATTCGTATCCGTCGCTTACGCGATAAACTACTTAATGGTCTGCAAAATATTGAAGAAGTTTATGTCAATGGCGACCTAGAGCAACGTATACCACATAATTTAAACATTAGTTTTAACTATGTTGAAGGTGAATCACTGATTATGGCGGTAAAGGGCATTGCAGTTTCTAGCGGCTCAGCATGTACATCAGCCAGTCTAGAGCCTAGCTATGTGTTACGTGCACTGGGCCGTAGTGATGAATTAGCACATAGCTCAATCCGTTTTTCAATTGGTCGATTCACAACAGATGAAGATGTAGATTACACCATCAGTTTAATGAAGGGCAAAATTGATAAATTAAGAGAACTATCACCACTTTGGGAAATGTTTAAAGATGGTGTAGATTTGTCAAAAGTAGAATGGGCAGCGCATTAGAAAAATATTCTTTGCTTCACTGACTAATGGTGACAGCGCATTCGTTTAGAAAAACTAAACTTCATGCACTTCCGCTTAGTTATACAAGTAAATCTACGTTTTTTAGTAGTTATATTATTAAATGAATTAAAAAGCGAAGCAAAATCAAGACGGCAAGCTGCAGACAGTACGAATAGTACGGCAAGGCTTGCCAACGCAGAGTTTGCGATGCATTTTAATTCATCACAGGAGAACCAAAATGGCATATTCAGATAAGGTATTAGATCACTACGAGAACCCACGTAACGTTGGTTCACTAGATAAAAACGATCCACAGGTAGGTACTGGCATGGTAGGTGCACCAGCTTGTGGTGATGTAATGAAGCTAATGATCAAAGTAAATGATAGCGGCATTATTGAAGATGCAAAATTCAAAACTTATGGTTGCGGCTCTGCGATTGCTTCTAGCTCATTAGTCACAGAATGGCTAAAAGGTAGAACCATTGAAGAGGCTTATGCCATTAAAAACTCTGAAATTGCAGAAGAGCTTGCATTGCCTCCAGTAAAAATTCACTGCTCAGTACTAGCAGAAGATGCAATTAAAGCTGCCGTAGCAGATATTAAAGCTAAGCAAGCGGCAAAAGAAGCGGCTTAATAAGCATGCTATGCAAGAAGCATGGCACACAAGCTAGTGACATTAACCGAGAAATATCGGCGCTGAACTAATGACGCTTATTAATGCTGGCACTAAAAAGCATGTTAAAAAAAGTAACGTGGCTTTGTGGTATAAAATAGTAGTTTAAAAGGATCAATTTAAGCACCATGGCAATTACACTCACAGAAACAGCGGCAAGCCGCGTTGAAAAATTTCTTGCAAATCGTGGTAAAGGCGTAGGTCTACGCTTGGGCGTTAAAACCACAGGCTGTTCAGGGATGGCTTACACACTAGAGTTCGTAGATGATATGCAGCCAGAGGATGTTGCTTTTGAGAGCCATGGCGTTAAAGTAATTGTTGATCCAAAAAGCTTGGTTTACATTGACGGTACAGAGTTAGACTTTACTAAAGAAGGTTTGAACGAAGGCTTCAAATTTAACAACCCTAACGTTAAAGATGAATGCGGCTGTGGTGAGAGCTTTACTGTTTAAACATAGATGCACATGCAGAGCACCTCAATTAACTACTTTAAACTATTTGCTATTGCAGAACAGTTTGACCTTGATGTAACTACGCTAGAAAGCAATTTCCGCAAAACTCAATCTGCAAACCACCCTGACCGATTTGTCAGTGCGCCAGCATCAGAAAAACTCGTAGCCATGCAACTAGCAACCTTAGCTAATGAAGCTTACAGCGTGTTAAAAAGCCCTGCCAAACGCGCTAAATACATGCTAGAACAGCATGGCATAGATGCCATCGCAGAGACAAATACTGCGATGCCTACCGAGTTCTTGATGCAGCAAATGGAGTGGCGTGAACGCATTGAAGATGCAAAAATGGCACGTAGCATCACTGAGTTAGATGAGATTGCAGGCGAGTTGAAATTAGAAACTAATTTATTAGTCAATGAGCTACATGAGCTACTGGACATTAAGAAAGATCTAACTTCGGCAACAGCAGTCACTCGTAAACTTATCTTCATTGATAAAGTTTGTGCAGACATTGACCAAGTCATCGAACAGTTAGATGACTAAATACATCTAGATGATTAAAAGTTAGCGAATTAAACAGCTATATCATTAGCATAGCAATCACATAAATATAGCAAATAATAGATAAGCAACTAGTAAACTTATGGCATTACTCCAAATTTCAGAACCAGGCATGAGTGCCGCACCACATCAGCACAGACTTGCTGTAGGCATCGACCTAGGCACTACCAATTCACTGATTGCCACTGTTCGTAGTGGCATGAGCACCGTTTTGCAAGATGATTTCGGTCATGCTTTACTGCCTTCTGTTGTGCGCTACATGCCTAATGGTGACATTGTCGTTGGCCACGAGGCACAAGCGCACCAAAGCGAAGACCCAATCAATACCATTACATCAGTCAAACGTTTTATGGGCCGTAGTTTAAACGACATCGCCAATAAAGCGCATATTCCGTATCGATTTTTTGAAGGCACTGACTCAACCACTACTCGAAGCTTACAACTACAAACTCGAGCTGGGCTTAAAACACCAGTTGAAATTTCAGCTGAAATTTTAAAATCTCTTAAAGCACGTGCAGAAAAATCACTAGGCGGTGAATTAGTGGGTGCTGTTATTACTGTGCCGGCTTACTTTGATGATGCGCAACGCCAAGCCACCAAAGATGCCGCACGTTTAGCAGGGTTAAATGTATTACGCTTACTCAATGAACCAACGGCTGCAGCGGTAGCTTATGGCTTAGACAATGCAGCAGAAGGCACTTTTGTCATTTACGATTTAGGTGGTGGCACATTTGATGTCTCTATCCTGCGCTTATCTAAAGGTGTATTTGAGGTACTTGCTACCAATGGCGACGCAGCACTTGGCGGTGACGATTTTGACCATCGCATCTACTGCTGGGTGTTAGATAAAGTACGCGAAAACAATGCAAACTTTTCACCACTCACAGAAGAAGATACTAGACTCTTGCTCACAAAAGCTCGGCAAGCCAAAGAGTGGCTCACTGATAACTTTGAAGCACAAATTGTTTGTAAATTAAGTAATGGTACATTGGTAGATGTGACGCTTACAGCCTCTCAATTGATTGAAGTCACCGAACACTTAGTCAGCAAAACCTTATCTCCAACACGCAAAGCCATGCGTGATGCCAAGCTTAGCATTGAAGATATCAATGGTGTGGTACTTGTCGGTGGTGCTACGCGTATGCCACATATCAGACACGCAGTACAAGAATACTTTCAACAAGAGCCCCTCACCAATTTAGACCCTGACAAAGTGGTTGCATTGGGCGCCGCGATTCAAGCAAATATCTTGGCTGGCAACAAGAGTGACGATGATTTATTGCTACTAGACGTTACCCCACTCTCTTTAGGCTTAGAAACTATGGGGGGGCTTGTAGAAAAAGTGATTCATCGTAATAGCACACTACCCATCGCACGTGCCCAAGAGTTCACCACTTATAAAGATGGTCAAACTGCAATGAGCGTTCATGTTGTGCAAGGTGAGCGAGAACTGGTCAGCGACTGTCGCTCCTTAGCCCGTTTTGAATTGCGTGGTATACCTCCGATGGCAGCAGGGGCGGCACGAATTCGTGTCACATTTACGGTAGATGCAGATGGCTTATTATCAGTATCCGCCCGAGAGCAAAGTACAGGAATCGAAGCACACATTGCAGTGAAGCCCTCTTACGGACTCACAGAAGATGAAATCACCAGCATGCTTAAAGCCTCATTTAACAGCGCAGAAGAAGACAAAAAAGCGCGCATGCTTGCTGAAGCAAGAGTGAATGCTGGTGCAATTATCAGCTCAGTCACTGCCGCTTTAGCGATAGACAGCAAGCTGATTAGCCCTGCCGAAGTTGAAGCAATTGAGTTGGAAATTAACAAGCTACAACAACTGACAGCGGCAAACGACGCTACTGCGATTAACCAAGCCGTAGACACACTCAACCACGCAACGGAAGCCTTTGCCGCAGCCCGCATGAACGCGAGCGTGAGTCGTGCACTTGCTGGTAAGAGTTTAGAAAATCTAGATTTATAACTTTGAAAACAATGTCGCACTGATTAATGAAGCTTATGTTGCGCATGCCATTAAACACATGCGATCTAAAGCCAATGACAACGACAGTAATATGAGAAAACCAACATGCCACAAATTATTATTCTGCCACATGTAGAACTATGTCCAGATGGCGCTGCTATTGAAGCACAAACTGGCGAATCTATCTGTGATGTCTTATTAAACAATGATATTGATATCGATCACGCCTGCGACAAAGCCTGCGCATGTACAACATGCCATGTCATCGTACGTGAGGGTTTTAAATCACTCAGCGAATCTACAGAGCAAGAAGATGATTTGCTTGATAAAGCATGGGGCTTAGAACCGAACTCTAGGCTCTCATGCCAAGCCGTTGTTGGCACAGAAGACCTGGTGGTAGAAATTCCAAAATACAGCATTAACATGGCAAAAGAAGGTCATCGCTAAGAAATAGTCAGAACAACTACTGACATTCAACAAAGAGTAGAGCTCACTTCATCATCGCTTATGCGTAAAAAAGCCGCCAACTGGCGGCTTTTTTTACGTGCTAAATATTAGCCAACATAAGTGTCTTCTAAGAAGTTAACTTTACCTGTAGCAAGATCATAAATAGATCCAACAATCGCAATCTGTCTAGCTTCAATCATGTCATTCACGATATCGCTTTGGCGAATAATCGTATCAATCTGATGCTTTACGTTCAGTGCATTAATTTTTTCAACAAAATCCGGATTTTTGGAAGTTCTATCATCAAGATTCACTACAGATTTCTCATGGCGAATTGATGGCTTGATAAAGTTAATAATTTCACCAATATGGCCATCTTTAAAATCATCACACGCAGCTTTAACGGCGCCACAACTAGTATGGCCCATGACTACAATTAATTTACTGCCAAGATATTTAGAACTAAACTCCAAACTACCAATAGCTTTATCAGAAGCAATGTTACCTGCCAAACGTACACTAAAAATATCACCTAAAGCTTGGTCAAACAAAAGCTCAACTGGTGCACGGGAGTCACTGCAACTTAAAAAAGATGCAAAAGGATGTTGCTTGTCTTTAGTGATATTCAGCAAACTTTGAAAGTCTTTATCGTCTGAATAGTTATTCATAAAACGAGCATTACCTTCCACTAAAATATCTAAAGCCTCTCTTGGCGTCATTAAGTCGCGATTAAGTAATGGGTGTTTATACATTTTTTATTTCCTATATTTGATCGTTGTTAACAAGTTTTACCTTCATATTCATTAATACTTAGGCTGAATAAAATTAATTGTTTCTACTTCAATGTTTTTTAATTTTGCGTGAAGTGGATAATCACGAATGAACTCGACGACATCATACGCAATCGATTTACAATTAGAGCAATCAATAATCACTTTTGCATTTTTAGGTATCGCCTCTAGCACTTGTAAAATACTCGCCTTGTTAAAGAATGAGACCTCTTCAGCTAATACAATATGGTGAACCTCACGGCCATCCTCAGTTGTAGTACTTTCTTTCAGATAATGAGAGTTACGGTAACTATGATGCAAGGTATAGAAGATACCAACCACCAAACCTATCGCAATTCCCGTCAGCAAATCTGTTAGCAAGATAGCGGCAACTGTTGCAATAAACGGCGCAAACTGTTCCCAGCCCAATTTATACATATGTGAAAACAATGATGGCTTCGCTAACTTATAACCCACCATAATCAAAATTGCCGCCAAACTCGCTAAAGGAATCATATTTAATAGACCAGCAATCGTCACAGCACTTAATAACAGCCAAATACCATGCAAAATCGCTGACAGTTTAGTTTTTGCACCAAAAGTGATATTTGCAGAACTACGCACAATCACTTGCGTAATAGGTAAACCACCTACCAAGCCTGACAACACATTACCAATACCTTGTGCTTTCAGCTCTTTATTCGTTGGTGTAATGCGCTTTACGGGGTCTAGCTTATCAGTAGCTTCCACACACAATAGTGTTTCTAAACTTGCCACAATTGCCATCACTAAACCAACTTTATATATTTCAATATTAGTAATTTGTGAAAAGTCTGGCGAAGTGAACTGTCCAACAAACTCACCAAGGTTATTGGCAACGGGTAGCTGAACAATCTGATTTTCAGCCAATGAGAAATTGAGCACACCAGTTTGAAATAGATAATTGAATAAAATACCAACCAGCACCACCACAATCGGCCCTTGCAGTATCTCAAATAAACGATGTTTCTTTGTGAGTGTTGTATCCCATAAAATTAGAATCACCATAGAAATAGCAGCGATTAGTAATGCACCTGGTGTTAATAAATTCCAAGCATCGGCTAGAGCACTAAACGTATTACTACCGTCAGCTTGTTCAAAAGACTCACTGCCTTGATAATCAAAATCATAACCTAATGCATGTGGTATCTGTTTCAGTACGATTAACAAGCCAATACCCGTTAACATCCCCTTAATCACAGATGAAGGTACAAAGTAAGCAATGAAACCAGCTTTGAAATATCCCAATAGAAACTGAATCACACCAGCGACCATCACAGACAGTAAGAACGCCTCAAAAGAACCTAGTGTTCCAATCGCAGTAAGTACAATCACAGCCAAGCCCGCGGCAGGACCACTTACACCGAGCTGGGAACCACTAAACATACCCACCACAATGCCGCCAACAATACCGGCAATCACACCAGAAAATAGAGGGGCTCCAGATGCAAGCGCAATACCTAAACATAAGGGTAGCGCTACAAAAAACACCACAATACTAGCTGGAAAGTCGTTTTTAAATTCTTTAAATAAATCCATTTTTTATTTTAATTCCTTTTTATTCAAATGATAAAAATCAGCTCATAAGATTTATATAACGCTAAAGAATACTACATTAATTGTTTTTAATCGCAAAAGCCCTACCTCTCTAAGAAAGGCAGGGCAAGCTTAAAAACTTAATATGACATATCTATGACATTAATCTGTATTTTTCTCTAAATATGGGCGTTTACCCAGCATATTCAGACGCATTTGTTTATGTTTTCCGTCAGCTTCAGCATTTTCATTAATTAATGTTGCACCTTCAAAACCATCTTTTTTATTGTATTCAGTAGCTGCTGGCACTTGCTGATATGGACGTTTAGACAAATTCTGTTTATTAATTTGACTGTAATCCTCATCAGCATAAGCTGAACCCGCTACCAGTAAAACTGCTGTAGACATTAGTGTGATTAAACTTTTACTTTTCATGACATTCTCCAATTTATTCTATCTCTATTCAGTGACACTATTTTAGTATGCACGTTTACTCAACATATTTAAGCGCATTGTGTTACGGTTTTTTGAACCAATATCACCCTTCACTTCATCATCAATCAGTGTTGCACCTTCCCATTGTTGATCTTTTTTCTGATCACTATTTGCAATGACTTGCTGATATGGTCTTTTCGCCATAAAGTGATGGTTGTGGGTGTTATTTTTATAAGTTTCATCAGCATGTGCTGCACCTGCCATTAATAACACTACTGAAGAAACAACTGCTACTAAATTTAAAGCTTTCATTTTTTTCTCCTAGAGTACTACGCTACGTTCGTTTAAGTTCTTTTAATTGCTTTGTTGATGGAGTGCATTATGGACGGTTTTAGTCAACGAAAAATCTACCGTTATAGGTATAACGGTGTATACTGATCAGCATATGCCAAATGACCTACATGAAAACATCAATCAGCCCAGTAGCGCCCGTGCGCTTAGACAAAGCCTAAAAGAAACGCAGGCAAACGACACACACTTACGCTTATATCTTAACTTTGGTCAGCAATTATTTACTTATGGCTGGAGTGTAAACGCAGCTAATAACCTACTGCACTCACTCTGTAATTTACTCTCAGCACAACACGCAGTTTTAGCAATCGAAAATTCCGGCAAGTTAGTGATATACACCCAAATTGGACAAACGCTACCAGTAGGTGCGAGAGTTCCGATGATGGGGATACTCGCCATGATGCTAAAGAATCCCGTTCAATTTGCTGTCCATGAAAATAAAAATACACAATTATGGACACATGCAGATGTACAGCATCATGAATGTTTAATCCCGATCGCGTTAGGTCAGCATGGTAAAGGCGTGATAGCACTATCAGGTAAGAAGCTGGTACTCAACCAAGCCGAATTAGAAGCCTTACAAGCAACTTCAGGGCTCATTGCACTCGCCATCTCTCAACACCAAGGCCCAGCCCGCAGTGAAGCAGATTTATCAATACTAGAAAAACTAACACCTCGAGAACGTGAAATCTTAGCGCTACTTCCATCTGGCTTAAGCAATAATGAGTTAGGCATCAAGCTTGGCATTGCGTCTGGCACTGCTAAAATACATGTAGAACGGGTTTTAAATAAGCTTGGTGTCAAAGACAGAACACAAGCAGCGGTGAAGGCAATTGAACTTGGTTATAAATCTTAATAAGTTAGAAATCTTAAAGAGCAATCAACTTTAGCATACCCAATAATTTTGATGATGAATAAGCAAATCGCCCCAGATAAAGTAAAAAAAACTTTGCGCCCCCTGCACTGGGCAGCGCAGGCATGGCAAGATTTACCTCTTGGTTTTAAAGGTGTGTTTGTGATTGCACTGCCCTTGGCTGTATTGTTAGCATCGTTGGCTTCACTCTATATCCGTGAACTAGAATCAACCATGCTACAAAACAAGCTAAAGTATGCTTTACAAAATCAACGCGACATTCAAACAGTACACTCCCAGCTTTTAGAAGCATCAACAGGTGTGAGAGACTATCTGCTTACTGGTGATCGACACTTTTTAAACATTTTCTATGAAGCAGAAAGAATACTGCCAGAGATTATCGACACATTAGAAGATCGCTTAGAAAGTAATCAGCAAAAACATCGTTTATCCGTCATCGTACCGCTAGTGGCCAAAAATCTAGCAGATCTGAAAGCGCTGTCAAACCATGATTCAGAAATAGCCTCTGATAGGTTAATTACACAATTTAAATCACAAGTTGACACACTAGATAAGCTCCGAAATGAAATTGAAGCACTTAACGCAGAAGAAGCGCTACTGGTAGAGCAAGATCAGCAGGAAATTTTTCTACAACGTCAGCAAAGTATTTCAGCGACGCTCATTGCCACGATTGCAGGCATCATAGGCTCACTCGTTGCCGTGTGGATATTTTCACGCACCATCGTCAAACGTGTGCGCTTGCTACGAGATAGTGCGGGACATTTGGCACGTGCAGAAGCGCTAGATTTACCCTCAAGTAGCCGAGATGAATTGGGGCAACTTTCTGATGAGCTAGATCATGCATCGCAATTACTAGCCAAAAACATCAGCGACGCGATGCAGGCAAGGCAGGAAGCAGAGGAAGCTAGCGCCTCAAAAAGCATGTTTTTATCAAGAACTAGCCACGAACTTAGAACACCATTGAATGCGATTTTAGGGTTTGCTCAGTTACTGGAGCAAGACCTGTCGCCAGGAAAACAACGTGACAGCGTTTCACTCATTAAAGGTGCGGGGCAACATTTGCTCAAGCTGATTAATGAGGTGCTCGAAATTGCAAGAATTGAATCTGGTGAGGTTTCACTAGAATTAGCGCCTACACTGATGAGTAGCTTATTAGAAGAGGCAACTCACTATATTGCACCGATAGGTAAAATACGGGATATAGAAATTAAATGTGCAATTGCGCCAAACCTATGGGCAATGGCCAACCGGCAGAAGTTACTGCAAGTTGTATTAAACTTACTTTCCAATGCACTTAAATATGGTCCAGTGAGCTCTGTTATCCAATTAAATGCCTATCGTCGTGATCATCACATTGTCATTGAGGTGCAAGACGACGGCCCAGGCATTCCAAGCGGGTTAAGGGAAAGAGTCTTTACCCCATTTGATAGACTAGGTGCGGAAAACACCAAAGTGGAAGGGACTGGCCTCGGCTTGGCGTTGTCTAAGCAGATTATGCTAGCCATGCATGGAAGCATTCATCTTGCGAATGATAAAAGTTTATTTTGGGTTGAGATTGCAGCATGCGAGGCCAATACAGAAACGAACAACCTTTCCAAACAATCAGAAAATTCAAAACAACTTAATCTATCGAACAAACACTCAATTCTTTATGTAGAAGACAACATTAGCAACCGTGCACTCGTTGAAGCAATTATTTTACGCCAACGCGATTTACGCATTCATTGTGTATCCACAATAAAAGATGCTAAACAATATTTAAACGAGATGCAGCCATCGGTGTTGTTAATTGATTTAAACTTGCCAGATGGTTCAGGAGAGAGCCTCGTGCATTATGTCATGTCAGAACCTCGCCTAAAAGATATCCCGATGATGATCTTAAGTGCTGACGCATTGCCCGACACAATAAGCCGTTTGCAGGCCGCAGGTGTAGCGTATTACATGACCAAGCCACTTGATGTCGCCTTGTTTAATAAACAAATAAGAGAGTTAATCCACAGTCAGGAAATAAAATGAACGAGGCTGATATATTAAATGCCAAGATTTTAATTGTAGATGATGCAGAAGCTAACTTAAAACTACTAGAGGATCTGTTATCAAGGGAAGGCTTTCATCAAGTCATCAGTACCGCAGACTCTACACGCGCGTTAGATCTATATAAAGCTTTTGAACCTGATTTAATCTTGCTTGATTTAATGATGCCAGAACTAGACGGTTATGCAGTGCTAGAAATGCTATCACGTCATATCCCTAAAGATGAGTATTTACCAGTATTAGTGCTGACAGCAGACGCAACAATTAGCGCAAAAAGAAAAGCTTTGGCACTAGGTGCCAAAGACTTTTTGACCAAACCGTTTGATACAATAGAAGCAATGTTACGCGTGTGGAACCTACTAGAAACACGCATCTTGTACCGTCACCTAAAAGCACTTAATGCTGAAATAAAGCCAGCATTACATCTACCGCAAACTTCTGAATAATTAATTGATTAAATTGATAATCCAGTATTTAGTCAGATAATAACGCCAACTTATTGAGAGAAGCGTTAATACCAGCAGTTCTTTCATTAATTTTATTTAAATACTCAACGGCTTGGCGATGGCTTTCATTCAGTGCTAATACTTTATTAAAATGCGCCTCTGCCTTATCGTAAGCCTTAGTTTCATATTCAGCCATCGCTAAATAAAACCATGACTCAGCAGTATTAGGCTCAGCATTTACCCACGCACTAGAAACAGTCAGCAATGATTTCCAATCATGTGAGAGGTAAGGTTGAACTACCTTCATAAAATAAGGCCGTTGATGATCGCTTAGTGCCCAAAAAGGTTTTTCGCTTTTAGCGCCCAAAGCCTGAGCAGGCTTAGCCATTAAAGCTTGTACCCACTCTACTGGCATGTAGTAATAATGCGCTTGGTCACCACGGCTTTTTAAAGTAATAATTCCCACTAAAGTGCCAGTATCATCAAATACACCACCTCCACTGGCACCCAACCTAAATGGGCTGGTCGCACGAATCACGACACTATCATCCATGGGAAACATTCCCTTCACTACGCCAAAGGTATTCACTGGTTCAGTTGTTTTATCAGGATAGCCAATAGTAAAAACTGGGGTTTCATATTTAAGATTCTTGCTGGCACCAATCTTTGCAACAGGCGCATCCAAGCCAGAGACTGTCAAAATACATAAATCATGATGCCAATCAGGCTTAACTTCAGTAGCAACATGTGCGATACCATTCACAATCACTTCAACATCATGCGCATCAGTCACCACATGGCAGTTTGTCACCACTTGGCCTTTAGCAATCACTACCGCTGAGCCTAAACCGTTGCTGCCATTATTGTGTTTAACCTGTACGCGCAAAACTTGTGCGTTGAGCTTACTCACCATCTCAGAGGATGGTAATGCGGATGCTATGCCTGTAAAAAACAAATGAACCAATACAGTACATAATAAAGCGGAAAGATGTTTATTCATGATGCACTCCTCGCTACAATCAAACCAAGTCAACTAAGACTTATTCAATACAAAACAGGATTACTTACATGAATAAATAGCAATTCTCATTCCAACTTTAAGAAACATGGCTACAGTTGGCGTATATGCTCAAAGTAGCTGTAATAACCAGCTATTTTTCAATCAAAACTAAGCATAATGAATTGAAAATACGCACTTTTACAGTGCGCAAATCGTACAAACTGGTGCAAAACAATAATGATCGACAATCAATTTAATACCAAAAACCTAGTGATGCTTGGACTATAGAATGGAGAAATATTTATGCTAACCATTTGTATATGATGAACTTAATGAATAAAAAACATGATTAAGCTGTGACGATTATCAATTAAATCAAAAAGTGTCTTAGTTAAACATGTACTGACTTCAACATTAACAAGCTCTCAACTGGGAGTGGTAACGCAAATTATTAAATTGAAGTGTTACAGACATTTATAGTGCGGTTATTACTACATCAATGACCGCATTTAAATACAGATAAATTTTTTCAGTTAAACTCTAAAATGAAAAATTGAGGGTGGTTGAAAATACATGATTCACAAGATCAGCTTGCTTAGTGTTGACGTACTGATTTAAATAACCTATCTCTAGTTTTGTATCGGGATTAAGCGCCCAATTCCCACCTAAAAATGCACGGTTTTGATCAAAACCTTTTCGCGCACCATAATCTGTATGATTAAGATTTACAAAATACTCATCATAAAACACCCAGCTCAATTTGGAATGAACACCAGACGGTGTTACAACTCTGAGCATTTGTCTGAACTTATACCCTGTATCATCCGAATTTTCAATATATCGCTGTTCAAAACGCGTACGGCTTTGTATAGATATATTGCGAATAGGTGCAAACTGATATAGATATTGCTGCCATACACGATGCTCATCAAATGCAGATTTACCTGCAGGGTCTGTTACTACATAGGCATAGCCTGCCCACAGACTACTCTGCTCAGTTAATTTATAATAAATTGCAGGACGTAATAATGTTTGGTCTAAACGCGAACCCTCTTCACGCCACCGTGGCTGTAGCTCCATATACCAGCGCAACTTATCGATACCTGTTGCCCCATTTGCCAGAATGTTAAGCCAAACACGCCCATCTTCCTCCGTACTATTTGCAATGACGTGTGCAGAGCAAAATAACATAGTGAAGAACATCCAAATAGACAAAAATGTGACTCTCATCAATACGACAACCCTTTAAAAAATAAAAATCTTCACCGTTAAATCTTTTGATAAGTCAGCAAGTCACTCTTTCTTCAGCAAACTTAATTAACTCACACATACTTTTCAACCATTATCTTACTAATTAAAAAAACCCGCTTATGCGGGTTTCTATTTGAAGCTAATTAAAATAGATAAAACCGTCACGTCAATTTAACACGACGGTTTCACTATTAAGCAACCATCAGATTACTAATAATTAAACTGCAGTTGCATACGTATAGCATCAGCAGTAAATGTTTCATAATCAGTATTTGGTCCACCTAGCGCTGCATTAGCTGCAGTTGCTCCAAGAACTAGATTAGAGCGCTTCATACGGTGATAGTATGCAACAAACTCAACCTCAGGAGCAATTTGCCACTCTGCACCAACTTCCCAATCATTTACACGGTTTTGAGCTGCATTAGATTCTGCCTTGCTATAACCATCATAGTACTGCCACTTAACAAACGGAATTAAAGTGCCATTTGTATCTAGGAATTTGAAATTATCAATTTTGTACATTGCTTGCACATAACCACCGTTTAAGCTCTGCTCTTCAATAGTCCCATTTGTACCTTTATTGATGTCTAAACCTGGTGTTTTACCCCAGTTCCATTCTGCTTGGAGACCAAATGGCTGTGGATACATCATAAAGCTTAACGCTACGCGCTCATCTTTAATACCGTTTCTATCAGCAATAGTCGGTGCTGCTGCTGTAGTTGCTATAACGCCTGTTGTAGGGTTTCTTCTTCTGTAAGTACCTGTTGAAACTGGGATATAGTTACCTGAATAAGCTTGAATACCTGCTTCGTAAAATTGGCCAGTTTCTGTTTTCCAAGGCTGAGTATAGCGCGCTACAATATGGTAGTTGTCATTCACTTCACGTTGGTTTGCACCTTGGCCGTTGTAAGCACCTAGAGCAAACTGACCATAGTTTCCACTGTGTTTTAAACCCAAGTCCATAATTTCTTTAAACATGGCTTGTGTTGTTTCAGGTGTGTAGTAGTAAAAAGCACCTAGATCACGCTCATCTTTTACCGCACTGTTTAATGCATCAGCACGATCTAATGCTAAACGATTTTGTGAAGATTGTAAGTTTTCAAAACCAAATGGTACTTTAGATTGGCCAACACGTATACGATGCACTTTGTCTTTAGTTAAATACAAATCACCATAAAAATCACGTAACTGTCCTAAATTATTGCCGCCAGTAGCAGATGAAGCAAAATCTGGCTGGATATAAATACCTAAGCGATCGCCTACATCACCTGAAATAACAACGCGTGCACGACGAATTAAAAAGCTTTTATCTTGATCACCTAGTGAGCGATCATTACCAACTGAACGATCTGAAAACAAGTTGACACCTACGTCATCACCACCCACCATGGCAGTATTACGTGTTTGCAAGTAACCACGGATAGACAGTTTGTTTGACCATTGTTTCTTTTCTTTTTTCTTTTGTGTGTCAACTTCATTATCACGTCCCTTGGTAAGCAACGCACCTTCTTCCTCGGTTAACACCCCTTTAGTCACCAACGCATTGACAATATCAGTAGTAGAGTCTGCTGTAGCGTGCTGTGCAAGACCTAACATAAGTGAACCTGTGATAGTCGCTGCCACCAAGCTACGTAATTTGTAGTTCATTTAAATTCCCTCTTAATTTAATAATTATTTACTGCGTTTTTTCAACAGGAGGGATTTTGCGATAGCTGTATGACAGTTTGATGACAGAACTAAATTTATAAAAATAAATTATTCACATGTTGTTTTTATGCAACAAAAAGCCCCGATTAGCATTCACTAATCGGGGCCCAAGTAAAACTACTCGATAAAGCTTAAAGTATATTCATGCTTAAGCTTCTGGACGCATATGTGGGAATAGAATTACATCACGAATACTTGCACTATCCGTAATCATCATCACTAAGCGATCAATACCAATACCACAGCCACCTGTGGGCGGCATGCCATACTCTAAAGCACGGATAAAATCCGCATCGTAATACATGGCTTCATGATCGCCCGCTTCTTTGGCTTTCACTTGTGCATGAAAACGAGCCGCTTGGTCTTCTGCGTCATTTAACTCACTAAAACCGTTAGCGATTTCACGCCCTGTCACAAACAACTCAAAACGCTCTGTAATTTCAGGGTTTTTGTCTGATGCACGTGCTAAAGGCGAGACTTCGACAGGATAATCAATGATATAGGTAGGCTCCCACAACTGGCTTTCGGCTGTTTCTTCAAACAAAGCTAATTGCAACGCACCTAACCCAGCATGGTCAAACGGCTTAGTACCAAATTTCAGTATTTCTGCACGCAAGAAACTTGCATCGTTCAATTGCTCAAGCGTGTATTGCGGTGCATATTTTTGAATGGCGCCAACAATGGTTAAACGTTGGAAAGGTTTGCTTAAATCTAACTCACGACCTTGGTACTGCAATACCGCAGTACCACAAGCAGCAATTGCAGCCGTGCGGATGCAACGCTCAGTAAAGTCCATCAACCATAGGTAGTCGGTATAAGCCGCATAAAACTCCATCATGGTGAACTCTGGATTATGGCGTACGCTTAAGCCTTCGTTACGGAAGTTACGATTCACCTCAAACACACGCTCAAAACCACCTACCACCAAACGCTTTAGATATAACTCAGGGGCAATACGCATATACATTTGCATGTCTAATGCATTGTGGTGTGTAATAAAAGGCTTAGCTGATGCACCACCAGGAATCGGGTGCAACATTGGCGTTTCTACTTCTAAGAACTGATTCTCAAGCATAAAGCTACGAATCGCTGAAACCACTTTGCTACGTGCAATAAAGGTTGCGCGTGTTTCTTCAGATACCATTAAATCAACATAGCGTTGGCGATATTTAACTTCTTGGTCTTGTAAACCATGAAACTTCTCTGGCAACGGACGTAATGATTTAGTCAACAGACGCAGCTCAGAGACTTTGATTGAAAGCTCACCCGTTTTAGTCTTAAACAACAAACCTTTAGCCGCAATAATATCGCCTAAATCCCAATGTTTAAATGCCTCATAAACGGCTTCGCTATTTTCATCAGTGAAGTTATCTTTAGACACAAACAATTGGATGCGACCAGTGCTATCTTGAACCGTGGCAAAGCTCGCTTTACCCATTACGCGCTTAAGCATCATGCGACCAGCAATGCTCACATGCACAACTCTCGGCTGTAGCACTTCATTATCAAAACCACCAAATTCAGCATGTAACGCTACCGCTTGATGCTCTGGTTTAAAGTCATTAGGAAAAGCAACACTGCCATTTAATTTAGCATTTTCACGGATTGCTTTTAATTTCTCACGGCGCTCCGCGATCACGTGATTTTCATCAATGGCAGGCACTTCATTCATCTGTTGATTATTTTGTTCATTATTTTGCACGTTACTCACACTACACTCCCTGCTTCAAACTTTCGGTAATAAATGGGTCAAGGTCGCCGTCCAGCACGCCTTGCGTATTGCCAATTTCCACACCAGTACGTAAATCTTTAATACGTGACTGGTCTAACACATAAGACCTGATCTGATGACCCCAACCAATATCGGTTTTGGCATCTTCAAGCGCTTGTTTTTCTTGATTACGCTTATTCAACTCTAAATTATAAAGCGCACCTTTCAGCATATTCATCGCTTCTTCTCGATTACGATGTTGCGAACGATCATTTTGGCACTGCACCACCGTATTGGTGGGAATATGCGTGATACGCACCGCAGAATCTGTCTTATTAATATGCTGCCCACCAGCACCACTGGCACGATAGGTATCGACACGCAAATCGGCAGGGTTAATGTCGATTTGAATCGAGTCATCTACTTCAGGAAATATCTGCACACTTGCGAAACTTGTATGTCGCTTAGCATTAGAATCAAATGGAGATTTACGCACCAAACGATGCACACCGTTCTCAGTCCTTAGCGTACCGTAAGCGTAATCGCCAGATACTTTAATCGATGCGCCCTTAATACCCGCAACATCGCCTTCAGATTCTTCCAACACCTCGACCTTAAAGCCTTTGCGCTCGCAGTAGCGTAAATACATACGCAACAACATATTGGCCCAATCCTGTGCCTCAGTGCCACCACTACCAGACTGAAATTCAATGAAACAGTTCGCAGAATCCAACTCGCCAGAAAACATGCGTCTGAATTCCATCTCCGCAATTTGCTTTTCGAGTGCAAGTGAGTCGTGCTCAACACTAAGTAAAGTGTCGTCGTCATTTTCCTCACGCGCCATCTCAAACAATTCTTGCGCGTCTTTAAGCCCAGATTGCACATGCGTGAGGGTCTCTACCACCATTTCAAGACTACGTTTTTCTTTACCTAGTGCCTGACTCTTGGCATTGTCATCCCAAATTTTCGGGTCTTCTAATAACCCATTCACTTCTTCTAAACGCTGGCTCTTAGTCTCAAAGTCAAAGATACCCCCGAAGAGCAAGGTTACGCTCGCCTAAATCGCTTAAGCGATTAGCAATAATATTGAGTTGTTCTGCTTCCATAATGCTTACGTGTTGCTAAAAAACGTCATTATACAGCAAAGGCTTACCACGCCATATTGCAGGATTAACGAGCACTTACTATTCATAAAACAACAAAATATAATTGACGTCTCACTGCTGTTAATCATTTCTATCAAATACAAAAGTTATTGATGACCCTCAAAAAAGTTCTATTAAATACATATAAATACTCGCAGATTTCGGCCTAGACGGTTAAACTTGCGATATTCAAGAATTTTTAATCTAAAAGTAACAAAACTGTAACAAATAAGGGAGTTAAAAAACTATGGCAAATGCTGCACTTGGTCGATTAATGGCTGCAATTTCACCACGTAATGACAATTACTTTGTACTTTTCAACAGCCTAGCAGACTGTGCTGTCAAAGGGTCAAAAGTACTAGCCATGATGGCCGCAGTAAGAGATAGCGAAAAATTCGATGAGCATTTTGCTGAAATTAGAAAAATCGAATCTGAAGCGGATGAATACACAAAAGAAATTTTACTCTCCTTACATAAAACATTTATTACACCATTTGACCGCCGTGAAATTCGTGAGCTTGCCATGGCGTTAGACGACATCATCGACTATATGGAAGCTATCCCACAAAGCGCAAAAATATACGGTCACACCGCATTTACCCCTGAAATGGTAGCCCTAGGCCAAATACTGTTACGTGCATCTGAAAAAGTACGTGAGGCCGTAAGCATGTTGCCAGACATGAAAAATTCTGGCCGCATTTTACAAGCATGTGAAGAAATCAGTAGCATTGAAGGTGAAGCTGACCACGTGATGCGCTCAGGTATGCATCGTTTATTTGCTGAAGAAGATGATGCTCGTACCTTAATCCGCTCAAAAGAACTCTACGATCTATTTGAAGAAGCAGTTGATAGCTGTGAAGACGTTGCAGATGTAATCCATGGCGTTGTACTTGAGCGCATCTAAGGGGTAAACAATGGATCACGCAATTCTCATCATGGCGTTTCTCGTGGTGGTTGCCCTCATATTTGACTTTATGAACGGCTTCCATGACGCAGCCAACTCTATTGCACTCATGGTTTCAACACGCTTACTCACACCGCAGGCTGCGGTTGCTTGGGCAGCATTTTTCAACTTTAGTGCATTCTTGTTTTTTGGCTTACATGTCGCTGATACCGTTGGTAAAGGTATCATCGACCCCAACATTGTGAACAATGCAGTAATATTTGGCGCGCTAGTTGGTGCAATTGCATGGAACATCATCACCTGGTGGTTTGGCATCCCGTCATCATCATCACACGCATTGATTGGTGGCTTGCTAGGTGCTGGTGTTGCACATGCAGGTACTCAAGGAATTATTATCGGTAGCAAATTAATTACTACCGGTGTTGCCATCGTCCTGTCACCTTTATTCGGCATGATACTGGCCATGTTGTTTTCAGTCATTGTGCTGTGGCTATTTCAAAGGTCTTCACCTTACAAAACAGAAAACCGCTTTAACAAGATGCAATTTATTTCATCTTCTCTATTTAGCCTAGGCCATGGCGCGAACGATGCGCAGAAAACGATGGGTATTATCACCGTGCTGCTATTTGCAAACGGCTACTTGCACGGCGATTTTCATGTGCCCTTTTGGGTAGTGATTTCATGTCAGCTAGCAATGGGCCTAGGTACATTGATGGGCGGATGGCGTATTGTACGTACCATGGGTATGGGCATCACCAAAGTTCGTCCAACTGGCGCATTCTGCGCACAAACCTCTGGCTCTATCGCATTATTTTTAGCGACATCGCTTGGTATTCCAGTTTCAACCACACACACTATTACAGGTGCAATCGTAGGTGTAGGGGTATCTCGCCGCGCCTCTGCGGTACGCTGGGGCTTAGCTTCTAGAATTGTTTGGGCATGGGTGCTTACCATTCCATGTGCAGGCTTAATGGCTGCAGCAAGCTATCACTTAGGTCGCAGTTTTATGTAATCAATCACACGCATAATTTGTACTGATTGTAAAAAAGGGCTCTATTCGAGCCTTTTTTTTATTGGACCATTTTGCTAATTTATTTTTTGTCATTATATTGTCACATTAGCTTCATATGATACGTAAAGTTTAACAACAGACTACTCTCATAAGGAGCAACACATGCAATCCCAGTTTACTAAATACTCATCAATAGCCGGTTTAGTTGCATCATTATTTGCACTACCAACCATGGCAATTGCTGCTGAAAAAATCGTTAAAATCGATGGCTCAAGCACAGTTTACCCAATTACAGAAGCAGTTGCTGAAGAGTTTCAAAAAGCAACAAAAACTAAAGTCACAGTGGGTGTTTCAGGTACCGGCGGTGGCTTCAAGAAATTCTGCCGCGGTGAAACTGATGTACAGAACGCTTCTCGCCCTATCTTGCAAAAAGAGATTGATGCTTGTAAAGAAGCTGGTGTACAGTTTATTGAGCTACCAGTCGCTTATGATGCTTTAACTGTCGTGATTAATCCGCAAAATGAGTTCGCAAAGAAAATGACAGCAGCTGAACTTAAAAAACTATGGGAACCAGCAGCTCAGGGTAAAGTAAAGACTTGGAACCAAGTAAACCCAGCGTGGCCAAATACACCAGTTAAATTATATGGTCCAGGTGCTGATTCAGGTACTTTTGACTACTTCACTGAGGCAATCGTAGGTAAGGCAAAATCAAGCCGCGGTGACTTTACCGCTTCTGAAGATGACAATGTCTTGGTTAAAGGTGTTGTAGGTGACAAAGGTGCACTTGGTTATTTTGGCTACGCTTACTACGAAGAAAACCAAGACAAGTTAACTGCCGTAGCAATTATCGAAAAAGCAGGAAAACCTGCAGTATTACCTTCAAAAGCATCGATTGAAGACGGCTCTTATCAACCACTTGCTCGTCCGATCTTTATTTATGTCAATGCAACGGCTGCAGCGTTCAAACCAGAAGTAAAGGCATTTGTTAACTACTACCTTGAAAATAGCAAACCGTTAATTGAAGAAGTAAAATACGTTGCACTACCAGCTAAAGAGCAAAAAGCAGTGATTACTCACTGGAAAGCACTAAAACCAGGTACAGGGTTTGGTGGTAAAGCTGAAGTAGGTGTAAAAATTGAAGAATTGCTAGCACGTATCAAATAACATGCTTGGCTGACGATTGTTTGAAGACACTGACAAATGTGTATTTCAAACAATCGTCGTTTTACAAATAATATAAACTAGCTGGTATATATAACGTGAATACGGTAACCCAAGTGCTAAATAACTCATTAACGCCTCAAATTAGTGATCGTTTATCAAAAAATTTTACTCGCCATTTAAAAGAGCGCGTAATCGAATTTATTTTAATGCTAGCAGCATTCTCTGCCGTGTTAACGACTGCAGCAATTATGGGTATTCTGCTGTATGAATCTTATGGGTTCTTTGAACACGTCTCTGTTACAGCGTTTTTAACGGACACCGTGTGGACACCATTGTTTGAAAATCCACGCTACGGCATATTGCCCTTAGTTTCTGGCACACTCACGGTGACAGGAGTTGCTCTGGTAATCGCGGTGCCTATCGGCACCATTAGCGCCATTTACCTTTCAGAGTTTGCGTCGCATCGTGTACGTGAAACAGTAAAACCAATCCTAGAGTTACTCGCAGGCGTACCAACCATTGTGTTCGGATTTTTTGCACTGCTGTTTATCACACCTCTTTTACAAAAAATCATGCCAGACTTGCCAACTTTTAATATGCTGAGCTCAGGTATTGTGATTGGCATTATGATTATTCCATACATTGCCTCGCTATCTGAGGATGCAATGCGTGCAGTACCAATGAGTATGCGAGAAGGCTCTTACGCGATGGGTGCAACGCGTTTTCAAACTGCGATCAGAGTGGTCACTCCTGCCGCAGTTTCTGGAATTGTTGCTGCATACATTTTAGGCATATCACGTGCGATTGGTGAGACCATGGTCGTCGCTATTGCCGCTGGCCAGCAGCCAAATTTAACGTTTAACCCGATGGATGCCGCGGCCACGATTACTGCTTATATTGTGCAAGTTGCGATGGGTGACTTACCGCATGGCAGTATTGGTTACCAAAGTATTTTTGCAGCAGGCTTAGTGTTGATGCTAATGACATTGACACTCAATATTATTGGCCACATTACACGCAAGAAATATAGCGAGAGATATTAAAAATGAATAATCAATCCCCTGAAAATCTTCAAGAAGTACGTGCCATGATTCAACGGCACAAACTCAATGACTATATTTTCTCTATCATTGGCTTACTGTGCTTAATGGTCGGTCTTATTACACTATTAACGCTCTTTATTGATTTAATTCTTCAAGGTTACCCTAAGTTACTATCACTAAGCTTTTACACGGACTTTCCATCACGTCGCGCGTCTAGTGCTGGATTATTATCTGCATTAGTTGGTTCATCACTCGTGATGCTGGTGACTTTTTTGTCAGCAGTGCCAATGGGTGTCATGGCTGCTATTTACCTTGAAGAGTACGCGCCAAAAAACTGGTTCTCTGATCTAATTGAAATTAACGTATCAAACTTAGCAGCAGTGCCTTCCATTATCTACGGCTTATTAGCGCTGGGCTTATTTGTGTACATTTTAGATTTAGGCCAAAGTATCGTGACAGCAGGCTTAACACTAGGTTTATTGATTTTACCTGTCGTGATTGTTGCAACCCGTGAATCAATTCGAAGCATCCCAATTGCGATTCGTGAAGCAGCTTACGCAGTGGGCGCAACCAAATGGCAAGTAGTGTATGACCATGTGATTAAATACTCTTTCGGCGGTATTTTAACTGGCGTCATCATCGGTATGGCACGGGCTATTGGCGAAACCGCACCTATTATCACAATTGGCGCGCTCACCTTCATTGCGTTCTTGCCGCCATCCCCAGTAACAACATCAGCCCCGTTCCTTAACTTCGAATGGCTGTCATCGGGCTTTACAGTGTTACCAATTCAAATGTTTAGCTGGTTATCACGCCCAAGCGAGGCATTTCATGTAAACGCAGCTGCAGCAGGTGTGATTATCATTCTAGTCACGCTGATTATGAATGGCTTTGCCATCAGAATGCGTTACAAAATGCGTAAAAACATTAAGTGGTAATTCATTCACTATCTCAATATATATCAATAGGAATCTAAATTCTCATGATGACATCAACTACACCTGTAAAAGCTGAAGCACGTAACCTCAGCTTTTTTTATAACGGTGGCAACAATGCAGTTAAAAACGTTTCAATGCCTTTATATGAAAATAAAATCACTGCACTAATTGGACCTTCAGGTTGCGGTAAATCTACTTTTTTACGCTGTTTTAATCGTATGCATGATTTGTACCCTGGCAATAAGTACGATGGTCAAATTATCATGCATCCAGATAACACTAATATCTTAGAAAAAAATGTAGATCCAATTGAAGTACGCATGCGCATTAGCATGGTGTTTCAAAAACCTAACCCATTTCCAAAATCTATTTATGAAAATGTGGCGTATGGTTTACGTGTACGTGGTGAGAAAAACAGACGTGTGGTTGACGATAAAGTAGAGGAAGCATTAAAAGGTGCTGCACTTTGGAATGAGGTAAAAGACAGGCTGCAAGACCTAGCCTTCAATTTATCGGGCGGTCAGCAACAACGTTTATGCATTGCACGTGCCTTGGCAACCGACCCTGAGATTATGCTGTTTGATGAACCAACTTCAGCATTAGATCCAATCGCAACCGCAAATATTGAAGAGTTGATGAGTGAGCTACGAAATAAGTTAACGATTCTTGTCGTAACGCACAACATGCAGCAAGCAGCACGTGTTTCTGACTACACAGCCTATATGTACTTAGGTGAACTGATCGAACATGGTGAAACTGACCGTATTTTTACACGTCCTACCCGTAAGGAAACTGAAGATTACATTACTGGTAAGTTCGGCTAAATATTTTACTAGCTAGCTAACTTCATCCATCTAGTTAGCTAGTAAAAGTCAAATCAAGTAAACTCTTACGTAAATAACAAAGGCCAACAATGTTGGCCTTTGTTATTTAATCTCCACCTACGCTAGCGTGTACAATTATCAGTTAATCAATCACAACGTGTTTCTGCGTAATGGTTAGCTGGCTATTCTTATTAGCTGACGCTTTTGCATGCATAATATCAGCATAGAACTGCACCATGCGCTCTGCCTGTATTGACGCAGTCCACTTAGCGAGCACATAGGATCTTGCACGAACACCAAGCTCAAATCGCTCTTCAGGGTACATCAATAAATGCTTAACCTTCTCTGCAAACCGGTTAATATTGTCGGGTGCAATCAGCGCACCCTCACCATTCACCAATATTGATGCTGTACCAAGTTCAGCAATCGCTACCACTGGTGTACCTTGTGCCATAGCCTCAAGTAGCACAAGACCTTGCGTTTCACTTTTTGAAGCAAACACAAATACATCTGCAGCCTGATAACAAGCATTTAGCTCACGCTCACGATCTAAGTACCCGATAAATTTAACGTTATTTGAGATTCCAAGTTGCTGTGTTAGTTTATGTAGGCTTGCTTCAGCTGGCCCCTCACCGGTGATGACTAGCAATACATCAGGCACCTCTTTAACTAATACATTTGCCATTTCAATCAAGAATGCAATATTCTTCTCAAACGCAACACGACCCACATACAAGAGCATTGGCCGCTCCAAAGAAATCCCATACCTTTGCCTAAACGCCTTACCGTCAGCAGCCTTGAAGCTTTGCATTTGCAAGCCTGTAGGGACTACTTCAGCACTCACATTTACACCATATCCGCGTAACACATCAAGCATAGGCTGAGATGGTGCAACGATTGCATCAACAGCATTACATTGCCGCTTAGAAATCATTCTGGCCACTCCTCGCGCCATTAGTTTAGGTATCCATGGCAAGTAATGATGCAAATAATCTTCAAAAAATGTATGATAAGTTTCCACGCAAGGTACATTTAACTCGCGCGCCAATTCAAGCCCTAAATAGTGAGCCACAAAAGGAGTATGTACATGCACAATGTCATACTTTTCACGACGCAGCCCCGGTAAACGTTGCATTGCCTCTCCATATTTCATGAGCTTGTCTTCAGGATCAAAATAAATATTGCGTGCTGGTATACGCTTGATCCAAGTTTCATCTTGAGAGGAAACACCATAGTCTGGTGCGATTAAATGCACTTCATGTCCCAAGCCTTGCATTTGCTCAACAAAGGTTCTGATAGAAGTTGATACGCCATTGATACGTGGGAAATATACATCAGAAATGAATAGTATCTTCATACGCGTTGTTCACCTATTTGTTAATAAATTCTATTCCGTCATCAACAATATAAACACGCTGTATGACAGTTTCATGAACAAGCAGATACAACAACATCCTCCATCCACTGCATAAAAACATCATCACAATGTCATATTAGTATCACATCTCATTGGCACAGTGGCCGATATGAAAATACCAGAATGCATTAAAAAATATTACTGGTGGCTTCCATGCTTTGCATATTCTGCTGATGCAAATGCATGGGGTCTGTTTACCCATCTTTATTTTGCGCAATCACTATTATGGGCAATGCCACTATTAGACCCAAAATTGCAAAGGGCGATTAAAAAATTCCCAGATCTAGTAATGGCTGGCGCATGTATCCCTGACTTAGCGCTGATTCATCAACATTTCAAAAAAACCCACTTATGGGAAAACGCGCACCATCTGATTAACAACGCTGAATCTGACGAAGAAATTGCGATTGCAATCGGATATGCCAGTCATTTATATATTGATGTGATTGCGCATCATCATTTTGTGCCAGCCCATGAAGCCATGTGGTTTAAAAACACAATGTTTACACACATCACTTCTGAATGGGCAATGGATGCTTATCTAGCACCACTGCTCAACACCTCACCACATAGATTGCTAAAAAAACACAGCACCATCATAACGAGATTTATTTCAGTGCACTTTAACTGTGATGAACACATCACCAGCACTGCCATTAAGCGTCTTGCATTGGGTGATAGGTTATTAAGAAGCATAAAACTGCCTCAGATGATTCACAGAATCGCACTTGTGATTGACCGAAGTGTTAATCACAATTTCATTTACTACGTATCAAAAACGCAGATAGCGTTAGCTGATATTGGTAAAGTACTTAACGGAAGCCAACCTGCTTATGAAGCTGAGCTAAAAAATTTCAGCATAGATCAATTAGAACTATGGCGTGAAGCATGTTTAAATCACTTACGCCAAACGCACCCGCAACCTGTGCAATATTTTATAAAACCAAACCAGTTATCATCACTTGGTGATTAAAACACCAGATCACAGATGTTGCATCCGACTAGATTATTAGAAAAGACAGCATCGCTAACGTGACACCAATAAGAGCACCTGCTAATACATCACTAGGATAGTGTAGCCCTAAAACAACACGAGACAACCCAACCATTAGCGTAAAAGGCAACAACACGACAGATAATTGTGGATAGTAACTTATCGCTACCGCACTAAACACAACTGCATGTAACGTATGCCCTGATGGAAAACTAAATTTATCAAGCGGCGTCCCAGTTAACCAAATATCCTGTCTAACTTCATAAGGTCGAGGACGCAGGGTTTTACCTTTTAACCACTTATATAGCAACGTGCCAGACAACCCAGCCAAACCCATATGCAACACTGGGACTAAGCCATCACTTCCTTTTATCACTAAGATTGTCGTCATCAGCACATACCAGAACACACCGTCGCCCAATCGACTCACCACTCTAAAACCATCACGCACCAGTTTATAGCGGCTTGTATGATTAACCGCTACGCATACATTGCTATCTAACTGATGCATACGATGTAAATACAATCGCATTTTAGATGTCATCATTCACCTCCAATGTTAGTTAAACTGGAGTTAGCTTGTCATTGAAATATGAAGAATTGATGAACAACAAATGAAGCTTTGTTGAATTGAACATAAAAATAGTTAGGTTTAACCCAACAAGTAAATGAAATATTAAATCAGATGTCTACAACTAAAGCAGTCCTATCTGGGTGCTGATAAAGTCACTGTAGCCTGCTGCTAAGCGAATAAAACTGATAGATCATAGATTAAGATGCAACCTGGTTCACTACGTCAGCAATGGCTTGGGCTAATGCTTTAACCTGAACCTGATTTTCACCCTCAGCCATCACGCGAATTTTTGGCTCGGTTCCTGATGCTCTTAACAACACACGACCTGAGTCTTTTAACTCCGCTTCAGCTTGCTTCACTGCATCTTGAATCAACGCATTATCCAAATCGATTTTTTGCTTAGTCGTTACATTAATTAACACCTGCGGATAAAGTGTTAAGCCCGCACCTAGCTCGCTTAAAGTTTTACCAGTCTGAATCACTGCGTGCAACACTTGTAAGGCGGCGATAATGCCATCCCCACTACTATGTTTATCTAAAGTTAAGATATGCCCAGAATTCTCACCACCTAACTGCCAGTTATTTTGGTTTAGTAGTTCAAGTACATAGCGATCACCTACTTTTGCACGCCCAAAAGGGATATTCATCGCGGCAAGCTTATGTTCCAAAGCTAAATTCGTCATCAACGTGCCAGCCACACCACCCTGCAATAGACCAACCTGCTGACGCGCTGCGGCAATAATATAAAGCAACTGATCCCCATCTAACAATCGTCCTTCATGGTCGACCATCATTACTCGGTCACCATCACCATCAAAAGCAATACCCAAATCTGCCTGATGCTTAACTACCGTTTCCTGCAGCGCTTGTGGATGAGTAGAGCCCACTTTTTCATTAATATTCAAGCCATCAGGGTGGTTGCCAATGACAACGATTTCCGCACCTAGCTCATGAAACACAGGTGGCGCCACATGATAAGTAGCACCATGCGCACAATCCAAAACGATTTTTAATCCACGCAAATCTAATTGGTTAGGAAAAGTACTTTTACAGAACTCAACATAGCGACCTGCTGCATCATCAATACGACGCGCCTTACCAAGCCTAGCTGATTCCATCACTTGCATTGGCTCATCAAGCGCAGCCTCGATTGCATGTTCAACATCATCTGGCAACTTAGTACCTAGGCTTGAGAAAAACTTAATCCCGTTATCATAATAAGGATTATGAGATGCGGAAATAACAATACCAGCCTGCGCTCTCAACGCACGTGTTAAATAAGCAACTGCTGGAGTTGGCATAGGTCCTGTCAATAAAACATCTACCCCTGCTGCTGACAAGCCTGCCTCTAATGCTGCTTCAAGCATATAGCCAGAAATACGAGTATCTTTACCAATTAACACAGCAGGGTGCGCCCCTTTAGCTAAATGACTATCAATACTGGTCAGCACTCGCCCTGCTGCATAACCTAAGCGCATGACAAACTCTGGCGTAATTAATGCATCGCCTACACGTCCACGAATACCATCTGTACCAAAGTATTTTTTACTCATCACTATTTCTTCCAACCATTTTCTTTAAAAAACTTGCTAACGAATGTGCACATTAAACAGGCATCACAGCCGTGACAATTTTAAGTGCATCAACTGTCGCCTTCACGTCATGTACGCGCACAATCTTAGCACCTTTCATTGCTGATATTACCGAAGCGGCAAGCCCAGCATGCAAACGTTGCTGTTCATCGCCACCAGCAATTTTTCCTAATACGGATTTACGCGATAATCCTACCAGCAAAGGCCTACCAATAGCGTCAATCTCTGTTAGATGTTGTATTAATGCAATATTATGTGCAGTGGTTTTTCCGAAGCCAAAGCCCGGGTCTAATACAATACGATCTATCGCAATGCCCGCCGAAGTCACTACATGCATTCTGTCTGATAAAAAATGCACCACCTCACTCACAACATCTTGATAGCTTGGTGCTAACTGCATCGTTTGCGGCATACCCTGCATATGCATCAAACATACGCCAACATCACTATTAGCAACGATTTCGACAGCACCATCTTCTTGTAGCGCACGTACATCATTCACGATATCAATACCTGCAGCAATCGCGCTACGCATGACTTCTGGCTTATAGGTATCAATCGACAGCGGCACAGTTGATACCGCAGCTAATGCCTCGATAACAGGCATCACTCGTCTTAACTCTTCATCAAGACTGACAGGTGGCGCACCAGGCCTTGTAGACTCCCCGCCAATATCCAAAATATCAGCACCTTCTGCAATTAATGCTAAACCATGCTCCACAGCTAGATCAGTGCTGGAATATTTACCGCCATCAGAAAATGAATCAGGCGTCACATTAACAATCCCCATCACATGAGGTCGATCTAAGTTGAGCTGATATTTACCGCAATTAAATAGATATTGAGTCTGCATATGCTAATTATACTAAATCTGCATAAAAGCCGTTAGCGCGTAAAGTCATTGCTAACAGTTTAAGCATGGTGTTTAAACTAAACCTAAAACTATGAGTCAACGCTGATGCAGTTGTTCACAATTTCAGCCAATAAAAAAGGCTAGATTAAATCTAGCCTTTTCAACTCATTACTAAGTCAACCCCTATATTAGCAATTTAATTAACTTAGGTATTCGCGCTATGTTGAGGCGCTCCTGTAGGTGCCGCACTTGGTCCAGAAGATCCTGCATCACTCGCTGGAGGAACTTTAGCTTGGCGTGGTTTTGGTTCACGCACAGGTACACCAGCCATGATGTCATTAATCTGGTCTGCATCAATCGTTTCATACTCTAATAAAGCAGCTGTCATTGCTTCAACTTTATCGCTATTATCTTCAAGCAGCTTACGCGCAATATTGTATTGCTCATCAAGAATGCGACGAATCTCAGCGTCAACTTTTTGCTGTGTCGCCTCTGAAACGGTTTTAGAGCTCATACTACCAAAAAATGAATCCTGCTCACTTCCGGTGTAGACCATCGTGCCCATTGCATCACTCATACCATAACGCGTCACCATATCCCGCGCTAGTTTTGTCGCACGTTCAAAATCGTTTGAGGCACCTGTAGACATTTGATGCATAAAGATTTCTTCTGCAATACGGCCACCAAACAGAATAGAAATCTCTTCCAACATTTTGTCTTTGTAGTTACTGATGCGATCAAACTCTGGTAGCTGCCATGTCAAACCTAAAGCCCAACCGCGCGGCATAATCGTCACTTTATGCACAGGGTCTGCTTTTGGTAGCAACTTAGCAACTACTGCATGCCCAGACTCATGGTAAGCGGTATTACGACGCTCATCTTCACGCATCACCATCGACTTACGCTCAGGCCCCATGAAAATCTTATCTTTAGCATCTTCAAAATCTTGCATATCTACAGTGCGCTTATTACGACGCGCAGCAAATAATGCTGATTCATTCACAAGATTTGCCAAATCCGCACCACTAAAACCAGGCGTGCCGCGTGCCAAGATATCTGCTTTAACATCAGGATCAATCGGCACTTTACGCATGTGCACTAATAGAATCTGCTCACGGCCTTTAATATCAGGCAACCCGACCATTACTTGGCGGTCAAAACGGCCTGGACGCAACAACGCTTTGTCCAAGACATCAGCACGGTTAGTAGCCGCAATCACAATCACGCCAGAATTAGCTTCAAAGCCGTCCATTTCAACCAACATTTGGTTGAGTGTTTGCTCACGCTCATCGTTGCCACCGCCAGTGCCTGCACCACGGCTACGACCAACCGCATCAATTTCATCAATAAAAATGATACATGGTGCATTCTTTTTAGCAGTTTCAAACATGTCACGCACACGTGACGCACCAACCCCAACAAACATTTCGACGAAATCTGAACCCGAAATCGTAAAGAATGGAACTTTAGCTTCACCCGCAATGGCACGCGCCAGTAAGGTTTTACCTGTTCCTGGAGGACCTACCATTAACACACCACGTGGAATACGACCACCTAGCTTCTGGAATTTCGATGGGTCTCGCAAAAATTCTACTAACTCAAATACTTCTTCTTTAGCCTCATCGCATCCTGCGACATCAGCGAATGTTGTGTGGTTGTTACCTTCATCTAATTGACGAGCCTTACTTTTGCCAAAAGAGAATGGGCCACCACCTTTACCACCGCCTTGCATTTGGCGCATGAAGAATATCCAAACACCAATCAGTAAAATCATCGGGAACCATGACACAAAAATGCTCATGAGCAATGATTGCTCTTCTTCAGGTTTAGACTCAACCGCAACATTGTATTTAAGTAAGTCAGATACAAGCCAAGGATCAGAAGGTGCGTAAGTATTGAACTTTTTACCCTCTTGGGTAGTGCCACGCAACACGCGGCCATCTATCTGCACTTTGGCAATACGTCCGTCTTTAACGTCTTGAATAAATTGTGAATATACAATTTGGTCGTCGGCGTTACCCTTTACGCCAGACAAGTTGAATACCGCCATCAGTATCATGGCGATTGCTAACCAAATAGCAACATTCTTAAACACGTTGTTCAAAATCTTTATCCTTTTATCAACAACTACTACGCTTAAATTTCTTAAGTATTTTAGGTCTTATAAAAGCAGTTTAACCCAATTTTTTAAGGTTTACGACCTATTCCTAGCAAATAAACTTCACTGCTTCTATCACGTGATGCTTTTGGCTTACGAGTCACTACTTTATCAAACATTTGACGCATATTTTGCAAAATTTCTTCGAAACCTGCACCTATAAATACCTTGACCAAAAAGTTTCCACTTGGTTTCAACCACTCTTGACTAAAATCCAATGCCAACTCTGTTAAATAAGCAGCGCCAGCCTGATCCACATCTTTTACTCCACTGATATTGGGGGCCATATCTGCAATTACAAGGTCTACTTTCACATTATTTAATGTTTGCTCTAACAATCTAAGCACTGACTCTTCACGGAAGTCGCCCTGCAAAAAGGTCACGCCACCAATTGGGCTCATGTCCAATATATCAAGCGCAATTACTTTTCCGTGTCCTTTTAAGCGCTGCACAGCAACTTGAGACCAACTGCCCGGGGCAGATCCCAAATCCACAATCGTCATGCCAGGCTTGATTAACCTATCTTTATCATCTATCTCCATGAGCTTATATGCTGCTCGTGCACGATATCCATCTTTTTGCGCAAGTTTTACATAAGGGTCGTTTAGATGCTCTTGCATCCAAGCTTTACTGGTACGTGTAGGTTTCATTGTTGATACTTTGCCATCAAATAAACATTGCTTCGTGTTAAAATAGTTAACTAATTAATACTGCTAAAAAATATGAAACTAAGTACCAAACAAATCGCACACCTACGAGGCCTTGCTCATAGCTTAAACCCAGTTGTCATGATAGGCAATAACGGTTTAACGGAAAATGTAGTTAAAGAAATCGAACTTAACTTAAATGCTCATGAACTCATTAAAGTGCAAGTAGCTGGGGATGACCGTGAGGCACGGAAGGCTATGTTTGATGAAGTCTGCAAACTTACTAATGCTATTGCTGTGCATCACATTGGGAAACAACTGGTATTCTACCGTGCAAGCAGCACTATCAAAGAAAGTGCTAAAGTGGTAATTCCTAAACTTTAATACATCCGGCCTGCTCCAAGAAGTAGGCCGATTTGTTTGAACTGTTTAGCAATCAAGCATTAGCGTGCTTTTAGTACCATCACAATCGCAAGCACACATTCAAATACATAGGCTAAACTGGCAACACCATGCCAGTTTCTGAACCTATCCGCAAATACACTCTGCATCACATCCGCTGGAAAAGCTTGAGATTTCAACCCTTCTAATATAGGTTGAATACCAAAGTGACCGGCCAGCACCAATAGCAACATCACAAAAACAGCCCAAAAGAACGACTGTTTAAGTGCTGATGTACCAAACTGCACCAAGCGATGAATAAGCAAATAAAATGCACTCGCAAAGCCGATATATGTCACAACATTAAATAACTTCCCAGCAAGACTACCTGCCAACTGCTTGTCTTGTAGACTATCAAAAAGCACATATGCACTCATGCCAGTGCTCCATAAAGCACCTGCCCACAAAGCAATAAAAATCAAAGATAGTCGATAAGCCACAGCTTCACCTTTATTTAGATATACAGCACATCTAGCACTTCATACTCTTTTACGCCACCAGGTGCTGAAACCTCTGCAATATCTCCTGCAGATTTTCCAATTAAACCACGTGCAATTGGTGAGCTTACTGAAATCTTACCATTCTTAATATCAGCTTCATCTTCACCAACAATTTGATAAGTTTTATTATCACCTGAATCTAAATCTTCAATATTAACTGTTGCGCCAAACACAACACGGCCTTCCGCATTTAATGTTTGCGGGTCTATTATCTGCAAGTTAGACAGCTTTGCCTCTAACTCAGCAATGCGTCCTTCAATAAAACTTTGACGTTCTTTTGCTGACTCATATTCTGCATTTTCTGATAAATCACCTTGTGCACGTGCTTCTGCAATTGCCTGAATAATATTTGGACGATCAACACCACGTAAACGCTGTAATTCTTCTTTTAACAATTCTGCACCGCGAATAGTTACCGGAAATTGACTCAATGCCATACTACACCCTCGAATAAAAAAGAAACCACACTCACATGAGCGTGGTTTCAAAAGTAAAATTGATTATATACTAATTAGCTTTAGTTTATTTTAGCTTAGCTGTTTATGCAAGTTCTGCAATGATTCTACCTGCAACTCTTGCATATGCGCCATACCAATACATGCTGCTTTAGCACCCGCAATGGTCGTGTAGTAAGTCACTTTATTTTGCAACGCTGTGCGACGAATTTCATATGAGTCTGCAACAGCACGCTTATCTTCAGTCACATTCACAATAAAGCTTATGTCACCATTTTTAATCATATCAACAATATGTGGACGACCTTCTGCCACCTTATTAACTGCTTGCACTTTTAAGCCATGCTCAACTAATGCCGAGGCTGTGCCTTTTGTAGCGACTAACTCAAAACCCAACTGATGAAGCTGCTGGCCAATTTCCACTACTTTCAGGTAATCCTCTTTGCGCACGCTAATAAATGCGCGACCACCTTCAGGTAGCTTAGTTGAAGCGCCAAGCTGTGATTTCAAGAAGGCCTCAGCAAAAGTACTGCCTACCCCCATGACTTCACCTGTTGATTTCATTTCAGGACCTAGAATCGTATCTACGCCAGGAAATTTAATAAAGGGGAATACGGCTTCTTTGACTGAATAGAATGGCGGAATAATTTCTCGCGTCACATTTTGCGATGCAAGTGTTTGGCCTGCCATACAGCGTGCAGCAACCTTAGCCAACTGCAAACCACATGCCTTAGATACGAAAGGCACTGTTCGAGATGCACGAGGATTCACTTCAAGGACATATACTGTTTCACCTTGAATCGCAAACTGCACATTCATTAACCCAACCACACCCAACGCCTTTGCCATTTGCTTGGTTTGTACGCGTAGCTCATCTTGCAACTTAGCTGACAAGCTATATGGTGGCAATGAACATGCTGAGTCACCAGAGTGAACACCCGCTTGTTCAACGTGTTCCATAATACCGCCAATAATCACTTCTTGCCCATCAGACAACGCATCCACATCCACTTCAAGCGCATCATTTAAGAAACGATCAAGCAATACTGGGGACTCGTTAGAAACTTTAACAGCTTCACGCATATAGCGCTCAAGTTGACTTTGCTCCTGCACGATCTCCATCGCGCGGCCGCCTAGCACATAACTAGGACGCACTACTAAAGGATAGCCTATTTCCATTGCCAAACGAATAGCCTCTTCTGGCGTTCTGGCTGTACGGTTTGGTGGTTGTTTTAATCCTAATTCTTGCAACATTTTCTGGAAACGTTCACGGTCTTCAGCTTTATCAATTGCATCTGGCGTTGTGCCAATAATTGGCACACCAGCTTTTTCTAAATCACGCGCAAGCTTAAGCGGTGTTTGTCCACCATACTGCACAATCACGCCCACTGGCTTTTCTAGTGCAACGATTTCTAACACATCTTCCAACGTGACTGGCTCGAAGTACAAACGATCTGAAGTATCGTAATCAGTAGAAACTGTTTCAGGGTTGCAATTCACCATAATGGTTTCATAACCATCTTCACGCATTGCAAATGCAGCATGCACACAGCAGTAGTCAAACTCAATACCTTGGCCGATACGATTCGGACCACCACCTAACACCATGATTTTCTTTTTATCTGTAGGTTTGGACTCACACTCTTCTTCATAAGTAGAGTACATATAGGCAGTATTCGTCGCAAACTCAGCTGCGCAGGTATCTACGCGCTTATACACAGGGCGCACGCTCAATGCTTGACGATATGCACGCACAGCATGCTGGTCAGTATCTAATAACTTAGCCAAGCGCCTATCAGAAAAGCCCCTGCGCTTCAGTTGTAATAAAGCCGCTTTATCTAAATCAGCAATATGTTTGCCTTTTAGTGCTTGCTCACGGTCAATAATGTCTTTCAACTGCACTAAGAACCATGGGTCAATTTTGGAAATATTAAATACTTCATCAACACTCAAGCCCATTCTGAACGCATCCCCAACGTACCAAATACGCTCAGGACCAGGCACACCAATTTCTTTGGTGATGGTATCTAGATCCGTTGTTTTTTCGTCCAAGCCATCCACACCAACTTCAAGGCCGCGTAATGCTTTTTGGAACGACTCTTGGAATGTACGACCGATAGCCATGACTTCACCAACTGACTTCATCTGCGTTGTGAGGCGAGAGTCTGCTTGTGGGAATTTTTCAAAGGCGAATCTAGGGATTTTTGTCACTACGTAATCAATACTTGGCTCAAATGACACAGGTGTTGCACCACCGGTAATTTCATTACGCAACTCGTCCAAGGTAAAGCCTACAGCCAATTTTGCGGCCACTTTAGCAATTGGGAAACCTGTTGCTTTTGAAGCAAGCGCTGATGAACGAGACACGCGCGGGTTCATCTCAATCACAATCATGCGGCCATCATCTGGATTAATTGCAAACTGAACGTTTGAACCACCAGTATCAACGCCAATTTCACGCAACACTGCCAGTGAGGCGTTACGCATAATTTGGTATTCTTTATCTGTCAGTGTTTGTGCTGGCGCTACGGTGATAGAGTCGCCTGTATGCACACCCATTGGATCCAGATTTTCAATTGAACAGATAATGATGCAGTTATCAGCAGAATCACGCACCACTTCCATCTCATACTCTTTCCAGCCGAGTAGGGATTCTTCAATTAACAACTCATTAGTTGGCGATGCGTCCAAACCACGTTCGCAAATCGTAATGAACTCTTCACGGTTATAAGCAATACCACCACCACTACCACCCATGGTAAATGATGGACGAATAATCGCTGGGTAACCAATGCTGGCTTGCACCTGTAATGCTTCTTCCATGCTGTGTGCTATAGAAGAGCGCGCAGAACCCAAACCAATTTTGGTCATGGCTTCTTTAAATTTCTGACGATCTTCCGCTTTATCAATCGCCTCTTTTGAAGCACCAATTAGCTCAACGTTAAATTTAGCCAACACGCCATGCTTATCTAAATCCAAAGCACAGTTCAGCGCTGTTTGACCACCCATGGTAGGCAACAGGGCGTCTGGACGTTCTTTTTCAATAATTTTCTCAACCACTTGCCAAGTGACTGGCTCGATATAGGTAGCATCCGCCATTTCAGGATCGGTCATAATCGTTGCAGGGTTAGAGTTAACCAAAATAACACGGTAACCCTCTTCACGCAGCGCTTTACACGCCTGCGCCCCTGAGTAGTCGAACTCACAAGCCTGACCAATTACAATTGGACCAGCACCGATGATAAGAATTGATTTTATGTCTGTACGTTTTGCCATTAGATCTACTTTTTAACGAATTTATCTTGTTATCGAATTTATCTTGCATCAACACATGCGAATCTGTGTAACGCCTAATATCATACAAAAACTACTATTGCTGAAAACACCACAGCAATCAAAAGGTGGGCAGCTTTTCACTATCTCAGTTCGCTCTTTTGTGAAAACCCACTCACCAGCCTTAACTTAAAAGATAGGCGGATGAATTTTATTTACTGGTGCGCATTAACTCAATAAACTTATCGAACAGATAGCTCATTTCCGTTGGTCCAGGGCTAGCCTCTGGGTGCCCCTGAAAACTAAATGCTGGCTTATCCGTACGCGCAATCCCTTGCAAGCTTCCATCAAATAACGATACGTGTGTTACTTTGATATTCGCTGGCAAACTAGCGGCATCTGCTGCAAAACCATGGTTTTGACTTGTAATGTACACACGCTTCGTATCAAGATCTTGGACCGGATGGTTCGCACCATGATGTCCGAATTTCATTTTAAGCGTCTTAGCGCCTGAAGCAAGCGCTAAAAGTTGATGCCCTAAACAGATACCAAAAGTCGGAATACCTTTATCTACAATTGTTTTGATTGCAGAAATTGCATAATCACATGGCTCAGGATCTCCAGGGCCGTTTGACAAGAACACGCCATCAGGGTTAAGCGCCAACGCCTCTTCTGCAGTTGCTTGTGCAGGCAGAACAGTCACTTTACAACCACGTGAAACCAGCATACGTAAAATATTACGTTTAACGCCGTAATCAAATGCAACCACATGAAATTGCTCTTGGGGCGCTTTAGCAAAGCCTTGACCAAGGGCCCACTCACCTTCAGTAAATTGATATGGTTTATCACAACTCACTACTTTAGCCAAGTCCATACCAGCCAAGCCAGGGAAGCCGGCAATTGCATGAGTCGCTAATGAAAGTGCAGTAGCCTCATCAGACTCACCAGCAACGATTACGCCTGTTTGTGCGCCTTTTTCACGCAAAATTCTTGTCAATTTACGCGTGTCAATATCAGCAATCGCCACCACGTTATTAGCGACTAAATATTGAGATAAAGACTGTGTATTTCTAAAGTTACTGTGTATTAGTGGCAAATCCCTGATGACCAAACCACTGGCATAAACTTTGCCAGATTCGACGTCTTCATTGTTAACACCATAGTTCCCGATATGCGGATAAGTCAGTGTCACAATTTGTTTGGTATATGATGGGTCTGTCAATATTTCTTGGTAGCCTGTCATCGAAGTATTAAACACAACTTCAGCTACAGCATGCCCAGAAGCTCCGATCGACATGCCACGAAACACGGTTCCATCTGCTAGTACAAGTATGGCGGGCAGGTTTTGTGACACAATAACTCCTCGGTTTTACGATAATTAAAATTTACGACATTAAAAACTTCTAATCTTTAGTCCATCATGAACAGATGGCAGATGTGCAAAACGGGAGGAGCTTGTATATACTCTTCCCGTTTCAGAATTAACGAATTATAGCGAAAAAATTCCGACTAATCAATGTCAACGTGAGACATTCATCATCTGCCGATCATGAACTTTTACTAAAAACACTTGCGCGGTGACAGCCCCCGCCAATGCGATCAACATATCCCACTGCGTGTCCCACACGTCGCCTTGTGTTCCTAAAAAAGCATCCGCAGCGCCGCCTTCATAAACCGCTACCCACCACTCGATAAACTCATAAAAGGCACTGATACTGAGACAAATACAGCTCACAATGAAAAATAGCCATCGACCAGCCACCAATGGAGACTTTCTCAATAAGATTTCACGAGCGACCATCGCAGGCACAAAACCTTGTGCAAAGTGCCCAACCCTATCGTAATAATTACGTGAGAGTTCATACGTGTCACGCAACCAATTAAATAAAGGCACTTCAGCATAAGTGTAATGTCCGCCAACCAATAAGATGAGCGCATGAATCAAGATCAACGCATAAACTAGGGGAGTAAAAACAAAGGAACGATAAGTAAAAAACAGCAGGGGTAATGCAATCACTACAGGGGCCACTTCTAGCACCCATGTTAACCTATCAGCAGGATTAATCGCAGACCAAACAAATACAGCACCAAGGATGCTGAGTAAAACCATGTAGAAGTGACGATAGACTCGCACCATTTGGCGTTATTAACGTAAGCCCAATACATCTCGCATATCGTATAAGCCAGATGTTTTATCAGCTAAATATTTGGCAGCGCGCAATGCACCCAGCGCGAAAGTAGCACGACTGCTCGCTTTATGGGTAAGCTCTACACGCTCCCCAATACCAGCAAGCACAACAGTATGGTCACCAACCACATCCCCACCACGTAAAGTTGCAAAACCAATTTTGCCAGCCTCACGTTCACCGGTCACACCTTCGCGTGCATAAACTGCACAATCTTTCAAATCTTGACCTAAGCCTTGCGCAGCAGCCTCACCCAAACGCAAAGCTGTTCCAGATGGCGCATCTACTTTATGTCGATGATGCATTTCCACCACTTCAATATCGTAACCCTCATTTAGCACGCGGGCAGCTTGCTCAACCAGGTTAATCAGCAACGTCACCCCCACACTCATGTTCGGTGCAAACACAATTGAAATATTTCTTGCAGCAGCCTCGATGACTTTCTTTTCTTCAGCAGAAAACCCTGTCGTACCAATAATCATTTTCACACCATGTTTTTGACATGCAGCAAGGTAAATCATACTTGCTTCTGGTCTCGTAAAATCAACCAGCACATCAGCATCCTTTAGTGCAATATCGATATCAGAAACCACTTTAACACCTGACACTCGACCCAATTGCTCACCAACATCTCGACCAAGGTGAGCATTATCCGCACGATCTAAAGCACCATGCAACACTAACTCAGTATCCGCAAACACACCTTCCAACAAAGCATGCCCCATACGTCCAGAACAACCAGCAATGACAACTTTTAACGGATTACCCATATCAACAACCTATCAAATTCTATAAATTACTTCTAAAAAAGATTAAAAACCAATCTTTTCCAACATGCGATCAAAAAAGCTAGGCTCATTCTCTGGTGGCAAGCCTTTTGGTGTTGGTGCTGTTTTGTTGCCTACACGGGTTGAAGGAATCTCTGCAGCCACCTCTGATTCCAACTCATCTTCAATTAATGAACGTAACTGACGATCAAACAACATTCCTGACGGTGAGTCATAAAATGGTGAGTTAACTGGTTGATCAACAACTGGCGGCACAACCACCGCTGGCTCAGCCTTCGGAGACAAAGTATCACCAGCAACATCAGTCCCTCTCGACACTACAGCCTCATTGGATAAAGTTGCTGCTTGACTTTCCTCAGCAATAGGCACGACAGGCGCATCAACCACATTCGTCACAGGAGATGGTGCAACAGGCACTTCTAAAGGAACCGCAAGCATTGATCTAGAGGCATCAACATCGGAAGCTGCTTCAGTTGGCACTATCACTGGCGTACTTAACTCCGCACCAGCATCTTTCTTCTCTGCGCCAGCGTCTTTAATGACACTTTCCTTTTCTACAACAGACTTAGCTTGTGCAGCATCGTCTTTTTCCCAAAATTTCAGTTTATTGATTAAGCTTTTTTCTTCTGGCTTCTTATAGGGCTCGACTACCCGGGTACCAGTATTAGGGTTTGTGTCTGCGCCTTCGGATTTACTACTACCGCTTGGAATCACATCACCACGCACAGTTTTCAACAAATCTTTCTCAAAATCAAGAATAACGCGACGCTGCTCAGTGATCTTTCCAGCCTCTCGCATTTGATACACGTAGTCCCAACGGTTACCGTGAAAGCTATCTTGAATAAGTGGCGTACCCATAATAAAGCGAACTTGCGACTTCGTCATACCAGGACGCAATTGCAATAGCATTTTGGATGTCACCACATTGCCTTGCTGGACATCTAATTTATATGGCTTAATGCTTGGCAATGCAGTACCACATGCAGAACACAGTAGCGCCAGCAAAACAACTAGATAACGTAAAGTAGAAAAATAACGCATATCATGACTTTAATTTGAATTAGCGTTAATATACCACGTAGCGCCTCAAGCAAAAACATCCAACTTTACTAATTGTGAACAATCTAAAATTATGCAAGATCAAAAAGATTTAAAAAATGCGGGATTAAAAGCCACCTTGCCGCGACTCAAGGTACTAAACCTATTTGAAAATAGTAAAGACCGCCATCTATCTGCTGAAGACATCTACAAAATCATGATTAACTCTGGTGAAGATGTTGGGCTAGCAACTGTATATCGCGTACTCACTCAGTTTGAACAAGCAGGCCTGTTAGTCAGACACCATTTTGAAAGCGGAAAAGCTGTGTTTGAACTCAACAGCGGGGGACATCATGACCATATCGTCTGTATCAAATGTGGTCGTGTTGAAGAATTTTACGATCCTGAAATTGAGAAGAGGCAAGAAACTGCAGCCGCAAAACTGGGTTTTACCATGCAGGATCACTCGCTTACTATTTACGGCGTTTGTACTAAACAGCCTTGTGAAAGTAAAGAGTAAGCAACTGGCCACTCACAACTATAGCGACAAATTACCTTAACAACATCTCCTTCGCATGCTCTCTTGTTGTTTCGGTAATTTCAATCCCGCCTAACATTCGCGCAATTTCCTCTATGCGGTCAGCAGCACTCAGCGAATTAATAGTGCTCAAAGTTTGACCATTTTCCTGAGATTTACTTACACGCAAATGGTGCTTACCAAGTGCTGCAACTTGTGGCAAGTGTGTAATCACTAACGCTTGACGTTGCTCACCTAATTGCTTGAGCAAATTACCAACCACCTCAGCCACTCCGCCGCCAATACCAACATCGACTTCATCAAAAATCATGGTTGGCACACTACCCTGCTGCGCAGTCACCACACGAATCGCCAGACTAATTCTAGACAACTCGCCACCTGAAGCCACTTTACTTAAGGGACGTGGCGCGACGCCGGCATGTCCAGCCACTAAAAATTCGACCTGCTCTAAACCATTAACACTTGGTGCGACTGGCGCCAACTCCACCCAAAATTGCCCTCCGCTTAAGGATAAGCGCTGCATCTCTGCTGTAATTTTTTGATGCAAGGTTAATGCAGCATCTTTTCTACCTGCACTTAGTTTCTCAGCCTGTTTTTTATACGCATCAAATGCCGCGGCCTCCTGCTCCGCAAGCGCACCGTCATCCGCAATACCAGACAACTCTAACATTCTAGCTTGCCAGCTTTCCAGTAGAGCTGGTAGATCTTCTACGCGAGACCGATACTTACGTGCCGCGGAGTGAATCGATTGAATTCTCGCATCCACCTCACTCAAACGCGCAGGATCTAACTCCGTACGCTGAATATATCGATTTAAAGACCTGCTAGCTTCCTGCAGCTGAATCATGCCCGAATCAACAGACTCGGTGACCTCACCCAGACTAGCATCGTAGGTATGCATGCTTTGCAGATGATGCTGCACTTGCGCTAACAAGCTTAACGCTGACAACTCACCTTCACTGAGTAACTCTACACAAGCTTCTCCACTAGCAATTAAGCTAGCGCCATTTGAAAGAAGCATATGCTCATGCTGGAGCGCAGCCCACTCTTCCGCATTAAATGCTAATGCAGTCAACTCACGCACGTTATCTCGCAATAGCGCTAATTCATCCGCATACGCTTCTGCGTTCTTTTCCAGTGCCAAGCGCGTGACGTGTAAGCGGTGCCAAAGCTTATATTGCTCAGCAACTTGAGTGGCTACATCAAACAAGCCGCCAAACTCATCTAGAATTTGGCGTTGCGTTGCAGGCTTGAGTAAAGAATGATGGGCATTTTGGCTGTAGATATCAACTAAAAACTCACCCAACTCTTTGAGTTGCTGCATCGTTGCTGAAGTGCCGTTAATAAAAGCGCGCGAACGTCCATCAGCATAAATGACACGCCTCAGTAACAACTCAGGCTCATCGTGGGCAATTTCCTGCGCAGCCAACCAAGTTAAAGCATCATCGTTATTTTGCAATGAAAAACTTGCACTAATTTCAGCTTTATCACAGCCAATTCGAGTAACACCACCTTCGCCACGCGCACCCAATGCAAGGGATAGCGCATCGATTAAAATAGATTTACCTGCTCCGGTTTCACCTGTCAGCACGGTAAATCCGGATTGAAAATCAAGATCAAGCCGATCAACAATGACAAAATCTCGAATTGAAAGCGTGTGTAGCATAATTCAATTAATCCATTTTATAGCCATATCGAAATGACAAGGCTTTAAGCAATATTGGCTAGCATTAATACAATTAAAATAGTTTAGTTTTCGCCTATATCGAATGTAAAAACTTAGTCACCTACCAGAAGAAAAACGGCATGAATACAAGCAGCAACAGCGACTTTTAAAAGTTGCTGTTGTATCAACCCCAGTTAAGCTTATTTCTGAGCATGTCAAAATAACAATACTCTATTGGGTGTAGTAGCGAGATTGTTTTTTCCGCACGCCGCACCATCACTTTATCGCCAATTTCCAAGCCTAGCTGGAACTGTCCATCAAAACTTATTTGCGCTTCATCAAACTGCACGACAGTCACCACGATATTGCTGGCACTATTCACTGCAATTGGTCTGTTACTCAATGTATGCGGGCAAATTGGCACCAGTGAAATTGCCTCTAAATTGGGGTGTAAAATTGGGCCACCTGCCGACAGTGCGTATGCAGTTGCGCCTGTTGGCGTGCTTATAATTAAACCATCGCTGCGCTGTTTATAAACAAACTTATTGTCTATTTCGATTTCCAGCTCAATTAAACGCAAGCCGCTTTTAATCACTACATCATTAAGTGCATGACTACTGTAAACAATCTGACCATCTCTTACCACGTCCGTAGAAAGCAACATGCGAGGTTCTTTGATGAAATCACCTGCAAGCATGCGATCTATTTCAACCAGCATATCTTCTGCACGCAAGTCAGTTAAGAACCCAAAGCGACCACGATTGATACCGACCAGTGGAACTTCCGTATCAATTAGACTTCGAGCTACACTGAGCATAGTGCCATCACCACCCATGACAATCGCAAGGTCAGTTGCTTGACCAATTTCATCCAAGGTTAAGGTGTTATATTCAGTAAGTTGAGCATGATGTGCTGTATTGGCCTCAATCCAGACTTCGTGGTTTTTGGCGGCTAAATGCTGTGCTAAATCAGCCAAATCACTCCGCATCAACTGTAAAGCCGATACGTTCATATATTTGCCGATAAGCGCTATTTTTTTAAAGTTTGTCTGCACGGCAGAATTAAAACATAGTCAGGAAATCTTAGCAAAGCTAGATACAAAATATATTTACAAAAAGTGTATTAAGTCATGAATTTATCCAAAACATCTCAAGATGACTGCCATTCATTCACTTACAGACTAAAACTGATACTGGCGTGATAGATTTTATATTTTAAAAACGCCTATTTCCTATAAAAGAAATAGCCTGAACAATTTAATAAGATTGCCTAATTAAGCTAACTACCTGATAATTTGAGTTGTGGATAAACGCTCGCAAATTTTACTTAAAACCTTAGTTGAACATTATATTAGTGATGGTCAACCTATTGGCTCTCGCACCCTACTGCAACATTCTGGCTTAGATGTCAGCCCTGCGACTATTCGCAATGTAATGAGTGATTTAGAGCAGCTTGGATTTATTGCCAGCCCACACACCTCAGCAGGTCGCATACCGACACAAAAAGGTTATCGCTTATTTGTAGACTCTCTCCTGACGGTAAAACCTCTAGACTCAATTGTTCTGCAACAACTTAAAAGTGGCCTATCCTCACCCAACCCTAGCGAGCTGATTGCAAATGCAGCAGACATGCTATCTCAACTGACTCAGTTTGCAGGCGTCGTCATGACACCAAAACGCAAACGAATTGCATTTAAGCACTTGGAGTTTTTGACACTTTCAGACAAAAGAATATTGGTCATCATTGTGACCAGTGATGGAAATGTACAAAATCGCATTATCCTCACTGAAAAACCTTTTAGTGCAAGTGAGCTGACACAAGCAGGCAATTACTTTAACGCACACTTTTCTGGTCATACATTCGAGGAAGTTAAGCAAAAACTACATGCTGAACTTAAGCAAATGCAGAATGACATGAACCAACTGATGACCGCTGCACTCGAAGCAAGCAGCAAGAAGACAGATGATGATGGCGTAGTGATTGCAGGTGAACGCAATCTATTGCAAGTGGACGACTTATCTACCAATGTGACAAGCTTGCGCAAGTTGTTTGAGATTTTTGAACGCCGCACTAGCCTGATGCAGTTATTAGACAATAGCCAACGTGCAGAAGGCATACAGATCTTTATCGGCGGCGAAAGTGGTTACTTACCTCTGGACGAGTGCAGCATGATTACCGCACCCTATGAAGCAGATGGGCAAGTCGTAGGTACACTAGGCGTGATTGGCCCAACCCGCATGGCGTACGAAAGAGTGATTCCTATTGTCGATGTCACTGCAAAGTTATTGTCAAATGCACTCTCTTCTCAGTAAACAATCAAAACAGCCTCTACTTAAGAAGTTGATACTAAATCCATTATAAATAGATTGATAACATGTCATATTACAACCCAGAACCAAAGTACGACCATGGAGACCAGCTCAAAGTAGGTATCCTACTTGCAAACTTAGGCACGCCAGATGCGCCTACGGCAAAAGCATTACGACCTTATTTACGTCAATTTCTAAGCGATCGCCGTATCGTAGAAATTCCAAGGCTGATTTGGTGGCTTATTTTAAATGGCATTATCTTAGTGATTCGCCCCAAAAAATCAGCTGAAAAATACGCTAGTGTATGGTCTAGTGAGGGTTCACCTTTAATGGTTCATGCAAAAAAACAAACACTGTTGCTACGTGGATTTCTGGCACAAAAAATCAACTCCCCGTTCACAGTAGAGTTGGGTATGAGTTACGGCAACCCCTCGATGGCAGGTGCAATTGAAAAACTAAAAGCGCAACATTGTGACCGTATATTAGTGTTCCCTTTATATCCACAATATGCTGCAAGCAGCACAGCAAGTGCATTAGATGCAGTTTGGCGCACACTACTCAAAACACGTAATGTGCCAGCGATTCGCACCATTAAACACTATCACGACCACCCGGCTTATATTGAAGCATTAGCACAAAGCGTGCGCGAGCATTGGCGCATCAATGGCAAGCCCAGCAAATTAATCATGAGCTTTCATGGTGTACCCAAATTCCATCTACTTAAAGGGGATATGTACCACTGCGAATGCCACAAAACTGGGCGATTATTAGCAGAGGCCCTTGGGTTAAATAAGGATGAATATGCCATCGCATTTCAATCTCGCTTCGGTAAGCAAGAATGGCTAAAACCTTACTTAGCAAATATGTTGGAGTCTTTGGGTAAAGCAAAAGTAAATCGTATTGATGTCATTTGTCCTGGCTTTTCTAGCGACTGCCTAGAAACACTAGAAGAAATTGCCATAGAAGGTAAACATATATTCCAAAGCAACGGCGGCGGAGAATATCACTACGTTCCGGCGCTCAATGAGAACGATGCTTGGATACACGCCATGACAACCATTGCTCTAGAGAACCTGCAAGGCTGGGTGAGCACTGAGTGGGATGCGAATATGGCTAAAAAAGATGCTGAACTGACGAAATTAAGGGCAGAAAGTTTAGCCAATAATCAATAAGCGTTATACTCAATGCTTTATAATTTTACTGATGCTGCTTAATTTTTAGCAGTGCATTAATGAATTAGGTATTAATCCATGATTGTAATTACTGGCGGCGCCGGCATGATAGGCTCTATCATCGCATGGCATCTCAACACCAAGCTTAACCGTGATGATATCGTGATTGTCGACCGCATCACGCATGAAGAGCAGTGGCAAAACCTTACACATCGCCAATACGCGCATTATTTAGATAAAGACCAGCTCATGTCTTGGCTTGAGGGTGCGGACAGTAAAGGTCGCACGGATATTGAAGCAGTGATTCATATGGGGGCTATCAGCGCCACCACTGAGCGCGACTTCAACAAACTAGTTGAAACCAATATTCAATACTCACAAAATCTATGGACTTGGTGTGCAAATCATCAAGTACCGTTTTTCTATGCAAGCTCAGCTGCCACTTATGGTGATGGTAATTTGGGTTATGACGATGCAAGTATAGAGAACCTTCGCCCACTGAATGGCTATGGCTATTCAAAACACTTTTTCGACCAGTGGGCATTGCGTCAGGTTAACAAAAAGTTACCGACACCGCCTAATTGGGCAGGTTTTAAGTTCTTTAACGTGTATGGTCCAAATGAGTACCACAAAGAACGGATGGCAAGCGTAGCATTCCACACTTTCAATCAGTTCAGCGAAACTGGCACGATGAAGTTATTTAAAGGCACAAAAGCAGGGGTTGAAGACGGCATGCAGATGCGTGACTTTGTTTATGTCAAAGACGCTGCTGCCGTTGTAAACTACTTCCTTGAGTCTGCACTGGCTAAGAAATCAGTACCCAATGGCATCTACAACATTGGTACTGGCAAAGCGCGTAGCTTTAAAGACTTGGCGACCAATGTCATGCAAAGCATGAATCGTGAGCCACATATTACCTTTGTCGATATGCCGCAAGACTTACAAGGCAAGTATCAATACTTCACAGAGGCCGCCATGAGCAAACTTGCAAGCGCAGGTTACACTCACCCTTTTCACAGCCTAGAAGATGGCGTACGTGACTATGTGCAAAATTACTTAACGCAAGAGGATAAATACTGCTAATGAGTACGACTAATAAGTATGTTGATTATCTCAAAGGCGAACACGCTGCACATATGGCGATGTTCAATGCCTTAGAGCCACTTTTTCCACTCATTAGCGATGTAGGCATCGCCATGCAGAACACCATTAAAAATGGTGGGAAAATTCTACTAATGGGTAACGGTGGCAGTGCAGCAGATAGCCAACATATTGCCGCTGAAATTGTGGGTCGATTTAAAAAAGAGCGTAAAGGGATGCCTGCTATTGCGTTAACAACTGATACATCTATTCTCACTTCGGTTGGCAACGATTACGGCTACGACTACATTTTTGCACGGCAAATCGAAGCACTGTGTCGCCCAGAAGACTTGGTAATTGGCCTTACTACAAGTGGCAATAGCGCAAATGTTGTCAGTGCCATAGAGGCTGCAAACGCTATTGGCGCAACAACAGTCGGCTTAACTGGTGGTACTGGCGGCAAACTGAATAATCTATGTACTTACAATATCGTTATCCCATCTAGCGTGACTGCGCGCATTCAAGAAGCACATATCTTTGTTGGGCATTCACTTTGTGAGATTTTAGAGTCTGAATAAAATACTTAACATAGGGATGACAACCTACATTGAAATCCCTATGTACTTAGAAGACACCAAACATCTGCTTTGGTAGCAATGACAAAAACGAATATAACATTGATAGATGTATAATCTCATCCACCATGACCCAACAAACACTTCTCGATACTGTTAAACAATTCGGTAATCTTAATCAGCATGCACTAGTGATTGGCGATGTGATGCTAGATCGTTACTTAATGGGAGAAGTAAACCGTATTTCTCCAGAAGCGCCAGTTCCGGTCGTATTAATCAAGTCACAGCAAGATAGAGCTGGTGGCGCCGCGAATGTGGCCGCCAATTTATCCTTACTTGGCATCAAAACACATATCATTGGCTGCGTTGGTGCAGATAATGAAGCTAATATTCTGCTAAATTTAATGATTGATACAAAAATTAATATCAATCACGTCATTCGCTCAAACCAACGCCCGACCGTCGCCAAAACCCGCATTTTAGGCGGGCATCAACAAATGATGCGCTTAGATCAGGAAGACAGCACCACATTCAGTGCAAACGAGAATTCGCAGCTATTACATGCGATTGCTGAAGAAATTGCACTTGAACCCGCGGTCGTCATTTTGTCTGACTATGCCAAGGGTTTACTGAGCACCGACGTTTGCCAGAAAATTATTGAAATGTGTAATGCACAAGGTATTACCACGCTGGTTGACCCTAAAGGGCATGATTACAGCAAATACAAAAGCGCCACAGCGCTTACACCAAACAAAAAAGAGACCGCAGAGGCTTGCGCTGTTTCTATCCATGATGCCAACTTAATTGATAAAGCAACAGCACTCAAAAATACGCTGGATCTAGCTTTTTTAGTGGTTACACGTGGTGAAGAGGGTATTTCATTGATTGATGACAGCAGCCACTTATTACCAGCCACAGCCAAACAAGTGTTTGATGTTTCTGGCGCAGGTGACACTGTGATTGCCACCCTTGCCGCAGGCCTCATACACGCACTCAGCCCATTAGAAGCATTGCAACTTGCCAACATTGCTGCAGGCGTTGTTGTAGGTAAAGTAGGCACAGTGCCCATTAGCCGCGATGACTTAATTGAAGCTTTAGCCAGTGAGCAATCTTCTGAGCAAGCGCATAAAGTGTGTGACTTACCCCATCTTATGCAAAAAGTAGATGCTTGGAAAAAAGCTAATCAAAAAATCGTATTTACCAATGGCTGCTTTGATTTGTTACATGCTGGCCACGTCACCTATTTAGAAGCAGCAAAGAAACGCGGCGATAAACTAATTTTAGGATTAAATACCGATCGCTCAGTCAGTGCGATTAAAGGACCAACCCGCCCAGTTGTGCATGAAAATGATCGTGCGCGCGTACTGGCAGCGTTAGAATCTGTCGATGCAGTTATCCTATTTGATGAAGATACGCCGCTTAGTTTAATTAATGCGGTTAAACCTCATGTGATTGCAAAGGGAAGTGACTACACAGCAGACCAAGTAGTGGGTGGAAAAGAGGTTGAGTCCTGGGGTGGTGAAATCGCGCTAATCGACTTAGTCGCTGGCCGTAGTACCAGTAACATCATTAAAAAAATGAATAGTTAATACTCTCCTGTAAAAATACCAGAACACCAGCATCAACGCTAACGCATTAATGACAAACACAACCAACAAAATTCTAATACTTGGCCCCGCTTGGGTCGGCGACATGGTGATGGCGCAAAGTTTGTTTAAAGTACTAAAAAGCAACCACCCAGATTGCATAATCGACGTTGCAGCTCCTGCTTGGACACTGCCTTTACTAGAACGCATGCCTGAAGTTTCCGGCAAGATTCCACTACCGTTCAAGCATGGTGAACTAGCATTTTTTGATAGAATAAAATTTGGGAAATCACTGAGAAACCAAGGCTACACACAAGCCATTGTTTTAACTAACTCACTCAAATCTGCCTTGCTCCCTTGGGCTGCCAATATTAAACAGCGAACGAGTTATTTAGGTGAAATGCGTTATGGCCTTATTAATGATGTTCGGCCTCTGGACAAAACCAAACTAAAGAAAACTGTAGAGCGCTTTGTAAACTTAGGTCTAAGCAGAGCGCAAACGCTAACTTCACCAATACCTATTCCGACGCTGAAATATAGTAAAACTAATGCTTTATCGATATTAAATAAGATTGGTTTGACTGAGCCAACAAGCAAGATACTAGGTTTATGCCCTGGTGCGGAGTTCGGCGAGGCAAAACGCTGGCCGATTGAGCACTACGCAGAGGTCGCGAATCAAGCGTTAAATCAAGGTTGGCAAGTATGGCTATTTGGTTCAGAAAAAGACATTCCAGTCACCTCCGCTATCAACCAGATAACGCAAAACCGCTGTACTGATTTTGGCGGAAAAACCAAACTTGGCGAAGCGATTGACCTGATGGCCATGTGCGACAGCATCATCAGCAACGATTCAGGTCTGATGCACGTTGCCGCAGCATTAGACAAGCACCTGATTGCCATCTACGGATCGTCTGACCCTCACCACACACCGCCGATGCACCCAAACGCAGTAGTTGAATATCTAGGTTTAGCATGTAGTCCATGCTTCAAACGTGAGTGCCCTCTCGGCCACCTAAACTGCCTTGTAAACATCAAGCCGAATGATGTCATCAAAAAAGTGATTCCCATTACCCAAAGCTGAGTAGGCGCCAAAGCCAGACTAGGCGTAAGTTAAACTCACTTAGATTTGGCTATTAGGATTTAGCTAATAGGATTCGCCTAATTACTTACATTAAAGCTAATAAGTTTTTCACCACATGAATTCGGTGCATTTGGCAGTACGCTTGCCAATCGGCCACCTCAGTCCAGTCACTTAGGAATACAAAATCTAATCCGGCACGTGTTGCTGCTTCAAAGTCATACTTGCTATCTCCAATAAACAGAGCAGGGAACTGCAAATGGCCGTTTTCTTTCTCACGTGCCAGCACCGTATCTTTGTTATCAGGGCTACCAAACAAGCCACCATCAAAATACTTTGCCAAATCACGCTTAGCAAACAAGGTGCGAATTTCTTGCTGATCTCCGCCTGATAGTATCATCCAACTCGCTTTTGGTGTAGCTTGTCGCAATGCACTTAAGCCTTCAGCTATTTGACACTCCATCAATACCACTTCAAGCTCTCGAGCGAATTCATCTAATAATATCTGAATGGCTTCTTTTGTAACGGGCTGATGCGTTATTTCACGCAGATAGTAATCAAACTTATGATAGCGAGAAATGCCCCCTAATCGCACGTGATAATCAACTAAGGCCTGCGCTTGAGCGTCGGTAGCACCCAAGCTCTTTGCTGTTCTAAAATAGGCTTCAGTTTTAACTATGTTAGAGTCGAGCACCACGCCATCGCAATCAAATACAATGGTTTTATATTTTTTGATATCTATTTGCAAATTCTATCCAAACTTTGAATCTTAATGAAAAAGGGCTTTGCACTAAAACTTAGTACAAAGCCCGATGATAGCTTTCTGATATAACTGTTTAGTGAATTTAGCTCACTATTTCAGACTGCTCACCTAAGCCGCTTTAATAGCACTCGCCTCTTTGGCTAACTTAGTAATGTGTGCCCAATCGCCACGTGCAACTGCATCGGCTGGCGTTAACCATGTACCGCCGCAAACGACTACGTTAGGTAACGCCAAGAATTGAGGTGCGCTCTCAACAGTAACACCGCCTGTAGGACAGAATTTCACATCGCCGAATGGACCAGCAAAACCTTTTAGCAAGTTAATACCACCCACAGCAACTGCTGGGAATAGTTTTAAGAAGTAGTAATCATCAGCATTTGCCATCATGATTTCTGAGCCAGTAGAAACGCCTGGCAATAACGGCAAACCGATTTTACGTGCGTATTGACCTAGTTCACTGGTATAGCCTGGGCTAACTGCAAACTGACAACCAGCATCTTTAGAAGCTTGCGCATCTTTAAGGTTACGTACTGTACCTGAACCTAAAATTGCATCAGGTACGTGTTTAGCAATTTGCTCCATACCGGCTAATGCGCATGAGGTACGCAACGTTACTTCTAACACTTTGATACCACCTTCAAGTAGCGCTTCTGCCATTGGCACAGCATCCTCTACTCTGTTAATCACAATCACTGGAATCACTGGACCGTGATTAGCTAAATCTAATGTACTCATTTTTTCTACCTATGATGTTAATTTATTTTTACTGGACTCATGCGCAAGCATGAATCCAGTGTTTTAAAGTTTTGCAAAACTAGAAACCGTTTCAAAATTAATTATATTTCCAAACGCGTTCAAAAACTTTGATAATCAAAGGATAACTAGGCGCATGAGCGCAGACAGTACAACTAGTACGGCAAGCGAGATGCAACAACGTTATCGTTTGATTTGCAAGGTTATAACCAGGTGACTGCGCCTTCTTCGGCTGATAGTACGTTTTTACGCATACCACCAAATAACTCACGACCAAAACCGTGTGAGTTGCTATGACGCTTACTATCAGAAAGCTCGGCAACTTCACGCTCTGCCCATTCATCTTCATCAACCAGCACGTTCACCATGCCTACAGTCGCATTGAGGCGAATAATATCGCCATCACGCACTTTAGCTAGTGGACCACCTGCTGAGGCTTCAGGGCTTAAATGGATAGCTGCTGGAATCTTGCCTGATGCCCCACTCATACGGCCATCGGTCACAATAGCCACTTTAAACCCTTTGTTTTGCAACACAGCCATCGGCGGTGTTAACTTGTGTAGTTCTGGCATACCGTTGGCTTTAGGGCCTTGGAAACGCACCACTGCAATAAAGTCTTTTTCGAGCTCACCACGGTCAAACGCGGCTAATAACTCTTCCTGCGCATCAAATACAATCGCTGGTGCTTCAATGATGTGACGGTCTTCAGGCACTGCTGAGATTTTAATCACACTACGACCCAAATTACCTTTAAGTAAGCGCAAGCCACCTGACTCACTGAATGGGAATGCCGCTGTGCGCACGATCGTTTCATCACTGCTTTCTTTTGGCAAATCTTTCCAAACTACTTTATTTTCTTCTTTCACTGGCAATTTACCGTACTCACGTAAACCACCGTGCGCAACGGTTAATACGTCAGGGAACATGTAACCAGCCTCGATCAATTCACGAATCACAAATGCTGGACCGCCAGCAGACTGGAATTCATTCACGTCTGCTTTACCATTAGGATAAACACTCGCTAATAGTGGCGTTGTTTTAGCTAAATGGTAGAAATCAGTCCAATCAATAATAATGCCTGCTGCGCGCGCAATAGCGACCCAGTGAATCAAATGATTAGTAGAACCGCCCGTAGCCAACAAAGCAACCATTGCGTTCACAATCACATGCTCATCCACCATGCGGCCAATCGGCGTGAAGTTTTTACTTTTGATGTTATTTAACACCATTTTTACAGATTCACGCGTGAGCAACTCACGCAATCCTTCGTGAGGATGCACAAAAGCAGCACCAGGCACATGCAAGCCCATGGCTTCCATCAACATTTGGTTGCTGTTAGCAGTACCGTAAAACGTACAGGTACCAGCACCATGATACGCCGCCGACTCTGAAGCAAGCAACTCTTCACGACCGACTTTACCTTGTGCATACTGCTCACGTACTTTAGATTTAGTCGTGTTATCAATACCAGTGCTCATTGGACCGGCTGGCACAAATACACAAGGCAAATGTCCAAACTGTAACGCACCAATCAAAAGACCTGGCACGATTTTATCGCAGATACCTAATAACAATGCCGCATCGAACACATCATGTGAAAGTGCAATCGCAGTACCCATCGCAATCGTATCGCGGCTAAATAGCGACAACTCCATGCCTGGCTCACCTTGGGTAATGCCGTCACACATCGCTGGTACGCCACCAGCCACTTGAACAGTTGCACCGTATTTATGTGCTTCATCACGAATAATATCAGGATAGTTAACATAAGGCTGATGCGCGGAAAGCATCTCGTTATAGGCGGTAACAATACCGATATTAGGTGCTTTTTCTACCACCACACGCAATTTATCATTCGCTGGCATTGCAGCAAAAGCATGTGCCACGTTTGCACAACCCAGACGGTCTGCACCACGTGGTCGATTAACGATATCATCCAAACGGTTCAAATAGGCCGTGCGCGTTGGGCGGCTTTTCTCAATAATACGTTCAGTAACTTCTATATGGGACTGTTTCATAATTTTAGATACTCTACTCAGATAACTGACTTAACTAGCGGAACTTAATAATAAAAATGACTTACTAAGTAAAGATAAACATCAACCCCGATTATCGCTAAACTAAGGCATATCGTCAAACAAAAGCCGCTAATAAGCGGCTTTTGTTTGACGTCAATTTAGACCTTTTAATTTACATCAAATCATTTTTTAGTCACTAAAACATCTTCCATCATCAAATACTCTAGGTCGCAACCATAAAACATATTCAACGCATCAGTCGGTGAACAAATCATAGGCTCACCACGACGATTTAACGAAGTGTTTAGCACCACAGGCACGCCACGTAACTTCTCAAGATGTTCTATCAACTCATAGTAGCGAGGGTTAGTTTCTCTTGTAACGACTTGAGCTCTCGCAGTACCATCTTCATGCACAACTTCTGGAATGCGTGACTTCCAATGCTCCGCCACATCAAACGTAAACGTCATATAAGGCGCAGGATGCTCAGTCTGCAAAATATCAGACGCAACACGATCCAGCATACTTGGGCAGAATGGGCGCCAGCGCTCACGATATTTAATTTGCGCGTTGATTCTATCAGCCACTCCAGGATAACTTGGGTCGCCTAAAATACTACGGCAACCAAGTGAACGTGGACCGAACTCCATACGGCCTTGCAGCCATGCTAATGGGTTACCACTCGCTAGCAATTCAGCAGCTTTTTGCGGTGCATTCTCGACGCGGGTAAAGACTGGCTTCTGCGGATGTGCCTCACATGCCGCGACACATTCTTCTGATGTAAAAGCTGGCCCTAAGTAAGCATGCTCCATTTTCTGAATTGAATCACCAGCTAAGTGCGCCGCATAGGTAGCTGCTCCCAAGGAAGTGCCGTTATCACCTGATGCAGGTTGAACAAATAGCTCTTTAACATGAGGCATCGCAATAATGCGTTGGTTCAATTTCACGTTAAGTGCAACGCCACCCGCCATCGCAATACGGCCAGTTTCCTTGATAATATCACCGAGGTAATAATCAATCATTTTTAGTGCTACATCTTCTAACAATGCTTGCACAGAAGCTGCATAGTGAATATAAGGATCGTCAATTTCATCGCCGTGGCGCTTAGGACCTAGCCACTCAATCAACTCAGGTGTGAAATAATAGCCCTTGCCATTTTCTTTATAGCGGCGTAAACCAACCACGTTCACTAATTCAGTATTGACACGTAAATCACCGTTCTCAAACGTCACCAATTTAGATAAATCATATTTACTTGCATCGCCATAAGGCGCCATGCCCATGACTTTAAACTCACCATCTAGCATCTCAAATCCAAGATACTCGGTGATTGCACCATACATACCACCTAATGAGTCAGGATCATAAAATTCTTTGATTTTATGGATCTTCCCATTTTCACCATAGCCAAAGAATGTGGTCGCGTACTCACCTTTACCATCGATACCAACAATCGCTGTTTTCTCTTTGAAACCGCTCAAATGATAAGCACTTGAAGCATGCGCCAAGTGGTGCTCAACTGGCACGAACTTAGCGTTAGTTAAGCCTAAGTCTGCCATTAACTTTAATGATTTATCACGATTACGACGGAAACGACGATTACCGTTAAAAATGGCATCAAGCGCGCGATCAGGCGCGTACCAGTGACGTTTAGCGTAATGCCAACGCGCACTCGTACTTAATGGAATTTCCGCATAGGGGAAAGCAACGATATCAACCTGTTCTGGTTTGATACCAGCTTGCTTCATACAAAATTTTGCAGCTTCATACGGAAATTTATTTTTCGCATGCTTATCGCGAATAAAACGTTCTTCTTCCGCTGCTGCAATAATTTTACCGTCGACCAAAATGGCCGCTGAAGCGTCGTGCCCTAATGCACCTGATAAACCTAATACAATCATTGAGTTAACTCTACTAAATTATTGTCGAATTTCATGTAAATAAAATTCAATCACTTAAAATTTTCGCTTTTTTGAGCGGTGAATGGTCTACATAAACCACTTTAAAAGCCTGTAAGAACGCATTATACAGGGATGTGTCATCTTTCCAATTTCGCATAAAGCGCCGCAAGTCTTTTGCATGGGCTTTTGATGCAAAATATTGGCAATGATGCTGTTGCATACTGTCTAAATCTATCAACATAGGACGGGTGCCCAACATTTTGATGTTACTGAACTTCATATCGCCATGAGATAGTTTTAGCAAATAAAGGCGATAGAACAACTGGACAATCTCTTTAACAGCCTCATCACTCACCGCAGGGTCTTGAGCCTGTGCAAAATAGGTCGCTACATCTGGCGCCTCTACATATTCACTTAAAAAGTAAGCTTTTCCTCTTAAGTAAAAATCTCGCTGCTCTATCAACGCGATAGGTTTAGGGGTATTAATCCCCAAAAAATTTAACCGATAGGCATTTGCCCAAGAAATGGAAGCCCGTGTTTGGCGGAACATTCGACTTAAGCGATGGGTCACGTTTTTGATGTTATAGCGCTTAACGACCACGTCCGTATCATCAATTTTAGCCAACGCTACCGTACACGTGTTGCCGTCTTTAAGCAAGTTAGCCTTAGCAATTAAGGCATCGAGTTGCTTGATTTCCGAAGGAATAGGTAAACTTGAATAAGCGCTAGCCCAAGCGATAAAGCTATTTCGATATTGATGAGTATTGATATCGGTACATTGGCGAAACACTTTCTTATCAGCATACATCGATGCAATTTTTTGACGATAAGCATTAACCAACCCCGGCACAGTGGCTCGATGCGGAAAGGTCTTCCAATCTCGAGTTTGTGCGTAAACAGCCAATAAATCGTCGATCCAATATTCAATATCTAAAACATCAAATTTCGATAATAATAAACTCAGATTTTGCAAAGCAGTTTTTTGATCCAACTTTGCATAATGGCGTATACCATCTCCATCAATCGTATAAACATGCTCAGCTGTAGCTAAAAAATTCTTTGGGTACAAATCCGTTTGTAGCAAATTAGCTTGGTGATGGCTTGCTACGACCTTCACCAATTTGACCGCCAAATCAAATCTGCCCTGATGACTTGATGTAGCTAATAACTGCTCTGTATTCACAGCGTCAGCAATCGCGGTAAAAATTAATACATAGGCCAATGCACCATCAACAATAGACTCGTCTTTGTGTAGCAGGGATGGCGTTAAAATATTTGCTGCTGCCAAATAATTAACGCCAGACAAGTCTCGTAAATAATGCTGCTTGGCACGTGCACCATAAAAAACTTTAGCAAAGACTGCTTGCCCGTTCCAGACGCCACGCACCACTATGCGCTGATGCGGGACTGTTCGAACAGTCTCATCAACAAGGATAGGCTCTGAATTATTTAGTAAAATTTGCTGCAAGCTAGTGACTTAAATGATGATAGTTTTGGGAGTTTAGCGTTAAATTCAGTAGTTAAAACAAGTTAGTTACAATCCAAGCGCACGTCGAAATCAATTTACCATCAAAACGTTTAATTATGGGTCTTCACGTGTCGTTTTGTACTTTACAACTCAAGAAAACAACAAACATCAATTGATGACATCACTATGATTATAACTTCTAGGTTTACTTTTTTCATGTGATTATTCATGGCAATTGTGAATGATGAATTCTAGTTGAAAATTATCATATCAAATTTCATGTAATAATAGCGCTTAGCTTTTATTCGCCACCCCAACCCCATCACTACTGCTCGGTGATTAAATACATTAACCATATGCTCATATTTTTTAGCAAACTCTTAGCTTTTTTACCACTGCCTTTTATCCACCAAATTGCAAAAGCACTTGGTTGGATACTGTATTTCTGTAACACCAAAAGCGCACGTATACAACGCAGTAATATTGAGCAAAGTAGTTTATGTAAAAATGAAGATGCAATCAAACAACTGATTAATGCAAATATCACAGAAACAGGAAAGTCATTATTAGAGTCCCTAGCAATATGGGGGAAAAGTGAGTCCGAGCTATCTAGCTTAGTCAAAGGAATTGTCGGCTGGGAGGATGTAGAAGCCGCATTATCATTGGGTAAAGGTCTTATCTTTTTAACCCCTCACCTAGGTTGCTTTGAAATAACCTCTATTTGCTACGGCGCTAAGCACCCTGTGACAGTACTTTATCGACCACCAAAGCTAAAATTTTTACAGGATCTGATTGTAAAAGGCAGATCACGCACTGGCGTAACGCTTGCTGAAGCAAATGCTAACGGTGTACGCAAGCTTATGCAGGCGCTTAAACGCGGCGAAGCAATCGGCATACTGCCTGACCAAATCCCCGCTGAGGGCGAAGGCGAGTGGGCTGACTTCTTTGGCAAACCCGCCTACACCATGACTTTAGCAAGTAAATTAGCAGAAAAAACTGGCGCTAAGGTAATGATGGTGTTCGGAGAACGACTCAGCAACGGAAGTGGCTATCATATCTATTTTAATAAAGTAGATACAATCGCCACGCCTACCTTATTAAACCAAGCAATTGAGCACCAAGTCGCCCAAAAACCAGAACAGTATTTATGGCAATATAACCGCTACAAAGCAAGGCGACATGCGATGCAGAAATTGAATGCGCCTAAAGATTAAGTAACCGCTTAGTAATCTACAGCGTCTCTCTCCGCTTTCACTCGCTTCTGGAACTTATCACTGTTAAACCTGGCGTATAACTTGTGTGCACGCTTATCAACTTGTTGCCAGAACTTTGCATCCTGCGGCAAATAGTGCGCCTTAAATATATCCCAGTCCTGCGCAGTAAAGCCGTAATCCATGCATGAGAATATCAAACCGGCAATGTCTTTGCGCACAGCACTGCCATGAACAGGCTGGTGATGCAGCACTCGATGTAGATCTAACAAATAAAACTCAGTATCTTCCGTCACGATTACATTACGCTGAAGTGCAATATGACACAGATAGAAATCGCGATGACTTAAACCTGCACTATGAAAACGCTTGGCTAACTTAGCAACAGCAATCAACATAGTCTGGCGCTCTGTTTGGCTAGGCGGGTTCGTCACCCATGTTTTACATATGTCTTCTAATGAAACAATGTCGCCTAAGTCTTCAGTGAGCAAGAATGACTGTTGTGTAGCTGCACACCGTCCGCTTACACCATAGGCTGCCATTGGCGTTGTGCGTATACCTAAGGTAGTGAGCGTTTGTATCGCATGCACTTCTGTCATCGCACCTATCACAGGGCGCTTTGCACTTAAATAGTTTTTAACGAGCTCTTTCCAACCCACGCCACCATGTTGTTTAACAAAGTATGAGCGGTCTTTAATACCTACTCGCATGGTTTTACGATTTGCAGCAGCGCGCACCGTAAAACCACTCAGCGCCATAAAATCATTAAAAGACATGCCTTTTAATTGCGCATCATGCTCAGGTGCAATCCATAACAAAAGGTCTTTATTGTTCTTATCCGACGCTACTTTAAGTGGTGATGTTTTCATGGTATCTACAATATTAGTCAGTATGCGCGCCTCCGCTTGCCCTGGATTACGCTGCATAAGTTGCTGCGCATAGCGTCGTCCAGTCTTTTGGTAAGCCTGAAGATGTCCTTGCAGAAAATCAAGCAAAACTGAGTTAAGAGCATCCTGTGAGAATGGTGACTTTAATACAACGCCAGCCTTTGCTTGTTCAATATGAGACGCATAACCACATTGGTCGGTAGTAATAACAGGCAAACCACAAGCCATCGCCTCTAACAGCACGTGGCCAGCTAACTCACGTCTTGCAGGATGTATCATCACATCACTCGCTTGCATTAACTGAGGAATATCATCACGCCCACCCAGCACTTTAATTTGCGACACTAACCCTAACTCTGCAATTTGCTTGTTCAAATGCTGCGCTGAATCTTGTCCAATAATCAACAGCTTCACCTGCTGACGTAACGCAACAGGCAAGGCATGAACGGACAGCACCGCACGGTCAGCGCCTTTAGTTTTAAAGCCAGAGCCAACTAATAATAAAACCAGATCTTCAGCCTTAAAGCCAAAACTTGCACGCATATCAGAGCGCAATACTTGACGCTTGTCCATATCCACGTCACTGTACTCATCACGAGGCATACCAAAACGCAGTGGTGATAAAAATGGTGGTATTAAGTGAAAACGTGAATCGGGGGTGTAATACCAACGTTGGAATAAGGATTGCTCAGCCTGCGTCAGCGTGAAAATATGACAGTGTCCGTTCACATTAAAAATAGCATCCTCTGCCCGTTGAAACCACTTAAACCGAGGTGTGTAGCGATACCACCAAGGCCGCTCATCATAAGCTTTGGCTACAAAACAAGAGTCGGCTGCAAAATACACATCTAAACCAGCCATTCGATTGAACCCTACGATTAAATCTACATGGCTGTCGTTTATTTCTTGTTGAATATTTTGAATCAAATTTTCATGCTTTTGATGATTTAACCAACCCTTACTCTCGCATACCACGACTTTTAGATTATCTGGTTTCGCACCCTGCCATTGCCCAGTAAAAACAGTGACTTCATGACCTAGTGCAATGCAATCTTGGGCGATACGTAACATATCGCGCTGCACACCACCATAAGGAAAATATTTAAAGATAATAAAAGCGAATTTCATTTATAGAATTGTATGCGAAAATATCACTATGAAACGTATTTTGCTGGTTAAAACCTCATCACTTGGTGATGTCATACACAATCTGCCTGTCATCAATGATATTTTGCATCATTACCCTGATGCGCATATTGATTGGGTGGTTGAAGAAGCATTTGCTGACATTCCACGCTTACACCCAAAAGTGAAGAACATTCACCACGTGGCAATCAGGCGCTGGCGGAAGAATCTATTAAAACAAAGCACTTGGCATGAAATAAGCGAATGTAAGCATTTACTATCAGCACAACCCTATGATGCAATTATTGATACACAAGGCTTGGTAAAGAGTGCAATCATTGCTTGCGGTGCATCGGGGTCAAGATATGGGTACGATAAACACTCTATACGCGAATCATTTGCCAGCCATTTCTATCAACACACCTACAATATTTCATACCAACAGCATGCAGTGACTCGCAATCGCTCATTGGTGGCACAAAGCTTGGGTTACATTGTTCCCAACGGCGCACCAGACTACGGCATTCAAGCCCCTCTTTTAGAGATCGAATCCCTAAACATTGAGATTAACAGCCCTTATGTGATTGGCTTACATGGCACCAGCCGAGACAGTAAATTATGGCCAGAATCTCATTGGATTAATTTAGCATCTGCACTTAAAGCACAACAGTTAAAACTATTACTACCTTGGGCCAGCCAGGCTGAATATACGCGCGCACTAAGAATTGCCAGTGCAGCGACCAATGTGGTTGTGTTACCTAAGCTCAGAATTGCACAATTGGCCAGCCTAATTTCAAAAGCACGCTATGCAATCGGCGTAGATACAGGCTTATCTCACCTAAGTGCAGCTTTAAGCACACCTACTGTTGCCATCTATACGGATACTAATCCTGAACTTACGGGCGTCATGGCAGGTGCCAATGCCCCCGCCATAAACCTAGGTAACATTAATATGATTCCTAGTGTTGATGAGGTTCTCAAAGTACTAGAAACACTATCAACTTAAACTCAATCTAATTTACAACCATTTCTAATCTAGGACTTAACACTAAGGCTGAGGCTAAAGTTTGCAGCTAAAACCTAACAAACCAACGCAAGTTGTATAATGTAGCAATTATTGTCTAAACATCGTCACGGTTAGTGACACTCACAGATTAAAACTTATGCGTAACTCATCGTCATTGTCAGCAAAGTCTTTAGAAGGTGCAAAGATTATTGAGTTTGACCCGAGAGGTCTCAAAGTATTAAAGCTTGCCAATGGGAATATACTCAAATTATTCAGACTACGTAATCAATGGAGCATTGCTAGGTGGTATGGCTATGCACAACGCTTTTGTGCAAATGCTAAGCGCCTACATCATCTGCGCATACCCACCGTAAATGTCGTTGACACTTACTTATTAGCAGATGACGCAATTTTTAGCGCACTACCTGCACCTATTGTATTTAAACCAAAGAAAAACAACGCGCAAACTTACGCTGTTGAATACATGCCATTACCTGGTAAAACACTTAAAGAGTTACTCATGAGTGAAGAGTTAAGCACCGCACATATTGCGCAGTTAGGTGCTTTTATTGCACGTTTGCACAGTTCAGGCGTGCACTTTCGATCATTACATTTAGGCAATATCGTGCTAACACCAGAAGAAGAAATGGGATTGATTGATGTTGCTGATATGTGCATTTATCCATGGGCATTATGGTTTAACACACGCTTGCGGAGCTTTCGCCATGTGACACGCTATGCCAAACTAAACGAACAATTTGGTCAGAAAAATTGGCAATTGCTAACCGTCGCTTATATTCAACAAGCCAAATTAACTAGCAAACAAGCACTAGTATTTCAGAAAACAATGAAAACGTTTTTAGACAATCCACCACATTAATAAATGACTGAGCCAGATTGAACTTAGCATTGAGTTAAGGTATGCGACGATAGACAAATGTTCTTTTTTTCTTTTTATACCCATAGAACACTTTGTCTTGTTTAAATTGAGTTAAGTGCGTTTGCAAATAGGTCTCTTTAGCTGCACTATCCGCTTTTATGTTGAGGTTAATCACCACAAACTCATATTCATTAACACGACCATCTTCAATACGCTCAACTAAATATTGCCACTCATCGTAATTTCTATCTTCATAAGGCTTTTGTGCATAAAACCTCTGTTTCTCTGAGGTGTAAAGTACAGACTGTTGTTTGCTATCGGCAAGCGACTGCTGCACATATTGCACGGCGTTAATTTCATAGTGGTATCCATCACGCTTGGGCAACACATTACTAATAAAGCCCAACAATATCATGATGGCACAGCCCACCAGTATTGCTTTAATACTAAATGTAGCATGCTTCCAACGCTGTAAATGTGCTTCTGCAATGACACTCGCAACAGCGATAAGCACAAATCCAAATAGAACTACATAGCGCCCCGACAGAATATTCACTTTCAATATAATTAAGCACGCAATCACCCAGGTAATCATTGCAAACACGCTCAACACCTTGAATGTGTCTTTATCCAGTAAATCTCGTGATTGATGCGTATGTGATAATGCAAGAATTGCTGGTGACCACCCCGCAACAAAAAAACATTTAATCACGCTGATACTGAAAAGTGAAAGTAAAAAAGTAAACCAAGCAAATTCCTTAAATGGCTCACCAATGACCTGATCGCGCATAATATCCACGCGATTAATCAAATTTTGTTTAATATTCTGCTCAATATCAGAGAAACCAGTAAGCAACTCTTTTAAGCGACCTAATGCATCTAAATTAATGCTATTAGACATAACCACTGCGAGCAGGCCTAATATTCCCAGTAAGATAAAGAACACATAGGCACGAAATAACAGAAGAATAGTATTACCGTTATCTCTAGGTTTAGGTAACAGTAATAACGCTAAAGGTAATGCAAGTATATAAACAGCACCTTCAATACGAAACAATGTCGCAACCAAAACCAACACCTGCCAAGCAAGCGCATTTTTAATGGCTCCGTGTTTATAAAATACAATCAATTGCCACAATGCCAATAACATAAACGCCCAATAACCTTGGTCACGGGTGGACATAGGCATAATGTCACCAACGATATAGGTAGAGCCGAATACCATCAAGGCAGCCAATATTTGTGCTCGTTGATTACCACCAAGCTGGGTAACGATTTTAATCAGTGCCCATAGGCTCGTTGTAAAAAAAACAATGCTTAAACATTGTGCACTAGTCTGTATGGATAGACCTGTCGCCATGTGTACCAAGGCGATCAGGCTAGGATAGAAAGGCCATTTGAACATAGTGGTAGCAGCTTGCCATTGCCCATCAGTAATCAAACGTGCCATTTCGAAATATAAAATGGAGTCGGATGTTACCCAGCCATGCTGCGAATAAATAATCCATGAGGCAATCAGAACCGCAGCGCCTATTAACAGCATACTTAATTGGTTGCGCATCATTAATTGGGGCAATCTATTTAAAAGTATCATCGTCAGCTACCGGCTAATCATTTGTGATTGAAGCTCTTGCGTAAGCATTTGTGTCAATTCCATTAAATCTTGCCGCTCAAGTTCTGCATGATATTGCTGCGCCAACCGTGATCTAGCATCAGAACACTGCTGCACGTCAATTTCTCCATTATCTAGACGCTGAATGGCATTAAGCACGGCTTGCGAAAATCCTCGAATATCGCCATTAGCAATCTCTTCAAATAACGGTGCATGCCAATATTCTTTACCGCCTTGACCCGTGTAACCAACAACAAGGTTTCCAGCCAATGCGGCCTCAATTGGTGGAAGACCCAAACCTTCTAACTCACTAAATGACATAAAGATTTTTGATTCGCCTAATTTAGTTGCGACTTCTGCTGGGCCCATTTTATCAATAGCTTCTATGCGCCAATTTTTTGGTAGATGTGCAGCTAAGAAAAATAAAACCAACTCAGCATGTTTTTTGAGTTTACGCGGCATATAAGTAATCACATTTTGCTTCGTAATAGCAGGTTTGAATAGCTCTGCATCCACTGAGATATGTAATCGTTTGATTCTGTCTTTGGCGTGAGGAAACAGATAAACCAAACAATCATAAATATCCTGTGACACACATAAAATGATACGTGCATTTTCGTAGGCAACTTTTGCTTTTTCAAAATGTGTTTTACGATTAATTAAATAACCATTTTGTACAAAAATACCGTAGTTGATTCCCTTATTGGCAAGAATGGCGGCCTCACGTACTGCCCACATTTCATGAACGATATAAAGCTCATGATTATTATCAAAAATATAATTATCTTTAAATTTTAAGTTTTCAAAATGCCAATGACACCTAAACTTTGGATTTTTAGCATGAAAAATCTGCGCCTCAGCAATGTCTGTGAAGTACGTGTTAATGATAGAGGTATGCGCATAAATAACTTTAGTGCCGCCAGATGCTCTGACAGCATCAGGACATAAGTAAGTCACTTTTATCTTGCCATTTTCATGAACAGGCTGGTTAACTAGCCTATATCTTAAATGTCTGAATTTAGCGATTAAGTGCATGACTTTGTTATAAACGCTCAATTTCACCCTCTTTTCTCTACAGCATTCAGGTCACGTGAAAGAGACTTAGCAAAATCACGGTAAAGTTCTAGCAGTGAAAATCCAAACTGGTCATCAGGTTCAATCACATTACCTTCTGCCCATTCATTCCATGATTTAATCAAGACAACCTGTGTCGAGTTATGTTGAGAGCGAGTTAGTAATTGGGTTTTTATCGCTTCCAAATGTGCTTTAAATTGGTCAATATCAAACCCTTTTAAAATCGTACCGCGTTTAAGATGGCGCGGGCTGGTATCCCATCCAGTGAAGACCACTGGCACTTGTTTGCTGTCTTGAGATAAGCTGCTATAGCGGGTTGCGAGTGCCTCATAGTCATAAACAAATGGGCCCAAATTTTGTAGATGAAACTTACGTGTCAATTTTTCTAAACAATATGACCAGAATCTATTTTTTTTACGGTATTTAAATATCGTGGCAGATTTAGTGTACCCATCAAACTGTGATGCCCAAACACTGCTATCGTCTGTATTGTCAGCTAGCCAATAAATTCCAGCAAAGCCATGCTGCTTAGCCAACGCATTAAAAGTGTTTAAAAATACGTCTAAATCGGGAATTTCTTTCGGATTAAATATCGAGAATACTGGTTTATTCTCAATAATTATGTATTGCCCTGACTGAAAGTGTGGCAATAACTGCATGAAATAATCGGTATAGTCCTGAGCACCTAAGTATAGCTGCGGCTGTAGCGTAATATTCTCGCGCTTGTTATACCAAGTATGGTTAGCCCAACAAAATGCATAGCGAAATGGAACGTGCTGGTCCAATACCATTTGTATAGGTTTTTCCAGCAACTTCTTACCTTGGCCAAACCAGTAATCGAACACCAAAAAACCATCCACACCATGCGCTTGTGCAATATCGTTTTGCCACGCAAGCACATCAGGATTAAGCAAGGAATACTGTCCAAATGGCGTATCAGGCTTACGTAAGCGATGCCAATCAAAATAAGTACTCGCCTCATTTAATTGCTGCCACTCAGTAAAGCCTTGACCCCACCAGCGATTGTTCTCTTCAATTTCATGAAACTGTGGCAGATAATAGGCCAAGCTAACCAGATTAGTTGTTTGTGTCATTGCCTATGTACCTAAAGGTCTAACGACGCATCAGCCAAAATTGCTGCACCATCAATCCCACGCATCTTGTTACGGATGCGTTTGGCGCCTTCTTGCATGTTCTTTTTGCTAGTGCCCAATTGTGGGTTAAAAATCAACGTAGCGTGATTCAGGTGGTCAACATACATCCCTAAGCTAGGCGAATCTAAAAACAACATCTCGTATCCTGCTGCCACCATTTTTTCATGCATGACTTTACCCGCAGTCACATTACCATCTGAAAAATTAGTATTCAGATCACGAATTACATCCGTGCGATACATCGCGCAATGACTGCGTAAGTAGTACTTACTTTCATCTAAACGATTTGCGTTATAGCCTTGGTAGCCAAACACATCATGCAAACATTTTTTCCATGCTTGCTCGAACCTAATTCCCCAACGTTGCAGGCAGTTCTTAGACTCTAACTTCCAAGAACCTACGCCTGCTAACTTAGCGTTAATTTTAAAAGGCTTTAACAGTACCTCTAGCCAATCTGCACGCTTCACAAACGTATCGGTGTGAATAGACAACACATAAGGTGTGGCCACTTGCGCTAAGGCAAGATCTAAGGCCCGTGAGTGTGACAAAGGCACGGTATCATCAGCCTCAGGCGTACGCTCTATTAGCTTAATCCAAGGCAGACTACGCAAGTACTCAACAGAGGCATCTTGCGAGTTATTGTCAATGGCAATCACTTCTACTTGATCAAAATTCGTATATTTACGTAATAAACGCATACAAATTTTTGTGATTTCTAGTGTTTTGTAGTTGGGCACTAAAATTGTGACCAGTTTTTTTGAATGTTCCATAAGCGACATTATAGGGGATAAGCCATCATATTTTAAATCCAGGATAATTTTTTAGAAGTAACTCTAAATATTAATATCCTGATAAAAGTCACCATTAACCTTTGTTTTGGCTAGAAAATAAGATGAAACTAATTTATCGCCTATACAAACAATGAACTTAAATTTAAACAAAACACTTGAAATCAAAAGTAGCATCCCCCACATTCCAAAAAAGGTTAATTACTTATATTAATGGGGAACTACATGCAAGAAGATCAGAGCACGCAAACTGAACCTACAGTTACACCGACAGAAGCGAAAGAAAATGAAGCACAAAGCGCTGAGGCGAAAATTGCTGAACTAGAAGCCGCACTAGAAGAAGCCAAAGCAAGCGCGCTATATGTAAAAGCTGAAGGTGAGAATATTCGCCGTCGTGCGGTTGATGATATTGATAAAGCACGTAAATTTGCCTTAGAAAAATTTTCAGGTGAACTATTGGCAGTAAAAGATAGCTTAGATGCAGCGCTATCAATTGAGGCGACAGAAGTACAAAGCTACAAAGATGGTGTTGAGCTCACTGCAAAACAATTATCGAGCGTATTTGAAAAATTTAACATTGCTGAAATCAATCCAGTGGGTGAAAAGTTTGACCCAAACAAACATCAAGCAATTTCAATGCTAGAAAACAGTGGAGAACCTAACACTGTAACTAGCGTACTGCAAAAAGGCTACACATTAAACGACCGCGTATTGCGCCCTGCGCTAGTCATGGTGGCTAAATAATTGATGGTGGCTAGATAATTATTTTTTAAATATAACGCTTGAGTTTAGAAAAACACTTGAATTAAAAAAAACAATCACCATCTAGCAAATAAGGTTATGAATTAATCTGCTTTTATACATATTAAATGCAGATAAACAAATTAAAAGTAAAAGGACATAAACATGGGAAAAATTATTGGTATTGACTTAGGTACAACAAACTCTTGCGTAGCGGTCATGGAAGGTGGCAAGCCACGCGTGATTGAAAATGCAGAGGGCGCACGCACAACACCATCTATCATTGCGTATCAAGAAGATGGCGAAATTTTAGCGGGCGCTCCTGCAAAACGCCAGGCTGTGACTAACCCAAAAAATACACTATATGCGGTAAAGCGTTTGATTGGTCGCCGTTTTGAAGAAAAAGAAGTACAAAAAGACATCGGTTTAATGCCTTACACCATTGCTAAAGCTGATAACGGCGACGCATGGGTTGAAGTGCGCGGTAGCAAAATGGCTCCGCCACAAATCTCAGCTGAAGTTTTACGTAAAATGAAGAAAACTGCTGAAGATTACTTGGGTGAAGAAGTCACTGAGGCTGTGATTACTGTGCCTGCTTACTTTAACGACAGCCAACGTCAAGCGACTAAAGATGCTGGCCGTATCGCTGGTTTAGAAGTTAAACGTATCATCAACGAACCAACTGCAGCAGCATTGGCTTTTGGTTTAGACAAACAAGAAGGCGACCGTAAAATCGCTGTGTATGACTTGGGTGGCGGTACATTTGACGTGTCTATCATTGAAATTTCAAGTATTGATGGCGAACATCAATTTGAAGTGCTTTCAACCAACGGCGACACATTCTTAGGTGGTGAAGACTTTGATAACCGCTTAATCGACTTCTTGGCTGATGAGTTCAAAAAAGAAAATGGCTTAGATTTACGCAATGACCTATTGGCAAAACAACGCTTAAAAGAAGCTGCTGAAAAAGCAAAAATTGAACTATCAGGCGCTCAACAAACTGAAGTGAACTTGCCATACATTACTGCTGACGCAACTGGTCCTAAACACTTAGTTGTAAAAATCACTCGTGCAAAATTAGAATCTTTAGTAGACGACTTAATTGAGCGCACGATGGCGCCTTGTAAAACTGCGATTAAAGATGCTGGCGTTTCAATTGATGACATTACTGACGTGATTTTAGTAGGCGGTCAAAGCCGCATGCCTAAAGTGCAAGAAAAAGTAAAAGAGATTTTCGGTAAAGAGCCACGTAAAGACGTGAACCCTGATGAAGCAGTGGCAGTAGGTGCTGCAATTCAAGGTGGTGTGTTACAAGGTGACGTGAAAGACGTATTGTTGCTAGACGTAACACCATTGTCATTAGGTATTGAAACACTAGGTGGCGTGATGACTAAACTCATCAAGAAAAACACGACAATTCCTACCAAGGCATCACAAGTGTTCTCAACCGCTGATGACAACCAAAATGCGGTAACAATTCAAGTGTTGCAAGGCGAGCGCGAAATGGCATCTGCTAACAAATCACTTGGTCAATTTAACTTGAGCGATATTCCACCAGCACCACGTGGCATGCCACAAATTGAAGTGACGTTTGATATTGATGCTAACGGTATTTTGCATGTTTCTGCAAAAGACAAAGCGACTGGCAAAGAAAATAAAATCACCATCAAGGCGAACTCCGGTCTTTCTGAAGAAGAAATCAAGAAGATGGAAGAAGATGCAGTTAAATATGCTGAAGAAGACCGCAAATTACGCGAACTTGTAGATGCGAGAAATGCTGCAGACGGCATGGTTCACTCTGTGAAAAAATCACTCACTGAGCATGGTGACAAGTTAGACGCTGCTGAAAAAGAAGCGATTGAAACTGCAATTAAAGACGTTGAAGAAGCATTAAAATCAGACGACAAAGCAGCAATTGAGGCAAAAACAGAAGCATTAACTGCAGCATCACAAAAACTTGGCGAGAAAGTTTACGCTGAGCAACAAGCGCAAGCTAACACTGAAAGTGCTCAACCAAGCCCAGAAGGTGAAAAAACTGTGGATGGTGACGTAGTGGATGCAGAGTTTGAAGAAGTGAAGAAAGACTAATTTTAGCGCTAGCTTATGGTCGACAGTCGTTAGCGTCAAGAGATGCTAACGACTTTTCCATTTAACAAGCAAGTCCCAACTAACTACTACAGACTAAATTTATGGCAGCTAAAAAAGATTACTACGAAGTCCTAGGTGTCAACAAGGATGCCTCTGAAGAAGAGATTAAAAAAGCTTATCGCAAACTTGCGATGAAGTACCATCCTGACCGCAACCCTGACAACCCAAAAGCAGAAGATCAGTTTAAAGAGGCAAAAGAAGCCTACGAAATGCTCTCTGATGACCAAAAACGTGCTGCGTATGATCAATACGGCCATGCTGGCGTTGACCAAAGCATGGGTGGGGGCGGAGCTGGCTTTGGTGGTGCTGGTTTCGGCGATGCATTTGGTGACATTTTCGGCGACATCTTTGGTGGTGGCGCACGCGGTCAACGCAGCAATGTGTATCGTGGTGCAGATTTACGCTACAACATGGAAATCTCGCTTGAAGACGCAGCCAAAGGCAGTGAAACTAAAATCCGCATACCAGTACAGGCGAAATGTGACCCATGTAACGGCACTGGCGCAAAATCAGGTAAATCACCGGTTACTTGCCCTACGTGTGCTGGGCATGGTCAAGTCCGTATGCAACAAGGCTTTTTCTCTGTTCAACAAACTTGCCCTAAGTGCCACGGCACAGGTAAAGTCATTAAAGAAGAAGACAAATGTCCTAGCTGTCATGGTGCTGGCCGCGTTAAGCAAAACAAAACACTCTCAGTCAAAATCCCAGCAGGTGTGGATGAAGGCGACAGAATTCGCTTAAGTGGCGAAGGGGAAGCTGGTGTCAACGGTGGCCCAACAGGTGATTTGTATGTCGTGATTCACCTAAAAACACACGAGATTTTCCAACGTGATGGTGGCAATTTGCATTGTGAAATGCCAATCAGCTTCAGCACGGCAGCGCTTGGTGGAGAGATTGAAGTGCCTACACTAGACGGTTCAGCCAAGATGAAAATTCCTGCTGAAACACAAACTGGTGGCGTATTTAGATTGCGTGGCAAAGGCATTAAACCACTACGTTCAAGCGACCACGGTGATTTAATGGTGCATGTAGTGGTGGAAACACCTGTAAAACTAACTACACGCCAAAAAGAGCTATTACGCGAGTTTGAAGAAAGCACACAGGCAGATGCTGGCAAGCACAGCCCAAAAAATAAGAGCTGGGTAGATAAAGCCAAAGACTTTTTTGGTTAAATAAAGTTGAGTAAATAAGACTATCGTGCTTAATAAAAAGGCCTGCTAATGCAGGCCTTTTTGTTTGATTAATCGAAATCACATCAACCACTGCCGCCTTCTATCAGACCAACAGCTATCATCATTTAGGTGCAAACTGGCTCACAATGAACTTACACATACCATTCGCCAACTCTTCTTCGCCATAAAAGACAGTACCTAAGTTATCTTTTCGCAATAACTCAGACTCATCTTCATTATGAGTTCTTAATACAATCCTAATCTCAGGACGTAGTGCCTTGGCTGTATCCACCATTTTACGCACATCAATGGTATCTGGTGTTGCGACCACTAGCATTGATGCATTGGCAATATGCGCTTGAATTAACACACTAGGCTCTGATGCATTACCCGAAACTGCAGGTATCCCTTTTTTTCTCAACCCTTCAACCACTTCACGGTTTTGCTCTGCAACCACAAAAGGGATGTCATGCGCTGTCAATTCCTGAGCGATTCTACGCCCGACTCGACCGTACCCTACGAGCACCACTTGACCTTCTAAATACTTACGTTCAGTGCTCATTGGCAACTCAGCAAAAGGGTCTACTCGTTTTTCCAAATCACTGGCTAGACCAGACAACCCAACTAGCCACTTTTTAAATGGATTAATCGCTGAGAATATCAGCGGATTAATTGCAATTGAAATTAATGCACCAGCTAGAATTAAACTCATGCCTTCTGCAGGAAGAATACCAAGAGAAGCTCCTAACCCTGCCAATATAAATGAAAATTCGCCAATTTGTGCGAGACTCGCAGCAACCACCAATGCAGTATTAAGCGGGTAACGAAACGCTAAGGTAATCGCCATTGCAGCCACAGATTTTCCAACCACAATCACAGCAACCACTGCCAGCACACTCATCGGTTTATCAATCAAAATAGAAGGCTGGAACAACATACCAACTGATACAAAGAAAAGTACTGCAAATGCATCTCTTAATGGAAGCGACTCCTGAGCTGCCCTATGGCTAAATTCCGACTCACGCATCACCATGCCTGCAAAGAATGCGCCTAACGCAAACGAAACATTGAAAAGTGCAGAAGCACCATAAGCAATGCCTATCGCAGCGGATATCACCGCAAGTGTAAATAACTCACGTGAGCCTGTTTTTGCAATGTGCCATAACATCCAAGGCAATAGCCGTTTACCTATGCCTAGCATGATCACGATAAATGCACCGACTTGCAGCAGAGTCAACCCTATCGTTTGCCAAATGGAAACAGACTCGTTGCCTAATGCAGTGCCACCGAGCAAGCTCGCTAGCGGTGGTAAGAGCACCAGCACCAATACTGTAATTAAATCTTCCACCACTAGCCAGCCAATCGTAATCTTGGCGTTGATGCTTTTCATCAAATTTCTGGACTCTAGTGCCTTCAGTAGCACAACGGTACTTGCACAAGACAACGACAGGCCAAATACCAATCCTTCACCAAAAGTCCATCCCCAAGCACTAGACACATACATCCCGAGAAGCGTAGCAATCGTCATCTGCACGATAGCTCCAGGTATTGCAATACGCTTCACAGACATTAAATCTTCAATTGAAAAGTGAAGTCCCACGCCAAACATAAGCAACATCACGCCGATTTCTGATAATTGAGAAGCAATATGTGCATCAGCAACAAACCCCGGGGTCGCTGGCCCAATCAAAATACCAGCCACCAGATATCCGACTAATGCTGATAGTTTAAGGCGCTCTGCAATAAAGCCAAAAATCAAAGCAAGGCCAAATCCAGCAGCAATAGTAGTAATGAGGGTTACGTTATGTTCCATAGGCTTTTACATCTCTACAGTACTAACAATTAAGTTAGATGTTTGATTAAATAATTTCTTGATTAGATTAAGGATAAGATAAGCATGAGGTACGCTCAGATTGATTCTACCAACAAAAACAACCAAATCACATAAAAATAAGTTTCTCATCTAAAATAGCCGTATGTCACACGTGCTAATCATAGAAGACGAGCCTGCTATAGCGGAAACGCTGATTTACGCATTTAAAGAAATCGGCATGCAAGCCACACATAAATCGCTTGGCGGTGATGCGCTTATTGAGCTTAATCGTCACAGCTATGACTTTGTGTTGCTAGATGTTGGTTTACCCGATATGTCTGGCTTTGATGTTTGCAAAAAAATCCGTGAAACTACACAAATCCCACTGCTATTTCTCACAGCACGTAATCACGAGATTGACCGAATTGTTGGCTTGGAGATTGGTGCAGATGATTATGTGACTAAGCCGTTCAGCCCGCGTGAGGTAGTCACCCGCGTAAAAACAATTTTACGGCGGACTGAGCACCATGCTGAGATGGCTAAACCAGCAAAAAACACCTCACACTTTGTAGTAGATGCGTTAGCTAACCGCATTCAATATCACGACAGATTTTTGGATCTGACTCGTTATGAATTTTTATTACTAAAAACACTGATTAACCAGCCACAGCGCGTGTTTTCTCGCAATCAGTTGATGGATATTGTGTGGGTAAATGCAGAGAATACGTTAGAGCGTACGGTAGATGCCCATATTAAAACCTTGCGTGCTAAGTTACGCGAAGTGAGTGCTGAGTCTGACGTGATTGTCACGCACAGGGGCATGGGTTATAGCTTGCTTAACTAATGATGCGATTACCTTTTAAAATGACCATCAGCCTGAAAATATTTCTAGGCTATTTTTTACTAGTGGGTTTGGCTGCTTGGTTTGTGCTAACCATTTTTGTTGATGAGGTTAAACCAGGGGTGCGACAAGCCATGGAAAACACCTTGGTAGATACAGCTAACGTATTGGCCTCACTTGCAAGTAATGAAGTTAAAACTGGGAAAATACAATCTGGCAATTTTTCTCAAGCGATCAAAGCATATCTAAATAACCCGAATACTGCCAACATTTGGGGCGTACACAAAAACTCTACGGATTACCGTATCTACATTACAAACACACAAGGTATTGTGATTTATGATTCTGCTAATATTGCATTAGGGCATGACTACTCACGCTGGAATGATGTGTATCTCACGTTACGCGGAAAATATGGCGTACGCTCCAGCCCTGTGATTGCTGGCGATGAACATGGAGATAGCATCATGTACATTGCGGCGCCCATTAAAGATGGCAAAAAAATCATCGGCTCGCTCACTGTTGCTAAACCTAACCGTACTTTATTGCCGTTTATTGAACGTGCGCAACTAAAAATTATGCGCTGGGGCCTATTGCTGTTTGTGCTATCACTCGCTATCGGCATGCTGTTCACATGGCGCTTTACTAGCGCTATTCATCGGCTACGAGACTACGCAATTGCAGTGGCTCAAGGAAAAAAAGCAAGCAACCCTAGCTCTAGCAATGATGAACTTGCCGAGTTAGCGAACGCGATGCAATCTATGCGCCATGAGCTAGATGGCAAACAGCATGTGCAAGATGCTATTCATCAAATCACGCACGAGCTTAAAAGCCCAATTACCGCGATTCAGGCGGCAAGTGAATTAATGTCTCCTGATATGCCAGCGGCTGACCAACAACGCTTTCTAGGCAACATTCAAACACAATCGCAACGCCTGCAAAAGATGATACAAAACATCTTAGGTTTAGCTGCGCTTGAGCATCAGCAACAGCTCGTGCATCGCACTGCCTTACACATTAAAGACCTCATCACAGACCAAATACAGCTACTCAAAGACAAAGCATCCAAGCGTGATATTCAGTTTGAATTACTTGCAAGTGATGATGGTGTGTTTGAGGGTGACCGCTTTTTATTAGGCCAGGCAATCAATAATTTGCTTGAAAATGCGCTGGATTTTAGCCCAAACAAAAGTACGATCAGCATTCAATTAAACCGAGAACCAAGTCCCCCAGCATTAAGTCATCTAGTGTTTAGCATTAAAGACCAAGGATCAGGCATACCTGAATTTGCAGTTGATAAAATATTTGATAAGTTTTACTCGCTACCACGCCCTGAATATTCCGCCAACGTGGGTCAGAAAAGCACTGGCTTGGGTTTGAATTTTGTCAAAGAAGTCATACTACTGCATGGCGGCACATTAACTGTTGGTAACGCCCAAGAGGGTGGCGTTAAAGCAACAATTACGCTCTAACTTAAGCCACTTCACATTCACTTCACACAAGCGCATTAACACTTCACGTTAGCGCTCTATTCTTGAGGCTCCAGAAAACATCAGGAGCACATCATGAATAAACCATTTTTTTTAAAAGTATTAGGCATTTTCTTACTGACTGTTCTTATGTCGTGGGCGGTAAGTTACGTTAACTCGCTCATTATTGAACGTCAAAGTAGGCAAGAAAGTGTAAAACAGAACATTGCGCAAAGCTCCGCTGGCACACAAACCATTATTGGGCCTGTACTCGCCGTGCCATACACAGAGGAATACATAGAGTACAACGAGGAATTTAATGCCGCTGGTATTAAAGTATTAAAACCTATCAGTAAGCGAGCGTCTTCTATTGCCTACGTCCTACCAGAAAACCTTGAGCTTACAGGTGGTTTTTCTAATGAATATAAAAAGTTAGGCATCTACAAAGCCTTAATGTATCAGCTGGGCGGTAAGGTAAAAGGCAACTTCAACCTCCCTGCCAATCTCAATATAAATCCTGCACACGAATATGGAAGGATTACCTTTCAGCCTGCATACATCGCATTAGGCATTAGTGATACACGTGGGATTACAGGTCAGCCAAATTTCACATGGAACAAACAAGCTTTAAAATTTGAACAAGGTAGCAGTATTGAGTCTTTAGGAAACGGTATTCACGCAACGATTGGCATCATTACCACAGAGGTGGCTCAGAACATTCCATTTGAATTTAATCTTAACTTACGAGGCATGGAAAACTTTAACTTTTCTCCTATTGCAGAAAACAACAAGATATCGCTGCAATCAAGCTGGAGGCATCCACATTTCAGTGGTAGCTTTTTACCCAATGCTGCCACGCAAAAGATTACACCTGCTGGGTTTGAAGCACATTGGGAGATATCATCACTTTCAAGCAGTAATCAAGCGACGCTTAACAATACATTAACTAAACGCTGGGATGCTGACGCAAATAAATCAATGGTAGATGCTGGCAACCACCTTGAATCACTCTCAGTTAGTTTTGTTGAGCCAATTAACGTTTACAGCCAAGCCGACCGTGCAACTAAATATGGTTTGCTATTCATTGGCTTAACTTTTGCTGGGTTCTTTATTTTTGAAATCCTAAAACGACTACGCATTCACCCAGCCCAATATACATTGGTTGGCCTAAGTATGGCGCTATTTTATTTGTTATTGGTTTCATTTTCAGAACATATTGGCTTTGCTTGGTCTTACCTTGCTGCAAGCACATCATGTGTAATTTTACTGGGCTACTACTTAAGCCACGTACTAAAAAGCAAAATGCATGGCTTTGTGTTTAGCACTATGCTTATTACTTTATATGGTGCCTTATACGGCATATTAGCCTCAGAGGATAACGCACTGCTCATGGGTACACTTTTAGTCTTTGGCTTACTAGCACTCACTATGGTGGTGACAAGAAAAGTCGATTGGTACCAAATTGGTAGCCCAGATAGCAATTAAATAAACGTCCAGTCCTTCGTTAATTATACAAAGGACTGGACTACTCAGACTTAAGTGAATATGAAACGTTTCCATCAAACAATCGTCATCACTCACATGATATTTCTTACTCACCTCATTTAGGCGTTAACTATATGAAAAAACTATCTATCTTATTTTTTATTGCCATCATTGTCGGCTGTAATATAAAACCAAAAGGCATTATCCCTGTAAAGGATGCCACACCTCAAGATTGGAATCACCATAGCTTTTGGTATTCCCCTTGGGGTAAGTCTGGTGTTCATAAAGGTATTGATATCTTTGCAAAGCGCGGTAAACCTGTGCTTTCAAGTATTGGAGGATTAGTCGTATTTACTGGCAATATCGACATGGGCGGAAAGGTGGTGGCGGTACTCAGTCCGCAATGGCAGCTTCATTATTACGCCCACCTTCAAGATATAGATACAGCAACTTTAAGCTGGGCATCACAAGGAGAGGAGGTAAAGTAGGCGACACTGGCAATGCTGCTGGCAAACCACCTCATTTGCACTACAGTGTCGTGTCGTTAATCCCACACCCCACAAACATCACGACCGAATTGCAGGGCTGGAAACGCATGTTCTATATGAACCCGCAGGATCATTTCATTTAACTACTCGACAATTATGAACCTATTTGACTAGCCTATTTTTACAATAAACTTTGATAGATAGCTGAGAGCTCTGAAGAAACATCCACGAAGTCTTCATAACTCCGCCCAGCACTACGCGCATACCAGTACTTACTATTCCATTCATCGCCTTCAATTTTATGCAGCACCGCATGCAACCAGTTGGCAGTAGCATCACTGTAGTCTTGTGCAATTTGATGTGAATCACTCCAGCTTCCTGCTTGTGCAGCCTGAACAGCTTTTAGTAAAGCAACTTTATCCATCATTCATACCCGCAAAGAAATTGAGTTTTTTATGTCTGGGTAATCGTTTTAATTCTGCTTCGGCAATACTTGCAGTAGAGCGGTCTGGGTATGGCTTGGAGGCTAGTATTTTGGTAGGCGGATTGGCGCGAGTATAACGTGCGCCCTTACCTGCCAGATGAGTAGAATATCTTGATGCCAAATCATTGGTAATCCCTGCGTAGTAAGCACCGTTCTTACATTCCAGCAGGTATAAACACCAAACACCTTGCGTCAATCTTATGTCCTTTCAAACTGGTTTATCAGAACAAACTTAACTGGCCAATACTGCTGATTGTGAATGAACGACTAACCGCAAGGAGCACAAGAAGCGGATCTACGCAGATTTCATGAGCATTCTGAGCACTACGCATCAACGTAATTCTTCACAGGGCAAGGTTTACCTCAGTAGGTACCCGCCTGAATAAATTCGACTTTATAACCGTCTGGATCTTCAATAAAGGCAATCACCGTGGTGCCATGCATCATTGGGCCAGCTTCACGCACGACTTTACCGCCAGCATTGCGAACTGCATCACAGGCTTGGTATGCGTCATCCACTTCTATCGCAATATGTCCATAGGCTTTACCCATATCGTAACTTTCAACACCATAATTATAGGTAAGCTCTAATACAGTATGGTCACTTTCCGCGCCATAACCAACAAACGCTAGTGAAAATTTACCATCAGGAAAATCATGTTGGCGTAACAGCTTCATGCCTAACACTTCAGTATAAAACTTGATTGAGCGCTCCATGTTACCAACACGAAGCATAGTATGTAGCATGCGCATTTGCTGTCCTTAGTATTTAATTAGCTGCCGTCAATTGATGATATTTATTCAACAACTGTTCTTTGGATTCTACTTTATCGGGGTCTAGCGGAATGCAATCAATCGGGCAAACCTGCTGACATTGCGGTTTATCGTAATGCCCTACACACTCCGTGCATAAATCTGGGTTGATCTCATAGATTTCTTCACCCTGATAAATTGCACTATTGGGGCATGCAGGCTCGCACACGTCACAATTGATACATTCATCGGTAATCATCAATGCCATAAACTAGAGACTCACTTTTAATTTTTTCTTAATCGCATCTTCAACTGATGTAGATACGAACTGATCAACCGCACCACCTAGCTTAGCCACCTCACGTACCAAACTTGAAGAGACGAACATATACTGCTCCGAGGGTGTTAAGAACAAGGTTTCTAACTTAGGATAAAGTTTACGGTTCATCCCTGCCAACTGAAATTCATACTCGAAGTCTGAAGCGGCCCGTAACCCACGAATCACCACTTGCGCTTCCTGATCTTGCACAAATTGCATAAGCAGTCCGCTAAAGCCAACCACCTTCACGTTGCAGTAGGAAGCAAACAAGTCGCTTGCCAGCGCTACACGCTCTTGCAAATCAAACAACGTATTTTTATTGGTACTACCAGCTACAGCAACAATCACCTCATCAAACAAATAAGCAGCCCGACGCACAAGATCTTCATGGCCCAAGGTGATCGGGTCAAAAGTACCTGGGTAAACAGCGATTCGTTTTTTAATTGTTGTCATAGCACAATTTTATCAGATGATAAAAAACATTACCCGCTTTACTCTGTTTAAATACTTGCCAAACATCACTATCTGCCAAAGCATATTCAGCCTCAACATAGACCACGCCTTGTTTACTCAAGTGTTTGGGTAATTGCAATAATACTTTATCCAGCCAACCTTGATGGTAAGGGGGGTCTAGAAACACCACGTCAAATAATTGCTGGTTTTTATCTAAGAATACCAAAGCATCCATGTTAAGTACTTGTGCAGCATCGGCTTTCAACATGGTCTTATTGTCTAAAATCGCTTTATAAACTGCCGCAGTTTTTTCAACTATCACAACAGACTTAGCATTCCTGGATAAAGCTTCAAAGCCCATCACACCAGTACCTGCGAACAGGTCTAAACAGGTTTGACCTGTGAGGTCTTGCCCTAGCCAGTTAAATACAGTTTGCCTCACACGTTCTGGCGTAGGGCGTAAGCCTTGTGCGTCAGGAAACTTAAGCAAACGGCTCCGCCATTCCCCCGCATTAATGCGTACTGTATTTAATTTTTTCTCGGTCATATTAATGCGGTGCTACGGATTGCAATAAAATCGCATTTTACTACCAATTTCAATCGGCACTCATTTGAAGTCATTGTTAACAGAAATTACTTCAAATTTAGCGAATCGAATCTTAACTACTGCATATACCTAAGCTAGCCAGACTCAATTGAAAACTACTGAGCTTTTGGGTCACCAACAATCACTGTGACAAAATTTTCAGGCTTCAGACGGCGATTGAAAGCGTCTTTAATTTGTGCCACGGTCACCTTCTCCACTCTTTTGTTGTATTCGTCTAAATAGTTAAGCGGCAACTTATAAAAACCAATCACATTTAAATAGTCTAGAATTTTCTTATTACTATCAATCCGCATCGGGAAGCCTCCAATGATATTGGCCTTGGCTGCCTTTAGCTCTGCCTCGGTAACACCATCTTTAATAAACTTTTCCAATGTTTCATGCACCAACGTCAGTGCAGCTTCGGCCTGATCTTTTTTAGTTTGCAAGCCAATCTGAAACGGCCCTACTTCAGCCATCGGCATAAAGTAGCTATACACACTGTAAACTAGACCACGCTTCTCACGCACCTCTTCTGTTAATCTAGAAACAAAACCGCCACCACCTAAAATATAGTTGCCAATATATAGCGGAAACAAATCTGGATCAGTACGCTTAATGCCTGTGTGTCCTAACAAGATATGTGACTGAGAGGCAGGATGGGCAATACGCTGCTCTTTTGACTTGGCCGAAATTGTGACTTGTGCAATCGGTGCTGGTGCAGGCGTTGCCGGCAATCCAACACTAACGCTTTCTGCAATCTGCGTTGCTTGCTCTCGCGTTAAGTCTCCAATAATGGCAATCACAGCACCCTTAGCACCATAATATTGCTGGTAAAACGCTTGTAAGTCGTCGCGCTTAATCTTGGCTACAGTATCGATTTCACCGCTTTCATCTAAACTGTAAGGATGATTTTCATACAAGGCAGACATAAACGCTTTATTGGAAATGCTCTCTGGCTGTGTCGCAGACTCCTGTAAGCCAGAGATAATGCGCGCTTTTTCACGGCTTAGTACAGACTCTGGAAAGTCAGGCTTTTGTAGAATTTGTGTAAACACATTGAGCGACTGCAGACGCTCGCGCTCACTACTTAAAGTACGTAACGATAACGCAGCCCGATCAGCATCAAAGCTACCGCTTAATACTGCCCCAACATCTGCAAATTTATTAGCGATTGTTTCATCGGTCATGCCTGCCGCACCTAATGTCATTAAGTAGCGAGTGATGCCCGCTACACCAGACTTCTCTGCAGTATCGCGTGCACTACCAGCGGAGAAGTTCACACTGATATCTAAAATAGGCAAATCATGATTTTCTACAAAGTAAACTTCCGAACCTGTAGAAGTTTGCCATTGCTGAATGTTCACCGCAGCATGTGCACTGGTGACGGCAAACATAACACTCGAACTGATCACTAAAAGACTGGATGTGGCTATTCTTTTTATAAATTGCAAACTCATTATTTTTTACCTTAAAAAATTAAAGTGTCATGTTTAATTAATGTACGTGCGGCTTACCTTGTGGTTTTGCATTAGGGTCCATCGGTTGAGGATCTAAAGTCGCAATTGTCAAATTGTCTTGATGTAGGTATTTTTTTGCCACAGCCTGCACTTGCTCAGCAGTCACCGCACGCAGCTTATTTGGATAGTCTTCAATGATTCTCCATGAGAAACCAATCGTTTCTATTGTACCTAGCTGCATACCTTGGTAAAACATAGAGTCACGCTGATAAACGTCAGCAGCAATTACACCTGCTTTAACGCGATCTAACTCTTCTTGTGAAACGCCTGTTTTCTTGATCTTCTCGATTTCTTGCAATAGTGCCTGTTCCAACTCAACCACGGTTTTGCCTTCGCTAGGCGTGCCATCTAATGAAAATAAGCTTTGACGACCACGCGATAACAAATCATAACCAGCATTTGCATCAATGGCTAACTGTGTGTCTCTTACTAATGTTTGGTTTAAACGCGCTGCTGGATTACCGCTTAACACCCCTGCAAGCACCTCTAGCGCATACGGTTCCCAATCTGATTCAGGGGTTGAGACTGGCGGCACATGATAACCCATCAACAAGTAAGGTAACTTTGCTGGCGCTTTCACCACTACGCGTCGCTCGCCTAGTTGTACAGGCTCTACTTGCGGTTTACGCACTGGCAAAACTTTAGGTTTCAATTTACCAAAATACTGCTTTGCTAGCTGATGCACTTCATCCGCTTTCACATCGCCCACCACCACTAATGTTGCGTTATTAGGTGCATACCAATTGTTATACCACTCACGCGCATCTTCAACTGTCATATTTTCCAAGTCATTCATGAATCCAACAACAGGGCGCGAGTATGGATGTGCGCGATACACAACACCTTGAAACGCTTCATTCACTTGTGACTGTGGTTTGTCATCAGTACGCCAGCGACGCTCTTCCATTACGACTTTAATTTCCTTGGCAAACTCTTCTTCACTCAACTGCAAATTCACCATGCGGTCAGCTTCTAGTTTGAATGAAAGTGGTAAGTGTGATTTTTCAAGTTGTTGAAAGTAACAGGTATAGTCAGTACTGGTAAAAGCATTCTCTTTACCACCTGCTGCAGCGACTAAACGTGAGAACTGGCCAGCGGGTACTTTTTTTGTACCCTTAAACATCATATGCTCAAGCACATGCGCGACACCGGTTTTTCCGTTTACTTCATCTAAGCTGCCAGCTCGATACCAAACCTGCGACACCACAACTGGTGCACGGTGATCTTCCTGCACAATCACCTTAAGGCCATTATCCAACTTAAACTCTTTAATAGATGGATTGGCAAAAACAGTGATTGGCATGACTAGCAAAAGTATTAAAAAACATGTTTTACGCACAGGATTTATCTCCAGTTATTTTTATCAGTATGATTAAACAAGCACTAAGTCTGACATAAATTCAAACGACTCATAGAATAAGCTTTTGTGACAAGGATACCATTGAGTTAGTTCAGCCTAGCGCGTATCTCGATAATTCACTGGCATTATTCTAAATCAGCGATGTAAACAGCAGCGGTGTAAGATTAAAAGGTGATAATAATTCATCAACATACATGAAATGAACTGGTTTGTCTGAAGCAAAATTAAGCTAAAATAGTGTTACTAAACTCAGTTAAAAATTTATGTTCGATTTTTTAAAAAAAGACAAGCCAACCACAACGCCAGAAGTCAAACCTATTGATACGACGCCAAGCCAAAGTTGGGCCACGCGCTTAAAACAAGGCTTAGCAAAAACCAGAAGTCAGTTGGGTAATCAGCTTGCCAGTCTCTTTGGTGGCGGGAAAATTGATGCTGATGTTTATGATGAACTTGAAACAATCTTATTAACTTCTGATGTTGGCATTAACGCGACTCAACATTTACTTGATGACATCAAAAGCCGTGTAAAACGCCAAAGCCTAGACGACACAGCGCAACTTAAAGCTGCTCTTAAAGCATCATTATCAGACCTACTCTCACCGCTAGAGAAACCATTAGAAACGAGCAATCACCAACCATTTATCATCATGCTGGCTGGCGTGAATGGTGCGGGCAAAACGACAACTATTGGTAAGCTAGCTAAGCTGTTTCAATCAGAGGGAAAAAGTGTGCTAATTGCCGCGGGCGATACATTTAGAGCCGCCGCGCGTGAACAATTACAGGTTTGGGGGGAGCGCAATAATGTACATGTGGTTGCCCAAACCAGTGGTGACCCTGCCGCAGTCATGTTTGATGCCATCAACTCCGCACGTGCAAAAAACATTGATATCGTGTTGGCAGACACCGCAGGTCGCCTGCCTACGCAAATGCACCTGATGGAGGAAATTGCAAAAGTTAAACGTGTGATGGACAAAGCCTTACCTGGCGCACCTCATGAAGTGTTACTCGTGCTTGATGCAAATACTGGGCAAAATGCAGTGTCTCAAGTGAAAATCTTTGATGATGCGCTCGGCGTGACTGGTTTGGTTTTAAGTAAACTGGATGGCACCGCAAAAGGCGGTGTGATTGCTGCAATCGCACAAGCTAGACCTATTCCAATTCGCTACATTGGGATTGGAGAGGCCATTGATGACCTGAGACCATTTAATGCCAATGAATTTATTGATGCGATGATTGAGTCGTAAAACTATTTCCAAAAGACTGCAATATTAAGAATAAAATACCAGCATGATTCAATTTGACAAAGTCACCAAACGCTACCCAGGTAGCGATGAGATACTCAAAAACATTAGTTTCAATATTGATGCTGGTGAGTTTGTGTTTCTAACTGGGCACTCTGGCGCTGGTAAAAGTACATTGTTAAAGCTGATTGCTGCAACAGAACGCCCTACCAGCGGTACGGTGTTGATTGCAAATCAAAATGTCAGCCAGCTAAAACCATCGGCTATCCCATTTCTACGCCGTCGATTTGGGTTGATTTTTCAAGATCATAAACTGCTGTATGACAGAAACTGTTTTGAGAATGTCATTTTACCATTACATATCAATGGTGTTACTGGACAAGAGGCGGCCAAGCGCGTGAGGGCGGCACTGGATAAAGTAGGTTTATTGAATAAAGAAAAGGCGATGCCAATTACTTTGTCTGGCGGCGAGCAACAACGCTTAGCCATCGCACGTGCAGTAGTCAGTCGCCCCTCAATACTACTGGCAGATGAACCTACTGGCAATTTAGATGCTAGTTATGCCGCTGACATTATGGCGATTTTCTATGCCTTTAATCAGGTTGGGGTGACGGTCATTATGTCCACACATGATGCATTGGGTATGAGCGCAAGACAAAATAGAGTCATGCATATCAACCAAGGCTCGCTGACTGAGCACTTACTTAAAGAACCTCACTTAGACCAAGCACCATCTTCCGTAGAGCGCTTCACATCATGAACAACTGGCTAAATCAACACATACAGACACTTAAACTTGTGCTTAGCCGCATGCATAACAACATGCTCTCAACGTTCATGATTTGTTTGGTGATTGGTGTCGCCATGTGCCTGCCAAGCCTGTTCTATTTGGCGGTAGATAACTTATCAAAACTCACTGACCACATGCAAAAAGACACCGAGATTAGCTTATTCTTAAAAGTGGATGCGAATACTGATGAAATCAAAGAAGTTGAACGCCAATTAGCAAAAAATCAGGGTATTGCAAACTTTCATTTAGTCACTAAAGAAGAGGCATGGCAGCAGTTACAAACTAAATCAAGGAGCAACCAAGAGATTAGCGATGCTGTGTCTCAATTAGGTAAAAATCCGTTACCAGACGCATTTTTTATTCAAGCAAAATCATCAGACCCTGATAGCTTGATTCGACTAAAAGATACACTACAAAACTTACCGAGTGTAGAACTTGCATTACTCAATACAGAGTGGGTGAAACGTCTTTCATCGTTATTGAGCCTAGGGAAAAAACTTATCTCGATGATTGCTGGCTTATTAGCTATCGTACTTTTAGTGATTATTGGCAATACGGTGCGTATGCAGATATTAACGCAAAAAGATGAAATCGAAGTGAGCAACCTTATCGGGGCTACACGTAGCTTTATTCGCATGCCATTCCTTTATGCTGGTGCGCTTTATGGACTATTTGGCGGCTTAATGGCGGTACTCATGCTCATCGGTATTATTCAGGCGTTTAATCTCTCCATTTCGCAAATCGCGCATTTATATAGCAATGATTTCAGCGTAACGTTATTTGATACTCAACTATTCCTAGCAGTCATTATTTCTGCAATCTCTATTGGCTGGATAGGCTCCTATATTGCTGTGTCACGTGCAATTGCCAGCTACAAAATCAATTAATCCCTCCAGCCAGCAAACGTTACCTTAAGAGGCATGCAATAACTATCGCATGTCTCTAAGTTAATTTATTTTAAGTACCTAGCGGTATTTCCAGTAGCTATATTGATTGATGCTTAACATGGTGTTCACAATTTAAGCTTAAGTTAAGCTTTCTAATGCACAATACGTTACCATTATCTTTCAGTCGAAGTTTTTCTATGAGGGGTAATATCCTCATGCAAACAACACATTATGATGAAAAAATTTAATCTATTTGTATTAGCCATCACAGCTGGCAGCCTGTTCACCAGCTTGCTTATATTGACTGACAAAGATGCAAATGCTGATATCAATCAGCAAACGGCACGACAACTCTTAAGCGCAGGAAAAATTCTCCCTCTAGAAAAAATCACGAAGTTAGCAAAAGCCATCAAACCTGGGGAGGTGCTCGAAACTGAACTAGAACAAAAAAAAGGCACACACATTTACGAGATAGAAATTCTCGATGCTCAAAGCCAAGTTTGGGAAATCAAACTTGATGCAAAAACTGGAAAACTCATCAAGCTAGAGCTTGAGGATTAAGCGATGCGACTACTTTTAGTTGAAGATGACGCAACCCTTGGTCCACAACTTCAAGCTGGTCTTCAGCGTGCTGGGTATGCAACAGACATAGCGACTGATGGCATAGAGGCTGAAATACAAGGTAAATTAGAGCCTTACGACTTGGTCATACTAGATTTAGGTTTACCGAAACGCAACGGACTAGAAATACTAGCTAACTGGCGCAGTGCACAAGTGGCCACGCCTGTCATTATTCTTACTGCTCGAGGCGGATGGCAAGACAAAGTGACTGGCTTTAACACGGGTGCAGATGATTACATAAGTAAGCCATTTCAGATCGAAGAACTACTTGCACGAGTCAGCGCGGTATTAAAACGTAGTACCGGTAATACGGTAGAAACGCTACACACAGCACACTTTAAATTAAATGAACAAACGCAAACAGTCATCTTCAATCACGGTGAGCAATGCAACCTGACGAATATTGAGTTTAGATTATTAAGATACTTTATGCTGCATTCAGGACACATTCTTTCTAAATCAGTGTTAACTGAACATATTTATGAATATGATGAAGATAAAGACAGCAATGTGATTGAAGTCTATGTCAATCGTCTGCGCCAAAAAATTGGTAGTCACTTAATACAAACCAGGCGCGGCCAAGGCTATGTGTTTGGAGTGGCTTCGTAATGCTTTCACTCAAAGGTCGACTATCTTGGAGCCTGACATTTAGCCTAGTGTTATTACTCTCGCTACAATGGCTAGTCGTAAGTTACGCAATCAACAAACTAAGCGAAGATCAATTAAGCAAACGCTTGCAACATGAGGGTGAGAGCTTGCTCGCCAGTGCCCAATTTAATGCATCCAACCAACTTGAAATTGACCCACAACGCTTAAGTGCTATCTACCAGCGACCATTCTCTGGACACTATTATGTTGTAATTACTGGTAACCAGCGCCTCATTTCACGGTCGCTATGGGATACTGATCTCAATATTAAAAGCCTAGCAAAAGATGAACAAAAGCTACTATATAGCAAAGGTCCTGAAGCACAATCACTACTGATTGTTGCCACTGGATATCAAAAACAAGGACAAGCCATTAGTATTGCAGTTGCTGAAAACTTAGGTCCCTTAAAAGCTAGCATTGAGCACTTCCAGTTGATATACGCTGCAATCTCATTACTGGGTCTCATCATGTTATTGGCAATACAGCGGCTGATTATTCAGCATTCGCTCTTGCCGTTAAAAATAATTCAAAGCGACATCGCTAAACTAGAGCGTGGCGAAGCGAATCAGATCACCTCTAAAGGCCCTGTAGAGATTGCGCCACTGATTACAGAGCTTAATCATCTGCTTCAATCTATCCAGCAAAAATCTAAACGTTCCAGAGAGTCTCTAGGTAATTTGGCTCACGCCCTCAAAACAAAACTAACACTACTCAATCAAACTGCAGAGCGTTCAGAAATTGAAGGGCTTCCACAAATCCGTGAGTCTATCTATGCAGCAACAAACTCGCTAGACCAAATTATCGAGAGAGAGCTAAAACGTGCTCGTTTAATGGGCGACATCCGCCCTATGCAGCAAATAGATTTGAAAATCGAGATTGCTCAACTGACGCATACCTTGCGCATGATTTATAAAACTAAGATTGTGAATATCACTTGGGAAGTCAACGAGGGAACAAAGTTTAATGGTGATGGCGAAGACTTAATGGAGATACTCGGCAACTTGTTAGATAACGCCTGTAAATGGTGTAAACGTAATGTATCACTCACCGTCACGGGTGGCGATGCACCAATTTTTGTGATTGAAGATGACGGACCAGGCTGCCCTGTTCATGAGTTAAACGCACTCACTCAGCGTGGTTTTAGAGCAGATGAATCTGTTGTTGGCAGTGGCTTAGGGCTTGCTATTGTCTATGACATTGCCAACAGTTATGGAGCAAACCTAAGTTTCAGCCGCTCAGCCGCACTGGGCGGCTTACGGGTTGAAATTAGATTTACCCCACGCAAGTTATTCACTTAAAACCACTCTTGGCTGACATCTCTAACTGCGCCAGTTTTAGCATCTACTAAAACTTCCCACTCACGCCCATCAGCATCAACAATTTCAAACTCATAATCCCAGCCTTTACCAAACTTTCTATTTTCTAGATCAGCATCTTCTACTGCACCAGGTTTTGCAGCAAGCGCCTTTGCTTTCGCCTGCTCTAATGTAATTAGACCTAACTCTTTTGAGATTGCTTCAATTTCTTGGGCATCATCATCCGCAAACGCTAATGGCGATAATAAAGCAAATGAAATGACCGACACTAAGGCCAATGTATTCATTGATTTTTTCATGATATAACTCCTTTGTTTAAATGGTGAGTATCACTTTATGCGTCTAAGCTTAAATCAAGCTTAAAATACATGTGCCATTTAAAAAAATGCATCAGATCTCTTAACTGATGCATATCAGTATATAAAAAGTATTGAAAACATAAAACTCGACTCAACTTACCCAAACCTATCGCACTAATATCTAAATGTCTCTAAAACCTTTGTTTATTCAAGCATATACCCAATAAGGTCGCTTTACCTGTATAGACAATTTTGTTAGAGTTGAACCAAGTACTAGAGTCTGCATTTCAAACCACCGGTGGATACTCAAATATCTCCTCTTTGACTTGCAAATTTGGCTTATAGTCAATTGTCATATGCAGTGACAAGAACTGAGAAAATACTTGTTCACAAAAACACACATCAAAGATGACTTAGGTATCGCGCAAGCCCTCACTTGGCGCTACGTACTTGCACTATCTCTCGTTGCCGCACTCACCACTGCAGCTTGGTACAGCCTCAAACTTGTCATCTCTGAACAAGAAAGTACCGCTGCAGTCGTTAATATTAGTGGGCGTCAACGGATGCTAAGCCAACGCACAGCCCTATTCGCCAATTTATTGGTGACAGCACATGCAAGTGAGCGTGCGTCTATTCGCACAAAACTGGAAGAATCTATTGAGTTAATGGCAATCTCGCATCATGGATTACTTTATGGCAATAAAGTAATGGGACTACCATCCTCAATGTCTCCAGCGGTAAGCGCCATGTATTTTGAAGGTGATTACTCTCTTAACAAACAAGTAAGAACTTACATCAATACCGTACGTGCATTGCTCGCAACAGATAGCGATAAGCTAAGCCCAGACAACGCAGCGCTACGCTACATTACCAACACAGCACCAACAACTTTAGTTTCCTCACTGGATAAAGCCGTGCACCAATATCAGCTAGAGGGCGAAGCATCCATCAAGCAGCTCGAAAAAGCAGAGACTGCGTTATGGATTCTCACACTGCTATTACTTTCACTAGAAGCCATGCTGATTTTCAACCCGTTTATCAAACACATTAAAGTGGTGATAAATAAGCTTAAGCGTGCAACTGACGAAATTTTGCTCAATCAGGAGACACTTGAGGAGAGAATCAAACAACGCACTTCTGAGCTAGCCAATCGAAGTAAAGCGCTCGCAGAAAGTGAACAAAGACTATCGATTCTGCTCAATAACACCAATATCCACATGTGGGCATTTGACGGCACCTCATTCACCTATACCAATAAGCAATGGTTTGATTTTACAGGCCAAAATCCAGAAGATAGCCTAACCGTAGAAAAATGGACTTCCGTTGTGCATCCGGAAGATATCGCAGAGGCTCAAAAAATATGGCAAGTTGATTTCGAAAAGAAAACTGGCCACGACCATTACTTTAGATTAAAACGGAATGATGGTGTTTATCGGGACTTTTATTGTCGAGTCACGCCTATTGAGGATGAGAGTGGCAAATTCTTATACCTTCAGGGACATAATTTAGATGTTACAGACCGCAAGAAACTAGAAGACGAAGTGCGTCAACTCGCGTTTTATGATGCACTGACAAAGCTCCCAAATCGACGCTTGCTTAAAGACCGTTTAGGCCAAACCATGGCATCAAGCAAACGCAATGGCCGCTACTGTGCGCTCATGTTTTTAGATCTTGATAACTTCAAACCGATTAATGATACCTATGGTCATGCGTTTGGTGATGCATTACTGTTAGAGGTTGCAGTGCGTATCAAAAATTGCGTCCGCCAAGTTGATACAGTGTCACGCTTTGGTGGCGATGAGTTTATTGTCCTACTCAACACCTTGAGCAAAAATAAAGAGAAATCTATACATCAGGCCAACCGTATTGCCGAAAAAATCCGTAAAGCATTATTACAACCATATTTACTATCGTTAAATACAGGTGATACCAAATCTAAAATAGAACATTTATGTTCAGCTAGTATTGGGGTCGTTGTATTTATTCATCATGAGCTAAATGAGGACGAAATACTCAAACGTGCAGATGATGCGATGTATGTTGCAAAATCTGCTGGCCGAAATCAAATCAAACTTGATAGCGACTTCGATTAATCGACAAAAGAGCATCAAAACGCACATCCCAAACGTGACTTAATTGAGACAATTCAAAAAAACTCCTTTTTATTTAAATTATTTCAAAAATGTGTTGAAAACATGCCGCATTGTCTGTAATATGCGGCCTTCGTTAGTGCTGCAGGGTGCTTAGCTCAGTTGGTAGAGCGTCGCCCTTACAAGGCGAATGTCAGCGGTTCGACCCCGTTAGCACCCACCAAAAATTTGCACTGACGAAAATTTGAGCTTTAGTTTAAATATGTATTAATACATTAAGTTCAAGGAGTGGTAGTTCAGTTGGTTAGAATACCGGCCTGTCACGCCGGGGGTCGCGGGTTCGAGTCCCGTCCACTCCGCCAATATTTTAAAATCCTTATAAGTGAAAACTTATAAGGATTTTTTCTTTTCTGCTCCATAAAAATATCATATTTTTCTGTGTGGTCACCGTTTAAGCTGTCGTTAGACAGTTAAATCAAAAAACCCCTCACTTCTAATATTCAATCAACTTGAGCAGCCCGCGTGTTAGCCTCCAACTAACAGAAAAATATTCATTTACCTATGCTGTTACGCTAGGTCACCAATTTCATGACATAAGTCAATAAGCTTAATCACAGCCTTATTTACAATGAACTTGTCTATATTGGATTTTAGTATTTATTAAGGAGCCTCACCATGTTTCCAGAATATCGCGATTTAATTTCAACGCTAAAACATAGCGACTTGCATTTTACGACCCTATTTAACCGCCATAACGAACTTGATCAAAAAATTAAAAATATTGAGTCCGCTATCGAGGTTGCAAGCCATGAGGCGGTAGAGGCTTTGAAAAAAGAAAAGTTACAACTTAAAGATGAGATATATGCGATTTTAACTAAAGCAAAGAATGCTTAAATAAGATTAACTCGCCCAGATTCAAAGCCATTCTTTTAAAATTTCACGTGCACTTTCAAACGAAAACTGTTTAATCTCACGCCCTAATTTTAAAGATGACGCACCTAATGCGGCTTTAAAAGTATCGGCATGCTGCTCATATAATACAACTGCTGCCGCATCATTCTCAGCTAACATTGTATCAAGCGATTTTAAGAGTGTGACAGGTATCTCGACGCCGGTTAATTCAACACCCTCAGGTTGCTGTGGTCGAAGCATAGTTGGCAATACTGCTGCAATTTTAATGAGTTCATTACCGAGAGATTCAATTTTAGGCACAACAGTTTCTAAACTCAGAGTGGTGCCTTGGCTTTCGCGCAGTAACGTCTCTAGCTCACTCGCACACAAAGCTAGACTATCTGCCCCCAATGTGGCGGCAGCGCCTTTTAGCGCGTGTGCTGAATGCCTTGCGGCAACGTAATCACTTTGGCTAATCAAGCGCTCTAGTTGCGCGGCATCGTCAGCATGTGAGTTGATAAACTCCGCCAATAGGCTAAGGTATTTCTCAACATTGCCACGCAGTGCTTCAAGCACTCTGGATATATTTAAACCTGACATGGTGCGCAGTTGCTCCAGCGCCACCTGAGCTACGGCACTGTGCTCAGGTGGCAACACAACATGACCATCCATGCTTGATAGATCAGATGTCGCTACACTTTCTTGATCTACTGCTGTATCAATCACATCACCGCTCGCTATGTGCTTAACTGGTAGCCACTTCAACAAGGTCGTGTAAAACAATTTAGGCTCAACTGGTTTCGCAATAAAGTCGTTCATGCCGGCGTTAAAACAGGCGCTACGATCTTCATCAAACGCATTCGCAGTCATGGCAATAATCGGTGTTTTTTCATAATCAGGCAATGTACGGATTAGTTGCGTAGCTTCTATACCGCCCATATTCGGCATAAACATATCCATTAATACCAAATCATATTTTTGCTGTTTTACTCTGCCAATAGCCTCTACACCATCGGCCACTGTATCTAATATCAAGCCGGCATTACGTAACATTTCTACCGCGACTTCTCGATTAATCGCGCTATCATCTGCTAATAATATTTTGGCTCCTGAATGATTTAGCTTGAGCTGTGATTCAGCATCACTTAGTACAGAAGTGCCGTATGTTGAGGCTGAAGAGTCTTGGCCTCGTTGCAGTCTTGCGGTAAACCAAAATGTACTGCCTTGGCCAACTTCACTATCAACACCAACTTCGCCACCCATCATATTGGCTAATTTACGCGTAATGGCAAGCCCTAAGCCAGTACCACCATATTTCCTAGTAATAGAAGTATCAGCCTGCTCAAACACTTGAAATAACTTATTGGCACGTTCTGGACTAATGCCTATACCAGTATCTCGCACTTCAAACCGAACGAGGAAGTCGTTCCCGTTATCCTCTAGGAGCCTAGCGCTTAAACTCACCTTGCCTTGATCCGTAAACTTGATTGCATTCGCTGCGTAGTTCAATAGTGCCTGACGCAAACGCGTAGGATCTCCACGTAACAGTGGTGGAACGTCACCACGGTCTATTTCAACCTGCAAGCCTTTATCACGCGCGCTCTCGCCTATAATCGAATCAATGTTATCTAACACGCTAGATAAATAAAAGTCCGTTGTCTCAAGCACCAGTTTACCAGACTCGATTTTGGAGAGATCTAGAATGTCATTAATGATCGTGAGTAGATGGCGGCTTGCCCCATCAATCTTATCCAAACGCTCTACTTGCTGCGGCGTTGCCCCTGCGCGACGTAACAAATGGGTCAACCCGATAATTGCATTCATTGGGGTACGAATCTCATGACTCATATTTGCCAAGAAAGTACTCTTGGCGTGATTAGCGGCTTCTGCCTGCTCACGCGCCTGACTGAGCTCAAAAGTACGACTTTGGATGAGTCCTTCTAGATGATTACGATGTTGATCTAACTCTACCGCAACACGTTTTTTCTCGGTAATGTCTTCTTTAACTGCGACATAATTGATGACGCTGCCATCTGCAGCTCGTAGCGGAGTAATAATCGCAAACTCGTAGTACTCAGAGCCATCCTTACGTCGATTAACAAACTCTCCTTTCCATGCCAATCCTTCGCTCAGCTTTGCCCACATCTCTTCGTAGGTGGCTTTTGGCGTTTGTCCTGAGTGCAATATATTAGAGTTTTTTCCAATCACGTCTTCTCTGCTATACCCCGTAGCATCTACAAATGCCTGATTCACATACTCGATTTGAGCTTGTGTATTAGAAATCACCACGCTTTCTGGGCTTTGTTCTATCGCTTGTGAAAGTTTGCGAATTTGCTCTTCATTGGCCTTTCGTTCGGTGACGTCCGCAATAAATCCATGCCAAAGTACGCTGCCATCAAGGTCATTTTCAGGCATTGCATTACCAGATAACCAGCGCACGGTTTGATCGCTAAATTTAACGCGATATTCATAACGCCATGGCGTTAATGCTTTTGCTGATGCTTGAATAGAGCTGACAACACCGTCGTAGTCATCAGGATGAATGATCGAAAGCACTGAAGATGCATCATTCATGACCTCCTCTGCACTCACACGATAAACCTCTTGAATCCCTTCGCTTGCATATGGGAAGCATGCACTGCCATCCGCACGCAATCGGTATTGATACACCATACCTGGCAAACGATTCGTAATTTTTTTCAGCAAGCTTGCCGCTTGCTCGCGCTCGGCTTCTGCCTGTTTACGTTCAGTAAGGTCTGAGTTGGTACCTGATACTCGCAATGGTGTGCCATGTTCATCACGCAAAATAAAGCCTCGAGACAACACGGGCACATAATGTCCATCTTTGTGTCGCATTCTAAACTCAATTTCATAGCTGTTAGAACTACCTTTTATGACCTCATCAAAAGCCTGATTGACCAAGTCTAAATCATCAGGATGCACAATCTGTTGCCATAAGCCTGCACCAACAGTAAGTTCATTAGGCTGATAACCTAACATAGACCACCAGTGGTCAGAGTAATACAAATCGTTAGTGGCAAGGTTCCAATCCCAAGGGGCATCTCGTGAGCCACGCAACACCAGCTGCAAACGCTCTTCTGATGCTTGTAATGCGAGCTCAATCGTTTTACGTGCTTCATCGCGGGCAAACGCATCTAGCGCAAAACTAATATCGTTTGCCATTTCGATGAGCAAGGATTGCACCTCATGATCAAACGCATTGACCTCACCGGCGTAAATATTAAAAGCACCTATGGTAATACCGTTACAACTAATGGGTAATGCAGCAGACGCTTTCCAGCCCGAATGCTCACCACGCTCATGCCAAGCAGTGGTACGTGGATCGTTGATAAAATCCTGAATCCAAACTGGGTGATTTTCACGTACGGCTGTACCAGTCGGCCCCTTACCGAACGGGCTGTCAGCATCTATTGAAATATGCACGTCTGCCATGTAATGGTGTAAATCACCATGTATTGCGACTGGTTTAATCAGCTGACTTTCGTCATCGATCAAGCCTATCCATGCCATTTTTAAACTGCCAAACTCAACGGTGTCATGACAAATACGTTCAAACAACTCATCTTGATGACCACTACGGACAATGGCTTGATTGCAGTAACTTAACACTGCATAAAGCTGTGTTAAACGCTTAATTTTTGCTTCGGCTAGCTTCTGCTGAGTAATGTCCTCATATACACCCAAAATACCGACAACGTGATCATCCTCGTCCTTAAGAGGGACTTTAGAGGTACGTAACCAAAGCGCATTACCATCCTTAGTCGTTTGTTGTTCTTCATAAAACAACTTGGCTACCCCTGAGTCCATCACGGCCTGATCATCTGCACGATACAGAGCGGCTTCGGTAGCCCAACTCATTTGATAATCATCCTTACCAATTAAGTCTTGTGGATGTGCTAAACCCGAATCTTTAGCAAATAAAGTATTACATCCTAGGTAACGTAAATCGCGATCTTTCCAAAAGACTCTCACCGGCGCAGTATCAATCACTTTGAACAACAAATCACGACCGCGTGAAACAGCGGCTTCAGCCTGGATACGCTCAGTAATATCTTGCACGGTACCATGAGAGGTTAAAGGCTTACCTAACTCATCAAACAAGGTAAAACAGCGCTCTTGCACCCACTTAACACGGCCATCATGCATCAAAATCCGATGCTCGATCTCATAGCCTGTTTGATGAGTGATGGAGTGCTGATAGACAGTATCAACATGCTCCTTATCATCAGGATGGATTGCCGCTAAGAATGCTTCATAGGTAGCATCAAAAGACTGAGGAGTTAACTCAAATAGGGCATACACCTGATCACTCCAGAACAACCTACCCGTGTGATGATCTAAGGTCCAATTACCTAATTTAGCAATGCTTTGCGCTTCTTTTAGTAATTGCTCACTATCGCGTAAACTATCCTCAATATCTTTTCTCTCTGTAATATCGCGAGAGATACCAAACAAACCCACCACCTCACCTTGAGCATTACGCATAGGGCCTTTAGAAGCCAGATAAGTACGAACACCATGAAGCGTCACTAACTCTTCTTCATAGGTTTGCAATACCATGTTTTCTATAGTGAGTAAGTCGTTTTCTCTAAAATTTTTGGCCACTTCAGCTGGGAGAATTTCAGCATCAGTCTTACCAATAATATCTTCAGCACTACCACCAAGCGCTTTTGCAGCTTCTGGGTTCACCAGTAAGTAGCGTCCTTCAATGTCCTTAATATAAATTGAATCGGAGGAGTTCTCTGCAAGCATTGCAAGCAATTGGTTACTTTGGTTTTTCTCTGCCAACATAACCAACTGTTGAGCGCGCTGTTGCTGCCTCCAAAGCATCACCAGCGTCATCATCATGGCGAAAATGCCTGCGAAAGCAATTAAACTAATCCAATACAAGCTGTTCCAAAGTTGTGCAAAAACTTCGTCTTCATCTATTTTAGCGATTAGACGCCAATCTGTTCCCTTTACTGGCACATAGGCTGCAATGACATTATGGGCGCGATAATCTTTGGCTTTTACAGTACCTGCCCCAGTATTACTTAAAGAAAATTTAGCGGGTAGAGGAGCTTTTTTAGTTGAAAATTTGAGCTTAAGTGCAGTACTTTGTCGATGTCTCAACTGATTAAGAAAAATAATCTCATCACCTTGTTGACGTACCAATAAGGTTTCTGCTGTTGTGCTGGCTGTAGGCCATGTCTGAATTAAAGGATATAAAAATTGCTTAGCTGAAACCCTTAATACAATAGCGACCGCATGTTGTTGCTCTTTCACATACATCGCAGGCAATGGGGCGATCCAATCTAAATACACCTCACCATCAGTATCAAGCATCAAATTGCTAAATTTTGTTGACTGTTGTTTAAGAGCCAAAGTAAGTAATGCTTGATTAACGTGTAACGTTGGATTTTCAGTGTTGGTATTGACTAAAACTTTACCGTGCTGATCAACCAACATAAGATTGTCATACCCATAGGATTGAATATAAGTATTAAACCTACGCTGAATCTGGTTGGCGCGTTGTGGATCAAATTGGCTTTGTGAAAACTTTTGAATCTGTCTCATTAAACCATCTGATGCTAATAAAATATCAACATCACCAGAACGCTCTAGCATCCAATGTTGAATTTGATCCGCTTTAAGGTTGGCAATTACCTTTAAATCGCTGATTGCCTCATTCTCAAGCTGTGGTGCTTGTAATTTATAAAAACTAATCCCAATTAACGGAACAATCAATGTAAGTAAAGCAAAAGATGAATACATGTGATTAACTGGTGAGAAACTTCTTTTTTGTTCATAGCTAATCGCCCTCATGGCTATTTTTTCACACCAAACATTCAGCAGAAAATAGAACAGCCCACTGGTAATGGCGACAAAAAGCCAGCCTTTAACACTCATTGCAAACTCTATTTGGCCCGCCTGGGTAAACAACCTCATCACAAACTTATCTGAGAAAAGTATCCAAACACCAGATAACAGCGCATAAACAAAGACCGGCTTTAGGATATCAAGGCGAGCTTTTTTTATCTGGGCAACTTCAAGCTGACCTGTTTGTGCGTTTTTTTGAAGCAAGTATTTTTGAAGGTTGTCGAGAACTAAATAAAGCAGAATGCTAGTCACCGCAACGAATAGCCAGCCCTTTAGCATACTAAACAACTCGACAAGATCTGAGCTCTCAAAGAGCTGCATTAAGGCTTTATCAGAAAAAAGTATCCATACACTTGCAAGAACCGCATAAACGATGACTGGTTTAAGAATTTTAATTCGAGGAACAGTATGTTCGATGAAATTTGTAGGGAGTAGATTATTCTTATTTTTCATCGCCTAGTGCCTAGTGGACATTTTAAAACAACTAATTTTTAAGCTGTGCCTGAATCCACATCAGCAAAGCGGTTGCCAATGGCAACAAACTCATCGAGATTCTCAAGAAATATTTCAACAAGTGTTGGGTCAAAGTGCTTAGCTTTACCTGCCACAATAATATCGCGTGCAGCCTCACTGGACATCGCCACTTTGTACGGGCGGACTGAGGTTAAAGCATCATATACATCGGCTAACGCCATAATACGTGCAGACAAAGGAATTGCTTCGCCAGCAAGACCATCTGGATAACCACTACCATCCCATTTTTCATGATGCCAATGTGCAATCTCCTTAGCAAAAAGTAGAAATGGCAAGGGTGTGCTCACTTCATCCTCCGCTTTCTGAATCGCATCACTGCCCAACTTAGCATGGGTTTTCATGATGGTGAACTCTTCTTCTGTTAACTTGCCCGGTTTAAGTAAAATGTAATCAGGAATACCCACCTTGCCAATATCATGCAAAGGGGCTGAACGTGCAAGCAGATCAATATAACGATCTGTCATCAACTCTGTATAAGGTGAGCGTTGTTTTAAGCCTGAAGCTAGGCAGTGAACATAACTTTGTGTGCGGCGAATATGATTGCCAGTCTCGGGATCGCGAATTTCAGCTAGATGCGCTAGTGCTCGGATACTGACTTGTTGCGTGAGGTCGTTTTCTGCCATGCGCTTAGCAACTTCAGCTTCAAGTAAGTCATTTTCACTCTTGAGCCACTCACGTGCGCGCTTTACATCTAGCTGCGTGCGTACACGTGCCAATACCACTGCCGGCTTAATTGGTTTGGCAATGTAATCGACAGCACCAAGCCGCAAACCTTTTTCTTCATCATCAGATTCAGATAGCGCGGTGACAAATATCACAGGAATATCTTGGGTAGCAGGATTCTGCTTTAATCGACTCAGTACGGTATAGCCATCAACTTCTGGCATCATGACATCTAGCAATATCAGATCAGGCTTAGGGACTGCTTCCGAGATACGCAACGCACTTAGCCCGGAGGTCGCCACTAACACACGGTACGATGGCATTAATAACTCACTTAATATATGCAAGTTCTCTGCGACATCATCAACAATGAGTATGGTTTCTTTTGTTTCAGTCAGCATATTAATCTCTACATTGTTGATTTTATAAATAATTACCACAATTTTACTGCTGGATACCGCAACTGACTATCTAGCCACCATAAAAACTTAGTCATATTTTTATATAAAACAACGAGCAGAGGCAAGACAGGCTTAGCCTTCATTTATTATGTAAGACAATTTCCAATCAATAAAAAAGAAAAAATACCCACCATATTCACATGACTATCTTACATCAAACTTCATATAGGTTGTGCTTCTGTGACTGGCATCAATATGTAGTGCATGCCAGCATCACTAAACGTTTGCTTTAGTTCGGCCACTAAGCTTTGTAACTCACAAATACTAGCATGCATCATCAATTGCACTCGTTTTTGGCGACCTGCAACTTGCTCTAGCATACTCAGTTGCGAGCTGCTTTCAGCATGGTGTCTTCCATGCCCGCTTACATTACTCGAAGTAAATCCTGATATCTCGTTTTTTTGTAACAACAAATCGACTAAAACTTCTTCTAAACTCACTGGAGCAATCAGTATTAACAGGCCTTGTGGAATGGTATCCAGATTCATTTTGCAACCCCATTAAAAAATCTACGATAAAAAATTGGCAACAGCACTAGAGTCAGTAGTGTTGAACTAACCAACCCACCAATCACCACAATCGCTAAAGGTCGTTGAATTTCAGAGCCAGGGCCTGTTGCAAACAGCAAAGGAACCAACCCAAAGGCAGCAATACTCGCAGTCATCAATACAGGTCTTAATCTACGCTTTGCGCCCTCCACCACAATCGTTACCATTGCCATCCCTTGCGCTTGTAGCTGATTAAAATAACTAACCATCACAACACCATTAAGAACCGCAATCCCCAATAAAGCAATAAAACCTACCGATGCTGGGACGGATAAATATTCACCTGAAAGCCACAACGAGAGTACGCCTCCAATCATCGCAAATGGAATATTGGATAAAATTAGTAGTGCCTGCTTGACTGACCCAAACGTTGCAAACAACAATAGGAATATCAACCCAATCGCCACTGGGACGACAATCGCTAAGCGTGCAGAAGCTCTTTGTTGATTCTCAAACTGCCCGCCAAACTTCACCCCGTAGCCTTCATCAAACTTCACCTCAGCTTGCACACGCTGCTTAGCTTCTTCTACAAAGCTCACCAAATCACGGTTGCGTACATTGGCTGTCACTACCACTAGGCGCGCACCGTGCTCTCTATCTACTTTTACAGGCCCTTCCTCGCGCTCAATTCTAGCCACCGCCGAGAGCGGTATATTCGTACCATTAGCTAGCGTCAGCATTAAATTACCAAAATCTGTGGGCGATGCACGCAAGTCTTGGCTACCGCGAATCAACACTGGCGTTCTCCTTTGCCCCTCTTGCACCACACCCAACTGCTTACCTTCAAGCTGCGCCAGCAATATCGATTCAATCTCAGTCACACTCAAACCTAGACGACCTGCAGCCATTCGATCAATTTTAATTTGTAAATATTGCACACCACTATTTTGCGGCGTGTATACATCCTGACTACCCGGAATAGAAGATAAGATGTTAACAATCTGCTGTGCTTTAGCATCAAGCATAGGTAAGTCTGGCCCAAAAATCTTAATCGCCAAATCACCGCGCACACCTAAAATCATTTCGTTCACACGCATATCAATAGGCTGGGTAAAACTAAAAGCCAAACCAGGTAACTGGTTCATCACTTTACGCAACTCATCAATCAGCGCGTCTTTTGTTGTCATGCGCCATTCACTCATCGGTTTTAGTACCAGGAAATTATCTGTTTGATTTAGCCCCATTGGATCCAGTCCCAAATCATCAGAACCTACACGGGAATACACGCCTTTCACCTCAGGCACTTGGCTTAAAATTGCACGCTGAACATTCATATCGGTGATGATGGTTTGATGAAGGTTGATAGAAGGCAACTTCTCCACCCCAATAATAATGTCACCTTCATCCATCACAGGCATAAAAGTTTTACCTATTTGGGTATACACGACACCACTGAATGCAAGCATCACCAGCGCAGCAATCACAATCACCTTTGCATGTGCCAAACACCAAATCAACACTGGCTCATAAATGGCTAATGCCTTACGCACCAACCAAGGATTATCATGGCTGACTTCTTTTAACAAAAAGGAAGAAAGTACAGGAATTACCGTCAATGACAATACAAGCGAGCCAGCTAGAGCGAACATAATTGTCAGCGCGACTGGTGTAAATAGCTTACCCTCTAATCCCTGCAATGTGAGTAGTGGTAAAAATACAGTAATAATAATCAGCACACCTGCGGTAACAGGCACACTGACCTCTCGCACCGCACGATAAATAATATGCATGCGCGGTAAAGCGCCTGCCTGTTTTTTATCTGCCAAATGAGAGACGATGTTTTCTACCACCACGACGGCGGCATCTACCAGCATGCCAATTGCAATTGCGAGCCCACCCAAACTCATTAAATTAGCAGACATGCCGAAACTACGCATCAATAGAAAAGTAAACAACGCAGAAAGTGGCAAAATAAAAGCAATGGTCAGTGCAGCTCTAAAATTACCTAAAAATAACACTAACAAAATCAGCACCAGTACAACTGCTTCTAGTAATGCTTTCGTTACCGTATTAACGGCACGCTCAACCAAGCTACCTCGGTCATAAAATACATTAATCTTGACGCTTTTAGGCAACTGCGGTGCAATTTCGGCCAACTTGGCCTTTACCCCTTCAACCACTTTTTGTGCGTTTGCGCCACGCAAGCCCAATACCAAGCCTTGAACAGACTCACTATGACCATTACTGGTGACAGCACCATACCTTGTAATAGAGCCAATACGGACAGTAGCAACGTCTGCTACTTTAACTGACATGCCCTGATCTGTGCGTACGATAGTATTTTCAACATCCTCAATAGTTTTAAAACCACCTTCTGAGCGCACTAGCAAAGAACCCTCGCCATCGTTCAAACGTCCTGCACCACCGTTTCGGTTATTTGTCTGAAGCACTTCTTGTAAGCGATCTATCGCCACACCTCGTGCGTACATCCGTGCGTTGTCTGGTACGATTTCAAAACTACGAACCAATCCACCCAAAGCGTTTACATCAGCCACACCCGCCACGGTGCGCAACTGTGGGCGAATCACCCAGTCCAACAAGCTACGACGCTCTTGCAAACTCAGTTCATCACTTTCCACAGTGAACATGAACATCTCACCTAAAGGCGTTGTCATTGGTGCCATACCGCCAGAGGCGTTGTCAGGTAAATTCGCCCAGACTGCGCTTAAACGCTCTGAAACCTGTTGCCGAGCCCAATAGATGTCGGTTCCGTCCTCAAAGTCTACCGTAATGTCAGTGAGCGCATACTTAGCGACTGAGCGAAGCCCTACTTGGTGTGGAACTCCTAACATCTCAACTTCTATGGGTGCGGTAATTCTCGCTTCTACTTCCTCTGGTGTCATACCAGGTGCTTTAACAATCACTTTAACTTGTGTCGAAGAAACGTCAGGAAACGCATCAATTGGTAATGACTGATAAGCAAACACCCCTGCAGCGGCTAAACCAACTGTAGCTATCATCATTAACAAACGTTGCGTCAGCGCAAACTGAATCAGCTTAGCTAACATCATTCACCCCCTAATCCCAACCAAGTACCTTTAATTGCAGCGATACCGCTCACTGCAATTTTCTCTGTACCAACAAAGGGCGCATCGACAACAGCATCATCTCCTTGCTCAGAAATAATCGTCACTTTAATTGGTTTGAAACCGGCTTGAGTCTGTGCAAAGACCAAAGCACTCGCTCCTTGTCTTGCAAGCGCTGATTTTGGCACACTAAAATATTGCGATTGACCGCCTAGGTTAATTTCAGCTTCAACAAACTGCCCCGGGGATAACTTTTCCGCACCTTTTGTAATTTCAGCACGTAAATGCAGTGTCTGATCTGCTTTGTTAACACTACGAATCACTGCGATCAAATGTCCACTCGCTTGCAATTTAGGCACCTGTACTTGCATCCCTTCTTTTACAAACGGTAACCCTTCCAGTGGGGCGTGAATTTCAAGCCACAACGGCGACATTTTGGCAATCCGATATATCGGCATCGCCATATCAACACGTTGCCCCGTTGTCACCATTTGCTCTAATACTTGGCCAGAAATTGGTGCCACTAAACTCAGTCCACTCATCATACCTGCTGATGGGCTTAACTTTGAGATAGCTCCATCACTCATACCAGCCAACTTTAACGCTTGCTTACGTTGAGCTAAATTAGCGCTAGCTTCATCATGCGCACTTTCGGTTTCTAGATGTCGACGTTGGGCGATAATCCCATCCTTCAACAACTCCGTGTCGCGCGCTAAAGCTTTGGTAGCGAGTCTTTTTTGTGTTAACGCTTGTAAATAATCACGCTGCAAACCTAACAAATCCGGGCTAATTAAATGTGCAATTACCTGCCCCTTCTTAACGGTCTGTCCAGCAGCAACGTGCATCTGATCTAACAATCCTGACTGCGGGGCACTCACTATGCGCTCTTGGCCAACAGGAATTACAATCTCAGCGGGAAAGCGACGGCTACTTAATAGGTTATTTTTACCGACAGGTGCAACCACCACACCTAAACTCTTCTGCTGCGCCAAACTCATCAACACATCGGCAGCGTTTACATTGCCAATGAAAATTACAAACATGCTGATTAATGATAAAAAATAGTTCATGGGAACACTCCTACTGTTTGGTTATAACGGGCAACATCCCACTGCACTTGTATTTTCTGACTGGTCAATATTCGCTCGGCCTCAAAAGTGCGCGCTTGAACTCTCAGCAGACTCACCAAATCTGTCTCACCCAATTGAAACGCTTTGCGTGCAAGCCTCAAGCTCTCATCAGCAATCACATATTGCTTGCTCGCCAATGCTAATTCAGCACGACTGACCTCTAGATTATGCTCAGCTTCATGCATCGCTGTTTCTAATGTGTATTGAAGCGCCGCCTGCTCACTTAAGGCATTTCCAACGCCCTGCTCTGCCGCAGCCTTAATCGGTGCAGCTCTCGCATCACCGCCAAATGGTATACGCAATTTGACCCCAACACTTTCATTAGCGGCCACATCAAAGGCCCCCTTAATGCTACGCATATTCAACAGCACCTGTAGATTTTCACGCCCCTCAACTTGTGCAAGCTCTCGTTCAGTTTGTGCCAAACTCAGTTTAGATTGAGCTTCAAGCCAGATTGGGGATTGCTGATAGTCACTTAACGTAGATTGTTGCTCTACAAAATCGGCGGGAATCTCGCGCAATCCAGTCAGTACATAATAACGATGACGTGCATGCATCACCTCAGCCTCAGCACGTAAGTGCTCCTGTTCTGCACGCAATGACTCTTGTTGCGTCAACATCACATCAGTTTTAGGTACCTCACCGGCTGAGAATCTTTTTTGCACATCTTGCTGAAGTTGATGAGCAACCTCCAACTTACTCCTTGCAAGCACTAAATGGCTCTCATTCAAAGCCAGCGTCCAAAGCGTATCACGCAGCAAACCAGCCACCTGTAGCTTCAAACTTTCACGACTAGCCGTCAACGTGCTACCACTCATATCAGCAACTTTTAAACGCTTATCACGCTGAGTTGGCATCCACACTGGCAACTCCAACTCCGCTTGCCACTCACGCTCACCACGACTACCGCCTAAAGCATCATTTTGATGCATTACACTCATCGCAGGTGCTGAGGGCAGCATGGCATGCGCTAGCGTTTGCTTAGAAGTCACCCAAGCGTCCCTGGACTGTAAAGTAGACTGCATGGGGTTACGCAAAAAAGTCTTCTCTAACACCTCAGATAAGCTTAAGCTTTGATTCACACTCAGCGTATCAAGGTGACGAATCTCAAGATTATCTGAACCTGAAGAGATAGGCGCAGACTGACCTTCCATACGTATTGGCTCAGCATGCGATATATTGAAATTAGCGACAGAGAATGCTATCGCTAGCCAGTATCGGCAAAAAATAGGCATGACATACTCCTAAAAAACAGAAAATCATTCGTGATTAACACGAATGTTAATACTCAAGTTTTTTTAGAATAGAGGTGGGGCACGTGGCCCAGCGACAGACTTTAAATAAGGGGGAATGCAGGCATGAGCTGTGCGCTCATATCGGTAGGATCGTACAGAGAAAACTAACAGAGGAATGATAAAAAGCATTAAAAACAAAGGGGCAGGCAATACCTCAATATTTTTAATCAAAGCCTTATCCACCCCAATAGTCTCTATGTCGCTGACATTTTTAAGGGTGTGTACAGTATCGTGAAGCTCAAGCAAACCGTCATCATGCATATGCAAACCATGTCCGTAGGCATAGGTGTCTGCCTGAACATGGGCATGAATAAAAGGGGTAAATGCTTGCAGAATTGCAAACCAAACCACCACTATCCACAACAGCTTTTTATTTAAACCTCTTAGCATAAGATAAATGTATCAGCTATCAGGGATGATGACAAACGAATTGTATTTAATACGTTTTTTTTCTAGGGGTATAAGTATGGTGGCTATCAATATGTCTAAATGTGATGCGTCCATTGTTAACATCATATGGAGACAACTCAAGCGTGACTTTATCGCCTGCTAAAATACGAATATGATTCTTTTTCATTTTGCCACCCGTGTAGGCAACCAAGGTGTGACCATTATCTAAGGTCACGCGATAACGTGAGTCCGGCAATATTTCCATCACCACGCCACTCATTTCAATTAACTCTTCTTTTGCCATTGCTTTGCTCCAAAATCATGTAAGACCCGTGTTAAAGCAACAAGCTAATCAAAAGTTGATGCAATCGTAAAACATTGGGAATAGTGTGTATAAAAATTGTATACGCAAGCACTACTTAACGCACGCGCACTATAGCCCTACAAGCTTAATTTAGCAAGCTAAACAGTTAAATAAGTGCCTGATTTTTATCACTATCAAGCTTTACCCTATAAATATATTTCAAAATGTGCTTGACAGGTTCCCAAATTGTCCGTAAAAAGCAATGTAGGCGTTTGAATTTTTAATTTTTTGGTCTTTCGTGGATTGATAGTATTTAAAAACCCGAACTTTCAGGGTGCCTCCCTTTTTTAAAAAGTATGGAATAAGATATGGCAACAGGTTTAGTAAAATGGTTTAATGACTCTAAAGGTTTTGGTTTCATTACTCCTGACGCAGGTGGTGACGATTTATTCGCACATTTCTCAGCTATCAACGATAGCGGCTACAAAAGTTTGAAAGAAAACGATCGCGTATCTTTCGACGTGACTGACGGACCAAAAGGTAAACAAGCTTCTAACATTCAGAAGGTTTAGTACTTAAAGAATCCATTTAAAATGACCCTTTATCGGGTCATTTTTTTTGTCTATATTTTTGCTAATTCTTGGCGCTGAGTGGCGAACTATCATAGTTAAGCTAAATAATTGTGGTTAAATTGACACCATAGTAAGATGACAGCTTGTTACAAGTTAAACAACATGTAACAATCACCCAAAAGGATTAATCAGCGCGGATCTTATGGAACAAAAACTCACATCTCTTGAAATCGCTCGTCAGACTTTAATTCAGCTGTCAAAAAGCCAAAGACCGCCTACTCCCGAGAACTACAGACTAGTTTATGACGAAATTGCTGGCGTGGCTTCTGCCAATAGCAAAGCAATTTTAGACAATACGCTCAACAAGGTATTGCTAGAAAAAAGTAAAGAAAACGCTAAATACGCAACAGTTGCAAAAAGAATTTCAAGTCTAATCGACAAACATGATGCTGTTAATTTAGATAAACAACTTCGTGCACTTATCTCTAGCGATGCTGAAAACGAAAGTAACATACAGTGGGGCACACTCCTACGCTACTTACTCAAACAACTAGACTTAAATCACACAGGAATAACCGCAGCATCTAAAAAAGATAGCCTGAATCGTGTTATCTCGAATTTTGCAAATGATTCATCTCAACTGGCAGAAAAAGTTCAGACACTCATTACGTCTTGGGGTGAAGGAAAAGCTGCTGATATTGAAATATCTGCTAACAGCACGGCAAAACCAATCCACAATGGCCAATCATCTAAAAATAATGATGTATCTGCATCCATTGATCCCCTCACTGATAAAAGCGATGTCAATCATGCAGATGTCGCAACAGCTTGGCGCGATATATTGATCAGAACCATTAGAATTCTTGTACTGCCAAAATTTACAGATTCACCAAGCGCAACAAATCGTGTTGAGGAGTTAATTAAAGAAGCTGAAACCGCACACACACTTGAGCAAATTAACCAACTCAATGGTGCTTTACGGTCAACCCTGCTTCGAGCAGAAATGCAAACAGATGCACAACGTAGGATGCAGGAGGCGCTGATTGAAATACTGCGCTTACTTGTTGCCAGCATGGCTGATTTAACGATTGAAGATCAATGGTTACATGCTCAAATTGTCATTGTTAAAGAAATTGTTTCCAAACCACTCAAAATTGATACTGTTTACAACGCTGAAAGTAGCCTGAAAGAGCTTATTTTCAAGCAATCTCAGATTAAACCAGGTCTGATTGAAGCCAAAGAAACGCTCAGAAGCATGGTGAGCACATTTGTTAGCCGACTAGCTGACATTACCACCTCTACAGGCAACTACCAAAACAAGATTCAGCAATACCATGCCCAAATCAATGCAGTAGAAGACATTTCTGAGCTCAACACTATATTGGAAAGTTTAGTGGGTGATATTGGCGAAATGAACAATGAAGCAAAAGCCAATCATGTCACCCTATTAGAGTCACAGAAAAAGGCAGAAGAAGCTGAAAAGAAAATCAACGAACTCACACTTAAGCTTGATTATATTAGCGAGGCAGCGCACGAAGACTTCTTAACTGGGGCATTAAACAGACGCGGTATGGATGAGGCTCTTATTCGTGAATTTGAACGCTCTGACAGGCACGGCACACCACTTTCGCTTGCAATGTTGGATGTTGACCACTTTAAGAAAATTAATGACACCATGGGCCACTCCACTGGTGATAAGGCGCTCGCTCATTTATCTAAAGTGGTTAAAAGTATCTTACGTAGCACTGATGTACTGGCTCGCTACGGTGGCGAAGAGTTTGTTATTTTACTACCGGGATCAAACCAGAAAGATGCTGTGACGGTTGTTTCTGGCTTACAACGCGATTTAACCAAAAACTTTTTCTTGCACAACAACGAGCGCGTACTGATTACCTTTAGTGCAGGGGTTGCAGAGCGTTTGTATGGGGAATCAGTAGATAGTGTTTTACCGCGTGCTGATGCAGCGCTTTATTTAGCAAAACAATCCGGCAGAAACCGTGTGATTGGTGCAGAACAACCCGTAACCAATATTGAATAGTCAGCAATAGTTTGTCATGCATGCTGCTATCTATTCAGATGAAGCTAACAACGCGTGGTGTCTGAGGTAACGAAGCAGCATAACCATATTAATGATTGATGGTTGATGATAAAAAAAGGGCTAACCTAATGGTTAGCCCTTTTACTTATGACGGATACTTAACAGCTAGGCCTGTGTAAGAATCCACTTCACAATCGTTTTGATGTCATCATCTTTGACTTGAGGACTATTAGGCGGCATTGCCATTTTGCCCCAAACGCCTCCCCCGCCAGCTTTTACTTTGGCAATCAATTTAGCCTCAGCAGATGCATCACCTTTGTACTTCGTCGCAATATCTTTGTACGCTGGCCCAATGATGGCATTTTGTATGCCGTGACACATGAGGCAGCCACTTTTTTGTGCAAGCTTTTCTGCTGGATCCGCCGCACTTGCCGTTTGAGCACTCAATATTAAGGCGCTCAACAATACTGCTTTATTTAATAATTTATACATAATGGTATCCTTATGACTAAATGTTATAGGCTAAATACGTTCATTGCACCACCACCAGGTGCAGCGTTGTACTTAACGAGATCTTTATAACCACCAGCAGCACCCAAGCCATCAGTAGCATTAGTTAACCCTAGGTTCATCGCCACACCAGCCCAGCCACCAATGCCAGACAATACACCTACGTACTGCTTACCTTTATGGCCGTAAGTGATGGCATTACCAACAACACCAGAACCTACTTGGAACTTCCATAACTCTTTACCTGAGTTAGCATCAACCGCTTTAAACCAACGATCTAATGTGCCGTAGAACACTAAGTTAGTAGAGGTAACGAGTGCGCCACCCCAAGCTGAGAACTGCTCTTTTTTGTACCAAGCTGATTTACCTTTTAAGCCATCCCAAGCCATAAATCCACCCATTACGCCATCTGGTCCAGGGAACATGGTTAAGGTTGAACCTACCCAAGGCTGCCCAGCAACGTATTTAGACTCAACTGGCTCGTAAGTCATACAAACATGGTTAAGCGGTACGTAGAACATCCCAGTTTTTGGTGAGAATGCCGCAGGTTGCTGATCTTTTACACCTAACGCTGAAGGACAAATTCCTAGTGCGTTGTAATCTTGGTGAGTTGAAAATTTAGGATCTTTTATTGGTGTACCAGTTTTAAGGTCAACACTTGATGCCCAGTTAACAAACGGATGCATTTTATTAGCAACTAGCAATGAACCATTGGTACGGTCAAACGTGTAACCAAAACCGTTACGATCGAAGTGGCTAGCAAGTTTTTTACCTTTAGAATCCCACAGGATGATTTCATTCATACCGTCGTAATCCCACTCATCATGAGGGGTCATTTGATAACCCCATTTTGCCATACCTGTATCTACATCGCGTGCAAAAATCGTCATCGACCATTTGTTATCGCCAGGGCGTACATCTGGGTTCCATGTACTTGGGTTACCTGTACCGTAGTACATCAAGTTCAATTTCGTGTCATATGAGTACCAACCCCAAGTAGGGCCGCCACCATTCTGCCAGCCATCTTTTCTTGCTTGTGGTTTGAGCCACGTTTTAATACCAAGATCTTTCTCTGGGAATTTCAATTGGTCTTTAGGTAAAGCTTGGAATGAACCGCCAATTTTATTGCCGCCGTTAACGTCTTGATAAAGTGATAAGGCGCTGTAGTGCGGGTTATCTTTATTAAAATCATCACCAATCAATACATCTTGGTCAGAGCCTGTGCTGTATGCACGCCATACCAAAGCACCGTCTTTAATGTTATATGCCGTGATATAACAACGCACCCCATACTCGCCACCTGAACAGCCTGTAATCACTTTGTCTTTAATCACATGTGGTGCATTGGTATTTGATGCGCCTTCTTTAGTATTGGTAACTTGCGTATCCCATATTTTTTTACCAGTTTTAGCATCTAACGCGACTAAAAGACCATCATTTTGTTGCAAGAAAATCTTGCCATCTCCGTAACCCAAGCCACGGTTTACGTTATCGCAACAGAGTAAAGCCTGTACTGATGGATCTTGTTTAGGAAAATAAGACCAAAGAATTTTTTGATTATTATTTAAATCTAGTGCGTAGATGTTGTTAGGAAACGCGGTATGGATATACATCACACCATTGATCACCAATGGCGCACCTTCATGACCACGATTAACACCTGTTGCAAATGACCAGGCAAGTTTCATGTTTTTCACATTGCCTTTATTGATTTGGCTTAGACGGCTATAACCAGTATTGCTAAAATCCTTACGTGGATGTGCCCACTGATTATCATCATTCATGAGTGTTGATAATTCATCTGCAGCAAAAGCTGGTGTGCTTAACATGCCAAATAGACCAGCGCTTAAAGCGATGCTCAAGCCAAGTCTACGTTTAAATTGATGATTCATTTTGCATCCCCAAATTATAAAAATTATTTAAGTTACGTATTACTAATTTCATGCATTGAAACGACATTGGTAACAGTGCTAATATTGCAATGGGCATGCCAACACAATAAAAAGCCACTATTTAAATAAATTTTCATAAAAAAATTATTTAAAATCAATAAACTAAAAATCTCATGGAAATAGATATTGCTTCCATGCTGAATGCATTTAACTTTGAACACTGTGTCAAAATTGAACATCTGTCACGTGACAGGTGTTCAATCATTTAAGGTAAGTAGCCAACAATATGAGCAATGCCACAACAGATAAAACCCCAACCATACTGCAAGCCAGAAAAGAGTTTTTGAGCAATGGCAATGTAGAACAAGGGGCGATTGCTGAAGCGATTGAGCGCTCATGGAGGCGTTGTCTGGCAAATGGTATCGACACAAACTCACCTCCAAGTTTGGAAGTTGTTACCGCGCAAGAGCTTGCACTAAAACGTGAGCAAAATCAGCAACTGCTTAAACTTGCACAACCTGAGATGGAAACGCTCAACGAGCAAATCGCACATACGCGTAACGTGGTGATATTAACGGACGATGAAGGCGTAATTCTGCATAGCCTTGGCGGGCATCATTTTATGAATGAAGACCAACGCGTTGCTTTATCTGCTGGCGCATCTTGGCATGAGGACCATAGAGGCACAAATGCGATTGGTACGGTACTGATTGAACAATCAGCGCTCACAGTACAGGGTGCAGAGCACTTTATGGCATACCATCACTCATTAAGCTGTTCTGCCGTCCCCATTTTTGGCGCTGAGAATCAACTGATTGCCACATTGGATGTCTCTAACGATTCCAATACATCTCAACAACATACCTTAGCGCTGATAAAAATGTCTGCGCAGATGATTGAGAATCGACTGTTTTTAGCAAGCCATCAAGGAGATGTGGTACTACATTTTCATGCTCGCCCAGAGTTTATCGGCACATTATGGGAAGGTGTCGCCATTTTTACAGCAGGCGGTCAACTGGTAGCAATCAATAGAAGCGGCCAATTCCAACTCAGCTTAAATACAGGCGCCTCTAATGCGAACAACGCGCGCGCTTATCCGCCAATTAATTTTGACCAATTGTTTGATATTCCATTCACAAGCCTATTAAGACAGACAGGGAGTGCGGATAAGTTAATCGTTCCATTAAGGTTAAATAATGGTGCACGTATCTATGTACAAGTAGAGCTGCTGCATAAAAAACAACGGATTAGCACCTCACCTCCCGCTATCGTCAAAAGAACCAGTGCGGCCAATTTGGACTTGCTTGACAGTGGTGACGCTAAAATTTCACGTGCTATACAACAAATAAAACAAGTGCTGTCTCGAGACATCCCTATTTTGATTCAGGGCGAAACGGGGGTTGGTAAAGAGTTATTTGCACGTGCGATTCATGAAGCGAGCGCACAGCACAAAGGCCCATGGATTGCCGTGAATTGTGCAGCATTACCAGAAGGCTTAATTGAAGCGGAATTGTTTGGCTATGAAGAAGGTGCTTTTACGGGTGCGCGGCGTAAAGGTAGCCCTGGCAAAATTGAGCAAGCGAACGGTGGTACTTTATTTTTGGATGAAATTGGCGATATGCCACTCTCGTTACAAGCAAGGTTACTGAGGGTGCTCCAAGAGCGTACCGTTACTCCTTTAGGCAGCACAAGAACGATTCCTGTTAACTTTTCGCTGATTAGTGCTACCAATTTAAAACTAAAAGAGAAAGTAGAATGTGGCGCGTTCCGTAGCGATCTTTATTACCGACTTAATGGCTTGAGCGTAGCACTGCCACCCTTACGAGATCGTTCTGACTTACTCGCATTGATTGATGTTATTTTACATATCGAGCAAGCTGGCAACATAGAAATCACCCCTGAAGTCATGGAGATATTCAAAGCACATTCATGGCCAGGCAATATCCGTCAGTTACATAATGTCCTGCGTACGGCATTAGCATTAGCAGATGGGTTGCCTATTAGCACACTGCACCTGACTCAAGATTTTATTGATGAGATATCCACGCCGCTTCTGGCAAACATCAATGACTCACCTTCGAAATCGTTAGATTTAGGTGACGTAACAAGTCACACAATACAACTTGCCATGCAGGCTGAGTCTGGCAATATTTCCGCGGTAGCACGCAAGCTTGGCATCAGCCGCAACACGCTTTATCGCAAACTAAAAACGATGGGGCTTAGCTAAGCTTGAAGCTTGTGTTAAAGCTTCAAGCCTGCGTTAAAAGCTTGGCTAAATATTAAAGCTTATTGAGTAAAGCGCTGTCGATAAAATCACTTGCCATCACTCTGCGCAGCTTTAATGTCTCGATGCCACAAAGTGGCAGCGCCAAACATGAGATAATTAAAAACAGAAATGGCTAAATAGCATAGAGCAACTTCCGAAATAAAATCACCAATCGGCTTATCTTTAACCACTACATAAATTAAGCCAAGCACCATCAGTATGGTGGCAGCAATGGTAAGTATATTGGTAATTCTTTTGAGTATTATCGCCATATAAATTTTAAATCCACCCTTAATAAACACGTAAAATCTATTCACGTCTAACGACACTATACTATCACTCGCGATATGCCAGCATGACCTACGTCATGCTAGAACACTAATCTTTAAGTAAAATATTTTTTAGTCATATTAACTGCGCCTTCTCTTAAAAGCGCAATAAAGCCCTAAGTCATGAAAAGGATGATATCAATGATAGGCATATTACTAGCGGCTGGATTTTCACGTCGATTCGGGTCGTCTGACAAGCTATTACAAGCTTTGCCAGATGGTCGTCCAATCGCAGTGGCCTCTGCTCAGAATCTGATTGAGGCAATGCCAACTAGCATTGCAGTGGTGCGCGCAGAAAATGCTCAGCTTGCTGAATTATTACTCAGTATCGGCTTTAACATTGTGGCATGTGAAGAGAATAAGCAAGACATGGCAGATAGCCTAGCGATGGCCATTCGTTTCTCATCTAAGTTTGAAGCCGCAAAAGACGGTTTTGTGATTGCTCTGGCAGATATGCCATATATTAAACCTGCTACGATTAGCGCCGTTGCTGAGCAGCTATCAAATCATGCTAATCATTCGATTGTCATCCCTACCTATGAGGGCCAACGTGGCCACCCTGTTGGCTTTGCTGCCAAATATCGTAGCGAACTAGAAAATCTACATGGTGATGAAGGGGCGCGCGCTATTATCAAACGATATCCAGATGCAGTTTATATGCTGCCATGCAAGGATGCGGGAATTTTAGCGGACATTGATATACCCGCAGATTTAAAACGCTAAGCTGCGCAACTTACTTGGTTTACCAAACCAATCGTCGTCTGTTGCGCCCGCACTTGAATCAACTCAGCAAGAATGGCAACAGCAATTTCGGCTGGTGTACGGCTACCGATGCGTAACCCCACTGGGCCGCGCATGGTCGCAATTTCTGATTCACTCAAATCAAACATACGTAGACGTTCACGGCGCTTTTCCTGATTTTTGTGTGAACCAAGTGCGCCTACATAAAATGCATCAGACTTTAATGCTTCAAGCAACGCCATGTCATCTAGCTTAGGATCATGCGTCACCGCCACTATCGCCGTATGTGCATCTGGGGCAATATCGAGCACCACATCATCAGGCATTCCGTATACCCAAGTCGCGCCTTCTACATGCCACTCATCGCGAATTTCTTGGCGTGGCTCACATACCAACACATCAAAATCTAATGCTTGCGCCATACTTGCTAGCGTAGCGCCAAGTTGATTAGCGCCGATAATCAATAAGCGCCATTGCGGACCAAAGTAGGTATGAAACCAATCGTCCTCTATTCTCGGCGCTCCTTCAGGCAATACTTCCGTAAGCTTAATTTCCCCTGTGCTAATGTTTACAGAGCGTTTGGTCAGTTTACGATGACGTAGGTTCTGAATAATCGGTTCCAACTGAGCTACGCCATTCAATGGCTCTACAAATATCTGTAATTGCCCGCCGCATGGGATTCTAAAGCGCTGTGCATCTTCACGACTAACGCCATACTCCATGATTGTAGGTTGCGTGGGCAACGTTCGATTGCGCGCTTTATCTGCTAAATCATCTTCAATACAACCACCAGAAACTGAGCCGATCAAATGCCCATCTTCTCGCACCACCAGCACCGCACCAGGTAAACGTGGCGCAGAGCCCCACGTCTTTACTACGGTAAACAAATGCGCCTGATATCCGTCATTCAGCCAATCAAGCGCTCTGTCTAATACTTCTAAGTCTGCTGATTTCAAGGGATTAAGCCAGCTGATTGCCAATCGGCAATTGACGGATGCGTTTGCCTGTAGCCGCAAAAATTGCATTCGTCACCGCAGGGGCAACAGGCGGCAAGCCAGGCTCACCAACGCCACCCATTTTTTCAGTGCTTTGCACGATGTGTACTTCAACCTTGGGCATATCGCTCATGCGCATCACGAGATAGTCATGAAAGTTAGATTGCTGAACCTTACCTTCTTTAAAGGTAATTTCACTTTGCATGGCAGCTCCTAAGCCAAAAGAAATCGAAGATTCCATTTGTGCTTTTAGAGAGTCAGGATTTACTGCAAGACCGCAATCAATAGCACACACCATACGATGCACTTTCACTGCGCCTTGATCAACAGAGACTTCCGCGACCTGCGCAACGAAACTGCCAAAAGACTCATGCACGGCAATTCCTCTTGAAACCCCTTTAGGCAATGTCTTGCCCCACTCGGCTTTCTCAGCGGCTAAATTAAGTGCAGATAAATGACGTGGGTGATCTTTCAAAAGCGCACGACGGTAATCTAATGGGTCTTTTTTCGCACTATGTGCAAGCTCATCAATCAAACTTTCCATCACAAATGCAGAGTGGCTATGACCAACTGAACGCCACCAAAGCACAGGAATACCAGTTTTCACGGTATGTAAACTCACATGATAGTGAGGAATTTGCTTCAAATACGGTGAATCTGCAATGCCCTCTACTGAGGTAGCATCAACGCCATCTTTAATCATAAAAGCTTCAAATGGTGTCCCTAACATAATTGACTGACCTACCGTCACTTGCTCCCAAGCTGCTGGAAAACCATTGGTATCCACACCGATTTTAGCCTTGTGCAAATACATCGGGCGATAATAACCACCCTGCACATCATCCTCACGACTCCACACTGTTTTCACTGGCACACCTGCCGCTTTAGCCACTTGCACCGCCTCTGACACAAAGTCAGCCGCTGGATTTGCACGCCGCCCAAAACCACCACCTAAGAAAAGCGTATGAATTTTGACTTGCTCAGGCTTAAGTCCTAATATTTTTGCCGCAGCTTGCAGGTCTGTTGTTTGCATTTGCGTGCCTGTCCAAATTTCACAAGCATCTTTCTCAATACGGACTGAACAGTTGAGCGGCTCCATCGGTGAATGTGCTAAATATGGCAATGCGTATTCAGCTTCGATTAACTTATCAGATTTAGATAACGTAGCTTTGCTATCACCCAATTGTGCTGCGACCAAGCCAGGATTAGCCGCTTTGCTTCTAAAGTCCTCAAGCATCGCTTTTGAATCAAGGCCTGCGTTGGGACCTAAATCCCATTCGACCTTCAGTGCTTCACGGCCTTGTTTTGCTGCCCAATAATTATCAGCCACCACCGCAATACCCGTAGGCACTTGCACCACCTGCTGAACACCTTTGACTTGCTTGGTAGCACTTGCATCAAAAGACTTTACTGAGCCACCAAATACTGGTGAACGCGCCACCATGGCAGTCATCAAGCCATCGAAATGAACATCCTGCCCAAATACCGCAGTGCCATTAATTTTTTCCGGGCCATCCAGACGTTTAGTCGCCTTGCCGATCACTTTCCAATCTTTAGGGTCTTTTAGCGTAACGGCTTTCGGCGTTTCTAACTTGGCTGCAGCTTCAGCGAGATCGCCATAGCTAATTTTCGTGTCGCCGCTAATGACAAAACCATTTTCTGTTTTAAGATTAGCAGCAGGAACACCTAATTGCTCAGCAGCCGCACCAATTAATAACTGTCGCGTCAGCGCGCCAGCTTGACGATAGCGGTCAAACTCAGACCAAGTGGTAGAAGATCCACCCGTGATTTGAATGCCGTAAGCAGTATGAAGATATGCAGGGGATGCAGAAGCATGTTCTACTCTAATCTTGCTCCAATCGGCATCCAACTCCTCTGCAATCAACATAGGCAATGTTGTCCAAATGCTTTGCCCCATCTCGCTATGGGCAAGCATCACAGTAATTGTATTGTCGGTACCAATCCGTAAAAAGGCATTTGGTGCTGGGAGCTTTGCCTCACCCGCATTGCCAGTTTCTTTCGCTGCGCCAGGCAGTAAAAAGCGTTTAGCTTGCGGAATTGAAAACGCGATCACAAGACCACCAACGACTAGCGCTGAGGCTTTAATAAAAGTACGTCTAGAGATATTTAAAGGTGCAGTCATGAATATCTCCTTAAGCTAATTTAGTTGCCGCAGCGTGGATCGCTGCACGGATACGCGGATAAGTTCCACAACGGCAGATATTTCCGCTCATGGCTGCATCAATATCGGCATCAGTTGGTGTTTGGTTGTTAGTCAACAAAGCTGTCGCGGCCATAATTTGGCCAGATTGACAGTATCCACACTGCACCACATCCACTTCACTCCAGGCTGCTTGCACCGCTTGGCCAACTTTATCATTTTGAATATCTTCAATCGTGGTAATTTTTTTACCAACTGCAGCAGCGATAGGCGTAATACACGAACGAATCGGCTCCCCATCTAAATGAACCGTACAGGCACCACATTGCGCCATGCCACAACCAAACTTGGTACCAGTCAAATGCATGACATCTCTTAATGCCCACAATATCGGCATATCATCAGACACGTCTAGCTTCTCTTCTTTACCATTGATATTCAAAATAATCATGATGGCTTACCCTCTAATTTGTTGTTTCAATATTGATTTTATAAACTTAATACGGCAATTATCGTTTAATGCTAAATAACAATAAATGCAAAAATAGCACTATCTCATACTGTTAACTATCATTATATGGAATAATTTGGAATTGATAATTCCAAATTATGGATTACTTATTCATGCAGAATCAATTAGAAATGCTACGTATATTCAAAACAGTAGCAGAATCCGCCAATTTTAAAGAAGCCTCAGTCCGTCTAGGCATTTCACCACAATCTGTCACTCGCGCCATCAAAGAATTAGAAGAACGCGTTGGTGAACCTCTGTTTTACAGAAGCACACGTAACACTACCATTACCGAATTTGGTAAGCAAATGGCACTAAAAAGTGAAGGTGTGATTGAGCAAGTGGATGCACTCTTCCAGCTGAATCAGCACACACATGCACCGAAAGCAATAGAAGGCTCAGTTAAAATAACGATGCCAAGCACATTTGGACGCCAATATTTACTGCCAGCCCTCACTGCGTTTGCAAAAGAGTACCCGAACATTCAGCTAGACCTTAGATTCTCCGACCTAATTGATAATGTCGTGGCTGATCAAATGGATATTGGGGTGCGTATCGGTTTTTTCAGCAACAACAGAAATGTTGCAAGACGTGTGAATGAGATTAAATTTCATATAGTAGGCGCGCCTGCGCTGATAGAAAAAACCGGCATTCCTAATCAAGTCAACGATTTATGTGGAATGCCATACACAGGACTTATTGACCAGAATACAGGCAGAATGTGGCCTTGGTCTTTTGCGAATGAGCCTGACTGTTTTCCTAGCGCGCCAGCCTTCATTTCAGATGACATCGAGGCAGAACTAGCGGCAGTGCTTGCTGGCGTCGGTTACGGTCAGCTTCCTGATGCTATATGTAAAAAATATATCCAAAATGGCCAGCTCGTTTCTGTATTAGCAGATCAAGCACCCGCCCCATGGGGTATTTATGTGTACCGTCCACAGCGAGGTCCTGTGGCAGAGCGTGTGAGAGTCGTATTTGATTATTTAGCAAAAACACTCAGTGAGATTAAGTTTGGGTAGGCACAGACAGCGTTTTTAAAAACAGTTTGAATTAAACAACAAGATAAGTTTCAAACACAGCAACATGATCAACAAACACTTTTGAGTAACTTACATCAAATCAATTAACACCTAGGAGTCGTTTATGTCAGAAAACTATCAAGTACTCATCACTGGCGCCAACCGTGGCATTGGCCTGGAGTTCGCTAGCCAATATGCACGTGACGGCTGGATGGTATTAGCATGTTGCCGCTCACCACGAGATGCAAGTGCATTACAAGCATTGGCAAAAACACATGCAAACATACAAATATTGCCATTGGATGTTGCCGACTTTGCTCAAATTGATGTTTTAGCGCTTCAGCTAAAAGATTTAAAAATAGATTTACTCATCAATAATGCAGGTATTTACCCAGATAGCAGCACAGACGATATCAATACCAACGATTGGCTAGATGCGTTTAAGGTGAACAGTATGGCGCCATTGAAAATGGCAATGGCTTTTGCGCCTCAGCTTGCCAATAGCCAGCTCAAAAAAATTGCCACACTGTCTAGCAAAATGGGTAGCCTAGATGATAATACCAGTGGTGGTAGTTATATTTACAGAAGTTCAAAAGCGGCAGTGAATATGGTGATGAAAAGCTTATCGATAGACTTACAACCGTTAGGCATTACCGTCGTCACCTTACACCCGGGCTGGGTGCAAACCGAAATGGGCGGTAGCAATGCATTAATCGACACTAAAACAAGTGTTACTGGCTTACGCAAGGTGATTGAACAATCAAACCTCAACACAACAGGGCAATTTATTGCCTATGATGGGCAAGCCATCAGATGGTAAATACCCTGAGGCACTAAAACTAACTGAGGTTTTGAATGAATAGTCGTTTTGTATATTGGGGCACCACGATGATGCTGCCGATATAAAGTTACGCTTATCCCAATCTTTGTATTGAAACTGATGATTAGCACCAACTATTCCATCAGCGCAACTGACTTAATTTGCAACCATACGGACTGACCAGTAGCAACTCCCAATGACGAAACAGCACGCTTGGTCAAACGAGACAGCAACATCACATTCCCAACCTTCACTCTCACTAGCGCAAGGCTGGGGTGATTGTCGTCAGCAATTGCATCGACGAAGCCTTGGAGCACATTTTGAATACTACTTTGGCTTGGTATTTCTGTGGCTAAACTCACGTCTCTTGCCAACACCTGCACTCTCACCCGCTTACCAATTGAGAATGCCTGATCATGCGTCCAAAGGCTACCCCCATCAAAGGCTATGCGTGCTAGATGCCACGACTGATCGAGCTCTACCACTGTTGCATTCAACACTACACCAGCATCTTGACCTAAATGAATGGGCAGATCGAGTCGCGTCAGCGTGTCAGCCAAGGAACCACTAGCCAGCGCATGGCCTTTTTCCATCACAACAAGATAATCAGCTAGCCGAGCCACCTCATCAGCGGAATGGCTAACATAGATGACAGGTATTTTTAGCGCTTCATGCAAGCGCTCCAGATAAGGAATAATTTCCTGTTTACGCTTCAAGTCTAGTGCGGCTAACGGCTCATCCATCAACAGGATACTAGGATTAGCCGCAAGCGCCCGCGCAATACTCACGCGGCTACGCTCGCCACCAGAAAGTCGATCTGGTTTTCGATCAAGTAAATGTGAAATACCTAACAGCTCAATGGCTTGATCTAAGCTCACTTTTTGGTCATCTGGTATGCGTCGTTTGCCGTATAAAAGATTGCCCATGACGGTAAGGTGAGTAAATAAACTAGCCTCTTGAAACACATAACCTAAGCCACGCTTGTGAGTAGGCAGCCAATGCCGCTCATCTTGCCAAATTTCGCCATTCACAATCAGGCGTCCTTCGGGCGCTTTTTCCAATCCAGCAATACAGCGTAACAATGTAGTTTTACCAGACCCAGAATCGCCGAATAAAGCAATGACACTGCGCGCAGGTAAATGCAAATCGACATTGAGATTGAATGTCGGCCAGTCTAGCTTAAAGCGTGCTTCAATGCCCTGCATACTACCCGACTCTCTTTACGCTTGGCCGCCATGTGTATACGCACAGCAATACCGCAAAAGAAAATATCAACATTACTGCTGAAAGGCTATGCGCCTGCATATACTCCAAAGCTTCCACATGGTCATATATTTGCACCGAGGCCACGCGGGTCTCACCAGGAATATTGCCCCCTATCATCAGCACCACACCAAACTCACCAACGGTGTGCGCAAAAGTCAAAATAGAGGCCGTGATAAATCCCGGTAGTGCTAAGGGTACAGCTACTGTAAAAAATGCATCAAGCGGTGAGGCGCGCAATGTTGCGGCAACTTCCAATGGGCGCTCACCTATCGCCTCAAAAGCATTTTGCAGTGGCTGAACCATAAAAGGCAGGGAGTAAAAAATAGAAGCAATCACTAAGCCCCAAAAAGTGAATGGTAAATGCCCAATACCCAGCGCTTGGGTAAATTGCCCTACTGGTCCATTGGGGCCCATTGCGAGTAATAAATAAAAACCTAACACAGAGGGCGGCAACACCAAGGGCAATGCGATAACGGCGCCGATTGGTCGCTTCCACCACACTTTAGTGCGAGCTAACCACCAAGCGATAGGGGTACCGATTAACAATAAAATCAGCGTAACAACCCCTGCTAACTTGATGGTTAGCCATATGGCTTGTATATCACTAGGTGTTAGATGCATCATGTTCTATTGATTGACCAGTAATTTAGTTAGGCAGTACAAAGCCATATTTTGTCATGATGGTACGCGTTGCACTACTGCGCATGTAATCAGCAAATTTTTTAGCGAGGTCATTTCCTTGTGCGCGTTTGGTGATGATAAAAGCTTGCTCCAGTGGCGCATGCAACGTATCTGGAATTAGCCAATACCCACCCTTATTTGCAAGCGCTGGATTCAACGCTAAAGATAAAGCGATGATCCCCACTTGGGCGTTGCCCGTTTGCACAAACTGCGCAGTGTGGGCAATATTTTCCCCATAGACCAATTTAGGTTCAACCCTCTCCCATAAGCGACTGGCACGTAGTGCTTCTTCAGCACGCTTACCGTAAGGTGCATGCTTGGGATTAGCAATCGCAATGTGGCTAATTTTAGAGCTTGTCAGGCTATCTAACGACATTTTATTGGCTTCCATTGTGGCGCTCCAAAGCACAATGCGCCCAAAAGCGTATGGAATCACCTCAGAAAAACTGAACCCACTTTTCGCTAATTCGCGAGGAAAAGCAATGTCCGCAGAAAAGTATAGGTCGTAAGGTGCTCCCTGTTGAATCTGCGTATAAAACTTGCCAGAAGAACCATAAATCACATCAACATCATCTTTAGCGTTTACCTCTCGAAATTTCGCCACAATTTCATCCATGGCAAATTTAAGATCAGCCGCTGCAGCGATGTTGATTTTCTCCGCATATGCGCTCATCGATAAAACCAAAGCGCATATAAAGATTAGTATTTTAGGTAATATCATCAGTTTTTCCCTAATCAAATTCAAAGCTCATTTTTAAGATATATCTCATTTACCTATTAGCTTAAAAATAGAGGCGCCATCAACAAGGGCGTTAAGAGTGTTTGTTCACAATGGCTAAACATAACATCATCATCTGATACTTTATTGCTAGAAATACATTACGCATCAGAAACTTTAGCGTTAACTGGGTGATTCTCTAAACCGATTATGACGTAAATAATTTCAATCCAACAATACCAGCAAAAATCAGTAACAAGCTAAGCAACCTACCGATACTGGCAGATTCTGAAAACAGGAAGATTCCTAATATCGCAGTGCCGATTGCGCCAATCCCAACCCAGACAGCATAGGCGGTACCCACAGGTAATGTTTTCATTGCAATTCCAAGTAACCAAACGCTCAACACCATTGCCAATAAAGTCACAACGGTTGGCCAAAGCCTTGTGAATCCATCGGTATACTTTAGGCCGATAGCCCATACTACTTCTAACAACCCTGCCACTATCAGAATAGTCCAACTCATTTCAATACCTCACAAAAATACTGGGTCGTCCCACTCATGGTCATCACAGCAAGGTCGTCCTCACCGATAAAGTTTAACATTAGAAATAAATACTAGCTAACTACTGAAATAGCCTTGCGCCCTCAAGCAAGCAATAGCGACGCTAAATTCTGCGAGGCCGCCTTAAAAATAACTTGATGGTGATACTGCGGTAGTTCAATGACTAGGCATCAATTTTCGAACGGCATCTTGAAATGATATCCCTTGGTCGTTTTAAGAAATTAGCAATAATGTAATATAATCCTTTGTTGACCTTACTAGCTAACCAATAAAATCGCTGCGAAGTACCTATCTTTATTAAATAAATACAGGCTCATTACAATAGTTGTAGCTTTTAATATGACTTCTGATCGCTTTAGGCGTGCAAAAGTACCTTTCTGATAAAAATCAAATTAATCACAAATGCAAAAGATTCAAACAATTTTCAAAAAACTGCTACTCATCATAGGATTAATAGCAGTTTTGGTATCTGTTTTAAATCAGCATTTGGCTGTTAATCACTTTGATACACAGAGCAAGGACTTTGCAACAGTCGTGCAACTTGATAAAGATAATAGCCGTGACTCTATTGATGACATCGCTATTTCCAGGGTTATCTATCATCAAATTCTGAAAAAAAGTTCTGTTTACCACTTCGATAGCGCAAGCTATCAAGAGCCAACCCAGTTGGTTCACATAAGACCTCCCGTGCACTTCATCTAAAGATGGCTTAATTCTTGCAAGCTTAACCATTAGGCTTGCAGGCATAGTCATACTCTGCCGTTGCTTATCAGCACGATGCCTATTCGACAGGCATGTGTGTTGTACAGCGCAAAATCAATCTTAATAATTTTTGTAATTCAGTTAATCACGATTAACTGGTTACCAATTTTCATTCAGGAAAACTGTTTATGCATAGTTTTAGTGCAAGTGAGCGATTAAAAAGCTCAAAAATGGGATACTTAAATTCCGTTATTTTTTTATTGTCTGGCTTAATGTTTAGCCACACAGCATATTCAGCACAAAGTTTCACTTTGGAACAGATTGTAAGAATTGCTACAGAACAAAATCCATCCATCAACATTTCAAAGGCTCGTGAAGACGCCGCTACTGCATCGGTTATCACAGCAAGCACCTATGCTAACCCACAATTTGAAATTGGCGCTGGCCCTTCAAATTACATAACGCCAGGCGGTCAAGGTAATAAACGTAACTGGGGCGTAGCGATATCACAGCCTTTAGACTTTCCAAGTGTGCGTAATGCTAAAAGAGAGGTGGCAGAGAAGAACGTTGAAGTAGCCACGCTTGGCATTGAGCTTACAAAAATGGATGTGCGTACACGTGTAAAGAGTTCGTTTTATGATGTACTGCAACGTCAGGCAGTATTAGAAATTGCTGAGGCTGATCGTAACTTACTAAAAGATATTCGAGAGCGGGTCAAATTACGTGTCGACGTGGGTGAATCTCCAAAATATGAACTCATCAAAGCAGATACTGAAGCACTGGCGGCTGAGCGAGACTTTCAGTCTGCAAGAGTAAGAGTTGTTGAAGCAAAAGCTTATCTTCGCGGTTTAATTGGCGCAGCAGTCCCAGAGGACTATCACCTCAGTGGTGGGTTACCCTTAAGCTCAAGTTTGCCGAGCATTGACGAGATTCGTGACTTAATCAATGACGCTGTGCAGTTGAGGCAGATCCGTGCCGCTATCAAAACTTCTGAGGCAAACCTGAGATTGCAGGAGCAATTACGTAACCCTGGATTAACAGTTAGGGCAGGCATTGAACAAGACCCTGATTTACGCCAATTGAGACTGGGCATTCTAATACCACTGCCGGTTTGGGACCAGCGTAGTGGCCCTATTGCACAGGCAGCAGCTGAGGTCAGGGAAGTCAATGCGGTTTTAAATGAGCGTGAGTTAGCGATTAAACGTGATATTGAGTCAGCTTATCAGCGCTATTTAATTGCACAGCAACAAGTCACCGCATTTGAGCAAGGTCTGCTATCTCAGGCTGAGTCAGTACTGAAGGTGGCTGAAGCTGCTTACCGTTTTGGTGAGCGCGGGATACTTGATTACCTTGATGCACAGCGTACCAAACGTGTTGTGAGAAAAGACTACTTATCTGCCCGTTATGAATATATTAATACCATGCTAGAAATTGAACGTTTGCTTGGCCACGAACTTTTGGAGGTTAAATCCTAATGACTGCTACATCTATGTTTTCAAACCCTTTACCAACAAAAAAACTACTTCTTAGTTTATTGACAGCTAGCTTTTTATTAGCAGGATGTAATGAAAAAAAAGAAGAAACGCCAGCTGAAGCTACGATAGTTGATCCAAATATTGTGGAAATTACAGAGCAATTAGCAAAGCAGATTCAGTTACATACCGTTGGCAATATCGAAATGCGTGGGACTTTACGCGTACCCGGGACAATACAGGTGGATGAACAGCGTATGGCGAGAATCGGTGCGTCAGTGACTGGCCGCATCAAAGATATTGAGGCCACACTTGGCCAAAATGTTAAAAACGGGCAAGTGCTAGCAACACTTAACAGTACAGAGTTAGCACAAAACCAACTAGTGTATATCAAAGCTGCTCAGCAGATTGGCTTGCAAACTAAGGCCGTAGAGCGTGCACGCTTGCTGCAAGAAGCTGACGTGATTGGCGCGGCAGAACTACAACGTAGAGAAGCAGAGCTGAGTGCGGCACAAGCTGAACTCAATGCGGCACGTGACCAGTTATTGGTATTGGGAATGAGCGAGTCCGCGGTTGAAAAACTAACCCAAACAGGACAGATTCGTTCTTACAGCAACGTGGTGTCACGCATTTCTGGTACGGTCATTAACCGCAAAGTTAACTTAGGGCAAGTGGTTCAGCCAGCGGAGGAGCTATTTATCATCGCGGATCTTTCTCATGTTTGGGTAGTTGCTGAAGTTCCTGAACAGCAGATAGATTTGATTCAGGTTGATGAAGAAGTCGTGGTTGAGATTCCAGCTTTGGGTAATAAACAATATAAAGCCAAGCTTATTTACGAAGGTGATGTGGTTAACCCTGAAACCAGAACTGTGACAGTACGATCTGATCTGACAAACGATAATCGTGAAATTAAGCCAGACATGCTGGTATCAATGCTGATTCAATCCCATCCTGAACAAAAGTTGGCATTGCCTTTACAAAGCGTTGTGAGAGAAAACGATACCACCTATGTTTACGTGCAACTGGCACCAAACAAGTTCCGTTTACGTGAAGTTGAACTGGGATCAGAACATGAAGGAATGGTGACCATCGTGAATGGTGTGTCTAAGGAAGAAGTCGTGGTTGCTGATGGCGCATTCCATGTTAACAATGAACGTAAACGCAAAGAATTGGAGTAACGCATGATTGAATCTCTAGTTCGTGCTGCGCTCAAGCAGCGACTGATTGTAATGGTATTTGCAGTCGCACTAATGATTGCAGGTGTGTTCGCATTACAAAGACTCTCTGTTGATGCATTTCCAGATGTTACTAATGTACAAGTGCAGATTGCGACACAAGCAACAGGTAAGTCACCAGAAGAAGTTGAGCGCTTTATCACTGTACCTTTAGAAATTTCGATGACTGGCTTACCGGGCCTGACAGAAATGCGCTCACTTAATCGCAATGGCTTGTCTTTAATTACGTTGGTTTTTACAGATAACACCGATGTTTATTTTGCTCGCCAGCTGGTCATGGAAAGGCTGATGGAGGTGATGGAAAAAATGCCTCAGGGCGTAACTCCAATTCTTGGCCCTGTAGCAACAGGCCTGGGTGAGATCTACCAATACACGTTGGATAAGCCTAGCGATGGTGAAAAAGAGCTTTCTGTTGAAGAGTTAACGGAGCGTCGTGCTATTCAGGACTGGGTTGTCAGGCCGCTATTGCGTGGCATTCCCGGGGTTGCAGAAATCAACTCACAAGGTGGATATGTTAAACAATATCAGGCACTGGTCAACCCAGATCGCATGAATCACTATGGCCTAAAACTCCAAGATATTTATACTGCATTAGCTAAAAACAATGCCAATAGTGGCGGCGGTGTTTTACCACAATTTGCCGAGCAGTATCTGATTCGGGGTGTCGGTCTGATTGAAAATCTGGATGACATCCGTAATATCGTTCTAAAAGAGCAGAGCGGTGTCCCAGTTTTTATGCGAGATGTGGCAGAAGTCAAGCTTGGGCATGAAGTGCGCGTTGGTGCAGTAATGAAAAATGGCTATACCGAATCGGTGGGTGGCATTGTCATTATGATGCGAGCAGGCAACGCCAAAGAGGTGGTAAGCCGAGTTAAAGAGCGTGTAAAAGAAATCAATGATAAAGGCATGTTACCAAATGGCTTACAGATTGCGCCTTACTATGACCGCAGCGAATTAGTCGATGCAGCGCTGTTTACAGTCACTAAAGTACTGATAGAAGGCATCGTGCTAGTCGTTTTTATTCTGTTCCTGTTTTTGGGAGATGTGCGCTCTAGCGTGATTGTTGTTGCAACGCTCATCCTGACACCGCTGATTACGTTTATGGCGATGAATCACTACGGCATTTCGGCAAACTTGATGTCATTGGGTGGCTTGGCGATAGCGATTGGTCTGATGGTCGATGGCTCTGTGGTGGTAGTTGAAAATGCATTCCACCATTTAGGGCACAGACAAGGTGAGAGCAAAGTACGTGTTGTGCTGGAAGCCGCCACTGAAGTCGGCACGCCAGTATTGTTTGGGGTAGGTATTATCATTTTAGTATTCCTGCCGTTGATGACACTGGAGGGCATGGAAGGCAAAATGTTTGCACCTTTGGCACTGACGATTGCAATCGCTCTATTTGTATCACTCGTCATCTCACTAACCTTGTCACCAGTACTTTGCTCTTACATTCTTAAGGGTGGATCTGGTGAAGACACTAAGCTGATTCAATCGATTAAAACCCCTTACTTGAAGCTACTTAACTGGACACTAGCCAATGATAAAAAAACCATTGCAACGGCAACAACAGTGTTCGTTGTATCGTTAATGGTTGTACCGCTACTTGGCACCTCATTCATTCCTGAAATGAAAGAAGGCTCTATTGTGCCGGGTATTAACCGTGTACCTAATATCTCACTTGAAGAGTCTATCAAGATGGAGAATGAGGCAATGCGGCTGATTATGGAAAAAGTACCGGGTGTTAAATCTGCAATGTCAGGTATTGGACGAGGGGAAAGCCCCGCTGACCCTCAGGCTCAGAACGAATCTACACCAATTGTCAGCCTCAAGCCAAGAGACGAATGGCCTGAAGGCTGGACGCAGGATGATATCGCAGACAAGATGACTGAAGTGTTATCTGAAGGACTACCTGGTGTACAAATTGTCATGGCACAGCCGATTTCAGACCGTGTGGATGAATTATTGACGGGTGTTAGATCAGACGTGGCCGTAAAAATATTTGGTGACGATATGGCCAAACTGAAGAATAAAGCTGATGAAATCGCCAAAATTGCTGGCACAGTGCCAGGTGCTGTCGATCTACGTGTTGAAAAAGTATCAGGACAGCAATACCTAAATATCACAATCAACCGGCAAGCAATTGCACGCCAAGGCATCAATGCGTCTGATATTCACGACATTATTGAAACTGCAATTGGCGGTAAAGTTGCTACCGAGATTTATGAAGGTGAACGTAGATTCTCTGGTGCTGTTCGCTTTCCTGAAAGCTTTAGGGATAACACCGAGGCGATTGGCAATATATTGGTCACCTCTCCAAATGGTTCACGCGTCGCATTACGAGACTTAGCCAATATCGAAATTAAAGACGGTCCGGCACAAATTAGTCGCGAATTAGGCAAACGCCGTATTGTAGTGGCAATTAACGTAAGAGATCGTGATCTGGGCGGGTTTGTTGCAGAATTACAGCAAACGCTAGATAAGCAGCTCAAGCTGCCTGACGGTTATTATCTCGAATACGGTGGGCAATTCCAGAACATGGAGCGTGCATTAAACCATCTGATGATTATCGTTCCGGTGACCATTGCGGCAATCTTCTTCTTGCTGTTTTTACTGTTTAACTCTGTCAGATATGCAACGATGATTATCATGATTTTGCCTTTTGCTTCTATTGGTGGAATCTTTGCTTTACTGGTTACTGGTGAGTACCTCTCTGTACCAGCATCCGTTGGCTTCATTGCTTTATGGGGTATTGCCGTACTCAATGGCGTAGTATTAGTATCCTACATACGCTCACTACGTGATGAAGGCAGAGGTCAGATCGAAGCGATTGTGGAAGGCTGCAAACAAAGGTTTAGGCCAGTCATGATGACAGCTACGGTAGCCATGTTGGCACTGGTGCCATTCCTATTTGCTACAGGCCCTGGCTCAGAAATTCAACGTCCTTTGGCTATTGTAGTCATTGGCGGGTTAATCAGCTCCACATTGCTTACACTAGTTGTGGTGCCAACCCTATACCGCAGGTTTGAAGAATCAAGAATCGAAGCATAATGCACAAGATAATCATGCAAAAGATAAAGGAGTTTCTGTTATGAAAGAAATTAAAGCGGTTATACAGCCGCATCGCTTGCCAAAAATTCGTTCAGCCCTGCGCAATATTAAGGCTTTTCCGGGAATGACGATTAGTAAAGTGGAGGGGTGTGGCCACCATGTGGCTAAACCAGCACAAGGGATCAGAGAAGAACTCACTGATTACAGCCCTAAAATTCATATTGAGATGATTGTTCCGGATGAATTACTCGAAGGCGTCTTACAGATTATTGTAGAAGTAGGCCATACAGGACAAGTCGGGGATGGCATTGTATGGGTAACACCCGTTGAGCGTTTTATCAGGCTATCTGAGCAAATTAAAGTCATTGAATGTTGACTACTCAGATTAAATTTAAAGCACTAAAAATTTCTAAATAAAATTGGAAATAGTGATATTTGTACGTAAACGACTTTTAAAATTAAGAACCGCAAAACATTTTTTAATATTAAAGTCGTTTACATTTTTTTAATTGTAAAAGTCTGTTTTGTACTAAAACCTAGTCGATTAAAACTCAATAAGATTCACCCTAGACTTAGGCTTATTGAGCTCTTTTAATAACAACTTGTAAGTATCAAGCTCAAAGACCATCTCTGATTTAGTAGTTGTTATTTCGTCCAATGCTGACGCATCTTCAACCGACCCCAAATAAATCCAATGCTCAAATAAATGTAGTGCTGATTTATCATTGAAGCGATGCGTTTCATGAATACCAATCTTGCCTTTAAACGGCCATGTTTTAAGTTGATGTGCAGTCATGGCCTGTCGCAAACGTAAAAAATGTAATGCTGAGGTTTCCTTATCTGCACACACCCCTCTACACCGCTTTAACTGATAAGCAAAACAGGCACCTTTGCCAGATTCAAGCCCCAACAGCCTTGGGCATAATTGATGAGTCTCTGCAATTTTGCGTAACACCTCTATCGCCTGTCGCTTTGATTTAAACGTTCCAAATAATTGACCTAAGTTTACTGGCTCAACTTCATCCAACTGCACTAAAGTGACAAGCGGCAATTGTGTATGGTCTTCAGCGATACGCCATGAGCAAAGCTGCCGCTCTCGTCTTAGCTGTCGATTGTAAATAGGCTGATGCGCTTTAACGAGTTTGGACTCAAGCAATAAGGCACTGAACTCTCCTGCCGTCTCTATCCACTCAATATGTTTAATTTCCTGACTAATCCGCATCTCTTTTGTAGAGGCATGGTCACTACTAAAGTGGGATAACACGCGCTCCCTAATGTTGACACTCTTGCCAATATATAAAGGCAGGCTTGTATCCCCATAGAACAAATAAACGCCTGGTGATTCCGGAAGGCTATCAACCAAATTGGCATCAATATGAGGCGGCAGGCTTTTAGAACCCTTGAGCAAAGCTTCAGCTGCATGACGAACAGCAACACTACCAAGCTCTTGGTTGGCTGCTGTTAAAAAACCCACCATCATCTCCACATCGCCCATGGCCCGATGTCTAGATTCACAAACAAGTGCATGCCTTGCGATGATTGCATCAAGCCCATGGCTCTGATGTTGAGGGTAAAGCTTACGTGAGAGCTTCACGGTACACAGTACCTTTTGCCTTAAATCGATACCAACACGCTTGAATTCATTCTTAAGAAAACCATGATCAAACCGAACGTTATGCGCACACAGCACACTGTCTTTTAAATAATCCAGCAACTCGCCTGCAATTTGTTTAAAGGTTGGTGCATTAGCCACCATTTCGTTATTAATGCCTGTGAGCTGCTGAATAAAGCTGGAGATTGGAACTTCTGGATTCACTAGCGTTTGCCATCTTGCCACTTCCTGATTGCCCTCATATTTAATCAGTGCAATTTCGGTAATACGGTCCTTTAATGGAGTAGCGCCTGTGGTTTCTAAATCCAATAGTACATAACTTGGTAACATGAGTGATACATCTTTTCTTTAATGATGCTACTAACTACGCTGCCACAACACCATAGATTACAAGAAATTCTCTAGGTTGAGTGATTTCAAAGTTTTTACACACACTAATCAGCATTAGTATGTCTTTACTTAGTAAAGGTTAATCGTGAATTTGTCATCTATGATTCTGACAACAATATTTCTAAAAAGTCTTTTTAAAACAACATAAAAATTTCTATCTGGAATATCCAGGCTTTTCCTGCAACCATCTTTTACAGGCATGAACATAATCACTAACGCTTTTTTAACAAGATACTGATTAATCGTGTTGCAATCTAGCCACTCATCATAAATTGGAACAAATATCACAGATATGCCAAAGTGAAAGATTGAGTCAAAGTTAAATAAAATCTTATCTTTGCCTTCACTACTTACTTAGCGCCGCTTCCATAAACCCATTAACTTCAAATGTATCGCTCAATACTCAACCCTTGAACTGTAGCAAAAAAGGCTCAACTCACTCATTATCTGCAAATTAAAATAAGATTACCTGCTTATTGCCACTGTTGAAAACATTAGCATTTAAGCATGAAGCCCAGTCTTTGGTTCGCTTTTACGGATGCTAACTAGTGCTTTAATGTTGACGCAACAATTTCTGTGGATGATATGGTTGAATGGATGGGGATATGAATCTGAAGTGACTGACAGCACTAATAAATGCTGAATTAATGAAATTGTAATTAGCGCAGTCATAAAAAAACCCAGCACTAGGCTGGGTGATCTCGCAACACAAGTAATGATTATTTATTCATTACGTACATGGTTACTTCAAATCCAAAACGCATTTCTGTCGCTGCTGGTGCTGTCCACATGATAGTCTCCTTATTCATTTAAACTCAACGAGTTGTTTGTTGATGTGTCTATATTACACCGCCATTCAAATCCAGCGCTGTTACTCATCATGAACGACAAGTCATTAAAATCATGAATGAGTTAACCTTTTCAGTACGAAATTGAACTCTCACACTTTGATGAACAACCTTATCGTTAAATTAACGGTAATGCACGCTTAAGTCGAAAACTTAAGGGGTGAGTAAATACAATCACCCGTCTATCTAAATAAAAAATACTTAGTCTGCTGTCGGACTTTTATATCGAGATAACCAATGCGCATAGGGTGGAGGAAGCACCCATGCAGGACTTTCCTTTCCTAACTCTTTTGCTGCCTGGTAAGACCAGTTTGGATTCTCCAAGTGAGCGCGACCTATCATCGCTAAATCTAATTCTTCATGACGAATCGCCTGATCAGCAAGCTTAGGCGCACCAAACCCCCATGCCGATGAAACAGCGATGTTAGCTTCATTCCTTACACGCTGAGCAATAGGTGCTAGAAACGCCGGTCCCCATGGGATGTTAGTTTGTGGAATAGTAAATCCAACACTCACGCTCAACATATCCAAGCCTAGTTGTTTCCACTCTTTCACCAGTTGAATAGATTCGCTTAATGTCTCTTCATCTTTTCCATCATATTCCAAAACGCCAAATCTTGCCGTTAAAGGCAAACTTTCTGGCCAAACCTTCCTCACACCAGTCAGCACTTCCTTACTAAATCGTGCTCTATTCTCATAGCTGCCGCCATACTCGTCTGTCCTGGTATTCGAATGAGGTGAGAAAAAACTTTGACCCAGATATCCATGAGCCATATGTAACTCTAACCATTCAAACCCAGCGTCAAACGCACGTTGAGCAGCAGCAACAAAGTCATTCTGCACACGCTTAATTTCTGCAACTGTCATTTCCGTTGGTACTCGAGGAAGATCGCCACCGAATGCGATTGCAGATGGTGCAATAGGTTGCCATGCTTCCTTATTTTCTGCTGGTATATGGTCATCGCCTTCCCATGGGATATTGGCACTTGCTTTACGTCCAGCATGTGCAATCTGAATACCTGGAATAGCGCCTGACGCTTTGATTGCTGCTGCCACTTCACGCAACTGAGCAGCTTGATCATCATTCCACAAGCCTAAACAATGTGGCGTGATACGTCCTTCTGGCGATACTGCAGTCGCTTCGACAATCACCAGTCCGCTACCCCCTCTCGCCAAACTTGCATAATGCACTTTATGCCAATCATTCGCCAAGCCATCAACAGCCATGTATTGGCACATAGGAGGGATTGCAATTCTGTTCTTTAACTCAATGTCTTTTAATTGATACGTAGAAAATAAATCTGCCATGGTGATCCTTTGTTTATCTGAAGTCATTTATTGAAGCAATGAACAGCATTGTATCATTGTTCGAATAATATAGAACAATAGAATTTACAAAGGGAATGTGTTAGATTTACCACATGCGACAAATTAAACATCCCACCATCGAGCAAGTCGAATTAACGGACATCATGTATGCACTGGCGGATCCGACTCGCTTAGAGATTATTGCACTGCTCGCCAAAGCCGGTAAAAAACTGACATGTGGCGAAATTAATTTAAATCGCCCGAAATCCAGCATGTCGCATCACTTCAAAATTCTTCGGGGTGCAGGTCTTGTTCAAACCTTAATAGAAGGCACAGAACACATGAACTCTTTAAGACTTGAGGAAATTGAACAAAAATATCCGGGTGTCTTAAGTGCAGTTTTAAAGGCTTTAACTAAAGACTGAATGACGGACAGCTACATCAATCAGACACCTTATGCTGATTTGTTATTTGTAAAGTAGCGGAGATAACCTACCTCTACTTTACCCCTGCAATTTAAAGCTTAAAACGCTTCCCACTCTTCTGTAGAGTGACTATTTGCATTGACTGCAGAACGAACATTGACTAATTTGATTAAACTACTTTGTTTAGATTTAACTTTGGCAGTGTTGTTTAATTTAACTTGACTTAACTCAGTAGCAGAGGTTTTAAAGCCATTCACAGCTTCAACCATTTGGTGCGCCTGCTCCATCAAAGACTCAGCAGTAGCAGCGGCCTCTTCCACTAACGCTGCATTTTGTTGGGTGGTCTCATCCATCGTTGCAATCGCTGTATTTACCTGATCTATGCCCAGGCTTTGCTCCTGAGATGCAGAACTAATTTCACCAATAATCACCGAGACTCGTTTCACTGATTCCACGATCTCCCCCATCGTACTTGCAGCCACTTCGACTTGCCTTGTACCCTCCGCGGTTTTTGTGACAGAATCTACAATGAGCTCTTTAATTTCTTTAGCGGCGCTCGCAGAGCGTTGAGCAAGATTGCGAACTTCACTTGCCACCACTGCAAATCCACGACCTTGCTCACCAGCTCTTGCAGCTTCTACAGCGGCATTAAGGGCAAGAATATTTGTTTGAAATGCAATACCATTAATCACTGAAATAATATCTTCAATTTTTTTAGCGCTATTGTTAATCGCACTCATGCTATCAATGACATCTGATACAACTTCCCCCCCTTTAACTGCAACATTCGATGCAGCTAATGCTAGTTGATTAGCTTGAATTGCATTGCTCGCGTTTTGTTTAACAGTTGAAGCCAACTCTTCCATGCTTGAAGCAGTTTCCTCAAGTGAAGTCGCTTGCTCTTCGGTACGTTGTGACAAGGCATTATTGCCAGAAGCAATCTCTTGAGCAGCATTATTAACAGACTCTGCAACTTGCTTAATAGTAATAATAGGCTCAGTAATTAGCGCTAACGTATTATTAACACCCTCAACAATTTTTCTAAAATCACCTTGGTGCATATTCTCATCTGCTCGTACATAAATGTTTCCATCTTTTGCTGATTCAGCTAACTTGCTAGTATCCTGAATGAGAAGATTAATGGCATTAATGCACGTGTTAAGGTTACTTTGAATTTTAATGAAGTCACCTTTGTAATCCTCATTAATTAAGTTCGGAATATTACCATTGGCAATACTGTCCATACACTGCGCAGCAACATTTAATGGGCTGATGACAGAGTCTAATGTGTTATTCACACCCTGCACAATTTTCTTATAGTCACCCCAATGTTTTGAAGTGTCCGCTCTGACTGAAAGTTTCCCATCAGAAGCGGCATCCGCTAACATTTGCGTATCATCAATGAGAGATTTTAATGCTTGCACGCACGCATTGATGTTCTGCTTTAAAAGATTAAAGTCACCGTTAAAGCTCTCATGAATAGGCTCAGGGATATTACCGTCAGCAAAACTTTTAATGTAATCAGCCGCAACACGTACAGGGCCAACTACAGCATCTAACGTTGCGTTAAATCCCTGCACAATTTTACGGAAATCACCTTCATGCTTACTATTATCAGCACGTACACTTAAATTCCCCGCTAGGGCAGCCTCTGTTAATAAATTAACGTCTGAAATTAAACTCTTTAAGTTTGTTCTCACGTCTTCAATGGTGTGATTGATGAATACTTTTTTTCCAGGAAAAACTTCAAGCGGCGCATTAAAGTTTCCCTGACCAAAAGCATTGACGACAGACAGAGCCTTCTTATTCATATCAATATGGCCACCAACCATCGAGTTAATTCCAATCACCAACGTATTGAATGCCCCTTCAAACTTATCTGCATTAAGCGCATGATCAATTTCACCTTCATCATGCTTTTTAGACATCTGATTGAGCTCATTCACAATTGTCTGAATCACACGACTCATGTGTTGCATTTCTTTGAGTAACTTGCCCGTTTCATCATTGTAAAAGTCATCGATTTTTGAATCTAAATTACCCTTTGCAATACTCTGAGAAATTTTCAAGGCTTGACTCAAAGGCGCGGTAATAGAATAGGTAATTAATAATGCAGTGACTATCCCCACAACAATAGCAATTAACACGAATATTTCAATTTGAAATATAGTACTTTTAACCACACTAGAAAACGCGAGTGACGATGACTTGGTGCTATCACTATTAAGCTTTAATAATTCTTTAAGAGCCTGATTTAAAGGCTTATCTGCACCTTTGATAGAGGCATCAATTTCAGCAATTGATACTCCATTATTTTTAAGTTGTGCGGCTTCACTAATTGATCGCTTGTAGTTTTCAACACCTGCAACAATATTATCTAGTGGACTAGTTTCATCTTTTGTTAAATGACCGACTGCTTTGTATTGATTAACAGACTCAACAATTGCATCCATATCATGATTAAATTTTTGTTCATAATCCCCGCCACGAAGGATAAAGTTTTTAAAATTCTGGACACCACTACCAAGCCTACTTGATGCGTTCTCAATGTAATCTCGCTTTTGCAAAGTGACGGACTCAAAATCAGACCATGTAGATTCCACACCTTTCAAACCTTGATAAGAAAGTAGCGATATTAAAATTGTTAAGCCAATAATGAGTGCATAGCTAAATCCCAATCTAGATCTGACACTCAAATTCATAAAAAATGAATACATTAGATAGCCTTTACATAACACATAGAATTTATTTTGAACGCTAGTTTATTGAAACACAAAATTTACTGACCTAAAATGTTCAAAGTAACTATTTGCATGACATATGCATCTACAAAAGCTTTACTTAAATAGATAGCAACTTTAGATGATTATCGTTCAAATAAAAAATTTATTGGGAGATTATGACGATTGTCATAAAAATTTAATATTTGTAAGTATATAGGCCATATAAACAACAGAGCATCATCAATAAACAACATTAAATTTCACACCAACATGCTTTAAGCACACCTAGAAATAGTGTTTAAATTTAAATAGTGATTGATAGAAAGCTTTCAGGTGCTTTATGTTTACAATTGCCACCTGCTTTTTGACATTAAAGTTGATTACATAAAATTTAGTTGCGGTTCACAACATTGAAGATAACAAACCAAACAGAATCACAATTGCCATTTATGCCTGAATATCGCTACCAAAACCGTCTTTAGAGTTGGAATTAATGTTTGCGCCCTGAATAATTCCATCAAGTGAGACTGTGTAGACTAGAAATTGGGGGTGTAAATAATTTTGTGTAAACGTCATTTTGCAGGAAACTGCTATTTTCAGGAATGGAATAAAAATGACGATACCAAAAGTATTACCCAATGATCTAATTGATAGCTTATTAGCTAACTATAAAAAACCAGAAGACCTGATTGGTGAGAATGGTCTTCTCAAGCAACTCACCAAAGCACTGGTTGAACGTGCGCTGCAAGCTGAGATGGCTGAACACCTTGGCCATGACAAACACGAAGCAGTAATGAATGGCACTGGCAATGCCCGTAACGGTAAAAGCCGTAAGACGCTCAAGGGTGAATTCGGTGAATTGCCTATTGAGATTCCCCGTGATCGTGATGCCAGTTTTGAACCGCAACTGATTCCTAAACATCAAACACGCTGGACAGGCTTTGATGACAAGATCATCTCCCTGTACTCGCGTGGCATGACGGTGCGTGAGATTCAAGGCCACTTGGCTGAAATGTATGGCACTGAAGTGTCACCTACGCTCATTTCATCGGTCACTGATGCTGTGGTTGAAGATGTGAAGCAATGGCAGTCTCGCCCATTGGATGCTATTTACCCAGTGGTGTATCTGGATTGCATCCATGCCAAAGTACGAGATACCGGTGCGGTCAGGTCTAAGGCAGTCTATCTTGCCATCGGCATCAACATTCAGGGAGAGAAAGAAGTATTGGGGTTGTGGATCGCCCAGACCGAAGGTGCCAAGTTCTGGCTAAGTGTTGTGACTGAACTCAAGAATCGAGGGGTACAGGACATTTTCATTGCCTGTGTGGATGGTCTAAAGGGCTTTCCTGAGGCGATCGAAACTGTCTATCCCAAGGCAACGGTTCAATTGTGTATTGTGCATATGGTGCGTAACAGCTTGAATTACGTGGGCTGGCAGAAGCGTAAGCTTGTGGCTGCTGATTTAAAGCGCGTTTATACCGCGTCAACGATTGATGAAGCAGAACAATATCTGTCTGAGTTTGAAGTAAGATGGGATGATGCCTACCCACCGATTGCACAATCCTGGCGCAGCAACTGGGCGCGTATCATACCGTTCTTTGATTACCCACCAGAAATACGCAAAATCATCTACACCACCAATGCGATTGAATCGGTGAATATGAGTTTACGTAAAGTGACGAAGAGCCGTGGTTCATTTCCAAATGATGAAGCTGTGATGAAATTGTTCTACTTGGCGCTGCAAAACATCAGCAAGAAATGGACGATGCCACTACGTGATTGGAAACCTGCTTTAAATAGGTTTACTATTCAATTTGAAGAGAGGATGCCTCAGCAGTAATCAACCGACGTTTACACAAAATTCGGGACACCCTCTAGAAATTAAAAATCATTGCTGTTGTAGCGGTCAGGCTTTCATCAGAAAATTTATCGTTGTCTTCGAATATTTTATCTTTACTTTGAAATTTTCTTAACTCTGCCCTTACTGCAAAGTGATTTGATAGCCGCCAATCCATATTGGCTGAATAACTAAATGTTCTAAAGCCATTTGGCGTATCAGTCGTCACAATCACTCCGTCTTTGTCTTGATAGTATTCGGCTCTTGCAGCAAAACTCAGTTTATCTGAGTAGCTATATTTAGCAATCAGTATAGGTGTAAACCAAACGTTATAACGACTACTGTTTCTTTCTTTTTGCTCTGCTCCAATATCAAAACCTGTGATGAGACCCCATTGATCATTTAACTGATATTGCCCATAAAAATGATGGAAGTAACGCACTTTTCTGTCTTTATCTGATTTATCGTTACCGATATAAGAGCTACTATTCAAGGTGACCTTTGAGTTAGGTTTATAAGTAAGTTGATGGCCGACTGAGGGGCTTGTATTGCCGTCTGGTCTTTGAATGCGCTGCCAGCCATTCAAGACCAGCCCACTGGCATACCATTTGCCATCATCTGATGTATAAGAAAGCCTTAGCCCTGTTTCAAAATAAGGTGAATTATCAGCCAGCATACTTCTAGTAACTGTCCAATTGTCTAATCCAATAGCACTTTCAAATCCAATATGAGACGGCATCACGCCAGCATCAATCCACAGGTTATCTGCAAGCTTTAACCCAACATTCGCTTCAAATAGCTTCTGTAAATTTTGAGGCTCTAACGCATAATTGGCACGCATGTAGGTGCCAGAACCTAAAGCTAAATTGGCACGCATCCGTTCATTGGTTAGACTAGCTTTGATAAACCCTAGATTAATGATCTGACCCCTAAAAGTTGGACATTAAGCTTGGGTTAAAAATAAGGACTGATTTCTGTATTGCACAGGACTCAGTCCTTTTAATTTTGTCTTAATTCTTTCGTGATTGTAATACCAGATATATTCCTTTAGCTCTTTAATGAAATCATCTGCATCTGTAAATTTCTTGGTGTAGTAAAACTCAGATTTAAGCACTCCAAAGAAACTTTCCATTGCAGCATTATCTAAGCAGTTACCTTTTCTTGACATGCTTTGACTTAACCCGCGTGCTTGTAACGCTGCTTGATAGCAAGACATCTGATACTGCCAGCCCTGATCCGAATGTACCATTGGTTTTTCATGTGGCTCTAGTCTGCTGATGGCCTGATGAAGCATGATGCCCACCAAACTATATTGCGGCCGTTGCGCCACGGCATAGGACACAATCTCTCCGTTATACAAGTCCAGTATAGGGGAGAGATATACCTTGTTACCCAAGATGTTGAACTCCGTCACATCGGTAACCCATTTTTCATTGGGTGTCGAAGCCTGGAACTGCCGCGCTAACTGATTAGGTGAAACCAATCCAACCCGCCCACGATAAGACTGATATTTCTTTACGCGCACAATCGATTTAAGCTTCAGCTCTTTCATCAACTTTAGGACAGTCTTGTGATTAATCCCATACCCCATCTGCTTCAATACCAAGCAAATACGGCGATACCCGTAACGACCTTTATGTTGGTGGTAGATTTCTTGAATCCTGGATTTCTCAGCACAGTAACGCTCCGGTAAGTTAACACGCTGCTGTCCATAATAGAACGAGCTCTTAGGTGTACCAGTTGCACGTATCAAATCCTGAGCCATATGATGTGGCCTTAATTCAGCAATTATTTCTGCTTGTTCTTTTCTTCCAATTGCTTGCGCTGAATCAAGGCATCGAGCTTTTTTAGATAAGCATGCTCCGTACGTAAATAACGTACTTCTGCCAATAGTTCTTGATGCGTCATTTCTTCCAGAGGTTTCTCTGGCGGTGTGGGTGGTTTGGACATCGCCTTAGCTCGCCCCCTGGGCTTGATAGAAATTGCTATCCTACCGCTTTCATAAAGCATTTTCCAGCGGGCAACAGTGGTCAATGCCGGAATGTTAAAGTGTGCAGCAGTTTGTCTGATTGACAGCTTCTCTGCTCGCATATGCTCAATGACAGAACATTTAAATGCTAGAGAATAGTTGGGATTGGGTTTCTTGATTAGCGCCTCAGCGCCATGATGATTGTGCAGCGCTATCCAATTGCGAACTGTACTCTCTTCAACTTGGAATTTATTTGAAGTTACTCTGTAGCCCACTTTGTTTAGAAGGTAATACTCAACAACAGACAGTTTAAATTCATACGAATATTTAGCCATAAAAAACTGCACCTTAATAAGTTAGGCATAATGTCTAAATTTTTGGGTGCAGTTCATTAATACTGGGTTTATCTGTGACATTATGGCTATAAGTAAAACCAGGTCTAACGTCACCTGTCGGGTGATTAAAATCATGCAGGTAATAGGTTTCTAAGTATCCGCTAATACGAAAATCACTCTGCGCTTCCTGACTGGCTTGATTAGGCGTTGGATTGATTGGTTGATGTTCTTCACTAGCGTGCACTATCGCGCTGAAAGTGAAAAATAATGAACTGATAAAAACTCTCATTTTTTTAATTGTTTCATACGTCAATCAATTCCTTTTGATTTTCTTACTTACTTCTACTCTGAATCGCCACTAGTTTACTAGAAACTTTAGTAACGATAGTTGAAGTCAAAAAATTAAAGGTAAACGGCAGTTTTACACCAATTAAATGATGAGGGGCGAAAGTTGGTTGATTAATCATCAGGCCGACAAATCCGCGAAACGGCGTCACGCTTGAAACAATTGTCAGGTGCTACTGAACAACCTCTATACTAACGTTCATCACACCAGAAGAGGTATTGCCAATACTACTGAATGCAGATTTTGAAAGATCAATAATTCGACCTTTTGCGAAAGGACCACGATCATTCACTTTCACAACGATACTTTTGCCATTACTCTTATTCGTTACTTTTACACTTGAACCGAAAGGGATTTTGTTATGAGCTGCTGTTTTTAAAGTATGGTGATACCGCTCTCCGCTGGCAGTTTTTCGATTCTGAAATTTATCATCGTAAAAAGAAGCCTCTCCCGATTCGTTATATCCTATCCAATTGTCTCGAACACCCGTTGGAATACTAGTACAACCTGACAAAGCCAGTAAAAATATGACTATCGATAACGTTTTCAAAATGAGTTCTATCTTTCAGTTTTTAGTGGTTGTGGGATGATTTCCGCATAACGTTGTAATTAACTCCGCGCTATTAGAGCATAGGCTTTGCATGAGTTCTCAGCAACTAGCACCTTCCACATGCCAAACTATAAGACTTAATTACCACTAGTTTACTAGACACCTTTGGAGTTAACCCGCTTAAGTAGATGTTTTTTACTTTCATTTTCTAGCTAGACAAACATTGACGTATTTCATTTATAAGTCACCTTTCTTCAACTTACTAGGTTGCCTAACTTTATTTTTCCCTGCAATCCTGAGAAATCGAAGAAACTTAGGGCATTCAAAATGATTGGGGGCTTTGCATACTGCCGCATGGTTTAGCCCATCTCGCATTGCTGTCAGTTCTGCAATTTTATTTTCTAGCTCATCAGCCTTAGCTAACAGTAGCTCACGGTTTATCACTGGCCCATCAGGGGTAAACATCTCATAGATTTCTTCTAACGAAAACCCTGCATTTCGCCCCAGCGATATTAACGCTAGTCGCTCTACAACATTAGCACTGAACAAGCGGCGTAAACCATTTCGGCCATAAGATTTGATTAAGCCTTTCTCTTCATAATATCTCAGGGTTGAAGCGGGCAACCCTGACACTTTTGCAACCTCAGCAATATCCATTATTCCACCTATCAAAATTAACGCTTGACTTCAAGTTGACTTGAACTTTTATCCTACTATTAACGCATGACTTAATACAACAATTTTGCAATGAAATTAGCTGCATATTATTGTTTTTTTAATAGCTGAAGGAGTTTATATGTTGAATATTGAATGGATTTTACTATACCTAGCATTGGGTGCATTTGTTGGATTCATGTCTGGATTACTAGGGGTTGGTGGGGGTGGATTACTAGTTCCTCTGCTTGCATCAATTTTTATCTATCAGGGGTTTAGTGCCGATAGCGTTGCTCATATGGCATTAGCAACTTCATTGGCTTGCATGATCATTACTTCATCCTCTAGTATGCGCTCACATGCTTCTAAGGACGCTGTAATGTGGGTGGTCGTTATGGGTATGGCGCCAGGCATTATTGTTGGAGCATTTTTCGCGACTCAAATCGCTAGTAGAGTCAACTCCGCCTATATTGCTATATTCTTTGCTTTGTTCATGGCACTTGTGGCATTGCAGACATTTCTTAAATGGCAACCAAAGCCCAGTAAAAGTCCAAGGACCTTGCTTGGATTAATTTTGGCCGGGATGGGAATCGGATCTGTATCCGCCGTAGCAGCGGTGGGAGGTGGTTTTCTGACAGTCGTGTATCTGGGGTACAAGAATGTAGATATTAAAAGAGCTATAGGAACTTCTGCTGCAATTGGTTTCCCCATAGCGATCACAGGTACTATTGGCTATATGATTAACGGCTGGGCTATAACGTTAGATAAACCCTACACCTTTGGCTATATTTATATTCCAGCATTCTTAACAATATCAATTGCTAGCGCTATAGCTGCGCCTATTGGTGCTCGTTGTGCTCATAACATGCCTGAAGCTTCATTGAAAAAAGTCTTCGCTATCATTTGTTTGGTACTGAGTATAAAAATGTTAGTTTCATTTTTGTAATCCTCTTTGAATAATTACAAATGCGTACTTCGTCATTCGCAAATGCAAAAATCAATATATTGATACAAAATTCCAGTATTAGCATCAATATTGTCTGAATATACCAATCAAAAAAAATCATATTTAGTTACCAACTTTATACATTCTTAACGGTTACCAACTTCAATGTCACAAAACACAACAAATACTTGGTTTGAACTTTCTGACACTAGCACTCTCAAACAGGGAGTGCTAAAATAACTTAATCAAGGAGGGTTACCAACTAATGACCAATGCTTTAACAGTACCTGCATTATTAGCAACTGACAGCCTAGAACAGTACTCTAGAGCGATTAAAGCCTATCCAATTCTATCTGCGGAAGAAGAGCTTTCACTCGCGGTAAGGTTCAAAAAAGAAAACGATCTTGAGGCTGCACGTCAGTTGATTGTTTCGCATCTACGTTTAGTAGCGAGTATCGCACGTGGATACATGGGCTATGGCTTACCCCAAGCCGACCTAATTCAAGAAGGTAATATCGGGCTAATGAAAGCCGTCAAGCGCTTTGACCCTGAGCGTGGTGTACGCTTAGTTTCATTTGCGATGCATTGGATCAAAGCAGAAATCCACGAATATATCGTGCGCAACTGGCGTTTAGTTAAAATCGCCACCACTAAAGCACAGCGCAAGCTATTTTTTAACTTACGCAGCATGAAAACTGGCATCAACACCATGCAGCCTAACGAGATTGCACATATTGCACACGAGCTGAATGTAAAGCCTGAAGAAGTGCTTGAAATGGAATCTCGTCTGAATGGTCATGAAATCTCACTAGAGACCAATATTGATGATGACAGCGAAGAACATTACAGCCCTATTGCTTACTTGCAAGATGAGAGCTTAACACCACCTGAAGCACTAGAAGCTAAACAATTTGAAATGGCAGAAACCACAGGCTTAGCATCTGCACTTAATCATTTAGATGAACGTAGCCGTCGTGTAGTAGAAGCACGCTGGTTACAAGAAAAAGACAGTAAAACTCTGCACGAACTTGCTGATGAGTTTGGTGTATCCGCAGAGCGCATTCGCCAAATTGAGCAAAAAGCGATGCTAAAAATGAAAACGCTGATGCTAGCTAATCGCTAAGTCAGATAGCGCGAACCCAAAAGGTTCAAGCAATAAAAAAGGCTGCGAATGCAGCCTTTTTTATTGTCTAAATCTTATCTTTTCAATTACTTATGCAGCAACCGCTGCATCTTCTTGCTCTGGCTGAAATGCAAGTGCATTGCGCATATGCATACGCAACACATTCAAGTCATCTAGTTGCGCTTGGATACTGCGCTCAATCGCCTCTAATTCCGCAATACGATCTTCTAAAGTATCAGTCGCTTTATAAATACGCTTGATACTCTCTAAACGCCTACGCAGTTGCAACTGATGCTCACGCACTTGAGACTCCATCGGTGCAATCACTGCTTTCAACCAATTTTCAATGTCACGGTTAGCCACTTCAAACACATGAATAACACGACTCGCTAGTGTTTCAAAGAACTTGCTAGTGAGCGTCATCTTCTCATTAGCGATCATATTAAATGCAGTATTAAATTGCTCTTTATAAGCACGCTCTAATTTAGATAGCTCTTTTTGGTAGCGTAAAGTAGTAAAAGTTGGTGGCTCAGACTTACGTAAACCATGCTCTTTTGAAAACTTTTCATACATGACGTCCATCATCTGCTTAATCTCATCAATTTGCACATCAGATGAGATCAATCTCGTTTTAAGCTCACTAAAAAAGTTATCCATCGCCACGCGAATGGTTTTAGTAAAACTTGCTTCAATCATGGTTTGACGAGTGGAGTGCACGTGTACTTTTAGCGACTCCATGCCCAACAAGGTAAACAAACGATTAGTATGCTGCGAAAAGATACTACGCAATGCCTGAAAGCGTTGCAGACCTTGCTCAAAGTTTTCCTTGTCAACTTTGACCTTGTTCATCATGTGCTCGACTACGTCTTCATTTTTACCGCGCAGTCCGCGCAACTCAAGTAACTGATCATTAACACCAGAAAATCTTGCGTCTAAAATCACATGAGAATTGGTAATCAAGTCCTCAATTTCATTTTGAGTATTGTCACGCACAATTTCCTTTTTAGCCGGAATCAACTCATTCGATAACGCTTTTTCCAGTTCTAAAACACGGCTTTTAACAAGCAAAGCTTCATCGCTATTCACTTTAGCAAGCAAGCCCTTTTGAGCAGATACTGGGTAAATATGACTCGGCTCCAAACCCAATAACTCTGCACTGGTTTTTACTTGTTTAGCAAGCTCTGTTTGAATTTCCTCTTCGTCTTTTAACTCGTCCCACAGGCCGTCAATTTTATTTAATACGGCTATACGTCCTTTTTGTTTCCAACGCGTGCCGCTGATGTATTGACGCCAAACATCTATTTCCGATTTAGTGACACCTGTGTCTGCAGCCAGTATAAATAATACGGCATGCGCATTTGGCAACATGTTTAATGTCAACTCAGGTTCGGTACCAATCGCATTTAAACCAGGCGTATCTAAAATAACCAAACCTTGTTCTAGGAGTGGATGCGGGAAGTTAATCATGGCATAACGCCAGCATGGCACATCAATTGTGCCATCTTTATTGATATTTAGAGCGTCATCTGCACTGTTTGGATCATACAGTCCATATTTCTCGGCCTCTACTAACGAAACAGCTTTGGTGCTACTCACCTCTTTAAAGGCACTGACCATGCTCTCGTTAGAGTCAACATCAAAAGTAACGGTTTTCCATTCATCCGGATAGCGTTTGTATTCAGAGGTTGTTGCATCAGAAAGACGCGTCTCAATCGGCAACATCATAATTGAGGTTGGCTTAGACTTATCGTACAGCAATTCTGTTGGGCACATGGTCGTACGACCTGCGCTTGAGGGCAACAGGCGCGTGCCGTACCCTGCAAAGAATATTGCATTAATCAGTTCGGACTTGCCGCGTGAAAACTCTGCAACGAATGCAACGTTCAACTTATCTTCGCGTAGCCTGTCCAACAACTGTTGAATTCTCTGATCGACCTGCGCATCATTGAGCTCTTGCTCGTTTAGCCAGCTACGATAGTCACAAATCGTGTCGACAAGCGCCTTTCGCCACTGGGAATATACTTCAAAATGATGTGCTAATTTATTATCTGCCATGATGGTCCTCAAACCATTTTTAGGTAGTGTTACTTTATCACTGTTAATTCAATATGCAAATAAAAGCATGCACTATTGTCTACATTACTGAATAGAATTCGGACAGGCGGTTAATTATTAAATATGAACGGTTACGTACTAGATTATCAGCAAACTAACTCATTCTGTTATCATCTTATTTTTTAACGAAGTTAAGCATACCATGAGCGAAAACACACAAAACGCGCCTCGCCCAATTGATATTAAACTTCACCAAACATCTCGTTTGCTGGAGATTAAATTTGATAACAATACTGAATGTATGTTGTCTTGCGAGTTCTTACGTGTTTACTCACCATCTGCTGAAGTGCGTGGCCACGGGCATGGACAAGAAGTACTGCAAATCGGGAAAGAAGATGTCAACATTTCAGCTATTCACCCTGTTGGGAACTACGCAGTCAAACTAGTGTTTACTGACGGCCATGATACAGGCTTGTACTCATGGGATTACCTATATGATTTGGCACGGAATTACGAGTCACTCTGGTTAGAGTATTTGGGCAAATTAAGTGCCGCTGGGCATGCTCGCAAAAACTTATCTTAAGAGAATACTGTGATGACAACAGAACAAAATACACATTTCGGCTTTAAAACAGTTGCAGAGACTGAAAAAGCAAAAAAGGTCGCTGAAGTATTCCACTCTGTCGCCAATAAGTATGACTTGATGAATGACGTGATGTCTGCGGGCTTACACCGTAGCTGGAAACGTTTTGCAGTCAGCATCAGTGGCGTCAGCCCCGGCGACAAAGTGCTCGATATTGCAGGCGGGAGCGGCGATCTATCTAAACTGTTCGCGCAAAAAGTAGGGCCTGAGGGACAAGTAATTCTGACAGACATTAACGCGTCTATGTTAGGTGTTGGTCGCGATCGTATGCTAGATGCTGGTCTAAATGTACCTGCCATGCAATGTGATGCAGAAAAACTACCGTTTCCAGATCAATACTTTGACTGTGTGATTGTTGCTTTTGGTTTGCGCAACATGACGCATAAAGATAAAGCGCTTGCCGAAATGCAACGCGTACTGAAAGTGGGTGGTCGCTTACTGGTACTTGAGTTCTCAAAAGTATGGCAGCCCTTATCTAAAGCTTATGATGTTTACTCGTTTAAGCTGTTACCGCTGATGGGCAAATTACTTGCAAAAGATGCAGATAGCTATCAATACCTTGCTGAATCTATTCGTATGCATCCTGATCAAGAAACGCTTAAACAAATGATGGTGGATGCAGGTCTTAGCAAAGTAGATTACTACAACTTGGCCGCTGGTGTAGTGGCGCTACATAAAGGCTATAAAACCTGATGTTTAAAAGCATGAGTACTCACGTTCTGCAGCATCTGATAGCACAAAACACTTGGGCTTGTAGTTTGCTGCAACCATTCACGGGTAAATCTGTACGCATCACGATTGCACCCGTCAGTAGCGTCCTAGTCATTTTAGAAGATGGTAGCCTAGCCGTGGCTGGTGAGACGAATGTTCCTGATGCATGCATTAACATAGTACCTAGCTTGCTACTAAGACTGCTTGCTAAAGATGAAGCGGCTAAATTAAAAATTGAGATTACTGGCGACACCCATCTTGCAACTGCATTAGCCAAAGTATTTTCTCATTTACGCTGGGATTATGAAGATGACTTAAGCAAACTGGTGGGTGATGTACCTGCCAATAAAATCGGATCATTCGCAAGAAGCTCTGTGCAAAATCTTAAAGATGCTGGTTTTAACATTGCCAGTATGCTCAGCGAATATTGGCAAGAAGAAAAGCCGATGCTCGCTAAGAAAAGACATGTTGACCAATTTAATAGTGAAGTCGATCGTTTGCGCTCTGATGTTGAGCGTTTTGAAAAAAGATTACAAAAGCTTGCCAAAATTAGTGACACAAAACTAAACAGTTCCAAAGCAAACGAAATCCACATGAACGAAATCAGCCCCACCCCACACAACCAAGTTACAGATAGCGCTAAATAATTTATGCGGATTTTTCGGCTTTTTTATATTATTTTCATTACCCTGCGTTTCAGTTTAGATGAGCTCATACTGAATCACAGCAAACTAAAACTTCTGCAATCCGTCATCGGCATCTTATTGTTTTGGCGAAATACAAAAACCCCGCGCGGCGCTCGCCTTAGATTGGCCTTAGAAACACTAGGCCCTATTTTTGTTAAATTTGGGCAAATGCTATCGACTCGCCGCGATTTAATTCCCGCAGACATTGCTGATGAGTTAGCAAAACTACAAGACCAAGTTCCACCATTTAGTTTTGCAGAAGTAGAAGCCATCATTACACAAGCGTTTAATGAGCCTTTAGCACAGCGTTTTTCACAGTTTGATGAAACTCCTGTTGCAAGCGCATCAGTGGCGCAAGTGCACTTTGCTCACTTACCACATGGTGAACCAGTTGCCGTCAAAGTATTAAGGCCAAATATTGAGAAAACCATCGCGCACGACCTACTGCTCATGGATACCGTGGCTTTGTTGTTACAAAGTATCTCATCTGAGTTTAGACGACTAAAGCCTCGCGAAATTGTTGCAGAGTTTGCAAGACATACCGAAAGTGAATTAGATTTAACACTTGAGGCAGCAAACTGTAGCCTGCTTGGTCGTAACTTTGCAGATAAATCCACATTAATTGTGCCAGATGTGCATTGGGATTGGTGCCGTAAAGAGGTGATGGTCATGCAACGTATGCATGGCACGCAAATTAGCCAGCGCGACCAGTTAATTGCAAAAGGAATTGATATTTCGAAACTAGCGAGAGATGGAGTTGAAATATTTTTCACGCAAGTGTTTCGCGATGGTTTTTTTCATGCGGATATGCACCCAGGCAACATACAGGTCGCAGATGATGGCAAATACATCGCGCTTGATTTTGGCATTATGGGATCGCTCAATGATGTAGATAAATATTACCTTGCACGCAATTTCTTAGCCTTTTTTAACCGAGATTATCGTGATGTTGCGCAGGCTCATATTGACTCTGGCTGGGTGCCAGCAGACACCAAGCGTGAAGAGCTAGAAACCGCAGTCCGAGCGATCTGTGAACCCATCTTCAACAAACCACTAAAAGACATTTCTTTTGCACGTACGCTACTGAGCTTATTTCAAATGGCACGTCGCTTTGGTGTCATCATTCAACCGCAGCTGATTATGTTGCAAAAGACCCTCCTCAATATCGAAGGCTTAGGAAGAGAACTAGACCCTAATTTAGATCTATGGAAAAGTGCACAGCCCTTTTTAACCCGTTGGATGAATGAGCAAATTGGATGGCGCTCTATGTTCAAAAACTTTAAAAATGAACTGCCACACATCATTAAGACGATGCCGCAAATGCCTAGACTAGCGCATCAGTTTTTAATGCAAACCAACCAAGCTGAGCAAGAAGTACCATTGCGAACATCGATAGAACAACTGATCAAAGCACAGCAACAACAAGCAACATGGCAAAAGCGGCTAGTGATTGCTATTGTAGCTTTGGCGCTTGTAGAGGTCTTATTAATTGCAGGCACTTACTTTATTCACTAACCCTGAGTCATTTTAAATGTAAGGACTTAAGGTTTTAAAGATACGCACCTATTTACTTAACCGCTCCTCAATTTTAGACACATAAATATTAAACTGTAGGATCCTGCTATGCTGATTTGGTTTGTCGTCTTCTACTTATTGATCTCGATTACGATAGGATTAGTTGCCGCCACACGTGTAAAAAACACTAAAGACTACGCAGTTGCGGGGCGCCATCTGCCACTACCCGTTGTTATGGCGACTGTATTTGCCACATGGTTTGGTGCTGAGGCAATATTCGGCGTATCTGCTACCTTTGTCACAGACGGTTTAAACGGTGTTGCTGCAGACCCTTTCGGCTCCAGCATGTGCCTAGTGATTGCAGGCTTTTTCTTTTCTACCCAGCTTTATAAACTCAACATTATCACCCTCGGTGATTTTTACCGCATGCGTTACAACCGCTCAGTTGAAGTACTAACAACCATTGCCATTGTCATTTCATATTTAGGCTGGGTGGCTGCACAAATCAAAGCACTAGGCCTTATTTTTAATATCATTACCGATGGTGCGGTAAGTGAAGAAACTGGGATGATATTAGGCACAGCTATCGTCCTCACCTATACAACATTCGGCGGTATGCTATCAGTAGCAGTGCTAGACTTTGTACAAATGATTGTAGTGATTGGCGGGCTGCTTTATATAGGTAGTATCGTTTCTGGCATGACAGGCGGTGTTGCACCAGTGGTAGAACACGCACGTGCAGCGGGGAAACTAGACTTTTTCCCCAAAGGTGCAGATATTTGGGTGTGGATGACATTTCTTGGTGGCTGGCTGACCATGATGCTAGGCTCTATTCCTCAACAAGATGTATTCCAACGTATTACTTCTGCAAAAAGTGCAAACATCGCATTATGGGGCTCTCTTCTAGGCGCTACGGTCTACTTCTGCTTTACCTTTGTACCAATGTTCATTGCTTATGCAGCCACGTTAATTGATCCAGCACACTTTGGTGCGCTGGTCGTAGAAGACTCTCAGCGCGTGCTCCCTTATTTAGTGTTAGAACACACGCCGCTATTTGCACAAGTCATTTTCTTTGGTGCGGTACTTTCTGCCATTATGAGTTGTTCATCAGCAACACTATTAGCACCATCAGTATCCTTCGCAGAAAATATCGTCAAAGGTTACATGCCCAATTTAAGTGACAGAGGCTTTCTTAAAGTCATGCGTATTTGCCTATTAAGCTTTGGTTTATGCGTGTTAATCTACGCCCTCAATTCTGAACGTTCAATCTTTGGGATGGTAGAGTCCGCTTACAAAATTACGTTGGCTGGGGCATTTGTGCCACTCGTGTTCGGCGCATTCTGGAAAAAATCCACCTCACAAGGCGCACTAGCTGCCATCATTGGGGGTATTAGTACTTGGGTATTGATTGAAGTCTTAGTAGGTGAAGAATGCTTAATTCCACCGCAACTCATCGGCTTGGGAGTAAGTATTATTGCGATGATCCTAGGCTCACTACTTCCTCAGAAAATCGGTGGCAGCCCAGAAAAACCAGCTGGATATTTACATGAGCATGCGGCAAGGTCACATCAACGCTGACCCGTTTTTATAAATCTAATGATACCTCAGCGCTTTTGGCAAACTCCACAATAAAACGTGGAGCGCTGCCCTTGGCGAATATTTAAAATTGGCTTGCCGCATACTCTGCATGGCTCATCAGTTCTACCGTAAACAAAATACTGTTGCTGAAAATATCCTGGGTTGCCATCAGTGCCAAAAAAGTCCCGCAAGCTGCTACCGCCGACTTTAAGCGCATCGCTTAATGTCGCCTTTATTTCACTCACGAGTTTTTCACATTGCTTCAAACTTAGCCTATTCGCAGGTGTTGCAGGATCAATCCCTGCACGGAATAAAGACTCGCTTGCGTAAATATTACCTACCCCTACCACCAAATGGCTGTCCATTATCGTAGTTTTAATGGCTGCCGTGCGTGTGTGCATGTGTTGCTGCAAATACTTACCTGTAAACACATCATCCAAAGGCTCAGGGCCTAATACACTGAGTAGCTTATGTTGCTCATATTGCTCACCAGCCCATAGCACCGCACCAAATCGCCTAGGGTCACGTAGGCGTAGCACTTGCCCATCATTAAATGCAATATCAAAGTGATCATGCTTTTGCGCTGGCTCGTTATTGGCCAGTAAACAAATACGTCCAGACATACCTAAATGCAGTAATAGAACACCATGATCAAAATGTGCAAGAATATACTTAGCTCGGCGCGTTAACGCGCGTAAGGTTTTCCCATGCAACAACTCTGGTAGGTTTGCTGGAATAGGCCAGCGTAGCGATGGATTGCGAATCACAATCGAGGCTACAGCCTGATCTAAAAGCGACAGCAATCCCAGCCTTGTCGTCTCAACTTCTGGTAACTCTGGCATAACTGTAATTTCCTAGAAAAAATCCCTCACGATACGACAGTACAGTGAGGGATTTTTTAAATGAGAAAAGTTAAGTGAATGAATAACACATTACTTACTTGGTACATTAATTGGCGGGTTTAACATCACAAAACCCGAGTCAGATGGGAATGTATACATGATGCCTTCATCCGGGCGCCCCAAAAGCAAATCTGGCGACTCTTGAATCTTATCAAAATGCACTTTACTGCCATCTGCCAATTTGATTTCAAATGAAGGATAAACGGTTTTACGGTCAGGAGTATATAACTCAACGGATTTAGCTAGCGTGTGTATCCATGAGTAATCTACCCACTCGTTCATTTCATTTTGTAATGGCTTAGCTTCTTTAATAGAAACTTTCCACTGACCGTCCACCAAATCTACATTTAGCCTAGAGGCTTCCCATTGTTCAAGTCGGCTAAAATCAAAACCTGCCACTTTCTCTGTAGGTTTTAATGGCGCTTTATCCACCATTTCAATCACCTGAGTAGAAGCTGCCTCAGCATAAGTGTTGGATACTAAGTAAACCGTATTCTTATGCAGAATATATTGCTCGTCAGTAAGTGGGTTATAAGTACCAAATAAAAACTCTTCAGCACTATTTGCATCTCTAAATAACTTTAATTTAAGTGCAGGGTTCACCAATCCAAACTTAGCCATATCATCTGAAACAATTTTTTCACGACTTTTAGCCGCAATAATGGCCAGAATACGCTGCACAGACAACTGGTCAGCACGTGTTTTATAGGGTGCAGTCAAACGCCAGTATCCATCTATTTTTTCAAAAGTGACAGCAGCCTTAGCTGGAAACTCAATCGCAATGGCATTAAACTCAGCCAGTTTGTACGTTGAAACTTCGTACTCAGCCCCTTTATTGGCCTCTGTTTTAGGACGAACATACAAAAATGTTACTAGGCTCGCCACCACCGCAAGTAAAATTAGATTTAATAACCAACGTTTTTTCATGCCACTCCCTCAACCACTTATTACAACACTAGATTAAAGCTCTCTATTACTAAGCCCTTCTGCGCTTCCACCAGAAATATAATCCTGCAATCATGAATCCAAGCGGAATAAAATATTGGAAGCTATGGAATACAGTCCAAGCAACTAAACGACCTTGATCAGTATCGGGAATTGAAACATTGATGTCTTTCAAAGGCATCGGCTGTATCGTAATCAGGTTGTCATCACCTGCTAACCAGTTAACGATATTCACGCCTAAATCCAAATTGCCGCCATTAGTAATGAAGGTGTTAGATAAGAAGTTAGCATTGCCCATCACCACTACACGCTGACCTTTTTTGCCATAGATACGCTCTAGTGCAACACCAATATTGATTGGGCCACGCTTATCTGTCTTTTCATTAAAAACAGGTTTTGCACCTTTTGCCAACTTCGCAGAGGACAACCAGCCGTTAGGCGCCACTTCAACTAACTTGCTTACTTTCCATCCGTTTTCATCAGTACCTACCGCGCTCACTTCATGAGACTCTGGGAACAAAGTACGCAACATAAAGTTAGTCGTAATTGGATGCTCACCATATAAACTCGCAAACGCAACGCGCGCATCTGCACCATACTGAGCAGAGGCCATATCTAACACGACACCAGGGGATACTTGCAGACCTAAGTAGTCAGCAATGTTCTGCATACCTTTAAAGTCATTATCATCTAGCAACCAAAGCAAATTACCACCAGCTTCAAGATAAGCTTTAATTTTTTGCGCCTCAATCTCACTGATATCGACTTGTGGGCTTGCTACTACTAACATCGCACCATTACTAGGTACAGCCTGTGCAATCGTTAAATCTGGGTTAGCAAATTTAAACCCTTTGGTTTCTAACTGTTTACCAAACTCGCCTAAATCATGATTCTTAACACCAATCAAGTTGCGCTCACCATGACCATCTAAATACATAACAGCTTGCTGATTAGTACGAGATAGTCTGACTAACAAGTTAGTAAACTCTTGCTCTGCAAATGGTGGTGTAATATGTTCAACGCGCTTTTGATACTCGACCACCACTTCACCATCCACTTTTACACCAGCATCTTGTGCTAGTTTTGGCTCTTCAGAAGGGTTAATAAATTTGAGTCTAATATCTTTTTTATCACGTTGGTAGCGCGCCACAAAGTCCACAATCCCTTTACGGAACACATCACCGCTTGAGGCGTCATCTTTAGTCGCGTACACAGTAATATTAACTGGTGCTTTCATCTGCTTGAGCACGTTCACACTGCCCTGCGTCAAAATATTGCGATTCGCTTGTGTAATATCTTTTGCTACGCGATACTCGCTAGCAAAATAGCCTAGCAACACAACAAGCATTAAAAACAATACGACAAAAAACCAATTTTGTACTAATAGCTGAAAACGTAATTTACGATTAATGTTCATATCAAAAATTCCAATTAACCACGTAAGCGGTCAGCATCTAAGCGACGCACTGTTAAGGTTAAAAATGTCACTGCGAATAAAATAAAATAGACGATATCTGCACTATCTATCAAACCGCTAGCAAATGACTGAAAGTGACGTGTGAGTGATAAGCTACCTAAAACGTTGGTTGGGTCATCCCCAAAAAAGCGGTCTAACATCATCAATGCAAATAGTGCGATGAACGTTAAAATGGCAGCAATAACAGGCTGTTGCGTTAAGCTAGAAAAGTAAATACCTAAAGCAGAGAAGCCCGCCACCATTAGCAACAAACCAAGCGAGTTAGTAAATAAAAAGCCAAAATCAATATCAGCCCAAATATTAAGCGTCGACAGCATTGCACCAATAAACAAAATCAAGATACTCAAGAATGCCACTAGACCAACAAACTTACCCACCACAATTTCAGTCAATGAAATAGGCGCACTGAATAAGAACGGAAGCGTTTGGCTACGGCGCTCTTCAGAAATAAGTCTCATCGACAATAACGGCACCGCGAACAACATAATAAATGAAGCTAAGCCATAAACAGACTGACCCACAAACTGGGTAACACCAGTACGCTCAGCTGGACGCATCGCTCCTGACATTACGGCAAAATAGTCATTCACTGCATTCAGGTATTGCGTACCAAATGCGAACATTAACAACGACAAAATCACCCACCCCATCGGCGAGGCAAATACACTTTTAAGTTCTTTTCTTGCGACATTAATAATCATAAATAAAACCTTAAATAACCGATTGTTATACTGAAAAGTGACTCAACTGAACCAAACTAAACAGCAACTTGCTCTTGATAAGTCAGTTGCATAAACACGTCTTCCAAACTGGTTTGGTCTGGTGCAATTTGATGCAAACCCCAACCTTGCTGAACAGCTGCCTGCACAATCGCCTCTGCTGGTTCTGCATTTTCTGCATAACGCACACGAATCAAGCCATTAGCTAAGCTTTCAGCCTCTGAAACACCAGATATTCTGAGAATTTCTTCAATCGCTGGTGGGTTACGTAAACCGATAAGTAGTTTATTACCAACACGTTGACGTTTAAGCACATCAATCGAACCATTAAAAACAAGCTTGCCTTTGTCGATAATTTGTACCTGATCACACACCATTTCTACCTCAGGCAGAATGTGTGTAGAGATAATCACGCTATGATCCGTGCCAACTTCACGAATTAATGTACGAATATCACGAATCTGAATTGGATCTAGGCCCACAGTTGGTTCATCAAGAATCACCACCATTGGGCTATGAATAATCGCTTGTGCAATACCAACACGTTGTTGATAACCGTTTGATAAGTTTTCAATCAATCGTTTGCTCATATGCGTTAAACCACAACGCTCTTTAGCATTTTCGACTGCTTTTTTAATGTGCTTAGCACTCACACGATGCAGTCTGGCTGCCATCGTCAAATACTCATCTACAGTCAACTCTTTATATAAAGGACGCATTTCTGGCAGGTACCCAATCAGCGCCTTGGCCTCTTTTGGGTTTTCTATCATATCGATACCACAAATCTTGACACTGCCATGGCTCGGCGCCAAATTGCCAGTGAGCATTTTCATGGTGGTAGATTTACCAGCTCCGTTAGGGCCTAGAAACCCCAAAACCTCGCCTTTACTTAAGGTGAAATTAACATTACTTACTGCTTCGCGACCTCCGTAAAGCCGCGTAAGCTCAATTGCCTCAACTGTAAAATTATTCATAGGTACTCAATTAAAACATTCGTTTAAATACAGACGGTTATTACCAATTTTATAAAAATATTATAAAAAGCCTGACCCAGATAAAACAAATCTATAGATTCAAATCTACAGGCGACAGTTCATTTCACTTGCGCTATAGTCAATCTATAATTATGTCGGAACTTGCAGCCGCTGTCACGGACTAAGAAGCAACGAGGCATGATACAGTGTTAACCTAATGATTAGATAGACACATTCAGTGATGCATCGCAAATATAAAAGTAATTCTGGGTAAATATTTAGTTTAAACCCATTAAAACTAATGCAAACTATAAACGCGTAATTTACTATATAGCGTAAACAATCAACTTTATAAAATGGTTTCACATACCCTGATGACAAAAAAACTAGATTTGAACACACCGCTTAAAAAAGCCGCCCCAATTACAACCGCGGTGAACGTTGCCTTATGCATGCTAATGCTAGGTCTGGCTAGTTGCGCAAGCAATCATCCAAACCGTTATCATTCAGATACATTAGCAAGTGCTAATGAGCCAGCTTCACCTCATGAGAAAACACTGACTGCGGAATTTGTTTATAAATACCTAGTTGGTGAAGTTGCAGGGCAGCGTGGCGAAATTGGTACAGCAGGCGCTATTTTTTACGATTTAGCTCGTGCAGAACAAGATCCTCGCTTAGCCGAGCGTGCAGCAAAAATTGCAGCCTATGCAAATATTCCAAATTTAACAGTTCCAGCCGTCAAATTATGGGCAGAACTAGATCCAACTTCAACAGAAGCTCAGCAAGCAATGACAGAAATGCTGATTGCAACCGGTAGACTAAATGAAGCAGAACCTTACCTAGCACAATTATTAGTAAAAGAAGAGTCTAGAGCTGGTGGTTTTTTATTTATTAACTCACTACTTAATAGAAGCCCTGACAAAAATGCTGTATTAAAACTAGTGCAATCTCTAGCCAAACCCTACCCTACCCTAGCCGAAGCTAATTTCGCAGTTGCACAGGCAGCATACATTGCTAACCAAGATACGGTAGCGCTTAATGCGCTCTCAAAAGCAGAAGATATTCGCCCTAACTGGGTAATCGCAGCGTTACTGAAAGGCCAAGTTCTCTTTCGTCAATCACCAAACAAAGCGATTGCTTTTTACTATGAATATTTAAAAGTACAACCTGATGCAAATGAGATTCGCATCAATCTAGCAAAAATTTTAGTTAATCAGAAACAATACGCTGCTGCAAAAGCTGAGTTCCCAGCCATACTCGACCATGCTAAAAACTCTCAAGAGAACAACACTGCCGAAATTTATGCCATTATTGGATTACTTTCATTCCAAGCAAATGACTACAACGAAGCTGAGAAGTACTTCAAACAAGCAATTGACAATAACTTCAAAGATACAGACCAAATTTATCTGTACCTTGGTCAAACTGCTGAAAAACAAAAGCATGATGTCGCCGCAATGTCTTGGTACAACAAAGTTCCGGCAGGACCACGCCACCTTGAGGCACAATTTAACTTAGCCAATGTGATTGCTCGCACACAGTCAACTGACAAAGCCATAGAATTACTGGACAATTTAGAAGACTTAAATGTTGAACAACAAATCCTAGTCATTAAAGCGCAAGCAGCTTTGCTCTCCAAAGAAAAGCGCCATCAAGATGCTTTTGAACTACTAAATAAGGCCGTAAAAAATCTGCCGAACACTCCAGAGCTCGTTTACGACTACGCACTTGCTGCAGAGCGAGTAGGAAAGTTTGACCTCATGGAGCTAGAGTTACGCAGAGCAATTGCTGAAAAACCAGACTTTGCTGCTGCGTACAATGCACTTGGCTACTCATTTGCTGATCGCAACATCAGACTTAAAGAAGCTATCAGCCTCATTGAAAAGGCATTAACACTATCCCCTAACGACCATTACATGCTAGATAGCTTGGGTTGGGCACATTACCGCAAAGGCAACTTAGATAAAGCAATTCAATATCTAGAACAAGCATTCAATATTAATCCAGACCCTGAAATTGCAGCACATCTAGGGGAAGTTCTCTGGCAAAAAGGCGAGTATGAAAAAGCTAAAAAAATATGGAATGATGCGTTGACTGCAGATCCTGAGAATGAAATCCTGTTAATCACTGCAAATAAATTTAAATCTTGAGTGTTTTAGCAACCATACTCAACAGCACTCAATCTATTTTAGTCAGATCAATACAATTGACGCGTCGTTTTCTAACCTTAAGCTTGGTCACTTTATTGACAGCTTGTGCAATCACGCCCAATCAAGTGCAGATGAGCGCTGACTCAACGTTCCGCCATCAAAAACATTTGCAAACCAATGCAGAAATACGGCAATTCACGCTTCAAGGCAGAATCGGCGTACAAACCGACAGCAAAGGGTTTTCAGGTGGCTTAAAGTGGCTCCATTCATTGGGTGATGACAATATTGCATTATTCTCACCACTTGGTAGCCAAGTCGCGCAAATTACAAAATCCAACAACCAAATCACACTTACCGATGCAAATGGCAAAGCTGTTTCTGCTGCAAACGCAGAAACACTGACGCACAATACGCTTGGCTGGTCACTCCCATTGACCGGCCTTGCCGACTGGTCGCTAGGTCGCCCAACAAGAGGGCCTGTTTTAGCAAGCACATGGAATGAACAAGGCTTACTAACTACACTTAGTCAAGATGGCTGGAAAATTGAGTTCTCAAACTACGCGGAACTAAATGGATACTGGGTACCAGGCAAAATCTTTCTCAAAAGTGACAAAGTTAACCTTAAACTATTGGTGGAAAATTGGGATAACATTCAGCGCTAGAGATTCACTCAATCAACACTGACAAACACTTAATAGAACTAACTTAGCAAGCTATGCATGACTTCGAAGCTTTTTTAGCACCCGCCAAAATCAATTTATTCCTACACATCACTGGGCAACGTGAAGATGGGTATCACTTATTACAAACGGTCTTTAGATTACTTGACTACTACGACACCATTTATCTAAAAACCACCAACACCAGCGCAATTAAACGTGTGAATGAGATTGCAGGTGTTCCAGAAGAAAATGATTTATGTGTACGTGCAGCCCAACTGCTTCAGAGACACACAGGCTGCCAACTTGGCGCAGAAATTTTAGTGGATAAAAAAATTCCGATGGGTGGTGGACTTGGCGGTGGCAGCTCAGATGCTGCAACCGTCTTACTCGCACTCAATCAACGCTGGCAACTAGACCTACCAAGAGAGGAATTATTAGCACTCGGATTGCAACTAGGTGCGGACGTACCGTTTTTCATCTACGGCAGCAATGCTTGGGCTGAAGGAATTGGCGAGCAATTACAAGCGATTACCTTACATGATGCCTATTATGTAGTGTTAACTCCAAACGTTCACGTATCAACAGCACAAATATTTTCTAATAATCAATTGACAAAGAATACGATTCCTAAGAAAATAGCCGCCTTTTCCGAGATAGCGAAATTAAGCACTGAAAACTTAGCGTTAGGAAACATCCGCGATGGGTTTACAAATCAACTGGAAAAAGTAGTTTGTAGTATTTATCCTGAAGTAAAAGCATGCTTGGACTGGCTAAAACAGTACGGAGATGCTAGAATGAGCGGCTCAGGTGCTTCGGTCTTTTTAGAAGTGGCTGATCAGGAAGTTGCAAATAGTATTTACCAACAAAAACCGAAAGAGTATTTTGGGTTTGTTGCAAAAGGGTTGAATCAGCACCCTTTTATTAAGTAAATAGCTGATTATATATTGGGGAGTCGCCAAGCTGGTTAAGGCACCGGATTTTGATTCCGGCATGCGAAGGTTCGAATCCTTCCTCCTCAGCCAAATTTTGTAGAAGCGTGTAGATTATTTGATTTACACGCTTTTATTTTTTAGTGAGTTTTTTTTATTAGTTAGCTGGTCAATCTTGATGAGCCGGCACGATAGGAAATCGAATGGCGTCTAACGGCAACATGATGGTCTTTACTGGCAACGCCAACCCAGTGCTCGCGCAGCAAGTTGCAAAACACTTAGGTATTGAACTTGGTCAAGCGCATGTAGGTAAATTTAGCGATGGCGAAGTCATGGTTGAATTACTTGAAAACGTGCGTGGTCGTGATGTGTTTGTTTTGCAATCCACCAGCCACCCTACCAACGATAGCCTAATGGAAGTAATGGTCATGGTGGATGCGCTTCGTCGCTCATCTGCTGGCCGCATTACTGCTGCTATCCCATACTTTGGTTACTCACGCCAAGATCGTCGCCCACGTTCAGCACGTGTTGCCATTACCGCTAAAGTAGTGGCTAACATGCTCACTGGCGTTGGTGTTAATCGTGTATTAACGATGGATTTGCACTCAGATCAAATTCAAGGTTTCTTTGATATCCCAGTGGATAACATCTATGCAACTCCAATTTTATTGGCAGACTTGCTAGAACAAAAACATGAAAATCTTGTGGTGGTTTCTCCTGATGTTGGCGGTGTAGTGCGTGCGCGTGCATGTGCGAAACAACTCAGCTCTGATCTTGCGATTATTGATAAACGTCGTCCAAAACCAAACGTAGCTAAAGTCATGAATATCATTGGTGATGTTGCTGGCCGCACCTGTGTCATTATGGATGACATGGTAGACACTGCAAACACACTATGTGAAGCAGCGGCAGCATTAAAAAAACATGGCGCAGTAAAAGTAGTCGCTTATGCAACTCACCCCGTATTGTCAGGTGGCGCTGCAGAGCGCATCATGAACTCTGAGCTTGATGAACTAGTCGTTACGAACACAATTCAGTTGCAAGATGACTCAGCAAACTGTAAAAAAATCCGTCAATTGAGCGCAGCAGCATTGCTAGCAGAAACCATTCGCAGAATTAGCTGTGAAGATTCTGTCAGCTCATTATTTATGGACTAAAGTTTTTCACCCTGCCTTCTGGTCGCGGAAGGCAGATTCATTGTAGTAAAGCAGTAAATTTAGGAGTAGTAAAATGGCTATTGAAATCAATGCAGTAAAACGTGACGCTAAAGGTACGGGTGCGAGCCGCCGCCTACGTCATGCTGGCTCTGTGCCTGGTGTAGTATATGGTGGTGGTAAAGAAGCATTCCCGCTAGAAATCAACGCTAAAGAATTGTTCTTACAATTCCGTCACGAAGCTTTCCACGCTTCAGTATTAACGCTGATTCTTGATGGTAAAAAAGAAAGCGTATTATTACGCGACTTCCAAATGCACCCAGTGCGTAACACTATTCAACACGTTGACTTTCAACGCGTTAGCGCAACTGAAAAAATCCACGTTAAAGTGCCATTCCACTTCATCAACGCTGATGTCGCGCCTGGAGTTAAATTAGGTGGTGGTATTGTTGCTCACGTACTAACAGAAGCTGACGTAAGCTGCTTGGCAAAAGACTTGCCAGAGTTTATCGAAGTTGACGTTGCATCATTGGAAATTGGTCACTCAATCCACTTGTCACAAATCAAACTACCAAAAGGTGTTGAATTTGTACAATTGGCGCACGGTGATGACGCAGCAGTTGCTTCTATCGCTAAAACACGCGGTAGCGTTGCTGATGCAGCAGCTGAAACTCCAGCGGCTTAAGTATTAATTACGTAAGCTAGTTAAATAGCGCGCACTTTTTGACTAAAGTGCGCGTTTTTTTTAGGTGTTAGTTGAAACGTGTGCACTCAAAAAATATATTAACTAAAGTGACAACATGAGCGGAATTAAATTATTTGTAGGCTTAGGCAACCCTGGCGAAAAATATGCAGCCACGCGCCATAACGCAGGTTTTTGGTGGATAGATCAACTTGCTGCGGCCACTAATAGCAAGTTGGCAATTGATGCTAAGTTTTTTGGATTTACAGGTAAATTAAACCCAACCTCAGACACTTGGTTGATTAAACCAACCACCTTTATGAACGCAAGTGGCAAAGCTGTTGCAGCCTTAGCCAACTACTACAAAATATCGCCCAAAGAAATCTTGGTGATTCATGATGAGCTAGACCTACCTGCTGGTAGCACTAAAATGAAATTTGGCGGTGGGCATGGTGGCCATAATGGCTTGCGTGATATTCATGCCGCACTAGGTACGCCAGACTACTGGCGCATGCGAGTGGGTATTGGCCACCCCGGATCAAAAACTGAAGTAGTTAACTTTGTGCTCAAAGCACCTACCAAAGATGAACAAGCCGCGATTGAAGATAACATTATTGATAGCACTAAATTAGTAGATTTATTGCTCGCAGGCGAATTTGATAGTGCCATGTTAAAATTGCATACAAAGAAATAAATAACCGTACATTAAGAGGCTGTTTTCCATTCAGATTCAACGCAAAAATAAAACGTTTAGGATGAAAAGATGAAAACAGCACTAATAGTATGGGGAATCAATGAAGACGAACATAACGCAATGATTGCGTTAAAGATGATTGGGAAAATATGAAATGTGGAATCGTGGGCCTACCTAACGTAGGAAAATCAACTTTATTTAATGCAATTACCAAAGCAGGAATTGCTGCTGAAAATTACCCATTCTGCACGATTGAACCAAACGTAGGCATTGTTGAGGTACCAGATACACGCATGCAACCGTTGATTGATATTGTAAAACCACAACGTGTACAACCAGCTATTGTAGAGTTTGTTGATATTGCTGGCCTAGTGGCTGGCGCATCAAAAGGTGAAGGTTTAGGTAACAAGTTTCTAGCTAACATTCGTGAAACGGATGCGATTTCTCACGTAGTACGCTGCTTTGACGATGGCAACGTTGTGCACGTGGCTGGCAAAGTAGACCCACTTTCAGATATTGAAGTGATTAACACCGAACTTGCGCTAGCTGATATGGAAACAGTTGAAAAAACACTACAACGCGAAAGCAAAAAAGCTAAATCCGGCGATAAAGACGCTATTGCACTTGCAGGCCTTTGCGAAAGAATCCAAAAACATTTAGATACAGGCGCGCCAGTGCGCACACTTGGCCTAGATGCTGATGAACTCAATATCATCAAACCACTATGCCTGATTACAGTGAAACCTGTGATGTACATTGCCAACGTGGATGAAAAAGGCTTTGAAAATAATCCATACTTAGACAAAGTAGTAGCACTAGGTAAAACTGAAGGCGCTCCAGTGGTTTGCATTTGCGCAAAAATCGAAGGTGAAATTTCAGAACTAGATGATGAAGATAAAGCTGTGTTTTTAGCTGAGCTAGGCCAAGATGAACCAGGCTTAAACCGTGTCATCCGCGCAGCGTATGATTTACTAGGCCTACAAACCTACTTCACCGCTGGCGTGCAAGAAGTGCGTGCTTGGACCGTTAAAAAAGGCGCTACGGCACCACAAGCGGCCGGCGTGATTCATACAGACTTTGAGCGTGGTTTTATTCGTGCAGAAGTGATTGCCTATGATGAATATGTAAAAAACAAAGGCGAGCAAGGTTCAAAAGAAGCTGGAAAGATGCGCTTAGAAGGCAAAGAATACATTGTGCAAGATGGCGATGTAATGCACTTTAGATTTAACGTCTAAGCCTAACTAGTGAATACCACTTTGATGCAAAAATCATAGCTTTATAAGACTTTAAACACCCAGTTTGGTAACGCTTAAAAAAAATGTGCGATTTAATGAAAATAACCGCATTTTTTACCAAACTTTTTTTGACAATTCACGACTAAAACACTAGAATTGCGCCCTTGCTAAGTTTTTAGCAACCGATTTAAAAGGTGATGTAGCTCAGCTGGTTAGAGCACAGGATTCATAATCCTGGGGTCGAGGGTTCAAGTCCCTCTTTCACCACCAATAAGGACGCCTCATTCGAAAGAATGGGGCGTTTTTCTTTGTCTAATTTTCTCGATTAGTAGCCATGTAGTAGCCAGATTTAGATTATAAACCCTAGTAACTAAGATATATAAACATTTATTTGCTGCGATCAACTCTTAGCTATATATTGGACGTTCTCGAATTCTTACAACTGCGGAGGTAATGTATGGCTCTTAAAGATTTAGCAAAAAAGCTCGGTTTCGAGAATAAAAAAAATTTAATATTTTTAGGAGCTGCAGAAGCAGAAGCTGAGGCTTTAAGCACATCATCCTTATCACTAAGAAGTGTTTATGAAGACTTCCACAATTTATTTCATGAGTTAGATAATGAGAAATTTATTGTTCTGGGTAGAAAAGGTAGTGGGAAAAGTGCTTTTGCTGAATATTTATGTGCAATCTCAAAGGATGAGCCCAACATATTTTGTAAATTTATTAGACAAGGCGAGGCAAATTTAGAACAAATTGTGCAAATAGGGCAAAAGTCCGGTAATACGATTGAAAGAGACAGTCTATATAAATGGATAGTACTGACAAATATATTACAGCTATTTGCAGACAATCAAGCAATAAAAAACAACAAAGACTATTCTTTACTTTCTCAATTTCTAAGGAAAAACTCAGGCTATATCAACATTAAAGGAGATCAGATTAAAGAGCTTGTTGAAACCAATGGCTTTGAAATAAGTGTTGAATATTTTAAAAGATTCATGAAAGGTAAATTTAAAAAAGAGCTCACCATTCATAGAGAAAAAGCACCATTCTATAAATTACTCCCTGATCTAGAAGATGTCGTACTCAGAGTTTTAACGAGCCCAGAGGAGCGAGCTAACGATAATACTTATTTTTTATTGTTTGATGATCTAGATATATCCTTCAACTCACACGATCCAAACAGTATTGACTCCATAATCAGTCTTATTAGAGTTACCAAGACAATTAATAACGAATTGTTTGCAAAGAATAATTTAAAATCGAAAGCCATTCTTTTCATTAGAGATGATATTGGAAAACTAATCTCAACTTGCGCCACAGACACTGGAAAAGTCTTTTCATCTTATTCAACACTAATCAATTGGTATCAAGATGAATACAACCAAAACAATAAAGAAACTGACCTTCATATCCGAGAGTTTATTAATAAAAGAATAAAAATTGCTCTAGAAAGAAATGGATTACCCGTTGATCAAAGTGACCCATGGCTATCACTAGTACAAGAACCTTTCGCAGAAGCAGCTAACTCTCCAAAAACAAGTTTCAAGTATTTACTTGATCACACATTCCTACGTCCTAGAGATTTAATCCTGTTATTCAAACCCCTCAGTACTCATGAATATCGAATACCCTTATCAAAGCACGATGCTAACCATTTATTAGGTATGTATGCAGATGAATTGGTAACTGAATTTAAAAATGAACTTTCATGCTTTTATAACAACGTTCAAATAATTTCGATCATGAGTGCGTTAGGTTCAATTGAAAGGGTTTGCAGAACATCGTCAAATTACTCTTGCAGCGTTACTGAAGCTAAAGTAAGAATAAATGAGTATTGTAAAGATATGAATGCAGATGAGTTAATAGTAGATCTTTTTAACAGATCTATATTGGGCAACATTAATCCAAACAACAATCACATATACTTTAAATTCAGAGAGCCAAGCAGAGATACATATAATTTCAATGAAGATTACAACCTAATAGTACATAGTATCTTCAGAGTTTATCTAAATAATAAAGGCTATTCATAAGTTATGTACTTAAATGTCCTTTATATCTAGTCTAAAGGACACCGTCGCTCCGCTCCGTGCGGCACGCCGACGCGTGGCGCGCGGTGCGTGCGACCGATGCCTAAAATGGCGTTGGTAAAGGTTTTTCTTCGTTTGGTAAATAACGCATGAAAATCATTGGTACGTTTGCTTCTGTGATGTATAAGCTTCTGTCTTTTACTGCTTCAACCATAATGACAGTATCAAACCGTGAATAAAGCTCTTGCACAGCGTCAGCTAAATACTCAGCTTGCATCCACTCTGCAGTAGTCTCTGGCAGCTTAATAGAGCGTGGCGCCCAGTAGCGTTTTCGGTTGAATTGATGATGTTCAATGTAGCTTTTGGTAATGTACTTAGAGATGTATTTTGCAACGCCTATGGCTTGTTTACTTTTGTGCTGACCCTTACGCCTTGTCGATTTAATATCAACATTGCCAAGCGCGTTTACTCCCCTTTCGTCACCTTTTCCACCTAGCGCAATCTGCCAGCATTTACGCAGCAGTTCGACGCGAGCAAAGCCATTAATCGCAGCATGAATATGGTAATGTTCCCCGTTTTTATGTAGCTCTGGCACAGCGACATATTCAAACGACTCGCCAGCACTTTCTAATAAGCGCATAAAACGTTTCCAGGTAGCCGTGAGCTGATCATAGTCAGTCAGTAATTTGCGACTAGTCAGCGTCAGTAAGCGATCTGCACGTATTTCTAAACAAAGATGGCGTACTCTTCTAGCAGCACGGTAAGCACACTTTTCTAAATCTCTTTTGATTGCCTCTTCGTCTTTCTCTTTAGGTGCTGGTCGCTTACCGCGCTCTCGATTGAGATTGACCAAACGGTTTAAGTGGTTGCGGTTGACTAATACCGCTTTAGCTTCAAATCCGCCTTGGGTAAATGCTTGTATTTTTAAACGCCATTGATAGTCTTGTTCGTAGATAGGCGTATTGATTGGCTGCCCTCTCACCAAAGGATGGTCAGAGGGCAAGGTTTCATGCACCACCTCGCCACCAATGATAAATTTATCCAAATTAATCATGGCGAGACTCCAATACAGAGTCTTGGCGTTGATTATTGATATACGCTTGTAGATCATCTAAGCGATAACGCACGGCACGCGATCCCACTTTGACAAATGGGATTCTTGCACCAGCCCAGCGATCTCGCTCTAAGAAAGCCACGCTGACATTAAGAAATTTTGCTGCATCTTTGGTATGCAGCAGTTCAGTTTGAATTTGCATTTTGTTGTGTCCTTTATTTGGTAAATGGAGGACACAGTTTGCTGGCTATTGAATAGTGTTGAAATTACATCTGCGCGCATAGGTATATACGTGTGCGCGCAGATATATAACGAACTAGTCTTTCAATACCTTATTCAGGTTAAGGACAGCCTTTTCTAGGCAGCGCTCATGGTTCTTTTCAAAATATGTAGGAACAATCTCTTTTTTATCTTTTTCGTTTAGATTATTAAAGAAGTCTCGCGCAGCATGGCTTTTGTATTTATATTTAGATTCATTCGCTCTAAAAAAATCTTTGTAGTCACTTTTAATTTTATCTGCCGCTACATAACGTGATTTTGCATTTTTCGAATTTAGCTCGCTCAATGCTTTCTTGATGATGTTATCTTTTTCTTTAAATTCAGTGCTATCAAAAGACGATGGGTTAATATCGGGATATTGACTGCTCGCCTTTACTTTAGGATCAGATTCAGCGGTCTCAAAAAGTGCAAAATAGCCATGTTTTCTTTTTTCATCTTCAGACCAATCAAAGAATGGACTTTCTACAGGTTTGGCTAGTATTGGATCATTTTCATCAAACCAAAAACTGGGGGCTGGCGTGTTTGTCTCTTGGCACCATTTAAGTAGACTTAATCGACCGATTTCAATGCTTTGTAGAAATTTTTTCTTATACCGTTTTCCCGTATAGGCATTTTCTAATTCACGTTGATAGATACGCGCGATATATCTAACTGGTGTAGGTTCCTCATAGAACACTCGATATGGAATAGTGTTTACATTAATCCTAAAATATAGCGTTTTTGAAAGTTTAAGCGACAGTGATCTAATAGACATTTGAACCTTCGTTGGTAGCCTCGAAGGTAGAGTCGTTTGTGGATTGTATCCATGCCAATAGTGACATATGTCCCACAAACTTATCTTAGAAAAATCTTGCATCTTCGCCACTGAACAACTCCTGAAATCTTACCTAACTTTCTTTAATCTAAAACCAAACTTTCTTGGTGGCTTAGGTTTAGGTGGTGTTTTAATATTAATTACTGTTCTACACTTAGGAAAGTTTTTGCATCCCCAAAATTCTTTTTCTTCTGTTTTTCTTAATACCATCTTAGCGCCACATCGCACGCAAGTTGGCGTAGTGTAATCACCGCTTGTGATGTTTGTGTAAACTCGATATTGCGACTCAGGAGATAATCGCTGCAACTTAGCGATGAGTGTTTTACCATCTACCAACTCTATGTTGTGCTCTTTGGCAAACTTGATTGCTTCCTGGTTAAATTTATCAGTCGTAAAGAAATATCCTTTAGTAACGCCTTGATGCGACATCACGCCTAAAAACTCTCTTAAGAGTTTTATTCCTACTACATTTGACCATTTCTTACATTGCACAATCGCCACAGGTAGCTCTGCATTTGTTTCATACAACAGTAGATCAATACCGCCATCCGCGCCAAGACCAGTTTGTTTATTTTTAATCCCGATCTCATGAAAATATGCACTAGTGATATCTTCAAACCTTTTCCACTCAAGTGAGTTGATAAAGTCCAGCGTCCACTTATCCCGAACATCTTCTACTTTCGGTGTGTCATAGGTAGCTTTATTTTGTTCTGCAATAAACGGTTCTACTCGCGTATTGGTTCGATTTAAACTTGGATTGACGACAGGTGCGTAACCATACTGGTGGCTTTTCTTTACATCAGAAGATGAGGATGAGGGCTGATCAGAGCTATTTGATTCTTCTTGATGCGTAATGAATGGCGCTACACGATCAAAGCTTTTGTTGTCTTTATCTTGATCACTAAATCTTGCCAAGCGTGGATTAAGAAAATCAGTACTTCTTTTCTCTTTGTTTTTTAAGATGATGGCGACTAACACTTTGACGATTGCAACCATTGATAAGAATACAATCACCAACACTGAAAGCGATTGAATGAACGGTATCAGCGTTTTGATAATTTTGTTTGAAAGTCCAACTATTGGAAGTATCACAAACGAAAATCCGAGAATGATTGCAGCCAATACTGCCGAGAACTTCCAATCGGAACTTAACACTTGCTCTAAAAGTGAAGTTTTCTTTTTCTTATAGCGCACTCTTGCCTCTATTTCTCAGCGTTGAAATTTACTTATTGAATATCCTTATTTTAGATACCTGTAAATTTTATCCAAACTGAGATTGCAAGAATCATTCCTAGATTTCACAGCCTTCATCTATGATGAATTTATTATATGATTCAAACGGATAGCAATTAATCCATCGTGAATTTAATTGGTTTTCTTTGGGGTGATGGTTTATATAAACCATATATTTGTTGATATGAACCAGACCAACCTTAAATACAAGCTGGTCTAGTTCAAAGTGTTTTTAGCATTCAGGCGACTAAAAGTTCTGCTGGTGTTACTTTTGCATTAAATTTGCTTCTTGCTTGCCAAAGATCATATGAGGCTTGCTCAGATATCCATAAGTCAGCACGACCGCCATTCTCGACACCTAACCACTTTTCAATGCGTAACGCCATCTCAGGCGAAATCGCTGCATGACCGTTTAGTACACGCGATAAAGAAGGGCGTGCTACGCCTAACTGTTCGGCAGCCTCGGTAACACTCAAGCCGAGCGCAGGAAGAATATCTTCTCTCAATGTTTCACCAGGGTGTGGTGGGTTATGTATTCTGCTCATATCAATTCCTTTCTAGTGATAGTCCTGATAATCAACCAGGATTGCATCTTCACCATCAAACATAAAAGTCATGCGCCAGTTACCGTTGACAGTGACTGAATAATGCCCTGCTAATTCACCTTCTAATGGATGAAGTCTCCATCCTGGTAGATTCATATCAGCAGGTACTTTAGCTATATCTAAACGCACTAACTGGCGCTTTAGTTTAGAAGCGTGATCGGGTCTAATCCCTGCCTTGCTTCCACTCTCAAAGAAATCTTTGAGTCCTTTATGTTTGAATGTTTTAATCATATTTTATGGTATTTGCTTCACAATGTAATGCGTAACGTTACAGATGTCAATGTGTATTATGCGCTAGCTTGCAACATATGAATCGGGATTACATCAGCTTTTTCTTTTTGACCAATTTTATACAAAATGTAATCTGTAATTTTTTGCATAGGCACTCTCAAACGCTCAACATCTGAAATAATATAGCCAGCAGTCACATCATTGGTCATTTTATGATTGAGCAGCCGCTTTAGAGCATAAGCTGAGATATCTAAACTTTCTGCAATCGTGATAAATGTACGCCTTAAATCATGGGTGCTAAAGTTGACGCCACTTTCTTTTATCACATTGGCGATCTGCTTTTTAGGATCCGTCATGTATCCAGTATTTGTTTCATTCGGAAAAACATATTTGGTTTTTGCTTCAGCTTTTCTTTTAGTCAGTAAATCATGTAAAAAGTCCGTGAGTGGCAAGATATGATCAGTATGATTTTTGGTGTCTTTAATCACGATTGTTTTATCTTTAAGATCTACACGGTTCCAAGTGAGTTTTGCAGCTTCATTTCGTCTTAATCCTGTAAACAAAACAACCAGCAGAAAGTCTTTAACAACTTCTCTATTGGGTGCGATTGAATCATTGGATAAGTTCATAACAGCCTGATACCAGGGAGCAAGATCATAATGCTTGATTAATGTGTCTCTTCTGACTGCACGATGCCAAGCACGTAACTGTGTAATTCTGATAACAGGGTTATGCCTAAAGATGGAATCACCGTTACTATCTTCATATTTCATAATGGCGTAATTCATGACCGCTCTAAAGTTACGCATAGTTTTATTTGCTTGCGATGGGCTCGTTTGGCTGATCTTTCGAAATTTAAGCTCTACCATGTCTTTTGATATTTCAATGGCAGGTTTTTTTAACCAATCATGTAGATATGCATCAAAGGTATGTCGATAATCTTGAATGGTGCTGCGCTGCAAATTGCCGCGAGCTTCAATATAATTCTCTAGCACTTCGGATAAGGTAACTAATTTTGCTTTCCTGGCTTTTTCTTCATCATGTGGATTTTTACCACGGGAGATTTCAGCCAAGTAAGATTTAGCTTGTGAGCGTGCTTCATCTAATGAAACAACGTTATGTCTTGCAATAGATTTTCTGACAGTTTTTCCGTGAAGCTTAGCTTCAGCATAATAAACTTTTGCTGATTTACCTACGCGTAAACCAAAACCCAATAATTCAGAATCACGATAAAAAATTTGACTTGATTGTTCAAATGAAACTTTATCTACAAACGATTTAGTTAATTTGTGCAACATTTTATACTCCGTTCTACTATTTTCTCGTTAAAAAATTAGTAGCCACCTAGTAGCCCAAATCGAGAAAAAGTACTTAAAACGCAGTATATCTATGTAAAAATTGGTAGCAATCATCTGGCTACTAAATTCTTGTTTCTTAAAAGAAATTAGTACAATTTCAATAATAAACAATAACTTACAGCTCAAATTCATAATCCTGGGGTCGAGGGTTCAAGTCCCTCTTTCACCACCAATAAAGACGCCTCATTCGAAAGAATGGGGCGTTTTTCTTTTTTACTAGAGCTGACCACTACCCAACAACCTCGCTAACGAATTATTTCACAATGAAACAATTCGTTAACCATATGAAATACTTCATTAATTATTGCCTTGTAATATGCAAGCATATGTTGTTTAGCAATATATACTCTCTCAAAGTTTAGTAGCGCTTTTTTGCAGAAGCGCTATTTTTTTGCCCGGCATTTGTGATTAACGCTTACTACTTGGACTGTATCACTCTGCTAAATTCAAATATTCATTATCTTAATTACTATCCTTTATAGTATCGATACAAACATCAATTAAACCAGTGCATTGATACGTGTACCGATAACTCAGATGTATAGCATATTTATGTCGGTTGTTCATCTAAGGTTATTTATAAATAGCTTCTGGGTGAACATCGCACAGCACATAGATGTAAGACAAAAACCTACAAAACAAATAGACAACTGCCCATTGGTTGAATCAGACTAAAGAGTTACATTTCACCAAGCCAATTGCAATACGGTTTTTTTAATAGAAACAACGAATTAGGAAGCAAAATGAATGTAAAGGATATGATGTCTGAAATTAAGGACGCAAATCTCAACTATTTGATGATGGCTAAACAACTCATCAGTTCAGATAAAGCGACCGCCATGTTCCTTTTAGGCATCAGTAAAGAGATTGCCGATTTGCTGGAAAGCTTAAGCAATATGCAGGTTGTGAAGCTGAGCAGCACGAATATGATGCTGACACGCTTCCGATTTGATGACAGTGCAGTGCTGGGTATGTTGACCAACTATTCAAAAGATCGCGATCAGGCGCATTTACACACATCTGTTCTGCTGGCTAGTCAATCGGCTGAACAAATTTCCTAGTTAGAATTTAGTATGAATATTAAGCAATTTTTTGGTATAAACTCTCGCGAAGCACTTAAACAAGTGCGCATGGAACTTGGCGAGGATGCCATTATTCTATCTAACCGTGCCGTAGAGGGCGGAAATAGAATCACTGCGTTGAAGGAAGAAGATCTAGACGCGATTGTTGATAATGCTGCCATCATGGAGGCATCTTATCGCAACCATACAGAGGGTTTTGGTGAAGATAACCCATCGGCATTAATCTCTGTTATTAATAAAAAGGTTGAAGGCTTTCATACTAATCAGGCACAGCCTTTTGTACCAAACATGATGGAGCCAGAGGCACCAGTAGCCCAAATACAAGTTACACCAACAAACGCCCCCTCAGCACCAGATACGTTTATACAAGCATCCATGTTAGATGCTAGCCAAAAAATGACTGAGATTTTGAACGAAATGCGCAGTATGCGCGATGTGTTTGAATCACAGTTGACCACTATTGCTTGGAGCAATGTGCAACAGCAGTACCCAACAAAAACACAAATCATGAATATATTGCTGTCTTCTGGGTTCAGTGCAGCTTTAGCTAGAATGTTGTCGGAAAAATTACCGGCGAATCTTGATGAAGCAAAAGCACTAGCCTGGGTTAAATCTATTCTGAGCAAAAATCTAGATAGCATTCCAAATGAAATTGGCATGCTAGATCAAGGCGGCATCTTTGCATTAATTGGTCCAACTGGGGTTGGCAAAACAACCACAACTGCTAAACTTGCTGCGCGCTATGTCATGAAACACGGTACGGAGAGCTTAGGCTTAATTACAACTGATGCGTATCGTATTGGTGGTCATGAGCAATTAAGAATATACGGAAAAATTCTTGGTGTGATGGTGCATGCAGTTAAAGATGAAGCCGACCTTAAGATTGCTTTAAACGAGCTAAAAAACAAACGTACTATTTTAATTGATACAGTCGGTGTGAGTCAGCGCGACACAATGGTGACAGAACAAATTGCCATGTTATCCAATACCAATGCTCGCATCAAAAAGCTGCTATGCCTCAACGCAACTAGCACTGGTGAAACATTAACCGATGTGATTAGAGCTTATAAAGGTAAAGGTTTGGATGGTACGATTATCACGAAGCTTGATGAAGCAGTGACAATTGGTGGAGTACTAGACGTTATTATCAGAGGTAAGTTAAAGCTTTATTACTTAGCGAATGGTCAGCGTGTGCCTGAAGATATCCATCTTGCGAATAAGAGCTATCTGATTCAGAAAGCACTAAAAATAGGTGCAGACGGTCGCTCGTTGCAATTCAAAAATGAAGAGTTGCCTTTTATCATGGGTAACACAAGAAAATCTGTAAATACTTTATCTACAGAGACAAGCCGTGGTTAGTTTTAAGAATGACCAAGCGGCAGGTTTACGCCGCATTATGGCTGCACCAAAACCACGTGTCGTCTCTATTATTTCGGCATCTGCCACAGATCAATCACGCATGATGATTAACTTAGCTGCATCTATCCGCGCTCAGGGCAATGATGTACTAATTGTACATGCATCTAAAACTACGCGTGAAGCTAGCTATGAAGTAGATAAAACATCCACACTATACGAAATTGCTAAGACATCTGCATCACTATCTACAGCAATCAAAAACACTAAGCAAGAGTTTGCTGTTGCGAAACTATTACCTAAAAACCAGATAAGCACTCCGCTTAACAGCAATGCCGGCCAAGTATTGAATCAGTTATTTGATGAGTTAGTACTGCAATACGAAATTGTATTAGTAGATGCAACACTAAATAACGATGACTTACTGCCATTAAAAACGCTGAATGACAGCGACATTTTGATTCAACTCACACGTGAACCAGAGTCAATTAAAGACGCATACACCCTCATTAAACGTATTTGTAGCCAACTTGGCAGGCGCTCTTTTGGGATTATTGTGGATGACGCCAATGATGCACAAGCAGAAGTAGTTTTTAAGAACATCGCGCAAGTTGCTAAACGTTTTATGCAAATTGAACTAGAGTTCTTTGGTGCGATTCCAGCAGATGTACATTTAGGGAAAGCTGCGAAACTTGGTCGTCCTGTCATTGAGGCATTCCCGCTCACACCAGCTTCTAATGCCTTTAAACAAATTGCTCAACGTTTAAATAGCAAGAGCACGCCTATTATGGATATTGATATGCTATACAGCACTAGCGCAATGGTTTAACAATTGTCATATATCTCAAATAAAAAACGGCTCCATATCATGGGAGCCGTTTTTATTTGAGATCAGCATTCATGATGGGGCATTATGAGAATATCTAATGATCTTTTTTTGCACTATTTAGTCTACGCAAAAAGTCACGCATTGTTTCCCTAAAACTTTCAGGCGCGATGGTTTCTGTTGCTCTTGAGTTTAAATCAAATATCTTTTGAAAGCCGATTTGATCACACTGAATGGTCGCCATTGACCAATCACCAAACATTCTTTTATCAGCATATGAAATATAAATAATCTTATTGAGGCTGTTACGTTTGTCCTCACAAATGGTGATATATTTTTTAAGCACTGCCTGTTCAGGACCCTCTAGCACCTGCATAAATAAATGACCTCCATATAACAAAACGCCTGTGATACCAACCTCTTGATTATTTTTCTGAGACTTTTCTAATATTTCAGCAATATCCTGCTCTGTAATATTTTGTGTTGCTTGGCTGCTGTATAACAATCTAATCATAAAACTCCTGCTTTATCATTCATACCTTGTATCGAATGGCACTCTAGTTTGAATACAAAATACTAGCGACTAACAATCGTGAATGCACTAATCTTAAATTAATACACCCTCAAAAAATCTTTCTATCAATCGCGTGTCAACAGTATACTGACTGTAACGTTAATTAAGCCAGCAGTCGCTTATTTGTAATTTAAAAGGAATTTTTTATGAAAATGACACAGATTTTACTCACAACTACTTTGCTACTCGGTCTTACACAAACGGCTTACGCTGATCATCATGGTGGCGAAGATGGAAAACAGGGCTGTCATAAAGCAGATACCAATAATGATGGCGCAATATCGCGTGACGAATTTATGGCTAAACATCAAGCCCGTGCTGAAAAAATGTTCACAAAATTAGATGCAAATAAAGACGGTAAGATTGACAGTGCGGAACGTAAAGCAGCGCATCAAGGTGCAGGTCATCACCACTCAAAAGATGAGAAAAAGCCGTAATAACAAACTACATGTAAAAAGCTCATTTCGAATAGATACTGGTCTATCTGGACTGTTCATCAATGATGAACCAGTATTTATTCATGCCCCTAGTCTTTGGACTTAAATGGCGCACGCTCATCAAGCTCGTTAGCATAGGCTGCAACTCCTTTTGATTCCTGCACTACAAAATCTTCAATAGCAACGGCAAAGTCTGGGTTTGCAATTTGGTGAAAAGAACAAGTGGGCCTAGCCTTAAATCCACGCGCAAGCTTATGCTCACCTTGCGCACCACCTTCAAAAAATTCAATTTTCTCTGCAATACAAAATATCTGTGCTTGATAATAGCAAAGCTCAAAGTGAAGATTGGGAACATATTGCATCGATCCCCAGTATCGACCGTACAGCGTTACTTCATCGTAAATATTTAATGCAGCTGCGATTGGCTTCTCGTCTAGATACGCCAGTATCAACAAGATATTCTGCGGCATACTATTACCGATTGTTGTGAAAAACTCCCTTGTCAGATATGGCGTAGATCGGTGCTCTCGATACGTATTTTCATAGCATTGATAGAAAAAATTCCACTGTTCGGGAGTAATTTCACCCCCCTTAACTTGCAGACATATCACGCCTGAGTCTGTGACTTTTTTCCTTTCTTGCCTAATCTTTTTACGCTTATCGTGACTTAATTGACTTAAGAATTCGTCAAAATCAGAGTAATCCAGATTTTGCCAACGGAACTGCACGCCTTGCCTCTGCATCCATCCGGCTTGTTTAAACCACTCTGCAGAATCATCATCGGGAAACAATACGTGCGCTGATGACATTTTGTTTTGTCGCATTATTTGCGACAAGGCATTGACAATCAACGCCTTAGTATCAGGATGGTTTGTGAGAAGCCGCGAGCTAGTGATTGGCGTAAATGGAATGGCTGAAACAAGCTTAGGGTAGTAGGATAAACCGTTGCGTTCATATGCCTCGGCCCATGCCCAATCAAACACTTGTGTCAATACCTATAAAACAAGAATATTTGTCCAAGTAGAATTAGTGGCTAATTCTGAGTAAGAACAACACTTGAAGTCTTAAATCTTTTCATAAAACTTTGTAAGATTAAATTGTTCTTAATTAATAAATACTGTCCATTAGTGATATAACAGTTGATTGCGCATTATTTTAAAATTATGGATTAATATTACTTATGCACTCACTTATAGTTACACTAAAATCTTTTACTAGTAACTTTCCTAAGAATTAGCGAATGGAAAAAATACTCATAGCTGACTCATTAAAAGATGTTCGTGAATTGGAATGGGATTCAATTTCGGGGTCAAACCCATTTCTTCAATATTACTTTTTAAGTGCTCTTGAGGAAACAGGATGCGCAGCTAGGAATACTGGCTGGGTTCTACAATACATCCTTTTATATAGAGATGACAAACTTGTTGCTGCTGCACCAATGTACCTAAAAACACATTCAAGAGGTGAGTTTGTTTTTGATTTTGCTTGGGCTGACGCTTTCGAAAAGCATGGCTTGCAATACTATCCTAAAGCAGTAATTGCAGTTCCATTCACGCCTGTAACTGGTCAGAGACTTCTCGGAAAATCAACGAATGATAAGTTAACCGTTGCAAAGGCAGCAATTCAATACACTTCAAAAGTTGGAATATCTTCCATTCATGTGTTATTTCCAAACTATACAGATTTAACCTCACTTAAAGAGGCTGGATTTTCAATTAGAGAGGGAATTCAATTTCATTGGCGTAACAATAAATATCAAGACTTTAATGAGTTTTTAAACTCTATGAAACATGATAAGAGAAAAAAGATTCGGCAGTCTAGAAACTTCATTTCAAAATCAAACTTAACCTTTAAGTGGCTGCTTGGAACTGAAATTACTAATTCCTACTTAGATTTTTTTTATTATTGTTATTCAAAAACATACTACGAGCATAGATCAAACCCCTACCTTTCTATTGAGTTTTTCAAGACAGTAATTCAAAGATCACCAGAATCGTTTTTATTGATTGTTGCTCAAAGAGAAAATGAGTTGATAGCAAGCGCTTTAAATGTAATTGGAGATGGCGTTTTGTATGGTCGATATTGGGGTTGTTCAGAATTTATCAGCGGATTACATTTTGAGACTTGTTATCTTCAAGCAATTGAATATTGCATTCAAAATAAAATGGGATTCTTTGAAGGCGGTGCTCAAGGCGAACATAAAATCGCTAGAGGATTGCTACCAACAAAAACATACTCTGCTCATTGGATAAGTGACTCAAGATTTTCTGACGCAATTGATAACTTCTTAGGCTACGAAACTGACGCTGTGCAGAAATATTTTAAAGAGCTTGAAGAGTCGGTAATCCCCCCATTTTTAGCATTGACTAAAAGTAGAGTTAAGCGGCCATAGCCAACCGCTGTATTGGTGTTATCCCGCCCAAGGCCATGTTTGGACGTTCGTGATTGTAACGCCACATCCATTGAGTGGCGTATAGTCTTACCTCATCTAAATCTTGCCAGTGATATTGCGATAGCCATTCATAACGCACTGTACGGTTAAATCGTTCAATATAAGCATTCTGTTGTGGCTTGCCTGGTTGGATATAACTAATTTCAATCCCACGTCTTGCAGCCCAAGCTTGAATAACACCACTGATATTCTCAGGGCCGTTATCACAGCGCAACGTACTTGGCTTACCCCGCCATTCAATGATCTGATTTAATGCGCGAATGACTCTTTCAGAAGGTAAGGATAGGTCAATTTCAATACCCAGTGACTCCCGATTGAAATCATCAATCACATTGAACAATCTAAAGCTCCTGCCATCTTGCAATTGGTCGTGCATGAAATCCATCGACCATACCTGATTCATGCCCATCGGTACAATCAGCGCATCTGGTTTCTCGCGCTTGAGGCGCTTTCTTGGCTTGATACGTAAATTAAGCTCCAACGTCTTGTAAATGCGATAAACGCGCTTATGATTCCAGCTGTATCCCTTGACGTTACGTAGATATAAAAAACACAGACCAAAGCCCCAGTTGCGATTATTGTCAGTTAACTTTAGCAGCCAGTCGCTGATGTACTGGTTCTCAGCAGAAAGCTTTGGTTGATAACGGTAGCAGTTCACGCTGATATTAAACATCGCACAAGCCAATCGAATGGATACCGTCTTTTCTGTGACCGCTTTAACTGCCATCTCACGACGCAGAGATGGCTTTACCACTTTTTTGTGATGGCTTCTTGCAGAATCTCTGACTTTAATCTTTCTTCAGCGTACATCTTCTTCAACCGAGCATTCTCAAGTTCAAGCTCTTTCATGCGCGACATCATGGATACTTCCATCCCGCCATATTTTGCACGCCATTTGTAAAAAGTAGCTGAGCTTATACCAACCTCTCTACATAGCTCAGGAACAGGTAAACCACCCTCCACACGTTTTAATGCATCAATAATCTGACTGTCTGTAAATTTCGAGTGCTTCATTTCGTAAATCTCCCATTAGTGGAAATTCTACTTTTAATCGTTACTTTTTGCTGGGGGGATTACCAGTCCATTCCATTCAAAAAATCTTTAATTGAATCGCCACCAATTTTATAGACACTAATCAGCCGTTTTTCTGAATTGATTTTCGTAGTCTATCGGAGATAACAAGTTATTGGAATTATGACGTCGTTTTGGGTTGTAGAACAACTCTATGTAGTCAAAGATATCTTGCCTTGCTTCATCTCGATGGTTGTATATTTTTCGTTTAATCCTTTCACGTTTGAGTAATTGAAAGAAGCTTTCAGCCACAGCATTATCATGGCAGTTGCCACGGCGACTCATGCTCGACTCCAGATTGTGGGCTTTTAAGAATATATCCCAATCCTCACTGGTGTACTGGCTACCTTGATCAGAATGTATTAACACCTTGCTTTTAGGTTTCCTGCGCCATACCGCCATCAGCAACGCATCTAATACCAGCTCTTTAGTAATCCTTGACTGCATAGACCAACCCACAATTCGCCTAGAGAATAAGTCCATCACCACTGCAAGATATAGCCAGCCTTCATGGGTGCGGATATAGGTAATATCCGTCACCCATGATTGGTCTGGATGAATGGGATTGAACTGCCTGTTTAACGTGTTGGGACTGGTCAAGTAAGGCTTGCCACCATAATGCCTTGGCTTACGGTAACCGACCTGTGCTTTTAAGCCATGTGTATGCATCAAGCGATAGACACGATTAATGCCGATATGCTCACCCAAAGCACGCATATCGCTATGCACTTTACGATAGCCATACACGCCACCAGATTCCAGCCAGCATTGCTTAATCAATCCCGTTTGGCGCTGGTCATTTCTATAGCTTACTGAATGTGGCTGCTTTAACCAGGCATAAAAGCCGCTGGGATGAACTTCTAGCATCTGGCACAGCCATCTTGTTGGCCAACAGTCCTGATGTTCGTTGATAAAGGCATATCTTAGTCGGACTGCTTCGCGAAGTATGCCGCGGCTTTTTTTAGCAAATCACGTTCTTCTGTGACACGCTTTAACTCTTTGCGTAAACGATTGAGTTCAGCTTGCTCTGTGTGTTTGGTTTGGTGGATCGCTGCGTAGGGGCCATACTTCCTGACCCAGGCATAGAGGCTGTCTACAGTGACATCGAGTCGTTTTGCCACATCGGAGACTGCATATCCACCTTCTGTAATTTGGCGGACTGCTGCTAGTTTGAATTCTTCTGGATAACGTTTACCGCTCATTTGTCGCCTTTCTTTAGTTGCCATTATTACGGCTCCAAGGTGTCTAGTAAACTAGTGGCGATTCAAGGATACATCTGCGACTCCAGCTGAAGGTCAAGATGATGCTACGGCAGTCAAAGTTATCACTAGCGTTTATCGTGGCGGACTAGATAACTTAAAGAAAATTTCAGAGTAATAGTTGAAAACTATTAAGATCAATATTAGGCGAGAGCTCGCCTTTATTGATCTTAAAGTATTCAGTCTTACCTGCTCCCAATTTTCGTCCTTCATAGTTTAATTCATGACATCTAAGCGGAACAAAGCTGTCATTAAGATAATCTATTTATCTAACAAAAGTAATTTTAAATGAAAAGCCATGATTGAGGTTAGACAACTTAATTATTGCACCATGCTGTGAGACAATTTCTCTCACGATTGAAAGACCTAAACCTGATCCACAAGTGTCTTTGTTTTCCCCTCTGTAAAACCTTTCAAACACTCGTTCAAAATCATCTATTGCAATACCGGGTCCAGTGTCATTAACTTCTAAAATAGCGTGTTCAGAGTCGTTAGATAAAGAAATATTCACACTCCCGTAATTAGGTGTGTAGCGAATTGCATTATCTAGAATATTGTTAATTAGTACTTTAATTTCGTGTTGAACTCCATCTATCATGGCAACCTCTCCATTTGTTAATCCCAAGTCAATACCTTTTTCATGAGCTAAGGGTAATAATTCTTCGATGGACTCTTTGACTAACTGAAGTAGATTGAGCCGCTGAATTTCTCTTAATCGATTATTTGGCTCAATACGCGCCAAAGTTAATAATTGACTAATTAGCTGCTCCGTCCTACCAACACCTATTTTTAAACTTTGAATTGCTAGTTCTTGTTCATCCTTTGTTTCAGCTTGTTCAAGCAAAGAAAGTTGTAATTTAAGTGCTGTGATTGGTGTTCTCAACTCATGCGCTGCATCTGATGTAAATCTTTTCAGCACTCCCACCATGTCAGACAATTTCCCCATAAAAATGTTAAGAGATTGTACTAAAGGCTTAATTTCAACTGGCAACTGATGATCTGGAAAAGGTTTCAGATCGGTGCTATGCCGGTGTTGAATTTCATCTGACAATATAGATAGTGGGGAAAGCGCTTTTCTGATTGCTAAAAATATCAATAGCACTAAAAATGGAATAAACAACAACTGAGAAGCCATTAAACTAATAGCAGTCTCTTTAATTGTATTTTTTCTTAATCGAAGAGACTGTGCCACTTGGATGGTTTCTTGATTAACCTTAATTGCAAAAAATCGCCATTGTTTATTCAGATATTTTTGTGTGGAAAAGCCTAATGTTGAGGGAAGTGGCACTTTAATATCGGGATGCGACACATAGAGTACCGTTCCATCTTTAGCCAACACACGCACGTAAAACTCTTCCTCACCTTGTATTGTCGAGCCTTTACCCACTTGAGTATTACTGTACAGATGTGTCACATCATGAATCGCAAGGTGTTGTGCAGCAATTGCACTACCTACCTGTTCCAGGTTTGCATCATATAGTTCATCTAACTCTTCTTTACTTACCCAATATGAAGCTAAACTGATTAGGCAATATATCAGTAAGATCGCTAGCGTGATGTAAATTAGCAAAAATCGTTTAATAGAATGATTCATATATTGGCTCTCGCTTTCGGAAAGGTGTAACCAACACCTCTCACGTTGAGAATAATGTTCGCACCAAACTTTCGCCTGATGGTATGAATGTGAACTTCTACAGCGTTGCTTTCAACCTCTTCATTCCAACCATATATTTTCTCCTCTAATTGACCTCTGGAGTAAATCACACCAGGGTTTTCTAGTAGCGTTTGCATAATATTAAATGCTTTGACTGACAGCCTTTCAGTTTTACCTTGATAACTCAATGTAAAAGTGGCTGGGTTTAAACTTGCATCACCGTAACTAATGATAGGGTCAGCGCGATCCTGCTTTCGTCTAGTTAGCACACGAATCCTTGCCTCCAACTCCTCTATAGCAAATGGCTTAAGCAGATAATCATCTGCACCGCAATCTAGACCTTTCACACGGTCTTCAATGCTATCGCGTGCAGTAATAATTAACACAGGTGTTGACATACCTTTCTCACGTAATTGAATCAAGTATTCAAGTCCTGATCGCTTGGGTAGGCCAAGATCTAACAAAATCAAGTCATATGTCTCAAGGTTTAAAGTGTGCTCACCAGCAAAAGTATCTTTTACCCAGTTTACGGCATGGCTCTTCAAGGCCTTTTGAAGGCTTTGGCCAATCATTTCATCATCTTCAATTAGTAATATCCGCACAATCTATTCCTTAATTCTAATTGGCAAAAGCTACTTAGCCTCCAATTACATGAATTCATGTTGCCACGTATTTCTTAATGGAAACTTAAAAGATTGGATTCAACTGTTAAGTTTCCATTAAGTTTAAGTCATTACAGTGCTCACAACTTTTCTTCAGTATGTGACTAATTATGCCTTCAGGCTTGATAAATAAAATCTATTGCTACTTGATTATTCTATCCATTCTTATGTTCAGTAGTGGTTGTCAATCTATACCCGATACGGCAGATAGAGCAAGTGTCATTCAAAATGTGGTTGCTTATGATCAGCAACTATCTAGTAACAAAGCTGATGTTGTTCAGCAGATAGAAATTAAGCTAAAAGAGAGCACGATACTGAGTGAATCAGAAGCAGTAATATATGCACTAAATAATAATGCAGCATTTAAGTCTTTGCTAATTGACCTAAAGCTTGCAAAGGCTGATTTAGTAAATGCAGGCTTACTTCCAAACCCTGAGTTACTCTTTGCATTTGGTGTAGCAAATAAACCTTACCGTTATGCGATTGATCTACCAATCGAGGCGCTTTGGTTAAGGCCAATTAGATTACGCACAATGAAGCATGAAGCCGATGCTGTAGCCCATCGCCTAACACAGTCGGGGCTCAATCTTATTAAAGATGTACGGATTGCTTATGCACAAGCAGTGTTAGCACAAGAGCAATTGAAGGTAACGGAAGTATCCTACCATTTACGCAATACTATTTACACACTATCACGGAAGCGTCTTGAAGCTGGCGATATCAATGGTAATGATATTTTACTTGCCCAAAATGATGCGGCTATTGCAAAACGTGACTTGGAACTTGCGCAATATGATGTAAACATTAAGATGCAAGGTCTTCTCTATTTGCTGGGTATTGGACAAAAATATCCATATGTAGTGTTGTCACCTAATCTTACCCCTGCTTGCCATATAAATGATGTTGACAACTTACTCGCACAATCTTTAACTCATCGCCCAGATGTTCTGGCTGCGCAATATTCAATCAATGCTACAAAAGAGAAGGCTAAATTATCAAAGCTTAGTTGGTTTAGGTTTACTGGTACTGCCGATGCCACTAGTGGTCAGGTGACTGGACACACGCTAGGCCCAGCAATCCGCTCCACAATTCCTATTGTTAATCAGAATCAAGGCGCTATCAGCAGAGCAGAAGCCGATGTGGAAAAAGCAGAATTGAATCTAGAATCACTGAAGCAACAAGCTGTTTTAGAAATAAGAACCGCTCATCTTCAATATCAACAATCTTGCCATGACTGGAATGTCTTGCAAGACTCACTCATACCTTCCATGAAGCAAATGATTCAACTCACAGAGCATGCTTATCAAAAAGGAGATATTGCTTACTTGCAAACGCTTGAGGCAAATCGTCAATTTATAGATACACAAATGAGAGAAGTAAAACTAAAGGCAGACCTCATTGCTAAGTATGCGGAATTAATGCGAAACAGCAGCAATATAAGTGTTGCTAAATAATGGATAAAAGACAAATGAACATGCTGAATGTAAAACAATTTCTATTGATGTTGACCATGACACAGAAAAAAATGTGGATTGCGATAGCTTTAGTCTCAATCACTATTTTATTAGGTTCTATCATTTTGATACCAGGCCCTAGTAAAGAGGTTAAAGCGCAACATCAACCAGCACAGACTGTTGTAGCAGAGAATTCATTAAATACTGTCTATCTCAACGATGATGCATATCGCAAACTTGGCATAGAAACAGCAATGATAAAGCGTGAACAACTAGTTGCAAATAAAACATATGGCAGCGAAATTGTGGCGCCACCTGGCAGCATGGTAAGCGTTTCAGCACCTATCTCTGGTAAGTTAATGTCTGTTGATAAAACACCCTTAAAACCAGGTGCGCAAATAAAATCGGGACAATTACTCTATCGTATTCAACCGATAATTACTGCAGATGCACGTGCTAATTTGGTTAATGCACTTGCTGATGCTGAAAGCTTTGTAAACGTTGCAAAGTCGCAAGTGAATGCAACAGAAATCGCGCTAAATCGTGCAGAGAAATTGTTACAAGACTTAGTTGGCAGTCAACGTAATGTCGATGAAGCCAATGCGGCACATGAAATTGCACTTAAGAACTTAGAAGCTGCACATGTCAAAAGAAATGCACTACATCAAATGGTCAATCTAGGTACGATTGAACCCATTGAAATCAAATCACCCCAAGCAGGCATTGTCAGCAATATATTTGCAGTGAGCGATCAACTGGTGCCTGCTGGTAACCCCATTATGGAGATTTCATCTCTCAATTCATTATGGGTACGCGTGCCAATTCCAACGGGTGATTTAGAAAGCATAGATCAACAGGCTGATGCCAAAATCCAGCCATCTTCAACCAGTCCCAGCATTTCCAGTCTTGTGGCAAAACCCATTAATGCGCCGCCTACAGCCGATCCACTTACGAGCACCACGCATCTGTATTACGCCATACAAAATGACCACTTAGCGTTAAGTCCTATGCAGCGTGTAACTGTCACGCTTAATACACAGAACCAATCCACTCATGCTTTAACACTTCCATGGTCAGCAGTTGTATTTGATATTTATGGAGGAAGTTGGGTTTACACACAGAAGTCTAAATATACATATGAGCGTAAAAGAATATTTTTAGATTATGTAAGTGGTCATCAAGCAATTATTAGTGAAGGGCCTCCTGAAGGTTCAATGGTTGTAGTGAATGGCGCATTAGAGCTATTCGGCGTTGAAACTGGCTTCGCTCACTAAACCACATAGGTCACTATATGTTAAAAAAAATCATTTATTCTGCTGTAAAAGGCCGCATGGTCGTCATGATCATCTCGTTAACGCTCATATTATTTGGTTTCAATACCATCAAGCAGGCGCCCCTGGATGTATTTCCTGAATTTGCACCTATTAAGGTTGAAATCCAAACAGAAGCACCAGGACTTTCTACAGAGGAGACTGAGCACCTGATTAGCATGCCTCTTGAGCAGGCGCTTAATGGTACACCTCAACTTAAAACCTTACGTTCAAAGTCAGTGTTAGGGTTATCTTCAGTTGTTCTGTTGTTTGAGGAAGGAACTGATCTTTTTCAAGCAAGGCAGTATGTGCAAGAGCGCCTAGGTTTAGTGGCTGGCCGCTTGCCAGTTGTCGCTAAGCCTCCAGTGATGATGCCTCCATTGTCATCGTTATCACGTGTACTTAAAGTTGGTGTTTCTTCCAAAACACTCTCCCAAATGGATATCAGCACATTGACCATGTGGACAATACGTCCACGCCTAATGTCTATACCTGGGGTGGCAAACGTTGCGGTTTGGGGACAACGCGATAAGCAGTTACAGATTGTGATAGACCCAGATCGGTTACGTGCTTCTGGCATCACCCTACAACAAGTCATGCTAGCTTCTAGCGATGCAGCAAGTATTGAGTCTGGTGGATTTGTTGATTCACCCAATCAACGGATTGCTGTACGTTATAAAAACTTAACTACCAAGCCTGAAGAGTTAGCAAATACAGTTGTGGACTTTAAAAACGGAGCACCTATTCGTTTAGGAGATATTGCGGATATTGAGATTGGAGAACCGCCGGCCATTGGTGATGCTGTCATCAACCACGGAGATGGTTTGTTACTGATTGTAGAAAAGCACCCCAACGCTAATACGATTCAGGTCACTAAGAATGTTGAGGCAGCCCTTGCAGAACTCAAACCTGCGATTAAAGAGTTAGAGATTGATTCCACCATATTTAGGCCAGCCACATTTATTGAGCGTGCGATTGATAACTTGCAAAATGCATTAGTGCTTGGTGCGCTTTTGGTTGCGCTCATTCTCATGGTATTTTTGCGCAACAAACGTGCAGCATTGATTAGTATATGTGCGATTCCTCTTTCATTACTTAGCGCTGTATTAGTGCTTACTGCACTTAATGTCGGTATGAATACCATGGTTATTGCGGGTCTAGTGATCGCATTGGGCGAAGTCGTGGATGATGCAATTATTGATGTAGAAAACATCATACGGCGATTGAAATTAAACCAACTATTAGACGTTCCAAAATCGAAACTTAACGTCATCGTAAATGCGTCGTTAGAAGTCCGGAGTGCAGTGGTCTATGCCACCATGATTGTGATGGTGGTTTTCCTGCCAGTATTCTTTTTAGACGGTATTGCAGGTGCTTTCTTTCAACCTCTAGCCATGGCTTATTTGTTAGCCATCTTGGCTTCTTTGATTGTTGCACTTGTTGTAACACCTGCGATATCTTTTATGTTGTTAGATGTAGAACATGAAGAAGACGATATTGCTATCGTCAACTGGTTACAGAGTAAATACTCTAGGTTACTAGACACCATTTTAGCTAGACCCAAAAAGATTTTTGTAGCAGCGGCGATTGCATTTACTGCGACAGGTGTAGGCTCATTTTATTTAGGTTCAGAATTTTTACCAGAATTTAAAGAGACGGATTTTTTGATGCACTTTCTTGAGCGTCCAGGTGCATCAATTCAACAAATGAAAAAAATCAGTATGTTGGCAAGTCATGACTTACTAGCGATTCCAGGGGTAAGAAACTTTGGAGCACATATCGGTCGTGCAGAAGTGGCTGATGAGGTAGTTGGGCCTAATTTTACTGAGCTATGGGTGAGCATAGATCCTGATATAAATTACGAAGAAACAGTCTCTGCCATTCAAAAAACCATGCATGGCTACTCAGGTATTTTTACCGATGTGCAAACCTACTTAAAAGAACGTAGCAAAGAGGTACTCTCTGGCACAAGCTCTAGCATAGTAGTGCGTTTATTTGGTCCAGATTTAGCTGTGTTGCGCGAGCATGCAGAACTCATTAAACAAACCATGCAAACTGTGGATGGTATTGCGGATTTAAAAGTAGAGCCACAAGTACTAATCCCTCAAATTGAGATTCGCCTAAAAAAAGACGCTGCAAAACATTACGGCATCAACACCAATGACATTCGTAAAGTGACAAGCATGGTACTGAAAGGTACAAAGGTTGGTGAAGTATATGAAGCACAGCAAAAAGTAGATGTAGTGGTCATCGGTGCTCCTGAAAGTAAATCAGACTTACGTGCAATACAAGAGTTACCAATAGATTCGGCATTTGGGCCACAGCTGAGAATAAAGGATGTAGCAGATGTTTACTTTATTGGTATGCCTAATGAGATAAAACGCGAGGCAGTATCAAGACGAATCGATATTGTTGCAAATGCCAAAAATCGTGACTTAGGATCTGTGGCATCGGAAGTCGAAAGCAAAGTATCTGCAATGACTTTACCTGCTGGGTATTACCCACAGTTTTTAGGTGAGTATAGTGCCCAGAAAGCAGCCACTCAGAAACTGCTTGGCCTCACATTATTGATGATATTTGCAATTATCTTGATAGTGTATATAGATTTCAAATCTCATCAACATACGCTTATCTTTTTGGCGTCATTACCGTTTGCACTCATGGGTGGTGTTATTGGGGTGTTTTTATCTGGCGGAATTATTTCTCTTGGCTCTATGGTCGGATTTATTGCTGTATTAGGCATTGCATCCAGAAACGGTATTTTGTTAATTAGCCACTACAGGCACTTAATTGCAAGTGAGGGCTATCAGTTTGGATTGGACGTTGTTAAGCGTGGCTCACAAGAGCGTTTAGTTCCAATACTAATGACGGCACTTGCCACCTCGCTTGCTTTACTTCCTATCATTTTTAAAGGGCCGATTTCTGGCTATGAAATTGAATATCCGTTAGCAGTAGTGGTGGTGACTGGATTGCTTACTTCAACATTACTTAACCTTATTTTATTACCGAGTATTTTCTTAAAGTTTGGAAAAATCAAAACCTGAATTTTGTGAATTAAAACTGCAAAATTTGCATGATTTAAAACTAGTAATAATTTACATCCCTGCAAATATTGCAGTACTAATGCTAAATAAAATATTTTAATTATTAAAATCATGTAGATAGATAGTAGGCATGTAAGTTGCTTTTGGTGTTAAAGATGTTCATAAAAGGCTTTAGAGGAAACATGCAATCTAAGTTATTAAATAAATATGGAAGCCTAGCAAATAGAAGGGATATGGTTAACTCCCAGACCGCTGCTATATTTTTAGTTGTCATTTTGATAATGGTGACAGGAAATTTTTCACTGTTCCATGGCATTTTAAATATCTATCCACTCACTTTCGGAAACTTGCCATTTCTCATTTCCCTTGCCTTGTTTTTCACGTCATTGACAGCAATTTTTTTCTTAGTAATCAGTCATGGTAAGTGTACACGCTGGATTCTTGCTGGCTTTCTGTTAATTACATCTCAATCTGCCTATTACATGGATCATTTAGGTGTCATTATTGATACCGTCATGATTGACAATGTCGTACAAACTAACAAAAGCGAGTTTTCAAGTTTAATCACCTCCACCTTAATATTGAGAACATTCTTTTTTGGTGTTATTCCCGCTTGGTTAATACTCAAATATTGCCCGGAACCTCGCAGTCTTAAAATCGAACTAAAATCTAGGTTACGCTCATTATTGTTATTACTGTTGGCACTTGTGTTACTAGTGATACCGTTTACACCAGATTACACATCATTCATCCGTGAGCACAGAATCGTAAGGTTTTATTCAAACCCTACCTATTCAGTATATTCGGCAATTAAATACATTAACCAACAATCTAATATTACTGCTCATCAATCAATATTATCTAAGACGGCTGAAGATGCTGTTTTATTAGACCCATCTACCAGTAAAAATGAATTAATCATTATGGTAGTAGGTGAAACAGCCCGTGCAGATAGGTTTTCATTAAACGGCTATCAGCGTGAAACTAACCCTGAGTTGTCTAAACAAGATATCGTTAGTTTTACTAACGTTACTTCATGTGGCACGTCAACTAATGTTTCTGTGCCATGTATGTTTTCATCATTGGGTCGTGAAAAATATGATAAAGAAAAAGCACTACATCAAGAGAACGCACTCGATGTTTTACAAAAAAATGGCATTGAAGTTTTATGGCGAGATAATAATTCTGATTCTAAAGGTGTAGCAACGCGGATCAAATATGAAGACTTCAAAACGCCAACTCTAAATCCAAACTGCAAAGGCGAATGCAGAGACGTTGGCATGCTAAGTGGCTTAGATGAATATATCGAAAAAAATAAAGGCAAAGATATGATGATTGTGTTGCACCAAATGGGCAATCATGGTCCTGAGTATTATCGTAGATATCCTAAAGCATTCGAACGTTTTAAACCTGCATGCCAGACAGGTGAGCTTAGAGATTGCACTCAACAGGAAATTGACAACGCTTACGACAACGCAATTCTTTATACAGACTATTTCTTAGCAGAAGTGATTAACTTCTTGAAAAAATACGATGAACAATATGAGGTGGCTATGTTGTATGTATCTGATCATGGTGAATCTCTTGGTGAACATGGGTTTTACCTGCATGCCGCACCCTACATAATTGCTCCTAAAGAACAAACACATGTACCTGTGATTGCTTGGACCGGCAAAAACTTTGACTACAACTTAAGCGACATTAAACCTTATAAAGACAATGCAATTAGCCACGATGATTTATTTTGTACACTGCTTATAGCTTATGAGCTTGAGTCAAACATATGTACAGGAAAAAACGCCATATTCGCAAAAAACAAGATGTTGAAATCTTATGCGCTCTCAGAAGATACTTTGGATAAGAACGTCGATTAGATAAATATGGAACGCTGGATCATCTACGCATTCATCTCAATGTTATTTGCCGGCTTTACAGCTGTCATAGCAAAGCAAGGGTTAGTTGGCATATCTGCGGAATTAGGCATCACACTAAGAACTCTCTTTGTCTGTTTTTTTATCATCGTATTTGGTTTATTAACAATTGCACCAACCGAGTTAAAACTGCTTCAAAAGGCTAACTACATATGGCTTTGTTTATCTGCCATTACTACTGCTGGTTCGTGGATTTTCTATTATAAAGCTTTAAAAATGGGAGATGTTGCGACCGTTGCACTCATCGATAAAGGAAGCGTGGTTGTATCTGTATTACTAGCATGGTGGCTATTTAAAGAAGCAGTGACGTTTCGAATGATCATTGGTGCAATGCTGATTATCACTGGCATCATGGTCATTTCCAAGAAGTAATAATAAAAATGGGAGCTATATTGTGAAAGTTGCAGTCGTTGGAACAGGTTATGTAGGGTTGTCGCTGGCTGTGCTTATTGCACTTCGTCACGAAGTCATTGCACTTGATATCATTCAAAGCCGCGTTGATATGCTTAATAATCAACAATCCCCCATTATGGATGCTGAGATTCAAGATTATTTACGCAACAAGTCCTTACAACTTAAAGCGACGACAGACAAGCAAATTGCTTATCAAAATGCAGACTTTATAATCATAGCCACACCGACCGACTATGATCCTAATACCAATACATTTAACACTGAGTCAGTTGAAACTGTGATTCGCGATGTAGCTAGTATCAACCCTGAAGCCGTGATTGTGATCAAATCGACAGTACCGGTTGGCTATACAGAGAGAATTAAAGAAGAACTCAAAAATAAGAATATTTTTTTCTCTCCAGAGTTTCTGCGCGAAGGTAAGGCTTTATATGACAATCTATACCCATCAAGGATTGTTGTAGGCGAAGTAAGCAAGCGAGCTAAAGTGTTTGCTGAGCTTCTTATGGATGGGGCATTAAAGCCAAAGGTCGATTTGCTGTTCTCACATAATACTGAAGCAGAAGCAATAAAGCTGTTTTCAAACACATTTCTCGCAATGCGGGTCGCATTTTTTAATGAATTAGACACTTATGCTTTAATTAATGGTTTAAACACGCGTGAGATTATAGATGGCGTATGTTTGGACTCACGTATTGGCAATTTCTATAACAACCCATCGTTTGGATACGGTGGGTATTGCTTGCCCAAAGATACAAAGCAACTCCTAGCCAATTACAAAAAAGTACCTCAAAACTTAATTCGTGCCATTGTAGAAGCTAATTCAACTCGTAAAGATTTTATTGCTCAGGAAATTATCAATTTAAAACCCAAAGTGGTAGGCATTTATCGCCTCATTATGAAAGCGGGCTCGGATAATTTCAGGTCATCCAGCATACAAGGCATTATGAAGCGAATTAAAGCTAAGGGAATCGAGGTAATAGTGTATGAGCCAGTACTTGAGGAACAAAATTTCTTCAACTCAAAAATTTTCAAAGATTTGACACAATTTAAGCAGTTATCAGATGTTATTGTTAGCAATCGTATGACGCAAGAGTTAATCGATGTGTCACACAAAGTGTATACACGTGATTTATTTGGGAGCGATTAGTTGAAGATTTTACTAACAGGAGTTGCTGGGTTTATCGGAATGCATGTTGCACGTATTTTACTAGAGCGTGGTAATGAAGTGATAGGCATAGATAATCTCAATGATTACTACGTAACACAGCTCAAGCATGACCGATTGAACCAAATCAAAGAGTTTGCAAATTTTAAATTTATTCAAATGGATATAGTAGACAGTGAGGCATTACATCAGTTATTCGTCCGAGAAAACTTTCAACGGGTTATTCATCTTGCTGCACAGGCAGGTGTTCGATATTCGTTGAACAATCCTTCTGTGTATATTCAATCCAATCTAGTGGGTTTTGGCAACATTCTTGAGTCTTGTAGACATCATAAAATTGAACATTTAGTATATGCCAGCTCATCCAGCGTATATGGCAGCAATAGCCATATGCCATTTTCAGTGCATGACAATGTAGATCATCCATTAAGCTTGTATGCAGCCACAAAAAAATCGAATGAATTGATGGCACATGCATACAGTCATTTATACGCCATACCTACCACTGGTCTGCGCTACTTTACCGTATATGGGCCTTGGGGTCGGCCGGATATGTCACCTTGGCTATTCACTTCAGCCATACTTGAAGGTAAACCGATCAATATATTCAATCATGGCAAGATGAAGCGGGACTTTACCTATATCGATGATATTGCTGAGGGAACTGTCAAAGTCTTGGATACCATTGCACAACCCAATCCCAATTATCTTACTGAATTACCAGATCCAGCCACAAGTTCTGCGCCTTACAGAATTTACAACATTGGCAATCATCAACCGGAAGACTTGATGCTCTTTATTGAAACCCTAGAAAAAGAGCTAGGCGTCAACGCTGTCAAAAACTTCATGCCAATGCAACGAGGCGATGTGATTGCTACTTATGCAGATGTCGAAGATCTTCAACATGATGTTGGATACGCTCCTAGTACCAATTTACAAACAGGTCTTAAGCAATGGGTTCAATGGTATCGCAACCACGCTGAGGGCGTGTATTCACAATAACCAATAAGACTTATTTCAATATATGAAACAGCCACTAAATCGACTATCTGCTCTGCTAAGCAAACGCTGGCTAATGTCAATCATACTTGTTGTATTGTCTCTCAGCGCTATTGGCCTATACAGGTATTTTCACCCAGTCATTTACCGCATTCCATCGAATTCAGACAATGCTCAAGAAATCAATTTCTTTGCATTAGGTGACCAGGGTTCAGGTAGTTTAGAACAAAGAGCAGTTGCTGATGCAATGGATAAAGTGGCAAGAAAGAATAAAAGACTAGATTTTGTAGTGTTGCTGGGTGACAATTTTTATATCGATACTAAGCTCACTGAAAATAGCCGTGAATGGAATACGATGTTTGAAGAAGTCTATTCAGGAGCCTATCTAAGTACCGTTCCTTTTTATGCTATTCTTGGGAATCATGATGTGAGTTTATCGTTAAACCCAAAAACTCATCCCGAAATTGAATACTCAAAAAAGGCCCTGGGCTCAAATCGTTGGCGCATGCCTGCCCATTATTTTCATAATGATTTTGGCAACATTAATGGAAGGCCCTTGCTCCGTATTGTTTATCTAGATACAAATGCATCATCGGATGAAATGTCTGTCCAAGCCAATTACGTACGGGAGCAATTTATCAGAAATCCTTTACAGCCTATCTGGAAAATTGTTGCCGGTCATCATACTATTCGAAGTTATGGTAAGCATTTTGAAGACAAAACAAATCTAGAAAATACACTTTTACCAGCTTTACAAGAAGCCAAGGTAGATGTATACATGTCAGGACATGATCATAATCAGCAATTAATAGTGAAAGAGGGTGAGCCTAATTATGTCGTTAATGGGGCTGGGGGTAAAAGCCTATATGCACAAAAAGTGCTATCAGAAGACTTACGTTTCTTTAATAAGGGTTATGGGTTCGTCAGTTTAAAAGCCAATGCAAATAAGCTTAAAATTGATTTTTTTGATAATCACGCTAAAACAGTCTCATCGAATGAAATTGCACGAGAGTGCAAGGATCTGAATACTCGATGCATTAAAGCGATTAAATAATGCAACAAGATAAATCCAATTTATATAGTGCTCTGCTGATAGCGACAATACTGCTAGGTATAACCGTATTTCTTTTGGGATTGGGTAACATTCCTTTCCTATCATTTAATGAAGCACGAAGAGCAATACCCGCGGCTAATATGATTAAAGACAATGATTGGTTGATACCAACGTTGAATGGTGAACTTTATATTACCAAACCACCTCTTTTATATTGGTTATCTGCAGGGATTTCTCAGCTGTTTGGCATAGTTAATGAATGGACAGCGCGTCTCACATCAGCGTTGTCGGCCATAGCAACTTCAATGCTAGTTTTTGTATATGCAAGACGTCATTATGGCGCATGGGCAGCTTTGTTTGCGCTGCAAATCATCATTGCTAATGCAGGTTTTTCCATGCTCGGACGACAAGCTGGTATTGAGATGCTTTTGTCTTTTCTGTGCTTTAGTTCACTGATTTGCGCATTCATTTATACGCATGAAGAAGTAGGAAGAAAGTGGCTTCTGTTTAGCTACCTTTTATTGGGATTGGCTGTACTTACTAAAGGTCCTATTGCTCTATTATTTGTTACATTGCCACTGTTAGTTTGTGCACTCTACCAACGCAAAGCTCGTCAGTGGGAAGTACTCCGTGATCCAGTAGGTTGGCTAATTTTTCTGTTAGTGGGGTCATCTTGGTACTTGGCTGTCACTTGGAAAATGGGATTCGACGTATGGCAATCCACTGTTCAGAAAGATATGGTGACCAAAATATATAGCAATACAGGTGAGCCTATTTACAACTATGTTTTATGGTTAGCGGCTGATTTTTTTCCAGTTTTTTTCCTGATACTTATTAGCCCCATTACAACATGGCGCCGGTGGAAGCAACATGAAGTCACTTCAAGCTTATTAATTGGATTGCTGGTACCTTTTCTTATTTACACAGCATTTAGCGATAAACATGCAAAATATCTATTACCCATTTATCCAATATTCGCCATCGTACTTGGACACAAACTAAGTGAGTTATACCAAGAAGGCGGTACTCGGCTAAAAAAAGCAATACTAGGTTTATTAATTTTAATGCCTATTGGATATGCCTTATTTTATACGTTCGCTGAAGCTAAAGTATTCCACTACCGTTATGAGGCAATACCACTAATTAATAAATGGTTTACAGAAGAGTCAAGTCATTTGCCAATATATGGTTATAAACATCTGGATGAACGGCTTATTTACTACGCCAATCGTAGCATCCCAATCATTGACGATACAAAATTACAGTCATTAAAAACCAGCGATAGCATACTTCTGGTTGAAGACTCAGACACTGTAAGACTTAAAGCTGAAGCGCAATGTACTTTAAAAGAGTTTAAACCTTACTTAAGTAGGAAAGGCACTTTGGCAATATTAGGATTTGGGGCTGCTTGCGAGAGCTCTTCAATATCACAGTAAATTATTTAAAACATCATTATTAGACTTAATCTCTTTCATGTTACGAATGCTTAAACTAAATAACTATTAACCATAAAATGAAAAATCCAATACATTTACTCAGCGTAGTAGTCCCAGTCCACAATGAGGCGGAAAATATAGCGCCTTTAATTCAAGAAATAGAAGATGCGCTATCTGATTTTGTAGCGTTTGAAATCGTATACGTGAATGATGGCAGTAAAGATGATACAAAAATACGCTTAGCTGAAGCGAAAGCACGCCACCCAAAACTCAGGGTGATTACACATGCGTTTAGTTGTGGTCAAAGTACTGCCGTACGAACAGGAATTAAATTCGCCAGAGGTGATTGGGTAGCAACGCTAGATGGTGATGGTCAAAACGATCCTGAAGACATCAAAAAGTTAATTGCTGCGATTGAAAATGGAGTCGAACTCATTGGGGGTAACCGGCGTCATGCAAGACGTGATACTTGGATAAAACGCATATCTTCAGTGGTAGCCAATACTGTACGTTCAAAACTATTAAGAGACTCAACGCCCGATACAGGTTGTGGTCTCAAACTAATCCGGCGAGATGTTTTTCTCGACCTACCTTACTTTGACCACATGCATCGTTTCTTACCTGCACTCGTTCAGCGGCGCGGTGGGCGTGTAGTCTCGGTACCTGTAAGTCATCGCGCCAGAGAGCATGGACAATCTAAATACGGCACCATCGATAGATTACTTGTTGGCATCGTTGATTTAGTTGGCATGCTCTGGCTCATTAAGCGTTCAAAAAAACCATTTGTTACTGAGGAGTCATAATGAATCAGGGACTTGGATATTATCTCGCTCATCTCATATCACAATGGCAACACTACTTTGGTGGAATGGATAACATAGAATTAATTTGGTTAATGGTTGGCTTACTGGGTCAATCTATGTTCATGATGCGCTTTGTCGTGCAATGGATACACAGTGAACGACATCAGAAAAGTGTTATTCCTGTGAGTTTTTGGTACCTAAGTCTTGCCGGAGGACTTATTGTTTTGGCTTATGGTATCCATAAAGTGGAGCCAGTCATTATTTTAGGCCAACTGCCAGGGACATTTGTATATATCAGAAACTTGATATTAATCCGAAAGGAAAAAGAATATAGTTTTTAACTATACATACAAATGTTCTCAATATTTACAATATTAATTATTTAAAGCCAACTCATGCTTGTGAAATCGAACCCACCCAATATAAGTTTTAAAATTGCATGGTGGATGCTGGTAATTTCGGCTTTAATAATTCTGCTAATGGGTGAATTCACTAAAGTTGACTTAATGATTGAGGACTATTACTACGACTCAACATTAAAAACATTTCCATGGAAAACCGCATGGTTTGCAAAGGTTTTTATGCATGTTTATGTTAAGAATTTAATATTAAGTTTCGGATTTCTGCTTTACTCAATTTTACTAATTGATATGTTTAAACCTTTTAGTATTATGAATAGTTGGTTAAGGCTCAGATTAAGGTTTGTAGCTGTCGCCTCAGTAGTCATTCCAGTAACGTTAAGCTTAATAAAGAAATACTCGGCATTACATTGTCCATGGGATATTGATCGTTATAACGGTAGTGCACCTTTCCTGAAGCTGCTAGATTATGTGCCAAAAGGATTAGAGGCAGGGGCCTGTTTCCCTGCTGGTCATGCTTCAACAGGCTTATGGCTAGCTTCTTTGTGTGTGTTTTGGTTACCAACTAACCCTACAAAAGCAAAATATGTATTTGCAATAGGTATTTTTATTGGCTTTATTTTAGGTTGGGTACAGCAAATGCGTGGAGCTCATTTTCTGTTTCATACGCTTTGGTCAATGTGGATTGCAAGTTTTATTCTTCTTCTAATGCTTAAAGCTTCTAATCTTATTAACGAACATTGAGACATTGATTAAATAAATATTTAATTTGAATCAAATTCATAGTTTATAAATTATTTCAATTCATTTACCAATTTAAGTTAGCGTTAAGTATTCATCTTTATAGTAAATATAAAGGTTCATAGATTAATCATTACCGGAGTTGAAAATGGATAGCAAATTAAAAGGTCATCAGGCCGAAAATTCTATTTAAGACTGGCTCGGTTATTGGTGCAGGGTCAATATTCACAATACAAGCCTAAATTTTTATAACAATACTAAAGTAGTCCCAAACATAATAATGATCAAAAAAATTCATCTAAATGCCAATTGGCAAGCATTCCTGACTCTTTATTTTTTCTTTTTCTATTTTTCAGGCATTACACATATTCTGCTACAAGTGACAGATTCAACGATTTTTGTTGGACTAAGGCAGGCAATTTATATGAGCTTGTTATGGGTGATTCCAGCATTACTGATTCCCAATAAGACCAAATTAATATCAAGTGTAATTGGTATTATTCTTTGGTTTACATCGTTAGTTAGTCTCGGCTACTTTTGCATCTATCAACAAGAATTCTCTCAAAGTGTAATTTTCATTATTTTTGAATCAAACCCAGCTGAATCTTATGAGTTCATCGCTCAGTATTTCAAATGGTGGATGTTGCCAGTATTTGTTGGTCATACAATCTTTAGTTTTTTACTGTGGCGTCAAGTTAAGCCAACATTTATCCCTTTTAACCGCGCGCTATTCATTAGTCTACTCATTTTAATATTTTTGTTTGGTATACCAGTTTTAAAGAATTATGTGATTAAAAAGGCACAATGGAGTGATGTAGTTTATAAAATTGAAAAGAGTTTACAGCCTGCTCAACCATGGCAGTTAATTATCGGATATCTACATTATCGTGAACAATTAGCGACGATGGAGGCTATGCTTGAGAAGAATAAAAGCTTACCTCCAGTTAAAAATCTTAAGGATAAATACGGAGACCTTAATAGCACGATGGTATTGGTAATTGGCGAGTCTACCAACCGTCAACATATGAGTTTATATGGATATAAGCGTCCAACCACACCTAGGTTAGATGCGATGAAAAATGAACTATCAGTATTTAAAAACGCATTTTCGTCTCGGCCATCGACGATTGAGTCTTTAGAGCAAATCCTCACTTTTGCTGACCAGGAAAATCCAGACTTGTATCTCACTAAGCCAACATTAATGAACATTATGAATCAAGCTGGCTATAAAACGTTTTGGATAACCAACCAGCAAACTATAACAAAGCGCAATACGATGTTGACGAACTTTTCTAAGCAAATGGATGTTCAATTTTATATGAACAATTCAAGCGCACAGAATTCAAGACAATACGATGAAAATGTTTTAGAGCCTTTACAAAAATCTCTAAATGATAGTGCCCATAAGAAATTTATTGTTGTACATCTCTTAGGTACGCATATGAAATATAAATATCGCTACCCAGACGATTTTGCTAAATTCAACTCTTCTGAAGGATTAAATAAAGAGCTTAATCAGAAAAAAATAGATGTCATTAACTCATACGACAACGCCGTTTTTTACAACGATTATATTGTCACTTCTATTAAAAAAATGATAGAAGCTAAACAAGAGCGAAGTTTTATGGCTTACCTCTCCGATCATGGTGAGGATGTATATGACACTCCACCGCATGACTTTCTTGGACGAAATGAAGGAAAACCTACACTTTCGATGTATGCCACACCTTTAATCATGTGGGCATCACCAGCATGGCAGCAAAGTTCAAATGTGAATTTAAATATAAACCTAAATATGCCCTATAGTCTTTCAAATTTCATTCATACTTGGTTTGACGTTGCAGGCTTAAGTTTTGATGATCTCGATATTAAAAAAAGTATCGTAAATTCAGCATTTAAACAATCTCCAATACTAATTGGCGACCCTAATGGTAATGCTGGCCTAAAGATGCTGAAAACTGAAACAAAATAAGCTTTGTAGATTCCGTATGTTTAATAATATTTAATATTTTCTATAAATATCAGTAAAAAATGTATTTTCAATGTGCGCTATGTGGTTTGAGTTCAGGGCTACTCAGAGATTTACAGGTGTCTTAGAAGCATATGGAGACCATCAATCAAGCCCATTCGCTCAAGCTGGTGTAAGGGTGTCTGTCATACCCAACTTCTTCCAAGTAGATACCACCTTGGGAAGACAACTCAATGGTGTGAATGATAACCAGTGGCTATCTTTTGGGTTTTGCATTACGCCAGACAAACTATTCTGACACCGATGAAGTGGGAATGATATTGCAACTGTTAGTCCGCTTAGCGGATTCAGTGTAAATGCAGGACAAAACCAGTAATATAGCTTTGACACGTCTACTTCAAAAACACACCATTTTAGTCGTTCAATGAAGTTTTGCTATTCATAACAAAAGGATTTCTATGCTAATGCATCGGCACCTTAATGTTAGTTCAATTATTCTATCTCTAACAGCAGTAAAACATCCTCCTCATCGTTTAATACACCATCTCCAATGTGTTTGGTGCAAATCACAAATGAATCTTAATATATTTTCATGGTAGACTAAATTTTACTTTGTGCTTACAAGTGGAATTTATTCATGTACGAGCCAATACTACACCCACCAATATCTCCTGATAGATTCATTATTAGAGTCCTGCGACATGTCGCAGTTGCAGTTTTAATTCTTCTGGTTTCAATTGTGATTGGAATGGCTGGTTATCAGTATTTTGAACAACTTTCTTGGCGCAGTGCATTTTTGAATTCAGCGATGCTTTTGGGTGGAATGGGACCGGTAGATGCGCCTCATACTGATGGAGGTAAAATTTTTGCAGGGCTGTATGCACTTTATGCTGGCTTGGTATTTATAGTGCTTGCTGGACTCATCCTTGCGCCTTTAGTACATAGGGTAATGCATAAGTTTCATTGGGCAGACGATCAGTAATTTTTATAAAAATTAAATAAATTGCACATATGTAGAGGCTATTAGGTTTTGTGTAAATTGAGGATACTAGTGTGTATCAGCTGAGTGTCAGCTTTGTGGCTTGAATTCAACCGGTCGATGCAACAGATTGGGCAAATCTTTCTGCCGGTGTTTGGTAGTTTAGTGTTTTTCTTGGACGTTCATTTAACTTTCTCGCTACTGCATTGAGTTTGGCTTGTGAGTAGCTGGCCAAACTCATTCCCTTTGGAAAGTATTGTCTTAATAGACCATTCGTATTTTCATTGGACCCACGTTGCCAAGGGTGCTGAGGATCGCAGAAGTAAACCTGAACATTGGTTGCCAAGGTAAAGCGCTTATGGGCTGCCATTTCCTTACCCCGGTCCCAAGTTAACGATTGATAAAGTTGCTGCGGTAATTTCTGTGCGTGCTTGATGAGTGCATTGACGACAGTTTCAGTATCTTTGCCAGCGACCTTTACCAACATCACATAGCGCGTCTGGCGTTCAACAAGAGTAGCTATCTGACTATGAGTATCCCCAAACAACAGATCCCCTTCCCAGTGGCCTGGTACCGCACGATCCTCTATCTCGGCTGGCCGCTCTCTAATTGATACTGTGTCTAAAATCCTACCGTGAATATCATTCTTCTGAGTGTGATGACGTGAACGGCGCATCATTCGCGTACGCCGTAAATGCTGCACCAGCTCCTTCTTCAAGGCCCCGCGGGCTTGGATAAAAAGGCTGCGATAAATAGTCTCGTGGGACACCTGATAGCTCTCGTTATCTAGATAAGTCTGTTTTAGCCAACCAGCAATCTGTTGTGGCGACCACAGCAACTGAAGCTTGCTTGCCACGAGGTTCGCCAAAGCTTTATTCTCCACCAATTTACAGGTCTTGGGGCGATTGGCTCTGTCCCAAGTGGCTTGGTCAGCCTGACTAGAGCGGTAATATTTAGATCCACCGTTGCGTTTAATCTCTCGGCTAATGGTCGAAGGATGGCGCCCGAGAAGCTTAGCGATAGAACGAATCGATTGACCGGTTGCCAGACCCCGCGAAATCTCTTCGCGGTCCGCTAAAGTCAGTGCTAATTTGGATCGAGACCGCTGAGGCGGTCGTATACCGCCAGTCTCAGAAAGAATACGTTGTATAGAGGAGTGGTTTCGATCAAATAACTGGGCAATCTGCTGGAGAGATTCACCTTTTTGCCAGCGATCCCACATTAAAGCCTTTTGTGTATCAGTGTAATAGATTCTCGGACGTTGTTTCATTTGCAACACTCCTTCTGCTTACGCAGTTTCTAGTGTGTTGCATCGACCGGTTGAATTCAAGGGATTTAGCTGACGGATAGAAACCTATTAAGTGTGAATCAGCATCCAAAAAATTGATTAATTTAGATTTAAAGGTGAGAAGATTCGGAGCTAAGACGATATAAACTGGACTAAAGGTGAGCTTTGGGGGAGTCAAAGTCAGCTCAACTAATCTAAAGGTGAGAAAATTCGGTGCATAGACTAGTTAAATCGAGAAATAATGAGAGTTTTTGGGAGAAAATGCCTATTCTTTAAGCATATATTACTAATCCATTCCGAAAAGTATCACCATAACCACGAAAAGTCTCACCACAAACCCGAAAAAACTCACCTTTAAATGCTTAACATATGTAGATCGATGAACAAACTCATCAGGGAAAAGTTTGCAATGGCAGAACGCCAATCGAAAATTTAACTTAGTGGGAAATTGATTGGGGATGGGAAAAATCTAAACCAAATCTAATCTGACAGGTACCCTAAAATTCGGTAACCGTCAGATCAGGTCTGAACTAGAACACTTAATCACCCTCATTTCAATATACTTATAATGTAATTTAGTATTTTTTAGCTATTTAGCTTTTAAATTTTGCAACTCAAGTTTGATCCTATCGTTCTCCATTTGTAGCTCAAGAATTTTTATTGATTGAGTTTGCTCAATATCAAATTCACTTACAAGCTTCATGGCACTGGTGTATGGTGCCTGACTTGTAATTGATTTATGTCCCAATTCTGCAGCCAATACTAATGCTAAGTCTTCTGGGGCCAAAGAAAATTTATTTCTTTTACGTGAAGATATTTCCTTAGCCATACGATTAGTAGTAAAAGTATCCCTCAAAGCATGGGGGCCCATACCTTTACTTGGAACTTCCTTTTTTATTGCTGAACCTATAACATGCGTAATTGTTGTTGCTTTTATAGGTGCACCAGTTGTTTCGGACAGAAAAACTGCATTATTCGCTACTTTCTCATCAATACTTAGTTTAGCTAAGAGTTGGCTTCTTTCATTTTCGCAATACTTTGAAATTTTAAGAGCAAGCGCAATTGGAAATTGGAAAGAATTTTGATATCCAAACTTCTGCTTAGATGGAACAACTAAAAACTTAGTGTCACTTTCAACAGCACGATTTATGGAGTTTATATTAAATTGATCTTTTTTTAAGCTTGCTATACTTTCTCGGCGAAAACCAACTGATTCAGCTATCCTAAAAATTAATAAGTTTCTACTCCTTAAATAACTAGACTTATTACTTAGCAACTCATCTACAACTTTATCTATTTGATTGTCTGACAAATACTTTGATTCTCTAACTCTAGATCCTTTTCCAACACCTCTAAAACACAATGGGTATGAATCTCTATGTGAGATTTGAACTTTATCACTCTGCCCTTTACCTAGTGATGATCTGATTCTTTCGTTATTCCAGCCGATTGAATCACTTAAAAGCAAAGCATGATTTTGCGCCCAAAAATAAAAATCGTATATTTTTATAAGCTTGTCATTTGCAGTTCGACTTGCCGCTAACTTGTTTCTACTTCTGCTATTTAAAACTGTTTTTTCAAGACTCCAGTTAAGATAGTTAGACAGAATTGAGTCATCTACGAGCTTCCAATCTATATTTTGAACTCGTAAAAATTCCAAGAAATTTGAGATAGCAGTTGATAATGGCTCAATAAAGGATTTATATGCTTGCTGTTTAGTATGAACTGCAATTTTATCTTTAGCTAAATATATGCAGTAGTCTACAAACGGTGCTGCCAAAGTCATCTTATGGTCATAAAAAATCGGAACCTTATACTCTTCATTTATCTGACCCCAAATCAAAGTGATTTTGTAGCTTCTTCTTAAATCTGAAACTACTTTAGTATTCGGCACTACATAACTAATATCTTCAATCATTCTTTTTTTAGAGCACTAAACTTAGTAATTTTATTAAGTGATGCAAGTAGAGACTGTATCCTCTCCTCTTTAGCTTGGATCAATTTTTGTGTTTCGTCTTTATTATTATCGAGAGCCCTCTGGAGTTTCTTTACTTTTCCTTCTGTTTCACTATTCTTAAGTTTTAATTGAGCTATATCTGTAGCCATAGTTTTAGCTAATAATTCCCAGTATTTTAAATCTAGGTTTAACTTTTGTATTGTACCTAGCTTGTTTGAGTGCTCAGTTTGTTGAACTAGTCTAGCTTTAACAAGTTTTAATGTATTTAATAATAAAGATCTCAAATCACTGTTGTAATCCTTATTAAGTGTTTCTCTACTAACGGTTTTAAATTGCCCTATCAATTCAACACATATTGATGAGTTTTGTGACCCATCCCATTTAGAAAAATCTAAAATTGAAAGAGGAACCCACTCAAACTCCAACTCTCCAGTCTTATCTCGTACCTCAGAACCATTATTATCTAATTTAATTGGTATGCCATCACTTGACCACTTTTTAAGTATGTTAATTTTGTGCTCAATGTTTGCTCGTGACTTTTCTCTGTTTTGACCAGAAATATGATTACTATTCATAACATCCTTCTAAATTCTTTCTCCATGACTCCGCAAAGTTGTCAAAAATCGTTTTGTTATCTTTAGCTATATTCATTTCTAGCTCTTTTATTTTTGCTAAACTATTTGCTTCTTTTACTTGTTCATTTCTTATGTGTAATGGAATCCGAGTATCCTTACTACTTGATAAGAGACATTCAATTTCATTGTCAAGTAGTATTGAAGTATTTATTGGATATAAATGATTAACGCACTTCGAACAGGTTTCTGGTGATGCTTTTGAAGGATTTAGCTTGTTATTCTCATAGCATGAAGCAATTTTGAGTGTATGTTTTGAACTGCCAATCATACAAACACCACTGCTCATTGGTAGTGGCATAAAACCCCTACCTATAATTTTTTCAGTAACCTCTTGAGTTTTGTCCTCTAAGGTTTTTTCTGAAAATTCTGCATCTAAATTTAACCTTGTAATTAACTTACTGACCAATCTGGGAAAATAACCTCCTACAAGTTGGCCATCCAGGATGTCTAAAACTTTATTTTTCAAATATTCTGCTGATGCTTTATTAACTTCCAAGCCGAGCTCTGTGTTCTCTCTATTTGCTAATGCCTCAATCTCGCAACTAGCTTGGTAAGACAACTCACCATTTCCAGGAGAAACATAAATATGAGTAGATTCAGGACTAATATGTCTTAAATGATTTTGGAGAGCTAAAAGTTCAGGATGATCAAATCTGTTCATGTACAAAAGCGCAAATAACCTACGGAAAGGGTGCGCACGATTATTAATAGCACTTTGTTCTACAGACGCCAATCTGAAAAACTCTTTGGAGTTTTCGCTAAAATCATAATTTTCTAGATCACTTTGAAACCCTGCAATAGAAAAACTTCTTAATTTAAATAGCTTTTGTTTTCGTTTATCAATTATATTTTCTGGATGAATTTTATTTTGTGCTTCAAACGGACTCAGCAAGTCATATAGCTTTTCCAATAGATTGACGCAGTCAACGACAACCTGGTTACAAAAGAAGTCAGCGAAATTTTGTACTGTTTTTTCTATATAAATTTCAATAGTATGATTAGGAATTTCAAATCCATAGTCACTTATGCACCCTTTATAAAGTCCATATGGAAGATCTTTACCAACTACTTCATTTAGCCTTCTACCATGATTAACTGCAATAAGGATAAACAGAGATGTTTGTAATGTATGTATCAAACCTTTAAGAGAATTTTGCCCCTGTATGGCACTTAAAGACTCATATGGGAAATCGTAATGATTTTTTAAATCTCTATAGTTTTCTTCAATTGATTTTTTGACGATAGTGTTTAATTTTTGTGATTTACTCCACTCGTTATCAGTACTATCGTACCCATATTCATTTGAGAGTTGTTCAATCAGATCTCTTGTAGACTTAGCAAGTTTTAATATTCCTGGAGATAAAATATAAACCCACTTTGTGGCTTCTTTAAATAAACTGATCGCATCTGGTAGTGAGATTGTTTTGGTTCGATTTGAAATTGAATTGTGTTTTAGCTTCTTAGCAGCTCTACTAGCGAAGGGAAATGGTAAAAATGAGATGTTGTCAAAAACTTTGGGATGTAGCGCTAATAAATTAATACCTGAAAAGCTATCAATTAGTGAGTCTTTGCTATTACCCACTTTGAAGCCAGAGCCTTTTGGATTAGGTCTTTTGTCATCTAGTAATTCAGATAAGCCATCTCTAAAATACATTGGTATTTGAGTAGCTGGAAATGGCAAACCAATTTCACTTTTTAAAAACTCATAATTAATTGATGACCATTTAGCCTTACCTAATCCTAATAAACTGCTTAGTAAATCTGGATTTAATTTAACTTTTTCAAGTAGCATCTTAAATGCTTCGTCATAGTCAAGAACGCCCCACCAACCTACTCTTGATAGTTCTAATCCGAGCTCTCTGAAATCATCTGAAGTTAAATCTGAAAATTTATACACCCCTTTTCTAACCATCCAAATAAAAACTTTTTGTATTAAACTAAATTGTCTCCCGATAGCATCAGATAGTTTTCCCTTTTCATATCGGAAAAGAGCTGCATTTATAGAAAGTTTTGTTAAGTCACATAAATTTGAAAATTCAGACATCATCATATTAGAAGAGTGAATACTTCTTTTGCCATGAACAGCTAAAGAGATATTATTCAAATCTATAGTCTTTAATTTTTTTTGACTTTCTTGATGGTGCGATGTGTCAATAATAATTAGATTATCATTCCAGTCCGAAATATACTTTTCGTGCTTAAGTACCGATTGCCATTTTTCATCAAATTGCGAGCTTGTATCGATGAAATTGTTTTCAATATGCTTGTGAGGAACCCTAGCCATTGTTCAAGCTCCTTTCTATAGCTCTTAAGACACCTCTATACTCACTCTCAAGAATGAACTTATACATCGCAATACAAAACAAAATACGTGGGATGTGGAACTCTAAAAATCTTTCTTTATTTGAGTCTTTTAAGTTTGGAATAGATTCTTTGTAATATTGCATTTGCATTGCACAATGCTCAATTTCAGGCCGACCTATAATAATTTTTAGTTTACCAATGCTATTGATCCACTCATCTGCTATTGATTTATCGCTGTAAGAACTAACTGGGAATAGTAATTTTTCATTAATCGTACAGTCATCACCATTAGCAACAATTCCACCTGCAAATAAAATTGTATCGCCCAATCTTCGCATGAATTCGTTAATATTCGCCTCACTTAGAACTCTTAAAATATTTGTATTCAAGTAAGATGATGTAGTGCTTAAATCTTTATGTCCTAGCAAAACCATAGCAGTATATGGATTCTTCCCAGACTTCATATACTCAAGATTGATTTTTTGATCACGAATATCTTTAAGTTTGAAAATGGGGATTTTTGAATAATTACAGAAAACTTCGATATCTCTTTCAATATGTGATATTGATTCAAAAACATTCGAAATAAGCCCGGTTCTATTCAATTTACATAAAAAAATTGAGTTTAATTGTCCAGTGGAAAATCTTTCAATATTATTGAAGTTATCTAAAAGCAAATGAACGCATTTGTAAGGCCATGACTCTGCAGCACCTTTAATATTTTTATCTATAAGATATTCTTGTATTTGATCTGTTTTTGTCTTGATACCCACCACTTTGATTTTATTAACTAGACTTGTATCAATTCGATCCTTGGTCAAAGTTAGTAAAGTTGATGGATTCCATCCTGTTTCAATTAGTAATATTAATAAACATGCAAATACAACATTACGCGGAAGATAATAATCACTTAACAAAAAGTCTACAGGTTTTAGATGTAGTCTATTAAACTCGTCGTCATGAATATAATTTAAGTCAGAAAACGAATATTTAAACTCTAACTCTTGATGTTTATAAAGCTCATATTCCTCAATCAATGACAAATATAAACTTAACTTATCAGCTTCTGGAACTCTAAATTTCTTGTCTTTAAGGCTTTCATATTTCGAAACTATCGTTTTAATTCTTTCGGATGTGTATTTCGATCTAAGAGACTCATTTTTAAATGCCTTAATTTTCGATACGTTTTCAAGATGACTTTGAATTACCTCGATGCATACATCAGATAATCTATCCAGACGTGTTTGAAGATGCTTAACACTCTTTTGTTCAAGGTCATCTTTACTGTCATTTAAGATTAATGAAAGAGGGTAAGCCATTTCAGAGTCATTAATTCCCTCGTCATATCTTTCGCTAATTAATTTTCTAGTGTCTTTTGAATTATATTTAAATGAAGTTCTAAACTGAATATCCCTTACCAGTTGCCCATTTGATAAGGTAGAGTGGCAACCTTTAAATGGTTGTACAGCTTTAATGTATAAAGCGTAGGGATCTTTGTAATTCTTTGTTTTGATATATATTTCTATATGTTGATATATCAACCAAATATCTGAATAGTTAAGACTAGATACTAAAGTACTTAATTTTGAAGAGATAGTAATATCTGACGTTATAAAATCTAGTGAACTTGAAAAAGTCCTTGCGATTAATGGATGTATCGGACTAGGTAAATCTCTTATAACTTGCTCTAAAAATCCACCTCGCTGAACATTCAGTTTTGAAAAGTTGATTTCAACTTTTCCTAAAATCTGCTTTCCATAAGAATTATATTTAGTATTTATAAATACACTATTTTTTGTCCAAGTATTTCTAACCAAATTATTTTTTTGATTTCTTGTTGTATTCATGAGTTTTTTTTGACATTGTTTTACTTGGACATTTCAAAGTATACGACACAACATTCTGTACTCACCATAAGAATGGTATTTAACGTATAGCGGCATAGCGCCTATTAGTTGGGTATCATCGTACAACAGCAAAAAGCAAGGTTGCCAGCCAGTACCAGCGCCTACAGAACTTGACGTTTCAAAAGCACTTAAAAAAGCATGGCTAAGTAGTGGCACACCTCCCGCCAATACATCCCATGCATCAGCAGGAATATTGGCTATGCTCTCAGCAACTTCGAGCCTTAACGCCATACAAAAACACCGGATTGATTAATCATTGATACTTATTATGCACGAATGCATAGTGCAAAGGTATAAAGACTAAATTAAAAACTGAGGATATAGATTACTGCATGAGTGTCAGCTGATAGTCGGCGAACACTAGAAGTGGGTTAAAGACTGAAACCAATTAACGCTACAGTGACTTCTTTTTCGGTATATTGGTTGCTTGCTTGTTTTTGGCTTTAGCTTCTTCTAGCGCTTCCGCCTCAATCATTCTTTTCTGCTTTTCCAACTGAATTGCAGCTTCTGCCGCTCTGCGGCGCTCTAGGATTCTTGCTTGCGCCTCAACTAGCTCATTTAATGAGATGACGCCATCCTGATTGGTATCAACACTGTTGAAATGTCTTGCGATCTGCGGCAGCTTTTCTGTCGCCTCTTGCCGGTCTATTGTGCTGTTATTATTGGTATCTGCCTCAAAAAAACGTGCCTCAATGCTTTCTTGCATTGCACGTCTGCGCTCTTCAATTTGATCATGACTCGGATCAATAGAGCGCGCATACTCTTCAAGCGCCTTACGCAACATTTCTCTACGCTCTGGACTGAAGTTTAAATTAAGCGTTTTTTGGTAACCATCGCTTCTGCCGTCATCCTCAGCAAAACGTTCATCTTCTACCACGCGCTTTGATTTGTCAGCGGTTGCTGACAAACTATTTCTATTTTCAGCATTTAGGCTTAACGAAAAGCTTAATCCCATGCATAAAACTAGGCACGCATACTTGGTCGATGACATATTGTTTAGCAAGATCAAATCCAAAGAATCAAGGTTCCAATGTTGAGCATTACAATTTAAGTTGCATTATCATGAAGCACGTTTGTTAATTGAATGTTTCATTTAACGATGAAATTGTAAGAAATTGTAAATTTTTACAATCTGTGACATGTGACAATCAATAAATTTTAAAGTTTAATCACATAATATTGAATATAAATATAAATTTAGCATACACTTTACAGTTATTGAAAATAATATTGTTTTGAATAACATTCAATATCATTTTATTAAAAATTAAGGTTTAAACATAATCATGGCAGACCAAAATAAAAAAATCTTAGTCGTAGATGACGATGTGCGTTTACGTGAACTGTTGCAACGCTATCTCACAGAACAAGGCTTTACCGTCAAAACTGCAAATGACGCTAAAGAGATGGATAGTATTCTAAACAGCGATGCTATTGATTTATTAGTGCTAGATTTAATGTTGCCAGGCGAGGATGGATTATCCATTTGCCGCAGAATGCGTGGCAGTGCAACCATGATGCCGATCGTGATGCTAACAGCGCGTGGCGACGAGGTAGATCGAATTATCGGCCTGGAAATGGGTGCTGATGACTATTTGCCAAAACCATTTAACCCAAGAGAATTATTAGCACGTATCAATGCGGTGATGCGCAGACATGAGCGTTTAGTGCCTAGCGCACCTGCGAATGCTGCAGAGAACATTACGATTGGCGACTTTGTGTTCAACGCAGCCACACGCTCACTGAGCCGCCAAGGGACTGCGATTGCGATTACCAGTGGCGAATTTGCATTGCTAAAAGTTTTTGTGGATCACCCGCGCCAACCTTTATCACGCGACAGACTGATGCAACTAGCGCGCGGACGTGAACTGGATGTTTATGATCGCAGCATTGACGTACAAGTATCGCGTTTACGCAAGCTAATTGAGCCTGATCCTGCTCACCCTCGCTATTTGCAAACCATGTGGGGATTTGGCTACGTATTTATACCGGATGGCGAAGCCGATAATTAGTCGAAAACAAGGCAACAGGCTTTCTTGCATGCCTTGGATTGCCTGATTTAATGCTCAATTTTATTACCAAAGCCAATACCCTTGCGTCTTTTACCAAAAAAACTACTCTCAAGAATTATGCTGCTCATCGCTCTGCTTTTAGCGATAGGTCAGTTTGCATCTTTAAAGATTTTTGAATACTTTGAACGAGAGCCGCGCGCGCAGGCAACGGCATTACAAGCAGTCACTGTTGTTAACTATACGCGTGCATCTTTAATTGCATCTCAAGAAAACCTTCGTTTAGCATTACTTTCAGAATTAACCGGAAAAGAAGGTGTGCGTATTTATTATGCAGACTTCATGGAAGAAATTGCTCCACTGCCAGACGACCCATTTATTAATATGGTCGCTGATAAAATACGTGAACGCTTAGGTGTACAAACCATTATTACAACCAATCATTATGGCATAGATGGGTTATGGGTTAGTTTTGGCATTGATCAAGATGACTTTTGGGTGGTCATCCCAAACGTACACGTAGAGCGCTCATTTCCTTGGCAATGGCTGGGTTGGATTGGCCTAGTATTGAGTTTATCTCTAGCTGGTGGCTATGTACTAGCCGCACGCATTAACAAGCCGCTTAATTTACTAGTAAGCGCAGCCGATAAACTACGTAAAGGCCAGCGCCCTGATAAACTCCCCGAAGATAGCGTGACGGAGTTACGTGAAGTAAGCACTACTTTTAACAAAATGGCGGAATCACTAGCAGAGCTAGACGCGGAAAGAACACTGATTCTTGCTGGTGTCTCTCACGACATTCGCACACCCCTAGCGCGACTGCGCCTTGCGGTAGAAATGCTACCGGAGAAAGATTGTGGCTACCTGAAGTCTGGCATGGTGCAGGATATTGCAGACATGGATAACATTATCCATCAGTTCTTAGACTTTGTTCGCGGCACGGAGGGTGAGCCAACATTGATGGTCGATATCAATACTTTGCTGCAAGGATTACATGATAGACAAGAACGGGCAGGACGAGATTTAGTCATCCAATTAGCACCCACTTATAAAGTACCAATTAAACCGCTTGCTATGCAACGCCTGCTAGACAATCTCGTTGGCAATGCTTATAACTATGGGGGCGGACAAGTACGCGTAAGCAGCCAAATCCTCGCAGACTGTATTGTGATTAGCGTTTTTGATAATGGGCCGGGTATTCCAGAAACCCATTTAGAAAAAATATTGCGCCCATTTGAGCGGCTTGATACTGCACGCAGCAATGCCGGGGGTAGCGGCTTAGGGCTAGCGATTGCAGACCGTATTGCTAAACTACATCATGGCAAGTTAGAGCTGATCAACCGGCCAGAAGGAGGCTTAGAAGCTCGCCTCAGCATCCCGATTAAAAACTAACATACAACAAAAATCACTTACATGCCAAGCTAATAATTAATCAACTAACCATTTGATTAGATAGACAGTTAACAAAATTCTCTGTTAATAAAGCAGCTATACGCCAGGCTCAAACCAAGCCAACTTCTCACGCAGATGTACCACTTCACCAATAATCGTGAGGCATGGCGGTTTTAACCCCGCTTCAGTCACTTTTTCAAATAGGTCTGCCAGTGTTGCTGTCACAACCTTTTGGCGTTGCGTTGTGCCCTGCTGCACCACGGCAACCGGCATATCAGGAGAAACACCGTGCTTAATTAGTTGCTCGCAGATTTGCGCCAAGCCAACTAAACCCATGTAAATGACAACAGTTTGTCTTGGTCTAGCCATCGCTTCCCAATCCAAATCTAGACTACCATCTTTTAAGTGCCCAGTAATAAACAAACAAGCTTGTGCGTAGTCTCGGTGCGTCAGCGGAATTCCAGCATAGCTAGAAACACCATTCGCAGCGGTAATGCCTGGTACTACCTGAAATGGAACACCATGCTCCATCAGCGTTTCAATTTCTTCGCCGCCACGACCAAATATAAATGGGTCGCCACCTTTTAAACGAAGTACGCGTTTACCTTGCAATGCTAGCTTAGCAAGCAAAGCATTAATTTCCTCTTGCGGAAGCGTATGCTGGTCACGCGATTTACCTACGTAAATCAGCTCCGCATCACGGCGCACCAATTCCATCACTTCTGGGCTCACCAACTTATCATAGACACAGACATCACACTGCTGCATCAAGCGTAACGCCCTGAATGTTAACAAATCAGGATCACCTGGGCCGCCACCAACCAAGAACACCTCGCCTTTATTCGTGGTGACGTTTTCTTGATCAATTAAGTCTTGCAACAAAGTACGCGCTGATTGTTCTTGGCCTGATAAAACACGCTCAACTAACGGGCCTTGTAGTACATCTTCCCAGAATCGGCGGCGAGCTTGCGTGGTGGTAAATTTTGCCTTTACTTTATCGCGAAACTCGCCAGCGATACCCGCGATACGGCCATAACCAGCAGGTAGCATGGTTTCAATTTTAGTGCGGATATAACGCGCCAATACAGGGGCATTGCCCTCACTAGAAACGGCAATCACGACTGGGCTACGCTCGATAATAGAGCCCATCGTAAACGTACACAAATCCGGAGCATCAACCACGTTAACAGGAATGCCTAGCACCTTTGAGTCTTTGGAGACTGCTTCGTTAACCGTCATATCATCCGTCGCAGCGACGACCAAACATGCGCCCTCAAGCTGCTGCTTGTGATAGTTGGATTGAATGCATTTAATTTTCCCGTCATCGACCAACGCTTGTAACTCATGACAGATTTCTGGTGACACTAAAGTGATGGCAGCGTTGGCTTTTAACAACATGCTGACTTTGCGCGTAGCGACATCGCCGCCGCCAATCACAATACATAACCGATTAGTGATATTGATAAAAATTGGGAGTGCTTGCATGTTTTAAATAGCTAATTATTCATTAAGTTAATCATTTTACCTTGTAGTCAACAACTTTGCGTGAGGCAAGTGAGCAAATACGTTAAAATCATGTTTTACGCTTTGACGATAACGCCTTGAATACACCTAAAAAAGTTTTTATTAAGACCTTCGGCTGCCAGATGAACGAGTACGATTCATCTCGGATGGCAGATATGTTGTCTGCGTCAGATGGCATGGTAGAAACACTGACCCCTGATGATGCAGATGTGATTTTGCTGAACACTTGCTCTGTGCGCGAAAAAGCAGAAGATAAAGTGTTTAGCCACCTTGGTCGCTTTATTCCACTTAAAGAGAAAAATCCAAACCTAGTGATTGGTGTGGGCGGATGCGTGGCGTCACAAGAAGGCGACAACATCATCAAACGCGCACCATACGTAGATGTTGTATTTGGTCCGCAAACCTTACACCGCCTGCCAGAGATGATTAAAAACAAGCAAGCAAGCGGTACGTCTCAAGTAGATATCAGTTTTCCTGAAATTGAAAAATTTGACCACTTGCCACCACCGCGCGTGGAAGGTGTAAGTGCGTTTTTAAGCATTATGGAAGGCTGTAGCAAATACTGTAGCTTCTGCGTTGTGCCCTACACACGCGGGGAAGAAGTCTCTCGGCCATTTGCAGACATTCTGACCGAAGCAGTGCAACTGACAGAGCAAGGCGTAAAAGAAATTACGTTACTAGGCCAAAACGTCAATGCTTACCGCACAGAATATGATGGTGTGGAGGCTGACTTGGCTATGTTAATTGAAACGATTGCCGAAATCCCGCAAATTGAGCGCATTCGCTTTACTACCAGCCATCCTAACGAAATGAATGAGCGCTTGATTAACTGTTTTGCCACCGTACCAAAACTTGCTACGCAATTACACTTACCAGTACAGGCTGGCAGCGATCGTATTCTGATGGCGATGAAACGTAACTACACTGCATTGCAATTCAAGTCGATTATCCGAAAACTTAAAACTGCCAATCCTAACTTAACGTTTACGTCTGACTTTATTATTGGCTTTCCTGGTGAATCAGAAGCGGACTTTGAAGCGACAGTAAAACTCATGCAGGATGTAGGGTTTGACGCAAGCTTTAGCTTTTTGTACAGCCCTCGCCCTGGTACACCTGCTTCGTTTTTAAAAGACGACACCTCACAAGAAACAAAATTGGCACGTTTAGACAAGCTGCAAGCAATTAACGAAGCGCAAGCTAAAGCTATTTCCGAGGCTATGCTAGGCACCACACAACGCGTGCTGATTGAAGGTGCATCATGGAAAGATACTAGCTTACTAGCTGGCAAGACAGATAATAACCGAGTGGTCGATATCGCAGGTGATGCAAACTTGATTCATCAGTTTGTGAATGTGAAAATTACCGACGTTTCTAACCCAAGACGCTTAATTGGCGAGATCGTATAACCATGGAAATTACTTTAACTCCTGAAGATAATGTTCGTCTTGCTAACCTCTGCGGGCCGCTTGATGAAAACATCAAACAAATAGAAACTGCGCTTGAGGTAAACATTAATCGCCGTGGCAGCACATTTAACTTCAGTGGCAAGCTTGATAACGTTCGGCTTGCCGCTCAACTAATTGAAAACTTCTACAGCCGTGCAAAAAAACCGATTGAGCTCGAAGATATTCAACTAGGTCTAGTCGAAATAGACAAGCTAAAACCTGAAGACGTTGCCACAACCGCTATGCCAGTACTGATGACAAGACGTGGCGATTTACATGGCCGTACGCCACGCCAAGTGGCTTATCTTCAGCAAATACAAGACCATGACATTACGTTTGGTATTGGGCCGGCAGGTACCGGTAAAACTTACCTAGCAGTTGCCTGTGCAGTAGATGCCATGACCCGTGACCGCGTTAAACGGATTGTGTTAGTGCGCCCAGCGGTTGAAGCTGGTGAACGCCTAGGCTTTTTACCTGGCGATTTAAACCAAAAAGTAGACCCCTACTTGCGCCCACTATACGATGCGTTATATGACTTAGCTGGCTACGATACAGTGAACAAAATGTTTGAGCGCGGTGCAATTGAAGTGGCCCCTTTAGCCTACATGCGAGGACGCACGTTAAATCAAAGCTTTATTATTTTGGATGAAGCGCAAAATACAACACCAGAACAGATGAAAATGTTTTTAACTCGTATCGGCTTTGGCACTAAAGCAGTGATTACTGGTGATGTCACCCAAATTGACTTACAACGCCATCAGAAAAGTGGCTTAGTAGAGGCGCAAAAAGTATTAAAAGATATCAAAGGCATTGCAATGACGCACTTCTTGTCTGGTGATGTCGTCCGCCACCCGCTGGTACAGAAAATCGTGAATGCCTATGAAGAATACGAATCTCAACGTAGAGAGTAATACGGTATGATGCCTAGAAAATCTGGTGATACTTGGCTAAGTATTTGGCAAGGTATAATTAAAAAAAACAATATGCAACTACAGGTAATTTTGGGATAAAAAATGACACCTAATAAATATAGCAAAATCATGCAAAAGGGTTTGAGTGCAGTTGAGCAAGTAGTATTGATTGTGATTGGCCTCGCCACCATACTGGGTGTGCTTCAGGCAATTATCAATATTTGGGATGCCCGTAGCATCCACGTGGGCGACTTGCTACTGTTATTCTTATATCTTGAAGTAATGTCCATGCTTAGCCATTACCTAACTGCTGGAAAGCTACCTGTGAGATATCCGCTATATATTGGCATTATCGCGTTGGCTCGATTCTTGGTACTTGATATTAAAGAGCTAGACGCAATGACGATGTTCGCGCTTTCGAGCTCAATATTATTGATTGCATTGGCTATTTTAGTGGTGCGTTATGGACATGTGAAGTTTCCGTACACCGATGGCACAGATTTACAATCGAAGAATGATTAAGCTTACTATATGCCTAAATTAGCCGCCACCATTCAATATGCAAGCGAGGCTAGCAATCTTCCAACTGCTAGCCAATTTCGCAAGTGGGCAAAAGCTGCCCTAAGAGTAGATACCGAAGTCACAATCCGCATTGTGGATGCTGAAGAAGGCAAGCTGCTCAACAACACCTATCGTGGCAAAGATTACGCCACCAATGTGCTGACATTCCCCCTCACCGAAGACCCTCATTTGATGGGTGACATCATTATTTGCGCGCCAGTAGTTGAAGCTGAAGCTAAAGCGCAACAAAAAAGTCTTGATGCCCACTTTGCGCATTTAACAGTACACGGCATTCTTCATTTACATGGTTATGACCATGAAACCGACCCTCAAGCCGAACTAATGGAAGGCTTAGAGACTGCAATTGTCACGAAATTAGGGTATGCTTCACCCTATCTCATTACATAGGACGCCAACTAATGGCAACCGACTCGGAAAAACCCAGTTTATTAGAACGCTTAAGCCATTTTTTATTGCGGGAACCTGAAGACCGCGAACAGCTTGTGGGACTATTACACAGCGCCTACGAAAACAGCCTAATGGACGCGGATTCTCTCGCCATGATTGAGGGTGTGCTGCAAGTAAGTGAAATGCAAGTGCGCGACATTATGATCCCGCGCTCACAGATGGATGTCATCGACATCACCGACCCTCCTGAAGTCTTTATCCCCAATGTCATTGAAACTGCTCACTCACGCTTTCCTGTGATAGAGGGCAATAAAAACGATGTGATCGGCATTTTGCTTGCAAAAGACTTACTACGTTACTACGCAGGTGATGACTTTGAAGTACGTGACATGCTACGCCCAGCAGTATTTATTCCTGAAGCTAAACGTTTAAACGTGCTACTTAAAGAATTTCGTAGTAGCCGCAACCATATCGCGATTGTAGTAGATGAATACGGTGGTGTAGCAGGCATGGTCACCATTGAAGATGTACTCGAACAAATTGTCGGCGACATCGAAGATGAGTACGACTACGATGAAGATGAGGACAATATTATTCAAAATGCAGATGGTCAGTTCCGCGTAAAGGCACTGACAGAAATTGCAGATTTTAATGAAATTATCGGCACATCGTTCAGCGACGAAGAGTTTTCGACGATTGGCGGTTTAGTTGTCAGCAAGTTCGGCCACCTACCAAAACGCAATGAAGAAGTAAGTTTTAACGGCATTCATGTCAAAGTTTTGCGTGCAGACAGCCGCCGTCTTCACAGCATTTTAGTATCAGCCATTTTAGAGCCCGTTAGCGCCAGCGTTACTCAATAAACACTAAATTCAGGCCAAAACATTCCATTTAAAATTAACCACATAGGGAACTAAGTACTAAGATTTATTTCATAGTTTCATGTTGTGATGAATTTAAATCCCCTAGTCCAATTTTACTGGAGCTCGTTATGAAATACTTAGTATTTGTTTGGCTGTTTATTGCGCAATCGTTCTTGATACAAACAGCAGTGGCAGAGGAAGTGGCAAGTGCAACAACTGTGATACCAACAATGGAACAGGACTTTGTAAAGTCAATCAATCAGTTTACAAAAGCACAAATCATTGAGCAGTTTGGTGAGCCAGCTAAAGCAGACGATGTAAAAGTAAAGGGCACGGGCAAAATTGTGGCCTCTATTTGGTTATATCACTTTATTAATACCGCGGCAGATGGCTCATATTATGAAACAACTGAATTAGACTTTATTGATGACAAAGTCGTGATGGTTGCGTTTTTAAAGAATGATGGTAGTGAAGGCCCTGAAGCTACCCAGCAATATGAAGTGCCATTGAAACAGTAGAGTTTCATCAAATAAAAAGCGCCACTTGTGGCGCTTTTTATTTGAATATTCAATTAGTATTGATTTCTATTTTTTCAAAGCATCACGAATTTCACGCAACAAAATAATATCTTCAGCAGTTGGTGCAGGTGCTGGCGCTGGTTCTGCCTTTTTCATACGATTCATCTGCTTAACCAGCATAAAAATAACAAATGCCAAGATAATAAAGTTAATCACTATCGTTAAAAAATTACCATAGGCTAGCATCGGCACACCTGCTTGTTTTAATGCCGCATAAGTGCCTGCGTTACCTTCTGGGACTGCCGCTAAAGCAATAAACATATTACTAAAATCGACGTTACCCACTATTTTTCCAATAAGCGGCATAATGATATCGCCCACTAAAGAATCGACAATCTTTCCGAACGCAGCGCCAATGATGACACCTACCGCTAAATCCATGACATTGCCTTTTAAAGCAAACTGTTTAAATTCCGACGCAATACTCATGCACTTCTCCATGTCATCAAGTTAATAAATTCATGCCTCATGTTTAAATGAGTATGATTAGTTTAAAAAATTTTACTAGCGAAGGAAATATATGCTTTATCTAATCAACATGTCAACATAAGCTACTTTTAAACATCACTTAAATGTTAATTTTTGTTATCTCTAGCTGTAACAAGCTACAATTCGCAACATGCAATTACTTATCTCAAACTCATTATTAAAAACTGCCGCACTTCTGTCATTAGGCGCTTTTAGCGTGCTAGGTTTTGCCCCTTTTTATTTTTACCCAGCCAGCATATTGGCGCTAATTGGTGTTATCTACTTTATTGTAATAAGTGACTCACCAAAATCATCTGCTATCGTAGGCTTTACTTATGGCTTAGGCTTATTTGGCGTTGGTATTTATTGGATTTACATTAGCCTGCATACCTATGGCGGCATGCCTAGCGTGATGGCAGCATTCTCAACATTTGTATTAGCTTCATTTTTGGCTCTATTCCCTGGCATTGTCGGATTATTGAGCAAAAAAATGTGCAAACAACAGCCAGTCTTGCTCATCATTGCCATTCCTGTGTTTTGGGCATTAGCCGATTGGGTAAGAAGCTGGATATTTACAGGGTTCCCATGGTTGACGATAGGCTACAGCCAAGTACCAACAAGCCCGTTAGCAGGCTATATGCCGATTATCGGCGTGTATGGAGTCACGCTACTCACCGCACTTATCGCCAGCATTATTGGGTATTTACTGGCAAACCAACAAAACAGAAAAGTCTGGCAAGGCAAAGCAATTGGTGCAGTGTTATTAGTAATACTATCAGGCTATTTGTTAAAACAGATTGAATGGACAACACCTACCGATAAACCCTTGAGTGTCAGCCTATTACAAGGCAACGTTGAACAAAGCCTAAAATGGGCGCCAGAAACTGCTGAGTACACCATGCAGCAATACCTTGCCATGGTAGAAAACAGCGATGCAAAATTAATTGTACTGCCAGAAACCGCATTGCCTGTGCTTGCCAGTCAGATTCCTGATGACTTAAAAACTAGGCTACTTGCCCATGCACACAAGAACCAAGGAGATGTTCTGGTTGGTATGGTTGAACGTGAAAATGGTGAATACTTTAATAGCGTACTCAGCTACAGCAACGCTGGCACATACACTTATCGTAAATCGCATCTTGTACCATTTGGTGAGTTTATTCCACTTAAAGTGGCATTTGGCTGGATATATCGAGATTGGCTCAATATGCCATTAAGTGACTTATCGCGCGGCGACCGATATCAGCACCCCATGCCTGTTGCTGGCGAAAAAGTAGCAGTCAACATTTGTTACGAGGATGTATTTGGTGAAGAAATCATTCGCCAGCTACCAATGGCCTCGTTATTAGTGAACGTCAGTAACGACGCATGGTATGGTGAATCTTACGCGGCAGACCAGCACTTGCAGTTTTCTCAAGCACGCGCACTTGAAACTGGCCGCATGATGTTACGCGCCACCAATACGGGCGCCACCGCAATTATCGACCCAAAAGGCTACCTATCTGCGCACGCACCGCACTTTGTGCAAACTTCACTCAATGGATACGCGCAAGGCTACACGGGCACAACCCCTTATGTATACTGGGGAAACTGGCTGTTTCTGACCATATGCTTCGGCTTATTGTTGTTCATATGGCAACGTAACAGAGCGCCATTAAGATAAAACCTATTGCAAGATTACAAAACCAAGTAAAATTGCACTTTTCGCCAATTTCAACAAACACATCATGGCTTTAACATTTCAAGAGATTATTCTCACCCTACAAAAATACTGGAGCGACAAAGGCTGTGCGCTTCTGCAATCTTACGACATGGAAGTTGGCGCTGGCACCTCGCACACTGCCACCTTTTTACGCTCGTTAGGCCCAGAGCCTTGGAAAGCCGCTTACGTACAACCAAGCCGTCGTCCTAAAGATGGTCGTTATGGCGAAAACCCAAACCGTTTACAACATTACTACCAATTTCAGGTGGTATTAAAACCAGCACCAGCAGACATTTTGGAGCTGTACCTAGGCTCATTAGAAGCGCTAGGTTTTGACTTAAACCAGAATGACATCCGCTTTGTGGAGGATGACTGGGAAAACCCAACGTTAGGCGCATGGGGCTTAGGCTGGGAAGTTTGGCTAAACGGCATGGAAGTCACGCAGTTTACTTATTTCCAACAAGTTGGCGGAATTGACTGTAAACCAATTACTGGTGAAATTACTTATGGTTTAGAACGTTTAGCCATGTACCTACAAGGCGTGGACAATGTGTACAACCTGACTTGGACCGTGGATTCAAATGGTAAAGCCTTAAGCTATGGCGATGTGTACCTACAAAACGAACAAGAACAAAGTGCTTACAACTTTGAGCACTCCGATGCTGATTTCTTGTTTACCGCCTTTAATGCGCATGAAAAACAAGCTAAGCACTTGATGGAAAACCAATTAGCGCTACCTGCTTATGAGCAAGTGCTCAAAGCAGCCCATACTTTTAACTTACTTGATGCTCGCGGTGCGATTTCTGTGACTGAGCGCGCTGGCTATATTGGCCGCATTCGCAACTTAGCACGTTCAGTTGCTGCCAGCTACCTAGATAGCCGTGCAAGACTTGGCTTCCCGATGGCGCCAAAAGATTGGGCAGATGAAGTGCTAGCCAAGCTTGATAAAGAAAAACAAGAAAAAGATAAGAAGGTTGCTTAAATCATGTCACAACAAAACTTACTTGTAGAATTATTTGTAGAAGAGCTGCCGCCAAAAGCACTGAAAAAACTGGGCGATGCATTCAGTAGCACTTTGTTTGAAACATTGAAATCACAGGGCTTATCTACCGAAAGTTCCGCAGTGACTTCTTTTGCAACACCGCGCCGTTTGGCAGCGCATATTACCGCGATTGAGGCACAAGCTAAAGATAAACAAATCTCGCAAAAACTCATGCCAGTGAGCGTAGGTTTAGATGCCAACGGTAACGCTACCCCTGCCCTGATTAAACGCTTAAACGGCATGGGCTTAGACGAAGCCGCAGTTTCACAGCTAACCAAGCAAATGGATGGCAAAAACGAAGCCTTGTTTTTAGAAGTGACGCAAAAAGGTGCTGTGCTTAACGATGGTTTACAAAAAGCCATTGAAGAAGCCATACAGAAACTACCTATTCCTAAAGTCATGACTTACCAACTGGCAGATGGCTGGAGTAGCGTTAACTTTGTACGCCCAGCACATGGCTTAATCGCACTACATGGCAGTGATGTCATCGCTACTAGCGTACTAGGCCTAAATGCAAGCAATCAAACACAAGGCCACCGCTTTGAGGCGGCATCAGCCAATGTTGTGATTAAAAACGCAGACAGCTACGCAGAACAACTTAAAACAGAAGGCGCAGTGATTGCCAGCTTTTCTGAGCGTCGTGCTGAAATCGTACGCCAACTCACGACAGCGGCCGCTAAAGAAGGCCTTAAACCAATTGACGATGATGCATTACTGGATGAAGTGACTGCATTGGTAGAGCGTCCAAATGTGCTGCTTGGTCAGTTTGAAGAAATCTATTTAGAAGTACCGCAAGAGTGTTTGATTCTTACCATGAAGGCGAATCAAAAGTACTTCCCATTATTAGACAGCAATGACAAATTAACGAATAAGTTCTTAATTGTGTCGAACATTTACCCTGCCGACCCATCTGCAGTGATTGGCGGTAACGAGCGCGTGGTACGCCCACGCTTAGCCGATGCCAAGTTCTTTTTTGACCAAGACCGCAAAAAGACACTGGAATCACGCATCACCAGCTTAGAAAAAGTGGTTTACCACAACAAACTAGGCTCACAAGGTCAGCGTGCTGAGCGCGTAAGTGCTATTGCTATTGCTATCGGCAAACAACTGGGGGGTGCTGATTTAACAGCAAAAGCAGGTCTAGCCGCACAATTGGCAAAAACTGACTTAATTACTGACATGGTAGGCGAATTCCCTGAACTGCAAGGCATTATGGGGCGCTACTACGCACAACATGAAGGCTTAGATGACGAAGTCGCCTTTGCGATTGAAGACCATTACAAACCACGCTTTGCGGGCGATGACTTACCTCGCAATCAAGTAGGCATCACCGTTGCATTGGCAGATAAACTTGAAACATTAGTTGGTTTATTTAGCATTGGCGAAAAACCTACTGGCGATAAAGACCCATTTGCTTTGCGTAGGCAAGCGTTGGGTATCATCCGCATGCTGATTGAGGGCAAACTATCGTTAGCCTTTGAGCCACTGATTCAAGATGTGCTTTCAGCATTTGAGCATGATGCAGCCAATACCGCAGCAACCGTACAAGCCATCAAAGAATTTTGTTTTGACCGTTTAAGCGTTAATTTGCGTGAAAATGGCGCGACAGCTCAAGAAGTAGACGCAGTGCTTTCACTCGACCCTGCCCTACTCAGTGAGATTCCGCAACGTCTTACTGCTGTACGCACATTCGCTGAGCTTGCCGAAGCCCCTGCATTAGCGGCAGCCAACAAACGCGTCAGCAATATACTGAAAAAAGTGGAAGGTGAGATTCAAGCGCAAGTAAATATAAGCTTGTTACAAGAGCCTGCGGAAATTGCATTAAATAACGCACTGCTATCAGTAAAACCAGAAGCAGACAAACAGTTTGAAACTGGCGACTACACCAACTCATTAAAAGCACTGGCGGCATTAAAAGCGCCTGTCGACGATTTCTTCGACAACGTGATGGTGAATGCAGAAGATGCGGCACTAAAAGCAAACCGCTTAGGTTTATTAGCGACATTGCATCAAACCATGAACCGCGTTGCAGATTTGTCTAAACTGGCCAGTTAATCACTATATTTTCCGAATCGTCATTCCCGCGTAACCGTAAAGGTCATCCCCGTGGAATATATGCATTAAAATGCATTATTCTCACGTGATAGGTGGGAATCCAGTCAAAGTGAAGTACAGGAATGATAGATTACTGTAAGAATACTAGATTTTTGAATTACCTAGATTCCCGCCTACGCGGGAATGACGGAGTGTAAGTAAATATGAAACTTGTCATCCTTGATCGCGACGGCGTCATTAATCAAGACTCCGCCAATTTCATTAAAAACCCTAATGAGTGGATTGCAATCCCCGGCAGCCTCGAGGCCATCGCGCTATTGAATCAATCTGGGTTTAGGGTGGTCGTTGCAACTAACCAATCAGGGGTTAGCCGTGGTTTGTTCGACATGGCAACCCTCAATAGCATTCATGACAAAATGCACCGCGAACTGCTCATGATAGGCGGACGTATTGATGCGGTATTTTATTGCCCTCACTCCGCTGATGACAACTGCAATTGCCGCAAACCAAAAACTGGCATGATTAAGGAAATTGGCAAACGTTTCTCTGTCGATCTTAGCCAAGTCATTGGTATTGGTGATGCTCTCAGAGACTTGCAAGCATTTGCCAATGCAGGCTGTCAGCCAATTTTGGTACGCACAGGTAAAGGCGAGGATACGTTAAAATCTAATGACTTACCTGCCAACACCCTCGTTTTTGCAGATCTGAGCGAAGCAGTGCAACATATCATTTCAGAAAACACTTAAACCATGCTACTGTTACGCTCCACGTTATTTTTACTCGGGCAGATTATTACTGCGCCAATTTTTACATTCATTGCATTGCTTTCAATGCCGCTACACCCTGTAACACGTAATACTCTCATCTCAGGCTGGGCGCGTAGCATGATTTGGTGGCTGCGCATTACTTGTAATATTCGCCATGAAATTAAAGGGTTAGAGAACATCCCCACCACCCCGAGCATTATTTTGGCAAAACATCAGTCAGCTTGGGAAACCCTAGCTTTTCAGGCGATTTTCCCTACCCAAGTTTACGTACTTAAACGTGAACTACTGTGGATTCCAATATTCGGCTGGGGCTTAGCCATGTCATCACCGATTGCGATTGATCGTAGCGCAGGCCGCGAAGCGCTCAAAAAGCTCGTCGCAAAAGGTAAAGCAAGATTAGAAAAAGGCTTATGGGTCGTGATTTTTCCTGAAGGTACACGTAAAGCACCAGGTGAACGTGGCAAATACCACATTGGTGGTGCATGGCTTGCAAGCCATACGCAAACGCAGGTAGTGCCAGTGGCTCATAATGCAGGCGAGTTCTGGGCTAAAAACTCTTTTATCAAAAAACCAGGCGTGATTCAGATACACATTGGCAAACCGATTCAAACCACCGATGTAAAAACTGACGCATTAAATAGCCAAGTTGAACATTGGATAGAATCTGAAATGGCAACGCTTAACGCATGAGCCACACCATTAAGTTGCCGTCTGGCGAGCAAATTCACTATACACTAGAACGTAGGCAGCGCCGCACCGTTGGTCTAAAAATCACACAAGATGGCTTGGTGATACACGCGCCCAAGCGCATCGTACAATCATATTTAGAAAGCCTGATTGTACTGAAAGCGGATTGGATTCTTAAAAAACTAGAAGCTCGCAGCGCGAATCAACAACAACCGATGCAGTGGCAAGATGGTAATCAACTGTTACTACTGGGCAACCCAATTATCCTTGTGACAAAACCAGATATTCGCTCAAGAGCAGTTGAATATACCCCTGGATTTTTAGCACTAGCGATGCCTAATCACGATGAACCAAGGGTGATAGAGAGAAAAGTACTGCAGTGGTATAAAAAACAAGCACTCACTGATTTTTCAAGACGCTTATCACTTTTCGCGACTAAATTAGGTGTGCCTACGCCCCCATTATTTCTGTCAAACGCACGCTCACGCTGGGGAAGTTGCAATTCAAGAAAAGAGATTCGGCTAAACTGGCGCTTATTGCAAGCGCCACCTCACATTATCAATTACGTGGTTTGTCATGAGCTGGCACACTTGAAAGAAATGAATCATTCTGCAAAGTTTTGGGCGGTAGTCGCAAGTATTTTCCCCGATTACAAAGCGGCAGAAAAAGAACTCAAAGCATGGTCGCCAAAGCTACACGTTATATAAGACTATTCAATTAGTTTTACAGCTAGTTTTACAATAATTTCTTAACATCACTCGCAATCGCATCTGGCTTAGTACCATAATCTATATATAGACGAATCTTGCCAGCTTTATCAAACACATAGACGCCCGCACTATGATCGATGGTGTAGCCGCTACGTCCTTTATTCTCAACCTTTGCCGCAAAGATTTTAAAATCTTTTAACACGGATGCAGTCTGCTCTTTCGTGCCATACAAACCAATAAAACTTGCATCAAATGCTGGCACATATTCGGCCAACAACGCTTGCGTATCGCGTTCTGGGTCTAAAGTTACAAATAATACTTGTAACTCATTTGCTTGCCCACCAAGCAACTTCATGGCTTGCTTCATGTCAGTGAGTGTTGTTGGGCACACATCAGGGCAATGGGTATAGCCAAAAAATAAGGCAACCACCTTACCTTTAAAATCCGTTAATGATCTCGGCTTGCCAGTATGGTCAGTCAAGTTAAGCGTGTTACCAAAATCCACGCCTGTAATATCCGTCGCATTAAACTTTTGTTCATTATTTGCCGCGTTGCATCCTGCTAAAACAACCATGAAAAGCGCAAGCAATATTAATCTCATGAATTTATTCACTGAATCACACCTTTTGTAGCAACATTAATAGATAAAGATTCTACCATGCACAATAAATTCAACACCTTGCATGATAAATTTATCTGTAAATGCTATAAATTACTGCAAACCAAGTCCGCACTCGTTTACAATATTACTTTTGCAAATTTCAAGCATTTTAAGGACTCAGCATGGCTAACCCTGCAGCAACTTCTGGCGGTATGGCAGACCGCGATGGCGTAATCTGGTATGACGGTAAAATGGTGAACTGGCGTGATGCCACCACTCACGTTTTAACACACACTTTGCACTACGGCATGGGCGTATTTGAAGGTGTTCGCGCTTACAAAACAGACAAAGGTACTGCAATTTTCCGTCTGAAAGAACATACAGACAGATTATTCCGCTCTGCGCATATTCTTGGCATGAAAATGCCTTACAGCAAAGAAGAAATGATAGAAGCACAAAAAGCAGCGGTACGTGACAACAATTTAGAGTCCGCTTACATGCGCCCAATGGCATTTTACGGTGCAGAGGCAATGGGTATCTCTGCAAAAACACTGTCTACACATGTCATCGTAGCTGCCTGGAAATGGGGCGCATACATGGGTCAAGACGCCCTAGATAATGGTATTCGCGTTAAGACATCATCATTCTCACGTCACCACGTGAACATCACGATGTGTAAAGCCAAAGCAAACGGCAACTACATGAATAGCATTTTGGCTCACCAAGAAGCGGCTCAAGATGGTTACCAAGAAGCTTTGTTGCTGGATGTTGACGGCTTTGTTGCAGAAGGTTCAGGCGAAAACATATTTATCGTTCGCAACGGTAAACTATACACACCAGACCTGACTAGCGCACTAGAAGGCATTACGCGCGACACCATTGTGCAACTAGCAACTGAGTTAGGCATCCAAGTGATTGAAAAACGCATCACTCGCGACGAAGTGTATGGCGCTGATGAAGCATTCTTCACAGGCACAGCCGCTGAAGTAACGCCAATCCGCGAGCTAGATAACCGCGCAATTGGTACAGGCACTGCTGGCCCGATTACTAAACAATTACAAAAACTATACTTTGATGTAGTGACAGGCAAATCTGCAAAACACGCAGATTGGTTAACTTTAGTATAAACACTAGCACCACCATTCCCGCAAAAGTGGGAATGGTGAAATAAGGATATTTTAATGTCTGATATAAAAGAAATCGAAGTTTCAGCCAAAGACTTACCACTGCATTGTCCAACGCCAGAGGTAGCACTGTGGTCATCTCACCCGCGTGTGTTTCTAGACGTAGCAAAAACAGGTCATGTTGCCTGCCCTTACTGCGGCACAAAATACAAATTAAAAGCTGGCGAAGTTATTGGTCATCACCACTAATTTAAAGTAGTGCTTTATCGACACTCAACAGTTTTAATATCTCTGACATCAAAATCTTGGTCATGCATATTCTTTTACTTTAACTTAATAGGTAGTGAGTTAAAGTAAAAGAATCATTAACTTACTCTCGATATCAAGTTATAAAAAACCAACATCTGCCTTCTGCTTCCACAAAGCCTCAATTACCTGTTCAGCATCAAATGCCTGGCTGTTTGTCCAAAATTTCACATCTGCCAACACTGGGTTAGTAGAAAGCAAGTCGAGTCCTGCTAAGCGTTTCTGCAACTGTTTAGCCACCGCTGCACCAGTATCAATCAAGGTGACATTGTTACCCACTACGCGCTCTATCAATGGTCGAACAAATGGATAATGTGTACAGCCAAGTACAATAGTATCAGCCCCCTCCTCTAACAATGGCTGACAATATTTTTTAACCAACCTTAAAGTATTCTCGGTTTGTAACTCACCCCGCTCCACACACTCCACCAAGCCGACACATGCCTGTGTCACTACTTTTACATTGCGTCCATAACTTTCTAGCAACCCTGCAAACTGGGCACTTTTTAGAGTACCTGTGGTTGCAAGCACACCGATAATGCCATTTCGTGAAGCCTCTGCAGCGGGCTTGACCGCTGGCTCCATTCCAATAATAGGTAAAGTATATTTTTCGCGCATCATATCAATGGCTGCTGCCGTCGCTGTATTACAGGCAACCACAATTGCTTTGGCATTTTTTGAGATTAAAAAATCTGTAATATTTATACAACGTGATTGAATTTCTTGTGGACTTTTGTTGCCATAAGGAGCGTGTAAGCTGTCAGCAACGTACAGTAATTGTTCATTAGGCAGCAGCGCATGAATATGCTGCAACACTGAGATGCCTCCCACGCCTGAATCAAATACAGCTATCGGCCTATGCTTCATGTGATGCGTGGTAGATTGATCGGTCATCGTTAAGGCGGTCATCAGTTACAATGCGCATATTATAAACCGTTGAGATTATTAAATCTTCAATGTCACTTTGCAAAAATTTAGCATCAAATATACAAAAACTCACGCGTAAAAGGATTCAATCATGGGTAATCGATTAAGTAAAATTTACACTCGCACAGGCGATGATGGCACAACAGGGCTAGGTGATGGCAGCCGCATCAGCAAAGATAGCATCCGTGTTGATGCAATGGGTGATGTAGATGAGCTAAATTCAGTGATTGGTTTAATCTTGTCAGAGCCTGTCTCTCAACGCGTACAAGCCGCCCTCACAAAAATTCAACACGACTTATTTAATCTGGGTGGAGAAATCTGTATTCCAGGCTACGTATTATTACAACAAGCTTGTGTTGATGGTTTGGAAGAGACCATTGACAATCTCAACGGCGAGTTAGGCCCATTAAAAGAGTTTATATTACCAGGCGGCAGCAAAAGCGCTGCTTTCTGCCATTTAGCTCGCACTGTATGTCGCCGCGCGGAGCGCAAGTTAATTGAATTGCACCGTAACGAGAAAGTGACCGAGATTTCATTGCAATATTTAAATCGCCTATCTGATTTATTATTTGTGATGTGCCGTATTCTTAACAAAGAAGCCGGCATTACTGACGTACTCTGGAAAAACGAGCACGCTTAATACCGTATTGATTCTTTAATTACAGGATCTTATGCTCAATCTAGTGGCACTTTTTATAACATTCGCTTTTGTATCAGGATGATTTATCAATCCTCCTGATTTTAGAATCAATAATTTTAGATTCAATACTAGGTTAAGCTATAATTTCAACATGATAAGAAAACTGTTCAACAAAATCTTTAAGCCAAAATTAGCAAAAACTGAGCATGAAGCAGCGCTTCGAGCTAAACCAGAGAACGCAAAATCACAACAGAACACACGCCCAATCTTAGGCACAAAGAAATCAACCAAACGAAAAGGTAGCAATACAGACGGCGCTACGATCATTGCACTCAAAAAGCACCAGATAGACCGAAAACTATTAAGTAATGCCGCAATAAAAACCATTGAAGGTCTGCAAAAAGCAGGGTTTGAAGCCTATATTGTTGGTGGCGCTGTGCGAGACCTGCTGCTTAAACGCGTTCCTAAAGATTTCGATGTAGCAACTGATGCGACTCCTGAAGAAGTAAACCGTGTATTTAGACGTTCACGTATCATTGGCAGACGGTTTAGATTAGTACATGTATTGTTTGGTGATGAAACAATCGAAGTTTCTACATTTCGCGGCCATCACGAAGCTAAGGGTGACGCACATACCAACGAAAGCGGCCGCATCATCCGCGATAACGTATTTGGCAGCTTAGAGGAAGACGCCACACGCCGAGACTTTACCGCTAACGCACTTTATTACGACCCAACCAGCGAAGAGGTACTAGACTTTCACCAAGGATTTGCAGATATTCAAGCTGGTATTTTACGCATGATAGGCAAGCCAGAAACACGCTACGCCGAAGACCCTGTGCGTATGTTGCGCGTCGTCAGGTTATCAGCCAAATTAGGACTGCAAATTGACCCAGCCACGATGGCGCCAATCGCAAAAATGGCAGACTTATTAGAAGACGTGCCCCCTAGCCGCCTGTTTGATGAAATGCTCAAACTGTTTCTATCTGGCCACGCAATTGAAAGCGTCGCAGCACTGCGGAAGCAACACCTGCACCATGGCTTACTACCGATGCTAGATGTGGTGCTAGAACAACCAATGGGTGAGCGCTTTGTTATGCTTGCGCTACAAAACACAGACAATCGCATTTTGTCTGGCAAATCAGCCAACCCAAGCTTCTTATTTGCCACCTTGCTTTGGCATGAGGTCTTAGCCACTTGGGAAGTGTATAAAAATGATGGCAACCCACCGATACCTGCACTACACATGGCAATGAGCGAAGTGCTTGCCTCACAAGCGGAGAAACTGGCCATTCATAATCGTTATACTGCAACGATGAAAGAAATTTGGGGCATGCAACCACGCTTTGAACAGCGTTCAGGGAAGCGCCCTTTTGGTTTACTCACACACCCACGCTATCGCGCAGGCTACGACTTCTTACTATTGCGCTGTGAATCAGGCGAACTACCAGCAGAGTTAGGCACATGGTGGACAAGTTTTGCAGAGGCAGACAACGAAACGCGTCAAGCAATGTTGGAAGCAGACACTGCCCCTAAAAAACGTAGAAAAAGAAATCGTAAAAAACCTAGCGGCAACGCGCCATCTGAATCATGATGAAACAGGCATTTGTTGCACTAGGGAGCAATTTAGAAAATCCAAAAGCGCAGGTAGAACAGGCACTCATCGCTTTACGCCATCTACCCGAAACTCGCCTTATAAAACAATCATCACTTTATCAAACAGCACCTGTTGATTGTGTTGTCACTGCACCAGACTTTATTAACGCAGTGGCCGAAATTGAAACTTCACTAGCGCCTGAAGCATTGCTAGATGCCATCCTCGACATAGAAAATCAAGCAGGTAGAGAGCGTCCTTACGTTAATGCACCACGGGTATTAGATTGTGATTTATTGCTGTATGAAGATGTCACGCTAGAGACTAAAAAACTAACCCTACCCCATCCTCGCATGCATACGCGCGGATTTGTTTTATTGCCATTATTTGAAATCGCACCAGATATTTTCATTCCGAATCATGGCAAAATAGCTGCATTCATGACACCTGACCTGTTGTTAGGTATCAAAAAATTACCATCTTCTAGTTAAAACATGAGCATTTTTAATAAATTTCCATATATTGTTGTTGAAGGCCCCATTGGCAGTGGTAAAACCACACTAGCAAAAATGTTAGCTGATAAATTTCCAGTCGATTACCTGTCTGAAAAAGCAGAAGCCAACCCTTTTCTGCCTCGTTTTTATCAGGACGCACAACGCTATGGTTTGCCTACGCAGCTATTCTTTTTGTTTCAGCGTGCGAATCAAATCAAAGACCTGAGTCAGCGAGATATGTTTGCCAAACCAATTGTGGCAGACTTTTTTTTAGAAAAAGATCCAATCTTTGCAAGGTTAAATCTAGACGATGAAGAGTACGCGCTCTACCATCAAATCTACCAACACTTGCAACTGAAGGCACCTAAACCAGATTTAGTGATTTATCTACAAACACCAATAGATGCTTTAATGGAGCGTATTGAAGAACGTAGCGTGAGTTACGAGCAAGACATTCCACGAGAGTACATAGAACGGCTGGCAAATGCCTACAGTGAGTTCTTTCACAACTACGATGCCTCACCAGTGCTGGTTGTCAATAATGAGAAATTAAATATTCTTAAAAATGACAGCTCACTCAATTTACTGTTAAATCGCATCATGCAGATTAAAGGACAACGCGAGTTCTTTAATCCAAACTTTGAATAATTCTTTGAGCTTAACGTACATGACATTAACTAGGCTACATGAAATGGCAGACCGTGACGAGAAAATCGCCATGCTCACCTGCTATGACGCTACATTTGCGAAGTTAATGGAGCATGCAGGGGTTGATATTTTATTAGTGGGCGACTCTCTCGGCATGGTGTTACAGGGTGCTGAAAACACCCTTAATGTCAGCATGCACCACATGACCTACCACACCAAAAGTGTTGCAGCTGGCGCACCTAACGCCTTGATTATTGCAGATATGCCTGTGGGTAGTTATGAGCACGATAACGAAGCTGCATACAAAAATGCCTTATGGTTAATCCGCTCTGGCGCACAAATGGTGAAATTTGAGGGTGGCGGTGATCGTGTCCAAACAGCACGTTATCTGATTGATCGAGGCATTCCAGTCTGTGCGCACCTAGGCTTTACGCCGCAATCTGTGAATCAACTAGGCGGCTACAAGATACAAGGTAAAACAGAAGAAAGCGCCCATCAAATCACGCAAGATGCCATCGACATGAGTAATGCCGGCGTTAGTTTAATTGTGCTAGAAATGGTACCAGCTACGTTGGCTAAACATATCACCGAATCTATCAAAGCACTTACCATTGGCATTGGTGCTGGTGTAGATTGTGATGGGCAGGTACTAGTTATCCAAGATTTACTTGGTATTTATAATGGCGCAGCCAGCAAACAACCTCATGAATTTAAAGCACCTCGTTTTGTGAAAAATTTTTTATGTGAAACGAATAGTGTTAAGCAGGCTGTTAGCAATTATGTCAACGCTGTCAAAAGCAAAACATTCCCAACGCCTGAGCATAGTTACTAAATTATTACTTAGCAAAGAACCATGCAACGCATCCACACTGTTAAAGAACTCAGAAGCTCCTTAAAAACACAAAATAACATTGCGTTCGTCCCAACCATGGGCAACTTGCACGATGGTCATATTGCGCTTATTAGCCTTGCCAAAGAACATGGGGATTTTGTAGTAGCAAGTATCTTTGTGAATCCACTTCAATTTGGCCCAAATGAAGATTTAGCTAACTATCCGCGCACACTAGAAGCGGATTGCAAAAAACTGACAGATGCTGGTGCAGATATTGTATTTATTCCCAGTGTTCAAGAAATGTATCCAGATTTTGATGGTGAGCGTTTGAACCAAACGATGACCATCACTCCGCCACCCGTCGCAGCAGAGCTATGTGGCGCCTCACGCCCAGGCCATTTTTCAGGGGTAGCCACCGTTGTGATGAAATTATTTAATTTGGTGATGCCACAAATTGCAATATTTGGTAAAAAAGACTTTCAGCAAGTCTTTGTGATTAAAGAGCTGGTCAGACAATTTAATTTACCAATTCAGATTATTGCCGGCGACACAGTGCGTGAAGCCAGCGGGCTAGCCATGAGCTCGCGTAACGGCTATTTAACACCAGCTCAAAAAGCAGAAGCGACACAACTATACCAGTGTCTGGTTAACATTGTGCACGCAGTCAAACAAGGCAATACCCGCTTTACAGATTTAGAGCAGGCTGCATCACAAACACTCACGCAACAAGGCTGGCTAGTAGACTATATATCAGTACGCACAGCTAGCACATTAAAGCTCGCAACGAACCAAGATAACGAACTTATTGTCTTAGCTGCTGCGAAACTAGGGAGCACAAGACTCATTGATAATATTGATTTTTGCGCTAAGTGATTGAAAAGACTATAATGCAATCCCTTTTGAAAATCGGTTAAGCACATGCAAAGAACCATGCTTAAATCTAAGTTGCACCGCGTACACGTCACGCATTCTGAACTACACTACGAAGGTAGCTGTGCGATAGATGAAGAATTGCTAGAAGCGGCAAACATTCACGAATACGAGCAAATCAGTATTTACAACGTCACCAATGGTGAGCGTTTCTCTACTTATGCGATTCGTGCTGAACGCCACTCTGGCATTATCTCGGTGAACGGTGCTGCCGCACACAAGGCAGACCCTAAAGATATTATTATTATCGCAAGTTACGCGAGTTACAGTGAAATTGAGCTCGAAAAATTTACCCCAACATTAATTTATGTGGATCAAGAAAACCGCATAAAATCTCAACGCAATGCAATACCAGCACAGGCCGCTTAAATGACACAAGACACCCCGAAAGCCGCTTCTAAGAATTTAGACTTAGAGGCCATGAAAAACGCAGTAGTTGATGCAATTGAAGATATTAAAGGTTTTGATATCAGCGTCATGGATGTGCGTAAGCTCACCAGCATGACAAACTATATGATAGTCGCTTCAGCAAACTCTAGCCGCCAGGCCAAAGCTGTTGCAGATAACGTCAGAGAAAAAATCAAAGAAAAAGGCTTCGCGATCCGTGGCACTGAAGGCGAAAAAGAAGGGGAATGGGTGTTGGTTGACTTAGACGATATCGTTGTCCATATCATGGTACCTGCTACCCGAGCTTATTATAATCTTGAGCAATTATGGGGCGAGGCAGAATCACGCCGCAGTCACATTAAACCAGTGTAAGTGATTTAAAACACCCTGTGCCATTTGGTGCAGGGAGGCACGTTCCTTGCATCAAAGTGTTATCCCCCATCATATTCTAGCCATCACTTAAGCCACTTGAAACTTCGGATTATTTCTGTAGGTCACAAAATGCCAAGCTGGGTAGAAACAGCTTGTGCAGAATACATTAAGCGCATGCCGCGCGAACTTAGCATTGAAATGATTGAAATCAAACCTGATAAACGCGCAGATGGTAAAAACAGTGCGGTTGTCCAAGAGGCCGAGGCAAAAAGAATTCTTGAAGCCGCCGGCAAAGACTTCTTAGTTATCTGCGACGAACGTGGGCAAGAGGTCACCACGCTACAACTTGCGGAAAAAATGAAGTTTTGGCAAACACTAGGTAAAGATATCAGTATTGTTGTAGGTGGTGCAGATGGCATTCACGCCAGCCTTAAGCAACAAGCCAATTGGCTTTGGGGTTTATCCAAACTCACCCTACCCCACGCTTTTGTCCGCGTACTACTATGCGAACAACTTTACCGTGGACACTCCGTAATTCAAAATCATCCCTACCATCGAGAATAAAGCATTAAGCTTCTGGCATGCTTAATGCTTTGGATTAGAGTATCAATCATATAAGCGCCTAATTTCACTTACAAATGCACCATAAAAATGCATTTGTTGAGTGATCAGCACTTTTTTAGAATAATTCTCTGGGATCATTATGGATAATCAATGTTTAGTTGTATTGTCAAAATTCTCTGTTGCGGCTAGAAAAATAATTGGTGCAGTCAACCCAGCCAAACTGATTAAAGACCCAAAATATGCGACGGAAGTTTTTGAGCAGGTCGACGCACTTGGTGATGAGGAACTAATTCTTTTATCACTGGATCTACAGCTGTTACTTGGTTTACTTACCCCTTCAAGCAACGAAGCCAAACCAGCAACACCCGGAAAATATATGATGGGTGCAAGAAGCTAAACAAAACTCAATGGCGCATTAACGTCATTCAACAGCGTAGCTGCAAGTGGGGTAAAATCACTGTAATTTAACGAATGGCTTACCCCGCATGCAATACTCAAAATCTCTTGTTTGGTTTCGTCGTGATCTACGCGATTATGACCATGCAGCGCTTTACCACGCACTCAAGGCATCACAACAAGTCTATTGCACCTTCATTTTTGACACAGAGATATTAAATCAGCTATCCAATAAGGCTGACCGTCGCGTAGAGTTTATTTGGGAAAGCGTCAAAGAGCTCAAAGCCTCACTTCAAAAAAATGGAGGGGACTTAATCGTCTTGCATGGCAGCGCAGCCAATGAGATTCCGCAATTAGCACTTACTTTAGAAGTGCAGGCGGTATTCACCAACCACGACTATGAGCCTAGTGCGATTACACGTGACAACAAAGTAGCACAACAACTACAAACCAATAGCATTAATTTCCATCATTACAAAGACCAAGTTATTTTTGAAAAAGATGAAGTCTTAACGATGGCTCACAAGCCATATAGTGTATTCACTCCATACAAAAATATGTGGCTAAAAAACGTTAACGACTTTTATCTTAGACCTTATCCAGTAGATACCTACTTAAATAACCTCGCCAAAACTCAACCAGAAACCTTACTAAATCTTGAGTCACTAGGTTTCCAACGCACGAACTTATCCAATATGCGCCTTCCTACAGGTATGAGTGGAGCGGCATCACTGTTTTCAGATTTTGTGGATCGTATAAAACATTACAAAGAAGCACGAGACTATCCTGCAATTAAAGGTGTATCTTATCTATCGGTGCATCTGCGCTTTGGCACAATCTCGATTAGACAACTAGCAAGAACCGCATTACAAATCGGTGGACTAGGGGCAGAAACTTGGGCATCGGAGCTCATCTGGCGTGATTTTTACTTCCAAATACTGCACCACCACCCACAACTTCAAACAGGCAAATCCTTTAAACCTGAATTTGAGGCTATCCCATTCCCTAACGACACAAATCTCTTTACTGCATGGTGTGAAGGAAAAACGGGTTATCCGCTTGTAGATGCTGCAATGAGACAACTCAATAATACAGGCTTTATGCATAATCGCCTCAGGATGGTCGCTGCCAGCTTTTTAGTCAAAGACCTACTCATAGACTGGCGCTGGGGTGAACGTTACTTCGCAGAAAAACTGATTGATTTTGACTTCAGTGCTAATAATGGAGGCTGGCAATGGGCAGCCTCTACCGGTTGCGATGCTCAGCCATGGTTTAGAATTTTTAATCCAATCACCCAAAGTGAGCGCTTTGATGCAAATGGTAAATTCATTCGCAAATATGTCACTGAATTAGTAAACTGTAATGATAAAGAAATTCACGCGCCGTGGCTTATGTCGGCAGAGCGACAATCCACGATCAAAATCATCATTGGACAAGATTATCCCCAACCAGTTGTTGACCACGCCACTCAACGCGAACGAGTACTGGGGCTATATAAACACATGACAATTAACTAGTGCTTGATAAGATAAATCTAAAAGATATTTGCAGTAATATTGTCGCAAATATCATGAATTTGGCGCAAAATAGACCGCTGAATATTTGTTGCATAAATGTAACAAATAGTTTAATTTACAAACGTTAACAATCTGCATGAGTAGCTATCCATATTTAGTTGTAAATAAATTGGTATAATGGCCCCACATTCGATAATGTCATTCAATAAGAAACATAAAAATGCATAAAAAAATATTCTCTTTATTCGCCACCTGTGTACTTATTGTGATGGTGACTGGTTGCGCATCTCAGGCAAATAAAGACCCATTAGAAAGCATTAACCGTGGTGTTTATAAGTTTAACGATGTGACAGACAAAGCAGTTTTCAAACCTGTCGCAACTGCTTATAAAACGGTGACACCATCACCTGTCCGCACAGGCGTTAATAACTTTTTCAACAATCTAGGTTCAGTCACCAACATTCTGAACAATTTGTTTCAGTTTAAATTTGCCAACGCATTTAGCGAAACAGGTAGATTTGTCATCAACAGCACTTTTGGCTTAGCTGGCTTAATTGATGTAGCCGGTATGGACAAAATTCCTGTTCACAAAGAAGATTTTGGACAAACGTTAGGCTACTGGGGCGTTGGATCTGGCGCTTACTTAGTGTTGCCGTTCGTCGGCCCATCGAGCGTTCGTGATACGGCTGGCTTAATTGTTGATACAACAACATCAGACCCCATCACCTATACACACAATATTGGTGAGATTCGCCTGCATAACCAATTACGTACCGCACAATTTATAGACAAACGTACAGAACTACTTGATGCAAAAGACTTAGTTGATGATGCATCCCTTGACCCATATGCATTCATGCGTGACGCTTATCTACAAAGACGTGCAAGCCTGATTCAAGATGGTTTAGTGCCAACAGATCTGATTAAAGACGAGTTCTTTGAAGAAGAGAAGTAAATAGTCACTTAACTAAAAAGCCCACTACGTAGTGGGCTTTTTAGTTTTTGGAGAGTGAAAATGAAGTAAATGCCTACAGAGCTAACATCTGACATCGCAGCTTACTATAAAGTCCTAAGGGAAATGCGAAAACGAACTACTAACAGGCTCAAATCGGTAAAGGTTTTGCGTGGATATATGTGCTAAGCCCGCATATGGCTTGCCCGTAGAATATATGCGCTGAAGCGCATTATTCATACGTCAAAGCACATTATTCACACGCCTAAACCGCAAGGGTCTTGTCCGTGGAATATATGCGCTGAAGCGCATTATTCACACGCCACAGTCATGCGCTCAATTAGGATAGATCCTACTTGTTTCGAACCTTGTATCAGTACATCGTTCCCAACCGCCACAATCATTTTCAGCATCTCAGCCATATTGCTCGCTATCGTAATCTCTTCAACAGGATGCACAATCACGCCATTCTCCACCCAATAACCAGCTGCACCACGCGAGTAGTCACCAGTCACCATATTCAGGCCATGACCCAACAGCTCAGTAACTAGCAAGCCTGTGCCCATTTCCTTTAATAATCCAGCTAAATCTAGCCCTCCAGACTGCACGATTAAATTATGGTTACCACCAGCATTGCCAGTAGTTTTCAAGCCCAGCTTCCTAGCAGAGTAACTAGAAAGCACATAGCCCTGTAAAACGCCATCTTTGACCAACTGGCGCGACATAGTCGACACACCTTCATTATCAAACGGACTGCTTGCTAGACCTTTTTTAATATGAGGCTCTTCATTAATGTTTAATAAAGGTGATGCTATTTGCTGTCCTAAGCTGTTTAGCAAAAATGAAGATTTACGATATAAGTTACCACCAGAGACTGCACTAATTAACGTTGAAATTAAACCACTTGCTAGCGGTGCTTCAAATAGCACTGGTACCTGACAAGTTTTTATTTTCCGAGAATTTAGACGCTTAACCGTACGTTCACCAGCAAGCGTACCAATTTCTATAGCTGATTGCAGGTCTTCTGGTGCACGTGCTGTGGCATACCAATAATCACGCTGCATACTATCGCCGGACTCAGCAATCACCGAACAACTAATTCCATGGCGTGAACTCGGATAGCCTCCAGTGAATCCATGGCTATTGCTATAAGCAAAAAATCCGGTGCCTGTTGATACACTCGCTCCCTCAGAGTTGTTAATCCGTGTATCTACCGCTAAAGCGGCCTCTTCACATTGTTTAGCAATTAAAACCGCTTCATCAACAGACAGATCCCACGGGTGATGCAAATCGAGATCATGAACATTGCTAGCCATCAAATCAGCATCAGCCAATCCACAGAAATCATCCTTTGCTGTATATTTAGCAATATTACAAGCAGCAGCAACAGTATCTTTGAGGGCTTGTGGAGACAAGTCTGAAGTGCTGGCATGACCTTTTTGTTTCCCAAAATAAACAGTGACCGACATGCCCTTATCACGGTTATATTCAATATGCTCAACTTCCTGCATACGCACAGAAACGTTTTGTCCAATACTCAAGCTCAACTCAGCCTCGGCCTGACTCGCGCCAAGTGTCTTGGCAACTTTAAGCACGTCTTCTGACATCTGCTTAATTTCATCTAATGTATAACTAAAACCCGAATCTGACATAACGCTTTCTACTATAAAAAAATGTACGTTAATAACTCAACTGCATAACTGATATAATACCTCAGCATGAAACCTAAAAAGACAACAATAGATACAGAATTAAGCAACGATGCAAATTTAGATGCAGACTTGCCTACGAGTAAAACAAAACTTAAAGCCGAGGCAGATGCGCAACAAGCGCTTGGTGTACGCTTATCCGAGCTTCCCAAAGATAGACTCATCAAACTTAACCTGCCTGAAGAGCTATTCACGGCCGTGATGGATACCAAAAAAATTACTGCAAATGGTGCAATACGCCGTCATCGTCAATATCTGGGACGCCTGATGCGTGAAGTTGACACTGCGCCGATTATCGAGCAACTATCTCGTTGGGAAGGCAAAAATACCGCTGAAAACGCTTATTTCCACGGGCTAGAGCGCTGGCGCGATCGACTTATCAGCGACGCAAATGCATTATCTGAGTTTATGGCACTGCATCCAACTACTGACAGTCAGCAACTTCGCGCACTTATTCGTAATGCGCAAAAAGAACATCTCGCAAACAAACCTCCTAAAAGTAGCAGAGAAATTTTTAAACTACTTCGTGACATTACTAGCAATGAAACTCCTAAAGATGAAGACGAGTCTGAAGCATAAGCGCTAGACTTGCTGAATATTTAGGCAATCTCGCAACACTTAGAGTCCATCGCATACTGTTGCACTAATATCTGCATCAGTATGTAGCAAACAAGGTGATAATAATCATGACTATAAATTTCAATTCCGTTCTTGATGTACGCCATGAAGACAGCCCAATTCCAACTATCCGCACAAAAGAAGCACTAGATGCCTTACCAAGCGGAGATATACTCAAAGTGATTACTAGTAAAGAAAGTACAATCAGTAATATACGTACGCTAGTAGCAAACAATCAATTCACATTGTTACAAGAGCTTAAAAATGAAGAAGGTTTTGTTTTTCTCATTCAAAAATAGTCAGTATAGGCGCTGATTTATTTCACTCAGTTTAATATTAGAAACCACTCAGCCTCATTACACAGGCTGAGTTAAAATCCCATATAGAGCCATCTTCATTCAGCCTAGTAAAGTGGTATATCCGAAAGCACTCAGTCACTTAAACTAACTGAATCAGGTCCAATTTAATGAGGGTGTCCTGAATTTTGTGTAAACGTCGGTTAATTACTGCTGAGGCATCCTCTCCTCAAATTGAATAGTAAACCTATTTAATGCAGGTTTCCAATCACGCAACGGCATCGTCCATTTCTTGCTGATGTTAATCAGCGCCAAATAGAACAATTTCATCACAGACTCATCGTTCGGAAATGAACCCCGGCTCTTCGTCACTTTACGTAAGCTCATGTTCACCGATTCAATGGCGTTGGTGGTGTAGATGATCTTGCGTATTTCCGGAGGATAATCAAAGAACGGTATGATGCGCGCCCAGTTGTTGCGCCAGGATTGCGCTATCGGTGGATAAGCATCATCCCAGGTTGCTTCAAACTCAGTTAGGTATTGTTCAGCCTCAGCCTCGGTCGCTGCCGTGTAGACACGCTTTAAATCGGCAGCCACAAGGTCACGCTTATTCCAACCCACGTAATTCAGGCTGTTACGCACCATATGCACAATGCAGAGCTGTACCGCAGCTTTTGGATAAACGGCTTCAATCGCTTCAGGAAAGCCTTTTAAGCCATCCACACAGGCAATGAAGATGTCTTGCACGCCGCGATTCTTGAGTTCAGTCACCACGGAGAGCCAGAACTTGGCGCCCTCGGTCTGTGCAATCCATAGCCCCAGCACTTCCTTCTCGCCGTTCATATTGATACCGATAGCAAGGTAAACTGCTTTCGCTCTGACAGCACCGGCATCACGTACTTTGACATGGATGCAATCCAGATACACCACTGGATAAACCGCATCCAGTGGCCGTGACTGCCATTGCTTTACATCATCCACCACCGCATCGGTGACAGTTGAAATAAGTGTAGGTGATATTTCCGTGCCATACATATCGGTGAGGTGTGCCTGGATTTCACGCACTGTCATGCCGCGTGAATACAGTGAGATGATCTTGTCATCAAAGCCTGTCCAGCGGGTTTGGTGTTTAGGAATAAGCTGTGGCTCAAAGCTGCCTTCACGGTCACGGGGAATTTCTATCGGCAGTTCACCAAATTCACCCTTTAAAGTTTTACGGCTTTTACCGTTACGTGCATTGCCGGTGCTATTGGTGACTGGCTCGTGTTTGTCGTGACCAAGGTGATCTGACATCTCGGCTTGAAGCGCACGTTCAACTAATGCTTTGGTGAGTTGTTTGAGAAGACCGTTCTCACCAATCAGGTCTTCTGGTTTCTTATAGTTTGATAGCAGGCTATCAATTAAATCGTTGGGTAAGGCTTTTGGTAACGTCATTTTTTATCCATTTCTGAAAATAGCAGTTTCCTGCAAAATGACGTTTACACAAAATTATTTACACCCTCAATTTAATAAGTTGGTTTTATTTGCGAACATTTAGCTGTGCGATATTTTTCATATCAATATCGCCTCGCTGAAACTCAACTTGCACTTTTTGACCAGCATAACGCTTTACTGCTAGAAATAAGTCATCAGCGCTTTTTAAGCTAACATCACCGAGCTTAAGTAGTGTATCACCTCGAACTAGCCCCATTGATGATGCTGGAGATGATTTAATCACTGCTATCACTTTTAAGCCAGGCAGTTCTTTAGGTGTATCTTCATCAGCACTGGACTGCTTGAGCTTAATAACATGCACACCAAACAAAGGCATAGGCAATTTTGCCCAATAGCTTGCATGGTATAGATATTGTGTAGGCCCATCTTCCAAATCTTTTGGGTCAATTTCTCCACCTTTATTCGCAGCTTCTTTAATGAGTTGTAACTTTGAGCTCGATGCTTGCGCTGACTCATATTTTTGATAAACCATGACAATATCGGCCTTAATTGATTTTGCATGTTGCAAGGCTAGGTCTGATGACGCCTCCATTGACGAAAAGCCTGAGGTACCCATCAAATCATATCCGTCTTCTAACATGGTGATATTGTCATCATCTTTATGATTACCTACAAAAATCTTAGTCTCAGGCTTAGTTTGCAATGATTTCAAATCATTCATATTCTGCCTTTTATAATTTTGCTCATATGGGTTCTGATCCGCGGCATATAGCTGATGAGCAAACATTACTAGACCCAGACTAGCGAGGGAAAACAACATCATCTTTGCTAAATTTCCATATGATTTTTTGGCACGAATAGCTGGCATAAAATATCCTTTGAGTTTGGTAATGGTATGATTCAGTCTTGCTTAAGTACTAGTGACACAAAAATGACCAAAGAATTCATTAAAATCGGATTAGTTTCAATTAGCGACCGTGCAAGTAGTGGAGAATATGAGGACAAAGGTATCCCAAGCCTACGTGCATGGCTAACACAAACACTTACCTCACCATTTACACTTGAGGCTCGACTCATCCCAGACGAACAAGACGAGATCGAATCTACACTAATAGATTTAGTGGACTTTCAAGATTGCCAGCTCATTCTCACTACTGGTGGCACAGGCCCTGCCTTACGTGATGTGACACCAGAAGCAACGCTAGCAGTAGCCGATAAAGAAATGCCTGGTTTTGGTGAACAAATGCGGCAGATAAGCTTAAATTTCGTACCGACAGCTATATTGTCTAGGCAAGTTGCTGTCATTCGCAAGCAATGTTTAATTATTAACTTGCCCGGGCAACCTAAAGCGATTGCACAAACATTGGAAGGCTTAAAAGATGAGGCCGGAAACACGCTAGTACATGGCATATTTGCTGCAGTTCCATACTGTATAGACTTACTTGGCACACCAGATAGCCCAATGCCAAGAATTGAAACCAATGAAGCTATCGTCAAAGCATTCAGACCCAAATCAGCACCAACTGCCTAACACACACTATTGCACAACAAAAATGTCCGAGTTTAATTTAATTGCGAAATACTTCACACGCAATACCAAACATACAGACTTGAGCGTGGGCGATGATGCCGCATTAATTCGTGTAGCGCAAGGTCAACAGCTTGCAATTTCAGCAGATATGCTGGTAGCGGGCACTCACTTCTTTCACGATGCACCTGCCTATAATATTGGCTGGAAATCTTTAGCGGTTAATGTTTCAGACATGGCCGCCATGGGTGCGCTGCCCAAATGGGCAACGCTTGCCATTGCCTTACCTGAAGTTAACGAAACATGGCTTGCAGAGTTCTGCAAAGGATTTTTCGCATGTGCGCAAGCCTTTGATATTGACTTAATTGGTGGCGACACGACAAAAGGCCCATTAACCCTAAGCATACAAATCATGGGGGAAGTTCCAACAGGCAAAGCAATTCAGCGTAGTGGGGCTCAAATTGGTGATGATATTTGGGTGTCGGGGTTGATAGGCAGTGCTGCACTAGGGCTGTCTCACCTTCAAGGCAAAATCGCGCTGACGGAACCCACATTATCTTATTGCATTAATGTGCTAAACGCACCAACACCTCGCGTTGCATTAGGCCTAGCATTACGTGGCGTTGCCAATAGCTGTATTGATATCTCTGATGGCCTAACCGCAGATCTAAGCCATATACTTAAGGCATCCAATTTAGGTGCGAAGCTTACTCTGGAAAATATCAACTGTGACGATTATTTACGTACACATCTAAATGATAGCAACATACAACAGTGCATATTGGCAGGAGGCGACGACTATGAACTACTTTTTACCGCACCTAAATTGCAACGTGACTGTATTCATCAATTAAGTAGTCAGTTACAGCTACCGCTCAGTTTAATTGGTGAAACCACGCCACAATTAGATCTCATTATTACGCATTGTCAAAAAATATTAAATATTACTAAAAAAGGATTTGATCATTTTGGTTAACAAGCATTCACACCCAACGTTCAAATTGTTAATCTCACATCCTGCCCACTTTTTTGCACTAGGGTTTGGTAGCGGCCTTGCCAAGAAAGCCCCAGGCACGTTTGGCACATTGGTTGGACTACCACTATTTTGGCTGATTCACACCTACACATTAACAACGCAATTAACATTAATCACCCTGCTGTTTTTAGTGGGAATTTATTTTTGCGAGAAAACAGGTCAGGCACTAGGCGTATCAGATCATGGCGGCATTGTTTGGGACGAAATCGTCGCTATAATGTTAGTGCTCACTTTCACCATTAATCAATGGCAGTGGTGGTTAGTTGCATTTTTATCATTCAGATTGTTTGACATCTGGAAACCATTTCCAATCCATCAATGCGATGCTCAAGTAAAAGGCGGATTGGGCGTGATGTTGGATGATTTACTAGCTGCTATCTACGCTATATTTTGCCTAAAGGTCTTGGAATGGATAACCACTCAGCTTTAGCAATCAATCTAGGCATTAAGCTTAAGCAACATGGCTACCTATTGGCGCTGGCAGAGTCATGCACAGGTGGCATGGTGGCGCAAGCCGTGACCAGCATTGCAGGGAGCTCAGCATGGTTTGATAGAGGCTTTGTCACCTACAGCAACAACGCCAAAATTGAAATGCTAAACATCTCTAAAACAACATTAGAAACCTTTGGCGCTGTAAGCGAACAAACTGCCGCTGAAATGGCAACAGGCGCTTTAAAAAATAGCCATGCCCATATTGTAGCTAGCATTACCGGCATCGCAGGGCCAGATGGAGGCAGTCCAGAAAAGCCAGTTGGCACAGTATGCTTTGCATGGGTAGGCACTCAGTTACCCATGTTCGCTTGTACTCAGCAATTTTCAGGCAGCCGCTCTGAAATTAGGCAACAAGCCACCGCTTTTCTACTAACAGGGCTTATTGAAAAACTAGCCTAACACACTATCTACGATGACCACCACCATGATGACCATGTCCGCGATGGTGACGATGCCCTGAATAATAATGTCCACCTCTGTACACAACAGCCGGATAAGGCTGATAGGCATAGGGTGCGCCGTGATAAATACGATGCGTTGGATAATACACAACTTGCGGTGCAACATAGTGCGTTACCGCTGGATATGCATAATAACCAGGGCCACCGATATTAATAGACAAACTCACAGAATCACGTGCTTGAGCACTAGACAAAGTAGCAGCGCCTATCGCTAATGCCACTAATAATGAACGAAATACTTTCATTGTCACTCTCCTTAAAATTACACAACTACGCTTACACATAACGAATAACAAAAGATCGCGTTGACTTCACAAGCAAGATTATTATTTATTCGTCATGATTGCCATAAATACACATGGTTAAGCACCGATGAGACTTACGCTAAACTGTAAAATATGGAATAATTGAAAGCTAATTTAAGCACTTCAAAATAAAGGTAAAAACCCAATGGATGATAATAAAGCTAAAGCACTCTCTGCCGCACTTTCACAAATTGAAAAACAATTTGGCAAGGGGTCTATCATGCGCATGGGAGATAGTGATATCGGCGAAGATATTCAAGCCGTTTCAACTGGCTCCCTCGGTCTTGATATTGCTTTAGGTATCGGTGGTCTACCACGCGGCCGTATCGTAGAAATTTACGGACCTGAGTCTTCAGGTAAAACCACACTAACCCTTTCAGTCATTGCACAAATGCAGAAACTAGGCGGCGTTGCCGCATTTATTGATGCAGAGCATGCACTGGATCCACAATACGCAGCTAAATTAGGTGTAAATGTACCTGATCTGTTAATTTCACAACCAGACACTGGTGAGCAAGCGCTTGAAATTGCAGACATGCTCGTGCGCTCAGGCTCAGTAGATATCGTAGTCGTTGACTCAGTGGCAGCACTCACCCCACGCGCAGAAATTGAAGGCGAGATGGGTGACTCACACATGGGCTTACAAGCACGCCTAATGAGCCAAGCACTACGTAAGCTAACAGGTAACATCAAGCGCACTAACACTTTGGTGATTTTCATTAACCAGATCCGTATGAAAATCGGCGTGATGTTTGGCAACCCCGAAACAACAACAGGCGGCAATGCGCTTAAGTTTTACGCTTCTGTACGCTTAGACATTCGTCGTACTGGCGCGATTAAAAAAGGTGATGAGGTCACAGGCTCTGAAACGCGCGTAAAAGTGATTAAAAACAAAGTAGCCCCTCCGTTCAAACAAGCTGAGTTTGACATCATGTACGGCGAAGGCATTTCTCGTTTTGGTGAAATCATCGAGCTTGGCGCTAATATTAAACTGATTGAAAAAGCAGGCGCTTGGTACAGCTACAATGGCGAAAAAATTGGTCAAGGTAAGGAAAATGCAAAAGAGTTCTTGCGTGAGCATCCAGAAATTGCTGCGGACCTAGAGGCTAAGATTCGTGCTAATGCTAAATCATTAAGCGAAGCAATGACTGCACCACGTAGCGAGGATGACTAAAACCTTTGTCGTTAAATCGCTGCGTCAGCGCGCTTTAGATTACTTAGCCAAGCGCGAATATTCTTATATCGAGCTTAGCAAAAAACTAAAAGCCTATGCAGACGAAAATGATGACATCCCTGCTTTACTAGATGACTTTAAAGCAAGGGGATGGCTTTCAGACCAGCGATTTACTGAGCAAATTATTCACGCGAGAAAAGCCAAGTTTGGGTCAGCTAAAATAGCGCATGAATTACGTGAAAAAGGCATTGCAGACCAATTAATTACGGATGCAGTAGAAACGTTAAAATCGACAGAACTGGATAACGCGACTGAAGTGTGGCGTAAGAAATTCAAGGCCTACCCACAAAATCGTGAGGAATGGGCGAAACAAGCAAGGTTTTTACAAAGCCGTGGTTTTGGCTTTGAACTGATTAAAAAAATACTAACCGTTAATGATAACGATTAAACAAGCGATTAAAATTAAACTTTATGACCATACAACTTAGCAGCACCCCAAGCAGCAACGAAATTCGCCAGGCATTTCTTGATTTCTTTGCATCCAAAGGCCACGAGATTGTCAGTTCAAGCTCACTAGTACCGCATGGTGACCCTACCCTATTATTCACCAACGCTGGGATGAACCAATTCAAAGACGTATTTCTTGGCTTTGATAAACGCCCATATACCCGTGCCACTTCAAGCCAAAAATGTGTACGCGCTGGCGGTAAACATAATGACTTAGAAAACGTAGGTTACACCGCACGCCACCATACATTCTTTGAAATGTTAGGTAACTTTAGCTTTGGTGATTACTTCAAAGAAGATGCCATCAAATACGCATGGGAACTGCTTACCGACGTATTCAAACTACCTAAAGATAAGCTAACCGTCACGGTATACGCTGAAGATGATGAGGCTTATGCCATCTGGAATAACATGATCGGCGTGCCTGCAGAGCGCATCATTCGGATCGGCGATAACAAAGGCGCGCGTTACGCATCTGATAATTTCTGGATGATGGGTGACACTGGCCCATGTGGACCATGTACCGAAATTTTCTATGACCACGGCGCTCACCATTTTGGTGGCCCTCCAGGTAGCCCAGATGAAGATGGTGATCGTTACATTGAAATCTGGAACAACGTTTTCATGCAGTTCAACCGTGATGAAGCTGGTGTAATGCACCCATTGCCAAAACCATCGGTAGATACTGGTATGGGCCTAGAGCGTATTTCAGCCGTGCTACAACACGTACACGCCAACTACGAAATCGACTTATTCCAGACCTTAATCGCAGCAGCAGCGCGTGAAACTAAAACGGCAGACTTGAGTAGCCCATCACTCAAAGTGCTGGCTGATCATATCCGCGCCTGTAGCTTCTTAATCGCGGATGGCGTGATTGCAGGTAATGAAGGGCGTGGTTATGTGTTGCGTCGTATTATTCGCCGTGCAATTCGTCATGGCTACAAACTTGGTGTACGCAGCGCGTTCTTCCACAAAATCGTACCGGATCTAGTGGCTGAAATGGGCAGCGCTTATCCTGAACTCACAAGCAACCAAGCACGTATTACAGAGATTTTAAAACAAGAAGAAGATCGCTTCTTTGAAACCATTGAAAATGGTATGGCAATTCTAGAAACTGAGCTTGCCAATACCGCTGCAGTGTTTAATGGTGAAACAGCATTTAAACTTCATGATACTTACGGATTCCCACTCGACTTAACAGCAGATATTTGCCGTGAACGTAACGTTGCCGTTGATACCGATGCATTTAACGCAGCAATGACTCGCCAAAAAGAACAAGCGCGCGCTGCGGGCAAATTCAAAATGGCAACCAACCTTGAATACGACGGCGTTGCGACTAGCTTTCATGGCTATGACAAGCTAGAAACTAATGCAAACATTACCGCTTTATATAAAGATGGCGCCGCAGTCTCTACATTAAAAGAAGGCGAAACTGGCGTTGTGGTCTTAGACAACACCCCATTCTATGCAGAGTCTGGTGGTCAAATCGGTGATTGCGGCGAGTTGCGTGGTGCAAACGGTATTTTTGAAGCTGAAGATACGCAAAAGATTCAAGCAGCAGTATTCGGTCACCATGGCGTGTTAAAAACAGGGTCATTAAATGTTGGTGACCAAGTAACTGCGCGTGTCAACACACAAGCCAGAACCAGCACGATGCGGAATCACTCAGCTACTCACTTGATGCATAAAGCACTACGTGAAGTGTTGGGTGAGCACGTACAACAAAAAGGGTCCTTAGTCGATACAGGTAAAACAAGATTCGACTTTGTGCACACTGCGCCGATGACCGATGATGAAATCGCAAAAGTTGAACAAATCGTTAACGCAGAAATATTAGCTAACGCTGTCTGCCAAGCTCGTGTAATGGACATAGAGTCTGCACAGAAAACTGGCGCGATGATGCTATTTGGGGAGAAGTATGGCGATGAAGTTCGCGTACTAGACATTGGCTCAAGCCGCGAATTATGTGGTGGTACTCACGTAAGCCGCACTGGTGATATCGGCCTATTCAAGATTACATCTGAAGGTGGCGTAGCCGCTGGGGTACGCCGTATTGAAGCGACCACTGGCGAAGGTGCTCTAAATCTCATCAACACACAGCAATCACTCATCTCAAGCTTAGCAAACGACTTAAAAGCACCAGTATCTGAATTAGCAGCTAAAGTTGCACAACTAAGTGATCATGCAAAATCATTAGAAAAAGAGCTAGCACGACTCAAATCGAAACTAGCGTCTTCACAAGGTGATGACTTAGCAACGCAAGCCATTGAAGTCGCAGGTTTCAAAGTGTTATCTGCAACATTAGATGGCGCAGATGCAAACGCACTACGCGAAACGATGGATAAGCTGAAAGACAAACTTAAATCAGCCGCGATTGTGTTAGCCAGTGTAAGCGATGGTAAAGTAAGCCTAGCTGCTGGTGTGACAGCTGATTTAATTAGCAAGATTAAAGCAGGTGAGCTAGTCAACTTTGTTGCAGGTCAAGTAGGTGGCAAAGGTGGCGGTAAGCCAGATATGGCAATGGCAGGCGGCACTGACGCAAGCAAATTACCTCAAGCGCTGGCAAGTGTAGCTGATTGGGTTAAAACTAAAGCGTCTTAAAAGAAATACTTAGCTTTTCTAGTGTCAGTAATTTTTGAAAAACCAGTGCCACTAGCAATGCTAACAAATGTCCTAGTGTGTTGTTATGCAGCCTACACACTGAACATACGATAGATTTTGTATCAAGTCGGTGATGATTGGCTTGTTGATTGAATAACAGTAAAAAGCTATTCAATCACCAGAGAACGCGCTGACCGCATTACCTAACAGGTTGTTGCTGTTAAAATTAAACAAAGTTAATACAGTTAATAAGGTTAAAAGAATATTTTATGGCACTTATTGTACAAAAATACGGCGGCACATCAGTCGCAAATCCAGAGCGCATTAAAAGTCTGGCGGCACGTGTTGCTCGCTATAAAGCGCTAGGCCACCAAATTGTCGTCGTAGTTTCTGCGATGTCTGGCGAAACTAACAGGCTTATCTCATTAGCTAAAGAAATCATGCCAGACCCTGATCCACGTGAACTGGATGTGATGGTTTCAACTGGTGAGCAAGTCACTATCGGCATGACAGCGCTAGCACTGATGGAACTAGGTATTAAAGCAAAAAGCTACACTGGCTCACAAGTTAAAATTCTGACTGATGACTCGCACACCAAAGCGCGCATCTTGAGTATTGATGAACATCATATTAAACAAGATCTTGATGATGGCTATGTGGTCGTGGTCGCGGGCTTCCAAGGCGTAGATGCCAATGGCAACATCACCACACTAGGTCGCGGTGGCTCTGACACCACAGGTGTTGCGCTAGCTGCTGCATTAAAGGCTGATGAGTGCCAAATCTACACAGACGTAGATGGTGTTTACACCACAGACCCTCGCGTAGTGCCTGAAGCACGCCGCCTAGACAAAATCACGTTTGAAGAAATGCTAGAGCTAGCTTCACAAGGCAGCAAAGTGCTACAAATCCGCTCAGTTGAATTTGCAGGCAAATATAAAGTTAAATTACGCGTGCTATCAAGCTTTGAAGAAGAAGGCGATGGCACACTAATCACATTTGAGGAAGAAAATACAATGGAACAACCCGTTATTTCTGGCATTGCCTTTAACCGCGACGAAGCCAAAATCACTGTATTAGGTGTACCGGACAAACCTGGTATTGCTTACCAAATCCTGGGCCCTATCGCTGAAGCAAATGTAGATGTGGATATGATTATCCAAAACACAGGTGCGGATGGTACAACTGACTTCACCTTCACTGTACATAAAAACGAAATGAACAAAGCGCTAAGTATCTTGCGCGACAAAGTTCAAGGCCACATTGGCGCACGTGAGATCAATGGCGACGATAAAATCGCTAAAGTATCTATCGTAGGCGTAGGTATGCGCTCACACGTAGGCATTGCAAGCCAAATGTTCCGCACATTAGCGGAAGAAGGCATCAACATTCAAATGATCTCAACTTCTGAAATCAAGATCGCAGTAGTGGTAGATGAAAAATATCTTGAGCTAGCCGTACGTGTCTTACACAAAGCATTTGAATTAGAAGCAGCATAATTGCAAGTTAACGTTGATTTTTAAAAGCGTTTAGCGTAGTATCACGCCCTCGTAAGAAGCGTAATTGAAGTAAACGGAGAGCTGGCCGAGTGGTCGAAGGCACTTCCCTGCTAAGGAAGCATACGGGCTTAAATCTGTATCGAGGGTTCGAATCCCTCGCTCTCCGCCAAGTCAAATAAAGTACTTGATTTTATTAGAGTTATCATAGAATCAGGTACTTACAACCTACTTTTTCCCAGTGTGTGTTACACCAACCTCAACGAGAGAGATTATGTGTACACATTTAACCCCACGTAATGGCACTTACTATTACCGTCGTAAAGTTCCAGTAAACCTTGTCGAAATCTTTGGTAAAGAGATAATGTTCTCTCTGCGAACTAAGGACAGAGATGCCGCCAAAATTAAAGTCCATAAGTGGGATGTGCATTATGATGTGGCTTTCATCTCAGCCCTTACCCCACTCGAAGAGACACCTGAAAGCACAGAGTCAATACCAGCAACACAAACCATCAAATCAAAGCGTCCTAGGCTCTACGAAGACCTCACGATTGATGATGCAGAAACGTACGCATTCTTGTTTAATAAACGCCTCCGCCTACTTCGAGAGGAGGCCATCACTAATAACTCTTGGCAACAGTTCAATGACTACCTAGAGAATCTAATTGGCAATGCTGAGGAGTATCTGAGAACAGGAGAGCATCCTTTCGAGGATAATCCTGCGCCCATGTGGAAGCTTGAGGCACAGCTTAAGGCAGCGACCTCCCTTCGCAACAACACGAGCATACCCTTCACCGATTCAATGTTCAAAGCTAGCAAGGACATTGTATCCAAAGTTACATCGACACTATCAAGTAAGTTGCTTAGTGAACTTATTAGTAAGTGGGCTAATGAACGCAAGCCTAGTCCCAAGACGGTAGACATCATGACTAGAGTTATCAGTCGCTTCGAGAGCATTGTAGGCAGGCTGCCGATTACAGACATTAAAAAAGTGCATGTGGTTGCATTCAAAGACGGGCTACTAGCAGCAGACTCAAGCATTGCAAATACCAATCAGTATCTATCCCTGCTAAGCACCCTGCTCGGTTACGCAGCATCTCAAGCAATTATTGAAACCAACCCAGCATCAGGCACAAAAATTAAGACGAACGTATCAGCCAGAACGAAGCGAAGTGGGTTCGATTTGGAAGCGCTGAATGCAATCTTTAACTCACCTATTTACATTAGCTCCGATAGACCAAAAGGAGGTAAAGGTGAGGCCGCATTCTGGCTACCGCTCTTAGCGCTTCATACTGGTGCTAGGCTAGACGAATTGTGCCAGCTGCAAGTTGGTGACATTTATCAAGAAAGCTATCAAGATGAGAGCGAGGACTCTCAACAGGCGTGGGTGCTCAGCATCACAGATGAAGGGGAAGGTCAGAAGCTTAAAAATGCCAGTAGCCGAAGACGCGTGCCAATTCATCAAAACTTGATTGCACTGGGCTTCATAGCCTACGTTCAATCCCAAAAAGGTGTGCAGGTATTCCCAGACCTCAAGCCCGCAAGTGCTTATGGCTCATTGAGTGGTAACTGGTCAAAGTGGTTTGGTAATTATTTGCGCAACACCATCAAAGTAGCTGACACCAAGATGGTCTTCCATAGTTTCAGGCACAATTTCAAGGACTATGCCCGAATGGCAGGTATCCCCTCAGATGTACACAACGCAATTACAGGCCACAGTAGCGGTGATGTTGCTGATAATTATGGTTCAGACAAGTACCCTTTACGTCCGCTTGTTGAAGCTATGACTAAGTACAAGGTAACAGGGTTAGTCCTGCCAATGCCAACTAGCAGAGGATAGCTATCACTTAAATGTTCAGCCCCTGCTATAGGATAAGAATCTTCATAATTAATGGGGTGAAGCATGCAAGAATACAACATAAGCATATATCTAGCAGAGTACTTGCGGATGCTCCTTGAGTAATACACCACAAAAAAAATACTACTCTTGCTCTAAGTACTATCAACAAGTTGATAAACAACTAAGTACACTAGAATACCAAAAATAACATATGTAGCAGAGCATAGAAGTGATGCTAGAAGCTACCTAGTATGTAACTCAAAAAGTAAAATCCACGAAACTAATGAAGTACTAAATAAAGAGACTAATCATAAGACTTAAATAGCTCCTATCACTCGATACCAAAAATTGTAATAGCAGTACGTACAGTCACCTCGAGCTAGTGCAAGTACCAACAACCCCCACTACCCCCTAGTAACTGTAGAATAATCTCTTATAGCAATCCAGACTAGTGCCAATAGCTACGCACTCTAAGTAGTTACAAGATACTACAAATACTGCTATCAAGAACGACTAGCATAAGTACTCAGCGCTACTACTAGTTATACACTCTGTTAAGTTAGAGTGTACTCATACGCTACACTCTACGAGTACTTATATACCTCGTATATATGTACCATATAGGTCACATACGCAATTACTTGACACTTGTAACTTTAACTCTTAGACTTTAATTAACACATCGTTAAGGAGTCAGTATGAGTAACATCATAAACACTAAAGGACACACTCTCGGTTACGCTAGAGTTAGCTCTGTTGAACAAGACACTGCAAGACAGCTAGAAGCACTAAATCAACTTGGACTTGATAGATTGTTTGAGGATAAAGCTAGTGGTAAGGATACTAACAGACCTGCACTGAAAGAGGCCATGCTGTATGCAAGAGCTGGAGATACTCTTGTTGTGCATAGCTTAGACAGACTAGCTCGCAATCTGGTAGACCTACTCAATATAGTCGAGGAACTAAACTCGAGAGGTGTAAGTGTTAAGTTCCTCAAAGAGAACCTAGTATTCACAACATCTGAGGCAGACCCGTTCTCTAAACTAACATTACAGATGCTAGGTGCTTTTGCTCAATTCGAGCGCAGCCTTATTAGAGAACGCCAGCGAGAGGGTATCGCCCTAGCTAAAGAAGCAGGTGCTTATCTTGGCAGAAAGCATGCTCTGTCAGATGAGCAGGTTGAAGAGCTAGTATCACTTGACAAGGCCAATCACGGTAAGAACCGTAAGGCTCTCGCTGATAAGTTTGGTATAAGTAGAACTTCTTTGTATCGCTACTTAGAAAGTGTATAAATCACATTACTCAGCGATTGGGTAATAGCGATAGAGTGAATTTTAAAGCGCCTTACTCGTGTAGACTTTTGACTTGATACCGAATCTAAGGCCAATCAAGAATAATCGCTTATAGCGCGTTTCTGTAATTCGTTATTCTGGAGCTATTGGCTTTAGAGCCTTATTCTAAAGGGTATCAGCGAATACATACTAATTCTCTGGTTGAGTTTTGCTATCCAACTCAATAACAGATATTGCGCGTACTAGAGCCTCAGGACGCTTACTCTTAGATAGTTGATTTATTGCTAAGTTAAGAGCCTTAACATCATCTTCACATAAGAACCATGTCACTGGCCTTTTTAGAACACTGGCTATCGTGTTAATCATTGATAGAGGTGGAGCATGCTTAGCATTCTCGTACTGATTTATACGCACTTTAGCTGTAGCTTCATCAATACCTGCAAGTATACCCAACGCCTCTTGAGACAACCCTTCTGCCTCACGAGCCTCGCGCATCCTCTCTGCAAATACTTTTTCCAGTTTCATACTAGCTCTTAAACACTAAGAACTAGTTTTTACACTTTTCAGCTTGCTTTTGAGTTAAGTTATACTTAACCTACAGCACTTCTTTAACTCAATAATAATAATCAAATGTCCAAACTATCATCTGACCAAGTCCTAGAATCCATCAAGCGTGTACCATTTTCAACGAGCAGCTACCTTGTTTACCGAAATTGGACGGAGGTGCTACGTCGCAACTCTCTGGATTTAGACCTACCATCTTCATGGAATACACTTGATATGTACATGGAAGCTGGCGCACTAATACTCCAATCAGAAGCATTACAAATGCACTTCATACTTGCAAACGTTGATGCAGGAAGAGGCTTCTTTGGCGGTCAAAAAACGAGACTAGCTACCTTTGTTTCTAGAGATGGGGGACAGACATACGAAGCAGGTCCTGTGCTAAAGGATTTGATACAAGGTTTAACTGGTATTAATAACATCTACCGCGACGCAGGAATTCTAAAAGGAATCGCTTACTAGAACGTCTAGCAAAGCCAGCACATATGTCTTTTTTCTGGAGACTGTAAGATAATTCGTTGATGAATAAATACCTACTACTTGCTCTGCTCTTCACCTCAGCAGCCTATGCAGACACTCTAGAAGGCAGAGTGGTGGGTGTTACTGACGGAGACACTATAACTTTGCTAGATGCTAACAACACTCAATACAAGATTAGGCTAGCTGGTATAGATGCACCAGAGAAAAAGCAACCTTTCGGACAGGCATCTAAGAAGTCTTTGTCTGACTTAGCGTATGGTAAGGCAGTGCAAGTTGATTGGTCAAAAAGAGACCGTTATGAGCGTTTAGTAGGTAAGGTCATGGTAAATGGCCTTGATGCCAACCTAGAGCAAATTAAACGAGGGCTAGCTTGGCACTACAGCAAGTACAAGAAAGAACAGCCGCTCGAGGATAGAATCACATACTTACATGCTCAAGAAGAAGCTAAGGCTAACAAGCTAGGCTTATGGCTAGAGCCTAAACCTGTAGCCCCTTGGGATTGGCGTAAACAAATTAGGTTATAAATTAAGCATCTAAACAACCTTACTGTAAATTTGATAAGGGTATTACTAATGGCGAATGAAGCAGATACTAATGATAGACGTAAAGAACTAGACTCTTTTAATGCACATCAAGCTGATAATAGGAGTAGAGCCACACAACTCGTCAATTATGCATTTATATTAGCTGGTGGCACGTTCACCACTTCTGTAACGGTTTTTTCTTCAAAGCCAAAAGCAGAGATAACACCAGCAATGGTGGCATATCTTCATGCTGGCTGGTATTACCTTTTTTATGCAACAGTTCTATTTTTCTCAATGATAGTGCTAATCATCTTACGGGACTATTACATAGCTGAAGTTGCATGGCGACCGCAACTAAGTGGAAGGAGTCCATATCTCAAAGGTAAATTTTATAAACTCTTTTACTTCATGTTTGAATCATTAATAATAATTAGCGGCATATGGGGCGCAATTGACCTAATAAGAGGCTTAGACCGCATCATGATGGCTGCCATGGCACTCGTAGGCTGACATTATGTGTTCAGGCGTAAGGTATACGGAGCCATCAGGTAAAGAGTGGAATGTGTACTTCCCTAACCCTAAGGCTGCCCTACCCGTAGCTAACAGTGATGGTAGTGTAGAGTGGATTAAATGGGGCAGACGTAAAGAAGAACAAGCTCCTTTTGTTCAAGGTGGGTGGGCTAGGTCTGACTCTATTGAGCTAGGTAAGTGGGAGCGATATAGCCCTGTATTCGTTAAGCTCGCGGTTAATAGCTTTATGGAGAAAGATGCCGCTAAGGTATCGCACTGGATAAAACTGCGAGAAGGTACAGCGATTGAGGCTTTAATTGTGCAAAGCAAAGAAGAGAAGCGTATCTACATTGTTACAGAAGCCACACCTATTGAGTATGCATGGGTACACGATAGATGGCCTAAAATTAATGTTATAGTTCAATAAAAAAAACAGGGTACTAATAATGCGTCACTTTTATAAAGTTGTAATTGGTCTTAGTCTTATCTATTTCCTTGGGGGGTGGGTGCTTGTTCATTATGGGCAATTCCAAGAAGCAACATACTTCACTTATTCAGGAATAGTTGGGTCATTTGCATCTATAGCTGCGCTTTTATCACTCACGAGACCTGCTATCACTCAGTCAGATATTCAATCAATAGAGGTCGGCACACTTAAGTCTTTGGCAGAAACGACAGAGCAACTCAAAGCTCTTGAGGGTAGGCATGCTCAGGCGAGGGAGGCTATTGACAGCCTAGAAATTACAAAGCAAGAGATGGCACTATTAGTAAAGAAAGCTAGTCTTGCCCTCTTTCTCAAAGAACAGTACTCTTATCAAGAGAGTCAAGTACTAGATGAGATTTCAAAAAACAGCCGCTTGAACGAAGCCTTGAAACTAGCAGATGACACATCTAAAAAATTACATGCACTTGATGAAGAAATTGCAACTAGTCCATATGTGATTCAATTAAGAGAGATAATTTCGTCTGCAAATCGCCGTAAACTAAGCGATGATGAATTTATCGACGCTCTACCACCATTAGTTAAAGTTATTGTAACATTCTCACGAGTACTGAGTGATGCATTAATTTTTCGCATAAAATAACCATATCTTAACTTGTGATTGGCAACTCTGACCAATCACCTGTGTAGTTAGGACTCTTGTAACCTCTACGCATCGCCCATGCCTTCTCCGTACCCTCAGAGGCTAACTTGATTGTGCCTTTAGAGTACTTTCTATTAATACTATCTAAGGTCGCCATCAAGTTACTTTTCTTAGTATCACTAGCATAATTGCTGAATAAATCTGTCTGCTGCCCACTCTCAGGCACTAGCTCCATCAGCATGACACCAGCCTTCTGGTAGTAGATACCTTCTTTATATATTCGTTTTAGCAACCATAGCGCAGCTTTCGCAATCTGCAAGGTACAGTCTGTAGCTGACGATAAAGCTATTACCCTGCTAGCTCCGTAGTACTCCGTCTTATCAAACGGGCTGTTCTGTATAAACACATAGACAGCATTAGCATACAACCCTTGCTTACGAAGTCGTTCACTAGCATTGGTTGCATGATAACTGACGGCTTGCTCCAGGTCTTGTAGGGTTGTGACTCTAGTACCGAATGACCGAGAACTCATTACTTGCTTAGCCTCTGCTAAGGTCTCATCCAGTCCTAGCCACGACTCACCATTCAGCTCTTTGATAGTGCGCTCAAGCAGCAGCCCGAACTCATCCCTTATTCGCTTAGGGTTAGCTCGCTTTAGCCTAAGCACATCATAAACACCTACCTTATTGAGTTTAGCCTCTAGCTTGCCGCCTATACCCCATACCTTCGATAGAGGTAGCTGCTGCATGATGCCGTCTAGCTCAGCTTCGCTCATGCTGGTGAAGTCGCATACACCATTCATGTGAGGTTGCTTCTTAGCGCAATGATTAGCAAGCTTAGCTAGCGTCTTTGTACTGCCCATTCCGACGCATATCGGTAGGCCAGTCCATTGCATTACCGTGTCTTTAATCTCTTGCCCATAAACGACTAAGTCTCGCTTGATACCTGTGAGGTCAAGAAAAGACTCATCAATCGAATAGACCTCTTGCCTTGGAGTGAACTGTCTCAAGGTAGCCATAAAGCGATTGCTCATATTGGCATACAACTCATAGTTAGATGAGAACGCAACTACACCTAGTTTCTTCGCTTCTTCCTCAATCTCAAACCAAGGTCTGCACATGTAGAGGTCCAGCATAGCCTTAGCTTCTTTACTCTGAGCTATCACGCACCCATCGTTATTCGACAGGACTACAACTGGCGTATCTCTTAGGTCTGGCCTAAATACTTTCTCACAAGATGCGTAAAACGAATTAGCATCACAGAGTGCGTATACGCGATTATTTTGGCTGGTGAATGACATAGGTCACGACACCAAAGATAGTCAGCTCCTGCCCCTCAGAAAACGTAATTGGCGCATGGTCTGGATGCTCAGAAAGCAGCTTAACGACATTCCCTCGCTTATACAGTCGCTTCACCATCCACTCTCCGTCTACAGCTGCTATAACGATACTAGACGACTTAGGTTTGACTGCTCTATCGACTATGACAGTATCACCCTCGAATACACCAGCGCCCTCCATAGAGTTACCTTTAACTTCAAAGAAGAAGGTAGCTGGGGGATTGCTGATGTATCGCTCATTAAGGTCTAAAAACTTCTGTTCGTAGTCTTGAGCTGGTGAAGGGAAACGAGATTGCCCTGCTGACACTTTAGCACTGTAAATAGGCCTAGCTAATGCAATAGGATTAAGTGAAGCTTGTAGTGCTGGAGGCATAGGCTCTGATTGCTTAGCTGGTTTATTCTTGAAAGCCTCGAGATACACCAACACATCAGGCTTGATGCTGTTCGGCACTCTGATAACAGAGGTCTTCTCTCCGTATGGACTCATAGGCTTCTTAGGGCCTGAACCTTCGCGCTTTCCTCCACTTGCCATTATTCGTTATCCAATTTGAACTATGTAACAGTATTCAATTTAACATATCAAGTGTAAGATAGGAACTTATTAAGTTATTAATATTTAGCCCAATAGAAGCAACTGATGGCAATACGCATATTCGCAAACATTAAACCCGAGATTTTGATTTGGGCTAGACAGTCTGCTGGATTCTCCCAAGAAGCAGTAGCGGCTTCTATTAAACAAACTTTAGATACAATTCTTTCTTGGGAGAGTGGGGACTCAGCTCCATCCATTCCGCAATTAAGAGAGCTAGCCACCCTCTACAAGAGACCGTTAAGTGTCTTCTACCTTCAAGAAGTCCCAATGGGCTTCATGGTAATTAGCGACTTTCGCAGAACCTCACCTGAGTCTCCCAGAAAATTCTCGCCTGAACTTACTCAGGAGATTCGGATAGCCAATCAACGTCGCATGCTCGCTAAAGAGATGCTCACAGATATAGGTAGTGAGGAGTCAATAGCGTTCAACTTTAGTATTAGCATTCAGGACAGCCCAGAGCAAGCTGGCCTAAAAATGAGGGAATACTTTGGACTATCAACAACGGAACAGCCTTACAGGAGTGACACATCGGGCAGAACTGGTCTCACATTATGGCGAGAACTAATTGAGAAAGCTGGTGTGCTCGTTTTCCAGAGCATTCGCATAGCATCAGAAGAAGCATCAGGCTTTGCCTTAGCATACCCAGAGCTACCAGTAATCGTAATTAACCGCAAAGATGCCCCAGTACGGAGATTGTTTTCACTGTTACATGAGTTAGCTCATTTAGGGCTGCGTAAGAGTGGGGTTTCTGATTTAGAGGTTGACTCTCCTAGACCTCTTGAGGATAAAGCCTTAGAGGCCTTCTGCAATGGAGTAGCCGCATCTGCCTTAATGCCTGAAAGTATCTTTAAACTAGACTCTGTAGTGCTGCGACACGGTCAATCAATTACTTGGGATGATGCTGAAATTGCTCATATTGCTGGGAAGTTCGGTGTTAGCAGAGAAGCAGCTGTAAGGCGCCTTCTTACCTTAGGCCTAACCAACAACGACTTCTACAACACGAAGCGAGAGCAATACAGACAAGAGCATATCGAAAAGAAAGACCAAGAAAAACACTCATATGTGTCAGCACCAATCAAACGCAATATGCCACAAGAGACTTTAAGCAATTATGGTAGAAGGTATATAGACTTAGTATTCCAAAACTACTATCAAGATAAACTGACTCTCAGCGAAGTGTCTGGCTATCTAGGCATTAGAACAAATCATGTATTAGCTTTGGGTCATAAACTAGGAGCATCTTGGTGATAGTGCGCGATACTGCCAAGTACTGCATAGACACTAGTAGCATAATTCATGCGTGGCTAAGAGCTTATCCACCAAAGAACTTTCATTCATTCTGGGAGCGAGTCGAAGAGCTAATCAACAGCGGCGTCATCATTGCATCTGTAGAGGTAATAAATGAGCTGAAGAAAAAAGATGATGCAATTCATAAGTGGGCAACAGCTTTACCTAGTCACTTTTCGGTAGATATTGATGATAATCAACAAGCGCTGCTCGCTTACATCATGGGTACACACCCTAGACTCGTCGATACTACCAAAGGTAGGTCTGAAGGAGACCCTTTCGTAATTTCACTCGCATTGTGCTACAACCCTCCTTTAATCGTCATAAGCGAAGAAAATTATGGAAAAGTAAGCAGCCCCAAAATTCCTGATGTTTGTCGAGCGGAGGGGGTAACGTGTATCAGGCTAGTAGAGTTAGTGCAGCGCGAAAACTGGATTCTTTGATTCACAACTACTATCAACAACATTCTCTTTGTATAGATATTCACTAAAAATCTTAAATATTTGCGAATTGAAGATGACTAGGGCTAATCTTTGTAGTAATATTCGCGCCTTGTTACATTAAAGCATTACAAGTGTTACACCACTACTATCGTAAGTAGTTGATTGGTATGAGTAGCGAAAGAATCCCTCGCTCTCCGCCAAGTTTTAAAAGTGTGAATATTTTGCTGGATAAATTTTCAGCTTCGAGTATAATGCACGCTTTCGCGCCCGTAGCTCAGCTGGATAGAGTACTTGGCTACGAACCAAGGGGTCAGGAGTTCGAATCTCTTCGGGCGCACCAAACAGATATAGAAGTGGGCACTTGTTTCAGGTGACCCACTTTTTTATCGTCTATCTGTTACCGCATGCGCTAACGCACCATAGCAGCCTTTTATTGTGGCAGTGTTTCTTTTAATACCCCCTCATCTACTAGATTTCAGTAGTCTTTGCGAATAGTTTTGAATCACACAACTAAATAGATGCCAAATTAAATTAAGAAAATTACATTCAAGTGTATATTGACAACATCTCCGGAGATAAACATGTTGTTAAAGCTATTTGGTAATATAGCCAAGCCTAGAAGAAAAATCAGTATTGAAAAATTGATATCTTTAAAAGATCAAGTGTTAGCTATAAGCCAGTCTCAAGCTGTTATTGAGTCCAAGTTAAATCACCAATTATCAAATAAATTAAGATTTACCCAATGGTTTACTCATGCATTAATGCATACACAAGCGCTAAGCTTGTCTTTAAGTCAAGGCGCCAGTATCAAAATACTAACAAATAACGCAGATAGTAGATATCTTTGGATGTTTGCTTTTCTTGCATCCATGCACACAGAGCAAGCCTATGCATTATGTAATGGAGGAGTAACCGTCACCTCTACGGTAGTTGTATCTGCAAATTGTAATGGTTCAAATATAAAAGGCCTCACGCTGAACACCGGTGCTGATGTCACTATTAATTCAGGCGTCACTGTCTCTAACGATGCGGGATTTGGCGTCAATGGTAGAGCAGTTGTTGTGCTGAGCACTTCCACATCAGCATCCTTGGTCAATAATGGCTCTATTTATACCTATAACCAATGGGGGTTATGGAATCAGGCAGGTGGAAATGTCAGTGTCGTCAATTTTGGACAGATCACTGGAGTGGTTAGATACGGCATCTCTAACCAGGGAACAATTACCTCTCTGACCAATGTCGGGAATATTACAGGTGGCTTTGGTAGCATTGGAAACAACTCCTCTCCTATACCTTCGATCAATGTGTTTAACAACTTGCAGGGGCAGAGTGGCTCACTATCAGCTCCAGTGACGCTTAGTGGTTATTTACCGCTTAGCTACAACATCATTATTCAGAATCCCTCAACCTATGGCCAACTATCGGCACCTAGTCAACTAGGTGGAATGGCCTTCAATATTTATGGCAATGCCGGGACAACTTTGGTGCCTGGTGTTAACGCTTCTACGATTACAGCAAATCGCTACTTAAATGTATTAAAAGGCTTTAGTTCTTTATCTAGTGTAACTGGAATCAATGGCACATATAGTGGCTATCGCTATAGTTTGGTTGCTAATGAATTACTTGCGAATAGTTGGGACTTACTGGTGTTTTTAGCTGGCCCATCAATGACTGACACTCAAGCTTCAATTCGCAACTCAGCCCAAAAGTTAAGGGGTGTTTTCAACGCAGCTGCTATCTCCAGCAACTTTGCAAACATGAACACATATGACTGTAATTTATTTGATTCTAAAGGGATGTGTATCTCTGGAGGTGGCAGATTCACAGCAGTCGACAACCCAGATTCAAGTAGCACAAGTGCTGTATTGGTATTAGGTTATAAAGCCACACCTAATGTCCGTATTGGTGGATTCTTTGACCAGAATGTAAACAGCACAGCGCCCACAGGTATCAAAGTGTCTAATAAGAATCCCTTGATGGGTGCATTTGTAGTTTGGAACCAACATGCTAATAGCCTAGGCTATCAGGTTAAACTGGCCAATGCCTATCAAGACAAAAACATTAAAACTACTCGTAATGTGATTGGCACATCAGAATTAGGTACTGGATCTACGAACCTGAATACGCAAAGTTATGTAGGTGAGTTAAGTTATGCATTTAGTTACAAAGATAAAACATTGGTGCGTCCCTATTTTGCATTACGCCACACCTCCATCAAACAAGATTCTTACACTGAAAGTGATATTAGTACGCCTTTAAGCTATGCCTCACTAACTGATCGCTCAATAACTGGACTAGTGGGATTAAAGCTCAATTATGCTCTTACGTCTAAAGCTACGCTAACGGCAAGCTTGGGTATTGAGCACGACTTAGAACATAGCGTAGACAAATACTCCGGCACCTCAACAGGCATTAGTGGACTGACTTCTGAGAACTTCAACGACAGCATTCAACGCACCAGAACAGTAGCTTCTGCAGGTGCTTATTATGCAGTGTCTAAAAATCAACGTATTTTAGGTGATGTTTATTACCAACAATTGCCATTCCAAAGTACTGGGTCAACAACAGCTTACTTTAATTACATGATTGGGTTTTAATCAAAACACCATGCTTCAGCAATCAGCTTATGCTAATTAATTCTACCTTGTTTTCTAAACTCCCAAGGCGGTGTAGGGTTTTTATCGACCCAAAGTCCTATTTGCTTTTCTTCTGCTGAGATTTGTGCATTTTCATAATCTATGCGATCTTGTGATGGCTGTTCATTCTGATAATGAAGAAAGAACCAAGCCATGCCTAATTTAATTTGCTCCAGATTGATATCAACGCCATTTAGAAGCACTTTACCTACAGCACGTTTATGTTTTTTTTCAAGCTTTAACCACTCTACATCAACTTCCTTGCCATTTACTAAATCCGATAATGACTTTCTAGACGCTATGCCATAGGGTTGGGCTTTTTCAGGCGCATCAATCCCAGACAGTCTTATTTTATATTTTGTGTTGTTTGAATTTAATATGGTAATGGTATCGCCGCTTGCAACTGCGATGACACGCCCACTAATAAGCTCGGCACTCACATTAAGAGGCATTACTAGTATCAGACAAAACAAAATAGCGAGTTGTTGTCGCAACTGAAACAATCTATAGTCAGACGCAAGTTGTTTGGCAGAATAAAATAGGTTCATCGCATTCAATATCTACTGTTATGACGTCACTATTTATTATCAACCAAATTGATATTATTAGTAAGTGCGAAACTGCCCAGCGACCACACCATAGATATAAAACTGCTCTTTAGGACGGATTGTTTCAAATTCTTTATTGGCAGGAATCAATACAAATTGATTGTTTTCTTTTCCAAGCGTCTTAATCGTGAATTTATCATCAATAATGGCGACTACAATATCTCCGATATTCGCGGTGGGTCTTTTCTCAACGACTACAGTATCGCCATCCATAATGCCTAGGTCTTTCATAGAATCACCTCTAACTGGAATTAGCTCAGTAATGGATGGTTTTTTAACCAAATGCTCATCGATAGTGATGTAATCCCCACCTTCGTGATGCGTAGCACTGAAAGCACCAGCTTGCACCGTGCTATTGGATAGGGGGCGCTCGAAGAACCTTCTACCTGGGCTTAGCTTTTTGTCAGGGGCGACGTCAAGAAAACCCATCAACTTTAAGCGTGCAATCAACTTAGAAATGGTATCTTTAGAGCGCATATTCAGAAGCTGCTGCATGTAGCTATAACTTGGTAAGGAGTGATAGCTTGCAAAATAATCGCGCAACTGGCCTAGCTTTTCTAAATCAAAGGCTTGAGTTTGGTTGAAATCAGTCATGTCAATATCCTATTTAAATTGTTCATCCACCAAAGAACAAACGTTCGTTCTTTGCTATTATCAATCTAATCGATAGGAATGACAAGACTTTCTATTTTAAAAAGAGCTGCTTTATAAGTTCATAAAAAAACCCAGCACTAAGCTGGGTTCTGTAGCACTTGAGAACAATTAAGATTACTTGTTCATTACGTACATTGTTACTTCAAAGCCAAAACGCATTTCTGTCGCTGCTGGTGTTGTCCACATAATAATCTCCAAAGTTTTGTTTTTTGAACCGACATCATGTCTTGTTCGAGTGAGTTCATTATGTACCTGATTTCGAGTATCACGCTATCAGTGTTCATGAATGAGGCTTAAGCAAAATCATGAAGTGTCGCTAAGCGCTCACACAGAGTTTGGCTTGCTACTACTTGATTCGTCAAACTCATCACGACTAAAAGTAAATGACAATTATCTCCAACCGCTTAATACTATCTTACCGATGACTGCACCTGCTTCAATCCGAGCATGCGCCTGACGAAGATTATTTGCATTAATAGGTGATAGCGTTTCGTTAATGGTGGTTCTTATTTGTCCGTCATCCACCAGCTTGGCAACGCGATCCAAAATATGATGCTGTTCTATCATGTCTACAGTTTGGTACATAGAGCGTGTATACATCATCTCCCACACAAAAGTGGCGCTTTTGTTCTTAAGTAGGCTCATCTCTACAGGCTTCATCGTTTCTACAATAGAACATATGCGCCCTTGTGGTTTAATCAGCTCTGCCATCACAGGGAAGTATGCATCGGTATCATTGCAACAGAAAATATAATCAGGCTGTGAGATACCAATTTCGGCCATTTGTTGCACAAGATCTTGCTGATGATTCACAACATGGTGCGCACCTAAATCACGCACCCACTGGCTAGTCTCTGATCGTGAGGCTGTGGCCACCACTGTTAATCCAGTCAGTTTACTAGCGAGTTGTATCGCTATAGAGCCAACACCTCCTGCTCCACCAATAATTAATATGCACTTACCTTGATTGGACGAAGACTGCAATGAGATTTCCAATCGCTCAAACAAAGACTCCCAAGCGGTGACAGAGGTTAAAGGTAGTGCAGCGGCTTGTTCATAGCTTAAACTTTTTGGCATATGCCCAACAATACGTTCATCAATCAATTGATACTCAGCATTAGAACCAGAGCGCGTGATTTCTCCTGCATAAAACACCTTATCTCCGGGTTTAAATAGAGTGCAATCCTGCCCTATTTTAACCACCTCTCCTGCAGCATCCCAACCAAGAATCTTTGGATTTAGCTCAACTTTATCTTTTGGTTGGCGTACCTTGGTATCAATAGGATTAACCGCAATAGCATGCACACGCACTAGCAGATCTTTGCCACTGACTTCGGGAATGGGTAGCTCATAATCTAGGAGTGACTCTGGATGATCAATACTTAAATATCGGGTAAGTCCTACTGCTTTCATCTCAATTCCTTTTACTAAACTATGACCATTGAACTTATTCAATCAGTTGTAGCAACTAAATAAAGTTTTCATTCAATTTTTTGCTGGCACCAACCATAAATCTACACCTGAGTAAGCGGCCACATTGCGCCTGTTAGGTGGTTAACTCGGTATTCTTCAACTAACATACAAACAAATAGCTTGTTTAGTACTTAGTTAAATATGAACCTTACTTAAGACCTTACATTCTTTACTAGCACATTGAACGATAACATATCGCTATATAGTAAAATTAAATATGCAAATGATGGTTAGCGATAAACTTTACATTCATGCTCAAATTAAATTTCTCACATAAGAAACTAGATCTACGTTACCGGTTTGCGTTAGCGCTGCTGCTATTCTCGCTCGCACTTGCTTTCCGTTTCACTATTTTACCTCAAGGTGGTGGTGGCCCTTTTGTCACATTTTATCCAGCCATTATATTGAGCTTTTACTTCTGTGGTGCATACCTAGGCCTACTAGTAGCGTTATGTGCAGGACTTGCTGGCGCTTATTACTTCATTCCCCCTTATCATCAATTCTCTATCGATGCCACTACGTATTCTTCACTCATATTTTTCTCAATTACCTCAGGCCTTGTCGGCTTCTTCATTTCTAGGTTACATCGTCATATTGAAGAAATTAGCATCATTCTAGATAACGAAATGATTGGCGGCATGATGCTCAAAGACCGAAAAATTGTTTGGTGTAACACAGCAGTCAGCCGGATTCTTGGCTACCCACCGTCAATGTTATTAGGGTCATCAACCAAGATGCTATTTGCCGATGAGAAAATGTTCGACACTGTAGGACGAGACGCATACCCACTAAAAGTAGGTAAACCCTACCGTACACAATTTGAAATGAAGAAAGTCGATGGCAGTAAGATTTGGATTGATATTAGTGGTGCCGCCATTTCTTATGACAAACATTTATCGCTTTGGTTATTAAATGATATTTCAAAACAAAAAACACTAGAAGATGAATTAAAACATAAGGTTAATCACGACTACTTAACAGGCCTTAACAGTAGAGACTGGTTCATGAACCAAGCGTTGATAGAGTTAAACCGGGCAAATCGCTTTAGCAGTCCACTCTCATTATTAATGTTGGATATTGATTTCTTTAAAACCGTTAATGACACGCATGGGCACCAAGTGGGAGATATAGCACTCAAAAGTGTTGCCGATATAGCGAAAAGCACCCTGCGTGACTTTGATATTTGTGCAAGATTAGGTGGAGAGGAGTTTGCCGTGCTGTTGCCTGAAACAAACAAAAGTCAGGCTTATGAAGTTGCGGAACGTTTAAGATTAGCCATCGAAAACTCAAAAGTGCCTCTGCCTAGTGGCGGGTTACCTTTAACAATGACAATTTCAATTGGGGTGTCATCCATGACCTCAAAAGATGACAATATTGACGTACTTATTAGCAAAGCTGATAAAGCACTCTATGAGGCTAAAAAAACAGGTCGTAATAAAGTCTGTGCGTCACAATAGCGAGTTATGCGTTTAATAACATCTATCAGTTAGATAAATCAGAAATTAGCAACACGCAAGAGACTTTAGATGAATGCCTATTCGCATTTAAGCTACCTAAAGTGTTTTCAACCAAAACTATAAAGACAAACTAGATGGAAATGAGTAACTAGAAGTTATCATCCCAATACTTAAGAGAGTTACTCCATGAAAAATGTAAGTCGGTTACGACCTGCATTTTTAGATTGGTACATGGCGATATCTGCCTGCTTTAATACCTCGTCAACACTTTTGGTGTCTCTATTAAACATAGCGACACCCATGCTAGGTGTGCTAGTGTGTAAATATCCATCAAAATCAACAGTGTTATTTAATGCCTCTAATACCTTTTCTCCAACAATCCTAACATAAGCTATTGCTTGGTTTAAGTCTGCAGAAAGCTCTTCTATTAAGATCACAAACTCATCACCACCCAACCTTGCCACAGTGTCATGATCTCTGACGCATTGCTTTAACCTCTTCGCCACTTCTTGAAGCAAAATATCGCCTTTGTCATGGCCTAGAGTGTCATTTAATTGTTTAAAGTTATCTAGGTCGATAAAAATGACAGCACCAAACTGTAACTTTCTGCGTGAGGAAGATAACGCTTGTTCAATACGATCTAGTAGCAGTCTGCGATTAGGTAGTGCAGTTAGTGCATCATAAAATGCAAGTTTTCGCACTTCATCCTCTGCGCTCACACGCAATGTAATATCTGAATTAATAGAAAATATTGATTTTGGCTGACCTCTAACATCGCGCATCAAGGTCCAGTGGCTTTCAATAATCAACTGATGGCCATTTTTGTGTCTTTTAGTGACCTCACCTTTCCACTCACCTTCTTTCAGCAAAACCGTTAATGCCTGCTTGAGTGCTTTCTGATCTTGGCGTAAACGTTTCTGGATTGGGTGGTTCAAGACCTCGTCTGCGCGCCATCCATAAAGCGCCTCTGCGCCTTTATTCCAATATTTAACCATGAGGTCCATATCGTAAATGACAATAGCATCGTTTGTTTTATCAAGTAATGATGCCTGCTCTTGAATAATTGAATCATCATTCAACCGCTCTAACTCACTGGCTGTTCGTGCTGCAAAGATTTTAAGAATGGATTTAATCAAATCTTCGGATTGATCTTGTATCGCATGCTTAAAAAATACAAATAACAATCCAATATCGTTCCCCTTAGAGTCGTATAAATACAAGCCAGCAAAAGCCTGATAGGGGTGAAACTTCATCATGCTTAAATGAGGAAAATTTTTGTCCGCATGGTTTTTTACAATCACTAAATCAGCTTCAGCAAAGAAGGACTGTGCAATCGTATCGGGGACTTCAAATTCAAAATTATCTTTAAGATCCTGACCTAACGCCACAGCCAGCGTGTTTGCTTTTAGTGGCTTTACAGACTGCAATTGCGCTATATATGCAGCATCGGCCTCTAATGTTTCCGTTATCCCGCTGATAAGCTCTTTAAAGAAGTTAGACCCTGTTGCACTGCTAACGCTCAGGGCAACCTTGACCATTGCATTACTTAATCGCTGACGTTGTTTCTCCGCTCTGATATTACTAATGCCTGCCCCTAAGTTATCGGTGAGCTCTTGCAACAACTCAATCTCACCATCTGAAAACTTCCGGACTTCAGTAGAATATAAGGCTAATGTCCCAATTGGTTTTTGCCGATCTTTAAGTGGCAATACAACCAGCCCTCTATAACCATGATGTCTAGCCAACTCTTTAAAATGGAATGACTCATCTGACAGCAAATCTTCAATCACATGTGTTTTGCCAGTTCTTATCACCTCACCTGCAGGGGCTTGATCAATTGAGCCATCATCCGCCCAACTTAAATTCATTGTTTCCAGATAACTTTTACCCGAATCACCGAAAAATGCTTGTGGGCTGATGCTTTTACGTTCGTCATCCTCCGCATAGCCAACCCAAGCCATGCGATACCCACCCACCTCTACTGCAATCCGGCATATCTCAATAATGAGTCTTTTCTCATCATTAATTTGAGTAATTGCATGATTGGTTTTGCTTAACATCAGCAACGCTCGGTTAAGCCATGCCAGGTCAAGTTCGGATTTTTTACGCGTCGTGATATCTTGAAATGCCCCGATCAGCTTCACCACTTTGCCATCCACCAAGACTGGAGAGCCTTGAGTTCTTACCCAGATACATCTGCCTTTGGCAGTGATAAAAGGCAACTCAAGGTCCCATGATGATGCATTCTCAATGCTATCTTTAACGACACTAAGAATGGCAGATCTAGCTTCTGGTGGATAAAACTCAATGGCTTGCTCCAGTGGAGGCGGATCAATTGTCTCTAATTCATGGATTTTAAAAACTTCTTTTGTCCATTTGATCCCGTTATCTTCCAGATCAAATTGCCACCCGCCTATCTTAGCCATTTCACCGGTTAGCTCTAAAATAGAGGTGAGACTCTTTAACGAGTTTTGCGCCTCAATTTCAGCAGAAATATCACGCGCAACGCCCATGTACCCTAACAATACGCCGTAATCATCAATCAACGCTGTCACTGAAAGGTTGACTGTTATTCTGCGCCCATCCTTACGAATATAAGTCCATCTTCGACTATCAGGATGCCCATACTTAGCTTTTAGTACAAATACTTCAAAACCTGGATTAATTGTTTTTCCAAACTCGTTACTCAGTGTTTTAGCATAGTCAATAATCTCAGCTTGATCATGAAAAATTGCAGGTGTAAATTTTTCCACCACTTCATGAGCATCGTAACCAAGCATCTTTTCAGCACCCTGATTAAAACTTGTAATCACACCATCAGGCGTAGTTGAAATAATTGACTCGTCTGCACTATTTAAAAGCGCATCGTAAAAGATAGTTGAGTTGGCTAACTTTTTAGAAAGCTCTGCAGTTTCCAGCAGTGTTTTTCGATGTTCAAATTCAGACATCACTTGCTTAGCAATTCTTGCAAGAGAAATACGCTGACTTTCATCGAGCTTTTTAGGCACTTTATCAATCACACATAAAGTACCTAACTTACTACCATTACTAGCAGTTAAAGGGAAGCCTGCATAAAAGCGAATATATGGGTCTTGAGTGACCAGCGGATTATCTCTAAAACGCTCATCTTGAAGGGCATCACTGATCTCAAACAACACATCGTCATGTATGGCATGTCCGCAAAAAGAAATATCTCGACTGGTTTCACTTGCGGCTAATCCATAGGAGCTCTTGAACCATTGTCTTGACTCATCAATAAGTGAAATCAGTGAAATAGGTGTTCCACATATCTCTGAAGCAAGCTTTGTTAAATTATCAAAGGCCTCCTCTGGGGGAGAGTCCAATATCTGATAATCTGCTAACGTTTGAAGCCGCGCTAATTCATCTATTGTAACTTTGGGGCTTATCAATTTTCTTCCTGTTTTTTTAGATAGCAATATTGCCTTAGCACTTACTAATCTACGCTAGAAGAATTATATTGTAATACCATGTTGTTACATAACAATATGTCTTGATGACCGTCATATTTTGTCAACAACACTAGATTAATTCTAATCCTAAAAATTGTTATTTAAGGTGTATTGCGTTAGCTATTACCACAAATACATGACTTTTATTTTTGATGATGTCATCAACTAGTTAATGACCTGCAATATCCATACATGCATTTCAGCCCAAGCTTGGCAGTCTCCTCTAACGATTGCTTTGAAGCACCATCTTTCGCTTTCAGTGCCATGCCCTGTATGAGCGTCGTGAAGTACTCGGCTAATATAGTGGGGTCTGCCGCTTCACTCAGTTGATTGTCATGCTTAGCCTTTATAAATCGATCTACCCAAACTTGCTTGTATGCAATACGGAGTTCTTTTAGATGCTCTCCATGTTCAGAATGTTCTGGTGAGGTATTAATCGCAGAGGTAATTACTAAACAAGTGTTTGGATTTTCATTGCTTGAAAATAGCTTAAGACACTCCTGCAGTGCTCCTTCAACCGCTAATGCTATGTTTGGCGTGGTGTTTAACACCTTAAGCTGGCCATTCACAACAATTGGCATGTAGTTAGATACCACTTCTTTAAAAATGCTGTCTTTATTGCCAAATGCTGCATATAAGCTGGGGGCTTTCATCCCTATCGCGTTAATAAGGTCAGCCATCGTCGTGCCTTCGTAGCCTTTTTCCCAAAAAACATACATGGCTTTAGTTAAAGCCTCATCTTTATTAAACGTTCTTGGACGCCCTGCTACCGCCATTTTATTACCTTTACTCTTTCGTATTTATAAATAATATAACATGGATTACATATTATTGTTGACTTTGAGTTAAATTGAATGAAATAATGTAACTTGGATTACATTATTTAAACAAGGAAAATTATCATGGCATCACATCAAGGGAAAGTTGCATTCATTACAGGCGCAAATCGTGGTATTGGCTTTGAAACTGCTAAAAAGTTAGGTGAGTTAGGAATAACTGTTGTGTTGGGCGTACGAAGCGTGTCTAAAAGCCAAATAGCCTTAGAGTCACTGATAGCACAAGGAATTAAAGCTGACATTGTTCATTACGATGCTGATGATCAGGCAACGAATGACGAAGTATTTAACTACTTAAATAATCAATATGGAAAATTGGATATTTTAGTTAACAATGCCGGCATTCTTCTTGAAGGTATTATGGGTAAGAACACCAGTAGCTCTATCAGCCAAGAGACACTTAACCATACATTCAATACTAATTTATTTGCCGTTATTTCATTAACGCAAAAACTATTACCTTTAATTAAAAAATCAGATGCTGGTCGAATCGTTAATTTATCTAGCATCCTAGGTTCATTAACTTTGCATAGCATGGAAAACTCTCCAATAGATCCTGCAAAAGCATTTGCTTACAATGCGTCAAAAACTGCCTTGAACGCATATACCATTCACTTAGCAAGCGAGTTGAAAGGTAGCGGCATAAAAGTTAACTCGGCACATCCTGGCTGGGTTAAAACAGCGCTAGGCGGCACAAATGCACCGATGGAAATCGAGGACAGCTATAAAACATCCGTGCGCTTAGCTACATTGCCTAATGATGGCCCTACTGGCGGCTTTTTCCATGAGGGAGACACCTTACCTTGGTAAGCATTTCCAACCAATACAGAGGATTAATATTTGCTGTACTGATGTCGTTCAGTACAGCGCTCACAGTGTCGGCAGCAATAACTTATATTCGACAGGAGTCGATGATTAATTTTTTAAGTATATGGCTTTCATCGTTTATTACGGCATGGCCAATCGTATTTATATCAATATTAGTGATAGCGCCACAAATTAATAAAATTTTGGATAAATTGGTTAATCAATCCATCAATCGTGATTTGCAAGCGCAAAAAATAAATAGATTGAAAATAAGGAGTAAGAAATGACAAAAGTAGCGGTAGTGTTTTATAGTGGCTATGGCCACACAATGAAACAAGCAGAGTCGGTAGCCAAAGGAGCAAACGCTACGTTAATTAGCATTGACGCTGAAGGGAATATCACAGATGCTGAATGGGAAACGCTCCATCAGGCAGATGCCATTATTTTTGGCTCGCCCACCTACATGGGAACAGTCACTTGGCAGTTCAAGAAGTTTGCCGACGCCTCATCTAAAGCTTGGTTTACACAGCAATGGAGAAACAAAATATTCGGTGGCTTTACTAACTCCGCCAGCATGAACGGTGATAAACATTCAACGATTCATTACTTTATTACATTAGCAATGCAACACTCTGGGATTTGGGTCGGCACAGGGTTAATGCCATCGAACACAAAAGCCGCAAAGCGGGATGACGTTAACTATATAGGATCATTTGCTGGCGCAATGATGCAAACCCCTTCAGATGCTGACGTAGCAGAAGTGAATATCGGTGACCTAGAAACAGCAAAACTCTTTGGTGAAAATATTGCAGAGGTGGCGAGTAAGTTTAACTTCGCCAAGTCACGCTAAAAAGATGCAAATGCCAAACCTCATTAAGGTAGATTAATGGATTGATTGTTGCGACTCACTTTTTGGGTAAACCCTTACGAGCACAATACGTGGACCGGCCATTTTTTTGATTACCACAACAAACTGATCAAACTCGATGCGCTGACCCTCTTTAGGCAACTCTGCAAGCTTCCAAAGTACCAACCCTGCCACAGTATCAGCTTCTACCGACTCAATATCGATGCCCAGCGTACGCTCCAAGGTATTAATGGGAATAGTGCCTTTACCTAACAACGATCCATCATCAAGCTTTGTCCATTCACTTTGCGACTGCCTAAACTCATCGCGAATATCGCCAACCAATGCAGTCAGCAAGTTATCTAAGGTAATAAATCCAATCGGAGGGTTATTTTCATAAGCAACAATCGTTAAATGTGGCGCACCTTGCTGGAGCTGACGGAACAACTCCGTGGCGAAAATATCTGGAGAAACCAACTTCACAGGACGCAGTAAGCTTTGTATGTCAGTAAAGTTGACATCCTTGCTTAATGCGATAAAGAGATCTTTAATATGAACAATTCCCTTTACTTGACCATCATTTGCTATAAATGGGTAACGACTATAACGATGTTGTGCAATACGCGCTAAATTAGTTTTAAAAGACTCGCTTTCTAGCAATACTGCAGCATCTTGGAATGGGTGCATTAAGTCTGATACTTTAAGCGCTCTGAAATCAATAGCCTGCGCTATCACTTTCCACTCAGTCGAGTTAAATTGCTCTGTAGGACGGGAGCTTCTAAGTATCAACTTCAACTCTTCAGGCGAATACTGCGCATCATGCCCGTCTTTAGCTTTCAGCTTTAAAGTGGCAATCACCACAGCAGAACTTTTGTTGAGCAACCAAATCGCTGGAAACATAATCCAATAAAAAGCATACAACGCAGGTGCCGTCCAGAGTCCAACGCGCTCAGCCATGCGAATCGCTAACGTTTTAGGAACCAACTCACCTAAAACGATATGTAGATATGAAATAGTGAAAAAAGCAATGACGAAGGCAATGCCGTGAATCAATTTTTGACTTGTTATTCCAATTTGGGACAATGCCGGCTCAATCAGCGCCGCAAAGGCTGGCTCACCAACCCAACCTAGTCCTAATGAGGCAAGGGTAATGCCTAACTGACATGCTGAAAGATACTCATCTAAACTACCGTGCACTTTGGCTAGCATACGTCCCCGCCAGCCTAAATTTTTGGCAATAGCTCGTACACGGGTACTACGTAACTTAACCAGGCCGAATTCGGCCGCAACAAAAAACCCATTAAGAATTACTAAAAGAAATGCGACAAAAACTAAAAATAAGTTACCACTCATATATGGCCAAACACTGGCATTTACCTAGATATAAAACTAGACACATTCTGCACTATTTTTAGTTTTTAACCTACTTTTAAGGGCAGTTCATTATTTATGTGAGCGATTTTCCAACAAATCAACACCATATTTGATGGTTTAGTCCACATTTAGGGTTTAATTAGGTTTTTAATCCAGCTTGTTGAAGGCTCAGGTTTACTATATAAGTAACCTTGATGAATCACCTCTGCTCTTGCATTCAAAAATTCAGCCTGCTCTTGAGTTTCAACACCTTCAGCCACCACGTTTAATTTCATGTGTTTAGCAATTGCCAACACAGACTCAACCAGAGCAGCATCATCTGGGTCAGTTGGCGCATCCTGAACAAAGGTTTTATCGATCTTTAATTCATGAATCGGAAGGCGCTTTAAATGACTTAGTGAAGAATATCCTGTACCAAAATCATCAAGCGAGAAATGAATCCCTAATAAAGTAAGTTCCGTCATTTTAGAAATCACTTCACTAATATTATCAATCACCAATCCCTCAGTTACCTCAAGCGTTAAGTGTGTTGGGTCTGCGCCAGTGTCAGCAAGAATCTTTTTAATGCTGGCAACAAAACCACGCTGGCGGAAATGTCTTGGACTAATATTGACAGAAATTCTCAGCGGCAAACTGTAAACATCTTGCCCAGCCAAGATTCGGCAAGTTTGAGTGAGCACCCAAACATCCACATCTACAATCAAATCAGTCTCTTCGGCCACAGGAATAAATAAAGAAGGGGGCACTAAGCCTCGTTCAGGGTGTTGCCAACGCACTAATGCCTCTGCACCAACAACCATACCAGCAGCATTCACCTGCGACTGTAGATAGAGCATCAACTCACCAGCAGGTATCGCCATACGCAGTTCACGCTCGATTTTGAAGCGCTGCTCAGCCACACTTGCCATCGACTGCTCAAACATAATGCTCTGGTTTCCACCATTCTGCTTAGCTCGATGCATGGCCGTATCTGCACGACGAAACACATCACCAGCTTTATCTTCTGTATTGATTGGAAAGGTAGCAATGCCTATGCTACTGGAAGCTGATATCTCATCTTCACCTAGCTGAATGGGAAACTTCAAAGCAATTTGAATCTTATCTGCCAACTGATGTGCAGCAGCATCTATATCAAGGGGATGGCTTGTATTGTTTTTAATTAACACAGCAAATTCATCTGCAGACATTCTTGCCAGCACACCCTCCGCCTCAATCAGAGGCTTGAGGCGGTCTGCTACTAAACATAGCAACATATCGCCAACAGCATGCCCACGCGCATCATTGAGCGTTTTAAAGCGGTCCAGATTGAGCAATATCAGTGCACCTTTGCAATCTCCACTTTTACATTGTGATAAGGATTGATTCAGGCAGTCAATCTGCAATGAGCGGTTAGGTAGTCCAGTCAAAGAGTCGTAGTAGGCCAATCGATGCAACTCACCGCGACTCACTTCCTTCTCTTCATAATCCTGAAAGAGCAAACAAACCAACATTGTTGCGACTGGGTAAAACAGCATGATGGTTGGCCCCAATTCCTTATCAACCTGAAGACCAATGCCATCAGGTAAACATAAGAACAGTAGCAACATAATGCCGTGCACCAGTAACCCCGCGCCCAGTAGCGGAAGAGCCTTTAATGAGCCACCCACGCTTTTTCGATAATAGTAATAGGCAACGCCAATTAATGTGGCCACCGTAATGACGGTCACCCCCACGTACATACCAGCACCACCCAGCCAAACTCTGAACCCACCAATAATCACGGCACTTATCATTGCCGAGATTGGACCTCCGAACATACCAACTACAAACAAAATAATTGATCGTCCGTCAAAAATCACGCCATTACCATACTGAACAGGCGTCATCATGCCAATCACACCAGCAATGCCGAATAAAACCCCAAATAGTAAGGTATGCGTTAATTGATTTTTCTTATTGCGAGATAATGTGATTTGATAAATGGCCGTGAGCGCGACGAGCAAAGCGGTGTTGTGAATCAGCTCAATAAAAAACATTGCATTCCTTTTAAGACAAGCCAAGTGTAGTGGGGACACATATTAACTGATTTGATCCGACTTAAATTAAGTGGCACATGAAAAATTTAGACACATGCACCCTTACCGAAACCAGATTGCCGCACATGGGTGATACCCGCAGTCTTGTTACTACATAATACTTACGATTTTATCGTCTATGTAATAGATGAGCTTTGCATTAGCAACAGCTTAATTTTCCAAAAGCCTACTCTCTAGCAATATTTTTGCTTTTTGCGTTACTTAATTTAGGCTTAAGAAGCTAGATTTAATCTTAAAATTGAGCGTGTTGTTATCTACATTCTCTTGCTATTGAATATAGATATATTCCATATTTGATATCAAAAAAAATTAAATAAAATGATGTATCCAATTAAATCTTATATCTTATTTAAGAATAAAGTTTTATGATAACCCTATGATTCACATGAATAAAACCCATACCATTGGTAGGGGTTTAGGAGTGGCAATCTGGTGAGCAAATACAATAAAACGAAGCCTATATCATGACTAATGATAGTCGTGATATGAAGCGCACGGATGACCGCTTTCGTCAGATAGTCGAAGCGGCGCCTAATGCCATGGTCTTGGTCGGTAAGTCTGGCCTCATAGAAATGGTGAACACGCAGGCTGAGAAAATCTTTGGCTACAATCGTGCTGAGCTCTTAGGGCAATCGATTGACTGCCTGCTTCCTGAACGTTTCCGACATCACCACCCACAGCATCGTGCTTCATTCTTTTCAGACTTACAGCCAAGAGCAATGGGCATCGGACGTGACTTGTACGGTCGCCGCAAGGATGGTAGCGAGTTTCCAGTAGAAGTTGGCCTGAATCCTATTGAAACAGAAGACGGCATTAAAGTGCTGTCAGCCATTACCGATATCTCAGCGCGTAAACGCATGGAAGAACGCTTCCGCTTGGTAGTCGAAGCGGCACCGAATGCCATGGTCATGGTGGATAAATCTGGCCTCATAGAAATGGTGAACACACAGGCAGAGAAAATCTTTGGCTATAGTAGAGCGGAGTTATTAGGTCAATCCATTGACTACCTGCTTCCTGAACGTTTCCGGCATCACCACCCGCAACATCGGGCTTCATTCTTTTCTGATTTACAACCAAGAGCAATGGGTATTGGTCGAGACTTATTTGGTCGCCACAAGGATGGCAGTGAGTTTCCAGTAGAAGTTGGCCTGAATCCGATTGAAACAGAAGACGGCATTAAAGTGCTGTCAGCCATTACCGACATTTCTGCGCGCGTAAAAGCAAGTGAAAAGCTTGCCGAACATCATGAAGAGCTGGAGCGAAGTAACAAAGAGCTAGCAACGTTTGCCTATGTTGCATCACACGACCTTAAATCACCATTACGGGGTATCTTCCAAATATCACAATGGATTGAGGAGGATCTAGGCAATGGAAATGCGACGTCTATCCCAAGCCACATGGATTTACTGCGCGGGCGACTACTACGAATGGAGCACCTGTTAGATGATTTACTTGCTTATTCACGCGCAGGCAGGCTAGAGGGGGGCATTAGTCAAATAGACCTTGGGATGCTGGCTCAAAATATTTTTGAGATGCAAACGCCTCCCGATGGATTCAAACTGACTATCGCTGACGACCTCCCTGTTTTCACCACACTTGCAACACCATTAGAACAAGTGCTTCGTAATCTTTTTACCAATGCAATCAAGCATCATGACCGCTCAACTGGCAACATCCACTTGGGATGGCAAGTTAAAAATAAAGACTACTACGAGTTCAGCGTAACAGATGATGGCCCAGGCATTCCACCCGCATATCACAACCGTGTATTTGTTATGTTTCAGACATTGCGACCTCGGGATGAAGTTGAGGGAAGTGGCATGGGGCTAGCGCTCGTCAAAAAAATTATAGAAACCTATGGTGGTCGAACTAGCATCGTGTCTGATGGTAATCGTGGTACTAGCATCAATTTCACTTGGCCGATTAAAATAGACGGGAAGGTGTCCATTGCAAACAACGCTCAAGCAAAACTATAAAGAAGTCACTCTACTGGTAGTAGACGATGATGATATTGATGCCATCGCCTTAGAGCGAGCGCTACGAAAGCTTAGGTTACTTAATACAGTTCATCGAGCTAGAGATGGTCAAGAGGCATTAGATTTGCTTCGCGCCGGTGTCATTCCTGCCCCCTACATCATCTTGCTCGATCTAAACATGCCGCGCATGGGAGGCTTAGAGTTTCTGCAAGTGTTGCGCACTGACCCACTGCTAACGCATGCCGTTGTATTTGTCCTCACCACATCAAAATCTGATGAAGATCTAGTGGCAGCCTATCGTGAGCACGTTGCAGGTTATGTACTCAAACAGCACATGGATAGAGACTTTCTTGAAGTGATTGGCTTGATTGAACATTACTGGAGATTAGTAGAACTGCCAGTAACTAAGGAGTAAACATGAGATTACTACTTGTTGACGATGATGAGCTAGATCGGATGGCTGTTGTCCGCGTGCTACAAAGTCCTAAACTAATCAAAGATATTGTGCATGCAAGCACCGCTGTTTCTGCGTTAAAGTTGTTTGAAGAGAGTACGTTCGATGTTGTGCTACTTGATTATCGGTTGCCAGATATGGAATGTCTTGATGTATTGAGCAAACTTACCAATCATGCCAGCAAACATGCTGCCGTTGTTATTTTAACGGGCATTGCTGATGATGAAATGATTGAACGAGATTGCATTGTTGCAGGCGCACAAGACTTTTTACTGAAACAAGAGCTATCACAGCGGCACTTAACTAAAGCCTTAGTACACGCTCAGGCGCGTCATGCACTGAACCAACAGTTGATGGAAACATATGCCAGACTAAAGTTCTTAGCTGAAAATGACCCAATGACAGGTCTATCAAATAGATACTCTTTTGAAGAGTCTTTGCGCACTGCAATCCTTCGAGCACAGCGTACTGAAAGCAAAGTCGGACTACTCTTTCTAGATATCGATAATTTCAAACTCATCAATGACAGTCTGGGTCATGACGTAGGAGATAAACTCTTGCAACAAGTGGCCAATATATTACAAACCGTCATCCGTGAGGGCGACATTGTATGCAGGCTTGGCGGTGATGAGTTTGCAATACTTGTTCATGATGTAGAAGTTGAAACATCAATAGGCATACTTGCACAGCGCATCAAGGACAGTCTAAATAATCCTATTACGCTCTCAAATACACAACACTTTATTTCCTGCAGCATTGGCATTTCGACCTATCCAAAATGCGCACAAACTGCTGAAGACATGCTTAAACATGCAGATCTAGCGATGTATCACGTTAAACAACTTGGAAGAAATGGCTTCCACTTTTTCACTGAGGGCTTGCAAGAGCGCGTGATGAACAAAATCTCACTCGAGCAGCAATTACGGTCAGGCACACTCCAGCGTCAATTATTACAATATTACCAACCAGTGATTGATGCGAAAAATTTTAATATTTGTGGCGCTGAAATGCTTCTACGCTGGAATCACCCAACAAGAGGCATCCTAGCACCAATCGCCTTTCTAGACGATGTAGAGGAGCTAGGATTTTTATCTGAAATAGACTCAGCGAGTAGACGTTCAGCATGTCAGCAATTAGCCGCGTGGCGGTCAAATAACATAGTAGATCAAGACTTCTGTTTAGCGATTAACGCAGGGGAGCAATCGCTAAAAGACGAAAGCTTTCAGACCTCAATTAAATCAGATTTAGACAACGCAGGCTTAACTGGCAACTGTCTATCAATAGAAGTGACGGAAGGTGTTTTAGTGTCAGACTTTGACAAAACATCCACTATTCTAAACAAGCTCAAAACGTTCGGCGTCAACGTCGCGATTGACGATTTTGGTACAGGGTATTCGTCAATGGCCTATCTAAAATGGCTACCTGCATCAATCCTAAAAGTTGATCGCTCATTTGTACAAAATGTACCCGATAGCCCACCAGATTGTCGCGTATTAAAAGCGATTATCACCCTAGCAAAAAGCCTAGACCTCGATGTGATTGTTGAAGGCGTTGAAACAATAGAACAAGCACGCCTATGCTGTCAGTATGGCGCAGATATGTTTCAGGGGTACCTCTTCTCTAAACCGCTCTCCCCAGATGACTTTGCAAATTTTGTGAAAAACCATCACCCTGAATTATTTCAAGCAAGCTGTAATATATAAAATTAGAAAGCCCGTTGTTGGCTGGCATTTAAAAATGTCCAAGCAACAATACGACTTCTCTTTTGGCCCTGTGACATTTCAATCGTGATTACCTCTAATGCATTCACTCTGTTAAGTGCACGATAAACACTCGGCAAATTCGCCGCTTTTGAAATCAAGGTAGTAAACCAAACACATTGTCCTGCGAACAGCTTACTTTCACTTATCATGGTAGCAACAAAGGCCTCTTCACCACCCTCGCAATAGAGCTCGGCATTTTGCCCGCCAAAATTCAACATTGGAGACTTTTCATTTGACACGCGTTTAGCAAAATGCTTATCTAAACCACGCCACTTACGCGCTGTGCCAGCTTGCGCCTCTTCTAAAGACCCATGAAAAGGTGGATTGCACATTGTTAGTGCAAACTTCTCACCTTGCTTAATGACACCTTTAAAGACTGATGCTTTTGAAAGTTGCAATCGCAGATCAATCACGTTAGAGAGCGAATTCGCATTCACAATTTGCTGTGCGTTATCCAAAGCCTTCGCATCAATATCCGCCCCTACAAACCGCCATCGGTACTCGCGTGTACCTAACAGCGGGTAAATCATATTGGCGCCCACACCTACGTCCAGCACACGCACTGATGTCCCTTGCGGCACAACACCAGCATGATCTCTTGCAAGCAAATCTGCGATGTAATGTAAATAATCTGCACGTCCAGGAATTGGCGGACAAAGATACTGCTCAGGGATATCCCAAACAAGCACCTGATAAAACTGTTTGAGCAACGCTTGATTCAGCGCCTTAACAGCCTTAGCATCAGAAAAATCGATAGAAGCATCACCATACTTGTTCAATTTCACATAAGGAGCCAATGCTGAGCTAGCCTGAACAAGCAGATCGAAGTCGTAACGCTCCCGATGTGGGTTACGAGGGTGCAATTCAGATTTCGTATTGTCAGGTTTCACTGATGTTTAGCAACCAAATTAAAAAGCTGTAAGAACTAGATAATGATATTCAATGAAGCGTCAATACAAAAGAAAAAGGCTTAATCATTTCTGATTAAGCCTTATATATCTTGGTAGGGTGTGCGGGGATCGAACCCACGACAAACGGATTAAAAGTCCGCTGCTCTACCAGCTGAGCTAACACCCCATTCATTTCGTAATTAATTGTGCTACTTACGAAAGGTCGCCATTATGCTAGAAACTATAGGGATGGTCAATGACAAATTTGCAAATAACTTAATTATTTTGTAAAAAGATTGACGGTTTTGCGTAAGAGACTGTTTTAACAAGAGTTAGCAAATTCGCCAATTTATCCAATCTAAGACATTAACGCATTCCGGGAAGTTTACCGCCCATCAAGCCACCCATGCTACGCATCATTTTTGCCATGCCGCCCTTGCTAAACATTTTCATCATTTTCTGTGTTTCTTCAAACTGCTTCAATAAGCGGTTCACTTCTTGTACTTGCACGCCAGAACCGTCTGCAATACGCTTTTTACGTGTTGCTTTAATAATTTCAGGTTTACGACGCTCAAGCGGGGTCATGCTATTAATAATGCCTTCAATTCGTCGAATGCTCTTATCTGCATCATCTGGGTTCACTTTGGCAGCCATGCCCGCAATCTGCGATGGCATTTTATCCATCAGCACGCCCATGCCGCCCATTTTTCGCATTTGTGACATTTGCGCTTTAAAGTCATCTAAATCAAAATTCTTACCTGACTTAACCTTATCAGCTAGTTTTTGCGCCTCAGCCAAATCTACGTTTTTATGCGCCTGCTCAATCAGGCCGAGCACATCACCCATGCCAAGGATACGCGACGCCATACGATCCGGATAAAATGGCTCAAGACCATCCACTTTTTCACTGACGCCAATATATTTAATAGGCTTACCAGTGACATGACGCACCGACAATGCAGCACCACCGCGTGAGTCGCCATCTAGCTTCGTTAAAACAATGCCCGTCAAGGGTAAGGTATCACCAAAGGCTTTTGCCGTATTAATGGCGTCTTGCCCTTGCATGGCATCAACCACAAACAAGGTTTCAATCGGATTCAAGAAAGCATGCAACGCTTTAATTTCGGCCATCATGGCTTCATCAATACCTAAGCGACCTGCTGTATCGAAAATCACTACATCGTAATATCCACGTTTGGCAAAATCTAAAGTCGCAGTGGCAATATCAAGTGGCGCTTGATTCGCGTTACTGTCAAAACACTCAACCTCCAACTGCTTGGCCAACGTTTTTAACTGCTCAATCGCAGCTGGCCGATACACGTCAGCACTCGCTAACAATACTTTCTTTTTTTGTTCTTTTAATAATTTTGCAAGCTTTGCAGAGGTGGTGGTTTTACCTGAACCCTGCAAACCTGCCATTAAAATAATAGCAGGAGCTACAGCAGCTAAATTCAGACCTTCGTTCGCTTTACCCATCAGCGACGTCAGTTCATCGTTCACAACCTCAATCACAGCCTGACCTGGTGTTAAACTTTGTAGAACTTCTTTACCCTGTGCCCGCAACTTAACTGCAGCAATAAAATCTTTCACCACAGGCAGAGCAACGTCTGCCTCTAGCAAGGCCATACGTACTTCACGCATCGCATCTGCAATATTTTCTTCTGTTAAGCGTGCTTGCCCACGTAAATTTTTAATGACACCTTGCAGGCGTCCAGTCAAATTTTCTAGCATATTTATACTCTTACTAATAATCTAAGGTTCAATTTTACATCAAGCGACAGGCCTATCCTATCAATACATTTTCAAATCAAAGATAGTCGAAAATACCTAATCTAAAGCCGAATATTGACAGTAGATAATAACTAAATACTCAGCCCTACAACACAAACCCCATATTTATTAAAATCAGCTATTATATTTACATCCTAATTGCGCCATAATTGCACTATGCAGAATTTAATCCCTTACTTCATCGTTGCCTTCATTTACATGGCCGTTGCTATTGATTTTTGGCGAGAGGCTAAAACACCTGAAAACAACGCCTCCGTGAGACTGAATGCGTTAAAACTTCACTCTGCGATGATTGCTTTAGGCTTGCTAATTCACGGATGGCTACTCCATCAAAGTATTTTTTCAGTAGGGTTCAACTTAGGATTCTATCAATCAATTTCAGCCATTCTATGGCTAACAGTTTTAGTGTATTGGGTCACAGACCGCAACCATCAACTTTATAGCCTACAGGCCTTTGTGCTTCCTCCTGCCGCCATTTTCTCGCTGCTACCTGCTTTTTTTACAGAAACTCACTTTCTGCCGGAGTCAGGCAACCACCTATTTCTCGCTCACATTTGGGTGGCGATGATTGCCTATAGCTTATTCACCTTCGCAGCACTTCATGCTCTATTAATGGCCATTGCGGAGCGGAACCTACACCATAAAACCACATTGATTAAACTACCAAATTTCCCACCACTAATGGTGATGGAGAGCCTGTTATTTAAAATGATTGGCTTTGGGTTTGTGTTACTCACGATTACTTTAGCAAGCGGTATGTGGTTCTCTGAAGAGATTTTTCACAAACCAATGCAATTTAACCATAAGACTATTTTTTCGATAGCCAGCTGGTTTATTTATGCAAGCCTGCTGTTTGGCAGATATCAATATGGTTGGCGCGGACTTAAAGCAATCCGCTGGACTTTAGCTGGTTTCTTATTACTTGTACTAGCCTATATCGGTAGTAAATTTGTTTCACAAATACTTCTTGGCCACTAGCATATTGATCACTTGATTAGTGAGTATGACTTACACTAATCAAGTTCATACTAAAAACTGAAATCTTAGCTCGCGTTCAAGTTCGCAAACTAATTTGTGGCCACTCATGTGAGATTGCATAAGCAGTAAGCGTAGGGTCTGCATCAACCGCTACTGGGTTGGTCACGAGTTTCATTAATGGCAAATCATTATGTGAGTCGCTGTAAAAGTAACTCTTACTAAAATCACCTAATTGCTGACCGCGCGCCTTTAGCCAATCGTTAATGCGGGTCACTTTCCCCTCTTGAAAACTTGGCACACCCTGCACACCTCCGGTATATTGCCCGTCAATCATTTCAGGGTCTGTGCCAATTAAATGCTCAATACCATACGCAGTCGCAATTGGTTTGGTAACAAAACTATTAGTTGCTGTAATCACAACACATAAATCTCCCGCTGCTTTGTGTGCATCTACCAACTCTTGTGCTTTTTGAGTCATCATAGGACGGATGACTTTTTCCATATACTTCAAATGCAAAGCATCTAGAAACGTTTTAGGATGCTCACTTAGCGGTTTCAGCTGAAACTCTAGGAATTGATAAATATCTAAATTACCGTTCTTGTAATCTTGGTAAAACTGATCATTACGCGCCTGATGAGTTTTACCATCCAACAGACCTTCATTAATTAAAAACAAACCCCAGTTATAATCACTATCACCAGCAAGCAAAGTATTATCTAAGTCAAACAGTGCCAGATTTTGCTTTGAATCTAGGTTTTGCTTTAAATCTACGTCTTGTTTCATATTAAATATCTTTATTGTTCGTTACAGAAAGTACTAAAAAAACACCCACTAAAATCACACCGAGCGCAATCATTTCAGTCATAGTCACATGCTCAGCAGCAAACCACACCCCTACAGCAAATGCCACGAGAGGGTTAACAAAAGTATTGCTGCTTGCTACTAACGGGCGCACTGTTTTTAGCAAGTACTGGTATGCGCTATATGCAATTAGTGAGCCCAATACGATTAAAAATAATAAAGCGCCCCAAGACCTTGCTGAAACCTCTGCAGGCCAAGACTCCCCAGCGTAAGCGCTTACTATCAACAACACTAGCCCCCCGGTAAGCATTTGACAAGCAGCCCCCATCAGTCCTTCCGGCATCGCTAAATGCTTACCCCACACAGAGCCAAAAGACCAACTCGCGGCTGCAAATATCAGCAGAAAAGCGCTCATCAAATCACCATCAAAACTACCGCCTAAATTTAACAACACAATACCAACTAAGCCGATAGCAATGCCTAACCACTCTTTAGGCGTGATTTTATGTCCCCAAATAGAAGAAAAGATTGCCATCCAAATAGGTGCAGTTGCTATAGACAATGCAGCAACACTTGAAGAGACCGTTTGTTGTACATAGCACACTGTCCCGTTACCTAATGCAGGCAATAACAAGCCAACCACGCCGGCACCAAGCCACTCTTGTTTAGATGGCATTGCCGCCCCCAAATAACGCATCACAGCAAATAAAACGATGCCTGCAACAGTAAACCTAACGCCACCCATCAAAAATGGTGGAAAACTTTCTATCCCAAAGCGAATGGCTAAGTATGTTGAGCCCCAAATAAAATAGGTACAAAACAACGCTAAAACAATCAACAGTGATTGTCGACTCATATTCAGGTGCATATTGTCATACTGCTAAAACTTAGCAAGCTTCCAGAAAGAGTTTTCTTGCCCAAGCAGCAACTTAGAAAGCTCATCTAAGAATGTCGCATCGACTTGATCAAACGGCATCTCTAATTCCATCTCGCCTAGTTTTGCAATATTCTTTAATGAAAAGTGTAATACATTTGAATCAGGCAATGGCGTGACAAATATTGAGCCTTTTACTTGCCAAGGGATAATAAAAGACACAGCCGCAACACGTGCATGCTCATTTTTTACGTCTTCCGCGGTATGCACGATCCCATAGCGCCACAATACATCTTTAATGCGCTGTGCAATCCCTAATTCACGCTCAAACTTAAAAACTTGAGGGGCTTTGTAAAAATAAAACAATGAAACATGGCTAATATCATCAGAGAATGTTTCATTACTCAGAAGCCTGTATCGATATTCAGCAAAAGGTTCGGACACTTTCAGTCCAGACAAATCACCTATACTTGGTAATGAAATAACGTGCGAAAAATCCGGCTCAATGACTCTAATGAGCTCAGAGAACTCGCGCCAATAATCAAATACCTCTTTAAGCTTTGCATTACGCAAAGCGAGCGAATCAGCGCTTAGTTTGACTTGATTGTTTTTTTCTTCAAGCGACTGTTGTGCTTGAAGTTTCATTTGCCCTAACAAACTCATGGATTCACCCGACTTCGCTTCAACAACACATCTAGATTCACAAACTACACTTGTGGGTGCGCACGCTCTAGCTTGCTGTGTAATTTATTTAAACCATTCAAATAAGCTTTCGCAGAGGCCACAACAATATCAGTATCGGCACCCTGCCCATTAACAATACGGCCACCTTTTGATAAACGCACCGTCACTTCACCCTGTGCATCTGTGCCACTAGTAATATTATTCACTGAGTAAAGTAACAATTCAGCCCCGCTGTTCACAATAAGCTCAATTGCTTTAAACGATGCATCTACAGGGCCACCGCCATCAGCTTCAGCCTTTTTCTCGCTACCGTTGTCGCTCACTGTAATCAAGGCGTGTGGCACCTCGCCAGTTTGCGATGCGACTTGCAAATACACCAATTTATAATTCTCTGTGGCTTCCGAAACGAACTCATCACTCACCAAAGCATGCAAGTCTTCATCAAAAATTTCAGATTTTTTGTCTGCTAAATCTTTAAAACGTGCAAACGCGGCATTTAACAAGTCTTCAGTTTCAAGCTCAATACCCAATTCTTTCAAGCGTGTTCTAAATGCATTGCGACCAGACAATTTACCTAAGGTTAATTTATTAGCATTCCAGCCCACATCTTCAGCGCGCATAATTTCATAAGTTTCACGATGCTTCAACACACCATCTTGATGAATGCCTGATTCATGTGCAAAGGCATTTGCACCCACAATCGCTTTGTTAGGCTGTACAGGATACCCTGTAATTGAAGAAACCAATTTGCTGGTTGGAACGATTTGTGTCGTATCAATACTTGTTGTCAAATTGAAAATGTCACTGCGTGTTTTTATCGCCATGACCACTTCCTCTAAACTTGCATTACCCGCACGTTCACCCAAGCCATTAATCGTACATTCAACTTGGCGCGCCCCCCCCATTACAGCTGCCAATGAGTTTGCAACCGCCATGCCAAGGTCATTATGGCAGTGTGTTGACCACACCACCTTATGACTATTTGGCACGCGTGCAATCAACTCACGCATACGTTCACCCCATGGTGCAGGAATAGAGTAGCCTACTGTATCTGGCACGTTAATCGTTTTTGCGCCAGCTTGAATCACTGCATCAAACACACGAATCAAGAAGTCCATCTCTGAACGCACTGCATCTTCAGCTGAAAACTCGACATCATCCGTATATTCCAATGCCCATTTCACCGCCTGCACTGCACGTTCAACCACTTGGTCTTCTGTCATACGAAGTTTATTTTCCATATGGATTTTGCTGGTGGCAATAAAGGTATGAATACGTCCTTTAGCGGCAGGCTTAATTGCCTCACCAGCACGGCGCACATCATTCTCGCTAGCTCGTGCTAATGAACAGACAGTTGAGTTTTTAATGATTTTTGCAATTTCGTGAATCGCATCAAAATCACCTGGGCTTGCTGCAGCAAAACCAGCTTCAATCACATTAACGCCTAACTTTTCTAACTGGCGTGCAATGCGGATTTTTTCTTCTTTGGTCATTGCTGCGCCTGGGCTTTGCTCGCCATCACGCAATGTCGTATCAAAAATTATAATTTGGTCTTGTGTCATGATAATTACCTTAGTTTTATTTTATTTCAGCCTATCACCGCTTTAAATAACAGGCTGGTAGCTGGCAACTCACTTAAAATAGTGAATGCGCGAAGTAATACTTAAATTTTGAGTGTGTTTAGTCTGCGCACTAGCGCAGGAAACTAAGAAGACGTAACGCAAATAAATTGCGCAGCAGAACTGCACTTGCATGAAAATGAAGTGCGTATTGAGTAAATGTAATATTTAAATTGAACATAGTACTAGCAATATAATGTTTTTTAAGGCGTTTCGCAAGTGCTTAAGTATTTGAATTTATTTATCATGATGATCAATAAATCTTATGTAATATAGCCAGTTATTTGGGTGCAGTCATTGACGTAAACTTACCTCGTAACCACATTGCATACCCAGAAAGCGCATAGAGAGTCATAATCAAAAACAACACCTCTGGTGGGCTATATGAAATAAGCACAAACGCTAACATAATGCCTAGAATCACAAAAAATGGCACACTAGCTTTTAAATTAATATCTTTACCGCTGTAATAACGCAGGTCACTCACCATAGAAGCCCCAGCAAATACAGTGATACACCACGCCATCCACTTCATTTTAAGTACACCAAAAAACACATCACGACCACTCACGCCATACTCATAAGACACCCACACAAAACCTGCTAACAAAGCAGCAGCGGCAGGGCTAGGCAAGCCTTGGAAATAACGCTTATCTTGATTAACATCATCTAGCTTAGTGTTAAATCTCGCAAGTCTAAGTGCTGCGCAAGCACAATAGATAAAAGCAGCCAGCCATCCTAGCTTACCTAAAGGTTTCAGTGCCCAAACATACAAAATAAGGGCTGGCGCCACACCAAACGACACCATATCTGACAAGCTATCGTATTCCGCACCAAAAGCACTTTGCGTATTTGTCATACGCGCAACACGTCCATCCAGGCCATCCATCACCATCGCAATAAAAATTGCAATTGCAGCTAGCTCAAAGTTGCCGTTCATCGCCTGTACAATCGCGTAAAACCCAGCAAACAGAGCAGCCGAGGTAAATAAATTAGGCAGCAAATAAATGCCTCGCTCACGCAAAGATGGCGAATCTGAATTACGACGAGATGGTTTTTGCTTTGATTCAATCATGTTTCGTATCATACCTTTATATATGATAATTCTTTAATTTTGATTAGTATAACAAAGCCTGTAGTGATACTTGAAATCAAATTTGGGTTAACCCTTTAGAGAATCTCAATTTAGCCCTCACTTTAACATCCGATCACCTTCTTAAAAATATCGACTTCAAAAACAAAGCCGGCATATTTGCCGGCTTTGTTTAGTACTTTAAATCACAATTTTTTAATAAATTAAATTGTTTGTTAATTAGCGGGCTCTGCGACGAAAATCTCTACGCGACGATTTTTTGCTCTATTCGCAGCTGTATCATTAGACACCAAAGGCTCGCGAGAACCACGACCATCAATCACTATTCGACTTGACTGTACGCCACGTGCGACAACATAGTCACGAACGCTTGCAGCACGATTCAATGATAATGGATTGTTAACAGCGTCACTACCAGTGCTATCTGTATGGCCGATAACGGTTACATTACTTGCTGGATTTTTCACTAAACTAGTCGCAAAAGTATCTAGCACGGTTCTGAAATTTGACTTGATATCAGCACGACCCACGTCAAAAGAAATATCGCTAGGGATATCCAGTTTTAGACGGTTATCCGCTGTTTGCGTCACACCTACGCCAGTGCCTGCCGTTGCTTCTTCCATTTGTCTTTTTTGTTCTTCTTGGCGTTTAGTCCATACATTACCAGCTACGGCACCCACACCCGCACCAACAGCAGCACCAATCGCAGCACCTTTACCTTTGCCAGCAATCGCACCGATCACGGCACCAGTACCAGCGCCAATCGCAGCACCTTTAGCAGTACCCTTTTGCGTTTCAGTCATATTGGCGCATCCCCCAAGCACAAAGGCCAGTAAGCATGAACCTAAAATCATCGTATTTTTCATATATCCTCCGTTATTTATTTAACACTTAATCTTTGAGTATATTCGATTAAAATAGTTTTCACTAAGACTCATTATAAGCAACTCAATATTGAAGCTTGTATGCAGGCACACAAACTGGCTAGCCTACAAACTAAACATATTATGTTAGTATCGCGACATTCAAAACTTTTAGCACCACCATGCAATTTACCTTACACAAGCAAGATGGTCTCGCACGCCGAGGCACTTTAGAACTAGCGCACGGCAAAGTAGAAACGCCTGCGTTCATGCCAGTTGGCACCTACGGTACAGTTAAAGCGATGTCCCCGCTAGAGCTCACCGAAATCGATGCGCACATCGTTCTAGGGAATACTTTCCACCTATGGTTACGTCCAGGACTAGAAGTCATTGCGGCACATGGTGGGCTTCATAAATTCATGGGATGGGACAAACCGATACTCACAGACTCTGGTGGCTTTCAGGTTTGGAGTCTAGGCGATTTACGCAAGATTTCAGAAGAAGGCGTTAAGTTTCGCTCACCAATCAATGGCGATTCATGCTTTCTGACACCAGAAGAATCCATGAAGATTCAACGCGTACTCAATTCAGATATCGTCATGATTTTTGACGAATGTACCCCCTACCCTGCGACGCTTAAAGAAGCGGATATCTCTATGCAGCTTTCATTAAGATGGGCAAAACGAAGCAAACAAGCCCACGAGGGCAACCCCAATGCGTTGTTTGGCATCATACAAGGCGGCATGCATGAAGAGTTACGCGATATTTCACGTGAAGGTTTAGAGCAAATCGGATTTGATGGCTATGCAATTGGCGGCCTTTCAGTTGGCGAACCCAAAGAGGACATGCTACGCATTTTGGCGCATACTGCACCCAAAATGCCACAAGACAAGCCTCGTTATTTAATGGGCGTAGGTACACCTGAAGATTTAGTGGCAGCCGTCTCGCAAGGCGTTGACATGTTCGACTGCGTCATGCCTACACGTAACGCACGGAATGGCTGGCTGTTCACTCAGTATGGCGACGTTAAAATTAAAAATGCAAGTTATAAGAACGACACCAATCCGCTTGACGCGGATTGCGCATGCTACACCTGCCGCAACTTCACCCGATCCTATCTGCATCATCTACATAGAATTGGTGAAATTTTAGGTTCGCGACTAAATACAATACACAACCTGCACTACTACCAGCAACTCATGACTGGCATGCGCAAAGCAATTGAAGCAGGCACATTCGAAACATTCAAGCAAGAGTTTGCTACAAAACGCAGGAGTTTATCCTGATTTAATTGAGTCCATATTCGCACCATCTGCATTCACATACAGTATGTGCTAGAATTAAAGGCTGATTTTTAGATTATTTTAAGTTTATTTTTTAAGAGAGTTATATCGTGTTTATTTCAAATGCTTATGCTGCAACAGCACCTGCCACAGACTTCACTAGCTTCTTGCCATTAATCGTGATTTTTCTGCTGTTCTTCTTCATGATTATTCGCCCTCAAATGAAACAAGCTAAAGAGCAACGCAACATGATTGCCGCTTTGCAAAAAGGTGATGAAGTCGTTACTTCTGGCGGTATTGTTGGGAAAATCACTAAAGTCACCGACGCTTTTGTCACTGTTGAAATTGCACCGAATACTGAAATTACCGTTCAAAAGCATGCGATTCAAAGTGCATTGCCAAAAGGTACGATTAAAAGTATTTAATTCAAAGTATCTATCTACAAATTTATTAAACACTTTGCAATTGCTACAAAGCAATTGCAAACCGTTGACTAGAGTCTGACTATGAACCGCTACCCGCTGTGGAAAAACATTTTTGTTGTCTTCATGATTCTGATGGGGCTAATTTACACCATTCCAAATATGTTTGGGGAGTCACCTGCTATTCAAGTCACCCCTGCAAAAAGCACAAGTAAAGTTGACCCTGCTTTACTAGCGCAAGTAGAACAGATTCTTCAACAAGAAAAAATCGCATACGACGGCATTTACTTGGATGCACGTGGCGTCAAGGCTCGCTTTGCAAATACCGACACGCAAATCAAGGCCAAAGATGTATTACAGGCAAACTTAAGTAGTGACTACACAGTAGCGCTAAACCTGTTATCTCGCTCACCAGAATGGTTACGTAGTATTGGCGCAAAACCAATGTACTTAGGCTTAGATTTACGCGGTGGCGTGCACTTTCTTCTACAAGTCGACATGAAAGCAGCTTTAGACAAAGCTGCTGAGCGTTTTGTAGGTGACTTTAGAACAGCTTTACGTAAAGAGCGCGTTTCATATGCAGGCGTGACGCGTGAAGGACAAACCGTACAGATTCGTTTTACTAGCGCTTCTGAACTTACTAAAGCAAAGAAAATTATTAGCAATCAATATCCAGACCTCACGCTTAAAGACAGTGTTGACGGCGATAACATGGTGTTGAGTGCCTCATTGAATGCTGTTGAACAAAAACGCATTCAGGAGTTTGCACTAAAGCAAAATATTCAAACATTGCATAATCGTATTAACGAGCTAGGTGTTGCCGAACCGATTATCCAACAGCAAGGTGCAGACCGCGTAGTGGTTCAACTACCTGGCGTGCAAGATACAGCGAAAGCGAAAGAGATTTTAGGTCGCACGGCTACGCTTGAAATCCGTCTAGTTGATGAAGAAAAATCTGATGCCATGACTTTGGAAAAAGCAGCACAAGGTCAAGCGCCAATGGGTACTGACGCATTTAAAGACCGCGAAGGCGGCACCATCTTAGTGAAGAAGAACGTGGTACTCACAGGTGACTACATCACCGATGCAGGCCCTGGCGTGAATAATCAAACTGGACAATCTGTCGTTAATGTCACGCTCGATGCTCGCGGTGCGCGCGTGTTCCAACAAGTAACACGTGAGAACGTGGGCAAACGCATGGCCATTTTACTGATTGAAAAAGGCAACACCGAAGTAGTCACCGCACCAGTGATTAATGAAGAAATCGGTGGCGGTCGCGTACAAATTTCAGGCATGGCGAACACTCAAGAAGCTACCGACATTTCACTTCTATTACGCGCTGGTGCGCTAGCCGCACCTATGGATATTATTGAAGAGCGTACTGTTGGCCCTAGTATGGGTGAAGAAAACATCAAGCGCGGTATGCACTCTACACTGTGGGGCTTTGCAGCGATTGCTGTGTTCATGATTATTTACTATGTAGCATTTGGTGGAATTTCAGTATTGGCACTAGGCATCAACTTACTGTTATTGGTTGCCGTATTGTCGATGTTGCAAGCAACGCTCACTTTGCCTGGCTTAGCTGCAGTAGCGCTAACCTTAGGGATGGCGATTGATGCTAACGTACTGATTAACGAACGTATCAGGGAAGAACTACGCAGCGGCAATACACCTCAGGCTTCAATCCATATTGGTTATGATCGCGCCTGGGATACGATTCTAGACTCTAACGTGACCACAATGATTGCAGGTATTGCACTGTTCCTATTTGGCTCAGGCCCTGTTAAAGGCTTTGCTGTCGTGCATGTGCTTGGGATTCTGACTTCGATGTTCAGTGCGGTGGTCGTTTCTCGCGCAATTGTTAACTGGATCTACGGTAGCCGTCGTAAAACAACTCACCTTTCAATTGGTTAAGCGCTCCAGTTAACTAGCGCCCTCAGTCAAAAAATAGAGCAGATACTATGGAATTTTTTAGAGTAAAAAAAGACATCCCGTTCATGAGCTATGGCCGCCTAACGACGGCCATCTCCATGATCACATTCATTCTTGCCATCGTTTTTTTGGCAACTAGAGGTTTGAATTTTGGTGTGGACTTCACTGGCGGCACCATGATTGAAGTGAACTACCCTCATGCGGCTGACCTCAATAAGATTCGTACAACAATTGACGGTATCGGTTTAAAAGACGCCACAGTACAAAACTTTGGTACTAGTCGTGATGTATTGATTCGCTTACCGGTAAGAGCAGGCCTCACCGGCGCACAACTTTCTGACAAAGTGCTAGGCTCTTTGAAAGCAGTAGATAGCTCAGTACAGATGAGCCGTATTGAGTTTGTCGGCCCACAAGTCGGTGCTGAACTATATGAAAAAGGCTCACTAGCTTTACTCTTAGTAATCGCTGGTATCATGATTTATCTAGCCATGCGCTTTGAGTGGCGCTTTGCTGTTGCGGCCATTATCGCAAACATGCATGATGTGATTATCATCTTAGGTTTCTTTGCATTCTTCCAATGGGAATTCAACTTGACCGTGCTAGCCGCTGTACTCGCAGTATTGGGTTACTCTGTTAACGAGTCTGTGGTGGTGTTTGACCGAGTCCGTGAGAACTTCCGCAAAATGCGTAAAGCAGGTGTAACGCAAGTGATTGATAACGCGATTACACGCACCATGTCTCGTACCGTGATTACACACTTCTCAACGCAACTCATGGTGTTATCGATGTTATTGTTTGGTGGTGAGGTACTACATAACTTTGCACTAGCACTTACCATTGGTATTTTATTTGGCATTTACTCTTCAGTACTGGTGGCTTGCCCGATTGCCATGTGGTTAGGTATTAGCCGCGCCAACTTAATGAGTGATGTTGAAAAGAAAGAGGGCGAGAAAAAAGAAGCTGTTGCTGAACCAGACCCATCAGAGTTTGCTTAAGTAACACTCAGCCGCTACAGCGACTTAATATTGATTGAATTAAGATGCTGTAGCGGATTTAATCACCTACCCTACCATTCAAAACAACAAGATACTGATGCTGCTACATCACTCATCAAGCAGAGATGAAGTAACTGAAAATTACAGCACTTGCTTCTAATACCCCATCACGTATACACTACATCTTCGTAGTAACCATCAAATAATACTTTGAACAACATACCTATTTCTTGGCAGCTTGGCGCGCTTGCCGTTCTGCTTTTAATTTCTGGATTTTTCTCACTGGCTGAAACCAGCCTGATGTCTGTCAATCGCTATCGTTTAAAACATTTGGCAAATCAAGGACATCGTGGCGCAAGGCTCGCAACATTTTTGTTGCTTAAAACTGACAAACTTTTGGGTGTCATTTTGCTTTGTAACAACTTTGCCAACGCAGCATCGGCCACCTTAGTCACCATTATCGTCGTAGAGTTGTTTGGTGAGGGTGAGTGGACATTGATGTTTGGCACGATGACGGTGACATTTGCGATTTTAGTCTTCAGTGAAATATCTCCTAAAGTGATTGCAGCTGCATACCCAGAAAAACTTGCTTTCTTTTGCAGCTATATTTTGTATCCTCTGCTTAAAGCACTCTACCCTATCGTATGGTTTGTTAATTTATTCGTTGTTGGCTTATTGCGTGTACTCAGAGTAAAAGTTAACTTCGATGCTCCAACTCAGTCACTTACCATGGATGAACTGCGTAGCATAGTCACAGATGCTGGCCACTTTATGCCCAAGAAGCATCGCACAATTTTATTAAATTTATTTGAGCTAGAAAAAATTACGGTAGATGATGTCATGACAGCTCACACCATGATTGAAAGCATTAACTTTGACGCATCGATCGATGATATTTTAAATCACATCACAAACACACAGCACACACGCTTACCAGTGCGACAAGGCGAGTCTGAAGAAATCATTGGTATTTTGCAAGTACGTAAAGTCATCAACCAGTTACGCGAGCATCATCAACGAGATGATTTTGATAAGGCAGCTTTACTCGAGGTGATAGATGACTCTTATTTCGTACCATCAGGCACGCCTCTATTTACGCAAATTCAACAGTTCCAAGAAAATCACGAACGTATTGCGCTAGTCGTTGATGAATATGGTGAACTAAAAGGCTTGGTCACATTGGAAGACATTTTAGAAGAAGTAATTGGCGACTTTAGTACACAGTTACCTTCACGTCGCAGTGGCTATCATCAAGAAGAAGACGGTAGTTGGCTAGCTGATGGCACCAGCACATTACGCGACCTCAATAAAAAATTAAATCTTGATTTACCTTTAGATGGGCCACGTACACTTAATGGTTTGATTCTTGAACATTTTGAAGACATTCCTGAGCCTAATACTAGCTTTAAAATTGGCGCTCACCGACTCGAAATACTGCAAACTCAAGATAGAATTGTAAAAAGCGTCAAAATATTCCCTTAGTCTCTGCAATTGATTATTGCAACTACGTAGTACGATCACATCAAGATACATCAAATTACACTTGAATTTTTTACAGTTTGGCTCAAAATAGATTCATACTATGGCAAATAAACCGCACGAAAGTAACACAGCACTTAAGCCTGAAGTTGCAAAACCAAAATTGCCCCCCATGTTTAAAGTGCTACTTTTAAATGACGACTACACACCAATGGAGTTCGTTGTTGAGGTCATTGAGCATTTTTTTAACAAAAGCCGTGAACAAGCAACGCAAATTATGCTCAAAGTACATACTGAGGGCGCTGGTGTATGTGGTGTATATCCACAGGACATCGCAGAAACAAAGATGAATCAAGTTGTTAGCCATGCAAGAAAATCGCAACATCCATTACAGTGCATCATTGAAATGGCATAAATGTAAGAGAGATACATAAAAGAAAGTTAGGTACCGAGATGATAGCGCAGGAATTAGAAGTTAGTTTGCACATGGCGTTTATGGACGCAAGACAAAAGCGTCACGAGCTCATCACGGTTGAGCATTTGCTACTCGCAATGATTGATAACCCAACCGCGGCAGAGGTTTTGCGCGCATGCGGGGCAAAATTAGAAACATTACGCACCGAATTAAATCAATACATTGAAGAACATACCCCGACTGTTATTGGACAAGATGATGTTGATACACAACCTACGCTAGGCTTTCAACGTGTGATACAGCGTGCCATGTTGCATGTACAGTCATCTGGCAAAAAAGAGGTGACAGGCGCCAATGTGCTAGTCGCTATCTTTGGTGAAAAAGATTCACATGCCGTGTTTTTTCTGCATCAACAAGGTATAACACGTCTAGACATCGTTAACTTTATTTCTCATGGCGTTTCAAAAGTAGGTGAGACAGCTAAGCCAGAAGGTGGTGAGCAAGAAGCTGAAGCTGAGGCCGCACCAAATGGGGCGCTGGAGAACTACACTCTCAACTTGAACTTACAAGTGGCAGCAGGCAAGATTGACCCACTCATTGGTCGCGCATCTGAGCTAGAGCGTGTCGTACAGACATTATGTCGTCGTCGTAAAAACAATCCACTACTTGTAGGTGAAGCTGGTGTTGGTAAAACTGCGATTGCAGAAGGTTTAGCTCGCCGTATTGTAGAAAAAGATATCCCAGACGTACTCGCCAATGCAGTGGTGTACTCACTTGATATGGGCGCATTGCTGGCTGGGACAAAATATCGTGGTGACTTTGAACAACGTCTTAAAGCAGTGATGAAACAATTAGAAGAGAAGCCTGAGGCTATTCTATTTATTGATGAAATTCATACATTGATTGGCGCGGGTTCCGCTAGTGGTGGCACATTGGATGCAAGTAATTTACTGAAGCCTGCATTATCTAATGGCTCTCTCAAATGCATAGGTGCAACCACCTATCAAGAGTATCGCGGTATTTTTGAAAAAGACCACGCGCTATCTCGTCGTTTCCAAAAAGTGGATGTGGTTGAGCCTAGTGTTGCCGAGACCATCGAGATTCTTAAAGGGCTGAAATCACGCTTTGAATCTCATCATAGCGTGAAATACACGGCTGCCGCGTTAACCACTGCTGCTGAATTATCAGCCAAATACATCAACGACCGTCACTTACCAGACAAAGCAATTGATGTGATTGATGAAGCTGGTGCTGCGCAACGCATTTTGCCAAAATCTAAACAGAAAAAAGTGATTGGCAATAAAGAAATTGAAGACATTATTGCCAAAATTGCGCGTATTCCGCCAAAAAATATTTCTTCTGATGATCGTAACGCACTTAAAACCCTAGAGCGCGACTTAAAAGCCGTGGTATTTGGTCAAGATAAAGCCATCGAGGCGCTGTCTTCTGCCGTTAAAATGGCACGTAGTGGCTTAGGTCAAAACAACAAACCGATTGGTAGCTTCTTATTTAGTGGCCCTACTGGTGTAGGTAAAACCGAGGTCGCAAAACAACTGGCTTACATTATGGGCATTGAGCTGATTCGCTTTGATATGAGTGAATACATGGAGCGCCATGCGGTATCACGCTTGATTGGTGCGCCTCCTGGCTATGTAGGCTTTGAGCAAGGCGGCCTAATGACAGAGGCGATTACCAAACATCCATATTGCGTGTTGTTGCTGGATGAAATTGAGAAAGCACACCCAGATATATTCAATATATTATTGCAGGTGATGGATCACGGTACGTTGACAGATAATAATGGCCGCAAAGCAGATTTTAGAAACGTCACGATTATCATGACCACTAATGCTGGTGCTGAAGGTCTGTCTAAATCCAACATGGGCTTTACGACAGCGAAACAAGCTGGAGATGAACAAGCGGATATCAAACGTTTATTCTCACCAGAATTCCGAAACAGACTGGATGCGACCGTTTCGTTCACCGCGTTGTCGCAAGACATTATTATCCGTGTTGTTGATAAGTTCTTGATTCAGCTTGAAGATCAATTGCATGAGAAAAAAGTTGAGGCAACATTCAGCGATGCATTGAAAGCGTACCTCGGCAGAAAAGGTTTTGACCCACTTATGGGTGCGCGCCCAATGGCTAGATTGATTCAAGATACCATTCGGAAAGCACTTGCTGACGAGTTGCTGTTTGGCAAACTGTCCAATGGCGGTAGTGTACATGTTGATATTAATGATAAAGATGAAGTTACGCTTGTATTTGAAGAAAACAATCAAAACGAAGCTAAGGATTTAGCAACAACTTAATCTGATAAGCGACGCGACGACAAGCTGTTTCGTGAATCATATAAAACGATACAGCTTGTTTTACATTAAGCATACGGATGTGACCACTTGTTATGAAGGCATTTGATCTATGATTGATGTCAACGCATTTACACTACAAGTGGTGATTGAAATTTCTGCTACATCTGCTTTTGCACTTTCTGGTCTTATTGCAGGTGCTAGAAAAAAACTAGATGCCTTTGGTGTATTTGTCGTAACAGGTGTATCCGCGTTCGGCGGTGGCACGTTGCGAGATGTACTACTTGATCGACGTCCATTCTTCTGGGTGGAGCATGCCAACTGGATATGGCTGATGCTACTCATCTGCATGTTGGCAATGCTATTTATGCGTAATAAGCATATTCAACTCACAGAGCGTGCTATTCTTATCCCTGACGCACTTGGCTTAGGCCTATACGCGGCACTAGGCACCCAAATCGCCTTACAGCAACAACTCCCTGTGATTGTCTGTACATTGATGGGTGTGCTGACTGCGGTGTTTGGCGGTGTGCTGAGAGACATCTTTTGCAACGAAATCCCCAAAGCATTCAGCGATTATCAACCATACGCAGTCATTGCATTCCTAGGTGGCTTGTTAGTATTGTTACTTAACCAATTTAACCTTGCACCTTGGATTTGTATCTTTATTCCAGCAGCACTCATGACGTTACTGCGGATATTAGCGATTTACTTCGAGTGGCGTCTGCCCGGCTGGAAAATTGAATCTAATTAATATACTTAGTGCTAATTAATGAGTCGTATGATGGATTGCGAACTAATTAGGAGCATCAGAATATACTGGGTATTTGCCCATAATACTGTTAAACAACTCAGATTCAACCAGTAAGCTCAGCCAAGCTTTCAGCCTGACATAAGGTGTAGATGCAAACCAATCAGCATCCACCGCAGAGAACTGACGAATAAAGGGAAAAATTGCAATATCGGCTAAACTAACTTGCTCACCCATCAAAAAGTTTGTTTGAGTCAGTCGCTGTTCCAGTTTAGCCAAAAAAGCCTCACCTTGTGACCGATAATCTTCCATCGATTGCTCAGGAAACCGAATCGCATATTTATAACGGTCTAAAGCTTGTTTAAAACTTGTATCGTTCTCTGTAATGAGTTGCTGCGTTTGTTCACTGTCGGCTAATAACCATCCGTCAATATCACGTTGCTGTAAAGCCCAGTGCATAATGTCTAGGCTTTGCTCAAGCACAGCGCCACCTAGCAACACTAGCACGGGCACTGTAGCTTTAGGTGATACCGCTAATAAGTGTGCAGGCTTATCTCGTAATGATATCTCACGTATTTCTATTGCAATACCAGCGTACATCAACGCCATGCGGGCGCGCATGGCATAGGGGCAACGTCGATAAGAATATAAAATAGGCAATGTCATACTAATCAAAAGCTAGATGACTAACCAAGCGCCTGTGCTGCATCACGAATTAACTGTGGCCCTTTGTAGATTAATCCGCTATATAACTGCACTAAGCTAGCGCCAGCCGCAATTTTTTCTATCGCATCAGTGCCGCTCAAAATACCGCCCACACCGATAATGGGTAAAGCGCCTTGCAGACGCTGCGATAATTGCTGAATCACTACCGTCGATTTATCTCGCACTGGCGCACCAGACAAACCACCTGTTTCCGCAGCATTTGGTAGCCCTTGCACAGCCTCACGAGACAGTGTTGTATTGGTTGCAATGACCGCATCAATTTTATGCGCCATCAACAAATCTGCAATTTCATTCACTTGCTCAAGCTCTAAATCCGGTGCAATTTTCAAAGCAATCGGCACATAGCGGCCAAACTGCTCGGCCAATTTCAACTGCTCTGCTTTTAATGTAGCAAGCAAATCTGACAACGCCTCTTTTTCTTGCAAAGCCCGCAAGTTTTTAGTGTTAGGTGAGGAGATATTGACAGTGATATAACTCGCATACGCATAGACTTTACGCATGCAAATCAAATAATCATCCACTGCTTTTTCATTGGGCGTATCAAAGTTTTTACCGATATTAATGCCAAGCACACCTTTATATTTAGCCGCTTTAACGTTTTCTATCAGGTTATCTACACCCAAGTTATTAAAACCGAAGCGATTCACAATGCCTTGCGCTTTTTCCACGCGGAATAAACGTGGCTTAGGGTTACCTGGTTGTGGCCTAGGCGTCACCGTGCCAACCTCAATAAAGCCGAAGCCTAATGCCGCCATCCCATCAATCACCGCAGCATTTTTATCTAACCCTGCCGCCAAACCAACCGCATTAGGAAACGTAATCCCCATCACCGTGCGAGGCTGACAAATAGGCGGAGATGCACACAACTTTAAAACCCCAAACCGCTCAGCAGTTTTTAAGCTTTTTAAAGTAAAGTCGTGAACAGATTCAGCATCAAACTGAAATAACAAAGGACGTGCGAGAGAGTAAATATTCATAACGTGATTTTACTGCATTACCTGCTATCTCCAAAGTTCATCAAAGCCACTGGATTGCTGCGTGTGCGGGAATGACGGAATTGTAGTATTGATAAATAAAATAAGCAGCGCTTAAACCACACTGATTTTGACGTTACCCTCTTGCTACCGCGCCGAGTATCACATACTTAACAGGAGTTTTAGGCAAGCGGCTGTTTGAGCCAATAATTTTTATTGGCGAGTTTCCGCTTACCCCTGTTAAGTATGTGATACGAGGGAACAAGCGGTAGAGGGTAGCCTTTTCTTTGGTTTCTTTCTTTTGGCTAAGCAAAAGAAAGAAACTCGCTAGTCGCGCGAGAGCGACAGCACTCATCATTGGCAACTATAACAATTAAAATAAGATACACTAACTACTTAAATATTTTGGTTTTTAATATGGCTGATTTACGCGCATATGTTGCAAATTGCCTTATGGCTGGACATACCATTACACACCATTTCGACACCTCTTGGTCACGAAACATTGTCGAATTCAAATGTGCAGAAAAAACTTTCATATTTACTCAACATGACTATATCGTTAAAAACCAGCAAAATAAATTTATAGGCACTTTTGCAGAGACCTCAGAAGTACTAGTAAAAGATGTTTCTGCCAATGAGGTAAATACAACGCTTGAAGAGCTAGATAGAATTTGTTGGTTATTATCATTTGCAGGCATTTCGCGAGTAGTGCGTTATGGACATGATTACCCAGATGGCTCAAATTGTGGCGCTAGAAATGCAGCGATTGGAACTGCTGAATATTTCAGAACTTCGATAGAAATTAAAGATGGAGAAACTATTAAATTCTTCATTGAGCAAACTTACCCAAGTTATGTAACTCTTGAGAAAACAAGAAACCTAAACGTAGTTTTTGACTACTTGACCCAAGCAGAGCGTTGCAACCAGCCTACGGAATTAAGACTAATAATTGCCTTTACAATCCTAGAAAATTTAAAGGCAACATTCGCTCGGTGTAAGTCGATAGATTACGTAGGCGGTAGATTTATAAAACCACTAAAGCCAGGTAAGAAGGTGGAAACATATAGTTTTAAGGAATTGTTACACATGATGTTTCAAGATATTGGTATGGAAAATAACTTAGAAGAAATTATTAAATTAAGAAACGATATAATTCACTCTGGCGTTTCGGATAAATCAGCAGACGCTCAGTTTGTCATGTATGCGAAAATTCACGATATCATCCGTGAATATGTTCTTAGATTACTTCATTACCATGGCAACTATTTAATTTACTCTTCAGGTAGCAATACAACAGCCTCTTTATAGCTATTGTATTGCTTGTAGCTACTTAAAATCAAAACCGACTAGGCCAACACCACTTCCACCAAATTATCACTAAACGTAGTCGAGTGGCCCATATCCCCAAACTCTGCCGAACTAATACAATTCACCGTCCCATTATTCAACTGCCGCCAATAACCAAGTGTAGCCACCACAATCCCTGCATTCACATCATCAGATATTCTCGCCAGTCCCTCAAACGCACCACGGTCATTAAACACCTTCACTACGTCGCCTTCTTTAATCTTACGTGCGGCAGCATCTAGCTGATTAATCATCACAAACTGCTCGCCCTGACCCTTAATTTTTTCTGTCACATTGGCATAGCATGAGTTTAAAAATCCATGGCTCTTCGGTGAAATAATATTCAAAGGGTATTTAGCTGCGAGCTCAGGATTCGTTGCTGGCGTTTCACGAGATGGTACGTAATCTGGCAAGCTATCTAAATCTTCACCCGGTTGAAAACCATCATACATTTGGCGGAAAGGTCCTGCGACAAAGTTTTTTGCCCCCTCCACCAAGAAGTGGCATTTGCCTGTAGGGGTAGGAAACTCACCTTTGGCATGACGTGCGCGTGTATCTTTATCACCAAAAGCTTTTAATCGGGCAAAACCATGCTGGCGTAAATAATCTAAATCGATACCATCACAGGTAGGTGAGTTCCAATCCACATAATTCTCTAAGCACTGGGTATCATTCCACTGGAAATTATCATCGGTGTAGCCCATTCGTTTGGCTAGCTGTCTAAAAATCTCGTTATTCGGAATCGCCTCACCTGGTGGGTCTATACATTTTTCATTGTAGGTCAGGTACAGATGCCCCCATGAGAGCACCATGTCTTCCATCTCCGCTCCCATTGCAGCTGGCAGTAGAATATCTGCATACGCGGCGGTGTCAGACATAAAATGCTCAGCGACGACTAAGAACAGGTCTTCACGCTCAAGACCTTTGACTATTTTGTCGGTCTCAGGCGCTTGTGTAAGCGGATTAGTATTCCATACCATCATTGATTTAATCGGTGTTTTAAGGTCTAACTCACCTGTGAGTGCGCGTCCTAGTTGCAGGTTATTCACCACGGGCGTTCCTTCAGGAATTAAATCTGGGCGTGAGATCACGTCAAATTTATAAGGATGCTCCCATACTGGAAACTGTAATGCTCCGCCACCGACATGACGCCATGCACCAATAAGCGCAGGCAAACTTGTCACAGCACGAATCGCTTGGCTACCACCGTAACTTCGTTCTAGCGCAACGCCTAGACGGATTGCTGCTGGCGGTGTTGTCGCGTATTCGCGTGCAAATTTTCGAATATCGTCCGCTGAAATGCCTGTAATTTCCGCCGCCCACTCTGGCGTTCTAGTTTTAGCACGCTCAGCCAACTCTTTGTAGCCTACAGTGTACTGATCAACATAATCTTGGTCGACTAAACCCTCACTAATAATCACATTCATCATGGCCATGGCTAACGCACCATCCGTACCTGGTTTAGGTGCAACGTGCCAATCGGCTTCTTTGGCAGTTTTAGATGCGTAAGAATCCACTACCACAACTTTAGCACCTCGCTTTTGTGCCTCATGAATGATGTGCCAGTGGTGTAAGTTAGTACTCACTGAGTTGCACGCCCATATCACAATGTACTTAGCGTGTGCGAAACTTTCTGGGTCAACCCCTGCTGTAGGCCCTACCGTTAGCAACCAAGCTGTACAAGAACCTTCACCACAGAACGTACGCTCACACACCGTTGCACCCATGCGGTTAAAAAATGCATCGCCGCCATTTAGCCCATGCACTAACCCTTGGTTACCTAAATAACTATTTGGCATAATGGCATGCGGACCATCCGTATCTATAATCGCTTTCCACTTGCTCGTAATCTCATCTAGCGCCTCATCCCACGTGATACGCTTAAATTGCTTGCTGCCTTTTGGGCCAGACCGCTTTAGCGGATAAAGTAAACGGTCTGGGTGGTAGTGACGCTTTTCATAATCTTTTAATTTCACACACAACCCACCGCGCGTCATCGGATGAGATTTATTACCAGTCACTGAAATTAGCTTTTTATCTTTAACCGTGTACACCATTGAGCAGGTGTCTGGGCAATCATGCGGGCATCCACCATGAAATGTTTGAACAGAAGAGTCAGCAGGAGCGTTCATCATTAATAATCCTTAAAAATAATATAGCGATGATTCGAGATACTAGATTGCAACAGATTGGTTTATTTTTACATTTTTTTACTAATATATACTCACCTGTATAGTAATGCAATGGCATAATTATCGACTGAGTTATTAATTAAAACCGCACATGAACAATCACAACTTACCCCTACAAATACTCGGCGGCATCACAGCGACTGAGTTTTTAACGCACTACTGGCATAAAAAACCTTTACTGATTAAAAATGCAATTCCAAACTTTAAAGGTCTATTAAGCCCGGAAGAGCTCGCGGGATTAGCATGCGAAGAAGAAGTACAATCACGCATCGTGGAAGAAATCAAAGGAAAATGGCACGCAACACATGGTCCTTTTGATGAAGATGACTTTGCAAACTTACCTGAAAAGCCAGACCCAAAGCACCGCTGGACATTGCTAGTACAGAGTGTGAACCATCACTTACCTGAAGGTGCTGAACTGCTAGGGCAGTTCAACTTTATTCCACATGCGCGACTAGATGACCTCATGGTGAGTTACGCGCCAGATGGCGGTGGGGTAGGCCCACACTTTGATAGTTACGATGTCTTTTTGTTACAGGGTCAAGGTAAAAGGTTGTGGCGTATTAGTGAGCAAACCGATTTAAGTTTAGTAGAAGGTGCACCGCTACGCATTTTAAAAAACTTTGACACAGCGCAAGAATGGCTAGTTGAAGCGGGCGACCTACTTTACCTACCTCCGCACCTAGCGCACTGGGGAATTGCCGTATCTGATGGTAATACAGACTGCATGACCTATTCCATTGGCTTTCGTGCCCCTAAAGTGCAAGAACTAGCCACAGAGTTTCTTGGCTTTATGCAAGACACACTCAATAAAGAAGGCAATGCTTTACCTGGTATTTATCTGGATGCTGACCTGACCCTACAAGCGCACCCTGCTGAAATCAGCAGCAGCATGATTAGCAAGGTGACTAATATATTAAAAACCATTCAATGGTCAGAGCAAGAAGTCGCAGCCTTTTTAGGAACCTATTTATCAGAACCCAAAGCAGATGTTATTTTTAATCCTAATAAAAAAATGTCTTTACCAAAGTTTAATGAAAACCTGATGCGCTACGGCATTAGCTTAGACTTAAAAAGCCAAATGCTATTTACTGACCATTGTTTTTATTTGAATGGCGAATCTATGAGCGTTTCGGCCAAATGGACGCCATTACTAAAAACATTAGCTGATTACCGAAAAATAGCTGTAGAAGATATTGCGCAATTTGGTGAGATTGAGTCATCACTCATTGCACAATTGCATGATTGGTATATCGCGGGTTACCTTTACTTTAATAAAACATAACGCCTACTACTGAGCCATGGACGAGAATCAAACACTGACGCCTAATCAAATCATCATCGGGGAGCATTTGTATAATGAAGCGATTAGACTCATGATACAAAGCGCTGAGCATGAGTTATTAATTTTTGACCAAAACTTAGCGCACGGTGACTTTTCTAGCATCGCCACCTATGAATTATTGCAACAATTCTTAAGTCAACATATCGCAAGTCATTTATCAATTATTTTACAAGATACTACTCACCTACATCATAAATGCCCGCGAATTCTTAGCCTACTTAAAACCTTTGGTCACAAAATGACTGTGCATGTAACGAATCAGTCTGCAAAACATGCTAAAGACTGCTTTATTTTAGCTGATGGCAAACACTACATTAAGCGCATACATATTGATCAAGCACGCTTTAAATACGCTTATGATGATGTGACCACGGTTAAAGCTTTAAAAACAAGATTCGATGAGTTAAAAGAAGCGATTGAAGACGTCGTGAGTATTACACCATTAGGTTTATGAAGTAATTTCGCAAGGACATCCATCATGATATCGAAATTTACCCTCAAACATGTTTTCACGCTGATTTTGCTCTGTATTTCACTCATGAGTTACGCAGCATCAGAGTTCAAAATATTCGAGCTACACCATCGCTTCGCTGAAGCGATCCTACCCAACATTCAAGCTATTGTAGGGAACAATGGCACGACTTCTGCCATACAAAACCAACTCATCGTCCGTACTGATAGCAAAACAATGGCAGATGTTGAACAAGCAATCGCGATACTCGACAGCGTGCGTGAGAATTTTAAAATTAGAGTTAAGCGTCAAAATAATATGATAGAGACCTCTAACAATACTTCTGTCAAAGGACGCACCCGCATCGGTAACGCAACAATAGTAACGGGTAATGATTCCAGGCATGGAAGAGATGGCGTTAATATAAACTTAGCAAACAATCAAACCCGATCACAACAGAGTAGTGAACAGTTTATTCAAGTCGCAGATGGCGCACCTGCCTATATCAGCATTGGTGAGTCTGTGCCATATACGAGCGAATGGGTGTTACTTACTCAACGTTATGCGGTTAAGCAAACCAATACTGAGTTTATAGAGATAGGCACAGGATTCACAGTACGAGCACGCAGTATTGGTAGACAAGTCGAGCTTGATATTACACCTACCTTTTCGAAACTTAAACAGTATGGAATATTAGAGTTCGAGCAGCTAACATCCACTGTGACGGTGGAACGTAATGAATGGGTCAACATAGGCGGCATCATGCAAGAAAAGGATGAAATAAGCCGAACAATATTAAGCAGTACAAATGGACGCTCATACGAAAATAATCAAATTTTTATTCGTGTTGAATAAGCATTTTTTATAAACATTAACAAAAGCAGGAACTTTTTTACTATATTTAAGGTTAATCTTTGAAATGTAGTGTTTTTTTTTTTAATTCCTGCTAGAATTTGCGCCACTCGATATAGCTAATTAGTCAATTTTTGAGTAGTATCGAAAACAGTTTTTTAACCAGTTAAACTCTTAAGGAAATTTAAAATGACACGTTCTATTTTATTAGCTGCATTGTTAGCTCTTGCTGTTACTGCTTGTGGTGAAAAAGCTGCTGAAGAAGCTCCTGCTGTTGAAGCACCAGCTGTTGAAGCTCCTGCTGAAGCTGCACCAGCTGCTGAAGCTGCTCCAGTTGAAGCTGCTCCTGCTGCTGAAGCTGCACCTGCTGAAGCACCAGCTGCTGAAGCTGCTCCTGCTGCTGCACAATAATTTATTGTTAACTCAATAAAGTATTAAAAATGGCCGACGCAAGTCGGCTTTTTTTTGCCTGTTATCGATAGAATTTCAAGAGCAGCGTCAACGCCAGACTGCAAACGCTTTAATAAAACCTAACTAATTTGGCGCCAATCAAACCCCAGCATCTGATCTGCCACACCAATCCAATCCAGTTCACACCCTGAAACGTTAGCCAAAGCAGACTTAGCCAAGAATGGCGTATTATTTTTTGCACTTAAATGCGCTGCTATCAGGTGTTGTAATTTAGATCGATCTAACTTAGCGAGTAACTCTGCAGCAGCAGCATTCTCCAAATGCCCCCACTCACCTCCTACACGCCTCTTTAAAGAGGCGGCATAAGGCCCGTTACGCAACATAGTGCCATCATGATTGCATTCTAGTACCAGCGCATCACAAGCACTAAGTTGCTGCTCAATATGCAAAGTTGTACGCCCTACGTCGGTTAATACACCTAGGCGATGATGACCATCACCAAATACGAATTGCACAGGCTCACGCGCGTCGTGCGGTACCGGGTATGGTTGCACCTCAACATCCGCCACACCAAACGCAGTATGACTATCAATCACATGAAGTTGCAGGTTATGTTGATTAGGAAAATAACGCTCAGCCATCTTGAGCGTGCCATAGGTTAGCCAAACGGGGAGATTATGTTTTGCAGCAAACTTGAATGCGCCACCTGCGTGGTCATCATGCTCATGTGTCAGCACAATACCTGTAAGACCCTCGGGGCATAAATTCAAGCGCGCTAGGCGGCTCGTTGCTTCTTTAATGCTAAATCCACAATCCAGCATTAGCCGCGTATCGTTCACTTCAACGATTAGCGCGTTGCCAGCGCTACCACTACCGAGCGAAGCAAAACGCATTTTTAGACTTTCTTAAATAAACTCGGGCATGCATTAATCTAATGAATGCCCAAGAACAACAAAATACAGAAAAGTGAGGGATAAGCACAGAATTGCACAATCACAACTTTCCTTGTACCTATTTAGCAGAAAGGCGGCCTAAGCCGCCTATTCTTACTTATCGCAATTGCTCGTACATCAAGGCGATAATTCTATTTGCTGTTGTCGTTCGGACGCGCGCACCATCTTTGTCGACAACCGTCACCACAGCACCAGACTCACCATCGCTCACTTTAATACGATATTGACGATCTGGATTGGTTTTCTGCTTATCATCGCTACCCCAGAACTTCAAGCTATCAACAATGCTCTTATCTTCTTTTTTAGCAGCTGACTCTGGCTCTTTGGAATCATCGTCACCCCAGAATTTAAGCGTTTCAAATAAACCCTTCTGTTTCTTAGGGGTATCATCGATATCAACATCTGCATATCGAACAAAGAACAGACCATTTGAGCGATCTCTATCCTCAATCACGAAACCAACGCGATCCAATGCCAAGCCTACGCGACGCCATGCACGATCAAACTGATCAGTGAGCAATAGTCTTGCGCTACCATCAGACTCTTTAACCACTTCCGCGTGTTTAATCGTTGCGGCATCAGCTAGAATCGTTTGGGATTTTTGCTCTTCCACGCCTAGCTTCACCATTAAGCGACGTAATAGTTCAGCGTCCAACTCCGCATCAAATGCATCACCTCTAGGGTTACTCGCTGCTTCTGCTTTGTAGCCTGTTTCAATCTCACCTAACTGTGTTCTGATACGATTTTTTCCATCGTCAGGCGCACCAACTACTGAACGATGCGTCATAAAAATCTCTGTCGTACCTGTATTGCCACCATGCTCTAATCGGGTACGGAATTTTTTCTTATCTGCGAAGCCTGATAGTTTATCTAACCATTTATCAAACTTATCGAGTGTACCAATCTTGTCATCTTTTTTAATCGCCTCAGAATCAATCCACTCGGTTTCCATCACGCCGATTTGTGGGTTTTCTACACGAACAGCAAAGCCCATCTCTGTCCAGAAATCACGAATAACCGGCCATATTTTTTCTGCTGGTGCATTCACCACCAACCAGCGCTGCGTACCCGACTTTTCCATACGCACACCATCTGGCGACTGCAATATTTTTTCAACGCCGGCTTCTTGACCTTCTTGCGCCTGGCTGTAACTTGAATAGCTTGCGCTTCCAGGAACGGCATAAGCATCGCTTACTGGACTTGCAGTTAAATCTGGAGGCACTTCTAAGGGGCGTGAACGACCTGCACCTTTATAATCAGAAGTTGTATCTATAAAAGGGATAGAGTCACAAGCACTTAAACTTACCATTAAAAATAAAGGCAACACTACAGACTTTGCTTTACTCACCATACTTAGACGATAAGCGCCTGAGCTAAAATTAACTTGTTTCATTCAAACCTCGTTTTAAAACGCTATTGTTCGTTATAAAATTTGTGCAGACTCACATGCCTGACGCAAAACTTCATGATATTGAGTTGATAAAGTGACCATAGGCAATCGAATACCAGTTTTAATCATACCCATCTCGGACAAGACCCATTTAACCGGGATTGGGTTAGCCTCAACAAATAATTTTTGATGTAGCCCAAAGAGTTTCGCATTAATTTCACGGGCAACTTTTACGTCGCCAGCTAATGCGGATACGCACATTTGGTGCATTAATTTAGGGGCTACATTTGCTGTTACTGAAATCACACCGTGCCCGCCCAACAACATCAAAGACAATGCCGTTGCGTCATCGCCACTGTAGATAGCAAACTCTTTGGGTGCACGTAAAAGCAAATCTGTTCCGCGCTCTATACCACCAGTAGCATCTTTGATGCCAACAATATTGGCATGTGTCGCCAAACGCAACACTGTGTCATTGCTGATGTCACAGCCAGTACGGCCAGGTACGTTGTAGAGAATTTGCGGGATATTGACAGCATCTGCGACAGCTTTAAAGTGCTGGTATAAACCCTCTTGTGTAGGCTTATTGTAGTAAGGCGCAACAAGAAGGCATGCATCTGCGCCTAACTCTTTTGCCTTTTGTGTCAGCACGATGGCCTCTTTTGTTGAATTAGCGCCAGTACCTGCGATGACAGGCACCCTGCCATTCACCTGTGTGACGGCTGTTTGTATCAGCAAACAGTGCTCGTCAAAATCTACAGTAGGAGACTCCCCCGTAGTACCAACGATCACAATACCATCTGTCCCTTGATCAATATGATAATCAATCAGTGCTTTTAAAGATGGGATATCTAAACGCCCGTCTTCAAACATGGGCGAAACAATAGCAACTAAACTGCCTTGCAACATAGGAAATCTACCTGATTCATAATGTTATATTTTAACCTGAATGTTCTAGAATTTTCTTTATTTATTAAGCACAATTTTGATTTACTAATGAATTTAAAGAAACATTTGCCCACTGCCATTTCAACTTAAAGTTAAAACACGTTAATTTCAAAACATTACCAACGCACAAATAAGCAGGGTACGCATCAAACCACCTTACAAACTCACCTCAAGACACTATATTAAATCCGTGACATTCTGATTAAAAGAATACTCATGACTTCAAGATATTATCTCGTTACCAACAGCGCTTAATGACTCACAAAACTTGAAGTTAAAACTAATTGCACCATTTACACGTCCAACCGCTAGCAAGTGAGGCTTTAACTGTTTGCCAGAGTAACAAACACGGTATAATCTCAGGAATTATCGTTGAAAACCCATATTTAGAATATGTCTTTTGATTTTCATCACTACATTATGATTTTGATTGGCACCGTGTTTGTAAATAACATCGTGTTGGTGAAAATTCTTGGCCTATGTCCATTCATGGGGGTATCTAAGAAATTAGAAGCCTCTATCGGCATGGCAGGAGCTACTGCATTTGTTCTTAGCATTGGCTCAATGACCAGTTGGGGCATCAACTATTACTTACTAGAGCCAAATGGTTTGTTCTACTTAAGAACGCTCTCTTTTATTGTGATTATTGCTGGAGTAGTGCAGTTTACAGAAATGGTCATGGAGAAAAACTTCCCTGCGCTTTATCAGGGCTTAGGTATTTTTCTACCGCTTATCACAACCAACTGCGCCGTGCTTGGCATCCCGTTACTTAATGCACAGGCAAGCCATAGCTTTTTAGAGTCTTTGTTTTTTGGCCTAGGCGGTGCACTGGGTTTTTCATTAGTGCTTATTTTATTTGCCTCTATGCGTGAGCGTTTAGAAGGGGCAGACGTACCCGCTGCATTCAAAGGCTCAGCAATCGGAATGATTACGGCGGCCCTCATGAGTTTGGCCTTTATGGGCTTTATGGGGCTAGACAAATACTAACCCTTTCAAACAATAAGAGATCGTGCAAATGGTTGGCTTTTATCAACCGAATCTACACCATTGTCCATTAAAATATTAAGCCATTTTATTTAACTCAATCATCAAAAACTAGCGATATGTTATTTACCTCCATCTACATCATGCTTGGGCTAGCTTTAGTGCTCGGTATTTTGTTAGGCATTGCGGCCTTACTTTTTAAAGTAGAGGGTGACCCATTGGTCGCGCGCATTGACGCCATACTTCCCCAAACGCAGTGTGGCCAATGCGGCTACCCTGGTTGCAAACCTTACGCAACTGCAATTGCTAATGGTGAAGCAGACATCAACCAATGTCCGCCTGGTGGCGATGCTGGTGTGCATGCGCTGGCTGATCTTCTTGGTGTAGAGTACAAGCCGCTCAATGCTGAGCATGGGCTACCCAAACCAAAATCTGTCGCCTTTATTGATGAAGCCACCTGCATTGGTTGCACCTTATGCATACAAGCGTGCCCTGTCGACGCGATTTTAGGCGCAGCTAAACATATGCATACGATTATCTCGTCTGAATGTACTGGCTGCGAATTGTGCTTAGCGCCGTGCCCTGTTGACTGCATCACGATGGAGCCTGTAGCAGAAACCCCTGATAACTGGAAATGGAAATATCCGGTATTTCCAATCAAGGCATTGCCTGAGAGTCAAGGCAAGACATCATCATGAATAACATCATTGAATTCGCTAGTAAACTGATCAAAGGGTTCACTTCAGATAGTACTAATGAAGTGTATAAATTTCATGGTGGCGTGCATCCTGACGGTCACAAACATGAATCAACCACTCGGCCGATTGCGCAACTCCCAATTCCAGAAAAGCTAACCTTACCACTACGTCAACACGTAGGTTACATCCCAAAAATAAAAGTAAAAGTAGGCGACTATGTATTAAAAGGCGAGATGATTGCAGAGGCAGAGGGTACTGTGTCAGCAGCTATACATGCACCGACCTCTGGCACGATTACCGCGATTGAAGATGCCGTGATTCCGCACCCTTCTGGCCTGCCAGACATGTGCGTGACATTAGCGCCCGATGGCAAAGATGAATGGAAGCCACTAAAGCCGATTGACTGGAAAAACACAGCCATCAACGAGCTAATCACCAGCTTACGTTCGTCTGGCATTGTTGGTCTGGGTGGAGCTACATTCCCCACCCACATTAAGCTGCGCAAAGATGGCAGATCAGAAATTCACACGCTGATTATTAATGCAGCAGAGTGTGAGCCTTACATCACTTGCGATGACATGCTAATGCGAGAGCATGCTCACGACATTATCCAAGGGATTGAAATCGTCCAACACTTGCTTGGCGCCACTAAAGTGATGATTGGCATAGAAGATAACAAGCCTGAAGCAACTAGCGCAATGACCTTAGCTAGCCAGACATTAACTAATGCAACGGTAACAACTGTACCTACACTTTACCCAAGTGGTGATGCACGCAGACTTATTCATCTGCTACTAGGGATAGAAGTGCCGCACCACAAGCGCTCAACTGAGGTAGGTATCCAAGTATTTAACGTGGCCACTGTATTGGCTATTTATCGATACTTCACATTTGGTGAGCCTAGCGTCAGTCGCGTTGTAACGGTGACAGGTAATGTTGAAACTCCTCAAAACTTTGAAGTTTTGCTAGGCACTCCCATACCGCTACTTGTTGCAGCAGCGGGTGGTGCAAAAACAGATACCACTCATTTTGTCATGGGTGGCCCTATGATGGGTTTTGACTTACCAAGCACGGATGTACCCGTCACAAAAGCGGCTAACTGCATCATTGCTGCTAGCCCAAGCCTGTTTGCCGCGCCACCACCTGCGATGCCCTGCATACGTTGTACACGTTGTGCAGATGCCTGCCCGGTGAATTTGCAACCACAAGAGCTTTACTGGTTTGCTAAGTCAGATAATTTAGAAAAAGCGCGTGACTATCATTTATTTGATTGTATTGAATGCGGCTGCTGCACTTATGTATGCCCGAGCAATATCCCACTAGTACAATATTATCGCTATGCAAAAAGTGAAATCATCGCAGCAGATAAAGCGCAAGAGGCTGCAGATTTAGCACGTGAACGCAATGAGTTTAGATTAGCGCGCATTGAACGCGAAAAACTAGAGCGTGCGCAAAAACATGCAGAGCGTGCGGCTAGTGCAAAAAATGACGAACCTAAACCGGAGCCGGTTAAAGCGGATAAAGAAAGGCCTGCTAGTAGCGCTGAAGCTGATGAAGCCAAAAAGGCTGCGATTGCTGCAGCGGTAGCGCGAGCAAAAGCACTTAAACTAGCCGCTGCACAGACTGATGCAACAAAGACTGGTAGTGAAGAGGCACCGACAATTATCGAAAATAAATCTGAACCTACAGCTACAGTTAGTGATGAGCAGGCTAAAAAAGACAAACAAGCATTAATTGCAGCGGCCATTGAGCGCGCTAAGGCTCAAAAACTAGCCGCAGCTCAGGCTGGGGTTGCGCCCAAAAACACTGAGGACCTCAGCCCAAAAGTCAAAGCAGAAATCTCTGAAATTGAAACCATACGCGCAAAAGCAAAGCAGATGGTTGAAGCTAAAGACCCTGATTAATGGCGATACTTCATTAATTGTGATTAGCTGAATTATTAATAGGATAGAACTCTTGAACCGCTCACCCTACATTACTGACGCACCTACCGTTAGCATCATTATGCTAAAAGTATTACTCGCGCTTGTGCCAGGCATTATTGCTTATTATTGGGTATATGGCGGCGGGATATTAGTGACATTATCATTGGCGACTGTGACAGCTTTAATCACAGAAGCTGCTATTCTGAAAATAAGACAACGCCCAGTTGCGCCTAGCCTTTCTGACCTTAGCGCGATTGTGACAGCATGGCTATTGGCGCTAGCGCTACCACCTCTTGCACCTTGGTGGTTAGTAGTGGTAGGCACGTTTTTTGCCATCGCCATTGCTAAGCAACTATATGGTGGACTAGGTTACAACCCGTTTAACCCGGCGATGGTAGGTTATGCAGTGCTCCTGATTTCTTTTCCGGTCATCATGACTAAATGGCCTACACCATTAGCATTGGCAGAAGCTCCGCTAGGCATGATGGATCAACTAAAGCTAATCTTCAGCAATGTCTTACCAGTTGGTGTTCAATTGGACGCAGTCACTTCAGCAACACCGTTGGATTATCTAAAAACACAACTGATGCTTAAACAGGAGGTTGCAGATATCTCATCAGCTCCTATTTTCGGGCACTTTGGTGCAAAAGGCGGTGAGTTTGTCACTGCGGGCTATTTACTGGGTGGTTTATATTTAATCCAGCAACGTATTATTTCTTGGCACCTGCCTACGGCATTTATTGCCGCGATGGCTTTAATTTCCCTAATCTTTAACATTGTTGATCCCACTCACTTTGCTAATCCGGGATTTCACCTCATGAGTGGCGCAGTAATGCTATGCGCATTCTTCATTATTACTGACCCGGTAAGTGGTCCAACCACGCCTAAAGGCAAGTTATATTTTGCAGCAGGTGCCGCTGTACTCACGTATTTGATTCGCGTATATGGCGGTTATCCTGATGGTGTAGCGTTTGCGGTATTGATCATGAATATGTGCGTGTCGTTGATTGATGCGTATACGCAACCAAGAGTATTCGGACATAAGCAATAGGAATAACAATGTCAGACACCCTAATTAAACACGCCCTTAAAACTGCGAGCACGCTTACTGCATTTGCATTAGTAGGCACGGCGATTCTTGCTTATATTTTCTTGATCACCCGTGCGCCCATCGAAGCGAGCGAGGCTGAAGCACGTCTAGCCCTTTTTTCACAAATATTACCGCATGACGTTTACGACAACGATTTATTAAAAACAGAATTGGTGATTCCACCAAACCAACTACTTGGTAATCGTACTCCTAGCAAAGCTAATATCGCCACATTAGGGAATGAGCCCGTAGGTATTATTTTAGAAGCAATTGCGCATGATGGTTATGCCGGTGATATTAAATTGCTAATCGCAATTCGTGCCGACGGTTCGGTTAGCGGTGTACGTGTGCTTACGCATAAAGAAACACCTGGACTTGGCGATTACATTGAGATTGAGCGTGATGATTGGATTACGCAATTCAACAATGAATCTTTGATGAAAACTGTTGCCAAAGATTGGGCAGTGGTCAAAGATGGCGGGAAGTTCGAATACATGGCTGGCGCAACCATCACACCTCGCGCAGTGGTAAAAGCCGTTGCAAAAGCACTACAATTTTTTAATGAGAACAAATCAAGATTATTAGAAAATAATATTGCAGATAAAGCACTACAAGGTAAGGACAACTCATGAGCATTTATAAAGAAATCTCCCTGAATGGAATTTGGAAACAAAACCCTGGTGTTGTCCAATTATTAGGTCTTTGTCCAACGCTAGCTGTCACAACCACTGTGGTGAACGGTGTGAGCCTTGGCTTGGCAACGGTTTTGGTGATGGCGGCTGCAAACGGTGCTATTTCACCTGTTCGTAAATATGTACCTAATGAAATTCGAGTACCTGTCTTTATTTTGGTAATTGCCGCCCTAGTGACCGTTATTGATCTCTCAATTAATGCATTTGCGCATCCTCTACATAAAGTATTGGGTATCTTTATCCCATTGATCGTTGTGAACTGTATCGTGCTAGCTCGCGTTGAGTCATTTGCAGCTAAGAATGCGCCTATACCATCTATTTTAGATGGATTGATGATGGGAATAGGGTTAACCTTAGTTTTGGCTTTGCTAAGCGGGATGCGTGAAGTAATAGGTAAGGGTACATTATTTTCAGGTTTAGATTTAGTATTTGGGCCATCAGCCAAGCAGTTCGTCTTGACGGTTATTCCTGATTACCATGGATTTTTACTGGCAGTTCTACCGCCCGGCGCATTTTTAGGCCTAGGCATGCTCATCGCTGCACGTAACTGGATTGACATCAGAAATAAAGCAAAAGACAGCACCCATGAAGGCCACACGACAGAGGCTGAATTTCACCCTGCACTTAACACTTAATCTGCCAGGCGCATGAAATGAATGCTGAAAAACGCTTAGAGATATTTAAACGCTTAAAGCTAGCCATTCCTAATCCAGCAACAGAGCTGAACTACCGTAGTCACTTTGAGTTACTGATTGCAGTCATGCTCTCTGCACAAGCAACCGATAAAAGCGTTAACCTTGCAACCGACAAACTTTTTGCAGTCGCCAATACACCAGAAAGCATGTTGGCACTTGGCTTAATCAAGCTAGAGAGTTACATTAAAACTATCGGTCTGTATCATGCTAAAGCCAAAAATGTGTTAGCTACGTGCCAGATACTCATCAATCAACATCAATCCCAAGTGCCACACTCACGTGTTGCTTTAGAAGCATTACCAGGGGTTGGCCGCAAAACAGCTAATGTCGTTTTAAATACGGCATTTGGCGAACCCACCATTGCCGTGGATACGCATTTATTTAGATTAGGCAATCGCATCAAACTGGCTACGGGTAAAACCGTTCTTGACGTCGAGAAAAAATACATTAAAACGATTCCAGCAGAATTTATGCAGGATGCACATCACCTACTGATACTGCATGGTCGTTACGTATGTACTGCACGCAAACCAAAATGTGCAGATTGTTGTATAGAAGACCTATGTGAGTATCAGGCAAAAGAATATCACTTGCCACAGACAACTGAATCAGCAAAAAGATGAAAGTCGCTACCAGCATTGTGCTAGGTCGCCAAGCTTCTCCAGCGCTGGCTAGTCAGGCCGTTAACAATGCAATGAGCAAAGCTGGCATCACCACTGCCAATGGCGTTTTATTGCTGCTAACTTCAGAATTTGCAAGTAACCCCCAAGCCGCCATTATGGCTGCGGCAAAAGTGGCTGGTTGTACGCAAGTGGCTGGCTGTTCAGCAACAGGTATATTTACTGAAGAAGACTGGGTGCTCGACACACCCGCTGCTGCTGCAATGGTATTTGGCGGTGACATCAAGTTAGCACTAGCGCAACATAACGATGCCGGACAACCGCTACTTACAATGGCCGCCCCCAGCGCGATTAACAGCACATGGCTCAATCATCATATTCGTTATGGTGGTATATCTGGCGACGCAACGGGGCATGGGCCATTTTCAGTATGGCAAAATGCAAAAGGTGATGTAAAAGGCCATATCGAGATGTTTTTATCTGGTGTAAAAATGGCAACAAAAGCCTCTCACGGTTTAATGTTACTCAGTACACCAAAGCAAGTGAATGCAAGCAAGCAGTTTGATCTGGAAATATTAGGTAAACAAAAAGCACTAAGAGCATTACAAAAAGCTTGGAATAATCATTATAAAACCGAAGAAGCATTTCCCCTACATTTAATGATGGCTGTTTATGCTGAGAGTGCAGACGCAATTGCTCAGGGGAACTATCATCAAACGTCTATCATTAGTTATGATGAGGAAAATGGCAGCATTACACTCGCCCATGCACTGCCTGTTGGTCACTATGTAAGCTGGGCTCTACGCGATGCAACCACGGCCGAAGCCGATATGGCGCTAACAGCAGATACACTGGCAAATGAGCTGGGTAGCCACCCAGACTTTGGATTGTTATTCTCTTGTTTAGGTCGCGGTCCATATTTGTATAACGGAGAAGATCTCGACCTAAAAGTCATTACGCAGAAATTCCCAAATATGCCATTATTAGGCTTTTACGGTAACGGTGAAATTACCTGTATTGATGGGCAGAACCAACTACTGCCTTACTCTACCGTTCTTTCATTATTTTCAGCACGATAGGTATCTTATGAGTTTATATAATCCCAGCCGCGACCAAGCCAGACAATTTTTGTTTGATGCGTGGGCTAAATTTAAACAGCACTCAACACTTTCTGACTTGGAAAAAATCGCAGTGGAAGTGATGCAGATGCACCCTGAGTACCACACCATACTAGATGCGCCTGAACGTTATATGCAACAGCAATACTTTCCCGAACAAGGGGAAACAAACCCATTTCTACACTTGAGTTTACACTTATCTGTCATTGAGCAAATATCGATTAACCAGCCAATTGGCATTGGCCAGGTTTATGAAAAACTCAAACAAAAACATGGTGATCAGCACATGGCACAACATGATATATTAGATTGCCTTGCTGAAACTATTTGGCAATCTCAACGTAACAACACACCATTAGACTCAGCACACTACTTGGGCCTGTTACAGCAAAGAGCAGCGGCTTAATATGAGCAACAATGTCAACGATTGGCTCAACGACCACGGCGACTATTTGTATCGCTTTGCCCTAGCGCGTTTAAAAGACACCCACCAAGCTGAAGATGCTGTGCAGGAAACCATGCTCGCAGCCATCAAAAATAATAGCTTTGAAGGTGATTCATCTATACGCACATGGCTCACTGGCATACTCAAACATAAAATCATTGATATGCAGCGGAAACTCATCCGTGAACAGCCTGTATCTGACATCATCGACTTAGATGCGTCTAATGAAAGTATGGATGACTTTTTCGATAAAACTGGCCATTGGTTAGACAAGCCACAATTCTTTGACATGCCTGACCATGCACTAGAACAAAGCCAATTTTTAAGCGTATTGGACGCATGCATGCAAAAGCTACCCAAGAAACTAAAAGCTATTTTCATGTTACGAGATGTACATGAAATGGAAAATGAAAATATTTGTAAGGAACTGGATATTACCCCGACCAATGCTTGGGTAATGTTATATAGAGCTAGGATGGGATTAAGAAAATGCTTAGAGATGAATTGGGTGAAGGGGTAGGGTAATTCATATGCTTACCTGTCAACAAGCCAGCCAACTTATCTCTCAGTCTCTAGACCATCCTTTGTCTTGGTATGAACTTATGCAACTAAGACTGCATCTTATGATGTGCGGTGCATGCAATCGATTCAGGAAACAATTGAATGTATTGCTTGTTGGCTTGCGTAAGATTAGAACCAACATAGAAAACGATAGCGCTATTCAACTACCATTAGATGCAAAAACGAGAATTGTTGAAAAGCTAAAGTCGAATCAACACTCTCAGTAGCGCAACAGTCTCCGTAGTATTAGTTGGCTGAAACACAAACAGTATTTACTATTTAATCTAAAGGAAATGATGATGAACAAAACACAAAAAACTCTTTCTCTAGCTATTGGTGGTGCATTAGCGCTTTCAGTTGCTGCAACAACAGTGAATGCAGCTGAAAACCCATTTGCATTAAAATCACTTGCTACAGGCTATCAAATAGCAGACGCACATGATGCAAAAGCTGCTGATGGTAAATGTGGCACTGGCAAATGTGGTACCGCTGAAAAAGCGAAAGAAATGAAAATGAAAGATGGTAAATGCGGTACTGGTAAATGTGGCAGTGCAGAGAAAATGAAAGAAGGCACCTGCGGTGGTGAAAAAGCTAAAGAAGGCTCATGTGGTGGCGAGAAGAAATAAGCAATACTCGTTAGAGATTGTGTATGATGAATCCATTGGTTAATATTAATCAATCTCAAATTCATGGCGCAGGACTGGGGTTAAAGCGAGAGCTAATACCCCAGATTCAATCACTGTATAACCAGCCATTAATCTCTAACATTCAGTTTGTTGAAATAGCACCAGAAAACTGGATTGAAGCTGGCAGCAAAGCTACAAAACAGTTGGACTGGTTTGCGGCACGCTACCCTATCGTTTGCCACGGCCTTTGCTTATCACTAGGCGGCATCAGCCCACTCAATATTGATTTTTTGAATCAGGTTAAGCAGTTTTTAAACCACTACAACATCGATACCTACACTGAACACTTAAGTTACTGCACAGATGCCTTCCAAGGTAAACAAGGTTATTTATATGACCTGCTACCGATCCCATTTACCGAAGAGGCTGTGCACTATGTAGCAAAACGCATCCGTCAAACGCAAGACATCCTTGGCCGTCGTATTGGTATAGAGAATGCCTCATTTTATGCAGCAGCACCCATCTCAGAAATGAGTGAACTTAACTTTCTTAACGCAGTACTCAGTGAAGCAGATTGTCTTTTACACTTAGACATTAACAACATTTACGTTAATAGCGTGAATTTTAATTTTAATCCGCATGCTTTTCTGCGTGGCATTCCACATGAACGGATTATTTACAGCCACATCGCAGGGCATTATCAACAATCAGCAGATTTACTTATTGATACGCATGGCGAAAATGTCATCGACCCCGTTTGGGCGCTACTTGAAGATGCCTATGATTTATTTGGCGTGTTCCCTACATTACTTGAACGTGATAGCAACATTCCAGCATTAGAGGTATTAATGGCGGAAGTAAACAAAATTGCAGACCTACAAGATCAGGCAATTCAACGCACAGTCAGAGCTGGCACTATGTCGTTAGAAGAACTGACGACATAGAAGAAACTTCGCAATGTCTGATAACCTACTAAGCTTCCAACAATACCAGCAAACGTTTACATCACGGATACGCGACCCTCACCAACAACCAATACCTGTTGGCGTAGCGCCTGAGAGAATGGCGGTGTACGATGAAATTGTATTTAACAACTTATATGAGTCTGTGTCTGCATGCTTCCCTGTTGCTCGAAAAACGGTTGGTAAGCGTAATTGGTTAAAACTAGTGAAAAGTTTTTTGAAAGACTATGCTGCAGACAGCCCGCTTTTTCGTAAAATTCCGCAAGAGTTTATCACTTTTCTACAGCAGACTAACCAAGCCTCACCTCAACAACGACCTGTTTACTTAGAAGCACTATGCCATTACGAATGGATAGAACTGTATCTCAGTACTTTACCGAGCATCACAGACGAGGCTTTTAATATAGATGCAGATGGTGACCTAGCTAAGCACAAGATTGTATTTACCAATGCCATGCTATTGCTGGAATATGATTATGCGGTACACAAGATTTCGCCAAAGCACAAACCTGATACTAAAGAACCTACTCAGCTGTTAGTGTATCGAAATATCGATGACGATATTAAGTTTATAGCACTAAACCCGATGACCTTTAGATTGCTGACACTATGTCAGCAAGAGAGCATGACCGCAGAGCAAGCACTTAAATTACTGGCAGAAGAGTTAAAGCATCCCCAACCAGCGTTAATCATGCAGTTTGGATTGGGGATTTTAGAAGACTTAAGAGGTCAAGGGGTTATCCTTGGTACTAATGCACATCAGCATAGGCTCTAGTTAAAGAGCATAGCTATTTAGTCATCAAAACTAACCATCTCACTTTGTCGTGCATCTAACGCGGAGAGTAAAGTTTTTTGCTCGGTTGGCGCCATGTTCCACCAAGCTTTAATTTCGTCTTTCGTGCGATAACAACCGTGGCAAAAACCTGTCGTATCATCAATGCTGCAAACCCCAATACAAGGGGATTGAATCTCTTCTGTATTTTCTGACATGTCTAACCCTATTCTTAACTTAATACGCCGTGGCACTGTTTATATTTTTTGCCTGATCCGCATGGACATGGGTCATTACGACCCACTTTAACGCCATCACGCACATTAGGCTGTTGTGATGTCTCAGCAACATCCGCAGGTCCGTCTGCTGCTAACGCCTCATCATAATCCGCATGCTGATATTGCACATTCTCAACTTCGACTGGTTTTTCTACCGCTTCTACATCAGCCTCAGTTTTCACCTGTACTAACATTGTCACTTTGGTCACTTCTGATTTAATGGTGTTTAATAAGCCCTCAAATAGCTCAAATGCCTCGCGTTTGTATTCTTGCTTAGGGTTCTTTTGCGCGTAAGAACGCAAATGAATTCCTTGGCGCAGATGATCTAACGCAGCTAAATGCTCACGCCAGTGATTATCCAAGCTTTGTAGCATCACTGAACGCTCAAACTGACGCAGTATGTCTGGGCTAGCCAAATCCTCTTTTGCTTGATATGCCGCATTAGCCGCTGCAAATATACGCTCACGTAATGTTTCTTCGTGTAAGTCTGGGTTTTCTTCCAGCATTTTTTGCAAGGCAATCTCTAAACCAAGCTCTGATTTTAACTCACGCTCTAGCGCTGGCACATCCCATAATTCTTCAACGCTATCTGGTGGAATATGTGTCGCAATCATTGCAGCGATCACATCTTCGCGCATCGCTTTAATCGTATCGCCCACATCCACGGCTTCAAGCAACTCGTTACGTTGCTCATAAATCACTTTACGCTGGTCGTTAGATACGTCATCAAACTCCAGCAATTGTTTACGAATATCAAAGTTACGGCCTTCAACTTTACGTTGTGCGTTTTCAATCGCGCGCGTTACCCACGGATGTTCAATCGCCTCGCCATCTGGCATATTTAGTTTGCCCATAATCGCTGAAACGCGATCTGAAGCGAAAATTCTCAATAACTGATCTTCTAACGATAAGTAGAAGCGGCTAGAGCCTGCATCACCTTGGCGACCTGAACGACCGCGTAACTGATTATCTACACGGCGAGATTCATGACGCTCTGTCCCCACAATATGTAAACCACCAGCAGCTAATACGGCATCATGCACTACTTGCCAAGCGGCTTTAATTTCAGCCACTTTGTTCACTTTTTGTTCATCGGTTAATGTTTCATCAGCATGGATTGCTGAAATTTCAGGCTCAGGGTTACCACCCAAGACAATGTCAGTACCACGACCGGCCATATTAGTTGCAATGGTAATCACACCTGGACGACCTGCTTGCACAATAATATGTGCTTCACGCTCATGTTGCTTGGCGTTCAACACTTGATGCTCTAGCTTTGCCTCAGTTAATAATTGAGAAATCAACTCTGAGTTCTCAATTGACGTCGTACCGACCAACACAGGTTGCCCGCGACTTTGGCAATCTTTAATATCTAAAATCACCGCCTCGTATTTTTCACGAGATGTTCTATACACTTTGTCCATTGCATCTTTACGTTGCATCGGACGGTGCGTTGGAATCACAACAGTTTCTAAACCGTAAATTTGGTTAAACTCATAAGCTTCAGTATCCGCAGTACCTGTCATCCCAGACAGTTTGTTATACATACGGAAATAGTTTTGGAATGTAATCGAAGCTAAAGTTTGATTCTCTTTTTGAATCTCAACACCTTCTTTAGCTTCTACGGCTTGATGCAAACCATCAGACCAACGACGACCAGACATCATACGGCCAGTAAACTCATCCACAATCACAATTTCGCCATCGCGCACCACATAGTGCTGATCACGATGATAAAGGTTACGTGCACGTAGAGAAGCGTATAAATGATGCACTAAGGTGATGTTAGAAGCCTCGTACAGACTTGAGCCTTCCGCCAATAAGCCTGCGTCCGCCAAGATTGCCTCAGCGTGTTCATGGCCCTGTTCAGACATCACCACATTCTGCGCTTTTTCATCTACCCAGAAGTCGCCTTCGCCCTCTTCTTCTTTTTGTGGAATCAGCTTAGCAGCTACGTCGTTGATTTGCTTATACAAAGCAACACTGTCATCCGCTTGGCCTGAAATAATCAATGGCGTACGCGCTTCATCGATTAAAATCGAATCGACTTCATCAATTAAGGCGTAATTTAAACCACGTTGCACACGCTCATCACGGCTATACACCATATTATCGCGTAGATAGTCAAAACCGAATTCATTATTAGTACCGTAAGTAATATCTGCGGCGTATGCATCACGCTTTGCGTCATGCGGCATTTGCGATAAATTAATACCGATTGATAAGCCTAAAAAGTTATATAGCTTACCCATCCACTCCGCATCGCGTTTTGCAAGGTAATCATTCACAGTAATGACATGTACGCCTTTACCTGTGATGGCGTTCAGGTAGGTAGGTAAGGTTGCTACCAATGTTTTACCCTCACCAGTACGCATCTCGGAAATTTTGCCAGCATTCAACACCATACCGCCGATAAGCTGCACATCAAAATGACGCATACCCAAGGCACGGCGCCCACCTTCACGAACCACAGCAAATGCTTCAGGAAGAAGCTTCTCTAAAGACTCACCATTGGTATAACGTTGCTTAAATTCTTCTGTTTTCGCGCGTAGCTCATCATCACTTAAGGCCTGCATCGCAGGCTCTAATGCATTAATTTGCTCTACTTTCTGTGCATATTGCTTAACTAGCCTATCGTTACGGCTACCGAATAATTTTTTGAACAACGTAGATATCATGAAATGAAAGACTTTCCGCTAGAGGATAAACAACTTTAAATTGAGTAATAATTGAAATTAAGAGTGTGATTGTAAACTTGAAATGGCTGTGAGGTAATAAATCATAAGGAATTTAATGGGGTTTATTTTTATTATTTCAAGGGCTCATCATTAGCGCGATGCACTGAGATATTTTCTTGGGTCCAGAGGATTACCGTTTAATCTGATTTCATAATGTAAATGTGGGCCTGTTGATCTGCCGGTACTGCCAACTTCTGCAATTTTTTGCCCTTTTGCCACGCGTTGCCCGACTTTAACTAACAATGTTGAGGCATGTGCATAACGCGTTTCCAAGCCAGAACCATGATCGATTTTGACGATTTTACCATAATCAGGCGTTTGCTCTGATGTTGATACAATTCCACCTGCTGCCGCGTAAATCGCAGTTCCTGTAGAGGCTGTGAAGTCTAACCCTTCATGAAACGCGCGATGTCCATTAAACGGATCGAGGCGCCAGCCAAAACTAGAGGAATTAAATGCTGCATCAACCGGACTGCTATTAGGCAAGGTATTTTTCAACACACTTTGCTGCAGAAGTTTCGCTTCTATTTCACTTAAATACTCTGTTTTAAACTCTATCTGCGCCATTAAATCAGCAATCTGATTTTGTAGCTCAACCTCTGTCAGTGGTGCACTTTGCACCAATGGTCCACCCTGATTTGCACCTGTTACTGTATTAAGGACAGGGGTGGCGAGAGCCGGCCCAAGGCTTGAAGTTGGCGTGTAATTTGGCTTAGGCGTTAAAGACGGCTCCACCTTGTTATTACGGATGTTCTTTTTGTCACCCGCCAGTTTTGCCAATCGCTCACTTTGGGCATCTAAACGCATCATGCGTGCTTGCATTTCGCCTAATTGCACAGCGTAGGCATCAAGATGCTTTTGTGGGTTATTAAAAGAAAATCGCAAATGATGTGGGATCAATGACTTAACACCCTGTTGTGCAGTTGGCTCCTGTGGCACAATGAACATAAGCACAGTGAGTACTGGCAACATCACCAGTGCAAACACAATCATACTGACTTGCAGTATTGAGAGCGTTCTGGCTTTTGCCATATTATTTGAGACCAAAATGATATTCATACTACCCCTAATCCCTGCCAGCACCTTACAATCGCACTATGCAAAGATTTAATACATTACTCAAGCAGCCAGAGTTAATTGAGCTCAATAAACGAACCCTAGAGTCACAGGCGGCCCAAAAACTTTGGGTGGAAATCGCACCTGACAACATGGCCCAATTTAGCCACATCAGCAGCATCAAGAACAATCAATTCACCGTATATGCAAACAACAACGCGGTTGCTGCAAAAATTAAACTTTTAATCCCTAGCTTGTTGATTAAGCTAGAAAAGCAAGGGTACGAAGTTACTGCAATTCGGGTAAAAGTGCAAGCAAAATCTAGCCCTCTTCCTGTGCCTAAGTTCACAAAATCGTTGAGCACCGAGGCCATTCATCAGCTACAAAAACTAGAGGTCAAACTATCTGGTACATCGCTAGGTGAGTCACTTACCAAACTACTCAAAAACGCAAGCAAATAGCTTGTCTGCATCAAGATAGAACTGGTTCATCAATAGTTATCTTGCAACTCTATTGTTCGCCTAGCCTAATAGTGCAATAATGAGGTTAAGTTACAATTCATTTACAAATTTCAAGGAGTATTAAACCTCAACTTAAGCTTTACCTGCAACAGATGTTTAGCACTTGGTTTCGTTTTCACACTAGTTTTATTTTGTAGTTTTAATAAAAATTTAGATAGGGAGAAGTCATGTCAGTCGAACTAATGATTGCCATAGGCGCCGCGATATTGGCGGTACTGTATGGTGCAGTAATGAGTAAGTGGATTTCAGGTTTACCAGCAGGCAATGCACGCATGCAAGAGATTGCCAGTGCGATTCAACAAGGGGCTGCCGCATATTTAGCCCGTCAATACAAAACTATCACCATCGTTGGCGTTATCCTAGCTATTTTAATTGGCATTTTCCTAAACACTCCTACGGCAATTGGCTTCGTTTTAGGTGCCGTGCTATCGGGCGCATGCGGCTTTATTGGCATGAACGTTTCGGTGAAGGCGAATGTGCGTACTGCCCAAGCCGCGACCAAAGGCATCGCTCCGGCACTTGATGTGGCATTTAAAGGTGGTGCGATTACAGGCATGCTAGTGGTAGGCCTAGGCTTGTTAGGTGTGACAGGCTTTTATGCCTATTTGGGTGGTGAAGCTGCAACAGACTTAGATCCGTTAATTGGGCTTGCATTTGGCTCATCTCTTATTTCTATATTTGCACGTTTAGGTGGTGGTATTTTTACCAAGGGGGCCGATGTAGGCGCTGACCTAGTAGGTAAAGTTGAGGCGGGCATCCCAGAAGATGACCCACGCAACCCCGCCGTGATTGCAGATAATGTAGGCGATAACGTAGGTGACTGTGCTGGCATGGCAGCAGACTTATTTGAAACCTACGCAGTGACGATTATTGCGACGATGGTATTAGGTAGCTTATTGATTACAACCGATGGTGCAAACGGTGTGCTTTACCCACTCATGTTAGGCGCGGTTTCTATTGTTGCTTCTATCATTGGCTGCTTCTTTGTGAAAGCATCTCCAGGCATGAAAAACGTGATGCCTGCCTTATACAAAGGGCTTGCGGTTGCTGGTTTATTATCATTAGGTGCATTTAACTTTGTTACAACCAAAATGTTCCCTAACGGGTTGACTGCTGGTGACTTGGTTATTTCTGCCAACCAGCTATTTGGCGCATGCGCAGTAGGCTTAGTGTTAACTGCCGCATTGGTTTGGATTACAGAGTACTACACAGGTACAGATTACGCACCTGTAAGGCACGTGGCACAGGCTTCAACCACTGGACACGCGACCAACATCATTGCTGGTATCGGTATTTCAATGAAATCTACCGCTTGGCCAGTGTTATCAGTCTGTATTGCCATTTGGTCTGCCTATCATTTAGGCGGTTTGTACGGCATTGCCATTGCAGCAACATCGATGTTGAGTATGGCAGGTATCGTCGTAGCGTTAGATGCCTACGGCCCGATTACTGATAATGCAGGCGGCATTGCTGAAATGGCAGAGTTACCAAGTAGTGTGCGAGAGGTTACAGATCCATTGGATGCCGTTGGCAATACAACGAAAGCAGTCACCAAAGGATATGCGATTGGCTCAGCAGGTTTAGCTGCTTTAGTGTTATTTGCAGACTACACGCACAAACTTGAAGGCGCTGGTATTGATGTTAAGTTCGACTTAAGTGACCCAATGGTAATTATTGGCTTATTTATTGGCGGCCTAATTCCATTTTTATTCGCTGCAATGGCGATGGAAGCAGTTGGTCGTGCGGCAGGCGCGGTGGTTGAAGAAGTACGCCGCCAGTTCCGTGATATTAAAGGCATTATGGAGGGGACAGCAAAACCAGAATATGGCAAAGCGGTTGATATGCTCACGACTGCTGCGATTAAAGAAATGATGATTCCATCTCTCTTACCTGTAGTAGCACCTGTTGCCGTTGGCTTACTACTAGGCCCTGTCGCACTTGGAGGCTTGCTGATGGGAACGATTGTCACAGGGTTGTTTGTGGCAATCTCCATGTGTACTGGCGGCGGCGCTTGGGACAATGCTAAGAAATATATTGAAGATGGCAATCACGGTGGCAAAGGATCTGATGCTCACAAAGCCGCAGTAACTGGCGATACCGTTGGCGACCCATACAAAGATACTGCAGGTCCTGCGGTAAACCCACTGATCAAGATTATTAATATTGTGGCTTTACTGATCGTACCACTATTGTAATTACAGGTACTGTCAGTACCACTACTGCAAGCACCATCACGATAAGTACTTAACAATAAAAGGCGACTTAGGTCGCCTTTTTGCATAGAAAATCTTCATCTTTCTGCTCATGATTCTAAGCACCAGTTGAAAGCACGTATTTAAATCACGCAATAAGCCTTGTAATACAGTAACATTATATTTAACTCGACTTTACATGCAGATTCTCATGCGACACTCTGAATTTCACCGCTCTCACCGTATTGGCTGGCTACGCGCAGCAGTGCTAGGTGCCAATGATGGGATTATCTCAACAGCCAGCTTAATCATCGGCGTTGCCGCAGCTGGTGCCTCTAATGACAGCATATTGATGACTGGCGTTGCTTGCCTAGTCTCTGGCTCAATGTCGATGGCCGCTGGTGAATACGTTTCTGTCAGCTCACAATCAGACACCGAAGCTGCAGACCTTGCACGCGAACGCTTGGAGCTAGCAAATGACCACGAAAGCGAACTGAAAGAGTTAACGGGTATTTATATGCAGCGTGGCTTATCTGCAGAGTTAGCGCATGAAGTAGCCGTTCAACTTACCGCACACGACGCACTTGGCGCCCATGCAAGAGATGAGCTTGGCATTACAGACACCATGAATGCCAAACCAATGCAGGCTGCTGTTGCCTCTGCCGCCACCTTTGCGGTTGGTGCTGTATTGCCGCTATTAGTCACCTACTTTGCACCAGAGTCTAATATTGCCAATTACGTGGGTGCCACATCACTCGTCTTTTTAGCCGCACTTGGCGGGCTTGCAGCAAAAGCTGGTGGAGCAAATATAACGGTTGGCATTGCTCGTGTAGCATTCTGGGGCGTAATCGCCATGGCTGCGACTGCTGGGGTTGGCAAACTTTTTGGTGTTGTCACCGCTTAATCCATTTTAGACGCAAAAAAGGCAGCCTAAGCTGCCTTTTTATTTGTCCGACCAGTGTGCTTCTGTAATTTACTTAGAACGCTGGTTTAACTTGTGCGTTATTGTAATTCTCTACACTTTGTAAGATTTCTTTTTTAGCTGCTTCGATATCGCCCCAGCCATTAATCTTAACCCATTTGCCTTTATCTAAATCTTTGTAATGCTCAAAGAAGTGGGCAATCATGTTCAAGCGCCATTCTGATACATCAGTATGTGCTTTCAAATGACCATATAAACCACACACTTTATCAACAGGCACCGCTAATACTTTTGCATCAAGGCCTGCTTCATCTTCCATCAGCAACACACCTAAAGGACGGCAACGCACAACCACGCCAGGAATCAATGGCACAGGTGTCATCACCAACACATCAACAGGGTCGCCATCATCAGATAATGTGTGTGGCACATAGCCGTAGTTGGTTGGGTATTGCATTGCAGTACCCATAAAGCGGTCAACAAAGATTGCGCCGCTTTCTTTATCTACTTCATATTTTACTGGGTCACCCTGCATTGGAATCTCAATAATTACATTGAAATCGTTAGGGACATCTTTACCGGTTGGCACTTGGTTTAATGACATGGTCTATTCCTAAATATAAATACTACTAATGAATTTTGAGGCGCAATTATAGCAAGCCCACAAAGAACGCACAGAAAAAAGTCGTAACAAAGTGTAGGATGCCTAACTATTTCCTGATACGTCAGCTTGTTGCACTTGCTCGTGGCAATCTTGAATCACAGATTTAGGAATCAACAACAATGCACAGTAAAGCAACGCTGGGATAATAATCACCTCATCTAACTGACCTAATATTGGAATAAAGTCAGGAATAAGATCAAACGGTAGCAATAAATAACCCACAGCCAGCCACAACAGGCATTTAGCCAGCCAAGGTGTTTGTGGGTGTTTTAAGACTAATCGATAGACTGCAAGCTCTTTTTTGAGTTGCCTAGCCAATGACTTGAGTTTATTTAGCACAGCAGCCTAATACAACAATCGTTTCATTAAGCGCTTACTCAAGCGTTAATGGCTGCCCAGTTAGTCGCTCAAAGGCCTCCATGTATTTTTCGCTTGTTTTGCTGGCAACATCTGCTGGCAAGGCTGGTGCAGGCGGTGTTTTATTCCAACCACTGGCTTCCAACCAATCACGCACATACTGCTTGTCGTAGCTTGGTGGGTTTTTACCCACGACATAGCTCTCAGCAGGCCAAAAACGTGACGAGTCGGGTGTTAGTACTTCATCCATCACATGTAACACACCATTTTCATCCAAACCAAACTCAAACTTAGTGTCCGCAATAATAATACCGCGTGTAAGTGCGTATTCAGCTGCTTGCGTATAAAGCGCTATCGCAGCTTTTGCTACTTGCTCAGCCATGTCAGCACCAATGAGCTCAGCACACTGCGCCAAACTGATATTTTCATCATGCTCACCCACTGCTGCCTTACTAGACGGTGTAAATAATGGTGCGGGCAATTTCGATGCCTCTTGTAAACCAGCTGGCAATGGGATATCACACACCGTGCCTTTCGCTTTATATTCTTTCCAGCCGCTTCCCACTAAATATCCACGCACAATGGCCTCTATCGGTAATGCTTTTAGCTTTTTAACCACGACTGAACGATTAGCTAATTGTGCTTTTTCCGCAGGATCACTCACCACACTCGCAGGGGTGATTCCAGTTAAATGGTTAGGTACCACATTCTGCAACTTATCAAACCAAAAGTTGGCCATCTGCGTGAGCATTGCACCTTTGTTGGCAATGCCTGTAGGTAAAATCACATCAAATGCAGAGAGCCTATCCGTACTCACCAGCAACATGGTATTAGCATCAATGTCATAAATATCACGGACTTTACCTTGGTGAATACGTTTTAGACTTTTAATGCTGGTTTCTAATAATGGATTATTCATGTGTGATGATGACTATATTAATGAGTAAGTTGAGCTAAGTACGTATTATAAACGTACTTTAATTTTGATGAATTCTAAAAAGACCAATTGACCGTAAAAATATTGATATAAACTAGCCAAATCCGCTGGAAAGCCAGTTAATATAGATACTTACTGATCAGCATACTGATTAAGTGAGATGTCCAGATTTAATGTTTTCGATGCTCACCAATTTTAATGATTTTCAATGTGTTGGTGCCGCCAGGATGCCCGATAGGCTCACCAAAAGTTAACAACACCAAGTCACCCTCAGCCACAACGCGCTGCCTGAGTAGTACTTGCTCCATCTCTGCAATGATTTCATCTCTATTCTTATCGGCTTGCTCAATCGGATATGGATAGACTCCGCGGTGCAATGTAAGCTTTCTGCGTGCTAGCTTATCAGGTGATAATGCATAAATTGGCACCTCTGCATCCGCACGTGATAGCCATTGTGCAGCATTACCAGATTGCGTCAGTGCTGCAATTGCTTTCACTTTTAAGTGCTGAGCTGTGTAAATGGCAGCGGCAGCAACAGCCTCATCCGTTTTAATAAACACTTGATCAAGCTTTTGCGCATGATGCTGACTAAAATATTCTTTCTCAGCTTCAATTGCTACACGATGCACAGCTTCTACTGTTTCTAAAGGATATTGTCCAGCGGCAGTCTCTGCTGACAACATTACTGCATCTGTACCATCTAATACTGCATTTGCGACATCTGAAACTTCTGCACGTGTCGGGATGGGACTAGTAATCATAGACTCCATCATTTGCGTCGCTGTGATCACTAGTTTATTTTGTGCACGTGCCATCCGAATCATCCGTTTTTGCAAACCAGGCACCGCGGCATCGCCTACTTCAACACCCAAGTCCCCTCGTGCCACCATAATCGCGTCAGACGCATCTATAATCGCTTCTAAATCATTAATTGCTTCTGCGCGCTCAATTTTTGCAATAATGCTTGCCGTGCCCCCAGCCTTCCGCACTAAGGTTCTTGCAAGCTCTACATCTAGCGCAGACTTAGGAAATGAGATGGCAATGTAATCTGCCTCTAATGCAACCGCTGTTTTAATATCTTCCCTATCTTTTTTAGTCAAAGCCTCTGCGGATAGGCCTCCACCCTGACGATTAATGCCCTTATTATTGGACAAAACACCGCCGCTCAATACGACACAATGGATTTGATTACCTTTGATTCTATCCACCTGCATAGTAATGCGGCCATCATCTAGCAACAATATGGCATTTTCTGACACTTCTTGCGGGAGTGTTTTGTAATCTAGTCCAACATGGTATTGATTACCTAGTTCACAATCAGCATCCAAAATAAAGATATCGCCTGTTTTTAACGTGATTTTACCAAGCTCGAATTTACCAATTCGAATTTTAGGCCCTTGCAAGTCACACAACACACCAACAGGGCGCCCCAGTTTGATTGCAATATTACGCACAATTTCTGCACGCTTAATGTGATCTTCTGCACTACCGTGTGAAAAGTTCAATCGTACAACATTAACGCCTGCGGTAATCATTCGGGCAAGCATCTCCTCGCTAGTGGAGGATGGGCCTAGTGTTGCCACAATTTTTGTTTTACGTAATGTCAAACTTTTACCTTAATTTCTCTAAAAATAACAAACTCAAAATAAAAATGGGGCTGATAGCCCCATTTTTAAAGTCATGCATTTAATACTAAAGGTTCGGGCTAGTTAACTTTTAGCACGTAATTCCAAAATCTCAACCGCTGGTAATTTTTTGCCTTCTAAAAACTCTAAAAAGGCACCACCTGCTGTTGAAATATAATCTACTTTACTTTCAATACCGTATTTTTGAATAGCAGCAATCGTGTCGCCCCCACCCGCTAAAGTAAATGCTTTTGTATTTGCAATGGCATTAGCAATTGTTTTAGTACCTTCGCCAAACTGATCAAACTCAAACACACCCACTGGGCCATTCCAAACCACAGTCCCTGCATTTTTAATGATCTCTACTAATTCATTAGCAGATTTCGCGCCAATATCAAAAATCATATCATCTGCGGCCACATCAGCCACGTCCTTCTTGATGGCTGGCTCATTTGCATCAAATTTCTTAGCACAGACTACATCAACCGCAACTGGCACTGCTGCGCCTCTTTGGGACATTTTGTCCATTAAGGTGCGTGCCACAGGCACTAAATCATCTTCACACAATGATTTACCCACTTCAAAACCAGAAGCTTTTAAGAAGGTATTAGCTATACCTCCGCCCACCACCATTTGATCCACTTTTTCGGACAAACTCTCCAACACGGTCAGCTTAGTTGACACTTTGCTACCACCAACAATCGCCACCATTGGACGCGCTGGATTCAGCAAGGCTTTAGTCAAAGCTTCTAGCTCATTCACTAACAAGATGCCCGCTGCTGCTACTTGTGCAAACTTTGCAACACCATGTGTACTTGCTTCTGCACGATGTGCAGTACCAAAAGCATCCATCACAAAAATATCACATAACTGTGCATATTTTTGTGACAGCTCATCATTACTTTTCTTTTCGCCTTTGTTAAAGCGACAGTTTTCTAATACAACTAACTCACCCGCTGCCACTTCAAAGCCACCATCAACCCAATCTTTGATTAGTCGTACCGGCTTTGCCAGCTTAGCTGAGATAACATCCACCACTGGCTGCAATGAGTTTTCTTCTGAATAAACACCTTCTTCAGGACGTCCTAGATGAGAAGTCACCATCACTTTAGCGCCTGCTTTAATGGCAAATTCAATCGTCGCCATTGAAGCGGTAATACGTGCATCTGAAGTCACTTTCCCATCAGCCACAGGTACATTAAGGTCTGCACGGATTAATACACGCTTACCGTTTAAATCCAGATCTGTCATTTTGATTACATTCATGACAAACCTCCTTATTTAGCAGCCATCATAGCGGTGACGTTATCTAGCATACGGCAACTAAAACCCCACTCGTTGTCGTACCATGCACAGACTTTAACCAACATGCCATCTTTAGTTACCTTAGTTAAAGTGGCATCAAAGTTTGATGAGAAATTGGTGTGGTTATAATCAATAGACACCAACGGTGCTTCGTTGTAGGACAAAATACCTTTAAGCGCGCCGCTGTTAGCCGCTTCGTGCATAATATGGTTGATTTCTTCTTTTGTCGTTGGACGTGATGGTGTAAACGTCAAATCAACAATTGACACATTGATGGTAGGTACGCGAATCGCAAAACCATCCAATTTACCGTTCAACTCTGGCAATACCAATCCTACCGCTGCTGCTGCACCTGTTTTCGTTGGAATTAGCGAAGTAGTAGCAGAGCGTGCACGACGCATATCTGAATGATGTGAATCAGTTAACACTTGATCGTTCGTATATGAGTGTATCGTATTCATCAATCCGTTGACGATACCAATTTTGTCATTCAAAGGCTTGACCATTGGGGCAAGACCATTGGTTGTACATGATGCGTTAGATACTACGGTATGACTTGCTTTAATGACATCATGGTTGACGCCATATACTACAGTTGCATCAACATCTTTATCGCCTGGTGCTGATAACAACACTTTTTTTGCACCTGCATCGATATGCACTTGTGCTTTAGCTTTACTATTGAAGGCACCTGTACACTCTAGTACAACATCAATACCTAAGTCACGCCATGGCAGTTCAGCTGGATTACGTGTTGAAAATGTTTTAATTTTCTGGCTATTGATAATCATGGCATCGCCATCGACACCTACATCAAATGGAAATCTGCCGTGTGCACTGTCGTAACGCGTTAAGTGCGCATTGCTTTCGGCATCACAGCCTGCGCTATTAATTGCAATAATTTCAATGTCTTTGCGACCTAATTCATACACTGCACGCAACACCATACGTCCAATACGACCATAACCATTAATTGCCACTCGAATTGCCATGATAATTCCTAAATATTTTCAATTAACTGCAAGCCAGTTAAAGCATACATAGCTTAAATTCATCTACCACTTAAAGCTAGACATCCGCTATAAAAACTAGCGCTATAAAAAATTAAGGCACCCCAATATTGAGGTGCCTTTTTAATACTAACTGACCAAACTTAAAAACTGATACCGCTTGGTCACACTAGCGAATTAAAGCACCGATTTAACAGTTGCAACTACGTTTTCAACTGTAAAGCCAAAATGCTTCATTAATACACCACCAGGTGCAGATTCACCGAATGTGTCGATACCAACAACAGCGCCTTCAAGACCTACATATTTACGCCAGAAGTCTGAGTGAGCGGCTTCAACCGCTACACGTTTAACACCTGGAGTTAATACGCTGTCTTTGTATGCTTTGTCTTGACGGTCAAATACGTTTGTTGATGGCATTGAAACTACACGTACTTTAGTACCAGCAGCATTCAATTCAGCAGCAGCTTTAATAGCCAACTCTAACTCTGAACCGTTTGCGATGATGATCGCGTCTGCTTTACCAGCCACATCAGAGAACACATAAGCACCCTTACGGATTAAGTCTAACTGTGCTGCATCATGCTTGATGCCAGCCACGTTTTGACGGCTTAATACTAAGCTTGTTGGACCATTTTTACGCTCAACAGCTGCTACCCAAGCAACAGCAGTTTCTGTTGAACTACCTGGACGCCATACATCCATGTTAGGGATGTAACGTAAACCTGATGTATTTTCGATTGGTTGGTGAGTAGGACCATCTTCACCTTGACCGATAGAGTCATGTGATAAAACAGCGATCGTACGTTGTTTCATCAATGCAGCCATACGTAATGCGCTCTTAGCGTAGTCTGAGAACATATGGAATGTACCGCCGAATGGTAATAGACCACCGTGCAATGCCATACCGTTCATGATTGCAAACATACCGAACTCACGAACACCGTAAGAGATGTAGTTACCTGGCTCTTTACCAGATACGTGTTTGAAGCTTGGAGCCGCTGTCAGGTTAGAACCTGTTAAGTCAGCAGAACCACCTAAGAACTCTGGCAATACTGGTGCTAGTGCAGTAATCGCATTTTGTGAAGCTTTACGAGTTGCAACACCTTCTGCTTTTTCGTTAGTTGCAGTGATGAACGCATCAGTTGCTTCTTTCCAGTTAGCTGGCAAGTCACCTGCCATACGGCGTTTGAACTCTGCAGCTTCAGCTGGGAATGCAGCAGCGTATGCAGCAAATTTTTCGTTCCAAGCTGCTTCTGTTGAAGCGCCTTTCGCTTTTTGATCCCATCCAGCGTAAACGTCAGCAGGAATCACAAATGGCTCATGTGGCCAGCCGATATTAGCGCGAGTCGCAGCAACTTCTTCTAAACCTAATGCAGAACCGTGGCAGTCATGTGAACCAGATTTGTTTGGTGAACCCATGCCGATGATGGTTTTACAGCAAATCAATGATGGTTTGTCTGTCACTGCTTTAGCCGCTTTAACCGCTGCGTCGATAGCGTCAGAATCGTGACCATCTACTGATTGAACGTGCCAGCCATAAGCTTCAAAGCGTTTAACTGTGTCGTCTGTGTACCAGCCTTCGATGTGACCATCGATAGAGATGCCATTGTCATCCCAGAAAGCAACCAATTTACCTAAGCCCCATGTACCAGCTAAAGCACAAGCTTCGTGTGACACGCCTTCCATCATACAGCCGTCACCTAAGAAGCAGTATGTGTAGTGGTCAACGATGTCGTGACCTGGCTTGTTGAATTGGTTAGCCAATAATTTCTCAGCCATTGCAAAACCAACCGCGTTGGTGATACCTTGACCTAATGGACCTGTTGTTGTTTCAATGCCTGGTGCATAGCTGTATTCTGGGTGACCAGCACATTTTGAATGCAATTGACGGAATGTTTTGATTTCATCCATAGGCAAGTCGTAGCCTGTTAGATGCAACAATGAGTAGATCAACATTGAGCCATGGCCGTTAGAGAGCACAAAGCGGTCACGATCAGCCCAGTTTGGATTTGTTGGATTGTGACGCAAGTGGTGATTCCACAATACCTCTGCGATTTCAGCCATACCCATAGGCGCACCTGGGTGGCCTGAGTTAGCTTTTTGCACTGCATCCATAGATAACGCACGAATTGCATTAGCTAGGTCTTTACGTGTTGCCATTGTTTTCTCCCTAATGATTAATACTTGAGGACTTATAAAGATAGCGTTTTGCGCAAAACCTCATAAACCTTAATTGAAGTTTTCAAAAATACAGTAAATTTAACTGCTTTTACGTGAAAGCTAAATTATTGCTTAGATAGCGCTTTTCGGCAAGTACAACGTAAGAAAAGTGGTGACTTTCAACAAAGCCCCACTTTCAAATACCGACTGCAAAAAAGCGCTAAATTTTAGCCCATTTTAACCAAATGCTGACTAGCAACAGACTGCAGCACAGCCTCTATCGCCTGACAATTCGCTTTAGCATCAGCAAAAGTTAAATGGGTTGGCTGATTGTTCAATACACAATTACTGAAGTGTTCAATTTCTAGATTGAAGTGGTTACTTGGTGCGAAGCGTTCTTCTGCATATTTTCCATCTTCTGTTGCCCATGAAATAACAGGCACATCATTCTGGAACACCCATGCAGCGTGGCATTTCACCCAGCCTTTAGTGCCGATCACTTCATACTCAGACTTACGCGAACGTTCAAAACTCACATCAAAATGACCAAATAACGCACGACCTTCTGCATCTTGGCCAAAATCCAATACACCGCTAGTAACGATATCCGCCCCGGCCTCATTTAATTTCGCATGTGCCATCACTGACTTTGGCTCTGCAGGCTTCGCACTATTTATACCAACGCCTAAACCCATTACCCAACGCAAAGAATGGATTGCATACGGACCGATATCCCACATTGCGCCGCCGCCCTGTGCTACACCGCTGGCAATACGGTACATACGCGCTGGGCGCATTAAAAATGAATAACTAGCGCGTGCGGATAGCACATCACCAATCAGGCCCGATGCAACAATCTCTTGAATACGCGTATGTTGCGGATGAAAGCGATACATAAAGCCCTCCATCACTTTTACATTGTTTTTTAGCGCAGCTTGTTCAATTTTTTCAATATCAGCGACAGTAAGCGCCATCGGCTTTTCAATGAGCACATGCTTACCCGCATTAATTGCCTTCAGCGCCCATTCAGCATGCTCATGATTGGCCATTGGGCAGTAAATGGCTTCTACATTGGTATCTGCAATCAGCGCATCCATATCGTCATAACATTGTACGGCGCTCACATGGCATGGAGCATATTTTTCTAAAGTAGCCTTTGCAGCACCTTCACGGCGACTAGCAATCGCAACAAGTTGCGCATTAGATGCCTCAACTATGGCTGGGAGCAGGCGCTCATTAACACGTGCTGCACCTAAGATACCCCAGCGTAATTTTCTATTTTCAGTCACTGCATGCGTCACAATCAATCCTTTATTTTGTAAAATCAACTTTAAGTCAGCCCTGCCACTCAGAACAACACTTAGCTATAAAACTTAAAAACACTTATGCTAACTTAAAGCGCTCATATAATTGTGCATACTGCACTTGATGCTGTCGCAAAATAAGATGACGCTTAATTTTCAAGGTTGGTGTTAGCAAACCATTTTCCACTGTCCACGCTTCGTGCAGCAAGGCAATTTTTCTAACTTTTACATAACCAGGAAAAGCTTTCATTTGTGCGGCCACACGCTTAAGCGCAAAAATATTTGCTTGGCGATGATTTAGCGTGTCCGGCCATGCACTAGGCAAATGATGCTCGTTCGCTATGACCTGCCATTGCTCGCGGTTTACCACAGCAAACAACCCTAAATACGGTTTACCTTCACCAACCAACATTACTTGCTCAAATAAAGGATCCCTCAAGATTGCCGCTTCAATATCGGCGGGCGGTACTTTTTCACCATTCGAAAGCACAATAATTTCTTTGATGCGCCCAGTTATCGTGATGCGGCCTGTCTCATCAATCTTGGCAACATCTCCTGTTTTTAGCCATCCATCGTCTGTGAATATCGCTTCATTGGCTGCTTGATTATTCCAATATCCTTGCATGACATTGGGACCACGCACTTCCAAGCCATCAAACTCGCCTAACCGAACTTGTACCCCTTGCAGAGTATGCCCAACACTACTGGGCAGATTACTCTCCGCATGGTTCACACTAATCACGGGGCTTGTTTCAGTAAGACCATACCCCTGTACAATCGGCACACCTAAACCAATAAAAGTTCGCGCACTATCCGCTGACAGTGCCGCACCGCCTGCAACAGCCAAGCGTAACCGACCACCTAAACGTGCTTGCAACTTACTCGCCACCAGTGTTTTTAAAAGTGGCCAAAACAAATGTGGCCAATGCCAACGACGACGCCCTTGTTCATATTCAAAACGGCTGTATCCTACTTTGACGGCCCACTCAAACAAGCACCTTGCATAAGCAGGGCCATTTTCCAACTTGCCACGCAATGCAAACTGAATACGCTCAAAAATCCGAGGGACTGTCACAATAATAGTAGGGCGAACATTAGCTAAGTCCTCCTGCAACTGTTGCACCGACCTTGCAAACGCAACGCTGGCGCCTGACATGATGGGCAAACAATACCCAGCCATCCGCTCCAGTGCATGTGATAACGGTAAAAATGAAAGGAAAACATCGTGCGGGTAAACGGTAAAAACACCCAATGAACCCCATGCATTTTGCATAATATTGCCGTGCGTGAGCATCACCCCTTTAGGCTTACCCGTTGTACCTGAGGTATATACTATCGTTGCTAGCACGTCTGCACTAGACACTAAATGTTTGAACTGATTGGAGCTTGAGGACAGCAACCATTTATCCAAACCAATGATGCGTTGGTCATTATCGTCATTTAACAAGGACTTATAGGTCACCACACGCTGAAGGCTAGTAAAATCAACGTTTAACTGATCAATTGGATGCCAATCATCCGTGCTGTTGACCAGCAGCAATTTGGCCCCAGAGTCTTGCAACACGTACGCGACATTTTCCGGTCTATCAGACACATACAATGGAACTGTGACTAAACCTAATCCTAATGCAGCCTGATCAAAAACAACCCAAGTAGGACAATTTTTGAGCATAATCGCAACGCGGTCGCCTACGGCAAGTTTCTCGCGCATCAAAGCTTGCTGCCAGTTAATCACCTCTTGCAACATCGCTAACCAGGTTAGCTCACACCATCTACCAGCTTGCTCGTCATAATAACGGTAGGCAATACCGTTAGGTGAGCGACTTACCCGCTCATGAAACAACTCGTCTAGCGTGAATACTGTCTCTGGGGAAATATAATCCACGACATCATGACTCATGACTGGCGTTTAAATAGACTCCTCTGGGAACCATTTAATACTACAGCCAATGCTTGGGATTTGTTCTTTAGGTCCTTCACCAGTTTCGGCAATCAACTTCATCGCATTAAACAGGTCTCTCGGATGATTTTCATCAGATTGGCGACGGCCTGCGGCATCAAATCGACCACGATATTGCAACTCAAGATCGGCATTAAACCCAAAAAAGTCTGGCGTACACACTGCGCCATACGCCTTAGCGACTTCTTGCGTTTCATCCAGCACATAAGGAAAAGGAAAATGAAACAATTTAGCTTCTTCCATCATGCGCTCGTAAGAGTCTTCAGGATAGTTTTCGGTATCATTACTTTGAATCGCAATAGTGTTGATACCGTACTTCAACAGCTCGCGACAATCATCAACCAAGCGCGTTTTGATTGCTTTCACATAAGGGCAGTGGTTACAGATAAACATGACTAACAATCCATTTTCACCTGCGCTATTTGCCAGCGTGTATCGCTTACCGTCTACACCTAATAAATTAAAATCCACTGCAGGCTGTCCAAAATTACATACGGGGGGATTTAAGCTGACCATCTTATTCTCCTTATTTCGCTATACTTATTACTGTGACAACGTTAATGTTTATATTATCACTTTTGTTTTACATCTTGTTTTACTTTTGGAGTCGCCCGCTTTATGGCTAATTTGCGCTTTTATACCAACTCGCCTTTGGTACTCAATGAAACCGTTCAACTTTCAGAAAGTGCTGCAGTCCACGCAACACGCGCACTACGCCTCACTGAAGGGGATCATGCGATTTTGTTTAACGGTGACGGACATAATTACGACTGCACTCTGACCACCGTGAAAAAAAATAGCGTAACGGCCATCATTACGCATGCAAGTGAAGTGCATAACGAATCCCCACTTAACATCACGTTATTACAGGCGATTTCCAGCGGAGATAGAATGGATTTCACCATTCAAAAAGCAGTAGAGCTTGGCGTAAAAAATATTCAACCCATCACCAGCAAGCGTAGCGTGGTGAAACTCTCTGCCGAGCGCGCAGAAAAACGCACCGAACATTGGCAAAACATTGCCATTTCGGCATGTGAGCAATCTGGGCGCGCGTATGTGCCTAAGGTGTTGACGCCTATATCACTCGAAAACTGGTTTAGCCAAAATCCCAGCGTCGGCACTACACGCATCCTACTTAATCCGATAGGCGCAAAGCGTTTAACTGAGATTCAAAAGCCAACGGGTGAGATACAGTTACTGATTGGTGCAGAGGGAGGCCTGAGTCAAGAGGAAATCGACCTTGCAACCTCACATCAGTTTCAATCCATCGTACTTGGCCCCCGCATCTTACGCACAGAAACTGCGGCTTTAACGGCTATTGCTGCCATGCAATTAGTATGGGGTGACTTCTAGCAAGCCATCAATATTGATAATACAATTGCTTGCAACCGTTAGCGGCTGCATATTACGTTGGCTTTTACCTCACCAATGCTATAAGGCACCACAGCAGACCAAGCGATTTCTGCTTCTGGTAAGAGATAAGTGGCCAAGATGCTGCCTTTTGCCATATTCTCAGCATAATATTTAATGGAGAGTGCTTTGAACTGCTTGTTTTTACAATCGTGCACCTCTCGCCATTCAGATGACATTTCACCTTTTGGCTGCTGCACATAATAGTCATTTAAGGTTGAAACTGTGATTAAATTTTCGTTTTTCTGTAGCGTCTCGAAATCAATCAACATATTGCCGTCATCATTTGTTTGAATCATTGTCCACTCAGCAAAGGCTTTGCCTGAAATAAGGACCAACACTAAAATCATCAAAAATTTGTTCATTGTTTACCTTCAGCATGATGTAGATTGTAATTTTGCCACTAGAGTTTATCGGATAAATACTCTTCACTGCACCATCATTTATTAATTTGCATCAGACTGACAGCAAGTAACACTTAAAGCTCAATTAAGCGACACAACATAACTTAAGGCTCAATATGCTAGAAAACCCCTCCCCATGGATAATCAAGTATGCACCACAGATTAAAAGCAAGGGGCATATACTAGATCTGGCCTGTGGCAATGGACGTCATGCCATCTGGCTGGCAGGGCAAGGTTACATGGTTGATGCAATTGACCGTGACCCAATCGCAACTTCACGCATGAAAGATGTCGAGAATATCAACGTTTTGATTCTTGACCTTGAAACTAGCGAACTTCCAAAATTCAACCACAGTTACGATGGAATTATCGTTAGTCGCTACCTGCATAGGCCTTTGCTTACCAAACTTGCGGATATACTTAACCCTAGCGGTGTACTCATTTACGAAACATTCATGATCGGCAATGAACGCCACGGCAAACCGAGCAACCCCGACTTTCTTTTATTGCCTGATGAGTTACTGAACATTTACACACCTCTGCTAAGCATTATTGGTTTTGAACAAGGAGACGAGCAGGAACCAAGGCCAGCAGTGATGCAACGCATTTGCGCTAAAAAGCATACTTAATCATATCGACATGTAATCGACTCACACATCAAAGATGCGCGAATGACACGTTTAATTTGTATTAATTACAATTTTAATCTATATTAATGTAAATATTACAAATTAAACTGGTATCTAATCATGTCACTTGGTCAATGCATTCGTAGCAAACGAAAATCACTCAATTTAACGCTACAACAACTAGCCTTCAAAACTGATGCAGATGCTGGCAATCTATCTCGTATAGAACGTGGTGAGCTCGGTGTTTCTGAATCATTGCTACGTAAAATCGCAGTCGCGCTAGAAACGACTCCTGCGAATCTTTACGCAGAGAGCGATGCCACATTCGCACAAAATGAAACCAATAAGAATCAAGTCAATGAGCATGCACCCTCACATTTAGCAAAACAAGTAGAATCAGTTAATAGCACCAGCGCTAAAGATTTTGTGCAATGGTTTCGCTCAGCCACTCCATACATCCATGCCTTTGGTGGAAGGACATTTGTGATTGCATTTGGTGGTGAGGTGGTAAGTGAGCAACAATTTATCGCCCTCTCACATGACCTCAACCTATTAGCCAGCCTAGAAGTAAGATTAGTGCTTGTACATGGCTCACGTCCGCAAATTGAGCAACGACTTAAGCGCGACAGTATTACCCCACTATTCCACAATGGATTACGTGTGACGGATAATGCAGCGATGGAAGCAGTAAAGGAAGCCAATGGTGCAATTCGTGTAGAAATTGAAGCTTTATTATCGATGGGCATTGCCAACTCACCAATGGCTGGTGCAGATATCCGCGTGGCGAGTGGCAACTTTGTCACCGCAAAACCACTAGGTGTGCATGATGGTGTAGACCTTCAACACACGGGTGAAGTACGTAAAGTGGATGCTATTGGCATTCAAAAACGCTTAGATGACAACGAGATGGTATTGCTATCACCGCTTGGCTACTCTCCTACGGGCGAGGCATTTAACTTAAGTTTAGAGGATGTGGCCGTGAGCACCGCGGTTGCACTAGATGCTGACAAGCTTATTTTCTTGATGGACTCAGAAGGTGTGCATAACTTACGTGGTGAGTTATTACGTGAGATGACGGCAGAGAAGGCTAAAAATTTATTAAGAAATGTGCGCGAAACTGAACAAGCGATCAACATCTCTGAGGACGTCACCTATTATTTACCGGCAGCAGTGCGGGCCTGTGAGCATGGCGTCGCAAGAACTCATATGATTAGTCGCCATATTGATGGCGCGATTATCCAAGAATTATTCACGCTGGATGGTATCGGCACCATGGTCACCGAACTCAGCCTGGAGAGTATGCGACAAGCCAACATTGATGATGTTGGCGGCATCCTAAAACTAATTGAACCGCTTGAGAACGATGGCATTTTAGTGCGTCGCGGCCGTGAGCGGCTGGAAATGGAAATTGACCATTTTCACGTCATGGAGCATGACAATCGTATTATTGGTTGCGCAGCACTTTACCCATTTGAATCAGAAAAAACCGCCGAATTCGCATGCCTAGCCATAGACCCAGCATACCGCGGTGGTGGTCGTGGTGATAAATTGTTTTATTACTGCGCCAGTGTTGCCAAGCAACTCGGGCTTAAAAGTTTATTTTGCCTGACTACACGTACCGAGCACTGGTTCTTAGAGCGAGGCTTCACTGAACAAGGCGTTGAAAAACTGCCGGCGGAGAAACAAAAACTTTACAACTATCAACGTAAATCTAAGGTGTTTAGCAAAACATTGTAAACAAAATTTAGTTACAATGACAGAAACCAAATTGACCCAAATTTAAGCTCACGGAAAACTCATGCTAAACCAATCAACTGCTGCAAAAAAAGCAAAGACGCTGGCTGAAGCGTTACCTTACATCAAACGTTTTTTCGACAAAACGATTGTCATTAAATACGGCGGTAACGCGATGACAGATGAGCACTTAAAAGAGTGCTTTACCAAAGACGTGGTACTGCTGAAACTGGTGGGTATGAATCCTGTCGTCGTGCATGGCGGCGGTCCTCAAATTAACGAAATGCTTGATAAACTAGGCAAAAAAGGCGAGTTTATCCAGGGTATGCGCGTCACCGATGAAGAAACCATGGATGTTGTTGAAATGGTGCTTGGTGGACAAGTAAATAAAGAAATTGTGAACTTAATCAACCGCCACGGTGGGAAAGCGGTGGGCTTAACAGGTCAGGATGGTAATTTCATTCACGCGCACAAGCTCTTAATGGCAGATAAAGATGACGCCACCAAAATGATTGATATTGGACAAGTAGGCGAAATTTCAGCGATTGACCCTAGCATCATTAATTTTTTAGACACTGGCGACTTTATCCCAGTAGTAGCACCTATCGGTGTAGGCGTTGATGGCGAAACTTACAACATCAATGCAGACGTAGTTGCAGGTAAACTTGCAGAAATACTCAATGCAGAGAAATTGATTCTGCTCACGAATACACCTGGCGTGCTAGATAAAAATGGTGAGCTGCTCACTGGCTTAACCCCAAGGCAAATTGACGACATGGTGGCAGACGGTACGCTATCTGGTGGTATGTTACCTAAAATTAGCTCTGCACTAGATGCAGCACGTAGTGGTGTAAAAGCTGTACATATTATTGATGGTCGTGTTGAGCATGCCTTACTGTTAGAAGTATTAACCGACGAAGGTGTAGGCACACTAATTAAAGCAAAATAAACATCAGGCACAGATGATCTCAAGCAATACTTAACCTGAGTATGCGTGGTGAAAGGCATCGCAACGCAATCCGTGCCGATTCAGATAATCGATTAACGCCAAGCATGAGCAGAATCTGGATTTTTGACCTAGACGACACACTGCACAATGCCAGTGCGCATATCTTTCCTGTCATGAACCGCGCCATGACACAGTACATCATGGATGAGCTATCACTGAGTGAGCCCGACGCGCATGCATTACGACAGCACTATTGGCGCATATATGGCGCCACTCTCAAAGGGTTAATGCGGCATCACGGCACAAACCCACATCATTTTTTACATGAAACGCACCGTTTAACGACGCTACCCGACATGGTCATTCAGACCAAACGACTCAAACACATGTTAAATTCACTCACAGGCCGTAAGTTAGTCTTCACTAACGCGCCAAGAAGTTACGCTATCAGAGTACTCGAGCTACTAGGAATTGCAGATGTGTTTGAAATTGTTTTTAGTGTTGAGTCTACACAGTTTCATGCAAAACCTTCCGCACGTGGTTTTCAACGCTTACTCAAAACGATTAACGCCAAAGCAAGTGACTGTGTCATGCTAGAAGATAGTCTTCCAGCACTCATGACAGCCAAACGCCTAGGGATGAAAACAATTTGGATATCTAAAAAGCTACATAAACCAAATTTTGTAGATTATCGACTACCGTCAGTGTTAGCACTTACTCACATTAAGATATAATTAAAAAATCATTTGTTAGGAAAATCATATGGCAGGCGAACGTAAACAACAAATTTTAGAAACTTTGGCAAAAATGCTGGAATCTCCAAAAAGAGAAAAAATCACCACAGCATCATTAGCCGCAAAATTAGAAGTATCTGAGGCTGCACTTTATCGCCACTTTGCTAATAAAGCACAAATGTTTGAAGGTTTGATTCTGTTTATTGAAGAAACTATTTTCGGTCTGATTAATAAAATCAGCGCAGAGGAGCCTGAAGGCCTCAGACAAATACAACGCATTGTGACCATGCTCATGGTATTTGCAGAAAAAAACTCTGGCATGACACGCGTGCTGATTGGTGATGCGTTGGTGAATGAAGATGACAAGCTACAATTGCGTATCAACCAACTTTACGACCGCATTGAAGTCACACTAAAACAATGTTTACGCATTGCTGAAGCACAGACTGGCCATAAGAATGATGCAGAAGCGCAAGCAAATCTAATTATTTGCTACATTATTGGCAGATGGAACCAATATGCTAAAAGTGGCTTCAAACGCAAGCCTACCGAATTTATTGAGCAACAACTCCCCAATCTTCTATAACATCATTTAATAATGCGTTATCAAGGAAAAATTATTAAATGGCAAGACGACAAGGGTTTTGGATTTGTTCGTGCAACAAGTGATAGCAAAGATGTGTTCCTACATATTTCAGACATACATCCTTTAAATAAAAGACCCGAGGTTAATGAGCAAATTAGTTACGAGTTAATCAAAGATGGCAGAGGAAGATTCCGTGCCACTCATGTGGCCTACCTTAACAAGTCAGCAAACGTTAACAAGATTGAACAGCCGACGAAATTAAGTTCGGCTTTTTTAGCATTCATCTTGATATTTTTTTTATTAGTCATTGAAAGAACACTCAAAGGAGTGCTACCCGTTACTTTTACGTTGATGTTATTTGGCGCTAATTTATTACTTTTTTTGTACTATTATCAAGATAAAACATCCGCCATTAAGAAGGCTTGGCGGACGCCAGAATCTACACTACACTGGTTAAGCTTAATTGGTAGCTGGCCTAGTGCATATGTAGCACAGAAACTTTTTAACCATAAACACAAGAAGCAATCTTTTGTAGTGACATACAAACATACTGTTTTAATAAACTGCAGCGCGGTGATGCTGTATGCACTGCCTTACTTACAAAATATTTTGATTTTTCATCTCACGAAATATCATATTTAGCTTAGATACACTGGAGATAAAGTTGGAAGGTACAATTTTTGGTTTTACTGAAGCACAAATCACCGAATTTGGTATGACGTTTGGTGTAGGTGGTTTAATGTTGCTGATGTTATTTATTGTTGGTCACTTAGCTTGGGAATCAAAGGCCGGTAAGTTTGGTGCATTTGTTCTATTTCTTGGCCTAACTTTTGGCCTAGTAGGCTATGTAGCAAAATACTTTATTCAGAATGCACTTGGCATATAAAATCAATCTTGAAATTAAATCCTCAAAGCCAAAGCTACTTAAATATACTCCACTTTCGCATCTACATGATTGATCAAACTGGATACTTACCTAAAGCACACGCTTAATCGCCTCGACTCTTGCCTCAAAAATTGCAATCTTGATTTTTTCCACATCACTTTGTTTACTGGCGATAGCGCCTGCATCGATAGTGAATGCAGCATCTAACACTTTACGCATTAAATCTGCCGCTGGCGTGGGGCAATTTTCCAACCCAGTTCTGCCACGTGAATCTGCCTCACATGCTTGTAAGAACCCGTTGAATCTTTCTGGCTGTCTAATTGCATCTAGCTGGATTAAAAACTCTAATAATGTACTAGGACGCATGTCTAATGACTGATATAACTTACCGTGAAATTTAGCCACCATCACTGCAAGTTCTTTACAGTCATTAGGCACCCGTAAGCGTTTACATACATCTTTCACCAAGTGCACCCCACGCTCTTCATGCCCAATATGTCGTGGTAGTATTTCTTTAGGGGTAGTTCCTTTGCCAAGGTCGTGCATTAACGCAGCAAAGCGCACAGACAATGAAAAAGCTTTTTGTGCCGCATAATCAAGCACCATCATGACATGAACGCCTGTATCCACCTCAGGGTGATGTTGAGGTGGCTGTGGAACACCCCAAAGATTATCCAACTCGGGAATAATCCTTTTTAATGCACCACACGACCGTAGCACTTCAAACATGCGCGCAGGTTTTTTCTCCATTAAGCCTTTGGCAAGCTCTTGCCATACGCGCTCTGCTACGAGTGCATCAACCTCACCAGCATCTACCATCTGTTGCATTAAACTTAAGGTTTCTGGAGCTATATTAAAATCTGCTAAACGCGCAGAAAAACGCGCAATACGTAAGATACGTACTGGATCTTCTACGAAAGCATCACTCACGTGACGTAGTGTTTTAGACTTGATATCATTAATGCCGTGGAAGGGATCTATAAACTCCCCCACCTCATTTTTTGCGATAGCATTCACTGTTAAATCACGTCTTGCTAGGTCTTGCTCCAATGTGATTTCTGGCGACGCATGCACGACAAATCCTTTATAGCCCTTTGCAGTTTTACGCTCTGTACGTGCAAGTGCATATTCATCATGCGTTTTAGGGTGTAAGAATACGGGGAAATCTTTACCTACTGGTCTAAAGCCTGCCGCCACCATTTGCTCTGGCGTGCTACCAACGACGACATAGTCTTTATCTTTGATAGGATAGCCTAACAACTCATCACGGACTGCTCCACCAACAATGTAGGTTTGCATAACACTAACCATTACTTTAGCTAAGTGACCAGCCCAAGTTAACGTGCTGCCACGCTGCGGAAACGATCATAAGCGCCACGCGCTGTGCGATCTACCAAGTATTCTGGCAACACCGCCTCTAATGCACTTGGCTCTACTGCCAAAATTGCAGGTAGTGGGTGCTGACTAACGCTATCGACTTCCATTGACTTGATATTGTCTCGCGACATTAACTTAACCGGCAGAAACTCCATTATCAATGCCTGCAAATATGAAAGCGTATTGTTTAAGCCAATAGTCGTGCGTTTAACTGCCAACACAACCATGATCTGCTGCAACAACTCTCGGAATGTGTACACTTTAGGTCCAGCCAACTCATAGGTTTGACCATAAGTATCGCTGTTTTCTAAACTATTCACAAAACAGCTGGCAACATCTTCTACCCAAATAGGCTGAAATTTAGCGTTGGGTTTTGCAAGTAACACCACTGGCAGTAATTTAATCAATGTCGCAAAAAGATTAGTAAATTGATCACCACGCCCAAAAATAATGGAGGGCTTAAATATTGTGATGTTAATTTTATCTTGCAGTGCTTTTAGTGCAGTTTCACCAGCGGCTTTTGAGCGCAAATATTGACTTGGGGCATTCTCATCCGCACGTAGACTGCTCATCTGAATGAGGCGTTTGATACCTAAATCAGCACAAATCTTTGCAAGTTGCGCTGGCAATTGGTGGTGAACAGTATTAAAACTTAAACGACGACTTTGGTGCAAAATACCAATCAAATTAATCACAGCATCAACACCTCTCAGTACGGCATTAAGTGCGTGGTAATCCAGTACATCACACTCAACCACATTAACATTAGGTAACAAAAATAGATGCTTGGCAGTTTCTCTTCTGCGCGTTAGCACTGTGACTTGGTATCCTGCAGCATCTAACTTAGCAACGATAGCACTACCAACAAACCCAGAACCACCCAACACACATATTTTTTTTAATTGCATGACAATCCTTCTGACTTCTCTGTTTCACTCTAAAACATCGCCAGTTATCTACCGAACTTTGGTGATATGGCAATGACTTGATCATTAATTACTACTCACATTATTCAATTTAAACTGCTCACTCATTATTGACAGAGCCTCTACATATACAGAGCCATTACTCCACATCCGCCAAAATCACTTCGGACGTGATCCGTCCAGGAACAGTGCCCATTCTCGCCTTTAGACTTTGTACTGGAAGGCCTAATCTTGGCGCGTATATCTGCGCATTTGCCATCACTTTCTGTACATAGCTTCTGGTTTCACCAAAAGGGATCGTCTCTACGTAAATCGCTGCCTCTAAGGGTTCGTCAGCTACCCAGCGCCGTGCACGACTAGGCCCAGCATTATATGCCGCCGTTGCCATCACCGCCTGACCATTCATCACCTCTAAGGTATAACGCATGTAGTAAGTACCAATGCCAACATTAAACTTTAAATCGTGAATCATGTCATGGGTGTAATCACTTAATCCCATACGCTGAGCTGCCCATTTTGCAGTCGCTGGCATCAACTGCATTAAACCAGAGGCACCAACACCAGATTTTGCATAATGCATGAATCTGCTTTCTTGACGAGTTAAGCCATAAATCCAAGCTTCATCTACGTTCTCATTGACAGCGGCTGCTCTAAATAAATCACGATATGGTGTTGGATAACGTAAATTAAAGTCATGTAACTGCTTAGTATTATCTGCAGTACTGATTGCCACATCGTACCATTTTTGACGCTGTGCATACTCTGCCGCAGCAAGTAGCTGCTTGTCATCAAAATCACGGGTTGCCCATACCCATTCAGCCTTAGCCTCCCAGCGCATATCCAGTTTTTGCAACTCAAATGCGCGCTTAATCGCAGGCTGGCTAGCGATGGCCGTCACTTCTATTTCGCTTGGGGTATATTGCAACTGTGGGCTATTCATCACGCTATCCAGTTCCTCAAGCGCCAGCCAGCCATAATAATGCCGCTCAGTAGATAGCGGGCCCAATATTTTATTGGCTTCAACCAGTATGGATTTTTCCTTTAGCGCGCGGCCCTTCCAATAACGCCATGCACCTTCCTGCTGCTGCTCAGCGCTCATCTTACTAATTGCTTCTAACAGCACATCCCAATCATGTGCGCGCATAGCTGCACGTGTCATCCATGCCAGCTGCTCTTTATCTAACGAAGCTTCACGCGCTTTTGCATAATACTCAAGCGCTTGAGGGTGATGCTTACGTGCAGCATGATAAGCAATTCGGCCCCATGCAAACGCCGCATCAGGTTTTGACCATTGCTGCTGAAGTTGCAAATTGACTGCGACTGCATCGTCGATATTGCTACGCGCCAACACATCAAGCGCATACAGATTAACTTCTATGTCATCTCGCGCCTTAAACGAAGGTGTCTTTAAAACAGTTTTCTTGTTGTTAATTCTGACATTCACTGTTTTATTAGTAAGTAACAGCTTAGGCGTTTGCTTTGCTACTTCCAGCAGTTCAATATTGTTTTTATCAAATAATGGCAAGCGAGAAATAATGCTCTTAGCAACATTCAACTGTCCATCATGCAAGGCTAGCCTTAATCTTGCCCAAATATCGCTATTAGCTAACTCCCCAGCCTGCTGCATTGCGTCAAACAGTGGTGTACAACTACTTGGCAGGTCTGCAGAGCTCAACCAGATTTTTTTAACTTGGGCAGCCACATCTTGATGCTCAAGCTGACTTTTTCCATACAATGCATAACACTCAACTGCAGTATCAGCTCGTTTAAAGTTCTGGTGATGCTCAAAAAACAATGACCACTCTTGCTTCTTTCCTAGTTTCTTAAGCCATTCACCGCGTAAACGATCCACAAAAGCCATATCAGCATACTGCGTAAGAAATGCTTGCACTTCAGCATTATCAGCTTGATCTAACCTAAGCAACATTAGCCAATTGGCGGCATAAGGCGCCAATATATATTGCTGTTCATTAAGCTGATTAACATCTTCAGCCAAAGCTAGTTCATTTCTTTTGGCATAGGCTTCACGTGCGTGCTCAAACAACGCTTGGTATGACATTGCCGCAACATTGCCTGATAACAGCAACAAGGCTAAGCAAAGCTTACTAATATATCGCGATGGAAATAGGTCTAATCGTTTTTTGAATAGGCTAAACATAAAGAATACGACGCAACACAAAGAATACAGCGGTGACAATGACCAAGAAGAACGTATATTTAATGGTTTGTTTGAAGTAATGCAGATACTTTTTGTCGCTTGATAATAAATACAAGCCTAGCAACACCATGGCGGTAATCACTAATAAAACGAATATCAGGCGAATCATTAACATATACGCCTCCTCTTAATAATGACTAATCTTACTTGACTGTTTAAGCGCAGTGACTTTTGTCTAACGATTTTAATACACAGGGTTTGCCTGCAATTGTGCAGGCTGAGACAAGAAGGTTGCTGGAGCATCTTCTTGCTTTTCAAAAGTTGTATATTCCCAAGCAGTTTCATCTTGCATGAGTGCACGCAACAATTGATTATTTAATGAATGACCTGACTTATAAGCATAGAAAGCCCCTAATATTGGATGGCCTAACATATACAAATCACCAATCGCATCTAACACTTTATGTTTAACAAATTCGTCGTCGTAACGCAAACCATCATCATTCAATACACGGTACTCATCCAACACAATCGCGTTATCTAAACTTCCACCGCGCGCTAAACCATTGGAGCGTAAATATTCAACCTCGTGCATAAAGCCAAATGTACGTGCACGACTGATTTCTTTGATATAAGAATCGGCAGCAAAATCTATTTTGACATTGTTGCCAGAATGCTCGAATACAGGATGGTTAAAATTAATCGTAAAGTCAATTTTAAAGCCGTGATAAGGCTCAAACCTGACCCATTTATCACCTTCTTTGACCTCTACCGTCTTTTTAATCCGTATGAATTTTTTAGCGGCCGCTTGTTCAACGATACCCGCTTCTTGCAATAAAAATACAAAAGGGCCTGAGCTTCCGTCCATAATTGGAATTTCAGAAGCATCAACCTCTACATACACATTGTCGACACCCAAACCAGCAAGTGCAGACATCACATGCTCAACTGTTGCAACGCGTGCGCCATTGGACTCTAGCGCAGAACACATTCTTGTGTCATGCACTACGCCAGGAGTTGCCAAGATTTCATTAGGTTGAGGCAGATCAACCCGTTTGAAAACAATACCAGTATTAGGTGCAGCTGGGCGGAGGGTAAGAGTAACCTTTTCGCCATTGTGCAACCCAACGCCTGTGGCGCTTATCGCTTTTTTAAGTGTACGTTGCTTTAACATGCCTAATCAATTTCCATTCTCTAAGTTTCTGTACAGCACACTAGCCAACATTTAAAGCCTAACTATTTGCCTTACGAATCAATTAAATAATAACATAATTCAAGGCGACAGCATTTCGCTGGCTACATTGCCCTATCAGCATTAACCCTTAGTGCGATGTTAATTAGTCAGCTTGTTTACGTAAAAATGCCGGGATGTCATATTCTTCAACCCCTGACATTTTCATTGCTTCAACTTGCGCACGACGGCTATTTGAACCAAACACTGCTGGCGCTTCATCATCAGTAGTGATGTTTGCGTTACCAACAAAAATCGGTTGGTTAGTGGTGCCATCACGTACTACTTGTTGTGGCATCACACGCAACTCTGGTTTTTGCTGACGGCGTTGTGCGCCTGTCAAACCTGTTGCCACCATGGTGACGCGTAAACCATCACCCATGCTGTCGTCAAAAACATTACCTACAATCACGGTTGCATCTTCTGCTGTGAATGCTTTAATCGTGTTCATCACATCGTAGTACTCTTTCATTTTGAAAGCACTTGAAGTGGTGATGTTCACTAAAACGCCACGCGCATTTGCTAAGTTGACATCTTCAAGCAATGGACTTGCCACCGCTTGCTCAGCCGCGATACGCGCACGATCTGGGCCTGTTGCAAGTGCAGAACCCATCATTGCCATACCCATTTCAGACATTACAGTGCGTACGTCAGCAAAGTCAACGTTCACCATACCTGCACAATTAATGATTTCGGCAATGCCTGATACCGCATTGTGCAATACATCGTTAGCCGCCCTAAATGCTTCCAGGAACGGTACGTCCTCGCCTAATACTTCCATCAATTTTTCGTTAGGAATCACAATCAGTGAATCTACATACTTTGATAATTCATCTAGACCATCAGATGCGACTTTAGTGCGTTTTCCTTCGAATGCAAAAGGTTTAGTCACCACTGCAACCGTTAAGATACCCATTTCTTTAGCGATTTGTGCAATCACTGGTGCAGCACCTGTACCTGTACCGCCACCCATACCTGCAGTGATAAACAGCATATCAGCACCCTCAATCAGCTCTGCAATTGCGTCGCGGTCTTCTAATGCAGCTTCACGACCTACTTCAGGTTTTGCACCTGCGCCCAAGCCGCGTGTCATTGCCTCGCCAATTTGCAATACTGTTTTTGCTTGGCTCTTTTTCAAAGCTTGCATATCAGTATTCGCGCAAATAAATTCAACGCCACCCACATTTTTTTCAATCATGTGCGCAACTGCGTTGCCGCCGCAACCACCAACACCAATGACCTTAATCACGGCTTCTTGCGAATTTTTTTCCATAATCTCAAACATTTTACTGCCTCCTCTTTTTAGCGTTCACTTTAACTGTTACTTCTGCCTTACTACTTTTCACTGCTAAACACTTACGACTACTTAAAAACTACTTGTTACTAAGGTAACTTTTAGAAATTACCTTGGAACCAACTCTTCATTCTTTCTAAAATTCGTCCAAATGAACTTGATTCCATTTGTCCAGTTAAATGGCGTTCTAGCTGTTGCTTACCCATTAATACTAGACCCACACCTGTCGCGTAGCGCGGATTGCTCACCACTTCAGATAAGCCACCGACATAACGTGGCATGCCTAAACGTACAGGCATATGGAATATTTCTTCACCCAACTCCACCATGCCGCGCATCATCGCTGAACCACCAGTGATGACGATGCCTGATGCAATCATGTCTTCCATGCCACTACGGCGTAACTCATTCAACACTAGCTCATAAAGCTCTACTACTCTTGGCTCTAGCACCTCAGCTAAGGTTTGCACTGATAACTGACGTGGATCACGACCATCTACGCCTGGCACTTCCACCACTTCACGTGGGTCTGCTAGTTGGCGTAATGCACAACCGTGCTTAATCTTGATATCTTCTGCTGATTGTGTTGGTGTGCGGAAAGCAACCGCCACATCATTTGTCATTTGGTCGCCAGCGATTGGCACCACAGCGGTATGGCGAATTGCCCCTTGTTTGAATACTGCGATATCGGTAGTACCGCCACCAATATCAACCAAACAAACACCTAGCTCTTTTTCATCTTCTGTCAGCACTGCAAGACTTGAAGCCAAAGGCTGTAAGATCAAATCACTCACTTCAATACCGCAGCGCTTAATGCATTTCACAATATTCTGGGCGGCAGCGACGGCACCAGTCACGATATGCACTTTTACTTCTAACTTCATGCCGCTCATGCCTAATGGCTCGCGCACGTCTTCTTGGCCGTCGATAATGAATTCTTGAGTGAGAATATGCAAAATTTGCTGGTCTGCTGGCAATGCAATCGCGCGCGCGGTTTCAATCACACGGTCTACATCCATTTGAGAGACTTCAGCATCTTTAATCTTGACCATACCGTGTGAGTTAAGGCTCTTGATATGGCTGCCTGCAATGCCGGTATAGACATTATTGATTTTGCAGTCAGCCATCAGCTCAGCTTCTTCTAGAGCTCGCTGAATAGATTGCATCGTAGATTCAATATTCACGACCACGCCTTTTTTAAGACCGCGTGAAATATGCTGGCCTAAGCCAATCACCTTTAAGGTACCTTCTGGCTGCAACTCGGCAACAATCGCCACAATTTTAGATGTGCCGATATCCAAGCCTACAATCAAATTCTTATCTTCTTTTATTCTGCTCATTCTTCATCCCTTCCGTGAATTAGGTCACGGTTCCCGTGCGTTTTTTTATTGCTTCGCTTTTAATACCTTTTATGTCAGCCGTCTTTTTGCTGGCAATATCTGTTGCTTGATGGTCACTTGCTACACTCGCAACTTTTTCTTTTTCTGTACTAATCGCCTCGGTGGGCCTGCGCACCGCAAATCCACTCGGATAACGCAAATCCACATATGCAATTTTTTTATTCAAGCCAACCAATGTACTGCTATAAATATTGGCAAACTTCTCTAGCCTTGCTTGCATCTCCACTCGACCCAGTTCAAGCACGATGCCGTTGGTTGTTGTAATCTGCCATGCGCGTCTAGGTGTTAGCGCTAACGTAGCTACTTCTAACTTAGCGGTTTTCAACACTTGGCTTAAAGCATCATATTGCGATGCCACTTCAATCACGCCATTGTCTGGGCCATAAAATACTGGCAAATCACTACTAGAAGCCGCATGAAATAGCTCTCCTTGCTTATTCACCAATGCAGTGTTACCCCAACGTGCAAGCGCTTGATGCTCTTCAATCACTACTTCCAATTTATCTGGCCAGCGACGACGCACACTTACGTTGCGGGCCCATGGTAATTTTTCAAACGCATCACGTGCATTAATTAAATCCAGCGTAAAAAAATTGCCTTTTAAATGCTTTGCTACAATCAGTTTCACCTGCTCACGGCTTACATGGCGCAGCTCTCCATCCACCTTCACTTCTCGAAGTGGAAAAATCGGCAAATGCACGACTACATACACCACTGCATATAACACCGCCACCATACTTAATGCGTACAGTAGGTTTGCTATCCAGTTGAGTAATGCAGGCCTATCCCACATGCGCCAACCTCAACACCTTCACCACTAACTCATCAAAGCTAATACCAGCGGCTTTCGCTGCCATTGGTACCAAACTATGATCTGTCATCCCTGGGCTAGTGTTCACCTCTAAAAAGTAGTGCTTACCTGCCTCATCCATTAAAAAATCTACACGCCCCCAGCCTTGGCAACCTATCGTATTAAATGCAAGCAATGCCTCTTGCTGGATAAGTGCTTCTTTTTCTGCACTCAAGCCAGATGGACATCTGTACTCTGTGTCATCGCGCAAGTATTTAGCTTCAAAATCATAAAATTCATTTTTTGGCACTATGCGCACAATCGGGAGTGCTTGATTACCCAAAATACCTACGGTGTATTCACCACCGCCAACAAATTGCTCAGCAATTACTAAGGGGTCAGACTTAGCTGCTAACTCATATGCCGCTTTAAGGCCACCGGCCTGCTTTACTTTACTAATGCCAATGCTGGAGCCTTCATTGGCTGGTTTTACAAACAAAGGTAAACCTAGTTTTTTTTCAATCGCGTCAAAATCTGAATCTGCAGTCACTACTTCAAATGCTGGAGTGCTCACCCCAGCTGCTGACCACATCATTTTGGTGCGCCATTTATCCATACCAATCGCGGATGCCATCACACCACTACCCGTGTATGGAATACCTAATAACTCCAAAGCCCCTTGCATCGCACCATCTTCACCAAAACGCCCATGCAATGAAATCATGGCTAAATCAAATGACTCTAAATCGTGTAATGGTCTTGTGGCAGGGTCGAACGCATGGGCATCAACCCCTTGTCTTTGCAATGCTGCAAGCACAGCCGCGCCACTTTTAAGCGAAACTTCACGTTCGCCAGACTTACCACCTAACAACACTGCTACTTTTCCAAAACCCTGCATTATTCTCTTACCTCTAATTCGCCTAGCACTTTAACTTCTTGTTGAAGTGCAACCCCTTGTTTTTCTAGTACAGTTTCTCGCATGTGCTGAATCAGCAGTTCAATATCCAAAGCATTTGCACCGCCAATGTTGACAATAAAATTGGCATGCTTTTCAGACACTTGCGCACCACCAATGATGTAGCCTTTTAATCCACTCGCCTCTATTAGCCTTGCCGCAAAATCACCCGGGGGATTCCTAAATGTAGAACCAGCGCTTGGTTGATTCAATGGCTGAGCGGCAAGACGTTTTGCTAGCAATCCTTTAATTTTCTGTGCCGACTCTTGCGCATCGCCATGCTCTAGTCTTAACCATGCTGCCACAAACCACTCATCTGACACTGGCATATCAATATGTCGATAGCTCGGAATAAACTCAGCTGCATCTCGAGTGTTAAGCTCACCTCGCTTATTAATCGTCGTTACACGCTTCACTACATTCCATGTTTCACTGCCATAACAGCCTGCGTTCATGGCTAGTGCGCCACCTAAAGTACCTGGGATCCCCGCAAAAAACTCAGCGCCTTGCCTAGCTTCTTTAGCGCAAAATTTTGCTAATTTGGCACAAGTCACACCAGCTTCTACATAGACAGCTTCGCCATCCATTTGTAGTGTAGTTAACACGTTATGCATCAACACTACCGTGCCGCGCACACCACCATCTCGTACCAATAAGTTTGATCCCAAACCTATAAAGTAGATTGGTTCAGCTTCATCCAGACTTTGTAAAAAATGACGTAAGTCTTCCAAATCTGCTGGAATATAAAGTTGATCCGCACGTCCTCCGACGCGCCAACTGGTATAGCGCGCCAATGGCTCATTTAAAAGCAGTTTTCCTGTGTGCTGAGTCATGCAGCAGCTACTCCTTTTGATTGCGATACCTTATTCAACTGCAACTCTTTGGTCTTTAACGCAACCTGACCTATCGAACCCGCCCCCATCACAATCACCACATCATCAGCATGTGCAACATCTAAAATGGCTTGTGGCAATTCATCTGTCATTTCTACAAATAAAGGCTCCACCTTGCCTGCGACACGAATCGCCCGTATTAGCGAGCGCGCATCGGCTGCAACAATCGGTGCCTCACCCGCTGAGTACACCTCTGTTAGCAACACAACATCGGCACTAGACAGCACTTTTACAAAGTCTTCAAAACAATCTCTAGTACGCGTATAACGATGGGGCTGGAATGCCATCACTAAACGTCTATTTGGGAATGCGCCACGCGCAGCTGCGATCACCGCCTGCATCTCTACAGGATGGTGCCCATAATCATCAATCAATGTAAACGTGCCATGATTGGCTTCATTACGTGGCATTGCTGGCACTTCACCATAGCGCTCAAAACGTCTACCCACACCCTTAAATTCTTTTAAGGCTTTAATGATGGCAGCATCCGGCACATTCAATTCACTAGCAATCGCAATCGCGGCCAACGCGTTTAATACATAATGGTTACCTGGTAAATTCAAGGTCACATCAAACTCAGTCGTCACGCCGTTAATGCGTTGTACAGTGAAGTGCATCTTGCCATCATCGGCGCGCACATTCTTAGCACGGATGCGCGCATCTTCACTCAAGCCATAGGTCATCACTGGCTTAGTCACGCGTGGTAGTATTTCGCGGATATTGGCATCATCTACACACACCACTGCCATGCCCCAGAACGGCAATTGCTGTAAAAACTCTACAAACGCACTTTTTAGTTTTTCAAAGCTGTGTTCATAGGTATCCATGTGATCTTGGTCAATATTGGTGACCACTGCCATCACAGGTGTTAGGTGTAAAAATGAAGCATCGGACTCATCTGCCTCAGCAACAATATATTCACCTGTTCCCAGTTTGGCATTAGCATTGGCTGCTTCTAATTTTCCACCAATCACAAAAGTTGGATCCATGCCTGCTTCTGCCAAGATACTGGCGATTAAGCTAGTCGTGGTCGTTTTGCCATGTGTGCCAGCTACAGCGATGCCCTGTTTAAAACGCATGAGTTCCGCCAGCATGAGCGCACGTGGCACCACTGGAATTTTTTTCTCTCGTGCCGCTTTAACCTCAGGGTTGGCCTCATTTACCGCAGATGACACCACAACCACATCAGCATCTTTCACATTTCCTGCTTCATGACCTTGGTAAACCGTTGCACCAAAGGCAACCAAGCGTTTGGTCGTTGCATTAGAGGCTAAGTCCGAACCACTGACGTTGAAGTCCAAGTTAATGAGCACTTCAGCAATCCCGCTCATGCCTGAGCCGCCTATCCCAACAAAATGGATATTTTTTACTTTATGTTTCATTCTGCACCTCCTTGCACTGCCATTTGTACGCAAATTTTTGCAACATCGGCGGTAGCTTCTGGTTTGCCTAATGCGCGTGCTTTTTTAGCCATTTCTAGGCATTTTTCACGATTCAATTCTTTTAATATCTGCGTCAATTTCTCTACACTCAATTCTTTTTGTTGCACCAATATTGTGGCGCCTGCATCTGCTAAGTATTGGGCGTTGCCTGTTTGGTGGTCGTCTACCGCAAAAGGGAACGGCACCATTAGCGAGCCCAAACCCGCAGTTGAAACCTCAGCCACGGTTAACGCGCCTGAACGACAAATCACAAAATCCGCCCATGCATACATGGCTGCCATATCATCGATATAAGCACGCGCATCTGCGACAACGCCTGCTTGCTTATAATTGTTTTGCAATACCTCAATATGCTTCACGCCAGCTTGGTGTACCACTTGCGGACGTTGGTCTGCTGGTAACTTTGCCAATGCTTGCGGAATCACCTCATTCAACGCTTGCGCGCCTAAGCTACCACCCACAATCAACAACCTTAGTGCATCTGTTCTGTTTGCAAAGCGTTGCGCTGGCGCTGCTATCGCTGAAATATCCGCACGTACAGGATTACCTACCAATAGCGCTTTCTGTCCAAATGCTGAGGGAAATGCAGCTAAAATCTGTGTAGCCACTTTTGCCAATACTTTATTTGTTAAGCCAGCTACTGAGTTCTGCTCATGTATCACCAATGGCAGACCTTGCAATTTCGCCATCAATCCGCCTGGAAATGCTGCAAAACCACCCATGCCTAACACCACATCTGGTTGATACTGGTTTAATGCTTTCAAGCTCTGGCTAAATGCTTTTACCAACTTCACTGGCAATAACAACCAACCTAATAGGCCATTGCCACGCACACCTTGCATGGTAATCATGGCTTTATCGTAAGCTTTGTCCGCAATCAGTTTGTTTTCCATGCCGCCTTGCGTACACAGCCAAACGATATTCCAGCCTTCGTTTTTCAACGTATCAGCCACTGCCATAGCAGGATAGACATGTCCACCAGTACCGCCAGCCATCACCATCAAAGTTTTGGTTGTTGCCTTACTCATGCTGGCAGCCCTTTTTGAAGTCGACGGTTCTCAAAATCAATACGTAGCAATATGGCAAGTGCAACGCAGTTAGCCAAAATGCCACTACCACCGAACGACATTAAAGGTAGCGTCAACCCTTTGGTTGGCAACAAGCCCATGTTCACACCCATATTGATAATGCTTTGCACACCAATCCAGACCCCTAAACCCTGTGCCAACAAAGCTGAGAAGTAGCGTTCATTTTCAATTGCTTCTTTAGCAATCCCAAACGCACGCATTAATATCCATACAAATAGGCCAATCACAGTTAGTACACCAATAAAGCCTAATTCTTCAGCAATCACCGCTAGTAAGAAGTCTGTATGCGCTTCTGGCAGATAAAGTAATTTCTCCACACTGGCACCTAAGCCCACACCAAACCACTCACCGCGACCAAAGGCGATTAATGCATGTGAGAGTTGGTATCCTTTACCATATGGATCTGCCCATGGATCCATAAAGCCAATCACACGCTCTAGACGATAAGGTGAGCTCCAAATCAGGAACACAAAACCAACCACTAGCAACACAATCAAGCCGCCAAAAATTCTTGCGTTAATACCGCCTAACCACAAAATGGAGATTGATATTGCGGCAATCACAGCAAACGCACCAAAATCAGGCTCATTTAATAACAGGCCGCCAACAAGCAACATCACAAACAGCATCGGCATAAAGCCTTTGGTGAAGCTATCCATCACCGCAGCCTTACGCACGGTGTAATCTGCCACGTACATGGCGGCGAATAGCTTCATAAACTCAGAGGGCTGTAGGTTAATTACAAACAATGACAACCAACGGCGACTGCCACCCACTACCTTGCCAATACCTGGTATCAACACTAATACCAACAATGCCAAACCCAACAAAAACAAATACGGCGCCATTTTTTGCCACCACGCCATCGGTACGTTAAATGCAATAAACCCAGCAGTTAAACTCACTATCAAAAATATCGTTTGACGTACCAAGTAATAACTACTGTTATAACCAAGTGCTTTATCTGACTCAGCAATTGCAATCGATGCTGAATACACCATCACCAAACCAATCCCTAGCAGAATCAATGTCACCCATAGCAAGCTTTGATCGTAGCTAGGGGAGTTGATGCGGTCACGGTTTAGCATCGTGGTAATCATATGGCCTGCTCCATACGCTTCACTGCTGCCACAAACACTTCTGCGCGGTGCACATAGTTTTTAAACATATCAAAGCTGGCGCAGGCTGGAGATAACAGTACGGCATCACCCGTTTGTGCCATTTTCTTAGCAATCGTCACGGCCTCTGGCAGATCCGCCGCGTGATACAACGGCACATTAGTTGATAACAGCTCGGCGTCAATTAACGGCGCATCCCTACCAATTAACACTACCGCACGTGCGTTAGCACTCACTGCCTCTTTAAGTGGCGAAAAGTCTTGCCCCTTGCCATCACCACCGGCAATCAACACAACTTTTTGCGACAAGCCTGATAAGGCTGCGCAGGTTGCTCCAACATTAGTGCCTTTTGAGTCATCGTAATAATCAACGTCATCAATATTGGCGACCCACTCCACACGGTGCGGCAAACCTTTAAAGTTATATAAAGTCTGAATAATCGGCGCAAACTCCAAACCAATGCCACGGCAAAGTGCCATAGCAGCCAACGCATTACTTGCATTATGCAAACCAGCGATTTTAAGATCGCTAACATTCATCAAATCTTGCTTGCCATAGCTCAACCAAGCCTCACCATCCGCTTGTCTAATCCCATAGCTTTGTTCATCTTCTGGTGCATCTAAGCCAAATGTCACTTGTGCCAACTTAGCGCGTGACATCATCATGCTCCATGCATCATCGCGGTTTAATACCTGTAATTTTGCTTGGTAAAAAATATGCGCTTTAGCCACAGCATAACTTTGCATGCTGTCATATCTATCCATATGGTCTTCAGATAAATTCAACATGGTGGCTACATCTGCTAACAAACTATTGGTTGTTTCTAACTGAAAGCTAGAAAGCTCCAGCACATAAACATCTGGTGCTTCCATACTTAAGGTATCAAGTACTGGCAAACCAATGTTGCCAGCGACAATAGTCTTTAAACCAGCAGCCTTGCACATTTCACCAACCAAGGTAGTCACTGTGGTTTTGCCATTAGCTCCTGTAATCGCAATCAACTTAGCACTGGCTGGACGATATTGCGCAAACAACTCAACGTCCCCCACCACCTTCACACCACGCTCAATTGCAGCTTGTATTTCAGGCTCACTCAGTGCTACACCAGGGCTAATCACAACCAAATCCACACCGTCAAACACAGCTGGTTTCAACGCACCGGTATACACAATCGCGTCAGGCAACTCCACTTTCAGTGTATCCAGCCCAGGCGGCACTGCACGAGTATCTGCTACAGACAAGCAGGCGCCTTGGCTATTTAGCCAGCGCAATGCCGACAACCCGGTATCGCCGAGGCCAAGCACTAATACATTTTTGTCTTTTAACGCAATTTGCATGTTTAATTTCACTAATTACCTGATTTTCAGACTGGCAAGACCAATTAATACCAACATCATGCTAATGATCCAGAATCGCACTACGACTTGCGTCTCTTTCCAGCCTTTTTGCTCGTAATGGTGATGCAACGGCGCCATCAAAAATATGCGCTTACCCGTACCGGTTTTATGCTTGGTATATTTAAAATAAGTCACCTGTGCTGCTACCGACAAAGTTTCCATCACAAACACGCCACCCATAATGAATAAGATGATTTCCTGACGCACCACCACCGCAACAATCCCTAGGGCCGCACCTAATGCAAGCGCGCCAACATCGCCCATAAATACCTCAGCCGGATATGCATTAAACCAAAGGAAGCCTAAGCCCGCGCCCACCATGGCAGCACAGAACACAGTCAATTCACCTGCGCCTGGCACGTAAGCAATACTTAAGTATTTAGAGAAATATAAGTGGCCAGTCACATACGCAAAAATCGCTAACGCACCCGCGACCATCACGGTTGGCATAATCGCTAAACCATCTAAACCATCAGTGAGATTCACTGCATTACTGCTACCAACCACCACAAGATAGGTCAGCACAATAAAAGCCAAGCCACTCAGTGGAATGGCTAGATTCTTAAAGAATGGAATCAGCAAGGTCGTTTCTGCTGGTGTAACAGCTGTTTGCTGCAAGAACACAGCAACGCTTAAACCAACCACTGACTGCCAAAAATACTTCTCTTTAGCTGATAAGCCTTTAGGGTTACGGTGTACCACTTTGCGCCAGTCATCCACCCAGCCAATAATGCCAAAACCTAGTGTCGTAAACAGCACCACCCAAACAAATCGATTACTTAAATCAGCCCATAACAAAGTTGATATCGCGATTGACACCAAAATCAATGCGCCACCCATGGTTGGTGTACCCGCTTTAATCAAATGCGTTTGTGGTCCATCATCACGCACGGCCTGACCCACTTTATATTGGGTCAATTTACGAATTAAGGTTGGCCCTACCATCAATGAAATCAATAAAGCAGTCAGCGTGGCTAAAACTGCACGCAAGGTAATGTAGTTAAATACATTAAACCCACGAATATCATGTGCTAACCATTGTGCTAGTTCTAGTAACATTTTTTGTCTCCCAATTCGCTACTTCTTGTTTTCCACTAACAAATTCACCACACGCTCCATTTGCATAAAACGCGAACCCTTAACCAACACAGTGACGCCCGTCTCAAGTTGTGGCAATACAGCCTGAGTGATGGCTTCAGGGGAGCCAAAATGCTCAGCACCACTTCCAAAACTTCGCACGGCCTCTACACTTAAATCACCTAAACAATAAAGTGTTGTTAAGCCTGCGGCCTTGGCGTAAGCCCCAACTTCTGTATGCATATTTTTCGCATCTGGGCCTAATTCACCCATATCACCTAATATCAACAGTTTTTTGCCAGTTAGCTTCGCCAGCACATCAATAGCCGCTTTCATTGAGTCTGGATTCGCGTTATACGTATCGTCAATCACAACTGACCCATTGGCACCCGCTTTACGCTCCAAGCGTCCATATACGCCTGTGAAACTTTCTAAGCCACGTCCAATATCAGCAAGCGAGACACCTAAGGCATAAGCCGTTGCACTTGCGGCTAAGGCATTACTAATATTATGCTCACCTTGCACATTCAACTTAACGCTTAGTTCACCAACTGGCGTAGACAATGTCATCAAGCTAAAACCTTCACCTGCTTGATAGTGTGCACTTACATTTTCTGCTTTACTCAAACCAAAAGTCACTACTTTTCTTTTTGGGTTTAGTGACTTCCAGTACCCAGCATAATGACTATCTGCATTAATCACGGCGATACCGTCATGCTTTAATCCGGCAAAAATCTCTCCCTTTGCCTTGGCAATATTGTCACGCGAGCCTAGCTCACCAATATGCGCTATGCCTGCGTTATTAATTAACGCCACATCGGGTTTGGTAATATGTGTTAAATAGTCAATTTCACCTAAATGGTTCATGCCCATTTCAAGCACAGCATATTGGTGACTTGGGTTCATTTTGAGCAAGGTCAGCGGCAGACCAATATCGTTATTTAAGTTGCCATAGGTCGCGTGCACATACTCACGCCCCTGACTAGCAACGCTTAAAATAGCCGTCAGCATTTCCTTGGTGGTCGTTTTGCCATTACTTCCTGTCACTGCAACCACAGGAACGTTAAATTTTCCGCGCCAGTATTTAGCTAACTCACCCAAGGCAAGTCTCGTATCCGCAACGACCAACCGAGGTTCAACTTGCACGGTCTTATCAGAAACCAGCACAGCCACGGCACCCAGTTTTAGTGCCTCTTTTGCAAAAGTATTTCCATCAAAGTTCGCACCTTTAAGCGCCACAAATAACTGACCCGCCACAATATTGCGGCTATCACTACCCACAGAGGTAAATTGCACATCAGCACCCACGTGCTTTACGCCTAATGCCGCTGCTGCTTCTGATAACATCATCATTCACCCACCGCCATTGCCTGATCAGGCACCCAATTCAATAATGCAGACTGCGCAACGGCAATATCGCTAAATGGCGTTCTTAAGCCGCCAATTTCCTGATAATCCTCGTGCCCTTTGCCCGCCAGCAACACAACATCATCCTTATTCGCAAACTTAATTGCCTGCTGAATCGCAACTGCACGATCAGGCGCGATGCTTGGCAACACCGTCATACCATTAACGATTTGCTCAATAATCAAAGCAGGGTTTTCATTACGCGGATTGTCGCTAGTCACCACCACATGGTGTGCATACTTTTCAGCAATCGAACCCATCAGCGGACGCTTACCTGCGTCACGATCACCACCGCAACCAAACACACAAATTAACTTACCTTGCGTTTGCTCACGCAGACTCACTAACACATTCTCCAAAGCATCAGGCGTATGTGCATAATCCACTACCACTAACGGCTTATCCTTTCCACCAAATTGCTGCATACGTCCAGCCACAGGCTTAATCTGTGCAATAGCAGATATCGCGTCACCTAATGGCACTTGGCGCGCCAATAAGGTTGCCAGCACTGCTAGCAAGTTATAAGCATTAAACCGCCCCAATACTGGCGCGCTTAGCACTGCCACACCCTGCGGCGTAATCACCTGTATACTAATTCCGTTAGCACTCAACGTCAGCGTGTCCGCACGTACATCACCCTGCATCAAACCGTAAGTCACTAATGACTTACCACTTACACGCAACGACTCCGCCACCTCTTTGCCAAAATCATCATCAGCATTCACTACCGCAGTACGTAAACTTGGCCAATCAAATAACTTACGCTTCGCACTCGCATAAGCGTCCATCGTTTGGTGATAATCCAGATGGTCACGCGTCAGGTTAGTAAAAACGGCAAAATCAAACTCAATCGCATTCACACGGCCTTGATCTAAGCCATGCGATGAAACTTCCATCGCAACCGCTACAGCACCTTGATTGGCATAATCTGCCAACATTTTTTGCAACAAAATCGCATCTGGTGTGGTGTTACTGGTTTCCACTAAGCCGTTGCCGCTAACATCGGTAAAACCGCTGCCTATGGTGCCAATAACTGCCGTTTTCTCACCCAAAGCTTGCATGGCCTGCGCAATCCATTGGCTCACTGAGGTTTTGCCGTTAGTACCGGTCACACCTATTACACCCAGCTTGCGCGATGGATATTGGTAAAACTCAGCAGCAATCTCTGCCACTTGGTTTTTCAATTGACTCACACCAAGATTAGCCACCTTGATAGCAGCATCCCAAGTAAAGCCTTGGCTTTCCCAAAGTACAGCACTAGCACCCGCAGCAACTGCCTGCGCAATATATTTGCGACCATCACTATGCACACCCGGATACGCCAAAAATAAGGCGCCAGGTACAACTTGTCGGCTATCTGCCGTCACTAAGGTAAATGATTGATTAAATGATGTAAGAAAGGTCATATACTTTCCTTTACATCTTCAACACCACTAGGAATCACAACATTATTATTTGGTGCATCTTGTGGTACGGATAACATACGTAAGGCGTCTGCCATGACGGCACTAAATACCGGCGCAGCAACCGTGCCGCCAAAATACTCACCACTACTTGGGTCATCAATCATCACAGCCATAATCAAACGTGGATTAGAAGCTGGTGCCATGCCTACAAAAGAACCTACATATTTATTCTTTTCATAGCCATGATCACCAAGCTTATGCGTAGTACCGGTTTTGCCTGCAACACGATAACCGAGCACTTGCGCCCTTAAAGCAGTGCCTCCTGGCAAGACCACTAGCTCCAACATATCTTTGACTGCATTTGCAGTTTGGGCACTAAATACCTGAGTCCCTACTGGCACATCCTTTAACTTCAGTAAAGAAACCGGTTTCAGCTCACCATCATTTGCAAATACTGTGTACGCCCTTGCCATTTGCAACAACGTCACACTGATGCCATGTCCGTAAGACATCGTCGCTTGCTCAATAGGTCGCCAAGTTTTGTAATCACGTAACTTTCCAGAAACCTCTCCAGGAAAACCGATGCGGGTCTTAGAACCAAAACCGATTAAGTTAAAGACCCCCCATAAATATTGAGGCTCAAGCGAAAGCGCCATTTTCACAGCACCAACGTTTGAAGACTTCTGAATCACTTCTGACACCGTCATCGCGCCATGAGGATGTGCATCATGTATGGTTGCGGGACCTATGCTCATATAACCAGGCGCTGTTTGAATCACGGTATCCGGGGTAAATTTTCCAGCCTCTAATGCAGCCGCAGCCGTGACAGTTTTCATGGTTGAACCCGGCTCAAAAATGTCAGTAATTGCACGGTTACGTGTTTTACCTTGAATATTGACAGGGTTGTTTGGGTTATATGTAGGCACATTCACCATCGCCAACACCTCACCCGTCTTCGCATCCAACACAATCGCTGCACCAGCGTTTGCTTTAAACTTATCAACTGCTTTTGTCAGCTCACGATGCGCTAAATACTGAATCCTACGGTCAATAGACAAGGTGATATCCGCGCCATCTTGTGGCACTTTCACTGCTTCCAAATCCTCAATAATTCGACCGGCACGGTCTTTAATCACTTTGCGGCTGCCATTCTTACCTGACAACGCATCATTCATCGCCAGCTCAAAACCTTCCTGACCTTTATCATCAATATCAGTAAAGCCCACCAAATGAGCCGTCACATCGCCCGCAGGGTAATACCGCTTATATTCACGTTGCAAATACACACCAGAAATACCAAGCTGCATAATCTCAGCAGCCAACTCTGGAGATACACGGCGCTTCAAATATACAAACTCACGCGTATTGTTAGCCAACTTCTTATCAACAGAAGCTTTCTTCAAACCCAGCAAATCTGCCAGCTTCTTTGTTTGGCTTGCAGTAATTTGCACATCTGACGGATTAGCCCACACAGACTCTACCGGAGAACTGATTGCCAACAACTCACCATAACGATCAGTAATTTTTCCGCGCTGAGAAGGTAGCACCAACGTGCGACTGTAACGTGCATCACCTTTTTCTTGCAAAAAGCGTTTATGGAAGCTTTGCAAATACACACCCCTACCTAGCAAAGCAGCAAACCCTAGCAGCACAAGCACCAGCAACAAGCGACGACGCCATGCTGGTAACTTTACAACGACTAAAGGTGCGTGCATTGCCATTAAGGTGCCACCCCATTTTGCAGATTAGTCGATTGAATCAGAGGCAAACGAGACACCAAGCTCACCACCTGTATCCTTTTCGCATCAGGCACCTGCATTTGTAATTGCTGAGCAGCAATCTGCTCAATGCGCGAATGCATCGCCCAAGTACTCTGCTCCAACTGCAACTGGCCATATTCCTGATCGTACTGTTTTTCAGTTTGATTTAAATGCTCTAACTCTATATATAATTTGCGCGCTTGATGCTGCGCATTGACCAACCCCAATGCCGAAAACATCAAAGCAAAAAATAAAATTAGATTAAGGCGCGTCATACCACCGACGTCCTTTCCGCCACACGTAACACTGCACTACGCGAACGCGGATTAGCCTTCACTTCTGCATCACTAGGCTTAACTGCTTTCCCCACACCTCTCAACCTGGGCTGAGGCAAATCAGCCGCACGCACAGGGAAGTTAGCAGGCAAGTCATCACGATCCGCTTGGTCTCGAATAAACTGCTTCACCATGCGATCTTCAAGTGAGTGAAAGCTAATTACCGCTAGCCGACCATGTGGTGCTAGCAAATGAAGACATTGCGGCATCGTTAGCGATAGTTCCTCAAGCTCCTTATTGACGAAAATCCGTAAAGCTTGAAATGTGCGCGTTGCAGGGTTCTGCCCTGGCTCGAAGCGCGTGACTGCACCTGCCACGACCTGGGCAAGCTGCCCAGTAGTGGTGATGGCACGCCCGTCATTGCGCTCCGTAATAATCGCCCTTGCAATCGACTTAGCAAACCGTTCTTCACCATAATTTTTTATAACCTCCGCTAATTGCTGCTCTGTTGTACGGCCAAGAAACTCTGCCGCTGTTTCACCACTACTTTGATCCATGCGCATATCAAGCGGCGCATCGTACCTAAAACTAAATCCACGGCTAGCCTCATCAATTTGCGGAGACGAAATGCCAAGATCCAATAAAATCCCATCCACATGACTTACACCCAACTCAGCCAGACGCGCTTGCATAGCAGCAAAGTGGCTATGCACCAGCATAAAGCGAGGATCCTCTATTGCTTTGCCTGACTCAATAGCACTCAAGTCACGATCAAATGCAATCAAACGCCCGCCATCACCCAACTGCGCTAAAATTTTTCTGGAATGTCCACCACGCCCAAACGTACCATCTACATAGATACCATTTGGCTTAATGTCTAAAGCATGCACAGCCTCATTCAGCAACACAGTAATATGTGCGCCTACAGAAGAAGCTTCATCCCCAATGCTTTGACTTTGATTTGAATTTGATGCTGACACTTCTTGTGGGTACTTTTCTAACTTATCAGCGCTTTTCGAAGTCGCTTTTTTTGAAGACAATGATGCTTTGGTGGGCGCGCTGTTCACGCCCTTAATCACAGCGAAAATCCCTCTAATTCTGCTGGCATTGCAAAACTGTCACTTTGCATTACTTGCTCTAACTGAGCACGCCAAGCAGACATGCTCCACAATTCAAAATGGCTACCTTGGCCAACCAACATCACTTCTTTATCTAAACCAGCAAAATCACGCAATACTGGCGACACTAACAAACGACCAGCGCCATCTAAACTAATATCTTCAGCAAAGCCAACCAGCAATCTTTGTAGCGCACTTGATTGCTTATCAAACGATGATAATGCCATCATTTTTGCCTGAATCGGCTCCCAAGCAGGCTGTGGATATAACAACAAGCAACGATGAGGATGCGCAGTTAACACCAAGTTGCCGGCGCACTCAAGCTGCAATGCTTCTCTGTGCTTTGTTGGCACAGCCAGCCTGCTCTTAGCATCCAAACTTAATGATGTAGCACCACGAAACATACGCCTGTTATTCCCTTAAAGCCCTATCGAGCCCAAACAAACAATTTCAAATATAAAAAATGGGGAACTGCCTAACCTCATTCAAACGCCTTACCAATCAAATAACCCTTAGTAGTTATCTAACGAGCTAATATTTACAACCCCATCCAACACTTCATTGACAACAACAGAGCAATGAGCAATTCCCCACAAAAACCCACTTTTCCCCACTAATATGCACTATAGATAAAAAAATTATGCAATGCAAGCGCTTTTTTGCTATTTTTTCTTTATACGTCAAGGACTTAGCGCATTTTGATGATAAAAATAAAATCGTTATAAATTAAGCACATACAAAACTGTGTGAATGTAGATTGTTAGAATAGTGATGAAAGCGTTTGAATTGTAATTAAGGGATAATATTTAAATGTTTTGATGATTAATTAAGCAGATTTAGTACGGTGACAGCAAGAGACCAAGCCAACACGGAGCTCAGGAGGGCAGATTAAAAATAGAGGCGATTTCTCAGAATATTATTCACAGCCAAGAACACCTAACAAACAATGTGCAGCACATAGAAAATATTCATAAATTGATGGCGTAAAATACATTCGTTGCTATGTATTTGCCCAATTTATTTGCCAAGTGGAAGTTAAAAATTGATTAACTTGATACAAAGCCCGTAATAAGCGCAAGGGTCATCGCCATTTCACTAACCGCTGAAGCAGTAAGTTCAATGCGAAGAGCTTCTCCTATTGACTACCCGTAAGCCAGTATTTGGCTTTCCCAATTTGCCAAGCCAGCAAACTGGCAAGCAAAGTGTAAAAGGGCATCACCACCAACCTAAGCAACTAAAGCTGCAAGATTGGTGCGATAAGCCACTGAAGTGGCAAGTAAAGAGTGAAGCTGGCCGATAAGCCGGGTTCTGTTTGCGTTTTGCAACGCATGACAGTCATTCATCTAGGCGTGCAATTACTTGCACGCTCAAGCAACCTACCCGCTGGCAGCGCGAGCCACGCCAATACCAGCCTATTTGGTCTTGCTGCGAATGGAGGTTACCGCGTTTCACCGTAACTTAATACGCTCGTCTCTGTGGCCCTATTCCTCGCCTTATACCTTGCGGCTTTCAACGGACGGCCATTAACCGTCATCCCGCTCTATGCAGCCCGGACTTTCCTCCCCCCTCATTAACTAAGCCAGTAAACTGGCAAGTTAAATGTGAGCGGCGACTGTCTAGCCAGCTTCATGCGTATTTTAGCATGCAGCAAGACAAACTATCCGAGTTTATTGCCTGACGAATCAGCGGCAAAAAAGTCTGAGCAAGACCTGAGCACTAGGAAATATAAAAGGGGGATTAATGTGTTGAAGCAACATTTGCACTTAAAACTTAAAGCCAAGTTATTTAAGCGCCCGACAAAATAAGCACAATCGTTAAATAAATAAAAAGAAACTATCTATCAAGCTAATCATATTTAGCTAAGCGAAAGTATCGATACTATTACCAAGATTTGGGGGATTATTAGGTAAAGATTGTGTAGCTGCTTGAATGAGCTGCAACGAGCTTTGAGCACTGATGTCGATAGCTTTTTTAAACACAGCCAATTGCACATCAGTGGCAGTTTTGTACTGTGCAAGATTAGATGCCGCCGCTGCTATTCCTGATACATCCATACCAAGCTCCAAACTTAAAAATGCAACAACCGAATACTAATTAAGCACTAATATCAATGATAGTACCCATCAACATATCATTATTGGACTTAAATACGGATAAATTAGTCATGTAAGTATTTCTGGCTTTAATTTGCTCAACCATATCAGCTTCTAAATTATTGCCAGACTGCGCAGCACTTCTAATATCTGCAACTTTAGCACCACCCTCAGGCAAATCAGCCTGCACGACTTCTTTTCTTGTAAAGCCATCCGTACCAAGGTTGGCAATATTATTCGCAGCTACGTCTAAGCGAGCTTGCGCAGTGTACATGCCAGATAAAGAAGTATTTACATTCATCATTCGAATTTAACTCAAGAGATTAAGCTCACATTACCAAGTAGTTTTAACACTGTCAATCAATATACTTTTTGAATGTAGTTAAGCGAATTAATGTTATAAATACACTTATGACAAGCACTCAACACAACAACCCTTTACATGGCGTTACATTAGAAGCCATCGTGACCTATTTGGTAGATTACTACGGCTGGGAAGCGCTCGCAGAACGCATCCCCGTCAATTGCTTTAGTCATGATCCTAGTATTAAATCAAGCTTGAAATTCTTACGTAAAACCCAGTGGGCTCGCGACAAGGTGGAGAGCCTTTACTTAGCTTCAATTAAGAAGGCCTAAAATAACAAGATGTAAAAGATAAAGCGTTAAATCATCTTCCAACCCAGCATCTGATCGGCCTTCAACGGCACCAATACATCACCTTCATACGGCAAGCTACTGGGCACTTTCCAACTTTCCTTTACCAAGGTCACTTGCTCAGTATTGCGAGCTAGCCCGTAAAAGTCTGCGCCATAGAAACTTGCAAAACCTTCCAGCTTATCTAAAGCGCCAGCTGCTTCAAACGCCTCTGTATATAACTCCATTGCGGTATGGGCTGTATACATACCTGCACACCCACAGGCTGCCTCTTTTGTATGCTTAGCATGTGGCGCACTATCCGTACCCAAGAAGAATTTAGGGTTTCCAGAAGTTGCCGCCTTTACCAAAGCAACACGGTGCTCTTCACGCTTCAAAATTGGTAAACAATAATGATGCGGCTGAATCCCGCCTTTAAACATGTCATTACGATTCATCAACAAATGGTGCGCAGTAATCGTTGCCGCTACGTTACTTGGTGCTTGCAATACAAAATCAGCGGCATCTTGAGTGGTGATATGCTCAAACACGACTTTTAAGTTTGGGAATCGATTAAGCAATGGAATCATATTGCGCTCAATAAACACGCGCTCGCGATCAAACACATCAACATCACTATCGGTCACCTCAGCGTGCGTCAGCAAAGGTACACCCAATTTTTCCATCGCTTCCAGCGCCGCAACACAGTGCCCTAAGTTCGTCACACCAGAATCACTGTTAGTGGTAGCGCCCGCAGGGTAAAGCTTTACCCCATGGACTATGCCACTTGCTTTAGCGCGTTCAATTTCCTCGGCAGTAGTTTTATCTGTGAGGTACAAGGTCATTAATGGCTCAAAGTTTGCGCCTACTGGTAGCGCGTTTAGAATGCGCTCCCGATACTCAATTGCTAGCGCAGTGGTTGTGACTGGCGGACGCAAGTTCGGCATCACAATCGCTCGTGCAAACTGCCTTGCCGTATCAGGCAACACCGCTTTAAGCGCACCGCCGTCTCTTAAATGTAAGTGCCAATCATCTGGACGTGTAATGGTAAGTGAGTGCATAGGATTATTCATGTTCAATAGCTCTAATTCAATAGTACTTACGGTTATTCAGATTCTTGTTTTAACTGTAGTGCAAATTCGTATAAAACATTCTTTTTTTCATGGGTAATTTCCGTGGCCAGCTTAACTGCCTGCTTGAGCGGAAGCTCCGCCAACAGCAACTTTAATATGCGCACAGTCTCTTCAGGCATTTCTTCTGCGTCTTTAAGGGCAGCAGCTTCTATCAACAACACAAATTCTCCGCGCTGCTGATTAGTATCAGCTTCCAGCCAAGCGACGGCATCTGAGAGGTTGCAACTGTAAATCGTTTCAAAAGTTTTGGTCAGCTCACGTGCAAAAGTGATACGGCGCTCACCACCCAACACCGCACACATGTCGGCAATACTATCAACAATGCGATGTGGCGCTTCATAAATGACCAATGTCACAGTTTGTGTTTTTAGTGTTTCCAATACTTTACGTCGCGCAGCGCCACTTGCTGGCAAAAAACCATGGAACATAAAACCATTTTGCACAATGCCGCTGGCTGACAGCGCTGCAATCACGGCACTCACGCCTGGCACTGGCACCACTTTCACCCCAGCTTTACGCACTAAATCCACCACCACCGCGCCTGGGTCGCTAATGCCTGGCGTACCAGCATCGGTCACCAGTGCGATACTCTCGCCAGCATTGAGTTGTGACAATAACTTTTCTGCTGATTGATGCTCGTTATGCTCATGCACTGCAATTAGTTTTTTGCTAATACCAAAATAACTTAACAAGCCAGATGTATGGCGCGTGTCTTCCGCTGCAATCGCATCAACAGCTTTAAGTGTATCCAACGCTCGCAAGGTAATATCTTGCAGATTTCCAATTGGCGTTGCGACAACATATAATATGCCTATAGGATACAAAATTTAATGACCAATAATTTAATAAACATCATTTTAGCAACATGCCTGCTTTTTAGCAGTTTAAATTTAGCCGCAGCGCAAATCAGCACCTCCAATCGCCAAGCTGAAGCGCAGCTTTTGGTCGGCGAAACCTGCCTCAAAGAGGCTAATACCGCCTGCGCCATGACTGCGCTGGCAAAAATACCTAGCAACTCACCTTACGCAAAGCTGTTACAAGGTGAAATTGCCTATTACAACCAAGCATTAGATCAAACACTTCAGTTATTACTACCACTACAAGCTGAGGCACATTTCACTTCAGGAGCAAAAATCAGCTTGCATCAGCATTTGGCAAAAGCTTTTGCACAGCTACAAGACACAGAACAAGCCCTAATACATTTATTAGAGGTTGACATAGCCCTAGCGAAAACAGCATCCTCGCAGCAAAAAGATGCAACAGCTCTCAACCACAAGCAAATATGGGATTTACTTAGCAAACTAAGTCAAATCGAGCTAGTGGCTATTCGCGGAAACAACACTGATGACCTCTTTCAAGGCTGGGTTGATTTAGCCTTAGCCGCAAAACATCAAGACCTAAGCAGTAGCTTAAAAGCTTGGAAAATCAGCTATCAAGATCATCCCGCAGTCGCGTTCTCTAGTAGTTTACATATACATAAGGCAAAACAAATACTCAAGCTATTATCAGATAATGAGATTGTGATTACATTTAAAACAACTTCCGACATAGATAGCGCCAAAGCGGAGGCTTTTAAACTTGGATTACAAACAGCGCTTTCACATCAGGAGGCAAATAACACTATTCACATCAGTCGATTGACAAACGATGAAACGAATATAAACGAAGAAGACTCACCATCCGTTAATACTGACATTAATACTGGAGCACCAACAACAAGCCCTTATCATATTGCACTACAACTTGATTCCGAAGCAGATGAAGCAAACTCTATTCAATATCATGCAAACAAGCAGCAAACCCTAACAATAGGCCTGCACTTAAATAACGAGGCTGAACAACTTGTAAAATTTGCTACCAGCAACGGGATTAGCCATGTTGCAATTCTTACAACTGAAGACGAAAACTCGGTTGCGTTACTCAAGCACTTTAGTGCTGCATGGCAAAAAGCATTTAATTTGAATGAAAACCACGACAACTTCAACATCATCACATTGCCAAAGCACCTTGCGGTCAACGATCCAAGCTTACTCGACATTCAAACAAAAATCAGCGCAAAACCGCACGACATGCTACTTTTAGCCCTACCAGCGGCTGACGCGCGGATTATCAAACCATTCCTTAATGTAGGCACTCCTACCGTCGCATTTTCTAACTTACATGATACATCTACCGATATTGCATTACACGCAGTGCGCTTTGTAGAGATTCCATTTTTATTGCAACCCAATGCAGAATTCACCAAACACCAAAACAGCATCACTCAACTAAATTCGAACGAATTATTACGCTGGTATGCATTAGGTGTAGATGCGCTATCGATACTCGTTGCCACGCAACATCCTAGCGAAAAAGAAGTGATCATTAATGGACTAACTGGCCAAATCAGCATAAACCCTCCTGCCATTACGCGTCAGCCGTCAATGGCCAGGTATACTTACGAAGGCATTACCAAAGAGTAGTTATACTAAAGTGCATGACTGAAAAACAACAAGCTAAACATATGATAGAAGGCCATGCGGCCGAACAGCTTGCTGCAACTTTTCTGCAAAAGAATGGACTTATTCTGTTAGAGAAGAACTATCGTTGCGTGCATGGAGAAATTGACCTTATCATGCGTGACAGAAAAACTCTCGTGTTTGTTGAGGTTCGCTTACGAAGCAATCCTAGATTCGGAGGCGCTGGAATGAGCATTACACCGAGCAAACAACAAAAACTTTCTCGTACTGCAGAAGTTTATTTACAAACACACGGCAATCACGCGTGTCGTTTTGACGCAATTTTATTACATGCGCTTGATGCAACCGCAGTAGAATGGATAAAAGATGCCTTCTAAAAGACAGCTAGCCTCTCTATTCAATTACCAATCCATAAAAGGACGTTCACTATGAAACTACCCATTAAACTATTCGCTGCATTAGCATTAGCTTCTCAAATCAGCGCTTGTGTACCTCTTGTAGTAGGTGGCGCAGCAGCAACTGGCGTTATGGCTGCAGATAGAAGGACTTCAGGCATCTATGTTGAAGATCAAAATATCGAACTAAAAGCGGTCAAGAAAATTCACGACACCTTAGGTGAAGAGGCGCACGTCAACGTCACTAGCTTTAAAGGCAATGTACTATTAACAGGTGAAGTCCCTAATGACAATGCAAAAACCCAAGCAGGCAATATCATTTTGGCCACAGAAAGTGTGCGCAGCCTTACAAATGAATTAGTGATTGGGCCGAAAACATCATTAAGCGCTCGCGCAAATGACTCTTTCCTAACCTCAAAAGTTAAAACACAATTTGTTACTGAGAATCGTTTTAGCGCCAATCACGTTAAAGTCGTTACTGAAAACAGTATTGTTTATCTACTAGGCTATGTCACACAGAAAGAAGCTGATGCTGCAGTAGAAATTGCGCGCAATGTTAGTGGTGTGACTACCGTAGTAAAAGTATTCGAATATATGCCATAGACTAAGGCAAAGTTTGGTGGGCATGTGCATTAAGCTTACGCAACATCAGATCGGCCTCGCTACTTACTTTATTTACGTAGCGAGGTGTTTGAGTGAAACGCTGACAGATAAGCTAAATTACCGAGCATCATTACAAACATCCCCAAAAGTATCTCAATAGATTCTTAGGCTTTCAAAACAAGTCGTATTTTCATCATGGCTGGGAATGATATAATGCAACCAATTCCTACGCTGCTGAAGTAGCGCAACCACAGGTAAATATTAAATGACTACAGAACACACAAACGCTCCAGAGCAACTAGAGGTTATCATTGAAGGCAACACACGTGCAGGCAAACCATTCCGTCCTAGTGACTGGGTGGATCGCATGTGTAGCACTTACGCAACCTTTGGTGAAGATCGCAAACTAAAATATTCACCATACTTAAAACCACGTGTGGTCAATGGCGTACGTTGCCTCGCCGTAGATTTAAAACTAAAAACCGTTAACCCTGAAGGTTACGCTCAGTTAATGCACTTCGCTGACGAAAATCAATTAAACGTACTTGATAGCAATGGCAACAGTATCCCTGTACCTCACTAGATAAAAAGACTACCGAACCTTATGCGTACCTCAACAAACTGCGCATAAGGCAAACCCAAGCAAGTTGATAAGACTTAACGCGCATTACCAGACTTCATCAGATTTTCCACATATTGTTTTGTCACAATTCCGCGCTTTGTTTTCACTAACTTTCCTTTAGGATTGTAAATAAAGGTGGTTGGCATGACATCCGCCGCACCAATCTGCTCGACAACACTATCGTCACCCAGCACTATCGGATAAGACATTAACATGTCGTCGACATACTCATTCACCTCTTGCACATCTTTGTAGTCAAACACCACTCCCAAAATGACAAGATCTTTTTGTTGATGCTGATCATAAAGATTGACCAAATCTGGGACTTCCTCCAGACATGGCGGACACCACGTTGCCCAATAATTCACTAATACCCATTTCCCTTTGTACTGAGAAAGCTGATGTTGAACCCCAGACATATCCTTAAGCAAGAAATTAGGTTTCGCAGCGACATCAGCATACGAAAAACAACTGTGTAGCAGCATTAATAAACCCAATAAGAACTTATTCATAAATTCACCATAAAAACAACAACATACTATTTAGTACCAAAGATAACCATGCTAGCAAAAACACTTTTTTAGATGTATGCTAAGCATACGTACTGTTTATAACAATATTGACATAAGCAATATCATACAATCATCCACACATATAAATTGATTGCAAAAAAAATAATATGGCATTAAATCTCAACATTCCAGCGTTATTAGAGCATCCTGTATTTATTGCCGAAACACGTCCGCAGAAAATACATCAGCTACTACAAGAACTTAATACACAAGACGCAGTTGATATTGCTACGCATCTACATAATGAATTGGAAACACTAAATCGGCAGAAAGTTTCTCCTAGCCAAAGAATGCAAGCCTTGGACTGCTATCGTACCTTAGTCATCAAAACCACAAACGTGTTAGCTACAGACTACATTAACGCAACGCTACCCCTTGAAGATAAAGCAAAATCTGCAGCAACCGCTTGCGAATCATTGTGGATAGAACTTGGCTACGGCTACAAGCTAGTCTTAATCGACTTACAGAATCAACTCATTAAACTACGTACAGATAAAAACTCAGCCATCGCTATTCAGCGAGCAATGCATGCAATCGCACAACACGCATTAGTTCAATACCAAACTTACCAGACTCCACCTAGCTTCATCTGGAGCGACTTACACCAGCTTTACTTTTGCGCAGCTAAGCTAGGCATCATGCATACAGTGATCGCTGACGAGCCCGCTCAGTTATCAATAAAAACCTATGCGCACCTACTTACTTCCATAGAAGATACGTACAAGCACACGTTACTAATGAGCCTTGCGCAACCACATCACCTCATTCAACAAGACATCAGCGCCATTGCAGATTATTTAGCTCATCATGTCAGCACTGCAAGAATCACAGCGATTGAACCTCTAGAAAATAGCTCAGGTGCATTTATTATCAATTTAACATCAGACGCACCTCCAGTCCCCTACAGTAAAAAAAAGACAGCCCCCAACCCAGACTCCGAACTGTTACTACACACCATAGACCTCATTCGTGACATCCATGAAGACCTTAACAAACTTCAAAATCGCACATCCCCAGTGAATGGAAGCATCAGCCCAGATGCAAACCATAATGACTATATCGCACTACTTGCGTACCTCATTACCAACTGGGGAATATCACCCAAACGTATTTTTAGTCGATCCGCCAAAAATGGCGACATTGAGATTGTTGCTGGTATCGATAAAATTCACAACATCATCACTGCGACAAGCATAACCAATGATGATAGTCACCTAGCACTCAATGCGTCTCACGCAACCCCATCACGCTGGAAAATATTAAATATCAGTGCAACAGGCATATCAATTAGACGTTATCATAATGCCGAAAAAAATATCAAGGTTGGCGGGCTAATTGCGCTCAGAGGAAAAAATGAACAACAATGGTCTATTGGCGTTGTCAAATGGGCCAACTGTGGCACTAGAGATCGCCTAGACATCGGGGTTCAACTAATTGCACCATGTGCGGAGAGTGCTGTTGCGCAGACATTTCAACACAGCGCGATCAGCAACATACTAGTGCTGCCAGAAATTGTAGCCGTAAAACAAGTTGCAACAATCATCGCACCAAGAGGCACTTACATTAACGGACGCCAGCTGACATATACCTACAATCAAAAAAGCGAGCAAGTCATGCTTAATAAGTTAATTGAAAGAACACATGACTTTGAACGCATTCAGTTCAATATCATTCATTGAATACTCACTAAATAGAGACCTGCCAACTTAATCCATCAATTTAAAAAATACTTGTTGCGACTATTCAAATAGTATTCACGTGTTAACTGCACCATAAATATTGTAGAATTTAAATCTTAATCGGCACAATTTAGACTTCACTAAAGCATTTTTTTTCGTTACGATACACATTTTCAAGTATTATTAGTTATATTCTATTTAAAGGTTTTTTCTATGAGCGAACACATCACACACCTAAGCGATGCAAGTTTTGAACAAGATGTTCTACAATCGCAAATTCCAGTTCTTGTCGACTACTGGGCAGAGTGGTGTGGCCCATGTAAAATGATCGCGCCAATTTTGGATGAAATTTCAAAAGAATATGCTGGCCGCATCAAAGTTGCTAAACTAAACATTGATGATAACCAACAAACTCCACCTAAATATGGTATTCGTGGCATTCCAACACTCATGTTATTTAAAAATGGCAATGTAGAAGCAACAAAAGTTGGTGCATTATCTAAATCACAACTGACAGCTTTTATTGACAGCAACATCTAAACACATTACGCTAAGCATAAATCAAGCGCTTGGTTTTAAACAAGTATCACTTTAAAACCAAGCACCACACCCTTCAGGCAACAAAACTAAGCCTCTGGCATTTAAATCTAAAGCCTTACATTATCTCTACACTCATCTTGTTCTAGCGAGACCTCATGCATCTATCAGACCTCAAACATCTACCCGTTACAGAATTAGTAGAAATGGCCATTGCCAACGAAATCGACAATGCCAGCCGGATGCGAAAACAAGATTTGATTTTTGCTATTCTCAAAAATAAGGCAAAAAAAGGCGAAAGCATTTTTGGAGATGGCACTTTAGAGGTTTTGCAAGATGGCTTTGGCTTTCTAAGATCACCAGACACTTCTTATTTAGCTGGTCCTGATGACATTTATGTATCACCATCACAGATTCGCCGTTTTAATTTGCATACTGGCGATAGCATTCAAGGTGAGATTCGCATCCCTAAAGATGGCGAGCGCTACTTTGCTTTAGTTAAAGTAGACATGGTCAATGGTGAAGCGCCTGAAAACACCAAACATAAAATTCTATTTGAAAACTTAACGCCTTTATTTCCAACGATTCCGCTGACATTAGAGCGTGATATTAAAGGTGCTGAAAACATCACTAGCCGTGTCATTGATATGATTGCACCGATAGGCAAAGGGCAACGCGGCCTACTGGTTGCTAGCCCAAAAAGTGGTAAAACAGTCATGATGCAAAATATTGCACATGCCATTACTGCCAACCATCCTGATGTGATTTTAATCGTGTTGTTAATTGACGAACGTCCTGAAGAAGTGACAGAAATGACACGCTCAGTCAAAGGTGAGGTGGTTGCCTCCACGTTTGACGAGCCTGCCACTCGTCACGTACAAGTAGCAGAAATGGTACTAGAAAAAGCGAAACGCTTAGTGGAGCACAAAAAAGATGTTGTCATCCTACTAGACTCCATTACCCGCCTAGCACGCGCCTACAACACAGTCATCCCATCTTCAGGCAAAGTACTAACAGGTGGTGTAGATGCTAACGCATTGCAACGTCCTAAAAGATTCTTTGGTGCAGCCAGAAATGTTGAAGAAGGCGGCTCACTCACGATTATTGCGACTGCGCTAGTTGATACCGGCTCACGTATGGATGACGTCATCTACGAAGAGTTTAAAGGCACAGGCAACATGGAGATCCATCTAGATCGCCGCATGGCTGAAAAACGCCAATACCCTGCGATCAATGTGAATAAATCCGGTACACGTCGTGAAGAGTTGCTAATTGAGAAAGACGTGCTACAGAAAATCTGGGTATTGCGTAAACTTCTCTACCCAATGGATGACCTTGAGGCGATGGAGTTCTTGCTAGACAAAATCAAGTCAACTAAAAACAATGCGGATTTTTTTGACAGTATGCGTAGAGGCTAACCCCTTTACACCAAACAATTTTTCTTGCATAGCTTCAGCAATGTAAATATAATGCTGAGTTAACGCAAAAATTTGCAACATATGCCGTATCATTCGGCAATCAATAAGAGGCTATTATTATGAAAGATGGAATTCATCCAGAATACCGTGAAGTTGTGTTTCAAGACATTGGTGCTGACTTTACTTTTTTAACTCGCTCTACTATCCATGCAAGAGACACGATCAAGTGGACTGATGGTAAAGAGTACCCATTAGTTAAAATTGAAGTTTCTTCAAAATCACACCCGTTCTACACTGGTAAACAAATGATTCTTGATACGGCTGGCCGTGTTGATAAATTCCGTAAAAAATACGGTATGTAATTCAAAGTTTACGACTCTGCTTGCAGATTATCGTTCATCAAAAGGCAGCTTAGGCTGCCTTTTGTTTTACTATGATGTTTATCCAACACGCTTGCTCATATAAAATGAGTACACTTCAATGATGCAGATACTGAGTTAACCAACATGCGCTTTCAACTTGATCACGACTGGCAAGGCAACATGTCTACGCCCCGAGCACGCATTGGCGAGAACGCAAAATCTCAACTGCTTATCCTCTTATCTATTATTTGGATATTTCTTGGTCTAATTGGTCACACCCCATGGAAACCACTTGAGACATCAAGCATTAGCATCGTTCAAGACATTCTAAATAATGGTCATTTAATAGCGCCTTTAGCGGCAAATCAAACACTAATTGACTTACCTCCGCTTTACCATCTATCTGCCGCAGCTAGCGCAAAACTACTGAGCCCTCTATTAAAGATACATGATGGCGCACGCTTGATTAATGCATTATGGATGTCTATTACGTTACTCATGGTAGGTATGGCTGGCCGAGAATTATGGACTCGTGGTGTAGGTCGTTATGCAACATTCATCATGATAGGCACTATCGGCCTTATTTTAAATGCACACAGCCTCAATGCAGAGGTTGCCACACTCACAAGCACAGCAACAGGCTTTTACGCCTTAGCTCTCTGCAAACGCAGACCATGGAGGGCAAGCCTATTAATGGGGGCAGCGATTGCAATTGGCTTCTTATCTAAAGGATTACTACCCGTCCTAATCTTAATTGTTACAGGGCTAGTTTTAGGACTAGCATTTAGCAACTGGCGCACAAAAAGTTTTGCTATCTTTTTTAGCGCGGCATTTTTGGCTGCAATACCACTCATTGGTTTGTGGCTAGTGCCTTTTGTAGTCTATTTCCCTGATTTATTCCAAGCATGGATTCATGCTGAACTTAACAGTTTCAATCACTACCATTACTTCTACTTCTTTAAGATATTAATCTGGTACGCATGGCCTGCACTACCATTAGCGTTATGGAGTCTATGGCGTTATCGTGCCCAGTTGCTTATTAAACCAAGATTCCAACTAATACTTGTTTTCTTTGGTTGCAGCTTAGTTTTATTAGGGGCTGGCGCCGACAATAAAGACATTAACGCACTGACCTTACTATTACCTTTGGTTGCAATAGGCGCTGGTAGTGTTGACCATCTTAAGCGAGGCGCGGCATCAGCGCTCAACTGGTTTGGTATCTCTTTATTTGCATTAGCCGGCTCACTTATTTGGCTAGGCTGGGTTGCGATGGTACTAGGCTACCCTGCTAAACTCAAAGAGCGAATGCAGTTCTTATCTGGTGCCGATAATGCCAATCTTGATATCATCAGCCTAACACTTGCCATCATCATCACGAGCATCTGGATTTTTACATGTGTCAGAGCAAGGCAAAGTAACCGTGCTGCAGTCACTAACTGGGCTGTAGGTATGACGTTTGGATGGGGACTATTGATGACTCTGTGGCTACCATGGATTGATAACGCTAAAAGCTATCTGCCTGTATTTAATAGCTTACAAAAATCTGTACCTATGAGCACAACCTGCATTAACACACTAAATGTTGGCCAGTCACAAAGCCTACTACTACACTACTACACGAATTTTCAATTAGAGTTTATTGGTAGCCTCCAATCATCCAACTGCGACTTTTATCTGATTCAAGATGAAAGAGGTTTAGCTAGAATGCAACCTAGTGATGAATGGAAGTTAGTTTGGCAAGGAAAGAGAGCTGCTGACAGAAAAGAAAGCTTTAGGCTTTATCAGCGACAACCCAAGACAATACAGAACACTGCTGGATAGCACCAATTAATTCCATCAACAACTAACCTAGCTAGATTAATATTTTAGATAGTTCAAATAAATCTTGTTAAGTTAGTCATAACGCAGTATTTATATCTGCAGGTGTGCTTTTATTGCAGTTTGAACTTTTTGGTGCAAACCTTCACCACCCTGAACATTCACATATTCTGCTATTTGTTTACGCATAGGCAAAGCCCAAAAACGATTGAGGTGCCCAGCAATATCTTCTTGGGCATGACTCTGGTTCGGATACGATTCATAAAAATCACCGATCTGATTCGCCATTGAAATTAAACGTTTAATATCCATATACGCTAGCTTTTCTATCTATTATTGTTTCAAAATTCTTTCACCATGGCTATAAGCCACATACCTATTCTCTCTAGCAAAACCTAGCAAGGTTAAACCACACGCTTTCGCCACACGCACAGCCAAGCCTGTAGGTGCTGACACAGCAACCAACAAACTTACACCCGCACTGGCTGTCTTCTGAACCATTTCAAAACTGGCGCGACTCGTAGTGATGAAAAATCCATGACGAATAAGCTCAGATTCAGCACTGTTTTTCGCGAGCGCTCCAACAAGCTTATCCAGGGCATTATGTCGACCTACATCTTCACGCACAATACTCAACGTACCATCAGCTAAAGCATATGCGCTGGCATGCGTTGCGCCTGTTTGTTGCTGCAACACCTGCCTTGCCTGCATTGACTGTAAAGCGCGCATAATGTTTGCCGCAGCAAATACAGATTGAGAAGTTAGCCGCTCAGGATAACGTACAGCCTGAGCCAAACTTTCTGCGCCACATAAACCACAACCAGTCTTGCCCGCTAATGTGCGGCGACGCTCTTTAAGCTGTACAAAACGTTCGGTTGCAATTTCACAATGCAACTCGATACCGTTATCACGCACTTGAACATCGATATCGTATAACTCGCTAGCACTCTCTACAACGCCTTCAGACAAGGAAAAACCTAATGCAAAATCATCCAAGTCTTGAGCTGTTGCTAACATGACAGCATGAGAAACGCCGTTATAAACTAATGCAACTGGCGTTTCTTCTGCCAAACAATCCGAGGCTAGCTGTAGCTTCCCATTCTGCCACTGCTCAACCTCGAACCTACTGGTAGATGCATCTAATATTAGAGACAGCCTAAACTCCTAGCTAACTTTTGCAGCTTCTGCTTTTTTACCTGCAAAAGCAATTTGAGCTTCACTAAATGTTTTGTAATGTTTTTGCCAATCTGATAACTGACTCACTCTTGATACCTGAACTGCGGTTACTTTGAACTCAGGGCAATTAGTCGCCCAATCTGAATTGTCAGTAGTGATTACGTTTGCACCAGATTCAGGGTGATGGAATGTCGTATATACAACACCAACTTGTACACGCTCAGTAATTTTAGCGCGCAGCACTGTTTCACCAGCACGGCTCACAATTCCTACCCAATCGCCCTCTTTAACTCCGCGCTCTTCTGCATCATGCGGATGAATTTCAAGAATATCTTCAGGATGCCATGCCGTGTTTTGAGTTCTGCGTGTTTGCGCGCCAACATTGTATTGAGACAAAATACGACCTGTTGTTAGTATCAACGGGAATTTCGCATTCACTTTTTCAGTCGTTGGTACATATTGTGTGATAAAGAACTTTCCTTTTCCACGTACAAACTCATCAATATGCATAATCGGTGTTCCATCTGGATGCTCATCATCACATGGCCACTGCACACTACCCATTTCATCTAGTTTTTTGAAGCTTACGCCATGGAACGTAGGTGTTAACGCAGCAATCTCATCCATAATTTCTGATGCATGGTTATAAGGCATTGGGTAGCCTAATGCTTCAGATAATTTAGTGGTAACTTCCCAATCTTCATATCCATTTTTTGGACGCATTACTCTGCGCACAGGTGAAATACGACGCTCAGCATTGGTGAATGTGCCATTTTTCTCTAAGAATGAAGCACCAGGGAAGAACACATGCGCAAACATTGCTGTTTCATTTAAGAACAAATCTTGAACAATCACACACTCCATATTTTCTAGAGCGTGAGTCACATGCTGTGTATTAGGGTCTGACTGAACAATATCCTCACCTACACAATATAGCCCTTTGAAGTTACCTTCTCCAGCTTCATCTAACATATTTGGAATACGCAGGCCAGGCTCTTTACTTAGTGGTCTACCCCAAGCCGTTTCAAACAATGCGCGTGTCGCATCGTCTGCTACGTGACGATAACCTGGGAACTCATGCGGCATTGAACCCATATCGCATGAACCTTGTACGTTGTTTTGACCGCGTAACGGGTTAACGCCTACACCTTCACGACCGATGTTAGCAGTTGCCATTGCCAAGTTAGCGATACCCATCACTGTAGTAGAGCCTTGGCTATGCTCTGTCACACCAAGACCATAGTAAATCGCAGCATCACCGCCAGTTGCATATAATCTTGCAGCAGAGCGAACAACTTCAGGATCAACGCCTAACTCATCTGCTAATGCTTCAGGTGAATTTTCAGGTTTAGCAACGAAATCACGCCACTCTACAAATGAATCCCACTCGCAACGCTCTTTAACAAATGCTTCTTGCACCAAGCCCTCAGTCACAATCACATGTGCTAATGCTGAAATTAATGCAACGTTAGTACCTGGACGTAGTTTGAGGTGATAATCCGCACGAATGTGTGGAGAATTAGCAACCAAGTCAATTTCACGCGGGTCAGCAATAATAAGCTTAGCACCTTCACGTAAACGACGTTTCATTTGTGAAGCGAACACTGGGTGACCATCTGTTGGGTTAGCACCAATAATGAAAATCACATCAGAATGCATCACTGAATCAAATGTTTGTGTACCAGCAGATTCACCCAATGTTTGTTTCAAACCATAGCCAGTTGGGCTGTGGCAAACCCGAGCACATGTATCTACGTTGTTCACGCCAAATACTGCACGAATCAATTTCTGCGTCACGTAAACTTCTTCATTGGTACAACGTGAAGAGGTAATACCACCAATGGCATCGCTACCATACTGTTTCTGAATGCGTGTTAACTCGCTTGCTGCGTAGTTAATTGCCTCATCCCAGCCCACTTGTTGCCAAGGGTCTTTGATGCTCTTACGGATCATAGGTGTTGTGATGCGGTCTTTATGGGTTGCGTAACCCCATGCAAATCGACCTTTCACACATGAGTGACCATGATTCGCACCGCCATTTTTACTTGGTGTCATGCGAACGACTTCTTCGCCTTTCATTTCAGCATCAAAGCTACAACCTACACCGCAATACGCACATGTTGTTGTAACGCTATGCTCTGGCGTGCCTGCTTCTATGACTGTTTTTTCTATCAGCGTAGCTGTCGGGCAAGCTTGTACACAAGCACCACAAGAAACACATTCTGAATCTAAGAAGCTCTTATTACCAGCAGAAACTTTAGACTCAAAACCGCGCCCAGAAATGGTCAGTGCAAACGTACCTTGTGTTTCTTCACAAGCGCGTACACAGCGTGAGCAGACAATACATTTACTTGGGTCAAATGTGAAATACGGGTTACTTTCATCTTTCACTGAAGCTAAGTGATTCTCACCATCATAGCCATAACGCACTTCACGTAAACCAACCGCGCCAGCCATATCTTGTAGCTCGCAATCACCATTGGTTGCACAAGTGAGACAATCTAATGGGTGATCTGAAATGTAGAGCTCCATTGTGCCGCGACGAATATCCGCAAGCTTTGGCGTCTGAGTATGTACAACAATGCCTTCTGCCACTGGTGTGGTACATGACGCTGGATAGCCACGGCGACCTTCCACCTCTACCAAACATAAGCGACAGGAACCAAAAGGCTCAAGACTATCGGTTGCACATAACTTAGGCACCATCACGCCAGCCACTGCAGCTGCGTGCATAATAGAAACGCCATCGGGTACCGTAATTTCTCTATCATCAATCGTCAGCGTCACTTGCTTAGCGGATTGACTTGAAGGCGTACCGTAATCGATGTTCGGGTTGTATTTAATTTCGTCCATTATTCTCTCCTAACCTGCTTGCGTTTCAGCAGGTAGTCCAAAGTCTTGCGGGAAGTGATTAAGTGCGCTAAGTACAGGATAAGGGGTCATGCCGCCTAGCGCGCACAATGAGCCATTTAGCATGGTGTCACTTAAATCTCGTACTAATTGAATATTTTTGGCGTGGTCTTTACCTGATCTGATTTTATCAATCACTTCAACGCCACGTGTTGAGCCAATGCGGCATGGGGTACATTTGCCACAAGACTCAACCGCACAAAACTCAAATGCATAACGTGCCATTTTTGACATATCGACCGTGTCATCAAATGCGACAATACCGCCGTGACCAAGTACCGCCCAAATTTTGGTAAATTCTTCGTAGTCTAAAGGCGTGTCAAACTGGCTTTCAGGTAAAAATGCACCTAAAGGTCCGCCAACCTGCACTGCGCGGATAGGCTTACCAGTGGCGGAGCCACCACCAAAGTCATATAACAGTTCACGCAAGGTGGCGCCAAATGCTAACTCTACAAGACCATTGTGCTTAAGATTACCAGCAAGTTGAATTGGCAAGGTGCCACGTGAGCGACCCATGCCGTAATCAGCATAAAATTGTGCGCCTTTATCTAAAATAATAGGCACTGATGCAAGTGAAATTACATTATTCACAACCGTTGGTTTACCGAACAAACCCTCAATCGCTGGTAGTGGCGGTTTAAAGCGTACCAAACCGCGCTTACCTTCCAAACTTTCTAACAATGAAGTTTCTTCACCACAGACATAAGCACCTGCTGCGCGACGCACTTCCAGATGGAAAGCCTTACCACTACCCAACACATTATCACCCAAATAGCCTGCTTTATTTGCGGCTTCAATCGCTTGATTAAGTGTAACTAATGCATGAGGATATTCTGAACGTAAATAGATATAGCCTTGAGTTGCACCCACTGCGACACCAGCAATCGTCATCCCTTCGATTAGCACAAAAGGATCACCTTCCATAATCATACGGTCAGAGTATGTGCCTGAGTCACCCTCATCAGCATTACAAACCACGTATTTCTGCTCTGACTCACAACCTAAAACCGTATTCCATTTGATACCAGTAGGAAATGCAGCGCCGCCACGACCACGAAGGCCTGAGTCAGTCACTGTTTTAACGATTTCAGCACCAGTAAGTTTTAGTGCATTTTTCAAACCGTTGTATCCATCATGTGCGATGTAATCATCTAAAGATACTGGATCAGTCACACCTACTCGTGCAAACGTTAGACGCTGCTGTTTTTTGATCCAATCGATCTCTTCTGTTAGACCCAAATGCAAAGCATGAGGCTTAGCGTTGACAAAATCAGCATCAAACAGTGAAGGTACGTCTTTCACCTTAACTGGACCATATGCAACGCGACCATCAGGAGTTGACACCTCCACCATAGTTTCTAGCCAGTAGAGCCCACGTGAACCATTACGTATGATTTCTACATCCAAACCACGTTTTTTTGCTTCCGCGGCAACAGCAGTTGCCACTTTTTCCGCACCTACTGACAAAGCACTAGAGTCGCGTGGAATATAAATCTTTGTTGTCATGCTCTTGCCTCCGCAATCAATGCATCTAAATCAGATGGAGACACTCGTCCATAAATTTCATCATTCATCATCACTGATGGTGATAATGCGCAGTTACCTAAGCAATACACAGCTTCTAGCGTAATCGCGTTATCTTCTGTGGTTTGGTGATAGTCAATATTCATACATTTTTTCGCATGCGCTTCCAGCACCTCACTACCCATTGCCTGACATGATTCAGCACGACAAATTTGCATCACATTACGGCCAGGTTTGTGTGTTCTAAAATGGTGATAGAACGTGACTACACCGTGCACTTCTGCCACAGATAAAGCCAACGCTTTAGAAATCTGTGGATAAGCAGCCTCAGGCACATAACCAATACTATCTTGAATCGCATGCAACAAAGGTAACAATGCGCCAGGACGATGTTGGTGTTCAGTAATTAAACGATTAATTACCGCATTCATATCTTCTTGTGGTGTGTTTGAATCAGGCAAGCTAATGTCTCCAAAACGACTATCATTACAATTGTATAATGCTACTATAATATACATGTAAAATGTTACTCAATATGACAAGTTGTGACTGAAAAAGTGCCTTATTCAACATCTAATTACCCTGATAAGCTGATTGACCAATTTGGTCGTCAGGTTGACTACATTCGGCTTTCCATTACAGACCGTTGCGATTTTAGATGCACTTACTGTATGGCCGAGGAAATGACCTTTTTGCCACGCGAAGACGTACTCAGCCTTGAAGAGTGCGCAAGACTGGTAAAAGTATTTGTTAATCTAGGTGTAACAAAGGTAAGAATCACTGGTGGCGAGCCACTAGTCCGCAAAAATGCATTATGGCTATTCGAAGAAGTGGGCAAACTTAAAAAGCTAAAAGAGTTAGTAGTTACTACAAATGGTAGCCAATTAGAAAAACAAGCCTTCAGCTTAAAGCAAGCTGGAGTTAAACGAGTTAATGTTAGTCTAGACAGCCTAAATAGCGACCGCTTTAAAAAAATCACGCGCACAGGCGAGCTAGATAAAGTGTTGCGTGGCATACAAGCTGCCAAACAAGCTGGTTTTGATAACATCAAGCTCAATACTGTACTGATGCGCGGTACCAATGATGATGAAGTTCAGAGCTTAGTCGATTATGCAATTGATCAAGAAATTGACATTTCATTTATTGAAGAGATGCCACTTGGTGAGGTGAATCATGCACGAGACTCCACTTTCGTTAGCAACGCAGAAACTCTAAAAACATTGCAAAGCAAGTATTCACTTGTTGCAAGTACAGAATCCACAGGCGGACCAGCACGTTATTGGCAAGTTGCTAACAGTAAAACAAAAATTGGCTTCATTTCACCACATTCGCACAATTTTTGTGAAGCATGTAACCGAGTGCGTATCACCTGCAAAGGTGAGCTATATCTATGCCTAGGTCAGGAAGATAAAGTTGACCTCATGCCACTTTTACGCAACCACCCCAATGACGACCGCCCCCTGATTCAGGCAATTATCGACAGCATGTCAATTAAACCTAAAGGACATGACTTTGACTTACAGCGCGCAAAACCAGCCGTTGTAAGATTCATGTCTCACACCGGCGGTTAATGTCTGTTTCAGCCATCATTCTTGCTGGTGGGCGAGCTGCACGTATGGGTGGCGTCGATAAGGGATTAATTCAATTTAACTCTAAACCACTGATTAAGCACGTCATTTCCAGATTATCACCGCAAGTGGACGAGGTGATCATTAACGCCAATAGAGAGTTGACTGAATACAGTGCACTAGGTTATCGGGTACTACAAGATGAAGTTGCAAACTTTCCTGGGCCACTTGCAGGCATCCAGCTAGGCTTAAAATATGCGACAAATGATTTAGTGCTTTGCGTACCCTGCGACTCTCCCCTGCTACCAGAAAACTTAGTTCAAGCGCTGAAAACAGCGCTGATTAAAGATAGTGCTGATATCGCAGTTGCAACCTGTGGTGGCAAAACTCACCCAGTATTTTGTTTGTGCAAAAAAACACTACTCCCTAGTTTAGAAACTTTTTTAGCGGAGGGTAATAGAAAAGTAAGTGCATGGCAAAAAGGTCAAAGGTATACGGAGGTAGACTTCGGTGTAGACAGTCCAGCTTTTGAAAACTTAAACAGCCCAGAAGACATTATCAAGCTAGAATCAAAATGAGCAAACCTTTCAAAGATTAAATACACACCGAATACGCATAATTACACATCTCAATATTAGACAACCATCACATCAACCTCTATAAACAGCAGATTTAACTCCAAATGATTAACGAAACTTCACTCAAAAATTTAGTCAGCAATCCTAGCTGCATGGATGATTATGATCCTAATGCGATGCCTGTCGCAAAGGCGCGTGAATTTATTCAACAGTTCCTAAACCCTGTTTCAGTGTTTGAAACACTGGCCTTAGCTGAGAGCTTAGGCCGCGTGTTGGCAGAAGACATTACATCTCCATCCAACGTGCCCAATTACAATAATTCAGCGATGGATGGTTACGCACTTAAAGCAACGGATGTTTCTGCATCACGTTTAATGGTGATAGGTACTGCGTTTGCAGGAAAAGCTTTTGAAGGAACAGTTGCAGATGGCCAGTGCGTCAGAATTATGACAGGTGGGGCAATACCAAAAGGAGCTGATACGGTTGTTGTACAAGAGAAAACCGTCGTTGATGGCAAGTTCATCAATATTATCGAAGCACCCAAGCCGCATGCGAATGTTCGTTATGCTGGAGAGGATTTAAAACTAGGGCAAACCGTACTTGCAACCGGACACTTAATGCGCCCAGCTGATTTAGGATTAATCGCATCTTTAGGAATTGCGGAAGTGCGTGCCTATCGCAAGTTAAAAGTGGCGTTCTTTTCTACTGGTGATGAACTAGTAAGCGTGGGCCAACCGCTACAAACTGGGCAAGTTTACGATAGTAATCGCTACACATTATTTGGCATGCTAACAAAACTTGGTGTTGAGGTAATGGATATGGGAGCCATTGCAGATGATCCAATCCTCCTTGAGAACACCTTACTAAGCGCCGTAACTCAAGCTGACGTGGTTATCACAAGTGGTGGCGTGTCTGTGGGTGAGGCTGATTATATGAAGCTATTGCTCGCAAAACACGGTCAGGTCATGTTTTGGAAGATTGCCATGAAACCAGGCAGGCCACTTGCTTATGGTAAGGTTGGCAGTGCGCATTACTTTGGTTTACCTGGCAATCCAGTTGCCGTCATGGTGACTTTTTACCAGTTTGTTCGCGATGCTTTGCTACGGCTTATGGGGCAATCCAGTCCAGTGCCATTACCCATGTTTAGTGTGCAGTGTACTCAAGCAATAAAAAAAATGACTGGTCGCACAGAGTTTCAGCGAGGGATATTATTTGCGGATACTGATGGGAGTTGGCGAGTAAAACCGACTGGCGCCCAAGGCTCTGCACTATTAAGCTCAATGTCGTTAGCCAATTGCTTTATTGTGTTAGATGAATCTGTTGGCAACCTAGAAGCTGGAGCAATGGTGCAAGTACAAGTGTTAGATGGTATTGTTTAACTTTGATGATTTATTAAATTACAGAGTTCAAAAAATATGAATAGCCCAAACTATCGACAACATACAATCCGTCAAATAGCACACTAGCAATCAAGATAGCTTGTTGTATAATTTCGTGTCTTTTTTAACTCAACCACTATTCACTAGGCCTTTTTTCTCTTTGAATTCAGCTGTAATCCAACCCTCATCCAAGGAATACACAATCGTATGGGCTATTATCTGCTCAGTACTTTTGCATGGCTTACTCGCGCTCATCATCCCGAATATCAAACTCGATGATGTAAAAGAACCTGAGGTACTAGAAATTAGCTTAGCTAAAAAAGCAGAACCGCAGACGCAAACACAGCCAGAACAAATTCCGCCAGAGCCTGAAGTTATTCAACCCAAGATTGAGCCTAAATTAAAACCTGAACCAAAACCAGTTATCAAAGATAAACCCAGCCCGATAGTTCAGGAATCGCAACCGGTCGTCGAAACGCCCGTCATAACACCGCCACAAGAAGTTCTTGCAGTAAAGCCAGCACCAGAACGCCCAGCACCCACACATACCGTCCCAGTAGCCGAACCAGTGAAAGAACCACCCCCAGCACCGAGCCAAGCAGATATTGACAATGCAACAGGCCGATATGGTAACGCACTATGGAATGCCATTAGCAAACATAAGAAGTATCCAAAAATTGCACAAATGCGCGGATGGCAAGGTGAGACCATTATTGAGCTCGAATTGGATGGTACTGGCAAGCTTAAATCAAAAAAAGTCATACAATCTAGTGGTTACGAGGTACTCGATAAACAAGCACTTGAAATGGTAGAAAAAGCCTTACCATTCCCGACACCGCCAGAAGCATTAAGAAGTAGCAACTTCACCATTACTGTTCCAGTGCCATTTAAACTCGAATAACCATCAAACTTAATATTGCCGTGGCTAAAAAAAAGACCTCTCTTAAAGACCTTTTACTCATCCATGAGCTTGCTTTTATATTACTCATTTTCTTGGTAGCCTCAATTGGTGCGATTGGGATTCAACTTCAAGACCAATCCAGCCAAGAGTCCAATCGCATTAACTCACTTGTTCAAGAAATGCAGCAAACACGTGGTGATTTATACCGCCAACTAAAAGAGCTATTTGATGCTTACTTCTTAGATGACCCAGAAGCACGCAGTGAATACAACCAATTTACGGTTTCTGTGGAAAGCCATTTCAAACAATTACAGCTACTGGCCGTAGGCGAGGCAGAAAAAGCGGCCATTCATGACTTGCACGCTGGCTATCAAGCTTTTGTTTCTGAGACATCTGCACTCTTTGACCAAGATGCACACCTTAACAGCGACGATCTTAAAAAAATACTCAACACAGATTTAGAAGCTGGGCTATTTAACCGTTATGAGTCCTTGCTTGCTAGTACCGAACGACTCTTGAATCAAAAGCAAACTGAATTAGATACTCAACTTAAAAATAGTAAGCGGAAGTCTAACTATTTATTATTCACCCCCCTGTTATTGGCCATTTTGCTTTTGTTATTTTCACGCGTGTTTCTCAAACGCTCTATCGTCAGACCTATTGAAGGCTTACTTCACGCCACAACTGAAATCAGTGCAGGCAATCTGACACATAAAGCCCCAGATGAAAATATTGAAGAGCTAGCTTCTTTATCTAAAGCAGTTAACGAGATGGCTGACAAATTACTCACTAGCCAAGAGAACTTGATTCGTACCGAAAAACAGGCAGCGCAAGGCCTTCTAGTGCCAATGCTAGCGCATAACATTCGCAACCCCCTTGCTAGCATCCGCGCTACAGCGCAAGTGATGGATGACCCCAATAATAATGCTGAAACACAAGAGTCGATTAACGGCATCATTAACACCGTCGATCGTCTGGAGCGTTGGACTGGTGCATTATTAGCGTATCTACACCCATTGCAGCCTCAGCCAACCGACACCAACATACATGAAATTGTCAGTGGCGCACTTACTCCATTACAGCAAAAAGTCGCAGAGAAATCCATTCAACTCTCGTTACCCAACTGGCCTAAATCTAACGCGATTTATAACGATGAAATTTTTACTGACCACCATCTTTTAGAACAGGTCATTTACAACTTGATGCTTAACGCTATTGATGCATCCAGTAAAAATGCACCCATAGAAATCGCACTCAAAATCACGCAGAGTGAATTCAATTTATACTTAATGGATCGCGGTAGCGGGATGCCATTCACACCTGACCCTAGCGCCATGAGTGCGCCCACTACCAAACGATTTGGTACAGGCATCGGGATCCCTTTCGCATTTAAAGTTTGTGATGTACTAGGTGGCTCATTACAATTCACATCAAGACACGGCGGTGGCACTACCATTGTCATCACCCTCCCCAAAACGCTTAATACCGCTCACCGCGCGGTATAAACCGAGAACAATCTAATACAAAATAAATATTTTTAATATTATTAGCATTTACATGACATATAGGCTTGCCTTAATGGGGCTTTTTATCAACAATGTAGGTAAGTTTCACATCAGCGAACAATTTTCTTATGCTCAATCTACCTGTACCTGATTTCCAATTACCCGCAACTAGCGGGAAAACATTCCAACGTTCTAATTTCATAGGCAAGTATCTCGTTATTTACTTTTACCCTAAAGACTCTACGCCAGGCTGTACAACTCAAGGCATGCAGTTCAGAGATATGTATGCAGATTTCCAAATAAAAAATACTGAAATTTTTGGCGTTTCACGTGACAGCTTAAAATCACATGAAAACTTTAAAGCAAAATTTAACTTTCCTTTTGAGTTATTGGCAGACACTGAAGAGGTCGCTTGCTCACTGTTTAATGTCATCAAAATGAAAAACATGTATGGCAAACAAGTAAGAGGTATTGAACGTAGTACTTTTGTCATCGACCCAAATGGCGTTTTAATTAAAGAATGGCGTGGTGTTAAGGTAGATGGCCATGCCGCAGAAGTGCTAAGCTTCATAGGTTCACTATAGCTTCAATTACATTTAGATTAATGTAAGTAAATAGATATGTATCTCCGATATAACCGAATATCAATATTTCAAAGCAAAGTAATACACGTATATGCATTAAGTAAGTTTTCTTAACCAAATTTTGCTTAAACTTAATTCAATTCCATTACATTCATTACTATTAGAAAGTCTTTTATGGCTAAAAAAGATACTGGCATATCCAAACTATTTGTTCTAGATACGAATGTACTGATGCATGACCCTTCGTCATTATTTAGGTTTGAAGAGCATGACATTTACTTGCCAATGGTCACATTGGAAGAGCTAGACAACAACAAAAAAGGGCTTACAGAAGTTGCACGTAATGCTCGGCAAGTAAGCCGTAGTTTAGAAGAAATCGTTGGTACAGACTTAACAAACCTAGAGCTAGGATGCCCTCTATCACTTAACGGAAACAAACAAGCCACTGGTCGTTTATTCTTACAAACAACCCAACTGCATATAGATCTGCCAGGACTCGCTGGTAGTAAAGCTGACAATCAAATCATCAGCGTGGTACTGTGTTTACAAAAACAACATAGCAATCGACAAGTTATACTCGTCAGCAAAGATATCAATATCCGCATTAAAGCTCGGGCAATGGGTGTGTTAGCCGAGGACTACTTTAATGACAAAGTCTTAGAAGACACTGACATTCTTTACAGCGGTATGAAAGAGTTGCCTGCGGACTTTTGGGACAATCACAGCAAAGCAATGGAATCATGGCAGGAGTCTGGCCGGATGTTTTACCGACTAACAGGCCCACTGTGCAAAACCTTTTTAGTCAATGAGTTTGTTTATTACGAGTTTGAAAAACCATTCCATGCTATTGTGCGCACGATTGATAAAGATACTGCAGTACTAGAAGTTGTTAAAGATCACTTGCTACCAAAACATAATGTATGGGGAATCACCGCACGTAACCGCGAACAGAATTTTGCATTAAACCTGCTCATGGACCCTGAAGTAGACTTTGTGTCTTTACTAGGACAGGCAGGTACAGGTAAAACACTATTAACCTTAGCAGCTGCATTGACCCAAGTACTGGATAAAAAAATCTACTCTGAAATCATCATGACTCGCGTTACCGTTCCGGTTGGTGAAGATATTGGCTTCTTACCTGGTACTGAAGAAGAGAAAATGACACCATGGATGGGTGCTTTAGAAGATAACTTGGATGTACTGAATAAAAGTGATGAAGAGGCTGGTGATTGGGGACGTGCTGCAACGCAAGATTTAATTCGCACCCGCATCAAGATCAAATCATTAAACTTCATGCGTGGGCGTACTTTCTTAAATAAGTTTTTAATTATTGATGAAGCGCAAAATCTAACACCAAAACAAATGAAAACCCTGATTACCAGAGCAGGACCCGGTACTAAAGTAGTTTGTTTGGGTAACATTGCACAAATTGATACGCCATATTTAACAGAAGGCAGTTCAGGGCTCACGTATGTGGTTGATCGCTTTAAAGGCTGGAGCCACAACGGACATATCACACTACAACGTGGAGAACGCTCACGTCTGGCTGACTTCGCGGCGGAAATTTTATAGGTTTACTATGATTTGTAATAATATGCTCGGCAATCAGTATGCTCGCTTCATTAAAGGTAACTTCTAATGCACATGTGTAAAGGCTTTTACACCTTACTCACAGCACAGTTTTTATCTGCTTTGGCTGACAACGCACTACTGTTTGCCGCTATAGCACTACTAGCCCAGATAAACTCACCTGATTGGCATACACCATTACTACAGCAATTCTTTGTGATTTCCTACATTGTACTTGCTCCATTTGTAGGTTCATTTGCTGATGCATTACCAAAAGGTCGCGTGATGTTTATTGCCAATGCCATTAAGTTTATCGGTAGCCTTGCCATGTTGGTTGGCATGCCTCCACTGTATGCTTATGGTATTGTGGGGATTGGCGCAGCTGCATACTCCCCTGCCAAATATGGCATACTGACAGAGCTACTTCCACCAGAAAAACTAGTGAGCGCTAATGGATGGATGGAGGGCTCTACTGTAATTGCAATCATTTTAGGCGCCCTACTCGGCGGTAGTATGGCAAGTCATGACCCTTCGTTTGCAATGATCATCATCACGCTGCTATATATGGTTGCATCAATATTTAACATTTACATTCCCAAACTTCCTATCGATCACAAACTACCCAAGAAAAATCCAGTTTTCATGCTTTACGATTTTTGGCACTCGTTCAAAGCCTTATGGATAGATACTCGCGGACAAGTATCGCTTGCAGTAACAACCTTATTCTGGGGAGCTGGTGCGACATTAAGGTTGGTTGTCATTGCATGGGCAGCAAGCTCACTCAATTTTGGCTTAGAGCAAGCAACACAGCTAATGGCAATACTTGCTGTTGGTATTGCCGCTGGCTCAGTGGTTGCTGCTCGTTATATTAAGTTAGAGGAATCCACAAAGGTACTCCCCGCAGGCATCGTCATGGGTTTACTAGTAGTGGCAATGGCTTTTGTACAACACTGGCAATTGGCAGTAGTACTATTATTTGTGATTGGCGCGCTTGCAGGCTTCTTTGTTGTCCCTCTAAATGCATTATTACAGCACCGCGGGCACGAATTAATTGGTGCAGGTCATTCAATTGCCGTACAAAACTTCAACGAGCATATCGGCATATTACTCATGTTAGGCGCTTATCTATTAATGGTAAAAGCTCAGATCCCAATTAATATTATCGTGATTGCCTTTGGTGTTTTTGTGAGCCTTTGCATGATGATAATTAATAAGCGCTACAAATATCTAAACTAGTAACAAAATCATTTTTAATACACAAATAAAAACGGATGAGGAAATTATTCACTCATCCGTTTTTTACTTAAGCTACATTATCTAAGCTACATAATTAATGTAGCTTCACGTGCGCCTCTGTACGTCTTGCAATCATTCTGGCTAATGTCTGCAATGCCATGCTCCAGAAGCCGTGTAGTGCCATCAAGTGCAGCTTATAAAGTGATTGATACATCGTTCGTGCAATCAAGCCTTCAATAAACAAGCTACCACCGGATAGCGCTCCCATCAAATTACCAACGGTAGTATAGCTACCTAAATTAACGAGCGATCCATAATCCCGATAAGTGAATTCTGGTAAGTCTGTTTTACCAGCAACACGATATTTTAGTGTTTTAACTAACATACTAGCTTGCTGATGAGCAGACTGCGCACGAGGTGGCACGGTTGCATCTTGACCATGTCCAACCCATGGACATGCGGCACAATCTCCAAAAGCAAAAATATTGTCATCTAATGTAGTTTGTAAACTAGGCTTAACAATAAGCTGGTTAATTCGATTGCTTGCCAAACCATCAATTTCGCGCAAGAAATCCGGCGCCTTGATACCTGCAGCCCAAACTACGAGTGCCGATGGAATAAAACGGCCACTGTGTGTTTGCACCCCTTTGCTAGTGACCTCAGTCACACGTTCACCCATATATAAGTGCACACGTAATTTTCTAAGCTCTAGATCTACAGAGTTTGAAAGCTTAGCGGGTAGCGCTGGCAATACACGGTCGCTAGCTTCAATTAATGAAATTTTCACGTCGCGGTCAGGGTCAATCTTATCAAGTCCATATGCAGCTAACTCGCGGGTTGTATTATGTAATTCTGCAGACAACTCAACACCGGTTGCGCCAGCCCCTACAATCACAACTTCCAATTGCCCAGCCTGCACAGGTTCAGCTTGCGTTTGTGCGCGCAATAATGCGTTGTGTAAACGCCTATGGAATTTTTCAGCCTGATCTTGCGTATCTAAAGCGATTGAGTGTTCTCGTGCACCTTTTACACCAAAATCATTTGTCGTACTTCCTACTGCAATCACTAAGGTATCGTATTTAATAGTGCGACGGGGTATCACTTCAACGCCATCTTCGTCATAGTTAGGCGCAATTGAAATCTCTTTTTTAGCTCTATCTAAGCTATCCATGCTGCCGAGCCTGAATTTAAAATGATGCCAATGAGCCTGAGCTAAATACACTAGCTCATGCTTTTCTGGGTTCATACTGCCAGCCGCAATTTCATGTAGCAATGGTTTCCAAACATGCGTCTTTGACTTATCAACCAAAGTAATCGCTGCTTTACCTTTCCGTCCCAGGCTATCACCTAATTTGGTTGCCAACTCTAAACCGCCAGCCCCACCACCCACGATGACGATTTGATGCAGCTGTTCTGTTCCCACATTACCCATTGTGCACTCCCTACACTCACTTTTATTAAACACTGAAAATAAAAAAACGCCTACTGAATCTCAGTAAGCGTTTTTATATCTTGATATAACTTACTCGTTCCCAGTGATCGTTGAATTACTACGAATCCATGCGATAACTTTTAATGTTTCGTCTACAGTTAAACCATCAGGTGGGTCAGCCTGCATCAGACCAAAACCTTTAGCGCCCATACCACCGTTTGTACCGTGCCAAATCGTTTCAAACATGCCCTTATTGGTTGCATTTTTAGCATACTTAAAGTTTGGACCTTGCAAACCTGGGGCTACAGCACCTTCACCGTGGCCACCATGACAAGCTACGCAAGAATATAAATTGAATTTCTTTTTACCTGCTTGAATTTCAGCTTCAACACCAATATACGGATTTTTACCTGTCGCAATAAACTCTTTTGCCGCAGGAGTATCAAATAATTTAGCGTCTATTATTAATGGCGAACCATCCTGTGTTGTTACCAAATCCATCATTTTAATGTCAGCACCAGATTCAGCTTTAGCAGCCTCCCCTTTTGTGCCTGAGTCTTGACCGCATGAAGCTAGCATTGCGATGAGGGCAACTAAAAATAAATGTTTATTCATCATTCACTCTATCTATTATAAAAAAGTTTAATAATAACGCATTTATGCCGTAATAAAAAACGGTCGCGATTGCGACCGTTTTTTAAAGTAAATACTACTAATTACTCATTACCATTAATTTTGCTATTGCTACGAATAAACGCAATCACCTTTAACAAATCATCAGGCTTCAAACCTTCTGTTGGATCTTCTGGCACCATTAAACCTAAACCTTTAGCACCCATACCACCGTTAGTACCGTGCCAAATTGTTTCAAACATACCTTTGTTTGTAAGATTTTTAGCATATTTCATTGTGGCGCCTGTCAAACCTGGGGCAATAGCACCTTCACCATGACCACCATGACATGCATTACATGAGTACAGGTTAAATTTCTTTTTACCAGCTTTAATAGCAGCTTCGTTACCGATGTATGGATTTTTACCTGTCGCTAAGAACTGTTTAGCTTCTGGCGTATCAAATAATTCTTTTTTAATATTTAAAGGTGCACCATCTTGCGTTGCTACTAGGTTAATGTCTGCAGCCTGCACATTCACAGATACTAAGCCTGTTAATGCCAACATAGAAACTAATAATGTTGACGCTAAAGTTTTATTGCCTAACATGTTATCTCCTAATTTAATTCACATGAAATGAGTTACGTCTTATTCATGCTAAGCGCATTCGTCAACGTATGATCATTTAACGTAGTTATTTATATATCGGTTGACTCAACAACGCAAAATAAGCGCGTATTTTACTCTGTTTTTGGGATTGCGTCACCGCGAGTTTCTTTATTAACTTCTTTTCCTTTACGATAAACCTTCATAATGCTATCACCTTCAACAACAGCCATATGTGGAATGCCATAATCATCTAAAATTTTGTTAATTTTGTCTTTGTTTCGCTCTAGCGCACCCTCAATCATCGCCAAGCGCTCTTTATCAGCTTTACGTACACCAATTGAGATATTCCAGTTAGTTTTACCTTTAGCGTTGACTAACTCATAGTCAGGCACCATCACAACTTCTAATGGCTCTTTTGATTGTTTAGCAAAATACCCACCAATCGGGCCCCACATAATCGCCACATCAATATCACCTTTTATTAAATCATCAATCAAGTAACTAGGCGGCAAGTTAAGGTCACGCTGCATACGATATGGTCTTGCATTTGGCATTAAGCCATAATCATTGAGTGCAATCGTTGCAGGACTTTGGCCTACGATACCAATTGTTGATTTTTTAAGGTCTGGACTATCCCAGCCTGTGATCTTCATACCACTGCTTTTTTTGTATACAAACACATGGCCTGCACGGTAATAAGGTTTTGATGTTCTTAATGCATCGTAATCTGAGGTTGTACCCATAATCACATCACATTTTTTTGCACTTAAAGTATTTCTGATAAAGCCCATTCTGTCGTACCAGAATGTGTAGGCTAATTTTTTATTTAAATCTTGAGCGAGGACCTCAGCGATTTTATTTTCAAATCCCTCTAATTTGCTATTTGAGTAAGGTAAGTTGTCTTGGTCTGCACAAACTTTAAACTCTGTACCATCATCTACACGCTGCACTTCACCAGCTCTACCTGATGAGTAATAATCTTCTGCTTGCACATTACCTACTGCTAGAAAACCTATGAAAAGACCAAGCAATTTCATTCTTTTAAACATTTTTATTCCTTATCATAAAAATGCGGCCTCTACTTCACCGCGCTTAGTAATAGAGTACGAACTTAATTAAAAGTTCTACACTATTCAGACCTACAAAACTCACTCATGACTATACATCATAGCCCCTGCATGAAACAGCAGATTTTCATGAATTTAAGTCAAATCAACGCTAACTCTTCATACGCTAGCACGTAGTCACTTACATATAATTCCAACCACTTATATATTAAGTAGCAAATATTTCTAATTCACGCATTAGTCTTAATAGAACGAGTAAGCTTTTACATTGAGATTTAGTTAACTATCCGTCATTGGATATCAATACATACAATTATTTTAAACAGTTGTTCAATAAAAAAACACCCCGACTCGTCGGGGTGTTTTTATTTACTACGTTTAGTACTAGCTTATGTTTTAGCTAATAATTTTATCGTTTTTCAACAATTAATTATAGGCTGAACACATTCAATGCACCGCCGCCAGGAGCAGCGTTGTATTTAACTAGTTCTGCATAACCACCAGCAGCACCTAAAGCGTCTGTTGGAGTAGTCATACCAAGGTTCATCGCTACACCAGCCCAGCCACCGATACCTGATAGCACGCCAACGTGTTGTTTACCTTTGTGACCGTATGTGAATGCATTACCAATCACGCCAGAACCAACTTGGAATTTCCAAAGTTCTTTACCTGATTTAGCATCAACAGCTTTGAACCAACGATCTAAAGTACCGTAGAACACTAAGTCAGTAGCAGTAGTTAAAGCACCACCCCAAGCTGAGAATTTCTCTTTGTTGTACCATACTTTTTTGTTGGTCATTGGATCATAAGCAGCGAAACCACCCATAACACCGTCAGGACCTGGGAACATTGTTAATGTTGCACCAACCCATGGTTGACCAGCAACGTATTTAGACTCAACTGGCTCGTATGTCATACATACGTGGTTCAATGGAGAATATACTAAACCAGTTTTTGGTGAGTATGCAGCTGGTTGTTGGTCTTTAGTACCCAATGCAGCTGGGCAGATGCCTTTAGCATTGTAGTCTTGGTGAGTAGAAGCTGATGCCAATTTGTTTGGTACACCAGTTTTCATATCAATGTCAGTTGCCCAGTTTACGAATGGGTGAACTTTTTGTGCAGCTTGTAATTTACCAGTACCTGCATGCCATGTGTAAGCAAAGCCGTTACGGTCATGATGCCAAGCGTATGTTTTGCCACCTTTGTCGAACAAGATTACTTCGTTAATACCGTCGTAGTCCCACTCGTCATGTGGAGTCATTTGCATACCCCATTTTGCAACGCCAGTGTCTAAGTCACGTGCGAATACAGTCATTGACCATTTGTTGTCGCCTGGACGTACATCTGGGTTCCAAACTGATGGGTTACCTGTACCGTAGTAAACTAAGTTTGTACGTGCATCATATGGCCACCAGCCCCATACAGAGCCACCACCATGTTGCCAACCATCTTTAACTGCTTGTGGTTTCAACCATGTACGTGTACCAAGTTCTTTTTCACCAATTTTTAATTGGTCAGCAGGCATTCTTTTGAAAGAACCGCCTTCTTTGTTGCCGCCGTTTACGTCTTGGTAAACTGACAATGCGCTATACTCAGGTGTATCTTTGTTGAAGTCAGCACCGATTAACACTTCAGCGTCAGGACCTGTTGAGTATGCTTTCCAAGCCAAAGAACCGTCTTTGATGTTGTATGCAGCGATAAAGCAACGTACGCCGAACTCAGCACCAGAACAACCTGTTAATACTTTGTCTTTGATTACGTGTGGAGCGTTAGTGTTTGTAGCGCCAACTTTTGGATCGTTGATCAATGTTGACCATACTTTAGCACCAGTTTTAGCGTCTAAAGCTACTAAGTTACCATCGTTTTGTTGTAGGTAGATTTTACCATCGCCGAAACCAAGACCACGTGAAACGTTGTCACAGCACAATACAGCTTGTACTGATGGATCTTGTTTAGGGAAGTATGACCATACGATTTTTTGATTGTTATCTAAATCTAAAGCATATACGTTGTTTGGGAATGCTGTATGTACATACATCATGTTACCAACAACAACTGGTGAACCTTCGTGACCACGGTTTACACCAGTAGCGAATGTCCAAGCTGCTTTAAGATTTTTAACGTTACCTTTGTTCACTTGTGCTAATGCACTGTAACCTTGGTTGTTGTGTTGACCACGTGGGTGAACCCAGTTGTTCGCGTCTTTCATTGCTGCTTCTTGATCTGCAGCTGCTGATGCTACTAAAGGCATCGCCATACCTGCTACCAAGCCAAGTGCTAACTTGATTTTATTGATTTGCATATTAATCTCCAAAGTTAAACTACTAAGGTTATATAAATAGATTCATAATATAACTAGCAATCTTTTGATGTTCCTCAAAATTTTCACTAGGTTTTTTGAATCTATTTGCAGCACACTTTATGTGCATGGACGAAACTATAAACCAGTAAATCATGAATTGCAATACATTATTTACAATTTATTTACATTTAACTTAACATAGATACACATATTAAAATTAATCGTTATATATCGACTTAACCTACATCGTAAAATTAATAAAATATCATTTAAAATCAATTAGAAAGAAAAATTTATCCATGCAGACCAACATTTACAACTTGTATCCAGAAATTGATACATTTAAAGAAAGTATGATTAAAGTTGATGCTTTGCATGAAGTTTATTATGAAGTTTGTGGGAATCCAGATGGTGTTCCTGTTGTGTTTTTACATGGAGGTCCTGGTAGTGGATGCAACCCATCTCAGCGACGATTTTTCGATCCTAATCACTATAAGATAATCCTCATTGATCAACGAGGCTGTGGCCGCAGTAAACCACTAGGATCCATCGTCAATAATACAATTGACGACTTAGTGCATGATATTGATTTAATTCGAACTACGCTTGGCATTGACAAATGGTTAGTATTTGGTGGCTCTTGGGGCAGTACTCTTGGCATTGCCTATGCCTCGAAGTACACAAAACATGTAACCGGCTTAATTTTGCGCGGCATCTTTTTAAGCCGCACCACTGAACTCAACTGGTTTTTAAATGATGTAAAAGCTTTTTATCCTGAGCCTTGGCAAGTTTTGTGTGATTTTCTACCAACTGAATCAAGAACTAATCCTATTTCAGCATATGAGAAACTCATTTTCTCAGATGATACTGCAGTTAGCATTCCTGCGGCCATTCAATGGAACCAATTTGAAAGTAGCATCATGACGTTGCTACCAAGACCATCGAGCGATCAAGCCGTAAACGGCTCGGTCGAGTTGGCGAGAGCAAGGGTGCAAATTCACTACATCCAACATCAGTGTTTTGTAGGCAATCGTGATTTACTTGATGAAGCAAATAATAATTTGTCTCATCTGCCTACTGTTATCGTTCAAGGCCGTTACGACATGGTGTGTCCGCCCATCACTGCATGGGAACTTAAACGTGCCATGCCTCATGCAGAATTATATTTAATTGATGATGCTGGACATTCAGCGATGGAGCCAGGCACAACCTCAGCATTAGTCGCCGCGACAGAAAGGTTCAAAAATTTAAGCTAGAGTGTAGCATCATGATGAGAAGGTATAGTGCTAAGATTCTGAGTGAGTTGTGCTCACTTATACTTTCTCAATATAAATAGATTTAGAGATTGCTACATTTACATGTTAACGAATATACATACTAAATATCACACCCGTTAATACGGTATTGACTTTACGCATCCTTGCATGAAAAAAATCACTTTCAGCCCAAAGCATAACTTAGCGTTACGAGATAACCTGCGAAAAGCTATTAGCATGCCTAGCGAGGTTTATGCGAACCAAAGATACAACACGCCATTGTTTGTATTTCATGAAATGTTTAAAGCTTTTCAGCGACATAACGCGTTAGGCTTGTCAGCCTCATTATCTTTTTATGCGATGTTTGCATTGATTCCTTTAGTATTGCTTATGTTTTTTTTGTTTAGTCAGCTCATTTTTAGCTCTGACTATGCAATTGTTAAACTTGCGATCATCACCAGCAATTTGGTGCCGCAACTCAGCAACTCCATCATGACGGAAGTCTACAGCACAGCAAGACATCAAGCAGCGTGGGGGGCTCTAGGTCTTTTTGTACTTCTTTGGACAGTCACCCCTTTGGCAGGAGCAATGCGTGCAGCATTCTATAGCATCGCCAGCTTAGTCGAAGCGCCCTCCTTTATCAAAAGAAAAGTAAAAGATATGTTTGCCATTATCGGCATGCTACTACTGTTCTTTTTATTTACATTTGCAGGACTAATGCTGGAGAAAGTCATTGTTTTCCTAGGTGCAAGTAGCCGATTTTTACAATATGAAATGTTAGCTACATTAACATCTCTCGGCCTCACCACTCTGTTAATCAGTGTTTTCTACTTTGTCTTTTTCCCTGCACGCTTATATATTAAGCATATTTTGATTGGCGCTTTATTCACGGCAATCCTTTGGCTATTGATGCGACCGGCCTTTACCTTATTTTTATCGATGAATGAATCGTATGGCTCTGTATTCGGGAGCATGAAAAACCTGTTCATCTCTATTACCTGGCTGTATGTAAATTTTGCAGTGTTTTTACTTGGGACCGAGCTCATTGCAACATTAAGAAAAAAAGATGTTCTATTACTAAAAGGGCTGTTTGATGAGTCATCCGAACAAAGCATTGCTACACAATCTCACTATGTAAAAAAACTGATGCAGCGCTACGGAAAGGTATATGAAAAAGATGACATTATCTTTAAACATGGCGAAGCCACCAGTCATCTCTATTACTTAGTGACAGGTGAAGTGGAAATCATTAAAAATAATAAAATATTACGCATGGTTCATGGTGGCGAATACTTTGGCGAAATGGCAATGCTAACAAATACACCAACAATCGCAGAGGCCAAAGTAAGTTCCATCAATGCAGAAGTCATTACGATGGACACTGACAACATTGAAACACTTTTACTGGACGAACCTAAGGTAGCGATGAGGTTTCTACGTAAAATGGCTGCTCGCTTACAACAACAAGACGAATAACTTGACGATTACAACTGACGGGTTTTGATATATTTTTAGGACAAATCATGGCAAAGCAAGCTCCCTTCCACCCACAACCTAGCCAAATGGAAATGCAACCTGTCCTGCACTTATTTAATTCAGGTAAGCTAGCAGAAGCAGAACAAGCAGCTAAAAAACTGGTGGCACGCTACCCTAATACTTTTATTCTGTATCAAATACTAGGTATCTCTCAAGACGGTTTATCTAAGCCAGAGGCTGCCATTGAAAGTTATAAAAAAGCGTTATTAATTCAACCTAACACTCCAGACTTACATTTCAATTTAGGCATCGCACTTTCCAATCTTGGTAACCTAGAGGAAGCAAGCCATCACTACCAGCAAGCCATTTCATTGCAGCCTAACTTTTTCGAGGCTTACGGTAACTTAGGAACATTGCTACAAAAGCAGGGGCTATTAGAAGAAGCCATCAAGAACTACCAGACCGCATTAAATATTCACGAAGATGCACGTGGTCACTTCAATATAGGAACAGCATTACGTGATCAAGGAAAACTGGATGATGCAATTCAACATTTTAATCATGCGATTCGCCTATTTCCTAACTATGCAGACGCACATAATTACCTTGGCGAATGCTTGCGCGATCAAGGCAATATGGAAGAAGCTGTTAAAAGCTATCTGGACACGCTAACACTCAATCCAGACCATGCTGGTGCTAATTACAATATGGGCGAGTTCTTATACCTTGCTAACCGGTTTGATGAGGCTGTTGATTATTTTGAACGGTCGCGCTTAGATGATTGGCAGGAGCGTGCTTTATATTGCACTTACAAAGCGGAACACTTTGACACCTTTAAAACAAAGTTAGACGAGATTGTGCGCACGCATAAAAAACATGATGCTCCGTTTTTGGCCACGCTATCCTCGCACTATGCACGCAACTTCGGCGTAGAAGATCACTATAACTTTTGTAAAAACGGCTTTGACTTTGTTTACCAAAATAGCATCACGGAACTTGCAGAGCCAAATAGCCAGTTTCTAAAAGATCTACTTAACGATATAGACAATACTGCGATTGAAGTACGCGCACAGGGGATGATCATTAACGGCAAACAATCTGCTGGCAATTTATTTAAGCGCCCAGAAGCTTCATTTAGAAAACTGGGTGAGTTAGTTAAACAAGAGTTTATTCATTATAAAAATCGTTTCGCAGGGGCTGACTGTGAACTGATTAAATCTTTTCCTGAAGAGCTTGAGTTCACTAGCTCATGGTATGTAAGATTACGTCGAGCTGGTTATGTAGATCGGCATATTCATGAAGTCGGATGGATTAGCGGGGCCGTTTATTTGGTATTACCTAAAGACAAAAAAGACCCGCTGGAAGGCTGTTTTGAATATGGCTTGCATGGTGATAACTACCCACAAAAACACGATGATTTTCCAGTGGGCGTTGCATCGCCGAATGTTGGCGATATTGTGCTGTTCCCATCGTCGCTATTTCATCGCACGATTCCATTTAACTCGAATGAAGAACGGATTTGCATTGCCTTCGATTTAAAACCACAAGGCGAGATTTTTAGACGTTCAAACTACTAACTTGCTTTAATGAAGACCGCAGACTTTCGACAACTGAAATCACCAGTAAATTCATACCGCATGATTGCCGAAAGTATGCGCTCACTTACCATTAGAACTATGCTTCGTCAGCCTCAACAAGCTTGCGAGCATCTTCAATCATAAACTCTAAGCGCGCTTCTGCAATATCCACCTGTGTATCCATAATAGGGTCAATACACTTGCTACCAAAGATAATTTTGCCTTCTAAATTAGCTTGACTAGTCAGCCGTGTGTAATCTTCTACGATACAGTTCTTAATCACCGCGCCAGCCTCTACCACACAGCTCGCACCTAATACTGCAGGGCCCACAATCGTCGCACCAGCTTCAATTTTGGTACTACCACCGATATAAACTGGTGGGGTAATGTTGACCTGATCAAAATCAACACTTAAATTAATACCTACATGCACGCCCGGCCTCACTTCTCGCCCAGGCATTTTAAAGCCCTTCACTTCACCGTTTAATATCTGGCTGGTCACTGTCCAAACATCTTGCACATTGCCGATATCTAACCATTGAAACGGTAAGTTTATTCCGATAAAAGGTAAATTTTCTTGCGCAAGCTTAGGGAATAATTCGCCACCAATATCGTAAGCAACACCTGAAGGAATATAGTCAAATATCTCTGGTTCAAAGATATAAATACCTGTGTTAGCTAGATTTGAAATTGCATCTTTTGGATCTGGCTTTTCTTGGAACTGTAAGATGCGATCGTCTTCGTCCAGCGCAACGATGCCATATTTAAACACCTCATTATTTGGCACTTCACGAATAATAATGCTGGCAATCGCCTTTTTCTGGCGATGAATCTCCAGTGCTTTACTAATATCCAAATCAATCCAAGCATCACCACAGAGCACAATAAATGTTTCATCAAAGAAACCTGAGAAGTCCTGAATTTTCTTCATACCCCCAGCAGAACCTACTGGCGAGCTTATAGCAACACCAGACTCCACATAACCTTCATAAGAGTAGGCCATGCTTACACCAAACTGCTCACCATCTCTAAAGTAATTTTCAATAATCGGGGCTAAGTGACTAGTGTTCACCATAATCTGATCAACCCCATGCTTTTTAAGCAATTCAATCAGATATTCCATCACAGGCTTTCTTACCAAAGGAATCATTGGCTTAGGAATTTCATGTGTGATTGGCTGGACTCTTGTTCCCTTACCAGCGCCTAGTATCATTGCTTTCATATTATTCTTAATTTATCTTTGATTATTCAACAAGTGTAATTATGCCTAAAATACCACAGTGTGACATGTTTTGTCTGTCGGCAATCAACACATGTCACGCAATACCTCATCACTCAACGATTACGGATTGGCATGTCGGAATCAATACAAACGGAATGGAAAAATGGAAATTACTTGCTAACTTAAAATCGGCTTTACTTCACTCAATGGTGGTGCATTGCCTTTTGCTGGTACATGGCATCATCAGCAGCCTTCAGTAATTGATTGATCGTCTTTTCACTACCTTTGAACAATGTAATGCCTATGCTAACTGCTACTTGATAATCAAATAGTTGTAATCGACAAGGCTGCTCTACCACCGAACGAATTTTATCTGCAACTTGTGTAGCAGCTGCATTTGATTCAGCTAACTCACTGCCTAACTCACTTAGAATGACAATAAACTCATCCCCGCCTAAACGAGCCACCGTATCCACATCTCGAATACAATCCTTAATTCTCTTAGCAAATTCAATTAACAGTAAATCCCCAGCATCATGTCCTTTAGTATCATTAAGCGATTTAAAATTATCGATGTCTAAGAAAATGACAGCTCCATACTGGCCATTTCTGTCGCTAGCCGCTATAGCCTGCTCCAAACGGTCTATCATTAACATCCGATTAGGAATACCTGTTAAGCCATCTTGATTTGCTAGCTTCCATAAAAGATTTTGATGATTAATATGCTCGAGTCGCCCTCGTTGAAGTGAGCGTAAATAAATGTATAAAATGGCAGAAGATACAAACGACAGTAATGCAATCAACCCTATCAATTTGAGACTTAAATCAGTCCAACCAGCCTGCCTAGTCATTAAAATCGAGAAAGGCTCTCCCATCGTTGATAATGATTTTTGATGCTGAAACAATGGAAAAATGGTTGTTTCTATCGCACTTCTTGTGCTGCCTGATACCGAAAACAAATGACCTTTAGTATCTTGTGCACTAAAATCTCGATGGTACACAGTCGCACTAAAACCATCTCGCATTAAATTGTCACTTGGTCTCTGTAGCTTAGTTGTGTCAATAATCATATCGACAATCATGTTCTCTTCTGACTTTATTGGACAGAACACTACATAAGCAACATTTCCTTGAATTAATCTGAATGGATGGCTAGCGACAGGGCGGCGGAGTGTTATCGCTTGAGTCACAGCACTCTCAAGGAAAGGTGAACTTGATACATCTAGACCAAGAATTTCTTGAGAGCCTGATGATAGCGACTCCATATAAATAACGGGATAATAAAACAACTTATCTTGAGGCGGTGCCCAGCCCCTGTTGTCGCCGAAAGAAAATGATTTAACAGTAAAACTAGGATTTCCACCAAGTCGTTTACTGACAATAAAATCTTGTAGCTGCTTCTTTCCCACTTTTTGTATGATTTCTAAGGCAAAAATCTGATCATTCGTCTCGATCACACTTTTAACGTACACCGAGACTTTTTCAGGATTAGTGTTGCCAATCGCCGCAAAAAGAGCGGAAAACCCTTTTAAGACTGTTTCGCTGCTCACCATACTTCTGTTGAGTTTATCGACATACTCTTCACCGTGCTCAGTGAAGCTTCTTTCAGCATCGCGAAGATTGAGATTCACTACCGCCCACAGTGCTATCAAACAAAGTGAGACCCACACCACTAACGCTAGATAAATAGCTAGGGTTGAAATTGGCTTAATAGCGTTTAATTTAGCATTTATCATATGCCGCTAACAAATCAACATTAAGGCAAGTTTAACTCATTCGTAAACATCACCTATAGGCGCCATTGACGGCGGGCTACAAACAAATCGAAAAAAATATTAAAGCTATACAACTGGTTAATACTAATGAATCACAACACCTCGAAACTAGTATCCACGTGGGAATATAGTTTTACAATCACCCTAAAGTGTACATCGACTTACTTTTCACAAACATTAAAAAAGCATTTATGTCGATATCAGTATGATATGTAACTAATAGATTAGGAATAAATGATGCTTTGTAGTGGTGTGTATCTTGATAGTTATTCACAATCGCTTGTATTTCTGAGCGTTGCTCAAGCAAAACATCAACACAATCTGCATCTAATTTTCCAGCATCTGCCATACGCTTTAGCTCATAAAATGCATCATCTTAATGCAATATCCGACAGAGAAAAACAGTCACCAAGCTTAATTTCATAACCTGAAATTGGCACTCCTTGCCTAGTACTATTCACAAAAGTTTTTAACATGTCTTCTTTTGCATCATAAATTGCACATCCTATACGATCCACGATAGGCACAGACTCAAGCATTCTTTCGTGCAAATGACTTAACCGCTCATTTAACGTATCACCGTGCTTTGTTACATCGAGTATTTGATTTCTTATCATATCTTTTAGTATTATTTACCAACAAAGCACTACTGTGTTAACGGCCTCTTCATAAACATCAAGCAATTGCTGCCGGACGCTTCAAACACTTCATTACATGGAATTCGCTTACTTTTAAAACTCAGAGCTCTACAGCCGTAAGGGAAGTTTGGCTCATACGTAATGAAATAATGGATACAACGTAGGCATAACTTACTATTTAGCTGGTTTGAATCATTAATCATAGGTTCTATATATAAAAAAATAGCTACTTATCAGTAGCCAAAAGTTGGCGAACATTCTCGCCAATATCACCGTACTTAACAACGATTATTGACCATTGTCATCTTACCAAATGCATCAATCGCTAGTATCTCGCAATATAACACAAACGAGAAAGCAACCCAGTAATGACCAGAAAGTTAGCCAAAATTGGCACTTTCAGTACCTATAAGAACTGCATTTATAGTAAAGGTCATGCACGTCTTCTGAGCTCATAAGCTACCCTCTGATAGTCGTGGGCAGCTAATGGATGATGTACCATTCCATCTTGCATCATTACCTCTTCAGGTAAAGGCAACTCGTTGATGGCTCGTTTTAATGCAAGTTTAGTCGCCTCGTAATTCCAATCCTGAATTTTGTTATCATCAATAGCATCCCAATGAATAAAAACTCCAACGCAGATGAATACATCATTTGCCTCATCAAGTGGAATCAGGCCTTCTTTAACGCTATCAGCCACTGCTTGTGCGACTCCACATTGAGCCGGACCAAACATCTGCACAGCCTGCTTAGCATTCTTGATATCCACTTTATTAAACATGACAGTGGCTGGTTTCGCCATCATATTAGGTGCAAGTACAGCCAATAAGCCATTCACACCGCGTTTTTGATTAGTGAGTGTATTACAGAAAGCCACTTCGGCTGGACTGCCGCGTGGACCAATAATTAAGTCGACATGGGCAACCTCGTTACCCTCTCCATACAAGGCTTCGCCGACAAATACCTTGTTTATTTTCATCCCGCTCATGATGAACCTCTCTCTCATCTGCTATCAGCAAGCACATTGAAAGATTCATCATCAATTATCGTTAGCTACAGTTAACATTACAGTCAGGAGCATTCAGGTAGCTATCGATTAAATTCAATCACTTACCTTAAGCAATCTCCTTATTGAATAAGACTGTCTTAAAATTAGATAGTTCTAAAAGCTATGCATTGCAATAGTAGCCTGATGGATTCATATACAAAGCCATCAGGTCGAACAACCAATCATAAAATTAAAACAAATCTTGCTGAAATGGGACCAAACTGTTCGCTGGTCTTTTACGGGAGAATTTATTATTTTGTATTGGGCGTGTTTGAGAAGATCTTTTTCTAGACGCATGTTTTTTAATAATTACTGCTGTTTGCTGATAGTCCTTTGAAGTCAATTTAAGCTGGCTAAAGTTTGCTTTTGCTAACTTAAATGCCTGATCAATACTAACCAGAGGCGCAGGATAATCAATACCGATTCGACAACCATATTCAAGCTGTAGAGACTCTGGCATCAGCCATGGCTGAACAATCCAACTATTAGGCACGCACCTTAACGCTGGCAGCCACTTTCTAACAAACACTCCCTCTGGGTCTTGATCTATTGCTTGCTTGATGGGATTGTAAATCCGTAAAGTATTGATGCCGGTAGTACCTGATTGCATCTGCACTTGAGGCCAGTGTATGCCTGGTTCATAGTCCAAAAACTCACGCGCTAGGTGCAAACCAGTCTCTCGCCAATGTAACCATAACAAATAACTAGCAGTGCTCATCAACATCGCACGCATTCTGAAATTAATCCATCCGGTTTCTTTCAACATTGCCATGCAAGCATCTACCAAAGGCCATCCTGTTTTTCCTGCTTTCCAAGCAACTAATCTCGCTTGTGATTCAACACTTGAATAGCTCTCATCTCGAAAGTCATTAAAGGCAGCATGGAGGTTTTGATACTCTATCGCAGGCTCCGACTCTAGCTTTTGCATAAAATGGCAATGCCAATGCAAACGACTTTCAAAACCAACTAATCCTGCTAACAACCCTTTGGGATAAGTGGATGAACTCTCTTCAATATTGAGTTTCTGTTGGCGCACAGACTGCACCACTTCGCGCATGCTCAGCACGCCCCAAGTTAAGTAGGGTGATATTCTAGAACCAGCGCTTTCTGAAGATATCGGGCTAGAAATCCCACCGCGATATCGACTGGCCCGACCATTTAAAAAGGTATGCAACAATTTAACGGCTTCTTCTCTACCACCTTTTTGTCTTGAGTGTTTATCTGATTGAATATGCCTAATGTAGGAAAGATCACTATTTGCAATGGTATCTAATGGCAAAGCGGCCATATTTGCTTGTGATGGTATGGGTATTATTGGGGCAGTCATGCGCTTTTCCCAAATAGAAGTCCAAGTATCTCTATTTTTTAAGCGTCTAACTACTCCGTTTTGTGGATGCTCAATCCAATTGACATGTTGAGCTTTGCACCAGGACGCAACAGCTTTATCCAACTGGTAGCTATTATTGTTTCCTGTCTCCTCATGGCTATGTAAATTTATACAGTAAAACTTTGAGAGATGGTTAAGAGTCTCAATAATGCCCGTATTGATTTGTATAAGTGACAATCCAATTGCTTGTAAATCATGATGGAGTGAAACCAAACACTCCTTAACAAACATTTGATGCTGAGTTGCATAATCACCGCTATTCCAAACACATGAATCCCAAGTGAAAATGGGGATCACCAACCCTTGCTGACAAGCTTCAAATAAAGCCGCATGATCTTGTACTCTCAAGTCACGCTTAAACCATACGACATGAACCAAAGGCTTCATCTAACACCACGTTTTATAAGTTAACTTTGATAAGTCAACTTAAATAAATCTTGGTTCAATCATTTCGTGCTTAACCATGTGATGAGAGTTTGAGTTCAAAATATTTAAAACATTAGGCATGCATTCTAACAATAAAAAAGGACCCAGATTTCTCTGAGTCCTTTTATTCTTGGTGGCCCCCCTGTGAGTCGAACACAGCACCAACGGATTATGAGTCCGCTGCTCTAACCAAGCATGAGCTAGGGGGCCTAAACTTTTGAAGTCGTTATTTTAAACTAATCTTGTCCAGTTTCTAAGAAGCTTCTTAATCTTTCTGAACGAGTTGGATGACGCAACTTACGCAGCGCCTTCGCTTCAATTTGTCTAATACGCTCACGCGTTACATCAAATTGCTTGCCTACCTCTTCAAGCGTATGGTCTGTGTTCATTTCAATACCAAAGCGCATACGTAGTACTTTTGCCTCACGCGGTGTTAGTGACTCCAGCACTTCACTTGTCGCATCGCGTAAACTTGCATAAACAGCGGCATCCACTGGCGCCAATGTCGTACTGTCTTCAATAAAGTCACCTAAGTGAGAATCTTCATCATCACCAATTGGCGTTTCCATTGAAATTGGTTCTTTGCTGATTTTCAAGATCTTACGAATCTTGTCTTCAGGCATTTCCATTTTCTCGGCGAGTAATGCAGGATCCGGCTCAATACCAGTCTCTTGCAAGATTTGGCGGCTGATACGATTCATTTTATTAATCGTTTCAATCATATGCACAGGAATACGGATAGTGCGGGCTTGGTCAGCGATAGAGCGTGTAATTGCCTGACGGATCCACCATGTTGCATAGGTTGAAAATTTAAAACCACGACGGTACTCAAACTTATCTACGGCTTTCATCAAGCCAATATTACCTTCTTGAATCAAGTCTAAGAACTGTAAGCCACGGTTTGTATATTTCTTAGCGATAGAAATCACCAAACGTAAGTTTGCCTCAATCATTTCACGCTTAGCACGACGTGCACGCGCCTCGCCTGTGGTCATTTGTTTATTGATTTCCTTCAGCTCTTTCGCTGAAATACCCACTTTGGTTTCTAAATCAATAATACGTTGCTGTTGATCTAAAATTGAATGGTTAAAGCGCGCTAACTTTTCATTGTATGGCTTATCAGCTTTAAGCTCTTCTTCTAACCAACTTAGGTTACTTTCGTTGCCTGGGAATGATTTGATAAAGTATGGGCGTGGCATACCTGCTTTTTCCACACAGAAATCCAGCACTTTACGCTCGTGACCACGTACCGTTTCAACTAAACCACGTACTTGATCACATAGGCTTTCTACTTGTTTTGGTGAAAAACGGAATGCCGTTAACTCAACAAGAATTTCAGACAACAATGCTAAATACTCAGGATCTTGAGAGCCTTTAACCGGTAAAATCACTGTCATTTTTTGGTGTGCTGCACGCACGACTTCAAAACGTTTAAGTAGCTCTTCTTTAAGTTTAGCTAATGCTTCTGCAGAGATAGCAGCAGCTTTCGCACCATCTTCATCGCCGTCATCTTCATCGTCATCACTCTCAGGCTCTTCTTCCTCTGGAGTTTCTTCTGTCATCGCATCATCTAAACCAATATCGGCATCAATCAAACCGTCAACTAAATCGTCGACGCTTAATTCATCACGCTCAACTTTATCCACCATTTCCAACAAAGCGGCAATCGTGGTAGGGCAAGCAGCAATCGCTTGCACCATATGTTTGAGGCCATCTTCAATACGACGTGCAATCTCAATTTCGCTTTCGCGTGTAAGTAAATCAACTGTACCCATTTCGCGCATATACATACGCACAGGGTCAGTAGTACGACCAAACTCTGAGTCTACTGTGGCAAGTGCTTGCTCAGCTTCTTCAACCGCGTCATCGTCAGTCACTGCTGGAGGTGCGTCAGACATTAACAACGCCTCGGCATCAGGTGTCTCTTCATACACCTGAATACCCATGTCATTAATCATGCCGATAATGCCGTCAATCTGCTCTGAGCCTTGAACGTCATCAGGCAAGTGATCGTTAATCTCGGCATAAGTCAGGTAGCCGCGCTCCTTACCTAATACGATTAAGCTTTTAAGGCGAATGCGACGCTCTTCAGCGCTGACCTCTTGTAGCTCTGGGCGAACATAGTCTTCAGCATTTTTTTCAGCTTGTTGATCACTTTTCTTTGGTCTTGCCATGTCTTACCTCTAAAATTTTAGCTCTGCCATGATGCATGCATCACACATGGCGAATAAGATTACCGTAACCGTGCATTATAACAGAATATAGCCTTATTTTGGCTGGGGTTTACTACCAACAGATTTCAATAGCGCAATTTCATCGGCAGTTAAAGCACTCAAAGGTTTTTCACTGATTCGCGCCAATAATGACGCGCCTTGGCGCTGCGTGTGCACTGCCTGCAACTGCTGGCGGGCACCCACAACCTCTTGTGCTTGATCAAGCGTATCGTCCAATAACGTTAATTCACGCTGCAACTCTTGCAAAATGCTAGTGTCAATTTTTCTTTCCAACTCACGTAACAACACCGCAGGTTTAGAATGGGGATACATCAGGCAAATTTCAATCACTTGCCGTAACAAAACATCCGCATCATCTCGCTCATCCAATAACCTCAAATCCTCTTGCAGCGCAAGACTGGGATGCATCAACAACATTAGCCCAAAGCGCTTTTGTAGCGATACTGTAGTGCGTGTCAACTTTGGCTTAGCCTGCACTGGTGCCTTATTTAAATTTGGCAGTTTTAACAAAGCCTGCATTTCCTCAGGCGACAACAGTGCCAACTCAGCAACCTTTTTACGCAAATACATTGCACTACGTGGCGCATTAATCTGCTGCATAATAGGCTCTGCCTCATTCAGGAAACGCACGCGATCTTCCTGGCTTTGCAGTGCATTATTCTCACTTAAATGCTGCAGAATATACTGAGACAACGGCATTGCGGATTTAATTTCAGCTTCAAACTTTTCTTTACCAAATTCGCGTACGTAAGAATCAGGATCATGCTCTTTAGGTAGAAATAAAAATGATAGCTTCAAACCATCAGTGAGTGCAGGTAGCGCGTTCATTGCTGCGCGCCATGCCGCAGTACGACCAGCATTATCACCATCGAAGCAAAATACAATCTCATCCGCTTGGCGCATCAACTTTGTAATATGGTAAGGGGTTGTGGCAGTACCAAGTGCGGCCACTGCATATTCGATTCCATATTGCGCCAACGCCACCACATCCATATAACCCTCTACCACTAGGGCACGACCCGCATCTCTAATCGCTCTGCGCGCCAAAAATAAGCCATATAACTCATGCCCTTTTTGAAACAATGGCGTTTCTGGTGAGTTGTAATATTTAGGGGTATCTTCTGGATTAATAACGCGGCCACCAAAGCCGATGACCTGTCCTTTTTGGTCATGAATCGGAAACATGATGCGGTCACGGAAGCGGTCATAACGACGGCCTTGCTCGTTCTCTACCACCAAACCTGCCACCGTTAATGCCTCATTGTCATAATGCGGAAAGACACTTTGTAGATTCTGCCAACCAGCGGGCGCATACCCTACCTGAAACTTAGCCGCGACCTGACCACTCAGTCCACGCGCCTTTAAATACTCAATAGCACGCGGTGATTTTTTTAATTCAGCTTTATAAAAATTGGCCGCTTCTTGTAATGCGTCTTGCAAGCCAACGACCACTTTAGGCGCAGGCTTGTCGTTATCGCGCACCTCTTGCGGCACGGTCATACCCACCATTTTAGCTAAATCATGAATCGCATCAACAAAGCTAAGCCCTTGATACTCCATCACAAACCCAATAGAAGTACCATGTGCACCACAGCCAAAACAGTGATAAAACTGCTTGGTAGGACTTACCGTAAAACTAGGGGATTTTTCGTTATGAAACGGGCAGCAGGCAGAATAATTGGCACCTGCTTTTTTTAGCGGCACACTTTTATCAATCACGTCGACAATATCAACGCGATTGAGCAACTCTTGAATAAAACTTTCAGGGATCAAAGTGTCTGCTTTAGCTAAAATAACTACGTTAATAGAATTTGCTAGCCATTCTAGCGCAATCTTTTAAAAACAAAAAAGGAGCTTATCGCTCCTTGTAATGTCTACTTGCATCTATCGCTACGGGTCATCCTAGACGAGTTTTAATCAAACCAGAAATTTTACCCACATCAGCACGACCAGCGACTAACGGCTTAATTTCCGCCATTACCTTGCCCATGTCTTTAATACCAGCAGCGCCTGAATCAACCACAATCTTCTCTAAGATGGCTTTAATCTCATCTTCAGTCAGTTGCTGTGGTAAATATGTTTGCAGCACGGTGACTTCAAACTTTTCCACATCAGCTAAATCATGACGATTAGCTGACTCATACGCTGCAATAGAATCCCGACGCTGTTTGAGCATTTTTTCAATCACAGCAATTACATTGCTGTCATCTAACTCAATACGCTCATCCACCTCACGCTGCTTGATAGCCGCTTGTAATAAACGTATTGCGCCCAAACGCACGCTATCTTTAGCGCGCATCGCGGTTTTCATGTCCTCAGATATCTGAGCCTTTAACGACATGAAAGCTTCTTAGTACAATTTTGCTGGTAAAGTTTGCTTCATCAAGCGGCGATATTGACGCTTAACAGCAGCAGCAGCTTTACGTTTACGTTCCCAAGTTGGCTTCTCGTAAAATTCGCGAGCGCGAAGATCATTCAATAAACCAGTTTTTTCAATTAGGCGCTTAAAGCGACGTAGAGCAACGTCAAACGGCTCATTTTCTTTTACGCGTACACTAGACATTCGTTCTCTCTTATCTGCAACAATTTAATTAGGTGATGCTCAAGTCCGCCAAACAAAGGCTTATAAACTTGAGAAAAGTCCACCATTTTAATCGTATAATTACTTTTATTCAATTACTTTTATAGCTTTGTGTTATAAAAATGCACTTTAAGATCAAAATGGACCAAAATAAATGTTAGTTTTAGGCATTGAATCATCGTGTGACGAAACAGGTATCGCCTTATACGACACGGACAATGGCTTATTATCGCACGCACTACACTCACAAGTAGAGATGCATGCTGAATATGGCGGCGTAGTTCCTGAACTTGCATCACGAGATCATATTCGTCGCGTCTTGCCATTAAGTGAACTTGCGCTTAAAGAGGCCAAGAAAACATTACAAGATATTGACGCCATCGCCTACACACAAGGCCCTGGGTTATCTGGCGCACTATTAGTAGGCACAAGCTTTGCTGAGTCACTTGCGTTTAGTCTGCAAATTCCTACCATTAACGTACACCATCTAGAGGGCCATTTATTAGCACCTTTATTAGAAGACAACCCGCCTGCGTTTCCATTTGTTGCCTTATTGGTTTCTGGTGGGCATAGCCAACTGATGCGTGTTGATGGGATCGGCCAATATGAACTACTTGGCGACACATTGGATGATGCCGCAGGTGAAGCCTTTGATAAAACAGCAAAATTATTAGGGCTTGGTTACCCTGGCGGCCCAGCGCTATCGAATCTAGCAAAAACGGGAAAACCTCGCTTTAAGTTGCCTCGCCCACTGCTCAACAGTGGCGATTTAAACTTTAGCTTTAGTGGCTTAAAAACATCAGTATTAACACTAGTGAACCAACATCAACCCTTAGATGCAGAAACTAAAGCAGATATCGCTTACGAGTTTCAAGAGGCGGTGACAGAAGTGCTAACAATTAAATGCATGAATGCATTACGAGAAACTGGCTTGGATAATTTAATTGTTTCTGGGGGCGTTGGTGCAAACGCAAAACTAAGAGAAAAACTAAACGCAGCCACTAAACGAAAATTATGTAAAGTAAGTTACCCACGCTTAGAGTTTTGCACCGACAACGGCGCGATGATTGCATTTGCTGGCGCAATGCGACTAAAAGCAATGCAAGACACACAAAACAATGCAGATAAAAATTATAGTTTTAGTGTAAAGCCACGTTGGAATTTGAGTGAATTACAAGCACCTTAGTCATCACGGCACTAGCCAAGAATGATGACTAAAAGTGTAATGACTAGTGATAATGACTTTTCTGCGTGATTATTTTATTTCTTTTTACCAAACCCTGACTCAGTACCATCCAACAACTTTTTGATATTGCTTCTGTGCCGCCATATCAAGAAAATAGACATCACTAATACCATCAGCACATAATCGGAAATACCAATCGCGTTATCTGCGTTTGCTAATAAAAACCACGCATACACAGGTGCCAGTGCAGCAGCAACCAATGCCGCAAGTGATGAGTAGCGCGAGATTGCAAACACAAGCACCCATGTCAACAATGCCGCCAAAGCAAGCATGGGGGAGATAGCCAGCATGACCCCTAATGCCGTCGCAACACCCTTACCCCCTTTAAAACCATGGTAAATTGGATATAGGTGGCCAAAAAACACGGCTAAACCTACCGCACCCACCACCCACATGGTCATCCCAGACTGCAAAGCCAGCCACACCGGAAACCAACCTTTAAAGACATCACCCAATAAAGTTAATATGGCTGCTGACTTCTTACCGCTACGCGCTACATTTGTCGCACCAATATTACCGCTGCCTACTGTACGCGGATCTGGCAAACCAAATAACTTACTGACTAAAATCCCGAAAGCGATTGAGCCAAGCAAATAAGCCGCAACAATCCAAACAACTGGCACTAACGTGACAGGAATAAAACCTAATTCATTCATTTAAACTCTCTTTACTATCATCCACGCTAGGCGCGAATCTATGTGTGATACCCACAATTACTAATAAATTGTGGTTTAATATTCAAGATATTACTGGATTCCCGCCTTCGCGGGAATGACGACAAGAAAATAAGGCTTTATGGACACCATTTTTTTAAGCGAAGTTAAAGTACAAACCAAATTAGGCGTACCAGAGTGGGAGCGCATGACCCCGCAAACCATTATCCTAGACATAGAAATCGGCTACGACCTCAGCAAAGCCTGCCAAAGCGACGATGTAAACGACACCATCGACTATGGCGCTGTAGTTAACCGTGTACGTGAAACCCTGCAAGAAAATAGTTTCCAATTAGTAGAAAAACTTGCAGAACACCTATGCCAATTGATTTTGAAAGAATTTAAAGCGTTGAGCGTAAAAGTTAAAGTGGCTAAACCAACAATACTGCCGGGATTAAAGGCGTTGGGGGTTATTATTGAAAGAATTGCCAAATGAATTCTTACAAAGAAGATGACAACAACATTCCCTTTCATTGGAAACTAATTTTCGGAATTGTCTTATTTTTATTGCTGACTTCAGCAGCTTTTTTTGTTTGTAAATTTTTCCTAACTTTTAGCGGCGAAATTTTCCCTTCCAATGTTAGAGACGACTGGGGAACTCTAGGTGACTTTTTTGGAGGGATTTTAAATCCAATTTTTGGTTTTGCTTCTTTTATTGCTCTACTTGCAACTATTTTTTATCAGTCAAAAGAATTAAATGCCTCAACTAAAGAGTTAAGGAACTCTGCTACAGCATTGACGGCTCAAAATAAAGCGATTGAACTGCAAAGTTTTGAGCAGACGTTTTTCTCTTGGATAAACACTTATAGAGATTTACTAAACTCAATTTCTAGCAACGCTGGTTCAAGTATTAAAGATACTACAGGTCGCACTCAATTATATAACTTATGGAATTCCAGCTTAGCATCTCATGCCATTTATAGCTCGATTTCTGATTACGATCCCAATACAGGCTCAATGATATTTAAAAATGAATTTTCTGGTGATTACGGGCTAAATTTCGAAAGCCTATCCAATTACAAAAAAATTGAAATTATTGGCCAACACAAACCTGAAGCCGTCACTGATCAGCTCTTTAAATTATGGTCATTACTCTACCATGAGAATGAATATCAAATTGATAGCCTTTTTAGAACAGTCTACAGATTATTAATTTGGATAGACTCTCAACAACCGCAACGGCTAAACAGCGCCCAAAAATGGCTTTACGTTAGCATAATAAGAAGTCAATTATCATGGATAGAAATGGTATATCTTTACTACAATGGCCTAACAGGCTTGGGTAGCAAATTTAAAATTTTAATTGAGAAGTATGCTCTTTTTGACAATCTTTCATTTGACTCCGATATAGGAATTAAAGTTATGAACAAACATCTTCCTTTAGAAAGAAGTTATTCTAACGAAGCTTTTAGTTCCGAATTAGCAAGAGAGAAATTAGGATTACCTAAATCATCTGAAGATACTTTAGCATTAGCAACTACAACATCTTAGTTCCATTACCCCTTGCAACACGCCGAGCAACGCAGACATAAAGGGAGCTCTCAGCAATCGGCTGTTTGAGGCCAAAGATTTTATTGGGCGAGTTTCCGATTGCTACCCTTTATATTGAGTAGCGCAGGGAAGGCTTAGCCCGTGGTGTGGGGTGCCATTTTCTTTGGTTACTTTCTTTTCAGGCAGTTAAAAGAAAGTAACTAGCTGTCGGGCTACCCCCGACATTCCTCAAACTCCACCACTTTACCCTCCCCCTTAAACTGAGAGGGAGCAACCGTCGGAAAGGGAGAAAACGTCAACCCCGCGGATGATGCACACTATGCAACCGCTTCAACCGCTCTCGTGCCACATGCGTATAAATCTGCGTCGTCGAAATGTCCGAATGACCCAACAGCATCTGTACCACCCTTAAGTCAGCCCCATGATTGAGCAAGTGTGTTGCAAACGCATGTCGCAATACGTGTGGCGACATGTGCTTGGTGATCCCCGCCAGCAAGGCATACCGTTTAATCATGTACCAGAAAGCCTGCCGTGTCATCGCATCACCACGGTTGGTGACAAACAATGCGTCACATAAGCGCTTTTGTATAATCTCCCGCCTAGCATCCTTTAAATACCGCGAAATCCACTCTACTGCATTTTCACCCATCGGCACTAAGCGTGTTTTACTACCCTTCCCCGTCACACGTACGACACTATCACTAAGACTTACTTCCGTTGTTTTAATGGAAACCAACTCAGACACGCGCAAGCCACAGGCATAAAGTAGCTCCAGCATTGCTTTATCTCGCACCCCTGCAGGCTCATTCAAATTTGGCGCGTTGAGCAACGCCTCCACCTCTTCTTCATTCAGGCTTTTGGGCAAGCTACGCGGTAATTTAGGTGACTCAATTTGCACCGTAGGATCATCACTGATTGCATTCTCACGCAAACAATGACGATAAAAACGTCTTAAACTGGCGATTAGGCGACTAATACTGCGAGGCTTGCTCTGTGGGAACTTTACCGCCAAGTATTGCTGAACATCAGCTTTATCTACCGTTAATAGCTGCTTATCTTGCGTCAACACCCAACCTGCAAATGATGTTAGATCTAGCCGATAACTTTCTAATGTGTTTTTTGATAAACCATCCTCCAACCAGAGATGATCAATAAAAACATCAATCTGTGTTGCATCATCAGGTGCAAGCATGCGCTCACTCATTTAGCACTCCAACAGACATCAGACCCTCGTGCTGCAAAAGCCACTGCTTTATCAACAAGCCATCACGCTCACCTTGCATAAAGCCACCTAAGCCACTTTTAGCAAGCACTCGATGACATGGAACAACCAGAGGCAGCTGATTGGCGCCGCAGGCATTTGCAACGGCGCGTGGGCCAGAGCCAACTTGCTGGGCTATCTCGGTGTAAGTTCTAGTCTGCCCACAGGGAATATCGTAGATCGCCTGCCAAACGCGCTTTTGAAATACAGTACCCTGCTGGTTAGTAGGTAAGCTGAAGGTTATATTTGCCTGTTGTAAATATTGCATGATCTGCTGGCAAGCCATACTCACAAGCGAGTGTGTTGATGTTTTTTCTAGTGTTACCTTGTCATGGTCTGGCAACTGCTGTGCGTTAGATAATTGTGGAAGCAACTTAATCATTAACTGTTGATGGCGTACAGTAATAGATACCTGACCAAACGGCGCATTAATGAGTGCACTATGATTAACGTCAGGAGAGTTGGTTTTCATCACGTTATGTTAAACCAAAGCTAGCGATATGCAAACCTCACATGAATATGATTTACAGTAGGGGATCAACGTATAACGATATTATCCGCAAAAAAAACCCCAATGATTTTCATCAATTGGGGTTTTTAATGTGTTTCACACAGACTAAGTATTACGCTTTTTCTACTGGCGCTAAAACTTCTCTGTCACGTGCTACTAACTTCTCTTTAATACGTGCTGACTTACCTGAACGCTCACGTAGGTAGTACAGTTTCGCACGACGAACATCACCGCGACGTTTCAATTCAATTGAAGCGATTAATGGTGAGTAAGTTTGGAATGTACGCTCAACGCCTTCACCTGAAGAGATTTTACGTACGATGAATGATGAGTTCAAACCACGGTTACGTTTAGCGATAACAACGCCTTCGTATGACTGTACACGTTTACGTGTACCTTCAACTACGTTTACGCCAACCACTACAGTGTCACCTGGAGCAAATTCAGGAATCGTTTTGCCTAAACGGGCAATTTCTTCCTCTTCCAACATTTTAATAATATCTGCCATCTTTATTTATCTCTTTCGGTTGCCCGTCGGAGTTCCTTTTAATTGTGAAGAAACTTGTTCCTACTTATCAAAACTCTACTCAAGTTCTTTTAGTAGCCGTGCTTCTTCTTTCGTCAACGGCCTTGCGGCCAATAAATCGGGACGTTGATCCCGAGTTCTTTGCAATGACATTTTCAAACGCCACTGCTTAATCTTGGCATGATTACCTGACATTAACACATCAGGTACTCGTCTGCCGTTATATTCTTCTGGCCTAGTGTAGTGTGGGCAGTCTAACAATCCATCTACGAATGAATCTTCAATTGCAGAATCACTATCACCTAGCGCACCTGGCAACTGGCGGATGATTGCATCCATCAATGCCATGGCAGGCAACTCACCACCACTTAATACATAATCCCCAATCGATATTTCTTCATCTACTTCAGCATCAATTAAACGCTGATCGACACCTTCATATCGACTGGCAAGCAATACCAAGCCTTGCTTCCTGCTTAACTCCATCACTTTTTGATGGGTCAGCGGCTTTCCTGCTGGCGACAGATGCACCACCCAATATTCATCAACCTGATTAGTCGTCTGTGCTGCTTTTGCTGCGCCAATTGCTTTTTCAAGCGGCTGCACCAACATCACCATACCAGGACCACCACCGTAGGGTCTATCATCTACGGTTTTATGATTATCGCTAGTAAAATCACGTGGATTCCAAAAGCCAACCTCATAAATACCTTGTTGTAATGCCCTGCTTGTAATGCCATGTTTAGTGATAGCATCAAACATTTCGGGAAACAAGGTCACAATATCAAATTTAAACGCCATGATTTAAACGGTTTAATTTTAACGAAACGACTAAAAGTCTTCGTCCCAATCAACCAACATCGTCTTAGCTTTTAAATCCACCTCCAGCACGACCGTTGCTACAAACGGCAATAGCCGCTCTTGCGGTTTCTGTTTATCAGCATCTGCGTTTGCTACATTAGGTTCCACTACATCTGGTTTTACGACAAGTACATCATTTGCACCTGTTTCAAACACTTCAGTAATTAAACCAAAATCAACACCTTGACTGTTTTTAACACGTAACCCGATTAAGTCTGACCAGTAATACTCATTTTCGTCAGGCTCCGGCAACTGCTCTCTGGGCACGGCAATCTGCTTACCTTTGCATGCAAAAGCAGCATCTCGATCATCAATGCCCTGTAGCTTCACAACGATGACATCATTGTGAAGCTTAGCAGTTTCAACCACCATTTCGCGCCAGTCGTCGCCTTTACCTAGCCACCACGTGTCATAATCAAACAGACCATCGATTGCTTCTGTATCTGGCAACACTTTGAGCCAACCATAAACGCCGTAGGGCGCAACAATGCGCCCCATTACTACCATGTTATTCACAGCCATTTTAATTGCTTAGGTAAATTACCTAAGCTTTTTAAATTAAGCGTCAGCAGCTGGTGTTTCAGCAGCGGCAGCCTCGGCAGCTTTAGCTGCAGCAGCAGCCTCTGCGGCTTGAGCGTCAGCTTCTGCCTTAGCAGCGTCAGCGGCTGCTTTTAATTTTGCAGCTTCTTCAGCAGCAGCTTTTGCTTTAGCAGCTTCAGCCTTAGCAGCGTCTTTTGCTTTAGCAGCAATAGCAGCTTCTGGACCTTTAGCGTGGAATTTAACTAAGCGTGCAACCGTCTCTGACAATTGCGCGCCGTTATTTTGCCAATGCGTAACACGAGCTAAATCAATACGTAAACCTTCAGCGTTTGCGCTAGCTGATGGGTTGTAAAAACCAACACGCTCAATAAAGCGGCCATCACGACGATTGCGTGAATCAGCTACAACCACGTTGTAGAAAGGAGTTTTTTTCGCGCCACCACGAGCTAAACGAATAATAACCATAATCTTTGTTCTCTTTTGAAAAATTTAAAGCAGAAAGGCGCGGATTTTACGTTACTTATACACCTTTTGGCAAGCTATTTATCTACATTTATTAATCAACTGATGATTTATATATAAATAGTTTGCCTGCGCGGTTTATAAATGCAATTGATAACGTGTAGGGTCCGCTAACCCTGCGGCTAAGAAGCCATCGCGACGTAAACGGCACGAGTCACACAAACCACAGGCTTCGCCCTCACTATCAGCCTGATAGCATGAAACCGTCATGGCGTAATCTACACCTAATGTTGTGCCCAGTTTAACGATCTGGGCTTTAGTCATATCAATCAAAGGTGCATGGATGGTAATGGTTTTACCCTCCACGGCACTTTTAGTCGCCAGATTAGCCATATCCTGAAATGCTTTAACGTATTCTCCGCGACAATCTGGATAACCTGAATAATCTAACGCATTCACGCCAATAAAAATATCTTGTGCTTGCAACACTTCTGCCCAAGCCAACGCAAGCGACAGCATAATGGTATTACGTGCTGGCACATAAGTAATTGGAATACCTTCTGTTGCGCTCTCTGGCACTGCAATAGCATCGTCAGTCAGCGCCGAGCCTCCAAATAGAGATAAATCTAGCTGCGCAGTCTTGTGTGCGGCTGCGCCCATGACTTTGGCAACATTTTTAGCTGCGAACAACTCTGCAATATGCCGCTGATGGTAGTCCAAACTTAAACAGTAGCACTCGAAGCCTTGATTTCGAGCATAAGCTAGCACGGTGGCTGAATCTAAGCCACCGGACAATAGTACAACAGCTTTTTTTGTCATTTTCCTGGCACCTCGCCCCACAATATCTTATGTAACTGCAATTGCATACGGACAGGAAGCTTATCGGCCAACACCCAATCCGCTAAGTCTGACGGCATTAATTGACTATAGACTGGTGAAAATAGTACTGGGCATTTATCGGTCAATCGCTCTTTCACCAACAGGTCCTTTGCCCAATCATAATCTGCGCGACTACATAGCACGAACTTCACCTCATCGGTCTTTTTAAGATGTGTGAGATTAGCCCATAAGTTATTTTTAAGCTCACCTGAATCTGGTGTTTTAATATCCAAGATCACTGATACACGAGCGTCAACGGGGCCAATATCAATAGCACCGCCAGTTTCTAAAGAGACACTATAACCTTGGTCACATAGCGCCTTGAGCAATACGTGGCAATCTTTTTGCGCCAACGGTTCACCTCCAGTCACGGTGACATATGGCGTACCAAACTCAGCGACCTTACTAAGAATGTCATCAATTTCCATATTATTGCCGCCACTAAAAGCATAGGCAGTGTCACAATACACGCAACGCATTGGGCAGCCAGTAAGGCGCACAAATACGGTAGGCAAGCCCACACGCGAGGACTCACCTTGTAGGGAGTAAAAAATTTCGTGGATTTTAAGTTTCATCAAATACTTTGCACACTAACAATTAATAACGCAAAAAAATAGCGCCAATACAGAGATTGGCACTATTTTAACTTAAAAGCTTTATTTGCCTAAATATAGAGAAATAAACAACTTTTAGATTATTTACCTATTTTAAATACTTATCGAATCGCCTCAAGTGCTTTTAGGCGTTTCTGCGCAGTTGGCGTCAACTCACTGTTTGGAAATTTAGCCACTAAATCACGCAATGTTTTTTTAGCGCCTGGCACTAAACCCAGTTGGATCTGACTATTTGCCAAATTGAACATTGCATCAGGTACTTTTGGACTATCTGGGTAGGTGTCAATCAACTTTTGCTGTGTTGCAATAGATGATTTGTAATTTTTTAGTGCAAATTGCGAGTAGCCCAAACCATACATTGCTTCAGGTGCAAGACTACTATTAGGGTAGTCTTTTAAGAACTTGTCATACTCTTTAAAAGCATCTTTGTGCTTAGATTCTTTTGACAGGCCATTGGCTAACTCTAGCAACTGGTATTCCTGTGTGTTCTTTTCAACAACCACCGCTGGAGGCGCAGCGACCTCGGCCACTGGAGCAGACTCTAACTTGCGTAAGCGCTCGTCAATGTCCGTATATAAATCTTTTTGGCGTTGAAGTGCGGTTTCAACTTTATGATTAGCGACCTCTAGTTCGCCTTTCAGTCTTGCATTCTCTTGCTTTAATGCATCTAGCTGCGACTGCATATCAGCTAAACCATTTCTGGTGACGGCATCTTGCTGCTCATTTGATTGTTTTAAATCACGTAGCGCAGATTGCGTAGCCTGATTCTGGCTTTGCAAGTTTTTCTCAACTTCCAGTATTTTCTTTCGCGCCTCTTCATCATCAAACAATGCAGAGTGACCACTCATTGAAAATAATTGCGTTGCTAAAAATACGCTAGACAGAATCAGGTTTTTCATCATTTTTAAACTTAGTAATTTTAAAATTAGTAACTAAGAATTAGTCGTTTTCGTAAACAACATCAACACGGCGGTTCAATTGATGACAAGCTTCATCAGCGCAATTTGCTGATGCTTTTTCTTCACCAAAACTCACTGTTTCGATTTGCTTGTCTTGAACGCCTAACAAGTTAAATGATTTTTTAACTGATACTGCGCGACGTTGACCCAATGAAACGTTGTACTCACGTGTACCGCGCTCATCAGCGTTACCTTGCAATACTAATTTAGCATTGCTGTTAGCAAGCAAGTATTTAGCATGTGCTTCGATTAGAGGACGAAACTCTGCACGCACTGTATCGCTGTCAAAGTCAAAGTAGATGTTTCTTTTTGACAAAATATTGTTTGGATCTTTAAGCGGATTGTTACCATTGTTAGCATTGCTATCAATTACAACCTCTTTAACACCAGAAGTATCTGCTGAACCGTTAGCAGATTGTGATGAACCAGCTGGGCTTTTATCTTCAACGCCTGCTGGTTTGTCTGTCATTGGTGTACTTTTACAAGCAGATAACATTGCTGCTAGCACTAAAGCACCTAAAACTTTTTTATTAAACATTCCCTTATTCATTACCTTCTCCTTTAGTAAAAACAAACTTTCTGTATTGCATCATGTTAATTCAATAGCGGACCCCATGCTGGCTCGCGAATATCGCCGCCGGACTCGCTCAAACGCTGTCTCACGCGACCATCTGCAGACACTGCAGCAAGTGAACCACGACCACCCGTTCTAGTGGCATATAGTACCACACGCCCATTAGGCGCAAAACTTGGAGACTCATCTTGAGAGCCTTCACTGACGATTTGCACTTGTCCTGTCGCTAGATTTTGCAACGCGACACGGAATTTTCCACCATCATTTCGAATCATCGCTAGCGACTTGCCATCTGGAGAGAAGCGTGGGCTTAAATTGTAAGGGCCGTCAAAGGTGACCCGCTGCGCATCGCCACCAATGGACGACACTTTGTAAATTTGTGGGCTACCGCCACGATCAGAGCTGAAATATATCCATTTAGCATCTGGTGACCAGACTGGCTCGGTATCGATCGCGCTACTCTTAGTCAACTGCCTCAAGCCACTGCCATCAGCGTTAATCAGATAAAGTTGGGAGTTGGCTGCATGCGTTAACACAATGGCAAGTTTACTGCCGTCTGGTGACCATGCAGGCGCACTATTATTACCTTTGTAGCTTGCTAATGTTATACGTTGACCTGTCATGAGCGATTGCACGAAGATGATTGGTTTTTTCTTCTCAAACGAGACGTATGCAATCTTGCTACCATCTGGCGACCATGCAGGCGAAATAATCGGCTCGTTTGAGGAAACAACCGTTTGTGGGTTAACACCGTCAGCATCAGCCACCTGTAAAGCATATCGGCCTTTGGACTTATTAATGTAAGCAATGCGACTAGCAAAGATGGCTGACTCACCTGTCAACTTTTGGTAAATGACGTCTGCTATTTTATGTGCAGTCATACGTAATTGATTTGGCGCAATGTTGTAATCCATACCTGCTAACTGAGTCTGTTTTAGCACATCCCCTAACTGAAAACTCACCTTAAGACGATTGCCAGGTAAGGTTTCTATTTTACCAACAGCAATCGCTTGTGCCTGCAAAGCAGCCCAATCACTGTATTTAACTTGAGAAATAGCACTAGGCTTACTCGCAACACCTGCCGTTTCTAACACCCTAAACATGCCACTTCGGCGCAAATCTGCGCTGATGATATTAGCAATGTTTTCTTGATTTTTAACATTGTCCTGATTAAACGGCACAATTGCGATAGGGAGTTGTTGCGCATTGCCGCCGCTGATTTCAATTTCTAATGCGGCGTGACTAGTCGATGGCATCATTGCAGATGTCATGATTACGGCTACAGACAACAACGTTGCCTGAAATAAATTAAGCAATTTTTTCATATAGCGTATGGTCAGTGAGGTATTAAATAGTTCATCAAATTTTACTGTAATCTACAATAGATGCCAGAGCATTTACACTTGCTTACATTTTACCCATTAATGCCTAATGGTCATTGGGGCGGAAAGTCAGCTTTAATGCACGGAACTGTGAGAATAACGCTTTATCTTCAGGCAATGGCAACGGTTCTGACACACGAATAGCGCGTTCAACCGCTTCATCACATGCGGGATTACCACTAGACTTAGTCAACTTAGGTGACGAACCTAACTCACCGGTAGGTAGCAGAGCAATATCAAACTTTAACTCGAGATTAGCATCACCACATAGGGATTTATTCACGTTATTACGAATTTTTGCCTGAATTTTCGCTTTAAATTCATCCACAACACCAGCTTTTGCCGCGCTAGCTTTTTGTTCACCCAAAGGCTTTCCATCAGACAGACTTTCTTGTTGTAGCTTTTTTAAAGCATCGTCTACTGGTGGTTTGTTAGGTTTTTCTAACGCATCTAACATCAGTTGTTTTTGCAACTTAGCTAATTGATCGTCTTGCTGTGTTTTTTTAGGAGGCTCTTTAGGTGGGTCTTTTTTAACAGGCTTTTTGGGTACTTCTTGTTTGATCGCAATTTCAGGCTCGGGTTTTGGTTCCGGCTTTATTTGCGGTTTAGCTTCAACCACCTTCTCTGGCTTGGGCTCAGGCTTAGGTACGTCTTTCACAACAGGCTCTGGCTCTACCGTTGGCAACGGTGGTTTGGGCATGTTTACAGCTGGGAGACTATCCCACAACTCAACCTCAGCAATGCTAACGGGATGTGTTGTTTTCCAATTAAATGACACAAGCAAAGCGCCCAATAAGATGGTGTGCACAGTAATGGATAAAACACCGGCTTTAAATGAATCTGGGTTTTCGCGCTGACGTAACATAGAGGCTAAATTATCTAAACACTTTAAACTGGCTTAAGAAGCAAGCCAACTTTGTCTACCTTATTGGTTTTAAGCAGATCCATGACACCAATGACATCTTCATATTTCACGTTTTTATCAGCTGCGATCACAACAGTGCGCTCAGGTGATTGTGCTAATGTGGTTTGTACCGCGACCAACATCTCATCACGTTGCATGGTTTTGCTATCCAGCTCGATGCTGCCATCTTTCTTAACGGTGACAACGACTGGCGGAAGCTTTGGTTGACTGAGTGCTTGCCCCGCGCCGGGTAACTCAACCACTCCTGGGTTAGTCATGGGTGCTGTCACCATAAAGATTACCAACAAAACTAAAGTCACATCGATGTACGGGACAACATTGATTTGATTCATCATGCGGCGTTTACGAGTTCTGCTCATCGAGAAACCTCTACTGAAATCAATTCCAAAGTAATCACCAATTGAATCATCATGTTAAGACTTACGTTGTAGAATGTTGGTAAATTCTTCCATAAAGCTTTCATAACGCACTGAAAGCCTATCCACTGAACTTGCAAATCGGTTATAAGCAATCACTGCTGGAATAGCAGCAAATAAGCCGATCGCTGTTGCCACTAAGGCCTCAGCAATTCCAGGCGCCACTTGTGTAAGGGTTGCTTGGGCGACATTAGACAAGCCTCTAAATGCGTTCATAATGCCCCACACTGTGCCGAACAAACCAATATATGGACTGACTGAACCAACAGATGCGAGAAATGGCAAATGTGCATCAAGCTCATCCATCTCACGGTTAAACGCTGCGCGCATCGCACGGCGAGAGCCTTCCATTACATCGGATACATCCATACGTGTTTGTTGTTTATGACGTGCGTATTCTTTAAAACCAGCTTCAAAGATACTCGCCATGCCTTGTGGTTTACGACGATTAGCAGTAATCACATCGTACAACTTATTTAGGTCACCCCCACTCCAGAAGGTGTCTTCAAAATCTTCTGCATCACGCTCAGCACGCTTAATCGTGGCAACTTTAATAAAGATATACCACCATGAGAATAATGAGGTGATGATTAAAATCAGCATCACGAGCTGCACAGGTAAACTTGCGCCTGCAATCAGGCTAAAGAAGGACATATCACTACTTGCGTTCATAACTTCTCCACTTTTTATCTACTGCTTTTTTATGTCGTACTGCAATGATTCACTGCATTACTCATGATTTGAATATCCAAAATAGTGCAATACTGAATATGACTAATCTTTTCAAACTAAGCCTTTTCAAGCATGGCTTGTTTTATATGCGCTGGAATACCTAGAGGCTTAAATGTTGCTGCATTGACAAAAGCTGCCTTCACATGCGCGTTAATTAACAACACCCCATCACGCATGATTGTTTGCGCCAACTCGATGCTACCGTAGCCGATTTTAATGATATCGCAGTGAATTTCAAGCATGTCATTAAAATACGCTGGCTTTTTGAAAGCGATAGACAGGCTGTGTACAACAATAATAATACCGTGACCATCTTTTAGCTCAGTTTGTTCAAACCCCAAGGCACGCAACCACTCGGTTCTGGCACGTTCCATGAAATTTAAATAATTGGAATGATAGACAACACCACCGGCATCCGTATCTTCATAATACACACGCACAGGCCAACTAAACTTACCTAAAGACATCACTACTGCTCCTGCCACGACTCACCGCTAGCGATAGCGCCAGGGACTGGCAAGCCAAAATGTTGATACGACTGACTGGTTGCTACGCGCCCACGTGGGGTACGCATCAGGAAGCCTTGCTGAATCAAATAAGGCTCCAGCACATCTTCAATCGTATCGCGTTCTTCACCAATGGCGGCGGCTAAATTATCTAGCCCAACAGGCCCGCCACCAAATTTTTCCAATACGGCTAACAGTAACTTTCTGTCCATGACATCAAAGCCAAGTTTATCGACATCCAACATTTTAAGAGCGGCATCTGCAATACTGGCACTCACCTTACCATCGGCTTTCACTTGGGCGTAGTCACGCACACGACGCAATAAGCGGTTAGCGATACGCGGTGTACCACGAGAGCGCATGGCAATTTCAAGGGCGCCTGTATCGACCATTTCCACATCCAACAAACCTGCGGAGCGCTGTACGATACGACCCAGCTCTTCAGAAGTATAAAACTCTAATCTCGACACGATACCAAAACGATCCCGCAACGGATTAGTGAGCATACCGGCACGGGTGGTTGCCCCCACTAAGGTAAATGGTGGCAAATCCAAACGGACACTACGTGCAGCAGGGCCTTCGCCAATCATGATATCTAGGCGGTAGTCCTCCATTGCTGGATATAGAATCTCTTCAACGACTGGTGAGAGCCTGTGAATTTCATCAATAAACAGCACATCATTTGGCTCTAGGTTGGTCAGTAGCGCGGCTAAATCACCCGCACGTTCAAGTACAGGGCCAGAAGTTTGGCGCATATTGACGCCCATTTCTTTGGCAATAATATGTGCCAGCGTTGTTTTGCCTAGCCCTGGTGGGCCGAACAGCAATACATGGTCTAGTGCTTCACTACGTCCACGTGCGGCATTGATGAATATCTCCAGTTGCGCACGCGCTTTTTCTTGTCCGATATATTCATCCAGCACTTTGGGGCGCAGTGCGCGCTCCAGCGCTTCTTCCTGCGGATTGACAACATCCGGGGCGATTAAACGATCAGTTTCTATCATACAACTTCATCTGCTCTCTTATTTTGCAACACTACCCAATGTGAAACGAGCGTCAAACCAACCGCTAACAAGGTTGGCCCTAAAAAAATACCAATAAACCCAAACATTAACACCCCGCCCAGCACGCCGAGCACAACAAGCAGCAGTGGCAACCGTGATGTATGACTAATTAAAATTGGCTTGATAATATTATCCACCGTACTAATCACAAGCAGGCCATAAATCAGTAAAAAGATCGCCCAACCATGATCGCCATGATTAAATAGCCATAGTGAAGCACCACCCCACACCAACGGCGGACCAACTGGAATCACCGATAAGAAAAAGGTTGCTAGTGCCAATAAGAAGGGCATTGGCGCACCCGCCAGCCAAAATCCAAACAATGCAACGCTCGCTTGTGCTAATGCTGTACCAAAAACGCCTAGCATGACGCCTTTCACTGTACTGGATGATAACGTTAGCATTTCTTGCCCTAGTTCACCACCCAACCTACGCACAATTGCAGTAATAACATCGGATAAACGCGCCCCATCTCTATAAAAGAAAAATGCGACAAATACGACCAATACCAACTGCAAAAAACCACCCATCACCAATTGCACAGCCTGCAATAAAAACTCTCGGATTGGTTCTGAATATTGGTCTAGCAAGCGCATGAGCTCTTCATGGCTGACAAGCGCACGTTGCCAAGACTCAGCCAACTGCTCTCCGATGATTGGCAGGGCCTTTAGCCACGATGGCGCTGCAGGTTGTAAACTTTGCAAGGCAGATTGTGCTTCATCAAGTAACACTGTGGCTGAATCAGCCAAATTCACAGCCAAATAAGCCATTGGTAAGATTAGCGCGACCAGCAACAACAATGTCATTGTTAGGGATGCAAGCGTATCTCGCTTACCTAATAGACGCCATATGTGTTGGTATAAAGGCCAAGTAAACACACAAATCACGGCAGCAAACAGCATAGCGGGCATAAACGGATAAAGCACTAAAACACATCCTACTATCAGTAGAGATATTAAGGTCATGCGTGCAATTTGGTTGGTGTTAATCATATTAAATACTCAAAAATATCGGGCATATAGACAATATGCCCACTAGTAAAGCACGCTCTAGCCTCATCACGCATACTACTTGGAAAGTAATTTCAATGCTTGTTTAATCCCGTCCGTCACACTCACTTCTTTATCCAGCAACTTCACTGCAGCAACTGCCTCGCGCTCGTTATAACCAAGCGCTAGCAATGCATTAAGCACATCGCTAGTTGCAGATTTCGGTTGATGCTCACTCATGGCAGCAACACCATCAATCGTGAATTTATCTTTTAATTCTAGCAGCAATCTTTCTGCTGTTTTTTTGCCAACACCCGGCACACGTGTCAGCATGCTTGGCTCTTGTAGCGCCACGGCTTGCACTAAATCATCTATCGATAGCCCACTTAAAATAGACAATGCCGACTTAGCGCCAATACCATTCACTTTAAGTAATTGTCTAAACGTCGCACGTTCTTGACTTGTACCAAAGCCATACAACAACTGGGCATCTTCGCGCACCACAAAGTGGGTAAGCATCACCACCTTTTCACCTAAGGCAGGCAAATTGTAAAAAGTACTCATTGGCACTTCGCACTCATAACCCACGCCGTTGCAATCAATTAAAACCAACGGAGGTGTTTTTTCTAATAGGGTACCGCTTAATCGACCAATCATGATGCATTCCATAACAAAATAATGGTTAACAGTAACGCATGACTGAACATAGAAGCAAGTGTAGATTTAATTGCTGGCAACAACTGCGCTGGTTTTTCTGAGAACTGGTGCAGCACATAAAATGCGTGCAGTGAGAAGAACAAAGGCATCGCTGATAGCATCACTGAAGTTGGAAATGTACTCATATAGACAGAGCCGAATAACCATACCAATGCCATCAACATTACGACTAAATAAACCCATACAGCGTGTTCGGATTTTAATCGAACGACCAAAGTGCGCTTACCAGAAGCCATATCAGCATGACGGTCTGGAAACTGATTAATATATAACAAACTGGTGACCAGCAAAGCATATGGAACACCTGCCGATATTGGCACTAGAGAAAAGATTTGGCGCTGAACGTAATCAGCACCAACAACAAGCCCTAAAAAAACGCAGAACTCACCTAAACCACGACTATTTAAGCGAAATGGGGTGGCGGAATATGCCCAACCAATCAACACGCCCACCATGCCCAGCACTAACAATCCCAAGTTCACATAATAAGTTAATATCAAACCACCTAATACTGAAGTAAACAGCAATGCGTAGGCTAAATAGGCTGTTCGTTTTAGCGTCATCACACCATTTTGGATGAAGCGGCTACCGCCAGTGAAGGGATATAACCTCTCGTGATTAATAGCATCTGTACCGTTTAATGCATCAAAATAATCGTTGATTATATTTACCGCAGCATGCATCGTAAGCGCTAGCACTAAAGTTGCGACTGCAAGCACTGGCTGAAACACAACTCCTGAATTAATAGCCGCAGCTAGGCCTATCAAACAAGCCATCAGCGTAGCTATCAGAAACATAGGTCGCGTGGCACAGAAATAACAAAAAAGGGAATTGGTGAAGCTAGTGGGACTAGGCTCTGAAATTGAGTTTCTCATCCAACCAATCGCCCACCGCGAACACGGAAACCTGCGGTAGCCATTAAGCCGAGTCCCTGACCACCATGCGCATGGCAAATAGCACAAGCAAGCGCATCAGCCGAATCTGGTTTTGGTGCAGCAGGTAACTTGAGTAGGCGCTTTACCATTTCTTGCACTTGCTCTTTTTGCGCATGCCCGTTACCTACCACCGCCTGTTTCACTTGTAGGGCAGTGTATTCTGCAACGCTTAAATTACGAATCACCGCAGCACTAATCGCAGCACCACGGGCCTGCCCAAGCAACAGAGTGGATTGAGGGTTAACGTTCACAAATACTTTTTCAATGGCCACCTGATTAGGCTGGTAAGTATCAATCACCTCGAACAAGCCATCGAGTATGATTTTGAGGCGGGCGGGCAACTCTTCACGCTCTGGGTCGCCTTCCACCTTGCTCTTTTTACCACTAGCGGTTTTGATAGTGCCACTAGCAATGTAGGTGATTTTTTCACCTACTTTTTCAATCACACCAAAACCCGTTAACCTTAAGCCTGGGTCAATACCGAGAATTCTAGTAACACTCAAGGCATGCACCCAGTTGTTATCAACATTCAGAGTTACTCTTCAATCACAGCAGAGGTGTAAACATCCTGCACATCATCTAAATCTTCCAGTGCATCCAGTATTTTCTGCATTTTCACCGCATCTTCGCCAGTAAAGATCACTTCGGCATCAGGTTTCATTGTCACTTCACCCATTACTGCCTTGATACCCGCTGCCTCGAGCGCCTCTTTAATCGCCACAAAGTCAGCTGGTGGCGTAATCACCTCAATACTGCCATCATCGTTGGTTACCACATCTTCAGCGCCGGCTTCCAATGCGACCTCCATTACTTTATCTTCTGAGGTGCCAGGCTCAAACACTAAGCTACCACAGTGCTTAAACATAAAAGCCACCGAGCCATCGGTGCCCAGATTGCCGCCGTGCTTACTTAATGCATGACGCACATCCATCACTGCACGTTGCTTATTGTCAGTTAAGCAATCAATAATAATGGCTGCACCATTGATGCCGTAGCCTTCGTATCGGATTTCCTCGTAGCTAACGCCCTCTAACTCACCCGTACCTTTTTTAATCGCTCGTGTAATATTATCTGATGGCATGTTTTCTTCTTTTGCCAACGCAACTGCCGCACGTAAACGTGGGTTCATATTAGGATCACCACCACCTAGACGTGCTGAGACCGTGATTTCTTTAATGATTTTAGTAAAAATCTTACCGCGCTTTGCGTCTTGGCGACCTTTGCGGTGTTGAATATTTGCCCACTTACTATGACCTGCCATGTTTAGATCCTAATTTCCAACTAAATAAGGCTGATTTTATCACATGCGTTTACCCAAATTACAGGCTTTTCAGAGAGAGGATTGAGGTTAATGGCCTAGTAAGCACCAAATACTCAGATTCTATTTACAGGTGTTTACTCTTGCCCAATTGCTGGATCAACAGGCGCATGCTTTTTAATACTAATAAATGAAATAATCACTAACGATAGTGCGATTAACACCATGCCAATCAACTCCATCTGATTAGGTACTTCATTTAACTGTACCCATGCAGCCAACACACCGATGACAGGCGCTAGCATTGATGCCATGCTGGCCATGCCAGCAGGTAAAATTTGTAAGGCATACAACCACAGCAACCAAGCCAACGCACCACTCAGAAACACATTAAACAATACAGCACCGATAAAGTAACCTGTCCATTGAATAGGGACGGCTGGCACGATAAACGCAATTGCGATCATAGGAATCGAGCCCAACAACATAGGCCAAGCTGTCAGGTTTAATAAATCGAGATGCGGGCTACGTCGATGTAGTTTTTTAGAAATAATGGCTGAAAGTGCCCAAGAAACACCTGAGACAATTGCCAAGAACATACTGAAGCCATCTGCTTTGATATGTAAAGGATCGAATATCAGCACCATACCGAATACGGCAGAGATGACTGCCAACCACTGCCAGCCTTGTACTTTTTCACCCAGCATTGGCCAAGCAAACAGCATCACCCAAAATGGCATCGTGTAAGTGAGTACAGCTGTTTTACCTGCACCGCCTTCAACCAAGGCCCAAATCAATAAACCAGTAAAACCCACAGTCTGTAGCAAACCCAACACCAGCATCGTTGGGAACTCTTTTAGACCCAAGGGTCGCTTAGTAGCATAGATCACAACAAATAGTACAATCGCACCAAAGAAAACACGCAGGGCAGCAAATTGAAATGGGCCTGCATATTGCAGTGCACTTTTCATCACAACCCAGTTGTAGCCCCAAATAATGGTGAGTACGATTAGTGCAACAAATGCACTAATGATATTTTTTGTACTATTTCCCATATATTTTCATGCCCTAATGATTGGCGTCCGTTAACTGCTTAGTTCCAAATATGTGTTACTGCTTTCCAGCTGCCATCCGCTTGCTTACGGTATACCAAATGCACATTACCGCCAAACGTTTGTTTTTCGCCTTGCGCATTTAACATCGCACCAGCCCATTTACCGCGTTGGAAAGCAAGATTGCCATCTTCAACGGCGTCCAGCAACGTTAACTGGTGCTCAATCACGCCCGCATCAATGAGCCCTTGGAAAAATGATTGGATTGCAGAGGCGCCTATCACAGGGTCACCTGCTGGAGCAGGCATTACCACTGCATTTGTATCGTATAAGGCACCAATCGACACTGAATCTTTGGTATTAAATGCATGGTCAAATTTTTGATTGATTTCGCTGATTTGTTGTTTGATATTACTCATCATGACTCCTGATTGTGAAATAAATTATTTTTGCTTGGTTAATTCTGGGATGCCTGCATTAATTAAATCTAACATCTGCTCTAATTGGATACGCTGTGCTTCATTAAGACCCTTCATACACAGCCTTAATCTTTGGTAGTAATCTGGCATGACTGCATCTAGCTTAGCTTGCCCTGCATCAGTCAGGTGAATCAACACGCTACGCCTGTCACTTTTCGTAAACACACGCTCAACAAGGCCACCTTGCTCTAAGCCATCAATTAGCCCTGTCATCGTTGCTCTCGTAACGCCCGCTTTGCTTGCAAGTACAGAAGGTGTTGCGGTGTGTGTGTCCTCACGCATTAGCAAAATAAGGACCCACCAGCGCCCTTGTAGCAACCCATGCTTACTCAAACAAGTATCCAATGCGATGGATAAATCGGTTGCAACCCGTAGCAAATGCAAAAAGCTCGACACTGCCGTGATATCCGCATCAGGATATCGCTCAGCAAATTTATGGAGCACTCCAGTAGTAGGTAAGTCTTTTAGTTCTAGCATAATTAGGACCATTATAGTTAGCTGGCTAACTATGTCAAGTATTCAATGTATTTGTTGTTATTTTATTTATGATGTAAATTAATAAAGTCTGTCGGAAGATAATAAAGTCTGTCGAGCTTTGCAATTCAAAAGGCCCTGATTTTTTTCAGGGCTTTTTTATCATATAGTTGCTTCTGCTATATTTAGTGTTGTAATTCAGCAGCTATCATCTCCGCCTGCCTGAGCACGGTCTCGGTTGCCAGTATTTCCATATCAGGTGGGTAGCCAAACTGCCGGAGCGTACGTTTGACGATGACTTTGAGTTTGGCTTTGACGCTTTCCTTAATCGTCCAGTCGATGCTGGCATTTTCACGCACTTTTTGCAGCAACACTACTGCCAACTCACGCAGCTTGTCCTGCTGCATAAGCTCTTTTGCACTGTCGTTATTAGATACCGCGGTGTAAAAGGCAAATTCTAGCGGGCTCAGTTTCAGACGCTCTGCCTCGCTGTCGCCATGCACAATTTCCTTACTGATTTTAATCAGCTCATCCATCAGTTCGGCGGCAGTGATGATTTTGTTCTGGTAGCGTTTAATCGAGTTCTGCAGCATTTCCATCAGGCTACGGCCTTGCACCACGTTGAGCCGTTCGCGCACCTTAATTTCTTCATTCAGCAATTTTTTCAGCACTTCCAGCGCGATGTTTTTATGCTCATGATTTTTGAGTTCCATTAAAAACTCATCGCTTAAAATTGAAATATCAGGTTTTTTGATGCCTGCCGCATCAAACACATCAATTACCTGTTCTGACACCAGCGCCTGATCAATCACCTGGCGTATCGTGGTTTCAATTTCCTCATTGGTTTTGCCTTCACCGCTGCTATCAAACTTGGCCAGCCGTGCTTTGACAGCCTGAAAGAAGGCCACTTCATCCTTTGCATCCATAGCTTGCTCATGCGGAATCGCAATTGCAAAGGCTTGCGACAAAGCAGTAACTTCATTGATATAGCGTTTTTTGCCATCTTCGATATTGAGGATATGCTCTTCAGCGACCAATATCAGCGAGAGCTTTTTAGAAGTATCTGCTGTGAAATAGGCTTTGTAGTCAAAACCATGAAATAAGTTGGCAACCACTTCAAGTTTTTCCAACATCAGGTTGACCGCCTGCTCCTGCGTTTCAGCGGGGTCGCCCTTGCCACCAGCATCAGAATAGAATGACAGTGCCTGTTTCAAATCGGCTGCTATACCCAGATAGTCCACCACCAAACCGCCGGGTTTGTCTTTATACACGCGGTTGACACGGGCAATCGCCTGCATCAGGTTATGGCCTTTCATCGGCTTGTCGATATACAGCGTATGCATGCTGGGCGCATCAAATCCGGTCAGCCACATATCACGCACAATCACCAGCTTCAATTCGTCATCCGGGTCTTTCATGCGCTCGGCCAGGTTGCGGCGCTGCTGCTTGGTGGTGTGGTGTTTGGCGAGTTCCGGCCCATCGCTTGATGATGCGGTCATCACAACCTTGATCACGCCTTTGTTCAAGTCATCCGAATGCCACTTAGGTTTGATTTTGATAATTTCTGCATAAAGTGCGGCAGCAATACGGCGCGACATACTCACGATCATGCCTTTACCGGCAAACACTTCCTGCCGCTGCTCAAAGTGTTTCACAATATCCTGCGCAATATTGGCTATGCGTTGCTGGCTGCCGATCAAAGCTTCAATCTGAGTCCATCGTGATTTGGCTTTCTGCGTTTCGGTGAGTTCGTCCTGATCGAGTTCTTCATCGAGCTCAGCAATCAGCTTTTTGCCTTCATCAGAAAGCTGCACCTTGGCCAAACGGCTTTCGTAATAGATACGCACCGTAGCGCCGTCTTCCACGGCCTGGGAAATGTCGTAAATATCCACGTAATTGCCAAACACCGCAGGCGTGTTTACATCGGTGCTTTCAATCGGCGTGCCGGTAAAGCCCAGATAGGTTGCATTAGGCAGTGCATCGCGCATGTATTTGGCGAAACCGTACACGATTTTCTGGCCTATCACTTCACCAGCGGCGTTTTTATCTTCTACTGTTCTGGCTTTAAAGCCATATTGGGTGCGGTGTGCCTCATCGGCAATCACCACAATGTTGCGGCGCTCAGACAGCGTTTCGTATACATTGCCTTCTTCCGGCTGAAACTTCTGAATGGTGGTAAATATCACGCCACCTGAAGCTACCTTGAGCAGCTCCTTCAACTGCTGACGGTCTTCAACCTGTTTAGGCTCCTGCCGTAATAACTGGCTAGAGGCGGCAAAGGTATCAAACAGCTGGTCGTCTAAATCGTTGCGATCAGTGATGACGACAATGGTCGGGTTATTCAGCGCCAGCACAATTTTTCCGGTGTAAAACACCATGCTCAGTGATTTGCCGCTGCCTTGCGTATGCCACACCACGCCTGCCTTACGGTCGCCTTTGGGCTGGGTACGCACATCGCTCAAGCCATAACTGGCAGGGTCTTGCGCAACGCCGCTGGCTTCTGCAGCGGCCCTTAACGTGGAAATCACTGCCGCATTCACCGCATAATACTGGTGATATGCCGCCAGCTTTTTCACCGTGCTGATACTGATCTGGCCGGTTTTGGTATCTTCTCTGGAAGATTTTTCAAATACGACAAAGTGGCGAATCAAATCCAGCAATGTGGCTTTATTCAGCATGCCGTGAATCAGCGTTTCAAGCTGGCTGGTTAAGTGTGAAGCCTCGGCCTTGCCATCAGCACTCTTCCATGCCATAAAGCGGCTCAGGTCAGCGGAAATGGTACCGGCCTTAGCCTCCAGCCCATCAGACACCACCACAAAGCCATTGTAAGTAAACAGGCTGGGAATGCTAGCTTTATAGGTGCGAATCTGCTCAAACGCGGTTTTAACCGTAGCGTTTTCATCGGCAGCATTTTTAAGCTCAATCACCACCAGCGGCAGGCCGTTTACAAACAAAATCAGGTCAGGGCGTTTGTTCTGGTTGTTTTCAATAATGGTGAACTGATTCACCACCAGAAACTCGTTATTATCCGGGTTGGCAAAGTCTACCAGCCACACCAGATCTCCACGCGTGTTGCCATCTTTCTGGTAGCTGACATTTACCCCCTCAGTCAGCAAGCGGTGAAATGCTTCGTTATTGGCCAATAACTCTGGCGAACTGATGCGCTGTATGGCTTTAACAGCTTCATCGAGTGCTGCAGCAGGCAGCGTGGGGTTAATGCGGGCAACAGCCTTGCGTAAATGGTTGAGCAACAACACCTCAGCAAAGCTGTCGCGCTCAGGGTTGGCGCTATCAGGTGCAATCTCTGGGCCATAAAGGTAATCAAAGCCAAGCACCTGCAAGCGCTCAATGGCTAGTGACTCGATGTCCGATTCGGTGATTTTCATTAGCTATAACTCATAATCTTTTTTATAAGATTTAACTATAAAATCCACAGCTTCTGGCTTATAAACACTGGTGATTCCCTTTTGTAATATTCCAAACTTCTCATATTGTTCTTGTTGCTTGCTACTTCTAAAAATATAGTCAGAAAGTTCTTTCTTATCTTTAATGTTGTTGTCAGCAATTATTTTGTAATGCTCATTTTGCTTGATATTTGGTAGCTGAGCTTTTACTGCCTTATATAAATCACTAGCGGTTAATGTGTAAACTTTTAGTTTGTCCGCATTTTTAATAACTTCAACTTCTATTTTTTCAACGGGGGTAATATTTCCAACAAGCTTTAAAGTTGGTGCGCCATCTTTATCGACAAACTTACCTTCTTGCACAAATTTAATATCTTTGATTAACTTTGTATCAATCAGAAGTTTATGGTCATTCTTTCCTTCAATTTCACCCTTCAAAGTATCTACAATAGCAATGTTTTGTGGGCCAATTTTGGCAATATTTTGTATATGCTCAACCCATTTTCTTTGCTCTATATTTCTATTTTCATCCAATATTGCACGTAATTCAGGATATTTAATACGCTCACTGCGTCCACTGTACCTATAAAAAATGTCACTTTCTCTTGCAACATCTTTAGGTGTGTTATTTTTACAAATAACTGGTTTATTGGAGGACTCATGAATTTTGATTACGCCAAATTTCTTGCCATCATTTTCAAATTCATAAACATCCCACTCAATCATCGGTGAATAATGCGTATTCAAAAAATTAGTAACTTTTTCAATTTCTATGTTACTAAAGTTTTCATTACTCATGCCGTTTGGCACTCTGGGCGCATCAGAGACGCCAAAAACAATCACACCACCAGAATGGTTTGCAAAAGCGCAAAAGGTCTTAGCATACTCATTGATTGAGCCTTGATGGTAATTTTGCTTAAACTCTAGAGTAGTATTTTCTCGCTTATGCAATCTACCATCAGCCTTAGTTTTGATTATTTTCTTGAACTCTTCTTCAGTCATCTATTTTCAATCAAATTCATTAATAGTAAGTTTATTTGCTTAAAGTTTTCATTCTGCTCATAAAGCTTTTCTATCTGCTTTTCACCATGAAACAAATTGTTTCTAAGCCTAAAAGCGATCTTTAACAAAGCTTCTATCATTTCCTCACATGATGGATTTTCCATAGTTAAGCAATTTAAAACCTCTGATTTAATAAGCTCAGATTTAAACTCAAAAGTTATGAATTGTTCAGTTGGCTGGCCACTGGCTATATATCGATTTTTAAAGTATTCAAATACACTGCTCAAAAGTCTTTGGTCTACTTTTCCTGCATAATTTTTTGAATGCTCGTTTGGGTGATTTCCAATTCGACCGTCTTTATTACATAGCTCTTTTTCGTAAATGTTCCAAATAAGGCTGAAATAAAAAATGCTTTGGAGTTTTGCATCATCAATTGGGTAATAAAATCTATTATTCGCTAACCATTCTTTTTCAGGCATTTTGATGACTAATTTCTTTTTCCAGTCAAATCAGCAATTGCAGCTTGTAATACTTGCCATGTAATTTTTGCCGTGTGCTCATCTGGGTTAAATTTTTGAACCGCTTGCTGTCTAGGGTGAATATAATTTCTGAAGTCTTTCAAAGTGTGGCCAAATTTTTTTGTATCTAATGACAGCATACCTAACTCGTGAGCTACATTAATGAGGCATTCAAGTGTCCAGTCGTGCAAAAGTCTAATTTTCCCATCTTTATCTTTGGGTGCTGATTGAGCATTATTAAATTTTTTGGGGTTTTTAGTACCCGCATCTAGCAACAATCCCTCTAGGGTACTTCCGCATAAGAAAATAGTCGCAAGCGGTGTTTTTGCTGTTAATGACTTTTGAATTTCATCAATTCTTTGGCTTATCACCTTTTGAAAAACAGTATCTAATTCAAGCCTTGATAGGTCAATTTTGTTAAATGACTGTTGTAAAAATTCATCTTCTGATAATTCATTTTTTGGCTTTGCTTCTGCCTCCCCTAGCAACCTCGCAATAATTTGCTTGGCAGTCTTCAAGTCAGCCTCAGACAGGTTTCCAATAACTTGTGCATATTCGAGCAGACCATTCAAAATTTTTCCAACTAATAAATCGCTTTCTATCTCCCAAAACGCTCTCAGCCGTTTCATTTTTGATTGACCATTGACCAAGTATTTATCAGCATCAATATTTATTTGGTATTCCCTAAAGAACTCAGAGAAAGTTCTATCTGTGAAATCTAAAACATATCCACTTCTATCGAATAGACGCTCAAAAACCTTTTTTTCAGGCATCTTCAAGCTAGACATATTTACACCTCCACTCTAATCTCACCACTCATTAGCTTGGGAAGCAAGGTGTCGCGGAGTTTTTCCAGAGTTTGTATTTGTTCGATATTTTTAAATTTCTTACTGAATAAATCTTTAGCGAGCTTTGTATAACTTTCAATTTTCTCTTTTGGTGGCATAAAAAATTCAAAAGATGGAACTGCTTGTTTGCTTAAATGCAGAACCGTAGAGCCATTGGAATAACCTAAACAATGTTCTTTAAACTCTCTGGTTCGCATCATGCGATATAGAAACTCATTTGAAAGCCATTCAAACTTTGATGTAACTTTTACTAAATCCATTGAAATTACAATGGTTTCATAGCTTGGAGAACCAACAACTAATACTGGATTGCCTATAACATCTGCATCTTGAGTAATATCTGTATGTGCCACAACCAAGTCGCCTTGAACAACAATATGCTGTTCTTTGAATCGGCCTGTAAATTCTTTAAATCCGTCTAGTCTAAAACCGCCATTTCTATCAAAGCTTTTCAAAGTAACCATTGCTACCTTTGAAGGATTAAGTTCTGAACTTTTGTAAGATACACCATTAAAACAATCAACATATTCGCCAAGCTCTCCAAACTCCCAATCCTCCAGCGCTTCTTCTATAAACCACTGCCTGAACAGCGTTTCGGCCATGTGTTCTAGTGTGGTGTTTTGGCGGTGCAGCAGGTCGATTTTGTCATCTAAACAACTGAGGACTGAGGCGATCACTTTTTGTTCTTCGGGATTTTCAGGGATTTCAATGTCTAAAGAATTTAACAATGTTTGAGTGACTAATGGATGACTCGAACCACCTGCATGCTGGTTTAAATCCATGTCTTTCAAAAAGTAATAAATAAACTTTGCATAATTTTCCCCTTTAGGTTTTGCTGACAATGCATTGTCAGATACCCAAATGGCGCGATTTTCATAGTATGTTGCACCACAATATGCACCAACTCTACCAATAACAATTGTCTCGCCTTCATAATTATTATTGGCGCAAAATCCTAAAATTCCATTCCCCCCATAAATAGGAATGCCACCTTCTGATGATGGGCGCGCCTTGCCATTACCAAAACTGACAACATCTCCAAGTTTGCATGACTTTAACTCACTCACAGCTTTACCCTCGCCAAGTTTTCCGCAATCGCTTTATTAAGCTTTTCTTCTTCTACCAACTGCGCTTCAAATTCTGCTTTGAGGGTGTTAAAGCGTTCGGCAAAGTTGAAGTCATCCTCATCATCGGGTAGACCCACGTAGCGGCCCGGGGTGAGTACGTAATCAAGTTCTTTTACGCGTTCCAGGCTGACAGAGGCACATAAGCCTGCAACATCTTCATAATTGCCATTTGGGTTGCGCCAGTTGTGGTAGGTATCGGCGATTTTCTTAATATCGTCGTGGCTCAGCTCTTTAGTGCGGCGGTTAATGAGATGACCGAGGTTACGGGCATCGATAAAGAGTATTTCGTTACTGCGGTTTCTGAATTTTCCGTTAGTACGGTTGCGGCTCATAAACCATAAGGCAGCGGGGATTTGCGTATTCAGGAACAGCTTGGCCGGCAAGTTAACGATGCAGTCAATCACATTGGCTTGCTCAATCAGCGCTTTGCGGATTTCACCTTCGCCGCTGGTTTTGCTGGTGAGTGCGCCTTTTGCCAGCACTACACCGGCCTGGCCGCTAGGTGATAGGTGGTAAATAAAGTGCTGTAGCCAGGCAAAGTTGGCGTTGCCTGCGGGCGGCGTGCCATATTGCCAGCGGCCATCGTTACGCAGCAGTTCACCAGACCAGTCACTGACGTTAAACGGTGGGTTGGCGATGATGTAATCAGCTTTCAGGTCTTTGTGTGCATCATTGAGAAAGCTGCCTTCGTTGTTCCACAGCACCTTGGAAGCATCTATGCCGCGAATAGCGAGGTTCATCTTAGCCAGGCGCCATGTGGTTTGGTTGCTCTCTTGGCCGTAGATGGAAATATCATTCACACGGCCTTGATGTTCGACCACGAATTTTTCAGATTGCACAAACATGCCACCGGAACCGCAGCAGGGGTCAAATACGCGGCCTTCATAAGGCTCCAGCATCTCTACCAGCACTTCCACCACAGAGCGAGGCGTATAGAACTGACCACCTTGCTTGCCTTCTGCCAGTGCAAATTCGCCCAGAAAGTATTCAAACACGTGGCCGAGAATATCGGCGCTTCTTTCCTTGGTATCTTGCAGCGCAATGTTACTGATCAGATCAATGAGCTGGCCTAAACTAGCAGGGTCAAGATTATCGCGCGCAAACACTTTGGGCAGCACGCCTTTGAGCGATGGGTTTTCGGCTTCAATCGCATCCATGGCGGCATCAACCAGTTTGCCAATGTCGGGTTGCTTGGCTTGTGATTGCAGGTGAGACCAGCGAGCATCCTGCGGCACGAAAAATATATTCTCGGCGGCGTATTCATCTTTGTCTTCCGGATCTGCACCAATATATTCGCCATGTCCCTCAACGAGCTTGGCATAGTGCTGTTCAAACGAATCGGAAATGTATTTGAGGAAAACCAGACCTAAAACGATATGTTTGTATTCAGCCGCATCAATATTTTTTTGTAACTTACACGCGGCTTTCCAGAGGGTTTTTTCTAATGGTTCGGATTTGGTTTCTTTTTTTTCTTTTGCCATATGTACCTATTCTGTACTTACTGTATTGAATCTATTTTTTTGATTGTACTCGAGAACAGTCGCCCTGATAAACGAATAATATTTTCGAATTTTTCTTTTTTCAGATCGGGTCTTGAATGTATTTCAATGAGATTGCCTCCGTCATAGAAATCTTTAATCGCTCTAAATGTTTGTGTGTTAACTCCGGTAAAGGATGGCAACCCGAGCCATCTTGCTCGCCAAAAAATATAACGTCGGTCTTTCCCAAGCTCTAAGCCCATATTCAAATAGCTTCCCTTATGCCTTATATAAGCATTAACGAAGGATATATCTGATATGTCCGGTTTGTTTTCTTTATTTAATAAATGGAAATTTTGGGCAGTTAATTCATGCAATGCCTCATCTGCGTCATCAAACAAAACCGCTGCGGCCAGCAGAGTATTGATATAGGACTTCCCCTTTCTGGATGATTTCAGCACCTCATCAAAACCTGCAACAAACTTTCCGTAACTTTCTTTTTTTAATCTAGGAAAATGCTTTAGAATCCATTGCTCTGGCAAAACTTCATTCATCAGATCGCTAAGCTGCCTACAAGTCCCTTCTTCAGAAAATTTAACGCCTATTGACTTTGCCTTTTTGGATAATATTTCCTGAGCAATTCTGTTATTTACAGGCACATCCAATTCCATGGCACCTTCAATCAGTTTTGCAAACCTCAATATGACAGGATTGTTTATTCCGAGTGATTCCGGCTGTTTTATATAATTTCCGCTATTTAAAAAGAAGCTCGGCTGATAAAAAAAGGCGTTTTTATCATGCACCTCTTGTAATGGTTCCTCATGTTTCACGCACCAGTCAATTCCAGGGATTTGCTGCGACCTCTTCCAGAACGAGAAGCATGGGTTACCCTTATTTTCAATTACACATGATTCACAAAAGCACGCAACATTTTTGGGGTTAATGAAGCTTAGTCTTGTTAATAGCGCAAATTCATCATTAATCTTAATCCCCAACTCCGCCGGGAAGTTGATAGTTTCAGGCCTGGTTGTCCGCAAAATTGGTGTCAAAGTATTCCCTTTTGCAATAGCTTCTGCCTCAACACCCAGCGCATGCTCTAAAACATGCACAAATGCAGGCGATTTAATTTCTGGCTTTACTTCACTGAACCATTTGTGAAGAGTATTTTTTATATTTTTCACACTTTCTCTATTACTAACTAAAGATACGCGCCCCAAATAACCTGGCAGAAATTCATCATCTAATATATTGGGCAATGTTAATGAGTGTCCTGGGTTGGCTATATGAGATACTTCGACAGAGGCTATTCGCATGGTTAATCCAAAAAATTATTAGTGATGAATGTTGATTATCGAGAAAACCCCAGCCAAATCGAGCCTGAGGCGTTGATACACGTGGCAGTTAGAATTTAACGCGCCATATTGCAGGTAATGTATTTCGCAGCCATTCCCTATCATTCCTGAATAGCCAATCAAAGCCATTTTCAGGAATGTGACGAATTGTATTGAGTGAGGCACCGGGGTGATTTTTAAGAACTGTTAAAAATTGCTCCCGATGTAGCTGTAGTTGTCTGTAGTCATAGGATTTCCGCCATTCAATTTTCAGAGTCGGCCTTTTAGCCAAGTATTGATAGACATATGAAACACTCACTTCAGCTGCAATCGCAATATCCTTGTAATCCAGTCCTTGCCGAGACTTTTCAATAATAATTGCCTCCTTACCGGTACCAATAATTCTTGGGAGAGTTTTTGTTGTTGCATTATCCTTATCAGCACATTTTGAAACCGCTAATGCCGTCATCCCCAACAATGAAGCCACTTCCTCTACTGGTTGACCTGCGCTTATTTTTATTCGCGCAATCATTGAATTTTTCCTATTCAGAATTGCACTGCATAACGCTTCCCCGCCTTGTAATAAATCATTAGTTACATCATTGTAAGTTTCAAGAAAATCTTCAAAGTTATCAAAAAGGAAATTGATTAAAAACACATGTTTCACCGGATGTTGCCGTCCAGATACTTTGCGGACCATCTGAGTATAAAATGAGCTATTGACATCTGTTAAATCACGGAAATATTTTTCCCCGACGATGTTTAGCAACCCATCGTAATGCCTTACAAACGCATTCCTCAGTTCATGCATCATTACCTTGCCACCTACCCCGACCCAACCTCTTTTCTGTAACTGATACAGACAGCACCAACGCAGAATTCCATTCTGCAACTGCAATGTATCGCTTCTCCACATGGCATTTCCCCAGTCACTTATTTTTTCAAGCTGCTGCCATTGATATTGGGCATCGAAATACTGACTGAGGTCTAATGAATCAAGCCTGGAAGTCGGGGAATAAAGGTTTCTTGCATAACCTCGCGTGTGCGGCACTATCAACAATTTCAGGGCGCAATGATGCTCATGGCATATGAAGGAAGTAGGAAGTTGATGTCCGATTTGCCACCAGGTAAATCTTCTGGCTTTGTATTGATCCTGACTGCATTCCGGGCAAACCTTTAAAATCTTGCTAGTGATTAATTCATTTGGATTCAAACCCAGTTTAGATCTTGCCGTCGCATTATCTCTATGCATGAAAGACTGCGCTATTTTTAACCGCGATTCATCTGTTAAAAATTTAGAATAAAACCCAAACTGCGTATTCCGTAAAAGAAGATTTTCAGCTGTGCCTAGATAGCCTTTCGTATTATTCTCAAATGTCTTTAAATTGCATGGAATATCATGATGCAGTCCTGCAGAAGCAATGCCAAACAATAGTTTGCTGGTTACTCTCGCGTCCAATCGCATTGACAAGTGGTGAAACCTCGCGCACCAACTATAGAGGATTTCATCTGGCATAATGTCCGGAAATCCAAGCTGGTCGAATCCGGGAAGATTAGGCTCGTTCAAGGATGTAGACATGTTTTCCAAGGACTGTCTTATCACAATGAACTAGAAATTTTAAATGTGACTTGAGAGTTTATAGTACATTAGGAGGTAGCGATCCAGGGAGCAAGCTTTTCAAGTTTTTCAACAAGAGGATATGCACGAAATGACCGATCAAGGACAAGTCCTGTAATGGACCCTGTTGCCAGTCCAAAACCTAGTCCATAAAAAATATGTGCCAAACCGCCCGTGGGCTGATAAAAAATCTGACTGATAATCACACCCGAAAGCAATCCCAGCGTAAAAAGGTAGGCGATGCCTTTGTTATTTGGAATAAACTTGGCGTGTATATCATTCAGAGCAGGCCTCTCATATTGATCGATTCTTAATATGCCAGACCTGATAGCCAATCTGATCTGTCGGTCGGATAATCCAGAAACCTTTTGAATCCGCTCAAAAACAGCAGTCTGATCTTTTAATGGAAGAAAGATATGCAGGGCAGCTTTGGATCGAGCAACTAACCCAGATTCAGTATTGGATATGGCAGGTATCTCCTGTTGCAGAAGATGCTCAAAATCCGAACCTACCTGGCCTATCGTTTTCTGATAGGAGTTATGATCAGATGCCGATTTCTGAAGCGCACTCAAAATGTGCGCCAGACTCTTCAGGTCATCTTTGCTCTCATGACCAGTCATTACCCTGCGACCCCGAATTGATTGGAGATCAAAGCCAAAGGGTCAAAGTCTGCAGGCAATTGACCCAATTCAACCTGTGTTAGATATCCTCTGAACAGCCTGAATAGCATTTTATGAGAATCAGGCGACAATTTTCCGTCCGGTTGGCTTTTTGCGCAGTTCTCTATTAATTCAAAAACCTTGTCTTCAATACGTTGTGACTGTTCATTAGTTAATGAAGCACTACCAAAATGGATACCCAGAACCAAATACGCAAGATCAACGCCAGCCAAAGAAATCGCATTAAGATAACGGATTGTCGGTACCCTTGATTCATTCTCATATTGAAGCTGTGCCAGACGTTGGCAACCCGCAATTTCAGCAAGCTGCCCTTGGTTCAATCCCAAACGTTTTCGCTCTTCCCGAAGCCGCTGTCCAAATCCATCTGGAATACCTGATGATGTAGAAGTTTGTATAGTCATGTTATGCATAGTATACATTTTTATTTATTTGTTTCAATACAAATTCATTTATGTTAGTATTCATTTGAATACAAATAAGGCAGTCCAAAGACATGCAAAATCAAAACTTGAACACCTCAGATGTGAAGCTCATTTTTGATGAAGCTGGCGTATCTGTTGCGGAATGGGCACGGGTTAATGGTTTTTCAACGACATTGGTGTACCAGGTATTGGACGGAAAACGTAAATGTCTGCGTGGACAAAGCCACCAGATTGCACTTGCACTTGGTATAAAGAAAGGAACATACATGGACGCAAAGCAGTTGTCTAAGAAATTAAGAACATTATCACCTGAAGCTGAGCGAAGACTTGAGGAGTGCAAAATGTAAAAAAGCCGAATCTTAAAAAATTAAGACCCGGCTCTGCCTTGTTTTTACAAGTCACTACTGCTCGCACCAATAGTATCTATCCGAAAGCAAGCAAAGTCAATATTTTGTTATAAATAACATACATTTTGTATGTTTCGCTTGTTTACGAGGTGATGCCATGTTTGGAATAGAGCTTAACCCCGCCATGTTGACGCTAAGGGATCGTTAACATGGCTTCAAAAAAGGGCATATCTGCCCAACGATTAAAAACAATATATAGACGCCAACTGGAATGCATGTGGGATTCGACATATACACCCAGCATACTGGCGACACCTCAGGAAGCGCCGTCTAAATCACGAGCGTTCATTCTCGAGCCTCAAAAACTAGCACGCGAGGTACATGTGCTATCAACTCCGGAACGCAATGCCGCTTTGCTTGGCCTCTACCATCCAGATGTCGTAGGCCTTCAGGAACAGCGCATGCTGTCACCGGAGACGATAGCACATCCACTCTGGAATATGCCTAATGTTGATCGTATAAACTTGCAGCCAATTCGCGGTCTAGTCGAAGTCGCTGAAGAAATGGGATATTTACATCTTCTGCCTCGCGTCAAAGTCCGTATGCCCGGTAACGAGGTAATTACTACAGTTTTTCCATGGATTGGCGATTTACTGTGGGCGATAAAAGATAAAAGTGGAAGAGTTTACTGTATCAACTGGTCAGTCAAAAGTGACTACCAGGACTTCAAGAGACCTCCTTTTAGAAAACCAAAACAACCTGCTGACAATAACGAAAATAGTAAACTTCTAGAGCGCCATGAAATTGAACAGCAATATTACAAGGGGGCAGGGATACGTACCTTGTTTATCAGCGACGACAAGATTGATCAGCATGTCGTAGCGAACCTGCGGCAAATATTTTTACATCACAGCCGCCCTGTCAATCTTACGGATCATCAAAAAAATGAGATTTTGAACAGATTCAAAATTGCTTTCGATACAGGTGTTCCTCCATCCCACGTAATTACAAGTTTTGTTGAGAGAAAAAAATATACGGAACACGAATGTAGAGATCTATTTTATCAAGCGATTTGGGCAAGAAAACTTCGTGTGGATCTTTTCAAACCAGTTTTAATCGACCTACCGATGAAACCTGAAAGCAGAGACGTGCTGGACATCTATGAAGACTGGTTCAAGGAGTTGCCATGAAAGTTGGTACAAAAATTATCGCTCCAGAGGGATGGGCGTCATTACCGAAAGGGCTTGAAATTCATTTTCTTAAAAGCAATCATCAAAATGGCAGAGTTCTACTGGTGCATTTTCAACTTAAGGAGAAGGGTCCGGCAAATGCAACTCTAATGTCTATGCCAAGAATCCAGTTTGAAGAAGGTGTTACCCTAAATAAAATAATTCCTTGCACCAAACAATCTACCCTTCCGCCCTGGCTTGAAGAACTTGAAGGTTTGGACTTATCACTGATAGATACCTACCGCACTAAAGATGCCACAACGTCGCATTACGATCGCGTCAACGAACGCTATCAGTTCATTGCTCCGACAGTGAATGACTTTGAAGATGTCATGAATGCCCAATATCCGCAAAAGGAAATTAATATGCGCGCAAGGCTTTGCTCTCCTCCTCAGAATGAATCCCGTTTCCGACTCTGGTTGCTTACCTATCTATGTTTTGGACGAAATATTTGGACGTTGTTACCTCCATTCCACAAAAGTGGGAACTGGGATCGCATGAAGTATCCCGATCGCAAATTTGGCGCTCCATCAAAAGCATTTGGTAATAATTACGGAAATGGAAAAAGTCTTGAACTGGCAAATAAGTGTGTCAAAAGCTTCCTTAAAAGAGCCACTTTGGGAAATTACATGACAACCATCTATCGCGAAGCAATGGCTTATGATTTTAACTGCAAAATAATAACGCAGAAAAATGGAATGGACCTTTACATAAGCTCAGATGGTTCTCCATTTCCTACCTATGATCAATTCAGGTACCAAGTGCAGAAAGAAATTGGCCTGGAGAATGTGCAGAAACAGCTGTACGGCGAAGTTCGCCATCGCACCCGTATTGCTGCATCAATAGGCAGGTTCAGCGAAGAAATCGCAAACCTTATGGAACGCGTTGAAGCGGATGCCTACTACTTAAAGGAAAAACCTGTTGGCTATATCGAAAAAACAACGCTGCCTCCTCTGTGCGTAGCTACGGGACGAGACGGACTTTGCGGCAGTTTACTTGGTATAGGTTTCAGTTTTGACAAAGAGCGTAGCACGGCTTATCGCATGATGCTGTTCTCGATAGCTGTACCTAAAGTTTATTTTTGCAATTTGTTCGGAATCAAGATTAGTCCTAACGAGTGGATGAATGAAGGTTTACCGGCATACTTTGCTATTGATAGAGGTCCAGGAGCACGCAAGGATCTTATCGAAGATCTAGAGAAGCGATTTCCGATTCGGGATATTGCGCCGTCCTGGTCGGGCCAATCAAAAGCGAATATTGAATCGTCCCATCCCCGTGACGTAAAACTTGAAGGTCAACCAACGTTTATCAACAGCAACCTGAATCCTGTAGAGCTAGCTAAAAGGGAAATCATGCGTATTATTACTTTTAATAAGTCAGCAAATATGGAAGATCGAATTGATCCTGAAGGCGAATTAGCGCATGTTGTTCCATCACCCAATGGGTTATGGCAGTTTTATAGCAGCAAGTATAGAAATGATTCCCAGCCTATCAGTATTGATGACGCTGTCCGTTGTTTCCTGACTCCAGTTGAATTCACTGTAAAAGAAGATGGTGTCTATCTCAAATCCAGAAAATTCTACTGCGAGGCACTGCGGGAAACAGGTCTCTTTGATATAGCCGGCATTACGAAGGTCCAAGGTTACATTCTTGATATGTGTGTACGCTATGTGTGGGTTGAGTTTAATGGGCGTCTGATTGAAACGCCAGCAATGTTAAGAATACGGGGAGATGAAGACACACTCTACATGTCTATTGCCGACTTAGAACAGTGGGATGAGCAACGCAAAAACATCTTGTCTGCCTTTCGCGTGCATAGACAGGCAACAAATTCCGAGATGATGCGAAGATTTAAGAACTTAACTGGTAAAGAATTTAATCCTGGAAAAAGATTTCCTGGCAAACCTAAAAAGAATGCAGTTTCTGGAAATGAAGCAAATGAAGTAATGCATTCAGCATCTAAGAATTTTTAGGTTAGGCCAGATGCCTAATAACAAGAATAATCCGTGGGCTGATAGATATCTTCCTTTTCTAGATCCAGCCTACATCAAGACAATGGCTGAAGTTAAACCAGATCCAGTGGAAAATCTTCTTGAAACCACCATAGAATTAGCTTGCAGTCGGCTAAAATACTCATTGGAAGCAGCTTTCTATCCAACTCGGCAATGCGTCGAGGTTCTGCAGCGACTTGTTGGCGTCACATACGCCAGTGCCGTGGAGACCTACCCTAGCAATCAAGCATTCATTTCAAGAGTTTATGATACCGAAGATAAAAAAAATGACTCTGATAAGTTCACGAGGCCTATCTGTCTTACAGGCCTGTCAGGCATCGGAAAATCTGAGATACTGAAAGCTTTGATACGAATTGCCGGGCAAGAAACCTACGTTAAAGTTGATGCTAATCATCCCCCTTTCCAGATAAAGGGGCCTCGCTTAATGACATTAAAAACACTTAGTACGCCTATTCAAGTAGCCAAATCACTATTTAATGTCGAAGTAAATGCTGCCACGTTAGCCAGCCAATGCAGAAAAAAAGCCTTTCAAGATGGAATTCCATTTTTTATGGTTGATGAATCACAATTTGCAACCTCCAGTACTACTGCGAATGCACGCATCACACAAATACTGCTTTCGCTTTCATATATTCAAATCCCATTCTTATTTTCAGCGAATTTTAGTCTCTTGCATCGTTTACTTTTAAGATACGATGAAGATAGACAGCGGTTAACTGCCGATCCAATTTTTCTTCTACCTGATGCATGGTCAAGTGAATGCTGGATAAAGACTCTTCAAGCTTTAATAGACGTGGCGCCCGATATTTTAAAAATTGACCCTGAAAAAGATGCAAAAAAACTGCATGGTTGGACAGCGGGACGAAAGCGTGCATTGGTTGATCTAATTATGATCGCTTTTCGCTATCAACATATTAGCCGCAAAGAAGTTGATATACATGCTCTTGAGCGAGCTTACCTTTCCAGTGAGTTTACTGATTATCGTAATGATTCTGAAGCTATTGCAAACCAAGCCACCTTAAATCAACCCAATAAAAAAAGAAAAGATCTATGGTGCCCATTATCAGTTCCAAAGGTTACTGATAATCAACATCCAGATGATCACAAAACGAATCGGCAGGAAACTGTTGCTCACATTGAACTAACGTCCTCACTCACACCGAGTGAAAGAGATGCTCTTAAAGAAATTGATGGTCTTGTGAATAACGCTCAGAACAAAACTGTCACTGCTAAAATTCCAAAAAATGTAAAACAAACTAGCCAGGATTTACTTGAAAATGCAGCCAAGTTCCGGGAAAGCATAGGGTTATAAATCAACATCATAAAATACTGTTGAAGCTTTTGGTTACTGATTTATGGAACATTCGGCTAGTTCACATTAATATCATCCGTAAATTGATAACACCTGTCAAAATTGCTAAAGTAAAGCATGGAAGATAAATTAATAATCAGATCAGCAGAGTTTGACCAAGCTATTTCAACACTTTTATCTCAAGCAAAAATTCCACCGCTGCCAAGATGCCGATTGTCAGTAGCAATGGCAGGCATATCTATCGAACATGCAGATAGCATAAGAATGCTGATATATTCCAAGAATTTCACGTCAGCCATGACCCTACTTAGGTCTCAGTTTGAAGTAACCGTGCGCAGTATTTGGCTGTTCTACGCAGCGGATGACGAATACATAACAAAACACGATTCCCCACTGACCGTTGGGAATGACGGATACTCTGATGGTCCAGATGTTGCGAGAATGTTAAGAGATTTAGAAGTAAAACCTAATGCCCCCAAGCAAGCCAGCGTAAATCTGTCAGAGTTTAAATCACAGTCATGGCGAGCATTGGGTTCATATATTCACGGTGGGAAACATCCTTTAAAAAGAAAACAAGATGGTTATCCTGTCCATTTACTTACCAGTGTCTTGCAGCAATCAACCGGATTATTGCTCATGGCCGCAATGACAGTAATAGCCATGACTGGTGACCAAAAACTGGCTGATAAGTACTGGAACTTACAAAATGAATATAAGGATTGCTTAGCTCCTTACATTCCGAAACCAACTTAATAAATATTTCGTGATTAAGCACTCATTCTACGCCATTCAAGTCATGGCAATTCAATCAGTATGTTAGGCATATAATAACCTAGAGACTCGCATGGAGACGGAAATGAATGCTGAACATATAGGGACTAGCTTAGACAGTTTTCTGGCAGAAGAGGATTTGCTAGAAGTGGCTACCGTTATTGCAGTAAAACGTACGATTGTTTGGCAAATAAAAAAGGAAATGGAGCTACAGAGTATTACAAAAACAAATATGGCTAAAAGAATGAAAACCAGCCTTGCTGCTGTTGATAGATTACTGGATGAGCCTAATACTCATCTAACTCTAGCAATGCTGGTCAAGGCAACCGTTGCCCTTAATAAAACAATTAGAGTAGAACTAACAGACTTATTGTGACATCAGAATTATATTCACATTAGGCAGCTAAATCCGCAAAGCGGACACAATCAATATAGTAGTCACCAGTGGACGGCCTCGTTATGAATTAGTTGCAAGAGCCACATTGATCGACTTCAGCACGTCATCGTCTTTTCCTAGCGCCACCGGGAAGCCACTGACATTGAGTATCTTACTTTCAATCGAAATAACAAGCCTATCGTCTTCCACAGTTAGGTCAAAAATCTTGGATCGCTCTCCTAAGATTGATCGGGCTAAGACGTTGAAATTAAGTGAGGGATCGCCACTTTTGAACCTTGCGTGCGCGGGTGCAACGACTGAAAGCAAAAGGTCTCTCAATGCGTCAGCCTCACAAATTACTTCTGCATTGGACGCATCTCGAATGCACCGCACCACATCTCCATAGGCATTTTCTACATCCTTTTGAGAAAGTTGGCTGAAACAGTCAATTTCACTTACAGCAGCGCTTGGCTTTCCAATTGAAGTAAATTGATCTGAACTTAGGTAGTAAGACTCGATAGAGCCTCTCCGCAAAATAAAGAGGCCACAATGTTCCAATAAATCGAGTAATGCAGTGAATCGGGATTTTATTGCTACCCAAGCACCATCAGTGGCCACCTTATATAATTCGATATCATCAGTGGTGAAAAGTGCACAAAAAGTAGAGCGACGCCTTGCCTGCTCTTCCTCGCCGGTGCTTCTGTTAACCCAATACGGATGTAACTCGGCTCTACCCACGATTTCATTCCACCGACGATCGACTAAGTTACAGAAGTCACCGAATATTGCCCCCGCCATCTGATTAGCAGATGAAAAACCTAGGGTACTTGCTCGTGCATCAGCAGCAGGATTGTCGTTGAGAAAGGAGTTAGTTAATTCTATCCCATCAGAAATTCCATCTGCATCTGCCAGCGCAACGGGCGTCTTTCCGAGTAGCCGCAGCAACTTAGTAACAGTCGGCATTTGCCCCTTACCAATAACTGGAAGAAGTTGTGACCCAGCAGCCTCCAAATGCATATCTAATTTAGCTGCAAGAGCGCTACAAATGATTACATCAGATGGCCCTTCAACAAGTAGAGGCCGCTTGGAAAACAGTGAAAGCTTGTGCTCTTGACCAAGTCTGGCAATTAAACTTTGCACTTTCTTGCTTTTCAGTTCACCTGCATCAGCCGGAATTTGTACAGGGTCGACCATTAGGTCGTAACAGAAAACGAGAGATAACAGATCTTCTGGGCTTTGAATTTGCAACATCTCCGTGGAGTGTGTCGCAATAATTATGATTTTTTTGTTTACTCCGACCGCCGGATGTCCAGCAACACTGAGAATCTCTTTCAGAAGAAATGCTTGCAATTGTGGATGTAAGGACACTTCGGGTTCATCAAGAAGTAACGCTCCCACTTCATCATCGTAAAGTGCCGCCAGTATCCCGACTAAGTGCATGAGACCTGAAGCCTCTCTGCCTGAAGAATATGGCTTTGCATCAATATCAAGCCGGGAATATGAAATCTTCAGGCTTCCCGCATCCCATTCAATAAGAATGGTCTCTCTTAAATAGCTTTCTGAGTCTCTCCTGAATCTTTATCAGGATATCGGCACGCTCCGCTAGCGTTTGAAAATCTCCGGTCAAAGTCTCGATTTGGTGGCGACGAGCTGTATCACTTTTGCTTCCATAAGTCGCACTGTCGTAGTTAGGGGTACCACCACGATGGCCATCAAAGTCCGACCTGAACTGTTCCAACATCCCCATTCGACCCGCAGAGAGGAATCGCACGCGCTTACCATTTGTGTACTGATAGAGACTATTTTTCAGTCCCCGAAGTAGATGCGTTTTTCCCGATCCGTTAGGCCCAAGTAAAACTGTAAGCCCGCGGTTCAACGTGAACGAGCGATTGAAGTTTCCATTGTGGCTGTTGATCTCTGCTGTAAGTTGCAATGGGAAACTCAACGGTAACTCTCCTTATGAATAACGTTTAAAATCGTCGGCGGTGCGCAGCTTCATCGCGCAGCATCCGGTGGATGATGGGTTAGACGGCATTTGCCTCATTGGACAAGAAGCGATCTTCTGCCTCAACAACTATGTCGGCAAGAACTGCTAACTGCTGTTCGATTAATTGTATCGCTGGCAATTTGTTCCAATCAGCATCAGCAAAGTGAAGCTCGTCGGAGGTAATCATGTCGGCTGACTCTGCTGTCTTCTTCTTAATGGCATTAAGCCTGCGACGTCGCTCCATCCACAGGCGAATCCGTTGGCGCAGCGGGTACACCAAGTCTTCAAAGAGTATCTTGGGTGAACGGCAGTACCAAGGCTGGCCACGAAGAACTTCAACAGTAACTTCGTCATGCATTATTAACGCCTCGGTAATGGAAACACCGACAATTCGATTGACGATGGCTGGGCCGACCTTAAGCACATAATTCCTTTGCTCCAGTAGGAACTTACCCAAGCGTTGTCCCCTCAAGATATTCTGTTGTTCAATGTACCAGGTGTCAAACCCCGGAGCGTGCGAAAACTGGCTTTGCAAGTGAAATGTGACGCTGCGGCAGAAAACAATCGCGCCTTCAAGGTTCGTTGAGATAGTGTGGTAATCATTGCGATCGGCTCTTCGTGCCTGCTCAAGGAAGAGGCGCGCCTTGGCAAGAGTCAATGAGGCCGTTGATTGCATCTTGCGGTTATTTCTGCTGCCAACAGTTAATAAGAGACCCATAGATCTCTATACTAATAATTGATATTTTATGTTGCATGGCCGGAGCACCCTAATTTTTCTTAGTTTTATTATTTTCCGGTCTTTATATTAAGATATGAATATAAAGACGCAGCTTAACATAATTAATTGTAATTGAATTTTAATATCTATTGAAATTTATTGAATATATGAATGGCGGCTTTGTCCCGCATTTCTGCTTAATCCCCATAGCGGACAGCTAATGTGTTAAGTGAGGGATGCGAACCGTAAGCGGAGCATTGCTCCTAGCTAACGAGCTAGGCCACAATTTTAGCCACATGCTCGTCATTAGGATTGCTTTGTTAGGCGTCGGTGATATTTGGCAATTTTAACCAGTATTTCAGGATCACCACTTTCTTGCATAAAGTTTATGACACAATCGCGTGTGGCAACATCTTCAATCAGAGGCAAATTGTCTGCCAATTCGAACGCAATACCAAAATCTCGGCTCATCATATCAATCAACAAATCTGCACTAAATTTTTTTAATGCAGTTTTGTTTTGCGCGACCTCACGAACCACATCACAATGGGAATCATGAGCCAGTTTTTCTAACATTGAAATAGGAAGGCAACTTTTTCTGGCGACGATACAGCGCATTTGACTTGCTGAATGGTTAGCCGCTTCGGCAAAGAAGTCAGCCAAAACAGGCTTATCATCCAATTCATACATAATACTTGTTGCCTGATCATGGGTAAGTTCTATTGAATGTTCCGAGTTGATTGATAAGGTAATTCTCATAACTAATCCTTTACTGTTATTTGAACAGTCATGAGTTTAGGTGAGGTGTGCGTCATAATGTGACGCACGTGCAACATAATTATTCGTCGCGGGATGATTAAAGAACACCGCTGCTTTTTAAGGACATGACAGCTCCTTCAATACGGGATGCACTTATCCGCCATCTAGTGAAAAGGAGAGTTCTCGTCACATTTTACCCCTTAATAACGCTTCTATTCTTTGTAATTTCGACTGACGGTCAAAAAAGTTCAGATGCTAGCGCATCCCGCCCATATGACCCGCGTTACTCAAAATTACACTTCATACCCTAATTGGGGTCGTCTCAGAAAACGGAAAATAAAGCACGCTAAGCCGGTTGCAGCGGCCGTAGCGGCCTGAACTTGCCCGCGCCGATCTTGGCGCTGCTGCGCCAGAGGTAATCGCCGGTCAGGTTGATGTGCTCCCAGCCGAGCGGCGACAGGTACTGCAACAGGCCGTCATCGACGGCTTGACCGTGGCCACGCAAGGCGTTCGCGGCCCGCTCCAGATAGACCGTGTTCCATAGCACGATGGCCGCCGTCACCAGGTTGAGGCCGCTGGCCCGGTAGCGCTGCTGCTCGAAGCTGCGGTCGCGGATTTCCCCCAGGCGGTTGAAGAACACGGCGCGGGCCAGCGCGTTGCGCGCCTCGCCTTTGTTCAGCCCGGCATGCACGCGGCGGCGCAGCTCGACGCTTTGCAGCCAGTCCAGGATGAACAGTGTGCGCTCGATGCGTCCCAGCTCACGCAGGGCGACGGCCAGGCCGTTCTGGCGCGGGTAGCTGCCAAGCTTCCTGAGCATCAGCGAGGCCGTCGCCGTGCCCTGCTTGATCGAGGTGGCCATCCGCAGGATTTCATCCCAATGGGCGCGGACGTGCTTGATGTTGAGCGTGCCGCCGATCATCGGTTTCAACGCCTCGTAGGTGGCATCGCCCTTCGGGATGTAGAGCTTGGTGTCGCCCAGGTCACGAATGCGCGGGGCGAAGCGGAAGCCCAGCAGGTGCATCAACGCGAAGACGTGGTCCGTGAACCCTGCCGTGTCGGTGTAGTGCTCCTCGATCCGCAGGTCGGATTCGTGATACAGCAGGCCGTCGAGCACGTAGGTCGAGTCGCGCACGCCGACGTTCACGACCTTGGTGTGGAACGGCGCGTACTGGTCGGAGATATGGGTGTAGAACGTCCGCCCTGGGCTGCTGCCGTATTTCGGATTGATGTGGCCGGTGCTCTCGGCCTTGCTGCCGGTGCGGAAGTTCTGGCCGTCCGACGATGACGTGGTGCCGTCGCCCCAATGCTCGGCGAAGGGATGTCGGAACTGCGCGTTGACCAGCTCGGCCAGTGCCGCCCCGTAGGTTTCGTCGCGGATGTGCCAGGCTTGCAGCCAGGCCAGCTTGGCGTAGGTCGTGCCGGGGCACGATTCCGCCATCTTGGTCAGGCCCAGGTTGATCGCGTCGGCGAGGATCGTGGTCAGCAACAGGTTTTTGTCCTTGGCCAGGTCGCCTGACTTCAGGTGGGCGAAGTGCCGGGTGAAGCCCGTCCATTCGTCTACCTCCAGCAGCAATTCGGTGATCTTGACGTGCGGTAGGATCATCGCCGTCTGGTCGATCAGGGCCTGTGCGGTATCGGGCACCGCCGCATCGAGCGGCGTGATCTTCAGGCCCGACTCCGTGATGATGGCGTCCGGCAGCTCGTTGGCCAGCGCCATGCGGTTGACGGTGGCGAGCTGCGTTTCCAGCAGCGTCAGCCGGTCATGCAGGTACTGGTCGCAATCGGTGGCCACGGCCAGCGGCAATTCGCTGGCCTGCTTGAGGCTGGCGAATTTCGCGGGCGGCACCAGGTAGTCCTCGAAGTCCTTGAACTGGCGCGAGCCTTGCACCCAGATGTCGCCGGAGCGCAGCGCGTTCTTCAGCTCCGACAGCGCGCACAGTTCGTAGTAGCGCCGGTCGATGCCGGTGTCGGTCATCACCAGCTTCTGCCAGCGCGGCTTGATGAACTCGGTCGGCGCGTCGGTGGGCACCTTGCGGGCGTTGTCGCTGTTCATGCTGCGCAGCACCTCGATGGCGTCGAGTACGTCCTTGGCGGCGGGCGCGGCCCGCAACTTGAGCACGTCGAGAAATTCCGGCGCGTAGCGGCGCAGCGTGGCGTAGCTCTCGCCGATGCGGTGCAGGAAATCGAAGTCCTCGGGTTGCGCGAGCCGCTGCGCTTCGGTGACGCTCTCGGCGAAAGCATCCCAGGACATGACGGCCTCGATGGCGGCGAACGGATCGCGGCCCGCTTGCTTGGCCTCGATCAGCGCCTGGCCGATGCGCCCGAACAGCCGCACCTTGGCATTGATCGCCTTGCCGGATGCCTGGAACTGCTGCTGATGCTTGTTCTTGGCGGCATTGAACAGCTTGCCCAGGATGCGGTCATGCAGGTCGATGATTTCGTCGGTGACGGTGGCCATGCCCTCGATGGCGAGCGCCACCAGGGTCGCGTAACGCCGCTGCGGCTCGAACTTCGCCAGGTCGGCGGGCGTCATCTGGCCGCCCTCGCGGGCGATCTTGAGCAGCCGGTTCTGGTGAACCAGCCGCTCGATGCCGGAGGGCAGGTCGAGCGCCTGCCACGCCTTGAGGCGTTCGATGTGTTCCAGCATGTGCCGCGAGTTCGGTTTGACCGGGGATTGCCGCAGCCAGGCCAGCCACGTCGTCTTGCCGTTGTCGCGGCGCTTGAGCAGATCGTCGAGGCGACGGCGATGCACGTCCGTCAGCGGCTCAGCCAAGGCGTCGTAGAGACGCCGGTTGGCGCGGGTAATCGCTTCGGCGCTCGCCCGCTCGACGGCGTTGAGGGCGGGCACAATGACCGACTGCCGCCGCAGGTGCTCGATCAAGGCTCTGGCCAGCACGATGCCCTTGTCGGTTTGCATGGCCAGCTCGGTCAGCAACTGGACAGCCTGCCGGTAGTGGCCAATCGTGAACGGCTGGAAGCCGAACACCGTTTGCAGCTCGACCAGGTGCTCGCGTCGGGTCTGCTCACGCTGCCCGTACTCGTCCCAGCTTTCGATGCCGACCTTGAGCTGGTTGGCGACCAGTCTCAGCAATGGCGGGAACGGTGGCTCATCAGCGCCAAGGATGACGCCGGGAAAGCGCAGGTAGCAGAGCTGCACCGCGAAGCCCAGCCGATTGGCCGGGCCGCGCCGCTGCCGGATGATGGAGAGGTCGCTTTCGCTGAACGTGTAGTGACGGATCAACTCATCCTTGGTGTCCGGCAACGCCAGCAGGCTTTCGCGCTCGGCGGCGGAGAGGATCGAACGGCGGGGCATGCGGTTTCCTTCTTCTTGAAAACGTAGGTTTGTGACAAGCCCGCCAAGGCAACCGGCGCGGCACGGGAATCAAGGCATTGCGATTCTCGAAAATAGTTCTTGAAATTCTATTCTTGATTGCATATCATCTCAACGAGTTTCGATAAGAAAGGATGCCCATGCGACCGTCTGTTGTGCTTGACATGAAGCGAAGCGCAGTGCGTGAAGCGGTAGGCCGCTTTCGCGCCGCGAACCCGCGCGTCTTCGGCTCGGTGCTGCATGGCACCGACCGGGATGGCAGCGACCTCGACCTGTTGGTCGATGCGCTGCCCGGTGCCACGTTGTTGGACTTGGGCGATTTGGAAGAAGAACTGAAATCGCTGCTCGGCGTTGACGTCGATCTGCTGACTCCCGGCGACCTGCCGCCGAAGTTCCGGGCCAAGGTGCTCGCGGAGGCGCAACCGATATGAGCGAGAACCGCCTGCCCGATTACCTCGACCACATTCAGCAGGCCGCAACCGATGCGCGCAGCTTCGTGGAAGGGATGGCCAAGGACGACTTCTTGGCCGACAAGCGCACCCAGCAGGCCGTCATCATGAGCCTGATCGTCATCGGCGAGGCGGCCACAAAGGTGATGGATGGCTACGTCGAGTTCACCCAGGCGCATGCCGACGTGCCGTGGCGCAGCATGCGCAATATGCGTAATCGCATGGCTCACGGCTATTTCGACATCAACCTCGATGTGGTGTGGGAGACGGTACAGGAATGGCTGCCGGCGTTGCTCCAGCAATTGCCCGCCGTGCGTCAGGATGCCGACGATGAAGACCGTAACGACAAAGGCATGGAGCCATGACCAATCAAGCCGCCGATGTTCGGCCCCTCTGGCGTGTTCGATCCCGCGACCTATGAGCCGCGCTCGGGCAAGACCTTCTGGATGGCCGCAACGGACGTGAGTTCGCTGGTGGGCAAGGAGGCAGCAGCCGACACGCTCATCGGCAACTGCACGACCGCACGACCAGCCTCCCGTTCAAATTCGAGTTAGAACTCATCTCCAGCCTGTCTGGGGGCACTGTGAAAGAGGGATCTCCGATGACTGTTGAATCGAGAATATTTTCTGTAGCCGAGTATGTTCAGCCGTCCGAAGGCGAGCCTATTCGTTCCGTTGTGCTTGAAACCCGAGACTCAATTATCGTGGTTTGGCATGTCCATCCCGGGCAGGAAATTGCGGCTCACATTCATCCTCACGGCCAAGACACGTGGACTGTTTTGTCGGGAATGGCTGATTACTTTCAGGGCAATGGGATTGTTCGTGCCCTCAGGGAAGGTGAGATAGCCGTGGCAAGACCGGGCCAAGTGCACGGGGCGCGAAATACAGGTACCGAGCCATTTGTGTTCGTCTCGGTTGTGGCATCAGCCAATGCCGGTTTCGTATTGGCTGAGCGATAGAGCCCAATCTCTGGAGTTGGTCCAATGAGCGGTCGGGGAGATGGGTAACAGACATGCAGCGGACACGGCTGCTAAACCAGGTCGCAAACCTCCTTGCGTCGCAGCGTGCCGCAAGCGACGCGATCAATCGAATGGGGTCGGCATGAGACTGAACACCATCCAGTTCCCGACCGCGTAGCCGCCTGTCCTGCCGATCAGGTCTTGACCATCGACGCCTGGGATCAGTCCTGAATGTTCTTGGAGACCACTACGTTATGAGCCGCAGCCGCCGCAAAACACCCATCGTCGGGCACACGACCTGCGGCAGCGAGCGCGAGGACAAGAAGCTCTGGCATCAGCGCTGGCGCACCCGTGAGCGCACGGCGCTGACCAGCGCGTCGCCCGAAGCCCTGAGCGCCCATCTGCCCCTGCTGGAAAACCAGGCCAGCAGCGTCTGGTCGATGGGCAAGGATGGCCGCTCCTACTGGCCCGTCAAGCGCCAGGCCGCCACGGCGGATCGCATCGCCAATCACAAGGGACGCAACCCGCAAGAACGCGCCTCCCTGAAAAAGCGCCTGCTGCGCAAGTGGATGAGCAAATGAAGCTCTCCTTCCATCAGCACATTGCGCTGTTCTGGATGATCGGTGCTCCGGGCGTCTTCGCGCCCGTGATCGAGAACGCCAAGCGGCCCGATGCCGGCGCCGTCATGGCGTGGGGTGTCGCGATCGTGGCGGTGATGATCCTCTTCACCCCTTTGCTGCTGCGCTGTCCACCATTCCGGCGCTGGTATGGCCGGACGGATGCGCTGTCGGAGCGGCAGCGCCAGGCGCTTGCCGAGCGCGGCCTGCGCCGCTACTACCAGACCGCTTTCGATGACGGCTACGTGCCCCGCGTGATGCCCTACGTGTGGCGCATCATCTGGACGGTCGGCGGGTTGATGGCTGTGACCGCCGTACTGCCTACCAACACCGGACGGCCAGCCTTCGATGCCTTGGTGGTCTTCTCGACCTGGTATCCGATAGGCGTGATGCTGCTGGTTTTCGCGTCGAGGCCCCTTGGCCGGTTGATTCGCCAAAGAGCACAGGAGCGGCGGAAATGAGCACGTCAACCATCGAGGCGCTGGCCAGCGCCTGGGCAAGGATTGCCGAGGAAGCGGAATTCCCCGCTGACTACGAGGGGACTGCCACACCACAAGCGCATCGGGCTAGCGAAGCTATTCAGGAGCAGATTCGGGAGCGCATCGTCGCCACCAACGACATGCGGCTGTTCAGCCTGCTGCACCTGCTGGGTCAGGCGTCGCTGCGCATGGAGCAAGCGCTGTGGCCGGAGGATTACGAGCGGATGACGCGCGAGGTTGAGGAAGCCCTGCGGCAAGCCACCGACGCCAACGCCAGATCGTACACCCACGAAGAAGTGATGCAGGCGATGCAGGAACGCATCGACCGGGCGCGAGACAAGCCATGTTGATTGGCTATGCGCGCGTCTCGACGCAGGATCAGAACCTGGAGCTGCAACGCGAAGCCTTGAGCAAGGCCGGATGTAAAAAGGTCTTCGAGGACAAGGTGAGTGGCACGCGGGCAGACCGGCCTGGCTTGGCCAAGACGCTCGAAATGCTGCGCGAAGGCGATACTTTGGTCGTCTGGAAGCTCGACCGGCTGGGCCGGTCGGTCAAGCAACTGGTCGATCTGGTCGGCGATCTGCACAAGCACGGTGTCCAGTTCAGGAGCCTCACCGACTCCATCGACACCGGCACACCATCCGGGCGGTTCTTCTTCCACGTCATGGCGAGCCTTGCCGAAATGGAGCGCGAGCTGACCGTCGAGCGCCCCCGCGCCGGGCTGGAAGTCGCCAAGCAGCTCGGCCGCAAAGGCGGCCGCAAGCCGAAGATGACCGACAGCAAGATCGAGTCGGCCAAGAAGCTGCTGGCCAGCGGGGTGCCGCCCAAGGACGTGGCCAAGAACCTCGGCGTGTCCATTCCGACGCTGTACCGCTGGGTGCCAGCCTCCACGCACGCTTAGCGTGCTTTATTTTCCGTTTTCTGAGACGACCCCTACCTGCAGCATTTGCTTTAGTTAATGGGGTATCGAATTCCTTCATCGATACTGCAATTCCTTTGTTTGTAAAATTGGCCAGAGCCTTGGCATCCTCACTAAGCGTTACTTTGGAGGATTCAGTGGCTTGAAGTGGTGGCGTATTAGCTTTATCTGAATCTTGCTTGCTCGCTAGTTTTTCAAAGACTCTGATGTTGTTACTAATACCATTGATTAATGACATTGCTATTCTCTCCAAGTGGAATTTCATAAGCAATCCTAACTAATTAGAGGCTCAAGCTATTTCCAGAGTAAAAGAGATCTTTATGCTTATTTCCACTCGGAAATTAAAAAAACTAATTGACATTTAGATTTAGTAGCTTAATAATATAAAAAACCAACCGGTCATCTATTTTTAGTTATGCCACGTCCAGTCAATTTTGTTGTTAGAGAAAAGATTTTATCCGTAGGGCAAGAATTCGTTCAAGCTAATGGATTCAATGCATGTTCAGTCCAAGATATTGCGCAAGCAGCGAATATCCCTAAAGGGTCTTTTTACAGCTATTTTGAAAGCAAGGAGGCTTTTGCTGTTGAGATATTGCAGGCTTACTGGGCAGGAATTTTAGAGTCAGATCATTTGGTAAATGGTAGGGCCACAACCCTTATAGAGCATTTTGACGCATTGGCAAATTACCATGAGGAGAATTTGTTTGTTAAGGGGTGTTTATTGGGAAATCTAGCTTTAGAGTTAGGTGGAAACAACGCTGTTGTTAGAGATACTTTGTTAGAAATTTTCATTGAATGGAAAAAGCTACTTTTAACCAAGGTCCAGGCTGAGTTTCCAAATAAAACTGAAAATGAGCTAAATCAACTGGCGGATGTATGCATATCAGGATTTGAGGGTGCGGTTATGCAAGCCAAGTTGCTAAAAAGTAATACCCCATTCTTAAGTTTTAAAAATATTTTTTTGAAACAAATTTTGAAGTAAATTTTTTTAAACATTTAAATAGTTGACCAGTCGTCTTTTAAAGGAGATTAAGATGCAAGAAAGTAAGAGTATCTATGTGGATCCGGCAAATCCAGTATTGCCAAAAAGCCAATTCGAACTTGATATTAATCGTGTTGCATTAGTGGTCGTGGACCCGCAAAACGATTTTCTTACTCCGCAGGGGGTAAGTTGGCCTTTCGTTGGAGAATGCGTAACCGAGAACAATACAGTTTCAAATATCGAGTCACTTTTCAAGGCAGCAAAAAAAGCTGAAATAACGGTAGCAGTGTCCCCTCATTTTTACTATCCGGTAGATCATCAGTGGGATTTTGGAGGGCCATTGGAGCATGTAATGCATGACATTGGTATGTTCGAAAGAAAGAGCCCCTTAAGTTTGGAAGGTTTTGAGGGATCTGGAGCAGATTTCCTGGAAATATATAAGCCTTATATTCTTGATGGAAAAACAATCATTGCTTCTCCTCATAAGGTTTATGGGCCTGAAAGCAATGATCTTGCACTTCAGTTAAGAAAGAAAGGTGTAACACAAGTTTTGCTAGCGGGTATGGCGGCAAATTTGTGTATTGAATCACACTTGCGTGAGTTGGTAGAGCAAGGTTTTGAGGTTGCTGTCGTTAGAGATGCCACTGCAGCGCCAAGAGTGCCAGAAGGAGACGGATACTTGGCCGCGTTAATTAATTTTAGATTTATCGCACATGCGCTTTGGACTACTGACGAAACCCTCAATCAGTTAACTAGTAAAACTAAATAGCTTATTAAGGGAGATGAGCATGGTGGAACGTGTCGTAGCATCTGAGGAAAGTAAGAAGGCTGTTGAGCTTTTAAAGGAGCAATATGGTGACTTGATTTTCTTTCAGTCATCAGGTTGTTGCGAGGGTAGTACTCCAATGTGTTACCCCCAAAACGAATATGCGATTGGCCCCAACGATATCCAGATTGGCTGTGTTGGAAGCGTTCCATATTTCATGTCCAAATCTCAGTATGAGTATATGAAACACACTCAGTTGATCCTTGAGCTGGAGGTTGGGAATAACAATACTTTCTCATTGAATGCACCTGATGGACGCAGCTTTGTTACTAAGTCTAGATTATTTACTGACGAAGAGTGGAGCGCTTTGGTATTAGCGTTGCCTGAGCTAGCTTAAGTCAGGATGGAGGCGGGGAAAGATTATTTTCCCCACCTTTCAACATGAGTATTCATTGGCATGCAGATGATTGGCGGGAAGAGCGTGAGACATTTGAAGCTAATTAAGATTGCTATTCCAACGGGTTTTGCCAGTTCAATTACTAGTGCACAATTTTTGCTTTCCCATTTTGGTTTTGAAAAGGTAACCTTGGGTACTTGGCTAAGTGGTTGGTTATTTTCTTGGATTATTTCTATCTTAGTGTCCTTGGCATTTTCTCAATTAATGTAGGGCAGTAAGGTTAAATATCATGATGGGATACCTATGATATTGCTGTGTTGTAAACTAAGTCGGAAATCAAGTCTCTGGAGGCATTGTTGGGATGCCATCTATGCTAATACTGTTTTTTGTAATCCAGTATTCCTCTAATTCATTAGGTGTTTTTTTCGACACCCAGTCGTTAAGTTGTTGTCTCTCGCCCTGGTAAGCCATATAAGGTATGGCCATTCCGCAAGAGGTTTGTATGAGATCAATCTCAAGGTCAAAAATTTGACGAGCGCCTGGCTGAGATGGTAATAGTTTGCACAAGGTATCCCATTCAAAGTCTTTCGTATTGATTACTTTTGCCGAGCCATAAAGACGCAGAATCAGAGGCGGACCATCAAAGGACGTGAACATGATTGTCATTCGTTGGTTTCGACTCACATGGGTTGCTGTGTAAGCGCCAATTTCTACACGCCTTCTAATTCAAGTCTTATGATGTAATCATGTTATTCACAATAAGATGGTTACAGAGACGACATTTGGATGTCTATTAATTCAAACAAACTAGGCAAAAGATGTTTATTGAGAATTTTTAGATCACTCCGATTTAGAAGTCGGTATTTTCTCTTTTGCAGGTCAAGAGATGGTATTACGTCAAAAAATACAAATGCCTTTGAATTAGATGATTTGCTATGCGGTGTAACTCAAGAAAATGTGCATCCACGTGTTAATTTGGGACCACCGAAGGGTAAAGAGCTTCTTTAGTTTAATTCACTCGCCTCGGAGCGAAGTCTCTCGCAATAAAAGGCCTAGCTTTTCATAAGTGGCTTGAGTGATTTGTTTGCAGGTTTCAGCTCAAGCTCCTTAAAAGCCAGGTATCAATGCACCCCTGAGTTTTTGCAATAGGTTGACGCAGTTTGAACGCCTTAGTGGCTGCATTTAATCTGAGTTTGAATCTTCGCATAACTCTCTGTCTGAGTTTACGCCACCCCTCCATAACTTATTGCACTTAATATCTTCTGAATTTCTACCAGTCCAGAAGATGATTCAGCGACAACTATAGGAGCCGCACCCAATAAGTCATGATATTGATTCAGCCAAGACTCTGCCACTGACTCGGAACCAAAAGTATCAATAGCCAAAGCACGAACCTGAGCTAGATTTCCTACAGAGTCATATTCCATATTAATCTCCTATATTGGCCCTACTATCAGTCGGACAGGCTCTCCACTGCGTCCCCTGAAAGTCCTGACATTAAGATAGCATCTTCTTGCTGCTTTGATAAATTTGAAAGCATCATATGTAAGCCTCTTAATAGGATTCAAGACTTGACCCAAAATATTCTGCCCCGTTTAACGAAAAAGTGAGCTCTACATTCCTCGCGCAACCAAACTGATGGGGATAGCGTAGGCAAGCCTCCATCGTCAATTTTTAGTGACCATCTAGGTTTTGCTTCCTGGATTAGAGGGAGCTCAATAGTTTGCCCACAACCACAGGGACATTTCATATTAATGCTCCAGTTCTCACCTCCATCACGCAATAGTACTAAATTTCTTCTTGGCAGCTTTTTTGGGAGTTCATTGTCATATACCAGTAGACTCCTAGAAGGAAGAATGGCATCACTAAATTTTAGAATCCATAGTGGCCATCTCATTTAGTTAAACTCCTCTTTACCAAGAAAGGGAAGTCCTAGTAATGGCTCTTCATCGCCGCTTGCTATAAAGGGGGACTCTCGCTTAGTAAACTCACTCTCCCTCGTGTGCTCTTCAATAGCTTCTGCAAGCATGAATCTAGTTCTTACATAATTGTCGTTAGGCTCCTGCCTAAAAGGATATGAGCGAGCAATAAACTCCATAACACATGCACTTGCGGCACGCATATTAAGTGTGATTACTGCTGGAGCCTGCTCTGGCATGCCCTCAATATAGCCTCTGCGAATTTGATCCGCATGAGCTTCAGGATCAGACTCAAGTAATGCTTCAGCTTGCAAATTAGCTGAGGTGTAGACATTTCGATCAAACAAACTGCTACTATCTGGATAAACATAGTCAATTCTGCCAACCACTTCGTCTACTGCAAGCTCGCCATTCTCAAGGCTGCGAGTAGATATACCTACGCCAACATCGAATAGCGGTAACAAAAATGACTGGGCTGCACGATCCGCTACGCTACGCGGGCGAAGCTTATCTACACAAGAAAATATCATGTCTGCTTCAGCTAATGCCAATACAGCTTTGCGGGATAAAACATTTGCATCTACTGGAACTACATATGGTTCATTTCGGTATTGATTGGCGCGATCAGAAAAAACTTGAACCTTAGGTAGCCCTCTATCGGCATCGGCTTTAATAGTATTCAAGATGCGATTAAGGTTTTTGTGTTCAACCGTATCATATTCAATAAGAATAACTCGGCCAAATCCTAACCGGCATATTTGCTCAGCTACAATCGACCCGGTTCCTGAAACTCCAATCACCGCAGCAGTCATTCTGGACAATTCAAAGGTCATTTCACTTGTGAAGGGGATATATTTTGCTTGGCTTAGCAAAGTTGTTTCGCCTTTGAATATACGAGCCAGAAGAATAGGTCTCTTGTTAGTAGCAGTGCCCACGTTGTACTGTCTTTTTGGTGTGAATACAATCATGCTCGGCAGCAAGGTGAAAGATGTCGCTATTTGGATGCCACTTTGGATATTGTTAGGTATTTTATTTTTATCGAGCAAACCCAAAATGGCAAGCACTTTCAATTTGCAAAAGGTAAGTGTGTCTCCTCTTTTGCGTATCGGGCATGGAGTCTCTGGGCTGTTGGTTAGCGCATATGTCGCGTTCCATTTATTCAATCATTTGTTCAGTTTGTTTGGTGAGAGCGCTCATGCACAAGTAATGGAGATGGGAAGGATTGTCTACAGGTCTCCACTTATTGAGCCGTTACTAGTTCTTGCTCTGTTATTCCAGGTAGTTACCGGAGGAATTTTGGTTTGGAAGTGGAGTGCGCAAAAAACAGACTTTTATAGATTATTTCAGTTGGCTACAGGTGTATTTCTTAGCATTTTTATCTTGTCACATTTAAATGCGGTATTTATATTTGCTCGTACATTTGCAGGAATTGAAACGGATTGGAGTTTTGCGACCGGAGATCCCGTGGGCATGCTTTATGACCCATGGAGTGTACGCCTAATACCACATTACGCATTTGGTGTATTCTTTGTGCTAGCACATTTGGGCTCTGGGTTGAGAGTTGTGCTCCTTGCACATGCGGCCGCGGAAAGAAAAGCAAACAATGTTTTATTTGCTACTGCAAGTTTTGCCTTCCTTATATCTTTGACCATCATGCTGGGTTTAAATGGTGTTCGATTTTAGGTGATGTTGAGTGGGTCGATTGAGTTGCTCTGAACGCTAGTGTCAACTCAATCGACGGTATTTTGACGGCGCAAAGCCCAGAAGCTTATGTATTTGCTGAGATTATGATCAACCTACAGGAAGCCTTTGGACAAACTCAAACATTAACTACTCACTCTGTGATTGTTTAGCCTTGGTCCGTTTTCTTACCATCTCTTTAGCATGGGCGGCACCTGTTGCTTCGACTATTCCAGCTGGATTTCCATCTAAATCTAAACGAGTAGCCCCTTCTTTACACGCTTGCCAGTAACGAGAGCTTTTGCACCAAGTTTTTATCGCCAACTGTAAATCTTCCTTGGAAATGCCAATCTCTTCGGATTGCAATTGGAGATTTTCAAGAATGCCGATTTTTAAAGGTACTTTTGGGGTTGGGTTTTTCGGGAAGGCTTTAGGGTAAAGCCTCTGTAGCTTACCAATGATTAAGACCACAGGATCGACAGGATTAGTGTTTTTGGTTTTTGCTTTATTTGCTGATTGCTCAGACTTCTTTTCTTCAGCAAGTTGCTTCTTGAGTGCGGCGAGTTGTTCGAGGCCCATGGCAATAATGTCAACAGGTTGTTTTTCTTGAGGCGAATTTTCTAACAGATAGTTACGACGATGCAATCTATTTAATGTAATTTATTTAGTGTTGCTCAAGGCGAGTGTCAAAATTGATCCTCCTTGAAAAGGGTTTCTATCCAATAGCCTTTGAGCAGTAGTTCAATCAATCGTCTGAACAGTGTCATACCTAGTTAATAGTGTTTGAGAGACCCCAAACATAAGCAGTCAGCAAATGAATTTGCTCCGGACTGAATTTTTCTTCCCAGGCTGGCATCTGGTTGGTTTTACCTTCGTGAATACGCTTGATAATCGCGGCTTCACCCTGGCCATGCAACCAAGTGTTGTCTGACAGGTTAGGTGCACCAATCATCTGGTTACCTTTGCCTTCAGGGCCGTGGCAAGCTGCACACACGACAAACTTGTCTTTACCGGCATTGGCACGACCAGAGTCATGAATACTGCCAGACAGACTTAATACGTAGTTAGCCACGTTTTTCACGTCTTCTTCGCTACCAACAGCTGCAGCCATCGGCGGCATCATGCCGATACGACCACCAGTAATAGTTTCTTTAATACGCTCTGGGCTACCGCCATACAACCAGTCAGTATCCGTCAGGTTAGGGAAACCACGGCTACCTTTGGCATCTGAACCATGGCAAGCGGCACAGTTGTTGAGGAAAATACGTTTGCCGATATCACGGGCTTCAGAGATCTTGGCAACGTCCTCTACAGGCATGGCTGCGTATTTTGCATATAGTGGTGCAACCTTCGCATTGTTTCTTGCAACTTCAGCTTCGTACTCGCCAATTTGGGTCCATGACCACTTGCCATTAAAGTCACCAAGCCCAGGATATAGATACAGGTAACCGAGTGAGAACACCACAGTAATTATAAATAACCATACCCACCATCTTGGCAGCGGATTGTTCATTTCTTTAATGCCGTCCCACTCGTGGCCATTGGTGTTGTCGCTGTCCAGCGGTACTTTGATACGGCTTGCAAAAATCAGCAAGCCTACGCAACCGGCGATCCCCCCTAAAGTAATGGTCGAAATCCAGATCGGCCAGAATCCATTTACAAAATCATTCATGCTGTTTTCCTTAATCTGTCCGCTGGTATTTAGTCTTGCTCAAATGGTAGATGCTGTGCATCCTTAAACTGCCTGGAGTCGCGATTGAACCAAGCCCAAAGTAGGATTGCTACAAATAGAACAAAACTCACTACGGTAACTAAAATGCGAAGAATATTTATGGTGTCCATGGTGTGTATTCCTATTTGAGGTAAGTGCCGAGTACTTGCAGGTATGAAACCAGTGCATCCATCTCGGTTTTCCCTTTGATTTCTGCGCCAGCCGCCTTGATCTGCTCGTCGGTGTAAGGCACTCCAACTTTACGTAGTGCGGCCATATGATCACCAATACTTTCATGATCAACCAATGTCTCATTTAAGAATGGGTATGCTGGCATGATGGATTCTGGAACCACATCACGTGGGTTGTTCAGATGAACACGGTGCCAGTCATCGCTGTATTTGCCACCCACACGGTGAAGGTCAGGACCTGTACGCTTACTACCCCATTGGAACGGGTGATCGTAAACATACTCACCAGCCACTGAGTAGTGTCCATAACGCAGCGTTTCCGCGTGGAACGGGCGAATCATCTGTGAGTGGCAGTTGTAGCAACCTTCACGCAGGTAAATGTCACGACCAGCCAATTGCAGCGCAGTGTAAGGCTGCAACCCACGGATAGGCTCGGTCATGGATTTCTGAAAAAACAGGGGGACGATCTCAACCAATCCCCCCATTGAGATTGTGATGAATGTGAGTACGATTAGAAGAAAGTTATTGGTTTCAATCTTCTCGTGCAAGTTATTGCTGGTTTGATCATGTGATGCCATTTTTAATCCTTAGGCGTGTGCTAATGCATTGGGTACAGCGATAGTGGCTGGTTTGCCACTGCGGGCAGTTTTGATCGTGTTCCAAAGCATCAAAGCCAGGCCACTCATGTATAAGAAACCGCCAAAAGCACGAGTAATGTAGTATGGAGGTTTAGCTTTCACACTCTCAACGAAGGTATAAGCCAATGTACCGTCAGCGTTCATCGCACGCCACATCAGGCCTTCCATCACGCCAGAGATCCACAACGCAGCGATGTACAACACCACGCCAATCGTTGCCATCCAGAAGTGCACTTCAATCGCTTTCACGCTATACATTTGTTTCTGACCGAACAAACGTGGAATCAGGAAGTACAGGGAACCGATAGAAATAAAACCAACCCAGCCCAAGGCACCAGAGTGCACGTGACCAACGGTCCAGTCAGTGTAGTGAGACAAAGCGTTTACAGTCTTGATCGCCATCATCGGACCTTCAAAGGTACTCATACCGTAGAAAGACAGGGAAACAATCAGGAAGCGCAAGATAGGGTCTGTGCGCAGTTTGTGCCATGCGCCGGACAAAGTCATGATACCGTTGATCATACCGCCCCAGCTTGGTGCAAACAGAATCAGTGATAACACCATACCTAAAGACTGAGTCCAGTCAGGCAATGCGGTGTAATGCAGATGGTGAGGGCCCGCCCACATGTAAGTGAAGATCAGTGCCCAGAAGTGCACGATAGACAGGCTGTAAGAATACACTGGACGCTCAGCTTGCTTAGGCACAAAGTAGTACATCATGCCCAGGAAACCCGCTGTCAGGAAGAAACCAACTGCGTTGTGACCATACCACCACTGCACCATCGCATCTTGTACACCTGCGTAAGCAGAGTAAGACTTGAACCAGCCAGCCGGGATCGCTGCACTCTCAACAATATGTAATAGGGGTCGTCTCAGAAAACGGAAAATAAAGCACGCTAAGCCGGTTGCAGCGGCCGTAGCGGCCTGAACTTGCCCGCGCCGATCTTGGCGCTGCTGCGCC
>NZ_KB913035.1:0-533261 GCF_000384255.1 Methylotenera mobilis 13 | reverse complement strand
CCTTTGCTGCTGCGCTGTCCACCATTCCGGCGCTGGTATGGCCGGACGGATGCGCTGTCGGAGCGGCAGCGCCAGGCGCTTGCCGAGCGCGGCCTGCGCCGCTACTACCAGACCGCTTTCGATGACGGCTACGTGCCCCGCGTGATGCCCTACGTGTGGCGCATCATCTGGACGGTCGGCGGGTTGATGGCTGTGACCGCCGTACTGCCTACCAACACCGGACGGCCAGCCTTCGATGCCTTGGTGGTCTTCTCGACCTGGTATCCGATAGGCGTGATGCTGCTGGTTTTCGCGTCGAGGCCCCTTGGCCGGTTGATTCGCCAAAGAGCACAGGAGCGGCGGAAATGAGCACGTCAACCATCGAGGCGCTGGCCAGCGCCTGGGCAAGGATTGCCGAGGAAGCGGAATTCCCCGCTGACTACGAGGGGACTGCCACACCACAAGCGCATCGGGCTAGCGAAGCTATTCAGGAGCAGATTCGGGAGCGCATCGTCGCCACCAACGACATGCGGCTGTTCAGCCTGCTGCACCTGCTGGGTCAGGCGTCGCTGCGCATGGAGCAAGCGCTGTGGCCGGAGGATTACGAGCGGATGACGCGCGAGGTTGAGGAAGCCCTGCGGCAAGCCACCGACGCCAACGCCAGATCGTACACCCACGAAGAAGTGATGCAGGCGATGCAGGAACGCATCGACCGGGCGCGAGACAAGCCATGTTGATTGGCTATGCGCGCGTCTCGACGCAGGATCAGAACCTGGAGCTGCAACGCGAAGCCTTGAGCAAGGCCGGATGTAAAAAGGTCTTCGAGGACAAGGTGAGTGGCACGCGGGCAGACCGGCCTGGCTTGGCCAAGACGCTCGAAATGCTGCGCGAAGGCGATACTTTGGTCGTCTGGAAGCTCGACCGGCTGGGCCGGTCGGTCAAGCAACTGGTCGATCTGGTCGGCGATCTGCACAAGCACGGTGTCCAGTTCAGGAGCCTCACCGACTCCATCGACACCGGCACACCATCCGGGCGGTTCTTCTTCCACGTCATGGCGAGCCTTGCCGAAATGGAGCGCGAGCTGACCGTCGAGCGCCCCCGCGCCGGGCTGGAAGTCGCCAAGCAGCTCGGCCGCAAAGGCGGCCGCAAGCCGAAGATGACCGACAGCAAGATCGAGTCGGCCAAGAAGCTGCTGGCCAGCGGGGTGCCGCCCAAGGACGTGGCCAAGAACCTCGGCGTGTCCATTCCGACGCTGTACCGCTGGGTGCCAGCCTCCACGCACGCTTAGCGTGCTTTATTTTCCGTTTTCTGAGACGACCCCTAATTCGCCGCTATATAAAAGTATCCCCGATAGGCTTTTGCCTGATCTGTCATCCTTTCTCGGCCGATAAATAACCTCGATCGTTTCGGCATCTGGAAAGGCATTGATCAAACTGGATTTTGCTACTTCGATCTCATCCTTGGTCATCAACTCTTCAAGAATAAGAAGCATGCCAATAGGCCTAAACCCTGCCGGAAGATCATGATCCTTCAGAATATCTGCATTAGCTGAAATCCAGCTCTGCGGATTGTGCAGTTTTCGAGATGCTCCCCATTCGGTCATGAAAGCCTGAGAGCCTTCTGAAAAAATCTGCCGCAGGACTTCAAGATGAATCCCAGGTGTTTCCTTATCGCGCAGGCAACTTGTCAGCATTAGCAATATTTCGTATGCACTCCACCATGGATCATCGGTGTCAGAACTCAACAGGCAGTCCGCATCTTCGATCTGGTATTCCGGACTGAATGAAACATGATGCCGAAATCTAAAGCTCACAGGCGCCATCAATAGCGTCAATGCACCTTTTTCCTTTGCCGAGCGAGTCGCATCCCGTGCCGCGTTCCACGATGTTTGTGAGAGAGGGTCTCCGATGGCAATAAACAAGTCCGCCTCCAGCCCGAACATTGAAGCCTCGGCATCAAAACGCCAGTCGACACGATGTTGCTTAGCCATATGTTCTTCGTAGAGCCAGCGACGGAAGTATTCCGGAAAATCCTCATGAAGTCGGGTGCGCAGTCCAAAAGCTGCAAATGCCAGACGGGTCGTATTGCAACTGACGATTGCCCCCTCGACGAACCTGCTCTCGGGGAAACGGTAACAAACTGAATCCCCCTTCAGTGCAAGTTCGGCACATGGGCCGAATAAAGGACAGCGCATCGCGCGATGCAGATCCCTCTCCAAAGGAGAGTCTGCGGCACTGCAATCAAATTCTCCTGTGGAGACGTTGCTCTCTGGCTTATCCATTCTGTTCCTCAAGCTGTATTCCAACGGCTAGGTAGCGCGCCAGAAGATTCTTGTGTAAAGGATTGCCCATTTGATAGAACCCTTCCGGCATCTGGCTTGTCAGGCCGTTCTGCCTCAACAACGCATCTTCACGTTTTGAAATGGTTGCAAAAACCAAATAGCGATCAAGCAGATCGGCAATTGACTCGCATGAAAAGTCACCTGAAGCAGCATGTTCAGTGAGCATCTGAGTAATGATGCGTAATGGAACAACATGTTCCTTAACAACTTGCTTGCGATCTCCGAGCAAACGCGCCTCAATAGAGACAATCCCGTGCCACACCATTCCCTCCCAGTCCGCCATGCCTGACCGGTTTACAAATCCGTTTTTATAACAGTAGTACCGATCCACGAAATGTCTGAAGTGATGGGATCGTCCATTCAACAACTCCAATTCGATATGCTTGAGTTCAATGAGTGCATTCTTGTAATTATTTATATGCGATTTCATGATCGTTATTTCGTTTATATTGATTTGAGTTTATGCGGGCACCTTCTGACATGGTGTCACGCCACAAGGCATTATTAGCTGGACCTAACCTGCTGGCGCACAAGCAGGAAAATAGCGGACTCGATGTCAGCTAAACTCCAAGGGACCTGATATTCGGCCTTGAAGGATCTCAGGTTACCAAGAAATAGCTTATATCCCTTGGGGTTTAGTGCAAAACCTAACCCTTCACAAAGGACACTATCCAAAACAGCAAATCTTTCAGGTGCAAGCATTCGGAGATGCTTGCTGGCAAATGATACTGAAAGCCCATTGATTTCAATGCCGCGCCGGATAACATTCTCATCTTCGTCCTCAAGTGCTCGACCGAGCCAGTCAGACAATAAAGCCCCGAGCTTCCTTTTATCGTGATTCCGCCGAACAAGATTGGCCCATACACGCTGACCTCTTCCCCATGCGCAAACGGCCTCGCTGAATGTCAGTACTGATTCAGTGTCAAAATGATATCTGATGCCTTCTCCCAAGCTCTCAACATACTTGGTTGTCGTATCCTCGCTTTTAATCAATTCGATGGCACTTGCAAGTGCCGACTCAGAAAAAGAAAAGCCGCTGAAGTTCAGATTCTTCGTCACGTTGTGGCATGCACCGTGATCAAAGTCTGAGGCTGTGCGCATTACTCCATCAGAACAAAGAAAAGGCCAAGGATGCGTTGTTTCAATGCCCAGAGCATAGGCATCACAGCATGGGCAGACCGTTACCCAATCATTAAAGCCAAATTTGCCAAACCTATGGTTTGCCTTGGTTGTCATTAAGGCGTTTTTGAGTGTGCGCCCATTGATCCTGGCAAACTCGTGTTGGCAGTTGTTGGTGTTGGCTGTCATTGGTTGGTTTGTTGGTTGATAACTGGTAATAATAAATCTTGTGTAAGTGTCCTCATAAGTTGGAGTTATTCTTCTAGCCAACGCCAAAACTCTTCTGGCATTTCATCTTCAACCGCTTCTATGGATTTAATGTTAACGGTTGAGAAAGCTCCCATAAGCGGAACCTCAATGATTCTTTCTTGAGGCGACCAATTCATTATTAGGTATCTAATTCCATTTTCATCATATGCAACAGACTTTACGCGACCATGCCCAAATAAACTCATGGTTTTGCCAAATGTCTCTATTTTCTTTAATACAACTCTGTCACCTGCACAAATTGTATTGAATCGCTCTACCTGTACTTCACTTTCAGGAAAATCAAATTTACAAATACCTTGTGCTTTCCATTCAGTATCAAGTCGATTGCTAAAGTCTGCGTTTGGACAGAAGCCCATAAATAAGATATAAGCATCGATAGGTTTTGCGTTATTAATGGCGATCAAAACATCTCTTGCGTCGAGATCACCTTTAGAAAACTTTTCTTCTGCATTTTTCTTTATATTTACTAAATCAGACCGAGACATGCTACCGCTAGTTATTTTTTCTATGGTTTTTTGATACTTCATTTACTAAAATCTTTCTAATGAATTAGCCGTGACTTTCTCTATGGCTTTTTTCGATAGCTATATTTGCTGCTTCAAGTCGAGCAAGAACGCTACCAGTACTAACATCCCAGCCATTTGGCATACGCGTTTTTAGCTTAAGAACCTTATCAATTTTTTCAGCCTCCTCACGAGTGATTTTTGCAATTTTTAGTAATCGACGAATTTCATTTGCCACTTCTTCAAGTGATGTATTTTTCTCAAATAATAAAATGCAATGATCAATTATTACCACACAGGGCACCACATGCTCACGGTAACTTGCTTCAATAGTTGATGAACCTATTAACACATATTCATCTGGTATCAGCCAATCAAGAATTCTGGTATGAATCCCGCACCCCTCTTCCCATAACTCGAAAAGAACTCTCGCCACCCTCAAAAATGCACGTTCTTGTAGTTGCTCAACGGTGAAATTTTCCTTCATTTTCAGGCCCATTTTTCAAAATCAAGGTCAATCGAAATATTAATCATATTTTGTTCTTAAAAATTACTAACCAAGCCTGCCTGCCTTTATTTCAAGAGCGCCTATTTCTGAAAGATATACTTCAAAAAAAATTTCCAAGGCTGCTGCCCAGTGTTTGCTTTTTGAGTCCTTCAAATTAAAAAGAATTAACTTGGCTTTTTGGTCATTTCTAAGTTCTGCCATTGTTCCACCAGTATTATCTTTTATATGCTCTAAAGCCCTTTTGCGTGAATTTGTAAGATGCCTTCCAACCTTGATGACTCCACGTTCAGAATGCCAAAATATATAAACACCTGGATTTGCAACATATGGCTCTGAACATGTTGCTGCTTCCGACACAGATAGTTCAAATACTTCAAACTTGTGTCTTATCTCGGCAAACTCCTCTTCAAAAGCTTTTTTTACTAGCACCGTGGTTAAGCTAGATTTATTCACATCTATTCCTTTTTCATATAAATATTAATAGCATTTAAATACTTAAATTTTATTTCCTCACGCAATTCTGACGGCCCACAAACTTCCACCCCAGCCCCTTGTCCCATCAGCCACCATTGCAATTGCCAGGTGTCATTTACAGTTGCTGTCAGTCGCATCCAGCCGTCTGACTCTGGCTCTATTTTCTGATCAACAGATAGTGGCGTTTCTGCAAGATAAGCGGCAACCCATTGCGTACAGCGCAACTCCAGTTGAATAGGTGTGCCTTGATTTGCAAAGTCGGCCAAGCCATTGGCAATGGACGCATCCAGGTTGAAGCCTTCAGACGCCCTGACTGCTTCGTTTAAAATCTCTACTTTGCTGAATCGATGCAATGCATACAACTGCACTTCAGCATAATTCCATGCACTGGCGACAAGGTAAGACACCGCGCCGCGCATAATGAGGCCAAGCGGATGCATGACATACTCTTTTGGCTGGTTATTACCGATGGGTTGGTAGCTTGCCTTGATCTGCTTGCTGTCTAGCAGTGCCTGGTAAATATCCGCCTGAATGTCCTGATCAACCGTTGGGGGCAGCATGGGCTGCGATGGGGGTACAACACGCACTTTATCCAACCAGTCTTTCGTGTGGTTGCGGTTGACTGCTTCAACTTTATCCAGCTTGGCTTGCGCCAGGTTAAAAACTCCTTGCAAGCCATCCAGCATGGCAGCCGGCAACAGTTGTTTCATGTGGGTTTCCACCAGGCGCATGGCGAGTGCTTCAGGTACGCTCATGCCAGGGATATTCAGATCAGAACCTTTTCTCCATCTCCAGCCGTAATCGCGCGGGTTTTTGTCATTAACTTCTATATCAAAAATTTCGCTTAATTCTTGCAGGTCACGCTGAACGGTTCGTACAGATACTTTATAGCCTTTTTCATTGAGCTTGGTAGTAATCTCACTGGCTTTATCCCATCGACCGTCCGACTGTTTATCGTAACGGCTCACGGTGAGCATACGCATCATTTCCCATTGGCGCAGCAAGGTAGATTTCTTATCATTTTTTGGCATAGTGGTCTTTCAAGGCTGAATGCTATCCATGTTCAGTATCTTTAACCAATTGGTTTTCATAGGTTGTCATAAACTCCCAAACACACTCCAGCCGTTGTGAAGCCTGCCCGACAGGATCTGCAAGCGGTTCGCCATTATCCAGCTGAAAGTACAAGCGACGAGCGCTGACTAATATAGGGTTCATGCCGCCCCACGATATATCCTGAGCAAACTCATCGACTCTTTGCACATCTTTGTCAGTAACGATTCCTGTATTAACTTTGACCATGCCAGTGGTTCGTTTTAACTGTAACTGCGTATCGCAAACACTGAATTGCTCGTTGTTGTAAACAACCATCATTGCAATATCCCTTTCCAGTACAAAGTTTCACTCATTCGTTTCATCAAAATCATCCATGAACATTTGATTGCAGTGATGGCACTGATAATGTTCGTCATGGCTAATGCGTGTGTTGCCGGGTAGTGCTAATGAAGACCTAATGGTTGCGAGTGCCGCTGTATCGATACAATGATCAACATACGGCTTCACTTGGTGATGCTTAACATCATAGACAGCTCTGCCGCGCAGATAGTAATCATAAGCATGCGATTTGAACACCGTTTCAGCAGAAGTAGTTGGTACCAGATTTAGCCAGTAATTATAATGCCCACCATGCTCAATATGGTCTCCATAGCGCTGGCCTTGTTCGACCGGAAGCGAATCACTGATGAGCACACTATCCACTACAAAAAATATACCGATACGCATGATTAACTTTGCTGCTGGATTGGCTGTTGATATCCCTGAAGAAACCACACCAAGCGCACCATGGCTAAAGTATCCAAAGTGCAATATTCACGCAGTCCCTCGGTCAACACTTGCTTGCGCTCACAAGGGGTATCAGGATGTACGATCTCACGATACGCTTCCTGTGCATCTTCGCCGCCTCCAACCACTAACCGGGTGTAATCAAGATCCGGTGCAATGGTCGGCAATACGGCTTTGATTGACCACGACCCTTTCATTTCAGGGTGGTAGTAATTGGCACGCGTAATCGGGAGTAAATCCACAATACGTTGGTTGATGGCCAGTAACGCATCCGAAAGATCCGGGAACAGTTTTGCGAGCTCAGCGATGCGGCTTTTTTCAAAGGACTGGTAATAAACGAAGACTGGGCCATTGTTACCCAACGTAGCAATCATCGTTTCAGCACAGGCACGTCTTGGATCCTCGCCCGTGACGCTCAGAAACATTTCATGCTGCAATTGACCTTGTGACGTTTCAATATGGCATGACCACTGGAATGGCACTTGCGTGCTGTACGGTCGTGTCTTTGCCCAGCGAGGCACTGCCAAGGTGATTGTCTCAAAATCCAGGTAATACCTCGGATAGGGTAAATCGTCGAGTATCTTTGCAGCCTGTGGCAAAAGCTCAGCGGTACCTGTCTGGCTCACTCGCTGTATCCATTGCTGGATGTCATTAAGGTACTCGGGAGGTATTAGGCGAGCATCATCAAAGCCTTTACGGAGCAACTCATCCTTAACGGTCGTTTGCATGCGATACATCACATCCAGTGAAAATTCCGGTTTTACCGGTGCCACCATGCCACGTGTGCAATAGGCCTTGAATGGACATTCAAAGGGTTCGTCACATTGTGCGCCAACTTCAATGGATGGCTCATCACCGGCTAAGGTATTGCGCGCTTCTGTAATCCAATTGGGAATTGATTCAAGCAGTGGCAATATCTTATCGTCCAGCTTTTCGTGATGAAACAGGCCTTGATAATTGCCATCGCCCTGATATTCAAAACTTGTATCAATATGAGCCAACTCAATGGAACTTAACTCAATATTATTCTGCTTGAGTACCCATACCTGTATGGCGCAGTCATCGATATGGTATGGCTTTACACTGGCACTGGATTTAACCTCAGCCATACGATAACCATCAACTGTGGGGATCAGCAAATCTGAACGTACTAGCAAGCCATCATGCTGAAATGTAGCTTCAAAGATTGGCAGTTCCGGGTTTTCATTGATTGCTGCTTTCGTAGCAGCAAGTGCAGCCGATAGATTATCGTCATCTTTAATGAGAATCCCGTTCGGGAAAAGGCCTTGGGCGATCGCGCCGACTTCATAACCGATCTGAAAACCTCGCTCAGATGCTGTAGACACTTCCAACAGCTCAGGCCGATGGATTTGCAGCCATAAACGTTTAGGACACTGACGCCAGGCGGCAATACGTGATTTGGAGAGTCCATGGCCTGCCATTATGTATTCTCTTTCTTATTGATTGAATATCATCATAGCAAATTAATGCGTCATAATATGTCGCACTTAAAGTTTTTGAGCTGCCTTTTTAATCAACAGAGGAGCCACTAAGTTAAATTAAACTGTAAGAATGTCTAGCAAAGTTTGGGAAGTCCATTCTCTATAACGGGTAGAACAATAAAAATAATTTATCAATAGAATTAAAATAAACAATTATATTTATTGATAAATATTATCTATCATTTGCTTGCGTTTAATAACATTAATTGGAGAAAGTGTATTGAATTTACAAAACACAAGAGGAGTAACATTTAGAGAAAGCCTCTCATCGTTGACTCAAAAGCCTGGTTGTTTTCTTTTTGAATTCAACCGAGCTTCAGCAGAATTAGTCGAAGAACTATTGGCAAATTTTGCTTTCACCAGATAAACACTATCATATAAAAAGGAATAAGAAATGGAAAAGCAGACAAACTCAGGCAAATGTCCATTTGGCCATGGCGCAGCTACAACACAAAGCCAAGTAAATCATCAATGGTGGCCAAATGCACTCAATTTGGACATTTTGCGTCAACATGACAAAAAATCTAACCCATTAGGTGATTTTAATTATCGTCAAGCCGTTAAGACACTTGATATTGCTGCTGTCAAAGCCGATATCAAGGCAGTAATGCGCAATAGTCAGGATTGGTGGCCAGCTGATTATGGTCACTATGGACCATTCTTTATTCGTATGACATGGCATGCTGCCGGCACTTATCGAAGCGGAGATGGCCGAGGTGGCGCTGGAACTGGCGCACAGCGTTTTGCCCCATTAAATTCATGGCCAGATAATGGCAATCTCGACAAAGCACGTCGTTTGTTATGGCCAGTCAAAGAAAAATATGGCAATAAACTCTCTTGGGCCGATTTAATTGTACTTGCAGGTAATGTTGCAATAGAAGATATGGATGGCCCAAATCATGGAACGGCACTTGGCCGTGAAGACATTTGGCATCCAGAAAAAGATATTTACTGGGGCTCAGAAGACAAGTGGCTTGGTGACAATCGTTATGGCGCAAGTCGACAAGACTTAGAAAATCCATTAGCAGCAGTACAAATGGGGTTGATATACGTAAACCCAGAAGGTCCTAATGGTAATCCGGATCCATTGCTGTCCGCGCAAGATATACGCGAAACATTTAAACGTATGGGGATGAATGACGAAGAAACATTTGCACTCACAGCAGGTGGCCATACATTTGGTAAAGCACATGGAAATGGACCAGCTTCATGTGTAGGAGACAGCCCTGAAGCCGCCGATATTGAGGCGCAGGGTTTTGGCTGGGAGAGTAGCCACAAGAGTGGCAAGGGAGTTGATACCATTACAAGTGGAATTGAGGGTCCATGGACATCAAATCCAATTCAATGGGATATGGGTTACTTAGAATTGCTTTATGGCTATGAATGGGAATTGACCAAGAGTCCAGCTGGAGCTCATCAATGGACACCTATTAACTTACCTGAAAGTAAGATGGCGCCTGAAGTAGATGGTAGTGGTAAAAAAGTGAAGCCTATTATGACCACAGCTGATATGGCTTTAAAGATGGACCCAGCATACCGTGCAATTGGAGAGAAGTTCTTAGCTAATCCTAAGGAGTTTGGTGAGAGCTTTGCACGTGCTTGGTTTAAATTGGTGCATCGTGATTTTGGCCCAAAGAGCAATTATGTAGCTGGCGATTTCAAAGAAGCCACCTATATTTGGCAAGACCCAATTCCTGCAGGCAACAGAAAATATGCAGTTGAGTCAATAAAAGCAGCTATTCAAAATGCTGGTCTTTCTATCACTGAAATGGTTGAAGTCGCGTTTGCCTCAGCTAGCACATTCCGAGGTTCTGATAAACGTGGAGGAGCCAATGGGGCTCGTATTCGCCTTGCACCACAGCGAAACTGGGCAGCCAACAAACCAGCGCAACTAGATAAAGTATTACCTATCTATGAAAGGATAGCGGCTGACACTGGAGCGTCAGTCGCGGATGTGATAGTGCTTGCTGGAACGATGGCAATTGAACAAGCTTCTGGCGCTAAGGTTCCGTTTGTACCAGGGCGTGGTGATGCTACACAAGAACAGACAGATGTAAATTCATTTGCACATTTGGAGCCGCGAGCATGCGGTTTCCGTAACTATGTAGAAAAAGAATTTGCAGCCAGTCCTGAAGAAATGATGTTGGATAAGGCGCAGTTGCTTGGCCTAACACCAACAGAGATGACTTTACTCATTGGAGGCTTAAGATCTCTTGGTGTAAGTCATACTGGTCAAGGTTTGTTTGGATCTGGTCGTCTTGATAATTCATGGTTTAAGACTTTATTAAGCATGGAGGTTAAGTGGGAGAAGGCGGGTTATAACAACTATGTAGCTAAAGATCGTAAGACTGGTAAGGAAGTGAGAACTGCATCACGAACAGATTTGGTGTTTGGATCTAATTCAGAACTTCGTGCCATCGCGGAGGTCTATGCACAAGATGATAACAATCAGAAATTCGTTAATGATTTCATTTATGTCTGGAACAAAGTAATGAATGCTGACCGTTTTGATTTGTTCTAAATAAACATATTTGTTGTTTTTTTAATATTTACAAAAGTTAAAGGGACTCTTAATTTGGAGTCCCTTTTATTTTTTGATTTGTCCCGTCCTGCAATAGCTTGACACTTTTTGAATTAAATCAAGGAGCGTCAAATGAATACTGGCATTAAGAGGACATGTAAAGATTACACACTATCTTTTAAATTAGCAGTTGTTGAACAGGTGGAGCGAGGAGACCTGACTTATTTAGAGGCTCAAGATCGCTATGGCATACAGGGTAGTTCAACGGTACTTACCTGGTTACGTAGGCTTGTCGGCATCAGCCGACAAGCCTATTACCAGCGCACAATGGCTGAAACGGCGAAGACGCAACAGTATCAGACTGTTGTGCAACTGATTAAAGAGCAGCGCATGGCGCAACCCAGAATAGGCACACGCAAGCTACACCATATGTTGCAAGAGCAGCTGGCCGAACACCACATCAAGATAGGACGTGATGCCTTATTTGAGGTACTGCGGCAGGCACGCATGCTAATACATCCCAAACGGTGTTATCACAAGACGACACATAGCCACCATCGATTTTACAAACACCCCAACTTACTTAAGCCTGGACAGCGGCAAGTCATACCCAATAGACCTGAACAGGTCTGTGGGTAGCAGATATCACCTACCTGCCGACACAAACCCAGAACACCTATTTAAGTTTGATTACAGATGCCTATTCCAGGAAGATCGTGGGCTATCAAGGGGATGAGCATATGCAGACCAAGGCGGTAGCTAAGGCCTTAAAGATGGCGCTGCAAACAAGAAGCGATACATTGCCCTTGATTCATCATTCTGACCGAGGCATTCAATATTGCTCTGCGGAATATCAGGGAATTCATCAGAAACACCAGATTACCTGTTCAATGACAGATGGATATGATTGTTACCAGAATGCGCTGGCTGAGCGTGTGAATGGGATATTGAAAAACGAATTTCTGCTTAATAAACCCAAAGACTTAATAGAGGTAAGATTGATGGTCAAGCAATCGATCAAGATTTACAATGAGCAAAAGCCACACTTAAGCCTGAAATACAAAATGCCCGATGCGGTGCATCGAGCATTTCTTAATCAACCTGAAATAAGTGAATAACTGTCAATCTATTTTAGGACGAGACACTTTGCCAGATGGTGCAAGGACAACCATTTAGTAACGAGTATGAGTCGTCGTGGGAATTGTTAGGACAATGCTGTGGCTGAGTCCTTTTTTAGCAGCTTAAAGATAGAGCGCATCAAACGAAAAATCTATGCAACGAGGGAGGAAGCCAAATCAGAGATATTTGAATATATCGAAGTGTTTTACAATAGAAAACGTCGGCACAGTCATCTTGTTCAGATGAGCCCGATGGCGTTTGAAAAGTTACAAAGTAGAAGTCAATAAACGTCTACTAAAGCGGGCGAAGTCTATAATCTAAAACTCTTCTTGCTCTGGTTTGTATGTAAGATTGATGGCCACTTCATTAAAAAAGGCTTTACGTATATTATTTTTGCGCCAAAAAAGCCCTATTGTTCTAAATGGTTCAGATACGATGGGAATGTAACTAATACTACTCTCATCTGGATAAATACAAACACTAGGCATCAGTGTTATTCCAATTCCAGCCTTGACCATTACCCTCAAGGTTTCGAGGCTTGCAGCTCTAAAGTCATTACCTAAGCTTTGTGTGGTCGAACAAAGTTTAAGGATTTGCGATCTTAGACAATGACCTTCGTCTAATAAAAGCAAGTCTTCATTTACCAAGTTATGAAGATCAATGGAATGATATTCGGCGAGCGGATGGTCTTGATAAACGGCCAAATAAAAAGGGTCCTCAAATAATGTCACTCCTTCCAACCTATCATCTTCAACTGGTAATGCTAGAAATGCGACATCAATTTTGCTAGTTAAAAGCATATTAATCAGTACATCTGTTTTTTCTTCGATGATAGTAATCTTCATATCGTCATATATTTGTTTTAGTCTAAAAACATATTCTGGAAATACATAATTTGCGAGTGTCGGGAAAGCACCCATTGTTATTTTGTTTTCGAAGTTATTAACCGCCAGTTTCGCAATTTGTTTAATTTTATTTGCATCATTGGTAATTCGTCGTGCAACTTCAATAATCTCATCACCTACTTGTGTTAAACGAACATTTTTTGAGTCTCGCTCAAAAATCTGCACTTCAAGTCGTTTTTCCAGTTTCTTAATTTGATTACTGAGTGTAGGCTGGCTTATGGCGCATTGATTTGCAGCTTTACTAAAACTCTTTTGCTCAGCCACTGCTACTAGGTAATATAAATCTCTCAAATTCATTCAATAACTCCTATAACAATTACAGCATCCAATTCGTCTAGCAATTAAGGTACTTGGTAAGCAACTATGTTTAGCTTCAAGTAAGTATTGAAAAGAAAACACGTTAGAAGTGCCATTCATTCCATGAATGGAAGCATTCAAAACAATAATCGCAATTGACATGGCCTCTTAAGGCTTTAATATTTATAAATCACATGAATAAAAAGGGACAACACCAAATCGTGTTGCCCCCTTTAATGACAATAGTACGAACTAGTAATTAAAAGCGATCAGCTTCCATCACTTTACTCCATGCTTTGACAAAGTCTTGCACCAGCTTTTTGTTACCCCCACTAGCTGCGTACACCTCAGACACAGCACGTAACTCAGAATGTGAGCCGAAAATCAAATCTACAGGTGTCGCACTCCATTTTAGCTTTTTGTTTGACCTATCATATCCCTCAAAGAGTCCTTCTTTCGAGGACTTTTTCCATTCGGTCGACATATCTAACAAATTAACAAAAAAGTCATTGCTTAGAGTACCAGGCCTGGATGTAAATACGCCATGTTGAGTATTCCCTGTGTTCGTATCCAACACACGTAAGCCACCTAACAATGCAGTCATCTCTGGTATATTTAAATTCAACATAACTGCCTTATCGACTAAGGCTTCTGTAGGGGATAAATAGCTGTCCGAAGTGTAATAGTTTCTAAATGCATCAGCAGTTGGCTTTAAAAAACTAAATGACTGCACATCAGTTTGGGATTGATTTGCATCCATTCTACCAAGTTTGAATGGGACCTTAATTTCAAAACCTGCTTTTTTGGCAGCTTGCTCAACAGCCACGTTACCCGCCAAAACAATTACATCTGCAAGAGAAACTTGCTTATCCCCTTTGAGTGTTTTGTTAAAAGCCTTTTGCACAGATTCAAGCTTAGTAATTACTGATTGCAGCTCTATTGGATTGTTTGCTTCCCAATCTTTTTGAGGTGCCAAACGAATTCGCGCACCATTGGCACCGCCACGCATGTCTGTACCACGAAATGTGGAGGCTGATGCCCATGCAGTTCGTATCAAAGCAGAGCTGGATACACCTGATGAAAGAATAACTGATTTAAGTATAGCGATGTCTTGTGTATCAATCAGAGCATGATTAAGAGCTGGGATAGGATCCTGCCATATCAAGACCTCCTTTGGAACTTCAGCCCCCAAATAACGTGTACGAGGTCCCATGTCACGATGTGTGAGTTTAAACCATGCTTTAGCAAATGCTAATTGATACTCCTCTGGGTGATCTTTAAATCGTTTAGCAATCTTGCTGTAACTTGGATCAAACTTCAGGGATAGATCCGTAGTAAACATGATAGGTGCATGACGTTTGTTAGGAATGTGTGCATCAGGAACAAACTTGGTATTATCTGCATTCGCTGGCTCCCATTGAATTCCACCTGCAGGACTCTTGGTTTGTACCCACTCAAAATTAAACAAGTTATCAAGATACTGTGTGGTCCATTGGGTCGGGTTAACTGACCATGCACCTTCTAAACCACTTGTTACAGTGTCTTCACTATAGCCTTTGCCACACTTGTTCTTCCAACCCAAGCCTTGCTCTTCAATGCCAGCAGTTGCAGGCTCTTTACCCAAGCACTCTTCTGGCTTGTGTGCTCCATGTGCTTTACCAAAAGTATGTCCACCAGCAATAAGAGCAACAGTCTCCTCGTCATTCATTGCCATTCTACCAAATGTTTCGCGAATATCTTGAGCAGCCAATAATGGGTCAGGATTGCCGTTAGGACCTTCGGGGTTAACATAAATAAGACCCATTTGAACTGCTGCTAGAGGTTGAACTAAATCACGTTTTCCAGAGTAACGTTTGTCATCTAAGAATTTTTTCTCTGGCCCCCAATTGACGATCTCAGCTTCCCAATCATCGACACGGCCACCTGCGAAACCAAAAGTTTTAAAACCCATAGATTCCAAGGCAACGTTACCAGTTAACACCATCAAATCGCCCCAGGAAATCTGATTTCCGTATTTTTGCTTGACAGGCCATAATAATCGACGTGCTTTATCAAGACTTGTATTGTCAGGCCAGCTATTGAGGGCTTCAAATCGTTGTTGACCACCAGCCGCACCTCCACGACCATCAAAGACGCGATAAACACCTGCGCTATGCCAAGCCATGCGAATAAAAAATGGAGCATAGGTACCATAGTCAGCTGGCCACCAGGGTTGAGAAGTTTTCATTACCTTCTCAATATCCGCTTTTACAGCTTTGATATCTAACCTTTTAAATTCCTGTGCATAATTAAAATTTTTGTCTAACGGATTCGATTCAATGCCATTTTGACGTAAAGGTCGCAAATCAAGTTGCTCTGGCCACCAAAACTTATTATCTGTATTGGTCATAGCGTAGCTTGGGCTTGAAGAGAGGGCAGCAACAACTGCTAGAGTCATTGCTGATAATAAAAATGTTTTTTTCATGCTAGGTCATCTCCTTTTCACAAACAATATATTTTAAATTTTTATATGTTTCGAATTTACAAATGTCGTATGCTCAATGGCATTAATAGACATAAAACGAAGCATTCTGAGATATTAATGAAACACAAACTAATCACTCTCGTGATTACAACCAGCTGAAGATACGTTGATAATATGAATCAAACCTCACGTTTCTTACAGCAAGTAGTAATGAAATTCATTAGGTTATTTGATGTATGCAGCTTTTTCTGCATTAGCTTGTAATGCTGGTGTAAAATCTTACTTAGATGGCACTTGCTTCAATAATGCTTTCATATACTCATTTTCTGGCGCACTATTAATCGCTTGACGATCTAATTCAACTTGAGTCAATCTTTTAAAATTGCCAAGAATATTATTGACTCCAATGGCTAATGATTTATCAACGCTAGGTGTTTCAGCGACAGGCACTTCAGTCAATCGCTTAAAATTAGCAAGAATTGTATTTGCGCCTATAGCTAGATTAGTATCTGCTGTTACTTCAGCAGCATTCGCAGATACAGATATAATAGATGTTGTCAAAATTACTGTTACGATGTTTTTCATATTTAGCTTCCTTTGTTAAAAATCAATAGCAATCAGCTATGTGACTATTTAAAACTTTTGTCAGGCTAAAATGAAATTGCTATTTTGAATGGAGGTATTAACAAGTTGAATACAACGCGCTGGAAACTTTACTCTTAGGGGGTGTTTGTATTAGATAAGCATTGAATATGTAATGATTTCTTTTGAGCCTTCAGCTTTAGGAGTTTTATAGTTGAAACTGGACTCCTATTTTTGAAAAATAGTAGCAGCCGTCAAAGTTTGAATCCCAGCCCGTGCGGCCTCTCGAGTAAATCCAGTGAAATTATGTTTGAAGTGGGCTGGTGTTAACTCGCTTTGTAAGGCAAAAATTTTTACGGATAATCAGCAGATAATGATCTGCTTGCCAGGCATTAAAAATTTTTTCAATGATTCAATAGAAAATTGGTCATGTATCTAGACTAAAGTGCCCAGTAATTTTTTCTAAAATTTTAGGTGATATTTGCTCTTTACTTGCATAGTCGCCATCGCATGTTTGGTATTCTTACTTCCTTTTCTATGCACTGAGTACTATTAAAAACTAGCGTTTCACACGAAAAGTTTGTCAAGTCTGGACGCGATTTGAAACCTCGATTAGGTTCATGTCAGGATCGCGAAAATATACCGAAAGAATTGGACCAGTAGCTCCTGTACGCTGGACAGGGCCATCAATTACAGCCACATTACAAAATGAAAGATGGTTTACGACTTCAGGGATTGGAACAGACGTGATAAAGCACAAATCTGCCGAACCTGGTGTTGGATGTTGAGCTTTGGGCTCAAACTCTTTTTTATGTTGATGCAGGTTAATTTTCTGTGTTCCAAAAGATAGTGCTTTTCGCCCGCCGATGAAGGTAATGACCTCCATGCCCAATACTATTGAATAGAAAGCAATTGATGTTTCGATATCTTTGACAGTAAGAACTAAATGATCAAGGCCGTCAATTTTCATGGGAGGGCTTTAATTCCTAACTGTAATTATAGAGATCTTTAGGTCTACTTATTGATATATTTTAGTAATATCATACATGGCATAAGCCATTTTGTTATAGGTCTTATATTTATCGGCCTCTATGAGAAATATTATTATAGATAGTCCCATAGTTAAATGTAGCCGTCTCATTTAAATTGCTTTATTCACACATATAACTCGGATTGCCCAAAAATGATGCTGAGATAACTTCTTTAATCTCAATCCGCTGCTTGCTTACTCCAGTCACTTGGAGACAGGCCAGTCTGAGCGCGAAATGCCCTGGACAATGCGCTTGAGCTCCCATAGCCAACTTTGTGAGCAATCAGATTGATAGGAAGCCCACGTCTTAGCATCTCCTGTACCATGCCAACCCTCCACTGGACAAGGTAATCACCTGGCGTCATGCCTATAGTTTCGCGAAAATGCACAGCAAAACGTGCACGTGACATTCCTGCAGTGCTTGCCAACAATTCCAGCGACCACTGATGTGCCGGACTTTCATGCATGGCTGCCAACGCCTTGGCGAGGCGTTTATCCGCTAGCCCCGACAACAGTCCAATTTGGTTAGAGCCATCATCCATCACATGGCGAAGCACCTGAATCAGCAAATATTCTGTTAAGCAATCAATCGCGGTCTGCCTTCCGCAATGAGAATCGAATGCTTCTGCAAACAATAAATCCAGGGTTCCTGCAAGGCTGGGAAACTCTCGAAAAGGCATCAATATGAAACCAGGTAGTGCGCGCGCCAACGGGTTGCCGGCTGCCCCCCCAAGCTCTATGAAAGCACACACTAAATCCACCCCTTCTCTATCATCTATCAGGAAGCTATGCACTGTTGGTCGAGGATAGAAGATTAGAGCCGGCTCTTCCACAAGCACCGTTTCGTGCTCTGGGGATTTCACCTTCAACCGACCTTTACGCAGTAGATGCAGATGTCCAGTGCCTCCTTTCTTGTCGAAGGTCTCTTGACTACATAGATTACCAGTATAAAAAGTTCTTGCGCTGAATGTGTAATGCCGGAAAAAACCAGCAAGCCTATCGGTCATTTGGAACTTTCAGTATATTAATTAATACTCAATGATACCATTAGTTTATATTATTAGTGAATAATTCTGCTTCTTTAATCATTTATAGGACACTAACATGCCCAAGCAAATTAAAAATCATTCTTTATCGATCGCGGCAAGCGCATTGCTACTAATTTCCTTCGGAAGCAGCAACTTGCATGCTGCCACGACTTCTAAGGACCCATTGATTCAGGCGGCTAACGTATTGCAACCCTCAAAAGCCCAAAACCAAGATACAAAAATCACACAGCGAGGCATAAGTGGAAATCACTATTCCTTGGAGCCTCAGGTGCAAGCCAGACACGTACTGCAGCCGCTGCATCAATTCGCGCAGTTTACTACTGGAGTTGTACATGGCAATCAGGACTTACCAATTAAATTCCCTGATCCGCAAACACAAGCTGCGAATGTTCTAAAACCAAGTCTGTAATGACTTGTAAGCATCATGTGCACATAGTGGGATTCTTCATAGCGCAAAATAGTTGAATCTCCTTTGCAAATTATCAGTAAATATGCACTAAAAATGGCTTCGGTTGCAATCACATACTGCAGATTGTCACTACTAGGCAGTAATTGTAAAACCTTGCCTTCGTAAAGCACTCATTAATGATACTTATTGTCTACTTATTTAGACTAATTGATTCCATTAATATTAATAATGCAAATATTATATCCCCTGTGCGATTGCACTTAAATATTTAGGAGTATTACATGCCAACAATTTCACCCATCGCACTAAGTGCGACCGATTCCAATACGTCACAAACCCTAATTGCGGTCAAGTCAAAGATCGGAATGATCCCTAATCTGTTTCTAACGTTAGCAAATTCTCCGGCAGCCTTGCATGGTTACCTACGGCTTTCTGAATCCTTAGGGTCAGGATTCCTAAACACACGTCAGCGTGAAATAGTAGCCTTAGTCGTAGCACAGGAGAATGGCTGCCAGTATTGCCTTAGTGCACATACCGCGATAAGTAAAGGAGCAGGTCTGAGCGATGCGGAGATACTAAGCGCACGTTTCGGAACAGGCGCTGCTTCAAAGAGTAATGCCATTGTGTCGTTTTCCCGTAAGGTAGTGCAAAAACGGGGGCATCTGAGTGCTGAGGACTTGGAAGAAGTTCGCCGCGCAGGGATTGACGACGGTACTGTAATAGAAATCATTGCGAACGTCGCACTTAATATCCTAACCAACTACACCAACAACCTCGCAAACACGGACGTGGACTTCCCTCTGGTTGAAGTTGAGCTTTAACCAGATTGTGGCGACAGCATTGGTTTGTCAGCACATATTATCAAGGAGAAACATCAAATGAAACACATTAAAGTAATCGCAGCAGCTACGCTCTGGCTGGTAGGTAATAATGTCATGGCCGCAGACAAGATTTCCTCTACGGATATTGATCTGCTTAATAACACGTTCGGCACTATAGTGGACCAGAAAGGTAACATTAGTCTTCCCAAGGACTATAGATTAAACTGGAATCACATGGGCTCCTGGGTTGTTTTAGACGCCGGGGCCCCTGGCCATGGTTTTCATGATGTATATGCCCAGAAAGAAGCAGTAAATGCCTATCGTAAAACTGGAAAATTCCCCGACGGTAGCATATTGGTTAAAGAAGTCCGCAAGGTTGAATCAGGGGAGCAGACTACTGGCAAGGCTCATTGGGCCGGGTCGACCAATATTTGGTTTGTGATGGTAAAGGACAACAAGGGTCGCTTCCCTGGGAACGCACACTGGCAGGAGGGCTGGGGCTGGGCGCTCTATGATGCTAAGGATCCTTCCAGAAATGTTTCAAAAAGTTTCAAGGAAACCTGTATGGGTTGTCATACCCCAGCCAAACGCACGGACTGGGTATTCATTAATGGTTACCCGACACTGAAACGATGACATTGGGTAGTTATAGACGCCTTGCCTGTTTGACAGGGCGTCCTAGGACGCCAATTTGGAGTATAGTCTATATGCTTACTATATTAGAAAAGCATTTAGATAATAAGTTTTTTTGATTAAGTCCGCATCAATTTGATTTATTAACCAATGGTTATTAGTGAACACGTCCACAACTAGGGAAGATTAGATGATCTCATCAAATTACGAAAATTATTTGATGAGATCAACTTACCCATCAATCTAAAGAATACAGCAACACCATGCTATTCCTTCCAAGATTCTATGAACGCATACTTTACTCCATAGTATGCGACGGCCTTTTTTAAGATATCCCGCTCTTTCTGCGCAAGTAATCTACGGTTCTCAAGTAGAACTTCAACCAACTCAGTTTCTACTTCTCCTGATCAGATGGGCTTGATGCTCGCACCCATTTGTAAAGACTTTGCGCAGAAACACTCAATCGCTTAGTAACATCTGCAAGATATATAGCCACGCTCAACTGCCTGACTTACTGCTTCAGATTTAAACTCCTCAGCAAATCGTTCCTTTGCCATAACTACCTCCTTTTAGTTTAATTAAACTATAGCCTATGCAGACCTAATCACTGGAAGAGTGGTCGGTGTGACTGATGGAGATACCATTATGCTTGACCAGTGAGGCTTTTTTGCCTCAATATTGAAAGGCAGCTTTGTCCGGCATAGAGGACGTTTTTCAAGCTGAAGATATATATGTAAGCCCATTGAAAGACGTATGGCATGACGAAATGGACTAGCCACGGTTCGGTAGACAACTAGCTGTTTTCATTAATCATGGATGTTTTTTATTAGAAATGCTCAAGTGTAATCCACACATCTACTGAATCACTCGAAACTGACCGTTTTCAAAAACACCTTGATCTATCTTTCCGTCAATATTACGAATCAATAACGCGGGATTATTAGGATTTGCTTGGTAAAGTGCTGTTCCTTTGGATACATTCAGTTTTACGCCCTTGGTTTTGAATGCTTCAATTGCTCGAGCAAAAGCCCTTTGTCCATCAATAATATTTTTTCTGATGACTTCAGGACTAGGTTGTTCAGTTCTAATGGTGACCGATCCAAAAGTGACTGTGATAAATTCTTTTTTAAGACCCTTTGTCATAACAGTTTCCATTCTTTAAATTCGAAACAAAGGACCATGCACGCACAAAGATTCTGTCAACGTGGAAAATCATCGATGCTGCGAGGCCTTAACGCGGAGCGCCCAGTAGATTACAGGGTTAGCCAACAACAAAATGGCGAGGAAAACGAGCTATTTCGCCAATGAACAAGTATGTGTGAATAACAACAAGACGGGCTTCATCGAGCGAAACATCAACGTAAACTCCTTTGCACGTCATCTCATAGATTGCGTCTAGACGTGCTGCTAGAAACTCTAGTTCCGACTCATCTATGGCCACACTCCCATCGCCTTTATGTCGCGAATCAATGTATGCAAGAAGCCGATTCTTGTACTGATCTGTTCCAACCTTACGGATTTTCCCGCTTGAGTCACGGTGATTGGTCAGTCATAGAGCGAATCTCTGGTGGTTAATGTGAAGCTAATCAGCGGCTCCTTTCGGAGGTCCCCATAAGCGCGTGGTAAGAGGATTTCAACTTCTTGTGCCTAGCCAAAGAAGAAAGGCTGCGATTCCTAGTTTCGCCATGTCGTCAGATTCTTTTCTCTTTTTCTCAGCCTGTAAGCGCTCATGCTTCTTGGTGTATTCACGCGTAATGATTTCTTCTGCCTTATACAGAGCTTGGGGCACATCCTCAAACATGGGTATGTACTTTACGTTTGAAACAAACCCGGATGGGGGGTGTTCTTTGTCAAGGACCAATGGAAGGATCGGCTTGCTTAGAGCTAGTGCTTGACCTATTTCCTGAGATACCCAGCCTGACTCTTTGGCATTTTTGCTCCAGACAACGACAAATAGGTCGCAGCCAGATATGCCATCCTTGATCTTCTCAGAGAGATTCTCTCCTGGAGTTACAGAGTGCTCCGCAATAAATAGGTTGATAGGTGTGTTGCTCAACTGAGAGCGCAATAATTCAACTTGTGCAAGATCCAGTGTTGAGTAACTTACAAAGATACGGAATTCCATTTTGGCCTTTCCTAAGCCTCTAACAGATATTAAGCGGTCGTGTGCGTACGTATAGTAATAAATAGCAATTAAGGACACAAGTGATTGGTCGATTCATTTGAAGTTGTTTAATTTCAAATGACCGCTATGCCCCTTAGCAGTTGCTTGATTAAATATTGATAATATTAAATGCTCTACAGCCTTTATTACAAAGGGGATAAATTTTTAGCATTTTTTTGCCGAGCCCGACAGCTTCGAACTTATATTTTCTAATTTATAAATTTAAGTTAAATTAATACTTTAGCGTAACACTGTTCGACAGACTTTATTAGCTAACATCATTTATAGACAAAATATGTCAGTATCAGATATATTGGACTTATATAAGACTTGCCAAATAATAACAAAGGTTAATTTCGATGATGTTTATTCAGAATCAAAATCAGAATCCTGGTATTAATTAAGAGTTATATGCATCATTTGCGTACTTAAATTCAGCAATGATCTTTAATAAAGCTCTTATCTTATGTATTTTGTTACTGCTTAACGGTAGCGTTGCAGCTAGCGACGAAGAAATCGTATTGGCTGTTAATCAAAATATTGTTGAAAGTCATATTTCACGTAGTTTTTCTCGGCAAATATTTAGCATGAAGGCAAGGCAATGGGCGAATGGCAGCCCTGTTGTTGTGTTTGTATTGCCTGATCGAAATGCACACCACCTCATTTTCGCAAAAGAAATTTTAGAAACATTCCCTTATAAACTTCGCTCTGCGTGGGATCGTCAGGTTTACTCAGGCACGGGGCAAGCACCTCGAGAAGTGGCAAATATAGATCAAATGATGACCAATATTGCCAACACCCCCGGTGCAATTGGCTATCTTCCAAGATCAAAAATTGATGGAATTAAAATTCGTATGGTTGAGGTGCACTAATATGTTACGAATCTATGCTACTTGGATAGTGTTTTTGTTTAGCTCGACATGCTCAACAGCCCTATTAGCAGTGGAGTTTAACGATGGGAAGGTGCAAATTCATGGCTTTGCAAGCCAGGGCATCGTATCAAGTACAGATAATAAGTTTTATGGTGACAGTGACAATAGTATTAGTTTTAACTTTCGTGAAATTGGCATTAATGCTTCATACCGCCCTAGACCAGATTTGCAATTTTCTGCTCAGGTCATCCAACTTGATGCTGGAAACGTGAACGAAAATGGCTTACTACTAGATTACGCGTTGGTTGACTATACGGTTTACTCAAATGAAGCTACCCAATTTGGGGTTAGGCTTGGTCGCGTCAAAAATCCATTTGGGCTTTATACAACAACGCGTGACGTTGCATTTACCCGTCCCAGCATTATATTGCCGCAATCTATTTACTTTGACAAAGCGCGCAGTATTGCGCTTTCATCCGATGGTGCTGGAATTTACTTTAATCGAGAAGGAAGTTTGGGGGCAATCAATGTTGACATGGTAGTGGGAAAAGCAAACGTTGACCGAGGTAGTGAAGCAACATTTATCAGAAAAGACGAACCTGGGGAGATGGAGTCTGACAAAGCCTCACGTTTAATGCGCATCATCTACACAACACCGGATGACCGCTTACGCCTAGCTTTTACTGCGGCCAATATAGACCTTAACTATCAGGAAGCCTCACATGAAGTTGACCCACATTTATTTGTGCATTTAGACCCCAAGATTATTTCAGCACAGTACAGTCACGAAAAATGGGAGCTTACAGCAGAGTATTCCCAAATGAAGTCATCTATTACAAGAAACTTTGCACCGAACTTTAGCAATGTCATCGAGGGCTATTATGTTCAGGGTAGCTATCAACTCACCCCCTCTTTGCAAGCAGTCGCACGCTATGATGCCAGCTTTAATAACAAAAGTGACCGCGATGGGAAAAAGCTCTCAGCAGCAACAGGTTTGCCTGCTCACATGTTTTTCGCAAAAGACTGGATGCTAGGGTTACGTTACGATGTAACGCCAACATTTATGCTAAGAGGGGAGTGGCATCATCTCGATGGAACGGGTTGGCTATCATCACTAGACAATACAAACCCACGAGAAATGGAGCGTAAGTGGGACATGTTGATGTTAATGGGCTCTTGGCGGTTTTAATCTCCCGTGCAGAATCAAGTGACACAACCTACGCATTTTCTTAGCTTACGCTGGAAGCTACTGTTAATTCTGTTTAGCGTTTCTGCAATTCTTAGCATTGCTAGCTCATATTATTTTCAACACCAGCTCCTACTACAATTTGAACAAACCAGAAAAGAAGCACAGATAAAACATGCGAAGCAAATTAATGGCTTGATTAGTATGGATGTGGAGCGAATTAGGCAATTAGCTGCCACGTTGCCTACTTTTATTAATATGAATAACGGGCTTATGAAATATGACAGCCCAGCCTTTTACCATTATTTTGAGAGCTTTTGGTCAAGCTTTCAGATTGACATGGGGGTTGAAAATGCCAAGCTATATGCACCAGATGGGCATGTGATTGCAACATGGGGTAACGAGCCAAAAACCAATCGATCAGTCCAGTCAAAATCATGGGAAAAAAACTGGGAAACCGTTCTTAACAAAGAGGTTTCAAACGGGTTAATTGCATGTGCTGACACATGTAACATTTATGCATTCGCCCCCATCCTACAGAAAGGTGAAATGGCAGGTGCATTTTCAATTGGGGCATCGCTAGCTGATACAGTTTTATCCTTCAAAAAAACGTCAAACGCCGATTTAGCGATTATTTTTTCGTCAGACTCAAGCAGCATTAAGCAACCGCTGTGGGGAATGCACTTTGCAGCAGCGTCCAGTCCTAAACTATTGATTCCGTTAATCGCTAAGGTAGCTAGTGTTTACTCTTTTGCAGAATTATCAAAGAAGCCTGTGCGTTATGTTGATGCAGAAGATGTTTATGAGATAAGTTTGGTTAAGCTTGAAACATCTCACTCGGCTGATGAAATGCAGTTGATTGTGATTGAAAATATTGCTGATGATTTGGCAACAGTAGAAAAAAATAGCAAGCAGGTGATGGTATTTGCCATGGTTGCTACTGTGCTAATACTTGCACTACTTTACATACTACTTAGTATCCCGCTAAAACGACTACGCAGAATTGCGTCTTCTATTCCACTTCTTGGACAAGGAGCTTTTCAAGCGTTACGCGCCAATATAAAACTGCACCCGCATCTTTTAAAAGATGAAGTTGATATTCTTGACCAGTCAGCTATCGACTTATCTTATAAGCTTGAGTCGCTAGAGCATGAAGTAGTTGAAAAAAACCTTTCTCTGAAAAATCTTTTTAACGAAGTATCAAAAGAAAAAGAGTTTGCCACTAAATTACTCAATCACGCTGAGGCTATTATTGCCACGACTAACGTAGATGGCCGTATTTTATCGATCAACCAGTTTGGGGTTACACTGTCAGGTAAGAATAAAGACGATCAAATGTACAGTGATTTACCTGAAAGCGAGTTGATTGCGTTAAAAGCTAAGCTATCAGAGGTAGCCAATAGCAAGCTATATAGTTATGCACATAAATCAGTGTTCATTGCCGCTAATAAAACCCGTCGTAACATTTCTTGGAGGCATACCTGCCTGCACGACGATAACAAAGGTGAAGCTATTCTACTGTCGGTAGGGATGGATATCACCGAACAGACAAAATCCCAGGAAGTGATTCATCAGCTTGCAAACTATGATGTGCTGACTAACCTACCCAACAGACGCTTACTGATAGACCGACTGAAACATGCATTAAGTGCCAGCAACCGAAGTGGTCAGCATGGCGCGCTACTTTTTATCGATCTTGATAACTTTAAATCAATCAACGACACATTGGGGCACAAAGTAGGTGATGTATTGCTGCAAGAGGTGTCTAAAAGGTTAATCTCTTGCACGCGCGAAGGTGACACCGTCTCTCGAATTGGGAGCGATGAGTTTATTGTGTTATTAGAGAATCTAAGTGCTAAGGCGGTTGAATCAGCTGGACAAGTCGAACGTATCGTCTCAAAGATTCAACAAAATCTTAATCAGCCATTTCAATTGCAAACACATTTATACCAAAACACAATCAGTGTGGGCATTTGCTTGTTCCATGACATGAATCATGATGCAGAGGAGTTGCTCAAACAAGTCGATATTGCGGTCAACCAGGCGAAACGAAATGGTAGTAACAGCATTTGCTTTTACGACCCTAAAATGCAGGAAAGCCTAAACGCTTATGTCACGCTTGAACGTGAACTTAATCAGGCCATTAGCGCTAAAGAGTTCGTGCTGTATTACCAGATTCAGGTTGATACTGATGGCAAACCTTTGGGTGCAGAAGTACTCATCCGCTGGCAACATCCAAAACGTGGCATGGTGTCACCCTATGAATTTATACCTATCGCAGAAGAAACTGGGCTGATTGTCCCAATAGGGAAATGGGTATTAGACAGTGCTTGCGCGCAACTTAAAGCCTGGAAAAAATCAGCACAAACTAACTATTTAACTTTATCTGTGAATGTTACTGCTCAACAATTCTTGCAAGATAACTTTGTGGCACAGGTCGCATCTGCTATTAAGAAAAATGGGATTGACCCTGAGCTACTGAAGCTAGAGCTAACAGAAAGCATGTTAGTGAATGAGTTGGACAAAACAATTGCGACCATGCATGCCTTACAAAAGATTGGTATTAAGTTTTCTTTAGATGACTTTGGCACTGGTTACTCTTCTTTACAATACTTAAAACGCCTACCGATTGATCAATTAAAAATTGACCAATCTTTTGTGCACGAAATTACTAACAACGTTAGTGACCAAGCGATTGTGCGGACCATTATCGCCATGACACACACATTAAACCTGAACGTCATTGCTGAAGGTGTGGAAACAGAAGAACAGAGACAGATACTACTCGATAACGGCTGCTATTGTTATCAAGGCTATTTGTTTGGCAAACCTATACCGATTGACGCGTTTGAAGCACGGCTTAAGGAATGACTAGCGCTATCGCAATGACTGTATATCGCTGTTACTCCATACACTGAAGGACATTGAATAAATAATCTTGAGTAGATCATTAATAAATGATCGTGAATTTGCAATGTTATTTGTTAAAACAAATAACATGATTGATTACCTTGCTGAACTAACTGAGCATTACGCTTTCTCAATATAGTAACGCTTAATTTAGGATATTGAATGCACCGCAGTTTATATGCACTAACGCTTGTTTTCACGTCATTTACCGCTTCTGTCAACGCAGCAGATGTTTCTATTAAACCTGGACTATGGGAAGTGACTACTACTTCTGACCTATTAAATTTTGCATCGCAAATCCCAGCAGCGCAAATGGACAACTTAAATGCGTTGGCTAAGGAATATGGGTTTGATGTGCCAGAAATTAAAAATGGTGCAGCAAAGTCCACAACCTGCATGACTGAAGAAATGGCAAAGCAAAAGATCTTGCCCGGTGCTGTTCAAAACCAAGCGGGATGCACGGTTAATAAAGTAACGCAAAATGGTCATTACTACCATATGGCATTCACATGCGTGAACGCAGAACTAAATGGTCACGGTACTGCTGAAGGAAATTTTACAAATGCAGAAACCTTTACTGGGGTGACTAAATTTGCTGGTTCTATCCAAAACAACCCAATCAACGAGCAAGCAAATGTTGATGGCAAATGGCTAGCAAACAGCTGTGACAACACTAAACCAGCAAAGTAGTCGCAAAGCCAATTTAGGCGCTAAGCAAAGATACCTGTGATATAAAACCCAATCAACACGGCCACTAGACCCCAGTTTAAGCACTCAATTAGCATATTCCACAATATTCTACTCATTTCAAACCTCACTTTATTTAATACGTTTAACTGTGAGTGAGTTTAATGTCGAATTATTAAACTGATATGTTAGAAATATGAAAGAAATGTGTCACAAGTTAGTTGGCGCTTACTCTGCACACCAGCTGCAAAAAAATTGTTGTAGGCATGCGATGCTGTGGAAGTTCTTGAACAGTCTGCCCCATAACATCCATCATGAGCTTGTATTCCAGCATGTTGTAATGTCCAAAACTACCTGCTGGAACACAAGCGATTAGGTTAAGCCAAAAGTTTAAATAGCATCCCCAAAATACCACATGCCAATATCACGGAAATAACATTCGCTTTGAAGCGAAAAACGGCAAGCATGGCTAACCCTGTTAGCGCAATAGAAAACCAATCAATCGCACCAGCTAGTCCAATAGGCCAAAATACATGATATGCAAAGAACAATGCTAAATTTAGAATCACGCCTACCACTGCTGCCGTAATCGCGCTCAATGGTGCAGTGAACTTTAAATTGCCATGCGTAGTTTCAATAAATGGTGCGCCCATGAAGATAAAGATAAAACTTGGCAAGAATGTAAAAAACGTTACGATTGATGCCGCTACAAAAGCAGATGCAAAAACTGCATCAGCGCCAAATACCTGAGAAACCCAACCACCAACAAAACCCACAAAAGTCACCACCATAATAAGTGGGCCAGGCGTTGTTTCACCCAGTGCAAGACCATCGATCATTTGCACTGGTGTAAGCCAATGATAGTGCTCTACCGCGCCTTGATACACGTATGGCAACACTGCATAAGCGCCACCAAAGGTCAGCAATGCGGCTTTAGTAAAAAACCAAGCCATTTGGGTAAATGCAGCATCCCACCCATAAAGCGCTATCAACACCGTCATTGCACCTAGCCAAATGCCGATGCCAACCGCAGCAATACGTACCATTTTTGCTAAACTGAACCTTGCATGCGCTGGCGTTGGTGTATCGTCATCGATAAGTGCAGCGCCATCATCTTTTTTAGATGCGCCATGACCACCGCCGACTTTGAAATACTGCGGAATTAAACGACCTCCAACATGGCCAATGAAAGCAGCAACAGCCACAATGAGAGGGAATGGTAGGTTTAATACAAAAATTGCAATGAAAGCTAACGCCGCAATCGCCCACAGCACTTGATTCTTTAATGCGCGTGACCCTATTCGATAAGCGGCAAGTAGGACAATGGCAACCACGGCAGGTTTAATGCCATATAGTGCCCCAGCGACGGCGGGGACTGATCCGTAAGCCATGTATACCCATGCGAGACCAGTCAGAATAAAGAATGATGGTAGTACAAACAATACCCCAGCAACAATGCCACCCCAAGTTCGATGCATTAGCCAACCGATATAGGTTGCTAACTGCTGCGCTTCTGGGCCCGGCAACACCATGCAATAATTGAGTGCATGCAAAAAGCGTGTCTCAGATATCCAACGCCTCTTCTCAACCAAGTCGTGATGCATGATAGAAATTTGACCGGCTGGACCACCAAAGCTAATAAACCCTAACTTAAGCCAGTAAATAAATGCTTGTCCGAAAGAGACTGGTGTAGAGGTGGGAGAAATCGATGGTGTAATTTTATTGGTAACGTCCATAAACTCCCTTGTTATTGGTGGCCTTATTTAATTTAACGCTATTTTATCTTAAATTGTGGCTAATCAATTTACGGGAACCATGTACTAATCAAACCTTAGTCTACCTCAGAGGTAGCGCTAAACAATCTGATAAAGTCGAGCCAATACATTAAGTTAGGACACATCACATGTCTCAATAGTTGATTGCCCTTATTGGTAAAAATAATTATTGGTGTATATTTAGTCTTTTACTATAGTTTTTGCACGACACTTTTTGGACGACACTTTTTTGCGCATCACAAAAGGAGATTAGCATGAAGACGCTACAACAATTACTAGATGGTAAAAAATATAAAGAAGTCATTTCAATCGCACCTCACCGCCCTGTATTTGATGCATTAGTGATATTAGCTGAATACAAAATTGGCGCTTTAATCGTGCTTGATGGAGAAAACCTGGTAGGCATTTTTTCTGAACGAGACTATGCACGGGAAGTAATTCTGAAAGGTAAATCATCTAAAACTACGGCGATTAGCGAGGTGATGACCAGCAAGGTATTGTCTGCCAAACCTACTGATACAGTAGAACATGCGATGTCCTTGATGACAGAACATCGCATTCGACATTTACCTGTGGTTGAGAATGATAAAGTACTTGGCGTACTTTCTATTGGCGACTTGGTAAAAGAAACCATTACTTACCAACAAGAATTGATTAAACAGCTACAGAATTACATCAACCTGTAATTACTTAACAACTAGCCAGCGCCACTTAATGGAAACTACCGAGTCATGTCACTTACATCATGGACATGGTAATCCATACCGTCAGTAATGTGGAACCTCCAACCAATCCAAGCATCGCTAGGCGTGAGCCACGCATTTTGGTCCACAATAAAACGCCGGTAATAGATAGAATTAACATAGCGCCAGCGATTGAGTCTGCAAGCAACACCCAAGCAGTATTGGCACCCACACCTTTATGCATACGTGAGATAAAGGCCCAGATGTTGGCATCTTCACGTTTTACCGTGGCAAAGCGATTGCCAACAACATACTCTGCCTGAATTGAAGCATTCGGTAGTTGAAAACCAACTTTAAACGTTTCAGGCTGTTTAATTGATTTATCCATAAATCTCGCCTCGCGCTCTGAGTGACCACCACGATCTGCTTTCGTCTCGGGATCTTGATCACTTTCACGCTCAGGTCTACCCTCACGTCTCGCATTACCTTCTCGCATTTGCATGCTACCACGCTCCTGTTTACCTGCCCCCTCCGCGTTACCGCCTCGGTTAGGTCTCGGTTTCATCGGGTCTTGTTTAATCTCCAATGCAGTTTGAATGGCCTTTACAAACGCTTTCTGGTTATCTGGTAATGGCATTGCCATCGCTAACTGAATTTCAGTTTCTTCCATTTTTGCAGCAGGAATTTTCATGACAGAGCGATGATTAAGCAGAAATCCGCTAATACCAAACAGCAGGCCAAGTAAAGCGCCCCATAGGCCTAACCAGCCATGAATCTTTCTTAAAAGTCTAAGTGTTTTACCGCGTTGACTATTTTTTTGTGCTAATGTTTTTTCCATATTTAAATCGTTCTCTAATACAAAATATTGTTAAAAATCTTACTAAATCACTCAATTACAACACTACGAAATACTTATTAAAGTCCCTAAATCCTCTGGTTGTTGCGATACAACATGTGCCACTAAAGCATCACCTCAATATAAAACATCTACATTGATGTCATCTAAGGTTTTGCAGCCAGTGAGTGCCATAGAGATTTCCAATTCCTCCCGCAACAGCCGAATAAGATGAGCCACTCCCAGTGCGCCCGCAGTTGCCAGTGCGTGAATATATGGGCGTCCTATCATGACGGCAGACGCACCCAGTGCCAGTGCCTTAACGATGTCAGTACCACGCCGAATGCCACCATCAATCAACACTGGCACTGCGCCATCTACGACTGACACAACGCCAGCCAATACATCGAATGTTGCTAATGCACTGTCTAACACACGACCACCATGATTGGAGACAACCACACCTGCAGCGCCAACTGCAACGGCTAATTTGGCATCCTTGGGATGAAGCACGCCTTTGAGAATAATCGGAAGATGAGTTTGCTGAATCAGCCACTCAATATCATCCCATGTTGGCGCTAACGACATGAATCCATCAAATACTGCACTCATGCCTTGCGCTAATGTTGGCAATGTGAGTGTTTTAACATTGACCTGTGCAGCACTACTTGGCACGCTAAACGCAGCTCGTTGCTCACGATTTCGCACCCCAGAAACTGGAGCATCTACAGTGAACACCAGCGCTCTGTAACCCGCAGCCTCTGCTCTCTTTATCAGTTCCAGTGTCTCTGTCCGTCCACCTTGCCAATATAATTGAAACCACAACGGGCCATGTGCTTGCGTCGCCACATCCTCTAAAGTGAAAGACGCTTGCGTAGAAACAACAGCTACACCTCCCATCACGCCTGCAGCAAGCACACTAGCCACTTCACCTTCAGGATGAAACAGCCGCTGTGTTGCCACTGGCGCAAGAATAATTGGATGTGCCAACGCATCACCAAACAAAGTACAGCGCGTATGACCATGCGCAACATCTGATAGCACACGCGGCCAAAGCTTTAAACTTGACCACGACTCACAGTTAGCCGCCAACGTGAGTTCGTCAGCAGCACCGCCTTGTAAGTAGGCCCATGCAGCGGCTTCAATGTAATGTTGCGCATATCGCTCGTAATCTGCGGCACTCACAATATCTGGAGGAATAGCAGTTAATGGTAACTGTGCCATCATTTGCTCCATTGTCTTAATAGATTATGGTAGTGCCCAGTTAACGTGACGATTTCTGAGGTATTTCCAACCTGAGCTCGCAATTTAAGCAAAGCCATATCTAAATCAAATAACATATTGCGTTGCCAAGCATCTGCTACCAAGCTCTGCACCCATAAAAATGAAGCAACGCGCGCACCGGATGTCACAGGCTCGACACGATGCAAACTTGTTGATGGATACACAATCGCATCGCCTGCCGGTAACTTAACCTCATGGCTGCCATAGGTATCTTCTACAATGAGCTCACCACCTTCGTAATCTTCTGGCTCTGATAAAAACACCGTGACCGACACATCTGTACGTAAGCGGTCACCAGTGAGTCGATCACGCTGGATGGCATTATCAATATGGTTACCATACGTACCACCACCAGCATAACGATTGAACATGGGAGGCAATATCCGATCAGGCAGTGCGGCGGATACAAATAAAGGCTGCCGCTCAAGTGCAGTAGCGATGGCTTGAGATAAACCAAGATATTGCGCAGACTCTGACGAGAACTGCGAGTTACATTTCACCGCTGCCGCTAAAACGCCTGCCGTAGATGAGCCGTCTACCCATGCACCTGCATCAAGTAAGTTGCGCATGGCAAGTACATCTGCTTTAGATAATACTTCGGGAATATGTAACATCATGATTGAAACCTACCAAAATAAAAATGCCCACCAGCATTTAACTGGCGGGCTTGAAGACTTACATGACTAGAACATGAATTCAGCTGTTAACAAGGCTGATCGTGGCTGACCTAGACGCACCCGACCGCCGCCGTTGTTCAACGTTTCAATGTATTCTTTATCAAAAATGTTGTACACATTGAGACGTAAATTAAGTTGCTTGTTCACCTTATAAGATGCCATTGCATCAGCTGCCCAATAAGATGGAATTTCCGGCATATTTTGTGTGGAAGCATCGACTTTCGTCACTAGGCGTTTTTGCTCGCCCATATAACGTGCGCCACCACCAAGTGTAAAATCACCAAAACTATATTGGCTCCATACCGTTGCACTTGTCTCTGGTGTCCAGCGCACGCCATCAGTTACAACACCTGTATCATTTTGCTGGTCTAGTGCTTTTGCACGCATTTCAGTAATGCCCGCAGACAACTGCCAAGCTTTGGTTAACTGCCCTACCGCCATTAACTCAATCCCGTTCACACGGGTACGACCATTTTGTACAGCCTGTCCCTGATCGTCAAATGAAGCTTGTTTGCTATTTTCTGTGCTGAATACTGCCGCAGTTAAGTTAAGTTGATTATTGAGTATGTCCCACTTAGTACCCAACTCAACGTTATCAGTTTTTTGTGGGTCCATCGCGCCATTGTTTTGATTGTTGGCTGTTGCAGAGAGTGCAAAGTTTGCACTTCCTGGTGGCGTGTATGAAGTTGCATATGACGCATAAATACTGCCATTAGGCGCTGGCTTATACAGCCCTCCCACTTTCCAACTTAACAAGTTATCAGAGTTACTGCCTTTTGTTGGCGCAATTGATCCAACCGCATACCCCGGAAACTGAGCTTGGTTAGTGGCAGTGACAATCGTGCCACCATTAGTTTTAGTATTGTAGTGCTCGTAACGTAAACCTGCGTTCACTTGCCATTTGTCTGTGATATCTACTGTATCGAAAGCATACATTGCAGCGGTGATTGTTCTGCCATCAGTGTCGGTTCCAGGAATCGCATATGGAATACCTAACAAATCATTTGAGTTAGGGTTATACAAATTAGCTGCTGGGTTGCTAATTGCGGCATAAGTGACACCATTCACCGTCTGTGCCGTAGTACCAAAGCCTTTGCTTTTTTGGCTTTCATACATAAACTCAAGACCACCCGTGAATGTGTTTTTGAACCCAGCAAGATCAAACATAGTATTCAGGCTAGTTTGATTTACTAAAATTTCATCATCACGATCAATACGCTGACGTGAGCGATTCACTGTCCAAGTCGCTGGATCTGCAGTGACTGCAACCAAGCCCGTTGCGCCGGTGTTAATACCTGTAGCAACACGGTCCATATTGGTTTTGCCGTAGCGTGAAATATTACGTACTGTCGTTTTGTCATTAAGATCATGTTCAAATTTAGCAGTAAACATATCTGCATCTACTTTTTCATAATCATTGTCGCTACCGTAGAAGTTCTCACGGTCTACTTTTCTACCGCCGTTTAAAGAGGTAGATGCGTTATAAAAGCCACTCATACCAATGGTTGGAATACCGCCGTCAGGGACATTATCCTGACGCACGTGTTGTGAGTACAAATACAGACGAGTTGGTGTTCCTAAACCAAAAGCAATAGAAGGTGCGATTGAGAAGTTCTGGTTCTCTACTTCATCACGCTTATCAACATTGCCATCAAAACCTACTGCATTCAAACGAACGGCTACTGTGTCTCCTAGCTTTTCGCCTAAATCAATCGTTGCACGTTTTTTATCCGCGGTACCATAGCTAATGGTCGCCATGTTCACACTATCCAAACTTGGCAATTTGCTGATTAAGTTAACGTATCCAGACGCCGCACCGCGACCGATATCTGCACCTGCTGGGCCTTTCACCACCTCAATCTGCTCTAAGTTATACACGTCACGCGTTACTGCACCTAGGTCACGAATGCCATCTACAAACAATGAGTTTTGTGTTGCAAAACCGCGCATCGAGAAAGTATCACCTGCTGAAGTGTTGCCATTCTCACCCAATTGCATGGTGATACCTGGCGTATTACGTAAAGCATCTGTTAATGAAATGACGCCTTGCTCACGTAGCACTTCTTTTTTAATCACTTGCACAGTTTGTGTGGTATCGATTAACGGCTTTGTAAATTTAGAGCTAGCTGACGTATTAGCCTTAAAAGGCACCTCTGGCGTTGCCGTCACATTCACTTCTGGAAGTTGATCTGCGGCCTCATTAGTTTCGCTAGCAGCGTTTGCACCAAAGGACAATGTTGCAGCAACTAGCGCAGCGATACGGGCGGGGTTGTGTTTACGACTACGAATATAACTCATGGTACTTTCCTCTTGATTCAAAATATCTGGCTGGCTAGAGGAAAATACCGTTGGCTGGCTTGACGTGCTTATTAAATTATTTTTTTACATGTTTCACTTACTTATTTTGTAATACTTAAAACTACAGATTTGCCGAAAGGCATCCTATTGCTGCCTTTCGAATTGCCGTCAACTTAAGCCTGAATACTCAAGATAAATCTCCTATAAAATAACTCAGTGGTTGGCTAGAGAACTGACCGTTGACTGGCTAAAAATAAGGAATGCACGAACTGAATGTAAAACTGTGTAAAAGTCCTTGCATTCAACCCCAATTCATTTGCTAATGATAACTGTTCTCATTTACAATTGCAACCATTACGCAATACGAACTTTTCAATGACTTGAAGCCCCTAAATAATGCTAGTCTCTTAGGTGTAATTTTCAGGTCAGTCACTTAAAGTCTCGATTGTGAATCTTAATCGTTCTAGAAATCAGCCTATATAAAAATTGTGCCTAAACATCAAATGAAAAAACGCTTTTTTGTGCTTAGTTTAATGCTACTCACTCACCATGCATTCGCCGAAGGTGGCGTTTGGTATACCGATAAAAACTCTACACGCAATGACCCTTTGCAAACTAATCTATTCTCGCTGCCACAAATAGCTGACGAGTACCAAGGGTCGCCTTGTGATGGGTTGATGAGTGGAGAAAGACTTGAAAAACCACTGACATTGGCAGAGGTTGCAGATGCAAGCCTATGCAACAATCCGCAAACACGGGAGGTGTGGGCAAGTGCTCGTGTACAAGCAGCACAGTTAGGCATTGCAAAGTCTGCCTATCTGCCATCGCTCACCGATAATATTTCGGTCAACAACAGTGTGCTCAACCCAGCATCAACTACACGTAGTAATCCCAACCTAAACTTGAGCAATAGTTTGGTGGCAAGCTACCTGCTGTATGATTTTGGTAACCGTCATGCAAATCTAGAAAACGCACGCCAATTGCTTTTATCCGCTAGTGCCAGCCAAAGCAGCACAGTGCAAAGTGTCTTACTCTCTGCCACAGTAGCGTTTTATCAAGTACAAGCTAGCTTGGCCGCAGTGGATGCAGCATTAGAAGCTGAGCGTGCGAGCAGCGAGAGCTTTAAAGCAGCAGAAGCACGCTATCAATCAGGCGTATCCACCCCCGCTGATAAACTACAAGCGCAAACTGCCTATGCACAACTGACCTTGACGCGTATTACGAGTGAAGGCAACTTACAAACTGCCTATGGTAATTTAGCCAACGTGATGGGCTTACCAGCTAATCAAAAAATATCATTAGTCAGCAATACTGCAATGCCATCGGCCACCATACTCAATGACGTTAACTCACTCATTGAACAAGCAAGTACACGTCGCCCAGATCTGATTGCTAGCGAGGCACAACTGAAAGCTGCACAAGCCAGCATTGACGCCAGCAAGGCTGCGGCAAAACCAACCATTTCAATCTCTATGTCTAACAGCCTGCAAGATGGCTCTCAGTTAGCCACCAGCAACAACTCCACCTTAGGTTTTACCGTCGCAATTCCACTCTTTAATGGTTATGCGCCTACCTACAGAATACGTGCCGCTGAAGCTACTGCAGACTTACGCGCAGCACAGCGCGACCGTTTACGTTTGCAAATTTCACTGGATGTGTGGAGCGCCTATCAGAATTTGCGCACCGCACTTGAGTCTGTCTCAGCAACTGAAATATTAGTTGCCAGCGCGGAGGAGTCTTACCGCGTGGCATTAGGGCGCTACAAAGCAGGGGTAGGCAATATTATCGACACCCTAAATGCGCAAAGTGCACTTGCTAGCGCTAGGCAACAACAAATTCAGGCTGTGCTAAATGCCAACATTACGCGTGCAACACTAGCACAAGCCATGGGCTCTTTAGACCATGCCATGATTCAATCATTACCTAGTGCAACACTCGACTCAATGCCTACTACTACCAACACCAACTAACGATATTCACCATGAAATCACTCAATAAAATAATCCTCATCATTGTGTTAATCGCACTCGCTACGGGCGCCTATTATTACTATCAAAGCACACGCAACATCAATCCTGCTGATTTATACAGATTAGCTGAAATCACACAGGGTGATATCGAACAAACGGTATCAGCTAACGGTACATTGAACCCAGTAACGCTCGTTAGTGTAGGTACACAAATTTCAGGTATCGTTAAAAAGCTATATGTAGACTTTAATGATGAGGTGAAAAAAGATCAGGTATTGCTAGAGCTGGATAACGCTTTATTCATGGCGCAAATCAGCCAATCTCAAGCAAGCGTGCGCAATAATCAAGCATCCGTTGAGCTAGCGCAAGCAAATGAAAAACGTATCCGTGAGCTATATGCACAAGAGTTTGTATCTAAACAAGAGCTCGATACTGCCGTACAAGTATTAAAGTCTGCAAAGGCACAATTAGATAGTGCACGCGGCCTATTAGCACGCGACCAAACCAATTTAAACTTCACGATTATCCGCTCACCAGTCTCTGGTGTGGTGGTAGACCGCGTGGTAGATGTTGGGCAAACCGTTGCAGCAAGCTTTCAAACGCCAACCCTGATTAAGATCGCACAAGATTTATCTAAAATGCAAATTAACTCCAGCTTTGCTGAGGCTGATATCGGTAACATTAAAGTTGGGCAAATGACCAAGTTCAATGTGGATGCTTTTCCGAATAGAAATTTTGAAGGTGTGGTTAAACAAGTGCGTTTAAACCCAGTTAACACCTCAAATGTGGTTACTTACGACGTAGTGATTTCAGTAGACAATCAAGACCAACTGCTACTTCCGGGCATGACAGCGTATGTCAACATTGGTGTCGCCAAAAGTGAGCAAGCCTTGCTAGTGCCAAACGCAGCGCTACGTTATAAACCCAAGTTAGACGAAAACAGCGCAGATAGCCCCAAAGGTGAGATGGCTAAAAATGGAGGAGCTCGTAAGAAAAGAAATAAAGGTGATGATCTGAACACGGGCACCATTTATATCCTGAAAGATAATAAACCATCCCCTATCAAGGTTCGATTAGGCATCACAGATGGCCGCTTTACAGAGGTTACTGGCAGAGACTTACAAGCCAAAGGTGTCAATGTCGGCACCCAACTGATTGTCTCTGAATTACAAAGCAATGGTTCAGCACAAGTAGGCGGTAACAACGCGCGCGGCCCAAGAATGTTCTAGGTGGAAGCTGAAACCATGCAAAAAAGCGTTATTGAAGTCAGTGGCTTATATAAAGACTACCAAACAGCTGCCGGGCCATTTCCCGTACTAAAGGATGTGAATCTACGCATCGAAAATGGTGACTATGTCGCCATCATGGGTCCATCTGGCTCTGGCAAATCTACCTTTATGAATATTCTTGGTTGCTTGGATAAACCAAGCAAAGGTCAGTACGTGTTAGATGGCCACCCAGTTGCTAATATGGAACAAAACGCCATAGCACAAGTGCGTAACAGAACCATAGGCTTTGTGTTTCAAGGCTTTAATTTATTAGCACGCTCAAGCTTGCTAGATAACGTTGCTTTGCCTCTAGTATATGCTGGCGTAGATAAAACTGAACGCCATGCTCGAGCCAAACTCCTGTTAGAAAAAGTAGGCTTAGCAAAGTACCTGAATTCACGCCCCAATCAAATTTCTGGCGGACAACAACAGCGCGTTGCGATTGCGCGCGCCTTGGTGAACAAACCAAGCCTAATCTTAGCAGATGAGCCAACTGGTAACTTGGATAGCGTCACTAGCGAAGAAATCATGACGCTATTTTCTGAGCTCAACCAAGAAGGTATCACGATTGTATTAGTCACCCACGAAACTGATATTGCCGAACACGCCAGCCGCCAAGTGCGTTTTTTAGATGGGAGAATTGTGCAGGACACGCGGACTAGAGAAATTGGAACGACTGAGACATTCGGCACACCTACAAACAATATAATAAGTGAGGCTATTTAATGTTTACTGCAATGCTAGGCGAAGCATGGCATGCCATGGGTGCCAACCGTTTACGCACATTTCTCACCATGCTGGGCATGGTGATAGGCGTGAGTGCTGTTGTATTAATGATGGCGATTGGACAAGGGGCTGAAGCTGCCGTCAAACGCTCAATCAGCGCGATGGGTAGCAATTTATTTGTTGTGTTATCTGGCCCTCCCTCTGCTGGCGGGGCCAGATCCGCGACTGGCAATGCCCCCTCACTCAATGTCAAAGATGCCAACGCAATCTCAGATTTAGATGGTGTAGTGGGTGTTGCACCAGTCACGATGGGTAAAGCACAAATCGTATTTGGCAGTAACAACTGGAACACTGACATCATTGGCACTACACCAAGCTATCTGGACATTCGCGGATGGAATCTCAGTGACGGCTATGCGTTCTCTGAATCAGACATTCGCTCAGCCACCCGCGTTGCCTTGGTTGGGAAAACCATCGTCCAAAATATCTTTGGTGACAATATCGACCCTATTGGTAAAACCATCCGCATCAAACAAAGCCCTTTTGTCATTTTGGGTGTACTCGACAGCAAAGGCCAAACGCTTGACGGCCGCGATCAGGACGATACGATTATCGTGCCACTCACCACCGCGCAACGTAAACTCTTTGGTAACCAGTTGCCAGGTAGTGTTCGTCAAATTATGGTGCAAGCTGAGTCTGATAATACGATGCCAATGGTTGAACAAGGCTTAAACAGCCTACTTAACCAACGCCACAACATTAGAGAAGGCTCAGATAGCGATTTTTCTGTCCGTAACCTCACTGCGATTGCAAACTCCGCGGCTGAAACCACGCGTACAATGTCTCTGCTGCTGGGTGCAATTGCCTCTGTCTCTTTGCTAGTAGGCGGCATCGGCATCATGAACATCATGCTAGTTTCAGTGACCGAGCGCACACGTGAAATTGGCATTCGGATGGCGATTGGTGCACGTCAGCGCGATATTTTATTGCAGTTTTTATTGGAAGCGATCGTCATCTCGATTGTGGGCTGCCTGATTGGCATTGCCATTGGCGTTGGTGGCGCCATCATGGTGAACATCATCACAAAAGCAGAAATCATTATTTCGGTAAACTCTGTCGCCATTGCTTTTGGCGTAGCTGCAAGCATTGGTGTGTTCTTTGGCTTTTACCCTGCCCGCAAAGCCGCAATGCTCAACCCTATTGAAGCGCTACGCTATCAATAATCACGCTCATGAGGTCGCTAATCAACTGGCGGTCTCAAGCTTACATCTATTGATGTGCCGAATGCCTAGCATCACTCAAGCATTCGGCTAAACATTGCAAAACAATCCTTGTCTATTCTCTAACGAATACCAGCCGTTATCTAATCATTTCAGAATATGCTGACAGCTAGTTGGATGCCAATATAAAATATCTTCATCAGCATCACCCCATCATACCGCTTGAAAGATCATTGCTAGGAACGAAACCTATGGCTAAAGATTGTTGTAATCACGAATGCAGCAACCCCAAGCTGCTAACCCCTAAATATCAGAAGATACTTTGGATCGCGTTAGTCATCAATGCCACCATGTTTATGGTAGAGATTCTCAGTGGTATCAATGCCCAATCAGTGTCATTGATGGCAGATGCCATCGACTTCTTCGGCGATGCCATGAACTATGGGATATCTTTAGCAGTGCTATCTATGAGCCTTGCATGGCGTGCACGTGCCGCGCTGTTTAAAGGGCTAACGATGGGCATTTTTGGATTACTGGTACTGGCTTCCACCCTATGGTCTATCATGCACGGTGGCATACCAGAAGCATACACAATGGGACTAATCGGCTTGATCGCCCTGCTTGCAAATTTAAGCGTTGCCATGATGCTCTATGCCTATCGTGATGGAGACGCCAATATGCAATCGGTTTGGCTATGCAGCAGAAATGATGCCATCGGCAATATTGCCGTCATGATAGCCGCATTAGGCGTATGGGGAAGCAACAGTGCATGGCCTGATCTGGTGGTAGCGGTAATCATGGCAAGCCTAGGCGTTTCAGCGGCGATGCAAGTAATAAAAAAAGCAAGATCAGAGTTGCACCACCTCTAGTTTGGCATACATATAGACGCCGCAACTCGTGCTATCTGATATATGCGTTAGCACATCTTGCGAGGCTATAAGTGCTAAGCTGTGTGGTCAGTGACGTTTAGGTTGAGTCAAGAAAAATGCCTTTAATGAAGGCGTAGTACACTTAATGAAGGTGCCGTGCATTACTCACGTCACCTTCATCCAATCCCCTAACATCTAAGATCTAGGTATTTGAGTTTTTGTTATTCAATTATTTCTTCATCACAGATAATGTACTCACATGGCGGATATTTTCATATTTATCCCCCTGAAACTCGCCTGGCTTAGCTTCCAAATAAATAGCCTCTAACACATATAGCCCTGCCCACGGCATATTGTAGGTAGCTTCACCATTCTCATCAGCATCTAATTCTTGTAACCATTGATTAGGTGCCATCACTTTTAGCTTCGCTTTTGCGAGGGGCTTACCGTTGAGGTGAACACGCACTTTATTATTACCTATCGGTTGAATATCTAAAGCATGGCTAGAGGCCGCTTCTGCATTGCCATTTCCATGTCGCGCGTAGTACATAGGCTTAACGATGCCATAATAATATTTAGTTAAATCTTTTACTTTCATACCCAACTCATGTGCAAGCACAGCTTGATTATTTGCACCCTCGATAGCAATATAATTTTCTGCACGTTTAGCGGCTACTTGCAGTACTTTATTATCTAATGTCGTGGCCGCAGGGGTAGCAATCGTATCTAGCTTACCTCCTGTTTTTTCACGTAAGCCACCTTCGTATTCGCCAAAATATAACTTTGTTTGACCATCTGCTTGCTCTAGCCAAATAAAATGCGCTTGAGCCATAGTCGCCTGGAATAGTGCAAAGAGCCCCAAAACTAAAATAGATGATAATTTTTTTGTTTTCATGATGAATTTCCTAAAAATAATGAATGCCCATTAATTCGAATTTGTAAAGGTAAAAAGTACGCTTTAAAACTCAACACCAGCCTGTAGTAGTACTTGACGCGGCTCACCTAAAAAGATGCTGCCACCACCTGTGCTGTTGATTACACCGCCATTGGCTCCTGGATAGTAGGTTTTATCAAAAAGGTTTTTGACATTCAGGCGCACAGTTGCAAGATGACTGCCCGCCAGCCATTGATAAGCGGCGTATGCATCAGCAACTGTATAAGCATCAAGAAAGTATCTATTGACGCTATCGACAGGACGCTCACCAACATAGCGTGCGCCGCCCCCTAACGTCCACCGTCCGCCAACAGATGGGGTTCCCGTGCGATAGTTCAGATAAAGGCTTGCCATATTCTTGGGCGAGTTAACAAGGCGTTTACCCACCGTATTCGCCGTTGCAGCATCCTTTAAAGTTTCGGTGTCGGTGTAAGCGTAGGTGCTAATTACATCCCAATGATCTGATAGTTTTCCTGCGACATCGATTTCTAGCCCGCGTGAGCGCACTTCACCAGCCGTGCGACTAACGCCACCTTCTGTCACCAAAACATTTTCTTTAATAATGTTGAATACTGCTGCAGTAGCACTCACCCCATTCGCTAAATCAAGCTTAGCCCCAGCCTCATAAATAACCCCCTCTTCTGGGTCAAATGGGCCTTGTGCCGCGCCGTCTACGGAGATATTAGGCTTGAATGACTCACTGTAATTAGTAAAGAGCGATAGCCATGTCTGTGGCCGATACACTAGGCCAACTCGTGGAAGAAAAACGTCACTCTTAGAGTCATTAGTAATGACCTTAACTGGATTAGCTAAGCGCAAATCACGTTGTGAAGCAAATTGCTCACTCTCTTGATAACGGCCACCCAAGAGCGCTATCCACTGCTCACCAAAATGAATCGTATCTTGTAGAAATACCGATTTATTCTCAACATCAGTATCTGACCTCTGCCAAGCAAAAGTATTAGCAGCTGTGATGGTGGTCGGCTCTTGTATTACACCATACTGAGGGTTGTATACATTAAAGCCACCCACTGTATTTAATCTAAAGAAACTTGGGTCTTTAGCATCTAACTTTTCAAAGTCAAAACCAGCCAGCACCTCATGCTTTGTTGAGGCAATATCAAATTTGCTCAACACATCAAATGATGCATACAAATTATCACGCTCACGGTCATCAACACCTTGCACTGTTCGGGTTGCATCACCATTCGCTGCCAGTGAGGCAATCATTACTCGCCTGTCGCTATTGATTTCATTGCTCCAAGCCACTGATCCGCGCAACGTCACCTTCTGAGTTAAATCGTACTCCACTTTCCCTTGAGCATATTGTGAAATGCCTTCCATGACTTCAAATCGTTCACCAAAACGCCGTGAGTCAGGCACATCCAGTGGCTTGCCGTTAAGAAACACGGTACCGCGATCAAATGGCACTTCAAAATCCAGATACTCATAGTTCACATTTACCCGCAGCTTATCACCAGCCCAAGCAAATGATGGTGCGACTAGTGTGCGCTTAGTCTGCCCAAAGTTACGCCAATAATCAGACCCTTCATGCTCTGCCAGAATTCGAAAGCCAGCCTCATCGTTCAGTGGTGTTGAAAAATCAACCCAACCTGAACCACCGCCGAAACTATTGGCTAACAAATTGATTTCTGTCCTTTGTTCGGATAATGGTTTTTTGCTAATCACATTCACCACGCCACCAGGATCTTGAATACCATATAGCAATGAAGAAGGTCCTTTTAAAACCTCTACACGCTCAGTGGTAATACTGAAATTACGTGAAGTTTGTGATCTTAAACCATCGCGCAAAATGCCAGAACTTGCGCCAAAAAAACTACCGCCGAAACCACGAACAAACAAACTGTCTGCTGTATGTCCAAAGTTATTACCCATGGTAATACCGCTCACATTTTTGATTGCATCATCAAGTGATCGTGCCTGCTGATCAATCAGTACCTGCTGTGGCACCACATTGACTACTTGCGGAATATCCATGATATCAGCATCAGTCTTGGTTGCTGTTGAGGCACGTTTGGGTTTATATCGGATTTCGTTTGGCGCGTCCGCCTGAACATTAACCTCAGGCAGTTCATCTGCCAATTTTGAATGTGCTGTTTGCTCTTCTGCCACCGCAGTCATAGATGCTAATGCAACCATGACTGCCAGCATAAGCACGTTTTGATGATTCCTCATCAGCTTCCCCTTAGATTGTGATTGTCTATTTGGCTGGCTATCTAAGGGGTTGCAAGCAACACTTACTGGCTGGCTATTTTTTAATGACTATTTATGTTTATTTTTTATACGTACGTAACGACTTTTTGTTCAACAAATAACTACTTACTTTCGCTTACAAAACCCATTTTACTGACACCTGAATTTTGTGCATCAGCCATCACTTCAGCCAATACCTGATAACGGGTTTCCTTATCAGCGCGTATATTTAATTCTGGCTGTGGTTTTTTCTGGGCAATTTCTTTTAACTTCAATTTCAGCTCACCTTGCACCAGCGGCATATCATTCCAGTACATTTTGCCTGATGCATCAATAGACACAGAAATCACTTCTGGCTTTTCAGGAACAGGCTGGCTACTTGTTTGCGGCAAATCAATTTTTACAGCATGCGTCAGTAATGGTGCGGTAATAATAAAAATTACCAATAACACCAACATCACATCCACTAGCGGGGTAGTGTTAATCTCAGACATAGGTGCTGAATGTGGTGCACCGCCTACATTGCTTCCTGACCCTATCATGCGACGGCACCTGCAACATGCATCGTTTGGTCAGCAGCACCCTGCTTATGTGCTCGTTTAGCACCAATGACCGCGCCAGTTGTAATCAAGGTATGCAAGTCATAGCCAAATTTTTCAAGTGCTACAGATAACGCACGGTTACTACGTACAATTGCGTTATAAGCTAACACTGCAGGAATCGCCACAGCCAAACCTAATGCCGTCATAATCAAAGCTTCACCTACTGGCCCAGCTACTTTATCTAGAGTCGCCTGACCACTTAAGCTGATGCTGGCAAGTGCATGATAAATCCCCCACACCGTGCCAAACAAACCTACAAATGGCGATACGCTACCCACAGAAGCCAATACAGTTAAGCCGCCTTCCATATTTGCGTTTTCTTCTGCAATGCTACGGTTCATGGCACGTGCTACAAACTCATCTTGTGCAACAATCTCAAATCCTTTTATTGCACACATCTTGTGGTGCTCAGCCGCCAGTATCGCTTTTTCTGCCAATCTAGCCAGCCCTGTATTAGCATAAGTCTGGCTTTGCTTAATTGCCACGGCCACACTTGGCGCTTGCCAAAATGCCTGTAAAAATATCTGATAAGCACGACGCATACGCCATGCACTAACGCTTCTTGTCACGATTAAATACCAACTCGCCACCGACATTGCTAATAAGATCAAGGCAACCAACATAGAAACTGGCCCACCCGCCGTGATAAATTCCCAACTATTAAACTCATACCCGTTTTGCATCATTACCCTCGCTTGATTCTTAATCTGTTCACTCTTAATTTATCGACTAGTCCATGCATTAACTGCATATTCATTAGTTTTACTATTTATCCATTCAATGTGAAATTTACAGGTACCAATACATAAGCACTAATTGGCTGGTTACTACGCTTTGCCGGTACAAAGCTCCATTTTTTAACAGCTTCAATCGCTGCCTGATCCAATTTATGATGGCCGCTACTTGTATCCACTTTAACTGTTTCAGCCTTGCCGTCTTGAGACACTAACACTTTAAGCAGCACTTTACCTTGCTCACCCATGCGTCTTGCTTGCATGGGATAAGCAGGTGCAGGGTTATTTAAATAGGCTGCTCCAAATCTAGGCGGCTCAATTACGGGCTCTGCCACTACTTGCTCAGTGGCTACTTTCTCCGTCACTTCTGTTGCTTTTGCTAATGGTTGCTGCTCCGCCGGGGAAGCTTCAGCAACCACAGCAGTTTCGTTTTTCTCTACGACTGCTGGCTCTACTTGCTCTATTTTTCTGACAGCCTCTTCATTCACTACCAGTTTTTTCTCTACGACTTTTGGTTTTTGAGCAACAGGTTTCTTAATAGGCTGGACTTGCTCTACTGGCGGTTTAGCTATTTCTTTTGGGACATCTGCCACTTGGCTCACCAAGCTCACCATCATTGGCGTTTCTAACTTATTAATCGCCGCTGCTTCTGGTTTAGCATTCAACGCGCCCGCCAGAGCCACCATGTGCATCAAGGTCACTGCTGCCAGCATTTTGTAAGAGATTGTTTTTTTGTCCACCCGTGTTGCACCAATATGCGTGTTTATTGGCAGATGTTTAACGTTAGATTTAATCGCAGCTTCCACCCTGTTCGAAAAAGGCTCCGAAGAGAAGTGAGTATTCACTGCAAGCTCTGAATTTGTCATCATACTTCCTCCTAACCTTTTCGTATCAACTGCAACACCGTTGAAGCAGTACTACTTTGTAAGAATTAACTTACCCTGATTGGTAAGCCTTAAACGATAATCTTCACCAACGTGCTTAATCACCAACTCACGCGCGCCAGAAAACAACAGCTCACTTGTTGTCACCCTAGCAGCAGAAGGCTCTGCAACTTTGGTTTCATGTTTCTTTTCATCAAGCATCATTTATCAGGCTCATTATTTTGTTGTCGATTTCTACTCTATCAATCACTCAAAGCAGAAAGGCTAATGATAATTGTTATCATTTAGATTTGTCAATGACTTTATTCGCCATTTACTATCTATGTATTTGATTTTATTTAATTGCCTTACTAATGAACGCTACAGTTAATAGCAGACTGTTGCGCATAAATAGCTTTTTCTTGTTGATACAATGCCAGCCTAGTATCAGCATCCGCTAATAAAGTTTTTAATGTATGCAAAGTGCTAGCATCGATACGCAAGCTAATTGCACCCAGCTCCAACTCAGCGACATTGCAATTCTCACAAAATATAATTTGGCCACTTTCATTCTTAGACAATAAAACACGCAAGCACGAGGCTTGATTATTTGTCACGCTTTCCAATGCTTTGTTAATTTTCATGTCACACCTATTTAGTGAGTATCAATTTATTTTGTTTAGTAATCCGTAAAAAATAAGTTTCATCCTCGTGATCGATCATTACTTCCTTCACATTCGTAAACAGCTTGTCGCTGTTCAATCTTTTTATTCTAGAAATCTTTATGTCATCTTGCGTGCGTGTACTGTCTGTCACAATTGCTATATCAAAACTCATATGTTCTTTAGAGGTTAAATTAGTAATAATTTTCATGATGGCAGCCCAATTGAGTCACTAAAATTAAAAAGATGGCCGACTTACATAAGCAATTAAACTTAATGCAACCATAAAATGATCGGTTAAGATCAAGGAGACGCATGTTGCCATGCAGTACTACATTTGAGCCGCTGTTAGGGGCAACTCAAATTCTGTTGCCAGCCGCTACACGCGGTTAGCATAATATTCAACCACCAACTGCACATCCACAGGGAAGGGCACATCGCTCACCGCCGGCAAATGTGCTACCTTGACCACTTGTGTGCTCGCATCCCAACTTAGCCACTCTGGTCGCTCTAAAGACGGCTGCTTAACAGTTTCCACCACCATTGGGATATGCTTACTTTTGGCCTTAACAGCGATTTCATCACCGACATTCAATCTAATCGACGGGATGTTCGCTGGCTTACCGTTTAACATGAGGTGACCATGGCTCACTAACTGCCTTGCAGCAATTACCGTAGGTGCAAATCCAGCACGGAAAACTACGTTATCCATTCTGCGCTCCAGCAATTGCAACAAACGCTCGCCTGTTGGCTCTTTACCTTTACGCGCATCCAGTATCAATCTACGCATCTGCGTCTCGGTCAACCCGTAATTGAAGCGAATTTTTTGTTTTTCCTGTAATTTCACACCAAAATCAGAGCGGCGCTTGCGCGATGCTTTATTACCGTGCTGGCCTGGTGGTGTTGGGCGTGCTTCAATGGTTTTACGTGACAATCCAGGTAAATCCACCCCTAAAGCACGCATCACTTTTAATCGTGGGCCAATAAATCGAGACATCTTGTTTCCTTATCTAATTAATATATAACTTATTGCAATGTGTTATGTGTTGCCATCAACCAATTGTCTTCAGCACCATACTCACTAACGATTACCTGCCATTGCTTCACCAAACGCTCAGCAATATCTTCAATCAGCTTGGTATCTGCATACTCAGGTGCTGTTAACTTATGAGCCAACTCACTCGCCAACACCGCCAACTCATGTGACGGCTTAAGCGCATACTGCGTAGCTACACAACATATGGCCGCCATTAGCTCTCTAGACGTTGGCAACTCAGGGTCAAATAGCTCGCTGGGTGCTTTCAATGCTGATACTTGTTTTTGCATAATTACCTCATTTGTTTTATTCGCTAAATTACTGCACTTGATGCAACTCAGTTTGCATCACCAACCTTGCCACTGCCTTGCGCATCATTTCATTCATCATGAAAAAATTACGCACCTCTAGCCGCAATGAAGTGTCTCCAATTTCAAGCTCAACAATGTCTTTTGCTTTGTTATAAAGCACTTTGCAATCTTCATTACCTGTCAGTTTGGCTTGGCTAATAATTAACTGCTTACTCATGACGTACTCCAATCTAGGAATTTAAATAAATGATAATCATTCTCATTTAATATGTCAACACATAATTGGTGACTAAATTAGTAAACTATTATTTACCCTTATTACTCCAACGCTGATCACATTCTTAGATACACAAAGATCGACTAGTCAGGCTGAAAAACTTAACAAGTTGATATACGCCAAGTCACTGGTGCCATCTCATGATTTTTCTTAAGTGGCATTCATGAATACTAATAGCTCATCAATATGCAGATAAGCGCACAATGTTTTTAACGAACTAGCAATACTGCAAGCCCAAAAATACTAGTTCTATCTTTAACTTAATGTGGAGAATAATCATGTGGACATCACCATCAGCAACTGAAATGCGTTTTGGCTTTGAAGTAACGATGTATGTAATGAACAAGTAATCCGTTTTTCTGCAATAAAAAAGGGGAGCAATCGCTCCCCTTTTTATTAAACTCATAGTTTTACCACACTATATACGTATAGCCATGACAGCCAAACTTTACACACCAACCTTATAAATACTTCACTACCATCGCATTATTCAAATCAGCTGCAACAATGGGTAGTTTCACGTAGTAACCGCTACCGGAGGCCTCTTGTATCGGATCACCTTTTTTATTGAACATGGTTTCAACCACAATATCTTGATTACCAGTCGGGTGTATCACCTGTAAACGGTCGCCCACGGCAAACTTGTTGCGCGCTTCAATATCTGCCAAGCCTTTCTCAGCATCATAAGCCACTACATCACCCACATATAAACTGCGGTTAGAGCTTGAATAACCTTGCTTGTAGTTTTGGTGCTCTGCGGTGTGATGACGCTGGTAAAACCCATCGGTATAGCCACGGTTAGCCAAGTTTTCTAAATCACCTAGCAAGTTCCAGTCAAATGGTCGCCCTGCTAGCGCATCATCAATCGCCTGACGATAGTTTTGGCAAGTACGTGCGACGTAGTAACGTGATTTAGTCCGCCCCTCAATCTTAAGCGAATCCACCCCCATTTTAATCAAGCGCTCCACGTGCTCAATCGCTCGCAAATCTTTACTGTTCATGATGTAAGTACCATGCTCATCTTCTTCAATAGGGAGCAACTCGCCTGGACGCCCTTTTTCCTCAATCAGATAAACTTTGTCAGCTAACGGGTGGCGCGGCAAACTGCCACAGCCAGACAAGCTTGATTTTTCCATCTCTGCTTTAAAGTCAAACTCATCAAGACGTATCACACCGGCAGCGTCTTCTGCCGCATCATGCACTTTATAATCCCAACGGCAGCTATTGGTACAAGTACCTTGATTCGGATCGCGCTGGTTAAAGTAACCTGAAAGCAAACAACGACCAGAATAAGCAATACATAAAGCACCATGCACAAAAACTTCTAATTCCATTTCAGGGCATTGCTGACGGATATCTTCAATTTCATCTAAAGACAACTCACGTGACAGAATCACACGCGACAACCCTAAACTTTGCCAAAACTTCACCGTCGCAAAGTTCACCGTGTTCGCCTGTACAGAAAGATGCACTGGCATTTCAGGCCACTTCTCACGCACCATCATAATCAAGCCAGGATCAGACATAATCAAAGCATCTGGACGCATTGCAATCACAGGCGCCATATCTGCCATGTAAGTTTTAACTTTAGCGTTATGTGGCGCAATGTTACTGGCCACAAAAAACTTTTTACCACGCGCATGTGCCTCGTTAATACCGATCTCAAGGTTGGCCATCGTAAAATCATTATTGCGTGCACGTAAACTATAACGCGGCTGTCCTGCATAAATCGCATCTGCTCCATAATCAAATGCAGTACGCATACGATCTAAATCGCCCGCTGGGGCTAAAAGTTCAGGTATTTTCATCACTATTACTTCACTTAATCTCTATAAAATCAAAAGAACGAAGCCAGATAAGGCGCAAATTAGAAAAGAGCGCCGCGGCATATCAATCATATGTAAGGTGCTCTTTTTAAATTTGCAACACCGTATGGAGATGTTGTTTTGGTTTTATTCACCAATAATTTTCACAAGCACACGCTTCTTACGTCTGCCATCAAACTCACCGTAAAATATCTGTTCCCAGGGGCCAAAATCAAGGTCACCATTAGTGACGGCCACCACAACCTCACGTCCCATGATTTGACGCTTCATATGCGCATCCGCATTATCTTCACCCGTATCATTGTGGCGATAGCTACTCACAGGCTCATGTGGTGCAAGACGCTCCAACCACTGAGTATAGTCATGATGCAAGCCGCGCTCATCATCGTTAATAAATACACTCGCTGTAATATGCATCGCATTCACCAACACCAAGCCCTCACGCACGCCACTTTCACGCAAACATTCACGAATTTGCTCGGTAATGCGAATAAATGCAACGCGTGTCGGTGGGTTAAACCAAAGTTCTTTACGATAGCTTTTCATCAAATAGTCCTTAATTTTCAACAGCCTAATTTTAACATCGCATTATATATCCCACCTAGAAAATTTCCACTATATAAAAATGGTTAAAAAAAAGACCTCACATCGGAGGCCTTTTCATTGTTAACCGTTAATTAAAGATGAACTTAAGCGCTATATCTTCACTTCATATTGTTGGCTAAATGTTTTACCTTCATTATCGGTTGCTACCGCCTCTAGCTTGCCAGCCGTAGCTGGAATAAAACTAAATTTGAAATATGGGTCTTCTGCAGTGCCAACCCCAACATCCACCGTCATTAAAGGTTTTCCGCCGTAAACAAAATCAACTTTGTTGATATAAAAAGCTGGCACATAACCCTGAGAAACCAAGTCACGCTGTAAGCCAGTCCGCATAATGTGCTTAATATTGAATGTTGCTGTCGTTGGTGTACCCACTTTAACCGGCGTTTCTACATTCATTTTAATTCGCCCTGCCGCGGCACGGATTTCAGCTTCATTGTTCTCCACCATGCCACCACAGCCGCCTGCAGCACGAATTACGCGTGAAGCCAAATATAACTGACCATCCGCCGTTTCACCCACTAAACGCACATAAGCATCTGTCTCAAAACGAATACGTGTCGATAACTGAAAGTTACCTAGCGCATCTGTTAAATGATAAGTCGCTGTGAGTGGAATCGGATTTGCATCAACAAAAGCATATAGCTTTTTAATTACCACACCGTTCGCTGCCGCATTATCAATGCTATAAGATACTGGCACTTGCGCACCGCTCTCTGCACGTTTAGGCGCTTCAATCTTAATGAAGTCAACTTCCTTCATCTCTCTTTTAGCAAAGAAAGCCTCTTTCATCACTGGCCACAGTTTTGGGTCAGCCTCTGCATACGTGTTAGCAATAAAAGCTAAAGACAAGCCAGTAGCTACTACTACCTTACTAAACCACCTTTGAAATTGCATAGCCATACCATACGCTCCAAATTAATATTTATGATTTTTTGTTTTCATACGCCTATGACAAACTATATTGCTAGATAGTTCTCATGGGACCATGCTTAGCAAGATTGCCGATTAAACGCTTTCGTTTTCCATATAGAAAAACAACTCTATACCATTACCGACAGGATCTTTAAAGTTAATCTGCTTCACGTTTAACACTGGTAAATCGCGCGTTGTATAGTGAATATTGTGATGCTTCAGATGCGCTTCCATTGCTGGCATGTCAGTACAAGTAAATGACACATGATCAATCGTTGTCAGTACATTGGTTAACGGCTCACCTTCGCCCCGATACTCCGCTAAGTGCAACACGTGTGTATCACCAATATATAGCCAAAAGCCTCTGCTAGTAAACCCCTCACGTGGGCCGACTTTTAAACCCAATACATCACAATAAAAATCCTTGAGTTTAAGCATCGTCTCATAAGGCGTGCGTAGGTTGTAATGATTAAGTTGGGTGACCGGCATAGTATGGTTTCAATAAATTGGTGTAGGTAAGTGCGATAAATAATCGGCAACAATAATCTAGATACTTTAACACCTTTGACGCGACGAGTAACTAGCGCAACTCGATGAAAGCAGAGATTAATCGCCTTCAAACTCGCAAAGTGAAAAAGGCTTGAGATCACTTTCAGCTAGACGCTCTGAGCCACCTAAATCAGGCAAGTTAATCACAAACGCACAACCCATGACTACACCACCTAATTTTTGTATTAACGCGGCAGCAGCTTCAGCTGTACCGCCTGTCGCAATTAGATCATCCACCAACAATACCTGCTCACCTTGAGCAATTGCATCAGTATGAATCTCAACACGATCAGCACCGTACTCTAAGGCGTAATCATGCCCAATTGTCTCAGCAGGCAACTTGCCAGATTTACGAATCGGCACAAAGCCCACACCGAGCTTATACGCCAATGCTGCTCCTATAATAAATCCGCGTGCCTCAATCCCTGCGATTTTGTCGATGTGCTGGCTAGCATAATGCTGTGCAAGTGCATCTACCACCATCCGAAAGCCAATGGGGTCTTTGAGTAAAGTGGTGATATCACGGAACTGGATACCCTGTTTTGGGTAATGTGGGATAGTGCGGATTAGGGATTTGATAGGCATAAGCACTTACACCATATTGGTCAAATTGAGTGGTTAGTCTTAGAGGAGTTAAGACTAACCATCTGAGTTTAGAAACTACACTTCAATCATTTTAAAGTGCAACTCGCGATACGAGCACTAGGCACATACGCGTAGACAGTACGAAAGTACGGCAAGCGGATGTAACGACGTTATCGTAAAGCGAGTGCATTTTACGCCGCTGGCGTTTGTGAGCGAACGCGAATATGTAATTCACGCAACTGCTTCTCATCCACTTCATTCGGCGCATTGGTCATCAAGCACTGAGCACGTTGTGTTTTCGGGAATGCGATGACATCACGAATAGATTCTGCACCTGCCATCAATGTGACCAAACGGTCTAAACCGAATGCCAAACCACCGTGCGGAGGCGCACCGTATTGCAATGCGTCTAACAAGAAACCAAACTTCTCTTGCGCTTCTTCACGGCTTATTTTTAGAGCATCGAACACTTTAGATTGCACTTCTTGCTGATGGATACGCACAGAACCGCCACCTACTTCCCATCCGTTTAAGACCATGTCATAAGCTTTTGATAAACACGCACCTGGGTTAGTGGCTAACAAGTCTTCGTGACCATCTTTTGGTGCAGTGAACGGATGGTGTAATGCCACCCAACGATCAGCTTCTTCATCATGTTCGAACATTGGGAAATCAACTACCCACAATGGCGCCCATGCGCGGCCATCTACATGGCCTTTATCGTGACCAACTTTAAGGCGCAACGCACCTAAAGCTTCATTCACTACTTTAGTTTTATCTGCACCAAAGAACACGATATCGCCATTTTGTGCGCCAGTGCGGTCAATAATCGCTTGTAACGCTGTGACATGAATATTTTTAACAATCGGGCTTTGCAAGCCTTCTTCGTTCAATTTAGTGATGTCGTTAATCTTGATGTAAGCCAAACCTTTAGCACCGTAGATTTTTACGAACTCTGTGTAGGCATCAATTTCAGAACGGCTAATTGCCGCGCCGTTAGGCACGCGTAAGGCTGCCACACGCCCACCTGCCATATTGGCAGCACCCGCAAATACTTTAAAATCTACATCTTTCATCACATCTGAAAGCTCAGTGATTTCTAAGGTCACGCGCATATCTGGCTTATCTGAACCGTAGCGGCTCATTGCTTCAGCAAATGGCATACGTGGGAATTGAGCTGGTAACTCTACGTTTTGGACTTTTTTCAGCATTTGGCGAATCATTTCTTCCACCAAATCCATAATATCGTTTTCTTCCATAAACGATGTTTCAATATCCACTTGTGTGAATTCTGGCTGACGATCAGCACGCAAGTCTTCATCACGGAAACATTTAGTAATTTGGAAGTAGCGGTCAAAGCCAGACACCATCAACAATTGTTTAAACAATTGTGGTGATTGTGGCAGCGCAAAGAACTGACCATGATGCACACGGCTAGGTACTAGGTAATCACGCGCGCCTTCTGGTGTGCTACGTGTCAGCATTGGTGTTTCAACTTCAATGAAGCCGTTCACATCCAAGTAGTCACGCAAGGTTTTAGCCACGCGATAACGCAACATCATGTTTTTTTGCATCGCAGGGCGGCGCAAATCAATATAGCGGTGCTCTAAACGCACGGTTTCAGTCAGGTTTTCATCATCCAACATGAACGGTGGCGTGAGTGATGGGTTTAATACCTCAATCTCAGTCGCTAGCATTTCCACTTCACCCGTAGGTAAGTTTGGGTTAACTGTGCCTTCTGGGCGCGCACGCACTTTACACACCACTTTTAGTACAAACTCACTGCGTACAGTTTCCGCAATCGCAAATGCGTCTTTGGTATCAGGGTCAATCACGATTTGCGCCAAACCTTCACGGTCACGCAAATCAATAAAAATAACACCACCGTGGTCACGGCGACGATGCGCCCAACCACATAATGTGACAGTTTGACCAATGTGTTCGCGGTTTAAATGGCCGCAGTAATGTGTACGCATCATAATTTAATTGTTTGGATATTGAGTTAAAAGTTTTGGAATCTTGTTTACAGGCGCAACCACACCCATAGAAATAATATACTTCAGTGCTTCATCTACCGTCATTTCGAGCGCTATCACGTCAGCTTTAGGCATCATCAAAAAATAACCGCCCGTCGGGTTTGGTGTGGTTGGCACAAACACGCTAACGTAATCGCCTTGCAGATGATTCGCCACATCGCCGCCTGGTGTGCCCGTCACAAAAGCAATTGTCCACGCACCCTCTCGCGGAAACTGCACTAGTACAGCCTGACGAAACGCATTACCAGAATCTGAAAATAAAGTATCAGACACCTGCTTGACGCTAGAGTAAATCGACTTCACCACAGGTAGGTGATTAAGCAGCTTTTCCCAGAGAATGATGAGCTGCATGCCAAAAAAATTGGTCGCAATCAACCCTGTGGTCAACACGATCAGCACCGTTAAAATCGCACCAATGCCCGGAATATCACGACCTAAAAAGGTATGTGGATGCCAAGCTTCTGGTAACAGCAACAGGCTTTGATCCATCACACCGATGAATGACTTTAGCACCCAGATGGTAATCACCAATGGCACTAACACTAACAAGCCTGTAATAAAGTATTTTTTCATTAACGTTGAGTCATTCAACCGCGCCTAGTGGCACGCACAACCCGTAGCGCAAGCAGTTGGTGCAGCGCTTGACTCACTAGCCGATTCAGAGGTGGCTGAGTCAGCTGGTTTAGCTGTCTTACTCGCACCACCTTTGAAGTCAGTCGCATACCAGCCACTGCCAGTTAACTGAAAACTCGGTGCAGACACTTGCTTAGCAAAAGTCTCTTTAGCGCACTGTGGGCAAGCTTCTACACTTGCAGCACTCACTTTGCGCATCACCTCTGCTTTGTGTCCGCAGCTACTACATTGATAATCGTAAATAGGCATATAAAATCACCTCTCTCAATACGTTAAATAACCCGCGATTATACCTGAATCTGTCTCAATTTTATTGAGGCCACGCCACCCAGATTTAACCAATCAAGCAGATGAATATTTACTCATCCGCGTCGTCATCTTGCTGATTTCTAAGGCGACGAGCCTTCACACTTTCAGCGAGCATATCCAGTAAGGGCAATGTCTCTTCCCATCCCAAGCAAGCATCAGTAATCGACTGGCCATAAGTCAATTCGCAACCTGGCGCATGGTCCTGACGCCCAGCATGTAGATGCGATTCAATCATTAAGCCCATGATACGGTCATCGCCAGCATTTAACTGCTCGGCTACGTTTGCCGCCACTTGTGCTTGCAACTGATATTGGCGCTGACTGTTAGCATGTGAGCAATCAATCATTACTTTGGCATTTAGGCCCGACTGCGCCAACTCAACCGCGGCAGCGTCTACGCTTGCTGCATCATAATTAGGCGTTTTACCACCGCGCAAAATCACATGACAGTCTTCATTACCTGTCGTAGAAATAATGGCTGAACGGCCTTCTTTAGTCACAGATAAAAAGTGATGAGGACTTGCGGCAGCTTTAATTGCATCGACAGCAATACGAATATTGCCATCTGTGCCATTTTTAAAACCAACCGGGCAAGATAAGCCAGACGCTAACTCCCGATGAATCTGCGACTCAGTCGTGCGCGCACCGATCGCACCCCAACTCACTAAGTCTGCCGTATATTGTGGCGTAATCGTATCTAAGAACTCAGTCGCTGCTGGCAAACCCAGCTCATTCACTTCCAGCAAAAACCGTCTAGCCAACTCTAAACCGGCATTGATATTGAAGCTACCATCCAAATGCGGATCGTTAATTAAGCCTTTCCAACCAACCGTGGTGCGTGGCTTTTCAAAATACACACGCATCACAATCAACAACTCATTAATATGTTTGTGATATTGCGTTAACAGGCGCTTTGCGTATTCAATCCCTGCATCATAATCATGAATAGAACACGGCCCAATCACCACTAACAGACGGTCATTTGCACTATGTAAGATACGATGAATATCCGTACGTGTTTTAACGATTCTATCTGTCGTGGCAGTACTGGGCTCAAGTTTATCCAACAGCACAGACGGTAGCGTCAGCTCTTTGATTTCGATGATGCGCACATCATCAGTAATAATTTTTTGGATAGGGCTCATTTAGATAACTCATTTGCTGCAACAAGATTTGGTGCAACAAAAATCAAAAATCAGAAACAACAAAGCCCGTATATCGCGGGCTTATCAACAATAAAACGATTGAGGCAGCTGCCGATCAAGGCACTCGCCAAACTTTATCAGCCATTTAGCGCAACTACTAAACTAGCTAAATAGCCAATCCAACACAAGCATCTAGCAAAAATAAAAATTCATATGCACTACGTAACAATCAGTAGGCACTGATGAATATTGAGCAAAATTTTAAACAATTTTTTGCTTTTTTGTCTTTAAAACCAATCGTCTTGTGCAATTTTAACACTTTAAAGCTCAGTTGATACAACTTAGTGGTATTTACGGTACTTTCTGAAGACAAAGTCGTGGAGATTAAAAATGTCAAGACAGCGACGCTGACTTTACAGCGCGGCTCTGTTTTACATCGCTGTTAGGCATCACTCAGGCGCAATCAACTTGAGCCCAGCAAAACTCAAGTGAAGCAAATCAATCTCCACCAATCAAGCACAGCAAGATTATGAGCTTTAAAGCAATCGCTCAAATACATCAACAGGCAAAGGTTTACTGAACAAATAGCCTTGATAATGCACGCAGCCGCTATCTAACAGTATGCCTTGCTGCACTTGGGTTTCAACCCCTTCTGCAATCACATTTAAGTTTAAAGTATGTGCCATCGCAATAATGGTGCGTACAATCGCTTGGTCGCTCCCCTTGCCTGCAATATCTTGTACAAATGAACGGTCTATCTTCAGTTGATAAAGAGGCAACAGCCTGAGATATTGAAGCGACGAATACCCAGTACCAAAGTCATCAAGCGAGAATCTAACACCAACATCTTTTAATGCATTCATGATTGCGATGGTATCTTCAACATGATCCAAAAGCGCGCTTTCAGTCAACTCCAGTTTTAGCAACATTGGGTTTACTGCATGACGTGAGACTGCCGCCTTAATTTGCTCAACAAAATCCACCTGATGAAACTGCTTAGCACTCACATTTACTGAAAGTGTCAAGTTACGTGCTTTTTCATCAGTTTCCCAACATTTAAGTTGTGCGCAAGCAGCATCAATCACCCACTCGCCGATGGCCAAAATCATCCCAGTTTCCTCAGCAACCAGGATAAATTCATTCGGCGGAATCAATCCCCGCTCTGGATGTATCCAACGAATTAAGGCTTCTGCACCTACTGGTCGATCAGCAACATCTACCTGCATTTGATAAAACAATTGGAATTCATTTTTATCCAGCGCTTTGCGTAGTTCATGCTCCATATCAACGCGCGCCTGAATACCTTCCTGCATTTTTGGGTCAAAAAAGCTCAGCGCATTTCGTCCCAGCTTCTTGGCCTGATACATAGCAATATCTGCCTGCTTCAACAACTCATCAGACTTCAGGTTGTTTTTACCAAATAACGTGATACCTATGCTGGAAGTGATGTGATACTCATACCCTTTAAACTGATATGGCTGAATAAACTTCCCAATGATTTTTTCACCTATTGTTTCAGCTTGAGTGGCAGCTTCAACGTCATGCTCACTTAGGGCCTCAAGAATTACAACAAACTCATCCCCTCCTAGGCGAGCAACGGTATCACCCTCTCTCACACAAGCCGTTAGACGTTCTGCAACCTGTTGCAATAACAAGTCGCCCACATCATGCCCTAGGGTATCATTTAGTGTTTTAAAATGATCTAGATCTAAAAACAGTAACGCACCGTTTCGCACACTTCGCGCAGCAGAAGCCAACGCTTGATTTAAACGATCTAACAATAACCGCCTGTTAGGGAGGTTGGTCAGCGTGTCATAAAGTGCTAAATAATTACTTTTATCTTCTGCGGCCTTACGCTGGGTAATGTCAGTGCGAATAGAGATATAGCTTTGCGGCTTACCATCTTCACCAATAAAAGGTGCGATGGTTGTGTCTACCCAGTACAAGTGACCATCTTTAGCGCGGTTGCATACTTCATCATGCCAAACTTGGCCATTTGCCACTACCCGATACATCTCTTTAAAATAGCCTTTAGGGTGATAGCCTGAATTGAGGATTGCATGGTCTTGACCAATAAGCTCCTCTACAGAGTAACCGCTAATCTCACTGAACTTATCATTAGCGTAAGTAATACGTCCTTTGACGTCGGTCACCGCAACTATTGCGTGCTTATCTAATGCATATTTCTGATACTTTAATTCTTCAAGCGACTGCTTAGCGAGCGTTTCACTGAGCAACAAAGCATCTTGTGCCTGCCTTAAATCTGTGACGTCGTAAAACCAACCCAACATGGCAGGACTGCCTTCGTAGTGTACCGGCCGATAAGAGGCGATTACCCATACAGGGCCTTTATTCTCAACAATTAATTGAATCAATTTATCATTAACAGAATGACCGCTATTTACCTGCGCTAAAAGTGCTTCGTACTGTAGCGGGTCAGCATAATAAAGCTTAGGATTTCGTCCCATCACAGTGTCTGGAGAGCAATTAATCAACTCGGTATAACGCTTATTCGCAAACAGCACCTTATCTCCTGCGGAAGTAGCGATACGGACAGCAATTGGACTGGTCTCCAACATTTGAATAACGCGCTCTTTACTCTCCCGGTCTGCATTAGCAGCTAGCCTTTTATCGGTTTCATCACGAATAACACAGACCAGCTCTGCAGGATCTCCCTGCTCGCCATAAATCAAATGCCGACGATCCGATACCCAACGAACAGATCCATCCGCTAGCACAATACGATATTCAATCTCGACTCTTCCTATGCCAAAAACAGAACTCATCGCTAGCCGAGCTTTAACACGATCATCAGTATGAATCAGATTCATCCACGAGCTGTCATCCTCAATCAAATCCTGTTGGGACAAACCACAAAGCTTTACTATCGCTGCATTCACATGGTTTATTTTAAAATCTGGCGCACTAGCTGTCCAAATGACTTCTTCTACTGAGTTAAGAATATTAGTCAGGTAACTCTCGGTTTTACGCATCAGCGCTTCAGTGTAATGACGGCCAGTCACATCTTGCACAGTACCCCGAGAGTAGACAGGATTACCTTCAGCATCATAATCTGAAGTGCCTCGCTCATGTACCCACTTAATTGAACCGTCGGCTAAAAGTAATCGGTGTGTAATATCATAGGACTCATGGTTAGCCAACGATGCTTTAAATATACGCTCTACCTCTGCACGATCCAACGGATGCACGACACTCAAAAACGCTTCATAGTTGGCAGAAAACTGATGCTCATCAATCTCAAAGAGATGGAAAATCTCATCGCTCCAGACCAAGTCACCCGCCTGCCAATCTAATGACCAACTCCCAACTTGGGCAATGTGTTGCGCTTCTACCAAAAGCTTTTTATTCAACCGTAAATTTTGTTCAGCGAGGGTACGCTCTACATCGTGCGAGTGAAGTAAATCTTGCATTTTCGCCAACTCAGCAATGACACTTTTACTCTGTTCCGGTGTGATTTTTATTGGCATAGAGAAATCACCGCCACCAATTCTGGAAATATGCTGATGAATCTCACCTGCACTGGCACCCAATGTTAAGCGTAGTGCTCGGTAAGCTCGCCACATAAAAAATAGGGCCCACAACGAAACAAAAACAAATATAGCGCGAAAAATAGAAGATACCGTTTTAGCATGATTCACCGCATTTAAGGTGCGACGATCCATCATTAAGAAAGTCTCATTAATCGGCTTCATAATTTCAGACTTTGCCTGATGATATTGATTAACCAGCAGCATCTGAGCTGCTTTTAATCTATTCGCATCGATATCTGTCGTCGCTGACTCTACAAGACGCATTGCCTCAAACTCTAGCGCGGTTAACTCATCTGAGTGCTTTTTGGCTGAACCAAGCTTATCTAACTCTTCCTTCGTAAAACCAGCCGCATGCATCATCTCCAAAAGGGCGACCCCTTTCCCATCTTGAGAGGGTGCTGGTAGCTTACCTACAATCACCATATCCCAGTATGAGTTGAAGTAACCATCAGGAAGGGGGATATCGCCATTACGAATATCTAAAATGTTCTGGAAGTAAACTTTATATCGCTCATCACCTGTTAAGACATATGAGCGAACCATCCTAGTAAGGTCATCCGAAGTCTGCCTCAACTGACCGACTAACTGATAAGAAACATAGCGTGCCTCGTAGGCATCATCCAACTGCTTTTCGGTATAAACATAGTAGCCAAAAACGGAGAATACAGAGGTCAGCACCAACACCGACATCCATGTCCTTTGATGGAGAGTTGCTAAGATTTTTTTGAAATCGAATTTCAAAATATTACCTAAAGAGGCTTAATGCCAAGGTAGATAGAATAAAAACTTGCAAAGACAGGGCAACTAAAAGTTGCTGATGCTGAGCATGCGTATTGATGACTTCATGAAGCGCGCGGTACATAAAAACAGCCCCTTATAAGGAATTCTTGTTTTATCATTGATTGAAACAATAACAAAACCCTTGGAGGCGGCTTCGAGACCCCACTCACCTAGCATGCTACTTTGATAATTCTGCTTTGAACATCCGTTCAAACGATGTACCTAATTTAACAAACTTAGTTACGTTTATCAATAAAAACTTCAGGGCTATTGATACATTAAAGACCTCTCATTACAGCAATAACACCCACCATACTTAATCATCATCTGCCGCAATCCAAAAGCCAACAAAAACATATATCACCAATCACCTAGCACAATTCATATTAATCAAGCCTCATGAGGAAATGCTACATAAGCACATTGATTTATTTTACTTATCAAAACAATCAGAAACATTAACTTCACAAATAAAAGCATCACTCTATAATGAACTCAACCTCTTATTGTGATCGTGTAATTTTTATAAGAGCACCTAAGGCAAAAAGTAAGTAAAAAAGGTTTTGAAGAAAATTCAATGTTGGGGCATAGGGGATAACGTGAATATTGCTAACGGAAAATTAATAGATGAACAATTGGTGATGCTTAGCCAATTAGGTGACGCACATGCTTTTGGCTTGCTCGTAGAGAAATACCAGAATAAGTTGTATCGAGTTATTCTACGTATCATCAAAAACCAATCGATTGTTGAAGATCTTGTACAAGAATCATTCATTAAAGCTTATCGCTCAATCGCTAATTTTAGAGGTGACAGTGCGTTCTACACTTGGCTCTATAAAATTGGCTTAAATACAGCAAGAAGCTATCTCTATGATAAAAAGCATAGCCCTCAAATTGACTGCTCAATTGAGTCTGAAGATTTAGATAATTTAAGTACAGCATCAAATTTGTATAGCCCCGAGACGCCAGAAAGTGAGTTGAGTAACAAGCAAATTGCAAAGACAGTCAACGATTCGATTGAAGCATTGCCATCAGAGTTAAAGTTAGCAATCACTTTAAGAGAAATCGATGGACTATCTTATGAGCAAATTTCACTCACAATGGATTGTCCCATAGGCACTACGCGATCCAGAATATTCAGAGCGAGAAATATTATTTCAGAAAAAATTAAACCTTTATTAAACGTAAAACAAGGACAACGTTGGTAACACCATCCATTGTTCTTATGCTGTAGCACTCTTTATAAATTAGCAACTTTACTCGCAACATCGCATCGAATTTAGTGGAATTAAAAATCAGAGTAATATGATCACCACTAATTAAAATGCCTATTATTCACCAAAATGAAAAGGAGTTTTATCATGGATAACAAACCATCTTCTACATCAGGAAAATGTCCAGTAATGCATGGCGGCAACAAGGCAACTGGTTTATCAAGTACAGATTGGTGGCCTAAAGCACTGAATCTGGACATTTTGCACCAGCACGATACTAAAACTAATCCGATGGGCGAACACTTTAATTACGCTGAAGAATTTAAAAAATTAGATTTGGGTGCTGTTAAAAATGACTTGAAAGCACTCATGACAAACAGCCAAGATTGGTGGCCAGCGGACTGGGGCCACTATGGTGGCCTGATGATTCGTATGGCTTGGCACGCTGCTGGCACTTATCGTATTGCAGACGGTCGCGGAGGCGCAGGCACGGGAAGCCAACGTTTCGCACCATTAAACAGTTGGCCAGACAATGTTAACTTAGATAAAGCACGCCGTTTACTCTGGCCAATCAAAAAGAAATATGGCAATAAATTGTCATGGGCAGATTTAATTGTATTGGCAGGGACGATGGCATACGAGTCTATGGGCTTAAAAAGCTATGGGTTTGCAGGTGGTCGTGCTGATATTTGGCATCCAGAAAAAGACATCTACTGGGGCTCTGAAAAAGAGTGGCTAGCCAAAACAGGATCTGAAGGTAGCCGCTATTCTGGTGAGCGCGATTTACAAAACCCTTTAGCAGCTGTGATGATGGGCCTGATTTATGTGAACCCTGAAGGGGTCGATGGTAATCCAGACCCATTAAAAACAGCGCAAGACATCCGCGTAACCTTTGCACGCATGGCCATGGATGATGAAGAAACCGTTGCATTGACTGCTGGCGGACACACTGTGGGTAAAGCGCATGGCAACGGGACTGCTGCTAATTTAGGGCCTAGTCCAGAAGACGCAGAGTTACACGAGCAAGGTTTCGGCTGGAACAATCACACTAGACGCGGCGTGGGTCGTGACACTGTGACAAGTGGCATTGAGGGAGCATGGACGACACACCCAACCAAGTGGGACAACGGTTATTTTGACATGTTGCTTAACCATGAGTGGGAACTCAAAAAAAGCCCTGCAGGTGCATGGCAGTGGGAACCCGTTAGCATTAAGGAAGAGGATAAACCTGTCGATGTGGAAGACCCATCTATTCGCTATAACCCCATCATGACAGATGCTGACATGGCGATGATTAAAGACCCAATCTACAGAGAGATTTCTGAGCGTTTCCATAAAAATCAGGCGTACTTCTCAGAAGTTTTTGCACGCGCGTGGTTTAAGTTAACACACCGTGACTTAGGTCCGAAGAGCCGTTATTTAGGTTCAGATGTGCCAAAAGAAGATCTGATTTGGCAAGATCCAGTACCTACTGTGGATTACACATTAAGTGATGCGGAAGTTGCGGAGCTCAAAGCCAAACTCTTAAACAGTGGATTGAGCACATCAGAGCTTGTATCTACCGCTTGGGATAGTGCACGTACATTCCGTGGTTCAGATTATCGCGGTGGCGCCAATGGTGGACGCATTCGATTAACACCGCAAAAAGACTGGGTGGGTAATGAGCCAGCTAGATTACAAAAAGTACTAAGTGTATTAGAGGACATACAAGCAAATCTTAGCAAAAAAGTAAGCATTGCCGATTTAATCGTACTAGGCGGCACTGCTGCTGTGGAAAAAGCTGCACGAGATGCGGGCGTGAATATCACGGTACCATTTGTGCCTGGTCGTGGTGATGCTACAGACGAAATGACAGATGCTGAATCATTTGCGGTGCTCGAACCACTGCATGACGGCTATCGCAACTGGCTGAAAGATGATTACCTTGTGTCTGCCGAAGAAATGTTACTGGACCGTACGCAATTAATGGGCTTAACCGCTTATGAAATGACCGCTTTAATTGGAGGCATGCGCGTACTTGGCACTAATCATGGCGGCTCTAAACATGGCGTATTCACTGATCGTGAAGGTGTATTAAGCAACGACTTCTTTGTTAACTTAACTGACATGAGTTACTTATGGAGGCCTGCTAGTAAAAACCTTTATGAAGTTCGTGATCGCAAAACCGGCGCAATTAAATGGACAGCAACCAGAGTAGATTTAGTGTTTGGCTCAAACTCGATCCTTCGCTCTTATGCTGAAGTTTATGCACAAGACGATGCAAAAGAGAAGTTCGTACAAGACTTTGTTAAAGCATGGACGAAAGTGATGAATGCAGATCGTTTTGACTTGAGTTAATCACTATTTAATCGCTAAAGATAAGACCTAGCCAGAGTTGTACATGGCTAGGTTTTATCTATCTCAAACATTATTAATGTTAAGCATTCGCGATAAATACAGAAAACAGTGGATTCGAATCACGCGGTTTCAAGTAACTAAATGCGGTTAGGTAAATCTAACTTTCCTGCCAACTTATATCGAAGTTCTTTAATTCATCCAAATATTCGTCGCGACTAATAAATCCGATACATGGAAAAGCACCACGCTGATTGATATCATTCTTCGCCAGTTTTTTAGTCATGATGATGGCAGGCATACAAGGTATGTTAGGGCCATCTCCTGATCTAGCAAGCAGTTCAAAAGTGATGGTTTTATTGGTGACTCCGTTGAGGCCCTTACCTGATAAGGACATGTGAAAGGCGCTATTAGAAGAACCTATCCAATCAAACATAAATGACAGTCGCAGCATTAAAGGCGCGAATTTTTCTAAATGCTTAATAATGCCTAAACGCACCAACCATGATAAACCCCAAAGAGTCACATGAATGAAAGGAAGTTCTAGGCCAGCATAAAAGCCAATACTTTTTAATGAAGGATAGCGCTTTGGAAATAATGCTAAATCAGGCACATCACAATAACCTAATAGCCTCCATCCAAGATTTTTGTATTTTCTGACTGTCAGACCCTGCCACCCATAAATTTTTGTTTGTACGCCATTGATAATTGTTTGAAAGCTCTTGCCTGTGTACCCTAAAATGGCAGCAGTAGTGGCTAAGCCGCGCGTGGTTTTTTGAGCTGTCGTAATTCCATAATCAAGACCATCGAGCGACTTAAACTCATCATGATAGTGGTCTATTAATGCAGAAGTTAAACAGGGGACTGAACTTGCACCACTGATCAACAAAATATTTGCCTCTTTTGCGAGCGAGTGAAGACTACTAATTCCCTCAACAAAGTCACGCCCATCAGCTAAATCTATGTAGTGAATGCCAGCTTGAATACAGGCTTTTGCAACATCATAACTTTGGCCTTGAAATGGCCCTGAAGTATGAATCAGAATATTAGGTTTGATGTCATTTAGCACTGATGCAATGTTTTTATTGATATCGATGAAAGTCGCTTCTGCTTTGTTTTTAGCCTCTAATGTTTGTATAAAGGACTCGGCTTTTTGCAAAGACCGTCCTGCGACAATAATTTGAATATCAGACTCTTTGGCTAATGTTTTTGAGATCACACTGCCAAAGTTTCCATAGCCACCAATAACCAGGACACGTTGCATCAATCCTCACCCTTTAGGTAAAAGCGTCCTTCATATCCGTACACTTTTCCCCACCATGGATGAGTTATATCAACCTGCATGTCAAACGTATTGTCATCCACAGGTTTTTCCAAGGCATTGCCCTCACCAATCAGCAGAGTAAGTGGTATAGGGATGTAATGGCCAAAAAGTTTTAAAATGTAGCCCTGATGCTTTAATTTAACGCAACCATCCTCCCAATGAAAACTGGTTTTCCAGCCTATGCCAAATTTCATCAACTCTACAACCTTATTTCCGTCTAGTTGCAACATACGAGATTGAAAGCGATAAGGTTTTCTATTTGCAAAGTAGAAAATGCGGTTGAACGTAAAAGCCTTTGAGTTTTTATGGCTTTCAAAATGTACCGTTACAGGGACATTCTGTGCATTTATAGGTGGTATTCCACCCGTCAACCAAAGTAAGGGGGCTAGAAGTTTAACTGGACCAGCGCACATTAAATCTAGATGTCCATTAACAACATTAATATCATCACTATAAGGTCGATTTAAATAGTGCTTTTGCATGACAGGTGGTAACTCACTCCAACTATCCCCAAAAATTTCCTTAAATATCGGTTCTGACTTTAGATTTAGATTGTCGATCTTGGGAATGTGAAGTCGATTAAGTAATAGATTTCTTAATCCACGCATCCAAGGGTAGGTGATTTTTGCAATGCTTTCAGACCAAAATAAAGCTTTATTAATCAGATTAAAAAAACCTTGGTTTTCACCGAACTTGGCCATAAAAGACAACGCAGTTTTCCCATGGTAAAACTGCCTACCATCATAAATAATCATGCCTTCGTCTAGGTCCAATTTCCGTTTTTTTATTTCTTGTAAGACGAAATGAGGTTTTTCCTCACGCGCATTTATAAGATGCAGACTTCCATACTTTTTCTGAACTCTTAGGGCTAGCGCTGCGTTCGTACATAATGGACACTTACCGTCATATACAAACCAGATAGCATTATCAACAGTTTCTTTATTCATATTGGTTTCGTCACCATCATAAAAAATACCACGATTAACCCTATAAATGCAGGCCAACCAAGTAGAAACCATATTCTAAAAAGCTTAACGTATTGATTAGGAATAGTTGTTTTATTCTCTACACATTCAAGCAAAATATTTCTTAATCTAACTTGTATCCAAACGACGGGTAACCAGCAAAATCCAGCTGCAATGAAAATTGCATAAGTGACAGTTAGCCAAAACTCTGTCCAATGATAACCACTTTTCCAAACCAACCATACGCCAGTGACAAGTTGTGTGATGACCGCTGGGAAAGTAAATACATAGTCTGCAATGACTGTACCTTTTGCGGCATATAGCTTCTCTTGAAGATTATCAGTAAAGTAGCTACGAAACATAAAAAAAGCAATGCCAAGTCCAGTGCCGAATAGCACTGTAGAACTAATGATATGAATGGTTTTAACGATAAGATATATGTTCATTGAAACGTCATTATCATGTAAAAGCAAGGTATGGTATATATCCATCTTCTACTATATGAACCTGGTCATAAATCAGAAAAACCAGTGTTGATAACTGTGCTGATTATTGTCACCCACCAGCCTGCTCTGCCAACGCATCACCTACCCCAATCCCAAGACAAATAATATGTAAACAAAAGAAAAACCCCATTAACTTATCAGGTTAATGGGGTTTGTTTACACTTTTAAAGTAGGTAGACCTCAGAACGGAATATCATCCTCAAAATCATCAAAGCCTGACCCAGCTGGCGCAGGTTTTGCGGCGGGCGCTTGTCTTGCTTGACCTTGACTAGGAGGTGCTTGGTTGTAATCACTATCACCGCCCTGATCCATACCGCCGTCATAACTAGCATTTGAACCGCCACCATCACGGCCGCCTAGCATTTGCATTTGGTCTGCAATAATTTCAGTCGTGTAACGATCTTGGCCTTCTTTAGTTTGCCATTTACGTGTTTGCAAACGACCTTCCACATAGACAGGACGACCTTTCTTAAGGTATTCGCCCGCAATTTCAGCCAATTTACGATACATGACAATATTGTGCCATTCAGTACGCTCTTGTTTAGCGCCTGATTTATCTTTCCAATTATCGGTTGTTGCGATACTGAAGTTACATACGGCCTCGCCGTTTGGCATATAGCGCACTTCTGGATCGCGACCAAGATTCCCAACCAATATCACTTTATTTACTGATGCCATGCTTACCCCCTCAACAATTGATACACTTGGGAGTCATCCCAATCATACGATTTATCTATTTTCAATATGACAGTACGTTCTTGTGGCAGCACTGCCGCCTCGATTACGCCAGCCAGCTTGGTGAGCTTACTTTTCACACTCACGACCATCTCTGCAGTCATCTGCTCAGCTGAATCTTCCATGGTGTACATTTTGGTTCTCACCGCGAGTGGCGCTTGCATTGAAAATGCTAATAATAGCCATAAAAACATCATCACGCCACAAAATATGAACACGCTTGCAAAGCCGTAAACATGGGAGAGATACCCACCCAATGCACCGCCAACAAAAATCCCCAAAGACTGCGCTGTATTATAAACACCCATGGCAGTTCCTTTTGCGGCAGCTGGTGCAATTTTACTAATCAATGACGGCAGCGACGCCTCCAGCACATTAAAAGCCACAAAATACACGGTGAGTGAAGCAACAATACCCCAGAAGTAATGAATAGAAACTGAGAACATCAATTGTGCCACCAACATCATCAGCACAGCAGCAACGAACACTCGTTTCATTTGCGATTGTTTTTCAGCATAAATAATCGCTGGCACCATCAATACAAAAGAAGCCAGCACAATAGGTAGGTAGATTTGCCAATGCTGATTCTCATGCAAGCCGCTTGCACTCACAATGGCGAACGGCACCACGACAAACATGGCCATTTGTGCCGCATGCAGGGCAAAAATGCCGTAATTCAATCGCAACAACTGTTTATTCTTCAGCACGTCCTTTAATCTGGCGGGTGTGGCGCTGGCATCTGAATGATAATGACTATGCACAGGGTTTGGTACAATGAAGCGCACCACAGCAATAGCAGCTAAGGTTAGGACACCAGTTAGGGCAAATATCCCTGGCACGCCTATCCATTGATTTAGAATCGGGCCACCAACCAAAGATAATGAGAAAGCAATGCCGATAGTTACCCCAATGGTCGCCATTGCTTTGGTGCGGTGCTCATCGCGCGTTAAATCAGCCACCAAAGCAGTTACCACAGCAGAAACGGCGCCCGCCCCCTGTAAAGCACGGCCAATAATAATACCTTCAATGCTCGTGGCAAGCGCAGCAACTAAGCTACCAACTGCAAAAATAGCCAAGCCTAAATAAATCATTGGTTTACGTCCATACTTGTCAGAAGCCATGCCGAATGGTAACTGCAATAAGGCTTGAGTTAAACCATACGCACCTAGCGCCAATCCCACCATAAAGCTACTAGGCTTATCAGGCAAGGTGGATGCGTAAATAGCAAAAATCGGTAAAATCAAGAACATACCAAACATGCGCAAGCCATAAATGGACGCTAAGCTAAGAGTAGCGCGCCTTTCTGCTGGTGTCATATTGTCTGATGAGGAGTGTTGCGATGAAGACATGAAAAATAATTAAGCTAAATGCGTAAAAGTAGGTATATTAGCAGGTTGCCTTCATGTTAACTCGAATGTTTCACAAAATTGCATATGATCAATCGACTTTTTGCCCAGATACATTATTTGGACACAATATTGATAACATGGGTAAAAGAACCACGACACGCCTCTTTCACAAATATTACCTGCAACTTAAAATATTACGTCATCTGACGGCGTTTTATCAGACTCAATAGGTAAGCAAAAGTACAATGGATTTAGCTATATGGATTTAATTCGTATTCGCGGTGCGCGCACGCACAATTTAAAGAATATTTCACTGGATATTCCACGCAATCAACTGGTTGTGATTACCGGCTTATCTGGCTCTGGCAAATCTTCGCTAGCTTTTGATACGTTATATGCAGAGGGTCAGCGCCGTTATGTTGAATCACTTTCCGCTTACGCCCGCCAGTTTTTGGCGCGCATGGATAAACCCGATGTCGATTTGATTGAAGGCTTATCACCCGCAATTTCTATTGAACAAAAATCAACCTCACACAACCCGCGCTCCACCGTTGGCACCGTTACTGAAATCCATGATTACCTGCGCCTTTTATACGCACGTGCTGGCGATCCAGAATGCCCAGAGCACGGCAACAAGCTAGAAGCACAAACTGTCAGCCAAATGGTGGATAGCGTACTTGCCCTGCCTGAAGACACTAAACTAATGATATTAGCGCCAGTAGTGTCTAACCGCAAAGGGGAGCAAATTGATCTATTTGAAGAACTAAAAGCACAAGGGTTTGTAAGGTTACGTGTAGACGGAAAAATCTATGAAGTGGATGCGTTACCGCAACTAGCCAAAACCACTAAGCATAATGTGGATGTCGTGGTTGACCGTATCAAAGTCAAAGCGGATATGAAGCAACGGATTGCTGAATCTTTTGAAACTGCATTACGTTTAGCCGAAGGCAAGGCGATTGCGGTAGAAATGGACACAGAGAAAGAGCACTTGTTCTCTGCTAAGTTTTCATGTCCATTATGTGATTACTCACTTGCAGAACTAGAGCCACGTCTATTCTCTTTCAACAATCCAATGGGCGCATGTCCAACTTGTGATGGCTTAGGTAACATCAACTTCTTTGACCCTAAACGTGTGGTTGCTTTCCCACATTTATCGTTAGCGGCAGGTGCAATTAAAGGCTGGGATAAACGCAACCAATTCTACTTCCAGATGCTGGCAAGTCTGGCCGCTCATTATCAGTTTGATTTAGACACGACGTTTGAAAAACTGCCAGAGCCAATTCAAAAAATATTACTTAACGGTAGTGGCAAAGAAGAAGTTGCGTTTAAATATCTGAATGAACGCGGTGTGTTTTATCAAAAGAACCATACGTTTGAGGGTATTTTAAATAACTTGCAACGTCGCTATCACGAAACGGACTCACAAACCGTACGCGAAGAGCTCGCTAAATACCTCAACTCACAAAGCTGCCCAGATTGCGCAGGCACACGCTTACGCAAAGAAGCGCGCCACGTAAAAGTTGGCAATAAGAACATCCATGAAGTATGCCAAGTGCCGCTAAAGTTAGCGCTTACTTTCTTTGACACACTTGAACTAACTGGCGCAAAACTAGCAATTGCAGATAAAATTGTTAAAGAGATTAGCAACCGTCTAAAATTTCTCACCAACGTTGGGCTTGAGTATTTATCATTATCACGCTCAGCTGAAACCCTTTCAGGCGGTGAAGCACAACGCATCAGGTTAGCATCACAAATCGGTAGCGGCTTAACTGGCGTCATGTACGTGTTAGATGAACCATCAATTGGCTTGCATCAACGTGATAACGACCGCTTACTCGACACGCTCAAACGTCTACGTGACATCGGCAACAGCGTCATTGTAGTGGAGCATGATCAAGATGCAATTATGGCGGCAGATTATGTCGTTGATATTGGCCCTGGCGCTGGCGAGCACGGCGGACGCATTGTGGCAGAAGGTACACCAACGGAAATTAAAGAGAATGTAAACTCTCTTACAGGTGAATATTTAAGTGGTAAACGCCAAATCACCTATAACAAAAAACGTACAGCACCAGACCCAGAACGCTGGCTCAAAATGAGCAACGCAACTGGCAACAACTTGAAGGACGTAACCCTAAAACTACCTGTTGGCTTACTAAGCTGCATTACAGGCGTTTCTGGTAGCGGAAAATCTACCCTCATTAACGATACGCTTTATCGTATCGTTGCACAGCATTTATACGGCAGTAGCACAGAACCAGCACCTTACGGAGAAATAGACGGCTTAGCATTCTTTGACAAAGTGGTCGATGTAGACCAAAGCCCAATTGGCCGCACGCCTCGCTCTAACCCTGCCACCTATACGGGCTTATTTACACCGATTCGCGACTTATTCGCAGGTGTACCAGAAAGTCGTGCGCGCGGTTACGGCCCAGGTCGCTACTCCTTTAATGTGAAAGGCGGACGCTGTGAAGCATGCCAAGGTGACGGTGTATTACGTGTTGAAATGCATTTCTTGCCTGACGTTTATGTCCCATGTGACGTATGTAAAGGCCAACGTTATAACCGTGAAACACTAGAAATTCAGTTCAAAGGTAAAAATATCCATGAAATTTTAGGGATGACCGTAGAACAAGCGCACGCCTTTTTCAGTGCGCAGCCTGTCATTTCTAGAAAACTGCAAACCTTGCTAGATGTTGGCTTAGGCTACATTACGTTGGGGCAAAGTGCGACAACGCTATCTGGCGGTGAAGCGCAACGCGTTAAGCTTGCGCTAGAGCTAAGTAAACGCGACACAGGCCGTACGCTTTACATCCTAGATGAACCAACCACGGGTCTACACTTTGCGGATATTCAACTATTACTAGATGTTATCCACCGCTTGCGCGATGCAGGGAACACCATTGTGATTATTGAACATAATCTAGACGTAATTAAAACTGCAGACTGGATTGTAGACATGGGGCCAGAAGGTGGTGATGGCGGCGGCATGGTGATCGCAGAGGGCACGCCGGAAGAGGTCGCAAAAAGTAATGTTAGCTATACAGCCAAATACCTAAAGTTAATGCTTTAGTTCACAAAACCCATGATTCGGCATGCCCAATAAGCATGCTAAATCAGGGTTTGTTATTTAACACTGGGTAACAAACCTAACACTTGAAACTTAACATCTACAAGTTACGTCTCAGCCACTAAATCATCGCACTTGCCTCGTCTATCAGGTCACGATAACGCGCTATCTGTGCAACCCACTCATCACGCCGAACATTTAAGTAGGTCGAAACATCTGGATTGAGGCTATCAACAATGCTGTCCGCAGCATCACCTCGCTCCAGCCCATGCGCAACATGTACTGCCGCATAAACAATGAGTGACACCTCACATGCATTTTTGTCCATAGGCGTTGCATAATAACGTAGCGCACGCGCGATTTCCTGCGGAAAACTCCATCGAATCGCAAGCTCCTCGCCAATCTGACAATGGTCTAGTCCTATCACTTCACGCTCAACAGCCTGTCGCTTCTCTGCACTGATACCAATACACAAATCATCTACTTCAGAAGAGGTCACTGGAAACACCAGGTGAATCAGCAAATCGCCAATGTTATGTAACAATCCAGCGATATATGGAACTTCAGATTCTTTACCTAATTGCTTTGCGATTTCACGACTAATGCTCGCAGCCACCAAACTATGGCGCCAAAATCGTTTTAAATCCAAGCCAGGCACCTCAGCAATAGTGCCAGTAACACCGCAAGCAACCACCAAAGAACGAATCTTAGCTAATCCTAAAATCGCAACTGCATCGTCTATATTTTTAACGGCACGGGTGACGCCATAAAAAGATGAGTTGGCCATTTTCAGCACTTTGGCAGCAATCACAGCATCTTGCTCAATCGTATTAGCCAATATATTAATATCGACATCCTCGCTATTGAGCATACGCATCACTTCCTGCACCACCTTAGGCAAGCTAGGTAAGCTAACAATCGAATTAAAAAAATCCTCTATTGGCTTCATACAACCTCTCTCACCATTAGCAACTCGCCATGTGAATTAAAAGCGTCATTAAATTATTTATGGCACTGGTACCATATGCATCCGTGCCTGTATCGTTCCCGTACGCCTATTAAGGTAACGTGTATACTGATGCTTATCGTAAAAACGTGGATTAGGAATCATCGCTGCCAACCTTGCAGCCTGCCCCTTGCTTAGGCGAGCTGCACTCGTTTTGTAATAATGTCGTGCAGCGGCCTCTGCGCCAAACACACCATTACCCCACTCAATCACGTTGAGATAAGTTTCTAAAATACGGCGCTTAGACATCGTCTTTTCCAGCATCACAGTAATAATTGCTTCTTGCGCTTTACGCCAAGGTGTTCTTTTTGTAGATAAAAACAAGTTCTTTGCTAATTGCTGACTAATGGTCGAACCTCCTGCCACAATCTTGCCTTTTTTCAAGTTTTTCTCATAGGCTTTTTGGATACCGTCCCAATCAAAGCCCTCATGATTAAGAAACTTTGCATCCTCTGAAGCAATGACTGCGCGCTTTAGGTTGTTAGATATCTTTTCATAATCTACCCATTTATGTTTAAGCTCAGCCTCTGGTCGCTTTTCTTGAATAACCTCTAATCGATCTTCCATAAAAGCGCTAGAAGAAGGATTAAATTTAATCCACCAGCAAATATGCAGAAATATCCAAACCTGATACAACAAAACAAAACTCACCAAAAGCACAGCCGCTCGTGCAAGATATCCACCTACACTCAAAGACGATGCATTAGGTTTGTTATTCATCAACCAATCTATCATTTTGCTAGCGCCCTAATCTTATCCATCACAGGCTTAGTGTCAGGATGCACACCACGCCACAAATAAAAAGCCTCAGCAGCCTGCTCAACCAACATACCTAAACCATCTGCGACTTGCGCACCATTACGGCGCGCTTGTGCCATGAAAGGTGTTTCACGACCATACATCATGTCATACGCAAGACAATTTTCAGCATATACTGTGTCAGGAATTGGCAAAACAGAATCAGTTAAACCTGTTGACGTGCTATTAATGATCAAATCAAACGTCAGCTCATCTAGCTGATCAAAACGCTTAGCCACACATACAGTATCACTTCTACTTAAATCAACAATCTCTGAAAGAATTTTTACAGCATCTTCAGCTTTAGCAAAAGTACGATTTGAAATGACTATAAGACTTGGCTTTGCTTCGACTAAGGGTTGTAGTACTCCAAAAGCGGCCCCCCCACTACCAAGCAAAAGCACTCTTTTGTTTCTAATATCAAACTTTAAGTTCTTGGTGATATCGTTAACCAGTCCTAACCCATCAGTATTATCAGCAACAACAGCCCCATTTTCCTTAAATAACAGGGTGTTGGATGCCCGAGCTCTATTGGCAAAAGGATTAACTGTGCCATTGATAAGTGCAAATTTCAAAGCCTCAAATTTGAAAGGCACAGTTACATTTACACCTTTGTAGCCTTTTGCTATAAGATCATGAATGACTGTAGCAAAACCACCATCCACTGGTGCAAGAATACGCTCATAAGTCATGGCCTGCCCAGTCTGTTGAGCAAAAGCCTCATGAATTAAGGGAGATTTACTATGCGCAATCGGGTTACCCACTACCGCGTAACGGTCAACACTATTTAACGGCTCAACATAATGATTGGTCATTGATTAGTTAGTCCAAGGCAAGCCAGCATGTTTCCAACCATTAATAAGCGTGCGTTGCTTTTGCTCATTCGCATCCCCTTCAAAGCCCTCTAGTACGTTATATGCATGCTGATACCCTAAAGACTCAGCAACTAAAGCAGCGTTATGAGAACGCCCTCCAGTACGGCATAAAAACATCAGTACCGCATTATTATCTACATTCTTTTGGTTAAGCTGTGCCTGTAATTGCGCTGCAAAATCTGGGTTAGCCACCATACCCGGATAAAATGCCCACTCAACATGCAAGGCAGATGGCACACGCCCCACCAGTTCCAGCTCCGCCTTGGTGCGCACATCAATCAACTGCGCCCCTGCACTGGCTGTCAAAATCTCATACGCCTCTTGTGGCGTCAACGCGCCAGCATATGGCAATCGTTTTTCAATTGCTCGCTTTTCTGCAAGCGCAAAAATTTCTTGTATATCTCTCATGATGTATTCACCCTTAATTACATGACCAAAAACAATCTGTTAACACCTTTTTCTTACACCATTACGGCTGTTCGAATTATAATAAACTATCTTTCAGATTATACTTATACCTGTTGATACAAACCTCGTCACCAATGCACATTTGCACCATTTTTGTGCGAAAAATAATAAAAGGCATTAAATTGGTGCATTAATTTAAGGCGATTTTTATTTACCCTCTAAAATTCAAGCGTTTAACGCTATCCAGATTGGCACGTTTCCTGCTAATCTTCTGAGTTGAATTTTTACTTGTTTTATTTTAACCCACACCACCATAGGAGATTCTAATGTCAGTGGAAAATGTAATGAAATTGGTAATCGATAACGACATTAAATTTGTTGATTTTCGTTTTACCGATACACGCGGCAAAGAGCAACACGTAACAGTGCCAGTATCGCACTTTAATGAAGACAAATTTACAGAAGGCCACGCTTTTGACGGCTCTTCTATCGCTGGCTGGAAAGGCATTCAAGCATCTGACATGCAATTAATGCCAGACCCAAGCACCGCATTTATCGACCCATTCTTCGACGAGCCAACATTAGTATTGACTTGTGACGTGGTAGATCCTACTGATGGTAAAGGCTATGACCGTGACCCACGTAGCTTGGCAAAACGTGCTGAAGCATACTTAAAATCAAGTGGCTTAGGCGACACAGCTTACTTTGGCCCAGAACCAGAGTTCTTCATTTTTGACAGCATCCAATGGGATGTTTCAATGAACGGTAGCTCAGTGCGCATCAACTCTGAAGAGGGCGCATGGTCATCAAACGAGAAATTTGAAGGCGGCAACACAGGTCACCGTCCGGGCGTTAAAGGCGGCTACTTCCCAGTGCCACCAGTCGATTCATTACACGACATCCGTTCAGCAATGTGTACAACATTAGAACAACTAGGCGTGCCAGTTGAAGTACACCACCACGAAGTTGCAACTGCTGGCCAATGTGAAATTGGTACAAAATTCAGCACATTGACACAACGTGCTGACTGGACTCAAATCCAAAAATACGTCATCTTGAACACAGCTCACGCTTACGGCAAAACTGCTACATTCATGCCAAAACCATTCGCTGGCGATAACGGCTCTGGTATGCACGTTCACCAATCAGTTTGGAAAGATGGCAAAAACTTGTTCGCTGGTAACGGCTACGCAGGTTTGAGCGAGTTCGCACTTTACTACATCGGCGGTATCATCAAACACGCTCGTGCATTAAACGCGATTACAAACCCAGGTACTAACTCATACAAACGTTTAGTACCACACTTCGAAGCACCAGTTAAATTAGCTTACTCAGCTAAAAACCGTTCAGCTTCTATCCGCATCCCATTTGTGCATTCTGACAAAGGTCGCCGTGTTGAAGCACGCTTCCCAGATCCAATCGCTAACCCATACTTGGCATTCTCAGCATTGCTAATGGCTGGTTTAGATGGCGTACAAAACAAGATTCACCCAGGTGAAGCTGCAACTAAAGACTTGTACCATCTTCCACCAGAAGAAGATGCTAAGATCCCAACAGTTTGCGCATCACTAGAGCAAGCGTTGGAAGCACTTGATGCTGACCGTGAGTTCTTAACTAAAGGTGGCGTATTTACTAACGACTGGATCGATGCTTACATTGCATTGAAAATGGAAGAAGTAAACAAAGTACGCATGACACCACACCCAGCTGAGTTTGGCTTGTACTACTCTTGCTAATGTGTTGTTAGTTTGATCTAAATAAAAAGGGCGATCTACTCGCCCTTTTTATTTGCCTGCGCATATACAGCAGCAGTAATCATTGCAAACATTAGTGCCGCATCTATATCAGCGTCAACCTAATACGATATGCATTCGTTAAACGATCACTTGCTAACAACAACGCCAAGCATAATCAATGTTGCCTTATTTAACTAACTCTAATAAACTCACCTCATGAAAAAACACTTATTCTTATCACTGATTGCCATTACGCTCTCAAGCCATGCATTTGCTGAAATTTATAAGCGTGTAGATGCAGATGGTCGAGTCACTTACTCCAACATCAAAAGCAAAGGCGCCACTCGCCTAGAGCTAGACCCTGATGCCAACACCATCTCAAATGACCGCCCCAAAGCCACAAGCCCATCTAGTGCTAAGCGTGCACCAACACCAGAGAGTTTTCCAAGAGTCGATGCCAACACTCAAAATCAACGTGATGGCAAGCGCAGAGAGATTCTACAAAACGAACTTGAAGCTGAGAAACTAGCCTTAGACGAGGCAAAAAAAGCCTATGCAGAGGGCGAGTCCAACCCTGAAGTTTACAAAACCGCATCCGGTAAAACGTTCAGAAACGTTCCAAAATTTGAAGAAAAAATGAAAGACTTGCAGGCAACTGTAGACAATCATAAGAAAAATATTGAGCTGTTGCAGAAAGAATTAGACTCCCTACACTAAATCATTAAGCATAAAGTAGGCTCGATAGCCGACACCGCACCATTTAGGTGCAGTGTCGGCTTTTTTGTTTTCTAATACTGTTATACTTAATACATTAAAAATAGATGATTGATTAAAATTAATCCATGGTGGATTGAGTACATGCTAATCATAAAAAATATTTTATTATTGATATTCAATCAGTTATGTTTCGCCACTTAGAATTAAGCCATGTTTTATTAAGTTATTGATGAGACACACAGAATCTGGTCTATCTCTTGCTTATGATATGGCAATCAATGAAATGACGAGTGAAGCACTATTATGGTTCAACCAACGCCAGACCACTTTGCTGGACTAGAGCATTTAGCTACGGCCATCATCCTGCTGGATGACTATCGCGTTGCCTATGTTAATCCAGGCGCAGAAATTATATTTGCCTTTAGTGCAACTCAAATTATTGGTCAGCACATCAATGAAGTATTTCCGGATTGTGAAATATTAATGCTCGCAATCAACAATGCGATTAAAGAGCAAAGCCCATTTCGAGAACATGAGTTCACCATCAGCACTCACAGACACAACTCATTTGCTGTCACATGCACGGTCACACCAATAGAGTCTGCTGTAGCAAACCTAATACTAGAGTTCCAACCTATGGATGCTCAGTTAAGGATAGCCCGTGAAGAGCGCATGCTAATACAACAGCAAGCGAATGCGGAGTTGCTACGTAACTTAGCACATGAAATACGCAACCCGCTTGGCGGCCTCCGTGGCGCGGCTCAACTACTAGAACATGAGCTACCATCGCCGAGCTTACGCGAATATACTCAAGTCATTATTAAAGAGGCTGATCGATTACAAGCGCTGATGGATAGGCTTTTAATCCCACATCGTGTACCAAAGTACCAACCAACGAACATACACGAAGTTCTAGAACGCGTCCGTAGCCTACTATTAGCAGAGTCACCTCGCAGCATACTGATCAAACGTGACTACGATTTAAGTTTGCCAGAGCTAATAGGTGACCGTGAAAAGCTAATTCAGGCTGTATTAAACATTGCACGCAATGCAGTTCAGGCTATGCAGTCTAGCAAAACACCTAACAGCCAAATTACGTTTAAGACGCGTGCAGAACGACAAGTGACACTCGCGAGAAAACGCTATCGTGTCGCGATTAAACTAGAAATTATCGACAATGGCCCGGGCATTCCAGCCGACATTCGCGACCGAATCTTTTACCCATTAGTTTCAGGTAGCGAAGGTGGTACAGGCTTAGGTTTAACGTTGGCACAAACGTTTGTGACACAACATCATGGCATGATTGAATGCGAAAGCGTACCGGGAAATACACGCTTTACAATCTTGTTACCAATTGAAACAACAGCAATCAAGCCAGCATCAAAAACACAATAAACTTTCTTGGGGCGACACAAACCTCCAATGTATCAGTAGTACTAATAATTTAAGAATTAAACAGCAACTTGCATAATACGTAAGCATGATAGGTAAATGAGAAGCATATGAAACCAATTTGGATTATTGACGACGACAAATCAATTCGCTGGGTCTTTGAAAAAGCACTAGCCCGTACAGATCTCGAGTTCAAGACATTCCCTTCTGTAGTTGATGCGCTGAACGCACTGGATCATGAGCAACCACAAGTAGTGGTAAGTGACATTCGCATGCCAAATGGCTCTGGGTTAGATCTCTTAAGTGAAATGAAGCGCAGACACCCCGATATACCAGTCATTATCATGACAGCTTACTCTGACCTTGAAAGTGCAGTGGCTGCGTTTCAAGGTGGTGCATTTGAATATCTTGCCAAACCATTTGATGTTGACCAAGCCATCGACATTATCAAACGCGCTGTAGAGGAAAGCACCAGACAAGCCTCAGAAAATGGATTTAGCTCGGTTGCTGAAGATACACCTGAAATCATTGGCCAAGCCCCTTCTATGCAAGAGGTGTTTAGAGCAATCGGACGTCTAAGCCGCTCGCACGCCACGGTATTAATCAACGGCGAGTCTGGTAGCGGCAAAGAGTTAGTCGCGCGCGCACTGCATCGCCATAGCCCACGTGCAGACAAGCCGTTCATTGCGATTAACACTGCAGCAATTCCGAAAGACTTATTAGAGTCAGAATTATTTGGACACGAGCGCGGCGCATTTACTGGAGCAGCTGCCGGAAGACGTGGCCGCTTTGAACAAGCAGATACTGGCACTTTATTTCTAGATGAAATTGGCGACATGCCAGCAGATCTACAAACCCGTTTATTACGCGTTCTTAGCGACGGTCAATTTTATCGTGTAGGCGGCCACCAACCGATTAAAGTGAATGTGCGTATTATTGCCGCCACTCACCAAGACTTGGAAGAGCGCGTTAAAAATGGTTTATTCCGTGAAGACTTATTTCACCGCCTGAATGTTATCCGCCTGCGTTTACCAGCACTGCGTGAACGCCGTGAAGACATCCCGCTGCTCATCAAACATTTCCTACAACATAGCGCTACCGAACTTGGTGTTGAAGCAAAACAGCCGTCAGTTGCAGCACTTAAATATTTAAGTGCCGTGAACTGGAGCGGTAACGTTCGTCAACTCGAGAACGTATGTCACTGGCTCACTGTCATGGCGCCAGGGCAGAACATTGACATTGCGGACTTACCGCCTGAACTAAAACAAGATGGCAATAAATCCAGCACTAACGACTCTTGGCAAGAAGCACTTGCCGCAGAAGTGACCGATGCACTCAACCGTGGCGAACAAAATGTGCTAGAAACTCGCACTCAAATATTTGAGCGAATATTAATTGAAAAAGCGCTAGAACATACGCATGGCCGAAGAATCGAAGCCGCTAACCAATTAGGGATGGGGCGTAATACGCTAACAAGAAAAATTCAAGAGCTGGGAATAGAGGAGTAAAAAGTGAGTCCACACCACTATTAATCACATCTTTAACTATTTAGGTGATTTCTGAATAAATTAGCATCAAGGAATTGGCCTTCAAGTTTTTATGTCAGCGAAGATCAGCTAGATTTAATAGTAGACATTAGACCTTCATATCAACTCAACTAGCTATATTGAGAGGTGAGGCAACATAATATTAAAAATTTCTACTCACACAAATAAAAAAACGGCAACCTAGGTTGCCGTTTTTAGCTATTACTTTAATTGCACTGACTTACGTCAGCCTTATCCTAGAAGAATAAGATTGCGCCTAAAGAGATAGTTTTTGCTTTACCATCTGCATCAGCAGCTGCGCGATTGCTTACTTCACGCTCTGATTCTGAGTACTCAGCAACTAGATTCAAGTGTTTTGTCAATGGGTGGTAAGCACCAACTGTTACCATTGAATCTTGTACTTCGCTGAATGTGTCACCTGAGTTACCGTCAAGTGTAGATTCACCGTATGAAACACCTAATTTAGTACCTACACCTGGAAGTGTATATGTACCTTGCAAGTACCATTGGTCTGAATCACGTGATTTACCAGCAGCATCATAACCACCGTTCAATTGGAATGTTTGACCGATACCGTCACCTTGACCGTAGTAACCAGTTAAACCAAAGCCAGCTACGTTTACGTTAGCACCGATGTCCATTGCAGTTGCACGGTCAGAACCAGCAGCACCTGACAAGCCAGCTACTTTTTGTGAAATACCAGATGTCCATACTTTACCTGATACATCGCCAGCCCATTCGTATGAAGCTTTAGCTTCGTATGCTGATTGTGCACCACTACGGTCATTACTTGTAACACCACCGAAACCACCGGCTGTTAAGTTCCAACCTTGTGTTACACCAGCTGTGAAGCTGAAGCCATTCCAGTTTGGTGATGAGTAAGCAACTTGTGATTTCCAGTCAGCGTACATGAAACCTGAACCGATACGACCTAGTGTCGTTGTGTTACCTGACAAGTTACCAGCACCAGCACCAACACCTAACAATGTCATATCGTTCAAGATAGCGTCAGAAGCGTAGATACCTAAATCTTTACCTAACTTGATAGAACCCCATGATTTGTCACCGAATGTCAAGAATGCTTGACGGTTTTCAGCACGGCCACCATTAGCAAGATCATTATTCTGATTACCTGCGTTGTTTGATGATGCACCTGGGTTCATGCTGATTGTGAAACCAACATCTAAATCATTTTGACGAGTTTTACCAGAAACTGATAGGTAGTTTGGTAACAAACCTGTAGTAATGTTGTTTTGTGAAGAACCGTTACCATTACCTAAACCTAAAGCAGCAGTGCCAGCACCTGCATCACCGCTGTAAGATGTAGTAGTGTAGTAAGCGTTTACAACGCCACCGATGTCTAATGTCCAATCGCCAGCTGGGATTGTGATACCAGCTTGTGCGCTTGAAGCTGCAGCTACTAGAGCTGATGCAACTGCTAATTTAATTGTTGTTTTCATATAAATCTCCTAAAAAATATTACTATTTTTATTACTCGATTACCTCATCAGTTTGTCGCCATGACAGCAACCAAACCAAAGAGAAAGTTTGCAAACTCTCTCAACGTTTACTACTTAAGTAGCATTCACTAAGAAGGTAGAGCGTAGTATGCACAAAGATATTTACCGTTACAACTAAAAGTTGGGTTTTTTGTCACAATTACTTACATTTGTTGTAAATTTGCAACATTGGTGATTTGTACCTATATCAGATAGTCAGTGTTTGATACTTTACTAGTACATAAAATAAGCAAGAATCCAATTAAGGAATTAGCACTCAAGTTACTAGCAAGCACTAACAACCTCATGATTGAAATTACAAATACTCTTCTACTGTAAATAGTTTACGATGCTCTCTAATGGCAAATCGATCTGTCATCCCTGCTATATAGTCGGCCACAGCACGTGCTTTATCTACTTCTGCATATATTTGAAACTCATTAGGTAACAGCCCGACATTTTCAAAAAAGCATGAGAACAGCTCTCGAACAATCCTTACTGCCTTTGCACTCATGCGATTCACTTTGTAGTGCTGGTATAGGTTTTTACGTAAAAATTGCTTAAGTTTTAGGTTTTGCTCAGCAATATCAGGACTAAATCCCACCAGTTGAGGTAATTGTCGAATATCTTCAATGCTGGCAGGTTGATGTTGGCCTATATTATGCGCACTTTGTGTGCACAAATCGACAACCAAGGTATTAATCATTCGGCGGATCGTTTCGTGTATCAGCCTTTTTTGCTCTAGCTTTGGATATCGGGTCCTTACCTCGGCTAAATTTTGTGCGAACAACTCGACTTTTGACAACTGCTCTACGCTGATTAAACCAGAACGTAATCCGTCGTCAATATCATGATTGTTATAAGCAATTTCATCTGCATAGTTAGTTAATTGCGCCTCTAAGCTTGGGCTGGTCTTATCAATAAAACGTTGGCCAACATCACCAAGCTGCTTAGCGTTTTTAATTGAGCAGTGCTTCAGTATCCCTTCACGCACTTCAAACGTAAGATTTAATCCATCAAAATCCGCGTAGCGTTGTTCTAATTGATCAACAACCCGAAGCGATTGAAGGTTATGCTCAAACCCACCAAATTCACGCATACACTCATTGAGCGCATCCTGTCCTGCATGTCCAAATGGGGTGTGCCCAAGATCATGCGCCAATGCAATCGCTTCTGTCAGATCCTCATGCAAATGAAGTGTGCGTGCAATCCCTCGTGCCATTTGTGCAACTTCAATACTATGCGTTAACCGAGTGCGGAATAAATCTCCCTCATGATTAACAAACACCTGTGTTTTATATTCTAGTCGACGAAAAGCGGTAGAGTGAATAATGCGGTCGCGGTCGCGCTGAAATGCATTCCTTGTAGATGAGGCAGGCTCATCAAAGTGTCGACCTATTGATTGTTCTGGGTTAGCTGCGTAGGGGGCAAGTGTGTTCATGTTTTTACTTTAATTTTAGGCAAAGAGTTTATAGCCAGATACATCAGTTATCCCAATAGACTAACATCTATCATTAAAGCCATTTAAACAATCAGCACAATTGACAAATGTTTAATCAACAACCCTTTGTCACAATCGCTTAACAATTACTGGACTGGAGAAAGTGATAAAGTCTCTTTAAGCTTTTTCTCATCGTAGTCACTGGTAATCACAGATTTTCCTATTCCCTGTTGCAACACCAATCTAATTTTTCCATCTGCGACTTTTTTATCAAGTTGCATCAAGTCCAAATACTTTTCCACGCCTAATTTTGGCGCTTCTAAAGGTAAATTTGCCGCAGTTAATAGAGCATAAATGCGCTTAACATCCTCGGGCTTCAGCCAGCCCATGCGGGCAGACAAGCCTGCCGCCATCATCGTACCGGCAGCAACCGCCTCTCCATGCAACCAAACACCGTAGCCCATTGCATTTTCAATCGCATGTCCAAATGTATGACCTAGGTTCAACAATGCTCGCTCACCAGTTTCATGTTCATCACGCGCGACCACATCTGCTTTATTTTGGCATGAACGATAAATAGCCTCAGTAATAGAAGACTCATCTAATGCCATTAGCTGATCGATATGCATTTCCAGCCAATCAAAAAAATCAGGATCTCTTATCAACCCATATTTAATGACCTCAGCCATCCCAGCAGAAAACTCACGTGATGGTAAAGTTTGTAATGTATCGATATCTGCCAGCACTAATTGCGGCTGATAAAAGGCACCAATCATATTTTTGCCAAGCGGATGATTAATGCCCGTTTTACCACCAACGGAAGAGTCAACCTGAGAAAGCAAGGTCGTAGGAATTTGTATAAATGGCACACCACGTAGATAAGTAGCGGCCGCATACCCCGTCAAATCTCCAATGACTCCGCCGCCAAGCGCAATGAGCGTGGTGCCACGCTCGCATCTATTTTGGAGTAGCGCGTCATAGATAAGATTTAGCGTTTCACTATTTTTGTAGGCTTCACCATCTGGCAATATAATTGAAATAAAAGAAACGCCAGCAGCTTGTAATGAAGCGCTTAATTGCTCAAGATAAAGCGGCGCAACCGTTGTATTCGTCACAATTGCCACATGTTTTCGCTTTAGATGCGGCAAGATCAGATCTGCATTTGAAACAAGTCCGCGCCCAATATGAATTGGGTAACTTCTATTCGCTAATTCTACTTTTAATGTTTGCATCACAGTTTACTTTTTTACCATTTATTTTTTCAACAAGTCTTCAATATAACTAGTTATTTCTAGTGCAGATTGTGCCCCAGTATCTACAATATAATCAGCTAGTCCAGTGTAAATTGGATCACGCTCTATATATAAGCGTTCTAACTTCTGCTTCATGTTTCCACCTTGGAGCAAAGGTCTCGTTTTATCGTGTCGTGTGCGCTGATACAAATCATTTACTTTGCCGCGTAGATAGATAATTTTTCCGCTATTTTTTAACAATGTCCGATTTTCAGGCATTAATACAGCACCACCACCAGTTGCCATAATAATATCATTCAACTGGCACAACTCTTCTATCACTAAATTTTCCCGCTTACGAAAACCATCCTGGCCCTCTAACTCAAAAATCAGTGGAATTTTCACCCCTGTTTTACGTTCAATCTCAACATCAGAATCATAAAACTCTTTATCCAACTGCTTAGATAACATGCGACCGATTGTAGTTTTACCGGCACCCATTAGGCCTATAAAGTAGATATTATTCAATTTAAAACCACCCCTATTGCTTAGCAACATTTTTATTATGTGGTGCATGCAGCTTTCGCCAACGCGGTACTACAGATAAATCCTGAAAATAAAATGCCCATCTGTTCTTGATGGGCATTTTATCAAAACTATTAACTTAGTAGCTATTACATAACACTTACATGACTACTGCAGGGTTAAGCGCTCATCTACGATTCTTGGTGTAATGAATATCAACAATTCTGTTTTGTCATTTTGGCGAGTTGTCTTCTTAAACAAATGACCGAATAAAGGCAAATCACCAAAGAATGGTACTTTATCTACATCATTACGTTCAATTTGCTCAAAAATACCGCCAAGCACAGCTGTTTCACCATTACCAACAAGCACTTGCGTATTGATATTTTGAGTATCAATAGAAGGGACGCCGTTAAATATTTGACCTACTTTATCTTTCTTAATATCAAGCTCCATGATGATTTTCTCATCCGGGGTAATTTGTGGTGTGACTTCTAAACTTAACACTGCTGGTTTAAATGCAACGTTAGTGGCTCCACTGCTAGACGCTTGCAGGTAAGGAATTTCAGTACCCGATGCAATTTTAGCTTTACTTTGGTTAGCTGTAATGACCCGAGGACTAGAAACAATTTTGCCACGTTGGTCCGACTCCATTGCAGTTAACTCTAGATTCAATAAAAGCCCTGCAGCTACATTATAAATACTGTATGCAATGGAGCCTGCCGCATTTGCTACCGCCAAATTTGACATTAAATCAGGTTGGCCATCAGAGCTCGTAAACACATTGCCATCGGTTAATGCCGTCTGGACAGAACCATTATGCGTACCTTGTGTAATTGTAGTTGCGGTTGTTGCTGTAGGCCTATTACCTATCGAGCCACTTAGGGTTGCATTAGTATTGCTACCTGGCTTACCAGTCTGAGTAACGCCCAGCCTTGCTCCCAGCGCTTTACTGTACTTATCATCAGCAAGCACCAATCGAGATTCAATCATGACCTGCTTAACGGGAACATCCACCCTATTGATTATTGCCTGTATTTCCTCCAGTTTCTTAGCTGTATCCTGCACAAACAATGTATTAGTTCTAGCATCGTGATTGACACTACCTCGCTCAGATAAAATTCTATTACGCATCCTGCCAGCACCTGCAGCACCTCCAGCGGTGCTTGATCCACCATTCAATATCGTTTTAAAATCCTCTGCTTTTTGATATTTTAGTGTAAATGACTCTGTTTTTATTGACTCTAAGCTTTCTTTTTCTTGCTGTGCAGTCAACTCAGCCTTTTCTTTTGCGGCCAACTCATCTGCTGGCGCAATAAGAATAACATTGCCATTTTTTCGCTTATCCAAACCCTTACTTTGCATGATAATCTCAAGCGCCTGATCCCAAGGCACGTCTTTCAGACGTAATGTAATATTTCCTGTCACTGTATCGCTGCTAATAATATTTAACCCTGTAAAGTCTGCAATCACTTGCAAGACTGACCGGACTTCAATATTTTGGAAATTTAAAGATAGTTTTTCACCAGCATATCCTGGTTTTGAGCCCCGGACCAACTTGTTTGGATCCTCAACAACCTGACGCACATCAATAATGAATTTTTTATCGGCCTGATATGCTGACTGTTCCCAATTGCCTTTAGGTTCAATCACCATACGTCCATTTTTACCCTGCTTCATCGTATCTACAAAAAGCACTGGCGTATTAAAGTTCGTGACATTCAAGCGACGTTGCAAATTAACAGGCACATCAGTATTGATAAAGTCCACTTCAATCACTTTACCTTTTTGCTTGATATTGATACCAGCAGACGGATCTGACAAGTCAACAATAATGCGCCCCTCACCGTTTTTACCTCGTGCAAAATCTACATTGTTAATTGAAACGGAATTTACACCGCGAACAGGTTCGGAAAACTTAGTTTCCACGTTCACAGCACTAGTAACTTCATTCGCCTGTAACAAAATAGTTACTTCGTTGCCACTTGCTGATGCGCTATAACCAACATTTTTTGTTAGATTGAGTACCATTCGGGTACGATCTTTACCCTGCGCCAGCGTCACACTTTTTAGCGCTCCCGCATCAGCTGCGATACTGTTCTTCGCTAACCCATTACCCACTTTAGGAAAATCTAATGCAATGCGAGCTGGACTCGTTAATGTAAACCCAGCTGGTGGGTTTGCTAAGGGCTGCGTAGTCTTTACACGAATACTCACTCTTCCACCAGGTAAGGTTGAATAATCGACACTCTCAATTTTATTCGTCAACCCCGACTGATCTTCAGCAAGAAGCGTTGTCGTGCCTAGCATCAAGGAAAACAACATAGTTGCTTGCAAAAAACTCGATATCCAATTATTCATTTTCATTATTTCACCTTAAATCTTACTTCCTAAAAACATGAGAACTTTCAGGACCTAATGCTATGTCACAATAAATTGACCGCATTCAAACTAAGCACTACGAAATACTTTGTAATACCTTTTAAAATTACGTGTTAGTGGGGTTTTTACAGCCATTGTTAGAGTTATTCCTCTTGTAAAACGAGACTGGATGTACGTTCCACCCAGTCGCCAGTCAGATCATCTTGCACAATCTCAGTTAAGACAACTTCTCCATCCATAATTTGTGTAACTCTGCCGAAGTTTTGCCCCACATAACTACCTAATTTAACTTGCTGAACAGACTCATCCGGCGTTTTAAGTAAAGCATACGTCAACTTACTTTTAGACAGCAGACCAACATACTTTAGACTTTCAAGAGGATAAGCCTCCATTGGCTCTCTAGGACGATTCAAATTAGGTTGCAAAACACTAGACTTGTTAACAGCCTTACGTGCACGGAACGGATCAACCAGCGTGCCATCTGCGTTGTATTGCAAAACCATATATGGCTGAACTTCTGGTAAAGGTTTAACTCTTGGCTTTACTCCTTTAGTAGCATCGCGCATGTACTGGTCAAGGTCATCACCGTCTTCAAAGCTACACCCACTCAATCCAGCAGTGAGTAAGCCAAAAAATAAAATAGGCGTGACAGCAAGAAGAGAAAATATTCTTTTGATAAAATGAGTTACGGCCACTATTTACCTTTCTTACGAGATTTAGCTTTTTCACTTTCAGCTTTACGTTTTTCCGCAATCTCTGCCGCGTCTAAATACCGGTACGTTTTAGCTACCGCTTCCATTACCAAGGTGCTATCACTTGAGTTTGGTTTTGCTTTTACATCCTTACTTTTATTGGCAGCGTCTTTGTTAGTGACAAAAACTTCACCCAACGTCACGATTCGAGACAGTTTTGATATATCAGTCGCGAACGCGCCTAGATCGTGATACGCACCTGTGACCTTAATTGAGATCGGCATTTCTGCATAAAACTCCGCCTGCGTTTCTTGACCAGGCTTAAATAACTCAAACTCCAGTCCACGAGCAAGTCCAGCCTGATTAATATCTGTTAACAATCCATCAATTTGTGAGCGGTCTGGCAGTTGTTTTAGTAAGGCACCAAAAGTCTTTTCAATTTCAACCATTTGCGCCTGATATGCTTCTAAATTAATCGCCTGACTTTTTTTCTCAAAATATACTTTTCTAAGTTCTTCTTCTTTTGCTTTTTCTGTATCGAGTGTTTCTAGAGTCGGACTGAGCACCAAATAATACCCAAGTACCAATAGTACGAAAAATACCACCCCCAATAACACTGCTTTAACAGGTGCTGGCAAATTACCTGCGTTATTGATGTCGATATTATTAAAATCTTCTAACTTCATGATTTTCTCGCACTTCCAGCTGTCGCTTTAGCACCTGCATCATCTGTTTCTGTTATCGGCGTTTTTAAGCTCACCTTGAGCGTAAATAAGTTTTGTTTCTGCACTCCTACGGTGATAGCCTTAATTTCTATCAAAATGGGAGATTCCATCCACTCAGATTGATTAAAGTTACGCACCAATGTCGCCACTCTGGCGTTGGTATCTGCAACGCCCTCAAGGGTAATAACTTTACCTTCCTGCTTGATACTTTTGATGTACATGCCTTCTGGCAGTTGACGACTAATTTCATCAAAAACGATAACCGACTGACTTCGATTAGTCTGCAAATTCTCAACAACCTGCTTACGCTCAAGCATTGCACTAATCTGCTCTCTCAAATCTTTAATGTCAGCGATTTCTTTGTCTAACTTTGTAATCGCATTATTAAGACGCTGATTACGCTCAAGCTGTGAGTCAACCTTACTATTGATAATAGTATAGGCCATGAACAGAATTGCACATGCAGTAACAGCACTGAACAAGGCCATCAAACCAAACTCTCGTTGCCTTGCTTCACGCCTAATTTGACGATGTGGTAATAGATTGACGCGTATCATATTGCGAACCCTCGCATTGCAAGCCCACAAGCAATTAATAATGCAGGGGCATCGGTAGCAGCCTGCTGCGGCCTGACCTTCGCACTAAGCGCCATACTGTGGAATGGATTTGCAACAATGGTATTTACCTGTGTGCGATCTTGAACTGTTAAGTCAATCTCAGGAATAGAAGCACAGCCACCTGCAAGCACGATATGATCAACGCGGTTATATTGCGTTGAACTGGTGAAGAACTGCAACGCTCTAGCAACCTCCATCGCAAGCAGTTGAACAAAAGGCTGCAATACTTCACTTTCATAACTATCGGGCAAGCCTCCCTTACGCTTGGCGATTTCCGCTTCCTCTTGCGACAAGCCAAAGCGTCGCTGTATTTCTTGCGTTAATTGCGCGCCACCAAAACTTTGCTCGCGTGCATAAATGGGAACATTATCGTGCAACACGTTAATGTGCATCATGGTCGCACCGATATCAACAATCATGACAGTTTGCTCACGTCCAGCATTAGGCAGTTGCCCTGCGACCAATGTGTATGCAGCTTCAGTAGCGTAGGACTCAACATCCATCACTATCACCTTTAGACCTGCGCCCTCAGCGGCAGCGACACGATCTTCGATTTTTTCTTTACGAGCGGCAGCGATGAGCACTTCAACTTCATCTGGATTATTAGGTGCAGGCCCGAGCACCTGAAAGTCGAGATTCACCTCTTCGAGTGAAAAGGGGATGTACTGATTAGCCTCCGCTTCAACTTGCACTTCCATGTCCTCTTCACGGAGATCTGCAGACATGATGACTTTTTTAGCAATGACAGCAGAAGACGGCAAAGCCAAGGCCACACGCTTCTCACGCGAGCCAAGCAGCTTCCAGCCTAGCTTCACAGCATCAGCAACCTTTTCAAGGTCGCCAACATTGCCATCAGAAATCGCGTCTTTTGCAAGCGGGGAGATTGAATAGTTCTCGAGTTTGTAACCACCACGCCCATCACTAATAAGCTCAACCATTTTCACTGAAGTTGAGCTTATATCTATTCCTACTAGCGGGGGTACCGATTCTGTAAAAAAGCTGAATTTCAAATTGAAATTCCTTTTCTGATTTCGTTAGTTACGAACATTTCTAATAATTTACATTAAATCCTAGCAACAACTTTAAACCCTGTAAAGCAATTTTTCATTTATTCAAATATTTAAGTTTATCTATCAGATAATTCGCGTCAACTTGCATAGCAATTTATAATAGCGTTACATTTTTATGTTTAAAGAAACCAATCACCCATGACTCCAAACAAATGGTGGCACTATCTTTTGTTAACTATCGTTGTTAGCGGGCTTTCTGCCATTGCTTTTGTCGGGATTGCTGTTGCAGTCGTTTACCCAAGCTTACCATCCCTTGAAACGCTCACGGACTATCGGCCTAAGCTACCATTACGAGTTTATTCTGAGGATGGCTTTTTAATCGAGGAATTTGGTGAAGAACGACGCGCCTACGTGAAAATCACTGACGTACCCAAAAGCATGAAAGATGCAGTATTGGCGATTGAAGATCGCCGCTTTTATCAGCATGGCGGCATTGATACTAAAGGCATTCTTCGCGCCATCAAAAATAATCTCACCGGCGTTAGCCACGAGGGGGCAAGCACTATTACCATGCAGGTGGCCAAGAATTTTTTTACCAAACCTAACGGCAAACGTACTCTTGGCACAAAAATCAATGAAGCTTTACTCGCCATCAAAATCGAGAATAATTTAAGCAAGGATAAAATTCTTGAGTTGTACATCAATCAAATCTATCTTGGTCAACGTTCTTACGGTTTTGCAGCAGCGTCACAAGTTTACTTTGGCAAGCCGTTGGAAAAGTTAAATCTAGCGGAAACAGCATTGCTGGCTGGGTTACCTAAAGCACCATCCGGCTATAACCCTTACACGCATCCTAAGCGCGCAATCGCTCGTCAGAACGAGGTGCTACGCGATATGTATCGTTATGGATTCATTGAAGAATCCGTGTATAAAAAAGCGCTTAACCAACCGCTTCGATTTAAAGCATCTAGACAATCCCGTGATTTATCAGCAGATTATGTTGCTGAAATGGTAAGGGAAAGCTTATATGCAACCTATCAAGACGAGATTTATAGTAGTGGCCTAAAAGTTTACACAACCATCCGAAAAGCGAATCAGGAAGCAGCAAATAATGCGCTCAGAGATGGAATCTTAGATTATGACGCGCGCCAAGGTTATCGTGGACCAGAGAAACTGCTTAAATTAAATCAGCCAACCACGGATGCAGACAAAGAACTAATGACTGAAGCGCTCAGTGATATTGAAATATCAAACGGTCTCATGCCAGCAGTGATTACAAAAATTGCAGAAAAATCAATTAGCGTACATACAAAATATGGTGATGACGTTGAAATTAGTGGCAAGGGTCTAGCATTAATTGACAGGACGCTTAATGAGAAAAACCACGAGAAGCGCCTATTAAAAGTGGGCGCTGTGATTCGCGTTCTAAACGCATCTCCATCTACCCAATCAGGTCAATGGCGAGTGGTTCAATTACCCCAAGTTGAGTCTGCGCTCATTTCCATAGACCCTGAAACTGGTGCAATTCGCGCGTTGGTAGGTGGCTTTGATTTTAATCGTAACAAATTCAACCATGTCACCCAAGCATGGCGCCAACCAGGCTCTAGCTTTAAGCCTTTTATTTACTCAGCAGCCTTAGAAAAGGGCTACACGCCAGCAACCATTGTTGAAGATGAACCATTAAGTTTTTCATCTGAAGAGACAGGTAATACAGAGTGGACTCCACAAAATTACGATGCGACGTTTGATGGCCCAATCCGCCTGAGACAAGCCTTAGCAAAGTCTAAGAACATGGTGGCGATTCGCGTGTTAGAGAATATTGGTAAGGGTTATGCTCAAGATTACATTACTCGGTTTGGATTTTCTGCTAAGAATCACCCTGCTTATATGACAATGGCGCTAGGTGCGGGCTCAGCAACACCGATGCAAATGGCAAGTGCTTATGCTGTATTTGCAAATGGTGGTTATCGAGTTAATCCATATTTAATTTCCAAAATTGTGGATCATAATGGCAAACTAATTTCTAAAAATAAGTTTGTTACAGCAAAACAAGATGCACCGCGTGTTATCGACGCCCGCAATGCGTTCATCATGAACTCAATGATGCAGGACGTTGTGAGATACGGCACTGCAACCAAGGCTCTACAGCTCGGACGTGGCGACATTGCTGGCAAAACAGGGACGACAAACGACCATTTTGACGCATGGTTTACTGGTTATAGCCCAAAACAAGTTGCAGTGACATGGGTTGGGTTTGATAAACCTAAACGTCTAGGTCGCAACGAAACAGGCGGCTCAACTGCATTGCCGATTTGGATTAAATATATGGCAACCGCCCTAAGAAATGTACCAGAAACTGACATGCCAGTACCCGATGGAGTGATGGCGCTACGCGTAGACCCAGTGACAGGAGTTAGAGCTGACAATGATGAGAATGGCATTTACGAGTACTTCTATCATGAGAACCCTCCTCCAGAAGCGGAGTTTTCTCTGCCAGATCTGTTTGACAGCGGTACCGATACACCATTGAACCAGCCGCAGCAAATACTACAACCTGAAATCACTTTGCAGCCGAAGAACTTAGCGCCAAAAACACCTGAGCAACTATCAAGATTTAAAGACCCTAGTACGGCAAAAACAATTAAGCCTGCTGATGTTGCCAATAACAAAGATTTGACCGCAAACAAAGCCGCTGAGCCAACAAAAGCTAAAAAACCTGATCCTAGTAATACAAGCACTGCTAGTGAGCAGGTTCAACAGTTATTTAATCCACATTAAGCTCAAGCACTACTGGTGTATGATCAGAAGGGCGCTCCAGCTTACGTGGCGCTTTGTCTATGTACGCTGCATTACATAGCGGCTTAAGCGAGTCACTTACTAGTATATGGTCAATGCGCATCCCAAGATTTCGTCTAAAACCCATCATACGATAATCCCACCAGCTAAAACTCTTTTCAGGCTGATCAAACAACCTAAAACTATCATGCAAGCCAAGATTAGTTAAACGACTAAATGCCTCTCGCTCTTGCGGAGAAACCAATATCTGCCCTTCCCAAGCCACTGGGTCATGACAATCACGGTCTTCAGGTGCAATGTTGTAGTCACCTAGCAACGCTAGCTTCGGATGCTGTACCAGCTCTGTTTTAAGCCAGCTGTTTAACGCAGATAACCAGCGCATTTTATATTGATACTTATCTGAATCAACTGCCTGCCCATTAGGAATATAAGCGCACACAATACGTATTCCATTAACATCTGCGGCAATGACTCGCTGCTGGTCGTCATCAAAATTAGGAATATTATGCTGTACGTTAAGAATAGGATGACGACTAATAATTGCCACGCCGTTATAAGTTTTTTGACCAATATGCACGGCATGGTAGCCTAGTTCACGCAACGCCTCGTAAGGAAACTTGCTATCCTCTTGCTTTGTTTCTTGCAAACAAAGTACATCTGGCTGATTAGCCGTTAACCAGTCAACCACGTGAGGCAAGCGCACATTAAGAGAATTGACATTCCAGCTAGCTAGTTTCATAGGCCTATGATATTAAAAAAGTACGAAAAAGGTTTGCATATAGCGGTGCGCAACTCTAACACGCATCATCACATGGGTCAAAAACCAGACTATGCTGAAAACCATGCACCTAAAAATTTTAAATGTACTCTCTCATGCCACAATCATTAGAAAAATATAGGTCACACGTATTCAGTTTAACTGAGTATGGTAAAGTCCGTTTTTTAGAAAAACAAGCCTATGATTAAAGCCGCAATATTTGATATGGACGGCTTGCTGATTGATTCAGAACGTATCATCATGCAAGCTTGTATGACTGCCGCACAACAAGTTGGCATCACTTACACACAAGCTGAATATATTGAGCTCATTGGCCTAGCGGGGCCAGACTCCACACGTGTAATGACAGCACAATTGGGTGGTACTGAACGATTCAATCAAGTCATGGTAGGTTTAGATGCAGAACTAGCAAAGCTAAACCATACTTTCCCGCTCAAACAAGGCGCCCTTAAGCTACTCCAACATTACCAAGACAATCAAATTATATGTAGCGTTGCCTCATCATCCGCCACGCACCACATTATTCATCGCTTAAGCCAAGTTGGAGTCATTGATTATTTTAGCCACATCACCAGCGGACAAGAAGTAGCGCGAGGCAAACCCAACCCAGACATTTACCTACTAGCGATTGAAAGATTAGGCTTGAAAGGAGAACAATGCATTGCTTTTGAAGATAGTGAGGCTGGGGCGCGTGCGGCGATTGCCGCAGGACTGAAAGTGGTTGTCGTGCCAGACTTAATACAGCCAAGTGACTTTGTCAGCAAACACAGCCATCAAGTGGTTGATAGCTTGTTAGATTTCTTAGACCGAATGTAAAGGCTTCATATGCCAAACATGCTCTGTAGCGGCACATTTACCCTTTAACCCACCCGCAACACCTACGCTGGCTAGCAAAGTTAAATCGTAGCTGGTTTGGTAATACTGCTTAACTTCATCTGCCCCTATAGAAAACGGCGGGCCAGCCTGCAAGGCTTGGTCATACTCAAAACAAACCAACAACTGAGGCGCTGGGTAGGTAAGCGCCATTAAATGTGTAGCATAATCTTTACGCATCTCCGCGGGCAGCGCCACCAAGGCTGCTCGGTCATACACAGCATCTACACGCCCCAACATATCGGGCGATACATGAAAAATATCGCCAACAAACATATCAAGATTGAGGGTGCTGTAATGTGTGACTTCACCTAACTGACTAATTGTTGGTATTAAACCAATATTTTTAAATAGCTCTTGGATGGCAATTTCGCTTAGCTCGGCACCGACAACGCGATAGCCTTGTGCAAGTAACCAAGCAATATCCAATGTTTTGCCACAGAGAGGTAAAAATACCCGGGAACCATGTTTCAAATTAAGGCTGAAGAGGTGTGCGACCAATAACGGATTAGCTTCAGGTAAGTGAAAGCCTATTTCGTTTTTTTGCCATTTTTGGTGCCAGAAGTCGTGTTGCATATTAAATTCTCTTAGGGTGAGCAACTTCTTTGCCCACAATGTTTATAGCTACATAAATTACAAGACAGCGCATCATCGCTGGTCATGCCAACCTGAAGCACAACTTATTCATCATACACAATTACACAAGCGAACTATTTTTGCGCAATGACAATGACCCAAAACATTACGTGACACAATTGATGAAAAAGATAATTTTTGTAAATGTTTTTGTAGGTTTGTCAGGATTAGGTACAACAAAATACACTTGCGGAGAGCACGTGCGCGTGGGCAACAAGTTGCGCACGCTACTTGGCTTATTTGGACAAGTAATATAAGTGAAATGCCGCGGAGGAATACACCTTCGCGGCCCATCAATTTTAGACAATCAGCCTCTAAGCTAGACTAGGCGCAAGGCCATTTTTCAAGTACTACATATAATATTATATAGAAACGCGGAAAAATGGCCGAAGCAACAACTTATAGCGACGAAGACGATGGTTTAAGCCATGCCATTATGACGCAAAAGTGCATCCATACTCGGCTCCCTACCTCTAAACGCCACAAATGACTCCATCGCTGGGCGCGAACCGCCTTTTGACAGCACTTCATTTTTAAAGCGTTTACCTGCTTCACCTGAAAGTACACCCATCTCTTCAAATAGGCTATAAGCATCGGCTGATAGCACTTCTGCCCATTTATAGCTGTAATACCCAGCAGCATAGCCGCCTGCAAAGATATGGCTAAAGCTATTGGGGAATCGGTTCCATTTAGGTGGGCGAACTACAGCGACTTCATCACGCACTTGTTCGATTAAATCTAAAGCAGTCTGTTTACCGTTTGGGTCAAACTCGCCATGTAGGCGCATATCGAACAGTGAAAACTCTATTTGACGAACGGTTTGCATACCGGCTTGGAAATTTTTAGCCGCCACCATTTTGTCGAACAATTCGCGCGGCAATTGCGCGCCAGTTTCTACATGAGCCGTCATATGGCGTAAAACATCCCATTCCCAGCAGAAGTTTTCCATAAACTGGCTTGGCAGTTCTACTGCATCCCACTCCACGCCTTTAATCCCAGATACACCGTATTCATCCACTTGCGTTAGCATATGGTGCAGGCCATGACCAAACTCATGGAACATGGTGATGACGTCATCATGCGTGAATAAGGCCGGCTTGCCGCCAACAGGTGCTGAGAAATTGCAGGTCAGATACGCCACTGGCAACTCAACACCACTTTCTTTCTGGCGACGGCTAATGCATTCATCCATCCATGCACCACCGCGTTTATGGTTGCGCGCATAGAGGTCTAAGTAGAAATAAGCAACAGGCTGATTATCACTGTCCGTAATTTCATAAAAACTTGCATCCGCATGCCATACAGGGGCATCAACTTTGCGCACTTGTACGCCAAAAATGGTTTCGGTGACTTTAAACAAACCAGCCAGCACTTTATTTTCTGGGAAGTATTGTTTAACTTCTTGATCTGAGAACGCGTATTTTTCAACACGTAGCTTCTCACTCACATAGGCAACATCCCAAGCTTGCATGTCGGCAATGCCCAGTTTAGCGGCATATTCTATTAGTTCGTGCATATCTTTTTGCGCATACGGCTTGGCGCGCTTTGCTAACGTGTTGAGAAACTCTGTCACGTGTTTAGGACTATCTGCCATCTTGGTGGCGAGTGAAAGCTCTGCAAAATTGCTAAAGCCGAGCATTTGCGCTTCTTCGCGCTTGAGTTTGAGAATATCGCCAATTAAGCTTGTGTTATCCCACTCTGGCTTGCTCAATTCTGAAGCGCGTGTGGCATAAGCACGGTACATGGTTTCACGTAGCGCGCGATTATCTGCATATTGCAACACTGGCATATAAGATGGAAAGTGCAGACTAAACTGATAACCTTCTTTACCATCAGCTGTTGCGGCTTCTTTGGCGGCTTCGATTGCGTCTTCTGGCAAGCCAGCTAAATCAGCAACATTTTCAACGAGATGTTTAAAATCGTTGGTATTGTCCATGATGTTTTCTTCAAACCGACTACTCAACTTAGACAAGGCTTCGCTGACTTCTTTAAAACGGGCTTTTTGCTCAGCAGGTAACTCAGCGCCGCCTAATTTAAAGTCACGTACTTCGTTATTGATAATTTTTTGTTGCGTAGGGGTGAGGTTTGCAAATTCCGCACTGGCCTGAATCGCTTTAAACTTCGCATATAAACGCTCATCTTGTGACAAGTCACTGTAAAAATCAGTGAGTTTTGCCAAGTTGTCGTTATACGCTTCGCGCAATGCAGGACTATTCACCACCGCATTCATATGACCAACCTGGCTCCATGAGCGACCCAATTTTTCACTATGATCTTCTAGTTTGACAGCAAAGTTATACCATGTGGGAGCCTCTTTGCTAGTAGCAAGTTCCTCAACTAAAGCACGCCCTTCAGCAATTAGAGCATCAACAGCAGGCCCAACATGCTCCGGCTTGATTTCGTTAAATTTGGGTAAGCCTGCAAAATGTAATAATGGGTTTGACACAAAAAATCCTTAGCACAGCGTTAATTTAGTACAACATTAATTGATAAGACGTAGACACAATGGGTAACGATAGGTTTCTCCATTGCTAGTTGAGATGGCGGCAACGATACATAAAACAACATTAAATAGCCAAATAATGCCTAACAATAAAAAACCTACTAGTATTGCAATCAGAATTCCCGCTACAAATTGCGCCAACAAAATAGTAAGCTGAAAATTCAATGCCTCTTTGGCCTGCGCCGACAAATACTCGTTGTCATCTTTTTTGAGCAACCAGACGATCAAAGAAGGAATAAACGAAAATAAAATGCCGCTCAAGTGTGTAATAGTGGCGATGTTCTTATCGTCATTACTTGGTACTAATATCACGTTACTCATGTCAGCATCCTTTCATTAATGAATCTGATTAAATTTAATCAAGCTGAGTTCAATTTTTTCTATATCGGTGAGGCCTAACACTTTACGTGCTTGCATCTTCAACTCCGCGAGCTGGCTATGTAGCACTTGCTGTTTAATGCTAAGAATATGTGACGGATGCATAGATAATTGCTGCAACCCCATCCCTAAAAGCAACTTAGTAAATCTTGGGTCACCCGCCATTTCGCCGCACACAGACACTTGTTTACCAAGCTTAGCACCTGCTTTTATCGTCATTGAAATCAATTTCAATATGGATGGATGCAAAGGATTGTATAAATGCGCAACAGAATCATCAGTCCGATCAATTGCCAATGTGTATTGAATTAAATCGTTAGTACCTATGGATAAAAAGTCCAACTCATTGGCAAACGCTTCTGCATTAATGGCTGCTGCTGGAATTTCTATCATGCCACCTAGTGCAATATTTTCATCAAATGGAAGACTCTCTTTACGTAAACTTTGTTTTGCACGCTCTAGCAACAGCTTAGTTTGGCGCAACTCAGATAGCGTGCAAAGCATAGGAATTAAAATCTTAATATTGCCGAAATGAGAGGCACGTAACAGCGCTCTCAATTGTGTATGAAATATTTGCGGCTCTGATAAGCATAAACGTATTGCACGTAAGCCTAAGGCTGGATTTGCGCAATTTACAGCGGTGTCAGAATTAGCCTGCTTATCTGCACCTAAGTCCAAGGTACGAATAGTAACCGGCGCACCTTTCATCGCCTCAGCCACAGCCTTGTATGCAACAAACTGTTCCTCTTCATCCGGTGTATCGTGCCGATTCATGAAAAGAAACTCTGTTCGATATAGGCCAATGCCAGTCGCACCCGCAAGCTTCACTGCCGCCACATCCTCTGGCACCTCAATATTCGCTAATAAATCAATACTGACGCCATCAATAGTGACTGCCTTCGTGCTCTTGATGCGCTTAAGTTTTTGCTGCTCTAACTCCCACTGGTCTTGACGTAATTTATACTCAGCCAAAATCTCTTTTGACGGACTGACAATCACAATGCCCAAATGACCATCAACAATAATCAGTTCGCCATCATTGATTAAATCACGTGCGCGCTGTAAAGCAACAATCGATGGAATATTAAGACTGCGCGCCAAAATAGCGGTGTGTGAAGTCACCCCACCAACATCCGTAATAAATGCTGCAAAATTATGCTGCTTAAACTGGATAGCATCTGCTGGTGAAATATCGTGTGCGACTAAAATCAGTTTTCTTTCCTGACTCACTGCACTCATTTGCTGCTCTGTACTTAGCTGGCTAGGATGTCCCAATAAGGCTTTAATAATGCGCTCTACGACTTGTACAACATCCTGTTTACGTTCTCTAAAATACACATCTTCAATTTGCTCAAACTGCTCAACGATATCATCCATTTGCAGCTTGATTGCCCACTCAGCATTACACTGCTCGTTTCGGATAATATCCTTAGGAATTTCTGTTAAAGATTTATCTTCTAACATCATCAAGTGCGTACCTACAAACGCACTTAACTCTGCTGGTGCATTTTTACGTAAACTATGATTAATTTGCTCTAACTCAGTCTTAACAGTTGCGATCGCCTCGCTGAATCTATCAATTTCAGTTTCAATTAAATGTTTAGGTAACTGATAATGGACGACCTCTAACAACGCATTAGAAACTAGATGCGCCTGTCCAATAGCAATGCCGCTAGATACAGCAACGCCATGAATACTGAAGCTAGGGTTCGTCAAACTACTCATTCATCCTCACCGAAACGGCTATTAATAAGCGACACCAATGTATCGATTGCAACAATTTCATCAGTACCATTCGCTTCCAACGTTACGATGGAACCCTTTGCAGCAGCCAGCATCATTACCCCCATAATGCTTTTGGCATTCACGCGGCGACCATTTCGCGTAATCCACACCTCACTCGCAAACTTGCCAGCGGCTTGCGTGAGTTTGGTAGATGCACGCGCGTGCAAGCCTAATTTATTAATAATTTCCAGCTCTTTACTAATCATGCTAATGGACCTAGTTATTTTTAATTTCTATTAATTGGAAGAATCTTGCTCATAACGCTTACATTCTTGGCTAGTAAACTGCACTACACCTTCACGGCCGCCACTAATGGCTTTTTCTACAACAACGCTCAGCGGCTCATGCCGATAAGTCATTGCTCGCACTAACATAGGCAAGCTAACGCCAGCAACACCAGCAACTACATCTGGCTGCAAAAGCTTAACCACGATATTACATGGTGTTGCGCCGTACATATCTGACAGAACCAACACACCGTCGCCGCTGTTTAACCGCTCAACCATATTAAGTGCTTTGGGCAAGACAACACTTGGGTCATCTTTCCCACCGACTGCTAATGATGCAATTTGTGCAGGTTCACCACCCAACACATGGCTTGCGCACGAGATCAGGCTCTCACCCAATGTGCCATGCGTCACAATCAAAATACCTATCATCGTTTACTATCAATCCTGTTTATTTTAATTCCTGGTTTTATTTTAACTCTTGGTCTAACTTTAACTCGCGGTGCCGTGTTAACACCTTCTGCTTATCTTTAAAATATTGACTTAGTTGTTCCACCAAAAACACAGAGCGATGCTGACCACCAGTACAGCCAATTGCCACAGTCAAATAGCTACGGTTATCCAACACAAAACATGGTAACCATTTCTCGACATAATTTCTAATATCATGCATCATATCCGTCACCGTTGCATGATCTTTTAGAAAGTCTTGCACCTTCTCATCACGCCCGGTCAAGTCGCGCAAAGCAGGGTCGTAATGTGGATTAGGTAAGCAACGCACATCAAACACAAAATCAGCATCCAATGGTATGCCATGTTTAAACCCAAACGAGGTAAACAACAATGTTAACCCTGCATGCTCTATCGACACCACCTCTTTCACCCAGCCGCGCAATGTATTGGCACTCAAATAGCTAGTATCAATCACATGCCCAAGACTACCCAAACCACCCAGTAAGTCACGCTCTAGTGCGATACTTTCCGCCAAAGTAATGGCGTCTTTACTAAGCGGATGCTTACGTCTTGTTTCACTAAACCTTTTAACCAAGGTTTCAACATTTGACTCCAAAAACAACACCTGCACATCTATGTTTTTTGACTTCAGCTGATTGATATGCACTGGCAGGGTTTCAATGGCAATACTACGGCTATCAATACTGATGGCAATGCGTTTATGGTCAGCATCTAAATGATCAGCAATCGTGGCCAACATGGTTGCAGGTAAGTTATCAATACAGTAATACCCGCTATCTTCAAGCGCACGTAACGCAATACTCTTTCCTGACCCAGAAAGACCTGTGACAATAATCAATTGTTTCATGTATTGATAAGCCCTAATAGAGAATTACTTGTGTTGCTTCATTGCACGCTGTTGACGTTGCATCAATTGCTTCGTTGCATTGATACCTCGCAACAATAGCATGTGATTACGCACGGCAACTTCGACTAACACAGCAATATTTCGCCCGGCCGCAATCGGAATATGTACCTTGGTTACTTTTAACCCCAACACTTCTTCATGCTGCGTTTTAATACTTAGTCGGTCCAGCATCTGCAAAGTTTGCAAATCTGCTTTCTCTAGTTGAATAATTAAATCCAACGGCTTGGTAGGCTTAACTGCGTTATCACCAAATAAGGCGCGTATATTTAAAATCCCCAGGCCACGAACCTCGAGAAAGTCCTGCAGCAAAGCAGGGCAACGTCCTTCAATACGCTCAGGCGATATTCTGAAGAAATCAACAATATCATCAGCAATCAGGCGATGCCCGCGTGAAATCAACTCTAATGCAAGCTCACTCTTACCAATAGCTGCCTCACCTTTAATCAGCACACCAAAACCCTGAACCTCCATAAATACGCCATGCACGCTGATAGTCTCAGCCATTGCTTGCGCCAAAAAGTGGCTCAAAATATCCATGAGCTCGGGGCTACGAAGTGTAGAGGTAAATAATGGGACGTTGTGAAGATTGGCCGCTGCTAATAATATATCGATTACGTTCTCACCGTTAGCAACAATGACTGCCGCCAAGTCGGTAGAAAACAGATTGTTAATTGCGCGCTCTGCGTCAGCAGTCGGCAACTTGGTCAGGTAATCCATCTCAGCACAACCTAACACTTGCACCCGATTTGGATGTACAAAGTTAAGATGGCCTATCAGTGCTAGGGATGGTTTAGTAACTGTTTCGCTAGTGAGAGTATTTGCCCCGCCGTTGAGTCCTGCAACCCAACTTAATTTGAGTTTACGGCGGGTTTCTTTGAATAGCTCAGCGACGTTGAATTGAGCCATATTTAAGGTAACAAAAAGAATTAAATACTAAAAACTCAGTCAATGTTTTGATGCTTAACTGCACCATTCGCTTTGTGATGATCCGCATTTTTTTCTTTATGTTTCACCACTTGACGATCCAGCTTGTCGGTCAACATATCGATTGCGCTATACATATTCTCATCTTGGCATTCTGCGTGTAAATCATTACCAGGCACATGCAGTGTAGCTTCAACCTTTTGAGCCAGCTTTTCGACACTCATGGTCACTTTGACATCGATCACATGATCAAAGTGATTGCTGATTTTAGTTAGTTTGCTTGTGACATAGTCACGCAAAGCGGGCGTTATTTCTAAATGATGACCTGTTAATTGTAAATTCATGACTTGCTCCTTTTGAAAATATTCCGCAAATATTAATTCTTAGAGATTCGTGATTAAGACTTACAGAACAGTTTCAGTTTACAACTTTTCATTAGGTCTGTGGCAAGGAATACAACAATTTTTTGCGCAGATTTCAACAATCAAGCTATAACGTTTTTCTTAAGCTTGCTGGTGCAATGTTCATTGACTCACGATACTTTGCAATCGTGCGCCTTGCGACAACAATCCCCTGCTTTGCCAGTAAGTCAGTAATCTGATTATCTGAATATGGCTTCTTAGGATTTTCTTGGTCTACCAACTGTTTAATCAACGCACGAATTGCGGTTGCAGAACAAGTACCGCCAGTATCTGTCGCAACTGAACTGCCAAAAAAGTATTTGAGCTCAAAAATCCCACGAGGCGTTAGCATATATTTATTAGTCGTCACACGCGAGATTGTTGACTCATGCAAATCAAGCTCATCCGCAATTTCTCTTAACACTAGTGGCCGCATGGCGACTTCACCATACTCTAAAAAATTACGCTGTCTATCCACAATCGCTTGCGATACTCGCAAAATGGTAGAAAACCGTTGCTGGATGTTTTTAATCATCCATTTGGCCTCTTGCATTTGGCTTTGTAAATACTGACTAGAGCTATCACGGTTACGCTTCAAAATTCCGGCATACAGCTGATTGATTTTAAGTTTAGGAATCACACTGTCATTCAAACTTGCAATCCATATACCCTTTACTTTTTTTACAATCACTTCATGCTGTATATAGTGCTCTGAACCTATATGACTAAAAGCACTGCCAGGACGCGGGTTTAAACTGGTAATTAATTGCTGCACCTGCTTTAAGGTGGATTCATCACAGCCTAACTCTTTACGTAGCTTCACAAAATCACGCGACGCTAATACCGGCAGATAATGCTTTGCCACTAAATTAGCCAAGGTTAAATGTGGCGTAAATTTAGGCAACACCTCAAGTTGCAAAAGTAAACACTCACTTAGACTACGCGCACCTACACCTGCTGGATCTAAGTGTTGAACGTGACGCAACGCAGTTTGTAGCTCAATCGTATCAATCTCCAACTCTTCAGGCATCAGCTCAGCAATTTCTTCTAGCGACTGTTCTAAATAACCATCATCGTTGATACTATCTACCAACATTAAGGCAAGTGACTGATCGCGCTCTGATAGTGGCATCAGTTTTAACTGAGAAAGCAAATGCTCACGCAAGCTCGTTTGCAACGTTTCTTGCGGTTTAAAATCGCTATCATCATCCGCTGGCATGGTATTTTCATCCCAGCGACTGCCATTTGAAAACTCATCGAATTCATCACCAAACTCAGCAGAGAAGGTATCCGCGTACTCGTTGCTTGTGACTTCAAACTCTGCAGACTCTGTCTGCTCTGTAGTACTAGATAAGGAAGGCTCTGAGCCACTAAACTCATGCCCAGCTTCTTGATACTCTGCATCAAACGCGTCAGACTCTAATTTATCAGTATCGCTAACAGCTTCTGCACTTTGCGCATTTGAATCGGCGCCCTCAACCACCGACTCAACTTCATTGCCATACTCATCTTCAGTGTCATCACCTCGCTCTAGCAATGGATTGGTTTGCATCAACACATCAATTTCTTGATTGAGCTCCAACGTTGAAAGCTGCAATAGACGAATCGCCTGCTGTAACTGCGGGGTCAGTGATAGATTCTGTGAAAATTTAAGTTGTAAACCTTGCTTCATAGGCGGAAATCTTTACCTAAATATACTTCTCTTACGCTTTCGTTCGCAACGATTTCACTTGGAACACCCGATGCAAACACATGTCCTTGGTTCACAATATAAGCGCGGTCACATATCCCTAATGTTTCACGCACGTTATGATCAGTAATTAACACGCCAATATTACGAGAGCTTAAAAAACGGATAATTTGTTGAATATCAATCACCGCAATTGGATCAATACCTGCAAATGGTTCATCTAATAAAATAAAGCTGGGATCAGATGCCAAACAACGAGCAATCTCTACACGACGTCTCTCACCACCAGACAAACTAACCGCAGCACTGTCACGTATATGCGTAATATGTAACTCTTCAAGCAAAGACTCTAGACGCTCAGACATTTCCTCTTCTGAAATATCCTGCAATTGTAAAATTGCTAAAATATTTTCGGACACCGTTAATTTGCGAAAGATCGATGCCTCTTGTGGCAAATACGACAAGCCCATTCTTGCGCGCATATGAATTGGCATACGGCTCAAATCTGCCCCATCCAAGCCGATTCTGCCTGCATCTAGGGAGACCAAACCAACAATCATATAAAAGCTAGTAGTTTTACCCGCACCGTTCGGGCCCAACAAGCCAACCACCTCACCGCTTTTAATCGATAAAGAGATATCTTGCACAACCGTGCGCGCACCGTAAGATTTACGTAGATTTTCTACAATTAATTCGCTCATTATTGTTCACTTATCATGCAGTTATTATTTTGAATAATCATTGAGCATTGCCCGCACTTTTACTGACTTCTAAAGTACGGCTGAACCTTGAGTCTTTTACTGTTGGAATAGTGCCACTACCATTAGAGCTATCAGGCTTCGCTTTACTAGGTGGAGCAACTGGCTTAATCTCAACAGGCGCCTTTTTGTTTTTAGGCTGAATCACCGCACGGACACGACCTGTACCAGCGGTGGCGTTCTGAGAACTACCGCCAATCACCTCAGCGTACTCTGCGTTTGCATCGTACATAATGTAATCACCATGTACAACGTCTTCACCGCGCTTCACCCATGCTTTCGTATATAACTGCACTTTATCCATACGTCCATCGTACTCAATACGCTGTGCACTACCTTGAATGTATTCATTCTTACCCTCCAGCTTTTGTCTGAAAGTAGTAGGGTTACCTAAAGAAGTACTGTGTTGAAACCCTTCTTTATCCTCGCGCACAACCAGCTTGTCTGCATGAATTTCCAACGTACCTTGCGTTAAAATCACATTGCCCGCATATGTGCTAATTTGTTTAGCATCATCCACTTTCATGGTATCTGCCTCAAGGTCAATCGGCTTATCACGGTCTGCTGCCTCCGCCCACGCACGACCACTAAGGCCTAACATCAAGATACCAGATAACAAAAGAGTCAATAATCTATTAATTTTAATCATGAAAAGCTGCCTATTCATAGCGTCTCCGAATGCGCGCATTGTTATTTGGTTTGTCTGATTGAACCGTCACAGCGGGCTTACCCACCTTAGGCTGCTGAATGTTCTTTTGATCTGATGTCAATGTTTTTTTCGCTTTCGCTACTGGCCGCTCATAATGTGCACGCACTTTGTGCAATAAAGTGACGGTTTGCTGGTTTTTTTCGTAAATTAATCCTGTCGCATACACAACTGTGCCAGGCGCTTGTTTAATGACCACAGGGCGGTCTGTCGTCGCATACTCTTCATTTGGTAAAATTTTAAGGTAATCTGTTTCTACCGTCATTTCCCCCTTATCACCAAAAGCTTCCCGCATGACCAGCACATTACCAAACACTTCAACTTGCTCACCATCGCTGGAAATATTACCAGTGTCACCTTGTAACTTAGTATAAGGTTTATCCTTAGCAAACTGTGTAAAACGTGGCTTAATCAAATCTGTGGTATCCACGTCAGGAAAATGCTTCATCTCAGCTGCCGCTAATTTGTATCGCAGCGCTCCATTGATATCAGTCTTTGTCGTCTCAAAGTTACTCATCATATAGTCTGGATCGTGACGACTACTGCCATCCAACTTAGGTAACTGAGGCTGAACCGACTTATCTATCCAAAATGTGAGCAATGCTAACAATAGCAATAACGCTAAAGGGAAAACAATCGCAGATTTCGTGCCTAGTTGCATACCTAAACACCCACCCCGTTGAGACTAGATTGCATTAACTGTTTAACCATGCAGATGCTACTCTCCACCTAATTAGAAATACTAGCTTGTGTTAAAAAGCGTGCCATTTGTCCATCAAAAGTGCCTTGCGCCTGCATAATCAACTCACACACTTCACGCACAGCCCCTCTGCCACCTTGTTTTTTTGTCACATAATGCGCATGCTTGAGTAGCAAATCTGGCGAATCAGGCACGGCAATCGCTAGGCCACATTTCAGCATTGGCGGCAAATCTACAACATCATCCCCCATAAAGGCACATTGAGTAGCTTCTAAACCACTCAACTTCATTAAATCTTGCAACGCAGCCAACTTATCTTCCGCACCCTGATAAAAATGCGCCACGCCCGTGCTTTCAGCACGCTTTTTAACGACCTCTGAAGTACGCCCAGTGATAATAGCCAAGTTAACGCCTGTTGCTTTCAATAGTTTCATACCTAAGCCATCATGCGCATGAAAGGTTTTATACTCTTGGCCATCGTCACCAATAGTGAGCCCACCATCAGTCATTACCCCATCGACATCCAACACCAATAACCGAATGTTTTTCAAACGCTCGGTTAGGGCTGCATTATTTTGCAACACACTCACCTAGACCACCTTTGCCAATAACAGGTCATGCATATTCAATGCACCGACCAAATAACCACCATCATCCACGACTAGCAACCCATTAATCTTACGTTGCTCCATGACCTCAACCCCAGAAATCGCAAGCTGATCTTGATGAATCGTACTGGGATTTGGGTGCATCACATCAAGAATCTTAGAAGTCATCACATTTACATTTTGCTCAAAAGCACGCCTTAAATCACCATCGGTAAAGATACCAATCGGCTTATTTTCAGCATCGATCACCGCAGTCAATCCCAAGCCCTTGCGTGACATTTCGAGCAAAGCCTCAGCCAAGCTTGCCTGAGCCGGCACATGAGGTACATCACTACCCGTGCGCATTAAATCACTGACTCTTACCAACAAACGGCGTCCCAAACTACCGCCAGGGTGAGACCTCGCAAAATCCTCAGCAGTGAAATCACGTAAATCCAACACACACAGCGCCAAGGCATCGCCGAGGGCTAATGCAACGGTTGTACTTGAAGTTGGTGCCAATCCAAGCGGGCAAGCTTCTTTACTCACATGCGCACTCAAATGAACATCTGCCGCTTTTGCCAAGCTTGACGCATCATTTCCAGTAATACCAATAATGCTCGCACCCAAGCGCTTTAATGGAGGAATAATGGCTAAAATCTCATCGCTTTCACCTGAGTTGGAAAGCGCAATGACCACATCCCCAGCTGTAATCATTCCTAAATCACCATGACTCGCTTCTGCCGGGTGCATAAAAAAAGCCGGCGTACCTGTACTCGCCAGTGTAGAAGCGATTTTACCGCCAATATGTCCGGACTTACCCATACCGCTGACGACTACACGCCCTTTGCATTGCAAAATCAGGGAAACTGCTTCACTGAAGCGATGATCTAAACGGTGCGCCAATGCATCAATCTCGCTTGACTCTAGTTGCAGAATCTCTTTTGCCAATGCTAGCGTTTGTGTTTGATCTACCGATTTCAGCTCGCGTGACAATTGTGAGGTTTTAATCTGTGATGACTGCGCCATAAATTTATCTACACTCAAATTTTATCTACACTTTAATCATTTACGTAATCACTTTGTAACAATTAAAGATTTAAGCAACTAGTATAAAAGGGAATGCTTTAGTGATAAAGCCTAAAGCATGTCTAATATGGGAATATTGCCAAAAATAACTAAAAATAATTACCCATAGGCATAGTTTTTGCTATTGGCTCACAATATTTACAAAAAATTACGTAAAATCGACTAAGATATTTATCGTTTCGATGTGCTTTGTGAAACAATAGACAACCTAATAATTCAACAATAAAAATCCGCTCCCAATAAAGACAATATGTCAGGCACACTTCCTTTAATTATAACGCTGCTCATCAGCTCAGTGCTTGCTGTTGCGCTTTTCCGCAAGCTACAGCTACCCGCCATGCTGGCTTACTTCCTAGTGGGTCTGGCACTAGGGCCACACACGTTTGGCGTGCTTCCAGATGACGAAGCGAGTCGTGAATTTGCAGAGTTCGGTATTGTGTTCCTGATGTTCAGCATCGGCCTAGAATTCAGCCTACCTCAGCTTTATGCAATGCGGACAAAAGTATTAGGGCTTGGCGGAGCGCAAGTGTTTATTACCCTTGCGCTCACCATGTGCATTGCCAAACTAATAGGTGTCAGCTGGCCTGCCGCGTTTGTGATTGGTGCCGCACTGACCATGTCATCCACCGCAATTGTTTCAAAAATTCTCGCTGAGCGCATAGACCTCAACTCAAGACACGGTCGCTTAAGTATTGGCGTACTGTTATTTCAGGACATTATTGTTGTTCCCGTTTTGGTATTAATTCCAGCACTTGGCGCCGCAAACGCCAATCTATTTGATGTACTCGGATTGGCCACACTCAAAGCGATTGGCATGTTGCTATTCCTGTTTACCGTAGGCAAATGGCTGATCAACCCCTTGTTTAATCTGGTTGCCAGCCAACGCTCACGTGAATTATTTGTGATGAATGTATTAATGGTGACTTTATTAGTGGCTTTTGCCACTAAAACAGCTGGACTATCTTACGCGTTAGGTGCGTTTGTTGCTGGCATGTTAATTTCTGAAACTAAATATCGCTACCAAGTGGAGTCTGATATCGGACCATTCCGCGACATATTGTTAGGGCTATTTTTTATTAGCGTGGGCATGCTGCTGAACATTACAGAAATTATTCATCATATTGGCGTAATACTACTCACCCTATTCGGATTCATTTTATTCAAAGCCGTGATTGTGACCGCCGTGGTTCGGTTTGTTAAATACGAAATCGGCGTGGCGATACGTACTGGTATTATTCTTGCGCAAGCTGGTGAGTTTGGCTTTGTGATTTTAGCGTTAGGCGCTGAGCAAAAACTGATTGAGGGCCCCGCACTACAAGTCACCTTGGCTGCGGCATTGCTTTCTATGGTAATTGCACCGTTCCTGATTCAGTATAATGGCCGCATTGCTCGCCGCTTGGCACGCAGCTACACCCGCAACAGCGGCCAAATTATTGAAGAAATTGACGAAGGCAGCAAACACTTGCATAACCACGTAGTGATTTGCGGCTACGGCCGCAGCGGTCAATACCTCGGCCGCTTCTTGAAAGAAGAAAACATCCCTTACGTAGCCTTAGACATTGATCCCTCTAGAGTGTTGGACGCAGCCGCAGCAGGTGAAAACGTGATGTTTGGTGATGCTGCAAGACGTGTCGTACTAGAAGCGGCAGGGGCTGCAAGAGCTAAAGCTCTCATCATTAGTTATGCAGACAACCGCGCGGCGATGAAGATTTTGCATATTGCACAGGAAAGCTACCCGCAACTACCAGTCATCGTTCGTACTGTGGATGACTCTAATATGGAAATCTTACGTCAGGCCGGTGCAACAGAGGTAGTGCCTGAGATTTTAGAAGGCAGCCTCATGCTAGCTTCGCATGCACTGATGCTACTTGGCGTACCATTAAATCGCGTGGTTAAACGCATCAGAATGTTTCGTGAAGAGCGTTACAGTATGTTTAAGGGCTACTTTCATGGTATCTCAGACACAGAAAATGAAGGCCTCACTAAACAAGAGGTTAGACTTCACTCGGTCATCATTACAGCAGGTGCATACGCGATTGGCAGATGCCTAGACGATATGCAATTGGATAGCTTTGATGTCAGCATTAAAAATATCCGCCGCCCCAATGCCAAAGGCGCACCTATGTCTAATGAGAGCTTGCTCGCTGAAGGTGATGTAGTTGTACTACTAGGACAGCCAGCAGGTTTAACCAATGCAGAGAATGCATTATTAATGGGTCGTGTCGCTAACAAATAAAGCTTTAAAAGTTGAGGATTAAATGTCTAAACAACACACCATGATTATCGGCGGTGGCATTGTCGGCTGCATGACCGCAATGGAGTTAATTAACAAAGGCCATCGCGTCACGATTGTTGAGCGAAATCAAATTGCCAGCCAAACTTCAGGTGAGTCTTCTTGGGCCGGCGGCGGCATTATTTTTCCATTACTGCCATGGCTGTATTCAGAAGCGGTCAATACCTTAACGCACAACAGCGCTGACTTTTACCGTTCATTATCTCAGCAACTAGAACACGAAACAGGCTTTCCATCCGATTTTGCACAGTCAGGTTTTTTATTGCTCCCTAAGTTTGACCTCGAGGCGGCTAAAACATGGTGCCAGCAAAACCAGCTTAGCTTCCAGCCAGTAAAAGCTGCCGCTTTTGGTGTGCAATCACCAAGCGGCGAAGATGGACTATGGTTGCCTACCGTATGCCAAATACGCCCACCTTACTTGATGCAGGGCATGCGTAAATGGTTAGAGCAACACAATGTAACGATGCTTGAACATACTCAACTTATGCCTCTAGAAGAGATGCAAGAACTGAATGAGTGGCAAACGACAAGCGGTGAGAAACTCAGCGCAGATCAATTTGTGGTCACCTCTGGTGCATGGAGTTTCGATTTACTGAAAGAAACCAGCGCAAAGCTCAACATCAAGCCAATGCGTGGACAAATATTGCTTTACAAGCCCATTAAGAATCTAGAGCAAATGGTGTACAGAGAAGGCTTCTACATGATTCCTCGCTTAGATGGCTATTTGTTGGCAGGAAGTACACTTGAAGATGTTGGTTTTGATAACGGGGTGACAGAAGATGTGCGTGAAGAGTTACGGATAAAAGCTGAAACCATTATGCCAGAATTAAAAGGCCAGCCCATTATCAAACACTGGAGCGGCTTACGTCCAGGCACCCCTGAGAACCTTCCAACCATAGGCGCGCATCCGACTATCAAAAATCTGTTTTTAAACACTGGGCATTTTAGATACGGGCTTACCATGGCGCCAGCCAGTGCGAAGTTAATTGCAGCCATCATATCAGAAGAAAAACCAAGCATAGATGCAACGCCCTACGCCTGCGCTTACTAATTCAAGCATGCCCAAGCCTTATTGGTGCGGCGACGTAGAATCAGCAAGCAAGTATATATAATATCTTTTCAGTAATTTAGCGTATTTACCTATACGTAAATTTTAAGCGTTGGTAAAATAGTGCTGATAATACAAGGCTTTTCACGGATGGAAAGCCAGCAAGTAAATTAGGACAGAACATGCTGCTAATGATCGACAACTATGACTCATTCACCTACAACTTGGTGCAATATCTAGGTGAGCTTGGTGAAGAGGTATTGGTTTACCGTAATGATGAAATTGATTTAGCCAAGGTTGCAGAACTTAAGCCTGACCATATTGTGATTTCACCAGGCCCTTGCACACCTAACGAAGCTGGCATTAGCGTACCACTCATCAAAGAGTTTGCAGGCAAGATACCTTTGCTAGGTGTTTGCTTAGGCCATCAAAGTATTGGTCAAGCGTTTGGTGGCAACATCATCCATGCCAAGCAATTGATGCATGGCAAAACCTCGCTCATCAATCATAAAGATATTGGTGTATTTAAGGGGCTCCCTAACCCGTACACGGCTACACGCTACCATTCATTAGTCATTGAAAAAGAAACCTTGCCAGATTGCTTGGAAATTACAGCATGGACAGATGATGGCGAAATCATGGGCGTTCGCCATAAGACGCTTGCTGTTGAGGGGGTACAGTTTCACCCTGAGTCTATTCTTACCGAACATGGTCACGCGCTTTTAAATAACTTCTTGAAAGCTTAACCCAATGAGTTATGCGCAAACGCTAAACCTATTAATCAAGGGCGAACACTTAAGCTTTGAGACAATGCAAAGCTTAATGCATCAAGTCATGGCTGGCGAACTGACGCCAGCACAGATTGCTGGTGTATTGGTCGCGTTACGGATTAAAGGTGAAACGGTAGATGAAATTGCAGCTGCCGCTAGCGTCATGCGCGCACTTTCAACCAAAGTGAATATTCAAGATGCGAATCATCTAGTAGACACCTGTGGCACAGGCGGTGATGGCATACAAACCTTTAACATCTCTACTGTGAGTGCCTTTGTTGCGGCAGCCGCTGGCGCAAAAGTAGCTAAACATGGTGGTCGCTCAGTCTCATCCACTTGCGGTAGCGCAGATGTATTAGAGGCGCTGGGCGTTAACGTGAACTTAAGTCCTGAGCAAGTGGCAAATTCAGTTAATCAAGTGGGTTTAGGGTTTATGTTCGCACCCAATCACCATAGCGCAATGAAACACGCCGCGCCAATACGTCGCGAGCTTGGCATTCGTACGCTGTTCAACTTGCTTGGCCCTCTCACCAACCCAGCCAACGCTAAACGCCAGGTCATGGGTGTATTTTCACCAGACTTAACCGCTAAATTAGCGCATGTGCTCAAGCAACTGGGTAGCGAGCATGTGATGGTGGTATGCGGTGCTGACGGCATGGATGAAATCTCTTTCACAGGCGACACCCATGTGGCTGAACTTAAAAATGGTGAAGTGCATGAATACACAGTGAATCCAACCCAATTTGGCTTAGATTTACACGACCTAAGCAGTATTAAAGTGAATGATGCGCAAAAATCTAAGGACATGATTCTAGATTTACTCGCTGGGAAAACAGGCCCAGCCAGAGACATTGTATTGCTTAATGCAGGGGCTGCAATTTATGTTTCAGGCATCGCATCTACGTTAGCAGATGGCATTAAAACTGCTGCAGCCATGTTAGATAGTGGAAAGGCAATGCAAAAACTACAGGCGCTCATCAGTACGTCAAACGCATGAGAGTTGATGCTAAATACTGGCTCATCGCACTTGGCTTAGCATTTACTTTATTTGGCTGCAATCAGCCAAGCGCCAGCGATACCCAGCAACTTCCAATTGCAGAACATACAGACCTAGCTGCGGCCAGCAATGCTAGTATTGAACAAGCTTTTGCCTCAAAACTAAGCGATGTGCAAGTCACTGGCACTGGTGTTGTCATCAAACTGTTACCCGATGATAACAAAGGTGCAAAACACCAAAAGTTTCTAGTTAAAATCAACACTAAGCAAACCTTGTTATTTGCACACAATATAGACCTAGCACCAAGGATACCTTTACAAGTAGGCGATACAATTTCGTTTAATGGTGAGTATGTATATAATCCAAAAGGTGGGGTGATGCACTGGACCCACCATGCGCCTAAAGGCGACCATGAAGGCGGATGGGTAATGCACAACAACCAGAAATACCAATAAAGACGCTAGGAGCTTTGCTCCTAAACCAATACATTTACTACCAGTACATTTATTACCAATTCACTTATTAATGTAATAGCGAAAGCATATGTCAGATATTCTAAATAAAATCATTGCAACTAAAACGCTTGAGGTTGCTGCCGCGAAAATCAAAAAACCATTTGAGGCCGTACAGGCAGAAGCCGCGTCTGCCATTGCAGTAAGAGACTTTGTTGGTAGCATCCGCACAAAAATTGCGAACAAACAAGCTGCAGTGATTGCTGAGATCAAAAAAGCCAGCCCATCAAAAGGTGTGATACGTGCAGATTTTAAACCAGCCGAGATTGCAACAAGCTATGAGCAAGGCGGCGCAGCATGCTTGTCAGTACTTACTGACGTAGAGTATTTTCAAGGTTCACCAGAGTATTTAAAACAAGCCCGTGCCGCATGTCAGTTACCAGTGCTACGCAAAGACTTTATGATAGATCCGTATCAAGTTTACGAAGCACGGGCGATGGGTGCTGATTGTATTTTACTGATTGCTGCAGCCATTGATTTAGCCAAAATGCGTGAACTAGAATCAATTGCCCACAGCTTAGGTATGGCGGTTTTAGTAGAAGTCCATAACGGTGAGGAATTAGACCTTGCGTTGCAACTCAATACCCCTCTACTTGGCATCAACAACCGTAATTTGCGTACGTTTGATGTCACTTTAGATACGACCCTAGGCCTATTGGCACGCATTCCAGAAGGAAAAATCGTCGTCACTGAATCGGGTATTTTCACCCAAGAAAATGTCGCGCTTATGCGTAAAAATAATGTACACACTTTCTTGGTGGGGGAAGCATTTATGCGACAACCAGACCCAGGCGCCGAGCTTGCAAAAGTGTTCGCTTAAGACAATTATTTAGAATACATATACAACAAAGAACGCTGCCCCGAACACACTGATGGCAAAGTTACTTTTTTACTGAGGTTTAAACATGAGCTACCCTTATTCTCGTCCACGTCGCATGCGTAAAGATGATTTTTCACGCCGCTTGATGCGTGAAAATGTACTGACGAGCAACGACTTAATTTATCCAGTGTTTGTGTTAGACGGTGAAAACCGCATTGAAGAAGTAGCATCTATGCCAGGCGTAAAGCGCCAAAGTATTGATGTATTACTTAAAACAGCTGGCGAATGTGTCGCATTGGGGATTCCAGCCATCGCCTTATTTCCAGTGGTTGATGCACAATTTAAAAGCTTAGATGCAGCAGAAGCCTATAACCCAGAAGGTTTGGTACAACGTACCGTGATTGCACTGAAAGCAGCCTACCCTGAACTGGGAGTAATTACAGATGTTGCTTTAGATCCATACACGACGCACGGACAAGATGGACTCATTGATGACTCAGGCTACGTGCTTAATGACGAAACCATTGAAGTCTTAGTCAAACAAGCCATCTCTCATGCCAATGCAGGTGCGGATGTAGTTGCGCCTAGCGATATGATGGATGGGCGCATTGGCCAGATTCGTGAATCATTAGAAAGCACGCTAAATATCCATACCAAAATTCTGGCTTACTCTGCTAAATACGCCTCTGCGTTTTATGGCCCGTTTCGTGATGCGGTTGGCTCTGCTGCTAACTTAGGCAAAGGAAATAAATACACTTATCAAATGGACCCTGCTAATAGCGACGAAGCCATGCAAGAAGTTGCTTTGGATATTTCAGAAGGTGCAGATATGGTGATGGTTAAACCTGGCATGCCATATTTAGATATTGTACGCCGTGTTAAAGATGAGTTTGGCGTACCTACATTTGCATACCAAGTTAGCGGCGAATACGCAATGCTAAAAGCAGCAGCCCAAAATGGCTGGCTGGATGAAAAAGCATGCGTGCTAGAAAGTTTGCTAGCATTTAAACGCGCGGGGGCTGATGGCATTTTAACTTACTTTGCGATGGATGTTGCTCGCTGGCTCAAGGACTAGCAATTCTCAAAAGTTAATGATTTCAGTCATTCAAGTTGAGTAAACGCCACATAGGTGAGCGCTTACTTAACTTGCAGCAATCAAAGCCTTTAATTCGTCGATACCTACCCGATCAGCGTTACTGCCATCTGTTGCACGCTTGGTCGGCACACGAATATCATCTACCTCAAATACACTCAACTTAATCAGCCCCGTATCCATTTCCAATGTAAACACAGGCACGGTTTTACGACCATCACCTCTTTTATCACGCTTACCATCATTCATAATGCGATAAGATTTCTCGTTTACATCAAAGGGAATCTGCTGGTTAAGTAGAAACATCTCAACTTCTTTTATGCTGTCCGCAAATAAATGAATATGGGTTTCTGATAGCAAGCCTGCTGTACCATCCAATACTGGCCCAGTGAGATACGGGTTAAACCTTTCTAACATCTGCATTGTAAATAACGCATTCTTGCGTAAGTCACGTAAGTTCTCTGGCTGCTCTTCACTTAAATACAATGCGTTATAAAGCTTAAGCTCTTCCTCCACCTCGGCATTAGATGGCAGGCTGCTACTCTCCAATGCACCTAATTGCCGCCCAGCTTTCTTTTTAGCATAGGCATAATCTGATATGCCATCTTCTGCCATCATGCGCGCGGCCTGCTGTGCCACTAACTGACGAATATGTTGTAAGTTTTCTTTTGCCATTATTTTATAAACGCTATCGTAAGCATGCCCCATCATTGAAGCCATCGCAATGGTGTCATGCATTCTAGAGGACTAGGTAGCATCATCATGCGATTGCTTGCGTAGCATGCAATGCTAAAAATAGAAGCTTACCCTTTGATTTTCACGTCGAGTTGCTTAAGTTTACGGTACAAGTGTGTACGCTCTAGCCCTGAAACCTCAGCCAGCTTGTTCATATTCCCAGCAACCGACTTAATATGGTAATTAAAATACAGTCGCTCAAAATCATCTCGCGCTTCACGCAAGGGCTGATTGAGATTAGTCTCTATGTCTAGACTTGAATGTCTAGCACCATTCAATGTAGCCACAACAGTCGTCTTAGTTTCAGGTTGCAACCCACCATCAAACTGATGCATCACCCTGTTAACATCATCTAAAGTGATCTTATCACCCAAACTGGTTTGAATCAGATTACGCACCACAGCATCCAATTGTGCGATATCGCCGGGCCAATTAGCATTACGTAAAGCATTTAATGCAGCAATGTCAAACTCACGGTAAGGCACATTAGCAAGCTCAAACTGCAAGTTAGCAATTGTCACCACTAAATCAGGAATATCTTCCTTATGCTCTTCTAATGCTGGCACCCGCAATGAGACAGCGGATAGAATTTGTAACAGATTATGGTCAAAAAGGCCTTCGGCTTGTAATTTCTGCAAGTTGTGGCTAGTTCCACAGATGACACGCACATTATATTTCTCAGCTTTTGTAATCAAAAGCAGCAAACCTTTTTGTTCGGTTTTATTAAGCTCTGCAATTTCCGGTAGATAGACCACCCCATCATTGGCAGAGGCTAGTACATCTAGCGGCGCCGTCACAAGCTGACTATATTCAACCAACTCTAGCCATGGCGTATTGGTATTATGCAAAAAGCGCGCGCACAATTCAGCCCCACATCCAACAGGCCCGATCAACAAAACTGGGCTAGGCGCATCACTCGAGCTAGAAGCAATTTTGTCCAAACGCTCATTTAGGGCAACAACAATAGGGCTTTTACCCAAACTAATCAAATTCATCTCTGACTTGGGTAGTTGCTCGCTATGCTTCAATGCAGTAGCCACTGTTTTAAGCAGTTTTTGTAGCGCAATAGGCTTCTCTAGAAAATCAAAGGCACCAATACGGGTCGCCTCCACCGCGGTATCAATCGTGCCATGTCCAGACATCATCACCACCGGCATAGTCAACAAACCACTATTCGCCCACTCTTTCAGCAAACTAATGCCGTCACAATCAGGCATCCAGATATCGAGCAACACCACATCGGGACGCTCATGCAAACGCATAGCACGCGCAGTGGCGGCGTTTTCCGCCAACTGCACCTGATAACCTTCATCTTGCAAGATATCACGCAACAGTTCGCGTATTCCTATTTCATCGTCAATCACTAAAATATGTTTTGATGCCATACGATTTTTGTATCAATAAGTGTGTTGTTTAATTGAGTAACAGTGGAATGCTGATTGTAATGATAGCACCCGATCCATTTGCTTCATTGGATAATACATTTTCAATTTTAATATTCCCCTTATGTTCCTCGATGATTTTTTTAACAATCGCCAAGCCTAAACCAGTACCGTGCGGCTTGGTCGTCATATAAGGCTCAAACACATGCAACATCATCTCATCGGGGAAGCCGCCACCATTATCTTGTACAGTGAGTATCAGCATACCGTCATCAACAGAGGTTGCAATCTGAATCATTGGCATTAAAGTCGATGCTAATGCATCCTGCGCATTCTGCATGAGATTATGCAGGACCTGCCTTAGCATCGTGCTATCACCTTTTATTAGGCAAGCTGTGTTTGTGAGTGCTAACTTAACATTTATTTTGGGTACATCATAAAAAGAAACAATCTCTCTAATTAACGCATTGAGATCTAAACTTTCCAAATGAGGGGTTGGAGAGCGCGCATACTCACTAAACTCATTCACCATTTTTTTCAGCGCATCCACTTGATTCACAATAGTTTCAGTTGAACGCTGTAGAATTTCAGCATCAGCTTCTTCTAATTTGTTATGTAATTTATGCGCCATACGCTCTGCTGACAACTGAATGGGCGTAAGCGGATTCTTGATTTCATGCGCCAATCGTCGCGCCACCTCACCCCATGCAGCATCGCGCTGCGCCTGCACCATCGCAGTTGCATCATCAAACACAGCAACATAGCCCCCATCCGGCAGGCGCGTTCCACGTAATGTAATAATTTTCTTACCGTGCGCAGTGGCTAATTCTATCTGCACTTGCACCTCTTCCTTTTGTGTACTCTTCTGTGGATTTTCCTGCTGAATACTGTCTGCAATCGTCTGAAAAAAACTAGAAAGATTAGGCTGTTTTTCTATAATTTTTTCCGGCGTGAACCCAACATAGCTCTCAAGAGAAACGCCTAGTATGTTAACAGTAGCTTCATTAAAGGTACGTAACTCACTCCGCTCATTGAGTGCCAAAACACCTGAAGACAAATGTGCCAAGATAGTTTCTAAATAGCCACGAGCCGCCTCAACACGGGCGCGGTTTCTATCAGCCGCTTTCGTTGCATCACCCAACTGCTGTGTCATGCTGTTAAATGACTGCACCAACACGCCTAACTCATCTTTACCGTGTGCAGGTAACATTGTACTGTAATCCCCACTAGCAATTGCCTTAGTGCCTTCTGCCAGCACGGTAAGCGGTGCCGATAATCGGCGGCTCAACACAAACGCAATCGCCACCGCAGTAAACATAGCCAGCATCATCACTAACGTCAACGTCAGTGCAAACACTTCTCTTAATGCCGTTCGGCTATATGACAGCTGCTGATAATCTTGATACACGTCCTGTACTGCTTCTGCAGTTGTTGCTAGCGACTTAGGGACGGGCTGTAGCAACTGCAAAATACGCATCTCACCTGAAATATCCTGCACACTGACAGGAATCAATACACGCAAATACAAACCTTTACCGTTAATCGGCTCAATGTTGCCATAAATTCGCTGGCGCGCCTGTCTAAGTTGCGTCACACTCGGCAGGTCAGGCAGAAAACTGCTGGCGTCGCCACTGGATACCGCCAAAATTCCACCTTGTGGCGTAAAAAGCGTTGCGTCCTGAACCCCACTCTTCTCGCGCAAATCGTTGAGCATGGAGAAGTGGGTATTGGCAGGCTGAAATGCCAAGCTCGTCGCCATGCTTTCGCCTTTTTCCTTCACATCAGCTAACATAATCTCAAGCGCAGTCTGGCCAAGATTTAATCCACCTTCTAACGCAGACTCCACCTTGACGTTAAACCATGACTCTATCGATCGTGTTAAAAAATTAACAGACACTAGATACACAATCAAGCCAGGAATAATCGCCATTAGTGCAAACGAGCCAAGCAAACGAAGCGTGAAGCGACTCCCCATCACACGCTGACGGATATTACGATACAAACTAAACAGCTGAACACCAATCAACAAGACCAGCAATACAGCCAAGGCAATGTTTAATGCAACCAAAAGCGTATAGTGTTCACCAGATGCCGCAGTATTAGCACTTGCATTTGATAGCAAGTACAGCAGCAAGCCTCCTAGTAGTGCACTTGTAAATACAATGTATTTCATTTGAATAAATTAGGCGTCCACTCAAAACGTTGCGAACTAATTTTCCACTCGCTTGAAGTCATTCCTTCTATCTGTAGGGCTTTAGGTAATTTCTTTTGATCCAAACGCATTAACAAAGCTGCTTGATACCGTTCGCCCCTCTCAATATCTACCTCTTGGAACACCTTCATATCCTGAATTATCGACAAATCTTCAACGGCCTCATCTAGGGTGGCATAGGCACGTTGCTGATCATTACGCATCACAATATATTGTCGTGTAAGCGCATGATAACTTAAGCTCACTTGCTGCACGGTCGTGACGACCTCATTATCAAACCAATACTTGCTAGGTGTGACTAACTGAAACTCAATCAAAAAATTAAACACGAACCCTTTAAGAATCGCCTTCTCTATTTCAGAGCCAAAGTTGATTTCCGCATCAGCATTCAGCAAATAATCATCTTCATAAACCGTTAGATTTGCACTTCTAAGACGTAAACTACTGCCTTCAGCAAACACCGAACTTGAAAACAATACCAACGCGACTACACAAAAAATGACCTTAATTTTTTTGCAGTAGCGCATAAAAGAAACCGTCATGTGAGTTAGAAGGAATAAGCTGACCTTGCATATGGGTAATATTTTGGTGCGTAGTATCGAGCATGTGATTAATTGGTAACTGGACTGCATCTGAATGCTTCTGCAAAAACTGATCAATTTGATCTTGATTTTCTTCTTTAAAAACAGAGCACGTGACGTAAAGCAATTTACCACCCTTTGCCAGCATCTGCCATAACGTTGGTAAAATTTTAGCTTGTTGAGCGGCAAAAGATGCAATGTCAGCCTCTCGCCTTAACCATTTGATATCAACGTGACGCCTGACAATACCCGAGGCAGTACACGGCACATCTGCAAGAATTCTATCAAAAGGCGACCCATCATACCAATCAGTTGCAGAGGCATCGCCAACCAACAGATTCGCCTTTAAATTTAGCCGCGCCAAATTACCCTGCACCCGTTGCAAACGCACCTCATCACTATCTAAAGCCGTCATCTGTACATTAGCTAACTCTAAAATGTGCCCTGTCTTACCACCTGGTGCACAGCAAGCATCCAACACACGCATTCCAGCTTGAGCATCAATTAAATGCGCAGCTAATTGCGCGCCGTAGTCTTGCACAGACACGACTCCATCAGTGAACCCAGGTATCTTTTCAACGGCAATTGGTTTAGTCAAAACCACTGCCTGCGCACCAACTTGCACAGCATCAATTTCACTGCGTACTAACAATTGCAAATAATCTACGGCACTAATTTTTTGTACATTCACACGCAAACTCATCGGTGGATGCTGATTACCTACCGTTAACATCCCTTGCCAATCATTTGGATATTGAGTTTTCAATTTACTAATCCACCACTGAGGGTAGGAATAACTCGCGACTTCATTATTCTTCGACTTGGCAGCTAATTGCTCTTTTTGTCGTAAAAAGTTACGTAAGATTGCATTCACCAAACCCTTTGCCCAAGTCTTGACAGGAGGTTTCTTTAGCTGACTAACCGCATGTACAGCTTGATTGACTACCGTAAACGCATCCGCTTTATCATGCGTCAACTGATAAATTGCCACCAACAATAAGGCATGAATACGCTCATCGTCTAACGGCTTCTCAAGTAACGCCCTCAAATAAGCATCTATTTCACCATAGAAGCGCAACGTACCGTAACTTAAATCAGCCGCTGCGCCTTTTTGTTGCGGCGTAGCATTCGGGAAGTTAGACAGTGACGCAGGCAGCGCTGTAGTGAGATTTCGCCCTGAAAATACTTGATGAACAGCATCGGCAGCGATTTGTTGAGAAATATACAAAATTAGTTTCTATTCATAATTGCTAAAACACTGATTTTACTTGATATCCACTCAATTAGGGTTAAGCTGTTAAGATGTTGTCATCTTACAGCCACGCCAGTGCGTTGTATGATTTCGATTCACAAGGAGTTATTCATGAACAGAACTAACATTTTAAAGCGCATCCTTATTGCTGGATTGATGCTTGCCTCGACAAGCACAGTCTTTGCAGCTGACGTAGGGGTATCAATTAGTGTAGGACAACCAGGATTTTATGGACAGATTGATATTGGCGACTATCCATATCCACAACCGCGGGTAATCTACAGAGAACCTATCATTGTGCATCGCCACGTAGAAGTCTATGAGCCTATGTATCTAAGGGTTCCACCAGGCCATTATAAAAACTGGAAGCGTTACTGCAACCGATACAACGCCTGCGGTCGCCAAGTTTACTTCGTTCAAGACGGCTGGTATCGCGACGACTTCGCACCGCGTTATCGCGAACGTCATAGTGACAATCATCGTGGAGACTATGATGACCACGGTAGAGACAATCATGACCACAAACGTGGCAATGGTCACGGAAAAGGTAAAGATAAGCACTAAGACTATCGTTGAGAGTGCGTTTCGCGCACTCTCAAGTGAGGCGCATATCCATACCATTCCGAGGCTTGCGCCCTCACACAATTCAATTTATGCTTGATATATTCTAAACCACTTATGGCGTCACCTAGTCCAGCCTACTACAATCCACTTTGAACTTGCCACCTACCAAACGAGCATCTCAAATACTCATAGCGTTGTCAGCTTGGGCTTTCGTTTCAGCAATTGCATCTCTGCTTATCTTCAAAATTGTTTATATTTCAGCGTTACCCACATCTTTGCCGAATCTCACGAATGATATCAACAACATTCAGGACTTCGTTGTACTTAAGAAGATTTCCTTACTCTTAGCGGAATCAGTAACCACTCAAAAAGAAACTGGATGGTTGATAGCCTCTTGGGGACTTTGGTTCGTAGCAACGTGGTCCGCCATCTTTGGCGTTACCACTATGCTTTTATATCGCCAACTGACTAAGACTAACCCTACTGAAGAGCAGTGCTCAAAAGAAACAATCCTAGATTTAGCACTAACTGGAAAACTTGAACTTTGGAAAGCTTTTTGGGTGTTCTATATAGCGCTTCCAGCAGTTGCATCTCTCACTGTTTATCAAATACTAGCAATCCTTAGGCGCACTCATGTTATTGAACCAACCAAGGTAGCTGACCTAATTCTTACACCATTGGCCTACTCGGCTGTGTTGGTAATTTTTTTGGGAGCTGCAATTGTCGTATGGCGCTGTTCCACTAACACACCCAGCATAACTTGGCGCTACCTTGTAAGAGGTTCAATTATTTTATTCACGGTTATCCCGCTAGCTAAATCTGCAATTCTGTTGGGCCATTATTTGAGATGATAGACTTAGTCCTTTTATGAAAAACCAAGCCGCAGAACAGCACAACACCGTAGAACTTAAAATTAGAGGCGATATCAAAAGCTTCCGCCTATTTAAAACTGAAAAATATAAAACTAGTTACTAGTGCGTTGCCATTCCCATCAGCCTTGTCACTCGCTCTTCAGTGCTAGGATGCGTACTAAATAAACGATCAAATGAGATACCAGATAATGGATTAATAATCATCATCTGCGCAGTTTCTGGGTGAGCCTCTGCCGTTTTGTTTGTCACCTGATGTGCATAATGATGAATTTTCTCTAATGCACTAGCCAGTGCTTTTGGGTCGCCACTAATCTCTGCACCGGCTTTATCTGCCTCAAACTCACGTGCGCGCGAAATAGCCATCTGAATCAACGATGCGGCCAATGGTGCTAGTAGCATCAATAATATTCCTACGACTGGATTCAAACTACGCTCTCCATTGTTATCGCGGCCTCCACCTAATAACATGCCGAACTGGGCGATAGAAGCAATTGCACCAGCGACAGTTGCTGAGATGGTTGAAATTAAAGTATCTCGGTTCTTCACATGCGCAAGCTCATGTGCCATCACGCCACGCAACTCTCTCTCGCTTAAAATACGCATGATGCCGGCTGTTGCAGCCACAGCAGCATTTTCTGGATTACGTCCAGTAGCAAAAGCATTGGGTTGAGATTCGTTGATGATATAGACTTTAGGCATCGGCAACTGCGCATTTTCTGCTAACTGACGCACCATTTGATAGTAACTTCGGAACTGCAGATTGTCCGCAGTCACCTCTTGCGCCCCATACATCTTCAATACAGCCTTATCTGAGAACCAGTAAGCATAGATATTCATGGCACCCGCAAGCAGCAACGCAACCATCATGCCGCCTGCGCCACCTATGGCGGCACCTACCATACCGAATAAGGCAACGATAGCTGCCATTAAGACCGCTGTTTTTAACCAATTTCCAAGCATGTTTTCATCCTCATTTATGTACTCTTGTTACATAAACTGGTGACAATTTTACAAAAATCAACCGTCTAGACTAGAGGTAAATCGATCCCCAGCTTTTAAGGCATGCCCTTGTATAAATGCTTGAGCACTCAATCGTTTACCGCCAGGCGCCTGAAGCTCAGCAACGCGCAACACACCTTCGCCGCATGCAACTAAAATCCCATCATGCACGCCTAGCACCTCGCCAGGCGCAGCATCAAGTAAACGCTCATCACTGATGACTTCAGGAGCAACTGTTGCCATCCAAATACGGCAAACTTCTCCACGCAAAACACTTTGTGCCACAGGAAATGGATTAAACGCACGCACTTGTCTTGATATTTCAACAGCACTTTTTCGCCAGTCAATTGCAGACTCTGCTTTCTCTAACTTATGTGCATAGGTCACTAAAGTCTCATCTTGTGGCGTACTGTCTAAATGCCCCGTTTGGGTTAATACATGCATCGCCTCTACCATCAAATTAGCTCCGATAGCAGCCAATGCATCATGCAAGCCCTGTGTTGTATCACTTTCAGTAATCGGCACAACCCCTTTGCTCACCATGGCCCCAGCGTCTAACGCAGGCACAACCTCCATGATCGTCACGCCAGTCTGGGCGTCGCCAGCCAATATAGATCGATGTATTGGTGCAGCACCGCGCCAACGCGGCAACAATGAAGCATGAATGTTATAACAGCCATGTTTTGGCATATGCAACACAACCGTTGGAATAATTAATCCATAGGCTGCGACAATCATCACATCCGCATTCGTCTGCGCAATTCTCGCTTGAACAGCCTCATCCTTTAATGTTTCTGGCTGAAACACAAACAACTGATGCTGCTCTGCAAGCACCTTAACGGGACTGGCCTTGAGCTTCATGCCACGACCAGCTGGACGGTCTGGCTGTGTTAACACCATCACAACCTCATGCCCTGCCGCAATTAAGGCAGCCAAGGCGGGCACTGCAAATTCGGGAGTTCCCGCAAAAATAATTTTCAATGCATTAACCTTTGATTTATCTATTTGCCGCGATGTTGCTTGAGCATTTTATTTTTAATTCTGTTACGTTTCAGCGGAGACAAGTACTCAACAAACACTTTACCAAGCAGATGGTCCATCTCATGCTGAATACACACGCTTAACAAACCATGCGCCTCTAAAGTAAATTTCTTACCATCTTTATCTAAAGCCTCTACTAAGATTTTTTCCGCACGGGTAACACTCTCATAGATGCCAGGCACCGACAAGCAGCCCTCTTCATAAACCTGCTCACCATCTCGCTCCAGTATTTTGGGGTTAATAAACACTTGTAACTGGTCTTTGGTTTCACTCGTGTCAACTAACAGCAACTGGATATGCTGATTAACCTGTGTTGCAGCCAACCCTATACCAGGCGCTGCATACATCGTTTCAGCCATGTCATCGATTAATCGGCGCACAGTCGCATTCACCTCTTTAACCGGCTTAGCCACCGTATGTAAACGCGGATCAGGATAATTAAGGATATCTAAAATTGCCATAAAAAACTCTTTAATATTTCGTGTTCAAAAATTCAAAAAAACTCGAATCACCAGCTTTTTCTATAAAAGCTTGATTCTTTAATGAATTACGTGATAAATTTAACGTAAATTCACGGTGTGCCCAGTGCGTTTTGCACACTATCGCATGTCTTTAAAAGCACTTTTGACCGAGGTCATCAACATATGTTTCGCAATATTATAACGCTGCTCATGTTTTGTTGCTTAAGCTTCAATCTAAATGCACAAGTAATTGCACTAAAAGAAGGTCATCCAGACCGCCATGTTGTTGTCAAAGGCGATACCTTATGGTGGATATCTGCCCGCTTTCTTAAAGACCCATGGTTATGGCCAAAAGTTTGGCAATTAAACCGTAGCCAAATTAAAAATCCGCATTTAATTTATCCTGGCGATGTCATCGTACTAGATTTAAGCAGTGGGCAACCGCAACTCAAACTGTTACGCCAAACCATCACATTAGAACCCGGCGTTGTTGTTGAACCACTCGATCAGGCAGCTATTTCCACTATACCGCTCAATGTCATCACACCGTTTCTAAGTCAACCACTGATTATTGAAAAAGACCAGCTTGCAGAATCGCCAAGAATCATTGCCGGACCAGACAATCGTGTTGTGTTAAGCACAGGCACGCGCGTCTACATTAATGAGATTGAAGAGGACGCTGACCTTAACTGGTTCATTTATCGCCCAGGTGACTCGTTAATTGACCCAGATAGTAAAGAAGTGTTAGGCGTTGAAGCAACTTACTTAGGCGACCTAAGAGTTAAAAAGTTTGGAAAACCAGCCACGGCAGAAGTCGTGAAAGCTAAAGAAGAAATTTTCGTCAAAGATAGACTGGTACCAAGCGGCGACGAAGTGATTACCAACTTCACGCCGCGCGCGCCTGAGACTCAGATTAATGGTCGTTTACTTAAAATTTATGGTGGCTTAGCTGAGGCTGGTCCAGAAAGCATCGTATCGATTAACCGTGGCTCACAAGATGGCGTAGAAGTCGGGCACGTATTGGCAATCAGCCGTTATGGCAGAATCATTAAAGACCCTGAGCCAACAAAAGCTGATAAAGAAAAAGCATCTAAGGCCGAGGCAAATGCTAAACCAAAACTTAAAGAACTTAACTTTGACGTCTCAAGCGGAGAAGATGGCAAAACTATTGTCAACTTTGAAAAAGAGAAAAAAGAAAGTGCACCAATAGCACTCGAACCTGGCTACATTAAACTTCCAGATGAACGTGTAGGCTTGATGATGGTTTTTCGCGTATTTGACCGAATCTCTTACGGATTAGTCATGCAAGCGAATGAGCCAATTAACACCTTAGACTCTATACATAACCCATAGTAAGGCATGTCGATTAATCGCGAAGAGATTGCGGAAAAGTCTCTATGGGTAAGCCTGGGTAGCATTTCTGGCATAGGCCCCCAAACCTACTGCAGCCTACTCAAAGCTTTTGGGAGTCCAGTGAATGTCTATTCCGCAAGCCTATCTCAACTAAAAGAAGTTGTTTCTGCCAACATTGCCAGTCTGATTAACAAGGGCTTTGACCAAGACAGTTTCGACGACTTTGCACAATGGTTGCTATCTCCTAACAATCACCTCGTCACACTTGCGGACAGTGAGTATCCTCAATCTTTACTCGAAATTAGTGACCCTCCGCCTTATTTATATGCCAAAGGAAATCTAGCGCTACTGAATCAGCCAAGTATCGCTATCGTTGGTAGCCGCAATGCATCTGTACAAGGCGAGAAAAACGCAGAGGCATTTGCTTATGACTTATGCCATCATGGCCTTTGTATTGTCAGTGGGTTAGCTTTAGGCATTGATGGTGCAGCCCACAGAGGTGCACTTAAAGCAAATGGCGCAACAATTGCAGTCGTGGGCACAGGGCTAGATATTGTATATCCAGCAAAACACCGTGAGCTCGCACACCAAATTGTTGAGCATGGTCTGATTGTGTCTGAATTTGCATTAGGCACACCATCTAAACCGCAGAACTTTCCGAAAAGAAACCGCATTATCAGTGGCCTAAGTCTTGGCTGCCTGGTGGTAGAGGCAAACATCCAAAGCGGCTCTCAAATCACTGCAAGAATGGCAGCAGAGCAAGGCAGAGAGATCTTTGCGATTCCGGGCTCAATTCACTCACCGATGTCTAAAGGATGCCACCAACTGATTAAACAAGGTGCCAAGTTGGTGGATTGCTTACAAGACATTACTGAAGAGTTGAAAATACAATCTCGGGTTGACGCCACTGCCTCAACTGCAACAGCACGTCATACGCACGAACATCAGAAAACCGACAACACCTCTGTAAGCCCTACAGAACGACTGTTGCTCGACGCTATGGGCTTCGACCCCGCACCTTTGGAGCGTTTAGTGACGCTAACAGGCTTGACGGTCGCCGAAGTTTCATCCATGCTAATGTTACTGGAACTTGAAGGGAAAGTGACCAGTCTATCAGGAGGACAATATCAAAAGATTATGTAGTTTTTAATTCCAAATATCAGTTAAACCATTTCATTTAAGTTAATCATTTAAAAAGGATAATAATTATGTTTGAAGCCTTGGTTTACATGTTCGAAAACTACATTGACACGCAATTTAGGCCGGACAACAACACCTTAACAAGAGAGCTGTTTGCTGCAGGCTTTGACGAGGAAGACATTAATGGTGCTTGCGATTGGTTTAATCAGTTAGAGTCCATGACTGGTAAGCCTGAGTTATTTCAAATGGCAGATGCAGCCAATAGCCGAGTGTTCACAGAAATAGAACTGAAGAAGATTTCTGGTGAAAGTATTGGCTTTATTTTATTTCTAGTACAAGCAAAGATACTGAATACATCCCAACGAGAACTAGTATTAGAACTCGCCATGAATCTACCGCAAGCGACGATTGGCATTGAAGAAATGCGCTGGATTGTGCTGATGACGACATGGGGCGCTAGTAAATCTGGCCCAGATAAAACAAAAGAGTATTTATTTATTGAAGATGTGTTGCTCAACGAACAAAAGCCGACATTACATTAATGCGAATACATTTAGCTGACAACTTATACTCAAAGATTAAGCACTCATCAGTCGACTCTGACAAGATGAGTGCAATCTTTAACGCAATATTTAGCTAAACTCAGCTACCTAGGAAGCTGCTTTAGTCTTCCAAGATGCTCTAGTCTTGAACATTCTCTATGATATTACTAATGATATTTGATTGGTTCAATGTATAGAAGTGCAAGCTTGGCACACCCCAAGCTAACAATGTTTCACACAACTCGCTGACAACGTCGATACCAAAAGCACGAAGAGACACCATATCATCTCCATACTCTTCTAAACGCATTTTCAACCAGCGTGGAATTTCAGCACCGCAAACACTAGAGAAACGCGCTAACTGTGTAATGTTATATATCGGCATTATGCCAGGTACGATAGGCACATTGATGCCTAATGCGTCACATTGATCAACAAAACGGAAATATGCATCCGCATTATAAAAATACTGAGTAATCGCTGAGTTAGCACCTGCATCCACTTTTCGTTTCAAGTTTAACAAGTCAGCCGCTGGCGTACGCGCTTCAGGATGAAACTCTGGATAGGCAGCTACTTCAATACTAAAATGATTGCCTGTTTCTTCACGAATAAATGCAACCAACTCTGAAGCGTATTTAAAATCGCCAGCACTCACTTCGCCCGATGGTATGTCGCCCCTTAAGGTGACTAGGCGCTTAATGCCTTGCGCTTGATAAGCTTGTAGCAATTCGCGAATTTCTGACTTACTGGATGAAATGCAGGAGATATGCGGTGCGGCTTGATAGCCTTCACGCTGAATTTCCAGCACGGTATCCATGGTTCTATCTCTGGTAGATCCACCCGCACCAAATGTAACGGAAAAAAATTCTGGATTAAATTTGGCTAACTTCGCACGTGCTTCGCGCAGCTTATCCATACCTTCTGTTGTTTTAGGTGGGAAAAACTCAAAACTAAGGTCGAACTTTTTAGCAATCGGTTTCATTTCTATTTCTTTTTAGTAATTATTTATCATCAATCAGTGTTGCAGTTAGTAGCCATGAAAGCACACTGTAAAGTACTGCACCCAGAATGCCAGCCATTAAGGTGTCAACATGGAAACCTTGTAGCCATTGCCCTACGGCATAGAACAAGACTCCATTGATCACTAAAATAAACAGACCTAATGTAAGTACGGTAATCGGCAGGGTTAAAATCACAAGCAATGGTCTAATCAACACATTGACTAACCCTATCACGAAAGCCGCGAGCAAGGCAGTCAAAAAACTTGCCACATGAATATTGGGCAACAAATATGCGACAGCTAACAAGGCCAACGCATTTAATATCCAAACCAATAACAACTTCATGTGGCAACTCCTTTTGTATGCTTAAACTACTAAGCAGTTTTGATTAATAGCGATAAGTGTCAGGCTTAAATGGACCTTGTTTTTGCACACCAATATAAGCAGCTTGCTCATCAGTAAGTGTTGACAATTGTGCATTCAATTTTTTCAATTGCAATACAGCTACTTTTTCATCCAGATGTTTAGGTAAAGTATATACACCTACTGGGTATTTACTTGTTTGCGTAAACAATTCGATTTGCGCAATCGTTTGATTAGCAAATGAAGAACTCATGACATAGCTTGGGTGACCGGTACCACAACCCAAATTAACCAGACGACCTTTTGCCAACAGAATGATTTTTTTGCCATCAGGGAAAATGACATGGTCAACTTGTGGCTTAATTTCATCCCAAGTGTATTTTTCAAGTGAAGCAACATCAATTTCATTATCAAAGTGACCAATGTTGCAAACAATTGCTTGGTCTTTCAATTTAGCCATGTGGTCATGCGTAATCACATGGTAGTTACCCGTCGCTGTCACAAAAATATCGCCATGTTCAGCTGCGTAATCCATCGTTACCACGCGATAGCCTTCCATCGCTGCTTGCAAGGCGCAAATTGGGTCGATTTCAGTGACCCAAACTTGAGCAGATAGTGCGCGCAATGCTTGTGCGGAACCTTTACCTACATCGCCGTAACCAGCCACGATAGCAATCTTACCTGCAATCATTACATCCGTTGCCCGCTTGATTGCATCCACTAAAGATTCGCGGCAGCCGTACAAGTTATCAAATTTAGATTTAGTCACTGAGTCGTTCACGTTAATGGCAGGGAAAGCCAACTTGCCTTCTTTATGCATTTGATACAAACGGTGTACGCCTGTCGTGGTTTCTTCGGTAACACCTTTGATTTGTGCTAAGCGTGTTGAGTACCATGTTGGATCAACTTTTAATTTCGCTTTAATTGCATCAAACAAACAGGTTTCTTCTTCTGAAGTTGGATTGGCAATCACTGATAAGTCTTTTTCTGCACGGGTACCAAGATGTAACAGCAAAGTTGCATCGCCACCATCATCCAGAATCATGTTGGTGTAGCCACCATCAGTCCATTCGAAAATACGGTGTGTGTAATCCCAGTACTCTGTCAGTGTTTCACCTTTCACTGCAAACACTGGTGTACCGCCTGCAGCAATCGCTGCTGCTGCGTGGTCCTGAGTAGAGTAAATATTACAAGACGCCCAGCGCACATCGGCACCTAAGTCTTTTAAGGTTTCAATCAGCACAGCTGTTTGAATCGTCATGTGTAAGCTACCCGTAATACGAGCACCTTTGAGTGGTTGTGCTTTAGCAAACTCTTCACGAATTGCCATTAAGCCCGGCATTTCTGTCTCGGCAATCGCAATTTCTTTACGGCCAAAAGCCGCTAAATTGATGTCCGCAATTACGTAATCTTTAAAATCAGTCACAGTATTCATGTGTTTTCCTTGAATGTGTGACCGGGGGGAAGGGGTGTTTATTGGAAGATATCTATCTCACCCATATCCCGTGCCCGGCACGGTTAATATTGGTGAGCGTCGTTTACTGCAGTTTTCTGAGCCTGGGAGCCTGTATGATTAACAGGTCTCGCAACGCCCCTCAGAATAGAGCTTATTATACTTGATATTGTTTTTAGCGCAAATGCGGATTTTCTGCAAATTTATTTGCATCAAGCATCTGTTTTATATCGGGATTCAGCCTGTTACTCGGCCCATAGTTTATCAACATCATGCACTCCCCAAAATACGGGATCCTCATGCCCTACAATGGCATCATTCGCACTACCTTTAGATAAATCTAAGACTTCTACTGGCAACCTTGTTTTAGACTTGGTTGAAAAAAATACTTTCACGATCGGTGTTAATAAAGATTTGGGGCTCTGATCAATCACAACAGCTAAGCGCCCAGACTTCAATTTCACCATAGAGCCAATAGGATATATCCCTACGCTTTTCACGAACGCTTTAAATACGACATCATCAAAATGCCCAGCCCATTGCGCCATGCGCTGCAGAGACACGCCTGGTTCCCAGCCTTCTTTATAAGGTCTGTTTGATGTAATTGCATCATATACATCACAGACGGCACCCATTCTGGCAAACAAACTAATCGCATCGCCTTGCAAACGATGTGGATATCCAGTGCCGTTTACTTTCTCGTGATGATGCAAACACACATCTAGCGTGACAGGGTCCGTTATATTTGCTTGAATCAATAACTCGTGCCCGCGCTCTGGATGCAACTTAACCATAGAGAACTCGTCATCAGTCAATGCGCCAGGCTTGTTAAGGACATCAATCGGGACCGCGGCTTTACCAATGTCATGCAATAGCCCAGCTAATCCTGCCTGCTTAACATCTGACTCAGACATGCCTAACTCTTTGCCTAAAGCGACCATTAATGCGCAAACAGCTACCGAGTGCATGTAAGTGTAGTCATCTTTAGTTTTCAGCCGAACTAAACTGATGAGCGCGCCTTCGTTTCTAGATACAGAGTCAGCAATATCATCAACGAATTGCATCGCAGCTTCAGCCTTGATGGCCTTACCCATGCGGGCATCATTGAACATGGAGGTGACCGCTTTTCTTGAAGCGGAAATGACTTGTTTAGCGCGCACTCGCTCTTCAGCTGCCGTCACACGCTTAACCTGTGCCGTTTGATGAATAGCCTGTGGTTCTTCAATCGGTTTAGAAATAGGCAACTGCTGCTCATTAGGCTTATCTAATGCAACCTCTTGCAGAACATCTAGCCCTTTAGAAGTGTCAATCACAACCTCTTTAATTGCGCTAGCATGTAACTTCTTTAAATCTGTCGAATCCTCTAGTTTAAAAGCCTTCTTCCAGAAAGGATGATCTATCCAAGAGCCTTTCAGCTCATGAATAAACATACCTAAACGTACCTGCTTTGTAGAAACGACTTTTAACATGTGATGACAATCATTTAATTAACACTATTATAACTAGAATAGATGAATTACTTTCAACTATTGCCGCGATTACTTCATGATTATTTTTTAAATTAAATCTAGCCGCTATTGAATAAAAAAACCGCCTTGTAGCAAGCAAGGCGGGGCTTTTGTTCAATGGCTTTAGCAGAAAAACAGAAGACTAAAGACCAGCGGCTGCGCGTAACGCAGCAGCTTTATTGGTGTGCTCCCATGTGAATTCAGGTTCATCACGACCAAAGTGTCCGTAAGCAGCTGTCTTCGTATAAATAGGGCGTAACAAATCTAGCATTTGCACGATACCTTTTGGTCGTAAGTCAAAATGTTCTAACACTAATTGAGTCAGCACTTCGTTAGATACTTTACCTGTACCGTAAGTCTCCACCATCACGCTAGTTGGTTTGGCTACCCCGATTGCATAACTTACTTGCACTAGGCAACGTGATGCCAAGCCAGCAGCCACGATATTCTTAGCAACATAGCGTCCTGCATAAGCTGCGCTACGGTCTACTTTAGAAGGGTCTTTTCCTGAGAAAGCACCACCACCGTGAGGCGCTGCACCACCGTATGTATCTACAATGATTTTGCGACCAGTGAGTCCGCAATCCCCTTGTGGGCCACCTACAACGAAACGACCTGTTGGGTTGACCAAAAACTTGATGTCACCTTTTATTAAGTCTTTAGGTAACATAGGTTTGATGATTTCTTCAATCGTCGCTTCACGCACAGCTTCCAAACTCATCTCTGGTGCGTGTTGTGTAGAAACCAATACGGTATCAATTTTATATGGCTTGCCGTCCACATACTGCACAGTCACTTGTGACTTCGCGTCTGGGCGCAACCATGGCAAACGACCGTCTTTACGCAATTGCGCTTGGCGTTCCATCAAACGATGACTTAACCAGATTGGCAGAGGCATCAATTGCGGGGTTTCATCTACCGCATAACCAAACATTAAACCTTGGTCTCCAGCACCTTGGTCTAGCGGATCATCCTGCGCGCCGTCTACACCCTGCGCAATGTCTGGCGACTGCTTGTCATAAGCCACCAATACAGCACAACCTTTATAATCGATGCCATACTCGGTATTGTCATAACCAATGCGTTTAATCGTGTCACGTGCCACTTTAATATAATCAACATTTGCTGTTGTGGTAATTTCACCCGCCAGCACAACCAAACCGGTATTGGCTAAAGTTTCAGCAGCTACGCGCGCGGTTGGGTCTTGTGCCAGAATCGCATCCAAAATACTGTCTGATACTTGGTCTGCTAATTTGTCAGGATGTCCTTCAGATACTGACTCTGAAGTAAAAAGATATTCGTTCATTTATCTGCCTTGAAAAGAAAAAAGTTTATAAAATACTTACTAAAGGCTGAAGCAAGTATTGAGGGAGGTGAATTGTACCTGAATTAATATTTATATGAAAAAAATTACTTATTATCAATACATTACCAACTCACTGTGATAGCTGATAGTAGAATTGGTTCATTCATATAAGCGATGAAAGTCAAAAATAAAGAACGACAAGTTCAGCAATTAAGTTGATCAATTAAAAAATGCAAAGATTCTAGTTAAAAGCTGATTGCGCTTACATATAAAATGTGACTTTTTCACCTCTACATATATATTCTCATTACAATATCTACATGGCTAATATAATTAAATTTACAAAAATGCAAGGCGCTGGCAATGACTTCATGGTGATTGATGGCATCACTCAATCCATCTCACTCTCTGCAGACACGATCAACAAGCTCGCCCACCGCCAATTCGGGATTGGTTTTGATCAGCTATTATTGGTTGAGTCATCAACGGTCGCTGATTTTAAATATCGCATCTTTAATGCAGACGGTAGCGAAGTCTCGCAATGTGGCAACGGAGCACGCTGCTTTGTCCGATTTGTGGTTGATCAAGGATTAACCACAAAATCTGAAATAAGTGTTGAAACCGCCAGTGGCATTATCACCCCCAAATTAGAAGCGCATGGCTTGGTCACTGTGAACATGGGTGCTCCAAGATTTAAACCTGACTCAATTCCGTTTATTGCCGAGTCTGTAGCCAAACGCTATTCACTGGATGTTAACAACCAGAGCCTAGACATTTCTGCAATATCAATGGGCAACCCGCATGCAGTACTGGTTGTTGATGATGTAGAAGCAGCACCCGTTTTGCCTTTAGGTAGCACGATTGAACACCACCCGCGCTTCCCTGAACGTGTGAATGTTGGTTTTATGCAAATTGTTGATGAGCACCATATTAAACTGAGGGTTTTTGAGCGCGGCTCTGGTGAAACACTTGCCTGTGGCACGGGCGCCTGTGCCGCGGCGGTCGCTGGTATACAGTTAGGCGAATTAAGCTCCCCTGTTAAGGTATCTGCCCGCGGTGGAGAATTAAGCATAGCATGGCAAGGTGCCGATGCGCCTGTCATGATGACAGGCCCTGCAATCACCGTATTTACAGGTGAAGTAGATTTAGACACGATATAATAAATAATATTTAAATAAGGTTCGATGATGACAAACAATCAACATGAGGTGGTTTCTGCAGAGCAAGTAAAAGATTACCTACGTAATCATCCAAACTTTTTCGAGAAAAATGCCACATTACTCACGGAGATTACGCTGCCAAACCCACATGGTAATGGCGTCATATCACTGACTGAGCGTCAGCAACTAGCTCAGCGTGACAAAATTCGTGTCATTGAAGCGATGATGGCGCAAATGATTGTGCATGCAGAAGAGAATGATGCTACCAGTGCAAAAGTTCACCAATTGAGTGTCAAATTACTCAATCAACAAAGCTATACAGCACTACAACAACTGATAGCAGAAACCTTAAAACTTGATTTCGCCGTCACAGACTCACTGATACGCATTTGGGTTAAACCAAGTAACAGTGCAATTGTGCAAGACCCTACATTCACCCATGTAAGCGAAGCATTTAACGAATGGGTCATGTCCTTATCCCAGCCATACTGTGGCACTAAACCTGAAATTCTTGGTGACTTACTTGACAGTAAATTGCAGTCTTTTGCGATTATTCCACTAGGCACAAAGGCAGCAGATCAACGCCCGTTTGGCATACTCATCTTGGGTGCAGAAGACAAAGACCGCTTCAAAACTGGCATGGGGACCCTCTATTTAGAGCACATTGGTGAGCTTGTCGCCGCTAGCTTGCTTAACCACTTATTTGCATTAAACCTATAAGCCTTATCTTCATTAATCTGTGCTTCATCTAGACCAATATATTCAGCATCTCACTTTCGAACGCGGCCTTAGTCAGCTCACCTGTAAAAATTACACACGAGACATTCTGCTTTTAGAGTCTCTCGCTGAGGGCGCCAGCCTTAACGAACTAGATCATACGCAAATCAGGCGCTTCATTGGTAAGATGCATGCACGAGACTTAAGTAGCAAAAGTATTGCTCGCGCACTCTCTGCTTGGAGGGGGTTTTATGACTATTTAATCCATCACCACGGACATACACAAAACCCAGTTGTTGGGCTGCGCGCACCCAAAGCCGCCAAAACTTTACCGCAAGCGCTATCTGTAGACCAAGCTGTTAAATTTGTCGACATTCAAGGCGACAGTGTTTTAGATATTCGAGATCACGCTATTCTGGAATTGTTTTACTCGTCAGGATTACGCCTTGCCGAACTAGTTAACCTCAACATCAACAGCTTAGACTTTAGCGAGGGGACGATAGAGGTTACCGGTAAAGGTAATAAAACACGCATCATTCCATTAGGGAGCCATGCGGCAGCATCCATGCAGAAGTGGCTACAATCACGTGCATTGATTGCGATTGATGGAGAGGATGCGCAAGCGGTATTTATCACCCAACAGGGTCGCAGAATAACACCGCGCGCGGTACAGTACAGAGTCAAGTCATGGGCGATTAAACAAGGTGTTAACTCTAATATGCACCCGCATCTCCTCCGCCATAGCTTCGCCAGCCATGTTTTACAATCAAGCCAAGATTTGCGCGCAGTGCAAGAAATGCTAGGACATGCCAACATCAGCACAACGCAGGTATATACTCACTTAGACTTTCAGCATCTCGCTAAAATTTACGACAGCGCTCACCCTAGAGCCAAGAAAAAATAGCCAAATTCAATAATACCCTACTAATTTACAGTGTTATTATGGCAAAATAACGGTTTAGACTTTTTCACGAACAAAGGACTATCATGGAACATCAATTACCAGCTTTACCATACGCGAAAAATGCACTTGCACCGCACATTTCAGAAGAAACCATCGAGTTTCACTATGGCAAACATCACCAAACTTACGTGACTAACTTAAACAACCTGATTAAAGGTACCGAGTTTGAAAACTCAAGCCTAGAAGAAATCATTAAGAAATCTTCTGGTGGCATTTATAACAACTCAGCTCAAATCTGGAACCATACCTTCTTCTGGAATGGCATGAAACCAAACGGCGGTGGTGCTCCTTCTGGCGCATTAGGTGATGCTATCAATGCGAAATGGGGCTCATTCGACGAGTTCAAAAAAGCATTCCAAGCGTCTGCTGTTGGCAACTTCGGCTCTGGCTGGACATGGCTTGTTAAAAAAGCTGACGGCTCTGTAGATATCGTTAACATGGGTGCTGCAGGTACACCACTAACAACTGGCGATAAAGCATTACTAACGATTGACGTATGGGAACACGCCTACTATATCGACTACCGTAATGCACGTGCTAAATTTGTAGAGGTATTCTTAGCATCTTTAGCTAACTGGGATTTCGCATCAGCAAACTTTGCTTAATGTGAAAATCAACCTTAACTAGATGACAAAAGATGTAAGTCATTGAGTTTGTTAGTTAAGTCATACAAAAAGCCTTAGTGTAACCACTAAGGCTTTTTATTTACATGCTTAACACCAGCTCTAGATGAGCCCAACACCTCACTACAAATGCACTACATGATGAATCGCACGGATATGGAGTTGCTAGGATATGGATGTAAAAACTTATTATCTTCAATACCCGTCGTAATATCGTATTGATAGATACGATATTAGGCACAAGGACATTAGTAAAATCATCCCTTCAAGCTTTTGCTCACCACCTCAAATACATCGTTAGAAAGATTCGGGGTATCGATAATCGACTGCAGCGCCTCTTTCATATGCGACTGTAATGTGGGGGTGTAACGCCTCCATTCACGCAGAGGCACTACCTGACGCGCAGCAATTTGTGGGTTAATTTCATTTAGCTCGATAATCACATCTCTCAACAGCCCATAACCTTGACCGCTTGGATCATGAAACTTCACAGGATTATTGATGGCGAATGCCGAGTAAAGCGAGCGTACGCGATTTGGATTTTTAATATTAAAGTCTTGATGGTGGCGTAGCTTGGCAAAGTCATCGAATATTTCACTTCTGTTCGCAATCGCCTGTAGTGAAAACCATTTATCCACAACTAACGGGTAGCCATTAAATCGACGGTAAAAATCTGCAAACACCTCATCCCGTTCTGGCTGCGTGCTGTCGGAAAGGCAAGATAGCGCCGCGACAATATCTGTCATATTATCTGCATGTTCATAATGTGCCTTGGCGCGCGCAGCACATCCAGTACCATTGCTTACGGTCAACAATTCAAGCACGGTATTTTGCAACGCTCTGCGCCCCATTGCCTCTGGTGATATCGCAAACTCACCTGTGTTTCTATTCTGTTCGTACAAACGCACGAGTGCATCTTTGTGTGCCCGTTTAATTGCTTTAAGTATATGCGTGCGCGCTTGATCGATGGCTGCGGGGTCAATCACCTCCTGCGTTTGTGAAATGAATGCGATAGCAGGTAATGTCAGCGCACGCGCGAGCAATGCTTTATCGCCCTTTCCGCTAACACCTTGGTCAATCATCATGCCAAAATCATCTACATATTGTGAGATATTCGCTTCACTGTTTTCCATTACACGCTCAATGGTGCGGAGCGCTAGCGTTTGGCCTGCTTCCCACTTATTGAAGCCATCCGAATCTTTTAACTGCAATAGACGAAGATCATCATCACTTAAATCTGTGATTAATTTCACAGGCGCAGAAAAGCCACGCAAAATAGACGGAACAGGGCGCGTTTTTACATGATTGAAAGTGAAGCTTTGCTCACGTTCGGTCAATTCAAGAATTTTTGTTGCTTGCGTTTCAGCCCCCTCTTGGCTCAACAACCCAACCGCAACAGGGATATGCAATGGCTTTTTATCGGTCTGTCCTGATGTATCAGGCTGAGATTGTTTCAATGTGAGTGTGAATGTCTGCTGTGCGGCATTGTATTGGCTAGTAATATTTAAAGTCGGCGTGCCTGCTTGCTTGTACCATAAAAAGAACTGAGACATATCGCGTCCAGAAGCGTCTGCCATGCACTGCACAAAGTCATCACAGGTAACAGCGTGTCCATCATAGCGTTCAAAATAAAGGTCAGTCGCTTTGCGGAATTTTTCTTCTCCCAGCAACGTATGCTGCATGCGGATAATTTCCGCCCCTTTTTCATACACTGTTTTAGTGTAAAAATTGCTAATTTCAATAAATTGATCAGGCTGAACAGAATGGGCTAACGGGCTAGCATCCTCTGAAAATTGCAGACGGCGTAAGGAATTAACATCATCAATACGCTGCACCGCACGCGAGTTCATGTCTGCACTGAACTCTTGGTCTCTGAATACCGTAAATCCTTCTTTGAGTGAGAGCTGAAACCAATCACGGCAAGTGACGCGGTTTCCTGTCCAATTATGAAAATACTCATGCGCAACTACACCCTCAACACTCATAAAGTCAGAGTCAGTCGCGGTTTCCTGATGCGCAAGTACCAATGCTGTATTAAAGATGTTGAGCGAGGTGTTTTCCATCGCACCCATATTGAAGTCACTCACGGCTACGATATTGAACAAATCCAGTTCATACTCACGGCCGTATTTCTCCTCATCCCATTTCATGGATTTTTTAAGCGATTGCATTGCATGATCACACTGTTTCTCATCACCAGTGCGAACGTAAATATGCAGATCAACACGACGTCCAGACATGGTCTTGAACGAATCTTCAATGCGAATAAGGTCACCAGCAACTAAAGCGAAAAGGTAACAAGGTTTTGGAAACGGATCACTCCAAACCGTAAAGTGGCGCCCGTTCGCGAGCTCGCCTGAATCGATTAAATTACCGTTAGATAACAGTACTGGATATTTACTTTTATCTCCTTCAATGCGCACGGTAAAGGTGCTTAGCACGTCAGGCCTGTCTTGAAAGAAAGTAATGCGGCGAAAACCTTCAGCTTCACATTGGGTGCAATAGGTTCCCTGAGACTTATACAAACCCTCCAGCGCAGTATTCGAAGCTGGATCAATTTCCGAACGAATCCTCAAAGTAAACTGATCACCCGCATCGGCAATTGTCATTTTGTTATCAGCAACTTTGTAGCGATGAAATGGAATGTTATCAATCTCAACAGAGAGAATCGTTTGATCTTGCCCATTTAAGATGAGAACTGTTGACTCACAATCAGGGTTTTTAATGTATTGCACCTCTGATTGCACGATTGTCTTGTCTTCAAGTAATTCAAATGAGAGGTTTACATGCGCTACTTTATAGGGGGCTGGTGTATAGTCTTTTAGGTAAATAGTCTTGGGCGTCACGTTAGTTTCTAGGCTCATTATCAAAATCTCTTTAATTGATTGTTCTGTTAACAGTATAAGTAGATTGTATTGAAGTTGAATAGTTTTATAAGCGCATGTTTAAAATTGGGGAGTATTAAAACGACGGCTTAGCAAGCAACAGACAAATTAATCACTTCATCAATTAGGCTTACATCTGGATATTTTAACGACTTGAATATGAAGTACGCCTGAATCTTGCAGCACCCACTAATTTTTTAACTAAACAAATACTAAAAACCTGCTAAAATACGCAACTATGTTGCAAAGACTGCTCATTAATTTAACGCTTATCCTTGTATTTGCTTTCACGCAGATAGGCGTTGCCACGCACGAAATTAGTCACATCACTGATGGTGCCAAACATTCTCAGAGTGATGAAAACTCTCAGCAAAAAAATACAGTTGCCGAGCAATGTGCTCAATGTATTAGTTATGCAAAAATCGCTAGCGGCGTATTACCTGCCTCTATAACAACGCCATCCTGCCAAACTACCTTAGATGCGACACTGAGCCAGCAGGCACCTTTTCAGCACTACTCATCAAGCCCCTACGCAGCAAGAGCGCCACCTCAAATAGCGAGTATTTAATTTTTAAATAACTGCAGACGTTATCCGCCTGCTGATTACTCGTTTTTATTTTTGAGGTTATTAATATGCATTACGCTCCTAATGTACAAGTGCTTAACACATTTGTATTTAGACCTATATTGATTGCTGTAGCAATGACACTTGCATCACCATCCATTGCAGCAGACACCAATACGACGATAGATTTACCTACAGTCCCCGTGACAGGCAACCCTTTAGGTGTTAGCTCCGACTCACTAGTTGTGCCGGTATCCGTACTCAGTGGACGAGAGCTATCGCTGAAACGAGAAAGCACATTAGGCGACACGCTTAGTGGCATTCCGGGCGTCAGCGCAACTCAATTTGGCCCTAATTCCTCACGTCCAATTATTCGCGGATTAGATGGCGAGCGTGTGCGTATCATGCAGAATGGCATTGGCATTTTAGATGCGTCGAGCTTAAGCTTTGACCATGCCGTAGGCATCGACCCACTGATCATTGAGCAAATTGATGTAGTACGTGGCCCCGCAGCTTTACTATATGGCGGCAGTGCAATGGGTGGCGTGGTCAATGCGATTGACCACCGCATCCCTAAAGAACAATTAGATGGCATTACTGGACGCGCAGAAGCAAGGTTTGGTGGCCCAGACAACACACGGAATGGTGCGGCAGTGATTGACATCGGCAACGGCCAATTTGCGATTCATGCCGATGCATATACCCGCGAAACCAGCGATTTGGACATTCCAGGCTATGCCGTATCTCGTCGTAAAAGTGAGCAGCCTGGCGGCCCTGCCCGTGAGAATCGTGGGCAATTAGTCAACAGCAGCGCAAAAGGTGATGGTGGCGCATTAGGTGCAGCTTTAACCTTTGATAATGGCTATATCGGCGCCTCATTTTCAACGCTGAACAATAATTATGGCGTAGTGGCTGAAGAGAATGTCCGCATCGACATGCAGAGCGACCGATGGGATGTGGCGAGCGAGTTTACAGACCTAAGCGGCATCATTAATCGCGTTAAATTTCGTATCGCTCATACTGACTATGCGCATCGCGAACTGGAAGACGGCGAAGTAGGCACCACGTTCACAAACAGAGGCATTGAAAGCAGTGTTGAATTAGGTCATCTCCCGATTGGACAATTAAACGGTGTAGTCGGCTATCAGTTCAATAACACAAATTTCGAAGCATTAGGCGATGAAGCCTTTGTGCCTAGCGTCAATACACAAAACCAAGCACTCTACGTCTATGAAGAACTGGCCATCGATCAACACAAAGTCACCTTCGGCGGTCGACTGGGCCACACTGCGGTAGACGCTAAAACTCATGCCAATTTTGGTGCGGCGCAGCAAAACAGCTTCAACCCAAATAGTTTCGCACTCGGTGGCTTATATAGTATTGATAGCCACTGGTCACTCACAGGCAACCTATCTCACAACGAGCGTGCACCTAGCTATTTCGAACTATATGCTAATGGTGCTCATGTTGCCACTGGACAGTTTGAAGTAGGCAATGCAGACTTTAAGAAAGAGCGCTCAAATGGCATTGATGCCCAACTACGCTGGAAAGATGCAAAAAACTCATTTAGTGTCGGCACTTATTACACCAGATTTAGCAACTTCATCGGGCTATTTGGTACAGGGAATGAGATTGATGTTGACGGTGAGCTCTTACCAGAAGCGAAATTTATGGCAGTCCCCGCCATATTTAAAGGTTTAGAAGCTGAAGCAAAACTCAACATTGCCGACCATCTCAACTTGAACCTACTTGGCGACTACGTTCACGCCAAAGATGAGCGTAATGACAAGTACCTGCCTAGAATTGCGCCATTACGCTTAGGTGCTGGTCTACACTATCAGCACAATAGCATTGGTGCGAGATTGGATGTTCTGAAGGCATTTGGGCAAGATCGCACCGCTGAGAACGAGTTAAAAACTGATGGCTACACCAATGTCAGCGCACTTGTTTCTTACAAACTACCAACCAAATTGAATTTAGAGCTATTTGCAAAAGCCAACAACCTACTTAACCAAGAAATTCGCGACCATGCGTCCTTTCTAAAAGACATCTCTATGCAAGGTCAACGATCAATATTATTTGGGCTACGTGGCGACTTCTAGCTACCAATTAAACCTAGTGATATGACAAAGCACAAACATAGTCTAGTAAAACTCAGGCTAGGTTTGTGCTCATTTGATTTTTTTAAGCAAATAACACCAAACCCCAAACCACCGCGACAATCAGCAACGCAATAAATACCGCAGCACTACCAATATCTTTAGCTTGCTTTGCAAGCGCATGATGCTCAGTAGAGGTATGGTCCACCGCCGCCTCAATCGCAGAATTAAGCAACTCAACGATTAATACCAACAACACACTCGCAATCAACAAAGCTTGCTCAACGGGACTTTCACCTAAATAAACAGCAAGGGGCACCAAAACAATCGCGAGAAATACCTCTTGGCGAAAAGCATCCTCGTGAACAAACGCTGCTTTAAATCCTTCAAGGGAATAGCCAAATGCATTAATCAAACGGCGAATACCAGTTTTTCCTTTAAATGGGCTGGTTGCTAAATGTTTAGAATTTTGCGACTGTTCTACAGGCTTATTGGAAGGTGTTAACATCATAGACTTTCTAAAAAATTGATTACGTCACGTTAAATTGTTAATAGTTTAATGAATAGATTTTAACATGCGCTATCATAACGGTTTAAGCAATCACGATTAGATTAAACAAAAGGACAATCATGGCACGTACTGTTAATTGTATTAAATTGGGTAAAGAGGCAGATGGCTTGGATTTCCCTCCATACCCAGGCGAGTTGGGAAAACGTATTTACATGAGCGTATCAAAAGAAGCTTGGGCGGTATGGCTAAAGCAGCAAACTATGCTTGTGAATGAAAATCGTCTAAGTTTGGCTGACCCTTCAGCACGTAAGTATTTGGCAGAGCAAACTGAAAAGTACTTCTTCGGCGACGGTGCAGACACGGCAAGCGGATACGTGCCACCGAAAGCGTAATCACAATAAGATTCGTATAACGCTACTGTCGCTTAACCACAAAAAATGCCAGTCACTGACTGGCATTTTTTATATCTGAGTACTTCAAAGTACTCTATCATCTAAACCTTATTACGCGATATGGATTAACCACTCACAAAGGCCCCTAGAGAGCCGGCCTCGTTATTTTCCACCCACTTACGAATACGGTTAGCATCACCAATTCTGGTAAGTTTTCCTACCGAGTCTAACAATACAATAATCACTGGTTGACCTGAAATATGTGCTTGCATCACTAAACAGCGACCAGCTTCGTTAATAAATCCAGTTTTTGATAAGCCGATATCCCACTTACCGCCACGCACTAAAGCATTTGTATTCACAAAATTAAGCGGATTCTGGCGTCCATACAACGTAATTTCCTGCGATGGCAACGTACTTACCTGACGAATCTCAGGATAGTGATATGCAGCATCCACCATTTTTACCAAATCTTCTGCGGTTGATACATTATTGCTATCCAAACCTGTTGCATCGACAAATCTTGTCGCATTCATTCCCAACAATCTTGCTTTTTGGTTCATTGCTTTTACAAATGCATTGGGACCACCTGGATAATTACGCCCTAGCGCAGACGCTGCTCGATTTTCTGAGGCCATCAACGCTAATTGTAGCAACTCACCACGCGTTAACATTGTGCCGACACTTAATCTTGAAGTGGTATGTTTAAGATAATCCACATCTTCATCCGAGATATAAAGCAAATCATCCATCGGCAAATGCGCGTCTAACATCACCATTGCAGTCATTAACTTGGTCACAGATGCAATTGGTGTAGGTAAATTAGTATTTTTAGCAAACAAGACTTCACCCGTCAGTTGATTAATCACCAACGCTTTGGCAGATGCTAATTTCAGGGGAGTAGTACCATCGTAATGATCAACGGAAGCAATCGCCTTGCGAGCAGGCAAGCGAGTTTTGACACGGATAGAACTAGATTTATATTTGACCGCTTTGTATTTACTTGAAGATTTGGACTGCTTTGAAGCCTGCCTATGCTTTTTGTCAGTTGCGGCATCCGCGGCCACAGGCGCTAAGCTAAGCGCTAAGCTGATGTAGACTAGAATAAACTTTCGCAACGTACTTTTCATAATGGCTTATATCTCATGGAGTTACAGCACAATACTATATAAAAACTTTAGCTTTGTCATCATTATTTTTAAGGATAATTCAGTTAACCATCGTCGTGATTAAAAATAAATCAATTTTGGCCCAATTTACGTTAAAATTTAAGTCAATATTAATTAAAAAACACAGAGCAACTAGCATGCAAACGCCACAATCTTTGTTATTCAGTCCTCAACATTTGTGGGTAAAATCTACAGCAGATGGTCTATGGGAAGCAGGCATCACAGATTATGCGCAAAACCTACTTGGGGACATTGTATTTGTTGAAGCACCCACGATAGGTACTCGATTAACAGCAGAGCAGCCATGCGGCTTGGTAGAGTCCGTCAAAACAGGTTCAGACCTACACGCACTGATTAACGGAGAAGTGGTTGAAGTGAATCAATCTGCGATTGATTCACCAGAACAAATCAACGACAAGCCTTATAACACTTGGATATTCAAGTTCAAAGCAGACAATGACAAAGACGCTGAACAATTGCTTTCTGCTGAAGCTTACGAAACCCTGATTAACTCTTAACTTTGACTAGAAAGAAGCCGACAAGAACAATCGCGTGCGCAGTTAATGGGATGTTTTAAATAAGGCTGAAGCATCATGACTTCAAGCCTTGCATCCATTAAGAGGCGGAAAACACCAAGCGTACAGATTCAACAGTCTTTACAATTTCAGTCTTAATATTTGTAGCCAACTCACGCTCTAATCTTGGCATTTCAGCCGTCAACACCTCTAGCACTTTATTAGCCAAAGCTTGCTCTGTACTAGGCAACTCTGCATTCAGGCCTTGTATAAAATCATTTTTAGCACGCTCAGCCAGTGCCAGAAAATCTGTTTTTAGCGTTGCGGTTAATTGATTAGAGAGTTCCTCATAAAGCGCAGGGAAAGTATCCCCTAGCTTCTGCTGAAGTGCTTGCTGCGATTGCAATTGAATTGCATCCAAATAAATACTTAACTCGGACTGCGTATGCTGCGTTAGCTCCTTATAAATACTTGCCAAATCTTGCGCCAAATTAGCTTTATGCTGAGCGAGTATATCTTCATGTAGCCTTGAAATTTTATCCTGCAACTCATGTGCAGCGTTTTCTACTGTCGTTCTTTCTAAACTTTGCAATGATGCCTGCAACTCATCGGTTAAGGTTTGCTCTAATTTAGGCAGTGTTGCAGTTAAGTTTTGCTGTACATCAATCACGACTTGCGATTGCATTTGCGTTAAGCTTTGCGCCAAATCTGCCTTAATGATATCTACATTAGCATGCACCATCTTTGGTATCTCTGTTGCAAAGTCAGCACGTGTTCTATCCACAAACACAGACGTTTGCTCCATGATGGCTTGCTTCGCACTCATCAACTCCGCACCGATTTGGTTCCTTAATGTATTCTCTGCGTCTTGTTGCGACTGTAGTACTTGCTGAACAAATTGATTGTTCTGTTGTGTCAATTCACTCAAGGCATCTGTCTGATTTGCTTCTATGTTAGCTGATTGATTTGGCAGGTGCTCTAACAATGCTTGTCGCACATCTTCTTTAATCTTTTGTGCGATTGACGCCTCAACTTCACTCACGATTTGTGGCCTGATTTCGGCTGCAATCGCTGCAATTAAGTCGGGGGTGACATTAAATGTAGTAGCCAAAGCCTGCGCCGGCAAAGCATGCACCTCTGTTAACAGTGGAATATCATCATGTTCTTGCATTTAAATTAACATCCTCTCAACCACACCTATTTGCAAACAATCTAAGTAGCAGACTCATCAGTCGATTTGATCTGATAGCCGCGATCTCGATAAAACTTATACCTTGCTCGTGCGGAGGCCTTATCCTCTTCATCCACACCAACCAGCTCAACCAAATATTTAAATCGACTAAAAAATGGTGGATGCCCCACTTTTAAATTAATCAAAATATCATCCTGTAGAAGATGCTCTCCATCCTTATCTAGCAAAATTGGAGCATCATTCTCATCAGGCGCTTTCGGACAAGCACTCGGCAAAAAACTTGTTGGCGAGTGTTGCCAAAGCATTTCCTGAATGCGCATGGAGATCGCGTCATCTGGCGTAAAAACAGTGAGTTTACGTCCCTTAACAACTGCTCTACTACAAAGGTCTGCAACCTTAGCTAATTTGTCTGGAACGTTAAAAAAGAATTCGATTTTAGTCATGCTTCGTAGCCATTGTTAATACTTCGCTTTGTAACGACAACTAGCTACTCTTACGCGCACGGCTAACTAAAAACTCGGTCAGCATAGGCACTGGCCGACCAGTACCGCCCTTTTCTTTACCTGACTTCCAAGCGGTACCAGCGATATCCAAATGTGCCCAATCATACTTTTTAGTAAAGCGAGACAAGAAACAAGCAGCGGTGATACTACCAGCCGCACGGCCGCCAATATTGGCAATATCAGCGAAATTACTATCCAATAGTGGCTGATAATCGTCCCACATTGGCATATGCCATGCACGATCTAGCGCTTGCTCACCTGCCTGCAATAGCTCTTTAGCAAGGCTATCGTTATTACTGAACAAACCAGTTGCATGATGTCCCAATGCAATCACACATGCACCTGTGAGTGTTGCAATGTCGACTACGGCGCTTGGCTCAAAGCGTTCTGCATATGTTAATGCATCACATAAAATCAAACGCCCCTCTGCATCAGTGTTTAACACCTCAATGGTTAGACCTGACATACTAGTGAGCACATCTCCTGGCCTTGTTGCACGACCATCAGGCATATTCTCGCAGGTTGGAATCACCCCGATGACATTCAGCGGCAAGTCCATTTCTGCGATTGTTTTGAACAACCCGAGTACCGTCGCTGCGCCGCACATATCGTATTTCATCTCATCCATTTCAGCACCAGGCTTCAATGAAATACCTCCCGTATCAAAAGTGATACCCTTACCAACCAACACCACAGGCTTCTGATCTTGATGACCTTTTAAGTGTTGCAATACAATTAATTTAGGTGGCTCTTCACTACCTTGCGCAACCCCTAGAAACGAACCCATGCCTAATTTTTGCATAGCTTCACGCTCCAGCACTTCAACAGTTAATCCGTAAGTCTTAGCTAACGCCTGTGCTTGCTCTGCAAGATAGGTAGGTGTACAGACATTTGGCGGTAAGTTACCTAAGTCTTTAGTTAGACTGACACCATCACCAATTGCCTTACCATCCACTAAACCAGATTTAGCCTCAGCAAGGTCAGTCGCATCGGCTATTTGTATATTTAATACTTTAATGCCTTTTTTTGACTCTTTTTCTTCTGAAGCCTCTTTTTTGCGTTTAATTGCCTCAAAGCGATAAGTAGCATCTAATGCCGTTTCTACAAGATGCGACACTTTCTTACGTGTTGTCATCTCACCGACCGACAACTCAGCCAACATTATCAGCACCTCATCTGCACTAATTGTGCTCAAAGCCTTCACTGAAGCACGCACCGCTTTGCAGTACTGCTTTTCTTTAAACTCAGTTTTTTTGCCTAAACCAACTAACAAAATACGATCTGCTTGCACTCCCGGCACTTGATGCAACATCAAGGTCGACTCTAGCTTACCCTCTAAATCTCCATGCTGAAGCACCTTACTCACATACCCACCCGACAATGCATCAATTTTTTGTGCATCATCCGACAATTCACGCCCCTCATACACACCAACAACCACACAATGATGATGCTGTTTTTCCGCTACGCTCGTTTTTATGCTAAATTCCATAGTATTACATCCTTGATATTGTTGTTATTGCATTGAATTTTTTGCCTAAATGCAGATTTAAAGTGCAGATTTAAAACAGATTCATCGCTGCATTAAAGTTAACTACTCTACAATAGAGCTTTAGCAATCAGCATAAATTCAATCAAATGTTAGTAAATCACTCATCATGTTAAGTTTGATTAAATTATCGCGTGTTTTACACGTAATTCATAGTCGTAAATAAATTGGTTTTCAGTCCATCATATGCTTTTTAGGCACTCATTAATAAAAGAATTAATTTCAACCGCAGCAGGTGCTTTCCTTATTTTAATTGGAATTGTTATCGCACAGCGTGCTGGCAACTTAGTTCGCCTTGCAGCTAAAGGCATTCTGCCTAACGATGCAATCACCACCATGTTAGGCTTTAACATGGTGAAATTTCTACCTATGGTACTCTCGCTTGCACTGTTCTTAGCGGTATTAATGACATTATCCCGCTGGTATCGTGATTCAGAAATGGTCATTTGGTTTAGTGGTGGGCTTAGTCTCAACCACTGGGTTCGCCCAGTACTGACTTTCATTTTTCCTGTGATATTGTTTATTCTGATTCTTAGCCTTTTTGTCATGCCATGGGCCACAAGTAAAGGTGAGCTCTACAGAACTCAACTAGAATCGCGTGATGACCTAGCCACCATTAGTCCGGGTGTATTTAAAGAATCAGCCAATGGAGAGCGTGTATTTTTTATGGAAAGCTTTGATGAGCTAGGTAATGTTGTCAAAAACATTTTTGTACAAACCTTACAACATCAGAAATTAGGCGTGATTGTTGCTGCTGAAGGTAGTCGCTACACCGAAAAAAACGGTGATAATTTTGTGCTAATGGAAAACGGTAAACGCTATGAGGGCTCGAGGGGGAGTGCAGAGTTCTCAACGACAGCATTTGAGAAGTATGCGATTCGTATTGAAGCGAATGAGGCTAAAGAAAGGCCTCCTAGCACCCAATCAAAACCCACGAGTGAGCTAGTCGACTCAATCAATAGCACCAATAATGCAGAGTTACAATGGCGCATCGCAATTCCAATCTCCGCATTGATTTTATGCCTGCTTGCTATACCATTAAGCGCCTTGGACCCTCGTGCTGGGCGCTCAGCTAACTTTGTACTCGCCTTAATTATTTACATCATTTATAACAACCTACTGAGCATCTTTCAGGCTTGGGTTGCTCAAGGAAAACTCAACACACTGGTTGGCTTATGGCCCGTGCATTTATTCTTTTTACTACTCACCATTTACATGTTCTATCGACGCGGACGCCAACTACCGATACTCCCGAGTATATTCTCAATGCGCTGGCTAAAAAAACGTCCTTCATCCGCCTTATCAAGCTAACTAGTTAGCCAGCGATCTTTTTATGAAAATCATTACACGCTATTTACTCAAAGAAATTACAGTCAATGTGCTGCTCATTACATTGGCACTCATTGCCATGTTTTCATTCTTTGATCTGATACAAGAGCTTGAGAGTCTAGGTCAGGGCAATTATGGCCTAGGTAAAGTGATACTATTTGTCATGCTTAGCGCGCCTGGCCATATCTATGATGTGATGCCGGTAGCGGTGCTTGTTGGCTGTATGTACAGTCTAGGCCAGCTTGCGCGACATTCTGAGTTAGTTGTGCTGAGGGTGAGCGGCATTTCGCTTTATAGCCTTGCCACTACGCTACTAAAAGTGGGTTTAATATTTACACTCATCACTTTTCTTATCGGCGAACTCATTACGCCACTTAGTGAAAAAATGGCACAGCGCCTGCGCATCAGGGCTACAGACTCTGTGATTGTGCAAGACTTCATGTCAGGACTATGGGTCAAAGATGGGCGCAGCTTTGTAAATGTAGAAGAAGTATTGGCCGATACAACGTTGTTGAACATTCATATTTATGAGTTCGACAATCAGTTCAACCTGCGCACTGTGAGCCATGCAGAAAAAGGACTTTTTGAAGATAATCAATGGCATTTGAAATCTGTATCACAAACCCATTTTGAAAAAGACAACAACTACGTCAAGCATCTAGACAAGGCAACATGGCGGTCACTGATACGCCCAGAACTATTGAATGTTTTATTAGTGCTCCCCGAGAAAATGTCTGCATGGGACTTATATGCATATATTGATCATTTATCAATTAATAAGCAAAAAACGACACGCTATGAAATGGCACTGTGGGCCAAGTTAGTGTATCCGCTTGCCAGCCTAGTCATGGTGATATTGGCACTACCGTTTGCATTTATACAGCAACGTGCAACAGGCGCCAGCACTAAAATATTTATCGGGATCATGCTTGGTGTTTTATACCAGATTCTTAACCGAACCTTTGTTCATCTGGGTTTGCTAAACGACTGGGCGCCTGCATTCAGTGCTATTACACCAACAGCACTATTCCTGTTAGCTGGGCTTGCTATGTTAAGACAAATCGACCGTAGGTAAACTAAAGCCAATCACACATTAGCAAATCTTAAGGGGGGGGATTGATATGGTATTAGGCAATGATGATCTTGCATTTAAGCAAACGATCATGCAAAAACAACCGATCCTTATCGACTATTACCCACAAAAAGCCTAGACCACATAACATTAAGCTTAAGCTAGCTAGCACATAGCGCCTCAACGCCATCTGCATAGAAAGTGGTGCATTATCTTGAGTCACTACTTTGATATGCCAAGCTTGCATAGCTACTGTCTGGCCGCTTTTAGTCCAACACCAGAGGTAGTAGATTCCTAAAATCGCCCACAAAAAGACCTGCTGAAATAGTCGTCTAACACCTTCAGTTGCGTCACCGAATATGCCATAAAATATCCCTGCAAATACAATGCACAGTGCAATGATAGTAAGCAGTTCATAGACCATGCATGCGCATAACTTAATTAAACTTGGGGCTTGGTTTTTCGACAAAATAGTGGCGTGTTGTTGAGGGTTCATACAATAGATACTTCGGCGCTGTTTTTTTAAATACAGTATAAACTGTGATTAAAAAAACAGCGCCGAATGTTTAGTTCAAATCTGCATCAGTATAGGTATCTGGCGATTCTGCTCGTAATTTAGCTCGCTCAGACTCAGGTAGCTGTTGGTACTCTAGCCATTTCTTACGTAGCTCACTTTTTTTATCAGCAGACAAGGCGTTGAATTGCTGATGCCTTTTTCTAGCATTCTCACGCTCATAAGGCGTCATCCGGCTCCAGTTAGTCAGGCGCTTTTTAACCAAAGCTTGTTTGTCAGCATTCATTTTCGGGTAGTCACTGGCGATATCGAGCATTTTTTCACGTTGCCATGGGCGCAACGTATCCCACTCAGAAGCCAGTGGATTTAGCACTTGTCGCTGTGCATCATTAAGCTCAGCCCAAGATACGTCAGCTGCCTTAACGACTGAAACGCCAGAGACAAACAGCGCGAACGCAAAAACTAAACTTTTAAGCCTCAATTGGTATCCAGCCATGCAGTAAATCCTTTGTCTGCGTATGCTTCTGGTGGCAAGTCAGAGGCCAACAAGAATGCATCGCTATTTTCTATTTGATGATTAACACTAAACTGTTGTACAGCGAAAAAAGTTAACAACATCACGCACACCACCAACAAGGTGGAAAAAATGCGATGCTGCTCAAAATAATGTCCGAAACGCCCACCAAACCATTGCAAGGTGTGCCCACTCCGGTGGATGCTATGGCTAGCGGCCAATTGCGCTTCCTGACTGACTAATCTACCTATCGCTAGGCTACGTGCTTCTGCCAAACGCAACGAATGCTCATCGCGTAATTTCTGCGCGCGACTATCTAGCAACTCAACAATATTGCGAGCTATTTGATCTTCTACGTTTGCGTCCAAAGATGCTTGTTGATCTATATGTTTGTTGTCATCAATTTTCATTGCTCGCTCCTATTTTTCGAGCCATTATCTAGGTCCATTTAAGGTAACATTCGACAAGCCCAGCTTATCTAACCCTTGCTTACGTAACTCCACAGCCAAAGCATGCACCGCTCGTGAGCAATGTGTTTTAACGCTACCATCGGAGCATCCCATAATTTCCGCTGTCTCTGCCACGTCCATCTCCTCCCAGTAACGCAGCACAAACGCTTCACGTTGACGTGCTGGTAGTTTTTCTAATGCCCGCTCTATCAATGCAATTGTTTGACTACGTGCAATTTGGACTGAAGGCTCGTCACCATCATCGCCCACGTCTATCGTATCAAGTGGATCACGGTCTTCATTGTCATCAGCACTGCCGCCGAATGATGACAAGAGGGTGGTCCACAGGTTACGCACTTTTTGCCTACGCCAGTAATCACGCATCGTATTTTGTAAAATACGCTGAAACAGCATGGGGAACTCTGAAACAGGTTGAGCGCCGTATTTATCGGCCAGTTTCATCATAGCATCCTGCACGATATCAAGCGCAGCATGATCATCTCTGACCGCATAAGCCGTCTGTTTAAATGCACGCCGCTCTGTCGCTGCGAGAAAGTCAGAGAGTTCCTTGGGTGTTGCCATGTTAAAAATTAAACGCCATATTTTAGATTGGTATTTTATACTGTGAAGCGAATGTCATGCTCAAACTGAATTGCATGTTTAGGCTTAAGTATATCAGGTTTGTATTTTCTACTGGATTTACTACTGAGCCCTCTGATGGCTTAGATTTAGATGTTGAGTGTAGATATGACAGCTGAAACACAATACACTTATTCCAACTGTTTAATTGAGGCAGCTAGAGCTAGTAAACGTATATTCATGAAAAATCAAACGAAACTGGCGCTTTTAGTTACAATCTAAATTTAATGATCAAGACAAGAGCAACTTTATATTATGTGGAAGCTAATTTTTTGGGGTATCGTCATTTGGTTAGTCATTCAACTGATTAAACGTGGCTTAAGTACCAATCAAAATAAATCCCCAGCACAGAAAAATCAGGAAGAAACCAATATTGAGAATATGGTGGAGTGTGATCAATGCCATGTGCACTTACCGCGCTCTGAGGCATTTTTAGTTGATGGTAAATTTTACTGTACCAAAGCGCATATCAAATCAGATGCTTCATAGCACCGATGCCGATTAAATTTAAGCCATACATCAAGCGCAAGAAATAACGATGAATGATAATATCCTCTATCAAAATATTACCGCACAGAGTGAGTTATCACTGCAAGCGCGTACGATTCGTATTATCAATGTCTTTCGGCTCATATTAAGCTTAATTTTTGTATTATTTTCCTTATATGTTGGGCAAGAGAACTGGGGAGAAACCCAAGATGCCTCTTTATTCTTTAGCTTATCCTTAGCTTACTCCCTGTTCAGTTTCACCTTACTGCTTGTCGCTCCTGTCAGATCATCGGCTCTGGTCTTTTTCAACCCAGTACAAATTATTATTGATATATTCTTTATCATTTTCATTATGCATGCTGCAGGCGGCATACAAAGTGGTTTAGGGCTACTATTAATCATCACCATCGTTACAGCCAGCCTAATTAGCAATGGACGCTTAGCGCTGTTTTATGCAGCGATTGCTACCATCGGCTTACTACTAGAACAAAGTTATCAAATAGCCAAGTGGATGTTGCCTATTTCAGGGTACAGCCAACCCGCCATGCTGAGCTTGAGTTGCTTTGCGACCGCCTGGTTGGGATATAGCTTTGCTAAACGCATGACGCAAAGTGAAGCGCTGGCTTCTGCGCGTGGGATTGATCTTGAAAACTTGGCACAGGTAAATGCGCTTATCACCGAAGAAATGCAGGATGGGGTGATTGTCATTGACCAGTTTCTGAATATTCACCATCACAACTCACAAGCAATGCCACTACTTACGCGTAAGAAAGTGGATGATGAAGAAACCATAAAACTCAGTGATAGTGCGATAGAAATCGCGCATGTATTTACACGATGGATGCATGCAGAGAACATCAGTGAAAACCTCATCATTTCAATTAACAATAAAGAGTTAAAACTAAGATTAGAGCCAATTAACCATGACAGTCGTCTGTACGGTGCCGTTATTTTTATTCAAGACTGGAGTCAAATACAGTCCGCCGCACAACAATCAAAATTGGCAGCACTTGGACGACTGACAGCCAACATCGCACACGAGATACGCAACCCACTCAGCGCGATTAGCCATGCCAATCAGTTGCTACAAGAAGAAGACTTTAACGTACAGAACAAACGGATGTTGCAAATTATTGCGGACAATATCCAACGCATTGATCAAATCATCAAAGATGTGCTTGAGCTCAATCGCCGTGACCGCACCAACCAAGAAAGGTTATCGCTTAACCAATTCATTCTCGATTTTTATACCCAATTCTGTGCTGTAGAAAAGATACCTGCTTCACATTTTCAAATACCATCATTTAAAGACAACTTATTCATTGCTTATGACCAGCGCCATTTGATGCAAATTTTGTGGAATTTGTGTAAAAATGGCTGGGAGCATAGCCAGAAACAGGTGGGTAGCTTAAAGTTAAACTGTGCAAAAAATGGAAGAGCTGGTTTAAACTTAGAAATCATTGATGATGGTGAGGGTGTTGCAGAAGAGAATCGTAACAAGCTATTTGAACCTTTTTACACAACAAAAACGACAGGAAATGGCTTAGGCCTCTACATTTCACGTGAACTTGCAGAAGCAAATGGTTCGCGCCTAAGTTACCAAAAACTAGATTCAGGCAGTGCCTTTATTCTTCAATTACAAACAATCAACTAATACCGCAATCCGTCAAAGGGCAATATTTTAGTATGCAACAAAGACCTAGCTGCTTAATTGTAGATGATGAAACCGACATTCGCGAACTGCTTGCGATGACGCTAGAGCGTATGGATGTTGAAACATATAGCGCAAGTAGTTTAGAGGAGGCTAAGGCCATGCTCAAGCAACGCTCCTACGCGCTATGTTTAACTGACATGCAAATGCCGAATGGCACTGGTCTTGACCTTGTTAACTATATTAATGAATTTCACCTAGGCTTACCAGTAGCAGTGATTACCGCTCATGCCAGTGCGGACAATGCTGTTTCTGCACTCAAAGCTGGTGCTTTTGACTATCTCGCCAAACCAATCTCACTGAAACAACTACGCCCCGTGATTGAGTCTGCGCTCAAGCTGAGTGCAAGGACTGCTCAAAACACACCTAACACCTTAGAAATGATTGGCAATTCTGAGCAAATTCAATACGTGCGTAACATGATTGCAAAAGTATCTCGTAGCCAAGCGCCGGTTTACATCAGCGGCGAATCTGGTAGCGGAAAGGAACTGGCGGCTAAACTTATCCACCAAAACAGCTCGCGTGCCGATGGTGCCTTTATTGCTGTTAACTGTGGTGCTATTCCTGAAAATTTAATGGAGAGTGAGTTCTTCGGATATAAAAAAGGGGCATTCACGGGAGCAAATCAAGATAAAGAAGGTTTATTTCAAGCCGCTAACGGTGGAACATTATTTTTAGATGAGGTTGCTGACTTGCCGCTTGCAATGCAAGTAAAGTTGCTAAGAGCGATTCAAGAGAAAAAAGTCCGGATGGTAGGTGGTACAAATGAAGACGCCGTCGATGTACGTATTATTAGTGCGACGCATAAAAACTTAACCGAAATGATGGATACAGGCCAATTTAGAAAAGATTTGTATTACCGGCTTAACGTGATTCAACTTAAGATGCCAGCCCTACGCTGCCGGCCTACTGACATTCCGCTACTCACCGAAATGTTACTCAATAAGCTGTGCCAAGCTCAAGATATCGCAACACCTAAGATTGACGCTAAAGCACACACTTATATTTCTAGCCTAGCATTTCCAGGCAATGTGCGCGAATTAGAAAACATGCTAGAACGTGCGCTTGCACTATGTGATGGAGAGACGATTAACGTTGAGGACGTACTGACGGAGGGAAGTCTAGATGCACCGACTAACATTCCTAATGTTATGTTTGACAGTCATCACTCCAATGAAATCAATCTGACTGACTACCTTGAAGAGGTAGAAAAAAAGGCCATTATTCAGGCCCTAGATAAAACGAATAACAACAAAACGGCTGCTGCCAAACTGCTAGGCGTGACATTCCGCACATTACGCTATCGGCTTGCGAAACTTGGTCTCACCAAAGATAGTGACCTAGACTTAGAGTCCGATGCAGAAGATCACTAAATTCATCAAACTGACCAAACTAATGCTGCACCCAACATGGGCGCAGCATTAGCAAGACAATCAACGTTCTATGCCAACACCAAGAACAGATAAGTGACATAGATAGCGCCATTCACTAACAAGTGCCAAACACGCAATCCACCTTTTTGCACCAAGTAGCGTAGCCATATCGCCGCAACTAGTGTTAAGACAATCCCTAACAATACTTCACGACGAGGCTCCCAAGGGGTAAGCATAATACCAATCGCTGGTAGCAATGTGCCCTGAAACACCATCGCACCTGTAATGTTGCCAAACGCTAGCGTGTCCTTACCTTTGCGTATCCATAAAATACTATTCACTTTTTCTGGGAGCTCAGTTGCAATTGGAATAATCAACAGAGAGAGTAACAATGCTGAAATACCAAGCAAATGGGAAGCTTCTTCTACACCACCGATAAAGCCCTTAGCACCAGCCACTAGTAGCGCCAAACCCAAGAACAACTGCACAGAGATAACTACCATATTGTTTGGTAGACCCAACTTACATAAGAACATCTCACCACCAGCTTCAGTCGCGTGCCCGTCTTCAACAAGTGATTTTGATGCACGTAATGTCAACATGACATAGACAAAGTAAATCAGTACCATGCAAAAGCCCAAACCGTAACGCACAACACTTAGACTGTGCGGCACAAACATAGCAACTGCAGCAAAGCTAAATGCGATAATAAAAAAGTTAAGATCACGTGCTAACCCAGTACGCTCTGGTCTTAGATGCCCTTGTGTACCTCTCCGGCGCCATACTGAAACTGCCATGAGGCAAATAGAAAGCGTTGCTAACATCAAAGGCGCACCCAAGATAGCACCCACACCAATTTCTTCGTTAGTCGCAGCATTTTGTGTGCCCGCTAACAGCGCAAGTAAAGGTACTGAGGTCTCTGGTAACGCAGTGCCCACCGCCGCGAATAGAGATCCTGTTACGCCTTCTGAGATGCCCAATTTCTCACCTAAATGCTCAAGTGCATTGGTAAACACCTCAGCGGCAATCAAAATCACAATAAGCATCACTAACAGTTCTAAAAATACCATTTAAATTTCCTTTTATTTGAAGCATCGCTTCATTAATGTTGGCATTTTAAACTGAAGTCAGCATAAAATTAGCAATCATGGAAAATTACGCTATAAATAATGATGGTTTCGTGGCGCATGCGCAACAAATCGCATCACCTAATTTTGATGCACGCCCTAATGCAGAAATCAGTTTGATTGTGATTCATAACATCAGCCTCCCACCAAGCCAATATGGCGGCAATGGCATTATTGAGCTTTTTACGAACCGGCTAGATCCCGATGAGCATCCTTATTATGCAGGTATTTATGCCCATCAGGTATCAGCACATTTTCTAATAAGACGTGATGGCGCACTCATACAGTTCGTCTCATGCCTGAACCGAGCATGGCATGCAGGCAAATCCAATTGGCAATCACGTGAACGTTGTAACGATTTCTCGGTCGGAATAGAGCTTGAAGGGTCTGATTTCGAAGCGTTTGAGGACATTCAGTACCAAACGCTCAATAAATTAGTGGATTGCCTCAACAACAGCTATCCAATTCAAGCTATAGTAGGTCATTCAGATATTGCACCAGACAGAAAAACTGACCCTGGTCCATTTTTTGACTGGCAAAAATTAACACACCATCATCATTAAAAACAATCAACTTATGCAAAGAATTTTTAGCCTGACTTTAGTCACTTTTTTTGCCAGCATGCTCATTGCATGTGGCGCAAGTGAAGACAAAGCAAAAGAAGCTAATAAAAATGGTCCTAAACCTACTTTGGTGACCGTTTCGGCTGTGCAGGATGCGCCTGTGGAAATAACGGAAGAGGGCATCGGCTCGCTTGAAGGCTTGGTTGACCCAACGCTTAAGGCCGAGGTTCCTGCGCGTATCATCAAGGTATTTGTCAGCCCAGGTGATAGCGTTAAGCAAGGGCAGCTTATTGCCACACTAGACCCAACAGCATTTAATCTACAAGAACGAGAAGCGCAGGCGGAGGTAGCACGCATTGAAGCACTGCTAAATAATCAGTCAAAAACAGTCGCAAGAAATCAAGCTTTAGTTGATAAAAAATTTATTTCACAAAATGCTGTTGATACAAGTGTAGCTGACCAACGGGTACTTAAAGAGCAATTAGTGGCAGCCAAAGCGCGTATCAATACCATACGCAACAGCACTGGAAAAACGAGAATATTTGCCCCCACAGACGGTGTGGTAGAAAATAAGATTGTAGACACTGGTGAGTATGTCAACGTAGGTGACCCTATCGTACAAATCATTTCAAATAAATTATTACGTGCTTACATTCCCTTTCCAGAACGCGTGGGAACGCAACTTAAAGCCGGTTTAAAGTTAAGACTTACCACACCTACAAGCGACACGCCTGTTGAAACAGTCATCCGTGAACTTAAACCCCTCATTACGGCAAGTAATCGTACGATTATGGTGATTGCCGATGTGAAAAATGTGGCAGGATGGCAAGCTGGTGCCAGCGTAAATGCAAGTGTAATTTTAGGTGAGCGCGCTTCTGCGATGATGGTGCCAGAACAAAGCGTAGTGTTGCGTCCAGCTGGACAGGTCGTCTACATCATTAAAGACAACATCGCTCATCAAGCTATCGTCACAACCGGTTTACGTAAAAGCGGCTTGATTGAAATTACAGACGGGGTGAATGTGAATGATGTCGTTGCCGTAGATGGTGCCGGCTTTTTAACAGACAAGGCACAGGTCAAAATTGCCAATAAAACCGCAGCAACATCATAATCATTGATACTTATACCCCATGACGCTACCTGAACTTTCTATTAAACGCCATGTGCTTGCTTGGATGCTATCTGGCGTCATCGTGCTGTTCGGCATCATTTCGTATAACCGTATCGGTGTAGATCGCCTACCAGCGATTGATTTCCCAATCATCATGGTCACAACTACACTGCGTGGTGCTAATCCCGATGTAGTTGACACCAGCATCACCAGCATCATTGAATCTGCTATCAACACTACACCAGGTATTGAGCATATTCAATCATCATCGTCACCTGGGGTTTCCAGCATCAGTATTACTTTTTCTCTGGATAAAGATATCGATGTTGCCTATAACGAGGTACAGTCTAAAGTAAACCAAGTACTGCGCCGCCTGCCTAATGATACCGATCCACCATCTGTGCAGAAGGTAGATACCAATGCATCTGCTGTCATTTGGTTAGCTTTAAGTGGTGACCGTACAATCCAGCAACTCAATCTTTATGCCAACAATGTATTAAAGAAGAAGTTTGAAACCATTAACGGCGTGGGTGAAGTCTCTATTGGTGGGCGCCGCGACCGCGTGATTCGCGTCAATGTAAATCCTGAGCGCATGGCTGCTTATAAGCTTGCTGCGACTGACCTCATCAGTGCATTTAACCGTGAGCATATTCAATTGCCGGGTGGATTTTTGGTCAGCTCACAAGCTGAGCAGCTACTAAAACTCGACCTTGAGTTTCATGATATCAACGACTTATCCAATTTAATTATTACCACTAAAGATGGCGTCCCAATTCGGCTAAAAGATGTAGCCGATGTTGAAGATGGCCTCACCGATAATCGCCAAATTGCCCGATACAATGGGAAGCCAACGGTAGGCCTAGGTATGGTGAAAGTTGCCAATGCCAATACGGTAGAAATTATTAAAGAAGTTGAGCGTAGACTTGAGCAAGATATTCGACCAAACCTACCGCCTGGTCTCAGCCTGGAAATCTCAACTAATGACTCCATCTTCATTAATCAAATGGTGGCATCACTCAAAGAGCACTTAGTGGAAGGCACTTTATTTGCCGCATTAATCGTGCTGATTTTTATGCGTTCGTTTAGCTCCACCGTGATGATTTGCCTAGAAATTCCAGTTTCACTATTGGGTGCAATCGCGGTGATGTACTTTGCCGGCTATACCTTCAATAGCATGACACTACTGGCACTACTGCTGCTTATTGGTGTAGTGGTGGACGATGCAATTGTCGTGCGTGAAAGTATTCTTCGACACATGTCTGGGGAAGTAGGTGAGGCGCTCAGCCCTGAAGATATGAAAAACCCTGGCAAAGTGGCTTTATTCCGCTCACAAGCCACTAAAAACGGTAGTAATGAAGTGGTGTTTGCCGTATTGGCTTCGTCTCTATCGCTGGTTTGTATATTCGCGCCCGTGATATTCATGAATGGCGTCATTGGGATGTTTTTTAAATCTTTCGCCGTCGTCGTCACATTCGGTGTGCTCGTGTCTCTATTTGTCTCACTCACCCTGACACCGATGCTCTGCTCTCGTTATTTAAGCGTTACGCATAAGGAAAATGCTGCATACCGCCTAACAGGACGTGGCTTAGATTATTTAGATGCCCAATATAAAAAGCTACTAAACGTGACGCTCAGACATCGAGGATTTGTGCTGATATTCACCGCAATTTTTGTGGCAGCATCTGGCTATCTAACGCTTAAATATGTAGAAAAAGACTTTGTGCCAGAGTCTGACGAAAGCAGTTTTGGTATCAGCATTAAAACACCCTTAGGCTCCAGCCTTGACTACACTGACTCCAGACTCAAGATCGTTGAAACTATATTAAAGAATTATCCCGATGAGGTGGATAGCTACTTTTCATCAATAGGCACTGGCTCTCGTGGGCAAGTTAATGAAGGGCGAATCAACGTGCGCCTTAAGCCTAAAGAGTTAAGGGAAAAAAGTCAGCAAACCTTAATCAAAGAACTTAAAGTGGAACTGGAACAAGTGCCAGGCGCACGCGCACTAGCAGCACCTGCATCAGTGGTGCGTGGGCAACGTTCTGAAAAACTCCAATTCAATTTAACAGGTAACAACCTACAAGAACTTGGTCGAATTTCTAAACTATTACAGCAATCGTTAAGCAACAACGCAGAAATTGGACGAGTGGATTTAGATGTGCAGCTAGATTTACCACAATTAGACGTACAAATAGACCGAGCACGTGCGGCCACATTAGGACTTAATGCCCAGGAGATTGCGACTGCAGTCAGCCTTTATGCTGGTGGTATTAATGTGGCCAAGTTTAATGAAGCTGCAGGTGATGGGCAACGTTATGATGTTCGCATCAAAGCCACTGAAGGAGATTTAACCAACGTCACAGACTTAAGTAAAATTTACCTGAGAAGTGAGAGTGGAGAGCTGGTACGTCTTGATGCTGTCGCTAAGTTCAATCAAGAACTCGGCCCAGCTGTCATTGGTCGCTATGATCTACAATACGCTGTAAATTTTTATGCAAACCCAAACATGCCGTTGGGTGAAGCGGTAGATTTAGTTAAAGAGACTGCCGCCACCATCGTCCCGCCAGAATACACCTTGAAACTCACAGGCCAAGCTGAAGAGTTCGGCAAGACGTTTAAAAATATCCAATTTGTATTTATTCTTGCCTTTGTTTTACTCTATATGGTGTTAGCTAGCCAGTTCAATTCGTTTGTTCAGCCTTTACTGGTGATGCTAGCGCAACCGCTAGCAATTATCGGCGGCTTGATTGCGTTGCTTATTTCAGGTGACAGTCTCAACATGTACTCAATGATTGGTCTTGTCTTATTAATAGGTTTAGTGGCTAAAAATTCTATTTTATTGGTAGATTTAACCAATCAACTATTAGATAAGGTAAGGGATACTGGTGAAATAATTAACAAAGTGCATATTAATGCAGCGTTGAGCGAGGCTTGCCCAGTGCGCCTGCGTCCCGTACTAATGACCTCGCTCACCATCATTTTAGCGCTACTACCAGCGGCAATGGGTTTAGGCGCAGGCTCTGAAACAAACAAGCCGCTATCAGTTGCTATCATAGGTGGCATGATTTCATCCACGCTACTTACTTTAGTGGTGGTCCCTGCGGCTTACTCCTTGCTCATCGGCTGGATTAGTCAACGCAATACGAGCCACCATTCCTCGTAAAGTATTTAACTATATCAGCGCGCGCATCCCATCCTATCGCCTAATCACTTAATTGAGCTATGACTCACACGCAATGTATGGAGAAACGTTTGGTGACTTTATTAGCTAGCAACAACCACTTTACTCGGCGCATCCAGGGTAAGTTTTTGCACAACTAAACTACCCACAATATCACCCTGCACATTCACTGTAGTACGCAAAGTATCTAATAAGCGGTCAATAGGAAGTAAAATCGCGATGGCTTCAGCTGGCAAACCTACTGATTGCAATACCATCACCATGGTCACCATCCCTGCACTAGGAATCCCTGGCGCACCCATTGCAGCAATCATTGCAGTAAGAAATACGATTAACTGTTGCACAAAGCTTAGCTCCACACCAACCAGATTAGCAATAAACAGCGCGGCAATCGCTTCATACAACGCAGTGCCATCCATATTAATGGTCGCTCCCAAAGGCACCACAAAGCCAGCAATTTCTGGCTTTACATGTAAGCGTTGTGTGACGCAACGCATCGTCACAGGTAAAGTGGCAGAGCTTGAACTCGTCGCAAATGCTGTCAACAAAGCCTCACGTGAGCCGTGAAATAACCACCATGGTGACTTTCGTGTGACTACATATAGCACAAGAGGTAACACCACCACACCATGCAATAAGGTAACGCCGACAACGACCGCAACAAACTTACCTAACATGCTCAGCATCATCACATCCTGCACTGCGATTAACCGAATCAGAAGTGCCATAATACCGAGAGGTGCTAGATACATGACCCATCGCACAATCAGCATTGTAATGTCTAGCGCTTCTTGTAATAGTCGATGTAAGTGTTTGAAGCGGTCACCACCTACTACCAGAGCTACTCCCAAAATAAGTGCAAACATCACTACAGCGAGCACATTACCTTTCGCTAAGGCCTCAAATGGATTCATAAACAAGCCATGTAAGAACTGTGCAAAGAACTCAGGCAGAGGCAATTGCTTTGCTTCAAATCCCTGCATGGCGTCTGCAAACATCGTGATATGTAAACCACTACCTGGCTTAAAGTAATTGGCTGCCAATAATCCTAAGCTAATCGCAATCATCATGGTTGCTGTAAAGTAAATAAGCGTTGTGACCCAAACACGATGCATTTGCTGATGCGCGCGCAAATTAGCGATTCCCACTGAGATTGAGCAAAACACGAGTGGTATCAGAATCATCTTGAGTAAATCAATAAAGAGCGTACCGGCTAATCCAGCAGTATAGAGGCCAACTTTTACCAGTTGATGTTCAGTACCTAATGTGTGGAAATACATCCCCACTAAAACACCTATGATTGCCGCAAGTAATATCTGGAGGTTGAGGCTGGGTAATTTCATACAACAAAAGCCTTTATCAATAATTGTGAGAAATTCAGCTACATCGTATTCAAAAATAAGTGAAAACAGGCTGACAACTCTAATCTCTTACTTAGTGATGTCTCACTGACGCTGATAACTACTTCAATAGCTACGTACGATGTATAGCTATTCCACTAAATAATCCTACCGCCTAGCCATTCCGTGCTTTCGCGTGTGAATAACCAGCTGAAGCTGGTATATTCCACGGTGAAGACCTTCACGGTCTCGTCGGTATGAGGATTAGTGCGATGGGGTACAGCCCACCAATAATTTTTTACAAAATAAAAAAGGGTAAGATTAAATCTTACCCTTGATGACTTACGCTTTTACCGCTTTTGTTTTTGCCGCACTGGCCTTTACAGATTTTGGCTTAACCTCTTTCGGCTCTTTCTTCACTGCTGACTTTTTAACTGCTGCGTCTTTATCTGTAGTCTTTTTAACGGCAGTTTTTTTTACCTTAGCTTTCACTGGCTCACCCTCTGTTGCGCTTACATCCTCCACACTTTCTGGCGCTACCGCCAAATCAGGTGCTTCTTCTGATGTACTTTTCTCAGCTGGGATATCAGTGTTTGCAACACTTGCGGCATCTAGCTTCTCAAAAACCGCTGCAAAAAAACCATCCGTATTATGTAAGTGCGGTAATAACTTCAAGTAATCGCCAGTATCAAGCTGAATCTGATGTTGCGCTAAAATCTCTGCCGCATTCATCAGCTTAAAGTCAGGGTGTGTTGCTAAGAACTGCTCCGCAATTTGCTCATTCTCGTCGCGCAACAAACTACAAGTTGCGTAAATCAAACGCCCGCCCACTTTAGTTAACTTAGCGGCACGCGCTAAAATATTGGTTTGTTTAACATTAAGCTCGGCAACATCTTGTGGCGTTTGGCGCCATTTAAGATCAGGATTCCGACGCAAAGTGCCTAGACCACTGCAAGGTGCATCCACCAGCACGCGGTCAAATTTTCCATTTAAGCGTTTTAGTTTAGGATCAGTTTCACTGCTAATGACTTGTGCGTTCAAGTTGCTTAATCCTGAACGTTTTAAACGCTGCCCTAAATTATGTAGGCGCTTTTCTGATACATCAAATGCGTACAAACGGCCTGTATTCCGCATTAACGCGCCAATGGCCAAAGTCTTGCCGCCAGCACCAGCACAGAAATCAGCCACCATCATGCCGCGCTTAGCAGCAACCAAATGTGCCAATAACTGGCTACCTTCATCTTGCACTTCAATCTTGCCTTCAGTAAACAAAACGTGACGGCCAATATTCAAGCGATTGGGCATACGAAGGCCAATCGGTGAGTAAGGGGTTTTAGTCACGTTCATTTCGCCTGAGGTATTTTCAGCAATAAATTTTGCCATCACTTCGTCACGCGTGCCTTTAATCGTATTCACACGCAAATCCAGCGTTGCTTGCTCATGCATGCTACGCGCAATGGTTAACGCCTCAGCCTCACCATATTGTGCAACTAGCTTGTCCCACAGCCAGTCACGCACGTCAGCTTGCACAGCTAATGGTAAATTATCTGTAGACTTGGCTTTGATGAGATGTGCCCATTCTTTTTGCTGCTCGCTCAACATTGGCTCTAGCTCACGAATGCTCATGCCTTGTACGCGCAATAGCCAAGCTAAAATCAATTTACGCGCATCATCAGGGTCATTTTCATCGTTAGCCGTGACTGTGCTTAGAAAACGCAAGCGACGTAAAACCCCATAAACGCTTTCCGCCACAAATGCACGCTCTTTGGTACCTAAATCACGATTGTTACGGAAAAATTCACTTAACTTCGCATCAGCAGGGCTACTAAAGGTTAGTAGATTAGATAAAACGATTGCAGCTTGCCGAATTAAATTAGGCGTCATATTGATTCTCTTTGTATTGTTTTCTGTTGTTACTTAAATTGTTGTTACTTAAATTGTTGTTACTTAAACTCTAGTGACTAATGGTAGTGACTAAAGGCTTAATTACGATTAGATTTAGTTGCTTGGTTAATTAGATTAGTGTCTTATCGTTTAGTCACTAGTTAAACAGCCCAGCCATTAGGCTCACTATTCGATACGCAATTCAGTTAAGGTTTGCTCTAACTTATGGCCGTCATCATCAATCATCAGTATGCGCGCTGGCACGTAATAATGTTCTGTTGCCAACCAAAGCTCTTTGGTTTCTGATGCGTCCTTCTCTGCTGGTGTCAAATGCAGGGTTTTATACTGCACACCCGCACCATCAATGATTTTCTGCTCGGGGTTCACTTTATACTGATACTGCTTGAGTTTCTTGCCGGTGGTCAGTGGCACGGTAATCGTATTTTTTAACGATGCCCGCATAAACATAAACTGGTATGCGTAGCTCGCTAAATCTTGAGTACCAGCTTTAAGTTCGGCCGTTTCCTGCTTACCCTTAATTGTCATCACCAGACTGCGCTTTGCCCAATCAAAGTCTGTGAATAATGATTTCTTTTTATGGTTGCCTTGGTGTAATTCGAAATGCGTTGGTTGCAAACCTTTTGCAGTGATCACACCAACGCTACTTAACTTACGCTCACCAAGTAAGGCATAAACACCCAACCCTTTGGTTGTACTTTCTACCGTATAAGCATTTTTAGTAACCACAAATAGCTCGTGCACATTTGCAAACGGCTCACCATTTTTAGTCACTTCATAAGTGGCCTGAATACGTTTAGGCAAAGGGCTGCTTGAAATATTTTCTTTAGCAGCCTTCGTTTTAGATAAAGCAACTTGTGGCGCTAGTGCTACTACACCAATTAACAAACAAAATAACAAGTTCCATGCTTTGATTCGATTCATCACTAAAATTCCTTAATTTTAAGACACATCACGCTCAACGCATCAGACCTAATTTTGCTATACAAGTTTTTGTTATACAACAAGCCGCTTTTTCTAAAATGGTTTAAATCAACATATAGACTAAACTACAATGGTTGGCGCTTCACCTGCATTTTGTGTACGAATGTGACCAATTTCAAACACTGTCTCACCCGCCGCTTCTAGCAATGCTTTAGCCGCAGCCGCGTCTTCTTTCGCCATGATAATCGCCATGCCAATACCGCAGTTGAACGTTTTATACATTTCGCTCGGGACGATATTGCCCTGTGCTTGCAACCATTGGAACAACGGTGGTAATTCCCAACCAGATGCTTTGATTTCAGCGGTTAAACCTTCTGGCAATACACGTGGGATATTCTCAGTAATGCCGCCACCTGTAATGTGCGCCATGCCCTTTACTGGCATTGCTTCAATCAGCTTCAACAAAGATTTCACATAAATACGTGTTGGTGCCATGACCACATCTTTGAATTTTCTACCGTGAAAATCAGACTCAAAATCAATGCCTGATTTTTCAATCAATTTGCGAATCAGTGAGTAACCGTTTGAATGTGCACCACTTGAAGCCAAGCCTAACACTACATCGCCTGCGGCAATGGTCGTACCATTAATCAAATTAGCTTTATCTACACAGCCTACTGCAAAACCTGCCAAATCATATTCACCTGCTGGGTACATGCCTGGCATTTCTGCGGTTTCACCGCCAACCAATGCGCAACCAGATTGCTCACAGCCTTCAGCAATACCTTTAATCACTTGTGCCGCAACACCAACTTCTAATTTACCGCATGCGAAATAATCCAAGAAGAAAAGTGGCTCAGCGCCTTGTACCAAAATATCATTCACGCTCATGGCCACCAAATCGATACCTACGGTATCGTGCTTGTTTAGCTCAAACGCTAACTTAAGCTTTGTGCCTACGCCATCAGTGCCTGATACTAAAATTGGCTCGTTAAATTTTTTCGGCACGGCAAACAATGAGCCAAAACCACCAATACCGCCCAACACTTCTGGGCGCATCGTACGTTTGGCAAACGGTTTAATCTGTTCAACTAACGCATCGCCCGCTTCAATATCAACACCAGCATCGCGGTAGCTAATTGAAGTTTTATCTGAATTATTGGCGCTCAAGGGGGTTCTCGCTTTCTACAAAAAGTATGTTCTATCGTTATAATGTTATTTTAACCGAAATGCTTAGTTATCTGAAATGTTGAAAGCCTGAAAACGCAGGCTTTTCCAAATCAGCCACACTTTACTGAAAGCGCAGAATGAACAAACACACAAATACCGTTTGGCTGGTGGCTGTTTTATCGGTTTTCGGCCTTATTTATTTGCTAGGTCCAATACTTACGCCTTTTTTAATTGCGGCAATATTGGCGTACATTGCTAACCCTTTAGTTAACAAAATTGAAGCCCTTCAATTAGGGGGGCATCAAAGAAAATTTTCGTTTAAACCAAGCCGCAGCATTGCCACATTACTGGTGCTTTTGTTGTTGCTAGCTGTTTTAACCATGATTGTATTAATCATGATTCCGTTATTGCAGCATGAGTTTGTACAAATTTCTCAAAAAATTCCCGTGTATTTAAATGCAGCAAAAGCCAATCTTGAACCTTGGTTACAAAAGAATTTTGGCGTCAGTACGGAAATTGACCCTGCACAGATTCAAGCTATTCTTACTGAAAACTGGAAAACAACAGGTAACTTTGCCAAAAACATAGCGCTTAGCTTAAGCAATCATGGCATGGCAGTAATTGGCTGGCTCGGCAACTTGATACTCATTCCACTGGTACTGTTTTATTTGCTACTGGATTGGAATATCTTCATGCAGAAAATTAGTGCATTACTGCCACGCCAACTGATTGCCAAAACACAAGAAATTGCCTCTGAAATTGACGCTGTGCTGGCTGAGTTTTTACGTGGACAACTCACCGTCATGGTATTGATGAGTATATTTTACGCCACTGGTTTATGGATGGCAGGACTCGAGTTTGCACTGCCTATCGGCATATTATCTGGCTTACTGGGTTTTATTCCCTATTTGGGCTTTGGGTTAGGCTTAACATTAGCGCTGATTTCCGGTGTATTACAATTTGGCAATTTCGCCGACCTTATTCCAATGTTAGTGGTATTTGGTTTGGGCCAACTCGTTGAGAGCATGGCACTTACGCCATGGCTAGTAGGGGATCGTATCGGCCTTCACCCGCTTGTTGTCATTTTTGCACTCATGGCAGGTGGCCAGCTATTTGGTTTTGCAGGCGTGCTACTAGCACTACCTGTATCAGCCGCGATTGCCGTTGGCTTCAGACACGCAAAACAACAATATCTTAGCAGTCGCTTTTACTTAGGTTAGCCGCATGAACAGTACGGATCATCATTACCAATCTCCGACCAAGCAATTATTGCTCGATATTCAGCCTTTGGCACCGCCAACGTTGGATAACTTTATTGTGGGTCAAAATGCTGAAGCACTTCACAGCTTGAAGCGAGCACTTACTTACGCAGAAGAAGCGCGTTTTATTTACTTATGGGGTGCACAAGGCAGTGGGAAGTCTCACCTTTTGCAAGCCTGCCAACGCATTGCGGCACAGTCCGAATTACCGCTTTTTATTGCAGACGATACCCATTTATTAAATGAGGATGCGCAAATCGCACTATTTGATCAATTCAATCAACTACGCGCGTCAGGCGGCATTCTTATTTCCAGCGGTATTGCAGCGCCCACACAAATGAATCTACGTGATGACTTAGCCACTAGACTAGCATGGGGGTTGGTTTACCAGCTGCATCCGCTGACCGATGAAGAAAAAGCCCAAGCGCTTAAAACACATGCAAAAGAGCGTGGCATAAAATTGCCAGATGAGGTGGTTGATTACTGCCTGCGCTATCTGCGTCGTGATTTACCAACACTGATGGCTGTATTGGATGCGCTGGATGTTTGGTCGCTGACTGAAAAGAAGCCTGTGACCGTACCTATGCTAAAAAAATTATTACAATTGAATCTTGAAACTTAAGTCTCATGGACATGATATAGCAGGCGATTATCAGCGCTTTATCGCTTGATTCAATCTCCTGTAAAATCTCACTATTGGCAGATAAACACTCCCCTTATTAAAGTGACCACCTATGTTACGCATTACTGAAGTAAAACTCCCGATTGAAAACGCACAATCGCTCATCCATCAAGCCGATGAAATTAAAGCAGCATTGCTTAAGCGTTTAGAAATTCCAGAAAATGATTTGATTCACTTTGATATATTTAAGCGCGGCGTAGACGCACGCAAATCGCATGCTATTTTATATGTGTACAGTCTTGATGTAGAAGTCAAAAATGAAGAAAAAATATTAGCGAAGTTTCGCAAAGATGCGCACATTAAAACTGCGCCTGACACCAGTTATCAATATGTTGCAACGACCTCATCTCCACCTGAATTAAGGCCAGTGATTGTGGGGTTTGGCCCCGCAGGTATTTTTGCAGCACTAATTTTAGCGCAATCTGGATTTAAACCGATTGTATTAGAGCGTGGAAAAGAAGTGCGTAAACGCACGCAGGACACATGGGGCCTATGGCGTAAAAGTACACTTAACCCAGAATCCAACGTGCAATTTGGTGAGGGTGGTGCGGGCACTTTCTCAGACGGTAAGCTTTATAGCCAAATCAAAGACCCTAAACATTATGGCCGCAAAGTGATTCAGGAGTTTGTAAAAGCAGGCGCACCAGAAGAAATTATGTATGTAAGCCACCCGCATATCGGCACATTCCGTTTAGTGGGGATGGTTGAAGAAATGCGCAAAACGATTACTGAATTAGGCGGTGAAATTCGATTCGAGAGTCGTGTTGACGACATTGAAATTGAAAATAACGAAGTGAAAGCAGTCGTATTGCAAACTGGTGAACGTCTTGCAACGAATCACTTGGTGTTAGCGGTAGGCCATAGCGCGCGTGACACGTTTGAAATGGTATATAAACGTGGCATTTATATTGAAGCCAAACCATTTTCAATTGGCTTTCGTATCGAACATCCACAGTCACTCATCGACAAGGCACGATACGGTAAGAGCTACAGTGAGGACTTACTCACTAAGCTTGGCGCAGCCGATTACAAACTCGTGCATCATGCAAAAAATGGCCGCTCCGTTTACAGTTTCTGCATGTGCCCCGGCGGCACGGTAGTTGCCGCAGCATCTGAGCCTAACCGCGTAGTGACCAATGGTATGAGCCAGTACAGCCGCAATGAGCGTAATGCCAATGCAGGGATTGTGGTTGGCATTACGCCTGAGCAAGACTATCCAGACCATCCGCTGGCTGGCATGGAGCTACAGCGTCAATTAGAAAGTCAGGCCTTTATCGCAGGTGGTAGTAATTACAATGCGCCTGGGCAGTTAATTGGTGACTTTTTATTGAACCAACCCTCTACCCAGCTTGGTGAAGTGACACCTTCATACAAACCAGGTGTACATCTCACCAATTTGGCATCTGTACTGCCAGAGTTTGCAATTACCGCTATCCGTGAGGCCATTCCTGAGTTTGCTAAGCAAGTAAAAGGCTTTGACCTAGCTGATGGCGTGCTGACAGGGGTAGAAACACGCACCTCTAGCCCTATCCGCATTAAGCGTGACGATGACTCACTGCAAAGCATTAACACCAAGGGTTTATACCCTTGTGGCGAAGGTGCTGGCTATGCAGGCGGGATTTTGTCAGCGGGGGTTGATGGTATTAAAGTAGCTGAAGCAGTAGCGCTTAGCATCTCTGATAGTTCTAGCTAATCCAAACTCCAGACCTACTCACCAATGAATATTGGAGTACATTTTCATATTAACCTAGCCACTTTCATACACAACAATTTGAGCGTACACTGGATTTCCTGACTTTTCAGTTAAGGTCCCTTTATAGGAGCTGAATGATGAAAGCAAACATTGGTGGAGTCGATCGTATAGTACGAATTATTGCAGGGCTAGCATTAATCGCATGGGTATTATTCGCAAATGGGCCTGTCTGGGCTTGGATTGGTATAGTACCGCTAGCCACTGCTCTCTTTAACTTTTGCCCTGCTTATGGCTTACTTGGCATTAGTACCTGCAAAACCAAAAACTAATAAAAAAGGCGGCTTAGAGCCGCCTTTTTACTAATGTTTAACTTTATTGCCTAATCAAATAATCAAATGCGCCAAGTGAAGCTTTTGCACCTTCACCCATTGCAATAATGATTTGTTTGTATGGTGTAGTCGTCACATCGCCAGCTGCGAACACACCTGGTAGCGATGTTGCATTGTGATGATTCACTTCAATTTCACCATATTTACTCAAGTTCAAAGTACCTTTTAACCAATCACTATTAGGCACTAAACCAATTTGCACAAACACACCATCTAGCGCTAAATGTTTAGACTCACCAGTGACACGGTCTGTATAGGTCAACCCATTCATTTTATTACCATCACCAGTGACTTCTGTGGTTTGCGCGCTTGTAATAATGGTGACGTTACTCAATGTACGTAGTTTTTTCTGCAACACTGCATCTGCTTTTAACTCAGTATCAAATTGCAATAATGTCACATGGCCGACGAAATTAGCTAAATCAATAGCAGCCTCTACACCTGAGTTGCCACCACCGACCACCGCAACAGGCTTGCCTTTAAACAATGGACCATCGCAATGTGGACAGTAAGCGACCCCTTTACCCCGATACTCTTTTTCACCTGGTACGTTTAGCTCACGCCAACGCGCACCAGTGGCAAGAATCACCGATTTGCTTCTTAAGGTTGCACCACTTTCCAACTTCAACTCGATTAAGTCTTCGTTTTTGTTACCGTGTTTACCAGGCTCGGTTAACGAAACAGCACGCTGCAGATTCATGATATCCACATCATAACTTTTGACATGCTCCTCCAATGCCATCACTAGTTTTGGCCCTTCGGTTTCTTTCACTGAAATAAAGTTTTCAATACCAAGCGTATCCATTACTTGACCACCAAAACGCTCTGCCACTATACCTGTGCGTATGCCTTTACGTGCCGCGTAAATGGCTGCTGACGCACCTGCTGGGCCACCACCTACCACCAACACATCAAAAGGGGCTTGGGCATCTAATTTTTTCGCCTCACGCGCAACTGCACCAACATCAATTTTTGGCAAAATCTCGTCCAGCTCCATACGACCCGCACCAAACACCTCACCATTTAAGTAAGTGGTTGGTACAGACATAATGTCCCTAGCTTTTACTTCATCTTGATATAGCGCGCCATCAATCATTACATGGGTAATATTTGGATTAATCACCGCCATCATATTCATTGCCTGCACGACATCTGGGCAGTTATGGCAACTCAGTGAAATATAAGTTTCAAAGTGGAAGCTGCCTTCAATTGCCGCGATTTGTGCAATCTTTTCAGCCTCTAGCTTCATCGGGTGACCACCCGTGTGAAGTAGCGCCAACACTAAAGAGGTAAACTCATGGCCCATTGGTATACCAGCAAAACGCACCCCTACTGCTTTACTCGCTTCGGTATGTGTAGGACCACGCTTGACAGCAAATGAAGGCTTACGCGCGTCATCTTCCATTGTCAGTGTAATCTTATCCGACATGCTCGCGATTTCTTCCAACAGTTCACGCATCTCTTGCGCTCCTGCTGTTTCATCTAATGATGCAGCCAATACAATAGGCTCACGCAACATCTGTAAGTAGGTTTGCAATTGGGTTTTAATACCAGTTTCTAATGCCATGATTGCTCTCTTTTTTAAATTCTCATTTGGTCATGATTCTGCACAACCAACTTTTACCTAAAATAAAGGCATTATCTTTTGAATAATGCCCTTGTTATTTCACTGCGCTAAGAGATGTTTGCTCGTTAGCGCAGCATTGCCTTGCTTAAGCCAATAATTAGATCTTACCTACTAGGTCTAATGATGGTGTTAATGTTTTAGCGCCTTCTTGCCATTTAGCTGGGCAAACTTGGCCTGGGTTAGCCGCTGTGAATTGTGCAGCTTTCAATTTACGTAGTGTTTCTTTTACATCACGTGCAATCTCGTTGCTATGTACTTCAACAGTTTTAATCACACCTTCTGGATTGATCACGAAAGTACCGCGCAATGCTAGACCTTCTTCATCGATATGCACGTCAAATGCGCGTGTCAATTGGTGTGTTGGATCACCTACTAATGGAAACTTAGCTTTACCAACTGCTGGTGATGTTTCGTGCCATACTTTGTGTGAGAACTGTGTATCAGTTGTAACGATATAAACTTCTGCACCCGCTTTTTGGAACTCTGCGTAGTTGTCCGCAGCATCTTCAACTTCTGTAGGGCAGTTAAAAGTAAACGCTGCTGGCATGAAAATCACAACAGACCATTTGCCTTTCATGCTTTCGTCACTTACCTCAATGAATTTACCGTTATGAAAAGCCTGCGCTTTAAATGGTTGTACTTGTGTATTAATTAATGACATCGTTTTTTCCTATCTAGTAGTTAAAAGTGGTTATAAAAAGCTATAAATTCAAGATTCGAATTATAGAGCGTTATTTTAATAAATCCAATATATCATACAAATGATAATGATAAGTATTATTTATCAAAATAATAGAGCATAAAACTTGATACAGAGATTTATGTCAAATATCCTAAACTGAAATGAGCGAGTTTACTAGCTCAAGCTTGAGTAACAGCAATACTATGTGTCGCGGTTTCACCTAAGTTATCATGCCACGTCACCTCAACAACATCACCCAATTTTGCCCCTTTTAATCTAAAAGTCAGGTATGGGTTTTTGGCAATCCCTGTGCCCCATTGCGCTTGTAATACAGGCTTACCGTTCAGGGTCGCCGTTAATAATTGCACAAAATGGGCAGGCACTAGCTCATCAGCATCATTTCTTCGTCGTCCAGTTTCCATCGGGTGGCTCATTAGCACCTTAACTTCAGTAAAGTTTCCTTTAAGCTGAGCACGCATCTTCATACTTTTATCCATGCCAACTCCTTTTCACTTGACCAAGTTTTGCACACAGAACTTTATACACAGGCATTAAAAGTTGACGTCTTGCTGACATCAGCAAGCTAGCCACAACCATTTTCTAGCACCGTAATGTTTTTAGCGTTTGTAAAATACTGACTACCTGCTTTAACCACTATTTTTAAATCAGAAGTCTCTGCCATTTTGATACGAGTCACCACAAATGGCTCTGCACCATCACCAAACATGAAGTTAGCAATCAACGGTGTTGGATTATTCTCAACAAAAATAGCAATCGCCTCCGTATTCTGAATATTGCTTCTGATCTCAATCTGCACTACCGCACCATTCTCAGCACGTTCTGGCGCAACAATTACAATATCGCCACTTGGTATTTCCTCACTAACATTCAAGTATTGAGTTGCATCTTTAATTTTCAAAGCTTCAAAAGCAGGGCGATTCCATAGCGCTGCCCACACTTTAATAGGCGCCAATGCAATCATAGTTAACATACCAAGTAAGAAACTTCTACGTTGCATCATGACTCCTAAAGTTTTGGCTTTTTCTCATCACCCATCATTTGTCTTAGCTGTCTTAAACGCGCCTCAACTATAGATTGCTGATAAAAATCACCATCATTGGCTTTCGCGGCTAAGTCCATCTGCTCTATAGCGCGCACAAGGTCATATTTTCTATAATAAGCCTCACTCTGTGCTTGATGGCTAAGTAGCACCTTGTTTTGCATGCTGTAAGCTTTAGCTAGTAAATCATATAGATAAGCATCATCCACATACAAATCCTGTTTCGATTTAACCAGCTGAATTGCTTGTGTGGCTTGCTTTGTTGCAAGGTAATGTTCTGCATATCCATAAATTAAAGCGCGATTATCTGGAAAAGCACGCAATCCAGATGCATATTTCTCAGCTGCCGCTGCAGGCTTGTTTCTGGCCACTTCAAGACGTGCCGCCAGACTCTCTATCATCGGATGTGGCGTAGCATTTTTTTTAAGCCAAGCCAGCTCTTTTTCAACCGCTGCCCACGCACTCTTGCGCAACAAAGCAACTGCCAACCCATAATGCTCTGCAGCGGCACTTGCATAACGCTGCTCACTAATATTTTGCTCAAACAAATCAATAGCAGTCTGTGTCGTGCCCAGCATCGCGCGCAACTTAGCTTTAACATATTGAAACTCAAGGCCATCTGCAACTTGCCTATATGGCATTTGCTCAACCCGATTCGCCACATCAGCGATACGCTCTGAGGTCAGTGGGTGTGTTCTTAAAAAACTAGGTGCACCACCCTCAGCAAATCGAGAGCCACGTTGCAAAGTTTTAAAAAACTGTGGCATTGCTCTGACATCAAAACCACCTGAATCTAAAATTTGCAAACCAATACGATCAGCTTCACGTTCATAATCTCGTGTGTAATCCAGCTGATTTTGTACACCAATTGCAGATGCGGTGGTCATTGCACCAGAGGCTAACTGTGGATTTGATCTTGCCACCAATAGCGCCAATGCAATACCTGCTAAGTTTTTAAAGGTGTCATATTTTTGCGAGGCTAGCATCCGCGCCAAATGTCGCTGCGTTACATGACCAATTTCATGCCCAAGCACACTCGCAAGCTCAGACTCCGTGTTAGAGGCCAGAATCAATCCAGTATGCACACCTACGACACCGCCAGGCATCGCGAACGCATTAATGGAGGGATCCTGTACCACAAAGAAATTAAATTTTTGTCGTTTATCTGGTCCATTGGCCACCAAACGTGCGCCTAAACTTTGCAAATAATCTGACACTTCTATATCACTGAGCACATCATCACTGACGGCCACCTGACGCATAATCTGCTCAGCGATTTCCTGCTCCTGTAACGGCGACAGCACTGTTGCTGACACATCACCTAAATCTGGCAACTCATTGGCAAGAACTTGGTGTGTATATGCGAGTGAAGCAACAGCTAACGAAGCGGTAACTACCGGAGCCGAAACCAGTGAAGTCGGAACAATTGAAGCAACTAATAATATAATGGGTGATAAATTTAATTTCATTATTACTATGATAACGTTTGTAGTCGAATGTTTCATAATGCTGCGTAAATTATATCGTATCAATCTAACCTGTTTCTTACACCAAATATTCACTCGCCGAGACTGACAATATGACAAACCCACTTACCCACTTTGATCAAAATGGCCAAGCCCATATGGTTGATATTGGCGAAAAAGCCGAAACTCATCGCATCGCGATTGCAACAGGTCACATTAACATGCTGCCTTCAACGCTAGCACTTATCCAAACTGGAAACAGTAAAAAAGGGGATGTACTTGGTATCGCCAGAATCGCCGCGATTCAGGCCGCCAAAAAAACATCTGACCTCATCCCGCTGTGCCATCCTATTTCACTCACGCGCATTGCCGTGAGTTTTGATGTCAACGAAACATTATCAAGTATCCGTTGCGAAGTCACCACAGAAACCTATGGTAAAACTGGCGTAGAAATGGAGGCGTTGACCGCAGTAAGCGCTTGCCTACTCACCATTTACGATATGTGTAAAGCGGTGGATCGGGGGATGACGATTGCAGATATTAAGTTACTAGAAAAACATGGTGGGAAATCTGGTGATTGGGTAGCAAATCGCTAGCCGCAATATTGCCAAATATTGACTACACACAAGATTGCATATCGGGATCACGCCGGTATGCAATCAAAATACTTAGCCGTTAATCACTAGCCTCTCGAAGCTAGCTACGTCAGTAGGCCTGCTGAAGTAATAGCCTTGGAAATAATCGCAGCCAAAACTTCTTAACAAGTCGTACTGCTCAATCTGCTCAACACCCTCAGCCACAATATCGCAATGGATGGTTTTACCAACAGCCAATACCATTTGAATAATCGCAGCATCATTAGAATCAGTCAGCACATCATGCACAAATGATTGATCGATCTTAATTTGTGTGACTGGCAGTTTTTTGAGATACACCAAAGATGAATGCCCAATCCCAAAATCGTCCAAAGAGATTCTGACGCCCATCTGCTTCAATACTTTCATCTTATTGATCACATCATCAATATTATCTATCACCGCCGTCTCTGTAAGCTCCAACTTAAGCTGGTCAGGGTTGATGTCGGTTTTCGCTAAAATTTCGCGCAACTCTTGCACAAAATTAATATATAAAAACTGTTTAGCACTGATATTTACTGACAACTTGATTTGGCTTAAAACTGGGTCTGACTCCCATATTTTTAATTGCTGGCATGCTTGAGCTAAAACCCAGTGCCCAATCTTAATGATTTGATTCGTTTTTTCTGCAATCGGTATAAACTCGACAGGACTTACATTACCAAGCGTTGGATGAGTCCATCTTAATAACACCTCAGCCGCAACCACCTGCTTATCCACGTTCACAATAGGCTGGTAGTTAAAATATAACTCCTGATTTGTAAGCGCTAATGAAAGGGCAGACTCTAATGCAAAGCTTTTTTCTATGCTTTCTTGCGTCAACTGATCATAGAAACGATAAGTATTACCACCACTATCTTTAGATAAATACATCGCAGTATCTGCATGCCTTAAATGATCTTCAAAGGTTAGTTGATTGTCATTAAACAGCGTGATGCCAATACTTGCACTGGTAACAAATTCAAAAAAACTTAGATAGTAGGGTTTATTAAGTTCAGCCAATAGCTTTTGTGCAACTTCGCTCACCTGCTGGTAGGCCACTGCAGCACTAGCATCTAAATTCTCAATAATCACCACAAACTCATCACCGCTAAGTCGCGCAACAGTGTCGCCAGCCCTGACGGTATTTTGTATTCTTTTTGCGACTTCAATCAGCAACTGGTCGCCTACATCATGACCTTTTGTATCATTAAGTGTTTTAAACTTATCTAAATCAATAAATAACAAGCCACAGTAAGTGCTTGCTCGTTGCGCAATTAGTATTGCGTGCTGGTACCTATCAATCAACAAACGCCTATTTGGCAGAGCTGTCAGCGCATCATAATAAGCAAAATTCTCGATTTCCTGCCTAGCTTTTTTCTGCTCAGAAATGTCGCGCACAAACCCTGTCACTAAAGACAAGTCGGCATCTTTTAAGGCAGTGAGCGTTAACTCTATCGGGAACTCACTACCATCCGCACGCATCGCCACCAACTCTATACGCTGATTAAAGATATGCTTCACACCGGACATCACATATTGTTGATGTCCGGCATGATGTGCCGTACGGTATCTTGCGGGAATAATTAATTCCGACATCAACTTACCGATAACCTCGTCTTTTTTGTATCCAAATATACGTTCAGCCGCTGGGTTAAACTCAACTAATAACCCAGCAGTATCTATAGTGAGAATAGCATCGAACGCCCCATCAATCACTGCACGTAGTTTTTTGTCATGCTTTTGTATGGTTTTAAGTGCTAAATTACGTTCGGACTGTAAGGCAGAAATTAACAACATGGTCACCACTAAGGCAACCATAAATGTCCAAAGTGAAAACACGCCTTCACTAATGTTGTGGCTATAAAAATTACCTGCACCTTGTGAAGTAAGCCACACAGCAATGCTCGATAAAACAATCACAAAGAAAGAGCCACCGACAATCCCAAAACTCATCGATGCCCAGATCAGCATGGGCAAAATCACGAACATGGATAAAATAAATTGCTTATTTAAATCAGGAACCGAACTCACGATAATGAGCTCAACACAGACAAACAGAATAATCCAAGCCAGCAACTGGTAGCATTTATTGTCGCAAGAGAATGTGCCTTTTCTACCGATATTGAGCACCAAGGGCAGTGCCAATAAAACGCCCAAACTGTCACCTAGCCACCAGATAAATCCAATATTTAACAGATGATCAGCAGTCGCTAGCCCAGTGATATATAAGCTGAATACACCACCTGTGGCACATATCGACATGCCAAGCAGCGCCACGAGAATCATCAGCAGAATATCTTTTTGTTTATATAAGTGATGATTAAAATGAAATTTGGGTAGAAGGTATGCTGTGAGAACGGGGCCGAGCGTATTTGTAATAGCAACCAAAATGCTGGTAGAGAGTGGTAAAACCGTTAATTCAACCAGAAATGAAGCAATGAAAACAGCGAGAATGTTAACTTTTCCCCAGCGCATGATAGCACCGACAGCGATGCCAGTTGGAAGCCAAATCAAAGTTGCCACAGACTCTTTGTAAGGCACCATCAAACCAAACCAAGCCGTTACAAAGTAAGCAATTGCCACTAAAATAAAGATCGTCAACTTTGTATTAAAAGTTGATGACCGATATTGAGTGGCAACGTTTTTCATCACATGTTCTTAGCTGACATCAAGTCCATCTTGTACCAACTCTGCAGCACGCAACACTGCACGCGCTTTATTCTGGGTTTCCATCCATTCGCTTTCTGGAACAGAATCAGCCACGATGCCGGCACCCGCCTGCACATAAAGCATATTATTTTTAATGACGCCAGTGCGGATAGCAATCGCCACATCCATGTCACCATTAAAGCCCAAGTACCCTACAGCACCTGCATAAATACCACGCTTGCTTGGCTCTAACTCATCAATGATTTCCATCGCACGCACTTTAGGCGCGCCACTCACCGTACCTGCAGGGAACGTTGCTTTAATCACATCAATCGCGTCCATTCCCGGTTTCAATTTACCTTCCACATTACTCACAATATGCATGACGTGAGAATAACGCTCAATCATCATATTGTCAGTCACTTTCACAGAGCCAGTCACGGCGACTCGGCCAACGTCATTACGTCCTAAATCCATCAACTGTACATGTTCTGCACGTTCTTTAGGATCAGCCAACAACTCTTCAGCCAGAGCAATATCCTGTTCACGAGTTTTGCCACGTGGTCTTGTGCCAGCAATTGGACGAGCTGTCACCGTGCCGTTTTCAAGGCGCACTAGAATCTCAGGTGACGCACCCACTACATGGTGATCCCCCATATCGTAATAGAACATATATGGTGATGGATTTAAACTACGTAGTGCGCGGTAAAGTGACAATGGCGGGGCAGAAAACTGCTGTGACATACGCTGCGATAACACCACCTGCATAATATCGCCATCTAGAATGTACTGCTGAGCACGCTTAACCGCTGTTTTAAAATTATCTTCACCAAATTCTGAAGTCGCCTCAGTTTTATCTGTAGCAATTGATTTTGGAATCGTGACAGTATTTCTTAATTTTTGCACTAACTCACTCAAGCGCTGCTTAGCTTGCTCGTAAGCGCTAGGTTCCGCTGAATCAGCATAAACAATAAAGTAAAGTTTACCGCTTAAATTATCTACCACCGCCAACTGCTCAGAGACCATCAATAAAACATCAGGGACATTGATCGCATCTGGCTTTACCTTATCGGCTAAGCGCTTCTCAATATAGCGTACGGTTTCGTAGCCAAAATAACCAGCCAAACCGCCAGTGAATCGGGGCAACCCTTCATAAGGTGGCGTTTTAAAGCGTGATTGGTAACTTTTTACAAAGTCTAACGGATTTGCATCCTCTACCGACTCCACCACCGCGTTGCCCTCAAGCACTTGTACTTTTCTGCCATAGGCAACAATGCGTGTTTTTGCAGGCAAGCCAATGATTGAATAGCGGCCAAAACGTTCACCGCCTTGCACAGACTCAAGCAAGTATGAAAACGGCTGATTTGCCAGTTTTAAATAAAGGGATAGCGGTGTATCGAGATCGGCAAAGGTCTCGAGTACTAAAGGGATTCGATTGTAGCCTTGTGCTGCCAAGGCATTAAATTCATCTTGATTAATCGTGTTTAACATAAACTTCCTAAGACTTTATCATCATGTTCTTTTAAAGTGGAGCAGCTTAATCACTTATGATTGACGCTGCTGTATAACTATAAAATTAGCTTTGCCAAGAGCATCGCCAACAGAAAAAGCCACTAAGAATCTGATTGTAAAAATGATCGTCGGTTACGTTCATCATATTTGAAGTTATGTATTAATAAGAGATACTAGGTTAATAAATTAAGTAAATCCGGTAAATCCGCAATGGTTGCATCTACCAAACGCTCGTCAATTGCCCTACCTTGATTATATCCATACGGCACAGTGACAATATAACACCCCGCGGCGTGTGCTGCTACAACATCCGTCTCTGAATCGCCAACCAGCATAGTCTCAGCTTCCAGCACGTTAAATTTTTTGCAGATATGATGCAATTGCATCGGGCTGGGTTTCTTTTTTGGCAGAGTATCACCAGAAACAACCACCTCAAAAAACTCCGCCAACCCTGTCGCATCAAGCAAGGGATGCGTGAATCTTTCTGGTTTATTCGTCACACATGCTAGCTTAAAGCCCTTATCTTTTAGATGCCTTAAGGTTTCCAGCACGCCTTCATAGGGCTGGCTGCGCGTGACGTTATTGGCATAATGCTCAAAAAATAAAGCTTGTGCATCGTTAAGCAAATCATCATCAGGTTCAACACCTGATTCACTCATCACACATCGCTTAATCAGCATTTGCGCACCTTCACCAATATAACGCTCTATTTGTATTGGTGATTTACTTGGCAAATCTAACGAGCTAAGCATTTGATTCGCCGCAAACGCGATTTCGGGCGCAGTATTCACTAATGTGCCATCAAGATCAAACATGACGGCTTTGACATTAAACCCCATGGTGATTTACTTTACTTCATCTTTACGCTGGATTAAAACACAGTCATCAAATCGCCTAGCCCAATATCATGTGACTAGCACTCTCGCTAGGCGATTCAATGGGCTGTATTTATTTTACAGTCGCCAAAGATGCGCGCATTTCAGATACAACAGTGTTGTAACGATTTGCATCCGTGTCTTTAGGTGAGCCAAAAATTGCTGAGCCAGCAACAAATGTATCTGCGCCAGCACGTGCAATTTCTGCAATGTTTTGTGCGTTTACGCCACCATCTACTTCAAGCCAGATTTGACGGCCTGTTTTTTCGTAGTATGCGTCGATTCTAGCGCGTGCTAATTTTAGTTTTTCTAATGTTTCAGGAATAAATTTCTGACCACCAAAACCAGGGTTCACTGACATCAATAAAATCATATCTACTTTGTCCATCACGTGATCTAAGTAGCTTAATGAAGTAGCAGGGTTAAACACCAGGCCTGATTTGCAGCCTAAATCACGTACCATCGCCAAGCTACGGTCAATGTGCTCTGAAGCCTCTGGGTGAAAAGTAATGATGTTTGCACCAGCTTTTGCAAAGTCAGGAATAATACGGTCAACAGGTTTAACCATTAAATGCACATCAATCAACGCGCCTACTTTTTTTGCAGTTTCGCGAATGGCATCACAAACCAATGGGCCAATAGTTAAGTTAGGCACATAGTGGTTGTCCATAACATCAAAATGCACGATGTCTGTGCCTGAAGTAATCACATCTTCAATCTCTTGACCAAGTTTGGCAAAGTTCGCAGAAAGAATACTTGGGGCAATTCTAAAAGTTTTATCCATGGCAATATCCGTCAAATTAAATTTATTAATCAGTTTAAAGCGTTATTTTAACCTTATTTCACACTAATAAGATGATGCTTCTTGCTTAAGATAGGCCAATCCCTCAAAATTACACTTATGCAGTTATATGTTATAGGCGTGAACCACACAACCGCCCCCATCCAAATCCGCGAGCATGTTGCTTTTAACAGCGATCATCTTGGTAGCGCCCTGCGCGACCTCACCATGCATGACGCTTCCGAAGCTGCGATTTTGTCTACCTGCAACCGCACAGAACTCTATTGCAGCACCGATGATCCGCAAAAAGCACTGGCTTGGTTATCGCAATATCACAAAATTGAAGCAAATGAAATTGCCCCCTACATTTACACTCTGCCAGATGATGAAGCTGTTAAACATGCGTTTAGAGTAGCATCCGGCTTAGATAGCATGGTGTTAGGTGAACCACAAATTCTTGGTCAATTTAAACAATCGGTTAAAATTGCACAAGATGCCGGTACATTAGGCACACTATTGCATAAGCTATTTCAGCGCACGTTTGAAGTGGCGAAAGAAGTACGCACCAACACAGACATTGGGGCCAACTCTATCTCTATGGCAGCCGCCGCTGTAAAACTCTCTCAGCGGATTTTTGGTGACATCAGCGAACAGAAAGTACTATTTATCGGCGCGGGTGAAATGATTGAGCTTTGTGCTGACCATTTCGCTGCGCAAAAGCCGAAGAGCATTACCATTGCTAACCGTAGCATTGAACGTGGCTCAACACTTGCGCAAAAAATTAATGGTGAGGCGATTTTACTCAACGACTTGCCTACCTATTTTGCTAACTTTGATATCGTCATCACTTCAACAGCAAGCACATTACCCATTATCGGCTTAGGCATGGTAGAAAGCGCTATTAAAGCACGCCGCCACCGCCCAATTTTCATGGTTGACCTAGCCGTACCACGCGATATTGAGCCTGAAGTTGCAGAACTGGATGATGTATTTTTATACACAGTAGATGATTTGGCCCAAGTCGTTTCGGATGGGATTGAAAACAGGCAGTCAGCCGCGGTTGAAGCGGAAATAATTGTCGCCACGCGTGTTGAAAACTTTATGCAATGGTTTAAAAAGCGCGATGCAGTGCCAACCATCAAGGCCCTGCGCGACCAAGCAGAGCATATGCGAAAATCTGAACTAGAAAAAGCGTTGAAACTGCTACAAAAAGGTGAACACCCAGAAAAAGCGTTAGAAGCACTGAGTGTCGCACTCACCAACAAATTTCTGCATGCGCCCAGCCATGCATTAAACAACACACATGGTGATGAGCACGCAAAACTCGAAGAAATTTTAAAAGACTTATATCAAATTAAAAGTTAAGCAGTACTACTAGAGAAATAAACAATGAAACCAAGCATGATAACCAAGCTCGCCAACTTGAGCGAGCGCCTAGATGAGATTGACCGTTTGATGAGCAGTGAAGGCATCACTAACGACATGGACAACTATCGAAAACTGACCCGTGAGCATGCGGAAATCACACCGATTGTAGAACAATATCGTGCCTTTGAGCAGGCCGAAGCTGACATCAGCGAAGCGCAAAGCATGCTGAGCGATCCAGAAATGAAAGCGTTTGCACAAGAAGAAATCGAAGCAGGCAAAGCGAAGTTAGAGGCAATTGAAGCTGCACTACAAACACTGCTGCTGCCTAAAGACCCTAACGATGAGAAAAATATTTTCTTGGAAATCCGCGCAGGCACGGGTGGCGATGAGTCAGGCTTATTTGCGGGCGACCTATACCGCATGTACTCTCGCTATGCAGAACGCCAAGGCTGGAAAGTAGAAGTCATGTCTGCCAACGAAGGCGAGATGGGTGGCTACAAAGAAATTATCGCTAAAATTGAAGGCTACGGCGCTTATTCAAAACTGAAATTTGAAAGTGGCGGTCACCGCGTACAACGTGTCCCTGATACCGAAACCCAAGGGCGCATTCATACCAGCGCCTGTACGGTAGCCGTATTGCCAGAGGCGGATGAAATTAACGACGTAGCAATTAACCCAGCGGACGTTCGTATCGATACCTTCCGTGCCAGTGGCGCAGGTGGGCAACACATTAACAAAACCGATTCAGCTGTACGTCTAACCCACGCCCCTACAGGTATTGTGGTGGAGTGCCAAGAAGGCCGAAGCCAGCATGCCAACAAAGCACAGGCATTTGCCGTATTGGCCGCACGGATTAAAGCCAAACAAGTGGATGAACAACAAAGTAAAATCGCCAGCGAGCGTAAAAGCCTCATTGGTAGCGGAGACCGCTCAGAGCGTATTCGCACCTACAATTACCCCCAAGGCCGCATTACTGACCACCGCATCAACTTGACCTTATACAAAATTGATGCGATTACCGAAGGCGATATGGACGAGTTGATTGGTGCATTATCAGCAGAGCATCAAGCTGACTTATTGGCCAGCTTGGGCGACGACAACTAATTGACGCAAACAGTTCGCACCACTTGGGCTAAAGCACAGCATCGCCTCATTAAAACGCTATCATTAGAGGGTAACGAGGCGAAATTCGAGGCCCAACTCTTACTACAAAATGTGCTGAACGTGAATCGTGCATGGCTACTAGCGCACGAGAGTGACGCACTACAAGACAAGATAAAAGCCGACTTCGAATCGCTACTTGCACGCCGACTTCTAGGTGAGCCGATTGCTTATATTTTAGGTCAGCGTGAATTTTTTGGTCTAAATCTGATTGTGACGCCTGACACGCTAATTCCACGGCCAGATACTGAAACATTAGTAGAAACTGCTTTAGACAAAATCCCCACTGATACACCATTTACAGTGCTAGATTTAGGCACAGGCACGGGTGCAGTCGCACTAGCCATCGCCGAGCACCGCCCAGAAGCTCAAGTAACAGCAATCGATGCATCAAGTGGCGCACTTGATATTGCCAAGCGCAATGCCAACCAGCTGGATTTAACGCAGGTTGATTTCCGCCTGAGCAACTGGTTTTCAGCACTGGAGGGCGAAAGATTTAATCTGATTGTCAGCAACCCGCCTTACATTGAACAGCATGACATCCACCTAACACAAGGAGATTTGCGATTCGAACCAATGTCGGCATTAGCCTCAGGTACCGACGGCCTTGATGACATTCGTCAAATCGTAGACAACTGCCTATTACACCTGCACCCTCAAGGCTGGCTAATGCTAGAACATGGCTACAACCAAGCGCATTTAGTCACAGATTTAATGGCACAGAGTGGGCTGATTGACATCACAACCATCAAAGACCTTGGTGCTAATGACCGCGTGACGATAGGAAAGAATCCACTGATCGTCAGTACACACTGGGATTAGCATCACCTGAACGAAGTACTAGCGCTTTTGTCACAGTTATACACAACATCGCTGGAGAACTCGATGTCAGAAACGAATCAACTCATACTATTAGCATACACCAGCGTCGCAGCACACCACATGACGCATGATGAATTACTATCGCTACTAAATTCCGCTCGTACCTGCAATCAACGCCAAGGCATCACTGGCATGCTGCTCTATATGGATGACTGCTTCTTTCAAGTACTGGAAGGGGAAGAGCAGCTAGTAGATGCTCTATACGAGAAAATATGTCTAGATGAACGCAACCACCACGTCGTCAAGCTGATCAGAGAGCCTATTGCAGAAAGAAGCTTTACTGAATGGACCATGAGTTACGAGCACGTCACCCGTGAAGAGATGGCCTCTTTCACTGGATTAACTGACTATCTTGACCAAGATCACCCAGGATTTAACGGCATGGCGGCTGGTCGTGCACGTCAACTCATCGAGTCATTTAAGGATGGTCAATGGCATCGACATGACTTAACGCAACAAAAATTTATACACATCGGCACATAGCGCATTAGCAACATAAACTTTTACAGTGCTACATAGTATAATCATACTATGTCTGAAAATAACACTATCGGCATTGTTGCCCCACAAACTGCGCACTTTAACGAACCGCTGACGCTTAAAAGCGGCGCAGCGCTCTCACAATTTGACCTTGTATACGAAACCTACGGCACATTAAATGCCGATAAATCCAATGCTGTCCTGATTTGCCATGCGCTTTCAGGCACGCATCATGTTGCTGGCAAATACTCCGAAAAAGATAAGTATCCAGGCTGGTGGGATAACTTAGTAGGTCCTAACAAACCACTAGATACCAATAAATTTTTCGTCATCGGCGTTAACAACCTAGGCGGCTGTCATGGCAGCTCTGGGCCGGTAAGCACCAATCCAGCAACAGGAAAACCATGGGGCTCTGAGTTTCCTATTGTCACAGTAGAAGATTGGGTAAATTCACAAGCACGTTTGTTAGACCAACTTGGCATTACTCAACTAGCCGCAGTCATTGGTGGCAGCTTGGGTGGCATGCAAGCGTTACAGTGGACAATCGCTTATCCTGACCGTGTTCGCCACGCATTAGTGATTGCCTCTGCACCTAACCTCACTGCCCAGAACATGGCATTTAATGAGGTTGCACGCCAAGCCATTATTACAGACCCAGAATTTCACGGTGGTGACTACTACGAACATGGCGTGGTACCTCGTCGCGGCTTGCGCATTGCGCGTATGCTTGGCCACATTACTTACCTGAGTGATGATGCCATGGGTGAAAAATTTGGCCGCAAACTTAAAGACAGCATTAAATATAGCTTTGACGTTGAGTTTGAAATGGAATCTTACCTGCGTTACCAAGGGGATAAATTCGCTGGCGAATTTGATGCCAACACCTACTTACGCATGACCCGCGCATTAGACTATTACGATCCTGCATTAGCCTATGGCGGAGATTTGAGCAAAACCCTAAGTCAAGTCAAAGCTAAGTTTCTAGTGCTGTCATTCACTAGTGACTGGCGCTTCTCACCCGCACGCTCACGCGAGATAGTAAAAGCACTGCTCGATAACGAACGCACTGTTAGCTACGCGGAAGTGACCGCAGCACATGGTCATGATGCTTTTTTAATGCCCGACGAGCATTACCACGCGATTTTGCGTACTTATTTAAGCAATATTGAAGTTGGTGGCAACCATGCAAAATAATGTAAATATTACAAAAAACGTTGCACAGTATCGTCAAGATTTTGCGATTATTGCAAATTGGGTAAAGTTTGGCTCCAAAGTACTAGATTTAGGTTGCGGAGACGGTGAGTTATTGCAATTTTTACAAAGCTCGCTTGAGGTAAAAGGATACGGCGTAGAAAAGAATGATGCCAATTTGCTAGCATGCGTTGCTAGTGGCACAAATGTCATTCAAATGGATTTAGAAGATGGCTTATCGGGCTTTGAAGACCAGTCATTTAATACGGTGATTCTTTCGCAAACACTGCAAGCCATGCACAATACGGAAGAAATCGTACTGGAAATGCTGCGCGTGGGTAAGGAAGTGATTGTCACATTCCCTAACTTTGGCTACTGGCGCAATCGTATGCAAATCGCTACGGGTAATATGCCAGTTTCTAAGACACTACCTTATCAATGGTTTGATACACCCAACGTACACCTTTGCACGATCAATGATTTTGACCAATTTTGTAAAAATCACAATATTGAGATATTAGAGCGTCGCGTAATTACAGATGGCAAAGAGGTGAATTTAATGCCTAATCTGCTTGGCAGTTTGGCAATGTACCGCCTGAAATCCAAGTAATTATTTTGCAAACAGCCGCACAGCTAACCATACGTCAATCACTCATGAGCAAAAAAATGCTCATCTGTGTATTTACAGGGTTTAGCTCAGGCCTCCCACTCTTCATACTGATCAGCCTACTACCAGCATGGCTGCGCTCAGAGGGAGTAGACCTTAAATCGATTGGCTTGTTTGCATTAATCAGCCTGCCTTTTACATGGAAATTCCTATGGGCACCACTATTTGACCGCTTCACACCCCCGCTAGGCCGCCGCCGTGGCTGGTTGGTCATCTGGCAAGTATTATTACTGCTATCAATTCCAGCTTTTGGTGCCTTTAACCCAAAATTTGACATATGGAGTATTGCTTATCTAGCAACAGTGGTCGCTTTCTTTAGCGCATGCCAAGACATTGTACTAGACGCCTACAGACGAGAGTTACTGATAGACGCAGAACTAGGTCTAGGTAATGCCGTACATGTGAATGCATATAAAATTGCAGGCTTAGTACCTGGCTCTCTATCACTCATCCTCGCAGACCACCTGCCATGGAGTAGCGTGTTTATCATTACAGCGCTATTTATGCTGCCAGGCCTCATCATGACGCTATTGATAACGGAACCTGCATTAAGATACGGTGCGCCAAAAACTTTACGCGCGGCGATTGTAGAGCCATTCAAAGAGTTCATCGAACGTAACGGACTAAAATCTGCACTATTCATCCTCGCGTTTATCTTCCTATACAAACTAGGGGATAGCATGACTACCGCACTGGCTACGCCATTTTATTTAGACATGGGTTACAGCAAAACTGAAATCGGCTTAATCGCTAAGAATGCAGGCCTTTGGCCGAGCGTACTAGGCGGCCTTATCGGTGGCCTTTGGATGATTAAGCTTGGCATCAACAAATCATTATGGATATTTGGTGCAGTGCAGATGATCGCCATTTTAGGCTTTGCTTGGCTTGCGGATGCAGCAAACAACCCTACCTTATTTAGCTCGTTTTTTGAATTTCAAATACTCGGTACCAGTTTTAGCTTGCAAGAGCGCTTATTATGGTTAGGCATGGTGATTGGAGTTGAGGCGCTGGGCGTAGGGCTGGGGACGGCCGCTTTTGTTGCTTACATAGCAAAAACCACGCACCCACTTTACACCGCCACTCAATTTGCATTGTTTACTAGTTTGGCTGCTGTGCCGCGTACTTTTGCCAATGCGGCAACAGGTTACATGGTAGAGAGCCTAGGATGGCGCGACTTCTTCATCCTCTGCTTTTTAATTGCCATTCCAGGCATGGTGCTACTATTAAAAATAGCACCATGGAACGAGACTGCAAAAGATATTCAGCAAAATAACTAAGATTACCAATCTACAGTAACAAATCGCGACGGAGCGTCGCTCCTACATACGACTTTCATACGACTTTTCAAGCGATTTATCGCTTAGAAAATCGGAGTGCCCGTGGTACAAAAGCGAATACATGGCTGCGTTATTTATAGAAATAACTATAAAAACTATTGGTATTCCACAATCAATGGCGCATGGTCACTAAAGCGCTCCTCTTTATAAACACTGGTGCTAATGGCTTTATTCGCAAAATCTGTTGTCGCAATCTGATAATCAATACGCCAACCCACGTTTTTAGCCCACGCTTGCCCGCGGTTGCTCCACCATGTATAACATGCATCGGTAGTTTCAGGGTGTAACTTACGGTACACATCTACCCAACCCACCTCATCAAATAACGCCGTTAGCCAAGCACGCTCCTCTGGCAAAAATCCTGAATTTTTACGATTGCCTTTATAGTTCTTAAGGTCAATTTCTTGATGCGCGATATTCCAGTCACCACAAATCACTACATCGCGACCACTATCTTTAAGCATTTTCAGATGCAACATAAAGCGCTCCATCACACTAAACTTAAAGGCTTGTCGTTCTTCACCACTTGAGCCAGAAGGTAAATACAATGACACCACACTTAAATTGCCAAACCTAGCCTCAATGTAACGCCCCTCGTTATCAATATCGGTAATGCCCAACCCCACTACAATGCTATCTGGCTTGGTTTTTGAGTAAATACCTACGCCGCTGTAACCCTTTTTTTCTGCGTAATGAAAGTAGCCAAAGTATCCTTCTGGATTCAACATTTCATCAGTCATATCGCCAGCTTGCGCTTTGATTTCCTGCATACAAACGATGTCTGCATCCTGTTTTTTTAACCACGTATATAAACCTTTATTGGTTGCAGAGCGAATGCCATTTAAATTTAACGATATAATCTTCAAAACTTAATTCCAAATAATTATCAGAAGCTATTATGACCCAATCACTCGATCAGTTCAGACAAGATTTTATCGCATTTGCGATTGAAAAAGAGGTTTTAAAATTCGGTGAATTTAAAACCAAAGCAGGCAGGCTAAGCCCTTACTTCTTTAATGCTGGTTTATTTAATGATGGCGAAAGTCTGATGAAACTTGGCGAATTTTACGCTAAAGCGATTAAAAACTCTGGCATTGAATTCGATATGTTATTTGGTCCAGCCTACAAAGGCATTACATTAGCGGCAAGTATTGCGATTGCACTTGCCAAAGATGGTCACAATGTCCCTTATGCCTACAATCGCAAGGAAGCCAAAGATCACGGCGAAGGTGGTGTGATTGTGGGTAGCCCATTGAAAGGTCGAGTTCTCATCATCGACGATGTGATTTCGGCAGGCACCTCAGTACGAGAGTCTGTTGAGCTAATTAATGCAAGCGGCGCCAGTGCTTGCGGTGTAGCGATTGCCATCGACAGACAAGAGAAAGGCTTAGGCGAGCTTTCGGCAGTACAAGAAGTGATTAACACCAACAAGATACCAGTTTGCGCTATTGCTAACCTCAATGATTTATTGACCTATCTACATCACAAATCTGAGATGGCGCAAAATTTGCATGCAGTTGAAGCATATCGACAAAAATATGGTGTCATTTAATTAACTACAGGCGGCTTGTTGCAGGACACTTGCTGATCCATAGTTAATGTAGCAACCAGAAAGGTTATTCACATCGACATGGAAAGATTGTTTAAACCGTTACAACAGCCAATCTCATTGGCTTCAGCTGCAATCAGTCAGGTTGCCACCAACACGCTCTGGTCATTAGCACTATGTCTAACGCTGTGTTCAATCCAATATGCACAAGCAGAGAGTACGGGGCGAATCGTAAAATGGAAAGATGAAAAAGGAGTCACACATTATGGTGACTCCATCCCTACTCAATACATTAATCGTGAAAACTCACTGATTAACCGTCAGGGCATTACTGTCAAACATAACAAGCCGGCACCAACTCAAGACAATACCGATGCGCTTGCAAAAATAGAACAAGCCAAATCAGAACAATCTAAAAAAGATAAAGCATTACTTGGCGCATTTACTAACGCCAACGAAATTGACTTAGCGTTAGAGCGTAATATTCAGCTAGATAAAATTGCACTAGAGAATTTACAGCAAGAAAAAGCTAACCATCAAAAAAGTATTGATACAAAAAAGGCAATGGTCGCCAGTTTTCAAAAAAGAAAGAAAGAAATTCCTAGCGAGCTGAAAGCTGACATTGCTGACGAACAGGCACAGATTGAAAGCCTAGACGAAAAAATAGCAGCTCGGAATACTGCGATTGGCGCGACCCGAAAACGTTTTGAAGAAGATAAAAAACGCTACCTTTTGCTTAAGAGCCAACCCAGTAAAGAAACACCATAAAATACAAAGTGACCTGTCGCGCAATCATTGCCTGACAAGCAAGCCAGTGAACCCAAATTACCAGCCTACAATTAAAAAAGCCTTACGGCTAACACCGCAAGGCTTTTATTTTTAGAGGCTCTATCAATGACTTACAAAAATTAAACTGACCCTAGTGATAAGAATTAAGCGCCTAGTTTTTTCTTCAACACTTCATTGACTTGAGCAGGGTTGGCTTTACCTTTTGAAGCTTTCATCGCTTGACCGACTAAAGCATTAAATGCTTTTTCTTTACCCGCTTTAAACTCTTCTACCATTGCAGCATTCGCAGCCAAAACTTCATCAATAATGGCTTCAATTGCGCCAGTATCTGATACTTGTTTTAAGCCTTTTGCGTCAATAATAGCATCAACTTCACCTTCGCCATTCCACATCGCCTCAAACACCTGTTTAGCTGCATTATTTGAAATGGTGTTATCAGCAATACGTTTTAGCAGACTAGCCAAATTCACTGCGCTAACTGGTGATGCAGCCAATGTTTTTTCTTCTGCATTCAGTTTTGCTGAAATAGCGCCCATCACCCAATTGGCAGCTGGTTTTGCATCTGCACCTGCGTCTACCGTTTCTACAAAATACTGAGCTAACTCACGGCTAGCAGTCAGGCTGGCAGCGTCATAGCTAGTTAAGCCAAACTGCGTTTCAAACCTTAGTTTCATTGCTTCTGGCAACTCAGGCATTTGTGCAGCAACTCGCGCTTTATCAGCTTCTGTAATGGCTAATGGCAATAGATCTGGATCAGGGAAGTAACGATAGTCGTTTGCTTCTTCTTTACTACGCATTGCGCGTGTTTCACCTGTATCTGGGTTAAACAGCACAGTTGCTTGCTGAATCGTACCGCCATCTTCCAAGGTTTCAATCTGCCAGCGTGTCTCGTACTCAATCGCTTGTTGCATAAACTTGAATGAGTTCAGGTTTTTAATTTCACGACGTGTGCCGAGCTTCTCTGTACCTTTTGGTCGCACTGATACGTTGACGTCACACCTAAAACTGCCTTCTTGCATATTGCCATCGCAAATACCAATCCACTGCACCAACTCATGCAGTTTTTTTGCATAGGCAACGGCCTCAGCCGCTGAACGCATGTCTGGCTCAGTCACAATCTCTAGCAACGGGGTACCTGCACGATTAAGGTCGATGCCACTCATACCTTCAACCGCACCATGCACAGATTTACCAGCGTCTTCTTCTAAATGCGCACGCGTGATGTTAATCACCTTTTCATAAGCAGCATTTTTGCCAACAGCTGGCACTTGTATGGTCACCGCACCTTTACCCACTACTGGTAGCTCATACTGGCTAATTTGGTAGCCTTTAGGTAAGTCTGGATAAAAGTAGTTCTTGCGCGCAAATACTGAGCGCGGAGCAATTTCTGCGTTCACCGCTAAACCAAACTGTATCGCGCAATTAACTGCTTCTTTATTCAGCACTGGCAGAACCCCAGGCAATGCAATACTCACTTCACACGCTTGCGTGTTAGGCTCTGCACCATAAGTGGTTGAAGCACCTGAGAAAATTTTAGTATTTGTTCTTAGTTGGGTATGCGTTTCCAACCCAATCACGACTTCCCATTCCATTATGCGTTTCCTTCTGGCTTATCCAGGGTTGGTGCTTGAGCATGCCAATCTGTCACTTGTTGATACTGATGCGCCACGTTCAACATACGCGCTTCATCAAAATAGTTACCAATAATCTGTAACCCTACTGGCAATGGCTTACCATCTGCACTTGTAGCAAAACCAGCTGGAACACTCATGCCAGGCAAACCAGCCAAGTTGGTTGAGATGGTGTAAATGTCTTGCAGATACATGGCAACAGGATCATCCACTTTCTCACCTGCCTTAAACGCGGTAGATGGTGCTGCAGGTCCCATAATTACGTCACATTTTTTGAAAGCTACCTCGAAGTCTTGCGCGATTAAACGACGAATCTGCTGGGCTTTAAGATAATAAGCATCGTAATAACCTGCACTTAACACGTACGTGCCAATTAAAATGCGGCGTTTAACCTCTGCACCAAAGCCCTCAGCACGGCTCTTGCAGTACATATCCATCAAATCAGTATATTCTGACGCACGGTGGCCATAACGCACACCGTCATAGCGAGATAGATTGCTTGACGCCTCAGCCGGCGCTAGCACGTAATAAACAGGAATAGACAAGCCTGTATTTGGCAGTGAAATTTCTACAATCTCGGCGCCTAGTTTCTTGTATTCAGCAATTGCATCTTCAATCACCGTTGCAACCCCAGCATCCAAGCCGTCTGCAAAAAACTCTTTAGGTAAGCCAACTCTTAAACCCTGCAACGGCTTATTTGGATTTGAATTGTAAAGCTCACGGGTGTAATCTTCTTTGTCACGATTCAAACTAGTTGAGTCGCGCTCATCAAAACCAGCCATCACATTCATCATCAATGCACAGTCTTCAGCAGACTTTGCCATCGGTCCCGCTTGATCCAAGCTAGAGGCAAACGCGATCATACCGTAGCGTGAAACCACACCGTAGGTTGGTTTTAATCCAGTAAAGCCACACAATGAGGCTGGCTGGCGAATTGACCCACCAGTGTCCGTGCCAGTGGCTGCCGCACATAAACGCGCAGCCACTGCCGCAGCACTACCGCCGCTACTGCCGCCAGGTACACGAGTGAAATCCCACGGATTTTTCACGCCACCAAAGTAACTGGTTTCATTCGATGAGCCCATCGCAAACTCATCCATATTGGTTTTACCCAAATTCACCGCACCAGCATGATCAAATTGCGTAATCACGTGCGCATCATAGGGTGCGATAAAGTTTTCCAACATTTTCGAACCACACGTTGTTTTCCAACCTTCTGCACAGAAAATATCTTTTTGTGCGATAGGGATACCAGTCAGCGGCGTAGCATTGCCAGCGGCAATACGTACATCTGCCGCTTTAGCCTGAGCGAGCGTTTTTTCGTGATCCAATGCAATATAAGCATTAATCACTGGGTTATACGCATCAATTCGATTCAAAAAGGTTTGTGTCAGCTCTACGCTAGAAATTTCTTTATTAGCCAACATTTGGGCTAAAGTTTTTAAGCTACTGTTGATCATATTGCGATTACTCGATTACTTTAGGGACAAGATAAAGACCGCCATCTACCGCACGCGCTTCGGAACCATTGCCAATTGCAGGCGAAATTTTTTGAAACGCCTCACGCTGATTGGTTTTGGTCACCACATCGTCTCGTAAACGCTGCACCACATCTTGCGAATGTGACATCGGCACAATGCCGTCAGTATTCACTGCCTGCATTTGCTCGATAAGGCCTAAAATCCCAGTCAGTTTTGACAAGGTTGCAGCAGCATCGCTATCGCTCACTTCAATACGGGCAAGATGCGCTATTTTTTTGATATCTTCAGTACTAAGTGCCATACTTCTAACAGTCCGAAATGTATAGTTGAATTGGGTAGGTAAAAAACCTATTTTTATATATTGTTTGTCAATTGAAGGACAGTGCAAGTGACACAATCGCTATTAAGCTTACGCCACTCTCTTAAAATTATCCCCATGCACCTTAATTTTCCAATGCATCTTAATTTTCAACAAGATATACGGTATTATAACCTGATTTTACGTGTACCTTAATTGCGTCAGTGACGATTACCAAAGGATTAAACAAGTAAACAGTATTAAACAAGCTCCACACCACAGGAAAAACATAATGTTCGGTTCTATTAGTAGTTATTTTTCAAATGATCTTGCCATTGACCTAGGCACAGCAAACACCCTTATTTACTCTCGCGGCAAAGGCATCGTACTTGACGAACCGTCAGTCGTTGCTATCCGTTTAGAAGGTGGCCCTAATGGCAAAAAAATCCTTCTAGCCGTTGGTGCAGAGGCAAAAGGCATGCTCGGTCGAGCACCTGCCAATATTCAAGCCATTCGCCCAATGAAAGATGGTGTGATTGCAGATTTCACCATCACAGAGCAAATGCTTAAGTACTTTATCCGCCGCGTGCACGATTCACGCTGGTTTGCGCCAAGCCCACGTATTATCATTTGCGTCCCTGTTGGCTCTACCCAAGTTGAGCGCCGTGCCATTAAAGAATCTGCTGAACGCGCTGGTGCTAAACAAGTATTTTTAATTGAAGAGCCGATGGCAGCCGCAATTGGTGCGGATATGCCAGTATCAGAAGCAACAGGCTCGATGGTCGTCGATATCGGCGGCGGCACGACTGAAGTGGGCGTTATCTCACTTGGCGGTATCGTGTATGCAAAATCAGAGCGCGTAGGTGGCGATAAATTTGACCAAGCAATCATTGATTACATCCGTCGCAACTACGGCATGCAAATTTCAGAGCCTACTGCTGAAGCCATCAAGAAAAAAATCGGCTCTGCTTTCCCAGGTTCAACCGTACTGGAAATGGAAGTGACTGGTCGCAACCTTGCAGAAGGTTTACCACGCAAATTTACAATTTCAAGCAATGAAATTCTTGAAGCACTGACTGAGCCACTCAACGCTATCGTCGGTGCCGTAAAATCAGCGCTTGAACAAACACCACCAGAGCTAGGCGCAGATATTGCAGAAAAAGGCATGGTACTCACTGGCGGCGGCGCACTGTTACGCGATCTAGATCGTCTACTGGTTGAAGAAACTGGTTTACCAGTGATTGTGGCAGAAGACCCACTTACCTGCGTGGCTCGCGGATGCGGTCGTGCGCTGGAGGAAATGGATAGACTAGGCAGCATTTTCGCTTACGAATAACCAAATTACCATCAAAAAACTAAGCATGCTGAAAACGGTAAATATTACTGCGACTGAGTACCCACCAGTTTTTAGCTTTTGGTTTAATTGAAACCATCACGATAGGCCGTATTGATACGGCCTATCGTTTTCCTACTAATCGCATTAACGTTTGGAACTAAAACACACTCACAATGGCTGGCTATCATCAAAATCTGGATCAACAACAAGCCCCAGCTTTTTTTGCGCGCGGTCCAAGTCCGCTTGCACGCCTAGCGTTCTTTTCTGCACTGTCATTAGCGCTAATGGCAACCGATTCACGGTTGCAATATCTAGGTAGCCTACGTGAACATTTAATGGTGGTGTTACAACCCTTGCAACTCATTGCAAATGCACCCTCCATGCTCTACGAATCAACGAACGAGTATTTTTCTACGCACCACCGCTTGCTCAATGAAAATCAGCTGCTAAGAAAACAAGCTTTGATACAAGCAATTTCTTTGCAAAAGATGAAAACACTTCAGCTAGAAAACACCAATTTACGCGAGTTGCTACAAGCCAATCAATCACTTGAAGAATTTAGTCAGCTTGGCGAAATTCTACATGTAGGTCGCGACCCTTTTACCAAAAAGATAGTCGTGAATCGAGGTAGTGTTCATCATGTGGTGGAGGGTGCCGCGGTTGTTGATGCAAAAGGCGTGATTGGGCAGGTGACACGCACTTATCCAGCAAGTAGTGAAGTCACGCTGATTACTGACAAATCACTCACCATTCCCATCCAAATTGAACGTAACGGATTACGAGCAATTGCTTTTGGGCATGGCCGTGACAACACCTTAGACCTACCTTTCCTGCCAGCAAACGTAGATATCAAACCAGGCGACAAACTGATTACCTCTGGTATTGATGGCATCTATCCGAAAGGGCTTGCTGTCGCTACTGTGACAAACATTCAAACCACGCCAGATTCACCGTTTGCTAGAATCATTTGCGTGCCTACAGGTGGGATCGAGAATCATAAGCAAGTACTACTCGTTAGTATCTCTCAACTAGAAAGCACTAACAGCGCAGTCAGCACTAATCAGACAACAGAAAATACCGGCACCAGCGTTACCGCTGCTGAAACAGTAAAAGCACCTCCGATGAAGGCATCGGGACAACATAAAAAAATAACGAATGGCGCACCTGTAACAGCCATTGACTCTAGCACCCCAAACAAACCAAATGCACAAGACTAAGTTACAAACGATCTACTTATCACTGCTAATCGCATTCATATGCCTACTGCTGCCTTGGTCAGGTGTTGCACTTAAGCTACGCCCTGATTTTGTATTATTGGTCATCATTTTCTGGATACTCCGCGCACCCAATAAATGTAATATTGGCACTGCTTGGTTTATCGGTTTATGGGTAGATTTAGCGACAGGCGGCGTCTTTGGACAACATGCGCTTGCTTATACCGTCACTACTTTTGTGGCCGTCATCTACCAGCGTCGCTTGGTATTATTCAGCAACACACAGCAACTAGTTTATGTATTACTACTATTATTGATTTCACAACTTACCTTACTCACAGTAAAAACCTTTGCTGGTAATGAATCACTAGGCTGGGCTTACTTTTTACCTAGCTTCACAGGCGTCATTTTGTGGCAAACTGCCGTTGCACTTGGCTTGAACACCAGCAGAGCCTCTCGTAGTAAATGAGGTAAGTATGGTTGCTGAACTCAAAAACTATATTCATGAGCAATATTATTTTAGGCTACGCCTAGGTGTCGCAGGCTTAGTTGTACTTAGCTTATTTGCGCTACTCGCATTTCGCTTTTATTATTTACAAATACTGCATTACAACCACTATCAAACGCTAGCAGAAAACAACCGCATTTCTCTTGTCCCCACCATTCCTAACCGGGGTTTAATTTTAGATAAAAATGGCGTTGTACTCGCACATAATTTTTTTGTTTATACGTTAGAAATCACACCAGCTAAAGTAAAAAATCTCGACAACACGATTACCGAACTGGGCCAACTGATTGAAGTTAGCTCATTAGATAAAAAGCGCTTTAAAAAATTTAGAGAACAAAGCCACAGCTTTGAAAGCGCACCAATTCGCACGCATCTTAATGAAATTGAGGCGGCTAAATTTGCAGTTAACCATTACCGATTTCCTGGCGTTGAAATTAAATCACGATTGTTTAGACATTACCCACTTGGTAAGCTGGGTTCACACATGGTGGGCTACATCGGGCGCATTAATGACAAAGACATAGAAAACCTTAAACAAGAAGGCGTTTATTCAAACTATAAAGGCTCAGATCACATTGGTAAAAGCGGCTTAGAGCAATTTTATGAGCAGCAGCTACACGGCACCACGGGTTTCCAACAGGTGGAAATTGATGCAGATGGTCATGCCGTGCGGGTGTTATCTAGCAACGCACCGGTTCCTGGCGACAATTTGATTCTTTCCGCGGACAGTAAACTGCAAGAAATTGCCGAAACTGCATTTGGCGAGCGCCGTGGTGCAATGGTTGCCATTAATCCAAAAACAGGCGAAGTGTTAACCTACGTCAGTCAACCAACATTTAACCCAAATCTATTCGTAGATGGGATTGATACTGAAAACTGGAAGCTGCTTAATGAGTCTTTAGACAAACCACTCATTAACCGCCCACTTAGAGGCATTTACCCACCTGGCTCCACATTCAAGCCGTTCGTCGCACTGGCCGGGCTAGAGGCAGGGAAGCGCAATCCACCTTTTGCGATTCAAGACCCAGGTTTCTTTATGCTGCCTGGTAGCCGACATCGCTATCGCGACTGGAAACCAAGTGGACACGGCATGGTAGATATGCAAAAAGCGATTACCGTTTCTTGTGACACCTTTTTTTATGGGTTGGCCATGGAGTTAGGAATAGAAAGACTCACATCATTTGTGCGCCATTTTGGATTTGGTAGAAAATCTGATATTGATATTAAGGGTGAAATCGAAGGCTTATTACCAACACCAGAATGGAAAATGCGTCGTTACAAACAACCTTGGTATCCAGGTGAAACTGTGATTATTGGGATTGGGCAAGGTTATACGCTAGCAACACCGCTACAATTAGCGCAAGCTACTGCAATTCTGGCGAACAATGGCGTCGCCATGAAACCACATTTAGTGACAAAAATTCAAAATGGCTTAACGGGTAAGCAAGTATTCATTCCTAACATCGTGCAAGACCGCATCACGCTAAATCCTGATAATGTGGAGATTGTAAAACGTGGCATGGTAGACGTCACCTTACCTGGTGGTACTGCTGCGAGTGTCGGTGCAAACGCTGGCTACTCAATCGCTGCAAAAACAGGTACGGCCCAAGTGATTGGCATTAAGCAAAACGAGAAATATAACGAGCATACTATCAATGAACGCCATCGTGACCATGCATTGTTTATTGCATTCGCCCCCGCTGAAGACCCAACCATCGCACTTGCTGTGATTGTTGAAAACGGCGGCCACGGTGGCTCCGCAGCTGGGCCTATCGCAAGAAAAGTCATGGACTATTACTTATTAGGAAAAACGCCGGCTATCGAACCTGCGGCTGTGGCGGAACCATTACCAGCAAGCGCAACCGGCACCACGACTACCTCAGAAGAAGAGTTCCATGATTAGCAAAATCTTTCATTTTCTATTCAAGCATTTCGACTCATTCTTAATGGCTTGCCTGTTTTTTGCTTTGTTATTAAGTTTATTTGTTCTTTACAGTGCATCAGGCCAAGACTTTTCACGCATTTATGCACAAGGCGTTAACGTTGCTGTGGCACTGGGTGCGATGTGGCTAGCCGCCAACATTTCACCGCTGAATCTGGAGCGTGCGGCGCGTCCACTTTACATCCTTGGGTTATTGCTACTGATAGGTGTCGCACTATTCGGGACCATCAGTCATGGTGCGCGCCGATGGCTAAATTTAGGCTTCATGCAAATTCAACCTTCTGAATTAATGAGAATTGCCGTACCAATGATGCTCGCTTGGTATTTTGCCAGTAGAGAAGGCAAACCTAGCGCCAGCAACTTTGTGGTAGGTAGCGTATTGCTAGCAATTCCTGTCGCACTCATTATGAAACAACCTGACTTAGGCACATCATTATTGATTGCGTCTTCCGGCTTCTATGTATTATTTCTGGCCGGCTTAAGTTGGCGGTTTCTATTAATAGCATCAGCCTCTTTACTCGCACTTATGCCTGTTTTTTGGTCGTTATTGCATGAGTACCAAAGAAAACGTATTGAAATTCTGTTTGACCCCACCCAAGACCCATTAGGCGCTGGTTACCATACGATTCAGGCGATTATCGCGATTGGGTCTGGCGGCGGCGCGGGCAAAGGCTGGCTCAATGGCACGCAAACGCAACTCGACTTTTTACCAGAACGCACTACGGACTTTATTTTTGCTGTCTTTAGTGAAGAATTTGGCTTTTTAGGCAATATGTTACTGCTCACTCTATTTAGCTTGATTATCGCCCGTGGATTAGTGATTGCATCACAGGCGCAAAACACATTTTCTAGACTATTAGCTGGTAGTATTACCCTTAACTTTTTCTCATATGCATTCGTGAACATGGGAATGGTAAGCGGCATATTACCTGTTGTTGGTGTACCATTGCCGTTAATTAGCTATGGTGGCACCTCGCTGGTGACACTGTACCTAGGTTTTGGCATACTGATGAGCATACACACGCATAAAAAACTCGTTGCAACCTAGTTACTTGTATTGCAGAGGAGGAATTCAATGGTTATTTTCCAAAAAAGCTTCATTATTTTGTGGTTGGTATTGTTAGCTGGTTGTGCCAGTACAAACAGCACAAAACCTGAATCAACAAACACCAAAAGCCCACCAGCAAAACAATCTAAAGAGTCTAATAATAAAGGCGGTTATTACCTTGATGACGGCCCTGGCGACAACACCTCAATTGATATTGCTAGCATTCCGGATGCCGAACCTAGAACAGAAAAGCCGCTCGTCAGTAGCAACAAACCCTATCAAGCTCTAGGTCAAAAATATGTTCCGATGAAAACCTATGCACCTTATTCAAAACAAGGTGTTGCGTCATGGTATGGAAAGCGCTATCACGGTAGAAAAACCTCTAGCGGCGAAGTCTATGATATGTACGGCATGTCCGCAGCACACACCACTTTACCGATTCCTAGCTATGTAAAAGTAGTGAATCCTACCAATGGACGTGCTGTGGTCGTAAGAGTCAACGACAGAGGCCCTTTTAAACATGATCGTTTAATTGATTTGTCCTATGCGGCCGCCTATAAACTTGGTTTAGTCGCCCAAGGCAGCGGGCTAGTAGAGGTCACTGCGATTGATACCAGCCCAGAAGCTTTAAGTATTGCCGCTAAGACGAATGTTGCAGCTGTAGAACCATCCAGCACTAGCACAGCTCAAACAACTGAATTAATAAGCTCAAGCAATACTAATAACACGTTGATATCCCAATCAGCGCCCAGTAAAGCAATATCGCCCTCGGGCTATTACGTACAAGCAGGTGCTTTTAAGAGTGAAGCCAATGGTGAATTGTTACAAAAGAAAATTATGGACCTAGACCTTGCGGGCGATGCAGCCGTCACTAACGTGTATAATAATGGTTTGCATCGTGTCAAATTAGGTCCTTTTTCAAGTAAAAGAGAAGCAGACATTCATGCAAACAAAGTACGAAGCCAGCTAAATATATCAGCCATTGTTACCAATCAGTAAACCCAACCATTGAATCTCATGCATATCATCAAAAAATACAGCTTAACGCGCATTATTACCAACTCTTCTTTAGCCATTACTTTGGCTATTACCTCTTTCACAAACTTAGCACATGCCGGTGCTGCACAGATTGCACCACCGCCAAGTTTAGCGGTCAAGGCATACTTACTTAAAGATTTTAATAATGGGCATGTGGTTGCACAACACAATGCGAGCATGCGTGTAGAGCCAGCTTCACTCACAAAGATCATGACTGCCTACCTCGTATTTAAAGCAGTTAAAAACGGCCATTTACAACTAAACCAAACGCTACCTGTAAGCGAACATGCTTGGAAAACTGAAGGCTCAAAAATGTTTATCGAGCCTAATAAACCTGCCACTGTTGATGAACTTCTACATGGCATGATTATTGTTTCAGGTAATGATGCATCAATTACGCTGGCCGAAGGAATTGCGAGTACAGAGCAACAGTTTGCGCAAATGATGAACAAAGAGGCGCAACGTTTAGGGATGAAGAGCACGCATTACATGAATGCTACTGGCTTACCAGACCCACAACATTACACCACTGCAGAAGATCTAGCGACCTTAGCCATGGCACTAATTCGCGACTTTCCAGAAGAATACAAACGCCTGTACTCTGTTAAAGAATATACCTACAACAATATTAAACAAGCAAACCGCAACCGTCTTTTATGGCTAGACCCTAACGTAGATGGCATGAAAACCGGCCATACCGAGTCTGCAGGTTATTGTTTAATTTCTACGGCAAAACGCGACAACACACGTCATATTTCAGTCATTCTAGGTGCTCCGACTGACACAGCGCGTGCCACTGAAAGCCAAAAACTATTGAACTATGGATTTCAATTCTTTGACTCAACTTTGGTATACAAACAAAACCAAGCGGTGAGTAAGCTTAAAGTTTGGAAAGGCGATGCAAATGAAATCTCATCAACCGTAGCAAGCGACCTTTACTTGACGCTGCCAAAAGGTGAGTACGCCAATGTTAAAGCGATTGTTTCAAGTACACAGCCACTAATTGCCCCAATCAAAAAAGGTCAAGTGATTGGCCAAGTTAAATTTGTACTCAATGGCAGAACCATCAGCGAACGTGCATTAATTGCAAATAAGTCAGTCGCTGCAGCAGGCTTATTTGGTCGGGCTTGGGACTCTATTAAATTAATGATGCAATAACAACCTAACAAAATTAAACGCAATTAAGATGACTGATATCGACCCACAAGTAACACCACCACTCATCGAGTTCCCCTGTCGATTTCCTATTAAGGTGATGGGGGAAACACAAGAAATATTCTCGACGACGATTATTAGCTTGATTCAAACGATTGTGCCAAGCTTTAATGCTGAACATATCGAAATGCGTGCAAGTTCTAATGGTAAATATATCAGTTTGACATGCTCTGTTGATGTCGTTTCGCAGGCCCAGCTTGATGATGTTTATCGCTTGTTAACATCACACCCATTAGTGAAGTACACGCTTTAAGTTACTCATCCATTAGTGATGTTAAACAATATCATTGTTAGAAATTTAGGCGTTACCTCATTTGAAGCAACATGCGAGGCGATGCAACAATTCACAACAGCTAGAGGGTTAGATTCAGCCGATGAAATATGGCTCACTGAACACCCTCCTGTTTACTCACTAGGACTCAACCGTAAACAGGTCGCACCACCTTCCCGTGATGATATTGCCATCGTGAATACGGACCGTGGTGGCAAAATCACCTATCATGGACCTGGGCAGGTCATCCTTTACGTGTTATTAGACCTATCAAGACGCAATCTTAATATACGTAGTTTAGTCAGCTTGCTAGAAAATACAGTGATAGAATTACTGGCCCAATACAAAGTAAACGCAGTAGCAAAAAAAGATGCGCCTGGCGTTTATGTAAGCTTAGCTAACTCAGACGAGGCAAAAATAGCCTCATTAGGGCTACGTGTTAAAAACAATTGTTGCTATCACGGCCTAAGCCTTAATATAGACATGGATTTAAGGCCATTTAGCGCGATTGACCCTTGTGGCTACAAAGGGCTTGCAGTGACACAAACTAAAGACTTGGGCATTGATGCCAATATACAAACCATTGGTGAGCAACTTGTAAAAATGCTTACCAGCAAACTAGAGCATTTGCATGACGAACGTAACCCCTAATAAAACGCCCACACCAAAAGTTGCTGGGGTAAAAGAAATTGACGCGGCAAAGACGTCGCGCATTCCCATTAAAATCATTCCGCAGCCAATTCAGCGCAAACCTGACTGGATACGCATGAAAGCACCTGATGGCGCACGGTATCAAGAGATCAAGCGTGTATTGCGTGAGAATAATCTGCATACCGTTTGTGAGGAAGCCAGCTGTCCTAACATTGGTGAATGCTTTAGTAGTGGTACCGCAACCTTTATGATTCTGGGCGATATTTGCACACGTCGCTGTCCATTTTGCGATGTCGCACACGGCAAACCGCTACCTCCAGATGTGAATGAACCAGAAAATCTAGCGAGAACGATTGCACAGATGCGACTCAATTATGTCGTCATTACCAGCGTAGATCGTGACGATTTGCTGGATGGTGGCGCACAACATTTTGTTGATTGTATCCAAGCGGTACGTGCACACTCACCCAATATCAGAATTGAAATATTAGTCCCAGATTTTCGTGGTCGCTTAGATATTGCACTTGAAATTCTTCGCAAGGCGCCGCCTGATGTGATGAATCACAACCTTGAAACGATACCAAGACTATACAAACAAGCAAGACCAGGCTCTGACTATCAAAACTCATTAAACTTATTAAAAGTATTTAGTGAAATGTATCCACATATTCCTACCAAATCAGGCTTGATGTTAGGTTTGGGTGAAACTGATGAGGAAATTCTAGCAGTGATGCAAGACTTACGCGCGCATCATGTCAGCATGCTGACACTGGGGCAATATTTACAGCCTAGCGTGCATCATTTACCAGTGATGCGTTATGTTGAACCTCATATTTTTGAATCTTTAAAACAAAAAGCAGACGCGATGGGCTTTAATAATACAGCCAGTGGCCCCATGGTAAGAAGTAGCTACCATGCTGATGCACAGGCTCACCAAGTGATTACTTAAAACGGCACTGTATTGGCATAGCGATTACCCTAACTAACCGCGTTAAAGTTTAAAAAAGGAAAATATGGTTCCGCATTTAACAACAGCTCTCAATGGCCCACTTTTATCACTTGAAAAAAGCATGCTGGATGCCATGCCAAGAATTGAGCATTGGTTTCGTACAAAATGGTTAGACCATGCGGCGCCATTCTATGCGTCTGTTGATTTACGCAACGCTGGTTTCAAATTAGCACCTGTTGATACGAATTTATTTCCAGGTGGCTTTAACAACCTTAATCCAGAATTTTTGCATTTATGTGTGCAGGCAGCCATGGTCGCGGTAGAAAAGGTTTGCCCAGAGGCAAGCCGCTTACTTATCATTCCCGAGAATCACACCCGCAATACTTATTACCTGCGCAACGTAGTTGAGCTTGCAAATATCTTAAAACAAGCAGGCATGGACGTAAGAGTCGGCTCAATCTCACCAGAAATCACCGAACCTACCTTACTAGAAACACATGATGGTCAGCCGCTATTGTTAGAACCTGTGGTACGCGAAGGCAACCGCATCAAGTTGCCAGCATCCAAATTAGGCACTACCAATCTTACCGCATTTGATAGCTGTGCAATTTTGCTTAATAATGATTTATCCGGTGGCATTCCTGACATTCTTAAAGATTTAGAACAAGATTTAATTCCGCCGCTATACGCAGGCTGGAGTACACGCAAAAAATCACAACACTTTGCTGCTTATAACCGTGTTGCACATGAGTTCTCGGCATTGCTAGGTATAGATGAATGGTTGCTTAATCCATATTTTGAAACATGTGGCGAAATTGACTTTAATGACCGCACTGGCGAAGACTGCCTCGCTGCTAAAGTTGAATCATTGCTTGAAAAGATTAAAATTAAATACGCAGAATACGGCGTATCCCAAGAGCCATTTGTGATTGTAAAAGCCAATGCCGGCACCTATGGCATGGGTATTATGACTGTCAAATCCCCTGATGACGTACGTGGCCTAAACCGCAAGGCACGTAACAAAATGTCAGTGATTAAGGAAGGCTTAGAAGTCACTGAAGTGATTATTCAAGAGGGTGTTTACACGTTTGAGAGCATTAATGATGCGGTTGCAGAACCAGTAGTCTATATGATGGATCACTTTGTGATTGGCGGTTTTTACCGTGTACACACTGGTAGAGGCGTAGATGAAAATCTGAATGCGCCAGGCTCACACTTTGTGCCGTTGGCTTTTGAAAAACCTTGCACGCTACCTGACTGTGCAGGCGCGCCAGATGCCACCCCTAACCGCTTTTATGCGTATGGTGTAGTCGCACGTTTAGCGTTACTGGCTGCTGCAATTGAGTTGCAAGAACAAGACCCTTTAAATCAATAAAGTCTGTACATGAAACTAGTATTTATTCTGGATCCGCTTGAAAGCTTAAAAAGCTACAAAGACACTAGCCTCGCCATTATGCGAGAGGCTAGTCAGCGTGGTCATGAGCTATTTGTGAGCTTGCAACATGATATTTTTCTGCGTGGCGAACAAGCTAGAATTAATGTACAGAAGTTTAACTTTACTGAAAAAAACTATATCACTTCTGAGAAAGCAGAGTTCGCCCCCTGTGATTTTGATGCGATTATCATGCGCAAAGATCCTCCTTTTGATAACGAGTATCTTTACAGCACCTACTTACTTGAAATAGCAGCTAATCAGGGCGCTCGCGTATTGAACAACCCCGTGACGATCCGCGGTTGGAATGAAAAGCTCTCAGTCACACGGTTCCCGCAATTTGCACCTGAGTTTTTAGTCACTTCCAATCAAACATTCATTCGTGATTTTCTAAAGAAACATGAAGATATTGTAGTGAAACCTTTAGATGGCATGGGCGGTAGCAGTATTTTCAGGCTCACGCTGCAAGACCCTAACATCAGTGTGATATTGGAAACCATTACCGAGTTTGGTACCCGCACTATCATGGCGCAACGTTATCTACCAGCTATCGTGCAAGGCGATAAGCGTATTATTGTGATTGATGGTGAACCATTACCATATGCACTTGCAAGGATTCCAATGGCTGGCGAAACGCGCGGCAACTTAGCCGCAGGAGGTACTGGTGTGGCTCAGCCGCTCACTAGTCGAGACCGTGACATTGCAATGACTGTAGGAAAAGTACTGAAGCAAGAAGGTCTGTTTTTAGTGGGTTTAGACGTCATTGGTGAGCACCTGACAGAAATTAACGTAACAAGCCCTACTGGTATGGTCGAAATTGCAAACCAAACCGATTGCAATCCAGCCAGCCTCTTTATCAATGCTTTAGAGCAACAACAGCTCCAATAAATGCGTAAAGGGTTGAGCACCGTATTGACTGTAGCGATATGCTGCATTGCAATATTAGGATTCATTGTTTATCAAAAACCGCCGCTCTACCACAGCCAAAGCTTCGTATTTGGCACGCTGGTTGATATCAGTATTTATGGTGAACCAGAAGAGCGTGCTAAGTCTCTTTCAAATGAAATCTTGCAAGATTTTCAGCACTTGCATCATCAGTTACACGCATGGAAGCCCGTTTCTGAAAACCAAGTCAGTGAGTTAGGCGCGCTCAACTTAGCATTCGCCTCCCAAAACAAGCCATTAAACATCAGCCCACTCATGATAGAAGTTCTGCAAGATGCCACAAAACTATCAAAACAATCGAATGGCTTGTTCAATCCAACCATTGGCCATTTAATCGGCACATGGGGGTTTCAGGCAGATGAGTTTGCCGCAACCAGTGTCGATGATAAGAAAATCAGCGCCTTAGTCAGTGCAAACCCTAGTATGGATGATATTGTTGTGACGAATAATTCTGCTTACAGCACAAATAGTAGTGTTAAGCTTGATTTAGGCGGCTATGCAAAAGGCTATGCCTTAGATAGAGCAGTACGCTATCTGCGCAAGCAATATGTGAAGCATGCACTCATTAACATAGGCGGCAATATCATTGCACTTGGTCAGCATGGAGATAAGCCTTGGCGGGTAGGGATACAACATCCGCGTAAACCTTCTGCGATTGCCACACTTGATTTACTTGATGGCTGGGCAATTGGTACGTCTGGTGATTATCAGCGCTACTTCATGTTAGATGGTAAACGCTATTGTCACATCATTGATCCGCGCACAGGTTATCCAGTCCAACATACGCAAGCAGTAACAGTACTAATTCCTCCGCAAGCACCATATCATTCGCAAGCTGGCGTACTTTCTGATGTTGCATCAAAACCCATTTTTATTGAGCCTGCTGAAAGCAAATCAAAAATCGCTACTGCGATGGGTATTAATCACTTTATGGTGATTAATCAATCATCTCAAGTATTTGTCACCAAGGAAATGCAAAATAAACTCACTTGGCTGGATCAAGATTTTAAGAAGCATGCGTATGTTCAAACTACTACGCAACATTAAAGCGATAACAAGTGCCATGCTCATTGGTGATTGGCTCATATTTGTTGCCAGCAGCATGTTGATCATCGTTCTGTTCCAACAACTGTGGTCACATGAGCATGCGACCACAGTTCAAATCCGCCTAGGTGATACCGTTTATGGCACCTACAGCCTTAATCAACAACGTGATATTCATGTCAAAGGAACGATAGGCAACGCCACAATCAGTATCATGAACGGCAAAGCCAGATTTGCCCAATCCCCATGCCATAATCAATACTGTGTGCACCAAGGCTGGTTATCACGATCAGGTCAGGCTGCTATTTGCTTACCGAACCAACTAAGTTTAGAACTAGTTGGCGAAACAAAACACTACGACTCACTTAACTATTAGTGTAAAAATAGCGCAATCAATCATACATATACGATTAAATGCAGATTAACACTACCCTCGATGATCACAGAATAGCCAAACTTGCAGCATTTGCTATTGCGCTACATATGTTAGAAGCACTGATTCCATCCCCTTTACCAGGCGTTAAGCCAGGTATCGCAAACATTGTGACTTTATATGTACTATATAAATACAACTTTACGAGTGCCGCTTGGGTAAGCATACTCCGTGTGTTTGCCAGCAGTTTATTGTTAGGTCAATTTCTATCGCCAACTTTCATACTGAGTCTAGCCGGCGCACTATTTAGTTTAGGTGTGTTGTGGCTTAGTATGCACTTACCAAGAAAGTACTTTGGTGCGGTATCATTAAGCATGATAGCGGCTTTTGCACACATTGCAGGACAGCTAATGATTGTAAGGCTATGGCTGATTCCACATGCCAGCGTTGCTTATTTAATCCCAATTTTTGCACTAGCAGCATTGTTTTTTGGCGTAGTAAATGGACTGATTACTCATCAGTTACTTAATAATAGCTCAGAAAAAATTGATTCGGCGTCATCAACTTGAACATCACTCATCACAAAGCCACATGATACTGAGCACCTTAAAATTACGCTTTGCCCAAAATAAATGGCTACTAATTGCAGCCTTTATTTCTATGGCTTTGCATATATTATTGCTCATCAGCTATTCAATTTCATTTCCATCAGATATTAAAAATCTAACCTCCATTAATGTTCGCTTGGTAAAAGCACTTCCAGAGAAAAGGCCTATCAAACCATACGTCCCTCAGGAACGCCCGAACCCAATTACACAAAAGTCAACAGCTCCTGATACAGATGAACCAACATTAGATTCGGAAGTACCTACGAGCGTGTTAAATACTGAAACTCCCAATACCAATCCACTTGATTCTGACAATCAAACCAATACAGAATCCGATACCAGCCCTCAAAGTGAAGGCTTAATTGCAGAGAGCTCGATAGAAAATACTACAATTACTGAAACTGCAAGTAGTGCCAATACAGACATAACGACGGCTTATCAATACGTACAAACCGAATTTGAAGTCACGCGTGGTGGTGACTCAGGTGTACTTGGTGTCACACAGATTACTTTCAATATGAGCCTGCGTAGAAATTCCTATCAGTTAACCAGCATTACCGAGGCAAAAGGGGTCGCTTCACTTTTTCTAAGTAAATTAGAACAATACAGTGAAGGAACCGTGAATGAAGAAGGTTTAAAACCAAACTATTATGCATACCAATACGGTGGGAATAGTGAAAAGAACCAATACGCAAATTTGTTGTGGTCTGATGGTGTCATTGAAATGACAAGTAAAAAGGGCAAAAAGTCAGAACCGTTACCTGAAGGAACACAGGATTTTTTAAGCTTTATGTACCAGTTTATGTTTACCCCACCATTAAACTCTATGCAAATAACCATGACAAATGGTAAATATTTACGCACTTACACCTATAGCTTTGAAGGTGAGGAAACGATTAATACTAAGCTGGGTGAGCTTAAAACTTTGCACTTATTAAAGAGTGGGGATAATCAAGAAAAAACCGAGATATGGCTTGCTCTTGATTATCAAAACATTCCGGTAAAGATACGTAAAACAGAAAAAAGCGGCGAGGTGTTAGAGCAAACGGCCACTGCTATCTACACTACTCGCCCTGAGTAAACGCATTTATGACTAGTGTAGATGTTAAAACTTGTAATATACCACTCATTAAAAATAAAATACCGAGACTCCTCTAGTACGGATTACTCTATACCATCTACCTTAAAAGGTATTGCTTCACTAGGGAAACAGCGTAAAAGTTAACCACATTATTTACAGCGCTATACTTAATTTATAGAAGATACCCTCTACTAGAAATTTAACTCTCGCCAAATAGATCTATGTTTTTGGAAACCAGTACCAGAGCCAGTAAATGGAACCTCTAATATCTGAGGTGTCGGGTTATCTGCTGTTACGATTGAAACTTTTGGTTTACCATCAATATAAACCACATTAAAACCAACCGTAGGCGCATTAGTTCTTAACGAAACAACATTAGAGCCTAAGTTATTAACCGCCGTACCTGTTTCATAATCTAAGAAAGTTAACCAACCATAGCCTGCTGGTTGGCAAGCAGAAGAGGTAGGTACTGTGGTTGGTACAAGCAAAGTACCTAGTACTAGTTGCGATGCCACGTTCTGACGCTCACCTTTATCAGGGAAGTCTATATACCAACCTAAACCAGAACCAAAGTCTACAGCGTTACTCGTTCCACTCTTCCGCGTATCAAAACCCTCAGGCACGATGGTTTGCTGCACAAGAACAGATCGAGGGTCGGTGACTGTAGAAGTCGCATTATCATCCTTAATTGCGTAAAGCGTTTGCTTGCTAATATCTGTCAGGTCACTCACCTCAAGGTACTTACCAGTTCCTACGAACACCACTCGTTTATTTTTAATAGTTCCTAGCTCTGGGCTAGTGGTAATTGCCTGTGCACCTGATGCTTGGAGCGTTGCAAATAATAGCTTACTATTATCAGCAAGATTAAACCGCCAGAGATTACCTAACAAATCACCACCATACACATAAGTAGCGGTATTATTTTTCTCTGGGTCATCAGCATAAGCACTGATTTCGGCCAAACCACTTGGTAATGATGTACTTCCGATACCCGTTGATATCGCAGAAATTTCAACACCGGTAAGTGCATTCAATATATACAAATACCCCTTACCATCTCCCCCATTATAAAGTGCAGGATTATTAGGTTTGAACTTAGTATCAGTCAACAAGTAAAAAGCACTGTTATCCGGAATATTGTTATAGCCAGAGGTAACTAAGACCACCCATGTCCCATCAGACTTTTTAGTAATGATAGGCGTGCCAAAGGTATAACCTAGATTTGGCTGATCATTCGCATCAAATTCCCATAACAGGGTAGGGTTAACCGGATCTGTAATGTCTAGTGCGTAATACCCGCGGCCACCACCGTTTAAGCCAGCGACTAATATTGTTCTCCAAGCTGCACCATCATAGACATCGGAAATAATAGGGTCACCATTCACATAATAACTATGCTTATTACCATATGCGCTATCTGCCAGCTTCCACATATTCGGAATCACCATACTCGGCACATATGCCCATAACTCTTGTAATGTATTTGCATCAAACGCATGCAACATGCCATCATTGGCACCCATAAATACCATTTTAGCTCTGGTTGCTTTTGCTTCTTTAAATGCAGAGTAGCCTGTATCAGCATATTTAAAAGTTGGTTTACCTAAAAACGCTGGTTTAGAATCTACAGCATCGCCTAACACCGCCTGACGTTTACGGAATAGCTTATTTTCAGGTAGGGTAGCATTTTCATCATAACCAGTTTGACCACGCAAATAAGCCACTAAACGAGCAGATGTCACATTTGCCTGCTGTTCAGGGGTTAAGGTTGGCCATTGTGTTAAGTTAGCCGCCAAAAAAGCAGGTTGCAGGGTGCTGGCTAAACCTGCGGAGGTAATTGCACCTAAAGTAAAGTCCGTCAAAGCACCGCCACTATTCATGTATATTTTGCGGGTATCGGTTAAGTTCGCTACTTTACTCTTCAAAGTGCCAACACAAGCAACTGATAGCGGTACACTACAGTCAGTACCCACCAAAGTACCACTACAAGCGGCTACGTCAGTTATGTTTGGTGTCACACAGTTGTATGCTCCGCTACCATCAGGCACAACACTGGATGGGCTAACACACGAGGAGGAAGGCACTACATCTTCTACGCAAGCACTAGCTGACTGGCTCACCGCACCAGTCACAATATCTATACTTCTTTTTTCTAAATTACCAATCCAATATCCTGAAGTATAGCTAGCTACGTATGCGTTATTATCTCCAGCGACAGGGTTTAGCGTACTAGTTGCCGCTGCAGATCCGGCGCCAAGCTTCACCTCAATAGAAGCTAAGGCTTCTTTAAGCTGACTTACCAAATCTGTAGAGTTTTTTGCACTAAAATAGGTTCCACCACCATTCACAGCTGCGTGCCAAAGGTCATCAATGCGCTCTGGCCCAGTGTTTGCTATAGGATCAGGCCAGTTTTTTACGCCATTTTTTATGTCAGTGAAATCACCTGATGTCGCAATTTTGTAATCAGAGGTATACGACAACACACCGTCAACCCCCATGCCTAAAGTCAGCGTCACCATATTTTGCTTTTGGTTAGCTGTGGATGGTGCAGGAGACTGGCAAACGTCAGGACCTTTAGCACCGTCACAATTACCTAAATCATTCCTACGTATATCCGTATCAAAGTAATATTTAGCAACATCCGCTAATGTATCAGACCGGGCTGTAGCGCCTTCACGCATTGGTCTTGGTGTGTTATCAGCAGCACTATCATTATTACCCACGTTAGCACTATCTACGCCTAGGGGCCCACCTGCATAGGTTGACGTTTCATCGCCAGTATTCCAGTAACCATCTGTGGTTAATAAAGCGAAATTCTGTTGACACTCATATTGAACAGGGTCTGTAAAAACTCCTCGTTTAGCTAAGGCCTCGTTCGCATAAATACGTCCAGCTTTTGAGAGTGAACCTCTAAGTGGCGTGTTTCTATCTGCTGGTGCAGCAAAAAATTTACTGTACCAAGCTGCTTTTTGTATGGTATTAAATGTATCAAAATTAAGCATTTGGGCAGATCGGGTCGATGTGGTCATAAAGCCTACACGGTAATCCTCTGTCACATCTTTAAATGCAATACTCGCAGAAGTTTTCATCGACTGCCCACGCGTACCATAATAGGTATGCCAATTTGCATAATTCGTCATTTCTTCTACATAAGTACAAGTTGCACCAGCACAATCAGTGCGAGTAACTGCTTTAACAGTAGAACCAGGTAACACATAGCCATTTTCTGAGCTTGCTATTGGCACAAACACCCTTTCTCCAGGTACATTGTTTTTAGAAAATGCAGTTCTAGTTGTCGTCAACGACCCATTTGAAGTTGGTGCATCGGGCGTAGCTGTAATAGTTGTCGGTGCAAATATTGTGATAGTCGCAGAGGATCTAGATGCACTGTAACCTAACGTAGTACAGTTGCCAGTTTTAGCATAAGTACAAGCATTGATTTCAGTTACGATTCTATCGGCTGTGGTACTTTCTGTACTTGAACAAGTAATTGCACTCGCCATAATTTGTTTACTTGAAATTAAAACACCATTCACAGAAGTACAACTATTTGAATTATCAATCCGAATGGTAGCAGTGCGCTGGGTTGGAGCACGTAGTTCATTAAAGGTCGTGCCTGTTTGAATTCTTGTAGCTTGGCAGCTGTTAGCTGCGGGCGTGGCCGCGCTAGCATTAGTTGTATTGTTACACCACCTGACTGGCGCAGGATAAGGATAAGTAGTTGAAGCTGATGATTGCGCTACACAAACTCGCAAATCAGGTTTTGTGCAATATTCACCAGGAATAATATGGTAGTAAGCGGAGTCTGTTTCTAAATTTTTAGTCCCTGTAGGGTAGCCAGAGCCGCTATAAGCGTTATATTTCACTTGACGCCAATTTGGTTTGCTTGCAGTGCTTGCGCCTGTATCTGTGTTTTGCCCTACTTGGCTAGGATACTGACTTGTATTTAAACCTGATGCGTCAAAAAAAACTGGTGGCAAATAGCGAATGCTAGGGTTGTAAGCCACAGTATTATAACTAGCGTTTCTAAATAGTGAATCAGTGCCACTATTTGCCCAGTCCGGCATGTAATCCCAGCTCATACTGCCTGAGTCATCTAGAATAAATAATAGGTTAGGTTGTATGGTGATAGTTGGACTATTAGCCAATGGCACTGTGGCTAGATCCAAAGGTGATATCACTGGTGCAGAAATAGTAGTTTGCGGCATCAGAATAGCAAAAGATAAAGCGATTGCCGCCACCAAACGACTCCAAACATACCTATACTCTTGATGATATCGTTGCATCGCTAACTCCTAATAGACATATGTCTGGGCATAACTAACGGTATTTTTAAGCCCAGCGACACGTGTTGTGATTCTGTAAACTGGACTTTGTTGGGTATTAATTTCAGCGCCACCCAGGTCGCCTGGTACCACTTTTTTACTACCATTGCCTATTTCAGGATCTCCTAACAAACATATATTGCTAGCAGGAGCGACCGTGTCTCGACACATACGCTGAATAATAAATCTTATGTTGTTGCCACTACTGGTTTCTGTACCGCCAACAACGCCATCACCAGTGGCAACAGCGGCAGCAGCCCATGTTGCATCCGCTTTAAGTACGATCGAGGAGTCTAAATCAGGAGAGCCTTCCTCTGGCAAAAAGGTTGCATAATAACCTTGAGCCAGGTTATCAGAATAAAGACTCTCTGGGTTAGCTACCGCCTGAGCTTCCAACCAATTTAAGGCAGTTTCTACACCTCGATCAGATGATACTAGCGCATTATGTTTTAACGCCATATTGCCTGCAATAATGGTATTAGTATCAACGGAGCGAATCAGCGCAACAGCAGCCAAGGACATGACAACTAATGCAATCAGCGCGACAAATAACACGACACCTTGTTGCTTGAAAGATTGTAGGATTTGAATCTTCATAATACATCCCTAGACCAAAGCATGTTACGTAATGGAATAATCGTTTCAAATGTTTTATAGCGATATCTCTGCCAATCTTCTATTGCTGATAAATCAATCGTTGGCGCGGCATCAAAATCAGCGTCATCCCATGCACAAGGCCCATTATTTACTACTCCTCTTGCCGTTGTACATGGAGCAGTCACGTCATCTTTTTCTAATAAGTCATTACGAGCCACTATAACAATGCGTAACGCTTTGATTCTATTTCGGTCAGCTACCGTAGGTGTAGCCCAAGCGCCAGTCGCATTGACCCAATTCACCACTTGATTGCTGTTCGCTACCGCTGAGACCCCATACTGCGCCTGCATATTCACAATTTCAGATACGATCGGCACACCATCCAAAGTAAGCTGATTATCTACAACCTCATATCTGTAATCGCGCCAATCACCCATACAAGCTATTTTTGCACCAATAGCAATTGGCGCCCCCACTGGAGTAGATCCTATTAAAGCAATATTCTGCAATGTATCTGGGCTTCCGTTAGCATCTGCTACGCGCGTCATTCGGCACAATGGTCCTTGGCTAATCAAAACAATATCATTGTCTTTACAACCTATATTATTTTCCGCAGCCAACCCTGTAGCAGCATTAGCATTCGTTGCATTGACAATCTTGACGGGAATTGCGCCCATTGCGGTATTGCTAAAACGTGCTGTCACTACATCACTCACACCATCAGCGCTACCTGCATCGTCAATCACCAAAGGAAATACATCAAGGTCAGGGGTGGCTGGGTTATCATCATGGTCAAATACTGGGAATGGACTGCAATTAAGTGACGTGTTATCTGCGTCGGCACTAGGCATAGGCAAGCCATAACCAGCCATTTGTACGTCACGTTGAATGTGATGCAATGCAATACTCCCATTAGTTTGCGCATCTGCCGTACCTGAAGTGCTCCGCTTTTGACCCTCAAACGCTGAAAATACTTGCATAATTACTAAGCTGGCAATTAAGCCTATCACTAAGCCGACCATGAGTTCAACCAAACTGAAGCCTGACTGGTACAACCGGTCATAAGATAGATGTTTTTTGTTCAGCTTCATCTTAGATACCTTCAACTCTAGCATTAGCACTATAGGTATGTTCATCTTCACCCGGTAATTGCCAACTTACTGTCACTGTCACAACACGCTCTGGCGAAATGGAAACTGTGCGGGTACCATTAGGTAATAAATCTGATATATCAGTATCAACCTCTGCTGAATCAGCAAGGTCACCAGAGCCCACCCATACCAACCCCAAGCGCTGCTGAGCGATAAACGTAGCCTCAGCTCTATACTTAGCATCTGACGTACTTTTAACCAACACACTTTGCAGGCCAGCTAAAGCCAAAATTCCCATTGAGAAAATGACAATTGCAATCATAGACTCAAGTAACGCCATCCCTTGCTGCGCTTTAGCTTTAAGATTTGAGGCTTTTAATATTGGACGCCCAATTCTCATTATTTGATTTTGTTTAATCATTTAAACACCTCAGGCAGGACATTTTCGAGGATCAGTGTCAGACAATCCTGTATAAGGATCACACATTTTGCCAGCACCACCAGCATCAATCAAAATTCGCAGATCTCGACTTTCCGAGCCACTCATCGATGAGTTATCAATATCAAGCTGAGTAAATGGCTCCTCTGGCGCCCCTTCTAATGCAGACCGAACACGCCCTAAACTGGTAAAAACCAAAATAGTAGATCCAACTGGCGTTGCTGTCACAGAGATACTGGCTGAAGAACCTTCTTTAACGCGCCTCTCTTCAATCGTGTCTGGGCAATCAGCAGTCACATTGACGCAGCCGATTGTCCAATCAGACCCTACACCTATCTCGAACTTAACATCTGCATTACGTTTTAATGCTTCAACCCGTGCCTTTTGTAAGCCAGAGTTAATTGAATCTGCCGCATTTCGAATTCTAGTATTCTCAATCCAAATTGTATAACTTGGTAACGCAAATACAGCAAGAATACCAATCACAGCCACAGCCACCATTAATTCGACTAAACTAAAACCAGCATGACTAAAACTAGTCCGCCGTATTTGTTGCCGATTTTTGCACAAAATTAACATGTGCCATTCTTACCTGTTAACCAACAGCCGGCACCACTAGTACCATCGTAGACAGAAGACCTATTATTGTCTTGATCAATAGTAAATTGAAAGTTGCTCATATCACCAACACCATCTGCGGTTAACGTATATGTAGTAGCATCTGAGTCGCAGGTGAAAGTAAAGTTTTTGATATTTGCAGGACATGGCCCGCCATCGTAAGTTCGATTATCCTGAAAAAACTGTTCCATTTTCACTCTAGCATCTGCCAATGCAGTAGGCCCCTCTGCTGCTTTTGCTTTTTCCACATAATCGTTATAAGCAGGTAAAGCCACACTTGCAAGAATGCCAATAATTGCTACAACTATCATCAACTCTATCAAAGTAAAGCCTTTTGATATTGCCATACGACTAAGCCGGATTACTTTTGAGTTCACCATTCCAATCCCCCTTTTACTTAAAATGCATCATGCTACTGACATCAATCGATGTCCATTAGCAACCGACAGTCGGTAAATTTCACCGAATAAACGGTTACTAAATAGCGTTCTACAACATTAGCTTAACATTAAGACAGCTAAAAAATGATAGAATAAGTCGCATTATTAAATGCTGTGGATAATCAACTTTATCTAAAATAATCACACTAAATATTTATGAAGCCATTTACAAAAAAAATTATGTTACTTTTGATTACTCAGCTAATTCTAACAGGCTGCGGCACCAAAGGTCCGCTATACATTCCTGAACAAGCATACCCACAGCCGACTTCATCCAGTCAATAAATCGGCTGCTTTTCAACCTATTATTGTTAAGACATTACTTTGAATACTTTTACGCTTAAAAATGACGTGTTACATGCCGAAAATGTTGCACTTACACAAGTTGCAGAGAATTTTGGCTCACCTTGTTACGTATATTCTAAATCTGCACTTAGCCAAGCCTTTGAACGCTTTAGCACTGGCTTTAAAGACGCCAACCACTTAGTATGCTTTGCTGTAAAGTCTAACCCTAGCCTTGCGATTTTGAATTTATTTGCAAAACTTGGCGCTGGTTTTGACATCGTATCTGGTGGTGAACTGGCCAGAGTGATTGCTGCGGGTGGGGACCCTAAAAAGGTCGTATTCTCTGGTGTAGGTAAAACCGCGGAAGAAATGCGCGCAGCCTTAGAAGCTGGTATTTTTTGCTTTAACGTAGAGTCTGCCAGTGAGTTAGTACGCTTGAACGATGTTGCGGCCTACATGGGGAAAATTGCACCTGTATCATTACGGGTAAACCCAAACGTAGATGCTAAAACCCACCCTTATATTTCTACAGGCTTAAAAAATAATAAATTTGGCGTAGCTTATGAAGATGCGTTGGACATTTATTTACAAGCCGCAGGAATGTCAAATATCGCGATTCATGGTGTGGATTGTCATATCGGATCCCAAATTACTGAGTTATCCCCGTTTTTAGACGCCTTTGATCGCGTTCTAGCACTGGTAGATGCTTTGGCAGAAAACAATATTCATATCCAACATATCGACCTTGGTGGAGGTATTGGCATTTGCTATAACGACGAAACACCACCAGAGTTTACGGCTTATGCAAAAGCAATGCGCGAGAAACTAGGTGATCGCGATGTGAAACTGGTATTTGAGCCTGGCCGTGCTTTAGTCGGCAATGCTGGTGTTTTACTCACTAAAGTTGAGTATTTAAAACAAACAGAAACAAAGAACTTCGCGATTGTCGATGCTGCGATGAATGATTTAATGCGCCCAGCACTCTATGATGCTTACCACGACATTAAAGCAGTTAAGCCTCGAACAGAAGCTTCAGTAATTTACGAAATAGTAGGGCCAGTATGCGAGAGTGGCGACTTTTTGGGTCATGACAGAGCCCTTGCATTACAAGAAGGTGATTTGTTGGCAATTATGTCTGCAGGTGCTTATGGCATGAGCATGTCTAGTAACTACAACACTAGACCACGCGCCGCAGAAGTGATGGTGGATAACGATCAGTGCCACTTAGTCAGAAAGCGTGAAGAGATTGCTGATTTATTTGCTGGTGAAAATATATTGCCAAACAACTAGGTTGGTAAATCAACATTGTTGCTAACAAACAATTGATAAAAAAAGCGCAGATTAATCTGCGCTTTTTTACTGGACTAGCTTAATTAATTACCGGCTTAACTAATTGAATGTTCTTAATCAAAAATAACCGTCTTGTTCGCGTATAGCAGAATACGGTTTTCAATATGCCAGCGTACCGCTTTTGATAAGACAACGCGCTCCAGATCACGCCCTTTTTGAATAAGGTCTTCTACTTGATCTCGATGCGAAATGCGGTCTATGCCTTGCTCGATAATGGGACCTTCATCTAACACTTCTGTCACATAGTGGCTGGTTGCACCAATCAATTTAACACCACGCTCAAATGCGCGGTGATAAGGTCGCGCACCAATAAAGGCTGGCAAGAAAGAATGATGAATATTGATAATACGTTGCGGGTAGCGTGATACAAAGTCTGGCGATAAAATCTGCATATAGCGCGCCAACACGATTAAATCAATGTTGTAATCCGCAAAGAGCTTAAATTGAGCAGCTTCAGCTTGAGACTTATTGTCTTTATTGACTTCAATATGATGAAAATCAATGCCATAAAATTTAACTAGCGCTTCAGTATCACGATGGTTACTAATCACTAAAGGTATTTCACAGGCCAATTCCCCACTTTTATGACGATGCAACAAATCAGCTAAACAATGGTCATATTGGGATACCATAATGGCGACGCGCGTTTTATGCTGAGATAATTTAAGCTGCCACTGCATGCTAAATTTGTTAGCAACTTCAGAGAATGCCTGATTAAAGCTCGCTTCATTTAAATTGAATCCTGTAAGATCCCATTCAACGCGCATTAAAAATAGATTATTTTCCGCATCCTGATGTTGGTCTGCGTGTAAAATATTAGCATTGTGCTGAAGTAAGAAATCAGCGATTGCTGCGACAATGCCTTTAGTATCTGGGCAAGTAATCAGTAGGGTTGCAGTATTTTTCATAGTAAAAATGTATAGTCCAGCTAACTTAATGCCAGCTAACCCAATATTGGGTGATGCCGACTCACTGAAAATATTTTTAATTTAATTATTTTAAAAGAAGCAATTATACCTGATGCGCTCAGCGCTTGATGCAATTTGAATGTTGATGAAATATGAACCCTGAACAAACCACTCTGAAACACCAGCCTACAGGCGAAGCGCCTTCAATCGAAGCCGCTATCGTACTTGCTAACCCTCGCGGGTTTTGTGCGGGCGTTGACCGCGCTATTATTATCGTGGAACAAGCCTTAGATAAATTCGGTGCGCCGATTTACGTGCGCCATGAAGTAGTGCATAACAAATTTGTCGTCGATGAGCTACGTGCCAAAGGTGCAGTATTCGTTGAAGAGTTAGATGAAATTCCTAGTGGCAGTATCGTCATTTTTAGCGCACATGGCGTGTCAAAAGCGGTAAGGGCAGAAGCTGAATCACGCGGGCTGACTGCCTACGACGCGACCTGTCCGTTAGTAACGAAGGTGCATATAGAAGTTGAGAAAATGCGCAAGGCAGGGATGGAGATCGTGATGATTGGTCACAAAGGCCACCCTGAAGTTGAGGGGACAATGGGGCAAGTTGAGCAAACTAGCACCGACGATCATCAAGCAAGCGATACGACAAACAGCACCGGAATGTACTTAGTAGAAACGCCTGAAGATGTTGCTGTATTAACTGTGAAAGACCCTGCTAAGCTCGCTTACGTAACACAAACCACACTCTCCATGGATGATGCAGCTTTAGTCATCAACGCACTAAAAGAGAAATTTCCACATATTAACGCGCCGAAAAGCGATGACATTTGTTATGCCACGCAAAATCGACAGGATGCAGTGAAAATCATGGCGCAAGATTGTGACTTGGTGATTATCGTAGGTTCACCTAATAGCTCAAACTCTAACCGCTTGCGTGAAGTTGCAAAAAACCAAGGCATTGATGCCTACATGGTGGATAACGCCAGTTACTTAAAACCAGAATGGTTAGCTAACAAGAAAAAAGTAGGGGTATCTGCCGGTGCTTCTGCCCCAGAGGTATTAGTGAAAGAAGTGATTGCGCAATTACAGAACTTTGGCGCGGGTAATGTTCAGGAGTTGCAAGGTGTGGTTGAAAGCGTTGTATTTCAACTGCCAAAAAACCTCACTAGCGCTGCTAAAACCAATACGGTTCAGTCATAAACCATTAACACGGCCAACAATCCACATTGAAAACGTATAAAACCCCAGTTTCTGCGCTTGTACTGATCCACACACCTGATTTAAAAGTGTTAATTATGGAACGTGCAGATAAGGCAGGATTTTGGCAATCAGTCACGGGTAGCATTGAGGGTGATGAAACACCCTATCAGGCAGCCGTTCGTGAAGTGTCTGAGGAAACAGGCATAGATGCTAAGCAATTCGCTTTGGAAGATTGGCAAGTTTCAAATGTGTATGAAATTTACCCTCATTGGCGCCATCGCTATGCGCCTGGCGTCACAGAGAACCGCGAACACTTATTCGGCTTAGTGCTACCTAGTCCCTTGCCCGTTACACTGGCGCCTGACGAACATTTGCAATATGAATGGGTCGATTGGCGTGAGGCTGCAAAACGGGTGTTTTCGTGGACAAATGTAGATGCATTAAGACGATTAGGTGAACGACATCAATTAACTTTAGGAAACATAGAATAAATGACTACGTGTGCGAATCACGTCGTTGCGCGGGACTCGCGACCTCGATGTACAAATCGTACTATCTCGGCTGCTGCGTTCCGTGCGCCTTGTGCTTCATCCCGCTCGTCGACTTATTCTATGTTTCCGTTATAAAATATACGCTTTAGCGTGCGCACTTTTAGAAAATACTATGTCTATTGCAACCATACCAGCCGCCCCAATTAAATTTGAAAAATTTCAAGCCGCAGACGATGCGGACTGTCAGCGCCGGATTATTGCCGCCAAAGAGAAATTAGGGAAACGCCTTGTTATTTTAGGGCACCACTACCAACACGAAAGCGTGTATCGCCATGCTGATTTCACTGGTGACTCACTTAAACTCTCTCGCTACACTGAAAACCTAGATGCTGAGTACATTGTATTTCTAGGGGTGCACTTTATGGCCGAGGTTGCCGACATCTTAAGCCGCCCAGAGCAAATCGCGATTTTGCCTGACCTTGCCGCAGGTTGCTCAATGGCGGACATGGCAAACCTTGCTAAAGTTGAACGTAGTTACCGCGAACTGAATAAAGTACTTAATTTTGATGAGCAAATCACGCCGATTACTTACATTAACTCGGCTGCTGACCTTAAAGCGTTTTGCGGTGAGCATGGTGGCATTGTATGTACGAGCACCAACGCACCAAAAATTCTAGAATGGGGATTTGCACAACGTGAAAAAGTGTTGTTCTTCCCTGACCAAAACTTAGGTCGCTGGAGCGGTTACAAAATGGGCATTCCACTAGAACAAATGCCGGTGTGGGACCCTGACCAACCGCTAGGTGGCTTAACTGTAGAGCAAATCAAGAATGCGAAGATTTTGTTGTGGAAAGGTCATTGTGCTGTGCACCAGATGTTCCGCCTCCAAAATATCACTAAATTCCGAGAAGAACATCCTGATGGATTTGTGATTTCGCACCCAGAAGCACCGTTTGAAGTTTGCCAACACTCTGACTATGTGGGCTCTACTGAATATATTTTGAAAACGATTAGTGATGCGCCTGCCAATACAAAATGGCTGGTGGGTACTGAGTTAAACTTAGTGAACCGTCTAGCAGAACAAATGAAACCAGAAGGTAAACTTGTACAGTTTATGAGCCATGTAGTGTGTGAATGCTCTACGATGGCGCGTATTGACCCGCAACACCTAGCATGGGTACTGGAGAATTTGGTGGAAGGTAAGGTAGTGAACCAGATTAAGGTACCAGCGCATGAAGCAAAACTAGCAAAACTCACGTTAGACCGAATGCTAACTGCTTCTTAATCGTCTATTTTTATTAGTTTTAAAAGGGATTAAATGAGTTGCCCATTATGCGAACCCACGCCCCATGAAATATTATGGCTAGATGATTTCTGCCGTGTGGTGTTGCTTAACGATGAAGATTACCCAGCTTATTGTCGTGTAGAGTTACTAGACCATATTAAAGAAATGACTGATTTAGCACCGCAAGACCGCGCGCGCATGATGAAAGTGGTGTTTGCGGTGGAAACTGCATTAAGGGAAGCACTCAACCCTGACAAAATAAATTTAGCCAGCTTAGGTAATAAAACCCCGCATATCCATTGGCATGTGATTCCGCGCTTTGAGCATGACAAACATTTTCCAAACTCGCATTGGGGTGAGGCTATGCGTGAAAGCAACACATCACCGCTTGATGCGAAAATGAAGCAGGTGTTGGCAGAGAATATGAACACACTGATTGAGTGTGCGCTTAATCCAAGTTAAATTAACTTTAATCTAATAAGTTATTATCTATCTGCAGATTAAACCAAGAGTCGCTCAACCACTTTACCATTGACTAAGTGGCTTTCTATAATTTCATCAATATCATCGTTATCCACAAAGGTGTACCAAACGGCTTGAGGATAAACTACCATGACAGGGCCTTCGTTACAGCGATCTAAACAACCAGCACGGTTAATGCGCACTTTACCCACACCGTTCAAGTTGAGCTTTTTCACACGTGACTTCATGTGATCAAAAGCCTGTTCCGCGCCATTGTCCATACAGCAAGCTGCACCGCCTTCGCGCTGATTTAAGCAGAAAAATACGTGATATTGGAAGTGACTAGTCATTAAAAAGTTAACCGTTAATTAGAAAGTTCTGAAATAGTGCAAACGTTATGAATGCTCAAGAAATTATTAAGAGGATGCACATTACTAATATACCTAAGCACAGCAGCTTAAATAACGAGTCTATCGCAAAAGCAATATAAAAAACACGCGCAAAGTTATTCCGTTGCTAGACTATCTTCTTTAGTAAAGGTCCATGTTCTGGTGATGCTCAATACGTCGATTTCTTTTCGCACATCGTCAGGAAACCTAGCATAGGGGGCACCTAACTCAACAATATGTTGAGCAGCCGCATCCAGCACCTTATGCCCAGAGCTACGATTAACTTCTATAGACTCAATACTACCATCGGCCTTAATTGAAACAGTTAGTTGTAGCTGTCCATACAGCTTTAAGTTCTTTGCAGCTTCCGGATAATTAAGATTACCAATCTTCTCTACTTTTTGGCGCCAGGCTTCTACATATAGCGCATAGCGATATTCCTGCGCGCGGCCACCGACAAACTTGCGCTTAGGTCGTTTTTGATACTCATCCTGCTGCTTGGCAATTAACGCTTCTAGACGGTCCATTTCTAGCGCAGCCGCAGTGATGTCCTGTAGATTAATTCTCTTGCTTTGGCTTTCCTGTGGGAGAGTATCTACTTCTGTTGCTTTGGCTTTTTGTACTGGTTGAGATTCAACCGTGTGCTTCGCCTCAAGCTGGGTCATTAATGCTTGTGCTTGTTTTTCTAGCGCAGCTACATTTTTTTGTGCCTGTGTCTCATCTGATGGCTGTTCACTAGCCTTAGCACTTTGCTTAACATTCACCACTGGCTTTAGTGTCACATCTGCTTGCTGCTGTTTTAATGCAGGTAAAGCCGTTTTCATTTGCCGATCTAAATCTGTATTGCCACCGCGATCCAGATTTGCTTGTGCATAGACTTCTGTATTGTCAGGTTTTGCTTTTGTTTTTGTATTAACCAGCACCACTTCTAATACTGGTAACTTATCGCGAAATTTTTTAAGCTCTGGTTCGAAATGGATACTAAGAATCACTAAATGCACGAGTAAAGAAATACTGAGCGCAATCGTCATCACACTCATTGATTTGATTTTTACAATGAGTGAGGTCGATGAATGTAACGCTACTTTTGTAGGTTGCTTTGCCAAATGTCTACACTTCTTTTAAAGCATCGAGTAATTTCTGATGAATACCACCAAAACCACCATTACTCATCACCAATACATGGTCACCAGCGGTTGCTACTTGCTTAATGGCAAGAATTAACTGCGTCAGATCGTCATGTACTTGCGTTTTATTGGCGATTGACGCAAGTGCCGCACCGGCATCCCAACCTAAATTCGCCTGATAACAAAATACCAAGTCAGCTTGTGCCAAGCTAGCAGGTAAGGCATTTTTCATTACGCCTAGCTTCATGGTGTTAGAACGAGGCTCTAATACTGCCAAGATTCGTGCCGCACCTACTTTCGCGCGTAAACCTGCAATAGTAGTTTCAATCGCGGTTGGGTGATGAGCAAAATCATCATACACCACCACACCTCGACTTTCACCACGCACTTCCATGCGGCGCTTCACGTTCTTAAATGCGGTTAAGGCAGCAATACTGACCTCAACAGCAACGCCAGCGTGACGTGCAGCAGCAATGCTTGCCAGTGCATTCATGCGATTGTGCTCGCCTAACAGCCCCCAAGCCACATGTCCTTGCATTTGTCCTTTGTAAACAACATCAAAACTACCGTTGCCTTGTGCATTAACTGCATGCCAGTCGTCATCCGTGCCAAACTTCTCTACAGGTGTCCAGCAACCTTTATCGAGCACTCGTTGCAAACTGGCTTCTTTACCGTTGACAACGACTAAGCCTTGTTGAGGTACTGTTCTGACCAAGTGGTGAAACTGCTTTTCAATCGCATTTAAATCTTCAAAAATATCCGCATGGTCAAACTCAAGATTATTTAGTACCGCAGTACGTGGACGATAATGCACAAACTTGGAACGCTTATCAAAAAAAGCGGTGTCATACTCATCCGCTTCAATCACAAAAAAAGGCGATACGCTGTTTTTATCTTGTACTGGTGTTTGTGGCAGACGTGCGGATGCTGAAAAATTCTCAGGCACTCCGCCAATCAGGAATCCAGGTGCTAAGCCTGCATAGTCCAATATCCACGCCAACATAGAACTTGTTGTAGTTTTGCCATGCGTACCAGCTACTGCTAGCACCCACTTACCCTGCAACACATTCTCTGCCAGCCATTGCGGGCCTGAAATATACGGCAAGCCTTGATTTAAAATCGCTTCCATTAAAGGATTGCCGCGTGACACCACATTACCAATCACATAAATATCTGGGTTAAGCGCTGTTTGCGATGGGTCGAAGCCCTCAATCAACTCCACCCCTTGCGCCTCTAGCTGCGTGCTCATTGGCGGATAAACATTGGCATCACAGCCTGTGACTTTATGGCCAGCAGCCTTAGCCAGCACTGCGATACCGCCCATGAATGTACCGCAAATACCTAATATATGAATATGCATAAGATTTTTATTTGTTTCTAAACCACAAAATTTTGGAAATTTAAGATAGATTCGGTGCTAACCAGCGCTCTAAATAGTCTTTAGTTAACCCTCTACGCTCTGCCATATCCTGTAGTTGATCTGTGCCAATTTTATCCACACTGAAATACTTACTTTCTGGATGTGCAAAATAGAAACCTGACACCGCAGCGCCTGGCGACATGGCAAATGACTCGGTCAATGCCATGCCAATAGTCTCCGCTTGTAGCAACTTAAACATATCTGGTTTAACCGTATGGTCGGGGCAGGCAGGGTAGCCTGGGGCAGGTCGAATACCTTGGTATTGCTCTTTAATGAGCGCTTCTTTACTTAGGCTTTCATTCGGGGCATAGCCCCAGAAGTCAACACGGACGCGCTCATGCATATACTCGGCAAACGCTTCAGCTAACCTGTCTGCCAAGGCTTTAAGCATGATACTGCTGTAGTCGTCATGTGCATCTTCAAAATTCTTCTCATGCTTTTCAATGCCTAAGCCAGCCGTCACTGCGAACAAGCCGATATAGTCTGGGGTACCTTTAGGTGCAATAAAATCCGCTAAACATTGGTTAGGGCGGGCAATGCCATCAATGACAGGTTTTACGGTTTGCTGGCGCATACCGTAATAGGTAAACGCAACCTGCTCACGGGTTTCATCGGTGTAAATCTCAATATCATCATCGTGTACCCTGTTGGCAGGATGCAAAGCAACGACACCGTTAGCTGTCAACCAGCGACCATCGATGATCTTTTTGAGCATAGCTTGCGCCTCGCTGAATACCTTGGTCGCGGCATCGCCAACCACCTCATCTTTTAAGATGGCTGGATAAAAACCTGCCAAATCCCAAGTTTGGAAGAATGGTGTCCAATCGATGTATTGCGCAATGATGCTCAAGTCTGCATTTTTAATTTCGCGACGACCGATGAATTTAGGTTTCACTGGTGCATCTTCGCCTGCAAATGAAAGATCTGCTTTATTGGCACGCGCCTCAGCGATAGTTAACATCGGCGTGCCTTTTTTATTAGCATGCTGCGTACGCGCTTTTTCGTAATCTGCCTGAATCTCAGCCAAATAAGCACCCCGTGTTTCAGGCGTGAGTAAGTTTTGCATTACCGTCACCGAACGTGAAGCATCGGCCACATAAACAATCGGACCATCGTAATGCGGTGCTATTTTTACCGCAGTATGGGCACGTGAAGTAGTAGCACCACCAATTAATAGTGGCATTTGCTGACTTTGGAAATAGGGGTCGCGCTGCATCTCACGCGCAACGTGTGCCATTTCTTCTAATGACGGGGTAATCAAACCAGACAAACCAATAATGTCGGCCTTTTCGGCTTTAGCCATGGCTAATATCTCTGATGCAGGCACCATGACGCCCATATTCACTACTTCAAAGTTATTACATTGCAGCACCACAGAAACGATGTTTTTGCCGATGTCGTGCACATCGCCTTTTACTGTTGCAATTACCATTTTGCCTTTAGGTTTAGCTACAATCCCCGTGCGTGCTTCGTCTGCCGCTTTTTCCGCTTCAATAAACGGAATCAGGTGCGCAACAGCAGATTTCATCACGCGTGCGGATTTCACCACTTGCGGCAAGAACATCTTGCCTTGGCCGAACAAATCACCGACCACGTTCATGCCATCCATGAGTGGGCCTTCAATCACATGAATCGGTCTGCCACCAGCCGCTGCGACTTTTTGCCGTGCTTCTTCGGTATCTTCTACAATAAATTCGGTAATGCCATGCACCATGGCGTGACTCAGGCGCTTCTCAACTGGCACAGGGTTTTCTGGCGTGCCGCGCCACTCTAGCGTCGCCGCTTCTTTTTTACCCCCAGCCACAAGCGTGCTGGCAATCTCAATCATGCGCTCAGTAGCGGCTAGTGGATTATTGGGGTCAACCACACGGTTAAGCACCACGTCTTCCACACGCTCTTTAAGTTCCGCAGGTAAATCGTCATACACACCCATCATACCGGCGTTGACGATACCCATGGTCATGCCAGCCTTGATGGCATGGTATAAAAACACGGTGTGAATCGCTTCACGCGCAGGGTCGTTACCCCTAAAGCTAAAGCTTACATTAGATACACCACCAGAAATCTTGGCGTAAGGCAGATGTTGTTTGATCCAATGTGTCGCGTTGATAAAATCAACGGCGTAGTTGTTATGCTCTTCAATACCAGTCGCAATCGCGAAAATATTCGGGTCGAATATAATATCTTCCGGCGGGAAATCTAGCGCTTTTACCAATAAATCATAAGCGCGCTTGCAAATCTCAATCTTACGCTCAAAGGTATCGGCCTGACCTTTTTCGTCGAACGCCATCACAATAGCGGCGGCGCCGTAGCGCTTGCATAATTTCGCCTGACGAATGAACTCTTCTTCGCCTTCTTTCATGGAAATAGAGTTGACGATTGCTTTACCTTGGACACATTTCAGCCCAGCCTCAATCACTGACCATTTACTGGAATCGATCATAATCGGCACGCGCGCGATATCTGGCTCTGATGCCACCAAGTTCAAAAAGTGAGTCATTGCCTTGATTGCGTCCAACATGCCTTCATCCATGTTGATATCAATCACCTGCGCACCGTTCTCAACCTGCTGACGCGCTACAGTTAGCGCTTCATCATATTGCTCGTTGATAATCAGACGAGCAAAGGCCTTAGAACCCGTCACATTGGTACGCTCGCCCACATTCACAAATAGCGAGTCATCATCAATCACAAATGGCTCTAAGCCAGACAATTTCAAGGTGCGCGGCAGTACTGGAAGCTGACGTGGCGGTAAGTCTTTGACTTCGTTGTAAATCGCATTGATATGCGCTGGCGTGGTTCCGCAACAGCCGCCTGCAATGTTCAAGAAATTACTCAACGCAAACTCTTTTACTAAACTTGAGGTCACTTCTGGCGTTTCATCAAAGCCAGTGTCTGACATCGGGTTGGGCAAGCCAGCATTGGGGTAGATACACACAAAAGTATCTGCAATCGATGACAACTCTTCTACATAAGGACGCATTAAAGTAGCGCCTAGTGCACAATTCAAACCAATGGTGAGCGGTTTAGCATGGCGCACAGAATGCCAAAATGCCGTGACTGTTTGGCCAGATAAAATACGTCCAGAGGCATCGGTTACCGTGCCTGAAATCATGAGGGGCAGGGTATAGCCCACCTCTTCAAAAAATGCATCAATTGCGAATAATGCGGCTTTACAGTTAAGCGTATCAAAGATAGTTTCTACCATTAAGATATCTGCACCGCCTTCAACCAATGCTCGCGTTTGCTCTAAGTAAGCATTCACCAACTGATCAAAATTCACATTACGTGCAGCTGGGTCATTTACATCAGGCGAGATAGAGGCAGTTTTTGGTGTAGGGCCCAATGCACCTGCTACAAAACGCGGTTTCTCTGGTGTACTGTATTTAGCGCAAGCAGCCTTCGCTAACTTTGCTGCCTCTACGTTCATTTCATACACCAGATGCGCCATATGGTAGTCATCTTGCGCAACAGCCGTGGCTCCAAACGTGTTGGTTTCAATGATATCTGCACCAGCTGCTAGGTATTTTTCGTGAATCTCTTGAATAATCGCAGGTTGAGTTAAAGTCAATAATTCGTTATTACCTTTGACAAACAACTCCCGTTCACCTACTGGCGCTTTAAAGTCAGTAAATCGCTCGCCACGATAGTCTGCTTCGGTCAGCTTATATTGCTGGATCATCGTCCCCATCGCACCATCTAGAATGAGGATGCGCTGCGCTAACAAAGTGCGTAATTTGGTTTCTATCGGAGATATCGTTAAATGAGCCATGAAAATCAGTCGTTAAAATTTTCTCAATTTTATCATGCAAGTATCTACTTGCCGTATCTAGTTCTACACGTCACCACGTCTATATTGCACAGCCTCTGCAATGTGTACGGGTTTAATATCCGCATCACCTGCCAAATCGGCAATACTACGCGCCACTTTTAAGATGCGATGATAGGCACGCGCTGATAGATTTAGACGCGATATCGCTGTTTTGAGCAAGGATAATCCGGCCTCATCAGGCTGACAGTGTTGATCTATTTCTGCGCTACCTAGCGCAAAATTCGCTTTACCCTGCCGCTGCAGCTGTACATCACGTGCTTTTTCCACCCTGCTACGAATAACCTCACTCGCTTCCGCATCGGCAGCTTTAGTAAGCTCGTCTTCTTTTAATGCTGCTACTTCTATATGTAAATCGATGCGGTCTAACAACGGGCCTGAGATTTTGCCTTTATAACGCGAAACCTGATCTGGCGTACAACGACACTTATTGTTGAAATGCCCTAAATACCCACAAGGGCAAGGATTCATCGCAGCAATTAACTGAAACTGTGCAGGAAAATCAGCCTGACGTGCTGCACGCGAAATGGTGATATGACCGCTCTCCAAAGGCTCACGTAACACCTCCAACACTTTGCGGTCAAACTCTGGCAGCTCATCTAAAAATAAAACGCCGCGATGCGCTAGTGAAATTTCACCTGGGCGCGGAATGCCTCCTCCACCGACCAAAGCTACTCCAGAAGCAGTATGATGTGGTGACCGAAATGGACGACGCTTCCAATGCTCAATTTTATAATGGCCATTTAACGACTGTAGTGCGGCCGACTCCAAAGCTTCATCCTCTGCCATGCTAGGCAATATACCAACAAAGCGGCTTGCCAACATACTTTTACCTGTACCTGGCGGGCCGCTCATAATCACACTATGGCCACCAGCAGCTGCAATTTCCAAAGCACGCTTTGGCCCAGACTGTCCCTTAACTTCGCTAAAATCAGGATAAATAATAGGCTGTGCTTGTCGCTGGGCATCTAGCTGCACTAATAAAGTGCGCCCGGTTAAATGTGCGCACACTTCTAGCAAACTTTTTGCTGGATAAATGATGGCATCATTCACTAATGCAGCTTCGACCGCACTTTCGGTAGGCAAAATAAAAGCGCGCCCACTTTGATAAGACTTATAAGTCATTGCCAATGCACCACGAACTGGGCGCAACTCGCCTGTCAGGGCCAACTCACCAGCAAACTCATATTGAGATAAAGATGAAACAGGAATCTGACCACTGGCGGCAAGAATACCCAATGCGATGGGTAAATCATAGCGCCCACTCTCCTTAGGTAAATCTGCTGGTGCTAAATTGACAGTAATACGTCGTGCGGGAAATTCAAACTGAGCGGTTTGCAAAGCTGCGCGCACACGGTCTTTACTCTCTTTAACTTCAGCTTCAGGCAAACCGACTATGGTAAAGCTAGGTAAGCCGTTTGCAAGATGCACTTCCACTACAACCTGCGGTGCATCCATGCCTGTCAGCGCACGACTATACAATACAGCCAAACTCATAAGGCTTACTGTCCTTCCAATTCAGCCAAGCGAGCTTCTAATAAATCAAGTTTTTCACGCGTGTGACGTAGCACCTCCGCTTGCACCTCAAACTCCTCTCGCGTCACAAGCTCCATTTTGGTGAATGCGCTCTTTAATAGTGCATTTACGTTTTTCTCTACATCCGCCAAAGGAGATGATGCTACTACCTCTTTGATTTTATTGGATATTTCATTAATTTTATGGGTATCTAGCATGATAAACTCCTAGTTAATTAAGCCTAGTTTATCAGATTATTTACCAGCGTTACATAAACACAATAATCAGACAATTTAATATCTTGTTGATTTTAAACGTTTTTATTGTTGGCACGCCACTTGCTTTAACAAAATCGTGTATTTTTTAGATAACACTTTTTTATTTGGAGTTAATAGCATGCGTAAATCATTACTATCACTGGCAGTTCTGAGTGCTCTCGTAGCACCATCTTTCGCTTCAGCTGCAGAAGAAGCTGCAGAAGCTGCAGTAACTAAAGAGGCAGAGCCTACTTGGACATTATCATCTAACATTGGCTTAGTATCTGACTACTACGTTCGTGGTGTTTCACAATCATGGCACAAACCAGCATTACAAGGCGGTGTTGACCTAACTCACTCAAGCGGTTTTTATACTGGCATTTGGGGTTCAAGCATCTCTCCTAACACTTTCCCGGATGCATCACTAGAGATTGATGCATACGCTGGTTATAATGGTTCAATTTCAGCAATTGAAGGCTTAGGTTACACTGTTGGTGCGATTGGTTATTTTTACCCAAATGGTACTTGGAAAAAATATAGTTACCAAAATGTTCCTAACCAAACACCAAAAGGTGGTCGTTGGAACACTTATGAAGCTAACTTTGGCTTATCATACAAATGGTTAAGTGCTAAAGCATCTGTAACATTAGGCGACTGGTTCGGCGCAGAGAAAAGCACTGGTTGGGATGGTAGCACCAGCGGTACAACATATCTTGAGATGAACGCAGCATATCCATTACCATGGTGGGACCTAACTTTAGTGGGTCACGTTGGCCATTTAAACGTTGCTGGCAAACTTGATTTAACTGTTTCTAGCAGCGCAAACACTGCTAATGAAGACAATCCTGACTACACAGACTACAAGGTAGGCTTAAGCAAATCATTCAGTGTACTTAAATCTGAAGGCTGGAATGCTGGCGTATATTACGTAGGTGCTACAAACGGGGGAAACAAAGGCTACTGGGGTAAAAATGGCTTTGGTGGTGCAAGTTTCAACGGCAACTTCGAAACTAGAGATTTAACAAAAGATCGCCTAGTTGTAACCTTAGGTCGCTCATTCTAATTAAATCTAAAGAAATGACGGACCAAAACCCGTCATTGTTAATATCAATCTAGGAGACATTCATGAAATTTGTATCCGCAATTATCAAGCCTTTTAAGCTTGACGAAGTGCGCGAGGCGCTTTCAATCATCGGAGTACAGGGTATCACTGTCACCGAAGTAAAAGGGTTTGGGCGCCAAAAGGGTCACACCGAGCTATATCGTGGCGCTGAGTACGTGGTAGACTTTTTACCTAAAGTTAAATTAGAAGTAGCGATTAAAGATGAATTACTAGACCAAGTAGTAGATGCGATTGAAAAATCAGCAGCGACTGGCAAGATTGGTGATGGTAAGATTTTTATCTTCAATCTAGAAGAAGTCTACCGTATTCGCACCGGTGAAACCGGCGTAGAAGCGCTATAAGGGGATCATGATGAAGAAATTACTCTCGATGTTTGCTTTAGTTACCATGCTAGGTTTTGGCTTTACAGGTAACACATTAGCAGAAGATGCTGCGCCAGCAGCTGAAACTGTAACAACAACTGAAGTGGCTCCAGTTGCTGAGGCTGTCGCTCCTGTAGCAGAAGTTGCACCGGCTGCAACAGAGGCAGCTCCTGCAGAGGCCGCGCCAACGCCAGTACCAAACAAGGGTGACACAGCGTGGATGTTAATCGCAACCGTGCTGGTCACTCTAATGGTCATCCCTGGCTTGGCATTGTTCTATGGTGGCTTAGTTCGTCAAAAGAATATGTTGTCCGTATTGATGCAAGTATTCATGATTTTCTCACTCATGGCAGTATTGTGGGCGATTTATGGTTACAGCATTGCTTTTACAGGCGGCAGCCCATTCTTTGGCGGTTTAGGTAAAGCTTTCCTTGCTGGCGTTACTCCTGAATCATTAGGTGCAACCTTCAGCAAAGGTGTTTATATTCCTGAACTAGTCTTTGTTGCGTTCCAATTAACGTTTGCAGCCATCACACCGGCACTCATCATTGGTGCATTTGCTGAGCGTATGAAGTTCTCTGCAATCTTAGCATTTATGGTGTTGTGGTTCACATTTGCTTACTTGCCACTAGCACACATGGTTTGGTACTGGGATGGTCCAGATGCAATTACTGATGCAGCTTCTCTTGAAACTGTCGTAGCGAACGCAGGTTGGTTATGGGCTAAAGGTGCACTAGACTTTGCAGGCGGTACCGTTGTACATATCAATGCTGGTGTTGCTGGTTTAGTTGGTGCAATCATGGTTGGTAAACGTATCGGTTACGGTAAAGAAGCAATGACTCCTCATAGCTTAACTTTAACCATGGTTGGTGCAGCATTACTATGGGTGGGCTGGTTTGGTTTCAACGCTGGTTCTAACCTTGAAGCTAACGGTTACGCAGCGCTTGCTTTAGTAAACACAATCATTGCAACTGGTGCAGCAACATTGTCTTGGACATTCTCTGAGTGGTTACTAAAAAGCAAACCATCAATGTTAGGTGCAGTGTCTGGTGCTGTAGCAGGTTTAGTAGCAATTACTCCAGCTTGTGGCTTCGTAGGTCCAATGGGTGCAATCGTGATCGGCTTGTTAGTATCACCAATCTGTTACTTCATGGTGGCGAAAGTGAAATACTTACTAGGTTACGATGATGCATTAGATGTTTTCGGTATCCACGCAATTGGCGGTATCTTCGGTGCATTAGCGACTGGCGTGTTTGTTAACCCAGCACTAGGTGGCGCAGGTGTAGTTGATTATGTAGCAAACGGCGTAGCAGCTTACGACTTTGGTGCACAAATGACTGCTCAACTTTATGCAGTAGGTACTGCAATCTTGTTATCAGCAGTGGTTTCATTCATTGCCTTCAAGATTGTAGATGTGTTAATCGGTTTACGTGTAAGCGAAGAATCTGAACGTGAAGGTTTAGATACAAGCCAACACGGTGAACGTGCATATCACAACTAGTTCTAAACACTAGTAAATCAAAGGGGCGCTTCTAGCGCCCCTTTTTTCATGTCTATTGATTGATACTGATTATTAAATTTTCTATATCCATTCAATATCATATAGATTTTGCGAAAGTAATAAAAACTGGCTTCTACATAATCTATGCTAGTGAGTGACTATTTATTGTTTGTATCCATGTACGGCCTTTTACCCAAAAATTGGGTTTTTAACACATCATGCTGATGTAATTTCCCTTCCAAAACACGCTTTGTAGCTACCTTACATTCATCAATAGCTTTCACTGCTGATGGTTGAGGTTGTAATTTCTGAGTAGCAGCTGCATCGTATTCAACGTTGCTTTCATTCGCATTTACGTTAGCCGTGATGAAAATGCTAAAAATAAATAATTTGAACAATTTCATTAGTACTCCAAATATTTTATAAAAATAATCATGGCCTAGAAATCTAGGCGTCTCTTTAAAGCTTTAGCAATTGCGATAAGGAATGTAACACTTGGGTGAATGGCGATTTTGTGATTCGTTAGGACATTATTACTAACGAATCACATAAAGCACTAGCCCAGCTTACTTCCACCCACCACCAAGTGCTCTATATAGACCGACCATTGCGACTATCTGCTTCTGCTTAGTCTCTATTAGTTCACTTTTTGCTTCTAAAGCTTCTCGTTGCGTTAGCAGCACTTCCAAATAGTCTGCTCTTGCGGATTTAAACAACTGGTTAGCTACATCAACAGATTCAGCTAAAGCCTCAACCTGCGTACTTTTAAGTTGATAGTTCTTTTCTAAGTTATCAATACTTGAAAGCTGATTAGACACCTCACCATAAGCGTTGATAATGGTTTGCTCATAATCGTAAGCCGCTTGAATTTGCATTGCATTTGCATTTTTATACACGGCAGTAATCGCATTACGATTAATCAGCGGCGCCATTGCATCACCAGCAATTGAGAACATTAAAGATTCAGGCGTGTTGAGCAAATATTTTGGGTTAAATGCCTGAAACCCTAACCCAGCCCGTATTGCAAATGAAGGGTAGAAATTTGCTTTCGCCACCGCAATATTTAAATCTGCCGCAGCGAGCTCTAACTCTGCTTTTCTGATATCTGGCCGATGTTGCAGCAACTGAGAGGGCACGCCAGCCTGAATAATCTTAGGCTTTTTAGCCATAAAGCCTGATGAGGCCCTTTGGATAGATTGCGGCGTTCTGCCTAGCAAAAAGTTAATGCGGTTTTCTAACTCAACCATTTGCTGCTTAATCACATATTGCTTGCTCTGGTTTTTCTTAACTTCTGCCTCAAAACGCTTCACAGCCAAAGAGGTGGCTCTCGCGTACTCCTTAAGCTGCTTGGTGACTTCCAACGCGTTTTGCTGAATTTGAATATTTTGTTCCAAATTCTCTAGCTGGTTATCTAAGGCAATGAGTTCATAGTAAGCATTGGCAATTTCTGCCACTAGGTTCGTGACTAAGAAGTTTTTGCCTTCGATAGAAGCCATGTACTCCATGGTGGCGACTTTGGTTGCATTTCTTAACTTCTTCCAAACATCCAACTCCCACGATGAGTAAAGCCCAAACTGATAGTTGCCTAAATACTCTGGAAATGACTTACCTTCTTTAATTTCCAGATTTTCCTCTACGGCACCATTGCGGGTATAGCGCCCGACTTTTTCAACCTCAGCACCTGCGCCGAAATTAACAAAAGGCTGGTACTCACCCTTACGCGCCTGAATCTCATTGGATGCGATACTGATACGTTGAATTAAAATATTCACTTCTTTATTGTTACCAATCGCCGTATCAATCAAGGCTGGTAGATACGGATCTTCAAAGAACTCCTTCCAGTTAACGTCGGCAGTATTCTCTGCCTCCTGAGCACGATTATTGAAGTGATCAGGCAGTTGAGTGTCTGCCTTTTTCGTGGTTAACAACGGGATAGAGCAAGCCTGCATCATCAGTGCTAACGCACCGATGACTGCCAAGCGAATGTAGCTGTGTTTATTCATCATTATCATCTCTATTGTAGTGATACAACTCGGTTAAAGGCTCAAAGTCTTCATTTTTAATCAATGACTTACCCTCTTCCATTTTTGCAAATATGTAGTAAAGTCCAGGGATTAGAATCACACCAAATACCGTGCCAAATAGCATCCCTCCTAACGCAGAGGTACCGATGGTGCGGTTGCCAACTGCACCTGCACCAGTTGCAACCACCAGCGGAATCAACCCAGCAATAAATGCAAACGATGTCATTAAAATAGGGCGGAAACGTGCTTTCGCACCTTCTATCGCCGCCGCAGCTACCGACATCCCTTGCTCGTGTTTTTGTACGGCAAATTCCACAATTAATACTGCATTCTTGCCTAACAAACCAACCAGCATGACCAGCCCAAGTTGCGCATAAATATCATTGGCTAGACCTAAGGTTTTGAGTAATAGAAATGTGCCAAAAATACCAGCAGGCAATGACAGAATCACGGCAAGTGGCAACAGGAAGCTTTCGTACTGTGCCGCTAACACCATGTAAACAAACACCAGCACCACGGCAAAAATAATCACGGCTTCATTGCCTCGTTTGGCTTCATCAAAAGACAAACCCTCCCAGCCAATGTCATATCCATGCGGCAGCGTTGCTGTTGCTACTTCCTGCACAGCTTTTATTGCATCGTCAGTGGTATAGCCTTTAGCAGGGGTGGCACGAATCGTTGCTGAGTTATATAAGTTGTACCGAGTAATCTCATTCGGACCCTGCTGCTTCTTAAGCTTCATAAAAGACGAATACGGCACCATTTCACCATCATCGTTTTTAACGTAGTAATTCAAAATATCACTTGGATATCGACGGAACTCAGGGCTGGCCTGTGTATACACTTTAAAGAAGTTATTGAAGCGGATGAAACCCTGCTCATAAGTACTACCAATCAAAATATTGAGATTTTCCATCGCATTACCAATCGATACCCCTTTTTGCATGGCAGCCTTATTATCGATTTCTAGCTCATATTGTGGGTAATTGGCAGCATAAAAAGTAAACAAACCTGTTAACTCTTTTCGCTTACCTAAAGCAGCCATGAACTCCTGATTAATTTTGTCAAACTCATAGTAACCAGTGCTATCAGTTTTATCCAATAAACGTAAAGCCAGACCAGAAGCCGCACCATACCCAGGCACAGCAGGTGGCTCAAAGAACTCAACTACAGCGCCGAAGTTCTTGGTCTTTTCTTCCAGCTCTTCAATGATTTCATGCACAGATTTATCGCGGTCAGACCAGTCTTTAAGGTTAATCAGACATGTACCTGCATTGGAGCCACGGCCTTCAGTCAAAATCTCGTAGCCAGCTAATGAAGAAACCGAGGCAATCCCCTCAATTTTCTCGGCCTCTTTTTGCAGTTCACGTGCTACTTTATTGGTAGCCTCTAGCGTACTGCCTGGTGGCGTTTGAATAATGGCGTAAATCTGGCCTTGGTCTTCACCAGGGATAAAGCCTGCTGGTAAGGTTTTGTTAATGTAAAAAGTACCAAACGCAAACCCAGCCAATACCAGAATAGTCACTGCTCGCAACGTAACCACTTTGTTTAATAAGTTGGTGTAGCGCCCTGTTAGCCGCTCAAACCAACGATTAAACATATCGATGAAGTAACCTATCGGTGTTTTTCTTTTAGGATGTCCATGATGGTTTTTCAATAACATGGCACAAAGTACTGGTGTCAAAGAAAGCGCCACTACGCCAGAAATCACAATCGAGGACGCCATGGTAATAGAAAACTGCCTATAGAAAACACCGACAGGGCCTGTCATAAAGGCAACTGGTACAAACACTGCCGTCATCACCAACGTAATGGCCACAATCGCACCACCTATTTCCCCTAGTACTTTTTGAGTCGCTTTGTAAGGCGTAATATCTGCGTCTTCCTCCATTTTGGCGTGCACCGCCTCTACTACCACAATCGCATTGTCGACCACGATGCCAATCGCCAAGACCAATGCAAATAGGGTAATGAGATTAATCGTAATGCCAAACATCTGCATACAAAAGAAAGTACCAATTAACGATACTGGCACAGCCAATATGGGAATCAGCGTAGAGCGCCAATCACCAAGAAAGATAAACACCACTAATGCCACCAACAAAAATGCTTCAACCAAGGTATGCAACACCTTTTCAATCGAGGCATCTAAGAATTTAGAAACATCGTAGTCAATTTCATATTCCATGCCTGCTGGAAACGAACCCTCCAACTCTTTCATCTTCTCCTTAACTTGGTCAATCACCTCACTCGCATTGCTGCCATAGTTCTGTTTCAAAATAATCGCAGAAGACGGGTAACCATCTTTGTTGGAATAAATATCAAAAAACTCACTGCCTAGCTCTATTTTTGCTAAGTCTTTCAACTTCAGTATTTCACCTTCAGAATCAGCGCGGATGATGATGTCACCATACTCCTCAGGCTTGTTATAGCGTCCCTTGTATACCAACACATACTCTTTAGACTGTGCAGCAATGCCAGAGCTCTGCCCCAATCGGCCAGGGCGGCCAATAATACTTTGCTCGCCAATCGCCTTCATCACCTCATCAATCGAAACCTTGTAAGCCCGCATTCTGTCTGGGTTAAGCCAAATACGCATCGCATACTGGCGGCTACCTAAAATCTTTGCACTGGCAATACCGTTAACGCGCTGAATCTCAGGAATCACATTGACGTTGGCATAGTTAAATAAAAACTTCTCATCAGCATTTTTATCTTTACTGAACAAGTTGATATACATCAGCATACTAGGCTGTACGCGCTCAACCACAACGCCCTCAAGCTGTACTAGTTCTGGTAGCCGACTCATGACCTGATCTAAACGCGTTTTCACGTTAATCATGGCCTGATTCGGGTCGGTGCCCAGCGCAAAAATCACTTGTATTGTGGCTTCACCCGCACTGGTCGCATCTGAAATAATATATTTCATGCCTGGCACACCATTAATCGCACGTTCAATGGTGATAAGAGAGGATTGCACCAGCACATCCGCACTAGCACCAGGAAATGCTAAAGAAACAATCACCCGCGGTGGTGCAATATCAGGAAACTGAGAAGTTGGCAGTGTTCTAATGGATAAAAATCCCAAGAACACAATCATCAGCGACAGCACGATGGCCATCACTGGTCTTTTTATAAAAATATTAAGCATTTTTCAATCTCTTCTTTCACTATTCAGCATGAAGTTCTAATTGAGAAAGCACTTGCTCTGGCTGCTTAAAATCAATTTCAATTTTTTGACCGTTATGTACTTTGCGTAAACCCTCCAACAGGACTTTGTCATCTTCTTTTAAGCCGCTCTTCACAATAAACACATGTGGCAACTCAGCAGCAATCGTAATCAGCCTTTGCTCCAACTTATTGTCTTTGTTCACAACGTACACATAAGTCTTGTCGAGTATTTCGAAAGTAGCTTTCTGCGGAATGATTAAGGCATTTTTATAAGGGATATCGATTAAAATATTCCCAGTCTCACCATGCCTAAGCAGTTGATTCGGGTTTGGGAAAACCGCTCTGAATTCAATATTGCCAGTTTTATTATCAAAATCCGCTTCTATGGTTTCAATCACACCCGCTTGGTCAAATACTTCCCCATTCGCCATTTTTAACTTCACCTTGACTGGAGATTGATCATTCTTACTGGTCTTGTAGTCTAAGTATTCAGACTCAGGCACATTGAAATACACCCACATCTTGCTGATGTCAGAAAGCGTTGTTAACAAATCACCCTCATCTACTAAGCTACCGTTTCTCACATTAAAATGGTCCATAATGCCGCTGAAAGGCGCGTTGATATCGGTAAAATTTAGGTGGGTTTGTGCAAGTTTGACCTCAGCCTCAGCCTTGTCGAGCTTTGCTTTTGCCAGTGACAACTCATTGGGTGAAACAATATTTTTATCACTCAAGGCTTTAGTGTTTTGGTATTCAATACGCACCATCTCTGCTTCAGCTTTAGATTTCTGCAAATCGACTTGATACAAATTCGGCATGATTTTGAACATGCGCTGACCCTTGGTCACCATCTGCCCTTCATCCACAAAAATGTCTTGTAAGTACCCACGTTCAAAGGCTCTTAATTCAATATGCCTAAATGCATGAATCTGACTGACATGCTCTCTGGTAATCGAAGTATGTTTACGAAACGGGTGTGTCACCTCAAGTTTTAGCGCTTCTTCTTTCGATTCTTCTGAGTGATGGCAGCCGCTACCCAAAAGCGCGACTAGGCCCAAAACAACAAATAATTTATTGATCATATAATTTCTAATTTATAAAATTTAAGAATATGAAGCTCGACTATGCTGATGCAGAGCTTCAGTAGCAGGCTAAATCGCTGAAATAACATCGAGATTAAATCTGCTAATGGATGCAACGAGCAGGATGATACGAGCGATTTTGCTAGAAAAATCGGTCAGTAAAACAGATGACGCTTGGAGGTTTTGCGCTTAACTCATTGAATACTATAGATGACATGGTCGAGTCACTACTGCATGGCGCAGTGCTCATCGAAAATAATATCCAGAAAATAAATATGCGTTATTGCGTAGCCAGCCTACTAAAGCTACATCATGTTAAACCGACTAACGCAACGGGGGAGAGCGGGGACGTACGTGGTAAAGAAAGGTAAGGCGAGGAAATACCTTGCTGAAAATAACAATGCAAAGCACAACTGTATTGGCAAAAATAAACGCCACACTCGTGAGTAAACCGTCGTGTGGCGGCTCATCTTGCGAAGGTGGCTCCGTATCGCCCGTAAACTCTTGCATTTCTGCAATACGTAAACGAGGTGTGTCATCGTTATAAACTGAGCTATCTGAGAATTGAGTAAAAAAGACAAATCCAAGCACAGCAATCAGCGCTGTTAACGATAACAGTCTGATTCGAGATGCAACTGAATTTAAGCTATAGTTCATTAGGTTGTTTTTATAATGCTGAAATTTAAATTACCTGATTTTGCATGAAATTGATGTAAGCAAACTTTGACTTAATCATCTTGACACATACTATATGAAAAAAATTACTTTCACAATGACTCAATCACATCTCACTAATATGTTGTAAATAATACATATTCTGTCTGCTCACTAGATACAGTTAGGCAAACAAAAACTGTGTTGCGCTATAAAGACTGCTGCTCGACATGCGCCAAAGAATACAGTGACACATACTTAATATAAACTGCTTATCAACCTAATCTGTTATACATTAGTGAGTCTGTACTTCACAGACTCTGCTATTCATTTGTGCTTTCCATAAAATATCAAACAAAATTTTCTTGACTTACATAACTAAATAACTAATCATATAGTTATGAAACGAGTCACAGAAATTCCAAGTAGTTTTAAAAATACTGCAGATATTTTCATCGCACTAGGTGATGAACATCGGCAGCTGATTCTGCTTGCCTTTGAAAAAGGTGAAAAATTAAACATTCTGCAAATTGTTTCCACCACCACACTCAGTCGCACCGCAGTGACGCATCATCTAAAAGTATTACACCGCGCTGGCGTGTTGTCGTCAGAGAAAATAGGAAAAGAAGTCTTTTTCTGGATTAATAGCCCGCTGATTGCTAATGCTTTGCAACAAGTACTCAATTACATCCAAAACGAAACCTGATTAACTACTGGAGAAAAAATGATCGGAACACTATTACAATTGATTTGCCGGGTAATTTTCAGGGTGGATGTCATGGGGATAGCCAACCTACCCAAGCAAGGTAAGTTGTTAATTATTGCTAACCACGAATCCTTTTTAGATGGTTTGCTGCTAGGCCTATTTTTGCCGATTCGCGCCACATTTGTTGTGCATACCACCGTACTGAACCATTGGTTTTTTAGACAAATATTACGCCTGACTCCATATCTGGCGGTAGACCCTACCTCACCACTTGCCATGAAAAAGGTGATCAAGCTGCTAGAGGCTGGCAAACCTGTGGTGATTTTCCCCGAAGGGCGCATTACGCTCACTGGCTCACTGATGAAGGTATATGACGGCCCGGGTTTTGTTGCAGCTAAAACAGATGCCATGATTTTACCGGTACGCATAGACGGTGCCGCCCGCTCTTACTTTAGCCGCCTGCGCGGCAGCCACCCAAGAAGACTATTTCCCAAGGTCACCATCAGTATCTTGCCTATACGCCACATTGGCATGCCACAAGCACCTACTGCCTAAGCACGCCGCCGCCTAGCAGGTGATGCCATGCGCCGTGAAATGCAGAATATGCTGTTTAGCTCCGCACCTATCAGCACCTTGTTTAGTGCATTGTTAGATGCCGTTGCCACCCATGGGCGAGGCACTATGCTGGTGGAAGACATGCGTCAGGTAGAAGAAAGTTATGGCGACTTATTGAAAAAGAGTTTGGCATTAGGCCGACTTGCCAGCAAAGTCAGCAGCAAGCATGAAAACATCGGCGTGCTCATGCCAAATGTCACCAATACCATTTGCCTGATATTCGGTCTGAGCGCCTTTACCAGAGTGCCCGCCATGCTAAATTACACCGCAGGTAGTGCTGGCATACAGAATGCCTGCACCGCAGCAGCCGTGAAAACCATTATCAGCTCTCGTGAGTTTATTAAAACCGCCAAGTTGGAAGAAGTCATCGCTGGTTTAAAAAACATTAAAATCATTTATCTAGAAGACCTCTCCAAACAATTTAACTGGCTGGATAAGTTATGGCTGATGGGGTTTGCACTATGGCTACCAAAGTTAGCTGTAGACAAATGCAAATCGAATGACCCTGCCGTGGTGCTGTTTACCTCAGGCTCTGAAGGCAAGCCCAAAGGCGTGGTGCATACGCACACCAGCATCTTGGCGAATATCGCACAGATTAAATCCGTGATTGATTTTTCCATGCAGGACAAATTCATGATGGTGCTGCCGCTATTTCACGCCTTCGGCTTTACTTGTGGTGCCATCATGCCTTTAGTCGCTGGGAGTAAATTATTTGTGTACCCATCACCTTTACATTACCGTGTGATTCCTGAAGTCATATACGACCGCGGTTGCACAGTGCTATTTGGCACCAGTACCTTCTTAGCCAACTATGCAAAATTCGCCAACCCTTATGACTTTTACAAACTACGTTATGTCGTGGCCGGCGCAGAAAAGCTTAACGAAGAAGTTCGTAAAACTTGGGTAGATAAATTTGGCATCCGTATCCTAGAAGGCTATGGTGCCACCGAGTGCGCCCCTGTGCTTGCCGTTAATACGCCGATGGCCAATAAACTGGGCTCAGTAGGCGCACTGATGCCTAGCCTCGAATCTAAACTAGAAAGCATCCCCGGCATTGAGCACGGTGACTTGCTTTCAGTGCGTGGGCCCAACGTCATGCGTGGCTATTACCTGTTTGACAACCCAGGCGTGATACAAGCACCACAAGACCAGTGGTATAACACTGGCGACATTGTTGAAATTGATGAAGACGGCTTTGTGTTTATCAAAGGCCGCGTCAAACGTTTTGCCAAAGTCGCGGGCGAAATGGTTTCTTTGGAAACAGTAGAGTCCATCGCCAACAACGCCTCACCGCAACATCAACATGCAGCCACAACTAGCCCAGACGCACAGCGCGGGGAGAATATCATCCTCTACACCACTGACAGCACACTTAACCGTGAGCAACTCAGCGCTAGCGCCAAAACCCTAGGTAGCCCTGAGCTTGCGATTGCGCGCAAAATCATATGTGTGAATGCACTGCCATTATTAGGCACTGGTAAAACTGACTATGTGACTTTGAAACAGATGGCAGAAAATGAAAAATAATAATTCAAGAACTAAAATATTCGCTATTGGCGTATCGATTATCACGTCTATTTATAGTTTAACAAGTGTGGCAGATCCTCAGTTTGTTCATGCATTAAACGAAAATAATTTGCTAGGTCTCTATCGTGCCGATCAATTCCGACTTAACCAAGGTGCTTGTAAGAATTGCGCTATCACGCCGCAAGCATCGTGGTATTTCGAACAGGAAACCATTGCCATACCACTTAGCAATGCCCATAGTTTTGATCCCAGCTTAAGCGCTCAAGAGGACGTCAAACAATGGGTTACAAGCCAACCATCGGCAACTAACGCAATGCCACCATTGGTATGGTTAGGCTCACCACATGTTGCAGTGGGAAAACTCAGTCAAGATGGAAAACGGCTAGAAAGTGACAATAGCAAAACCCAGCTAGCAATTACACCAAAAATCGAAAGTAATCAGTCTTACTATAACGAAGCTAGTGAACAGAATTTCGCTGGTCGCAATCTAGTCATGCGAGGCACGGCAGATAAAACGCATTTTACTGCACGCAGTATTTGGCCATTAGATTACAACCTAGATTTAAATCAAATCCCCTACAAACCACTTGCTGATCAGGAAACGATTGCCAGTTTAATACGTGACCAAAATGGTGGCGCATCAGCACCTTTTTCTGCGCGTATTTTGTATAAAAATCCTAATCTAACAAGCTTGCAAAATAAGCCTGTATTGAGCTTTGTACTTAATGGGGCCCAGGGTGACGATGATGAAGCCCATGGTGGTCACTTCGCAGTGGCAACCGGCCGTTTCGGTGCACAGGGTGAGTGGCATGATTGGCTGGTCAATAACTTCTACAACCTAGGCTCCGTGAGCGAAAAAGGCATTATTGCCGCTAGTTTACCGATGGATAGCTATCAGGGTGACTTAAACAGCGGTCAGTCTTGGTACCGTCCATCCTATATGCTAGTGGCGGTACTGAAAAATGACCGCAGTGCAGCCACCTACCAAAGTGCAATCAATCGCGTGATGCAGCATTTTTACAGGCAAGATTTCTTATACCGTCACGCTGGGGTTAATTGTGCAGGCATCAATTTAGAAACGCTTCGATCACTCGATTGGAGTATACCCAAGCTTGGTGCAACCAATTTACCAAAAGCCTTTGTAGCACTTCCCTATAAATCGTTGAGCGATATGAGCCTGGAAAGTGGCCTCAAAGCATACGATTACCTGAGCGCAGAGCAAACCAACTTATATCCTTTTGTAGCCTTTGAAACGATAGGTAATGATCTATTGAGTCGAATTGCTAAGAATCAGGCGAATACTGCATTTGAGAAACAGCTGGCAGAAGACCTGGAAGCGATTATTTATGTGCATATTCCGCAATTTCCTTCTTCTAGAGCAATGGGGCAAGCGCCCGTTGCATCTTTGGATGAGTATATTGCACGTACCCCAGCGGATATGTCGCAATGGAAAATTATCCCGGTAGGCGCACGTCATTTTCCGGACACTTTAAAAGACAAAAACACACCCGCTGAGCCAGTTCGCCCCGCCTACTATGGCTTAATGGCATGGTTAGTCATGTTGATATTAACGCTACTAGGCGTGCGAAAAATTTCCCGAAAATTTCATAAGAATTAACCATGGACCGCCGTCTATTTTTACTTGGGCTATCAGCCATTGGTGCCAGCGGCCTTACGATTGGTGGGGCGAGATATTGGCCGGAGTCAGGCTTTACCAACCCATGTTTCAGCCATTTACCGGATGAATTAAAGCAGCATCCACTTATGCAGACAATATGGGGGGATATAGATGCCGCGCAGGTATGGGATACCCATGCCCATATTATCGGCGCAGGAGATAACGGCGGCGGTGTGTGGTACAACCCGGATATGGATAACTGGTCACACCCCATCTTGAAAATTCAAAAAGATTTCTACATGAATGGCGGCTGCATTACTAGCGGCCGCGAAGATGAAACCTTCATCGCCCGCATGGTAGATTTGTCCGCTGACATGCCTGTTGGCTACAAAACCATGTTATTTGCATTTGACTGGACGCATAACGCACAAGGCCAGCCAGAAAAAACACATTCTATCTTTCACATTCCTGACAGCTATGCTGCGAGCATTGCCAAACAATATCCGCAACACTTTGAATGGGTGGGATCCATCCATCCTTATCGGCCAGATGCGATTGATGCATTAGAAAGCGCAAAAGCTAACGGCGCGCGTGCAATTAAATGGTTGCCTTCTGGTATGGGTATAGATCCAAGCTCACCTAAGTGTGACAAGTTTTACCAAAAGCTAGCAGAACTTAACATGCCGATTATCAGCCATACTGGTCGTGAAAGTGCAGTACAGGGCGGTAACCAATCTTTTGGCAACCCACTGCACATGCGTCGCGCACTGGATGCTGGGGTGCGTGTGGTCCTTGCACACTGCGCCAGTGATGGCCATGACGAGGACTTGGATAACCACGGGAAAACTATCAAAAGTTTTGAGCTGTTTACAAGAATCATGGATACGCCTGCCTATACAAAGCTAGCATTCGGTGAGATATCAGCCATTACTTTAATTAACCATGCTTGGGTGATTAGACCGCTACTGCAACGCCAAGATTGGCATGCCCGCTTAATCAACGGCTCAGACTATCCATTACCAGGCATACTGCCATTAGTTTCCACCAAACAATTATTTCGCTCAGGGTTATTGGAAGAGTCATACTTATTATTCTTACAAACCTTACGCGATTACAACCCATTGATGTTTGATTTTTCAGTAAAGCGACTCATCCAATTTAATGGCGCTAGTTTTGGTCGCAAAGTTTTTGAAACCAGAGCATTTTTTGATAATGCCACGACAAATGCATAGCTAGGCAACATATTCTCTATAACCAATAAAGATTCAAAATAAATCCAATAACAAAAGGCCAAGCCCATGAGCAACCAGTTTCAATTAATGCAAGAAAAGCGTTTTCGTCCATTTTTCTTTACTCAGTTCCTAGGCGCATTTAATGATAATGTCTTTAAAACCGCACTCATCACCTTGGTGGCATTTCACACCGCGAGGCTAACATCAATAGACGGCAGTACGCTTGCCACCCTACTACCGGGTCTATTTATTCTGCCATTTTTCTTGTTCTCGGCCACTGCAGGGCAGCTGGCAGATAAATACGAGAAATCCCAAATCATCCGCTTAGTAAAAGTGTTTGAAATTGGCATTATGCTGTTTGCCAGTGCTGGTTTTTTTCTACACAACATCTGGCTGTTAGCAGCAGCGCTATTCATGATGGGCATGCACTCCACACTGTTTGGGCCTGTTAAATATGCTTATTTGCCACAACACCTGAAAGAGAGTGAAATCGTCGGCGGCAATGGCATGGTGGAAATGGGAAGTTTTGTTGCGATTTTACTCGGACAAGTGCTTGGTGCGTGGCTTGCGATGCAAAGTGAGCACGCACTACTCACTAGCAGCACAGTGCTAGTGATTGCAGTGCTAGGCTACTGGACTAGTTGTGGCGTACCAAACTCCCCTGCAGTTGCACCTAAACTCAAGATTAACTGGAACCCAATCACCGAAACCTACAGAAATATCAAGTTTATCTGGCAACATCAGGCTATTTGGCTAACGATCATTGCCATCTCCTGGTTTTGGTTTTATGGCGCCACACTGCTCGCACAATTCCCTAGCTTTGCAAAAAACATATTACATGGTGATGAAAGCCTATTCATTTTATTACTCTCTATTTTCTCATTGGGCATAGGCATCGGCTCGCTCATGTGCGAGAAACTATCCAAAGGAAAAGTAGAGCTTGGCTTAGTGCTTTTCGGTGCTACTGGCTTAACACTGTTCGGTGCCGACTTATATTTTGCTAGTACCAGCATCTATGAAAGCTTAAACAATAAAGCTTTGCTCGATTACGCTACATTCATCGGTATGCACTACGATGCTGAAGGACATTTAATTTTCACTTACTGGCGCTTGCTTGCCGATATTGCCTTGATTGGTGTGTTTGGCGGTTTATATATCGTGCCATTGTATGCATTTATCCAAACACGCTCTGAAAAAAGTCATCAATCTCGCGTGATTGCCGCCAATAATATTCTCAACGCATTGTTTATGGTCATTTCAGCACTATTTTCCGTGCAAGTTTTCAATATGGGATTGAACATTCCGCAGCTATTTTTAGTCACAGCTCTGCTTAATGTCATCATCATGATTTATTTATGTATTCGGCAGCCTATTTATTTGCGGTCCTTTATTGCTTGGTTAAAACCTAAGCCATAAACACACCTAAACAACAGGCATAAAAATATCTTTAACCTTATAATAGCAAAACTATTTTTCATCACTAACACGTACATGTCTTTAATCAGAAAACTGCATCTCTCTATCTGGAAGCTTTCCTCCAAACTAGGTCCGTTTGCGCCTTTCATCGCGATGTTAATACTTGGCTTGGTCATACTTTCTGCCACACGTTTAGGCTTAGTGCTATGGAAATTCGAGCGTGTTGCTAGTACAGGTAAACTTACTGAGATTTTGCTGCAAGGCGTACGTGTAGACGTCATTCAACTATGTCTGATTGCATTGGTGCCATTGTTACTCGCACCCATTCTAGCTACGCAGCGCCTATTTAAGTTTTGGCAGAAATTGACTTATGTTTGGGTGTTTGTTGCACTCATACTTTTAGTATTTCTAGAAGCAGCAACACCAGGTTTTATTGGAGAATATGACGTACGCCCTAATCGAATCTTTGTCGAATACCTCAAATACCCAAACGAAGTATTCAGTATGTTATGGCGCGGCTTCAAGGTTGAAATCTTCTCCGCATTAGCAGCGGTGGCATTGGCTGGCTGGCTGGTTCATGGGTTTATGCGCCCTTGGTTAGGCATGCAACCCAACTGGTCTAACAAAAAGTTATGGTTAGTATGGCCACTCATCTTTATATTAACTGCGTTTGGTATCCGATCCACCTTAGGCCATCGCCCTGCCAATCCTGCACTGTTTGCCATTACGGCTGACAGCATGGTGAATAGTCTAGTGCTCAATTCTGGCTACTCGGTGGTATATGCCACTTACAATCTTATCAAAGAAACCAAGTCTAGCGACATTTACGGCAAAATGCCACGTGAAGACATTTTTAAAATCACTGGTGCCAAAGAAACAGACCTTCCCACACTCACCACGCTTAATCCAAGCAATCAAGGTAAAAAGCCGCTCAATCTGGTGATTATTTTGCAAGAAAGTTTAGGCGCTACCTTTGTAGAGTCTTTAGGCGGTGTTCCTGTCACACCCAACTTAGAGAAACTAAAAGAACAAGGCATCTGGTTTGAGCAGTTATACGCAACTGGCACTCGTTCTGTGCGTGGTATTGAGGCTGTGGTCACTGGCTTCCAGCCAACACCTGCCGACAGTACGGTTAAGCTATCAAAATCACAAAAGAACTTTTTCAGCATCGCTGCATTATTAGAAAAACAAGGCTATCACACTGAGTTTATCTATGGCGGAGAGTCTCATTTTGACAATATGCGTAGCTTTTTCATGGGTAACGGGTTTAATTATATTGTTGACCAAAAAGATTATAAAAATCCTGTATTTACAAGTAGCTGGGGCGTGTCAGATGAGGACTTACTCAACAAGACCCATGAGCAACTATTAGCACACCACCAAGCGGGTAAACCATTTTTCACGCTAGCATTCTCGTCATCGAACCATTCACCGTTCGAGTTTCCTGATGGCCGCATTGAGTTGTACGAGCAACCCAAAAGCACGGATAATAATGCAGTGAAATATGCAGACTACGCCATCGGCGAGTTTTTCAAAAAAGCACAAAAAAGTGCCTATTGGCAAGATACTGTTTTCCTAATCGTTGCCGACCATGATATTCGCGTACGTGGTGCTGATTTAGTGCCGATAGAACGCTTTCATATTCCCGCTCTGATTCTAGGCGCAGATATCAAACCACAGCGCTATACTGGGCTTGCCAGCCAACTAGATTTACCAGTAACAATGCTTTCATTGATGGGCATTCACGGCCAGCACCCCATGACGGGGCGCGATTTATCCAGTATTGCCCCTGATAGCCCAGGCCGTGCCATGATGCAATACAATGAGAATTATGGCTGGATGGAAGAGAGTGAACTAGGCAAGCAAGTGGTGGTATTACGCTCTGGTAAATCGCCAGCACACGGCTTATATGACGCTAAAACCAAAAAACTAGCCGAAGTGCCACCGCCAGCCAATGCAAAACTGCTTGAAGAGCGCGCCTTAGCAAACGTATTGCTGCCTGATCTTTTATACAACGAACAGCGTTTCCATTTACCGTAAACCTGAATGAACAACCCAATTAAACAACGTAGCATGCTCACATGGCCTATCATTAGAAAAGGGCTTGCCTACATCCTAAGTGGTAAATTTAGACTAAAAAATGCTCACCTACCAGCAGAGCGTCATACGGTTCCAGCTAACTTTATCGGTGTTTGTGTTGCATCTGCAGCTGACCCAGTGATGGATGATTATGTCATTGCAGAGTTACACGCGTTAGGGATTAACCAAGTACGCTTGGACTTTACCTACGGCGATTTAGAAAGCTTTAACGCACGTTTCCTGCAACGCTTAATTAATGATGGGTTTCATGTCACTTTGCACCTGATACAGCCATTTAGCCGTGCAAGAAATATGGAAAGTAAGACAGAACAGGAAGCTTGGCAAAGCTTCTTAAATAACGTGCTCAATCGTTTTGGACGCCATGTCGCACGTGTGGAAATTGGTAATACCATCAATAGAAAACGTTGGGCAGGTTACACCGTTGATGGCTTTCTCGCCGCTTGGAATATTGCTTACACCACCATCAAACAACATGGTATCGAACTGGCTGGCCCGAATGTAACGGACTTTGAGCCGATATATAACATCGGCATCTTAAGCCTGCTTAAAGCCAAGCAACAGTTACCAGATACCCATAGCAACAATCTATTTTCTGAGCGCGTGTCAGAACCAGAGCGCTTCGATCACCGCATATTGAAATACCGTTGGGCAACCGCGTTAAAGTTTAATCTGATTAAAAAAGCACGCTTACTGAGAAAAGTTGGTCAGGACTTTGGCATCCAACGTTTTATTTCTCCAGTGGCATTTTGGGCAATCTATCGTATTCAACGCTTACTGCCTGATGGCGAACAAAAACAAGCCGACTATGCGGCGCGCTACATGCTGCTCAACGCAGCTTCTGGTGCCTTAGATCAAGCCTTTTGGGGTGCATTTATCTGTCAGCGTGAAGGCTTAATCGATGACGGGCTAACAGATGCAGAATACCCGGCATTAGAGCGTGTTACGCACTATGCCAGCGTAGATGGCAAGCAGAGCAACTTCTGGCGTCATGCCAGCTTTAATGCCATCAAAACCGTAGCAACAATGATTCAAGGCGCTGAATATATCAAGGCAATATCAAGTGCAAATGGGCTAGAAATTCATCACTTTCAGACTAATACATATGACATCCATGCACTATGGACGATTAACGGAAAAGTAGCCTTACTGCACGACATTTACGACACCTCAGATATCAATACCGCCGAAATAATCCACCGTGACGGTCATTTATTGAACGCTAAAATTCATATCGTATGCGAGTCACCCATTTATATCCGCTGGCCAAAAAATCAGACAGTGATTATTAAAGACACCGCCACACTGGCTAAAGACTTAGCCATACACGCGCATATTCAAGCACTGCAATATTACCCATTCTGCCAAGATAATTGGTTTGGCATGATATTGGCACATAATGCCGAAGAGGCTTTGCTGATTGGTGAGCAGTTACACCCCAGCAAACTGATTAGCCCACAAAAAGCCAGCGCCTTGCGCCATGCTCGTAATGCAATATGGGCGCTACCAGACCCACGCAACGTGCAAACGCAAGTCACCGTCAAGCAACCAGTTAAAATGTATCCGCATAAGGCACTGTTAGATAGATTCAAGCCTAGCAAAGCCAAACGCAGCTGGAATGGAGCAGTTGAGCTGTTAAGACGCGGTATTAACACCGCGCATCCCGTTGCTTTTTTCGAGCAACAAGGTGATAAGACACTTAAACAGAATTTCTATATTTGCGACTACGTCAAAGCAGACTGCTCCGTAGGCGAAATGTTTGTGCACTTTGCAAAAGGGAATAAAGAGTTTCATTTTTCTGGAAAAAACAGCACCATCCGCGCCGCTGACGTATACCAACAGCTTGCGCAATACTTACATCGCATGCATCAGACTGGCGCTTTTTTCAGAGACCTATCAGGCGGCAATGTCTTAGTGCAATTACAAGATAACAATCAATTATCATTCTCTCTGATTGATACGGCTCGGGCACGTTTTTATACGCATCCAACACCGATGAATCAACGTGTGTCAGACTTAGCTAGAATGTGTAATAAACTTCACTGGGCAGGCCGCGAACGCTTCATGGGCCTATACTTAGCCAACATTGGCAGAAAGCTAAGTCCAGGTATTAAATTTTCATTTTACTTATATGACTTTAAAGTGGCATTTAAAAGAAAGTTTGGTCGTAAAGGCATTAAAAAGTTAATACAGAAATTTAAAAAGTAAACCGCGGGCATCAAACAAGTACAGTTCTAATGATTTTCATTAGCCTGCATTCATGAACTAAGTCATGCTACAAAACCTAAGGCGCCGTAATATCCTATCCACGTAATGCAAATGTAATTGAGCAAATGCGGTACGAATTTATATAAAAGGAGAATTACTATGTGGACAACACCAGCTGCTACTGAAATGCGTTTCGGTTTTGAAGTTACAATGTACGTAATGAACAAGTAATATCTTACGTATAAATAAAAAGGGTGCTATAGGCACCCTTTTTATTTGCCATCAAACAATGGCGATGATCCTAGATTAAGTATTTATTTTTAAGGCTTAATCACAAACTCTTTTGGTAAAAACACCCAAATCTTGCCAGTTTGCTTCATCGCACCAGCTTTTGCTCCTGCACTGGCGCCAGCCCCCCAAAAGAAGTCTGCACGAACACCACCCTTAATTGCACCGCCTGTATCCTGAGCCATCATTAAACGTTTTAAAGGTTTACTTGTATTTGGCTCTGTCGTTGATAAAAACACAGGGGCGCCTAATGGCACAAACTTAGGATCAACCGCGACACTGCGCTCGGCCAAAATTGGCACGCCTAATGCGCCTAATGGCCCAGGTAAGCCAGCAGGAAGCTCCCTAAAGAACACATAGCTTGGATTTTGGTTAAGCAACTCGCGTAGCTTATCTAAGTTATTACGTGCCCAGTTCTTAATCCCTTGCATGGAGGCTTGTGCCAGTGTCAATTCGCCACGCTCTATCAGCAAACGGCCGATTGAATTATAGGTATGTCCATTCTGATCAGCATAACCTACGTGCATTTGCTCACCAGTATCTAACTGCACCAAGCCTGAGCCTTGAATCTGTAAGAAAAAGACGTCAATAATGTCATCAATATATACAAACTCACGACCTTTCACTGGCGAAGCTTCAGTTTCAATTTCTGCTCGGTTGTAATAGGGCACCAATTTATTACCCACTAAGCGACCACGCACACGCTTATATTTCAGCTCTGGGAATAAACTGTCCAACTCCACGGTAATTAAGTCATCAGGTGTAGCATAAAGTGGATTAGGATACTTAGCTGACTTGGTGCGGCTGCCTTTTAGTAAAGGTTGGTAGTAACCTGTAATCAGCCCTTGTTCAGAACCATCAACATTACTCGTTTTATACACTGAGAAGTACTCTTGAAAGTAATTAAGTACCGCCTGTGTTTGCGGCTTGCTTGCAGTCTCATTATTTAATTTTTGTGCGGCAGTGCAAGCACTTTTCCACACTGGCTTATTAATCAATGTCGAACAACTTTGCATCCATGCTGGCCAAGCCAAGCTCAAATTATCAACTTGCAGTCCATCAATGTCGTTCCAGTCTACCATTTGCAATAAGCCGTAATCAGGCAATTTGGCCAGCTGCTTTTGTTGATCAGCCGTTACCTCAACTGGCTTGCTACTGGCTGGCACTTGCACTGGTGCCCCTACAGCTGGACAGTCGCATTTTGCCTGCGGTGGCGCAGGAACGGCTACCGGCTTAATACTCTTATTTGCGCATGCCATCATCAACAGTGTGAGCAATACGAGCAAAGTATGATGTGCAATTTTTCTCATTGTGACAACTAGTCTTGTGTATGGGGTCTTGAATACAGGTTGATAAAGGGATAAAACGCTTAACTTAATGCAATATTCTGGGCATTGCGAGTGAAAAAGGAGCAATCACCGCATCAAACTGTGTGCCGTCTTCTGCCACCATTTGATACGTGCCATGCATCTCACCCATAGGCGTATTAATCAATGTGCCGCTCGTATACTCATAACGCTCAGTGGGCTTAAGCAAAGGTTGTGCACCAACCACACCCAACCCTCTAATCTCTTTTGTCTCGCCGTTAGCTTCAGTCACTACCCAATGACGGCTAATCAATTGGGCCGACACATTTCCTGTATTAGTGATTGTCACATGATAAGCAAAAGCATATTGATTATGCTCGATATCGGACTGCTCCGCGATAAAAGTGACCTCAACTTTTACGGTACATTCATAATGTTTGACGCTACTCATGATCGTGTTCTATGCCTAACTGCTTCTATGCTTAAGTGTAAGTTCAAAAATTTAAGACTTATCATCTATCGTATATGTTGAAATCAGAACACATGACTGAGTAGCTTCATATGGTACAAATCAGCTTTTAAATGCATTAAATGACATGCAATAACACCAACGTGCAAAATATGGCGAATGATGAATCTTCGTTTTACTTCAACGCTTACTTCGAAATCAAGCCCGTTGTTGGTGAGCTAGGGCTCGCAGAATATAGCTTTTTAGGCATACGTCCAGCCAGATAGGCTTCACGACCTGCCTCTACTGCTTTCTTCATTGCACCTGCCATTAATACAGGGTTTTTTGCAGCAGCAATCGCCGTGTTCATCAATACGCCTTGGCACCCAAGTTCCATCGCAATCGCAGCATCAGAAGCAGTGCCGACGCCTGCGTCTACCAATACTGGGATTTTTGCATTTTCTATGATGATTTGAAGATTCCACGGATTTAATATGCCCATCCCAGAACCAATTAATGAGGCTAGTGGCATCACTGCGCAACAGCCAATTTCTTCTAACTGTTTTGCGATAATCGGATCATCAGAGCAATACACCATCACGTCAAAACCATCTTTGACCAAGGTTTTAGCGGCGGCAAGTGTTTCAGTCATATTAGGGTATAAAGTATTAGGGTCACCTAACACCTCTAACTTCACTAATTGATGACCATCTAATAATTCGCGTGCTAAGCGTAATGTGCGCACAGCCTCATCCGCAGAATAACAGCCGGCGGTATTTGGCAAATAAGTAAACTCTTCTGGCGGTAAAAAGTCGAGCAGTGAAGGTTCGCCTGCGGTTTGGCCAATATTAGTTCTGCGAATTGCCACGGTGATAATTTCTGCACCACTGGCATCAATCGCCGCGCGTGTCTCAGCAAAGTCTTTATATTTACCAGTACCCACCAACAAGCGTGATTGATAGGTCTTATTTGCTATTTTCAATAAATCTGACAACTTTTTTATCCTTCATCATTCATTAATCGTGAATATATTCGATGTGCGGGCTAACCGCCGCCGACTGCGCCAACGATCTCTAATTTGTCACCATTTGACAATGGAGTGTCTGCGAATTGGCTACGCGGTACGATTTCGCCATTAAGTTCTATCGCCAAGCGTTTTCCGACTAGTTCTAACTGCTCGACTAACTGCGCAGCACTCATCTGCGCAAGCTCAAAACTGCGCGATTTACCATTTATTATAAGTTGCATAGAAATTGCACCATATGACTAAATACCATGTGATTAGATCAGGAAATCATGACCATCTGACTAACTCAGCAGATACCAATTCACCTGATATTGGATAAACAATATGTGATTGTTTACACAAATAGATTCAAAACAATATTTTACGAAAATTGTACTACTCTTAGCAAACCTTAATTTAGTTATCTCTAATATTTAACTAATAAGATTTATAGTGCCAAATGCTTGATTTACATGCTTAGAAAGCACACATATCCCACAAAAAACATGTGTGTCGTTGTACAATATCTCGAGTTTTTTATTTGGAAGTCTATTCAGAGAGCTATCATGAACATTCAAAGCCACATTGCTGACATTAACACACCTACTGGTGTTATGCGCACATATATTCACCGCCCAACAGGCGATGGAAAATATCCTACTGTTTTATTCTACTCAGAGATTTTTCAGCAAACCGGCCCTATTGAACGTGCTGCTAAAATTATTGCCAGCCACGGCTATGCTGTACTCGTGCCTGAAGTGTTCCATGAGTTAAACCCAATTGGTACTGTATTAGGTTATGACGATGCCGGCCGCGATAAAGGTAATGCCGATAAATCAGCAAAAGATGTTGAAGGCTATGACACTGACAACGCCGCCATGATCGCTTTTGTGAAACAACAAGCGTGGTATAACGGCAACATCGGTGCAATGGGCTTCTGCATTGGTGGACATTTAGCTTTCCGCGCAGCATTACAACCTGAAATCAAAGGTACAGCATGCTTCTACGCAACAGACTTGCACACACAAGTGATTCCTAACAAACCAGGACAACACAGCATGGAGCGCCTTAGCGACATTACAGGCGAGCTATTGATGATCTGGGGCAAGCAAGATCCGCACATTCCTGCAGCTGGACGTGCTGATGTGTATAAAAAGCTAGGTGATACCAATATCACATTCACATGGCACGAGTTTAATGCCCAGCATGCATTTATGCGTGATGAAGGTGAACGTTATGACGCGCAAACTGCAATGATTGGTTACCAACTGGCATTGAATTTGTTTAGCCGTACGTTACATCAATAATCCATACCTATTCGCTATTCATTAGCGTATACGTACAAAAAAGCCTGATCAATGTGATCAGGCTTTTTTAATGTCGTTATCCAGCTAATTGTGGATAAAATAGCAAATTACACATGGTATTGCTGGCTATGCGCTCTAATAGCAGCGAGCATTGCTGCCGCATTTTCTGGTGGCGTCCATTGTGTGATGCCATGACCCAAATTAAAGACGTGGCCATGGCCTTTGCCGTAGCTTGCAAGTACGCTAATCACTTCTTTCTCAATCGCTTCTGGTGTTGATAGTAAAATAGCCGGATCTAAATTGCCTTGCAGCGCCACTTTATCACCCACACGTTGACGTGCACTACCAATATCCACTGTCCAATCCAAGCCTAATGCATCTGCGCCGATCTCAGCCTGTGCTTCTAACCATAAACCGCCGCCTTTAGTGAATACAATACTTGGCACTTTACGACCATCATTGGTTTTAATTAAGCCATTCACAATTTTTTGCATGTAATTGAGTGAAAACTCAGTATAGGCATTGTGCGAAAGTGCGCCGCCCCATGAGTCAAATATCATTACAGCCTGCGCACCTGCCATAATCTGTGCATTCAGATATTGAATCACAGTCTGCGCGGTTGTCTCTAAAATATGATGCAATAAATCAGGGCGTGCATACGCCATTTTCTTAGTGGTTAAAAAGTCTGTACCGCCTTTGCCTTCCACCATATAAGTAGCGAGCGTCCAAGGGCTGCCTGAGAAGCCAATCAAAGGTACACGGCCATCCAATGCTTTGCGGATGCTACTCACTGCATCAAACACATATTGCAGCTTCGCCATATCTGGCACGACTAGTTTCTGAATATCGGCTTCTTGCTGTAAGGTACGCTCAAACTTTGGGCCTTCGCCTTCTTCAAAGTACAAACCTAAGCCCATGGCATCTGGCACCGTGAGAATGTCTGAGAACAGAATCGCGGCATCTAACAGTGGATAGCGATCCAAAGGTTGTAGCGTCACATCTGTCGCAAATTGTGCATTTTTACAAAGCTGCAAAAAACTCCCAGCAGTCTTACGGCTCTCACGATATTCAGGTAAATAGCGGCCAGCCTGGCGCATCATCCACACTGGGGTGTAGTCCGTTGGTTGGCGCATCAGCGCTTTTAAGAATGTGTCGTTTTTTAATTGATTCATTTGATTACCTAAATAAAAAAGGACACAAAGTTGTTTTACTTTGCATCCTTTATTTTTACATTGTCATACTTTAAATTTAACTTAACGTGGCAATACTGATGAGCCCATTAAAAATTCATCTACTGCACGTGCAGCCTGACGACCTTCACGAATTGCCCAAACCACTAAAGACTGACCGCGACGCACATCACCAGCAGCAAACACTTTATCTTTGTTAGTTTTGTAGCTTGCGTCGCCTTCAGTCGCAGCTTTGGCATTACCACGATTGTCTTTTTCTACACCAAACGCTTCAAGCAACTTCTGAATTGGTGACACAAAGCCCATCGCCAAGAACACTAAGTCAGCTGGAATCGTAAATTCAGAACCAGCGATTTCAGACATCTTTCCGTCAACCCACTCAACACGTGCACCTTTCAGTGCCACCACTTTACCGTTTTCGCCAATCAATTCTTTAGTCGTAATTGACCAATCACGGTTTGCGCCTTCTTCATGTGAGCTTGAAGTACGAAGTTTTAGTGGCCAGTTAGGCCAAACTAGTTCTTTATTCTCTTTTTCAGGTGGTTGTGGCATCAACTCAAACTGTGTAATACTTAATGCGCCATGACGGTTTGATGTACCCACACAGTCAGAACCTGTATCACCACCACCAATCACAATCACGTGCTTGCCTGTAGCTTTAATTTGGTCAGGAACGCTATCACCAGCCACTACTTTGTTTTGCGGTGTCAAAAAGTCCATCGCAAAATGTACGCCATCCAACTCACGGCCAGTCACTGGTAAATCACGAGGTTGCTCTGCACCTGCTGCTAACACCACAGCATCAAACTCAGCCACCAAATCGTCAGCATTTACGTTCTCACCAACGTGCTGATTAACGCGGAACTCAACGCCTTCCACTTCCATTTGCGCCATACGACGGTCAATGTGCGATTTTTCCATTTTGAAGTCAGGAATACCGTAACGTAACAAACCACCGATACGGCTGTTTTTTTCCAATACGACAACACTGTGACCAGCACGCGCCAATTGTTGTGCAGCGGCTAAACCAGCAGGGCCAGAACCAACTACAGCCACTTTTTTGCCTGTTTTATTTGGATTTACTTGCGGTTGAACCCAGTCGTTTTCCCAAGCTTTATCAATGATTGCGTGCTCGATTGATTTAATACCAACTGCATCCGCATTGATATTAAGCGTACAGGCTGCCTCACATGGAGCAGGGCAGATACGACCAGTGAATTCTGGAAAGTTATTGGTTGAATGCAATACATCAATCGCACTGCGCCAGTCTTGGTGATAGACCAAATCATTCCAATCTGGAATGATGTTGTTGATTGGACAGCCCGTTGTACAAAACGGAATACCACAATCCATACAACGAGCACCTTGCTGCTTGGCTTGGTCATCTGTTAAATGCAGCACAAACTCTTTGTAATTCTTAACGCGATCCTGAACTGGCAAATTTGCCTCGGACAGACGTTCAAATTCCATAAATCCCGTTACTTTACCCATACTATAAAGCCTTTTCCCAAAAGAGTCTCTTTACTTGTTTCATATTAAAAGCGACTCTAAGCCGCTACCAACGCTTTATCTTCAGCAAGCTCGATTAAGGCGCGTTTATATTCATTTGGCATTACTTTAACAAACTTGGCGCGCGCATTATCCCAATCAGCAAGTAGCGCTTTAGCGCGCTCACTGTCAGTGTATTCAACGTGCTTGTTGATTAAAGCAAGCAATGTCACTTCATCAGGCTGATTCAAATGGTGCACAGCATCGGCTGCTACGTTGTCGACATGTTCAACTTTCTCTAAAGACACCATGCCCATGTTGCAACGTTTTGCAAATAAGCCATCTTCATCGTACACATAAGCTACGCCGCCACTCATACCAGCCGCAAAGTTTTGACCAGTCACACCTAACACCACTACGGTACCGCCTGTCATGTATTCACAACCGTGGTTACCAACGCCTTCAACCACTGCAGTGGCGCCTGAGTTACGCACACAGAAACGCTCACCTGCCACGCCGCTGAAATAACTTTCACCCGTTGTTGCACCGAACATCACCGTGTTACCCACAATAATGTTCTCGTGTGAAATACCACGGAATGCTTTAGGTGGCTTAATCACGATTCGACCGCCGCACAGACCTTTACCTACATAGTCATTACCTTCACCTGTCAGGTCAAAGGTAATCCCTTTGGCAAGGAATGCCGCAAAGCTTTGACCAGAGGTTCCAGTGAAGTTCACGCGAATCGTGTCGTGCGGCAAACCAGCATTACCATAACGCGTAGCTACCTGATTTGACAGCATAGTACCTACCGTACGGTTAGTATTCGTGATCGGAATATCCAACACTACTTTTTCACCGTTTTCTAGCGCCGGTTTTGCAAGTGCGACCAGTTGATTATCCAAGGCATTAATCAAGCCGTGGTCTTGCACGTCATTGTTTTTACGTGAAACGCTAGCTGGCATATCTGGCTGATGGAATACTTTGCTGAAATCTAGGCCACTAATTTTCCAGTGATCAATACCAGCTTGCATGTCTAATAAATCTGGGCGGCCGATCAAGTCATCAAACTTAGCAATACCCATAGAAGCCATTAATTCACGCACTTCTTCAGCCACAAAGAAGAAGTAGTTCACCACATGCTCTGGCTGACCTGTGAAGCGTTTGCGCAATTCTGGATCTTGCGTTGCAACTCCTACTGGGCAAGTGTTCAAATGACACTTACGCATCATGATACAGCCCTCAACCACGAGTGGCGCTGTCGCGAAACCAAACTCATCTGCACCTAATAAGGCACCAATCACTACGTCACGACCAGTCTTCATTTGGCCGTCAACTTGCACCACCACACGGCCACGCAATTGGTTCAATACCAAGGTTTGTTGTGTCTCAGATAGACCTAGCTCCCAAGGCGCGCCCGCATGTTTAATGGATGAAATTGGCGATGCACCAGTACCACCATCATGACCAGCAATCACTATATGGTCTGACTTAGCTTTTGCCACGCCTGCTGCCACCGTACCTACACCAGTTTCAGAAACCAATTTCACTGAAATTGAAGCTTTAGGGTTGGCATTTTTCAAATCATGAATCAGCTGCGCCAAGTCTTCAATTGAATAAATGTCATGGTGCGGAGGAGGTGAAATTAAGCCCACGCCTGGTACTGAAAAACGCAACTTAGCAATGTACTCTGACACTTTATGACCAGGTAACTGACCGCCTTCACCAGGTTTTGCACCTTGCGCCATTTTAATTTGGATTTGGTCAGCATTCGCCAAGTATTCAGCCGTCACACCAAAGCGGCCAGATGCCACTTGTTTAATGCTAGAGCGCATTGAATCGCCCGCTTTTAGATTGATGTTACTCTCAATCAACTTGCTACCAAGTACGTCTGCCATTGTTGAAGCATTGGCCACAGGAATAAAGCGTTTTGCGTCTTCACCACCTTCACCAGTATTCGATTTACCGCCAATACGGTTCATCGCAATTGCCAAGGTTGCATGCGCTTCAGTTGAGATAGAACCCAATGACATCGCACCAGTAGCAAACCGTTTAACGATTTCTTTAGCAGATTCTACTGTGTCTAAAGGAATCGCAGCACCTGCTGGTTTAATCTCAAACAAACCGCGCAACGTCATATGACGACGTGACTGGTCATTAATTAACTTAGCGTACTCTTTGTATGTATCATATTTGCCAGTACGTGTTGCATTTTGCAGTTTAGACACTGATTCAGGCGTCCAAGTATGCTCTTCACCACGCACACGGAAAGCGTACTCACCACCAGCGTCTAGGTTGTTTGCTAGCACTGGATCTGTACCAAAAGCTGCTGTATGCAAACGCACCGCTTCTTCAGACACTTGATCTAAACCAATACCTTCAATATTGGTCACTGTGCCAGTAAAGTACTGCTCAACAAACGCAGTATTTAAACCAATCGCTTCAAAGATCTGTGCGCCACAGTAAGATTGGTAAGTAGAGATGCCCATTTTAGACATGACTTTATACAAACCTTTACTGATTGCTTTTACAAAGTTCTTATTGGCAGTGTAGCTATCTAACGCCATGTCTTTAATGGTCTCAAAGGTAAGCCATGGACAAACAGCCTCTGCACCGTAACCTGCTAATAACGCAAAGTGATGTACTTCACGTGCAGAACCAGTATCAACCACCAAACCAGTGCTGGTTCTCAAGCCGGCTTTTACCAAGTGCTCGTGCGTTGCAGAACAAGCTAATAGGGCGGGAATTGCTACGCGATCTGCGCTTACATTGCGATCAGACAAAATCAGAATGTTGAAACCATTTTGAACGGCATCTGATGCCGCTTTGGTAATGCTAGCGACTGCTGCTGCCATACCATCCTTACCCTGCACAGCAGGATAAGTAATATCTAGCACCAATGATTTATATTGGTTCTGCGTCAATGTAGCAATCGCCTTCAATTGCTCCAGTTCGTCCAACATCAATACAGGTTGGCTCGCCTCTAAACGCATTGGAGGAGTTGTTTCATCCACACCTAACAAGTTAGGTTTAGGGCCGATAAATGTAATTAGCGACATCACTAACTCTTCGCGAATTGGGTCGATTGGCGGGTTAGTCACTTGTGCAAACAACTGTTTGAAGTAGTTGTATAAAACTTTAGGTTTTGCTGACAACACTGGCAATGCAGCGTCGTTACCCATAGAGCCTGAACCTTCTTCACCATTTTGTATCATTGGCTGCAAGATAAATTTGATATCTTCTTGCGTGTAACCAAATGCTTGCTGCGTATCCAGCAGATCAGCAGCTAACTCTAGATGGCCATCCACTTTTGGCATGTCGCTCAAGAAGTAACGTGATTTTTCAATCCACTGTTTATATGGTTTTGCTGTGGCAAGCTGGTTCTTCACCTCAGCATCATCAATGATGCGGCCTTGCTCCATGTCGATTAACAACATTTTGCCTGGTTGTAAGCGCCATTTCTTAACGATTTTCTCTTGCGGGAATGTCAACACACCCATTTCAGATGCCATCATCACGATGTCATCATCAGTCACTAAGTAACGGGCTGGGCGTAAACCATTACGGTCTAATGTTGCACCCACCATACGGCCATCCGTAAAGGCAACGGCGGCTGGGCCATCCCATGGCTCCATCAACGCTGCATGATATTCGTAGAATGCACGGCGCTCTTCATCCATTAACGGATTGCCAGACCAAGCTTCTGGAATCAGCATCATCATGGCATGCGGCAAACTATAGCCGCCCGCCACCAACAATTCTAGACAGTTATCAAAACAAGCGGAGTCTGATTGACCTTCAGCGATTAATGGCCATAATTTTTCTAAATCTTCACCAATCACGGTTGAGCGCATCGCCTCATGACGTGCTGCCATCCAGTTCACGTTACCTTGTACGGTATTGATTTCACCGTTGTGCGCAATCATGCGGAATGGGTGCGCTAGATCCCAAGCAGGGAAAGTATTGGTCGAGAAACGTTGATGCACTAAAGCCAGTGCGGAAACGATGCTTTCATCGTTAAGGTCTGTATAGTAAATACCCACTTCGTTAGCTAGCAACATGCCTTTGTAAACGATAGTGCGTGATGACAATGAAGGCATGTAGAACGCTGCATTATCTTGCAACTCAAGTGCACGCACCGCATGTTCAATGCGTTTACGAATCACAAATAATTTACGCTCAAATACGTTTTGGTCTGCAACTGTGCTTGAGATAAACACTTGACGCATGGTTGGTTCTACATCACGTGCGGCTTGGGCAATATTGCTGTTATCTACTGGCACATCACGCCAGCCTAGCAACGTTTGATTTTCTTCAGCAACGATTGTTGTAAACAACGCTTCACAGGCTTCGCGATTTTTTGCAGTTTGCGGTAAAAACACATTACCTACCGCATATTGGCCAGCCGCAGGCAACTCAATACCGAGCTTCGCAGCCTCTTTGCGCATAAAGGCATCCGGCATTTGCATGAGCAAACCCGCACCATCACCCAATTTAGGGTCATAGCCAGTCGCGCCACGGTGCGTTAGGTTGGTTAATAGCTCCAAGCCTTTTTGCACGATCTCGTGACTTTTTTTGCCTTTAATGTGTGCGACAAAACCAACACCACAAGCGTCGCGCTCGTTAGAAGGTCTGTATAAACCTTGTTTTGCTGGTCGTCCTGAATACAGATCAGGATTAACTGAAGCCACATCATCGTGTGCAGCCAGTGCGTTTTCAGAACCAATTTGCTTACTTAAATCTGTTGCCATATTATCTAATCACAAAACATTTAGCGGAACCTTCAAGTTTACCGCTAAATACCTATGAGTTCAATAAGATAGAGCCGAAAGATAAATATTTTTTATGAAAAAGCCATGAAAGTAACCCGATAACACAAAGCAAACTTTGCGCTTATCAATAACAATTACTACCGATTAGCAATTGCCAAAAATGCTTTTTTAGCCGCCTCTAATGTAAAGGCAATATCATCATCCGTATGCGCTGCTGACACGAAGCCCGCTTCAAAGGCGGATGGCCCCAAATAAATACCGGCATCCAACATGCTATGGAAGAATTGATTGAAATTTTCTTTATTGGTCTGCATCACCTCTGCAAAGCTACTAGGACACTGCTCACTGAAGTACAAACCAAACATGCCGCCAACACTTTGTGCACTAAATACAACACCCGTCTCTTTTGCCGCAGCAACCAAACCATCAATCAGCTTTTTAGTTTTTGCCGTGAGTTTTGCATGAAAATCTGGCGCTTGAATCAACTTTAGCGTTTCTAAGCCAGCCGTCACTGCAACTGGATTACCTGACAATGTACCCGCCTGATACACCGCACCCAAAGGCGCCAAGCATTGCATAATATCTTTACGTCCACCAAATGCACCTACTGGCAAACCGCCACCAATCACCTTACCCAAGGTCGTCATATCTGGCTTGATACCATATAAGGCCTGTGCACCACCTAAATGCACACGGAAACCAGTCATGACTTCATCAAAAATCAGTACTGCGCCATGTTGCGTGCAAAGCTCACGCAAGGTTTGCAAGAACTCCATATGCGGCACGACTAGATTCATATTACCGACAACAGGCTCAATAATGACACAAGCGATTTCATCACCCGCTTTTGCGAACAACTCTTTTAACTGCTGTGTGTTGTTATATTCAAGCGTTAAAGTGTGAGCAGCAACCTCTGCAGGCACACCAGCTGAGCTAGGCTCGCCAAATGTGAGTAAACCAGAGCCTGCTTTTACCAATAAGGCATCTGAATGTCCGTGGTAACAACCCTCAAACTTCACAAGCTTATTGCGACCCGTAAAACCACGCGCCACACGAATCGCACTCATGGTTGCCTCTGTACCACTGCTCACCAAGCGCACTTGCTCCATGCTCGGCACCAGCTTATTAATCAACGCAGCCATCTCTAACTCTAAGCCCGTAGGCGCGCCAAAAGACAGGCTATTTGCAGCAACCGCTTGCACAGCTCCTATGACATCAGGATGCGCGTGCCCCACAATCATAGGGCCCCAAGAGTTAATGTAATCAATGTACTCTTTACCATCGACATCCCATAACTTAGAACCCAAGCCTTTTTTAAAGAAAATTGGCGTACCACCCACACTACGGAAGGCGCGTACTGGCGAGTTGACACCCCCAGGAATTAGTTGTTGTGATTTTTCAAAAAGGGTTTGATTGGCTGATGTCATGATTGAAATAGCTTTGTAAATTGTTGAGAAATTAATTTTACGTCATCCGCATTAAAAATTGCATTGATGACTGCCACTGAACTTGCACCTGCAGCTATTGCTAACGGTGCATTTTCTAAGGTAATACCACCGATGGCCACGGCAGGAACATGAAGCTCCGCTTTCGCATGGGTGAATAAATGCAGCCCTGCTACTGGCGCATTGGGCTTAGTACTCGAAGCAAAGCACGCACCAAACGCCACATAATCTGCACCTAACTGTTGAGCAGAAAGTGCCAAATCAAAACGGTTATAACAAGATGCACCTAAAATTTTACCATTTCCTAATCTAGCCCTAGCTTCGGCCAAATTACCATCATCAGCACCTAAATGCACACCATCAGCATCCAACGTCATACAAAGCTTGATGGAATCATTAATAATAAATGGTACTTGATAGTGGCGACACAAAGGCAACAAAGCACGGGCTTGTTGCGTTTTAAGCTTATGGTCTGCTAGCTTGTTGCGATACTGCAAAATACCAATACCACCTTGCAAGGCAGCCTCCACCTTAGCAAGCAGAATATCCGTATCCTGCTCATCTGGCGTAATTGCATAAAGCCCTTTAATTGCCGACATACTTATTGGAGTCTAGTGCGTTTTAACACTGCCATCGCCACTATTGATGACTGGGTCTTCTTCATCTCGCGCCCAAAACATACGGTCAGGGATGTACTGACCCATGCCTGGCCTGAAACCATTCTTAAGAGTTTGCCATGTGTATTCTTGTGCTTCTAGCACCGCATCTTCAATGCTGAGGCCATGTGCCATACAGGCGGCAATTGCACTGGTAAGCGTACAACCTGAACCATGGTAACTGCCAGCCAAACGCTCCCATTTATAGGCCTTAATCAGCTTGTCTTCGCCATAGAGTGTATTGGTCACTTCAGTGGTACGTTCATGCGTACCCGTAATCAACACATACTCACTACCCATTGCCAATAATCGTGCAGCGCTCTCATCTAAAGAGGTTAATCCGACCTCTTCAGTTTCATCAGCAAATGCAAACCTACGCGCTTCTAAACTATTAGGCGTAATTAATGTAGCTTGTGGAAACAGCAGCTCGACCATTGCCTCCATCATTTCATCATTGCTTAAATCATCACCGCGGCCAGAAGTTAAAATAGGGTCAATTAACAAAGGAATATCTGGATAATCTGCCATAATTTCCGCAATCACCGCGATATTTTCGACCGAACCTAATAAGCCCAACTTAAATGCTGAAACTTGTACATCCTCTAAAATTGCGCGCGCCTGATCATTAACCCAATCAGGGTCCATGGCTAAGACACCATCAACACCGACGGTATCTTGCGCAGTAATTGCAGTCACCACTGACAGTGGATGACAGCCGATACTCGCGAAGGTAAGTATATCTGCCTGTAGCCCAGCACCACTACTTGGGTCTGTACCTGCGAATGTTAAAACTGACGGGGGTGCTTGGTTTGCCATAATATTATCGCTAATCGCTAAAGTTGGAGCGGGTGACGGGAATCGAACCCGCGTATCGAGCTTGGGAAGCTAGCGTTCTACCATTGAACTACACCCGCATAAATAAATACTTAAATGAGATACTAGCTGTAATTAGCAGCCTGCTTATTTTACCACCAAACCTGTATGCACTAAACCTAGTAAGCAAGTTATGGCAATTTAGTGCATAAGTATTTTTTTAAAATAGCTAACTCTTTCTATTGAATACAATATTAGGTTCAACACGAACAGCAACATTTTAATGTTCCCATAAAATAAACTATTGACTATGAAGCTTAATTTTGGCGCATAATGCATATATAACATTGTTGTGTATGTGGTTTATATGGTGCTAACAAAAGTGCAATTGATTATGTTTTTTAGCAATCGTTGTTTCTGATGCGCCAATCTAAAAAACGATGATGATTTATTTTCAGGAGATTGATAATGAACATGAGGGTATATAAATTAAGCGCTATTACATTAGCAATAAGTGCCTGTTTATCAACACATGCTTGGTCAGGAGAAGCTATTGTTGACACGAAAGATGTAGAACAATTACGCAAAGAGCTAGGTGAACTCAATAATCGTTATGAAGCACAAAGCGCTGCATTACAAGCTTTGGCACAAAGGCTACAGCAACTTGAATCCAGTGGACAAGGCCAAGCAAGACCGATGCATGCTGTTAATAAAAAAATGGTGGTCGCCGACACTGACACTAGTTCAGGCACAAGTAATGAACGAGCATCCGCCTCAGATGCCAATGAACCAGTCATAAAAGAAGCACCTGCCTCACGTAGTGCTGAAGCAGTTTATCGTGAACAAAATGCTTTATTCAATAAAACGTTCACACTAGAGGCTGGCGTTAGCTACAGTCATACCGATCGCCGTCAACTGACACTAGAAGGTTTCTTGGCACTAGATGCTATTTTTCTTGGCAACATCAATCTTGACCGCATTCAATCAGACATCACTCAATTTGACCTCACTGGTCGCTATGGGGTGACAGATCGCCTTCAATTTGACCTCAATTTACCTTTTCTCTATCGCGCCTCAACTTATGAGTCTGGGGGTGCGGCGGGTGGCAGTGCGTCAACACTAAGTGAGCGAGATATTAGCAATGCTGGCTTAGGTGATGTAAGTGCTGGTGCTTATTATCGTATATTCCCAGAAACACCTACAACGCCTGATGTAGTATGGAACGTGCGTGTAAAAGCGCCAACTGGCAAAGACCCTTACGGCATTAAGCTTAGAACAGACCCCGGCAACTCCAACTTGGTTGTTCCTGACGATCTTCCTACCGGCAATGGCGTATGGACACTATCTTCTGGCCTAACTTTCGTTAAAACCATAGATCCTGCCATTCTGTTTGCCAATGTTAGTTATGCTCATAACTTCACCCGAAAATTTGACGATATTAGCGGCCAACCAAACACCAGAACTTCCGGCGAAATTGACTTAGGAGACGCCTATCAATTAGGTGGCGGTTTAGCTTTTGCACTGAACGAACGCATGAGTATGAGCATGTCTTATGCACACCGCTTTACACAAAAATCTAGAATTAAAGCTGATGGGCAGAGTTGGACTAGTGTCGTTGGTAGCGACTCAAGTGCAGGTTCGCTTAATTTTGGTGTGACTTACGCAATGACAGACCACCTTTCAATGGTAGCGAATGTTGGTGTGGGCGTAACACCTGATGCACCTGATGTGACAGTAGGCATGAAGTTTCCATACAACTTCTAAGGTAGCCTGACGATATGGCACTCAGTAACTGCTAGCTTTAGTGTCAGCAGTTACTGAGCAACTAAAGCCAGTCAAAACAACAGCTTATAGAATAACCCTAACAGACTAAGGTGTTGCCCTTAGTTTCAAAGCAAGATAATCCATATATCATTCGGTTCTGTTGTGAAATTTCGCTAGAGGTAGCCTATGCTTCATTATCACCATTAAATATGTCTGATATTGATTAAACCGTGGCGCTGCCTTTAAGAAGCAAAACGGGAATCCAAGCATGCATAATCATAATATTGAATACCGGAACCTTCTTTATTTTAATGCCTCATGTACACCACCTATGCCAATACTGGTGGGTGAAATCAATAGCGCTGGCTGGAATGTACAGTTAGTAGAAGACGTGCCGAGCGCTCAAAATGCACTACTCAAGTATTCCCCGCGCGTAGCTATTGCCCAGTTTGATGATTCAAATGGGCGCTTGCCAGTGCCTATTGAAAATTTTTTCAGAAATGTAGATCAGGTAGAGTGGGTTGCGCTCATCCCCAAAAAGGCAATGAATAATCACCATATCAAACAAATTATTAGCGAATCTTTTTATGATTTTCATACGCTCCCCCCTGAGGCTGACAAGCTACTGGTGACACTTGGGCATGCTGAAGGCATGGCATCCATGAAGCGCGACAACCCAGCCACTGGTCAATTGCAACCCAGTGAAGATGAAATGGTTGGTGCCAGCCCACAGATGTTGGATTTATTTAAAAATATACGTAAAGTTGCCAGCGTAGACGCGCCCGTGTTGATTACTGGTGAAAGTGGCACAGGTAAAGAACTTGCCGCGCTGGCGCTACATGAGCGCTCCACCCGGCATCACAAACCTTTTGTTGCTGTTAATTGTGGCTCATTACCTAGCGGATTGATTCAATCAGAGCTATTTGGCCATGAAAAAGGTGCGTTTACTGGTGCCAGCCAACGCAAAATCGGGCGCATTGAGGCGGCGGCAGGTGGCACTATCTTTCTAGATGAAATTGGTGATTTACCACTAGAGTTGCAAGTAAATCTTTTGCGTTTTTTGCAAGAAAAAACCATTGAGCGCTTAGGCAGTACAGAGAAAACTCATGTTGATGTGCGGGTACTCGCTGCTACGCATATTGATTTAGAAGCCGCTGTGAAAAACGGAAAGTTCCGTGAGGACCTTTATTATCGACTCAATGTACTGAAAATTAAAACGCCGGCGCTACGTGATAGGGAAGGTGATATCGAAGTGCTTGCCAAATACTTTTTTGATAAGTTCTTTAACGAAAAAAGGCGCAACGTCAAAGGATTTTCGCCATCTGCATTGCAGCTAATGAACCACTACGCGTGGCCAGGTAATGTACGAGAGCTTATCAGCAGGGTGAGGCGCGCGATGGTGATGTGTGAAAGGCGTCTAATCACCCCAGAAGATTTAGACCTTGACCGTCGTAATGGTGAACGCCAAATAACAACACTTGAATCTGCCAGAAGTACGGCAGAAATGGAAGCCATCCGCAATGCCTTACATAAAAATAATAACAACCTTACACTTGCATCCCGCATGCTTGGTGTATCCCGTGCGACTTTATATCGATTAATGGAAAAGTACGACTTGATGCCTAAAATCTGAGAGATAGTCCCTAGTACTGATGGTGACCATCTTTCATTTATCTGCAATTGACTTGCCACTTTTACTCATCTTCTTTTTATTCAATGTGCTTGATTAAGCCTTCCACTTTCAGCATTCAGAATAACACACTGCTTTTCTAATAGAGCACTGTTGCAATTTTGATACACTTTTTGAAAATTAATTTATCCATTAAATTCAATAAGATAAAAAAATACCACACGAGACCTGTCACAAGTTCGATACAAACACAATCCGACTGTGACTTCTAAATTTCATATAAAGTTCAATATAAACATATAGTTACAATGTTGGCATGCCGATTGCTATATCTAATTCCAACGATTCGATGCGCATTGTTAACACATCGGCAAGTTTAGGAGTTTGCAAATATGTACTGGCTATCAAAAGATCTAAGTAAAGACGAGTATCGCCCACTAAATAGCAATCAGCGTTTGGTTGAGTTTTTGGGTCGGATATTTGTCATTGCCGTGCTCTGCAGTTCAAGTTTAGCAATTGCCGAGCCTGTAGATATTGCATCTTACTCAGAGACACTCAATTGGCTAGATGATGACAACACAACGATAGACGATGACGCATTATTATCAATTAATGGCAAAGGTGCTGAAACAACTAGGTTAGAGAGTGACTCAAAATTTGCAATTATTCTTTGGGATGAGGGCAGTCAAGGTAACAAAGGCAACACAAACCATGAAATGAGTAGTAGCCCTGTGATTACGTTGACAGTCATTCAAAAGTAAAGGGATCCATGTCATGCACAACAAGCACTTACAAAAATTACAGCAAATAACCATTGCCTCACCTTTGTGTAAGCCTGTTGTGTCAGGTCTTATTGTTTTAGGCTTGATTGTGCCGACACTCTCGATAGCATTAGCAGCAGATGGAATTGTTGTGCTGCAACGTGAAGTTCCAGTTCGTCCAGCCATTCGTGATGGACAACCTGGCCACGCAGTCACTGTTGACACCTCACCAGATGACAAGATTAAAACGGCTGTGGGTCAGAGCGTAGGCGTTAAGCCAATCGAGTTAGGTGATGATGAGTTTTCCTCAATCTCCACCAACAGCCCATCATCATTAAACGTAATGACTGACTCAAACAAACTATCTGGGGCTGTACTTAATAGCTACGGCCTTGGCGATAATAGCCATCCGGCACAATCAGCGACGTCAACGCTATCAAGCACTATTGGCGGTGCAGTGGGTGGTGCAGTTGGCGGGTTGCCAAGCCAAATTAACGCTGGGGTAAGTGGCACTAGCAATGCATTAAATGATATGACTGGCGCCATTATGCGCAGTAGCGGCCAATAGAAAAAGAGCTTGAGGAAACCATCATGAACTCAAAAGCATTAGTCACAGTATTATTAATTCCGCTATCTGGTCTGCATAGCCAGATAGCAATTGCGCAAGATAACCTGCCTGATATTCCAAGCTACATGACACAGAGCATCATTGATAGCAATGCGCTAAGCCATGTACGTGGGCGATTTGCTGTCAACATGACAGCAGGTGACTCGAACACCCAAGCCAATACGGCAGCCATTGCGCTAGGCACTCAAAATGGTCCTGCAATTGGCATCGTGAATGGCATGCAAGTAACAGGTTCACAACAGGCTAATTTACCTGACATCGCAATTGCGACGATTGGAGGCCAAGCCTTTGCGCATAGCTCAGGTTTGATTTCGGTCAATCAGTCAAGTGGTGTAGGGAACGCACAAGCGAATGGCGCAGCATTCGCAATGGGATTTGAAGAGGTGGTAGCGGAAAGCGTACTCTCTGCCGCAACTTCAAATGCAGTACCGATTGACGCAGGAAATAGCAAGCGTCACCAGTCAGTATCGATAGATGATACTGCGTTTCATGGTGCACACGGGTTAGTTCAGGTGAACCAATCGGCAGGGTCGGGCAATAGTACGGCCAACAACTTTGCGCTCCAAGTGCAATTGGGCGCAAAGCCGTAATTTCTAGTTTTTAACCAACCGTAATTAGGAGAATAACATGAAATCGTCTTTTGAAAAAAAATCCATCGCGTTGGCAGTGGCCGCTTTGCTCACTTCGCCAGCAGTATTTGCTAACGATAACGATTATGGTCGAGGCCATGATGATGTCGAAATTAAAAAAGAAATTAGCTTGGAACAAGATGTGGAAATAGAGGGTAAGGTTGATGTGAACGGCAGTATTTATATTGACGCTAGCTCTACAGCGCTCGTTAATGACAAACAAATTAACGGCGATAACAATGTCACCAACAATGAATCCACCAACACCGCAACGGTTAACGGCAACGCACTTAACAATGCTAGCGGCAACATTGGCCTCAACGTTACCGCAGGTGATAACAATCAACAAGCGAATGCAGCAGCATTTTCTGCCGCTGATGCCAGCTTTGTGTTTGGCTCATCTGATGCAGAAGTGTTTGCAACACAAGCTGTGGTTGGCAACAATGTTACTAACCTAGGTCAAACCAATGCAGCGACACTTGGCGGTAATGCGCTTGCTAATGCAAGCGGTAATATCGGCGTTAATATTTCTGCTGGTAACAATAATCAGCAAAAAAATGACCTTGCTGCATCTGTCGCTGTAGCACGCATGGCGACAGCTACGGTTCAAGTGACCCAAATCAATGGTCATAACACGACCTCAAACGACCCTATCCATAAAGAGGAAGTGCAAAATGTAGCAGTTAGCTTAGCACTTAACGCAAGTGGTGGTTACTTTGGATTGGGTCTTGGCGGCTATTCTGGAACTGCGTCAGGCACAACCACTGGCACATCTGATCAAATTGGCGATGTTTATCCTGACATTTGGACTGGTAATGCTCAAAATGTTCCTCCTGGTCAGCAACACACTGCTCATCCAGGCGGGTCAGCTGATGGTCACTTTGACCTAGATACACAAACTCAAGGTGGTAGTGACCTTAATGATGATGGTGGAGCACTTGCATTCAACAATGATGGCACATACTCAGGTACGGAGGGCGGCCATCTAGGTTTCTTTGAAGCTGGTGTTCAATCTCTATCTGGCACTGTGACAGGCTACATTCCAGTAGTAGTGGCAACTAACCTAGCAACAACTAACACTTCAACACTAGGTGATAACGCATTGATGAATGCCTCTGGCAACATTGGTGTGAACATCGCATCAGGCACCAACAATCAGCAATATAACGGCTTAGCAATCTCTGCTACACAAGCTGGTGCTGCTGGTGGCGGTAATGGTGGTGAATAACGTGCTTAGATAGCACAACTATCATGCACTGACAGCTCAAAAGGCCGTCTTAGTAAGTATCCACTAGATTTTTCTAGTGGATACTTCACCACTAAATACTTGCATCACGATATGTTAGGAAAAGAGAGTTGTAATGCTACATATCTGCCAATATCGACTTACTCATAAATCGCTGCGTGTGTTCGCGATGCTTATCATCACGCATATAAGTGTCAACGTTTCATCTGCACTGATACAACCAGCAATGGCTACCGATATAAGATTCGGTGGGATTGTCCCTGGATTGGGCATTATTCAAAAAAATATGCTGAGTATGCGAGAGCTAAAGTTTACTGACATGGTGCCGCAACACACTGATTTTAGCTGTGGTGCTGCTGCACTAGCGACTATTTTAAATTTTGCATACAAGAGAGATTTAACTGAAGAAGATGTTATCGAAGGCTTATTAAAAGTAAGTGATCCTGAGTTAGTGCGTCAAAAAGGATTTTCTCTATTAGATATTAAAAACTACACGCAAAGTATTGGCTTTCGTGGACGTGGTTATAGTGTAACCCCTGAGACTTTAGAAAAAGTGACGATTCCGACCATTGTTTTGCTTAATTACAAAGGTTACAAACACTTTGTCGTACTTAAAAAATCCACATCTGAAAGGGCTTATATTGCTGACCCTGCTTTGGGTAACCGCATCATGAAAAGAAGTGAATTTGATGCCAATTGGAATGGGATTGTATTTGCTGTCATTGGGCAGGACTTTGATCGTGAATCAATCTTACTCAAACCAAAAGAACAGTTAACGGCAAGAACACTAACCGACTCATTTCACCCTTTAACTGATGCAGAACTGTTTGACTTTGGATTTGTGCGCTCAGATATGTTGGGGCTGTAAACATTTAGTTAATAAGCACTAACGAAAAAGAATTAATGAAGAAGGTAGTGCGTTCGTAATCGCTCAATTGCAATACATTTAAGTACAACATTAAAAGCAATTAAGAATAAATGTAGCTGAGGAGTTTAGGAGGCTTTAAAAATGAACATCTCTACAATCAATTCGCTTCAACACGCTCAATATTTACGTCAATTAAATTTGAAAAATGTGCAGCATGCTCGTTTACTGTCTGCTCCTTCTAAAAAAGTAGCATTCATGTTAGCTGGCCTCATTGCCTTTAGCCCAGTAGCCAGTGCAGCTTTGCCACCAGATTTAGAAGTATTTAATGGTATGCAAGAGGTTTCTGACAGTGACTTAGGCCATATGCGTGGTAAGTTCGCTAGTAATAATCAAGTGCTATATTTTGGGGTAGAAATGATTAGCCAATGGGAAACATCAACAGGCAATGTTATTACTGCTGGTGCCAACCTGAATATAGACTTTAGATCGAACACACCGTCTGTACACTATGTACCAACTGTCAGCATAGAACAATCTCAAAACACTATTGCGACTCAACAATCAAATGGGGCCAATAATGTGAGTGGAGGAGCGGGATTAGCAAACATTAGCGGTGTTTCACAAACCATACAGGTCGCCGGAGCTTCTAACAATATTCATAATGGTATCGATATGCAAGTGGAGCTTACATCAACGAACCAAGGCGGCTCTATCGCCAATGCAGTAAGCGGTCAGGCCGGGCTGGTATCAGCCACAGGTAACGACGGGACGATTGCAACGGTCTCGTTGTCCCACAACAATATAGGCGTCAATGTGGTGGTCCCAGGGCAAGGACAAATATTACAAGAAATTAGAAATCAAGGCATGTTCCAAGCTGCACGTATCGGTGGTGACCTTAACCAGATTCATAACGCAATTACGATGCATATTGGCTTAAATGCAGCAACAGGCAGCGGTAGCACTAGTGCATTTGCCGCAATACAAAGTTTAAAGAGCCTGCCTCAAAACAGCTTTTAGGTTCAGCCACAGTCAGTCTTGAAAAACGTTAGTGATAAAGTATAAGAAGGCTGTGGAAGATGCGCTTATGTTATACAGTCTAATGCCAAGGTATTGCTTGCGATCTAAACATCGCTCGCTCCATGGGCATGAAGCAATGGTTATCCATCATCATTGGCGCATCTTCCACAGCCTTCTTATCATGCATGACAGATGCTGATAATGCATCAGAACTCTAAAGGGTTCACATCAACGGCCCATCTCACCTTAGTTGCCATGGGTTGATACCTTAACAGGTCAACTAGCTGCGTAAGCAGTTTTTGTAATGCTGGACGATGGGTTGAATGCATTAAAATATAAGCTCTTTCCATCCCTTTTAAACGTTCCATCTGTGGCCGAACTGGGTCATAAGTCATAACATGCTGACTAAGCTGACGCGCCTGCTCAAACGCAAACTGTAAAAACTTCTGCACCAATGCAAAATCATGCGCTTCTGCACGTAGCAACGCAGTAAACACATAGGGTGGAAACTGTACTTGTTCACGCTCTAACAACAAGTCATTGGCATAACTTGCATAATCTTGCGTGCGTAATGCATTAAACAAGGCATGATCTGGAAATGCTGTCTGAATAATTACTTGGCCTGCTTTATCAGCACGGCCCGCACGCCCCGCAACTTGCATCAGTTGTGCGAACAAGCGCTCACTTGCCCTAAAGTCAGGGCTGTGTAGGGCGCTATCAGTATCAATCACGCCCACTAACGTTAAGTTAGGAAAATCATGTCCTTTAGCCAGCATCTGCGTGCCCACTAAAATATCTATTTCCTGATTATGTACACGATCTAGAATTTCAACCAAGGCATGCTTACGACTAATGCTGTCACGATCTACCCTTGCGATACGCGCGGTTGGGAACAAGGTAGACAACGTCTGTTCTAGGCGCTGTGTACCATGACCTGTCGGGTGTAAATCCGCATTGCCACAACTTGGGCATTGGTTCGGTATTCGCTGCTCATGTCCACAATGATGGCAACGCAATTTTCTTTGCCCTAAATGCACCACCAAACGGCTACTACAGCGCGTGCAAGGCGCAATCCAGTGGCATGCAGAACACAACAAGACTGGCGAATAGCCACGACGATTAATAAACAATAGCGACTGTTCTTTACGTTCCAGCCGTAAACGCAAGGCTGACACCAGCTGCGGTGTTAAACCATGCTGCAAGTTGACCTTAGTGGTATCAATACAATCAATCTTAGGGAGTTGTGCTGCAGTGACCGCACGCTGTTTTAATGTAAGCAAGCCATATTTATTAGACTGACTATTATTAGATAGCGTGCTTGAAACTTGCACACTATTGCCCATTGCGTTGTACCAGCTTTCTAATGCTGGCGTTGCGGAACCCATCAAAACAGGAATATTGAGCCGTTTTGCGCGCACCAAGGCTACATCGCGCGCATGGTAACGCATACTATCTTGTTGCTTGTAGGAGCTGTCATGCTCCTCATCAATAATAATCAGCTTTAAATGTGGCAGAGGTGTAAAAATTGAAAGTCGCGTACCAATAATAATCTGCGCGACACCCGCCTGCGCAAGCTGCCAATTATGTAAGCGCTCACCCTCACTCAAACTACTATGCAAGCTTACTAAGCTATATTGAGGAAGTCTCGCCCTGAATCTTGCCTCAAGCTGGGGGGTAAGGTTAATTTCAGGCACTAGTACCAGAATCTGGGCACTGGATGGTTCAGATTTTGTTGTAGCAGAGTCAGCCGAATTATTTTTCGCTTCTGGGTTATGTTGTACCTTTTGGCTATTTTGCGACGCTTGCAAGATATGTTGCATCAAGCGGATATACACTTCAGTTTTTCCACTTCCAGTGATGCCATGCAACAACCACGCCTTAAACGCTTTAATGTCTTGCGTGATACTTCCCACCGCCTGTGCTTGCTCATCATTCAGCGCAGGTTGCGGTGTTTCTAATATGGCAGGCACGCGCTTGACCGCCAACACCTGCTCACTTGTAGCATAGCCTAAAGCGACCAGTTCTTTTGCCGCCTTACGCGCACTAGATGACAGCGCATCTAGCTCTGCTTCCGTTTGTGCATTATTTTCCTGCAACGCTACCAGCACTTGTCGTAAAACGCGCTGCCTTTTTGACATGGATTCAATATCCACCTGCCTACCTAAATCAGTGATTTGGTATAAATATTGTTTGCGCGAAACCGCTGGTGCTACTTGGCGCAAACGTGCAGGTAAGGCTGACAGCAAAGCTTGGCCAAACGGGTAGTGATAATAATCCGCGCTAAACTTAATCAAACTTAACATTTCAGCATCAAGCGGTGTTTCTTCAACAAATGCCTGCGTAATTGGCTTAAGTTTCTCTATCGCAAATTCACTGGTGTCCGCGTTGGCTATCACAATGCCTATTTGATTACGGCGCCCAAACGGTACCAGTACGCGCTGGCCAATTGCTACGTGTTGATCCCCGCTTAAATAATCAAATAAGCGTGCTAGTGGTACATCAAGTGCAATTTTTAAGATGGGTTTAGACAATGGAGTAGAATATTGGCGTGAAAATTTATTAGGTTTAAAAGTACTTTAAGTTAAAAAAGTAAGCGTAATATGCCATCTATTATGCTGCTTTTAACAACTGTTGGCATATTTAACACAATATTTATAATCGCTTTTTTCGTATATACGGCAACTATCTTAAGGAAACGCGGAATAAGTCTCCGAGCGAGATAAAGTGCACCCGCAAGGGGCGTGTCCTTTAAGACGGCTGCTGAAGCAGCTCGGCTTAACACCAAAGGCGCACGGAGCGCAGAAGCCGAGATAGTTGCGGTATACAACGAGGTTGCGAGTACCGCGCAACGCAGCAATTTGCTCGCGTAGGCACTTATTCCGCGTTTCCTTAAATCATTAAGCTTGAAGTATTCACTAGCACATGATGACTAACGTGCTAATCACTATTATGAGTTAAAATACCGTTTTTAGCTTTTATGCAATTATTGTGAAAACACATCTTACCCAATTACTGACGACTGCCGCAAAAAGTATTGCGCCAGAAATAACTGATTTAACAATTATATTAGAGCGCCCAAAATCAGCCGACCATGGCGATTTTGCCACAAATCTAGCGCTCGTTTTAGCCAAGCCGCTAAAACAAAACCCGCGTGCAATCGCCACTCAAATTATTGAGGCGTTGCCAGTCAGTGAATATATCGCTAAAACTGAAATTGCAGGTGCGGGTTTTATTAACTTCTTTTTAAGCCCGCAATCCAAACAAGTCGTCATTAAAGATATCTTCAATGCTGCTGAACAATATGGCCGCAACAACAACGGCAATCAGCAAAAAGTACAAGTAGAGTTTGTATCTGCCAACCCAACGGGCCCATTGCATGTAGGTCACGGACGTGGCGCAGCGGTAGGTGACTGCTTGGCACGCTTACTCGATGCAAACGGCTGGAATGTGACCCGTGAGTTCTATTATAACGATGCTGGTGCGCAAATTGATAACCTCACCATCTCAGTGTTGGCAAGATGCAAAGGCATCTCAACAGAGCATGAAAGCTTTCCTGAAAATGGCTACCGCGGCGAATATATCAATGATATTGCAGCTGCTTTCCTAGCCAAGCATACCGTGGTTGCAGACGACATTGAAGTGACTGCGAGTGGCGATATCAATGACTTGAACTCAATTCGCACTTTTAGCGTGGCGTATTTGCGCCATGAGCAAGATCTAGACTTAAAAGCGTTTCAAATTAAGTTTGACGTATTCTCACTAGAAAGTGCGCTTTATACGACAGGCAAGGTTGAGCAAACGGTTCAAGCCTTAATTAAAAGCGGCCATACTTATGAAGAAAACGACGCGCTTTGGCTTAAAACCACAGACTTTGGCGATGACAAAGACCGTGTCATGCGTAAAACTGATGGTGGCTACACTTACTTTGTTCCCGATGTTGCTTACCACACCGACAAGTGGAACCGTGGCTTTGTACGCGTGATTAACGAGCAGGGCGCAGACCATCACAGCACCATCACCCGCGTACGCGCAGGCTTGCAGGCGTTAGATATCGGCATCCCAAAAGGCTGGCCAGATTATGTATTGCATCAAATGGTGACCGTGATGCGCGGTGGTGAGGAAGTTAAACTTTCAAAACGTGCAGGTAGCTATGTTACCTTGCGTGATTTAATTGAAGAGGTAGGTTGCGATGCAACGCGCTACTTCTTAGCTGCACGCCGCGCCGATTCACAATTGGTATTTGATATTGATTTAGCGCGTAGCCAAAGCAACGACAACCCAGTGTATTACATTCAATATGCACATGCGCGTATTTGCAGCGTACTAAGCCAGTGGGGTGGCGATATCAGCAGCTTGGCTAACGCCAATTTAAACCCACTAGTCACCGCGCATGAAACTGCACTGATGCAACGCTTAAGTGAGTACCCAGAAGTCGTCGCCAATGCAGCAACTGAGCTAGCACCACACGTAGTAGCTAATTACTTAAAAGAATTAGCTAGTGACTTACACAGCTACTACAACGAATATAAATTCTTGATTGAAGACGAGTCACTGAAACTCGCTCGCTTAAGCCTAATTAGCGCTACCCAGCAAGTCCTTAAAAATGGGCTTGATTTACTTGGTGTTGCCGCCAAAGAGAGAATGTAAGGAAACAAGATGAGTAGAGATTACAAACCAAGACCAGAACGCACCGCAAAACAAAGCCAAGGCAACCCTTTTATCACGGGCCTATTAGTCGGCTTCTTATTAGGCGTGGCCGCATCTTTAACTGTGGTCATGATGATTAAAGGCGAAGAAAGCCCATTTGCGGATTTAGCCTCTCCTGAAAAACCGCTCTCAGAGAAAATTGCGGAAAGCGCTAAAGAGCAAGCGGCTAAAGACAACGATAAAGCGCAAGAAGCAAAAACTGAAACTTCAGAAACCACTGAAGATAAAACACGTTTTGATTTTTACACAATTTTGCCAGGAAGTGAACGCCAGGTAAGCACAGAGGAAGTTAAAATTAAAGAACAAAGTGCGGAACCATCCGTACAAAATACTTATTTTCTTCAAGTTGGCGCATTCCAAACCGAAGAAGAGGCTGACAACATGAAAGCCACACTAGCCTTACAAGGCTTTGAGGCTCTGGTACAAACTGCAACCATCCCTAACAAGGGCGTTTGGCATCGTGTTCGTGTTGGTCCACTGAAAAATCTGGAGCTTATTAACAAAACTAAAGCAGATTTAGCTAGCAATGGTTTTAAATCAGATTTAATTACAGTTAATAATGAAACCCAGTAGGCTTTTGGCTGGTCTATGGGTTGGGTTAGTCTGATGCAAACCAAACTCAATGCCAATTGACTCAAGAATGAGCAACAAAAATAGTCACTAAAAATAATTGTCAGCCAAATTCAAGATGACACGTTTCAAGTAATATATTTAGAGACCCTGTTTCTGAATAAATGTTAAATAGAATAGCTGAATGTTTAATCACCAATTTAAAGAATCGTTAACAAGGACAACATCAATGAAAAAATTATTAACCGCTTTAATGTTACTGGCCTCATTTAGCGTGATGGCTGCCCCACAAATGGGCAAAGACTTTGATCGCACTGCACAAGCCATTAATACTGACACCCCTAATAAAATTGAGGTAGTCGAGCTATTTTGGTATGGCTGCGGACACTGCCACAGCATGGAAGTACCTTTGAATGCATGGGTAAAAAAACTACCCGCTGACGTCGTATTTAAACGTGTACCAGGCTTGCCACACCAAGCGTGGGCGCCGATGGCAAAAGCTTATTACGCGATGGAAACACTCGGTGTTTTAGAGAAACTACACTCACCATTGTTTGAAGCTATCCACACTAAAAAAACACTTAAACCAACAGATGAAAAAGCAGCGATTGATTGGGTGACACAACAAAGTGGCCTAGATAAGAAAAAAGTTGAAGAAGCGTTTGGTTCATTTGCGACCAACACCAGCCTAAACCGTGCGGCAAATATCTTCCGCTCATCTGGCGCAACAGGTGTACCTAGCTTAATTATCAACGGCCAATTCATTACATCAAGCACCATGGCTGGTAACAATGATTTAGCACTAAAAACGGCTGACTATATCATTGCTAATGTTCGTGCTGATAAAGCCAAGGCAGCTACCCCAGCAAAAAAGTAACAGCGTCTACTCACTGGTTTAAGGCACTTTACCAAAAGCTCTTTAACTGGTGATGCTGTCAACACATGCTGGACTTCAAAAACCCGTTTCTACCTAGTGGTAAAACGGGTTTTTTATATTTAATATTGATATTGTTATTCAGCTATAAACCAATCATTGAAAGATGGTCATGAAAGTTTTTATCACAGGCGCATCAAGTGGCATAGGCGAAGCACTTGCATATGAGTATGCAAAACGCTATCAAAATGAAAATACTATTATTGGTTTAGCAGCTAGACGCAGTGAGCACTTACATGCGCTACAGCATACCTTAGAAGCTAGCTACAACATCAAGTGCGCCATTTACCCGTTGGACGTACGCGATAGTGCCGCACTCGTGGCGGCCGCAAATGACTTCACACAACAGTATGGTGCACCTAATGTCGTCATTGGCAGTGCAGGGGTTAGTAGCGGCACACTCACAGAAAATGCAGAAGACACAAACGCATTTCAGGCAGTCATGGATATTAACGTCACGGGGCTAGTCAATACGTTTCAACCATTTATCCATACCATGAGCCTAGCCGCCCAACATGGCCACACAGCCCAACTGGTTGGCATCGCCAGCGTTGCAGGCATACGCGGCTTACCAGGAGCAGGTGCTTATAGCGCATCAAAAGCAGCAGCCATCGCCTACCTTGAAAGCTTGCGGGTCGAGATGTTGCATCACAATATCGCTGTGACCACCATTGCACCTGGGTACATTCGCACCCCAATGACCGATATCAACACGTATAAAATGCCATTTTTAATGGATGCAGATATAGCTGCACATAAATTTGTAAATGCAATTGAGCGTAAAAAACGTTTTGTAGTCATCCCTTGGCAAATGGGCTGGGTGGCGAGGCTAATGCGGTTAATTCCACCTGTGCTCTGGGACTTTCTTGCAAAGAACGCACCCCATAAAGCTCGGATTGATGTTCAATAACTCAACCATGGAAGACTACGCAAAGTAGTTTGCCGAATGAAATTTCGCAATATGCGGCATACCGTATTGATTACGATAATGAAAGACCTGACCCCATGCTTATTACTCAGTTGTAGGGTGGGCAACTTGTTGCGCACAAGATGTTTAAGACTGCGTGGGCAGACTCTGCCCACGCTACTGGGCTGCTCACCCTACTTGGCTAGGCATCGCTCTCCTTCTGAAGTTTAAGCAGAGTTAGCTGCCGTGATGTGCCAATGACAATTATAAACGCAGGCCAAATTTTCATTGGGATTGAAAATATCGGTATAGCTATTGCCAGCACAACCAGCGAACCGCCCGAAATAACCTCCATAAGAGCATAACGCTTGGCAATTTTTCCACTGTTTTTGAGCCGAACACCTGTTATATCTTTGATAAGCCGCAGCTCTTTTTTCTTGATGATGCGATATGCACGCCAGAAAAATATTGCGCTAATACCCCACAAAACAAGATAGAAAAATAAGGCAATCAAAAGTCTGTCGTTCATTTTGGCTAAGGCCTAACGTGCAATCGGTTTATATCTGATACGTTTAGGTTTAGCACCTTCCTCACCCAAGCGTTTACGCTTATCAGCCTCATACTCCTGATAGTTACCGTTAAAGAACGTCCATTGCGACTCACCTTCTGCCGCCAAGATATGGGTTGCGATACGGTCTAAGAACCAGCGATCATGCGAGATTACTAACACACTGCCTGCAAACTCTAGCAATGCATCTTCCAGCGCACGTAATGTTTCTACATCTAAGTCGTTTGACGGTTCATCTAGCAGCAATACGTTACCGCCAGAAATCAGTGTTTTCGCTAAATGTAAACGCCCGCGCTCACCGCCAGATAGTTGACCAACGATTTTTTGCTGATCACCGCCTTTAAAGTTAAAGCGGCCAATGTAGGCGCGAGAAGGTGTTTCATAACGACCTACGGTTAAGATGTCTGAACCACCAGAGATTTCATCAAACACGGTTTTATCATTGCTCAGCACATCACGGCTTTGGTCTACATAAGCCAATTTAACGGTTTGGCCGATGTTCACTTCACCACTATCTGGTTGCTCCATGCCTGTAATCATCTTAAACAGGGTAGATTTACCTGCACCGTTCGGCCCGATAATCCCAACAATCGCACCTGCTGGAATACTAAAGCTCAAGTTATCAATCAGTAAACGGTCTTTAAATGCTTTGCTCACGCCATTAAACTCAATCACTTGGTCGCCTAAACGTTCGCCAGCAGGGATAAAAATCTCCTGTGTTTCATTGCGTTTTTGGTACTCAGCACTCGCTAACTCTTCATAACGTGCAATACGCGCTTTGCTCTTCGCCTGACGTGCTTTTGGGTTCTGACGCACCCATTCCAGCTCAGTGTTCAGCGCTTTACGGCGTGATGACTCTTGTGACTCCTCTAACGCCAATCGTGCTTGCTTCTGATCTAACCAGCTTGAGTAATTGCCCTTCCATGGAATACCATGACCACGGTCTAGCTCTAAAATCCACTCCGCCGCATTATCGAGGAAATATCGATCATGGGTTACCGCCACCACCGTACCTGGGAAGCGCACTAAGAACTGCTCTAACCACTCTACAGACTCTGCATCCAAATGGTTGGTTGGCTCGTCTAGCAGCAACATATCTGGCTTAGATAGCAACAACTTACACAACGCCACACGACGCTTCTCGCCGCCAGATAACGGGCCAATTTTGGCATCCCAAGCTGGTAGGCGTAGGGCATCTGCCGCGATTTCCAATTGATGCTCAACATCAGAACCGCTCGCAGCAATGATATTCTCATAGCGCGCTTGGTCTTCAGCCAGCTTATCAAAGTCTGCATCAGGCTCTGCATACGCTGCGTACACTTCCTCTAACTTTTGCTTTGCTTCCATCACCTCGCCCATGCCACTTTCAACTTCTTCACGCACGGTTTTATTTGCGTCTAACTGCGGCTCTTGCGGTAAATACCCGATTGAAATATTAGGCTGCCACTGCACCTCACCCTCAAACTCTTTATCAGCGCCCGCCATAATGCGCAGCACCGTTGATTTACCCGAGCCGTTTAAACCCAGCAAACCAATCTTCGCACCGGGGAAAAAAGACAAAGAGATATCTTTAATAATTTGTTTTTTAGGGGGAACAATCTTGCTCACGCGGAGCATCGACATTACATATTGGGCCATGATGTTATCTTGCAAATTTAAAAATGAAAGCTTAACAGAAAGCCCGCCTGCTTGCTCGCTATCACCAACTCTAATCAATGATTGCCAATGAATAAGGTAAGGGGAATGTAGGTATAATGTGCCAACAATAAAAGGCACCGCTTAAATGGCAATCAAATCCACAATTTATAAAATCGATCTTCAAGTTTCTGATATGGACCGTCATTATTACCAGCAACACAGTTTGACGATTGCAAAACACCCGTCAGAAACTGACGAGCGCGTCATGGTAAGGCTGATTGGGTTTGCGATGTATGCTAATGAGTCACTGATATTCGGCAAAGGCTTGAGTGATGATGAAGAACCAGATTTGTGGCAAAAGGATCTGACCGGCGCCATCGAGTTATGGATGGATGTTGGTCTACCAACAGAAAAAGATATTCGCAAAGCAGCAGGTCGCGCCAAGCAAGTGGTTGTTATGCTTTATGGCGGACGAGTAGCAGATATGTGGTGGACGGCCAACAGTAAAGCCTTACTTAAAATCAACAACCTCACTGTGATTAACTTACCTGACACGAAAGAGCTAGCGAATATTGCTGAGCGTGGCTTTAATATCAGCTGCACCATTCAAGATGGACAAATCATGGTAGGGCATGACGGCGGCACTTTAGACATTACACCTGTGATTTTGAAAGAACCAAGCACTTACTAACTTGTTAGTTTCTTAGTTAAAGATATTTACTTAGAAAAAATGACTTTGTAGGCAGAGTTTGTACCAGCTGGTGCATGCTCTAACTTTTGATAAGTCGCCCCTACAAACTCCGCGCAAGCTTGCTGAAATGCACCCGTCACCAGCGTTTCACCTTGCTTAGCTAGATCTTCACCCAGCTTACAGGCAGCGTTCACCTCTGCACCAAACACTTCGGTATTACCTACGCGTAAAATCTTACCGAAGCCCAAACCTATGCACAAGTGAACTCTTTCTTGCTCAAGTTTAGCTTCGTTATAGGGAATTAAAACTTGCTGCATCACTAGTGCACATTGCAACGCTTTTTGTGGCTTACGAAAAATCACCAACAAAGAGTCACCATCAGTTTTAAGCAAAAAACCTTCATGTTGCTCAATTACTGGCAATAGCAAACGCTCTGATTCATAAATCGTCTGCAGAAAATGAATGATGCCATACTCCGCAACTTGGCGAGAAAAGCCTGCCAAATCAGTCATCATCACGCACCACTCTTCTCCAAACAAATCCCAAATACGCTGATCTATTTCGATTTTATTTGCATCAGGCAATAACCGCTGAGCAATCAAGTCATATAAACGACCTTCAGAATTTTGCATGATGGTTTTAGTGTGGTAACTCATCACATTCCAATTTTTAGTATGCCAAGCGAAACTTACTCTACTGTCACTGATTTTGCCAAATTTCTAGGCTTATCCACATCCGTACCCTTTAATAGAGCCGCATGATACGCCAACATCTGCACTGGTATCGTATGCAAAATAGGGGAGAGCACGCCCACATGACGTGGCGTACGTATTACATGTACACCTTCAGATTCTGTAAAGTGGCTGTCTGCATCAGCAAACACAAACAACTCACCGCCACGTGCTCTTACTTCCTGCATGTTTGATTTCACTTTTTCTAACAAAGCATCATTGGGTGCAATCACTACTACAGGCATATCGCTATCTACCAGCGCCAAGGGGCCGTGTTTAAGCTCGCCCGCAGGGTAAGCTTCGGCATGGATGTATGAAATCTCTTTAAGCTTCAATGCGCCCTCTAAGGCGATAGGGTAATGTATGCCGCGCCCTAAGAATAAAGCATGTTGCTTATTAGCAAATGATTTTGCCCACTCGCGAATTTGCGGCTCTAGGTTCAGGGCATGTTGTACGCTACCTGCTAATTGGCGCAATGCGTTTAAATGCGATTGCTCAGTCTCTTTATCTAATAAGCCACGCTGTTTTGCCAGTGTTGCGGCCAGTGTAAATAAGGCCACTAATTGAGTGGTAAATGCCTTAGTGGAAGCCACGCCAATTTCTGCCCCTGCGCGCGTGTAGAACACCAACTCTGATGCGCGTGGGATTGCGCTCTCTTGCACGTTGCAAATCGCAAGGGTGAGATGCTGACCTAATGCTTTAGCGTGCTTTAACGCCTCCATCGTGTCTAGTGTTTCTCCAGACTGCGAAATCGTCACGATTAATTGACGTGGATTAGGCACAGAATCACGATAACGGTATTCACTGGCAATTTCTACATTGGTTGGTAACTTGGCAATACTTTCTAGCCAGTATTTAGCAGTAAGCGCAGCATAATAACTGGTGCCTGCAGCCAATATTAAAATGCTGTCCACTTGCTCAAACACGCCTGCTGCACCTTCGCCAAATAGGGCAGGTGAGAAGTGATTGTCATCAATTAACGCCTCTATCGTATCGGTTAACGCGCGTGGTTGCTCATGAATCTCTTTTTGCATGAAGTGCGAATATGGGCCTAACTCTAGGCTAGCGAGTGACACATCACTCATGTGAATTTTACGTGTGACTTGCGCGCCGTCACGCCCAAAAATGGTCACGCCTTCACGACGAATATCCGCAACATCACCATCCTCTAAATAAATTACTTTGCGTGTTACTGATAGCACAGCAGAAACATCGGAGGCAATGAAGTTTTCACCTTCACCTAAACCTATCAATAGCGGGCAACCTAAACGCGCTGTCACCATATGTTCAGGCTCTTTTTTAGAAATCACGCTAATCGCAAATGCTCCTGTAAGCTCGCTCACAGCTTTTTGGGTGGCTGCAAGCAATGCTAGGCTTTGATGATAATGATGAATTAAGTGCGCTATGACCTCAGTATCGGTTTGTGATTCAAACACATAACCCAAGGTTTTTAAGTGCGCGCGCTGTTCATCATGATTCTCAATAATGCCGTTATGTACCACGGCAATTTCGCCACTAGATTGGCTAGGTGACACATGTGGATGAGCATTGCTTTCAGTTACGCCTCCATGGGTAGCCCAGCGGGTATGGCCAATACCAACGAGGCCACTGAGTTGTGACTCGTTCGCTTTTTCTGTCATCGCAGAAACACGACCCACTGCACGCACGCGCTCAATGCCTGCACCGTTTAATACAGCAACACCAGCTGAGTCATAACCTCGGTACTCTAAGCGGCTTAAGCCCTCGATTAAGGTTGAAACAACATTTCTATTTGCAACTGCGCCTACAATGCCACACATATTATTTCTTTCTCATATTTTTGTAGGAGCGCAATTTATTGCGCAAATATTTATTAAATTCGTCCAATAAATTAGACTCCTACAAATTAATTAATCTGCTATTTTTTAATTTTCACAGGTCGCTTCCAACCCGCAATAGATTTTTGGTCTTTGGCACGGCAGAAGGTGAGGGCATCCGCCGGTGCGTCTTTAGTGATGGTTGAGCCTGCCGCAATTGTTGCGTTTTTACCGATGGTGATAGGCGCTACCAATTGTGAATCTGAGCCAATGAACGCACCATCTTCAATCACCGTCCTAAATTTATTAGCACCATCATAATTACAGGTAATGGTACCTGCACCAATGTTAACCGCTTTACCTACGGTACTATCACCGACATAACTCAGATGATTGATCTTACTACCAATATCCACCTGTGCATTTTTCAACTCTACAAAGTTACCGACATGCGTATCCGCAGCCAAGGTAGTGCCTGGGCGCAAGCGTGCAAATGGGCCTATCTTACTATTTTCACCAATGCTGGTGTCATCAATATGCGTAAACGCTGCAATCTGCGTACCTGCAGCAATCACTGCATTTTTAATCACACAATTGGCCGCTATTTTCACACGGTCGCCCAACGTTACATTGCCCTCAAACACGCAATTCACGTCTATCTCTACATCACGCCCACAATGTAAATCACCACGCACATCAATACGTGTAGCATCCTTTAAAGTAACACCGTGCTGTAATAAATCTTGTGCAATTCTAGTTTGATGCACGCGTTCAATTTGTGCCAAATCAGTTTTAGCATTAATACCAGTCACAGACCATTCATCATCCGTAACTTCAGCTACCACACTTACGTTATCTTGCACCGCTAGCGCCACGATATCCGTTAAGTAGTATTCGCCTTGTGCATTATTATTGTTGATTCTACATAACCAGCTTTTAAGATGCGCATTAGGCATTGCCATAATGCCTGTATTTACCTCAACAATTGCGCGCTGCGCCACTGTTGCATCTTTGTGCTCGACAATGGCATGTACTTGGCCACTTGCAGCGCGCACGATACGACCATAGCCAGTTGGGTCTGCTTTATTAAACGAAAGAATTGCCAGTTTGTTCTCTGCCAATGCGATCAACTTCCGACAAGCTCCAACATCAACTAGCGGCACATCACCCAACAAAATAAGGGTATCTGCATCAACATCTAAATGCGGTAAAGCTTGCTGTACTGCATGACCAGTGCCATGTTGCTCCACTTGGTTTACCCAGGTAATCTCTTCGGTGCTAAAGGCTTCTTTTACACGCTCACCACCAAAGCCATAGACCACGATAATCTTATTAGGCTGCAAGGCCTTCGCACAGTTAATTACATGCGCCAATATTGGCTTTGCACCAACCACATGTAAGACTTTTGGTAAATCAGAATGCATACGGGTACCTTTACCCGCTGCCAATATCACGATATTTAATTTGTTCATGTATTATTAATGTCTGTTTCTATCTGCAAAGTATAACAAAAAAGGCAACCTAAGTTGCCTTTTTGCTTTTTACACCATCTTCACTGCAATTAATGCGTTTTCTTGCGTAAACGCTCAATTGTTTGGATCTGTGCTACTGCTTCAGACAATTCTGCCTGTGCTGTTGCATAGTCAATATCTGAAGTTCTGTTTCTAAGCGCCTCTTCAGCAGCCTCTTTTGCAGCAATCGCTTTTGCTTCATCTAGGTCATGTCCGCGTACTGCTGTGTCAGCCAATACAGTCACCACACCAGGTTGCACTTCTAACAGGCCACCTGAGATAAAGATTAACGTTTCTTCAGCTTCATTCGCTTGCTTGATACGCAAAGCGCCAGGCTTGATGGTAGAAATCATTGGTGCATGGTTAGGATAGATACCCACTTCACCAGCACTTGCAGGTGCAACTACAAACTCAGCTTCTCCTGAGAATATACTTGCCTCTGCACTCACTACATCAATATGAACAGTATTTACCATTATTTTTCCTTAAAGCGTTTAACTAATTAACCAAGTAAAACTTAGTTAAGAGTCTTCGCTTTCTCAACTGCTTCTTCAATACCGCCAACCATGTAGAAAGCTTGCTCTGGTAAGTGATCGTATTCACCAGCAACAATCGCTTTAAAGCCTTTGATTGTTTCTTTTAGTGGTACGTATTTACCTGGCGCGCCAGTAAACACTTCAGCAACGTGGAAAGGTTGTGATAAGAAACGTTGGATTTTACGTGCACGGCCAACAGCCAATTTATCTTCTGGTGACAATTCATCCATACCCAAAATCGCGATAATGTCACGCAACTCTTTGTAACGTTGTAATGTTTGTTGTACTGAACGTGCTACGTTGTAGTGCTCTTCACCAACCACTAATGGGTCTAATTGACGTGATGTTGAATCTAATGGGTCTACCGCTGGGTAGATACCTAAAGAAGCAATATCACGTGACAATACAACTGTTGAGTCCAAATGTTGGAACGTTGTCGCTGGTGATGGGTCAGTCAAGTCATCCGCTGGTACGTAAACCGCTTGGATAGAAGTAATAGAACCTGTTTTAGTTGAAGTAATACGCTCTTGTAAACGGCCCATTTCGTCAGCTAGAGTAGGTTGGTAACCTACCGCTGAAGGCATACGGCCTAACAATGCAGATACTTCAGTGCCAGCCAATGTGTAACGGTAAATGTTATCGACGAAGAACAACACGTCACGACCTTCATCACGGAACTTCTCAGCCATAGTCAAACCTGACAAAGCTACACGTAAACGGTTGCCTGGTGGTTCATTCATTTGACCGAACACCATCGCCACTTTTGATTCTTTCATGTCGTCTAGTTTAATAACGCCAGCTTCAGCCATTTCATGGTAGAAGTCGTTACCTTCACGAGTACGCTCACCCACACCTGCAAACACTGATAAACCTGAGTGTTGTTTAGCGATGTTGTTGATGAGTTCCAACATGTTAACTGTTTTACCTACACCAGCACCACCGAACAGACCCACTTTACCACCCTTAGCGAATGGACAAACCAAGTCAATCACCTTGATACCTGTTTCTAGCAAGTCAACTGATGGAGATAACTCTTCAAAAGTAGGTGCTTTTTGGTGAATAGAACGGCGCTCATCACACTCGATAGGACCAGCCTCATCGATTGGGCGACCCAACACGTCCATAATACGACCTAAAGTACCTGTACCTACTGGCACTTGAATCTGTGCACCAGTTGATTTAAACGCAGTACCACGTGCAAGGCCATCAGATGAGCCCATGGCAATAGTACGCACAATGCCGTCACCTAATTGTTGTTGCACTTCCAATGTCAAACCAGCTTCCGCTTGGCTTGATGCGTCATCAATAATTAACGCTTCAAATACTTTTGGCATTTGATCACGTGGGAACTCAACGTCAACCACCGCGCCAATACATTGCACTACTTTACCAATATTTGCTGTACTCATCTTTTTTCCTTACTAAACGTATGTTAGTCAGATATAACTTTAATAAAATTCTTTACTAGCCGTGTCTTATCGCTTTTGAACCTTACTAACCTTGCTAGGCTAGTATTGCCAAATCACTAAGCTACCGCCGCCGCACCACCAACGATTTCAGAGATCTCTTTGGTAATCGCCGCTTGACGCGCTTTGTTATAAACCAGTTTCAATTCACCGATTACGTTTTTAGCATTATCAGACGCTGATTTCATCGCTACCATACGTGATGATTGCTCAGAAGCCATGTTTTCAGACACTGCGTTATACACAAGTGACTCAATGTAACGAACCATCAACTGGTCAATCACAGGTTTAGCTTCAGGCTCGTAAATGTAATCCCAGTGACCTTTAGCCGCACCAATTTGAAGCGCACTCTTAACAACAGCGCTAGCACTCAACGCTTCAGATTTCTCTTCCGTTGGGTGTGTACCTAAACGCTCAGCTGTTAAAGGTAATAATTGCTCAATCACTGGTTCTTGTTTCATCGTGTTGATGAAACGTGTGTAGCAGATATGCAACTGATCAATTTCGCCAGCTGTATAAGCGTCAAGCATTACCTTAATCGTACCGATAAGCGCCTCTAAATGTGGCACATCACCTAAACCGATAATGTGCGACTTAACATTGGCACCAACGCGGTTCATAAAGCTATAACCTTTATTACCAATCGCACTCACGGACAATTTCTTGCCTTCTGATTCCCAAGTTTTCATTTGGTTAACAGTTAAACGCAATACGTTGGTATTTAGGCCACCGCACAAACCTTTGTCTGAGCTCACAACAATAATGCCAACATTCTTAACAGTGTCACGCTTTACTAGGAAAGGGTGCTTATATTCAGAATGTGCTAGCGAAAGGTGAGCCGCAACATTACGAATTTTCTCAGCGTATGGACGTGATGCACGCATTCTATCTTGCGCTTTGCGCATTTTAGAAGCGGCAACCATTTCCATCGCCTTGGTGATCTTGCGTGTATTTTCTACACTCTTGATCTTGGTTCTAATTTCTTTACTACCAGCCATTTTAGTGTCCTAATAGTTAGATATTAGTAAGCAGTTGTCGCTTTGAAGTCTTGAATTGCTGCATCAAGTGCTTTCTCGTTATCGCTGCTTAAGTCTTTGCTTGATTCAATCGCGTCAGCTAGTGCTTTGTATTTAGAAGCGATAAAGCCGTGCAATTTGCCTTCAAATGCTAATACTTTATTCGTTGCTACATCATCAAAGTAACCTTTGTTCGCAGCAAACAAGGTAATTGCCATGTTTGATACGCTTAAAGGTGCATATTGCGCTTGTTTCATCAACTCAGTAAACATACGACCGCGATCTAATTGTTTACGTGTTGCCTCATCCAAATCAGATGCGAACTGCGCGAACGCAGCCAATTCACGGTATTGCGCTAGTGCTAAACGTACACCGCCGCCTAATTTCTTGATGATTTTAGTTTGTGCAGCACCACCTACGCGAGACACTGAAATACCAGCATTGATCGCAGGACGAATACCAGCGTTGAACAAGTCAGTTTCCAAGAAAATCTGACCGTCAGTAATAGAAATCACATTGGTTGGAACGAATGCAGAAACGTCACCAGCAGCAGTTTCAATCACTGGCAATGCAGTCAATGAACCAGTTTTGCCTTTAACAGCGCCGTTAGTGAATTTTTCTACATACTCTTCGTTTACACGAGCAGCACGCTCTAACAAACGTGAGTGGATATAGAATACGTCACCTGGGTAAGCCTCACGGCCTGGTGGACGACGTAATAGCAATGAAATTTGACGGTAAGCAATCGCTTGTTTAGTCAAGTCATCATAAACGATTAACGCATCTTCACCGCGGTCACGGAAGTATTCACCCATGGTACAACCAGCGTATGGAGCCAAGAATTGTAATGCTGCTGAATCAGATGCTGAAGCTGCAACCACAATGGTGTAAGCCATCGCGCCGTTTTCTTCAAGCTTACGTACCACGTTAGCGATAGTTGAAGCCTTTTGGCCAATCGCAACATAGATACAGGTCATGTTTTGACCTTTTTGGTTGATGATCGCATCCACTGCAACTGCTGTTTTACCTGTTTGACGGTCGCCAATGATCAACTCACGTTGGCCACGGCCTACTGGTACCATTGAGTCAACTGATTTCAAGCCAGTTTGTACTGGTTGTGACACAGATTTACGTGCAATCACGCCTGGCGCAACTTTTTCAATCTTGTCAGTCAATTTTGCGTTAACTGGACCTTTACCATCGATAGGCTGACCTAATGCGTTCACTACGCGGCCAACTAACTCTGGACCAACTGGCACTTCTAAAATGCGACCAGTACATTTACATGTGTCGCCTTCAGTAATGTGTTCGTAATCACCCAATACTACAGCACCAACAGAGTCACGCTCTAAGTTAAGTGCCAAACCAAATGTATTGCCAGGGAACTCGATCATCTCGCCAGCCATTACATTTGATAGGCCGTGAATACGAACAATACCGTCAGTTACTGAAATTACAGTACCTTGAGTACGCGCTTCAGCACTGGTAGAAAAATTTTCTAATCTGCTTTTAATCAGTTCACTGATTTCTGATGTAGATAACTGCATGTAAACTCCTAATAGTTTCTTTGCCTAAAGTTAGGCTATTGCCTGCGTCTTATGCCGTAAGCGTATAGGCTAAATTTTGTAACTGACCTTTGACGGATGCGTCGATCACGGTATCGCCAACAATAATTTTGATGCCACCAATGAGTTCTGGGTCAACAGAAACACTAGCCTCAATCTTCTTACCAAATTTTGCTTCTAAGCGTTTTACTAGGTCTTTAACCTCTGCCGCACTCGGTTTAGCTGCTGCAATAATCTCAGCATCTAACGTACCTTCATCTTGTGCTTTTAACGCTTCAAATGCGCTTGAAATTTCTGGCAAAATAGATAAACGACCATACTCAACCAAAACTTTGACAAGATTTTGTCCGTTTTCATTAAGTTGATCGCCACACACCTTCAAGAAAGTTGTTTGCAAATCACTGCTCACAACTTTAGGGTCTTGAATATAGGCTTTAATTTGCGCGTCATTTGCAACGGCAGCGGCAAAACCCAACATCTCAGACCATTTGCCAAGTGCCTTTTGCTCACGACCTAATTTATAAGCCGCTACTGCATAAGGTCTTGCGATGGTTGATATTTCAGCCATGTGATTTCCTTTATCCCTTAGCCTTAAAGTTCTGCAGCTAGTTTAGACAACATTTCGCTATGTGCTTTTGCGTCGATTTCTTTACGCAAAATCTTTTCAGCGCCGGCAATTGCCAATGCTGACACTTGCGCACGTAAACCTTCTTTAGCACGGTTTACTTCTTGATCAATCTCAGATTTAGCACCAGCTAGAATACGGTCACCTTCAACCTTAGCATTGCCTTTAGCTTCTTCAACGATTTGTGTGCCACGTTTTTCAGCTTGCGCAATAATCTCGCTTGCTTTTTGTTTTGCTTCAGCCAATGTCACTTCTGATTTTTTAGCTGCAACCTCTAAAGCACTGCGGCCTTCTTGCGCTGCTGCCAAACCATCAGCAATTTCTTTTTGGCGCGTTTCAATCGCTTTTAAAAGCGGCGGCCAAACGAATTTCACTGTGAACCAAATCAACACAGCAAATGCGATAGCTTGTGCGATAAGTGTAAAGTTAATGTTCATTTTTGATCCATTTTGTTAATCATAAAAGCACTAGTCATTAAACTGAAGTTCAATGACTAGTTAGCTTAATTTTGCTAATTACTGAGCAACTACGCTTAATAATGGGTTAGCAAATGCAAACATCATTGCAAGACCAACACCGATAATGAATGAAGCGTCAATCAAACCTAATAGTAAGAACACTTTACCTTGTAAAGCTGGGATCATTTCTGGTTGACGCGCTGCGCCTTCCAAGAAACTTGCACACATAATACCAATACCGATACAAGCACCAGCAGCGCCCAAACCAATAATTAAACCAATACCAACGCCTGTGTAGGCTTGAATCAATGCTAATGCATCCATGTTATTACCCTCTCTAAAATTAAACTTACAACCAACTACAAAAAATAAGAACTACTTAAAATACCAAACAAAACCTAATTAGTGGCCTTCATGAGCCATGGCTAGATAAACAACCGTTAACATCATGAAAATAAACGCTTGTAACGCAACAATCAGAATGTGGAAGATAGACCAACCAGCACCTAAAATTGCACCTGCGATAGTACCTGTTAAGCCTGTAGCAGCCCACATACCCAATAGCAAGAAGATAACCTCACCAGCGTACATATTGCCGAACAAACGTAAAGAATGTGAAAGTGGTTTTGACACATATTCAATCAAATTGAACATAAAATTGGCAGGCCACACCCAGATTTTAGTACCGAATGGTGCACAGAACAGCTCATGAATCCATCCACCAAAGCCTTTAACTTTGATTGCGAAGAAAATCATTAAAATCCAAACAGACAAAGCTAATGCGAATGTTGTATTGATATCCGATGTAGGCACTGCACGCCATTTTGCATGCTCACCACCAAAGAATGAAACAATGCCAGCAACCCAATCAACTGGTAGAAAGTCCATGGAGTTCATCGCGAACACCCATAAAAACACTGTCAATGCTGTTGGTGCGATAAAGCTATGACGATTACCGTGAAAAATATTTTTAACTTGATCATCGATAAAGCTAAATACCAACTCTACAAATGCTTGTGTTTTTGTTGGCACACCAGCAGTCGCTTTACGCGCTACCATCCAAATCAAACCCATCACAATCAAACCAAGCGCTACAGACATCACAAACGTGTCTACATGCAACGTCCAAAAACCTGCACTTTCAGTGAGCGGTTGTGCGTTAAAACTTAAATGATGCTCGATATAAGCTGAAGGAGTGAGTGCGTGTTGTGCGTTATCTGCGTGTTCTGTAGCCATAATCTAATTTTTTTCTAACTGACGTTTGTTTAAATTACACGTTTAACTTACTGAGGGCTGCGCCAGAAAATAATGCCGCAGCCGCCAAACCAGCAATTAGTGCAATCGGCACTAATTGTTTATAAAAACTAAATACGATAACCAAAAGTACGATTATCATTAAAATCTTGACAGCTTCCGCCTTAAGCAGATTGATTAATATCGCTGAGGCATCAGTTTTGTTTACACTACGCTTTGCCACTAATGATGCCACATAAGCACCAAGGACTACGCTTGCCCCACCTAATGTTGCTGATATCAATCCATGCACATCAAAAAACAAAAACATAATCACAGCAACTGCAAGCGTAGCAATTACTTGAATTTTAAGCATTTTACTAAAAACATCTGATGTATTTAATGCTGACAATGGCTTAAATCCGATTAATTTATAAGCTTTTTTGACGCCTAATTATGCTTGGCTTCACATATTTATCATTGCTAGTTAAATACCATTAAGTAGCAAAGACCGCGATTTTGAATTAATAGCGATTTTTAGTCAATAGCTAAGTTGTAAGTAAATGAAACACTTAGCGTGTAATTCTGCCAATAATCTCGTCCAACTGATCTAAATTTGCGTAGTTAATTTTCAATACGCCCGCTCCATTACTATTTGCTTTAATACTAACGCTTGCCCCTAACGTACCACTTAATCTTTCTTGCAGCCTCAACACATCTTGATCTTCTTTCGGTGCTTGCGTTGATTTTGATGCCGGCATATCAGTTTGCTCACCCAATTTTTTCACTAATGCTTCCGCTTCACGCACCGATAATCTATTGTGAACAATCTGCTCTGCCAGCATGACTTGCTGGGCACCTTCCAACCCCACCAGTGCACGCGCATGCCCCATATCCAACTTACCATGCATCAGCATGTCTTGCACCGCACCAGATAGAGTGAGTAAACGCAATAAATTTGATACTGCCACACGTGATCTGCCAACAGATTCAGCGGCTTTTTCATGCGTCATAGAAAACTCATCTATCAATCGTTTGATGCCTTGTGCTTCTTCAAGTGGATTAAGGTTCTCACGCTGAATATTCTCAATTAATGCCATTGCCAGCGCTGACTCATCCGCAATTTCACGCACAAGCACTGGCACTTCAGCTAATCCAGCACGCTGACTTGCACGCCAGCGTCGCTCACCTGCAATAATTTCATATTGCTCATCCGCCAATTGACGAACAAGAATAGGCTGCATAATGCCTTGCGCTTTAATTGAGTCAGCCAGTGTTTTTAACGCAGCTTCATCCATATAACTTCTTGGTTGATATTTGCCAGGACGTAATTGGTCAACTTTTAACATCATCAGCGAGTCTGCTTCCCCCACACTCCCCATGTCCCCAGCGAGCAGGGCATCAAGTCCACGTCCCAATCCTTTTAACTTAACCATAATTGCTTCTCTTTATATTTTTAGAATAAATGCTGAATTTGTTTCAGTGTTTATCTTTACTGGTAATTTCTTGTGCTAACTCTAGGTAGGCAACAGCCCCTTTAGAGCTTTTGTCGTAACTTAATACAGGTACCCCATAACTTGGCGCTTCAGCTAAACGAATATTACGTGGAATCACTGTCTTGTAGACCTTGTCACCAAAATGGCTAATCAACTGTGCAGAAACTTGCTGAGCAAGCATATTGCGATTATCAAACAAAGTGCGCAACAAACCCTCTATTTCCAAGGTTGGGTTCAAATGTGCGCGTACTTTTTTGATGGTATTCACCAAATCGGACAGCCCCTCTAAAGCATAATATTCACATTGCATAGGAATCATTACAGCGTTGGCAGCAGTTAATGCATTTACCGTCACAAGGTTTAGGGCAGGTGGGCAGTCTAGCAACACCATATCGTAAGCATCACCCAATTTAGTAATTGCCGCTTTTAAGCGATTCTCACGCGCCAACTCATTAACCAGTTCAACTTCAGCACCAGCCAACTCTCTATTAGATGGAGCAATATCAAAACCGCCTTTTTCACTTTTTACTACCACTTCTTTTAACGACTTTTCACCAATGAGCACATGGTAAATACTTAGCTTAAGATGCGCCTTATCAATACCACTACCCGTGCTGGCATTTCCTTGTGGATCCAAATCTATCAACAACACACGCTTACCCAAGCTAGCGAGACTTGCCGCCAAATTGACGCAAGTTGTAGTTTTACCAACCCCACCTTTTTGATTTGTGATTGCCAATATTTTCATATTATTTTTCTTTGCATTTTCAATGATTACACTCGTGCACATCAGCACTCAAAACTGCTCAGTTAATTAGCTAGTTCTTGTTTCAACACCACTAAATGACGCTCAGCATCCAAGCCCGCTACCTTTAAGACACGAATTTCAGTAGGCTTAATTGCACTCTTTTTAAATTCATGCTCAGGCACAATACCTTTCATCGCTAGCCACGAGCCGCCATCTGCTAACAAGTGCTTGGTTAACTTGATGAATAGGGCAATCTCTGAAAATGCACGCGAAATGATGACCTCAAACTTTTCAGGCATTTCTTTGCTAGGCACAGCTTGCTCTTCGATACGCCCATGAATCACAGAGAAATTTGACAACCCCAGCTCCGCCTTTACTTGCCGCATAAAACTTACTTTCTTTTGCACGGCATCAATTGCGGTGACTTGCAGTTGAGGCAGGCAGATAGCCAACGGGATACTCGGCAAACCAGCACCTGCCCCCACATCAAGTAAGTGTTCACATTCGATATGAGTAAGCACCGACAAACTATCCAGTATATGTAGGGTCACCATTTCAATAGGCTCACGTACTGCAGTAAGATTGTGTACTTGATTCCATTTGTAGATCAAAGCAACATAATCTAGTAGTTTTTGTTTTTGTTCTGGGAGTATTTCTAAGCCCATCTCCTGCAAGCCCAGTTCGAGCTTTGCCTGTAACTGCGCACGATCTTCTTGCTTTAAATTTCTTGGCATATTGCCGGTTGTGCTCATGCTACGTTTCCCATATCTGCGTTCGTATTGCTAAAAGTCTTTGCTCGTGACTTACGCTTTAAATACACCAGTAAGAGGGAAATCGCTGCCGGCGTAATGCCAGATATACGGCTGGCCTGACCAATCGTTTCTGGCTTATGTGCATTTAACTTTTGTTGCGCCTCTATCGGTAAACCATGAATTTCTCGGTAATCCAAATCAGATGGTAGCAAGGTATTTTCCTGCCCACGGCTACGTGCCACTTCCTCCACCTGACGGTCAATATAGCCTTGATATTTAGCTGCAATTTCTACTTGTTCACGCACCGAAGGCTCCACCTCTCCCAAGCCTAAACCATCCAATGAAAGCACGGCTTCATAACTTACCTCAGGTCTGCGCAGCAATTCAAACAAACTATATTCATGTTCTAGTGGCTTACCAAATACATTCTGCATGACCTCAGCGCTTAAGTTGGCTGGCTGCACAAATGTTTTTTTCAAACGCTCTTGCTCACGCTCAATCGCTTCTTTTTTGCGACTGAAAGCTTCCCAGCGCACATCGTCGACCAAGCCAAGTTTGCGACCTATTTCGGTTAGTCGCATATCCGCATTGTCTTCACGCAACTGCAAACGATACTCTGCACGGCTGGTAAACATACGATAGGGCTCACTCACACCGCGCGTGATTAAATCATCCACCAACACACCCAAATAAGCTTCATCACGCGCAGGACACCACGCCTCTTTACCTTGTGCGTACAAAGCAGCATTTGCACCTGCTAGCAAGCCTTGCGCTGCAGCCTCTTCGTAACCGGTTGTGCCGTTAATCTGCCCAGCAAAGAACAGACCTTTAACAGCTTTGGTTTCCAAACTTGACTTCAAACCACGAGGATCATAATAGTCATACTCAATCGCATAGCCAGGACGTAAAATATGCGCACTCTCCAAACCTTTTACAGACCGCACCAAAGCCAACTGAATATCAAAGGGTAAACTGGTTGAAATACCATTTGGATATATTTCGTTGGTTGCTAGTCCTTCTGGCTCTAAAAATATCTGATGAGACTCTTTATCTGCAAAACGATGAATTTTATCTTCTACACTAGGGCAGTAGCGGGGCCCCACACCTTCAATGACACCTGTATACATGGGTGAGCGATCCAGACCGCTACGGATAATATCGTGAGTACGTTCATTGGTATGTGTAATCCAGCAAGGCATCTGCGCTGGATGTTGCGACACATTCCCAAGAAATGAGAACACAGGCACCGGGTCATCGCCGGGTTGCATCGTCATCACTGAATAATCTATGGTGCGACCATCAATGCGTGGTGGTGTACCTGTTTTCAAGCGGCCTGCTGGCAAACCGATTTCGCGCAAACGTGCAGCAAGCGAAATAGAAGGAGGGTCGCCAGCGCGGCCTGCCTGATAATTCTGCAGACCCACGTGTACCAAACCACCCAAAAACGTTCCTGCTGTCAACACCACAGATTTTGCTGCAAAGCGTAACCCTATTTGCGTTACTACCCCAGCGGCACGGTCACCCTCCAATATGATGTCATCTACCGCTTGCTGGAACAACCAAAGGTTTTCTTGATTCTCCAACTTATGTCGTATCGCAGCTTTATATAAGATACGATCTGCTTGCGCACGTGTTGCACGTACAGCGGGACCTTTACTGGAGTTTAATATGCGAAACTGAATACCGCCCTCATCTGTTGCAGCGGCCATTGCGCCACCTAAGGCATCAATTTCTTTAACCAAGTGCCCTTTACCGATACCACCGATACTCGGATTACAAGACATCTGGCCCAAAGTTTCTATATTATGCGTAAGCAATAAGGTTTTTTGTCCCATTCTTGCACTGGCAAGCGCGGCCTCTGTCCCAGCATGACCACCACCGACTACAATTACATCAAACAGATCAGGAAAATTCATATTTTAATCACAAAAAAACGTTATTACTCAAGAGGTAGAAGTTTAACTTAATCTCAAGTCTAGGTCATGCATAACACTACTTATAATTAATGTTTCACGTGAAACAACAGCATATTTACAACATAGCCATAATTTCTTAACATTATTGGCATAATATTTACGTTAATCGATATCATGCAAGCTAGAATTGGTTTAGAATCAAGATATAATTTATAACAATCATAATCAATATACTTTTTTAGCAAAAATTTGGTTTTATTGGTTTTATTACTAAGGAGTCGCACGTGAAACACACTCATCTTATTTTAGCCACGCTACTAGGCTTTGCCACATTGTCAGCACATGCTGCACAAGCAAACATTACTAACGCCGAAGCGTTAACGAAAAAATACATCAGCATCGCACAAACTGTTAATCCAGAGTTTGTATCTTCTGTGACTGATGGCAAGATGTTTTTTAATCGTAAAATTAAAATGCCAAACGGTAAAGAAATGGCGTGCGCTTCATGCCATACAACCAACCCTGCTAACCCAGGTAAACATGCTTTAACTGGCAAATCAATCGAGCCTCTTTCACCAGCTGTTAACAACAAACGCTTTAAAGATTTAGAAAAAGTTGAAGAGAAGTTCACAGAACACTGCAATGAAATTATTGGCACAGATTGCACAGCTGCAGAAAAAGCTAACTATATTATTTATCTACTTACTGAAAGAACACCTTCAGCTAAAAAATAATTAGCAATAAACTAAATCAAAGCAGGGCTTCATTAGAGGCCCTGCTTTTTTTATAACTATCATGAACTAATCTACAGCTGCCATAAATCATCCTGCGATACTCACACTTTATGCATATTGGTAAAGTCTGTTTCTATCGTGGATAACCTTGATCATTATCGCAACACCTCTCCCAATGGTTAAATTGTAAGCTCCAACATCATGCATTCACGAAGCCGCTACTTTTAGCAGACCACCCCATAGTACAAGCAACTGACTTGCGTTACATTGATCATCTAGATACCTTTACCTGCCGAATAACATGCTGAGTACAAGCCTAATGTTTCACGTGAAACATCCTTAAAATTCACTCACAACAGATTTAGTATTGACTTAATCTCATATGCACGCCTATAGTAGACATGGTAATAAGCATAGAATGTAAACTTAGAACAACAACGGATTGTAAGGAGAATTTTATGGCTGGAAAATTTGAATTAAAAGCAGCAAAAAGTGGGCAGTTTCACTTTAATTTATTGGCCGGGAACGGACAGATTATTCTGCAATCAGAAATGTACGAAACAAAAGCAAGCGCGCTAAACGGTATTGCATCTATTCAAAAAAACGCAGCAGATGAAGCTCGTTACGAGCGCTTAGTATCCAAGTCGGAAAAACCATACTTCGTACTTAAAGCGGCTAATCACCAAGTGATCGGTCAAAGCCAAATGTATGAAAGTGAGGCGGCTCGAGATAACGGAATAGAGTCTGTAAAGAAAAACGGGCCAGAAGCAACAATTGTAGACCTGACCGCATAAACATACCATATGATACTTAGCACTAATAGCAATTAGCGCTAAGTATCAATTCATAATAGTGGGTGCAACAAAAAATTAGAGATGATACATCTATAGCACCAGATTAATGTTGTACACATGACATTCAAGCGTAAGAAAATGTTTTTTCCTACTCTATAAATTAATCGATATACGCTAAACCCAAAACAAGTACAATCTACTTGCCAATACAGAATCTAGAAAATATTTCACCTAATAGATCATCAGGCGTGAACTCACCTGTAATAGTACCTAACGCGTCTTGTGCTAAACGCAACTCTTCAGCCACCAACTCTGCTGAGTTGAGTTGACTCGTAGCAACATCCAAATGACCTCGCACTTGTGCCAGCGCGGATAAGTGTCTAGCGCGTGCCATAAAAACACCCTCAGCATTATTCTGGTAGCCAGCTAATTTTAACAAATGAGTTTTAAGAAGATCCAAGCCAGCACCAGTCTTCGCAGAAATATAAACATGCGTAGCTTTGTCTTTTTCTTCGATTATTGCAGGTTCCTGAGTCACGTCAATCTTATTGTGAACCCAAATTTTAGGAATTTCTTGCGGTAGCCGCTCTAAAATTGACTTTTCAGTGTTGGTAATACCATGAGCTGCGTCAACTAATAATAATGCGATATTGGCTGTTTCTGCAGCTCGCCAAGTTCGGGCGATACCAAATTTTTCAACTTCATCATCTGTTTCGCGCAAGCCTGCAGTATCAATGACATGCAAAGGCACCCCATTTATTTGTATCGCATTCTTGATGGTATCTCGAGTAGTACCAGCTATTGAGGTCACGATAGCAACTTCTTCACCAGCTAACTGATTCATCAAGCTAGATTTACCAACATTAGGTTGCCCCACTAAAACGACATTGATACCTTCTCGCAATAGACTACCTTGCTTAGCTTTTGCAAAGACAAATGCCAATTCATCAATAATTGCATCCAACTTATCAGCCACTCGACCTTGCGTGATAAAGTCGATTTCCTCCTCAGGAAAATCCAAACATGCCTCTACATACATGCGTAGATCAATTAACTTTAAGAGTAGGGTATTGATGTGCTGTGAAAACTCGCCAGACAAAGAACGTACTGCACTCTTTGCGGCTTCAACGGTAGCAGCATTGATAACGTCAGCAACAGCTTCAGCCTGAGCTAAGTCCATTTTATCATTGAGATAAGCACGGCGAGTAAACTCTCCTGGCTCTGCTTGACGTGCGCCAAGTGCAATACACCTAGCTAGCAATATTTGCATTAGCGCTGTACCGCCATGGCCTTGCAACTCAAGTACGTCTTCGCCGGTATAAGAGTGTGGATTAGGGTAAAAAATGGCGATACCGCGATCGATTAAATCGCCATCGGCCTGCTGAAAATCGAGATAAGCTGCGTGACGCGGTTTGGGACAATGCCCGAGCACACTGACCGCAATAGCTTGAGATAAAGGGCCTGATACTCTTACTACTCCAATACCACCAGCGCCACTTGCGGTGGCGATGGCGGCAATGGTATCTGAGGAATTAGTGATGTTCACCTGATTTTTTTACGTGACCTTGTTTTTTAGCAACGGTTTCTGCGTGAATCATTTTGTTAACATACCACTGCTGTGCTATTGAAAGCACGTTATTTACTAACCAATACAACACCAAGCCAGCAGGGAAGAAGAAGAAGAAAACACTAAACACCACTGGCATCCAAGTCATGATTTTTGCTTGCATCGGGTCAGTAGGCTTAGGATTAAGCTTAGTCTGAATAATCATGGTAGCGCCCATGAGTATCGGCAATATGTAAAATGGGTCAATCGCAGACAAATCTTGGATCCAGCCAAAAAATGGTGCATGACGCAACTCTACCGAGCCTAACAGAACCCAATAAAGTGCAATGAATACAGGGACTTGGATTAGAATTGGAAAACAACCACCCATTGGATTGATTTTCTCTTTTTTGTAAAGATCCATCATCGCTATTTGCATCTTTTGGCGGTCATCACCAAACTTCTCTTTCATCGATTGCAGACGCGGTGCAAGTTCACGCATTTGCGCCATACTGCGGTAACCAGAAGCAGAAAGTTTAAAGAATGCTGCTTTAATGAAGATAGTGAGCAAAATAATCGCCACACCCCAGTTTTGCACCACAGAATGAATTTTTGATAACAACCAAAATAGCGGTGATGCAATCACCGTTAACCAACCGTAATCTACGCTGTATTCTAGGCCAGGTGCTGCTGCGATTAAATCCTCTTTAGTTTGTGGTCCAGTATAAAAACGAGCTGGAACAGCTAAAGTAGCTCCAGGAGGAATAGCACTCAGTGTGCTTTTAGTACCAATTCTAAATATATTGTCGCTCAGTTTTTCAGTATAAAACTTACGAGCCAAGCCATCTTTGGGAATCCATGCACTGACAAAGTAGTGTTGTAAGATACCAACCCAACCATCGTTAGTCGCTATGTTTAACGGCTCTTTCTCCATATCCTTAAATGCTAGCTTTTTAAACTTAGTCGTTTCTGTGTAATAGGTGCCGCCTGTGAATGTAGGCATTAAGGCAGAACCTTGGTTAGACTCGCTATCATGAACGATTTGATAGTAAACAACTGGAGTGATTGCAACGCTAGAGTCATTCTTGATTTCGTAATTAACATCAATTTCATAGCGATTACGATGGAATGTATATACTTTATAAACGGTCACGCCATTACTAATAGCACTTAATCGCACTTCAAGCTTATCTTGCCCGTCCTGCATTTGATAACTTGCTGCTTCACTCGTGAATACAGAGTTATGTGTTGGTAAGTCTTGACCAATTAAGCCTGATTGAGCAACATAAAGCATGGGCTTAGCAGAATCATCCAATAACAAGTAGTTGGTTTGATCATCGTTCGCACGATGTTTACGTAATTCTAATTTACGTAAATCACCACCTACAGTACTAATATTCACTTTATATAGATCTGTCGTTACAAGAACATTCTGGCCAGATCTTAATGCATAGCCAGTGTCAACAGGTGTATCGATTGGATTAGTGGCAGCCGCAGTAGTATCCGCATTTGGCACTGAGCTAACAGCAGCAACCGGTGTTGATGTTACAGGTGCATTTTTAGTCTGCCAAGCGTCCCATAGCATCAGAATAGACATAGAAAAAATCACGAATAATACTAAACGTCTTGTATCCATATTGTTTTATAAGCAATCTATATAAAATTTTAGTAATGTATCTTAAAGAAATTAAGGTACTGGATCATGCCCACCATCACACCATGGGTGACAACGGCATAAACGATGAACCATTAAGTAACTACCACGAATTGCACCATGCTTTTGCAGTGCCTCTACCGAGTATTGGGAACAAGTAGGGTAGAAGCGACATTGCTGTCCTAAAAAAGGACTCAAAGTTAATTGATATCCCTTAATGATCCAAATTAATAGACGCGACATTGTTGTTAACACAAAAAAAACATGGGGCTTAAATTTTGGTAACTATTATGCATTATAAATGCTGAATACCTTTTAATGGTGAACCTCTGTGACGTTTTGTTGCGCATTTAATGTAGTGCGAAGATTAATCTTCTTAATCAAGGAATCAAACTCTTGCTCAACAGATAAAAAGTCTTTTTTATTAAATTTTTTCTGCACACGAACAACTAAGTCTACCGGGTTGACTGTGTGTTGACGTAACCTAAAAAATTCACGCAGAACTCGTCGCATATAGTTTCTATGTACCGACGATTTAGCAGTTTTTTTACCAATGACCAATCCTAAACGAGCGTGTGCTAACGTATTAGGCTGATAATGTATCGCTAAATACTGTGCAAAAATACGCTTGCGGAAATTAAAAACGGATGAAAATTCATCCGTTTTAATAAGCTTAGCTTTTTTTGTAAACCTAAGCGTGTGCACTATTAAGTTTTTACTGTAAATTTAAACTGAATGTACAGCGAAAGTAACGCCGTAGGCGTTACTCACTTAAAGACCTAAGCGTGAACGACCTTTAGCGCGACGAGCAGCAATAACAGCGCGGCCACCTTTAGTTTTCATGCGAACTAAAAAGCCATGTGTACGTGCGCGACGTGTTTTAGAAGGTTGATATGTACGTTTCATGTGAATCTCCAACGAGCAAAATGCTACAAAGGGCGCTATTAGACCCGATAACACAGTATTTTGTCAACGTTTATTTAGTTTTATTAATTGCGCTAACTTTTTAATTCTTATCACTTTTATTTTATAAAGTTTTTATTCATTAATTTTGAAAATGGCTGTGGATAAGTTACGCTAAACCAGCTAAAATGCAGTGGATAGATTAGCGTTGAATTGTACGCTATTTTATAAAAAAATAAAATAAAAACAATACGTTATACATTCATACAATCGTTGTTATTTCAATACATTAGTTAAAAATAACTGTACAAACTAAGGTATATCATTACAGATGGAAAATTTTTGGCCTGCTTGTCTTTCTAAATTTGAGAAAGAGCTTTCAGCACAACAATTCAATACTTGGATCAAACCACTGCATACTGAAGTTAGTGGTGATGCCGTGCGCGTTTTTGCGCCTAATCGTTTTGTTATGCAATGGGTTAAAGATCGTTTTCTGAAAAAAATTGAACAATTTGCTCAGGAGCATAAACCTGATATGCAAATAGAATTGGTATTGGGCGAAGCTACAGGCAAAACTGTCCAAACAGAAACTGCAAAAAAAACAACTCAAGAAAACAAAGCGGTAGATCACGAAGTTAAGCACGACATGATTAAACACAACTTGAGTGAAGTGTTAGCTAAAACTAAAAAAACTGCAGTAGTTGCTAATAAAACTATCGACACCTCTAATTTAAATCCTAGCTTTAATTTTAATAATTACGTGACAGGCCGAGCTAACCAATTAGCCCGAGCTGCAGCTATCCAAGTTGCTGAAAATCCAGGTAGTGCTTATAACCCTTTATTTATCTATGGTGGTGTAGGGTTAGGTAAAACACATTTACTGCAAGCCATTGGTAACGAATTAAAGTTACATAACCCAGAAGCAAAAATCCGCTACCTACATGCTGAGCGCTATGTATCCGATGTCGTTAAGGCATATGAACATAAAGCATTTGATGAGTTTAAACGTCAATATCACTCACTGGACTTATTGTTAATTGATGACATTCAGTTCTTTGCGAAAAAAACCCGTACACAAGAAGAGTTCTTTTACGCATTTAACTCACTAATTGAAGCAAAAAAACAAATTGTTATTACTTGCGATACCTATCCAAAAGAAATTGCAGATGTAGATGAACGCTTAAGAACTCGTTTTAGTTGGGGTTTAACCGTTGCAGTTGAGCCGCCAGAGCTGGAAATGCGCGTTGCTATTTTGCTTAAAAAGGCAGAAGCGGTAAATCTTAACTTGCCTGAAGATGTCGCGTTCTTTATCGCTAAACAGATTAGATCTAGCGTACGCGAGTTGGAAGGTGCCTTAAACCGCATTATCGCCATGTCTAAGTTCACAGGTCATGCTATTGATGTACATCTGGCTAAAGACGCATTACGTGATTTAATCGCAGTTCGTGGCCGCCAAGTCACAATGGAAAACATACAGAAGACTGTTGCTGACTACTATAAGATTAAAGTAGCAGAGATGTACAGCAAGAAAAGAACACGTAATTTTGCACGTCCTAGACAGATAGCAATGGCTTTATCACGCGAATTAACTAATCATAGCTTTCCTGAAATAGGTGAGGCGTTTGGTGGTAGACATCACACTACAGTGATGCATGCATGTGATGAGATTGATTTATTAAGACAAAATGATGCAACAATAGCCAGAGATATTGGGTTTTTAGTTCAAGTTATTAGAGATTAACTAGGTAAATATTAGCTTAGCTATAAAAATTAGGTTAAGGATAAGCTGTGGATAAAATAAGCATAAGGTTGTGATTAAGAAATTTTGAAAATTTAATCAACAATTGACCCACAGTAGATTATGTTTTTACCAAGATAAAAAAAAGTATTGCAAACTATTGAAAGTATTAAATAAAAAGTAGTTATGCACAAAAAAATGCAACATTATTATTGTTATTATTTATATATATATTATTTAGGTTATAAAGATGAATATACAAATCAACCGTGAAACGTTATTAAAACCGTTAACTTCAGTGACAAGCATCGTAGAAAAAAGACATACCTTACCTATTTTGTCTAATTTATTACTTGAAGCTAAACAAAACAAAATTCATCTGACAGCCACTGATTTAGAAATGCAAATTTCATTATCTGTAGAAAGTGCTACTAGTAATGATTTTTCAACAACGATATCTGCCAAAAAGTTATTAGATATTTGCAGATCATTACCAGATAATTCAGATATCAATATGGCAACTAACGATAGCCGTATTACTGTAAAAGCTGGTAAAAGCCGTTTTAACTTACAAACATTGCCTGCCGCTGACTATCCAGTCATGACAAAAACGCAATCACAAGGCACTGTGGTTACAATTCCGCAAAGACAATTAAAAGAATTGTTGAAGCAAGTAGAGTTTGCAATGGCGCAACAAGATATTCGTTATTACTTGAATGGCTTATTGGTTGAAGTCGTCGCGAATCGTTTGAATATCGTAGGAACAGATGGTCATCGATTAAGTTTTACTTCAACAGAACTAAAAGATAATTATGAAAAACAAGATGTTATCTTGCCACGTAAGACAGTGATTGAGTTAATCAAATTGCTGGATGATAGTGAAGAAGATGTGAATGTAGAGATAGCTAATAATCAAGTTAACTTTAGTTTTAGCAATATCAAACTTATTTCTAAAGTCATTGATGGTAAATTCCCTGATTACAACCGTGTTATTCCTACAGGACATCAAAATACATTCACAACAGAGCGTTTAGGTGTATTGTTAGCAATGCAGCGCGCTTCGATTTTATCGAATGAAAAGTATCGTGGTATCCGTATGGTGCTAAGTAATAATAATCTTAAGTTAATTAGTACTAATAGCGATCAAGAGGAAGCAGAAGAAGAATTAGAAATCGCTTACGGTAGTGATGTACTTGATATTGGTTTTAATGTGACTTATTTGATAGATGTGTTGAATAACACGAACAGTGAACAAGTAACGTTCTCATTTGCAGATGCAAACAGTAGTTGCTTAATTACCTTACCTAATAATCCAGATTATAAGTATGTCGTCATGCCAATGCGCATTTAAATCTTGTTTCACGTGAAACAAAAGCTTTAATATTTTTACTTTAACAAAAAATATTAAATTTAAAGATAACTTTAAAATAAAGAAAATAAGTATGAGTGAAAACAATGCAATATCACCAGATTATGATTCATCCAGTATCAAGATATTGGAGGGTTTAGATGCCGTACGTAAGCGACCAGGTATGTATATTGGCGACACGTCAGATGGCTCTGGTTTACACCATATGGTGTTTGAAGTGTTGGATAATGCAATTGATGAAGCATTGGCAGGCCATTGCGATGATATTAAGGTAATTATCCATCCTGATAACTCAGTCAGTGTTGCAGATAATGGACGCGGTATTCCTACTGATATCAAATACGATGATATTAAAGCGGTTAAGCGCTCAGCGGCTGAAATTGTCATGACTGAATTACACGCTGGTGGTAAGTTTGATCAAAACTCTTACAAGGTATCTGGTGGTTTGCATGGTGTAGGTGTTTCTGTTGTAAATGCGCTATCAGACTGGCTTAAATTAAAAATTTACCGTAATGGTAAGGTGCACCAAATGGAGTTTCGCCGTGGCGAAGCGGTTGCACCTTTAGCCGAAACGGGTGTGACTGATAAAAAAGGTACAGAAGTACACTTTTTAGCCTCAGTAGAAACCTTTGTGTTGGTGGAATACCATTTTGAGATTTTAGCTAAGCGTATTCGTGAGCTTTCATTCTTAAATAATGGCGTAAAAATTGAGTTGGTAGACCAACGCAACGGTAAAAGTGAAAACTTTGCCTACTCCGGCGGTATTAAAGGGTTTGTTGAGTATATGAACCGTAGTAAAACGGTGCTACATCCTAAAACTTTTTATGCATCTGGTGAAAAAGATGGCATGACGATTGAAGTGGCGATGCAATGGAATGACTCTTACAGTGAAACGGTACAGTGTTTTACTAATAATATTCCACAGCGCGATGGCGGTACTCACTTAACTGGTTTACGTACAGCAATGACGCGTACGTTAAACCAGTATATTGAACAAAGTGAGATGGCTAAAAAAGCAAAAGTAGAAACAACTGGTGACGATATGCGCGAGGGCATTACTTGCGTGTTGTCCGTTAAAGTGCCTGATCCTAAGTTTTCATCGCAAACTAAAGATAAATTGGTTTCAAGTGAAGTGCAACCAGTGGTGTCTGAAGTGGTATCAGCAAAATTGGCAGAGTTTTTACAAGAAAACCCAGCGGATGCGAAAATTATTTGTGGAAAAGTGGTTGAAGCAGCTCGTGCAAGGGAAGCTGCGCGTAAAGCGCGTGAGATTACCCGCCGTAAAGGCGTGATGGACACCATGGGCTTGCCAGGTAAATTGGCTGATTGCCAAGAAAAAGACCCAGCGTTGTGTGAAATATACCTAGTCGAGGGTGACTCAGCGGGCGGTTCTGCAAAACAAGGGCGTGATCGTAAAAACCAAGCGATATTGCCGTTAAAAGGTAAAATTTTAAACGTAGAAAAAGCACGTTTTGATAAATTACTCGGCTCACAAGAGATTGCAACACTGATTACTGCCTTAGGCACAAGTATTGGTAAAGCTGACTTTAATGCAGAGAAGTTACGCTATCACCGCATTATCATCATGACTGATGCGGACGTTGATGGTGCCCATATTCGTACCTTGTTGCTCACTTTCTTCTATCGCCAAATGACGGAATTAGTAGAGCGCGGACATATCTACATTGCTCAGCCACCACTGTACAAAGTAAAACAGGGTAGGGATGAGCGTTACCTTAAAGATGAGCAAGAGCTAGATATCTACCTACTGCAATCAGCGCTAAAAAATGCTGAGCTAGACACCAAAACTAGTGCTGGCATCTTAAAAGATGAAGCTTTAACTGAAATCGCAAAACAAGTGGTGTTGACTGAAGCAGTGATTCGCCGTATTTCTTCACTGTATGATGAAAGCGTGCTACGTGCAATTCAAGATGCTGGTGAAATTAATCTAAGCACAGAAGCAAGCGCTAACGCCATCGCAGAGAAGCTACGTCCTATCTTGGGTGCAGTAGGCAGTGAAGTGATAGTGGCATTTGATGCCGAAACTAATGCTTACCGTTTGGAGATTAATAAATACGTACACGGCAACCTACAATGTTGCGTGATTAATGCTGAGTTTTTAAGTAGCGGCGATTACAGACAGCTATTGAAAACATCGAATATGCTTAACGGTTTGGTTGGTGTAGGTGCTGTTGTTAAGCGTAATGAAAAAGAACAAACTGTTTCAACGTTCAAACAAGCCTTGGATTGGCTACAAGGTGAAGCGAAAAACACACTGAATATTCAGCGCTATAAAGGTCTTGGTGAAATGAACCCAGAGCAGTTATGGGAAACTACCATGGACCCTAAAGTGCGCCGCTTACTAAAAGTGCAAATTGATGACGCGATTGCAGCGGATGAAATTTTCACAACACTGATGGGCGATAATGTAGAACCTAGACGCGCATTTATTGAAAATAATGCTTTAGGTGCTAATAACTTAGATATTTAGGTTTGTATTAGCTACATATCACAGTTGAATACCATTAACTTAGAGCGGCAACCAATTGGTTGCCGTTTTAGTTAGTACAATTAGATGCACTGCTTATCTCAACGTAATTAAATTAGATAGCTGCGGCGACACTTTCTTTCAACGGCGTAGTTGCTCTGCCAATTAGTTGGCTAAGTTGTTGGCTGTTGTCATAGAGTGCGCCTTTGGATGCACCTGTGTCTGAATCTGCAATCAGTTGCGCAAACGCTTCTGGTAAGCCTACGTTGACTAAAACCGCTTGATACTCTTGCTCTGCTAGGTTGATGTAATTGATGGGTTTTCCAGTTTGTTGGGATACCTCTGCCGCTAACTCTGTCAGTGTGTAAGCGTAGTCTCCAGCTAGTTCATATACTTTCCCTGCTTGATTTTCTGAGGTGAGTACGGTGGCATCTGCTTGTGCGTAGTCTGCACGGCTGGCAGAGGCGATTTTCCCATCCGAGGCACACCCATATAGCGCACCGTGGGCGATGCTTGCGCCTAAGGCTACGGTATAGTTTTCTGTGTACCATCCGTGGCGTAGTAATACAAAGGGTAGATTTGCATTTGCTAGGTATTGTTCGGTAGCGACATGTTCTGCCGCTAAGGCTAGTGGGGAGGTGTCTGCATGTAATAGGCTGGTATAGGCGAATAACTTAATATTTGCTCTTTTTGCGGCATCGATTACCGTTTTATGTTGCGCAAAGCGTTGGCCGACCTCACTGGATGAAATGAGTAAAACTTTGCTTGCACCTGCTAACGCGGCATCCCATGACGCTGGTTGGTTGTAATCTGCATAGCGTACTTGTACACCCAAATCAGTTAGCTCTTTGGCTTTATCAACATTGCGAACTGCGGCGACTATGTTAGAAGCAGGGGTTGTTTTTAATAGTGAGGCAATCACTAATCGGCCTAATTGACCTGTTGCACCTGTAATAACGATCATGTAAAACCTTTCTAGTCTGAAAAAATGAATAGGTGGAAAGCATCATAATCTATATACTAACTATTAGTAAGTACGTACAAAAAGGTAAGTATGAACAACATCAATCAATCAAATAAGTTGTCAGAGCAGATGATGCGCGGCGAGGTGTTTTCAGATCAATGTCCATCACGTGAAATACTTAAACACGTTACCAACCGTTGGGGTGGGCTAGTTTTGGTTGCGCTGTTACTAGGGACGCATCGCTTTAGTGATTTGCGGAGAAAATTAAGTGGGGTCAGTGAAAAAATGTTGGCGCAAACATTGCAGACCTTAGAGGCTGATGGTTTTGTGATGCGCGTGTCTTATCCTGTGGTGCCTCCGCATGTGGAGTACTCCTTAACGCCATTGGGTGCGGAGCTGGCGAAACAAGTTGAGTTGTTGGTAGATTGGATAGAAATTAATTTACCTAGAATTTTAGATGCGCAGCAAACCAGTGGCGTTGCTAATCGAGATGAATGAAATGTTAATCAAGCAAAGGAATGTTTGAATAATGCTGAGCTTAGATTTTAGTGAAATAAGAAATGCCTTTGAGTTTGTTAGCTCAGGCTCACGTGACGAGAACAATGCGTATGTATGCAAGAAAACTGGTGTCATTTACTGGACATCAACGACATTAGACCTAGAAGAAGAGGTGCCAAAAGACCTCGAAACATCCTTGGATTATGTGGAAGTACCCCATAAAAATGAGTTAAAGCTAGGTCAATCCTTAGCGCTAACATTTATTGACCAGACGTTACCCGATGAATACAACTTTGTAGCAAGCCTTTTTCGTAAGCGTGGTGCCTACAGGCGCTTTAAAGATATGTTGCAGTATCAAGGCTTGCTTGAAAAATGGTATGCATTTGAAGAGCAAGCCTCAGATGATGCTTTGCTAGCATGGTGTGAGGAAAATGAAATTAAGCTCATCGATAAAGAACAGTAGAAGATGTAGACTATCATCTACTGTCTATGTTGATGATTATTAGCGTTTAATTAATTTACATTCAAAATTAACTTGTTCTGATAAGTCACGATAAATAGCAAGCGCGCTAGTAGTAGAGGAGTAAGGGTCATTTTGTAGATATTTGATGTATCTTAATTGGCGAGGACTAACTTTTTTGCTGATAGCATCAGTTTTGCAAGTGCATGCGCTCTGGTTGCTATCACTAGTATATTGGCTTTCGCATAAACTTTTCTCTTGATCAATCAGGCTTATTGGCCATGGTTCAGTATTTTTAGTATTGGGGATAATCACAGCGCGCGTTTGTGCAAGGGTTGCATATAACAACTCAACAGACGCTCTGTTTCTTCCTAAATCCGCGCTTTGCAGAATATCCTGATGTTTAATGGATAGAGGATTTAAATTAACACCAGCGTTTGCAATCAATGTACTTTGTGTTGGTAAAACATAGCCTTGGCCAGCAAGCATAATGCGCTTTGCTGGATTACTATCCAGTAATTTATTAGCTTCGGCGATATCTTCATCAGGTAATCTATATGTAATCGTGATGCAACATGTGTCATCGAGTTGTTTCACCTGGACTGATAAAAGCTTGTCCTCAATTGCATCAGTCATCGTGGCTACGTTGCGTGAAATTAAGTGCGCTTCTTCATTCACTTTTAGCTGCACGATTGCCTTATCGTCTAAGCAAGCATAGGCATTATTGAAAGAAATGATACTTAATATGGCAAAAACTAAGTGTCGAAACATTGGATTGCGCATCTATAACCTCATGAATGTCTAAATTTAATGCTAAATATGAGTTATGTTTAGATGATAAGTTCTATGTGTTAGTTATCTTTGATGATGCCGTGCTAATTGCGACTACAGCCGGGTGGTTAGCACGTCTTTCTACAGAGATGGCATAGAATCGCTCTACCACTTGGTTGGTTTCACCAATTTTAATCACATTGTGTTGTGTGATGACCTCATCTGCAATAATAGATGGGGCACAGAAAATACCAACGCCAGCTTGTCCAAATGCGCGCATGAGAGCGCTATCATCAAACTCACCGACAATTTGTGGTTGAATGCGTAGAGTATTTAGCCATGACATTAGCCGCTTACGAACAGCACTATCCTCGCCCGGTACTAAGAGTGGCGCGTTAGTGAGGTTCTGTGGAAATACCTCTTCATAAGACTGAGTCAGGGAGGGAGCTGCGAAGAAGCTTAAGCCGCACTCTAGTAGTTCATGACTACGGCCTTTGATATCAATTTCACTAGGCATAGGCCTATCCGACAGAACTAAATCTAGGCGGTGAATTGCTAGGTCACCAAGTAAAGACTCTAATTTACCTTCGCGACAAATAATTTTAATGGGTTCAACCAGTGACATTGCTGGCGCTAATAGGCGGTAAGCAATAGATTTTGGAACTGCATCTGAAATACCCACTCTAAACAGGCGATAACGTTCTTTAGAGCCTGCACGCAATGTTTCCTCTAGTGCATTGCCTGTTTGGAAAATATCATCAGCATAAGTGAGTGCTAACTCTCCAGTTTCTGTAAGCTCAATGCCACGACCTACTTTTCTAAATAATGACACACCAAGTGAGGCTTCTAGAATGGCTATTTGCCCACTGATGGTTTGCGGAGTTAAATGTAACTGCTTGCTGGCACGTACGATGCTGCCAGCCTTTGCCACAGCCCAAAAGTAGTGGAATTGTTTGTAATTAATCATAGTATGCACAATAGCTCGTAAAAACCGAATAATCAATCAGAAATATTCTGCTTTTATTGAATATAGAAACAGACTAAAGTAGCAACATTGTCGTCATGCCTGATTTAATAGGTAGCGGATTAAACCGAAGGAGACCATATGAAACGTATTTTATATTTTCTAGCAACCAACTTAGCCATTGTGTTCGTGCTATCTATTACCATGCGTATTTTAGGTGTAGAGCCGTACTTGAATGCAAATGGCTTAGACTTAAGTAATTTATTAGTGTTTTCTGCCATCATGGGTTTTGGTGGTGCATTTATCTCACTAGCGATCTCTAAATGGACCGCAAAACGTATGTCGGGCGCTGTGGTGATTGAAGAGCCACGCACAGCGACTGAAATATGGTTGGTAAAAACAGTGCGCGCACAAGCCGATGCCGTTGGCATTAAGATGCCTGAAGTAGCAATTTTTGATACACCAGAGGTCAATGCATTTGCAACTGGTATGACTAAAAATAGCTCATTAGTCGCGGTTTCTAGCGGCCTATTGAATGCAATGACCAAGGATGAAGCTGAAGCAGTATTGGCGCATGAAATATCGCATATTGCTAACGGTGATATGGTGACATTGACGTTGATTCAAGGCGTTGTGAACACCTTTGTGATGTTTTTATCCCGCGTGATTGGTTATGTTGTGGATAAAGTGGTGTTTAAAACAGAGCGCGGTACAGGCCCCGCTTTTTTTATCACCATGATGATTGCACAATTTGTATTAGGTATTTTGGCTTCAATGATCGTGATGTGGTTTTCACGTCAGCGTGAATTTAGAGCAGATGCTGGCGCTGCTAAATTATCAAGTAAAAACAAAATGATTGCGGCATTGCAACGTTTGCAAGCACAACACGAACCATCAGCATTGCCTGAACAAATGGCTGCATTTGGTATCTCTGGTAAAGGTGGGTTATCAAAACTATTTGCTAGCCACCCTGGGCTGGATGAGCGTATTGCAGCATTGCGTGAATCATAATAAATACAAGTTGCTACTTTTAGTAATGTAGCAGTTAAGTAATGAGAGGCTGAGAGATATAAGCAATATTTCTCAGCCTTATTTTTGTTTGGCAACATAATAGCCAATGTAGCACGTTGGTTAATAGAGATTAATAAGATAGAGGCGTACATGAACGAACTGCAGTCGATAGGCACTTGGTGGATGTGGGGAGGTTTTGGCATATTTGTAGTCGCCATGCTTGCCATTGATATGTTTGCGTTAGGTCGCAAGGGGGCGCATAAAGTAGGGGCGCGCGAGGCGCTCATTTGGTCGCTAGTATGGTTTACGCTGGCGATGGTGTTTGGTGCAGCCTTATGGGCTTGGCTTGACTATACCAGTGGAAGAGCGATTGCCGATGCTAGAGCGATGGAGTATCTCACAGGCTACTTATTAGAAAAAACGCTGGCGATGGATAATATCTTCGTGTTTGTGATGATTTTTAGTTATTTTGCTGTGCCGTTGGAATACCAAAAACGTATATTGGTTTATGGGGTATTGGGCGCTATTATCTTGCGTGCGCTAATGATTTTAATTGGCGCGTGGTTGATTGCGCAGTTCCATTGGGTTCTGTATGTATTTGGTGCGTTCTTACTGATTACGGGTATCAAGATGTTTGTGTTTGCGGACCATGAGCCGAATTTAGCAACAAACCCTTTGCTCAAATGGCTACGTCAACATGTTCGTATTACAGATAAATATCATGCTGATAAGTTTTGGATTACTAAGAATGGTGTACGCTGGTTTACCCCTATGTTTTTAGTATTGGTATTGATTGAGTTTTCAGATGTGATTTTTGCAATGGACAGTATCCCTGCAATTTTTGCGATTACCAATGACCCGTTTATTGTGTTTACCTCCAATATCTTTGCTATTATGGGCTTGAGAGCACTGTATTTCTTATTAGCTGATATGGCTGAGCGTTTTCATTTGCTGAAATTTGGTTTGGCGCTAGTATTGATATTTGTTGGTATAAAGATGTTGATTGTAGAGTGGTTCAAAATCCCAGTGGCGGTTTCATTAGGGGTAGTAGTGGCAGTGCTAGGTACAAGTATGTTGCTCAGTTTATTAGCGACAAGAAAAGCGAAATCATAATTAAAAAGCCCGCTTATAGCGGGCTTTTTAATGGAAGTTAGTATATTTGAATAGCAGATTATTTAAATGACATGCGTTTCATCGTGCCATCTTTATCAATAAATTTATGTTTTAAAGCACCTGCAATATGAATGATTACTGCGATCAACAATATAGCACCAATAATTTCGTGCGCTTCTTTAAATAAGTCGCGCATATTGCTGTTGTCTAAACCGGCAATAAAATCCATACCAAACCACATGACACCGTATTTACTGTTCACTGCCATGATTAGGCCCGTGACTGGCATTGCTACCATGAGTAAATACAATAAATGATGCGTACCTGTGGCTAACTTTTTCTCCCATGGTTTGTAGGAGGTGAGCATTGCAGGAGGGCGATGTGTAATACGCCACAACACACGAATAGCGATAAGTGCAAGTAATGTAATACCAATTGATTTATGTAAATTAAAGTAAAAAGTTCTTGGGCTAGCTTCTTTGGCAAGTTCCCATGTATAAATGCCTAAGTCAAACAGATCAAAAGCAGATTGTTTAGGTGCCTCTTTAGGTAGTTCACTCATGTACCAGCCTAATGCAAACATCGCAAAAATAACAAGTGCGATTAGCCAGTGAAGAATAACAGCGGGTTTTGTATAGCGTGTAGAAGCTTGATTCATAGTAATATCCTAGTAGCACTAAATTGACATTCAAATGTGACCGTGGCCACAGCAAATGATTGCATAAAACACGGATATTCTAAACGCTAACCTTAACGCAAGGAATCATTCATGAAAATTTTAATGATAACCATGAGTCTGTTTTCAATGATTAGCTGTTCACATGCGCAAGTACAGCAGGACGACTTTATAGTTAAGTCGGTGGCAGATGGTATTTATGTGCATCATGGTGAGCATTTAGATATTGATACTGGGTATCAGGGTGATATCTGTAATATTAGCTTTGTGGTTGGTAGTAAGGGCGTTGCGGTGATTGATACAGGCGGAAGCTTGAAAGTTGGTCAGCAATTACAGGCAGCTATTCGTAAAGTGACACCTTTGCCAGTGTTGTATGTGATTAATACGCATGTGCACCCTGACCATATTTACGGCAATGCTGCATTTTTACCCAAGAACCAAAGTGAGCCAAAGCCAGAGTTCGTAGGTCATGAGAAGTTAGGCAATGCAATGGATGTGAGAAGTGAGCAATATACTAAGCTCAATGAGCGCTTTTTACACGATGATGCAAAAGGCAGTGAGCTGATTAAGCCGACACTGGTTGTTAAAACTACGTTGGAGCTTGATTTAGGCGATAGAGTACTGGTATTAAATGCGCATCCGTTAGCGCATACCAATACTGATATCACGTTGATTGATCGTAAAACCGGCACTTTATTTGCTGGTGATTTATTATTTATAGAACGTACACCAGTGGTTGAGGGCGATATTAAAGGATTAATTGCAGAAATAATAAAACTTAAAAATAGCCCTGCCAAACAAGTAGTTCCGGGCCATGGGCCAGTCACTCAAGATTGGGTGGCTGCTTTAGGCAATGCTGAACGCTATTTATCAGTGTTGTTGAATGATGTGCGAGCCAGCATTAAGAGTAATGTGAGTATGGAAAAAACAATGGATACCGCAGCTGAGAGTGAGCGTAATCAATGGAAACTGTTTGAAATTGCTAATCGACGCAATGTAAATACAATTTACCCTGTTTTGGAATGGGAATAAAAAAGCGGCAATGTCTGCCGCTTTTTGCTGTGCTATTTAATAGCCAAGTTTAATTTAAGCTTTTTTCTTAAGGTTGTCTAAGCTACAAGCAGTATTCGGGTTTGCGTATAGCAATAATAGGCCACCAGCGATTGCTAAGTATTGCAACAAAGGTAATTTAAGCAATAGCGTTAAGCCTACAATATAAATCGCCATCACCAATGCAAAAGCTTTGGTTTTGTAACCTAGTAATAAAGCTAAGCCACCAATTGTGTTCACTAAAATAATCAGTGGGGCAAAAATGCCAGGCAAACCCATGCTGCCTAAGCTTGCCTGATATTGCTGATATCCATCAGGGTTGCTTGTAAAACCAATAATGAGCACTATAACTTGTACTAAAAAGAGTTGCGCTAATAAAATTCGAGCTAAAGTTGCTAAGTATTTTTGCATATAAAACCTTAATCATTAATTAAAGACCAAGGTTGCATAATGCCTGTTACTGCCAACGCTCGCAAGGGGTTAACATTGCAAGATAGTTTCAATATTGAAAAAGTTACATGGCAGACACACGCGAAACAATTGATTGCTGTGCGTGAAGCTGTATTTATCGTTGAGCAGCATGTACCTATTGCATTAGAGTGGGATGGGCTGGATGAAGCATCCCAACATTTGATTGCACTAAGTGATGCAGGTGAGGCAATCGGTTGTGCAAGGCTGTTAGGCGACGGCAGTATAGGTCGTATGGCAGTCATGCAGCCTTGGCGTGGCTTAGGTGTGGGTTCGGCGTTATTAAATGCGGCAATTGCTTATTATCAGCAGTTAGGGGTGCGTGTTATTGCGTTGTCCGCACAAGTGCATGCAATCGGGTTTTATGAGAAGTTTGGATTTACGGCATGTAGTGAGACTTATCTTGATGCGGGGATTTTACATCGAGATATGCAACGCATTGATATATAAGCAATTAAGATAAACTTTAGATATTAAAAAAGCCTAATCATCACTGACTAGGCTTTTTGATTAGTCATGATTGACTATAAGTAAACGCGAATTACTTGTTCATTACGTACATTGTAACTTCGAAGCCAAAACGCATTTCTGTTGCTGCTGGTGTTGTCCACATAGTAATTCTCCTTTAGTTTTATTTACATCAATATTGATGTCGTGCTTGTATGATTCACATCATACTGAACGGTTTCATTTAAGGCGTATGTAGTTTAATGAATGCGTGCTCATGATTTTACTTAACATGATAAGGGAGTAAATAATTTGTGAGAGGTAGTGGGGTAACCTTATCAAATGCATGTAGTATTTCTAATAACAATCATGGTATTAAATTGTTGGTATTAAAAATGCTTTTAATTTCATAAAAATCAACAATTCAAAGCGTTATACTGATCGTTATTGGGAGAGTTTATGGGTTTAGATGTACGAACTGTTATGGTGATGTTTTCCATGATGGCGTTTATGTTTTTTTGCTTGTTTGAGTTAGCAGGATTACGTGTAGGTGCGATACGTGGCGTGAGGCAATGGGCCATAGCTAGCCTATTGATGTGCCTAGGGTTTAGTCTTGCCTATTTTTATGGGCAAACTACCCCAGGACATGAATGGGCCGCGGTGATTGGTTTAACTCTATTTGCATTAGGTACCTGCTTACAATTAACAGGAATTCTGGCGTTTAAAAAGCGACCTGTTTCATGGAGCATACTGATCTTATTTATTGTCATGACTATATGCCAAGCTATTTGGTTTAGTGTGATCGATCCTGACACACGCATGCGTGCGATTGTTAACTCTCTCTTGTTTTTTAGTGTTTATATTGTGTGCGCTCGTGCGCTGCTGATTAATGTTGAGGCTTCACAAAAGCTTGCATATTGGTATACCGGTGCTTCATTTGTAGCTTTAGCATTATTAATGTTAGCGCGAGCAATAGCGTTGCTACTGTCTACTGATGCTGAGATAGGCTTGCATGTAAATACCTCAATTAATACTTTGCCATTTTTGATTGCGGCTCTACTTGAATTTAGCGTGGCGTTTGGGTTTTTATTGATGCTAAACCATCGGTTAATTGCCGATGTCTATCAAATGGCATCGCGTGATGCGTTGACTGGTACTTTGAATCGTCGCCGAATTGAAGAAGATGCCTTGCGTCTAAGAGCACGTTGTATGCGTACAGGCGAGACATTGGCGATTATGATGATTGATATCGATTTCTTTAAAACGATCAATGATCGTTATGGGCATCCTGCAGGTGATAAGGTCCTTTGTTCTTTGGCTGAAATTGCCCAAAACTCTATTCGACCAGATGATTATTTCGCTCGCTATGGCGGTGAAGAGTTTTGTATGTTGCTAACGGCTACGACTGAAAAAGAGGCATTTGAGTTAGCTGAGCGCTTGCGATTGGCTTTTTCAGAATTTACCTTAACGTTAGGCAAAGATCGTATTAATGTGACGGTGAGTATCGGCGTAGCGGATTCGAACGATATTGGTTTAGTATTTGAAGACCTTGTGACAGCAGCCGATCAAGCGTTGTACCGCGCTAAGCAAAAGGGACGTAACCAAGTGGTTACTTACTCAAGTATGCGTGCTAATGACACGTTGTAATGTTGTGAACATGGCAGTTGAAGATACGGGCGTATTGCTTCGTTAATCGGTGTTTTTTATGAAGATAATCCTAAGGTTCGTAAGTTAGCGACGCGGCCGTGGTAAAGCGCGGAAACTAAGTCAGACTGTGTCACCATGCCTACCAAACGACGCTCATCATCAATCACTGGGATATGGTGATGGACATTTGCTTGAGTCATCAATGGGATCAACTCAATAATATGCATATTTGAAGAGGCAGTAACCGCTGGAGATGTCATGATTTGGCCTACTACTTCAGGCTTTTGCGAAGAAAGTGTATAACTTCTGCGGATAAAGCTTTTGAGTTTAGTTTCAAAGCCTTCATATACCTCTAAATTGGCATGTTGCATAAAGTTGGCCTGAGTGATGATTCCTACCACACGCCGTGCACGGTCTATTACTGGTAGTGCTTTGATTTCGTGTTGCCGCATGAGTAGCCAAGCGTCTTCTAGTAAGGTGCCGAACACTACAGTCACAACATCCTTAGACATAATGTCTGCGCAGACAATTTCACCAAAGCGGCGGCGGTAAGCGTGCATTTCAGTTTGTTGTAACAAGCTTTGCAAGTCATCACGGCTGACGTCGAGCACTTGGTTGTATTCTTTTAGTACGGCGTTTAAATCTTCTGTATTAAAGCCAAAGCGCATTTCAGCAGGAATATCATTGGTTAAATGCTGCGAAGCTTTTGCTGTGAGATGTGGATAAGGACGGCGTGTAGCATTGTTGAATAGGATGGCAACCAGTAAGAGAATAAACGAGTTTAGCGCGACAGGAGCCAATACAAACCAATAGCCTTGTGCATGGATAGTGGCACCCCCTAGCACTGCGGTGAGGGCAACTGCACCGCTGGGTGGGTGGATGCATCTTAATGCAAACATGGCCACAATGGAAAGGCTGACTGCCACAGCTGCGGCAGTGGCAGGATGTGCAATCCACATGGCACAAGTCACGCCGATGATAGCTGCTGTGGTATTGCCACCAATAATAGACCAAGGTTGGGCTAACGGGCTTGAAGGTACTGCGAATAACAGTACGGCAGATGCACCCATTGGAGCAATAAGATAGGGGATAGTGCTAGTATCACCCTCTATTAAAACGGTCACTAAGCCTGTGAACAAAATACCGATAAAAGCGCCAATACCAGCACGCAGGCGTTCAGTACGATTAACGGCAATACGTTCAGGGACAAAGCCTTTCAGCCAATTTTTAAGTTTTTCCAAGCTTGCTAACCTAAGTTAATTTTTTAATGATATTACACTACGCTCCAATTTTACGCACCAGTTTAGTGCGTTTGTGGCGGAGTGGGTCACTGTTTATCTTGGGTATGAGTGCTGGTGAGTGGTTGGTGGGTGTCAGCGATGCTTTAATTTGGATGTAAATTGCTTAAAGCAAGGCTATTCTATAAAATCCTACTTTATAGAATAGCATCATTGATTTTATTCGTATTTTTCATCGTTTTATTTTCTCAAGGATTTCTCATGTCAAAAATCATTTTCAAAGCAGGCGAAGCGACAGTTTACTCAGAAGGTAAAGACGTTACCGCAGCAATGCCAGAAATCTTAATCGGCGCGGTTGACGGCCCAGTAGGCCAAGCATTTGCAAACTTAATGGCACAAAGCAAAGGCCACACTGCAATGTTTGCGGTACGTGATATCAACCAATTGGTACGCCCAGTATGTATGACCGTACCAAAAGTAACATTAAAAGGCAGCACAGATGTAGCTTTGTTCGGTGGTGTGGTGCAAGCAGCTACTGCTGATGCGATTTTGGACTGTGTAATCGAAGGTATCATTCCTAAAGAGCAAGCTAATGATTTGTGCATTATTAGCTTGGTGTGGATTGACCCAGGTTGTATCGAATTAGAAAAGGCAGGCACTTTAGACAAAGCTGATATGTACAAAAACAACTATGATGCGACTAAATTGGCGATTAAGCGTGCATTGAACGACGAGCCTAGCATTGATGAGTTGATTGCTAACCGTCACAAAATCAAACACTGCATGTGGGAAGATTCTTGGGATCAAAAATAAGATAGCTTACTAAGTTATCTGAATCTATATGGATGCTTAAGCTTTGTAGTGTTAAGCATCGAAATGTAGGGAAAGAAATAGAAAAGCGGCTGATAGCCGCTTTTTTTATTTCTTAATTAAGATATCACTGACACTACGCGCCAGATTTAGTGCAGAAAACCCTGTTTTTAACCATTTGAGAACGCGGGTAGGACGTATAACGCTAATCGCCGTAGTGACCCCTAGCATTAAAATAGGATGTTGCCTGACGTAGCGCACCAGTTGAAAGCCGCGGTAAGCAATGGTTAATGGTTTACCCAAAGGCGCGATGTCCTGCGCTAATAAAGTACGCTGAGAAGCTGCTTTAAGGATTAGTTTTTCGCGGCGTTCTGCGATAGTGGCTCGTTTAGGACTCACAAATAGCTCCTAATCTTTATTGGTTTCTTGATGATCTTTAACCAGCTCAGCTAGGCTGGCTTCGAACATTCTAGGCATTGATTTAAGTGCGCGAATTGCTAGTGCACCAATCACACCACCTGTCACAATAAAAAGACCAGTCAACAGACTTAATACGAGTAAGCGATGCGTATCCCAGAATAAGACCACCACTAAAATAGCGAGCAACACCATACCAAAGCACAGGCAGAACAAGGCAACAAAAGTCATCGCCAGTAGTGAGATTAGACGTTCACGCCCTTCTTCCAAATCCGTACTAAGGAGTTCAAGGCGCGTGTGTACAATCGCAATAAACGTGTTGGTGAGTCTTTTAAGTGAGCCTAATAGACCGTCGTTGTTATTGCTGTCATTCATTGTAATTAACGACGACCAATAAGTAAGCCAACTACTAAACCTACACCAGCGGCAATACCAACTGCATGCCAAGGTTTATCGTGTACGTAGTCATCGGTTGCTCGTGCTGCCGCTTTTGTTTTTGCTACCAATACCTCTTGGGCATCAGCCAGTTTTTCTTTCGCAACTGCTAAAGACTCTTCAGTTTTAGCGCGCAAATTAGCCATGGCCTCGCCACCTTGGCTTGCAGTTGCTTTGAGTAAAGCCTCAGCATCGGCAATCACTACTTTGAAGTCCGCAATCAGTTGCTCTTTAGAAACATCTACTTGTGAAGGTAAATTATTAGCCATTCTTATTTCTCCTATGTTTGTTGTTAGATAAGTTTATATGACCGTTGTTTAGGCGATAGATTCAATCAGGTTGGTTTTAGTGTTTCTGTATGTTTTAATCCTACGCCTTAGAATGGCATAGGGCAAGGTATTGTGAAATTAAGATGGATGCTTGAGCAGAGATAAGAGAATATTTCTTATTGGGGTGGGGATTGCTGCTCCAATTGCATCTTCGATACTTAACCAGATAAAGCCAGCCTCTCTTGGTTGAGGAGCTTGTTTTGTTAGGGCTAACGGTTGTGGTTTGATGTGTAGCTTGAAATGGGTAAAGGCATGACTAACAGTTGGCAGCGCCTTGTTAGCAATCGCTGATATGCCAAATTGATCCATTACAACCGCTGCATAATCATTGGTAATTTCTGCGATTTCGTCGTGCTCTGGGAAACTCCATAAACCACCCCATATGCCCGTCGGAGGACGTTTTACCAGCATCACTTCATTGCCTTGTCGCAAGATGAGCATGGTTGTGTTTTTCTCTGGGATACTCTTTTTTGGTTTTGAGGTAGGTAGCACAGCGGTAAGGTTTTGTTCGCGCGCTAAACAGCTGTCATTTAAAGGGCATAACGTACATTTAGGTTTACTCCTTGTGCAGATAGTTGCCCCTAAGTCCATCAGACCTTGTGTGTAGGCAACCATGTCTGACTGCGGTAATAGTTTTTCAGCAAGCAACCATAATGATTTTTCAACTTTTGGAGTGCTAGGCCAGCCTGAGATTGCAAAGTGTCTAGTCAGTACACGCTTAACATTGCCATCCAGAATCGTTTGCACTTGATGAAAGGCAAAGGAGGCGATTGCGGCAGCTGTAGAGCGACCTATTCCAGACAGTGTTTGTATGGTGTCGAAGTCTTGCGGAAACACGCCGTCATGCTCGTCTACGATGGTTTGTGCTGCATGATGCAGGTTGCGCGCTCTTGAGTAATAGCCAAGGCCGCTCCAGTGTTGCAATACCTCGTCTTGAGTGGCATTCGCCAATGCGGAAATGGTTGGAAATCGTGCCATGAATTTAGCATAATAACCAATGACCGCAGTTACCTGAGTTTGCTGCAGCATGATTTCAGAAACCCAGATGGCATAAGGGTCTGTAGTGTTTTGCCAGGGTAGATCATGGCGGCCATGTATTTTTTGCCAAGTAATGAGGCGGCTGGCAAAGTCAGTCATGAGTAATAGGTTCTTGATGTAGTGGCGTATAGAATATTGCTAACTCATTGATTCGTTGAGACCAATTAAAAGTTAAGAAGTTTTTTGAGCTTTTGCTCAGCTTTTTCTTTTGCGATCTCTTCAGCAGATTTTGGCTGCTCTGTTGTTGTGCTGTCTGTTTTAGTAGCGTCGCCACTAGCTGGTGCAGTTTCTGCTGGTTTGCTCTTACCTAACAACCCTTTTAGCGCGTCTACTTTATCTCCATCACCGATTAAGCTTTTAACCGCGCCTGCTTTATCGCCACCTACTTTGTCTAGTAGGTTAGATTTCGCAATGGCAGTGCCAAGAGAGGCAAAGTCAACGCCATATTTAGGGGCTGAGAAGGTACCCGTTACTTTTACTGGAATTGAAACGCCAGCAAGTGCATCTAAATCAGCACCACCTTGCCCTTTGATTGATTTAACAATAGTAGGCTTAGCTAAGTAATTAATAGTTTCATTGGCGATATCGACATCGCCCCGGCTATCACCTTTGGCTAAGCGCAAAATAGGGGCTTTCATGGCGAGGTCTTCATTGTGTGCAACGCCATTTTTAATATCAAACGATGCTGATAGCTCACTGAAGTCGGTTTTTTGAGTTTGATCAGCGCCAATACTGCTTTGGCCTTTGAGGACGTTTAGCTTAGATTTTGCATTGCGAATGGTGCCAGCGATGTCAATGCCTTTGATTGCGCCATCTGCAAGCTGCAGTGAAGATTTACCGTTAAGCGCTTTTTTCATTGCGCCAACGGTATTGCCAGAGGCTGTCACATCTACATTGAGTGTGCCTTTTCCATCTAGCATATCGTTGTTAATGGCATCTACCAGCAAGGGGCCAATCGCAATGCCTTTCATGTCTTGCTTAAACGCAATACTAGGTGTATTGCGGGCATCCACGCTCAGTGAGCCGTTCATGCTACCTTGATACAAATTGGCAGACAAGGGCGCAATCGTGGCAATACCATTGGCGGCTTTTAGATCAACACGCACGTTTGAGGCTTTAGTTTTACCGTATCTTAAGTTACCAATACGGATAGAGCCATTCGCATTCAGTGCTTTAAGTGCGCTTAAATCAATCGGAGCATCGCCAGTGTTTGCTTTGGTTTCTGCTGGTTTATCACTTGCAATGATGTATTTATCAAGATTAAGCTGGTCTATATCAAGATCAAACGTATAAAGTGGTTTATTAAACTGGCTGATACCTAAACCACCTTTAATCTGGCTGTCATCAAACTTAACATTCAGGCCTGATAATGTCAGCTTCTCACCATCGGCTTTAATGTTGACATTCAGACCTGATAAGCGATATTTTTCATAAATAATATTGCCAATATTGATTTTGCCATCTAATAACAGATTAGCTAATGCAGATAAATCGGCAGGTTTTTGGCCTGCAGGGTCGGCTTTCTTAGGCTCTGCTTTTTTATTACTAGCACCTAGAAGTTTGTTTAAATCTAAAGTATCGGCGTTTAAATTAAACTGAATATTTGGTTTTTTAAAGTGGGCAACCGCAACCTGACCATTCAGTTTGGTGTTATCAACGTTCATCATGAACTTGCTATTCACTTGTTCTTGTTTAACATCAGCGTGCAAACTTAAATTAAAATTTACTTTAGCGCTACCGTTAGGGATAGCAGGATCTTTAATATCTACATTGCCAGCAAATTTAGGTAAGTCGAAAATCAAGCTCTCAAGGTTGCCTTGGAAGGGAGATGAAAATTTGCCGTTAATGCTACGTTTACCTTGTGTGCCAGCAATTTCACCACTGATACCACTGCTTTGTAAGGCTTTAGGTGAGCCTTTAATGTCAGACAATACCAAGCTTGCTTTAAATGAATCATTCGCTTTTTCTTGGTTTAAGTTAACGGTGATTTTCTTGCTCGTTACTTCATTTTTTTGCGCAACCAGTGCTGGTGCGTTTAAATCTAGCGTCACTTTGGCGCCATCAAATTGACCAGATAATGCCAGTTTTAGGCTGTCGATTAAGAGTTCACGAGTTTCAGGTTTGGCATCAACGTCGCCACTCATGGTAATGTCTACATCTTTACCGCCTAGTAAGTCACCTTTTATGGAAGCGTCTAAGTCTTTTGCGGCAAAGTGTTTGGCTTCAGGATCTGCCAAGAAATTACCTTTTAGTTTGATATCGGCAGCGATTGCAGGTTGGTTTGCAGTGGCACTAAAGTCAGTGGCTAAATCAATCGGCTCAGCTAAAGCAATATGACCAGAGGTTAAATTGAATTTAGAAAGTGCATATTTTGCACCAGTGCCTTCATCGCTATAGTTGACGGCAGAGTTGGTGACTTTAACGCCATCCACATCAAATTTAATTTGCTCGGACTCTTCTTCATCTTTGCTGAGTAAGTCATCAAAGTTAGTGGTGCCGTCTTTATATTTAATGATATTAGCCTGAGCGCCATCAATGTAGATGGTATCCACAACTAGCTCTTTTTTAAGTAGCGGCAGAAGGGCAAGTGATACTTTAGCACCTTGAATAGAGGCAAATGTTTGCTCAGATTTGTGTTCTGAAATTGAAACCTTGCCTAGATCTGCCCCAATTTTTGGCCAGAAAGCGAGCTTGATATCACCTTCAATTGTTAGGGTGCGCTGCTTTTTCTCTTGCACTAGCTTAATAATTAGAGGCTTGTAGTCATTCGGGTTGAATGTTGCGGAGATGATGGCGACTGCCAACACCAACAACGCAACTATTCCCGCTAGGCCAATAAGACCATATTTCAATATTTTTTTCATGATGTCACCTTATTATTAATTCATATTGATGATTAACTTGCCATCATCATTAGTCTACATGCACGTATATATCGTTGATTGTGCTTTAGTGCACTGTCCAGTCCACCAAACCTGTATAAGCCGTCACCAGTACGATTACGCCAAACACAAGGCGATACCATGCAAAAATTGTAAAGTCATGGTTGCTGACATAGCGAATAAGCGCTCTAACCGCAATCATGGCACTAATGAAAGAAAATATAAACCCCATTGCCCATGCGCCCATGTCATCCATACTAAGTAGCGCGCGATCTTTGTACATCGAGTAAATAGAAGCAATACCTAGCGTTGGGACAGCAAGGAAAAATGAAAATTCAGCAGCCGCTTTGCGTGACAAGCCAAAAAATAGTCCGCCGATAATAGTAGAGCCAGAGCGAGACATGCCAGGAATCAATGCAACTGCCTGTGCTAGCCCTAGTTTTAAAGCATCTATGGGGCGAATGTCATCTACTGTTTCGATGGTGACTGTATGCGTACGTTTCTCTGCCCATAAAATAATAAATCCACCAATAATAAATGCTAAAGCGACTGGCACTGGTTTAAATAGGTGAGTTTTGATTGTGTCACCAAACGTTAAACCTAAGATAGCTAGCGGTAAGAAAGCAATGGCTAAGTTAATGATTAAGCGGTTGGCGATGGGGTCACGTCCAATGCCTGCAAATGTACTCACAAAACGTCTACGATATTCCCAAACAACCGCTAAGATGGCACCGAGTTGAATTGCAATATCAAATACGTTGCGTTTTTCATGGTTCATGAAGTTGAGCAAGTCGCCAGCCAGAATTAAATGACCAGTGCTGGAGATAGGCAAGAACTCTGTAGCGCCCTCAACAACGCCAAGCAAAGCGGCTTTAAGTAATAACAATATATCCATATGCTGATTTTAATTAAGAAAGAGGTTTTGAGGCGGACTGCAAACTAGTAAGTCTGTATTAAGGTACTTTATTAGGTTGCACATTAATGTTAACAGCAATAGCGCAAAGTGTTGGAATGATTAATAGAAAAGGGGGTAAGCACCTTTTCTATTCACACTTGCTCTTAATAATGGCGTTGGCTATTTAAGCATACCCATCACGGCTGCAAGCAGATTACCAGAATTGCTATCTACTTTGCCGTTAGGGGTCATTTTGTTGATTGCTTGAGGTAAGTATTCGGCAATTTTTGCACTAACATCAGTGGGCGACATGGTGAGTTTTTCAGCCATGCTAGCAATATTGTCACGGCCCAGCACTTGGATGATTTGTTCGGCAGAGATTGGCAAGTTATTGCCTTGGCTTACCCAAGAAGCCGCTTGCTCAGTAAAACCAGCATCATTAAACTTCGCTAGCACACCTTCTAAGCCACCATTTTGTTTAAATAAATCCATGGCAATCTGCAACATAGCTCCTTTATCACCACCCATGTTGCCTAACACTGCACCAGCTAAACTATCAAATAATCCCAAGTTAAACTCCTTGCTGTTATTAATTTTATATTAAGTGATTGACTAAGTATGATAAAAATATAAGTTTGATCAATCGGTTAGAAACGCTCATCGTTGCGTAAATAGCGCCATTCGCCAACAGGTAGTTTACCTAAGGTGACACTGCCAATACGAATACGCTTTAAACCTACTACGTGTAACCCCACCATTTCACACATGCGGCGGATTTGGCGTTTTTTGCCTTCACGTAATACAAAACGTAATTGGTCCTCATTTTGCCAGCTTACTTTAGCTGGTTTTAATTTCACACCATCTAAACTTAAGCCAAAATTTAAACGTTTTAAATCAGCATCACTGAGCTCACCCGTCACGCGTACTAGGTATTCTTTCTCAACGGTAGAGTCTTCACCAATTAAATGTCTGGCAATGCGCCCATCTTGAGTGAGTACTAACATTCCTGTTGAGTCAATATCCAAGCGGCCAGCTGGCGCCAAGCCGTGCAGCATGCCACGGTGGAATTGCTTAGGGTGATGGTGGTGTAGTTCTGGATCATCTTCCCACTGGTTATCTGGGTGAACTAAAACGATGGCTGGCTGATAACCATCTTCAGCTTGGCCACTGACATAACCAACTGGCTTATGCAAAATAATGGTGACATTCTCGGCCTGATACTCTTGCGCATAGCTACTAATCACAATTTCAGCATCTGGTGAAATACGCGAGCCTAAGGTGTCGACGATTTCATCGTTGACCTTGACCCAGCCGTTTACAATCCACTCATCTGCTTCACGACGTGAGCATAGGCCACGTTCTGCCATCACTTTGGATAAACGAGGTAAATCAGGCTGACTGGCGTTTGCTTTAGCTGCAAATGCTTCTTTATTGGTGCGATTTTTGTCAAACTCGCTGGCCACAAAACCATCGCGCACCTTACCACCGCGGCGCGGTGGGTTGCGGTAAGCACCTTCACGGTCTGCTCTATCGCGGGTAGTCTGCATGCTGTCTAATTTGTGAGCATCTGGCCTACGCGTATCTGGATTAATCGGGCGTGGCGATGGTGCACGACTATCAGGCGTTTGCTCCCTTGGCACAGAGGCGTGCAAGGCGCCGTCATGACGGTGGTTACGTTGACGTGGCGCATCCTGATGCGGAGGTCTTGCTTGGTCTCTAGATTCCGTTCTGGCACGCACAGGCGCGCTCACTTCTGCTTCGCTAGGGCGTTGTGGTTTCACAGGCGCAGATGTTCGATCACGTGTAGGCGTGTTAGCGCGGCGTACAGGGGCTTTACTTGCCGTATTGCTTGGGGCATCACCTGATTTTTTTGAGAGTTTTAAAGTAGTCAAAAGTTTTTTCCTTGAATGTTGCTATTTTACGCTTTTTTATTGGCTAGGCGGGAATACAATTGATTGGAATAGAAACAAAATATGCAGGGAGTGGCAGGTAGTCTATAGCCCATGGAGTGTACAAAAATACGTGAGCATTCCAGCAAGCAAGGCTAGGTGTCTACCAAACCGTGGGCAGTCCAATACGACTACAGAGTCAGTGGCGAGTCAACTGGTAAAACTTAAATGGCTAAGAAAACAAAAAGAAATAGGTAATTTATATCTTTGAGTGATTTTTATTTTTTTGATGTTATATAGATAAAAGCTTCAATCTTAATATCATGAAATAAAATGATGATAAATTTGATATATACTTTATTAACAAACAATTAACAATAAGGAAATCAAATGGGTATTGCGTCCGAGGAAGTTCAGGAAAAACGTGCTGTTGTATTACGTTCATTTTTAGTGGCAATGCTTTTTTGTTTGCCATTTGTTAACGTCTTGTCCGGTGCGATATTTCTTTTGATATTTGGAGGCATGATTCTTTCAAAGTCATCTAATGTTCTGAAAGATTTGGCTATACTGTTTACTGCTATTGGCGCAATCGCAATTACTTCTTATGGGCCCATGTATCTTTGGGGTATGGACTCCCTCAGTAAGTCCGATTTAATTACAGGAGTAGTCGTAACTTATATAGTAGCTTGGATTGCACTATATCAACTACAAAAAAATGTTGAAGCAGTGAATGATTAAAGAAAAAGTTGTTCCTTTAAAAGTAGGTGTAATACAAAATTAAACCAGCGTATGCTGGTTTAATTTTTAGTAGCATCAACCACGTTTGAAATAATTTCATCGACATAATATATAGACCTCACCCGTTTTAGTGGGCGTTTTTTAATTGCCACTGCACTACCTACTAATAAAAAAGCCAGCTTTCGCTGGCTTTTTTATTGAAAATGGATTCCCGACTACTCGGGAATGACGGACGGCTTGTAATTACACTTTTTGATAAACTTCAGAGCCTTTTTTCACAAACTCAATGGCCTTCTCTTGCATGCCTTTGGTCAGCGCTTCTTGCTCAGAAACACCTTGCTCCGCTGCGTAATCGCGAACATCTTGTGAGATTTTCATTGAGCAGAAGTGTGGGCCGCACATTGAGCAGAAGTGTGCTTGTTTTGCGCCTTCTTGTGGCAATGTTTCATCGTGGAATTCTTTAGCTTTCTCTGGGTCTAGGCCTAGATTGAACTGGTCTTCCCAACGGAATTCGAAACGTGCTTTTGATAAAGCATTGTCACGGATTTGTGCGCCTGGGTGACCTTTTGCCAAGTCTGCCGCGTGTGCTGCGATTTTGTAGGTGATGATACCAACACGTACGTCTTCTTTATCCGGTAAGCCTAAGTGTTCTTTAGGCGTTACGTAGCACAACATTGCACAGCCATACCAGCCGATCATGGCAGCACCGATACCTGAAGTGATGTGGTCGTAGCCAGGTGCGATGTCTGTAGTTAATGGGCCTAATGTATAGAATGGAGCTTCACCGCAATGCTCTAATTGCAGTTCCATGTTTTCTTTAATCAGGTGCATAGGTACGTGGCCTGGGCCTTCGATCATACATTGTACGTCGTGCTTCCAAGCGATTTGGGTTAATTCACCCAATGTTTTCAATTCAGCGAATTGTGCTTCATCGTTAGCATCGTAGATTGAGCCTGGACGTAGGCCATCACCTAAGCTGAATGAAACGTCGTACTGTTTCATGATTTCGCAGATGTCTTCAAAGTGTTCGTACAAGAAAGACTCTTTATGGTGCGCTAAACACCATTTCGCCATGATAGAACCACCGCGTGACACGATACCGGTCATACGTTTTGCTGTCATAGGAATGTAAGCCAAGCGTACACCTGCATGGATAGTGAAGTAATCCACACCTTGCTCTGCTTGCTCGATCAATGTGTCGCGGAAGATTTCCCAAGTTAGGTCTTCTGCTTTACCGTTCACTTTTTCCAAAGCTTGGTAGATAGGCACAGTACCGATAGGCACTGGTGAGTTACGGATGATCCACTCGCGTGTTTCATGGATGTTTTTACCGGTTGATAAATCCATGACGGTATCGCCACCCCAACGTGTACTCCACACCATTTTCTCAACTTCTTCAGAGATAGAAGAACCTAATGCTGAGTTGCCGATGTTAGCGTTGATTTTTACCAAGAAGTTACGGCCAATAATCATCGGCTCGATTTCTGGGTGGTTGATGTTCAGTGGGATGATGGCGCGGCCGCGAGCCACTTCATCACGCACGAACTCTGGCGTAATCATTTTAGGGATGTTTGCACCGAAATCTTGGCCCGGGTGTTGTGTTTGCAACAACTCGCTCATGTTTTCGCGGCGTTGATTCTCACGAATAGCAATGAACTCCATCTCTGGGGTGATAATGCCTTTACGTGCGTAATGCATTTGCGATACGTTTTGGCCTGCTTTAGCGCGCAATGGTTTGCGGTGCAGGTTGAAGCGCATTTCTGAAAGCTCTGGGTCAACTAAACGTTGGTGACCAAACTCTGAAGTAGGGCCGTCTAATTGCTCTACATCGCCACGTTCCATAATCCAGCCGGTACGTAATGCAGGCAAGCCGTTACGGATGTCGATGCTGATGGTTGGGTCTGTGTATGGGCCTGAGGTGTCATAAACAACAACAGGTGGGTTTTTTTCTGCGCCAAAAGCAGAAGGCGTGTCGCTTAATGAAATTTCACGAAACGGTACGCGGATATCTGGACGTGAGCCTTCAACATACACTTTGCGTGATTTTGCAAAGGGTGTGGTCGCGCTTTCGTCAACAGAGGCGGTTTCGTTAAGAAACTTGGTAAGATTTTTATCGGTGGCGTTCAAGTGTGGCTCCTAGCAAAAATGTAAGGAGCAGAAAAACTGCGTGCCCTTACTAGTATATTTGTAGGAAAGCGAATAAATGCTTTCCTACGGCGGCATGACCCGCATCAGGTTCGAAGGGTATATCTCACTGTATTTTGGTAAAATACAGACCCCTAGCAATTAGCGAAATATACGCTAAATCTGCTATAAAACCAAGTGTTTAAGTCAAGTTATTAATGGCAGTAAACGGTTTGTTAAAGTAAAGCTTGTCATCGCCGTTATTGGTAGGAGATACTAACAGTAATAAAGTCAGCTTATAGCAATAGGTTCATTCGTTGTCAGTCTTAGGTGTTGGCGCCTTTGGGTGAGCTATTTTTTGATGCAAATTGAGTTTAAAACGCAGTGTTGGGATATATTTTTTGTTACACTGGTCATACATTGAGTCGCATTTACTCAAACTTAACAATGGTATTGGTGGAATTATGGCATTAGCTATTTATATTGGTTATTACCTCGTTGCAATTACAACGCTCTTTTTTCACTTCACTGGACATTTAGAGCGCTGGGGCATGGAGTGGGTGATTCTTGTTTTGGCCGCTACCGTATTTCCTGTTGTACTTTATGTCTAATTAGTACTTTACGGCTAGCTAGTGATTGACGTTTAGTTGTGCTTTAAGATTGCTTATTAGAACTACTGTAAAGAATAGCGTTTTTAATTGTGTAGCGACACGATATTCTTTACCTGATTTTTTATTATTTACTTTGTTTATTTTTTGGCAACAAACTCTTTTGCCACTCTTGCTTGTTTTTTAAGACCTAAATTCACAACCCTAGGCATAAAGCCATTGAGCCAAGCAAAGAATGATTCAGGCTGACCAATAAAAACTTCCTGTTGTTGATGTTCTATCGCTTTGACAATAATGGCCGCCACTTTCTCAGGTTCATCAACATTTCCCCCAATTTTAGCCAGCATGGCGAGCGTCGCCGCATCATTCATTGAGGTATTGACGCCACGTGGCGCAATATAGGTGACCCCGATATTGGTATCCACTAGCTCACGACGTAATGCTTGAGAAAAACCATGAATAGCGAACTTGGTCGCGCAGTAAGTTGCATAGTGAGGGAAGCCTAAAGAGCCTAAAATCGAACCTATCATCACAAACTGACCTTGGTTATTAGCTTTAAACTGAGGTAACAGTGCATGTGCGAGTTGGATAGGGGCTGTAACGTTGGTCTCTATCATTTGTGTAATACGTTCAGGGCTTTGATCTTCAAACTGGATAAAATCAAGAATCCCAGCGTTGTTGATTAAGATATCAATATTGCCAAATTGCTGTGTTGCCTGCAGAGCAATTTGTTGTGGAGCCCCCGCAGTTGCAAAGTCTGCAACTAGCGTCGCTGCGTTACCGCCTTTGTTGTGAATTTGCTGCGCTAAGGTTTCAAGTTTATTGGAATCGCGACCAACCAATATCAGCTTTGCACCTTTGCGTGCAAGTTGCAAAGCTAGTTGTTTACCAATACCGCCAGTAGCGCCTGTGAGCAGAATGCATTTGTTTTTTAGTTGCATAGGGTGCCTATTCAATTTTGCATGTATTCAGCTTGTATTGTACGGAATATATCGCCATATAATCTATAAAATATTTTAGCGCTGTGAATGAGCGCCGCTTGATCCTCTGGGCTGGTGATTTGATTGACTAGGCTTTCGTAAAATGACACATGGCTAATATCTAAAGAGCCGTGGGAAAGTAGGTAGCTAAATGCTTTTTTTGGTAAGTTGAGTGAATGCATCAGGGTTTCACCCGCTTGTGTGGCAACCGCTGTGCTTGTACCTTCCAATACCAGTACCATGCCGAAAAACCCAACTGGATTGACGCGGTTGATCATGTCATAGGCATAGGCGACCATGACTTCGGTAGCAAGGCTGGCGCTGGTTGCAGTAGTTGAGCTATGACGAACGGCCTCTTTGTCTCCGCCACATGTTTCAATATCATTCAGCACCCATTCTTGGTGGCCCATTTCTTCTTCAATGTATTCACCAATGGCGGTACGTAGCCATTCATAGTGGGCAGGTAAGCGCCCACCACATGTCATCAGTAGCGGTGTCGTGTGTTTTACGTGATGATAAGCTTGCGTTAAAAATGCGACATAAGTGGCATGAGAGATTTCGCCTGCAGCACCTTTAGTGATGAGCGGTAAGCTTAGAAGTTCTGCACGTTCTTTTTCAGTGGCGTGTAGTAATTTTTGATAAACAGTCATGCGTATTGCCTTTCATAAAGTGCGTTAATTTTTTGTTCATAATATTGCCAAATCATGTCTCTACGGTTTCTGCCATTAGAGGTAAGTTGTTGGTTGGCTAGCGTAAATGGTGCATCTGCGCTTATCCATTGCGTGACTCTGGCGTAATCTGGTAGACCTTGATTGATGTGTTGAATCGCGTTTTCAATCTCTGTAGTTGAGCTGCCTTTTCTGGCGACGATGATGGCAGTGTTCCATGGTTTAGCTTCACCAAATAACGCGGCTTGCGCAATGTAAGGGGAGATTGTCAGTTCACGTTCTACCCATTCTGGCGAAACATTACGCCCAAATGAAGTGATAAAAATGTTCTTTTTACGGCCAGTAATGTTGAGGTAGCCGTCTTCGTCAATATGTCCAATATCACCTGTATGGATACTGTTAGATTGCAAGGCAGTTTGCCCGACGTAACCTAGATAAGCGTTGCCTGTGACAATCACCTCATGGTCGTTAGTAAATTCGACTTTTAGATGAGGTAACACTTTACCTACACTGCCAATTTTATTAAAAGCAGGTGTGTTTAATGCAACCACAGAGGCGCACTCAGAAAGGCCGTAGCCTTCGTATACTGGTATTGATAACGCTTGCGCGCGTTTGAGTAAGTGAGGCGATACTGATGCGCCACCTACTGCTAAAAAGCGTAACGTACTTGGTAACGCTGCATCAGATTCAACTTTGCCTAACTCAAGCTGGCCTAACTCAATTTTGCATACTAGTGCATTGAGTAGCTCTGGTGTGAAAATGGCAGTTGTTGCTTGCGACTCTTTAAGCGCTGTTAATAGTTGTTGAATATTGAGGCCAGAGGCACCACTTAAGCCAATTTCGCTACTAGGCAATAGCACGCAAGTGGCACCTGTGAGTAATGGTGCATAAATACCAGCGATGTTTTCGAGTAAGGTCGCTAGCGGTAATACATTTAAATGAATGTCGTCAGGGCTGACTTTCGTTGCGTCAGCGATAGACATTGCAACATTCATCATGTTGTCTGGGCTTAGGCACACGCCTTTAGGGTTGCCTGTTGTGCCTGAGGTGTAGGTGATCTTCGCAGTATTGAAGGGTAAAGTGACTTTTGCTGATGGTTGCAACTCAAACTGAGTGAGAGTTTTACCAGCGATCACCCATTGCGTTTTGCGCACTATTTTATTTGTGAATAGAGGTTCGAATAGCGCTGGCTGATCGGTCACTACAATATTCGCACCAGCGTCTTGTATGGCGTGTAGCCATTGAGCGCTTGAAAAAAAGAACGGTAACGGAATAAGCGGAAGATTAGTTTCTAATGCCGCTAAATCTAACACTACCCAGGCCGGATGGTTTTCTACAGCTAGGGCAATGGTTGGTTGTGTAATTGTTGATTTTTCTTGGCTAAAGTCACGCCAAGCTTGGCTTTGCATTTGAACCGCAGCTTGCAGTTCAGCATAAGTGAGGCTGCAATCTAGGCCGCGCAGAGCAACTTTATCTGCATGGATAATGGCATGTTTGGCAATTGCCTGATTAATTTTGTGTAGCTGCGTCATGGTTATCGTTCCGTCACGCCTTTCACCGCAATCACTTGCGGTGAATTGTCGTAGTAACTTCCCCATGTGGCTTGCTCTGCAGTATTTAAGCGTGATTTATCGGCGCCTTGTAAAGCATAAACATCACGTCCACCTTTCACTAATCCATTTTGTAAGCTGTGGTGAGCGGTAGCAACACACCATTCAATATTAATGTCTAAGCTGTGTTGAATGATATTGGCGATTAAAACGCCAGCGTTACGAGGGTTAGATACTGCTAAATTACCAATTTCGGTAATTTGATGGCGGGTAATGACACGATTAAAGCGATTGGACATCACCGTTTCAATCGGCGCATCTAAATAGCGCTCTAAAAACAATGGTTCTGTATGTGCTTTGCGCATACCAAATGCCGCGACTAACTCATCGTTTTCATCACGCAGGCTAATCAGTTGCGGCATAAACTGCTGCACATCAGCTCCATACGTATGAGCAAATACGTCATGGATAAATTGTTCAATTTCTTGACGGTCAGGCGCGCCGATTTCTGCGCAGGCTATTTTGATATTGCTTGCGCGATGCCTTTTGGCTGCTGCAAATGGACGCGTTTGATAGGCAGCTTCTGCATTAAAAAATAGTGGGCTTGCATTAAAACTTAGGCTAAGCATTTTATGTCACCTTAATTAAATATGCCTAGAGTTACGCAAAGAGTGTGCCTAATTTTTGTTCAGTGATGCGTATTAAGCAACGTTACTATGCGGGATTTAAATTTATATATATAAATCAATAGATTGTGGTTGTTATACAAAGTTCTTAGCTTGCTGTGTCGGCCTGTGATGGCGAATGATTTGTGAATAATTTGAAACAAGTTATGCAAGAAATGTAGGTAACTTTAGTTTTGCTAAGCCAATTCCATACAAATATTGCATTAGCTCTATTCGTGCCATTTTAAAAACTTCTATCAGAACAGTCGCTTATTGTGATGGCATGGAGATTGCCTAATCAGACGTTCACTTACCAATAGCAGGCCCGCGTGCCTAATCAAACTCTATATGCTTAAATTATTTCGTCACAAACCCTACAGCGTTTCGTTTTCTTTGCTTGTTGTTAGCATCGCATTAAGCATTTGGCTGTTATTGCGTGTTGTATTGAGTGTTCAAGTCGGGCTCTCGCAACTTTCAATAAAAGAATTGATAGGGATTTTCGTTAACGGATTTTGGTTTGATATCTCAGCGCTTGCATATCTGGTGGTGCCTTGGCTATTGATTTCATTATTGATGCCAAATGTTTTGCGCTCTAAAAGATGGGTGAATCATATACGTTGGGGAGTGGCAGGTTTTCTAACTTTTTGTTTGTTATTTGGCGCAGTATCCGAGTATATTTTTTGGCAAGAATTCACAACAAGATTCAACTTTATTGCGGTAGATTACTTAATTTACACCAATGAGGTGATTGGCAATATCCGTGAGTCTTACCCTGTGCCACTCATATTAGTGGGAATTGCGCTCATTGCTTTTTTGATTGTATTTAGCTTGAGCAAGGTGATACGTTTTGAAGCGCAGCAACGCTCAGCTAAACGTAAATTAGGGTTGGCGCTGATGACGATTGCCTTACCTTTATTAAGCTTTCAACTCGCGAACGTCGATCAGATGGCGTTTTCGAAAAACGCTTACGCTAATGAGTTATCTGGAAACGGTGTTTTTAGTTTCTCAGCTGCGGCTAGGCGTAACGAGCTGGATTACGATCAATTCTATAAAACCATTCCACAATCTCAGGCATTATCAGTATTAAAGTCTGTTGGGGTCAATAGAAAAACCACAAGCGCAATCATTGCCGCAGAAAATAGTGCCTTATTAAAAAGCACACAGCTTTCAGGTGCTAACTTAGATGCCAACTTGGCACCGTTTAAGCGGCGGCCTAAAAACGTCGTATTGATTTCTGTAGAAAGCTTGTCTGCTGAATATTTAGGCACTTATGGCAATCAGGAAAATTTAACCCCTTATTTAAATCAACTGGCTGGCGAGAGCTTAGTGTTTGATAAGGTTTTTGCAACAGGGACCAGAACGGTACGTGGTTTAGATGCACTGTCGATTGCAATACCGCCAATTCCAGGGCAAGCAATCGTGCATCGTCCAAACACAGATCATCTTGCTACGATTGGAGAGTTGCTTGAGGTAAAAGGTTATTCAACATTTTTTATCTATGGTGGGTATGGAGTGTTTGATAGTATGAACAAGTATTTTAAAGGTAATGATTATCAGGTGATTGATCGTACCGATTTTGATAAAGCGACGATTCAAAGTGAAAACGTATGGGGTGTTGACGATGAGAGTTTGTTTAATAATTCTCTGCGTATTCTTGATCAGAATGTGAAATCGCAAAAGCCTTTTTTCGCACACATTATGACCACTAGCAATCATCGCCCGTACACCTACCCAGAAAATAAAATAGATTTACCTCAGGGTAATCGCCGCGGTGCGGTGAAATATACAGACTATGCGATTGGCCAATTTATGGAGAAAGCTAAAACTAAGCCTTGGTTTAATGATACTTTATTCGTAATAGTGGCGGATCATTGTGCGTCGGTAGCAGGCAAAACCAAATTACCGATTGCTAAGTACCATATCCCTTTGTTTTTCTATGCACCAGATTTATTACCAGCAGGGCATTACACAAGGATGGCTAGCCAAATCGATATTGTGCCTACTTTGCTTGATCTGCTGGGGACTTCTGACGCGCAACATTTTTATGGGCAGTCAATGTTTGAGGCAGCGCGCAAGCAACTGCCAGAGCGAACATTTGTGAGTAATTATCAGGCCTTGGGATACTACAAAGAGAATACGCTAATCGTCCTTTCGCCCAAGCAAGAGGTGGAAGCCTATCGTATTGATCCGGTTAACTTAGAGGCTGTCGCCGCGCCTATTGACCATCGCTTGATGAATGAAGCGATTGCTTACTACCAAACGGCTGCGCGTGCATATAAGCATGGGGAACTGAAAGAGTATATTGATTAAGCGCTAATTACAGCTAATAGAAGAAGCGTTTGTGCTTATTTCACCGTTGGGGAGCAACCATAACACTGGTCTAACACGATTATCTAGTTTGCACGCATCTGCATAAGCAATGCTGCCAGCGGTTTCCTGTACGTAACGAATCGCAGCTTCATCTGAATACAACACATGCGGAGGTGACACCCCATGGAAATATAAGCCATTCCAGTAATCATTTTGTGCACTTGGCGCACTGCCTAATATGCTGCTTGAAAATTGCAGTCTAAGCGGGTTATCTGAGGGTAAATTAATTGGGTGGATGCGCTGACCGTTCGCCCAGTAGGTTTTCTTACGCCAGTAGATGAGCTTCAGTTCGCCTAGAGAAATACTTTTGCTCGGATTGTCGTTGGCAACGATTACAGCAATGACGGACTTGTCCGCCGCTATGCCAGCTGATTGCAAGCACAGGCCTATTATCAATAGCAATAATGTGATAAATCCGCGCATTAGAACAATACCGCAAATGAAGCTAAGAAGCCGCGAGGTGATTCAGGTTGGTCGTCACTGCCGCCGGTTAATTCCAATTTCAACAATTGTGTTGGTTTCATGCGCCAGGTTGTGCCAATCAACCAGCGCTGTTGATGACCCTCATCTGGGCGATGAAAGGTTTCAAGACGGATAATGCCAAACCAATTTTGGCCAACTGGAAGAGGCACGGCGGTTTGCAAGTAGGCACCATAACCGCTAGTATTGTTGTGAGTGTCCCAGCGTTGAAACGCCTCTCCTAAAAACTCAATGCCTCGATGATTGGTAATAAAGTCCAAGCCCAGCATATGGTAACGAGTATTGAATACATTTCTCTCGTCAAAAGACATGATATTTACGCCAATATTGGCCTGTTGGCCAAACGCGATGCGCGCACCTTTGGTGTTTCTGAATTTTAGATCGTCATCATCTTCATCGATGTCTTTAAGCGTTTCAACAAAAATGGAGTATTCAATCGCGCTATTATCAAGCGGTATTGCGCCAAAGGCCATCATGCCGTTGGCTGCAGTTGGAAACAATCTGCTGGTTGCGACAGGGCGCGAGCTTGTCCATACCAGTGGTGAGGCGTGGAGCTGGTTCCAGCGGCCAGTGGGGGTCAAAAAGCGACCACCACGCAGGTTGATTTTGTCTGATAAGTTGTAATCTAGATAAAATCGCTCTAAATCAATATAGCTTTGTTTGGTGTTAAATTTGTTATCGTCATCCCAAGAGATTGGGTTTTCTAATTCTAATTCACTAAAAAACTTAAAGCGGCTTTCGCCCTCCCAAGTCAAAATCATGCTAATTTCATTAATGGTAGCAGTAGTTTCCGATTCGCGAGGAATCGTAATGCCAGCACTGGTGTAGCCACCTAATCTGAAGCCATCCATGAAGCCTTTTTCTGGGCGTGGGGCATCTTCTGCGTAGGCAGTCTTGCACAGCAGCAGTAGCAGGGCTACACTGCCGATACAGAATTTATTGATTAGATGCATGAACGCTCCAAGCTTTAATATCTGCGATAGCTTTTTTGAAATGAAGTGCATAAGCGGATTATATTCGATATCGGCCGGAAAACCTTGTGGCATATCAAACAACTAACAGCAACAATCATCAATAATACGGACTCACAAGCAGACCAAATATTTTGAATCAATCATTTATAAAATCAATGTCCGTTAAAAAGCTGTTATTGCTTGGCTTTTTGCTTTCAGCGTTGTTGCCAATGCTAATGGTGACATTGCTCACGTTTTTTGAAGCGCGTACGGTATTGAGAGAAGAAATCGTACGCGACATGCAGACACGTGCTAACGCAGCATCACATCAGGTGGATGACATGATGTTTGAGCGCTTGCAAAATATCGTTTCATGGAGTCGTTTGGAGGTGATGGACGAAGTCGTGATTGGCGATTTTGATAAGCGCTTATCAAAATTTCTCAATGAGCTAAAAGTAAGCTATCGCGGTGTCTATCAGTCTATCTATGTTGTCAATAATCAAAATGTTGTGATTGCGTCTAGTGAACCAGCCGATATTGGAAAACCTGCCAACAGCGGGCGACAATGGTTACAGATTTCGTTTGCAAACCGTACGGTACGTTTGTATCAGCTTGCTGAGCAGAAGCTACCTATCGCTAGTGATATTTTGGATGTCAATCAGCAAAAAGTAGGGTCGTTGTGGGTAATTTTTGATTGGCATGCAATTACTAAAATTTTAGACAGCACGGAGAATCAGGGCAGTGCTGCAGCGTTAGTGAATGTGGATGACGAAGCACCGCAAACGCGTATGCTGGCAGAAACAAAGCACTGGAAAAAGATAGTGGCGGCACATGATATCTCGGTGGACTCTGTGATTCAGCCTTCCGCAGAGCCGCCAATTTTTAATTGGGTCGTTTCAATCGCGCAATATCGATCAGTTGTCATGGCGCCAGTGCATCGTATGGGCTATATGTTTATATTGCTGTTGATTATTACAGGTGTACTTGCCGCCGCGTTTGCCGCGCCTTTGTCAGGCCGCATCACTAAGCCCTTAGCAAGGCTGACTGATTACGCTAATCGATTTATGCGCTCGTCACAAAGCGCTCCGCCAGTCGTTGATGGCCCTATCGAGGTGCGTGCTTTGTCCAGTGCGTTTGGCAAAATGATGGATGACTTAACGTTATCTAAGGAAAATCTGACGCGTGCAGCTAAGCTAGCAGTGGCTGGCGAAATGGCGGCTGCCATGAGCCACGAGATTAGAACGCCTTTGGGTATTTTGCGCTCATCTGCACAAGTATTAGCGCGTGAAAAAGGCTTGAGTGTAGAAGGTCAGGAAGTGGTGGCTTTTATTAACATGGAAACCGAGCGTTTAAATAAACTAGTTTCTACGTTGGTAGATTCTGCGCGTCCACGCCAACCAGAATTTGCGCTACATAATATTGTGCCTTTGGTTGAGCATGCCGTGGCAATGCTACGCATGCAGGCCAATAAAAAGGATGTTAACCTAGCAATGGTGGTGAAAAGCCATGGGGAGGCTGCCGTTGCAGAGCAAATACTAGTTGAGTGTGATGCCGAGCAAATTACACAAGTGTTGCTCAATTTGTTGCTCAATGCGATTCAGGTGTTACCAACAGGTGGAAAGGTTGCGGTGTCTATCATTGATGCACAAGATCATGTAGTGGTTAGCGTCGCGGATGATGGCGCGGGCGTAACAGAAGCGCAAAAAGAGCAAATATTCGACCCTTTCTTTACACAGCGTCCAGGTGGTATTGGCCTTGGTTTAGCAGTGTCTAAGCAGATAGTGACTGCTCACTTTGGGTCGCTTACTGTAGAGAAAAGCACGCTTGCCAATACTGGTGCAGATTTTAGAGTGCAACTACCAAAACGGCAGCTACTTAATGATGCCTAATCATAAAAAGCGAGATTATGTCAGACAGTATTAAATATATATTAGCGGTGGATGATGAGCCTAGCATGCTTCGTCTACTAGAGATTAGCCTGCGTCAGGCAGGCTATCAACCATTAACAGCGAGAGACGGTCGCGAAGCATTAGAGGTCATTCAGGCGCAAAAAGTTGACTGCGTGGTGACTGATTTGCACATGCCGCGCATGGATGGCTTGCAGTTGCTAAAGGAAATTCGTAAAACAGATACCGAGCTCCCTGTCATTATTGTCACAGCACAGGGTGAGATTAAATCAGCGATCGAAGCAATGAAAAGCGGCGCATCAGATTATATATTGCGTCCTTTTGATTTGGAGGAGCTAGAGCTCGCCATTAAACGTGCTTTATCTTTCTCTCGTCTGGTCGTGGAAAACAAGTTCTTGCGTGAAGAAAAGTCAGTGAATACTGGCTTAATCGGCAACAGCCCAGTGATGCAGCAATTAACGGCATCTATTCGACAAGTCGCACCAGAAAAAGCGACTGTATTGCTTGCGGGCGAAACGGGTACCGGTAAAGAAGTCGTTGCACGTGCAATTCATGCGGCTTCACCACGTAATAATGCATTATTTGTTGCCGTTAACTGTGCTGCGATTCCGCATGAGATGCTGGAGTCTGAGTTATTCGGACATGAAAAAGGCGCGTTTACTGGCGCGGTTAAAGAGCGTATTGGTAAGTTTGAGTTAGCTGATGGCGGTACTTTGTTTTTGGATGAAGTGACTGAAATGCCTATGCAGCTACAGGCCAAGTTGTTGCGAGCTCTGCAAGAGAATGTAATCGAACGTTTGGGAGGTAATCGCCCAATTTCTGTGGATATTCGCGTGGTTGCGGCGACCAACCGTAACCCGCTTGCGGCGATTAAAGATGGTAAGTTGCGTGAGGATTTATATTACCGATTAAATGTTTTCCGTATTGATTTACCTGCACTTAGAGTGCGTAAATCTGATATTGAAGCACTCGCAGAATATTTTTTAGCTAAACGTCGTGTGGCGATATCAGATGAAGCGATTCAACTGCTGATGCAATATAACTGGCCGGGTAATGTGCGAGAGTTAGAAAATGTACTAGAGCGCGCTGCGATTATTAGTGGTAATCAAATGATTCAGCCAGAGCATTTGCCTGCAGAAATGTTAAATCACTCAGCGGCATTAAGCGCAACTAATTTTGACGCCGATGGACTAACACCCACAAAGCATGCTGACGATGCACCAGCGGCAAATGCCCTGTCTTTACCTAGTTCGGTTGAGGCGCTGGAACGGCAGTTAATTGTGAAAGCATTGGCATTGACGCATGGTAATAAAAGCAAGGCAGCCAAGGTGTTAGAAATTAGTGAGCGCTCCTTATGGTATAAGCTGAGTCAATATGGGATTAGCTAGGATACGGCGATGAGTGTGCTAGATTCACTCATCATTGTGCTACTCGCCTTGTTACGGGCTTTTTACTTGCCTGATAAACCGTATGGATTAGCGTAAAAGTACCTTAGCCAATAAGCACTTGCGCTATAATTAGCATTAAATAAAACACCGTCAATAAAACACGATAGAGTAATCAACATGACACAAACAGCAAAAACAGTAGAACAGCATACACCTGATCAATTTAATGCCAAATTTAACGTAGGTGAGGCTAGATTTAACATGATTGAACAGCAAATTCGCACTTGGGAGGTGCTAGACCCAGTCGTGTTAGCTGTGTTAGATGCAGTGCCACGCGAGAATTTTGTGGCTGAATCTCAGGCAGGCTTAGCTTTTGCCGATGTTGAGTTGCCGATAGGTGAGGGCCAGACCATGTTATCGCCAAAGCTGGAAGGGCGTATTCTTCAAGCCTTAAATATTAAAAAGACCGATAAAGTGTTATTGGTAGGGACTGGTAGTGGTTATCTAGCCGCATTATTGGCTACTTTAGCGCATCATGTATATGCGGTTGAAATTTACCCAGAGCTATCTAACACCGCACAATATCGCTTACAAGCGCAAGGTATCCACAACGTGACACTTTATGTAGGTGATGCGGTGAATGGCTTTGATGTTGCCGCTCCTTACGATGTGATTGTATTTGCTGGTTCATTGCCGTTACGCCCTGTTGCGGCTGAAAAAATGTTAAATGTAGGTGGTCGTTTATTTGCAGTAGTTGGTGACTCTCCAATGATGGAAGCCACTGTGACAGAGCGCGTAAGTGAAGGCTCATATCGTCATGAAACGATATTTGAGACTTGCTTACCGGTGTTAGAGAACGCACCACAGGCCACTAAGTTTGCTTTTTAGTACGGTGTTGATTCAGCGCTAATATGCTCAAAATCCCTCAACTCTTCATCAAACTGACGTTGTTATTGTCAGCATTTGTCTCTTATGCACATGCTGACGAAAAAGCGTACTCATTGATTGAGGTTTATCAGCAGGCTTTGGAAAATGACCCTACATTAGCGTCAGCATTAAGCGCTAATCAGGCCGCGCAAGAGGCAATAGAGCAAGCCAAGGCATTATATCGTCCTACGGTTACTTTAAATGCGGGCGCCAATGCTACCCAAACCGATATTCGGTTTTTAACTGGGTTTAATCCATTTAGGGCTGAAGGCCGCTCAAATTTTGAGGGCTACAACTACGGTGTGCAGGCGCGTCAGCCGATTTACCGTAAAGATAGTCTAGTCCAAATCGACCAAAGCAAAGTGCAAGTTAGCCAGGCCGATAAACAGCTGAATTTGAGTAAGCAAGACTTGATACTACGTGTGACGCAAGCGTATTTTGATGTGTTATTGGCACAAGACAAAATCGAGTTAATTGTTGCGCAGAAAGCCGCCATTTTAAGCCAGTTAGAGCAGGCTAAAGCTAATTTTGAGGTTGGTACAGCTACGATTACAGACGTTAATGAAGCGCAGGCACGTTTTGATTTAGTGTTTGCACAGGAAATAGCCGCTGTTAACGAGCACCAAATTGCCAAGCATGCCGTGCAGGCGATTACAGGCAAAGCACCGCAGAAGCTTGCTACAGTAAAAGCGGACATGGCCACCACAAGCCTAGCGCAAGGCTTAGATAAATGGCTAGAAGTCGCCACACAGAATAACCTGAACATTCAGATTCAGCAGGATGCACTGGCTATTTCTTCCCAAGAAGTAGAGCGTTTAAGAGCAGGGCATTTGCCTACATTAGATGCGGTAGCGAGCTATACCAATAACTATGCCAATGGCAGTGCCAATGGGTTAGGTAGTGAGCTAAAGACCTCCACCATTGGTTTGCAGTTAGAGATTCCGTTGTATCAAGGTGGAGCCGTCAGTTCGCGTGTGCGCCAAGCGGTGCTTAATCAGCAAAAAGCGCAAGATGATATACAGATCGCACGTCGCAGTGCAGAGTTAGAAACGCAGCGTGCATATCTCAACTTAAGCTCCAGCATTGCCCAAGTAAAAGCTTACGAGCAAGCGTTGATTTCTAGTCAAAGCCAAGTAGATTCGACTAAATTGGGTTATGAGGTTGGTGTGCGTACCAGTGTCGATGTACTGAATGCACAGCAACAGTTATTTAGTGCTAAACGTGATTTGTTACAGTCGCGCTATAGTTACTTAGTGAACATCATTCGTCTTAAAGCGATCTCTGGTGTTGTAGCAGAGCCTGATTTGGCAGATATTAATCAACAGCTGGTCATCGTAGGGGCGCGCTAACGTGCAATATACCACTCAAAAAGCGAGCGTTACATTAAGCCAGTTAGCCATTGTGGATGTGCAGGCTAAGCTAGCGGCTGTGATGCCTGTGGCTGACATGCAAGCAGTGGTTAAAAACTGCAGCATCTTGTTGCAAGCGGCCAATATGCTCAATGTTGCTTATATTGTCACTGAGCAATATCCACAAGGGTTGGGGCCTACAGTGCCTGAGCTAGCTTCGTTGATTCAACAGCCACCGGTTGAAAAAATCACTTTTTCCTGTGTAGCTGAGCCTAAGTTTAATCGACATTTGACGCGTGATCATTCACAAGTAGTGCTGGCAGGGATGGAAGCGCATATCTGTATTTTACAAACAGCGCTAGATTTACTGAGCACGGGTAAACAAGTGTTTGTGGTAGAAGACGCCATCATTTCACGCAACCCAGCCAATAAAGCGAACGCCATCGAAAGAATGCGTAGCGCAGGTTGTGTGATTACCAACACTGAGTCTTTAGTGTTTGAATGGCTAGGTGTGGCTTCAGGCGATGCATTTAAGGCGATGAGTAAGCTGATTCGCTAATACTAGTGACGCGAGTCTTAAATTACGCATATTTTGGCGTTAATATTCACCTTAAATATATGGTCTAAGCAGGTTTAAAGTTCTTTCCGTCGCACCACGGTTACGTTCACTAAATTGAAGGCTTGCTACACTCATGGCTTGCCTTTGTTCATCGTTTGCAAATAGTTGCTGTAATTTTGTGCTTAACGCTTCTACATTTTGCACGCGATCAGCCGCCCCCGCGATCACTGCCATTTGTGCCGCTTCTTCAAAGTTAAAGGTATGTGGCCCCACTAAGACAGGTTTCCCCATGCTACATGCTTCAATCAGGTTTTGTCCGCCCAATGGTAGTAAGCTGCCTCCGATAAACGCTACATCACAACTCGCGTAGTAGGTGAACATCTCGCCCATAGAGTCGCCAAGTAGATAATTCACACGATTGAAATCAGCGGCTTCATCATTCATGCTGCTGCGCCGTATGAATGAGTGATTAGATTTTCTTAATAGCTCAGCTACTTCATCAAAGCGCTGCGGGTGCCTAGGCACAATCATGGTGAGCAAGTTCGGGATATTAGCCTTGCTGACTGCTTCAATGATTAAGGCCTCTTCCCCATCGCGCGTGCTGGCCGCTAAAAACACAGGGCGTGTAGCCCCTAATTGTTTACGTAGTTTTTCGCCTAACTCATGCGCATGCTCATGCGGAGCGACATCAAATTTGATATTGCCGGTAATGGTTATCTCAGTGGCCCCTAATTGATTTAGGCGCGTAGCATCGGCCTCTGTTTGTGCGCCAATCTTGCTTAAGCTTTGCAAGCCTTCTGTGAGCACTTTGCCCAGCTTGCGATAGCCTAAGGCAGATTTCTCTGAGAGCCTCGCGTTGGCAAGCACTAAAGGAATGTGGCGTTGATGACAACCAGCAATTAGGTTAAACCAAAGCTCCGTTTCCATTAATACGCCAATACTAGGCTTAAAGTGTCTTAAGAAACGGGTAACGGCAAATGGCACATCATAAGGTAAGTAAACTCTAGTTACTTTGTCTCCAAACAATTGCTCACTAGTGGCGCGGCCAGTTGGGGTGGTATGCGTCAGTAAAATTTGATGCTGTGGATATTGAGATAATAATGCGTTGACTAAAGGCTCTGCCGCGCGGGTTTCGCCCACAGAAACACAATGCAGCCAAATCACGTGTGCTTGCACTGGCGTATGATAAAAACCATAACGCTCACGCCAATGCGCTAAGTATTCAGGTTGCTTTCTCCCGCGCCAAAGTAGTTTAAGCGGCGTGAATGGCAGCAGTATAGATAACAAGCAAGTGTAGAGATAACGCGTCATTTTGTATGTGAGTGTGATGCAGTTGCAATATAGAGTTGTTGTATTTTCGCACAGTTTATTTCATCTGGTTTTTTAAGGTGAATTGCTGCGTATTTTATTTAGCAATTGCGCTAAGCCAACGCCAGTGCGGTGTTGATTTTTCGCAAGAGAAATCTGTCTATTTTGTTAAAAATATTTATTCAAAAACAGCTTGACCTACCACTACAGAATGATTAAATTACTAAAAAAACACAATATATAGTGGTTGTCATGTAGTTCTAAAGGTGTGGTAAAGTTAGTGTGTGCTTACCATCTTTCACTGCGCTGCCGTTAAATAATACAGACTTATCTCATTGTTTTATCATTGATTTAAGTCTACCAATAAGAGGGTTAAATAATGCTAAAAGCTGTAGATACTGCTAAGAATTCAAACACAGAGGTTGAAAAAGAGATTCCAATTCAACCTGTTTCATTGGATATTTGGGATAAAAAATACCGTTTGAAATCTAAGCAGGGCGAAAATGTTGATCAAGACATGGACGCTTCTTATCTACGCGTAGCACGTGCGCTAGCAGATGTAGAAACCACAGAAGAAAAACGTGCTGAATGGCATGAGAAATTCCTATGGGCATTGCGTCGCGGCGCTATTCCAGCAGGCCGTATTACTTCTAACGCGGGTGCCTTGGAGCATAAACCAGCCACTTCTACCATCAACTGTACAGTTTCTGGCGTGATCTCAGACAGTATGGATGATATTTTAGGCAAAGTGCATGAAGCAGGCTTAACCCTAAAAGCAGGTTGCGGTATTGGTTATGAGTTCTCTACTTTGCGTCCAAAAGGTGCGTTTGTCGCGGGTGCAGGTGCTTACACCAGCGGCCCATTATCTTTCATGGATATCTACGACAAAATGTGTTTCACCGTGTCTTCTGCGGGTGGCCGTCGTGGTGCGCAAATGGCAACGTTTGATATCTCACACCCAGATGTGACAGACTTCATCAAAGCAAAACGTGAAAATGGCCGTTTACGCCAATTTAACTTGTCATGCCTGATCACTAAAGAGTTCATGGAGGCAGTAAAAGCCGATGCTGAGTGGAAACTAGCATTCCCTGTGACAGAAAAAGAAGCGATTGTTGATGCTTTAAATACCAATGACGAAAGCCAAGTAGTATGGCGCGAGTGGCCAATCAAGGGTAAATACCTGACTAAAACAGATGGCGTAGATGCAGGCAAAGTTGCATGCCGCGTCTACAAAACCATTAAGGCACGCCGTTTGTGGGATGTGATTATGTCCTCCACTTACGATTTTGCTGAGCCAGGCTTTATTTTGATCGACCGCGTGAACGAAATGAACAACAACTGGTTCTGCGAAAACATCCGCGCAACTAACCCATGTGGCGAACAACCATTACCACCTTATGGCGCATGCTTGTTAGGTTCAGTTAACCTCACCCGTTTTGTGAAAAAACCATTTACCGATGAAGCTTACTTCGACTGGAAAGAATACCGCGAAGTGGTCGCGATTTTCACCCGTATGCTAGATAACGTGGTGGAAATCAACGGCCTACCATTACAACAACAACGCGATGAAATCATGCGTAAACGCCGTCATGGTATGGGTTACTTAGGTTTAGGTTCTAGCCTCACCATGATGAAAATGAAATACGGTGAAGAAGAGTCAATCAAGTTCACAGAAGAAGTGACGCGCGTGATGGCTGAAGAAGGCTGGAGCGTAGGCGTGCAATTGGCTGAAGAAAAAGGCCCAGCACCGATCATGGATGAGAAATTTGAAGTCACCGCAGATATGCTGGCAAAACGTCCAGAAATGGCAGCAGACGGCATTAAAGTTGGCCAAAAAATCGCAGGTAAAGTATTGTTGGGTAAATACAGCCGCTACATGCAACAGTTCCCAGAAGGCTTGCGTAACCAAATCGCCACTAAAGGCGTACGTTTCACGCACCATAGCTCAATCGCACCAACAGGTACTATTTCATTATCACTAGCTAATAACGCAAGTAACGGTATCGAGCCATCATTCGCGCACCACTACGCACGTAACGTGATTCGTGAAGGTAAAAAATCAAAAGAGAAAGTCGATGTGTTCTCTTATGAGTTATTAGCTTACCGCGAGTTAATCAACCCAAATGCAATGCCATTTAGCGACAAGCCAGAAGAACAATTACCAGAATACTTCCTAGATTCTTCTAGCATCATGGCTAAAGCCCACGTGGATATTCAAGCTGCATCACAAAAATGGATTGATAGCTCAATTTCAAAAACCATTAACGTGCCAACAGATTATGATTTTGAAGACTTCAAAAACATCTATCTCTACGCATACGATAAAGGCTTAAAAGGTTGTACAACGTTCAGATTTAACCCTGAAGCGTTCCAAGGTGTATTGGTGACAGAAAAAGACTTAGAAAGTACTACTTACAAATTTACTTTAGAAGACGGCACTGAGATTGAAGCCAAAGGTAATGATGAGATTGAATATGATGGTGAGATTCACAGTGCAGCGAATTTATACGATGCATTGAAAGAAGGCTACTACGGCAAGTTTTAAGCTGCTTTGTTTGTTAATACGGCGTTGTGTTTAAATTTTTAATCCTCATGTACTACTTGTACATTCCGGTAAAAAATTTAAACACGCCTTGTCTTAACTGCACACGCAACGCTTAAAACAAGAGCGGATAAATGTGAGGGCAACCCTCAAAAGGAAAACAAAATGACTATTAAAATTGATAAAAAAATCGTTAGCTACAACCTAGTGTCAGAAGAAGACAAAGCGAAAGCTGCCGAAGCTAAAGTTGTAGAAGCCACCACTAACGTTGTGCAACTAGGTGAGCCACTAGGCCGCCCAGAGAAGTTGGTAGGCAACACCTACAAAATTAAAACCCCAGTCACCGAGCACGCGCTTTACATCACCATTAACGATATCGTGATGAACGAAGGCACGCCACAAGAGCACCGCCGCCCGTTTGAAGTGTTTATTAACTCCAAAAACATGGAGCACTTTCAATGGATTGTTGCGCTAACACGCGTGATGTCAGCCGTGTTTCGTAAAGGTGGCGATGTGACCTTCTTGGTAGAAGAGCTTAAAAGCGTATTTGAACCAAGCGGTGGTTACTTCAAAAAAGGTGGTAAGTTTGTCCCTAGCCTAGTGGCCGAAATTGGTGAAGTGGTAGAACAACACCTACAAGAAATCGGCATGCTTAAAAAGCCAGGCTTAGATGAACACCAACAAAAATTGGTAGAAGAGAAAAAAGCAGAGTACCTAGAAAAGCACGCTAAATCAGGCGAAGAAGTAAACGAAGAAGGCTTCCCAAAAGGTGCGCAGCTTTGTAAGAAGTGTAATACCAAAGCGAGCATTATTATGGATGGTTGTTTGACTTGCTTGAATTGTGGTGAGAGTAAGTGCGGTTGATTATTAATAATTTGTTTTGAAAGGGTTGTTTGTAAGCGACCCCATAAGTTGCAAGTTTGCCCTCATAAGCTGCAACTAAAGACCCCATAAGTTGAACCATGATTTGGTGTAGCAGAATCATAAGTAAATAGTTGAGCTGTAAATATTTAGTAAACCTGACCAATTAAAAGTAGCGAAATTTGAAAAATTAATGAATAAAATTGATACAGATTCAGCGACTATTCTTGGTATGTGGTTCGGAATCGGTGGCTTTATAACGGGTTTAGCAGGAATTGGCTTAACTCTTTATTTTTCATATGCAACTAATCCGAATGCCTACTATTTAGCTATCTCTGGGTGGGGTGCTGCAATATTAACTACTGTTGCTTCAATATGGGTGGGTTCAAAACTTATCAAATTAGTAGCATCTCAGACTGAGCAGCTTATAACATTAACGAAAAAGCATGCTGATCAACTTATTACATTAACGGAAAAGAATGTTGAGTTACAGAATGAAAAGGAAAGATTGATATCAATTAGTGAGTTTTTGGCATCTAAATCTCTAAAGACAGCTACGCCAAGAAAACCTAAACAAGAAGGTTTAACAAATGAAAATTAAATTTGATGATTTCTCATATTACCCTGCGTTAAGAACAAGGCCTGCTGAAATTGAGGGATACAGTGAGTTAAGAGAGTTAACAAAAAATAAACTAGTACCAATAATGACTTTAGGTGCATGGCCAAAAGCTGAGGGATTGGCAGAGTCAATTGGAAAGCTAATTTCTGCGGTGGGAGATCGTCCTTGTATTGTTGATTTGACCAGGGAAAGTTTATATCAAAATAATGAACTGAAAAATTTGTTGAATCCAGATAGCAACTTTAAATCTTGGTGCGATTTCATTAAATCACATAGTAATTTCATCCCTACAATACAAATAGTACAAGAAGCTAAGCAGTCTCAAATCATAAGGCAAACAAGACTTTTAGAGACAATAGGCTTAAACAAAGTCGCTTTTCGTATAACTGATTATACAAACGATACTACAAAGGTAATTAACGCTATTTCTGCGATGGACTCTCCAGAAAATGCATTAATCATTATAGATGCAGGATATATTCGAGAAACAATGGCAGCCTCTATCGCTGCTTGCGTAGCGGCTATCAATGAAATTCGAGATGAGATACCAGAAGCAATAATAACAATTATCTCGACTAGCTATCCATCAACAGTTACACCTTTTTTGGATGTGAATAGCGATAGGAAAAGTGGGATTATTAATATATTAGAGCGGGAACTTCATCAAGCGATAGGTGTAGATGCTGCTATATATGGGGATCATAGTTCAATTCATTCAAAAGTGTATGTTGCTACAGGTGGTAAATATACTCCGCAGATTGAATACCCATTATTTGATGCATGGGCAATAGAAAGAAGACCAGGTCTAGACGGCGATGGTTATATCGAAACAGCAAAAGCATTGACAATGAAATATCCAGAAATTTTAGACGAAGATTATTGGGGTAGTAAAAAAATTATTAATGTAGCGAGCGGAAATAACAATGGTATGAAAGTACGCTCGAAATGGATAGCAGCACGAGTAAATATTCATATTGAGAAGCAGCTAGAGTTGTCTGTAATGGATGCACTAGATGAAGATTTTTAACTTACTTTTCTAAGTAAAACTGTTTTCTGAATGCTGTCAGCTTGAATACCATATTTCAATTCTAATAAGTGCATATCCAGAAATCTAATATTTTTCTGTGGGGCTGAATTAGAAATGTTAATAATATTGTTTTCTTTATATTCTTTTTTTAATAAACTTTTTTTACTAAGTGCGTACAAGTCGTCAACTTTAGTTTTATCAATTCGCTTTGCCTGAAATTGTTTGAATGTATCTTTATAGCGATGCTTGAGGGAGCATAAAACAAACTGCCTTAGTTTATAACTTGATAGTGATTCACATTGCGAAATTAAATTCTCTCGAGATGTTTCTGTAGAGGAAATTATATTATTTTGCTTCAAAAATGCCACCAATTCAGGCTTGTGAAGAAAGCCACATAATATTCTCTTATTAGTAATTAATTGAGTTTTTCCTCTTTTTACAATGCGAATATATTTCTCTGAATCCAACTCTGTTACCTCCCATAACTCAACGTTAGGAGGAAGAGAGTCTTTAACTGCAGATAAAAATTTTGTAGTGGTGACAACAGTTACCTTATCAAATCTACTTAAATAAGTACTTACTTGACCCTGTAGTCTATTAAGATTGTCAAAGTCGCTTTTGATTTCAAAGGCATGCAACTTACCATTTACAACGGTCAAGTCCGTTCTTCTACTCCAGTTAGCTACCACCATCTCATTGATTAAGACTGCATCATCTAATGATCCGGTCAGATATAACTGATCGATAACTGCTGTTTTGATTGCTAACTCATCTAACATGCTTAAATTTCACTTTTATTTGAAGAAATACGAAAATCATTGATATTTGCAATATTTCCCTCTCTTGATGATTGAAATCTAATACCAAATTTAGAAAGCATGGCTATGACATCTATACCACGGTCTACACTTTCGCCCATCAATATTGCAATAATTGCATACTGAGCTGGAACCTGTTCTTTCTTGGAGTAGTTGGAAACAGAGTTTGCCCTTACGCCAATCAGACTTGAGAATTTCTCAACTGTAATACCTGCTTTACCAAGATGTCGGCGGAATTCAATGTAGTTCATATTATACAATCATGAGATAACCTCATAATATTATGAGGTTATCTCATGATTGTATATAAAAATCTTCAAATTATTGATTTTCAATAATAGCGACTGAATCATTTCATGAAAAATGCCATTAATTCTTATTGCCAAAAATCATCCTCGATTAATAAAAGAAATTCATTGAGTGACGATAATCGGCCCATAGCAGTCATTCAAATTTGAGCTAATTTGGTCTATTTGATTGATTAGAGTTCCGCTAGACATAACAACCTCACTATTCACTTAATACTTCACGTAAGGTAGCTAAAACTTGCTCTACCACCGTCGAGTTACGTTTGTAGTATGTCCATTTACCAACCTTAGTTGATTCGACCAAGTTCGCATCTTGCAACGCTTTCAAACATAATGATGTGGCAGGTTGCGATAGCCCAACCTTGTCCTGAATCAAGCTTGCACACACCCCATACATCTCGTATGGGTAAAGTTGTGTGTAGTCCTTAAACGCCTCATTAGGATTAGCTAACCAAGCCAATATTGCACGTCTTGTCGGGTTAGCTAGCATTTTTAATGCTTCATTTAAATCCATCTTACTCTCACCTTATTGCCAGTGGGAAAGCCCACTATTTAAGTTGATAATTGTGTGCTGAATGGATAATCAATGTACCCTGCTTCGCCACCACCGTAAAGGGTATCATTTTGGACCTGATTCAACGATAATCCTTTTTGAATTCGATACGGTAAGTCTGGGTTTGCGATGAATGCTCTACCAAATGCATATAAATCACCGTAGCCTTTTGAATTTACTGTTAGTGCCTTTTGTACGCTATAACGACCCGCATAGATTATCGCACGCTCAAATGTTTTACGTAATTCACTTCTAAATGTTTCAGGCAAGTCTGGGCTGTTGTCCCAATCCGCCTCTGCGATTGATAAATAAGCGATCCCAAGGTCATTCAACATTTTAGCAGCACAAATGTAGGTTTCATGAGGATTGCTTTCTACTAGGCCAAGGTAAACTCGGTCTTCTGTAGTGGTAGCAAACAGTGGAGCGAATCGTACACCTACTCGATTGCGCCCAAACACTTCGATTACAGCTTCAGTTACCTCTTTTAAAAAGCGTAGTCTATTGGGTAGCGAGCCACCATATTCATCAGTTCTGTGATTCGTATGCTCAGATATGAATTGATTTAGCAGATAACCGTTAGCTGAGTGAAGTTCAACGCCATCAAATCCAGCCAACTTTGCGTTTTTAGCAGCTTGACGATATAAGTTAACTAATTCTTTAACTTCTTCGGTTGTCAGTTCACGAGGCATGCTTGGTTCAACCAAAGCACCTTCGCCAGGTCCAGTCTCGATGAATACCTTTACAGACTTAGCTTGAATGGCTGATGGTGCTACTGGTGCATCTCCGTTTGGTTGTAACTCGCAATGGGATACTCGGCCAACATGCCAAAGTTGGCAAAAAATAATTCCACCACTTTCGTGTACAGCGTTCGTTACTTTCTTCCAACCTTCTATTTGCTCCTCTGAGTGTATGCCTGGTGTCCAAGCGTAGCCTTGCCCACGTGTTTCAATCTGTGTACCTTCTGTAACCATAAAACCTGCAGTAGAGCGTTGTTTATAGTAACTTGCCATTAATTCATTTGGCACATTTCCCGGTTGAGAGCTACGGCAGCGAGTTAGTGGCGGTAATACAATTCGATTGGGTAAAAACAAGTCGCCTAATTGGACTTTTTCAAATAATGACGATACGTTCATATATGCCTCTTTAATTTAAGTTGCATACATTGTCACATTTAAATGCATAAATGTGAAGAGTTGTTTTGAATATATATATGAAGTTCAGCTATGGGTCATATATGCTCATAAATAAAAAGTAGAATTAAGATTGCTGATACAGTCAGAATGTCATCGCGGAATCCATTTTCGACCTTCATAAAACCCCATCCCGGAATAAAGTTAAAATAGCAGTTCAAATACTCCTAATATCCTTAAACTGAAAGTAGACAGGATTAAGCTGACTTTCTCTTTAGAATTATATGAGCTGTTAGAATAACCGACTCTAATCGTCCCTTAACTGACCTTCAACAGTTGAATGCATGAGCACCGTCAGGCGTCCCGCTAAAGGGTTAGGGTGAGCTTGCTAAACAAAATCCACCATTAACGCCCCCAGATTCTATGTTTGTATACTTTCATCGTGGAGGCTTCATTTCGGCACTCAAACGTGACTGCCCAACCGACTGCAAAGCGCCTATGCAGTTGCTAATAGTGCTAAACTGTCACCACAATTTTGCCGATCTGCTGGTTGGATTCCATATAGCGGTGTGCTTCGACAATCTGCGCTAGCGGATAGGTTTTGGCCACCAGCGGTTTCAGCTTGCCTTCAGTCAACCCTTGCACAATGAAGGCTTTGGCGCGTGCCATGCGTTCAGGATGAGTGCTGATTTCAAATAGGGTATACCCGCGTATGGTTAATTGCTTGGCGAGCACGGGGAACAGCGGCAATGGCGTCGGCTCTGTACTTAGCGCGCCATACTGGAAAATAATGCCGCTTTGGGCTGTCGCTTCTGCCAGTTTGCTGATGGTCGGCCCGCCAACCGGATCTAACACCACGCGTGCACCTTTATTATTGGTAATGCGGTTCACTTCGGTCACCAGGTCTTGTTCTTCCGTCGCAATCACATGCTTGGCACCGGCCTTGAGCAAAGCCTCGCGCTTGCTGCTGGTGCGCGTCAAAGCAACGGGAATAGCACCCAGCAGATTGGCAATCTCTATAGCTGCCACACCCACGCTGCTTGATGCCGCCGGAATCAGCACAAACTCACCGACTTTGGTATCGGCAAACTCCACCAATGCGCCATAGGCAGTCATATATTGCATCCAGATGGAGGCTGCTTCTGACCAGGAAAGTGATGGTGGATGCTTTACCGCGGCAAATGCAGGCACATTCGCCAACTCACCATAAACACCATACTGATTCTGAGAGAACGCTGGGATTGTGCTGACCGCATCACCTATCTTGAACTCAGTCACGTTACCTCCCACTGCTTTGACTATGCCTGCCGCTTCATAGCCCAGCCTCGCTGGCAGTATCGGTGCTTCCAAATACTGACCATTGCGGAACATGACTTCTGCACGATTGAGACCGATGGCTTGCACCTTGATCTGCACTTCATCCCTGCCTGGTGCGGCGACTTGTTCATCTGCTATCTGTAATACTTCTGGCCCACCGGTTTGGTAGAATCTGACGATACGTGACATTTTTATCTCCTGATGATGTAAAAAATAGTGTGGAAATCAAGCCCAGCCGCTCAATACGATCTTACCTATGGTGCTACCGGCTTCGAGATGCGCGTGCGCCCTACGCAAGTTGGTAGCGTTGATAGGAGACAGTGTTTCGTTGAGCGTAGATGCAAGTACTTCCTCATCTACTAATCGTGCGATACGATCCAAGATATGGTGCTGCTCAATCATGTCCTCCGTCTGGTACATAGATCGGGTGTACATCAACTCCCAGACGAAAGTCGCGCTTTTGTTCTTTAGCAAGTTAAGGTCTACCGGCTGTGCGGTTTCCACAATCGAGCAGATGCGGCCTTGCGGCTTGATGAGCTCGGCCATGACAACAAAATAGCCATCGGTATCGTTGCAACAGAAAATATAATCAGGCTGGGGAATGCCGATTTCGCGTATTTGCGTCACCAGGTCATGCTGATGATTGATGACGTGCTGTGCGCCCAATTCCTGCACCCATGTTACGGTCTCTGGGCGCGATGCCGTGGCTACCACGGTCAATCCCGCCAACTTATTCGCGAGTTGGATTGCAATAGAACCCACCCCGCCAGCGCCGCCTATGATAAGCAAGCTCTTATTACGGTTTTGCGTTATATCAAGTGCAATGCCCAGCCGGTCGAATAGTGCCTCCCATGCGGTCAGCGCAGTCAGCGGCAAAGCGGCTGCCTGGTCGAAACTCAAACTCTGTGGCATGTGGCCGACGATACGCTCATCTACGAGCTGGTATTCGGCATTACAGCCTGAGCGCGTAATGTCGCCAGCGTAATATACTTTGTCGCCAGGCTTGAACAGCGTGCAGTCTGGTCCGGCTTCGACCACCTCACCAGCGGCATCCCAACCTAGAACCTTGGGTGTTATTTCCAACTTGTCTTTAGGCTTACGCACCTTGGTATCGACAGGGTTGACTGCAATGGCGTGGATCTTCACCAAAAGATCGCGACCGATTGTCACGGGTCTCGGTAATTCGACATCCATCAGTGATTCAGGATCGCTGATAGGTAAATATCTGGTTAATGCAACGGCTTTCATGGTGTCTCCTGTTTTAGTGGCGCAGGCATCCTCGCCTGCGCTTATATGTCACATAAATTCTGGCAGCACGAACTCTGCCAGTTCCTGCAGCACTTCGTCAGCTGCACGTTTGCCATATTTGACATTGAAAATGAGGTGATCTACACCAATGCGTTTGCTAGCACGCAGATGCATCAGCAAGGCATTCCTGCCGAGTCGGTGACCTAAATGAATAGGCGTTGCTGCTTCATTCGGGCTGTCGGCAAGATCAATAAAATAAGACTGTGTAAATGGTTTGTACTGTCCTGGTAGTTCTGCCTCCACTGAATCTCGCCAGCGCTGCACCACTTGCGCCTGTGCCTCAATATTGCGAGGGTAGCTTATCCAGCCGTCGGCGTTGCGCGCTATCCAACCCAAATCCTGCTGGCTGTGGCCAGTAACAAGCAAGGGTACATGTGAAGCGACTGGCTTGGGGATCACATCGGCAGCTTGCAGATGGCCGAAGCTGCTACTGACTTGCGGAAAGTACTCTGACCAATAAATCTTGAGCAACTCGATTTCTTCTCGAAACATCGCACCGCGCGACTCAAAATCTACATTAAAGGCCGGAAACTCCACCACTCTGTCACCAGTTGCAACACCCATTAACAATCGGCCATTGGATAGACGGTCTATGCTGGCGGCGGCTTTGGCAATATGAATCGGGTGACGTAATGGCAGAATGATGGACGCCGTTAACAATGCGATTTCTGAGGTTTGCGCGGCCATATATCCGAGATAAGCCCACGGGTCGAATATCTGGCCGACATCGCCAAAATTCGGGTCTTTAAGCGGCACATCACGGAAGGCTAGGCTGGCAAAACCGGATTTTTCAGCAAACTGCGCAAGCACTACTTGGTTGTGCATGGTTGGCTGATCGCGCTCAAAGGCCTCGATAGGGAACATGATACCCAAGGTCAGTTTTCCGCGCTGGAACACACGCTGCCATCCACGGTTGGCTGTCGGTGATTGATTTGGATTAGGGGTAAACATTCTGTTCCATTATAAAAAAATACTGGCACATCTAAAAAAAGGGAGGGTAATGATGTGCCAGTGTAGGCTGGAAATAGTAAGGGGAAGAGCTATATACTTAGCCAAAAACTGTTTTAAGTCTGACCCTTGACTGCCAGTAAATCAACGGTTTCGATCACTGGCATCTCGGCTAGCAAATCTGCGGCATTCGCCATCAGCGCCTCGGCGATCTTGCCGCTAAGATGCTCCTGACGGCCATGCTCGTCGCTGAAGGTGTCAAAAATGCCAAAAGTGGCAGGGCCAAATTTGAGTGCGTACCAGGTAGCGGTTTCCGGCTCGTTTTCCACCAGCGGCAGTGCGGATTTCAGAAATGCTTCCAGTGCCGCTTCCTTTCCTGGCTTTGCATTCAAACGTACATACAGGGCTAATTTCTTGTTCATGATCACTCCTAATAAAAATAACACGAAGGTTTTGGATATGTGCTGTCACACTTTATCCGCTTTAATAATCTAAATACTTGCTTCCAGCACCTCCCTGCTCTTATCCAGCGTCACATCCTTGTGTTCACCGAGCTCGACCATGCCATGACTTTCCAGCTGTGACAGCATGGCAGGAATGGCATCTGCGCTAATGTCATAGGCAGATAATCGCGTTGGTACATTTAGGCTCTCAAAAAATGATCGGGTATTCTGAATGGCCGCTTCAATACGCGCATCTTCCGTACCTTCACTGATATGCCAAACGCGTTCGGCATATTGCAGTAGCTTGGCACGCTTGGCATCGCGACGCAGGCTGAGCATGCTCGGTAAAATGATAGCTAGCGTTTGTGCGTGATCCAAACCATGCAGTGCGGTGATTTCGTGGCCAATCATGTGCGTCGCCCAATCGCTTGGCACACCAGAGCCGATCAAGCCATTTAAGGCTAGCGTGGCCACCCACATGAAATTGGCTTGCAATTCGTAATCTTGTGGGTTTTGAAGAACTTTCGGGCCAATTTCAATCAGCGTCTGCAACAGTCCTTCCGCAAAGCGGTCTTGCACGCGGGCGCCAACGGGGTAGGTCAGATATTGCTCCATGATATGGGTGTATGCATCTACCACGCCGTTTGCCAACTGACGCGGAGGCAGGGTGAAACTCTTGCTTGGGTCGAGTACAGAGAACTGTGGAAACACATGTTCACTACTGAAATAGAGCTTATCCTGCAAACCGGATGATGTTTCAATACGCGAGACTACTGAGCCGTCGTTCATTTCAGAGCCTGTAGCAGGCAATGTCAGCACCGTGCCATAAGGCATGGCTTTTTCAACATTTGCACCGCGCTGGAGCAAAATCTCCCACGGATCGCCCTCAGCATATACCGATGCTGCGACAAACTTGGTACCGTCAATCACCGAGCCACCGCCGACTGCTAGCAAATAATCAAGATTGTTGGCTTTGATTTGGGCAACAGCTTTAATGAGTGTTTCATAAGTTGGATTAGGCTCGATGCCGCTGAATTCCTCGACGTGACGCTCACTCAGTGCGGCTTTAACTTCATCCAGAGTGCCATTCGTTTTTGCGCTAGTGCCGCCGTACAGAATTAATACGCGGGCTTTAATAGGTATCAGCTTATCAATTTCCGCGACTTTGCCTTTGCCAAAAGCAATTCGTGTGGGATTATAAAATTCAAAATTCAGCATAAAAACTCCTTAAACATTAAAATTATTAGACCAGTCGGCTAGTATTGTGCCAAATAAAAAGAATTGGCTTAGTTAAGTGCAAGTCTTATTTTCGTAGCATTCATGGCGCACTCTAAAGCAGCGCGTGTGCGATTGACTTTGGTCAAAAGCGTAGCGCCAATCCACATATAATAAATTTCTGCGGTGACATTACTTACATCTAGATTGGCAGGAAATTCGCCCTTGCGGATGCCTTCTTGCAAGCAGTTGGTAAGACACGCGATGACACGATCAGTACCGTTTTTTAACGTAATACGCATAGCTTCGGAGAGATCGGTCACTTCTGCGCTCAATTTAACAATTAAGCATTTATCTGTTGTGGCGTCGCTAGATTGGGTGTCCAACCATGATTGAAAAAACTTGAGCAGTCGGCTGGAATTTGAACTGCCGTCATCTTTGAGTAAGTGTTCTAACATCTGCAAATAATCGTCAAAGTAATTTTCCAGCAATGCGTCGCCAAACTGCTCTTTGGATTTGAAATAGTGATAGAACGACCCCTTAGGCACCCCTGCAGCAGAGAGTATTTCGTTGAGGCCGACAGCAGCAAAGCCCTTGCCTAGGATGATATCCTTGGCTGTGTCTAAAATTTGCTGACGTGTATCACTAGATTTTGTGGTTGGAAGTTTGTTACCCATAAGCGCATTATTGCATAGATTAGACCAGTCGTCTAACTGAAATATAAAAATCCGTTTTACTATGCTAAGAATCTAATATGAATTTGTTTGATGACGACGAATGATAAATTTTTAATAACTGAAAATTCAAAATCTGCTATGTTTCTCATGAGTATGAGATTCTTTGGTTATATAAAATTCTGTAAATTTTTATGAAGATAAGCTTTAAGCCAATTGTAGAAATATTAAAACTTTAAGTGAATGAAAGCTTTGTCCTCCATTGCTGCTGACCAGCTTTGTTTTTGGTATGACTGAAATGGGCCGATTGCTGAAGTCAGAAGAACTCAACTGAACGGCCGCTTTGTCCCGCTAATGCGACATTGACAGTATTTTGCGGATCAATGAATAATTGGCTCAGTAAGATAATTATTAGTGGCTATTTTGAAACAATTACAGATGGCTCCTTTGACTGGAATACTCAGCTTAATCAATCCTGTCTGGCGTTGATCATTTTTATAGCGTATTGAATGTGGCTGTTTTAACCAGGCATAAAAGCCGCTGGGATGCACTTCTAACATCTGGCAAAGCCATCTTGTCGGCCAACAGTCCCGGTGGTCTTTAATGAAGGCATATCTTACTCGGACTGCTTTGCGAAGTATGCCGCGGCTTTTTTTAACAGATCACGTTCTTCTGTGACGCGCTTTAGCTCTTTGCGCAGTTGAGTTAACTCAGCTTGCTCTGCGTTTTTAGTTTGATAGGCCGCAGCATCTGGTCCATATTTCTTGACCCATGCATAAAGGCTATCTACTGTCACATCAAGGCGTCTTGCCACCTCGGAGACTGCATATCCACCTTCTGTGATTTGACGCACTGCTGCTAATTTGAATTCTTCTGGATAACGTTTCGCACTCATTTTATACACCTTTTTAAGTTGCCATTATTACGGCTCAAAGGTGTCTAGTAAACTAGTGGCGATTCAAAAAGAGTTGTTGGTAGATGTAAAGAAAGTCCCAGAGAGCACATATATTCATTTGATCGCGTGCAAAACTTGGAAGCTTTTTTGGGAAAATGGGTAGAAAGTGCTTATGTTTGGCTTCAATAATCGAAAACGTCGGAACAGTCACCTCAATCAACTGAGCCCGATGATGTTTGAAAAGTTACAAAACGGAAACTAAAAAACGTTTACGATATTCTAGGAAGTCCAAGTTGTGTTCCATATAAAAATCTCCTAAGGTTTTTTCAATCACAGTTTAAGTTTAGCGACTTTTTAATGCGTGTTATCAAAAAGTAGTTAACAGCTAAGTTATTGCAAGAAATAAAGTGCTTCTAATGCTTAGAAAAGTAATACATAAGCTGAAAGATTAAATTTGCATTTAGTTAGCCAGCTAACTATAATGAGCCTAACTAGAGTTTGGCTCATCTTCTTATTTCAGTTGATGACTGCTAAATTCTGTTATTAATGATGCTTGGACAAATTAGCTGCAAGCGACATGAAAAAATATTTATTTCATGGTTTTTTACACTTCAATTAAGGATTACCCCATATGAAATCACTGATTAAAAACACACTCGCGATAATAACTTTTAGCCTTGTAACAACAAGTATTGCGTTTGCTGAAGAAATGACTGCCAAAACAACGGTAGAGTCATTAAACAATACTTGGAATAAAGCCTTTAATAATTCAGATGCGAGTTCACTTGCGAGTTTATATGCAGAAAACGCTGTACTTTCCCCAGGCAACGGCAAAGTTCTGACTGGACGTGCAGAGATTCAGAATTTATTTAAAAGTTTTTTTGAAGCAGGTTTGAAGAATCATAAATTGGAAATAGTCACCGTTGATGGTGATGATAAAACGCTTTATCAGGTCGCAAAGTGGAGCGCAAGTGGTGCTGAAAAGGATGGTATAACAGTCACTTACAGCGGCATTACGACTAGTGTTTTTAAGAAAGATACAAATGGTAAGTGGGTAGCTCGCACTCACATTTGGAACGCCGGCAATTAAACTCCTCAAGAGACTAGTGCTGCATTCAGTTAAATGATAAACCCGACCATCTTTGAGCGGGTTTAGTTTGTCTGTTGTAAAAAGTTGTAAAGCACCAAGATTCTGTCCACTCTTCCTAAAAGTCCACAAAGTTTGAGTTTTGGTAGTCCGCTTTGCGGATTGATACGTCTTCGGCATATTAGGGGGACAAAGCTGCCGTTAAGTTAAGGTTTTTAGCTTTCATCTATCGGCCCAAAGCAGTCATGCACTTTATTCACAGCTGTTCAAAATATTAACCTTCCCCACGTTTCACCTTCGCTTCGTATTCATTAATGTCTACAAGCCCTTGTGATTCAGCGATCGCTTTTTCTTCAGGAGTTATTGCATCCTGCACAATATCCAGACGCTTCCATGTGGGTATGGGAGTAACCTTGCAAGGCTCAGGTACATATTTGGATTGGTCGATTTTTTTGTATTTATGAATATAGCGTGGACAATTTACCCAGATTTTAGTGACGCTGATCATGATTAAGTATTTGGCTTCTGTGTACTCCTCCATCAGTTCATGTTTTCTTATTAACTTTGCTGTGCCCTGTACACGGACTCTATGCGGTGTTTCAAAATCTATAAAAAGCATGCCAACCTTATGTTGCGCTTCAATGTTACCAACTGAATAAAACATTCCGTTGCCGTCAAAGCCGGGGAATACCAAAGTACTCTCATCTAACACTTTTACGAATCCCGTTGGTCCACCTTTATAAGAAACCGTGGGCATACCATGAGGGTCAACAGTTGAAAGAAAAAACATATCGCGACTACTAATGAAATTCTTTTCATCCTCGGAAATCTTTTCGTGTATCCAACCGTTATCCAATAAATCGGCTAATTTCGTTGTATTAAATTCCTCTTGTAATGCACGATGTTCTGGTGAGTATAACGATGCCATAATTGCCTCCGGGTTTGTATGTTGGGAAATTACTGGTGTAAATGAAATATCTTATTCATGATTTTCCACTCTCCGTCTAACTTCAAGACGTTAAAAAAATCTGTAAATCGATGTCCGGTCCAATTATCTGTTTCTACGCGCACACTTGCGATGGTATCGACAATATCAATACTCGCAATACGAAAAATTAAACCCTTGGCTGGTCCGTTTTCATCGTTCCAATCGTAAAGACCTTGAATCGGGCCTGCAAATAAGTCCGGCCCAACATAACCAAAAATTGTGGTATCGTCGTGGAAGGCAGGTTTCATATCACTTCCCTTTCCAGAAACCGCACCATCAATATAATGCTGAACTAGTCTAGTAATGGCTTCGTAATCACTCATGTTGGTCACTGACATATGGATCTCCTCAAGTTAGACGCCATGATGACTTGTTTTTATATTGGAATAAATGCTCGTTATAGAATATTATTTGTGCTTTTTTGGAAATAATAGGTGGAGTCAACTTGTTTAATTCTTTAGATGATTTGCGGATATTTGTACAAATATTTGAGAAAAAAAGCTTAACCTTAGTCGCTGGATTAAACCGGACTACACCAGGGGTAATCAGTAAACGATTAACACAAATCGAAAAGGATTTCGGCGTACGCTTATTTCATAGAACTACCCGAACTATCCAGCACACGGATGAGGGGCATCGACTATATTCACAAGCGCAGCATTTATTAGAAACAGTCGATGATTATGAAATGGATTGGGGCGAAAAAACTGAGCCCGCAGGGTTAATTCGCATCACAGCATCAGCCTCTTTTGCCCGCCTTTATTTAACGCCTTTGATGCTGAAATTTCTGAAGCAATACCCAAAAATAAAAATTAGCTTTGAGCTTTCAGACAAAGTGCTGGATATTGTGGCGGAAGGAATAGACTTGGCTATTCGTGGCACCCAAATGAGCGATTCTACGCTGGTAGCAAAAAAGTTAGGCCCGTCGCCCGAAGTGCTCTGTACCACCAAAGAATATCTTACCAAAGCTCCGCCTTTGACTGCACCTGCAGACTTGGCCAATCATAACTGCATTGTTTTAAACGAAAATTACAACTGGGAATTTAAAGCTGGTGGAAAAATCATACATCAGCGCGTGAGTGGCACTTTTCAAACAAACTATAGCGAAGCTTTAATAGAGGCGGTTAAAGATAGTCTAGGTCTCGGTATGATTTGCTATTGGCAAGCGCATAGAGAGCTGCAAGCGGGTGAACTCGTTCTAGCCTTACCAGAATTTGCACCAGGAAGAGACCAAACGTTATATGCAGTTTATCCTTCCCGTAGACATTTACCGACTAAAACGAAAGTTCTCATTGAGTTTTTAGAAAAAAATCTCGTGATTCCTTTTCCAGGTCAGTTTCAAAACTAGGCTCTGCTAAATCTACAATATGAATGTCCGCTGTGGGCCGCAATCTGCCTTTCATCAAGTCAGTAATTGAATGTTATTAGTATTACTTCTGAGTGTCACCACTAGTAGTGAACTATTCATCATTAACTAGTAGTTATGAACTGCACTAATCAATCATATAAATTTATTTTGTCAAATTAAGCCGCTAATTAGCGGCTTTTCTCATTTTCCAAACCAAGAATTTGTAACTAGCAGTTCGTAAATTAACTGATGGTTAAAATTTATCTATATAAATCATAATGTTAATAAAAATTAGTGATTGCATTTTTATTGAAAATGGATTAATTGTTATTGCTATAGCAAAAGTTGCGCGATTTAAAAACTATGATAATTTGATTTTCAGATTACTCAGAAACATATTTTGTGATGAGTAGTTTGATTAGGCGGCAGTCTTAAAACTGCCATTTTTGAAAGGAAGTACCGAAGAAAAGAAGCTTATAGAGTAAAGCGGCCTAAATTATAAGGCTGCTTAAAAATGCAAAAGACCCAAGCGAAATGCACTTGAGTCTAATGAGTGTGACTTAATTTACTAGCGTCCAACTAGTTAAGTACATTCTACGACAACAACGTATTTTGTCAAATTTAAGACTATTGTCTTGGCACCCTTGCAGCCTAACTTTCCAATCAGCAGAAAGCACTGACTGGCAAGAAAGGACTCCCTACGCCTAAATTTCTGAGTTACTCCGATTGATGCAAATTAGGAGTTAACAATGAGTCAATTAACAGCAGTACCAATGATACAAATTATCTTCCCAAAAGATGGAAAAATCCGCAGTCGCAAAGTAGTTAAACGTTCTAATGCGCGCAATACTGGCAAGTATCCTAGCTGGAAAATGCAACGCATGATGCAGTGGGAATCAGTACATGAAGGTAATGCGATGCGCGTCCTTGATGCGACACCAAATGTCATTTCTTATTGTGAGCAACCTTGTGAAATCATTTTCACATTAAACGGTGCTAAGCGACGTCACTATCCTGACTTTATGGTGATAGATGCGAATCGACGTGAGTTATGGGAAGTCAAAACTGAGAGTGATGCTAATAGTCCTGAAGTGTCTGAGCGGACAGCATATTTAACGCAAACTTTACCAGAATACGGATATGGCTATCGCGTGGTGTTTGCAGAAATACTGGCGAAGCAGCCTCGACTTGATAACATCAAGCGATTAAACAAGCTTGGTCGTCAACCTATCTCTCTTCTTGAACAAGAGCTTATCAGACGCTTATTCCTAGATGAGCCAGTCATGTCTTGGGGAGTATTTGAACAGAAATCCCCACAAATATTGCGAAATGTCAGTCGATTAATACTCGAAGGTAAGCTAAGTATCGATTTCAATCAACCAATCAATTCTGCCACTTCAATCCATAGCCACTTTAATTCATCACGTTAGGAGCAAATCATGGCAATTGCATATTTTTGTAAAAATACATCTTTTGATATGGATGGACGTGAGTATCAATTAAATCAAGAGATCACAGCAGGCGTTTGGCAGGCACAAGAAGTAAGGACTGGCAGAATTCATGAGTTCGGTATCCAGGCACTTCAACAGCACTATAGTGAGGGTAAATTAGTATTTATGGAAGATGCTGATAAAGCAGCTAAATCCAAAGAGGATTTTAAAGAGAAATCAAAAAAGATTAGTCACCAAACAGAAGAATCCGAATGGGAAAAAGCCAAAATTAGGCGTATGTATGTCAAGGCGGTTGAGCATTTACCATGCACGGCAGCGTTGATGAAAACAGCGATTCATGAGGTATGGAAGACGCTGAACAAAGATAAGAGTGAGACAGATGTAGATAAAGAACCAAATTGGATCACTGTCTCTAGGTGGAAAAAGAAATATCTGACCAATGGTAAAGACGCATTTGCGCTAGTTGATGCACACCATCATAAAGGCAATCGAAATGATCGTTACGATACAGAAGTCATGCATATCGTTTCAGATTGTATTGATAGGATTTATCTTCAGCGCGAACGTAAGACAATACAAGATACAACCGAAGAAGCTGTCGTGATGGTGACACGAGAGAATAAACAACGTATCAAGTCAGATCAGCTAGCCATCCCAACTAGACGACTCATCACAAGGCTTATTGGTTTAATCCCTGCTTTTGATCGATGCGCAGCAAGATATGGGCGTATTGCTGCCAATCGTTTATATCGTAGCAAACTAAAACATCTAGTCACAAAGAAAGCACTAGAGTCTGCACAGATCGACCATACTCAGCTCGATTTATTCGTGATTGATGACGAGTCACATATGCCATTAGGTAGGCCTTGGCTCACCATCTGTATTGATAGTCATACGCGTTGCATCCTTGGTATTTACATAGGATTTGAACCTCCTAGCTATCTTACTGTGGGTAAGTGCTTGAAGCATGCTTTCCTACCTAAAACTAACCTGCAGGAGCAATTCCCTGACATTAGAAATACTTGGGATGCGCATGGGGTAATGGAACAGTTGTTTGTAGATAATGGATTGGAATTTCACAGTATCAGTTTAGAAAAAGCATGCTTCGCTTTCGGTGTGGAGATTGTTTACACGCCGCGTAAAACACCTTGGTTTAAAGGCAAGATAGAGCGATTCAATCGTACGATTAATGATGGCGTCAGTCACGGGATAGCTGGCACTACCTTTAGTAATATTTTTGAAAAGGATGATTACGATCCTGCCAAGCATGCAGTGGTGACTTTAAGTACATTACGACGAATCATCCATAAATGGATTGCTGACTACTATCACCAAAAGCCACACCGTAGTCTAGATAACCAAACACCAGCCGTAGTATGGACCAGTAGCGTCCATCCTGAGGATATCGCTTTGGCCCATAACCCAGCAGAGATGGATATGTTATTGGGTAAGACGGTTGAAAATAAGAAAGTCACTCACAAAGGCATTGAGATTAATAACCTACTCTATAACTCTCCTGAGTTGATGAATCTCAGACGTCAATATGGCGATCCCTTAACAGTAGATATCCGTGTGGATGAAGCCGATATTGGTCATCTATATGTCATCTTAAAGGATCATCAAGGATATATTGAGGTGCCTGCACTTGATCAAGATTACGCTAAAGGTACAACCTTGTGGCTACACAAGATCTGTCGTGATTACGCTAAAAAGCATTTCAACAAAGTAGACGTTTACAGCTACGCCCTAGCTAAGACCGAAATTCGTGAGATTGTTGAAAAAGACTTAAATCTGAAACGCAGGAAATCTAACGCAAGGGTCGCTAGATATAAGGATACCAATCAGCAATCTGCTGCCAAATCGACGCCTAAAAAAGTCGCAAACGTTGTCAGTAAGCGACCAGTAGCTCCAGTGAGTCCAGATAAACCTGTCGTTACTAAGGTCCGCCCTAGCTATGCACCGGTTATCGACCAACGCGCATACTGAAATCAACAATATTGAGGGTACACATCATGAATAAAACGACTTACATTCCAACCACTGTGGATCAAATACTGGTACCACATGATATGTTTCAAAAAGCGAAATTACGTATCGATACGCATTTAATCGCTGCACAACATTACCAAGAGCCCACTTGCATTGCCGTAGTAGGCGAAGCGCGTACTGGTAAATCACGTTTGTTAGAGTACATCACTAAGGAGTATAAAAAATATCGTACTACCGAAGGCTTGGTGGTGCCAGTACTGAGTATCAGAACGCCATCAAAACCTACAGTAAAAGCGCTGGTTGAAATATTGTTAAGGGAGATTGGTGATAAGTTATGGCACAAACGAGAGTCAGAAAACGAAAAGACAGAACGCTTATATACCTTACTCAAGCACACTAAAACACATACGATAATCATTGATGAGTTTCAACACTTCTATGACAAGGTGTCTCATAAGGTGCAACACTACTTGTCAGATTGGTTAAAGATCTTCGTGGATCGTTCTGGATTGATGCTGATAGTCGCTGGTCTGCCTGATTGCATGGCTGTCATTAATCAGAACCAGCAATTGCGTGGCCGCTTCTTAGCACCTATCCGTATGTCACGATTTGATTGGGAAAACGAAGACTCGAGAGAACAATTTATTGCATGTTTAGAGTCTTTCCAAGCAGGCTTAAGTCTTTATCATTTTCCTGATTTGGCTTCTGATGAAATGGCTTTCAGATTTTACTGTGCAACCGGAGGATTGATCGGTTATGTAGCCAAGGTTCTGCATCAAGCATGCTTGAATGCACAAATGAGTGATCAGTCCAGCATTACGTTAGAAGATCTGGCTAACGCTTATGAAGAGGCAGTGTGGGTAGATGAGGTTGCACCAATGACCAATCCATTCTGGCCTGAGTTTGATATGGTTCCTACGGAACACTTGCTAGAAGCAGTGCAACTCATTGGGACAGCAAGTCCTGAGCCTATTAAACCACGAGCCAGCCGATCAAAAGCCAAGGACATCAGTGCAGCGGAGGTGCTCGCGCGATGATACATTCTAGTGAGAGTCATGGGCTAAATTATGAGTCAGCTATCCAGCCATTGGTAATCACACCCTCCCCCAAAGAGGGGGAGGCTTTACCTGGCTTTATTTTGAGGACATCTGAAGCCAATGGCTATAAATCACCATTAGGCATATTACATTATGCTGGTATGGACGATAACGAAGCGCGGTCAGCAAGACCTCCGCTTGATAAGCTGGCGGTATTATTTGGTAAATCAGCAGAAGAATTCAAAGCTTCAGGATTGGACGGCCAGGATGCCAAGCATAGTGGCCGTTATTTGCAGGTCATGGGTCATGCTATTCCATCCATGTTCACGCGTTCTAAACACGCAAGTTTATGTTTGGAGTGTGTAAGTGAGTTTGGCTATGTGGGTGGGTTTCATGAGTTGAAATACGCTGTGGCTTGTCATAAGCATCAGGTTAGAGCTGTGACTATCTGTTCTGAATGTCACAGACCTTTGAGTTGGCATCGAATGGGGTTAACCAAATGCAGTTGTGGCGCAGACCTCACACAAAATACTTCTGAGAGCGTTACTGATCCTTCATTGTTGGCTTTACTGGGCGTGTTATATGACAAACTGATGCATCAGCCTTTAAATCATGTGCAGATGGATGCGTGTGGATTTCCGAAAGAAGCGATGGAGCAACTGTCGATACAAACCTTGCTTTCGATAATCTATCGTTTTGGACTCTTTAACCGTGAGCATGCCCCAGAAGAGGATGTTGAATTTGCAGCGATGAAAACAACTGCTGATGTTTTTTCAGATTGGCCACATCGATTTCATGACTACTTGACCGAGGTGCATGCACCAACTGCTAACCTAAAAGCCAGCGGTCTGCGCGGTCAATTCAATTCATTCTATGAGTCATTCTTCAAAAATATAGACCAAGATCAACAATTAGAGTTTATGCGCGATGCTTTCATTGTATTTGGTCAGCATAGATGGAGACAAGCTTCAATTCACCCTAAATTCTCGTCAGTCAATTCCGGTCAGTCTATGAGTATGAAAAAATTGGCAACTACACTTGGCGTACAACCCAGCACACTCAGAAAGATGATTGAGGATAAGGTCATTAATGTTGAAATTAACGCGTTGAATGCAACGCGCAAGCTAGTGACCTTAGCTGAACAACAGACTATTGAGTTTGCATCAGGAAGTAGGCTCAGTTTGAAGCAGGTAGCCCAGCGGCTTGATCTTCCTGTAAAGGTAATACGTGCCTATCGTTCACACGGTTATTACGAGGCTAAACACTTTGTTGCACCAATACATATGTTTCATGAGCGTGATGTTGAAAGACTGCATAGTGATCTGATGCAGGGAATGCAATTTAAAGTACCATTTCTGGTGAGTAAGCGTCACCTAACATTGGATCAGGTAATGAGACTTAAAGTGACATCAGAGATGAAAGCTATGTGGCTAAATGCTGTTTCTAAACGCCAAATTTTAGCTATCGGAACAGCTAGTGCTTTACCTAGTGGATTGGTTTTTGATGCACGTAAAGTTAAAAGCTATTTTGATAATATCAAGCTAGCACTACAGAACACTGTTTCTCTTAGTGAAGTTGAGTTTGAGCTGGCAATAAAACGCCCGACTCTATTTGCGTTGATAAAACATGGACTACTCACGAAAACTTATCTAAAAGGGTTTGGGCTTCGTATAACGGAGCATTCATTTAACCACTTCAATAACAGTATGATTCAGTGTCGTCAGATTGCTTCTCTTAAAAATTCAACACAAAAAGCAGTGCTTAAGCTATGTAAGCAGATGCGCATTCCTATTATTAAGATCGCATGTAACACAGACGTTTATTGGATACCTAATGACTATGTTAATTTACTGGGTATTAATGATGAAACTCAAGATATAAAAGCAGCTTAATGGTGGAAATAAAGCTAAGTTTATCTGCTCGTGGGATTACTTGAGTTGCAACTATATGAATAGTTGAAAAATTAAAGCGTATAAAGAACAATGACCGCATAAGCGGCCACTGCATGCGAAACTCTCTCAGTGCTTTCACACTTAGCCACTCCAGGTGACACCTAGTTTCCTAGGCGGCGCTACGTTCTTTCACTCGCTTTAACGTAGCCTTCAGCTCGTAACAATATCAGTTTATTTGAATATGTAAATAGTTAAAAACTAATTTCTTTATTTGAGATTATGATGTGCCTATCAAAACGGGTAAAGTCCACAGCACGCAAAGGTAACAATGCCGGAAATGAATTCTGGGGCTGTTCAACCTTTCCTCGCTGTAAAGGCACTATTCAAATTTAATCTTGCCTTCATGACGGTTTGAAAACTCCAAATTCGAAGTTTCTGTTATATATTTCTTTCTAAGACAGTCGGTAGAGTAATAATGAAGGCAACACCATCAGTTTTATTTTCTGCATATATAGTACCTCGCATACTCACCATATAGCTTCTAGCGGAAAATAATCCAATCCCTTTATTATCTAGTTTTCCACGGGTTGAAACGCCATAATTGAAAATTGATTCGATTTGTTCTGATGGAATATTTTCTCCAATATTGAATATTTCAATATGCACGCCTGAATCTGTGCTTTTAAGGGAGATTTTTACATATGTGCCAAAAGTTTTATGTCTAAATGCATTATCCAAAATATTATCCAATACGGTATTCAGTAATATAGGATCACCCAATGCTCGCACTGGCTCATCAGAGCTCTCATAAATAACTTCCTTGTGCTGACTCGTAAGATTAAGGGTTAGTATTTTCAAATATTCAGCAATATTTATTTCTTTGATAATTGTTGTTCCACTTTGCAGTCCAGCCTCTACAGATGTGGCTTCGTACAAAGCATCTACAGCACGTTTCATTCTTTCAATATTGTCGCGGTATTGTGAATTCGGAGGCATTTGAACTAATAGTGATTGGAGAGGCGATTTGATTTCATGACCAATAGCCTCTAAAACAGCATGGCGAGATTTAATTTGCTCTTGGGCAGCTCTTACAGCTTCGTTATGTTCATGTTCCTCGCGCTTAATCCTCATTATTAATTTATTATTTCTAGCTCGGGCACGTTTGAAAAGTAAGTTAAAAGTTTTACCTAATGTACCTATCTCATCAGTTCTGTCTTTGTATTTTTCCAACCCATTTCCAGCAGTAGGACTTGCTGTCATTGCATATGCGGTTTTAGTAATTTTCTTTAGTTGAGAAATTGCTCGATAGCACAAGAGTCCAAAAGAAGCAGTTAAAACAAGTGCTAACCAAAGCCAAAGGAATGACCTTGCAGCAATATCTGGAACACTAGTATTTTTGCCTTTTAGAGATATTTCAATGCCTTCGCTTCCATAAATTTGTTTATGGATAATGACATCATCACTTTTATAACCAGCAATCTTCAAAATTTGTTTGGCCCACCAATCTGAAAACTTTTGAATCAGACCAGTAGTAGTATTTACAGTCTTATCTAATGAGTTAGATCGCCAAACTACCTGTTGATTGTTTTCTTTAAATATCTCCAAATCGGCTTTGGAAGAAATTAAGGAAACATACAATTGCTCTAGAGAAATTAGAGAGGATCCATATGTGCCATAAGGTATTTCAAAGCTTTTTGCATTGACTGTGGTTTCCGTGTTGTAATGATTAGTGGAAATTGAAACGTTAAGATTCCTTATGATAGATGATGGCCAGGCGGAATTAATTTCTAGGGAAGGATATAAAAGATTCGCATTTATGCGCCCTAAAACTGTGACGTAATTTTGAGGTGCATTGTTCTCATCTTCGAAAATTTGCTCAAAGGCTTGAGCATTTATTGACATCAATGGCAAGCGCATGTCATTAGCGCTATATGCCGTTACCTCATGAAAACCGCTAAATCTAGCCATCTTTGATGGGTATCTTGAGCTAGCACGATCAGATGCATGAAAAACCAAATTAAGCTTTAGCTCTCGTTCACCTTTAAGAGACATTGCAATAAAGTCAGCATTAGAAAGTAATGTGCCAGGTGTATGTCTATTTACTTCTCGAGTTGGATATTTCAGAGCAAAATAAATATACTTACCATTAAGGTCACCTGGAATAGCAGCAAAACATGCTTTTAACCTATTTGAGAAGTATTCTTTTCCACTCTTGTCAGCAACTTTTGAAGTAAATTCTACGGTGCAGGATCGTGGCATTTCCCAATGAATGTCCTTGGTTGAAAATGTTTTTAGATTTCCACTATTTAGAAAGTAAGTAAAAAAAGGCTTTCTTAAAAAAATGACTGAAAGCGGACGTTCAACTTTAGAAAGTTGCTCAGGATTATCCAATAATGGATAACCATCATCTTCTCGAAGGCCTAGAATAAATTGTGCTAATTCATTATTCAGCCCGACTGTTTGGATTTGTTCATCTTTTGCTTTAGCTGTTTGCAGAAAATCATAAATAGCAAAACTAATAAATGCTGTCAGAAGAAATCCAGAAAAAAAGATACTTATTGAATAGTTTCTTCTAGAAATCCATCGTTGTATGGATTTACGAACGCTAAGTAGTCCAGACATAACCTATACCTGGATTGGGTTCAATAGCATCGAAATGAGGGTCGATATCAGTAAAGCGTCGTCTTAAGTCGCTTAAATGGGTGGCAACAGCGGATAAAGAGTTAGAAGTATCAAGCTGCTTAGCAAGCTTTGATGATTCAACTGTAACTCCCGGAGTTTTGATCAAACAGTTTAATAGTCTGATTTGGGTAAGCGTTAATCTAACACTTCTACCCCTCCATAAAAAACCTGGATTACGGTCAGGATCAGGAGCTAGTCCTGTAGGCCAGGTTTTTATTTTTTCATCTAAATCCTTCTTTGAGTCATTATTTTGAGAGTGTAAAGCATGCTCGACTTTATTGATAAAGTTTAGATCGTTGATAGGCTTACCAATGAAATCGTATGCTTGTAAGGTAATTACAATGTCGGGAAGATTTTCCTCTGAAGCTCCTGACACTACTAGTGTTACACTTTTTTTGCCACTCAATAGATTTAGTATCCGAATACCACCTAATTTTTCTTTTGGGGTTTGACCCAACTCGATATCTAAAATAATCAAATCAAAATGCTGGTTTTGTACAGCAGTCTCTGCATCAGCTAAATTAAAATATTGTGAAACAGTTACACTAGAGATGGTTTCAATCAATGACTTTAAGTAATTATTCATTGTTTTATCATCTTCGATTATGGCAATACTTGTCATCTCATTCTCCCTTCAATATCCGATTCTTAAAATACAACAAGTTTGGTCTTTAAACTATTCGGATTTCTTAATCCATTTAATGCAGGATTAATGTTTTTTAAACGACTATGAGTAAATCTTAATAATTTTTAATTTTGATTCAAAATCCCGAATGTCCTTTTTAGCCCTTCTTAATCAATTTAATAAGATACTGTACACATCACATTACTGTGATTGTTAACCCTTAATATTGAATAGGAAGGATAAAAATGGCAGACGTAAGAATAACCTGTATTACAAAACCGCAAAACAGAAATCACGAGCATATTACACACGTAGGTAATCCTGCGACTGGCTGGAGATGGTCGGTTAAAGATGTTGTTAGTAGCATTGATGCAAAAACAAATACGTTTTATGTTTTGGATGCTAAGACTGGTAAGCGTTCTGACGTTGGTGTCGTTAGGCCGGAAAATCATGCGCCATATATTCGTACTTACGCAGATGGAGTCTGGGACGATAACTTACTTTCGCTTCCAGCTTGCTAAAAACAATTCAGATAATAGGAGAACTAAATTGGCTAAAAATCAACACGTCGTTCCTCATGACAATCAGTGGGCAGTAGTTGGCGAGGGTAATTCTAAAGCTACAGCTGTCTACTCCACGCAGCAAGAAGCGATTCAACGTGCAAAAGAGATCGCTCAAAATCAGCAATCAGAACTACTCATACATGGTACCAATGGACAGATTCGCGAGCGCAATAGCTATGGCAATGATCCTTTTCCTCCAAAAGGATAAGTAGCCTAACCACCATGTATCGATGATGCGGTGAAACTGTAGTTCTGCAGCATCACACAAATGACAGTTGTTAATTAGACAGGACAAATATGAAAATTAATCTTGCTCATCTTAGGGAACGTTCAACTTCTGGAGGATGGATAAATTTCGCAGTTTTTGATGCTAAGTCAACATCGGGTGATTCAGGTAACGCAGCACTCTTGGCACAATTAACTGCTAGGGCGCGAGTATCTGGACTGAAGGTAGACCAGTCAGCGCTTGCTTATAGTGACAATGGGCGGGTTAGGTTCTATGGTATTAAAACACTTGTTGATTATTTGGCGCGAAGTGGTGTTCCAGGTTGGACACACACAATTGATGTATAGAGTGCGCTACTGAATTTTAATATTGGGATAAAAAATGGGATTGTTTAAAGAAGGCGGTGAGCACCAAATTCAAAACCTTGGTAATGATAAATACAATCTGACAATTTCGATTCCAGAAAACGATGATGGGCGTATGGCCAGGGAGTGTCCTAGCTCAGAATGTTCACCAGGGTATTTCAAAGTGACGCTAGGAACGGGAATTACTGAAAACCACACCTTAGCTTATTGCCCATATTGTAGACATGAGGCCGAGCCAAATGACTTTGCTACTCAAGAGCAAATTCGATACGCAAAAGAAATGGCATTAAGAGAGGCTCACAAAGGCGTTCAGGACATGGTACGAAATGCTTTCGGAATTGGAGCGTCAGGTAAAAAGAAACTCAGTGAAGGATTCGTTTCAATGGAAATGACCTACAAGCCTGCAGCTCTACCATATGTACATCGCCCATTTGAAGATGAAGTTCGTCGGGATATAGTCTGCCCCCATTGCACTCTTGATCAAACCGTTTTTGGGCTAGCTACTTGGTGTGCAGATTGCGGAGAGGACATTTTTCTCAGTCATATTGAAGCGGAGCTAGCAGTCGTTCAGTTGATGTTGAATGATGTTGATAGACGGCAAACTCAATTTGGGAAACGTATTGCTGCAAAGGACTTAGAAAACTGTTTGGAAGATACGGTTTCTATTTTTGAAGCTGCTATGCGTGCCATCGTTAGACGCGCAATGCTTATGCGCAGAGATTCTGCTGATCAAATCGAATCGTCATTCAAAAAACTTGGGAATGCGTTCCAAAGCATCGATAGAACTCAGAAAGAGCTCAACTCCCTATTTGGTAAAAATCCATTAGATGAAGAAGTCTCAGAAAAACTTAAGTCGGCATTTGAGAAGAGACATCCCATCACACACAATCTCGGAGTCATAGATCGTAAATATATGGAGCGCACTAAAGAGCTAGAGCAAGAAGGACGTGAAATCAGATTGTCTGTAGCTGAAATATCTCAGGCCCTTTCTGATGTTAAAACTGCAATATCTGGCACATACGAAAAATTAATAAAAGGATAGCTTAACGAATATGCGACAACCTTATGAAAATGTATACATAGGTAATTTTATTTACACACTTGGTTATTTGGCAGGGCAACGGGGAATAAATATAGCTAATACTTCAATGCAATTGTTGCAGCAAACACCCGCTGATTGTTCTATCGGGGATTTATTAACTAAATGGGGTGGTAAAAATTTTATATTCGAATTCAAGCGCTCTGAAAAACTGGTTCAACAAGAATTTAAGAAGGATCATAAGAATCTATTGATCAACACTATTAAGCGTGGCAATCAATCTAAGTTTTTGGATATATCCAAAAAGTGTCATTTTATGGCTTTCCCATTTGAAATAGCAGAAAAAACGACTTTGAATTTCATGTGTTATATCGATATTAGAAATCAAGCAATACAGTACCATGGCCAATGTTTAGATATGACAGCATTTTGCAATGATCTGTTAAATAGTAATGCAGCTATTGGAGTTGATTCCAACGAGTTTTCTGAATATCTAGATTACATAGCTACATTTACAGATGGTGACTCTTCTGAAGGGTTTACGGGGGTTATTGTAAACGTAACAAATAAGGGGGAAATCAATATGTTCGAAATTGATAATTTGAGAATTCTATCCCACACTATAGACTCACCTGAGCTTGAGTTAGTTAGAGAACATAAACCTCCTCGGGGTATGGGTGGCCATTCGATTGGTTAAGACTTTTGATTTACTAAAAGAAGAACAATTTATGCCCGTAATATATGAAGCAAAAATAGATGGATCAAATGCAATAAGGTATTTCCATTTTTCACTTATCAGACTTTATTTAGATCAAGCATATGAACATGCCCTCAAATCAAAAGACGATGATGAAGACCGCTTATTAGCATCGAGTATTATTGCAATAATGTTTTCAGCAATGGCACTTGAGGCTTTTGCTAATGAGATCTCAGAGGATCTCATTCCAAAAGAAGAATTGAATGACTTCGTTCGTTTACGAAAAGCATACAAACAAAAGGAACAAGAATCCTCATTGGTCGCAAAGCTAAGAATACTTTTTGAACGTAAGCACAATCATTCTTTATCGACAGAACAGATTAATAGTATTGAGACACTGGTTGTATTTAGAAACAATCTTGTCCATTACAAGTTATCTGAGCTAGCGGGTAAATATATAATGCCTCCAGCGAGGCAAACTCAGCTTGGAGAGAATCGGTCTATGATTACTCTAGATTTTATGCTGAAGCCAGAGGGAGTGGAGCCTCCGTTCATTCAGCATGTTAATATTGAGGCTGCTCTCAGCAGTTTTAATACGGCATTATCAATAATTAATACTTGGGGAATACAATCAGGCGAGTTAGATAATGTTCCCGGCTTGGAAATAATCACCTAATATTCATGTTTACAAAATATTAAAATAAAACAGCTGGAAAAATTATTGATTACCTAGTTTTCAGGGATTATAAATGGCTAAATTTATCGTTATAAATAATAATAAATCTAAAATAATCGATATTAAATATATCAATTTAGATTTGATAACCACGATTAATATTCAAGGTATAGAAGGTGGTCATCAGAGTATCAATATCACTACTATTGATGGTAAATCTCATTGCTACTCTAATGACATCAATTCTGCGGAAGCTAAACAATTATTCGCGATGTTGAAAGAACACGGGATAAACCCCTGAGTCACCTACTTTTGGTACACGTGCTGTTTCAACTCCTCTATATTTAACGTCACATTCAACAGTAGATATTAAAAAAGACTCGCTCTTTTTAAGATGTGCAATTAACTCTTGCATACTTGCTACTGCTATCGCAGGATCAATTTCCCCTTCTTTAATTATATCTGCTGAAGCTTTACGAATTGTTGCTAGAGCTATTGCCATTAAATAATTTTGGATACCATTCATTTTAATTCCTAACTAATTTTTGATTTAGACAAACTTGTACTGTTAGGTAATGAAAGGGTCACCTCTAGCCCAAGGTGATGGGTTTGAATACTTTCTAACATTCGTGGTTGATCGCTGGCTATTTGCTAATTGCGCTTTATGCGTAAATCTCAGAAGAAACTTGCAACTTATGGGGGTATGTAGATAGCAGCTTATGGTGTTGTGTATGTTAGCAACTATATGATTTAGCTTATAGTTAACTAGCATCTTATGAAGCCACCAACATTGTTGTGGTTTAAGACATAAGTTGCGATTTTGGTGCCATAAGTTGCGATTAGAAATACCATAAGTTGCGATTTTTTTATTGTGGGTTACACCATAAGCTGTAACTAAGTTGATGTCGATTTGCGCATATGTTGCAACTTAAACCTCAAGAAATGCGAGTGGTAGTGTAGGTGCTGAGTCGTAAATAGTTGTTAGATTTTTACTAAAGGAGAAATCATGGCTACAAACCCACCAAAAGGTGATGGACATAGAAATGGTGCAGTAAAAGAACGGTCACAAACTCAAACTCCGGCTGGTCAATGGGTAAAGCGTGATACTAATACGGGAAGATTCATGGATGTAAAGCAAGATGGAACACCGTTTAAGGGAGTAAGAAAAGAGAGATAAGGCTACCGCCGCATATTGATGCTGTAGGATGAGGCATAACTTACGATTTGATATCGTAAGTGTGCAATGAGTAATAAAGGTAAAAGTTAAAATTGATACAAAATTAAGGGGTAAATAACATGGCTAGATGCACGGCACCAGTAAATGGACATCGCACATCAAGCGGTCGAGCTGCTTGCCCAGCATGTGGTAGTAGCTATGGTGGTTATAGCTCCTACGGGTCGCGGAGCTACCCTTCCTCCTACTTATCATCAAGAAGCAGCTGGGGCAGTAGCGGATCTAGCAGTGGTACAAGGCCGCGCTGGTCCCGTGCAGGGTCATCAGTCTCTTATACTCCCGCTCAAGTGGTTTCGCTTACCCCAGTACGTGAAGCAGTTGAAGTTCAAGCAGCGACTAAACCGGATCTTCGAGATTGCTTTCTATGGTAATCCCCCCATTTTTAGCATTGACTAAAAGTAGAGTTAAGCGGCCATAGCCAACCGCTGTATTGGTGTTATCCCGCCCAAGGCCATGTTTGGACGTTCGTGATTGTAACGCCACATCCATTGAGTGGCGTATAGTCTTACCTCATCTAAATCTTGCCAGTGATATTGCGATAGCCATTCATAACGCACTGTACGGTTAAATCGTTCAATATAAGCATTCTGTTGTGGCTTGCCTGGTTGGATATAACTAATTTCAATCCCACGTCTTGCAGCCCAAGCTTGAATAACACCACTGATATTCTCAGGGCCGTTATCACAGCGCAACGTACTTGGCTTACCCCGCCATTCAATGATCTGATTTAATGCGCGAATGACTCTTTCAGAAGGTAAGGATAGGTCAATTTCAATACCCAGTGACTCCCGATTGAAATCATCAATCACATTGAACAATCTAAAGCTCCTGCCATCTTGCAATTGGTCGTGCATGAAATCCATCGACCATACCTGATTCATGCCCATCGGTACAATCAGCGCATCTGGTTTCTCGCGCTTGAGGCGCTTTCTTGGCTTGATACGTAAATTAAGCTCCAACGTCTTGTAAATGCGATAAACGCGCTTATGATTCCAGCTGTATCCCTTGACGTTACGTAGATATAAAAAACACAGACCAAAGCCCCAGTTGCGATTATTGTCAGTTAACTTTAGCAGCCAGTCGCTGATGTACTGGTTCTCAGCAGAAAGCTTTGGTTGATAACGGTAGCAGTTCACGCTGATATTAAACATCGCACAAGCCAATCGAATGGATACCGTCTTTTCTGTGACCGCTTTAACTGCCATCTCACGACGCAGAGATGGCTTTACCACTTTTTTGTGATGGCTTCTTGCAGAATCTCTGACTTTAATCTTTCTTCAGCGTACATCTTCTTCAACCGAGCATTCTCAAGTTCAAGCTCTTTCATGCGCGACATCATGGATACTTCCATCCCGCCATATTTTGCACGCCATTTGTAAAAAGTAGCTGAGCTTATACCAACCTCTCTACATAGCTCAGGAACAGGTAAACCACCCTCCACACGTTTTAATGCATCAATAATCTGACTGTCTGTAAATTTCGAGTGCTTCATTTCGTAAATCTCCCATTAGTGGAAATTCTACTTTTAATCGTTACTTTTTGCTGGGGGGATTACCCTATGTCACGCCTGGGACGACCGGCAAGGAGCCGCAAAGGAACTGCACGATCTGCTCGAAGCAGCTGGCATCAGGGTTTGGTTCAGTGAAAAGGATCTTGGTCTAGGCGTGCCAATGATGCGTGCGATAGATAAGGGCCTTGCAGCTTCTAAAATTGGTCTGGTCCTTGTGACGCCAGCATTGCTCGTTCGCCTTCCAAATGAGGGTGTCGCTGACAAAGAGCTTTCGACGCTCCTTCAAGGTAACCGTCTGGTTCCCATCGTGCACGGCACAACATACGCATCCCTACGCGAGGTCAGTCCAATGCTCGCCTCGCGTAGCGGCCTAGATACATCAGAAGACTCAATGACAGTTATCGCAACAAAAATCGCCGAACTAGTCACTATCTGGAGCTAAATCCGTGAGTCTATGTAGCTCGCCAAGTGTATGTTTTTATATCAACCCAAAATTTCCCCGTCGATTCCGGGAGTGGTGGGTCTTTGTTGACAAAATTGTCAAAAATAATCTACAGCTCTCTTAAGTGGATTGGGAGTGCGCAGTCGGCTCCTGTGGCTCGGTGAGATCATTGGGGCTTTTCGCTTTATTGTGGTGGAAAAATCTTTAATCCCCAGCTTTCGAACTCTTCGCAAAATCAAAGTTTGAACTAAACATCTTGTTTAGTAAACTAAACTACATTAAGATTCCATCCTGACGGGTAAGTCCTGTTACGTGCCTTAGGTGTTTCCTTCCATCGGCTGGCGATAAGCCTAAGGATAAGAGCGTAATAGGGGCCGTCTATTTTTTTGCCTGTCATTTCGGTTAAGGCAAATAAATCGTGTCTAATCTCACCTTGTCGCAATAAGACGCAAACCAATTTGTATCTTTATGCGCATCTTTTCTAGCAATTCCCCAGCAAAACAAATCAACAGCCTGTAAACCTGCATTTTCATGAGAAGCTAAATGATCAATCGTTAACATGCAATTTAGCGGCAGTAGTGCATCTAACTGGTTTTCTACATAGTTATTGAAGTCTTTAATTTCTTCGTTGTTTTTACAGCGGTCTACAATCAAATTCACCCATGGCAAATCATTTGCAAAATGTATTTTTTCAAGAATAAATCTGGCTAAAAAGTTATACAGCCTCTTTTTACCCTCTTTAGTTTGCAGATGGGGCTCAACGCGAGACTTATTGAGCGTGACGCTGTAAATATCCCAGCCATCATCAGGTAAATGACGCGCAAAATATTGTTTAATTGTTAAAGAGGTCTCTGCCCCTTTCAATTCATTAACCACACGTTGATTTTGCTTTTTATGATTCAGTTTGTTCTTTAAGGTACGTTTAACTGCCGTAGCTATGCCATCCACCACCTGCTTGTGATGACACACCAGAATGGTAATCACAAAATATTGTGAAGTTTTGGCTTTAGTAAAATCAAAGCCCAAATCACCAGATTCATCAAGGTATATAAACAAACTAATCCCTATGCTACTGCCTGGGTCACCAGCGCATCGGCAATCAACTGCTGTTGCTGGTTGGCTTGTTGAATGCAGGTTTTGAGTTGATCGCACAGCGCCATCAGTGCCTCGACTTTGGCGACGATGCGGTGTTGTTCGGCGAGGGGTGGTATAGGTATTTTCAGCTCACGGACTTTATCAGCATTTAAGTTTTGAACTACAGCACCTGCTGCTGATTGTGTAAATGCACCGTAGACATAAGGTGACATAAGTAATTGGTATAAAAAGTCTTTATCCATAACTTCTGATGGATGAATCCTTAACCATCCGTCGTGAATACACCCTTGAATTTTAGTTATGTATGGCCGACCAAAACTCATTGAGTTTGTTAATAAAAAATCGCCTGGGCAAACCATTCTTGTTTTAACAAGGCCTTCTTTTCTAATTTTCTCTTGCGTACTAGTTATATATTTTGAATTTACACTTGTATCACTTATTTTTATCCAATTTAATCCTGATTCTTCATTGGTAATATAGTCTTGTATTGGTCTTGGCGAACCTCCGCGTTCAATTACGCTATAGTCACCGAAATATATCCATGACCAACCTATTGGTAACTCAAAAGGTTTTTCATCCTCACTAATTGGCGCAAGCGGTTTTTCTTTTTTGAGTTTGCCTTCTGCTATCAATTTGGCTTTTTCGGCTTGGATGCGTTTGAGTAGTTCGCTGGCTGGTTCATCAAATGGGTCTTGCGGGACGAGTTTGCCCATGACGGCGAGTTGTAGCAGGGTTTGTTTGAGTGCGTCTATGCTGGCTTCGGTGGTGAACAGCACATCAAAATGCGCGTAGATGCGTTGCCAGTTGGCGTTAAACTCTGTAGCGTTTTGGCTTTGCGTAAGTGTAGCGAGCAGTTGGCTCACCAAGGTTTCATGCGCTTCTTTTGCATTGCTGTGTTGTTGTTCTAACTGATCGCACAGCGCCATCAGTTCATCGACTTTGGCGACGATGCGATGTTGTTCAGGGAGTGGTGGTAATGCCGTTAATGTAGCAATAATTTTTTCACGAGATATATTTGGTTGCGCACCACCTGCGCCTTGACCAACAAAGTTTGCTTTCATTGCTTTTAGCATTAGAAGCAAATATCTATTAAATATACAGCCGTTTGGAGTACAGGCACATACAGCTTGGTTTGTTGTTCCCGCGACTTTTAAAATAGATGCTTTGCCAATTGTTGCGCCGTACATAGCTAGCAGTACATCACCTGGCTGGTTCAATCTTAAAGAACATTCCTTTAAAGCTAATTCTGTTACCGTTTCTTCTGAGGTATCAATAAAGTCAGCTATGAGTTCACCAGATTTAAACCACGGCATTGAACCACCGTAGTAGCTTGATATGCTTCTTAATGGCGTTGCTCCAGCACCCCAATCGCCTAATGAACCAACTCTTACCCACTCCCAACCTAATGGTAATTCAAAAGTTTTTTCATCATCACCAATCGGCTGAAGTGGTTTTTCTTTTTTAAGTTTGCCTTCTGCTATAAGTTTGGATTTTTCAGCCTGAATGCGTTTAAGTATTTCGCTGGCGGGTTCGTTATTGGGGTCTTGCGGCACCAGTTTCCCGCGCACGGCCAATTCTAAAATTAGCTCGCGCAGTATTTTAACGCCATACACGTTACCTGCATTGCCACTGGCTCTGCCACGACCTGATTTTTTCTCAGACTCCGCCGCTGTCCAAATATCGATATGCTCGGTGAGCAGGTTTGCAATATTGGTCATGCTTAGTTGCCCTGCGTGCTTGAGGCTAAGGCTTCGCCCAAGATGCCTTTGAGCTGATTGCGCAGACTGGCAATGTCTTGTTGCATGGTGTGGTATTGCGCTAATAACACTTCAGGGTCGTGCGTGATTTGCTCGCCCACATGTGGGTTTTTGCAATCGAGGTTGTAATTACGGGTTTTAATGTCATCTAGGCTGACTTTCCAAGCCAGGGGCGATTCTTCACGAGTATTTAAGTTATTAGCTTCATTACCCCACCATGCGGCGAGTGGTTCAAACTCTTCTACCTTCATCGGTTTGGTTTTGTTATAAGCTTTTACCCCTTTTGGTAATGGATGCTCATAAAACCAAATGTCTTGTGTTGGGGTGCCTTTGGTAAAAAACAGCAAATTGGTTTTAATGCTGGTGTAAGGCGCAAACACACTGTTGGGCAGGCGCACAATGGTGTGAAGATTGCAGTCTTCGAGAAGTTTTTCTTTGATGCGGGTTTTAATCCCTTCACCAAACAAAAAGCCATCTGGCAGAACTAATGCCGCACGGCCACCACTTTTCAATAGCTGCATAATCAGCACGAGGAACAAATCTGCGGTTTCACGCGTGCGGAAAGTGGCAGGGAAGTTGGTTTCAATTCCATCTTCTTCATTGCCCCCAAATGGTGGGTTGGTCACAATAACATCCACACGCTCATTCGGCCCCCAGCTGATTAAAGGCCTTGCCAACGTGTTGTCGTGCCTGATGTTACTTGGCACATCAATGCCATGCAGAATCATGTTTGTGGTGCATAGCAGGTGCGGCATGGGCTTTTTTTCTACGCCATGGATGCTGGTTTGCAGTATGGCTTCGTCTTCTACCGTTTTAACATCCTGCTTGCGGATATGTTCAATGGAGCAAGATAAGAAGCCACCAGTACCACAGGCAGGGTCCATGACCTTTTCACCTAGGCGTGGGTTAACCATGCGCACCATAAACTCTGTGACCGCACGAGGTGTGTAGAACTCACCAGCATTACCTGCAGCTTGCAAATCACGCAGTAATTGCTCGTACATATCGCCAAATAAATGGCGTTCTTGGGCTTTATTAAAATCCACACCTTCTTGAATCTTATTAATCACTTGACGGATTAACTGGCCGGACTTCATGTAGTTGTAGGCATCTTCAAATACCGAGCGGATCACATAGGCGCGTTGATCACCGCCTTTGGCTTCAAGGTTCTGTAGGGCTGGAAACATCTCGTTATCGAGAAACTGCTTCAGCGCGTCACCCGTCATGCCTTCAGCATTGGCGGCCCAATTGCGCCAGCGATATTGTTCTGGCAGGGGTGACTGATAGTTGTCTTGCAGTATTTCCCACTCTGTTTCACGGTCATCGAATATTTTTAGAAACAGCATCCATACCAGTTGGCTTAAGCGTTGTGCGTCGCCATCGACACCAACGTCTTTACGCATAATGTCTTGAATGGATTTAATGGTGCTGGAAATGCTCATATTGGTATGCTTAATTTTTTGTGTTAACTGCTAGCTTAGGGCTAGGCGTAAAGGTGCTGTTCTAATTCTTGTAGTGCAGCAATGTAGGCTGGTTTGCCACCAAAGGCAGATACTAACTCACTGGCAGTCCCCATGTCTTTAAATGGATCTAATGTCAGTATTTTAATATCTTCGATGTTTTCAATACCTGTATCTTGGTATTTTTCTAATAAGCTTTCTAATACTTGTCTTGCTTGCTCACCATACTTGGCAAAGTAATTACGTTTCTTCACCTGTTCCGCACGCTCACGACGGGTAAGTGGGGGTTGGTCAAACGCCACATGGCAGATTAAATCAAACGCATCAAAGTCTTTGCCCACTTCTTCCGCTAGCGCTTCAAGTAATACGCCATGCTGTTCTAGCGCTTTTAATATAGCCGCTTTACGATCAGCTTGGCTCCAACTACGTAAAAACTCATCCAAAGATGAGTAGTCTTTACGCACCGTGCTGCGCGTGTAGTCTTTTAGGGATTCTGTGATCAGCTTACCTTCTGGTCCATAGTATTGGACTCGTTCTGAAACGACATAAACCGTTACATCACCCAAGACATACTTGATACGCTTGGTGCCAGGCTCGTCATCAATACTGATATCTGGAGTGGTGTTTTCACCAGCTGCATCTGTGACCTGCGTAATTGGGTTGCCGTTTTCATCTAAGATGATTTCAGGCGCTTCATCTGGCGGTACAGGGGATTCATCACCTTTTGGCTCATAAATCACGACTGCTTCACCGTCGAAGTCTTTATCGGCAAACAACTCTGTGGCTTTTTTGAAGTCCATAATCGTAAACCAATATTTACCGTAGTCTTCGTTAATCCGCGTACCTCGACCGATGATCTGCTTGAACTCTGTCATCGATTTAATATGCTGATCCAGCACTACCAGCTTACAAGTCTGGGCATCCACACCTGTGGTCATCAGCTTTGAGGTGGTCGCGATGACTGGATAGCGCTCTTCTGGATTAATAAAATTATCTAACTCTGCTTTGCCTTCCATCTCATCGCCCGTAATACGCATCACGTACTTACGATTTTCTTTTACACGCGCTGGGTTTAGGTTGACGAGTGCCTGACGCATACGCTCGGCATGATCGATATCATCGCAAAAGACAATAGTTTTAGCATAGGGATCTGTTGCGGTTAAAAACTCTGTGATTTTTTGGGCGACTAATTCCGTACGCTTTTCTAGGACAAGATGACGGTCCATGTCTGACTGGTTATATACTCGGTCTTCTATGACTTGGCCATGCTTATCTACTTGACCTTTATGGGGGCGCCATCCTTGCAAGTCTTTATCAATGTCGATTCTGACCACTTTGTAGGGTGCTAAGAAACCATCTTCAATGCCTTGCTTCAAAGAGTAGCTATACACAGGGTCACCAAAGTAATGAATGCTGGATACCTCTTTGGTTTCTTTTGGGGTAGCGGTTAGGCCGATATGTGTTGCTGTGTTGAAGTAAGTAAGTACTTCACGCCAGGCTGAATCTTCTGCTGCACTTCCACGGTGGCATTCGTCGATGACGATTAAATCAAAGAAGTCAGGTGAGAACTGCTTATAAATGTTTTTATCTTCTTCGTTACCCGTGACTGCCTGGTAAAGCGATAGATATATTTCATAGCTTTTATCAATTTGGCGTTTGCTAATCTTGGTCATGGCAGGACCAAACGGCTTAAAGTCATTGTTTTTAGTTTGATCAACCAAGATATTTCTATCAGCTAAAAACAGAATGCGTTTTTTGGTGCCTGACTTCCACAGACGCCAGATGATCTGAAAGGCGGTATAGGTTTTACCTACGCCGGTTGCCATGACCAGTAGAATACGTTGTTGACCACGTGCGACAGCTTCTATCGTGTTATTAATGGCATTCGCCTGGTAATAACGTGGCGCCCGACCTGAACCATCGTCGTAATATGGCATTTCAACCGTTGTGCGAGCCTGTTCAGATTGTAGGCCTTTCCAATCGCAATAACGTTGCCATAACTCATCTGGCGAAGGAAATTCACTCAGTGCTAACGCTTGCTCAGTTTGTGTGGCATTACCCGTTCTATCATGGAGCAAAAATGCATCGCCATTTGAGCTAAATACAAATGGGACACCTAGTGTTTCTGCGTAATTAAGCGCCTGTTGCATACCTGCGCCAACACTATGACTATTATCTTTGGCTTCAATAATAGCAATCGGGATATTGGATTTGTAGTAGAGAATGTAGTCAGCACGCTTTTGCTCACCACGTGCATGCATCTTGCCACGAACGATAATGCGGCCTTTAGTGAAGCTGACTTCTTCACGGATTTGGCTATGCAAATCCCAGCCTGCGCTTGTAATCGCAGGTGTAATGAATTTGGAACAAATATCGCGTTCAGAATATTTTTTATTGTCCACACTGAAATCTTAAATTTTTTTAACAGTATAACTTTAATCCAGTCTTGTGCGTCTAGTCATAAGTCTTGAGATATTACTTTTGTCCAACATTGTATTATTTACTATGTTTGCTGGTGAGTCACCAAAGGCAGGAAAACCTAATTTAGCTTTACTTGCATTAGACGCATCATTAGTCATTTGACTTATGGTTTCTTTGATTTCAGTAATAGACAAATCTTTTAACGAAATTTTATTAAACTTTGGTAGAAAGTCTTGTTTGTATCGGCTAATAAAGCCATGCCAGTTTTTTAAATTACCAGAATAGATCACATGTTCAATATTTTCACTTATAAGAAAATTTGAATATAGGTGATCAAATTTGCAGAATTCACGCCCCTTACTTGTTAATATTTTTTTAACCTTAAAATTACGCTCTCTAAAAAACCTCAGTGCTTTTACTTTCAGCAAATCAATTGCCATTTCAGCTGATTTTTCTTTATAAGGGTATGAAAATACGTAATTAGAATAGGTATCAATAACAACATAGACATAGTCTTTAGGGGAGTTTTCAAAAATTAAGATAGTGTCTTGGACAAGTATTTCGCCAGGGTAACTTCCAATTTCATTTCGATGTTTTAGGCAAGGATTGTTCTTATTAATTAGCTTAAGGTAGAAGTCGGAAATTAACCAACCCTCCTTGATATGCTTTTCTTCTAATTTGAATAAGCGCTTACTTACATTTTCTATACCTTCACGTTTGAGTATTTTTTGAATAGTAGGAGAGGAAATACTGATGCCTTGTGACTTTAATTTGTCAGCAATCTTGCAACAACCAAAATCGGGATTTTGAATACTACATAAAATAACTTGATCCCTATTTTCAATGATCACATTACTTTCACGTTTTCTTGCCCCGCTTTTTTTTCGCTCAAGTCCAAGTAGCCCAAACTGCTCATAATCCCTTTTCCAGTTGTAGAAAGTTGAAACGGAAATATTTTCTTCATAGCAGATGGCTTCGATATAACTCGGCTTTTTTGCGATATTTAAGATTTTTAATTTCTCTTTTGAGGTTTTAGAAAAAATCTTTTTTGCAGAATTATCGTTAGTAATAGTCATTGCAGGATATTGATAGCTTTAAAAAATTAGTCACATTTTATGTAATCAAGCTGATATCAGGCAATTCAAATTTCTATAATTGCAATTTTTAAAATTAGTAATACTTTGACCAGAAATTGTTTACTAGTAAGTGTATGATTTACAATGATATTTTTGTTGACGGTATAAAAATTATGATTAATATGATTAATATTACTTAAACGAGTTAACTAATTTATGAGTCCTTTTTCGGAAGTCTTATCAGGTATACGAAAATCTAGAAGAATGCGCCAGACTGAATTCGCGGAGGCGATGGGTTATGAGCAAAGTTATATTTCGGCACTTGAAAATGGCTTAAAAGGTCCGCCAACTAAAGACTTTATCTTAAAAATGTTCTCAGCACTAAGCCTTGATGAAAATGAAAAATCACAGGTCACGTTGGCAGTGTCGATGTCCTCTAAGAAATTTTTACTTCCTGCTGGGGCGTCACATTCGTTTTATGAATTTTGCTATGAGCTAAGTCAAAGAGCGCAATACTTGCGACCAAGTCAAATAGAGATTTTGACGAATGTATTAAGACTTATGAAGGAAGTCGATTAATGACGCATGCTAGTTTTACCAATAATAGGTTGCTGACCAAGAGTAAGTACGCACAAGAAAGGAGTACTCAAATGTAAAAAAGGACAAATCAAAAGACTTGCCCTCTTTGGTGTTACTGATACTACGTTATGGTGATGTAAGTATCTGCCAACATCCTCGTTCAGTCAAGTCTTCACAAATCTCATTATTCTCAAAAAACGTTGGTAATTACCAACGCTGGAAATATTTTGCCCAAATTTCTAAAAAGGACAACGATGAACGAAGCCATGATGCGCATATTTAACAAAAATAAAGCAAGTGAACCAAAAGTTGAATGTGAAAATTTATACACGATGCTTAACGAATTCGAGGAAATTCACTGTGAAAAAGATTTCTTATTTAGAGGCAGGAGCCTATCGATAAAATTTGCTGAGCCGAACCAACGAATGCGCAAAGTTGTGCGACGATCAAATTATCGCATGACTGGGAAATTCCCATCCCTTAAAAACGGCAGAATGATGCATTGGGAGTCTCATAACGAGCTTGCGGCATTTAGAATATTAGAGATTTGCCCAAATGTTAAAAGCTACAGCGAGCAACCCGCATTAATTAAATACAAGGATCATACGGGTATTATAAATCTGCATTATCCCGATATATTAGTGAAGCTATCTGGAGAAAATAGCCTATTCATTGAAATTAAACCAAATTTTGCTTTAGATGATTTGGATCTCGAAAAGCGAGCGACTCTGCTAAAACCGCTCTTAAAACACGAAGGTTATGATTACCTCATGGTTGTAAGTCAGCAACTTGAAAGTTTTTCTTATCTTGAAAACGCAAGACATCTACTTTTCTTCGGAAAGTATCAAACATCCGAAAACATTCATGAGTTAACAAGACGTGCTTTTCTGTCAACAGACACGATTGAGCTATCAAAGCTTACTAATTATTTGCAACATGAGTTAGCTGAGAACTATATATACAAGATGATCATAACTGGATTTCTTGTATGTGATTTATCAGTGCCGCTCTCTGCTGAATCGTTACTAAGTTTGGGAAATTCGGAGATTGCATAATGGCTTTTGCATACTTAAGGCACGGTCAGCATATCGTTTGGAACAAAGTGTCCTATAAATTGGAGCGTTTGATTGATGATGAATGGCAGATCTTAGATGTAAATACTCATCGAATGCGAAATCTGAGCATCAATAATCTTTATGCAAAAATTGCAACAGGTGAAATCGTTTTTGAAGCAAGTATGCCTATTCATACACCTGGGACTATTAAGCTAAATCGCAACGAAAAAATCGCAGCTAACCTTGATATGTATGACGAACATGAGCAGGTAATCATAAAAAGAAAGCGTTATTTACTAGAGGAAATATATAAGTTATATGGTGATTGTAGATCTCGTGAAATTTTATCAATAGCTATTGACGATATCTGGCGTAAAGATTGGGATGCAGCCCCACACCCCGCAACTGTGGCACGATGGATGAAACGTTATATAGAGGCTGATAAGAATATATTAGCACTGGCGCATTTGAACGACAGGAAAGGAAATAGAACGCGACGCTATCAAGCTAAAATTTATGATATTTGCGAGCAATCTATCGACAGGGTTTACCTTCAACCAGATAGAGGCAGTATCAATAAAACTTTAGAAGATGCAAAGAGAGAGGTCAGGAAAGAGAACAAATTACGCCCACCTGATGAAAAGCTATCTTACCCAACCTATTCTCTCATTTCTAGTTTAATTAAAGACATACCTGAATATGATAAGTATGCAAGAAGGAACGGCGCAAATGCAGCCAGAAATAGGTTTAGGTCATCAACCAAAGGTGTGATAGCTAGTTATCCATTAGAAAGAGTAGAAATCGACCATACGGAATTAGATGTAATGTTGGTCGACGAAGAAACTGGCTTGTGTGTATCAAGGCCTACGCTATCTATTGCAATAGATGTCTTCTCAAGATCAATAATGGGATTTTGCATAAGTTACGACCCGCCATCAGTCATGGTTGTCGCTCGATTGTTAAAAATGGCAATACCACCAAAAACTGATTTAAAAAGTAAGTGGAATGGCGTTGAAAGTGACTGGCCTATGTTTGGCGTTATGGAAAATTTAGTTGTTGATAATGGGTTGGAATTTCATAGTAAATCCCTAGATGATAGTTGCAGTCAACTTGGCATTAATTTGACATTTTGTCAGAGAAAAACACCTTGGTGGAAAGGACATGTGGAAAGAGCATTAGGCACAATGAGTCGTCAAGTTACAGATGGTGTTCCAGGCCGTACCTTTTCTAGTATCTCTGAAAATGCTGGATATGACGCTAAAAAAAACGCGACTATTTCGCTTAAAGCGATGGAAGAAATCATCACAATATGGATAGTAGATATTTACCATAAAAAGACACACAGTGTACTAGGGATGCGGCCATACGATGCATGGTCAGATAATATCCAAACATCTGATATACCAATTCCGACAAATCTTGAAGTTTTAGATGTCGTCATGGGTACGAATGCTGAAAGAGGATTAAGTCATACAGGAATCTCAATTAATAGCCTTCAATATAATTGCGACGAATTACAAGCTATCGTTGCTAAATTTGGACCCATAAAACAAGCTCGCATTAAGTGGAATCCAGAAAATCTTGGTTATATCTATGCCCTTCCTCCTGATGGAACAACACTCACCGTGCCAGTTATAGAGCGCTATGCCAAATATGCAAATAACCTGACATATGGAAGACATAAGGCAAACAAAAAATACGCAAAAAAATATTTTATGAGTGATGATCTGGAAGCAGTATCTCGTGCACATGAAAAAATGCAAGAACTGATAGGGCTGGAGTTAAGTAATAAGAATAAAAATACAAGGAGACAAAGTAAAAGATTGGTAACTAAGACGTCCAGTATGAGTACTACTGTAAATAATGAAGAAAACAATGTGGTTTCTAAAATAAAAACGCCATTAGTCAGTACTATCAAAAGAAAGACATTCGAGACCAACAGAACTAATCGTGACGAAAACAAAGGGTTTGAAAATGCAAATGACATCAAAGCAAGAGCTTAAACTTTTTATTGAGGAAATGCTTGTGATGCACACAGCATTTGATGAAACCAAAAAGTCATTAGAGAGTTTTTATCACGCCGCATCAACATTACGCGATTCAATAGGCGTTTTCGTCGTTGGGGAGTCAAGGACTGGAAAGTCAAGGCTACAAGAGGAGTTAAGTGCTAAATTTAAATCAAGTCGAAACTCTGATGGAACAACAATTTTACCCATATTACGTGTACAGGTCCCATCAAAGCCTACAGTAAAAGGACTGACTAGTGAGATGTTGGCGGAGTATGGAGATCCAGCCGCAAATAAAGGAACTGAGCAAGATAAAACTAGACGGTTATTACATTTTATTAACGCATGTCAAACTAGGATGATCATTATTGATGAGATTCAACATTTTGTTGATAAAACATCCAAATACAGAATAATTCATCACCTGACGGATTGGTTAAAAACACTGCTAAATAAATCAAATATTGTCGTAGTGATCGCAGGTCTTCCATATGCAGAAGCTTTGTTATATCAAAACGAACAACTCAGAGGCCGGTTTGTTAAAACAATGCGTCTTCCAAGATTTGACTGGAATGATGAGGACTCCAGAGCTGAATTTATAGGACTTTTAGAAGGTTTTAAAAGCTTGCTTAGTGAAAAGTTTAAGTTGCCCGATATTGAAGAGGATGAGTTTGCCTATAGGTTTTATTTAGCCACTGGTGGGCTAACAGGCTATGTATTTAACATTATTCGACAAGCCGCTTGGATAGTGATTGATGAAGATCGCACTGTAATCCGATACGAAGATATTGAAAACGCCTACCTTAATGTAGTGAATCAAATTGATCAATATCAAGTCAGCCCATTTTCAGACAAGTTTCAGCTTTATGAGACAGTACAGCTAAAAAAAGCGGCTGACATCGGCAAGCGAACTGACGAATATCAATCAGAAACCATTCAACAGGCATATAAACCTCGTTCACTTCACGAGGCCTTAAGTTGAGGATGATTATGTCAGAATTAATCCAACCAGTTGTGATTGCATCGAAGCCGTTTGAATACGAAAGTTTAAAAGGATATATCCTAAGAGTCTCAGCCGAAAACGCATACCCGACGCCCGCGATGATGCTTGGAAGCGCAGGATTTAGTAAAGGTGAAATGGATTCAATCATTCCACCGCTTAAGAAACTTAAACAATTGTTCCTGCTAACTCAAGAGGAAATATTAGAGCTTGGCTATCAAAGACCTGGGTCAGCAAAAGTCTCAAAACATATTTTTATATACGATCATTATTTGCCGACATACAACCTATGCATAAAAGAACCAAGAATTTGCGTCGATTGTGTTCTTGAAAAAGGCTATATTGAATCTTATACGGATATAAAGCACATCGTTCTATGCCCTATCCACCGTAGATATCTCATTAAAGACTGCCCTGCTTGCCATAAAAAATTATCTTGGTTTCGGCCAGCGTTACTGAAATGTAAATGTGGTTTTGATTTGTCAAAAATCAAAGGTGACTTATCGATAAACAAAGCGCTGATTGGATTGACCGCTTTTATCTCTAATCAATTACGGCATGAACCGCATGATTTCAATTTTCTTAAGCATTATCTTGGCTTTCCACTTGATAATCTTGATCGCTTAAAGCTCCCAGAGTTATTAGCTGTTTTAAACCGTTTTGAAAACAAATATAGTTATGCAAACTATGATGATGAAAATGTTAAAACGCTAGCGCATGAAGCAGTGCTAACCAGAGCAAGTAAAGCTCTCGAGAATTGGCCTGAAGGATTATATAAACATTTAGATTCTTTTAGACAAGAGAGGGCCTCAACTGAAGGGTTTGGATTGCGTAAGCAGTTCGAATCCTTCTACGGAAGTCTTTTCAAATCAAAAATACCTAAAAACAAAATAAAGTTTATAAAAGACGCATTTGTGGGCTATGGTAACGATAGATGGAAGCAAGGCTACGTCACAACATATAAAAACGTTTATAGCCCAATAGTCGGTATCTACGGCTTATCAAAAGCGTTGGGGGTTATGCCAAGTACTGCAAGAAGATTAGTCTCGAATGGCTCAATCGTTGGAAAGACGAGTCATTTAAATGGAAGAACAAGAAATTTTTTTGATATTAGTCAGACGCTTCTATTTAAAATTTCCAATGGTAAAAGTCTAACAATCAGAAAAGCTGCTAAATATTTAGATATTCCAGTTAGTGTTTTAAAGATTTTGCGTGATCAGGGTATTTTTAAAGTACAACATATCGCTAACCCAACTGTAGCCTATCATGAACAGGATGTAATAAATTTTAGAGATCAGTTTTTAAATTGTGCATCTTCCAATGAAGCTTTTCTTGCGGAGCCTAGTATATCCCTAAAACAAGCCATGGCTATGAAGATAGGTGCATCTAAAATTAAGGCAAACTTCATAACCGCAGTGCTTAACTCTGAAATTACGATTGTTTTTCATAAATCAGAGCGGTTGTCTGATCTATTATTTAAACTATCAGAAGTAAAACAGTTTTTTGAAGAACAAAAAAAGCAAGTTTTAGGTTATTGCACACTTGCAGTTGCTGCCAAATATTTACACTGTGATCCGCTAGTGGTTAAGAATTTATCTAAGGATGGACTACTTGAAAGCAAACAAAAGTCTAGTGGAACATACATAAAAGTAGATTCTGTGAAGGAATTTCACGATCGCTATGTTTCATGCGCTTTTATCGCTGCAAAATATAAAACTAGTTCGAATAAAATAGTACGTGAATGTGAATATAGGCAAATTGAACTAGTTCTATTTTCAAAATTTAACTCCAATAAATCTCAGCCATTTTTAAATCGAGCTGCTGCAGAATCGAACTGGAGTTTGATTAACTAGAGTAGGTTGCCTTAATCCGCAAAGCGGATATTCACTTAATTAAAATATTGGCGATTGGCAATCTAAGGTTGAAACCGCCAAGTTTAAGGTTTTGCTACACGGATAAAATTAACATAGAGAATGCTTTCCAGCTAGAATTTATTGCCTATATCTCAATGCACCTAGAAAACCTCTATTGCAAGAAAACTAAAAGCACGAACACTAAGCAACGAGATCGCTATATGCAATTGATTGCCTATGTTCAAGAAGCATCCTTTGAATCAGCTTTGGAGAAGTATAAGCAGATATCTCTAGCAGATACTGAGATGGAGAATTTGACTGAATCCATGATCAAAACCGCACAGAGATTAGCTAGGATTGATATGGGGTTGCCATTAGTGATGGAGGACTGAAGTAGGCTTTGACTTTAGGTCTTCACTACTCTTACTGCATTTTCATCTTCAACAAAATCTAACATTAAATCATCGCCTATAGACCATCCAGTTGATTCTAGTAGCTCATCCGGCAAGCAAAGTATTGCATCACCAGATCCATCTCCAGCATCAAGTAATTTTATGGACCATGTTGTTGGTATATCAGAGTTCATAAATATGCTCTTTTCAATTTAGATGGAATTTAATTCATATTTTAATTTATATGTGAATCGTAAAACAACCTAGATTTATAGTAAAAAATAGCTGAGTTTGTCTGCTAAATCCTGTGAGTTCAACCGGTCGATGCAACACGTTATTCTTATACAAAAGAATGAGGTGTTGAAAAATGAAACAGAGACCAAGAATTTATTACAGTGATGAACAAAAAGCCATCATGTGGGATCGGTGGAAAAAAGGTGACTCATTACACGATATAGCGCGGATATTTGACAGAAATCACTCTTCAATAGCTGGTATATTATCTGTGACGGGCGGGATTAGACCCCCTCAAAGAGTAAGATCACATCTAGCATTATCGCTTTCAGAGCGCGAGGAAATTTCCAGAGGTGTGGCAATTCAAGAATCGTTTCGTTCGATTGCCCATCGACTTGGACGCTCTCCATCTACCATTAGCCGTGAAATAAAGCGAAATGAAGGTTGTCAGCAATATCGCGCAACACATGCAGATCAAGCTGCCTGGGATCGTGCGAAACGTCCAAAGCTTTGCAAACTATCATGTAATCAAGGTTTAATAAAAGCCATCACATGTAAGCTACAATTAAACTGGTCACCGCAGCAGATTGCTGGTTGGTTGAAAAGAGAGTTTCCTACAGAAGAGCATAACCAAGTGTCACATGAAACCATCTATCGTAGCTTGTATGTTCAGACTCGCGGTGTATTGAAGAAGGAGTTAATTCAATACCTGAGGACGAAACGTATTATGCGTAGGTCCAAGCATTCGAGCTTAAAAGGAAATGGACTTGGGCAAATTACTGATACAGTTTCGATTAGTGAACGTCCAGCCTCTATAGAGGATCGTGCTATACCAGGACATTGGGAGGGTGACTTGATAGCAGGGTCTAAAAACAGCTACATCGTTACATTGGTTGAGCGTCATTCACGATTTGTAATGTTAGCTAAAATTAAAGACAGAAAATCCGAAAGCGTTGTATCTGCTTTAATTAAGCAAGCAAAGAAACTCCCAAATGAGTTATATAAATCATTAACTCTGGATAGAGGTACGGAGTTTGCAGATCATCGACGGTTTAAAGTGGAGACGAATATTGATGTGTACTTTTGCGATCCAAACAGTCCATGGCAGCGTGGCAGTAATGAAAATACAAACCGCTTGTTAAGGCAGTACTTTCCAAAAGGCACTGACTTATCGGTACACTCACAAGCTAAACTAAGTGCAGTGGCTAGACAGCTAAATGACAGACCTCGTAAAACATTAAATTACGAGACCCCAGCAGAAAGATTCAAAACGTGTGTTGCATCGACCGGTTGAACTCACACCGCAAAGCTGACGGTCAACTATAGAAGCTAACCGACTGTGATCAGCCCAAAGCGGACGTTCAATGTCTGAATTAAGCTGTGCCGCGAAGCGGCGTCACGCATGAAGGAATCGTCATGTGCTACTGAACAACTTCTATACTAACGTTTATCACACCAGAAGATGGGTTGCCAATACTAATAAATGCAGATTTTGAAAGATCAATAACTCGGCCTTTTGCGAATTGGCCACGATCATTTACTTTTACAACGACGCTTTTGCCATTATTCTTGTTCGTTACCTTTACGCTTGAACCGAAAGGGATTTTGTTATGAGCCGCTGTTTTTAAACTATGGTTATACCGCTCTCCGCTAGCAGTTTTTCGATTCTGAAATTTATCAGCGTAGAAAGAAGCTTCTCCCGATTCGGTATGTCCTATCCAATTGTCGCGACCACCACTTGGAATGCTGCTACAACCGGACAAAGCCAGTAAAAATGCGAATATCAATAACGTTTTCAAAATGAGTTCCAATTATCATTTCTATTTTTTATCATACATAGTACGTTCAAGTAATTGCAAAGAGTTTTTTTTAAGCGTAAAATTGATCCGTGAAGTCCAAAATAATTAAATTCATTATGCTGATATGCCTCCCTGTAGAAGGCATGGCAGCAGTAGCTATGCCTAATTGTCAGATGCATGATACCCAGCAAATGCAGGTGAATGCTGACATGAGCAATATGGATGATATGGCTCACTGCGATCACCATGACAGTGCAAAACCAGCTAAAAATGTAACATGTGACAAATGCCTGCCCTGCCATTTAAGCGTAGCACAGGCAATTATTCCATTTAACACCCCTCTGGAATTTAGTGGTGCATTACCTATGTACTCCACCGATATATCTGAAGTTCCGGATACCGTTCCACCCTCACTTTTTCATCCCCCCAGACAAACCTTCGCATAGTGCCGAAGGTCGTCTTGTTTTAAACGGCTCTCGAACTCAGATGCTTATCTGAGTACTTGATCGTACCCAACACACTTCTATTTCTTCGGCACGTATTCCCGGCGGTGGTTTTATATCCGTTCGAGGTCTAGCGTATGGCTGTTTACGCCTATACATAACCGCGCACGACTGCTGAACCACCTCTATGCAATTGCAGTGACTATAAATTGTCTAGGAGTATTTATCATGAAGAATCAAACCATTTACAAAATGATTGCAACACTTGCTGTCTGTAGCATCAGCTTTCTATCTGTGTCCGCGATTGCTGCGCAGGATGAATTTCAAAGGCAGATGACTCAAAAAGTTATGCAAGCCAAGCAGAAGCTTAAAGCAGCTGAGGCCGCCAAAGGCGATGAGCGTAAAAAACTTATGGGCGAACACATGAAAATGATGCATGACAACATGGGCAAAATGCAGGCTATGAAACCGAAGTCAGGCATGACCATGCAGGAACATGAAGAATGGATGAGCGAGCATCAGAAACTCATGGATGAAATGATGAGCCAGATGATGGACGAGCATCACATGATGATGAATATGGGTGGCATGTCTAAAGGGTCAGGTGAAATGGACTGTATGTCCAAAGGAACTGACAATACACACAAGCATTAATTTGTGAATCGGGCGGGCAACGTCCCGCCCAGATTCAATCAAACATTAAAGGATCAAAGAAATGAAAAAGTTATTAATTTGTATGTTCGTTGCGGTATTGAGTATCGCTGCTGCTCCAGTCTACGCAAACGATGCCCATCATCAGACTGCAGATAATCAAAAGAGTTATTCAGCAAAAGGTGAAGTCGTTGCCATGGACAGTGCATTAAGCAAGGTTAAATTGAAGCATGACGCTGTTCCGGAGCTTAAATGGCCTGGTATGACCATGTTTTTTAACGTTGCTGGCAAGGCTCTGCTGGACACAGTAAAGATTGGTGATCAGGTTGAATTCGAGTTCGTTAAAGTCGACGGTAGTGGCCCATTGATTACAAAAATCAAACCAGTTAAATAAGGAATCTGGGCTAGCCGCAATTCAACGTGGTAGCCATACAGATGACTACAGGTATGAAAATGAAAACAAATAATTCAAAAACAATGCTCGTCCTGACCTTCACAGCACTTATGTTGCCAGGCCTTTCCTGGGCGGAAGACGTCGCTTCCGGCAACCCTATCGGTGCCAATGTACAGGAATTACTAAACTGGGCAGACACACATAACCCTGAGCTTACGGCAATGCGATATGAGACGGATGCAGCAAGCGAGCGAATCGCACCTGCAGGCGCTCTACCTGACCCTTTGCTGCGCGTTGAATTTATGGATTTTGCTGGGCGTGATGCGCCTGATGGTTTTAATCCTTTTCCTGGCAAAGGAAGTGGAACTAAATACACTCTAATGCAGAGCATTCCACTTTGGGGAAAGCGGGACTTGCGTAGGGAAGTGGCTACTGCACAGCTTGAGCAGTTTAAAGGACGCAGGCTCATCGGTGTTGCCGAAACCCACGCCCGAATCAAAAACGCTTATGCCCAGTATTTTCAGACTGTTGGCCTCAAGAAGCTTAACGAGGATATCTTAACCTTGCTAGGCGATCTTGAATCGGTCACTCGCGTTCGCTATGCCAGTGGTTTAGTGCCGCAGCAAGATGCAATTCGCGCTCAAGTTGAGAAGACCACCTTACAGTCCGAGATTATCAGCCTGGAGACCGATCAGCAACAGGCTAAGGCGCGTCTTAACGCGATACTGGGGCGGACACAAGGTGCGCCTCTTTCTGCGTTACCAGAGTTGCGTCGTCTGCCGCTAGAAAAGCTGGATACAGTGGCCTTGCAACAAAAGGTGGTACGAAATAACCCACTACTTGCTACACAATCAGCACAAATATCAGCGGCAGATGCTAACAAGCGATTGATAGAAAAGAATCGTTACCCAGATCTAACGCTAGGCATTGCGCCTACTCAACGTGGTAGCAATATCAGTAGCTGGGAGGCGATGGTAGAGGTCAATATTCCTATCCGCTTTGATACGCGCAGGTCCCAGGAAAGTGAGGCTGCCGCTATGCTAGATGCAGCCAAGGAACGTCGTAGCGGAGTAGAGAATCAGGTGATAGGCGAACTTCAGGAAAACCTGGTCGCTTTCGAGGCAGCAGAAAAACAAGGGCGCCTTATTACTTACACATTACTCCCGCAAGCAGAGTTGACCTTCCGCTCGGCATTGGCAGGTTACGAAAACGGTAAAGTGGACTTTGCAACGCTGCTGGATGCACAAAAGGCAATCAGGCTTGCGCGACAAGGCCAGATAAAGATGCGGGTTGAACAGGAAGTCCGCCTTGCAGAGATTGAAAGAATGATTGGGGAAGATTTATGAAGCGCTTTGGAATATGGATTGCACTGGCGCTAGCTGTTGTTGCTGCGGCTGTAAGTGGCGGCTACTGGTGGGGATTGCAGCAGGTTAGCCACCCGTCAGTAGAAATGCCTGCGGCTATTACAGCACCGGCTGAACGGAAGATACTCTATTACCGAAATCCTATGGGATTGCCGGATACATCTCCAGTGCCTAAGCAGGACTCTATGGGTATGGATTACACCCCAGTGTATGCAGATGAGGAAGTTTCTAATAACCAGGTCAAGATCAGTACCGACAAGGTACAGAAGCTTGGCGTAAAAACTGAGCCAGTGCTATCGCGAAAAATGGTCAATACGGTGCGTGCGGTGGGGCAGTTCCAATTTAACGAACAGCGTTTCTCAACAGTCACCACCAAATTTGAGGGATACATTGAAAAACTCTATGTCAATTCAACCGGGCAGCCGGTAAAACGTGGGCAGCCACTGATGGAAGTTTACAGTCCGGAACTGGTATCTGCGCAGGAAGAATACCTGATCGCCTGGAATGGCCGACAGTCATTGAGTAACGGCACCTCGGAATCATTGCTTGGTGTTGGTCAACTGGCTGACAGCGCGCTTAAACGTTTACGTAACTGGGATATTTCAGATGCTCAATTACAGCGTTTGAAAAAGGACGGTAAAGCGACACGTACGCTTACGATGTACTCGCCGGCAAACGGCGTGGTATTGGAGAAAACTGCTGTGCAGGGTATGCGCTTTATGCCGGGCGAACTCCTGTTCAAGATTGCAGATCTATCGAGAGTCTGGCTGCTGGCCGATGTGTTCGAGCAGGACATCGCTCTGGTGCATGTTGGCCAGACGGTGAACATTACTGTCAATGCCTATCCAGGTAAGGAGCTCAAAGGCAAGATTGATTACATCTATCCAACAGTCACCTCTGAGACCCGCACTGCCAAAGTACGGATAGTGCTGGCTAACCCAGACGGAATTCTAAAACCTGATATGTATGCCAGCATTCAACTGATGTCAGGTCATGATGCCAGCGTATTGGCGGTTCCGGATTCGGCTGTGATCGACAGTGGTATACGTCAGGTTGTGCTGGTTCAACTCACAGAAGGGCTGTATGAGCCACGTGAGGTCAAGCTTGGTATGCGTAGCGATGGTTATGTTGAGGTGGCTGAAGGATTAAGTGAAGGTGAGAACGTGGTAGTTCGCGCCAATTTCCTGATTGATGCTGAAAGCAATCTTAAAGCCGCACTAGGGAGCTTTGGCGAGCACAGTTCACATTCAAGCAGTTTGCCGGAACCTGCGGAAACCACTCCTGCACCGGTAACTGGGCACGAAGGGCACTGACATGTTGGAAAAAATTATTAACTGGTCAGTACGCAACGTATTTCTTGTCTTGTTAGCCACGTTATTTACAGTGGGTGCCGGTGTTTATTCGTTGCTAAAAACGCCTCTGGATGCCATCCCGGATTTGTCCGATGTTCAAGTGATAGTCTATACCGAGTATCCGGGGCAGGCGCCACAGGTTGTAGAGGATCAGGTGACCTATCCACTCACTACCTCGATGTTGTCAGTACCAAAATCAAAAGTCGTGCGTGGCTTTTCGTTCTTTGGTGCCAGCTTTGTTTACGTGATCTTTGAAGATGGTACTGATATTTACTGGGCACGTTCTCGCGTACTGGAATACTTGAACAGTGTGACTGGCCGATTGCCACGCGGCGTTACGCCAACGCTGGGTCCGGATGCTACTGGTGTAGGCTGGGTTTATCAGTATGTGGTATTGGCAAAAAATCGCTCTCTTGAGGAATTGCGCGCAATTCAGGACTGGTATTTACGTTATCAGCTGACCAAGGCGCATGGCGTAGCAGAGGTTGCCAGCGTTGGCGGCTTTGTTAAACAGTATCAAGTCGTTCTTGATCCACGCAAGCTGCAAGCCTATGGTGTATCACCATCGCGTGTTACACAGGTGATTCGCGAGAGCAATCGCGATGTCGGCGGACGCGTAGTCGAGATGACGGAAACCGAATATATGGTGCGTGGCAAAGGATATCTGCGCGGCATCGGTGACTTGGAAACACTCGTAGTCAAGGCCGATAAAGGTACACCGGTATTGCTGCGTGATTTGGCAAGGGTTGAATTGGCACCGGATGAGCGACGCGGCATTGCCGAGCTCAATGGTGAAGGCGAAGTGGTCGCCGGCATTGCCATGTCCCGCTACGGTCAGAATGCACTTGAAGTCATCCACAACATCAAGCAAAAACTCGTTGAGCTTGCGCCTGGCTTACCACCGGGCGTTACGGTGGAAACCGTATATGACCGTTCCGATTTGATTCATCGGGCGATTGATAATCTCAAGACCACGCTGCTGGAAGAAAGCATCGTGGTCGCATTGGTTTGCATGCTATTCCTGATGCATGTGCGAAGTGCGCTAGTCGCGATTGTGATGTTGCCGGTTGGTGTTCTGATTGCATTTTCGCTGATGCATGCGTTAGGTCTCAATTCCAACATCATGAGCTTGGGCGGCATCGCGATTGCCATCGGCGCTATGGTAGATGCTGCCATTGTGATGATAGAGAATGCCCACAAGCATATTGAACGGGCACCGCCTGATGCGCCTCGATTGCAGCTTATTATTGATGCCTGTAAAGAGGTAGGCCCTGCGCTATTTTTTAGCCTGCTGATCATTACCGTTTCCTTCTTGCCTGTATTTACGCTGGAATCGCAGGAAGGCCGCATGTTTCAGCCGCTTGCATTCACCAAGACATTCTCGATGGCTGGAGCAGCACTGCTTTCGGTAACGCTTGTACCAGTACTGATGCTGCTGTTTGTACGAGGCAAAATCATGGCAGAAGGTAAAAATCCGGTAAATCGCTTCCTGATCTGGATTTATCGTCCTGTCATTGCATTAGTGATGCGCTGGAAAAAAACTACCATCCTGCTTGCGCTGCTTGTGCTTGGTATCTCTGTCTATCCTCTGACTAAACTCGGCAGCGAGTTCATGCCCACCCTCAACGAAGGCACCTTGCTCTACATGCCAGCCACCTTGCCCGGACTATCTGTGACGAAGGCCGCAGAGATTATGCAAACCCAGAACAAAATCATTAAGAGCTTCCCGGAAGTAGCCTCGGTTTTTGGCAAGGCAGGTCGCGCTAATACCGCTACGGACCCGGCGCCTATGGAAATGTTTGAGACAGTCATTAATCTTAAACCGGAGAGCGAATGGCGTCCTGGCATGAATATCGACAAGATTATCTCGGAGCTGGATAAAGCCGTGCAATTGCCCGGTGTGAGCAACGCCTGGACGATGCCGATTAAGGCACGTATCGACATGCTGTCAACAGGTATCCGCACACCAATCGGCATCAAGGTATTCGGCAGGGATTTGATTGAAATGGAAAAGCTCGCCAAATCTATCGAGGCTGTAGTTAAAAACGTACCGGGAACCACGAGTGCTTATGCAGAGCGTATCACGGGAGGTTATTACCTGAATATTGAGCCGGATCGGATGGCACTGGCTCGCTATGGTCTAGCCGTGGGCGACTTGCAGGATGTGATCAGCAGCGCGCTTGGCGGGGAAGTAGTTACCACGACGGTTGAAGGACGAGAGCGCTTTGGGGTAATCACGCGTTATCCACGCGAACTGCGTTCAGACCCGGATGCTATCGCGCGTCAGGTATTAGTGCCTGCCATGAACGGAGCATTGATCCCGCTAGGTCAATTGGCGCACATTTCCTTAGAGAAAGGGCCGCCTAGCATCCGTACCGAGAATGCATTGCTATCCGCTTATATTTTTGTCGATATTCGCGATAGAGACATCGGCAGTTATGTAGCCGATGCGCAGAAAGCGGTTCGTGAGCAGGTTAAATTCCAACCTGGATATTACGCAACATGGAGCGGCCAGTTTGAATATATGGAACGCGCTAAAGCCAAGATGAAGATCGTGATTCCACTTACATTGCTCATCATCTTCGTGCTGCTATATCTAAACTTCAAGCGCTTAACAGAAACCTTTATCGTCATGCTGTCAGTGCCGTTTTCTCTGGTTGGCGGAATCTGGCTGATGTATTGGCTAGGCTACAACATGAGCGTTGCCGTTGCGGTTGGGTTCATTGCATTAGCTGGTGTAGCTGCGGAGACCGGTGTGATTATGCTGATCTATCTCGATCATGCATACATTGAGCTCAAAACAAAGCGCGAGTCCGAAGGCAAAGTCTTCACTGTCGCCGATATTTATGAAGCCGTGATGGAAGGTGCGGTAGAACGTGTACGACCAAAGATGATGACTGTAGTGGCCATCATGGCAGGTTTACTTCCTATTATGTGGGGAAGCGGCACTGGGTCTGAAGTGATGCGGCGTATTGCTGCGCCTATGGTAGGCGGTATGGTTTCTTCAACGGTATTGACGCTTATCGTGATCCCGGCAATTTACGCACTTATAAAACAAATATCACTCCAAAGAAAAGGAGCTCCGAATGCCTGAAATAATTCCTAACCTGCATCCGTTGATAGTGCACTTTCCAATTGCACTTACCACGGTGTCAGCTTTTTTTCATATTGCGGCAGCTGCAACGCGAGGGAAGCCAATTTTCAGCAACTTTGCCACTCTTGCTCGCACTCTATTGTGGCTAAGCGCATTATCAGTATTGCCAGCCGTGTTTTTTGGCTGGCAGGCTTATAACAGCGTAACCCATGATGATGCCAGTCACGCTGCCATGTTAATCCACCGCAACTGGGCGTTAGGAACATCGATAGTATTAATCATTCTGGCTAGCTGGGATGGTTGGCGCAATAAGATAGATTCACCTCCTGTTTGGTGGTTTGTAGTTGCGGTGATTGGCGCGTGGAGTATGGTCGCCATCACGGCATGGCATGGTGGAGAGCTAGTCTACCGGCATGGCTTGGGAGTCATGTCACTGCCAGTTCCACAAGATGGTGTTGGACATGGTCACTACAGTGACACTGCGACCGACATGAGTGAACATTCCCATGCGGATACAGTGCCAGATGATCAAGTTCATGAGCATTCGCAGCATGAGCATACACACTAAATTTAAGGAGAATCATCATGAAAACAGAATTTTTAAAAGTAACCGGCATGACATGTGGCGGTTGCGTAAATAGTTTAACGCGAGCACTGAAATCTATTAACGGTGTTGATGGAGTGCAGGTGGAGTTATCAACTGGCGATACTCAGGTTCAATACGACGAGAATTTTACTACCTCGGATCAGCTTAGATCGGCTGTGAAAAACGCTGGGTACGGTTTGGTTGGTTAGTTAAGCTACATTAATAATCGAAGGAGTAGAGCCCGTGGATATGCATAACAATAACTCTGAGCAGTTAAAAGATCCGGTATGTGGAATGAGTGTTACTGAACAGTCTCCACATTCTTTGCAGCATTCAGGCAAAATGTTTTATTTCTGCAGTGCGAGATGTAAGGGTAAATTTACAGAAAATCCTTCTCAATATCATCAATCTAATCCTGTTAATACTGAGCCGGTAACTGCCGAAATTAATGCCACAGGTACAATTTATACCTGCCCAATGCACCCCGAGGTACGTCAGGACAAACCTGGTGCCTGCCCTAAGTGCGGCATGTCTCTGGAGCCGGAAATGCCGACTCTGGAAGAAGGTGATAGTCCCGAATTGGTGGATTTCAAACGACGTTTTATTTGGACGTTGCCACTCACCATCATCGTCACAGTCTTAGCGATGCTGGGTCACAGATTACAGTGGTTCGAAATGACAACACAAAGCTGGATCGAGCTCGTTCTTTCATTACCGATTGTATTATGGGCAGGCTGGCCTTTCTTCCAGCGGGGTGTGCAGTCAGTCATTAATCGCAAACCTAACATGTGGACTCTGATTGGTCTGGGTACTTCAGCAGCATTTGTTTACAGCGTTGTTGCTACGGTAGCTCCTGATGTTTTTCCCGAGTCGTTTATGGCGATGGGGCGTGTGGCAGTCTACTTTGAGGCGGCTGCCGTAATCATTTCCCTGACCTTGCTGGGTCAGGTGCTTGAACTGAAGGCACGCTCACAGACATCTGCTGCAATAAAATCCTTACTGGGATTGGCACCTAAGACTGCCCGCAGGATTAATGCTGATGGCAGTGAAGAGGATGTGCCTTTGACGCACGTTCATGTCGGTGACACGCTTCGCGTTCGTCCAGGTGAGAAAGTGCCGGTAGATGGTGTCGTGATTGAAGGCGGAAGTGCAGTAGATGAATCCATGCTAACGGGTGAACCTGTTCCTGTAACAAAACGTGTCGGTGATAAGCTGATTGGAGCAACGCTAAACATAAATGGTGCATTAATGTTGCGCGCCGAGAAGGTAGGTGCTCAGACTGTGCTCTCTAGTATTGTGCAAATGGTGATGCAGGCTCAACGTTCCAGAGCTCCAATGCAGCGTATGGCTGATCATGTGGCTGGCTACTTTGTTGTCACCGTTGTCGTCATCGCGATACTGACATTTTTTGCATGGGGAATATTTGGCCCAGAGCCTAGTTGGGTCTATGGTCTCATTAATGCTGTTGCGGTGCTTATTATTGCCTGTCCATGTGCATTAGGATTGGCAACGCCGATGTCTATTATGGTTGCTACGGGTAAGGCGGCTTCTCAGGGTGTGTTATTCCGTGATGCTGCAGCTATAGAGAACTTCCGAAAAATTGACACCATTATTGTCGATAAGACAGGGACGTTAACAGAAGGCAAACCTAGATTTGACCGTATTATTGCTAACAAAGGGTTCACCGAGGATGAAGTGCTGCGTCTGGCGGCTAGTTTAGATCAGGGAAGTGAACATCCTCTGGCAGATGCTATTGTGCAAGCCGCGCGAGAAAAGGGGCTTGTACTGGATAAGGTAGAAGCATTTGATTCAATTTCTGGTATCGGTGTTAAAGGGATTGTGACCGGCAAAGCACTTGCGTTAGGCAATACTGCACTGATGACGCAAATTGGTGTATTTGTAGAAGATTTGAAGCCACAGGCAGAAGCATTAAGAGCCGAGGGGGCTAGTGTCATGATATTGGCGGTAGATCGGAAAATGGCCGGATTACTAGCTGTTTCTGACCCAATTAAGGCAAGTTCATTAGAAGCATTGAGCATTCTCAGATCGTTTGATATTCGGGTAATCATGGCAACCGGAGATGGTCTTGCAACAGCAAAATCAGTAGCTGCCAAACTTGGTATTGATGAGGTCTATGGCGAAGTCAGGCCTGCTGACAAATTAGCGCTGGTAGATAAATTACAACGTGAGGGCCGTTTCGTTGCAATGGCGGGCGATGGTATCAACGACGCACCTGCGCTAGCTAAAGCGAATGTAGGTGTCGCAATGGGGACTGGAACAGACGTTGCAATGAATAGTGCCCAAGTGACTCTTGTAAAAGGTGACCTGCGCGGCATCGCTCAAGCGAGAGCAATCTCGGAGCAGACGATTATTAATATGAAGCAAAACCTTACCTTTGCCTTCGTTTACAATTCGCTAGGTGTACCTTTGGCAGCTGGTCTGCTTTACCCACTGACTGGATGGTTACTATCACCGATGATTGCAGCTCTCGCCATGAGTTTGAGTTCTGTATCAGTGATTACCAATGCATTACGTTTGAGGTAATACAATTATTCAATCAATATCTAGTGTATTTTGAACGTCTGCTTTGGATAGTCTATAGAGATCAATTCACAAAAATGGAATAGCCGCTTTGTCCCCCAAAGCGGAAGTTTTATATAAAAATTAAAATCGCAATTTATGCATATCAGTGCATTATAAAATCGCAACATTTGCCTATACCTAGTAGCGACATTTGGTTAAATATGATTGTAAGAATAGTTGTTTTCACTCGGTTTAAAATCGCAGCTTATGCCTTAAACCACAGTTGTATGGCTACTAATCCACCTAAAGGTGATGGGCATAGAAATGGTGCCGTACGTGACCGCTCACAAGTCTATAACCCTCAAAATGATAAATGGACTAAACGAGATTTAAATAATGGTCAGTTTATGGATCAAAAAGCCAATGGCACACCTTTTAAAGGTGTGCGTAAAGAGAAGTAAAGTTTAATTGAATAAATTTTTCCTATCAAAACCAGTTAGTTTTGATAATGCATTTTCTTAAGGGGAAAATTTCAGGTTTGTTGTTAGGACGCTGTTGGTTTTATTAACCTTAACCGTTGCATTCGAGCGGGAACTCGAAAATTTAAGCAACAGAAAGGGGGTGAAGCCAAATGAGCCAACTTAAGTTGCCGTTGGATATACCAGAGGGTTATCAGATAGTTTTTGTAGCCTCGATAACCCTGAAAAACGGAAAGAAAATTTATGTCAACTTTAAAGTCAATAATTGTTACAATTTATTCCATGTTGTAACTATTTCACACATTTGGGGTGAGTAAACAAAAATAAGCCAAGCTCGTAGCCAAGTATGATGCGTAATAATCTAAATCTTCACCATTCCCTCTCGCTGAGTTACTTTACTTTTGCTTGCTCAAGCCTACGTGCGGCAAAGGGGTTATACAAACCATGCGAGCACGAAAACTTAACGGCGTAAACACCTTAATTTTTTGCAATATCATTTTGATTACAACACGAGTTAATCTCGGATAAACTCGCATTAAATATGCAACTCAAACGTAAATTAAAAAAGAATATCTTGTGCTCCAAGTAAGTCAAACTCGTATGGGAAATTTCTGTGCTTCCTAACCACAAGATTGCTCGGGTCATTTATTACATCTTTCGCATTGACCTCTATCCACCAAAATTGCTTCAAGGCAATCTCCTTTTCTAACGGGACTGGGTGTTTATGATTAACTTCTATTAATAATATAGGGTTGTTATTTTCGTCCACAATCGCAAGGTCAATTCGTTTATTTATTGCTTCAATTGTGAACTCCTTTTTAATGATACATTTAGGTAAAAAAGGTAAAATCTTTTGTACACCATCTGGTGTCTCGAACAATAGCAGTGGCATGGGTGACTTTCTCTCCAGCCCATTCTTAAAAAAATGACTAAGTAATTCGATGGCTCGTGTGTGAGTATCCTGCGATTTTGAATGTGCGTTTTTATAATCAATTACATCATTTTTATTTGGGTAATGTTTAAAAAATGCTCGCCCATTTTTACTTATAGAAACAAATACATGATTTCTACATTCTGGGTTAAAGCACTCATACAAACCCTTTCTTGCATTATTCGAACCTTCTTCAGGCTTAATTCTTCGGCCAGTTTCAACATTAATAGCATACGGAATATTCTGAGAGGTATTAGCCATTATTACTACCTCTACTTTTAATATCATTTATGACTTTATGCTTGAATTGGCTAAATACAATCCAATTGTTGTAATGACTATTCCAGCGCCCGCGATTACGACAAACACCATCAATAATGTATGCAATCTCTTGGTTGCATGGATGCCATATTGCGATGTCTCCTGATGGCAAGTACCTAATTTGAACAGGGACATTATTGATGTAGTAGTATTTAGAAAGTACCATTTTTACCCTCCTAATAATTAAGTAGGGTTAGGTTAGGTCTTTTTAGAGATGGCAAAAATCCTTAAACATGTTAATTGGAGGTTGTGTAGGTTATGGATGAGTTGAAAAATCAAGAACAATTAAAACAACTTGCAAATTGTTTAATCAAATTTATATCTAAGGACAATCCAAATACCTATGACTACAATGTTCTTCAATTTATTGCTACAGAAACGCTAAGAAGAATTTCAAGTCAGGAAGTTTTTAGCCAGCCCACATTCACATCAAAAGAGATACAAAAAGGAGTTTTGCCAGAAGCTGAGGAGAGTAAAGCAAGTAATTGGTTAAATCCAATTTATACAAAATTAGAAGATAAAATTAAAGTTCAAATCGAGAGCCCTCTCTCACGTTTTGCCCAACAAGAAGGATTAAATTGCTATCCATGGATTGAAAAGACATCAACTATCGGCGGTCAGGGGAACGCCTCAAAGTACAAACTTGTTGGGCTGCCTATACTTGAAACCAAAAGTAATCTTTTAAAAAAATATGAAGCTAAGGAAGGGGAGATCGAATATACCCCAGTAAAAGAAATTCAAGCGACAATTTTTGCAAAAATAATGTTAAGCAGAGAGTTGGCAATGTCAGGGTTAAGGAAATGGTTAATGATTCTTTATCCAATCATTTCAATTATTGTAATCACCTCAGTTGCCTATTTGGTTTATTTAAATTGGTTTTTAAATCCAAGCATAATTACAACTAAGACATTGGCTTTATTAGTATCATTTTTTATTGGGTATTTAATTGCAAAATCTTATAAAGACAGAGCGGATAGATTTGTTGAGGACAAAGTCATCATGGCCTCTGATTGGTTTGTTAAGTATAAAGAATCCAATGTGCTTCAAGAACTTGTTACTATTAAAAATGAAAAGGATGAGCTATCTCATAAAGAAGTTCGATTAACCAAGTATGTGTCAACATGCAATATCTGTGGTGCGAAGGTTTATTTAGAAAACGGTGAGCCAGAATTTCCAAGAAGAATAGTTGGTAGGTGTGGTGAGAGCCCAAGAGAGCATGTTTATTCGTTTGATAGAGTGACATTGATTGGTAAAAAATTGCTTTGAATATAAAAAACTCCACCATTTTTTAATGTTTCCCGTGTAACCATCCCTTAAAATAGGGATGGTTACATTGAAAAAAATCAGTAACCCATTACAATCTATCTACAATTATTTTTAAGAAATTCTCAACAGTGATAGACGGCCTAGTACAAATCTTAATCTGGCAAGGAATGGGGGAGTTAATCTCTAAATTCTTTATTCCTGATATTCCGGGCCCTGTGATTGGTTTGCTGTTATTACTCAGCTTTTTGGTGATTAAAGGCGAGGTTAACCAGCCGTTGGGGATGGTGGCTGATACGTTCCGTCAACACTTGGGTTTGCTGTTTGTGCCGGCATCTGTGGGTGTAGTGTTATTTTTACCCGACCTGAAAACGCATGGATTAGCGGTCACTTTGGCATTATTAGTGAGTGTGGTGCTGACGATTGCTGTCACCGCATTGGTGCTTAAGTTTTTCTGGAAGGCGACCCATGACGAATGACCGCTTACCGATCTCTGAAATTTGGGTGTATCTTTCCGGTGACCCATTATTTGCGCTGGTGCTCACGTTAGCGACCTACCAACTAGGTTACATGATTTACGTTAAAGTGAATCGCCACCCTGTTTTTAGCCCTGTCGCCATTTCGGTGTTATTGGTCACTTGCATTATTTCATTCATGGATATGCCTTACCAAAAATACTTTGAAGGCGCGCAGTTTGTGCATTTTTTATTGGGGACAGCAACGGTGGCGTTAGCTGTGCCCATTTATCGTGGCTTTAATGATTTAAAAGGTAAGCTATTCCCCATTACACTCGCATTAACTATTGGCAGTGCAGTGTCGATTTTTGTAGGGGTAATGATTGCGAAAAGCATGGGGGCTGGTAGTACGATTGTCGGCAGCATGTATGCAAAATCCGTCACCGCACCTATTGCCATGGGCATTGCCGAGCGCATTCATGTATCACCCACCCTCACCGCTGTGTTTACGGTGATTACGGGCATGTTGGGTTCTATCTTAGCGCCGTATATTTTCAATGCGCTCAATATCCAACATTGGTGGATGCGCGGCACTGCCATTGGTGTGGGTGCGCACGGTTTAGGCATTACCCGTGCGTTTAGCATTAATGATGAAGCTGGCACATATGCGAGTATGGCAATGGGCTTAAATGGCGTATTGAGTGCCGTGTTATTACCATTTATTATTGGGTATATTCGTGCTTAGTTAAGGTCGGTGGATAACTCGCTACCCATGCATGAATATAAAGCGCTACGTGGGCAATCATTGCCCACCCACCCTAATTGTATGGGCTATCGGTGCTTACAGCAACTCTTCTACATGCTTTTTAATATTCGCCGCAATTTTCTTGGTAGGTAAATCGTTATCATCATTACCAAATGGGTCTTCAATCTCTTCGGCAATCAGTTCTAAGCTGGCTAGCACATAGAAAATAAACACGACAACGGGTATCACGTAATAGCCCAAGCTGAACACGTAGCCAAATGGCAGTGTCATGACATAAAAGAAGATAAATTTCTTAATAAATGCACTATAAGAGTAGGGGATTGGGGTGTTTTTAATTCGTTCACAAATGCCGCAAATACTGGTAAACGATTGTAGTTCGTCGTTGATGATATAGAACTGGTCGCCTGTGATTTTGCCTGATGTGTATAGCTCGTTGGCTTTTTGAAACAGGATTTTAGCCACTTGGTTGGGGGCGTGATTGTGCTGGTTGATTTGTAACGCTAAACCTTCAAACAGCATTTGGCCGACTTCTTCGTTGGATAGGTGATTAGAGAGCACTGAGGCATAGGTCGGGATGGCTTTTCTAAAGAAGTTGCGGTCACTTTCTTCAGATAAGTAAGCGGAAAGTTTGAGCGCCAGATTGCGGCTGTTGTTGACGAGTGCGCCAAATGTTTTTCTGCCTTCCCACCAGCGTTCATAAGCGGTGTTGGTTCTGTAAGCCAATAGTAAGGACAAAACAAACCCGACCGTGGTGTGCATTAACGGGATATTCTTCACATGACTTTTATCGGAAAGTTGCCAAAACTCTAACTCTAAGTAGGCAATGCCGCCAGCGTACAGCCCAATGAATATCATCATGGGGATGAGCCGTCGAAAGGTATCCGACTCGTGAAAACGGAAGATAAAGATAATCCAGTCTTTTGGGTTGTATTGAATCATTGTTTGATATTTGATCTTAGTTGATAGACTGGAGCCAGTTTATCATGACGAAGCTAAGTCGCGTGGCGATGGGTTCCACTGAGTGTAGACGTATTCAAATAATTTTAACCACGACTTTTCCCTTGGCTCTGCCTGCTTCAAGGTAGGCAAGTGCTTCTTTTGCTTGATTAAACGGAAATATTTTATCGATGACTGGTTGTATGACGCCTGCCTCTAGAAGCTTTCCTATCTCTCCTAGTTGCTGGCCATCAGGATGTGCAAACAAGAATGAATACTCGACATTCCGCTTCTTGGCTTGGCGAATTATCTTGTAGCTAATCAGCCCAAATATAAACTTCATGAGGAAGTTCATGCCTCGGGCATGAGCGAACGCAGCGTCTGGTGGGCCGATGAGCGACACGACCTTACTCTCTGGTTTTAATATACGAAGTGATTTCTCGATTCCATCACCTCTCACAGTGCCTAGCACTGCGTCGTAACCCTGTAGTACATCTTCAAATGCTTGCTTCTTGTAATCGATTACTTCATCAGCGCCGAGGCGTTTTACTAGATCTACGTTACCCGTGCTGGTTGTTGTTCCCACTTTTGCGCCGAGATGTTTTGCGAGCTGAATCGCGAACGTGCCAATCCCGCCAGAACCCGCAGGTATGAATACTTTCTGACCAGGCTTGAGATTTGCCCGCTCTTTGAGGGCTTGCCAAGACGTGAGCCCTACCATTGGGATAGACGCTGCTTGCACGAAATCTAGGTTGGTTGGTTTGATGGCGGCGACGTTCTCGGGCACAACAGCAAACTCAGCAAGTGCGCCGGTACCTAAATCGAAAATGCTGGCGAATACTGCATCTCCCGTTTTAAAGCGGGTCACGCGACTTCCTACCTCTACCACAACACCTGCTACATCGCTGCCCATGGTAGCGGGTAGTGTTAATTTGAGAATGGCTTTGAAGGTTCCCTTAGGAATCATATTGTCGATCGGATTCAGTCCCACGGCATGCACTTGGACGAGCATTTCATCGGGCTTGATTACAGGCGGGGAAATGTCTGCAAACGCGAGCTGATCAGACTTGCCATAACGCTTTAAGATAAGTGCTTTCATCATTTTTTCCTCTGGTTTTTATTGAGGCTTTTTGTATTGTTGCATGCGCACCCTACATACGTAAACGCCAGCGCAAGACCGATTTCAACAAAGATGGCAGGCAATATGCCGCTAGATGCATGCCCTACATAAAGCTCGTAAGCGCCAAGCGCCGCCAATATCAAGCAAGAGATGATGGTTCCGTGAATAAGTGCTGTACGGGTTGCCGAATGTTCTGCATTTCTTGCAAAGAAAAACATCGCGGCGATACCTATATAGAGTGCTGCGATTCGTCTTGCCATCAACCCTACTGAGGTTGTTAATTCCACTCCCCAACTGGCTAACATTTGGGACGGCGCAAACATTAAGATGATGGCCAGCAATATAAACAAGATTGAACTGAACACTGAAAGGCGATAGAAGGTGAATAATTTCATGATGGTTGCCTAGGGTTGACTCGCTATTTTTTCAAGTGAATCAAGTTTTAGCTCTTGACGAATGCCGATATCAACTAAGGCCGCAGGGGCAAATCTTCTCAGTAAACTTAGCCGGCACGCTAATTTACCAGCAGCGTAACGTAACTTAGGATGTTTAGCGTTGGCAGCTTTTAATACAACGTTGGCAACCACTTTGGGATCGTCGCCTGCCGCAATAGCCAGTTTCATCAATTTTGCGAGTGCTTTCCGCGCAATATTGTATTCATCTATTTTGGCGTCTACTTCTAAAGTGTTGGCTTCAAAATGCGTATTGGTATAGCCTGGTTCAACCACAGAAACACGGATGCCTCTTGTTCGCAACTCATGGTCTAAAGATTCTGAGTAACCTTCTACTGCATGCTTAGTGGCGGCATAGGTGGCCATGTAAGGTGCTGGTATCAACCCAAGGATGGAGCCGATGTTGATGATTCGCCCTTTACCCTGTTTTCTCATATAGGGTACTACGGCACGCGTCATGCGGACAATCCCCAAAAAATTGGTGTCAAAAATCATCTTGGTTTGTTCCATTGAGCTCTCTTCGGCACCACCAGGCGCTACGCCAAATCCTGCGTTGTTTACAACTAGATCAATCCGGCCTTCAATGTTGACTATTTCTTTGATGGCAGCTTCAATCGATGCTTCACTGTTCACATCTAGCGTAATCATCTTATAAGAGCGTTGAGCTGGTTGCACTTCTTTACGGCTTGTTCCGTACACCTTATACCCGGAATTGGCGAGTAACTCTGCTGTAGCTTGGCCAATACCTGAAGACGCACCTGTCACAATGGCAACGCCTAATTCTTTCTTGCTCATATCAATCTCCTTAGGATGGATTATCTAACTTGATAGTGATACTATCGAACTGAAAGTAACTGTCACTATCAATTTGATAGTATGTTACTACTGGTTGAATACTATGTCACTATCAAAATGATATGAACTCGAAAATTAATGCTAAAAATTCTTGTCCAATCGCTAGGAGCCTCGATTTTCTTGGTGATGCGTGGAGTATATTAATACTTAGAGATGCGCATGCTGGCCTCACGCGCTTTGAGCAGTTTCGTAAAAATCTCAGTATTGCGCCGACAATACTCACCAAACGTTTGGCGACGCTCACCGAGGAAGGTATCCTTGAAAAAAGGGTCTATTCAGAACACCCGCCGCGTGATGAATATGTGCTGACAACAGCAGGCAGAGACTTCCTTCCTGTACTTTTTATGATAGGGGACTGGGGGCGGAAATACCGTGGCGATGGTAAATTAGTGCGCTTCCTCGATGCAGAAGCAGGGACAGAGATTAAACCTGTCCTGCTAGATGAAGTGACAGGGGCAAAAATTGGCTCTCGTCCGATACAAATTATCCAACCAGACGTGGAGATGTAGACAAGATATCGTCTTTGTCGCCAAGCGATACTCATAACATCCATTTGATGTGGCATCACATTAGACTGGCTAAAGGAGCAAGGCGAGTAATGACAAATCAAGCCCAATCGCTTGGGTAAAGCTAAATGACGGATGATGGTTTGTCTAATGTCTTGTAGATTGAAAACCCAATAACCGCTATCAGCTTAAAGCCAGCGTGCCCATAAGCGTGCAGCTCTTTCTTTAATGCGCGTGCTGATTGAGCGCTTTCTCCATGTTTCCAGCGTGATTTCTTTTGAAGATTGTAGGTCTTTTTCAAACAACACCTGCATTTGTGTGCCGAAGCTTTGGCCCAGTATGACGGCGTTAATTTCCTGATTGTGGACGAAACTACGCCAATCTAGATTAGTTGAGCCTACCGTTGACCATACACCATCGATCAGCGCGGTTTTTGCGTGTAATAGCGCGTCTTGTCGTTCATATATTTTGACTTTTGCACTCAGTAGTTCGTCGTAGTAAGAACGTGAGGCATAAAATACCAACGCTGAATCTGTTTTTGCAGGTAATAGTAGTCTTACATCTACACCACGTTCAACAGCATCTTTCAAGGATGCTAGCAGTTGCGGATCAGGCACAAAGTAAGCGTTAGTTAAAAAGACCTGAGTTTCTGCACTGTTGATGGCAGATAGCAGGGTGGAATAAATCTGACTATAGGGTTCATCGGGAGAGCTTCCGATCGCTCGTACCACCTCGTTACCTTGACTGCCTGTTTCAGGGAAATACTTTTTAACGGTTAGTGGCTCGCCTTTTTGCTGATTCCATGTGGCGATAAACAGTTTCTGGAATTCGCTCACCACTGGGCCTGACATGCGTAAGTGAGTGTCACGCCAAGGCACTTTTCCTTCGCCTGATTTGGATTTTCTGAATGAGCCACTGCCACGCGAACCACTGGAATAAACGCTGCTAATATTGATACCACCCGCAAACGCGGTTCCACCATCTACGATTAGTAATTTACGGTGATCGCGCAGGCTGACTTCCCAACTTTTGCGCGAATTAAGCGGGTTGATAGGATTAAACTCCAGCACGTTGCCACCACTTTCTATCAACGGAACAAAAAACTCTTTGGGTGTATTCATGGAGCCTACACTGTCGTAAATCAGATTGACTTGAACGCCACTCCGTTGCTTGCTGACTAGTATGTCAATAAAGTGTTGCCCGATTTCATCATTTTCAATAATAAAAGTTTCCATATTGATATGATCTTTTGCAGATTCAATCGCTGCAAACATGGCGTTATAGGTGCTTGGGCCATCCACCAGTAGCTGTACCTGATTACCAACGACTAATGGGCTGCCGACAATCTCAGCTTCTAAGGCTAAGTGTTTATCAAATATATTGGTGTCTGCACCATTCTTTTCTAGTTTGGCGAGAATCTGTTTAGTCTGTTTAGGGGAGAGTGGGCCGTGTGCGCCGTCCAGTTGCACCGCTTTGGCAGGATGCATTGCCATATCGGGCACCATGGTGGGGATTGCACTGCACCCGCCTAGCAATGTAATGCTAAGCATTGCTAGTAGTTGCTGAAACTTGAAATACCAAACTTTTTGTAACAACATCGGTATCTCCAGCAAGCTGTACTTTGATAATACGAAGAAAAATAAAAGTGTAGCGTTAAGGGGAAAAACTACTGCCATTAATTTTCAGCATTGTAGAATCACAATGGAGATATACACATGATTGAATATACACATATTCACACAAAAGATATTAATTATTTATCTTGATATGTGGTTAACCGAACTGAGGTAATTTGATTATCAGAAGTTGGCGTGTCTAAACGATTGAAGACACTGCTGTTGCTAGCAAGAGATGAGTGTGGCGTTTAAGCTAGCGGCAGTCAAAATTATCCAAGTTTAGCCATTCAGGAATCGCGCCTTATTCGTTAGGATTAACGATTAGCACTTCATCACTGGCTGCATTATTGACCACAATACCGCTTGCGCATCGCTTCATTGGTAATGTCTGGTGCAATATTGCCCCACTCGTCAGGGTTGCTGTTCTTAATTACAGGCTCGCCACGACCCAAATTTTGGTTGTAGTGCGTGTAAGCCAAGGTTCTGATCATTCTGGTTTTACAATTGACTTCAAGCAGAGATTTCACTGATAGAGAAGACATATTGTTGATTACTTGAGGTTTTGCGTAGTCTTTAATTTGCCACACTCTGATCACATGGTCTTTGTTACGAGCCGTCACTTGTTCAAAATACGTCTTAACATTGCCATCACTGCTTGATCCACCAAATTCAGTCCATCCAGCCACTACGTTAAAGCTGATCAACGTCAGGCTTAGTGTGATGAAAAATTGCTTCATTTTATACTCCAATGGTTATGCTTGAATGAGTCATGATGATTTAAGGGATAAGTGAGTTTGTAAGCGTTAGAGTGCGTACATTTTACGATCAAGCTCTGCAATATCATGCATAAGTTTTGTTTTTTCATCGTCACTTAAATGGCTGCCGTTATTTAAGCGTTGTTGAAGTTGGTGGCGTACTGCGGATAGCATTTTTGAATGAACACCGCTATCTCCAGCCTCCAATTTAGGTGCTCTCATTTTTGCAAGCGCGGCGCTAAGTGCTTCGTACTCTTGATCTGTCAGGCCTGTGATGCTTTTTAGGCCGTCTGTTAGTTGTTCTGTATTTGTCATGGTGATATTGAGTTGGTTAAGCAAGTTGAATGTGACGGAATCTTACCACAGGCAGCTTTTCACAGAATGATGGATGTTAATCTAGCGTTGATGCTACAAGTTAAACGATCGCATATTGATTAACCATCTTGAAAGCCAATTAAATGGCACCAAATTAAATTGGTAATATTCCATTAAAAAGCAGATGATGATAATTATCAGGGTTTATTTAAGATTTTTTAATCAAGGAGAATGACATGTCTGCACATACCTATAAACTGATTGAACTTGTTGGTAGCTCTACAGTTGGCTCAGATGACGCTATTCGTAACGCAATTGCCAAAGCAGCGTTAACTGTTAAACATATGGATTGGTTTGAAGTTGTGGAAACTAGAGGCCATATTGTGAATGGTCAGATTGCGCATTATCAAGTAACTATTAAGGTTGGTTTTAGAATAGAAGATTAAATAACAATGATTCATGGCTCCAGCTCATTACAAATTCCAGCTTTATCTGATCATGATACGCAAGTATGGATAGATTCATTATCGAAGCATTTATCTCCTAGTGAGGTTGAGTTAGTTCGCCAAGCTTGTGAGCTTGCGACTTTGGCCTATGCATCACATACTGAATTAACAGGCGTGCCCTTGTTGCAACATGCAACAGGCACAGCCGCCATACTGATTAGTTTAAATATGGATGCGGAGACCATTATCGCGACCATTTTATATGCGGCACCTGCGCATATCGACAACTGGCAGGAAACTTTAAAAGCAAGGTTTGGTAGTAATATCGTCAGTTTGGTGGAAGGTATTTTGCGCATAGAGCAAGTGCAGGAGTTCAGTGAGTTTGAAGATCTGCAAGCGCAGGATAAAGAAAATGGCGACTACAGCAAGCAGATTGAAAGCTTACGCAAGATGCTGTTGGCAATGGTGCAAGATATTCGTGTGGTGTTGATTAAGCTAGCCGAACGCACGCAAACGCTTCGCTACTTAGCGGGTGCTAGTGAAACACAACAAAAGCAGATTGCACGGGGTATCCAAGGTGTTTTTTCCCCACTGGCAAATCGTTTAGGAGTATGGCAGCTTAAGTGGGAGATGGAAGACCTGTCACTGCGTTATTTAGAGCCGCAACTCTACAAAGAAGTCGCCAAGCTACTGGATTCACGTCGTGTTGACCGTGAACAATATATTAAGCACGTTGAGGATACGCTTAAGCAAAAATTAGCGCAGGCTGGTATCAAAGCTGAAGTATCGGGTCGCCCAAAACATATCTACAGCATTATCAACAAAATGCGGCGCAAAAATCTTGATTTTGAGCAGTTGTTCGATGTGCGTGCTGTGCGTATTTTGGTGGATGACGTGAAAGACTGCTACACCGCACTCAGTTTGGTGCAAACGCTATGGCAGGCTATTCCAGGTGAGTTTGATGATTACATTGCACGCCCCAAAAGCAATAATTATCGCTCGTTACATACTGCAGTGAATGGGCCAGAAGGCTTGGCGTTAGAGGTGCAGATTCGAACCTTTGAAATGCATGAATATTCTGAGCTTGGTGTCGCTGCCCATTGGCGCTACAAAGAAGGTGGCAAGTCTGACATCGTACTCGATGAGAAAATCGCATGGTTACGCCAAATATTGGCGTGGAAAGAGGCGCCCAAAGACAGTGGTGACATACTTGAGCAGTTTAAGACTGAATTGTTTCAGGACAATGTCTATGTATTTACCCCACAAGGGCGAGTGGTTGATTTACCTAAAGACGCGACGCCTATTGATTTTGCCTATGCCTTACATACAGATTTAGGGCACCGCACGCGCGGGGCTAAAGTGGATGGTCATATCGTACCGCTTAATTACAAACTACAGAATGCGGAGCGGGTAGAAATTCTGACCACTAAGCATGGTGCGCCTAGCCGCGATTGGTTAAGCCCGACACTTGGCTACTTAAAGAGTGCAAGCGGACGAGCGAAAGTAAGACACTGGTTTAAACATCAGCACGCAGAAGAAAATATCACGCACGGACGTGCAAGGTTAGATAAGGAGATTCATCGTGCGGGTGCTGGTTCGTTGAATCAGGAAAAAATCGCCCAAAAGCTACATTTTAATAAACTTGAAGATTGTTTAAATGCGATTGGTCGAGGAGATGTAAGCGAATATCAAATGGCCACGGCTATTCAAGAGTTGTTGCACCCAAATGCCGAGAAGGTCAGTCATGTAGCGGTAAAAAGAGTACCCACAAATTTAAGCACAACAGAAGTGACGATAGAGGGTATCGGTAACTTACAGACCAATATGGCTAAATGCTGCAAGCCAGTTTTTCCAGATGCCATCGTCGGTTATGTGACATGCGATCGGGGCGTGACTATTCATCGCCAGACTTGTACTTTTATTCGGCGCTTAGGAGATGAGCGCCAAGATCGCTTGTTGAATGCACAGTGGCGAGCTGACAAGAGCTAACGGCCGGCTTAATCACTGCCAATACAAGCTTGGGCACTTGTTAGTGTAAAACAATACAATTAAATCAGGTGGTAGTAGTTAACTAAGCGTTAATAGTTGACGGGTATGCTTGTTAGCAGTATAGTGCCGACCTTCGGCGTGTAGCGTAGCCTGGTAGCGCGCCTGCTTTGGGAGCAGGATGTCGGGAGTTCGAATCTCTCCACGCCGACCAATTTAATTGGTTTCAATGATTGGCTCACAGACCAATCTTATCTTTACTGCTTGTTCTAGCTAGCGTTTTATTTAAGTTTGCAGGCGCTACTTCACATAGCCTTGTATAGCCTTAGTTAAAAATAATCACCCTATATTTTCGCATCAGCCTATGATGAAACCATTGGTGAGGATACCAGTCCAATTCACCATATGAATCAAACATATCTGAGTGATTTTTAAGCACGTAGTGTTTAATGATTGATTAATCAGTTTGATGTTGAAAACTTTAGGAGAAACATCATGGCAAAAGGGCAGTTACATAAAAACAAAGAGACGAAAAAGCCTAAACAGGACAAAAAAGTAGTTGTTGTGTCGGGCTCTACTCTCATTCCTAGTAAACCTGCACCAAAGAAATAAGTATCTCGCTAGCTTCTAATAAAGCAGACTTGTTATTTAGTCTGAGCGCTAAAGTTTAGGCGTTTTATTTTTTAAGGAGCTCAGGCTCCTTTTTAGTTTTTGTCGGCTTATTGATTGAGCAATTAAGCGCTTTTCGCGGCTAACTTACACTTTAGTGAGTAGATGGAACTGTTTGAAACAAGCCCGATGATAAACAAAAGTTTTTATTCTCATATGATTGATATTGTTAACTAATTACTTTTTAACCTTAATAAGTTATGGCACTATTCGCTTATGAAATCTCCATCAATTCCGCCAGTATTCGCTAATTCAGAAGATGTAAAAGCTAGTGTTACCGACAATCTTATTTTGCCTGAAGAATTATCAAAACTTTCTAAAGCCTCTGATCAGATCGCTGACTCAATGTTATCAAGTTCAGTGATTCAAACTGTACTCGATTATTTACCTTCGATGGTAGGGTATTGGGACAAAGACCTGAAGAATCGCTTTGTAAATAAGGCTTATGAACTATGGTTTGGTGTAGATATTAGTCAGATTGTTGGTAAATATATTTGGGAGCTACTGGGTGAAGATCTATATCGCTTAAACCTGCCCTATATTGAAGGTGCCTTAAGGGGCGAGTTTCAGGAGTTTGAGCGGATTATCCCTAATGCAGATAGTAGCCGCTCGCGTCACTCATTAGCGCATTACATTCCAGATATTAGAGATGGCGAGGTGCATGGATTCTTTGTTCTAGTGACTGATATCAGCGCCATTAAAGAGGCAGAAGCCGTGCTGAGGCAAAGTGAAGAGCGCTTTCGTTCCGTGGTGCAAGATCAAACGGAAGTCATCTCGAGATTGCGTGCTGATGGCACCTATATTTTTGTGAATGATGTTTATTGTCGGTTCTTTGGTAAAACCGAAGAGGAGATGATTGGCTCCACATGGACACCCGTTGTTTACCCTGAAGATGTGCAGCGTGTGATTGCTGAATTATCCACGATGTCTCAGGCTAACCCTGTGGTGATAATTGAAAATAGAGTGTTGTCTGCAAGTGGTCAGGTTCACTGGATGCAGTTTAGTAACCGAGGGATTTTTGACGAGCATGGACAACTGACAGAAATTCAATCGGTGGGTCGTGATATTAGTGACCGCAAACGGGCAGAAGAGGAAATTCAGAACCTAGCTTATAAAGATGCGTTAACTGGCTTATTTAATAGAAGACACTTACTGGACAGGCTGCACATTGCTTTGGCAGCCTCTGCGCGTAGTATGCAATATGGGGCTTTGTTGTTTCTTGATTTAGATAAGTTTAAAGTCATTAACGATACGCAAGGCCATAGTGATGGTGATTTGTTGCTGATTGAGGTGGCAAAAAGAATCAACGCCTGTGTGCGGGAGGTGGATACTGTTGCCCGTCAGGGTGGTGATGAGTTTGTTGTACTGGTAGAAAGATTAGGTGCAAATTTAGAAGACGCTTCCCGTATGGCGGCAAAAATTGCTGAAAACATACGTGCAGCACTTGCCGAGCCTTATCAAATCAACCAATTGAATATACATAGCTCATCAAGCATTGGAGTGTCGGTTTTTTGCGGACAGGATAAAAGTGTAGAGGAATTAATCAAACGTGCCGATATGGCAATGTATCAGGCAAAAGATGGCGGCCGAAATAGAGTCCGCTTTTTTGACCCCCGAATGCAGAAGCTAGTTGAAGTGCGTGCTTTGCTAGAGTCTGATTTACATCATGCACTAGAAACCGAACAATTTGAGTTGCACTACCAACTACAAGTTGACCACGAAAATCAGCCAATAGGTGCAGAGGCACTGATTCGTTGGATACACCCGCAAAGAGGCATGGTTTCACCAGCACATTTTATTCCAGTGGCAGAAGAAAGTGGATTGATTCTAAATATTGGTGATTGGGTGCTAGACGAGGCCTGCCGGCAGATTGCTGTGTGGAGTGCGCATGAGAAAATGGGCAATTTGGTGTTAGCTGTTAATATTAGCGCGCAGCAGTTTAAGCAAGCAAACTTTGTTGAGCAGGTCGTATCGGCTATTCGTAAACATGGGATAGATCCATCACGACTTAAGTTAGAGCTGACAGAAAGTGTCGCGCTGGATGATATTGCTGATGTGATTGCAAAAAAGAATCTATTAAGACAAGAAGTAGGGGTTACGTTGTCTTTAGATGATTTTGGCACTGGGTTTTCTTCACTCTCTTATTTAAAACGTTTGCCACTGGATCAGATCAAGATTGATCAAAGTTTTGTGCGAGATATCACCACCGATAAAAGTGATGCAGTGATGGTAAAAACCATTATTGATATGGCACAGAACTTTAGCTTAAACGTGATTGCTGAAGGTGTTGAAACCGAAGCGCAATTGGCCTTCTTGAAGCAGCATGACTGTATGGCATATCAAGGGTATTTATTTAGTAAGCCATTACCTATTGAGCAGTTTGATGCGCTCATGAAGCATTATGGATCGGTTGTGGATATCACTAAGCTGGTTTAATCGTGAAGCACGGAATCACAGCTTACCAATTAAGTGCTTAGTAAGCTGTGGAGATTTAGCTAAGTGTTGGTTGAATCAACTCAGTGCATCTACATTATCTACAATAGCCGCATATAAATCACGCGTTGAGGCAATGGCGGCTTCATGCACCTCTTCAGCAGTCAATACTTTTCCGTTAGCGGCTTCTAGTGGCCGTGTGGCGGTGGCACTTGCAACTACGGTGACTGTATAGCCTAAATTAAAACCACCATGGGCGGTTGAGTTGATGCACATGTGTGTCATAAATCCTGCTAACACAATGTTGTTGATGCCTAGTGTTTTTAAATGTTGATCAAGTGTTGTGTGGATAAACGCGTTAGGGTAGTTTTTAACGATAACAGTTTCACCATTGATAGGGGCCACTTCATCACAGATTGCGCCTATTTCGGCGGTAATGTCATACGGCGAACCCACGCCAGCATCATGTTGAATGTGAATGATTGGAATGTTGAGCACTCTTGCGCGTGTAAGTAGTTTTTTTGCTTCAATGATTGCTGGTTCCACATTCGTTAATTGCATTAGCCCTTTTCGATAGGTATTTTGGCAATCAATCATCACCAGGGCAGAAGATGCCAGTGATGTAGCCGATAGTCCTAAGCCCGAAATTTCGCGTAATGTTTTAGACGCTGTCGCCATCCTGTTTCCTTTGCAATTAATTGACTTGGTCGTGTTGTGAGCACTTATATATAGTCAATTAAACCTGATGCAGGTTCACTTTACAATCTATTAGTTAAATCACAGATGTATTTGACAGGACATTAACGCGCTTCGGTCAGCATATGTGCCACCGCACGTTTAAAGGGAGAGACACGATTACCGATGCGTAGCGATGCTGATCTAATGAGGCGTGCAGGCATCGAGTCGTTTCCATACAGTTTTGCAATAGCATGTGTAGCAATAAACAGAGGACGTGTTTTGATGCGATGTTTTCTTTCGTAACGTTCGAGCAGCGCCGTGGCAGCGATATTGCTACCCCGTGACTTTGCAGTTTTGATTTCTTGGGCAAGTACATCAATCCCAGATAGCCCAAAATTAAATCCGTGTGCGGTCACTGGGTGCATGCCCACGGCAGCATCGCCAACCAGTGCAAAGCGCTTTGCAACAAGTTGGCTGGCATAGGCTGTTACCAGTGGGTAAGCATGTCGGGTGGATGCTAATTGCATTGCACCTAGTCGATGCTTAAAGCGCATGGCGATATCCTCATTAAACGCTGGTTCGCTTAACGACATTAGCCGTTGAATATCGTTAGCGGGAAGGGTGATGACAACAGAGGAGCGCATACCATTCATCGGTAATAGTGCTAAGGTTTGGCCGTAGTCAAACCATTCCCAAGCCACATGATGATGCGGGATACTATGCTCCATGACGCAGACCATCATGGTTTTGCCAAAGTCATGCATGCTGGCGGGGATGCCCATCGCTCGTCTTGTTTCAGAAAATCGGCTGTCTGCTGCGACCAAAAGTTGTGATTTTACTTTTTCTCCACTAGCAAGGCTGATGTAGGCGCCCTCATTATCTGTGCTAACGCCTGTCATGTCTGACTCGGTGAGAAGCGTGATATCTGGTGATGATTTTACCGCTTCATAAGCAGATTGACGGATAAGGTGATTAGCGATCAAATAGCCTAATGATGCTTTTTTGCTGTCGCCGTGTTCGATATTCATGGCATAAAGCGATGGCCCATTGAGCACTCTCGCATCGCGTAATGGTGAGATGGCATGCTGATCAATGCGCTCCAACAAGCCAAGGGATTGCATTAGTTGTGCAGAATGGTGTGTCAGTGCAATTTCACGCCCATCAAAAGCTGGGTTGGCTAACATAGATTCTGGCTGGCGCTCAAGTATAGCAATCCGTAAGCCGCATCCTGCAACAGCTTGTGCAAAACATAGGCCAGCTGGACCCGCGCCAACAATGACAATATCGAAGTTCATCATGATTTGACCAAGAAATATTGGGGTTAGAAATATTGCTTATGATTGCGGTAAACGCAGGCGCCGACATTGACTCAGGTCAATCAGTCATAGTTTTAAGGCTAGTTTAGGTGATTTGCATGCCGCTACAGTAAAGTGATGAGGCTTAAACTTAGCCTTTTTGTTTGATGGCAAGTACAGATTGGTTTCTCAAAGTACGTAACAGGGAAAGCTGCCTAGCTGAAACCTGCATGCTATTAGGTTGCTCCATATCTGCGTAAAACATGCCCAATGCTTTGTTGTTGACCATAATCGGCAATAGTAAAAAGCTTTGTGATGAAACGGTCTGTCTGTACCACTGTGGAATTTTAGCAGTCACGTTGTCTGCCGTAATATCTTCCAACATTAAGTCCGCGCCTTTGCTAATAGCAAGGTGGAACACATCTGGCGCAAAATCTAAACTAAACTTAAACTTCTTAAGTGCAACATCAATGTCATGACCAAACCCAAAGCGCGCTGCCATTTGATTGTTTTTGATATCTCTTACGAATAGCAGAGTGCGGTTAAAGCCCATGCCGCGGTGCATGGTTTCAAGCACCATCTGCATAATATCGTTAAGTTGATGTTCTTCAATCAGGGTGTTGGTGACCTCTTGAATACCCTCGGTGAGGATAGACTCAGAATCAAGTTTTGCCGTTTCGCTACTTTTTTCATCAGGCTTTTCAAGGCTGATGCCTAATGATGCCAGTTCAGTCTCTTCAGCAGACTTGTGTGATACCTCTGCTCTAGCGCCTATCCAAGCGTTAACTCGCGTCATTAGCATACTTTGCGAGGTGTTGATGCCGACGATTCTAGCGCGTGCTGCGAGCTCATCTAAAGCGCTTTCCATTGATTGACGTAGCTGTTGCTCTGAAACGCTAAGCGCATTTTCGTAACGAGTTGCTAGTTGCTTAAGCGCTTTGGATTTGTCAGCAATATTACCGTTACTGGCAATCGTACATAATTCATTAGCCAGGTTAACTGTCAGGGACAAACTTTCTAGCTCACCATTCGGTTTGATGACTCTATCACCACTTAATTTGCGCATGCCCGCGATTAATCGTGGTGGAAAGTTCCAGCTTTTGGCAACGCCGATTCCCAGCTCGTTATAGCTCATGCCCAATACTTTTACCGAAGCTTTGTCTTCGCTGTCGCCCTGATCAACTAAGCGCGAAACTTGCTGGCTTTCTTCAAAAAAGTAAAAGCTCGCGAGTAGCTTGCCTAAGTTGCGGAACATTGAGCAAATAATGGCTTCTTCTGCATTTTTAACATGGCTGGATGGCGCTAATTGTGCTGCCACAATACCCGCAAAGAATGACGCTAGTACGTCGTCTTTAAGTTGAGATGCTTGTGCTTTGTTTTGCAAAAAATCAAGTAATATCAATGACATTGCCACATTGCGTACCGTTTCGAAACCTAAAATCACCACGGCTTTAGAGATGGTATTAATATGGCCGCCAAATTGACCATAAGTGACTGTGTTCACCAGTTTTAATAATTTATTAGTCAGCGCAAAGTCATTCAAAATGCTCTGTGCTAGTGCGTTGTTACTGGCTGAGTCGTCATCTGCCAATCGGTTGATTTCGCTAATGGTATGGGACAATGCTGGAAAATCGCTTTTGCTTCGCATGCGACGCAGCAAGAAATCCATCGTGCTGTGTGCATCCACTGGCTTATGCTCACCATGGACTGGTGTTAGGTAGTCTTGCAGCGCTTGTCGCATGGTGTTGGCGTTAGCATATCTATCTTCTGGCGCCTTACTCGTTGCTTTAAGAATAATGCTTTCTAGTGCTTCATCAAGATGAATCTGTATGCTTTTAGGGGTAACACCAGTCGTTGGGAGCGCTGTTGGTTTTTTTGCTTTTTCGATAAATGGTAACCCTGTGACCATTTCGTTCAACATTACGCCTAGTGAAAAAATGTCTGCAGATGCGGTGGCTTTGTCACCAGAGATTAGCTCGGGCGCTGTGTATGGAGTAGCCAACTGAGCCTGATGGTTTTTTGTTCCAAGATTAGCCATGCCGATGCCCAACAGCATAGGTGTTTGATCTTCGGCAAGCATAAAATTTTCTGGGTTCAAGTCTAAAGGCATGACACCTTGGGCGTGCGCATAGCTTACTGCTTCAAGCACGTCCGCTATCATTTGTGCTGCTTGAGTCCCTGCGAATGGTAGTGATGATTTTAGTTGCTGGGATAAAGTGATGCCGTTGACAAATGCATAGACTAGATAAGGAGCGCCATCATGTTCACCTGCATCTAACAAAGTAACAATGTGCTTATGTTGTAATTTGCCAACAATACGTACCTGCGGTAGCAGGGTGTCTAAGCTCAGGTCGTTTTGTAACAGAAGTTTAATCATCACCTCACGACCCATATGCGGATCACGCGCTAAATAAACAGCATTTTGCTTGCTTTCATCAAGCTTCCTTAGCATTTCAAAGCGGTCTATTTTGTTGAGCATGGATTTTTCCTGATGGATTGTGACGCCGCCGGTGATTAACACTGGGTGCTGGACACTTCTGATTTTAGTACCACATCATTCGGTACCCGTTATCTGGCAAAAGTCACACCTATCTTTGTTATGTCATCTTAAGTGTTGATACGGATACATCATATCATCTGGCGTGATGGCAAGCATCAAGTCAGGTGGGTTTACATCGGTCAATTGTGATGTTGGCATCAAATTCGCATGATAGCCATTCACTGGAATGGGTGGTTGACTGATTTTATAAATGTACTGATACTCATGCAGCATTACATTTGTAAAAGGCAAACTCTGCTGAAAAGCGAGGGCGCAAAATCACCGGTCTAAGGGGCGTCAGTTCTAGGATAGCGGGAGTGCCAGATGTGCGGATCCCCCGTATTTCTTTCAGTAACTCCCATTCTATCGCCAGTTTCCCTTAGTGATTTAGGAGCGAGATTAGTACTTTTGTGGGAGATAACATGTTATTGCACCAGCCTACCGTTGATGCTTTGATCGACAGCATGACCCCGAGCGCCGATGAGGTTCAGTCGCGTAAGGATTTTCTTGAGTTCAGCGAGCAGGATTCCAGACTGCTCAAAGAGTTGGGGCCTTTACTTGCGCCACTTGAAGATACTTTTGCCGATCTGCTATATCAGCACTTAGACTCCTATCCGCAAATAGTTGCTAGCCTCAGTAATCCTGAGCAATTATCACAGCTTAAACAAAAACAGCGGGAGTATTTTAAACAAGTATTTGCGGGTGATTACGGCCCTGACTACATCAAGAGCCGTCTCCGCGTGGGTGTCATCTATCAGCAAATAGGGTTAGAGCCACGCTGGTATCTAGGTGCGTATAACAAATATTTATCTTGGGTGCTTCCAGAAGTGATGCGTTTGGTGGATAACGATGCTGAACGTTTTCTCGCCTATTCAAAAGCGATTAATAAAATCGCTATGTTTGACTCTGAGCTTTCACTCTCTGCATATTTCCATGCCGACCATGAAATGTTGCGCTTATTGGCACAGGTGTTTGAGAGTAATTTAGAGGCGGTGATTATTGCTGACGTGAAAGGCCATATGCTTCACGTGAATAAATCGGTGGCAAAGATTACGGGGTATGCTTCAGACGCTTTAATTGGCAAACCGATGCAAGGTTTACTTGCAGAATTGGAGCCAACACTATATCAAGACCTTTGGACCACGGTGACTGCTGGTGGCCAGTGGCAAGGGGAAATCTGGCTAAAGAACCAGCAAGGTGATGATTATCTGGCATGGATGAATATGAATGCCGTTAAAGACTCTGCTGGAAAAGTAACACAAGTGATTGCCGAGTTTTCAGATATTACAGCCTTTAAGCAGACACAAGAGGCGTTGGCAGAGCGTACGGAAGAGCTTGCTAATTCTAATCGTGAATTAGAGCAGTTTGCTTATGTGGCATCACATGATTTGCAAGAGCCGCTACGCATGGTGGCTAGCTATACACAATTGTTGGCAAGGCGCTATAAAGATAAGCTGGATCAGGATGCGAATGAGTTTATTGGCTATGCGGTAGATGGCGCAACGCGGATGCAGGCACTGATTATTGATCTATTGACCATGTCGCGTATTGGTACGCATGGTAAGCGGATGGAGATGTGCGAGACTTCCGTTGCATTAGAGCGGGCTGAGTCTAATCTACGTCTAGCAATAGAGGAGTCAGGCGCAGTCGTGACTCGTGATCCGATGCCTAGACTGGAGGCTGATGTTTCGCAGCTGACTCAGTTGTTTCAGAATTTAATCGGCAACGGTATCAAGTTCCGTGGAGACAGCTCACCAATTATCCACGTAGGTGCAGAGAAAAAAGAGGGTGAATGGTTATTCTCAGTACGTGATAACGGCATCGGTATCGCGCCAGATTTCTTTGAGCGTATTTTCATTATTTTTCAACGCTTGCATGGCAAGCATGAATATCCGGGAACGGGTATTGGCCTCTCTGTATGCAAGAAAATCGTTGAGCGACACGGCGGAAAGATTTGGATAGAATCAGAAGTCGGCAAGGGAGCAGTTTTTTATTTTACTTTACCTATACATCATGGGGAAAGGAAACATCATGGAGAGTGAAGTGAGCAGGCAGGTTGAGTTTTTATTGGCTGAGGATAACCCTGGCGACGTTAGATTAACGCAGGAAGCATTGCGCGAAAGTAAGATAAGCAATAACCTGAATGTGGTTAAAGACGGTGTGGAGGCATTAGCATTCTTACGTAAAGAAGGGCAGTACGTGAATGCGCCTACTCCTGATGTGGTGCTATTAGACCTTAATTTACCTAAAAAAGATGGGCGTGAAGTGCTGGCTGAAATTAAATCAGACCCTCAACTTAAGCGCATTCCGGTGGTGATCGTCACTTCTTCCGAAGCAGAAAAAGATATCCTGCGCACTTACGATTTACATGCCAATTGCTACGTAAGCAAACCTGTAGATTTAGATCAGTTTATCAAAGTAATTCAAGCGATAGAGAGCTTCTGGCTGACCATCGTTAAATTACCATCAGACGTCAAAGATTAACTGCGTTATGGGGGCTGTATGAGTGGCACTTCACTGACCATTTTACTGGTTGAAGACAATCCAGGTGATATCCGCTTGGTACGAGAGCTATTGGCTGCTGACCAAAGTGAAAGTTTTACTTTAGTCACGGCGGATCGCCAAGAAACAGCACTGGCCATCTTAGATAGCCACGACATTACGGCCATTTTGCTCGATATAGAGCTACCAGATAGCAGTGGCCTTAATACGCTACTTAAAATACATGCAAATGCGCCAGGGATACCGATTGTTGTACTCAGTAGCATTGCTGATGAGGGGTTGGCAGTCCGATCCGTACAGCAGGGTGCTCAAGATTTTCTGGTCAAAGGTCATGTTGACGCACACCAACTGACTCGCTCTTTACGCTATGCAATTGAGCGCAAGCGCACTGAAGAACGGTTAAATCACCTTGCTCATTATGACAGTCTGACTGGCTTATCCAATCGTAAGCATTTTTACGATACGCTTAAAAATTCAATTGCCTTAGCACGCAGGCACGAAACCAAGCTAGCCTTATTGTTATTAGATTTGAATGGGTTTAAGTCCATTAATGACACATTAGGTCATTATGTGGGTGATTTGCTACTACAGGGCGTCGCTCTGCGCTTGCGTGAATGTATGCGTGAAACGGATTGTGTCGCCAGAATTGGGGGAGATGAATTTACCCTGATATTAACTGATATCTATGATGAAGAAGATGCAGCAACGGCGGCCAGTAAAATTATAGATGCCGTGAGACCACCTTTCTTGATTGATGGGCGTTCATTGGATATTGGCGTGAGTGTCGGAATAAGCATTTATCCTACTGATACAGATCACATAGAGTCTTTAGTACGGAATGCAGATGTTGCCATGTATCAGGCCAAGGCAGAAACCGGCTTGCAAAGTAATTACCGTTTTTTCTCGGCGAATATGAATGACAGGGCTACTGAAGATCGAGTATTGCTAGGGGAGTTAGCAACTGCTGTTAACCAGGGCGAGTTTGTCATTAACTACCAACCTCAAGTGGATGTGAAGACCAGCCAAATTAATGGCATGGAATCATTGTTGCGTTGGCAGCACCCGACACGTGGTTTACTGTTGCCAGGAGCGTTTATGAATGTGTTGGAAAGCTCCCCGCTCATTCTTGAAGTCGGATTGTGGGTATTACGTAGTGTTTGCATGCAAGGCCAAGCGTGGCTAGCTTATTCTGACACGCCTTTAGTGCTGTCAGTTAATTTATCACCACGTCAGTTGTTGCAGGACGATTTTGCTGAGCAGGTTGCTGCAGTGTTAGCTGAAACAGGATTGCCACCTCATTGTTTGGAGCTTGATATTTCTGAACATGCCTTATGGGAAGACGAAGCATGTGCTTTTAAACAAGTGACTAAGCTTAATCAATTAGGCGTTAGATTAGCCCTTGATAACTTTGGTAATGGTCGCGCTTCATTCTACTACCTACGCAAGTTTCCTTTCCACGCCATTAAGCTTGATCGCAGACTGACACAGGCGGCTTCATCCTCAACTGACGGTGCCGATATGGCGCGTGCGGTGATTCAGGTGGCGCATGTATTCCGCATGAAAGGCTTAGCGGGTGGCGTAGAAACGGCAGCACAACTGAATACTTTGCGTAATCTTGCTTATGATGACGCTCAAGGGTATCTCTATTGCCATCCGTTACCTTCTGATGCAGCCACAGCATTACTCGAGCGCGGGCAGCATCTTGGCCCGGTCGCGGTAGCTTCTGTATGAAAATCTTACTGGTAGAAGATAATCAAGGTGATGCGCGTTTATTAGATATCATGCTACGCGAGGTGCTGACAGCATGCACGCTTACGCACGCTGATACGCTCGGGAAAGCCATTTCGCATGCCTGCTTAGTGCAGTTTGACATCATTTTGCTTGACCTGTCACTACCAGATTCGCAAGGCAGTGGTACTTTCTGGCGCTTGCATGAGGTTGTCTCGGATGTGCCTATTGTGGTGATGACCGGCCATGATGATGAGGTGCTGGCGAATGAGTTAGCACAAGCGGGTGCACAAGACTACTTGGTAAAAGGTAGTGTAGATGGGCGCTGGTTGCTACGCGTGATGCGCTATGCGATTGAACGTAAGCGCGCAGAACTGCAATTACGTCAGAGTGAAGCCAAAGTTCGTGCCCTATATGAAGCCGTACCAGATCTACTTTTATTTCTTGATTTAGAAGGCCGTTTTTTAGAGTGTAAGCCTGCTAAAGACTTTCAAACGCATATAGAGCCTGAGCATTTTCTGGGTAAAACGATACATGAAGCTTTGCCACAGGGGGTAGCCGATCAGGCCATGCTCTGTTTGGAAAAAGCCGTTGTAGGTAAAGGCATTGCCTCTTTTGAATATCAGATGACCTTACCTCAGGGTATTTCTAACTACGAATCCCGTTTTATTCGTGCTAGTGAAGAGCAAGTGCTGTGCATTGTCCGTGATATCAGTGAGAGCAAGCGTACACAACAGCAGCTACATTTTCTTGCGCACTATGACACGCTGACAGGGCTACCAAACCGACTATTGTTTAATGAAAGCTTGCACCAAGCACAGACGCACGCTAATCGAACCAGTGACACGATTGCGGTGATGTTTATCGATCTCGACCGCTTTAAAAATATCAATGATACTTTAGGGCATGGGATCGGCGATAAATTATTGCAGCAGGTCGGCAATCGTATCGCACTTTGTATTCGAGAGTCAGATACCGTAGCAAGAATGGGTGGTGATGAGTTTGCCGTCGTTTTGGTGGATGTGAGAGAAGAAAGTGACGCCGCGATAGTGGCAGAAAAGATTATCGATGCCTTGCGCTTACCGTTTGTAGTGGGTGATCATGAGGTGTTTGTTGGCGCTAGTATCGGCATTACACTTTATCGCCCGGGCCATGGTGATCGAGATGTTTTGTTGGAAAAAGCCGATGTAGCGATGTACCACGCAAAAGAACGTGGTCGTAATAACTACCAGTTTTATTCTTCTGAGATGGATGCCGTCGCTTATGAGCGGCTGGTGATGGAAAATCATTTGCGGCATGCCTTAGATAGAAACGAATTCATCTTATATTATCAGCCACAAATTGCAGTTGAAGGAGGCAGTGTCACTGCCGTTGAAACCTTGATACGCTGGCAGCACCCAGAACGTGGATTAGTGGCACCAGGGGAGTTTATTTCGCTACTTGAAGAAAGTGGTTTAATTGTTCCGGTAGGTAAGTGGGTATTAAAGACAGCATGTCAGCAAGGACGTGTTTGGTATGACGCAGGCACACCAGTCCGTGTAGCAGTGAATCTTTCTGTGCGACAGTTTAAACACCCGGGTCTTGTTGATGATGTTGCACAGATTTTGGCAGAAAGTGGCCTGCCACCAGCGCTGTTGGAGTTGGAACTCACCGAAAGTATGTTCATGGACAGCGCGACCAGTGACGTAAATAAACTCACGCAGCTTAAAGCTTTGGGCGTATCTCTTGCCATTGATGACTTTGGTACTGGAGCATCATCGCTGGCTTATCTTAAAGACTTTCCTGTGGATACACTTAAAATATGCCAATCTTTCGTGCTTAACCTACCGCATAACAATGATGATAATGCGATTGCAAGTGCGGTACTTGGTTTAGCGCAGGCAATGAACTTTACCAGTATCGCGGAAGGTGTTGAGAACGCACAACAGGCTGACTTCTTGCGTGAGCGACGTTGTGATTACTTCCAGGGGTATCTCTTCAGTAAACCTTTGCCGGTAGAAGAGTTAGATCTGCTCTTAAGCGGAGGCAAACTGCAAGACAGTTAACTGCCCATTATTTTGCAATAAAATCGCTATCAATATGAATCCGGATGACTTACAACGACTAGTTGCATTAGTCATGCCTTATGGAAAATACAAAGGGAGGGTAATTGCTGACTTACCAGGTAACTACTTAAATTGGTTTGCGCGCGAAGGTTTTCCTGCTGGTGACTTGGGTCGTTTATTACAATTAATGCAGGAAATAGACCATAATGGTTTGTCGGGTCTGCTAGACCCACTGAGAAAGTAGTCTCTGAAAGTGATAAAAAAGTCATTCATTCATCAGCGCTATATTGAGCGATTTCGTCTCAGCGTTAAGCAACTCAGGGTGTTGATACTTCTTATCGCATTGAGCGTAATGCTTATCCCTGTTGGAATTAAAAGCGAAGACAGTCTCAAAGTTAATAGCAAGTATGGCGATATTCAGTTGACACCTAATGAGCTTGCGTGGATTAAAGAGCATCCTGAAGTACGTGTTGCAGTTAAACATGGCTGGATGCCGATAGAGTTTAAATTGGAAAGTAATCAGCATCGTGGTATTAGTGTGGATTATTTACATGCGCTCGGTACTATTTTTAATATTCGTTTTATCCCTATAGATTACTCAGAATCAATGAGCATCTCTTCTGTAGACGTTATCTCAGGAGTGGTGAGCTCTAATCTTAAGCATCCCGAGTTTAAGAAACAACCTTATCCGTTCCTCAATGTCCCCTTCGCAATCTATGTGAATAAGAAATTAAATGATGGCCCCGAAGTGACATCCATGAGCGATCTTGATGATAAGCGTGTAGCGATATTTAAAAACGGGCCAATTGCAAAAGAAATCGCGAATAACTACCCAAACATTAAGTTGTTACATGTGGATATTGCAGATGAAGCTTTTGAAGAGCTTAGGTTAGGGCGAGTTGACGCATACGTCGGTAACCAAATCATTATCGATTATCATATAGTGGTGCACCGGCTAAATTTTGTTGAAAAAGTGGGGATGACACCTTTTAGTACTGATGTATCAATGGCTGTCAGGGGAGACCTTCCTGAACTCGCTTCAATATTGGATAAGGGCTTGCAGGCGATTGGCAAGAACAATCAGGAGATACTTGAGAAATGGCAGATTACAGATAGCCATTATAGTCGATGGTTAATCCCAATCATTATTGTTACAAGTCTGTTTTTACTTGTTGGGCTGATTGGAGTGTTCAAGCTCAAGCAAACTTTAAGGCGACAGAGAGTTGAAGCCAAAAAAACAATTTGGCATCAGGCAAATTATGATTATTTAACTGATTTACCGAACCGCCACTTGTTAGATACTCGACTAATGCAGGCGATGGGAAAAGCGGATGAATCTTTGTCATCGGTCGGTATTTTGTTTATTGATTTAGATAACTTTAAACAGGTGAATGACACTGCTGGGCACTCTATTGGTGATAAGTTGATTAAAGAGGCCGCTAGTAGAATCACACATTGTGTGAGGTCTTACGACACAGTCGCGCGATTCGGTGGCGATGAGTTTATGGTCATCATGTCTGATTTTGATAACGAACAGGCACTGGAAAAAACATCGCAGAAAATTTTGGCAGAAATTAAAAAACCGTTTCAAATTGGTGGTGAGCTTTTTTATATTTCTGCAAGTATTGGGCTAACAATCTATCCAAATGACACATCTAATCCTGAGGCGTTAATTAGCTATGCTGATCAGGCCATGTATGAGGCTAAAAAATTAGGTCGAAACAGGTTTCAGTTTTTCAAAGCATCTATGCAGTCTGACTCTACTAAAAGACTGGAACTGACAAATGACTTAAGAAATGCTATCGCGCATCAACAGTTTGAGCTTTATTATCAGCCAATTATCAGTTTAAGCACGCAAGAAATATTAAAAGCTGAAGCGTTAATCAGGTGGAACCATCCGGTGAAAGGGTTGATTAGCCCCATAGAGTTTATTTCTCTAGCTGAAGAAATTGGGTTGATCGATGAAATTGGCGCGTGGGTGTTTAATCAAACGCTTCGTGATATCAAACATATTCACACACAATATTCGACAGAGTTTCAAATTAGCGTGAATGTTTCACCTAATCAATTTCTTAAATCTGAACGTTTACTGGCTTGGAAAGCGTTGTTAGCCAAGCAAGGAGTCGCTGGCCGTGCTATTTGTATTGAAATCACAGAGGGTTTGTTGCTGCAACCGAGTGTTAATGTGGTCAATACAATCTCTGATTTACGGGAGGCTGGTGTTCAATTCTCTATTGATGATTTCGGTACTGGTTACTCTGCGCTTGCTTACTTAAATAAATTTGATATTGAGTATGTAAAAATAGATCAGTCGTTTACTCAAAATCTTCAGCCCAATAATTATGATGCCATTCTTTGTGAAGCCATCATCAGCATGGCACACAAGCTTGGTATGAAAGTGATTGCTGAAGGGATTGAGACAGAAGCACAGCAAAATTTATTAAATAGTTTTGCGTGTGATTATGGTCAGGGATATTTGATATCTAGACCAAAGTCTTTTAACGACTTTATGCAGTTTTTATTTGAAATGCGGAGTAAACAGTCATTAAATTAATTTGAGTTTTTAATTTAAAAAATGCGCTAAATCAATTTAATAATATTGAAGTTAGGCTAGGATAGACTTTACTTCTTCATTAAAGGCATATCACGATGGCCGTTGTGCAAATTCAGATGCGTCAGTCCAGCCCGGCAAAGGGTTGCGCGTTATTCAATCTTGGTTTTCGTCCCTTCTTCTTAGGCGCAGGTATTTTTGCGATCGTATCTATTGTTTGGTGGATGCTGATTTATAGCGCGCATAGCGTTGTGAAAATTCAATCGATTACTAGTGCTCAATGGCATGCGCATGAGATGTTATATGGTTACAGTTTGGCTGTGGTTGCAGGTTTTTTGCTGACGGCGGTAAGAAATTGGACTGGCATACAAACGTTGCATGGCAAGCCCTTAATGGGATTGTTTGCATTGTGGGTTGGGGCGCGTGTGTTGTTTTTGTTTGGTACAAGTTTGATGCTGTGGGCTGCAATCTTAGATTTACTATTTGGTCTAGTGTTGATTCTGTCTATTGGTTACCCGATTATCCGTGCAAGACAATGGCCGCAGCTTGCGGTGATTGTTAAAGTAGCGTTGCTTTGGACAGGTAATGCGGTGTTTTACTTGGGTTATTACGGGATATTGCAAGATGGCATGCTGTACGCCATCAACGGCGCTGTTTTATTACTGATTAGTTTGATTTTAATGATAGGCCGTCGCGTGATTCCGTTCTTTATTGAGCGCGGCGTGCAAGACAAAATTAAAATCACCCATCATCAATGGGTGGATATCAGTATCTTAGTGACATTTCTCGCTTTGTTTGTAAATGAGATTTTTTATAGAAACCATCAGCTAACGCCTTATTTGGCTTGTGGCTTGTTTCTAATGAATGGTTATCGTTTGTATCACTGGCATACCAGTGGCCTATGGCGTGTACCATTATTGTGGAGCTTATATCTGTCTGCATGGATGATTAATGTGGGTTTTTTGGTGTATGGTTTGCAAGCGTTGTTTTCTATCCCGTTAGTATTGGTGCTACACCTCTTTACAATAGGTGGGATTGGCTTAATGAGCGTGGCGATGATGGCCCGCGTGGCATTAGGGCACACTGGCCGGGATATCAGAAAATCATCTAGCTGGCTGGTGTTGCTGTTTATTGCAATGACGCTGAGTGTGTTGTTTCGGGTATTTGCACCGATGTTTAGCATGCAACTTTATACCAGCTGGATATTTGTTTCTGCTGTATGCTGGATAGTTGGGTTTGCAGTTTTTGTGTGGATTTATACGCCCATATTATGGATGCCTAGGGTCGATGGTACGCCTGGCTAACCTTCATTGAATGAATTGCATTGTCTGAACGAGTTGATAAAGTGCTGATATTAAAAGAACAGAGCACTTAATGTCGAATTCATTGCTGAACTATTATTCTAAGCTTTAGTCTGTTTAGTTCTTCTTAAATTTATATGTGATAAGTTGGCGCAATGCCGATTAATCATTATCTACACATGTCTCAGAAAAACAAACGTCGTTGGCTATTCGCACTGCTTATTCTGATATTCGCTAACATTTACTACTTTAGGCTAGAGGCCCTAGGTTGGTATGTTTGGCATAACAACCAGTCAGCTTCTACACTTCCTGCCAAAACGCTAGACTTAAAAAACTATCGTGTAGAAATCGACGGATTGTCAATTCCAGATTTAGCTAATGCATCAGGATTTACATATAACACCCGAAGCAATACGCTTTTTACTGTATTAAATAAAGAAGCGCAGATTATTGAGTTGAGCTTAACCGGCAAAGTGATTCGTAGGGTAGATGTCACAGGTGTTTCAGATATGGAAGGCATTACCCATGTTACAGAGAATCGTTATGTGATTGCCGATGAAAGTGACAATCGATTGGTGTTGGTGACAATGGATGATGATGCGACAAGTATTGATGTCACCAACGCACCCAAGCTTAAACTAGGACTTAATTTTACAAGCAATAAGAATTTCGAAGGCGTGTCTTGGGACGGTAAAAATAATCGGCTATTGGTCGTGAAAGAGCGTGATCCTAAATATATATTGTCGGTACAAGGTTTTTTTGAAGCAAAAGTGGGTGAACCCTTAGAAATTAAGCGATTAGACAAATACGATGCCGCCATTAAATGGTCATTAAGAGACTTATCTTCAGTCACCTATCACGACGAAACAGGCAGTTTAGTGCTCTTAAGTGACGAGTCACGCTTGATTAAAGAATATGATGAGCATGGTCATGCGGTAGGGGCGCTTGCTTTGTGGAAAGGATTTCATGGTTTAAGTCGTCATGTGCCGCAAGCCGAGGGGATTGCCATCGGCCCTGATGGCAGTATCTACATTATGAGTGAGCCGAATCTGTTTTATGTATTCAAGCATCATAAGCCTTAATTACTTTCAAGTCTGATGCGTAGCCACTTTTCTAGCACCACTACAATATAAGCTTGCTCTGCCAACGTTAGCTCACGCCCTTGCGGTATTTGGTGCCATTGGGCTAAACAGCCACGGCAACAGCAAGCAGTGGCGTGTTGCGCAACAAACACTGGATGACCACGCATCGGTGTTTGTTTGCCATCATTATTAATGATGGCGGGCGCTAAGCGTTTGCCAATAAAATCTTCAGCATGATCCAGTACGGTGGATAAGCCTTTCTGCTGCAAATAGGCTAAATCCTTATCACGTAATTGAAAGCTGTTTCTGAAAGTAGATTGAGCCAGTGCTGCAAATAGCTTATCTAGATCTTTCATGGTTGCTTTATTTAACTCAGTGTAATTGGTGCAAATGCAGTGTGCGTAGTTTGGGTGCCAGTTTGGCTGTGATACCTACAACACTTAACGTCATGAAGCCGCCAAAAATAACGGACGGTACTAAGCCCATTAAGCGTGCGGTTACGCCTGATTCAAATGCACCTAGTTCATTGGATGAGCCGATGAAAATGCCATTGATGGCTGAAACGCGTCCGCGCATGGCATCTGGTGTGGCAAGCTGCATAATAGTTTGTCGCGTAATGACAGAAACACCATCAAACACACCAGAAAGTAACAACATAATGGCTGCCATCCAAAAGCTAGTACTAAGTCCAAACCCGATGATGCAGAACCCAAAGCCAGCTACAGTGCCTAACAACCAGCGCCCAGTATTAAGGTGAATGGGGTGTTTGGTGAGCCAAATCCCAGTGACGATGGCACCTAGTGCAGGCGCTGCACGTAGAATACCTAAGCTCTCAGGACCCATGTGATAAACGTCATGAATAAATGCTGGAAGCATGGCAACTGCACCACCAAATAAGACGGCAAACATGTCTAGTGATAATGCACCAAGTACAATTTGGTTGCTAAATACAAAGCGCAAGCCTTGTGCAATGCTGGTAAATACAGGGATGCTTTCCGCTTTATCTGGTTCTTTTAGTTTAAGGAGAGCAATCGAAATGGCAGCACCTAAACATAATACTGTCGCAACACTATAAGCTAGAGACTTACTGCCAAATCCTACTAATAGTCCGCCAATCGCTGGGCCTAATACTAACCCTACCTGAAATGTAGAGGTGCCGATGCCCGCAGCACGTGCATATTGTTCACGCGGCAAGATAATAGCAAATAAAGTATTGTAGCTAGGTGCAATAAAGGCGCGTGCCACCCCAGTAAATGCAATGGAGCCGTAAATCCAGAAAGTGATATTCCCATCTAGCCAACCTAGCGCTACTACCGTGAGCGTGATTGCATTAATGGTGAGTAACACTGCGGCTAAACCAGCAAAGATGCGGCGTGAATAATAATGATCCACCGCATGGCCAGCAAATAATGCAGAAGCGAAGTAAGGAATCACTTCGGCTAAACCAATTAACCCTAAAGACAATGGGTTGTGGGTTATCTGATAAATATGCCAGCCGACGACCACTGCTATTATTTGGTAAGCTAGTACGATCTGAATGCGGAATGCGAGAAGTTTAGCGAATGCAAATTGATGATATTTAAATAATTCCATAGACTCCCATTATAAGTGCAAACGTCATATTGCTTTAACGCTTGTGGTTTAGAATTGGCGCTTACACGCGTATAAAAACATTTAATACTTGAATGTAAACGGATAGAATGCACGAGTTAGTGCAGTGAATAAGGTAGTAAGCAAGCTGAAGATTTATCTTACCTTGCCGATGAGTCATCATTGACCTAGTGTGATTCTACCGATATAGATTAGGCGCACTAACCACCAATCGAGAGCATCCCTCGTGATGATGCGCCGCTTTCAACTTCGCATTTTTCAGCAAATAGTGATAACCATTGATGCGTTTAATGATTCATTTTTATCCTTACTTCAAACTGCTGAGTCTTTGCTTAATGGCCTCTGTATGCTTCTTCGCTAATTTAAATAGCTATGCTGAAACCAATGCCAAGCCTACGATTAAAATATTCGTCACTGTAGATTGGGAAGGATGGTCACTCGATGAGGAAAACATCGAAGTGATGCAGGCTTTTCGCAAGCAATATCCACACATCCCGATGATGCAGTTATTAAATCCAGTTTATCTGTTACGGCCTAGCGCTGATACGAAAGTGGAGGCTGAAAAGATACGTTCCACTTTTTTACCCTCAGATAGCATGGGGCTACATGTTCACGGTTGGAAGTCTTTGCTCGACGCATGTGAGGTACCCTTTCAAAATGCTCCATCATTTACAGCACAAACTGACGTGTGTGAGGCGGGTGATTGTGGATACGCAGTAAGCTTAGAATATGCGTACTCAGCACAGGATTTAACAAAATTAATAGCTTGTAGCGCTAATTTGTTAGTAGCGCAGGGTTTTGCTCGTCCTCGATATTTTCGGGCAGGTGGCTGGCAATTAGGGCCCAAATTAGCGAGCGCGTTGGAAGCGAATCAATTTGTGTTTGATAGCTCACGTACCGATGCCAACTTGCTGACGACTAAGTGGGCGGAGAGCAGCGGTTTGGTGCAGATGGTGAAAGCCTTGCACCCAGAGGCCTCGGTGTTGGATCAGCCGTATCAGTTAACAGCCTCTGTGATGGAGTATCCCAATAATGGAAGCTTGGCTGATTACACAGATACGCAACAATTATTAACGATATTTAAAACACTCATTTCACATGACAAGCGGGTGCTAGTGTTGGGTTTTCACCAAGAAACGGCCTTCTCTTATTTAAAACATTTGCAAGATGCGATACCTTTGTATGAAGAAATCGCAAGGGAGCAGGGCATCACTATCGACTGGGTAAGTCATTAGTGCTGCTTATTTAGGTACACGCCACAAATACCAGCTGGCGACTGTTCGGTAAGGGCTCCAAGCTAAGCCAATTTCTGCCATTTGTTTGCGTTTAGGCGCAATCTCAAGTTTTTTAAGCCTTTTGTAACCCTCTACAATACCAAAATCATCGGCAGGCAGAACATCCATGCGCGCTAGCGTAAACATCAGCATCATTTCTACCGTCCATTGACCAATACCTTTAATGGTCGTGATTTGTTGAATTAACGTTTCATTGCTCATGCTGTCAGCAACTGCTTGAGGCGGTACTAATCCTGATACCGCGGCATTGGCTATACCTTGGAGTGTTTCTACCTTTCTACCAGAAAATCCCACAGCACGTAGTTCTTCAAATGTTGAGGCTAGCAACTGTGGAGGCGCCGGAAACTGCCCATAATGATTAATCAGCTTTTTTAGAATAGCGTCACCAGCCTTAGTGCTTAGCTGTTGATATGCCACTGCGCGGACTAATGCCTCGTAAGGGTCACGTTCACTTTTTGTTGTAAACTTGCATTCACCAATGTGGTCAATCAATTGTGACCAGTCATCGTCTATCGCGCGCAAAAATTCTTCAGCTTGTTGGTAAGGGACTTTCATGCAGTGATTATAAGCATCTGAATGTAATATTGTTCAATATTGCCAGTATTCTGATTAAACAAACCTGTCATATATGGATGGAGTGATTTAGCTTGGATTTATTTAGCAACATAACACCTATCGAAACCGCACTGGCCGGAGTGAATTTACTTAAGGGATTTGCGCTTAAAGATGAAGCAACGCTACTCGCAGATTTAGAAAGTATTATCACACAGGCGCCGTTTCGTCATATGGTCGTCCCTAGTGGCTTTACGATGTCTGTCGCCATGACTAATTGTGGTGAATTAGGTTGGGTGACGGATCGCCAAGGCTATCGCTATGCCAATTTAGACCCGCTTACAGATATGCCTTGGCCGCCAATCCCAGATAGTTTTTTAGTATTGTCACGTGCGGCTGCTTTAGCGGCGGGATACGCTGACTTTAAGCCAGACGCTTGTTTAATTAATCGTTATCAAAGTGGTGCGCGTATGGGGTTGCATCAAGACAAAAACGAACGTGATTTCACGCAACCTATTGTTTCGGTCTCTTTAGGTGTGCCTGCAACATTTCAGTTTGGTGGTTTAAAGCGTACTGATAAAGCCTTGAATGTTCCGCTTTATCATGGAGATGTGGTGGTGTGGGGCGGGGAGGCGCGTTTGCGCTATCACGGCGTACTGCCACTGAAGGCAAATATGCACCCAGCTTTAGGCGCAGTTCGAATCAATCTTACTTTTCGTAAAGCTGGGTAACGAAAAACCTTACAGTTTTAACGCAAGCTTAATACGACGGTAGATCTGGCAAAGCTTAGAGCCATCTAACTGGTAATGTTTATGTAGTGGTTTTTTTACTTCCCAGCTTGCGGTCATGCCTGCTGGAAAAGTCACTAAATCACCCTTGCCAAAAGTCACTGGTGTGCCGCCAGTTGGCGTAATCACACATTCACCCTCTAAAATGTAGGCAATTTCTTGCTCAGGAAATGTCCATGGAAAAACAGAAACTTCTTTCTCCCATGTTGGCCATTTACTTACATTTAGCGCATCTAAACGTTGCTGACTTGGGTTTTTTTCAACAGTGATTTGAGTCATGAGTATTCCTTTTAAAAAATGTATTTTATCCCATGAAGCAATAAAGCTGAAATGTTCTAATTTGAGTGCTGATGCGCGTAAAGTAGTAAAATATTACTTTTAGTCATTGCTTAGTCATCATTAAATATTATGCGTGTTAGTTTAGAACAGGCAATTGCCGAGCTCAAAAACGGTGGTGTCGTTGCGATTCCTACCGAAACAGTCTATGGCTTAGCCGCAGATGCCACCAATGATAGCGCGCTTAGAAAAATATTCGAGATTAAACAACGTCCAGCAGACCATCCTTTGATTGTGCATATCGGTGATGTGAATCAAGTGAGCGATTGGGCAACGAGCTTTCCTGAAGTTGCCATCAAGTTGGCAGAAGCCTTTTGGCCCGGCCCATTAACATTAGTACTACCTGCGCAACCACAGGTTTCACGTGTCGTGCGTGGAGATGAGCCAACTGTCGCGCTCAGAGTACCTAATCATCCTGTTGCCCTGGCATTGCTTAAGCACGGTAATTTAAGTGTGGCTGCACCTTCTGCTAATTTATTCACTCAGCTCAGTCCTACAACCGCAGCACATGTTGAAGCAGGCTTGGGCGAATCAATTCCAGTGTTAGATGGCGGCCCTTGTAATGTAGGGATAGAGTCAACTATCGTCAGCGTATCAGCCAATGGACTATGGCAATTACTACGCCCAGGTATGATTAGTGAAGAAGAGATTGCTAAGGTAGCGACCACTCATCATCAAGCGCCATTTACAGAGAGTACAGATGCAAGCCAAGTGGTACCTAAAGTGCCTGGTCAGCATGCTTTGCATTACTCACCGCGCACACCCTTAATGTTATTTAAAGACAGGCTGTCATTGATTCAAGAAAGCAAAGCTTTACAAGCGATGGGGCTATCTTTTGCAATCATGCTGATTGGCGATTCTGATCATGTTGAGTTAAATTGCCAAACTATCAATTTGCCAAACTCCCCAGATAAGGTTGCAGAGCTGTTGTATAGCAGTCTACATGACCTAGATGCGATGAAAGTGGATCGTTTATTGGTGGAGTTGCCTCCTGTATTGCCTGAATGGCTGGCGGTGTTGGATAGATTAAGTCGCGCGGGATACCGGTGATTTGTTGTATATTACTGATTGCTTAACTTTGTTTAAGCGACTTGTCCGCACAATTTAGGTTAGAAATATGATGATTAAATTACAACAGTTTGTTTTAGCCTCATTATTAGTGGCAGCAATTCCAGCATGTAGTTCTATTGGGTTGCCCAATCCCTTTCGTGATGATAGTAGTGAAATATCGCAGTATCCTAAAGATGCGACAGAATACATTTGTGACGGTAATAAACACTTCCATGTGCGTATGTTGAACAATGGTAATGATGCTTGGTTAATTTATCCTGACCATGAAGTTAACTTACCAAAATCAAGTGACGATCATCGACGTTACGCAAGTGGCGTGATAGCACTGGTGATTAATGGAGACGCTACCACCCTTAATGACGGCGAAAAAATAGCTTACCTTAATTGCAAGCCGCAATTGAAGAAATAGTCTATTCAAAAGTACTTAATCATCCAGTAGAGGTGATGTGTTTTTGATATTTGCACGGGTTGTTAAATGTAATTTGTTGTTAATTCAGGCTGCTCCTAGTCTAAACCCTTATTAAATTGTGATAGGATAATTTCACTCTAGCCTTATTGTTTCCATATGCAGAAAAAGATTTCCACAATTTGGCGTTTCCTATTGCCCGTACTAGTGCTGTTGGCGGTTGCGCCTTTTGTACTCACGGGCCAGCAAGCTTCACAGCAGCTAGATAATATTCATGCCGGTGCAAGCGAGCAGGCGCATACATTAGTTCGTCTTTTAGATGTCACAGAAGAGCTGGTGAGTGAGCAGGCAAACGCAGCTATGCGCTTGTTAAAACAGCGTAGTCAGGAACTAGGCAAAGTTCACATAGACGGTTTAGTTCAGTTCCAGGCCATGACTTTACCTAATCTTAAAATGGGTGAAACAGAAGTTGCTGGCCATTTCAATTTGGTTGATGGGGTCAGCGATTTGTTTGGTGGTACTGCCACCATGTTTGTGCGTTCTGGTGATGGTTTTGTTCGAATAGCGACCAATGTTAAACAAGATGATGGCGCGCGCGCGGTAGGGACTGTACTTAACCCCAAAGGTAAAGTGATCGGCGCACTGCTAGCTGGTAAGGAATACCATGGTGTGGTTGATATCCTTGGCCAGCCTTATATTACGAGATATGACCCAGTATTCGATGAAAATGGTCAGGTGATTGGTGCTTACTATATTGGCTATAAAGTAGACATTAAGATACTCCGTGACACTGTAGAAAATATGCGTCAACTCACTACAGGTTTTGCCGTGATAATAGATGAGACAAATAATGTTCGCTTTTTGTCATCTCATGTAGACCATGCTAAAGCAGAGAAGCTGTTGAAGTCTCGGCCAGGTAACTGGGAGTTCGTCACAGAAAGTGTGCCGACATGGGGCTTTAAGGTGGTTGTTGCTTATCCTATCAGTGAGGCGCGTGCAGTCAGTTTGGCTAATGCATGGTTTGTTGTATTCGCCGGCATATTGCTTGGTACTTTGTTAATCTTTATTATCCTGTGGCAATTAAGACGATTGATTCTTAACCCGATAGGGGGCGATCCTGCATTAGCAATTGATGTTGTAAAGCGCATTGCCGCTGGCGATTTAGCGCAAGATGGGCTGAATGCAAAGCCTGATACTTTAATGGCGAGTGTATTGGAGATGCGCCAAAAGTTACGCGAGTCCATTGATACTTTACAGTTAAATGCTGAGCGTATGCGCTTATCTGCAAGTGTATTTGACCATGCACATGATGGTATTTTTATTACGGATGCCAACGCAAACATCGTTGAAGTTAATTACGCATTTACTCAAATTACCGGCTATTCAAGAGAAGAGGCGTTAGGCCATGTGCCTCAAGCGCTGGGGTTTGTGACTTACGATGAAAGTCTGCTTGACCTGCTGTGGCTACAGGCTGAAAGTAACAGCGAATGGCGTGGTGAGACTTGGAATCGCCGCATGAATGGTGATGTTTACGCAGCATGGCTAGATATATTCTGTGTGCGAGACGAAGCTAATCATATTAAAAACTTTGTTGGCCTATTTTCCGATATTACCCAAGCCAAAGAGCAGCAGCAAAACTTAGAGCGGATGGCTTATCATGATCCGCTTACGCAATTGCCTAATCGTGCTTTGTTGTCTGATCGTTTGCAGCAAGCGCTAGCGAGGGCGGAACGTTCAGGCGAGTTGTTGGCAGTTTGCTGTCTGGATCTAGATGGATTTAAGCCTGTCAATGACACCTTAGGGCATGAAGCTGGAGATTACCTGCTAGTTCAATTGGCAGTTCGTATGAGTGCTTGCTTGCGTGATAGTGATACCGTTGCGCGCTTGGGTGGCGATGAGTTTGCGGTGCTGTTATGCGGCTTGCAAAGTGTCGATGAGTGTACGCAAACTTTAGAGCGTTTACTGAGTGTGATTAAAACGCCATATAGCCTAGGTGACAAGACCGTGACGGTGTCTTCCAGTATTGGATATACTATTTTCCCTGATGATGGTTGTGAGCCAGACACTTTACTCCGGCACGCAGATCACGCGATGTATCAAGCAAAACTGAATGGCGGTAGCCGCGTACAACAATTTGACTCGCATCATGATCGTCAGTTTAGAGGCTTGCGTCAAGACAGGGAGCGTGTTGAAGCTGCGCTACCTAATGACGAATTCCGTTTGCATTACCAACCTAAAGTAGATTTACGCCAAGGTAAAGTGGTTGGCATGGAGGCTTTAATTCGCTGGGAACATCCTGAGTTAGGCTTGCGTGGCCCTATCACCTTCTTGCCCATTATTGAAGATACCGATTTTTCTATTCCATTAGGCGAGTGGGTAATCCGCGAAGCCTTAGGTCAAATTAAGATTTGGCAAGCAGCTGGCCTAGACTTTCAGGTGAGTGTGAATATTGCAGCAAGACATATCGTGCAATCTAACTTTACAGAGCGATTGATCTTATTGTTAGCCGAATTTCCTGAGGTAGAGCCTCGTAAGCTGGAGCTCGAAATTACAGAAACTGCTGCGATTGAAGATGTTTCAGGGGTGGCGAATACCATTAATAGCTGCAAGCAACTGGGTGTAAGCTTTGCTCTCGACGATTTTGGTGTGGGTTATTCATCGCTTACTTATCTGCGCCGCTTGCCAGTAGAGACCATTAAAATCGACCAGTCATTTGTGCGGGATATGTTACAAGACGTTGATGATTTGGCTGTGGTTGCTGGCGTCATTAGCTTAAGTCGAGACTTTAAACGTAAAGTTGTTGCAGAAGGCGTTGAGACTTCTGAGCAGGGTGTTTGGTTATTACGGATGGGATGCTCTGTCGTTCAAGGTTACGGTATTGCACGCCCTATGCATGCCGATGCTGTGTTAAATTGGGTAGAGGCTTACCAGCAAGATCCTAGTTGGACTCAAGGGTTAGTTTAATAAGGTTTTGTGTAAGTTTTAGTCTATTTTGAGAGGTTGAAATGGACCCTGCCATTAAATTTAAGCTTATTAATACTTAATCATTCTCATTTATTAAGTACTTGCCGATTTTATAAAAAAGGCGTAACTTGGTTATTCCAAGTTCTGAAGTCTGTTTGAAAAATTCAGTTCAGAAGTAACGTGGAGTTAGCCATGGATAATAAATACGGATTAGGAAGTAGTAAGGTTGCGACAGAGCATCATCGTCTGCATCACAAGCTCACTGATGAAGATGCTCCACATTGCAGAGTCTGCAAGAGCACGCATCTTGTGTTAAGCCCAACCATGCATGATCACTGTTGTGCTGATTGTGGAACATGGCAAAATGATGTGCCTGCTGGTTACTCAACCGGCAGAAGTAGTGATTATTAGAATACACCATCATTACCGCCAAAGTATTACTCCCATAGTACTCTCTGACCATATTCTTTAAGGTCTTGTATTTCGCTTGGTGATATAAAGCGCAAATATCATCTATTTTCTTATTAAAAATTCAATCGGTTCTAACTATGGACTGAGCTCAGCCGACTGCTTTCTGTAAAGCAGATTGGATCGCTTGTTATGGATATTGTCACATATTTAAAATAATTCTCTGATCTACGTCAATTTTCAGCAATTTATTCATGAAAAAGTTCTATAATCTTGCCTACCAAAAAACCTTTCCATTAAACAACTCCAAAAGAGAAGATAAATGACTACGAAAAATGCTGATATTGGCCTAGTTGGCCTAGCTGTTATGGGCCAAAACTTGGCTCTGAATATTGCCGATCATGGCTACACCATTGCGGTTTATAACCGTGACCCAAAAAAAATGGTGAATTTCATCGAAGAATGCAAAAAAAATGAACCTTCACATGCTAACGTTGTTGGTCATGCTGATTTAGCTTCATTTGTTTTAAGTATCAAACGCCCACGTAAAATTATTTTACTAGTTAAAGCTGGTAGCGCAACTGATGTGACTATCAACGCTTTATTACCATTCCTTGAGCAAGGCGACATCATCATTGACGGTGGTAATGCATTGTGGACAGATACCATCCGTCGCGAAAAAGAATTAGCGGCTAAAGGTATTGATTTCATCGGTTCTGGCGTTTCAGGCGGTGAGACAGGTGCACGTTTCGGCCCATCATTAATGCCATCAGGTACACGTAAAGCTTGGGCGAGTTTAGAGCCAATCTGGCGTGATATCGCAGCTAAAGTAGACCCTGTCACAGGCGAGCCTTTAGAAGGCGGCAAACCTGGTAAACCAGTAGAAGGCGGCTTCTCATGTGCTGAATACATCGGTCCTGACGGTGCTGGTCACTACGTAAAAATGGTGCACAACGGTATTGAATACATCGACATGCAATTGATTTGCGAAGCTTACTGGTTGATGAAAAATCTGCTTGGCATGCAAGCAGATGAAATCGGTAAAGTATTTGCTGAGTGGAATAAAGGCGAATTATCAAGCTTCTTGATTGAAATTACGGCTGATATTCTGCAACAAAAAGACCCAATGGGTAAAGGTTTCTTGGTTGATCAAATCTTGGACACTGCTGGTCAAAAAGGTACAGGCCAATGGACAGCAGCGAATGCGCTTGAGTTAGGCGCACCAGCTAACGCGATTGCAGCTGCAGTGTACGCACGTGCATTATCAAGCTTAAAAGAAGAGCGCGTTGAAGCGAGCAAAATTCTTAAAGGCCCAGTGATTAAAGTTGAGTCTGACAAGAAAGCAATTATTGAAGCGATTAAAAATGCTCTTTATTGCTCTAAAATTTGTGCATACGCTCAAGGTTTCCAATTGATCGACAAAGCACAAGTAGCTTACAACTGGAAATTGAACTTCGGTGAGATTGCTCAAATCTGGCGCGGTGGTTGTATTATTCGTGCACGTTTCTTGCAAAAAATCACTGATGCTTATGCGTTGAACTCACGTTTGAAAAACTTGATGTTAGATCCATATTTCACACAAGCGATGAACGAAGGTCAAGCAGGCTGGCGTAAAGTGATTGCTTTAGCAGTTACCAACGGTATTCCTGCGCAAGGTTTTGCTTCTGCAATGGCTTATTACGATGGCTACCGCAGTGCAGACCTACCTGCAAACTTGTTGCAAGGTCAACGTGACTACTTCGGCGCACATACCTATGAGCGTAAAGATCAGCCACGTGGTCAGTTCTACCACTTGGATTGGCCTGAAGCTGGTCGTCCGCAATTAGAAGTGTAATATTGGTCGTTAGTTTTAAATAATAAAAAGCCCGCTTTTAGCGGGTTTTTTATTATCCGAACGCTATAATGCAGACACCTTTAATTTTGTGTATTCAATGTCATGCTGTGTTACTCAACTAGCTATTGTTGTTGATTCAAAGGTTTTTTGATGATATGTCGCTGCTTTATTAGCACGGGATAGCGGCGTTATAGGGTTGAGTAAGGTATTTTACTTTGCTGATATTTAGAGAAAATAAGGCTAAAAATTAGGTATGGATTTACAAAACATGATTGATCTATTTTTGCACTTAGATAAGCATTTGGCTGTTGTGACTGCCACTTGGGGTGTATGGATTTACGCGCTGTTGTTTCTTATTATTTTTATAGAAACGGGCCTAGTGGCCATGCCTTTTTTGCCTGGTGATTCTTTATTATTTGTGGCGGGTGCGATTGCTGCTGTTGGTGGTATGAGCTTGCCTGTTTTAATGACATTGCTATCAATTGCCGCCATTGCAGGTGACGCCTTGAATTATTCAATTGGCAGGTGGACGGGTAATCAGGTATTTGCGTGGGAAAACTCTCGATGGTTTAATAAAGACGCTTTTAATAAGACTCATGCGTTCTATGAGAAACACGGGCCGATTACGATAGTGGTGGGGAGGTTTTTACCGTTTATTCGTACGTTTACGCCTTTTGTGGCGGGTGTTGCACAGATGACCTATCCGAGATTTGCTTTTTATAACGTGATTGGTGGTTTAATTTGGGTCTGTGGATTAACTGGCATCGGGTACTTGGTGGGTAATCATCCGTGGGTAAAGGCCAACTTTTCTCTGGTGGCCTTGGCCTTGATTATTATTCCTAGCCTGCCTGCGGTTTGGGTGTTTCTCAAGCATATGATGCAATCACGTGCTTGAGAATTAATGCGATTAAGCAATCACGCGATGAAGATAGTTCAGATTATTTTTCAACAAAAGCGCGCTCAATTACATAGTCACCTGGTGAGCCTACGCGCGGCGAAACGATAAAGCCTCTTGAGTCTAGCAGTTCTTCGGTGTCTTTAAGCATTTGAGGACTACCGCAAATCATGGCTTTGTCATTGGCAGGGTCAAGCGGTGGCAAGCCAATGTCTTCAAATAATTTACCTGAGTTAATGAGGTCTGTTAATCGTCCTTGGTTGCGGAAATGCTCTCTGGTCACCGTCGGGTAGTAAATCAGTTTGTTACGCACTTCCTCACCAAAGAACTCATTATTCGGTAGCTCATTTTCAATAAAGTCAGCATAAGCAAGCTCATTTACGTGACGAACACCGTGTATTAACACTACTTTTTCAAAACGGTCATAGACTTCTATGTCTTGAATTAAGCTCATGAATGGCGCTAGCCCTGTACCTGTTGAAAGTAGATAAAGGTTTTTTGCCGGCTTTAAATCGTGAATCACTAAAGTGCCCGTTGGTTTTCTGCTGACTAATATCTCATCGCCCACTTGTAGGTGTTGTAATATTGATGTTAATGGGCCATTCGGGACTTTAATGCTAAAGAACTCTAGATGCTCTTCATAGTTTGGGCTAGCGATACTGTAGGCGCGTGTCAGTGGGCGACCATCGACTTCTAGGCCAATCATAACAAATTGCCCGTTTTCAAAACGCAGGCTTTCTTCACGCGTTGTTTTAAAGCTGAAAAGGCTGTCGTTCCAGTGATGGACACTTAGTACACGTTCAGTAGAATATTTGCTCATGATGGATTTTTCTTTAGTTTAATTTTTTTGAATGGCGGCAGTTAGCTCGGGAATGGCTTCGAACAAGTCAGCCACTAGCCCATAGTCTGCAATCTGGAAGATAGGCGCATCAGGGTCTTGGTTGATGGCAACCACAACTTTACTATCCTTCATGCCATAAGTGTGCTGTGTAGCACCAGACACACCCACTGCGATATATAAATCAGGTGCGACAGTTACACCAGTTTGACCGACTTGAATGTCATTAGGTGCATAGCCTGCATCGACTGCTGCACGCGTTGCTCCTAGTGCCGCGTTAAGTCTTGCCGCAAGTGGTGATAGCACTTGCTCAAACGTTTCTGCACTGCCCAATGATCGGCCGCCTGAGATGACCACTTTTGCTGTGCTCAGAGCAGGTCGGTCTGATAGTGTGCGTGTTTCAGAGATCCAACGTGATTTTTGCTGTGGTGCAGGTGCTTGAAATACGGCGACTTCTGCATGGTTAGTAATAATATCTGCCGCACTATAGTTGCTACTGTGTATGGTAATCAGCTGTATGCGATCCGTACTTTGTATCGATGTATGTATATTGCCAGCGTAGATGGCGCGCACATAGGTATTGTTAGGCTGAATCTCCAGGACATCAGAGATCATTGCGATATCAAGTAAAGCCGCAGCTCGCGGTAATATATTGCGGCTATATGATGAGTGCGCAGCTAGAATGACGGCATACTCATTGGCTATGTCGACAATAATCTGGGCAACATCTTCAGCCAATGGGTGTGCTAAATACTCAGCTTTGACGTGGATAACACGAGCAACGCCAGCAATTAACGCGGCCTGTTGCGCAATGCTGTCGGTATTGTTGCCCGTGACTAGAATCTCAACGGGCGCGTTCCAAAACTGGGCCGCTGTCACTGCTTGGTAAACTGAAGCATTTAACGCCTCGCCATTATGTTCGGCTAAAATTAGGGTTTTCATAGTTGTATTCCTTCATGAGCACGCAGCTTAGCAAGTAACTCTTGTACGCTACCTACTTTGATGCCTGATTTTCTTGCTGGCGGCTCTGACACTTTTAATAACTGAAGACGCGGCTTGGTATCTACACCAAGATCTGTAGCATTGATTGTTTCAATAGATTTCTTTCTAGCCATCATTAAGTTTGGCAGCTTTACAAAGCGCGGTTCGTTTAAACGCAGATCTGCTGTAATCACCGCAGGCAGATTGAAACCTATGGTTTCTGTCCCGCCATCTACTTCACGTATTGCGACCACTTCGTTGCCGTTGATGCTGATTGTTGATGTAAAGGTTGCTTGTGGGTAGTCAAGCAATGCGGCCAGCATTTGCCCTGTTTGGCCTGCGTCATCATCAATCGCTTGCTTGCCAAGTATGGTAAGTGCTGGTTGTTCACGATCAACTAGAGATTTGAGTAGTTTCGAAACGGCTAATGGTTGTAGGTCTTGGTCACTTTCAACTAATATGGCGCGGTCTGCCCCCATTGCTAAGGCATGTCTTAATACATCCTGATTAGCGGCGCCGCCTAATGAAACGACAACGATTTCTGAAGCAATGCCTTTTTCTTTTAGGCGTACGGCTTCTTCAATGGCGTTCTCGTCAAATGGATTAATGCTCATTTTGACGCCATCGATATCTACATTTGAGCCATCTGGCTTAATGCGTACTTTAATGTTGTAATCTACTACACGCTTGATTGCGACCAATATTTTCATGACAGTTTCCTCTGCAATTGCTGTGCATTCTACATCGGCATATAATATATATAAAATGGATTATTAAGATAATATATATCTGTATTGTAGATATGAGGATGTATGAAATATACCTTAAGGCAACTAGAGATTTTTGTGGCAATCAGTCGTACGGAGAGTGTTTCGCGTGCGGCCGAGGCGTTGTCGTTATCACAATCAGCAACCAGCACTGCGTTGAGTGAGTTTGAGCGGCAATTCGACCTGCAGCTTTTTGATCGTGTAGGTAAAACGCTACGCATTAATGAAACAGGGCGCCAATTGTTGCCAAAAGCTGTCGATTTATTAGACCGTGCCAATGAAATAGAAAATCTTTTGCGCGGACATGCTGGCTTTGGTTATATGAAAATTGGTGCGACATTAACCGTTGGCAATTATCTTGCCACGATACTTGTTGCCAAGTTCTTGCAAGAGCATCCTGAAAGTAGTATTCAACTACAAGTGCACAATACAAGCACAGTGGTACAACAGATTGCAAATCATGAACTGGACTTAGGGTTGATTGAGGGAGATTGTAATCATCCTGATATAGAGGTGCAGCAGTGGGTGGCAGATGAACTTGTGGTGTTTGCTTCCCCTCATCATCCATTAGCGGCAGTAAAGAAAATTACTATGGAACAGCTCTTACAAGAACAGTGGATTTTAAGAGAAAAAGGTTCTGGTACTCGGGCAACTTTTGATCGCGCTTTTCAGAACAATCATGCAAAACTGCATATCAGGCTTGAATTAGAGCATACCGAGGCGATTAAACGCGCAGTTGAGTCTGGACTTGGCATCGGATGCATATCGCGTCTGGCCCTTAAAGATGCCTTTCGTCGTGGTAGCCTAGTGCAATTGGCTACGCCATCCCTGAACTTAGGAAGGTATTTCTATTTTCTTTGGCATAAACAGAAGTATCAAACAACGGGAATGCGTGAATTTATCGCTTTATGTAAAGCAATGGTCATTGGCGCCGAGCGCAGTGACCAAGTTAATTTGCCAGAAATACCTTAAAGGACCGACTTTAAATGATAAATGTGCAACGTGATGTAATGAATTATGATGTGTTGATTGTAGGCGCAGGGCCGTCTGGCTTGGCCGCAGCAATTAAACTTAAACAACTTGCTAATGACCAAGGTCAAGAAATCAGCGTATGTGTGCTTGAAAAGGCGGCAGAGGTTGGCGCACACATTTTGTCAGGTGCAGTAATAGACCCCATCGCCTTGAATGAGCTTATTCCTGATTGGCGAGATAAAGGTGCGCCACTCAAGACCCATGTGACTAAAGATGAGTTCTTGATTCTAGGGCAAGCTAAAGCTTGGTCAATTCCACATTGGCTGATGCCACCTTTAATGAATAATCAAGGTAACTATATCGCGAGCCTAGGTGATGTTTGCCGTTGGCTAGGTGAGCAGGCAGAAGCATTGGGTGTTGAGATTTATGCTGGCTTTTCCGCACAAGAGATGCTTTATGATGAGCATCAACAAGTAGTGGGTGTCATCACGGGGGATATGGGGCGTGATGCGCAAGGCGGGGAAACCGTACAGTTTACGCAGGGCATTGAAATAAGGGCGCAATATACATTGGTGGCAGAAGGTACGCGTGGGTCATTAACGCGCGAGCTGGAAAATAAATTTAGTCTGCGTAAACAATCTTCACCCCAGAAATATGGCTTAGGCTTCAAAGAAGTATGGCGAGTGCCAACTGAGCAGCACCAAATAGGCTTGGTGCAACATAGTATTGGCTGGCCATTGACTGCTGATACTGGGGGTGGCTCTTTTATTTATCATTATGGTGAGCAATTGGTTTCTATCGGATTTGTGGTGCATTTAGATTATGCCAACCCACACCTTTCTCCTTTTGATGAGTTCCAACGTTTCAAGACTCATCCACAGCTTAAATCTTTACTGAAAGGCGCTAAGCGCTTGAGTTATGGTGCAAGGGCCATTAGTGAAGGAGGCTTACAGTCTTTACCTGATTTGGTGTTTCCTGGTGGTGCATTGATTGGTTGTAGTGCGGGCATGGTGAATGTGCCACGTATCAAAGGCAGCCATAACGCGATGAAGTCTGGCATGTTGGCGGCTGAGACTGTATTTCACGCATTAATACAATCAGGCACGCAGAGAATACCTGTGCTACTAGATTATCCGAATGCGTTAAAAAACTCATGGGTTTGGAAAGATTTAGACGCTGTGCGCAATGTGAAACCGCTTCTATCAATGTTTGGTAGCTGGGGTGGCACACTGTTAGGTGGTGTTGAGATGTGGCTGAGTGCTTTTAAAATTCGTCTGCCATGGACTTTGGTGCATAAAAAGGCAGACCACGACTGCACAAAATCTGCATCGGAAATGCCCGTAATCGATTACCCTAAACCAGACGGTGTTTATAGCTTTGATCGTTTAAGTTCAATCAGCCTAAGCAATATTGCACATGATGCAAATCAGCCTTGCCATTTGAAGTTGATAGACAAAAATGTACCTATCAGTATTAATTTAGCAAACTATGATGCACCTGAGCAGCGTTATTGCCCAGCAGGTGTGTATGAGATTATTAGGCAGCAGGAGGTGAGCTATTTACAAATCAATGCTCAAAACTGCATTCATTGCAAAACATGCGATATTAAAGATCCAACTCAGAATATTGTTTGGGTACCGCCAGAGGGTGGCAGTGGGCCAACTTACTTAGGCATGTAAGTGCTAAGTAAGATTGCTTTTTGCTATTGGCTTAATCCATATTGCGCAAATAGCTCAATAAAAATATCCTGTAGTTCGTATAAATAGTTTTTCATTTCAGTCTCCATTCAGATTGCTACTTCAGAATATTGGAAAAACAATTTAGTGTAGCAAGTTAGAGCAGTGTATAGCGTGAATATTGATTTGTATAATTGAATATCGAAATGCCATTGATATGCTAAACTTATCAATGGTAGGTAATTAGTAGATAAGTGGAGTATCAATCATGACTTTAAGTGAACTGCGTTTTGTTGTTGCCGTAGCGAAAGAGCGTAATTTCAGACGCGCGTCTGAGAAATGCTATGTCAGCCAACCGGCCTTGAGCTTAGCGATTAAAAAGCTAGAAGAGGATTTGGGCGTACAAATTTTTGAGCGTAGTCGAACTGATATCAATCCAACACCCATCGGTGAGAAAATAATCGAGCAGGCAATTAAAGCGATAGAAGAAGTTAACTATATTCGAGAGCTAGCTAAGCAAGGCAATAATCAATTAAGTGGCTCTTTCCGACTAGGCTTGATTTACTCTGTAGGACCGTATTTACTGCCAGAGATCATTCCAATACTCCGCCAGAGCGCACCAGAAATGCCACTGGATATTGAAGAGAATTTGACGGTTCAATTAGAAGCTCAATTGAAAAACGGGATAATCGATGCGGCAGTGGTTGCACTGCCTTTTGATGTGCCAGGAATTAATACCTTACCTTTATATGATGAAAAATATTTGGTGATGGTGCCAGTGAGCCACCCATGGGCAAGCCGCAAGTCAGTAAGTGCAGACGAGCTTGCAGATGAAAATGTCCTATTGCTCAATAGCGGGCATTGTTATAGTCATCAAGTGTTACAGGCCTGTCCAGATTTGTCTCGTAAAGGTCAGGTGTTACAAGGAAACTCATTAGAAACTATTCGCAATATGGTAGCTTCCAATTTAGGCATTACCGTGTTGCCATGTAGTGCCGCAACAGACCGGTATTTAAACCCACTAGTAAAAGTCATTCCATTTTCTGAGCCTGTTCCTGTGCGTAGGGTGGCGATTGCATGGCGCAAGAGTTATGCAAGAGAGCTTGCTGTGATGTGTGTAGCCGATGCAATTAAGGCGATTGCGTCGGACTGTCTAGAGATGATTGATTAGTGGTCTCATCTGTATAAAATCTAAAGCATCCTCTGCCGGCACGTTTTGCTTCATACATTGCTTGGTCTGCAACACGCATCAGTGAGACTACATCACTGCCATGAAGAGGGTATATACCAATGCCTATGCTACAAGAAATATGAATCTTATGTTGCTCAATCAGAAAAGGCTGTGTCAAAGCAAATACCACTTCGTTAGCGACCATCGCAGCATCTTGGTTTGACTCAATTTGCGAGAGTACAATGACAAACTCATCACCACCTATACGGGCAACAGTGTCGGTTTGTCTTTTTATGCGCGCAGTCAGACGTTCTGCAACTGCTTTGAGTAATAAATCTCCAATGTCATGACCTAGTAAGTCGTTGACTGGTTTGAACTTGTCTAAGTCTAAAAACATGAGCGCCAGTTTCGTTTTCTCTCTCCGAACTTGTGCTAATGCCTGATGCAAGCGGTCTGTCAGTAATGTCCGATTTGGCAGGTCTGTGAGCGGGTCGTAATGTGCAAGATGGTGGACTCGTTCTTCAATCGACTTTCTCGCAGTAATATCAATCATCGTACCAACATAATGCGTGACAATATTGTCCCTATTTTTCACTGCAGTAATTGTCAGCCACTCTGGATAGATCTCACCGCATTTACGTTTGTTCCAGATTTCGCCTTGCCAAGAGCCTTGGCTTTGGATGCTATCCCACATTTCTTTATAGAAAGCTGCATCGTGTACGCCAGATTTTAACAATTTCATTTTTTTACCGACAGCTTCGTCTGCCGTAAAGCCTGTAATTCTAGTGAAAGAATGATTAATTTTTAATATATTGGCATTTGCATCCGTCACTATCATGCCTTCTTGTGATTCGAAAGCAGTCGCGGCAATTTGAAGTTCGGTTTCAATTTTCTTTCGGTCTGAAATATCCCGTGCGAAGCCAACAGTTCCCAATAAGTTACCATCCTGATCAGTCACTGGTGCTTTAAAAGTTTCAATCCAGTGTTGATTACCTTTGGTATCAACATAAGTTTCTTCAACGGATTTTGGTTGCCTTGTCTGTAATACGGATAAGTCATCCTTACGATAGTTTTCAGCAATCTCTATTGGCGAGTAGTCAAAGTCTGTCTTGCCAACCAAGCTCTCAGGGTTATTTTCACCAAAGTTATTGGCGTGTACTTTATTAACTGATAAAAAGCGACTTTCCAGGTCTTTAAGCCAGACCATGAAAGGAAAGTTATCTAACAATGCACGTTGATAGCCCTCTTTTTTCCGTAACTCTGACTCGACACTTTTTAAATGACTGATATCGACATGAGTGCCAATGAGTCTTTTTGGTTTAAGTACTACTCCATTTACATCGAGGGCTAACTTTGCGCGAGAAAGTATATCAACCCAATGTCCATCCTTATGCTTCATACGAAACTCTGTTTCAAAGCTCACACAATCACCATTGATATAAGACTGCGCATGCGCTAATGTAGCTGCACTGTCTTTAGGGTCGACTAGTGAGGACCATGTGTCGAGGGTGTTACCTAATTCGTCATCACGATAGCCAAGCATTGACTTCCAACGAGGGGAATAATACACCTCGTTAGTGTCTAGATTCCAATCCCATAAGCCATCGTTGGCACCTTTTAATGCAAAGTTTAAGCGTTCACGATTGATGATTTGTTCAGCTTCAGATTTCTTTATTTGGGTAATATCTTCGTAAATCCCCAATACGCCGATTACTTCTCCAGAATCTTGACGTAGCGGAATTTTAGAGGATTTAAGAATCATTTCATAGCCATCTACTGATTTCTCAAGCTCTTCATAAGAGGCTTTCGGTACTGCACGTTGCATCACCTCAAGATCAATTGCACGATAGTAGTCTGCGCGTGCTTGCCAAGCTAAATCATCATCGTATTTTCCGATAATTTCGTTAACATTATTGAAGCCGGCATCCCTTGCAAAATTGCTATTGCAGCCGATATATCTTGAGTTTTTATCCTTCCAAAAGATTCGCATAGGAATCGTTTCAATAATAGATTGCAAGATATTGCTAGATTCTGTGAGCGCATCAAATAGATTAGCTTTTTCAGAAACATCAAATAGCACGAGTAGTTGAGAGCCTGAAAGTCCTTTGTCTAGTGGGGTAGTGGTGGCGATGATTGATTTCACTGCTTGATTTTTACAATGAATTTTTAGATCTAAAGGTACAAACGAACTTTGATTAATTGCACAATCATTTAAATGATTGTTCCATGATGCTATGACTGAAGCTCTATAGTGCTCCTCAGGGTATGCCTTCAGCCACCAATCGCTGATTGTCGTTATATCTGCATGCGTATAACCAAATGATTTAGTGAATTGTGGATTAAGCCTGATTAGTTGGCCTGTATCTTTAAAAACAGCAATTGGCACCGGACATACATCGATAATTGCATTTAGATGTTCATTGTGCTGATGGAGTTGATGAAGGGTTTTTAACAGATAGATCAAAAGCCCACTCACAATAGAAGCGGCTAACACAGCACTTACAAACCCAGTAATGAGATAATTTGTGGTTACTTTACCTTCTAGCAGAAATTGCATTGTTGCTACAGTAGGTAAAGTAAGTGCAATGGCTGATATGACAGATATCAGCCATAAATGCCATTTCTTCTTACCGAGCAATATTGGGATTAAAGTATGTTTCAAGTGAGTCCTAGCTTTCAATACTTTGTATTCATATCCTATACCTAAGACTACAAAATCTTTTGATTAAAATCAAAAGGGCTGGCGGTATAGCAACATAAACAGAATGTCTACTTTGACAAGTCTACATCTATAACACAGATTTTAATGTGCAGGCTTGCAGGCTAATAAGTAACGTAAAGCCGGTATCCAGCAACGCTCACATCTTGCGTGGTAATGGCAAGTTTAATCTTAATTTCTCTACCAGCGCTGAATCCTGCAGCGATATCTGTCTTTGGTGGTAAATACTCTGCTGGTTTAAATATACGTCTTAACACAGCACTGTCATTGGTGTCTGTTAGTGTGAGCTCTACGTTTGGGTAAGCCTGTACAAAGCTAGCCTTGTTAAAAAGGCTGCTGCTAAGATGCATGACGCCTGTATGTTCTAAATCTTCCTGCATATCAGAGTCATCAATGATAATCCATTCTATTTGCTTAGGAAGCTCAATACTGCAATGTAGCTGTTGGCAAGCGGCTAGCAAATGCGGTTTTAAATTTGGATAATAAATGGCAATCGTATTGCGTAAAAAGTAGACGCTCTGGCTCGCAGCAATTAATAGTAGAAGAAGCACACCCAAAATCCATAGCCAGCGAAGACGCTTATTGGCAATCTTTTTTCCGTCAAGCTTTGCGTGTTTTGCAAGATCATTAAAGTAGTGAGATTGATTTCCAGGGATGAAGCTCAGATTTGTCACGTCATTGACTGGCTGTTCTTCTAGATGAGCAAGACTGTCTGACTTGTCAGTAATCGTGTCAGCATCAGTACTAAGCTGATTCAAATCTGCTTGTATCGCTTCTGAACGTTCTAAGCCATGGGAGACCGCTTCTTGTTGCGCTGTCGTTGACTCAATCGCTTCTACCGTCTGATTTTGCGTACTAGAGAAGGATTGTTGCACCTTCTCTGGTGTATGGTTTTGGTTTTGAATATCATTTGATGACGCGACCTCTGCGATGGTGCTATGGTCAAGGGTAGGCCAAGAGGATGAATGCGGTGTGTTAGATTGTTCGGTAATGAATGGTGCTGATGAAGTGCTCGTATCTTCTGTGACTGTGCTACTTTCGTGTATTGGTTGATCAGCTTGTGCTTGAGCGATAAATTGCTCTTTAGCATTAAATACATGCAGACATTGGCCGCAACGTACTAGCCCACCATGCTGATTGAGCTGTGCTTCACTAACAAAGAATTGAGTTTGACAATTAGGGCAATGGGTTATGTCGCGCATTTTTTCGTGCCTGTGAGCAATACCCAAGCATCCATATGCTGTGGTGTGCCCATATCAAACCATTCAGAATAAATGGCAGAAACAGCGGATTCTTGTTCACGTAAAATACCAGAAAGTGCAATTTTTCCCCCAGCCTTGCATGACTTTGCTAATGCAGGCGCCAGAACACTCAATGCACTGGATAAAATATTGGCAACTACAATATCAAACTCTTTAGATTGATATTGGTTCGCATCATAGAACTTAGCTTCTACTTGATTTTGCTCAGCGTTGTATAGGCTAGATTGAATAGCTTGCGTGTCGATGTCAGTACCCACAACTTCTTCCGCACCTAGTTTTTTAGCCGCAATTGCTAAAATGCCTGATCCACAACCGTAATCGAGCACGGAGTTTCCTGCGTTCACAGTCTGTGTCAGCCAGCCCAAGCATAAGTGTGTGGTTGGGTGGCTACCAGTACCAAAGGCAAGACCAGGGTCTAATACGATATTGATTGCCTCAGGATTTGGCGATACATGCCATGTAGGTACAATCCATAGGTTATCTGTAATTTTGATTGGCTCGAATTGTGATTGGGTAGCGCGCACCCAATCTTGTTCTTGAATCGTTTCGGTGGTGTAGTTAAGTTTGCTAAGTTTCGCGAGTTGCTCTAACTCTTTAACCACTGCCGTGACATCAACACCTTCGTCAAACAAAGCACTTACCAGATTTTGCTGCCAAATACCTGGAGGAGGGTCGCCTGGCTCACCAAAAATCGGCTGCTCATCAATGGTCTCAGCATTTGCATCTTCAATAATGGCTGACAGCGCGCCTAGCTCCATGAGTGTATCGCTAATTAAATCAGCATTATTATCCTGTGCTTCAATTTTTAATGATACCCAAGCCATACTCAACCTATCTGTTACTTATCTTATTTAAACAATATTAATGCAAATACGCGTTAACCGTACAAAACTTACGGTAACGCGTATCTGAGATTGCTACTTTAAAGTGATAATTATTTGTTATAAATACCAAGCTTTTGCTCTAGGTAGTGAATGCTTGTACCACCTAAATGAAAAGCTGCATCTGCCATTAAATCAGCATGTAATGCAATGTTGGTGCTAATGCCATCAATCATCATTTCAGACAATGCAATACGCATACGAGCAATGGCTTGTTCGCGGGTATCGCCGTAAGTAATTAACTTACCGATCATTGAGTCGTAATGTGGTGGAACCGTGTAGCCAGCATACGCGTGCGTATCGATACGTACACCAGGGCCACCTGGCATATGGAATTTAGTGATTTTGCCTGGAGAAGGTACAAAGTTATAAGGATCTTCTGCATTTAGGCGACATTCAATCGCATGTCCGCGTAATTGAATGTCTTTTTGGCGGAACTTCAGCTTTTCACCTGCTGCTACAAAAATCTGTTGTTGCACTAAATCAATACCGGTGACCATTTCTGTCACCGTATGTTCTACTTGCAGGCGCGTGTTCATTTCAATGAAATAGAACTCATTGTTTTCATATAAGAACTCAAAAGTACCTGCACCGCGATATTTGATTTTACGGCAGGCTTCAGCACAGCGTTCACCAATTTTGTCGCGTAAGCGAGCATTGAGTAATGGGGCTGGCGCTTCTTCGAGAATTTTTTGATGACGACGTTGCATAGAGCAATCGCGCTCACCCAAGAACACTGCATTACCATGTTGATCAGCTAGTACCTGAATCTCAATATGACGAGGCTTTTCTAGGTATTTTTCCATGTAAACCATGGGGTTGCTAAACGCTGCTTGTGCTTCAGCTTTGGTCATGTTGACTGACGTCAGTAACGCAGCTTCGGTATGCACTACACGCATACCACGACCGCCGCCGCCGCCAGCCGCCTTAATAATCACTGGGTAGCCAATTTGTTTGGCGATTTTAATGATTTCGCTAGGGTCATCTGGTAACGCACCTTCTGAGCCAGGTACGCAAGGAACACCAGCTTTTCGCATCGCATCTTTAGCAGATACTTTGTCGCCCATTAAGCGGATAGTCTCAGCGCGTGGGCCAATAAACACAAAGCCGCTTTGTTCTACACGTTCTGCGAAGTCAGCGTTTTCTGATAAGAAACCATAACCAGGGTGAATTGCCTGTGCATCTGTGACTTCAGCAGCACTGATGACCGCAGGCACATTTAAGTAACTTTGGCTGGAAGGAGCAGGGCCGATACAAACTGACTCATCTGCTAACTTTACGTATTTAGCTTCACGGTCAGCTTCTGAGTGAACAGCAACCGTTCTGATACCGAGTTCGCGACATGCGCGCTGTACGCGTAACGCTATTTCGCCGCGATTGGCGATTAAAATTTTGTCAAACATTGCCATGAAAGTGAGATCCTAGTATTTAGGCCTTAGTAATTGATATCTTAGTATTGAAGTAAGACCTAATTAATTAAGCGGTAATTTAATAAGCTAAAACGATTAGCCGATAATAAACAGTGGCTCACCATATTCAATGGCTTGGCCGTTATCAACTAAGATTTTTTTGATGACGCCAGCTTTATCTGATTCAATCTCGTTTAATAACTTCATCGCTTCGATAATACATAGTGTGTCGCCTACAGCAACCGTATCGCCGACTTCAACAAAAGATTTGGCATCTGGAGATGGTGAGCGGTAGAACGTACCTACCATTGGTGATTTAACTGCATGACCTTCTTCGGCAACAGGTGCTGCTTCAACTGCTACAGCAGGTGTTGCTTGAGGTGCTGGCGCATGTTGCGGCATGTAGTGATTGTAATTTTGCGCAGGCATACTGGCAGTGAAGTTGCGGCTGATACGTACTTTTTCGCCGTCTTCTGTGAGTTCTAATTCTGAAATGCCTGATTCTTCTACTAGATCAATAAGCTTTTTAAGTTTACGTAAATCCATGACGACCCCTAACTAATTCGATATAAATTATTATTTTAAGAATGATTAATTTTTTCAATAGCGAAATCTAGAGCAAGCTCATAACCTTTTGCACCTAGTCCGCTAATAATGCCAACAGCGATATCTGTAAAATATGAATGATGACGAAATGATTCTCGCGCAAACACATTTGACAAGTGTACTTCTATAAATGGAACTTTGACCGCGCTCAACGCATCGCGCATTGCAACGGATGTGTGAGTGAACGCTGCCGGATTGATGATGACAAAATCTACACTTTTAGTGGCAATAGACTGAATTTTATCGACAAGATCAGCCTCCGCATTGCTCTGAAAAGCTTCTAATGTGATATTGGCAGATTTTGCCTTATTAACGAGTGTTTGATTAATGCTATCAAGTGTAGCGTTACCATAATGCTGTGGCTCACGCAGTCCTAATAGGTTCAGGTTAGGGCCATGTAATACCAAAATGTGCTTAGTAGCCATGACGACTCACCTGATTTAAACGATTTTTGCATAAATTACGATAATTCATAAACGCGAGTTTGCCGAAGTTAAAGGGTTTTGTCCAGCAACTTTAGAGAATTTAAGCGAATTTACCTTGCTCAATTCTACTAATCCCATCACTAAAGTATGGTCTTGAATTCGCTTGCAAATGACTAGATGGCATTTGTGCCTAGAGCGATTAAAGTGAGAGTAAGGGGGTGATCGCTGCTTCTAAGATTGTTTTGTTAATGCGCCCAAAGTGCGTATTAACTACTTTACCATCTGCATTAATGATGACGGTGTAGGGTAAAACGCCCTTATCATTACCTAACTGCTCTCCTAACAAACTGCCTTTGCTTTCGTCTGCAAAAACAGGGTAATTAACTGGCGATGTTTTTAAATATTCGGCAACCATTGCTGGATCATCAATGGCGATACCTAATACGATGACATTTTTATCTTTATAAGATTGCTGCAGTGCAATTAATTCAGGCATTTCCTCTTTGCAAGGAGGGCACCAAGTTGCCCAAAAGTTAACAATAATGATTTTGTTTTGATATTCCCCGAAGTTTTGCATTTTTCCAGAGATATCTGGCAAGTTAGATGCATACAGCGGCGAGCTGCTAATTTTGCTATCAGCGTCGGCGTTCGAAAATTGCCCTTTCACTAATACCAGCGTTGTGGCTACTACACTAACAATTAGAGCAATAAAGAAAAGTGGTTTTAGTATCTTGTTTAGCATTGAATGGTTTCTGGTAGGCAACTACCACGTTGATCTAGAATTTGTAGAAAGGCGTCTGCATTTTTATAGCCGACCACTTTTAAGTGAGTTTCTTCGGTCGCTTTTGCGCTAAAAAACAGAATACCTGGCGGGCCAAATAGGTTAAATCTCTGCATGAGTGCTTTGTCATCATCTGTATTATTAGTGACATCTACTTGCAATAATAATGTGTCTTTTAGTGCTGATTGGACGCGCGCATCGCTAAACGTAAATTGTTCCATCTCTTTGCAAGCCACGCACCAGTCTGCATAAAAATCGAGCATGACGGGTTTCCCTAGTGCATTTTGAAGCGCATTGTCTAACTCACTAATGTTTTTGATGGATCGGAAGTTCAGGTTTTTATGCTGCTGTTGAGCATTAGATGCACTAGCAACTAATCCACTGAGTGGTTGTAATGGTGATTTTGCATTAGAGAGCGCGCCAATCAGCATGGCTAAACCGATGACGACCATCATTACTCCGATGCCTTTCCAGAACTTGAGTGCTGGTTTTGCATCAGTAGGCAGGCTATCTAGTGCATGCATATAAATGGCTGGCACAATTAACAGCGCAGCCCATAGCGCCAGTTGCACTTGCATGGGAATGACCGGTGCAATCAGCCATATCGCTACCGCTAGCATGAGTACGCCGAATAAATTACGGACCGCATTCATCCAACTGCCTACTTTGGGCAGAAGTGTGCCTGCCGATGCGCCAATGAGCAGTAGTGGGGTACCCATCCCTACGGATAGTGAAAATAAAGCGACTCCACCTAGTAAAACGTCGTTAGTTTTGCTGATGTAAAGTAATGCGCCAGCCAATGGCGCTGCCACACAGGGGCTAATAATAAGTGCAGATAGTACGCCCATGAGAAAATCACTAAAAAAGCGTCCGCCCTTAATACGACGGCTTAAGTTCATTAGGCCATTTTCTATACCACTTGGTAGCTTAAGTTCGTAGAAACCAAACATAGAAAGTGCCAGCAGGGCAAAGATAAGTGCACCAAATCCCAATGCCCATGGCGTTTGTAATGCACTACTGAGCATTTGCCCTGAAAGTCCTGCTGCGATGCCTGCTAGCGTGTAGGTTAAGCACATCCCCAAGGTGTAAGCGAGGGATAAGTTAAACGCGTGTAAGCGCGAAACGTGCGCATTTTTGCCGATGATGATGGAAGATAGGATTGGAATCATGGGAAATACGCATGGTGTGAATGCGAGCAATAACCCAGCTGTAAAGAAGCCTAGAATAATCAGCCACCATTTTCCACTTTTCAGCAAATTGGCTGCTTGGCTGTCACTTTCTGAGGCATTGTTATTCGCTGCTATGTTGTTAGCGGTTGTCGTTGCTTGACTTGGGCTGGTGCTAGTGTCTGGCGTAACAGTGAAGTTTTTTTGTTGAGGCGCATAGCAAAGACCTTTCTCGCTACAGCCCTGATAGGTGATTTTAATATCAACAGGCGTGCTAATTTTATCTTTTATCAGCAAAGTGGCGGTAAAGTCTGTATGGTAGACCTCCATTTCGCCAAAGTTTGGGTCATTCTTAATGTCTGCTTTTGGTAATTTTATTTCGAACGTTTGCGTGGGGGTGAGCTCAAACTTTGTACGTGTTTTATAAAGGTAATATCCTGGTGCGACAGTAAAACTAGCGTCAACGCTTTGCCCATTTTGTTTGATAGACAAACCAAAAGCGGCATCTGGTGATAAAAACTCATCTTCTGCAGATTCATCTGTGAACAAGTTCTTGATACCACTGGTGACATTGCCTGCATTGCTGACAGATGCAGATAATATGAAGAAGCCGAATAGTAAGAAGTACGAAAATCTTTTAAACATTGTGTTCCTTAAGCAGATAATTGCGTAGTTACCCATTGTAAATATTGAGGTAAGCCACCATCTACGTTGATAGAGATTATTTCAGGAAGTTCATAAGGATGCACTTTTATAATCGCCGCTTGAAGTGCATCATACTGTAATTGAGTTGTTTTAATAAGCATTGGTATTTCGTTCGTGTGTTCTAACTTGCCTTCCCACATATATACGGATAGGCATGGGCTTAAGATGTTGACACACGCCGCTAATTTTTGTGTGACCAATGTTTCGGCCAACTGGCTTGCAGTCGTAGTATCCGGTACGTTGGTGAGTACTAGTAAAATATTTTCTGGATTCGACATTATTTTAGGATAGCAATACATGCGTTTATTGATAGGTTTGATTTTACTCGCTTTTCCAATCGCTGAGATATGGCTATTGATTGAGCTTGGCCAAGAGTATGGTTGGTGGTTGTTAGTTTACTTAGTCGGGATTGCCCTGTTAGGCTTACGACTGATTCGGGATGAAAAGTCGTTATTTACTGGTCGTATGTTGCAAAGTATGCGCACAGGAGATCATCCGATTAAGGCGATATTTGGCAGTGCACGTAATATTATTGCGGGCGTGTTGCTGATATTGCCGGGTGTGATTACTGATATGATTGCAGTGATTCTGTTGCTGGTTCCGATTAAAAACAATCAAGCGTCAAACACGCAGTCACCATACCAAGCCAGACAAGCTGCGAATGATGACGTAATTGAAGGCGAATTCCGCCGAGAAGACTAAGTTGCACAAGATTTAAAAATAATTTATTGAAAATAAACAGAAATATACGACATGACTTATCAAATTACTATTCAGCCTAGTGGCCATACTTATCAAGCAAAAGCTTATGAAACAGTTCTTGAGTCAGCCATAGAGGCTGGTTTTAATATTCCTTACGGCTGTCGAAATGGTGCTTGTGGTAGCTGTAAAGGTACAGTATTAAGCGGTGATGTGGACCATGGTGATTATGCTAGTAGCGCATTGACTGAGGCTGATAAAGCCGCAGGTAAAGCATTGTTTTGTTGTGCCAGGCCGTTGACCGACTTGACCATCGAGTGTCGAGAAATTAATGCAGGGGTGATTCCGCCACGTATTCTCCCTACACGTGTAGAGCGTAAAGAGCAGTTGTCGCATGATGTAATGGCGTTATTTCTAAAACTGCCGAGCAGTGAGCGTTTGCAGTTTATGGCTGGGCAATACGTTGAGTTTCTACTTAAAGATGGTAAGCGCCGTGCCTTCTCATTGGCAAATGCACCACATGCAGATAGCTTATTAGAGATACATTTACGGTTGATCCCGGGTGGACAGTTTACTGAGTATGTCTTTAATGAGATGCCAGATAAAGCTATTTTGCGTATCGAAGCACCATTTGGCAGCTTTTATTACAGAAGCGACTCAGAAAAGCCGATGGTGATGGTGGCTGGCGGTACTGGCTTTGCGCCAATTAAAGCGATTATTGAGCATATGATACACAATGATATTAAGCGTAAAGTAACTTTGTATTGGGGAGCTAGAACCTTAGAGGGTTTATATATGCCAGCACTCCCTGAGGCATGGGCTGAAGCGCACTCAAATATTGAGTTTATCCCTGTGCTGTCAGACGCGTTGCCAGAGAATAATTGGCAAGGTCGTGCTGGTCTGGTGCATCAGGCCGTGTTGGATGACTTTAGTGATTTAAGCGATGTTGAAGTCTATTGCTGTGGCGCACCCGCCATGGTGGAGGTGGCACATGCCAGCTTCGCGCAGGCTGGTTTACCTGAAGGTGCATTCTATTCAGATGCTTTTAATTATGCGAAACCAGTGCCAAGCGTTGCGACAAGTGTATAGATACGCTTGAGTTTTTTAGCGTAGTACCTATAAATTAAAAATTAAACGCCACTTTTATAGTGGCGTTTAATTTTATAAAGCGTATTTTAATATGCAGATAGTTAGCTTATTTGAAAAGTAGCGATTGTTTATTCTTTTCAGCAGCAAGTTTCTGTATCAGCGTTTCAAGATCTGAATTTTGAATCAAGTCCTGAGCTAACTTGGCAGCAGCCTCTGCTTTCTCAAAGTCTCCCTCTGCAAGTGCATGCATACCCTCTAAAAGGGCAGTGTTGCCTGCTTTTAGGCGCAGGGATTCTTTTTTATTTTTTCTGATCGCCGGTAAGTGCCTTAAAAACCTTAAAAATCTGAGAAGGTGATGTAAGCCAAAAACACTTAGCACGAAGACAACTAAAAAGAAGTTAAACGAGATTTGAATGCGGTAAGGTGAGCGAATAATCAGCACATATCCTTGATTATTACTGGCTAACCACAGGATTAGGATAATGCCGAATAATGTTAAAGCCCACCAAAAAAATCTGTTTTTAAGCATGACGCTTACTCGCTCTTCTCAAGCATGAGTTTGTAACTACTTACCGCCGCTAAGCTATCGCTTAACTGTGGAAGCTCTAGGCTAATGTTGTTACTAGAGAGCTTTTTCAACAATACGAGGGCTTTGATGGTATCTGGGTGTTTTGTATCAAAATATTGATTAAGCCAAGTGTTCACCATGTTGAGGTCGGCTTTGTAGGTGCTTTCATCATGTTGTAGTAAGGCGATTCGGGCAGTGAGTAGCCTCAGTTTAAGGTTTTCACGTAAATATAATGCGTGCTCTGCAGCAAGCAGAGGTGGCTCTGGTTTATCAATACGCTCTACTGTGACCAAGTTCTTAATGTCATCCCAGATTGCCCACCAGAATTTTTGGACGCCTTGTAACGATTGAACTGGCGCTGGATTGAGATTGGCGTTCACGTTGAGTGTTGGTTGGCGCTCGCTAATGAGTGGGATGGTATTGCATAGCTCAGCAAGATAAGTGAGTTGCGTACTCATTGCAATCATATCTATTTGTGGCAGGTCGCGCAAAGTTTCGATTTCAACTTGTAAGATTTCGCGTAGTTGCACGGCTCTTGGTAAGTCTAGCGGCTGTAATCGATGGTCTGCTGCTTCAAGTGCAAGGAGTGCAGATTTAACATTGCTAGCTAGTTGTAACTGTTGTTTTGCAATCGTTAGCAATTGTTCTACTTCTGCAACAGCAGTGGCTTCACGGTTCTCTGCGAGTTGAGTGTAAAGCGTTTGTAATGCCTCTTGCTGGTCGCGTGATTCTGCCAACTTTTGTTCTAGAATCACGGTGCGCGCATTAGCTTGCGTGCTACGCTCTTCTGCTTGCTTGGCCAATGCTAAGCTTTGTTGGTTGAGCGTATGGTATTCCTCTAGTTTAAAACTAAGTGATTTTTCAATTTCATTGAATCGATGGCGCGTGTTTAGCCATTGCCAAGCTAGTGTCAAAATGGCGATAACCACTAGTACCATCGTGCCGATGGTGAGCATCGAGGGTTTTTGTCTGGCTACAAATTCTGAATCTGTTGAATTAGTCATGATGTTTTACAAGTTGTGATAAGCATTGCAGCATAGCTTCATCCCCTGGTGCTTTTGCTACTAGCACTTTTAAACCAAGCTGTTGTGGTTCTTCTGCGATTCTCTCATGATTTACACATAATGTAACATGGCGTAACCATTCTGCATGTTCAGACATCTGTAACAAATGACGCATGGCTTCACTGCTGGTCACGATCACTGCATCCAGTTTGTTTTGTTGCCATTGCATTTCGAGCAACTCAGCATTTTTTTGCGGGTTAATGCGACGGTAGCTTTCTGCAAAGTAGACATTTGCACCCCTTGCTTTAAGGGTTTCTGCCATCAGTTCCCGTCCGCCAACCCCACGAAATATGGCGATAGTTTTTGCGGACACATCCTGCATCTCAGGCAGTGCAAGTAGTGTTTCACTATCAAAACGGGTGTGCGGAACCAGTACCTCATGTACGCCATAAACTGCTAGCGCTTTGGCTGTTTGATGACCAATCGCCGCGAACTTTAAATGATCTGGAATCCTGCCAAACTTCTTGATTAAAAGCGGCATTGAGTAATCAACCGCATTTGAGCTGATAAAGATTGCCCAGTCGGTGGTATCAATACGGTTAAGTTGTTGCTGAAATGGTTGATAATCATCTAACGCGGAGATGGCGATTAAAGGGAACGGAATTGTGGTACCGCCATGCTGCGTAATGGCAAGATTCAGGCTTGTTGCCTGATCGACTGGCCGAGTGACCGCAATACATAAGTTGCTAAGTAGATGGTCGGCGCGCATGGGTAAGCCTAAGGTAATGTGATTACAAAGCAGCGAGAATCTTATCCGCACCTTTTGAGATCAGTTGATTAGCTAGCGCTTTGCCTAACGCCTCAGCGTTTACTCTACTGCCAACCGCAGTTTCTACCAACATTTGTTTACCATCAACACTCGCAACAAATCCTGTCATGCGGATGCTATCAGCTTCGCACACGGCATAAGCACCAAGTGGAACCGTACAACTGCCAGCCAGCGTGCGGCTCATGCCGCGTTCGGCCTCTACACATACTTGTGTGTCTGGGTGGTTCAGTGGTGCGAGTATCGCAATTAGGTCTGGGCGGTCTGCGCTGATTTCTATGCCTAAAGCACCTTGCCCTACGGCTGGAATGCTATGTTCTGGTGCGATAAATTGGCGAATTCTGTCGCCAAGCTCCAACCTAATAAGTCCTGCCGCTGCGAGAATAATCGCCGCATACTGGCCTTCATCTAATTTGCGCAAGCGTGTTTGTAGATTGCCACGTAGCGATTCAATTTTAAGATGAGGGAAGCGTGCTTGTAACTGGCTCTGGCGACGTAAGCTTGAAGTACCAACGATGCTGTTTGCAGGCAAGTCTTCCAGTGAGGCGTGGTCGTTTGAAACAAAGGCATCGCGAGGGTCTTCACGCTCACCTGTGGCTGCCAAAATAAAGCCTTCTGGCAGATTCATTGGTACATCTTTCATGCTGTGTACAGCCAGATCAGCTCTGCCATCGGCCAGCGCTGTTTCCAGCTCTTTCACAAACAAACCTTTGCCGCCCACTTTGGCTAAAGGCGTATCTAGTATCTGGTCGCCTGTCGTCGTCATGCCCAGAATCGTGACTTCAGTATCCGGGTAGAGTGATTGCAAACGGCTTTGAATATGGCGAGCCTGCCACATAGCAAGCGCGCTTTCACGCGATGCGATGACGAGTTTTTTAGGGCTGGTGTGTTGGTCTAAATTTTGCATATGGTGATTTTATCACAGGGCTTGCTTGCAAGCATTAAGCACCTAAATTTTCAGTTTAGTGTTTAAATGGTGTTTATTGATGAGTTAAGCTTATGGCTTAATTAGGTTTAAGCTGAAATTAAATTTAAATTTTTAGTAGTGTTAAGGAGGCTAACATGCAATATCAATTTGAAGTTTTTATGGCATCGCTTAATCAATTCTGGCTGCAACTTGCTAGTTTTGTACCTAAATTACTGGCAGTGGTGGTGATTTTGTTTTTCGGTTGGATCGTTGCGAAATTGGTCAGGCTTGCTGTTAAACGTTTATTAGAGCTCACGCAATTTGATAAATTTGCGCAACGATCCGGTCTAGAGGCTTTTATGAATAGCGGTAGCTTGCATGTGACACTGAGCGGTATTATTAGCCAAGTAGTTTATTGGCTAGTGATTATTTTGTTTATTACCACAGGTGCTAGCACTTTAGGGTTAAGTGAAGTAGCTAATCTGCTACAGCAGCTAGCAGGCTATTTGCCACGCATTATTCTAGCGATTCTTGTGATTATCTTTGGTACTTTACTTGCTCGATTTGTCAATAAATTGATGTTTGCATGGCTACACAGTATTAAGTTCTCCGCAGCACTCACCGTCAGCACCTCAGCTGAGTATGGCATCCAAATATTGGCAATATTTGTTGCGTTAGAGCAACTGGGTATTGGTATGCAGTTGATTCACTCGTTATTTGTCATTGTGTTTGGGGCAATTTTCTTAGCTTTGGCTTTGGCGTTTGGTTTAGGTGGTAAAGATTGGGCTGCTAAAACGATTGCAGAATTGGATGCAAACAGGAATAAAAGTAAGTAGGTTTAGTTGCTCTGGCACCAAACCGCACTAGCACTCAGTTGTACTGACTTCACAATGCGGTTTTGGTGTTCTTGCATTGGTCCAATAATGCTCAAAGAGTATTCTGGCGAATCAAATGTTGTTGCCTTCGGCTAACAGTAATTGTTTCAGGCACATGTTTGAGTAAGGCAACCCATTGCTTTTCAGCATGTTCATCATGATTGCGTTTCTCATAACCCAATATATAGGCGTTGGCGGCTAGGCAGTTTCGGTGTAGTCGCGTGAAAAGATTGCTGAACTCTTGCTCTAGATGTGAGAGTGACTCTTCTATTAAGTATTCGCGTTCGGCGGTGCGTACCGTAATGTATTTCAGCTCCGCACGCAGGTAAATCACATCGCTAATTGGCACCAATAGAATACGGCCACGCTCGTTAATGCTTAAGTGACTGCGTTTTGGGCTTAATGGCGTTAGCGCTTCAAGTTGACTTGGTATAAGCGCGCGCGCTTTTTGTAAAGCGGTTTGCAGTCGTTCCAGACGAATAGGTTTTAATAGGTAGTCCACAGCGCTCATATCAAACGCCTGTATTGCATAGTTGTCATACGCAGTGGTGAAGATAATAGCTGGTGGTTTAGGCAGCTTTTGTAAATGTTGTGCTGCTTCTATGCCGTCCATTTCCGGCATGCGTATATCCAGCAATACAATGTCTGCTGACGTTGTCTCATTTTGTGTGCGATTGATTAGCTCCAGAAGTTCTCTGCCGTTTTTAGCCTCGGCGAGTACGTGGGTGTTATCAATATCACCTAGTAAATCTCGTAGCCGATTTCGAGCTGGTGCTTCGTCATCTGCAATCACAATGTTGAGTTTAGATTGATTGAGCATTGATCTTTTTTGTGTGATTAGGCAATGAAATATGTACTTCGTAAGTGTTGTTTACCTGTTTGCATTTCAATGAGGCTTCGAGGTCAAAATGGAGCGTCAGGCGTTCTTTAATATTTTTGAGTGCCATGTTGTTGCCATTGAGATGCTTACTTTGTGCTGTATATGGGTTTTTGAGGATTAGGTGCACCTCATTTTGCTTGGTGTATACCTGAATCGTAATTGTGCCACCATCGGTTAATGGCTCTATGCCATGATATACAGCGTTTTCAATCAAGGGTTGTAACAACAAGGGTGGGATGAGGACATCAGGAGGTACATCGTCAATCAGCCACTCTACGTTCAGTCTTTCATCTAAGCGTAGTTTCTCTAGTGCCAAATATTGGCGACATAGGGCAATCTCTTGCGCGATCGGCACTAACTCTCGATTTTCAGCCATCAATACCCGAAACAGGTCAGCCATGTCTTCCAGTGCAGTTTCAGCTTGTTTAGGCTGGTCACGAATCAACGACAACACGGCATTTAGACTATTGAACAAAAAGTGGGGGCGAATCCGTGCTTGCAAAGCTTGCAGCCTAGCTTCGGTGACTGCAGGAGAGTAAGCGCGATGATGTAAGTTAAAGTAATACAGAACAATTGCACTCATCAGCCATGCATAAACAACAATACGTGTGAATGACGGTAGGTCACTGAATATCCAGAACTGTGAGAAGAAACCATGAACAATTGCGGTGCCTAGCGTGATAAGTATAAAAATAAAGACAATGGCGTTGCGGTAAGACATGCTCACAAGTAAGTGATAGCAGCCGTAGAGTAAAAACAGGCAAACAAGCAGGGTTGGTTGAGCAAACGTAGAAATACCTGTCAGTTGATGGGTAAATGACTCCATACTGTCACTTAAAATAAGCGCGCCTAATATTAGCGCCGAGTTAGCGATAATCAGTATGCGTAGGGCAACCCCTAAATTGCGTAAATTAGGCAGGCAGCTCGTTTTTCTCATCGGGTTTTTATCTGCATTTATGTAGTCTGGCGCAATCGCTTTTTCTTAAATGACTTTATTTTGCATTATACTAATGCATATAAGTAGTTTGTTATTAAGCATTTTTTAATGTTGAATAAAATTTTTACGACAATCGCAATTAAATTCCTTTTAGACAGAGAAAAATGGCGTAACCATTTCAGGTTAACGTTTGAGGTTAAGGCAAGGGCTAGCCCTTTCTTTAACACTTTATCTCTGAATAGGCATAAAAAAGTTAATACTAGATAGGCAAATAAAGTGACACAGAAAATAAGCGCGCTCAATAAAAAAGATACCAGTTGGTCTGGGCGTTTTAACGAGCCAGTGGCTGAGTTGGTGAAAAAATATACGGCATCTATTGGTTTTGATTATCGGTTGGCCTCTTATGATATTGAGGGTTCAATTGCCCATGCGCGCATGCTAAGTGCACAGAGCATTATCTCTCAGGAGGATTTCAATGCGATTGAAGCTGGTTTAAATGAGATTCTTGGAGAAATCAATGCGGGCCAGTTTGAGTGGTCGCTAGATTTAGAGGATGTGCACCTAAATATAGAGAAACGTTTAACCGATAAAATCGGTGATGCAGGTAAGCGCTTACATACAGGGAGAAGCCGTAACGACCAAGTGGCCACTGATGTAAGGCTTTGGCTACGGACGACTTGCCAGCAAGTGATTGCAGGTTTGTTTAACTTGCAAACTAGTTTACTTGATTTGGCGGAAGCTAATTTTGATACGGTGATGCCTGGTTTTACCCATTTGCAAGTAGCGCAACCGGTGACTTTTGGCCATCATTTGATGGCCTATTATGAAATGTTGAAACGTGATATTTCACGTTTTGAAGACTGTCAAAAACGTCTGAATATGTTGCCCTTGGGTGCAGCCGCTTTGGCTGGTACGAGTTACCCAATTGATCGTGAAAACGTAGCTTCAAGTTTAGGCTTTGCAGGCGTATGTGAGAACTCATTAGATGCAGTGTCAGACCGTGACTTTGCCATTGAATTTACTTTTGCCGCCTCTACAGTGATGATGCATTTATCACGACTTTCAGAGGAGCTTATTTTATGGAGCTCGCCAAGGTTTGCGTTTATCGATATTGCTGACCGTTTCTGTACCGGTTCATCCATTATGCCGCAGAAGAAAAACCCAGACGTACCAGAGTTGGTGCGAGGCAAAACCGGTCGAGTTTATGGGCATTTAACTGCGTTGTTGACCTTAATGAAAGGGCAGCCACTTGCTTACAATAAAGACAATCAAGAAGATAAAGAGCCATTGTTTGACACTGCTGATACGCTATTAGTGACATTGGAAATCTATGCAGACATGCTACGTTTGCCAGTGCTAGAAAATGGCGTAGTGGTCAAAGCAGGCTTTACCGTCAATAAAGAAAATATGCGTAAAGCAGCGAGCGAAGGTTTTGCTACTGCAACAGATTTGGCCGATTACTTGGTTAAAAAGGGCATGCCATTTAGAGATGCGCACGAGGCAGTCGCCTTGGCTGTCCGTTATGCCGTAGACCAAAAAGTAGATTTAAGTGATTTGCCTTTAGCTAAACTGCAATCGTTTGCTAAAGAGATTAGTGATGACGTATATGCAGTACTTACTTTGGATGGATCACTGAATAGCCGTAACCATATTGGTGGTACCGCACCTCAGCAGGTAAAGGCGGCTATTGCCAGAGCAAGAAAGCTCATCGAAAATAAGTAGCAGATATTTCCTAGGTATGTATGGGTGCTGCTATTTCAAGCCTACCTAGTTGGATTTAACATGATGTTTAATGGCGCATCTTGATTAAAGCAAATCATGTAAGTTGAACTGTTGCCGAGCGGCTTCGGCTTCAACTGCATGCGTTGCTTGTGATAAAAGCTTGTCTGCTTTTACTGGCCCGTAATATTCGCACAGTGCAATGTAGTTTAGATTAGTCAGCTTCTGTAAGGTTGCTAATTCAAAATTACATGGAAATGCAATATTTCTGCTGATAAACCAATCTTTGATTTTTTGCGACTGTTTAGCATTTAGTTTGAGATGCGTTAGGTTTCTTAAGATAAAGTCGATGATGCTTTTCTCAGTCGCTTCATCGACCGCATTCCATAAGGCACCAGACAGTGCCACAAATATGGAATTTTTTGCATCAAGTACGATAGTGTCGCTATCCTCATCAGTTAATGTACGTTTGCCAACCTGAGAGCCAGGGTCGCTAAGGAGTAAACTCTCGGGAGATTCTATTGCGGTGATTAGTGCCCTTAGAATTTGAGTGCGAACTCTTCTTAGCTCATCTGTGGTGCAGCAGCGGGTAACAAAGCTTGCTAAGGCATAGGGAGGTTTCAATGAAAACTCAGTTTCCCACATGCTTAATGCCTGCGCCATCTCTGTCGTATTTAAATATGGTTTTAGCCCAGTGTAAATGGCGCGGCGTCTTAATGGTAAGTTCATCTGATACTTCTTATATTTTCTGTAGTTGTTCTAGGTTTTCAGCTCTATAAGCTACATTTTGACTAAATTCTGGGTAGGCAATCTCACCGTGCTCGGTAATATCTAAACCACGCTGCTCATGCATAGTGCTAACACGTAAACCAAAGGTTACCTTAATTAAGCCATACATGATGAGTGCCGCAAAGAAAACCCAAATGAAGGTAGCGCTAATGCCTATTAGCTGTACGACGATTTGGTCACTGTTGAACATATTACCTTTCAGGAATATCCCAGCGGCTAATGTGCCCCATACCCCAGCAAAGCCATGTACAGAAATGGCACCCACAACATCGTCAATTCTTACTTTTTCTAGTAAAAGTACACCCAGCACAGAAATGATGCCGCCTATAAAACCGGTGAGTGCCGCATAGGGTACATCCATGGTGGCGCAACCTGCAGTAATGGCAACTAAGCCAGCAATACTGCCATTCACGGTATTGCTAATTAGAATAGGCTTACGCATTATGACGCTGATGAGCACCGCACCAATAGCACCTGCTGCCCCAGATAGTTGCGTGTTAAGCACAATCAGCCCAATATTAGTGCTTGCTTCTAATGTACTGCCGGCATTAAAACCAAACCAACCAAACCATAAAATAAAGCCACCAAGACCGAGCATGCCGATGTTATGGCCAGGAATGCTATGGACTTTACCACTTTCGCTGAACCGACCAAGGCGCGGTCCTAATAAAATAACGCCAGCAAGCGCACACCAGCCACCTAGGGAATGTACAACAGTAGACCCTGCAAAATCAATGAATCCCATTTGTTTTAACCAGCCGTGATCATTCCAAATCCAGCTACCTAAGACTGGATAAATGACCGCTGTAATACCAATAGCGCCAAATAAGTAGGAGAGATAGTTGGTGCGTTCTGCCATGGCGCCACTCACGATGGTGGCGGCGGTAGAGGCAAACATGATATGAAAGAATAATAAGGTGAACTCCCAGTCATCTCCATCGCCTAGTGCAAAGTGATCTGTACCTATCCACCCAGTTACGTTAGTGCCAAACATTAAGCCATAGCCTACCAGCCAAAAAAGTACAGTGCCTACACATAAATCCATGTAGTTTTTCATCATAATGTTCACCGCATTTTTGGAGCGAGACATCCCGGTTTCTAGCATGGCAAAGCCTGCTTGCATCAGAAATACTAGAGCGCCAGCTAATACTACCCATACACTATTGATTGCCAATATCGAAACCGTTTCATTGCTGACTTGGCTAGTGACCGCTCCTGCTAAAGATGCTGATGGGCTAAGCAGACCTAAAGAAAGGCCCAAAATAGTGAGGATGGTTAAACAAGTATTTCTTTGCATAAATAACCTATGGCATAAATGGTTGTAATTTTTTGTATTTCATACAAAGCAATATATATGCCATGGATTATGTGGGGGTAATGGGGGTGTTTACCTCTGATACCGATGCTCAGCGGAATATTATTTGTTGAAAATGCGATGGTGACTAAATCCTAATCGCAATAATTTTAAATAATCATTTATATTTTTGAACAACTGAACATGATGATTGGTCTTTATACAATTGAATAACTTAATCATAAGAGTGAAATAACCACGATGAGCACACTTTTGCAGATCATTTATATTAGCCGTTCTACATTTAATTCAACTGATTCATTGAACAAAATTGAGCCAAACGTCGCAAGAATTCTGGCAAAGTCTAGAATCAACAATCGTAAAAATGGCTTAGTGGGTGTATTGTATTTTGGTGATGGAGTGTTCTTTCAATGTCTTGAAGGCGATGAGGCAACGATTAACCAGCTCATGAGTAAATTAGAGGCAGACCCACGCCATCAAGATTTAAAAGTGGTTTCGAAGAAATATATTAATCAACTATCGTTTGCTGATTGGGCAATGAAGTTTGCACCGATTGACGCAAAGATTGGACGTTTTCTTAAAGCAAATGGGTTTGAGCGTTTTGATCCATATTTGTTTTCAGAAGAAACGGTCAGTAAGTTTTTGGATGAATTGTTTTATGCAGATGACCCAACAAATGCTAAGGGAGGGTCATTGCTACCAAGAGCAGATGTTGAGAGTGCTACAGTTCAGCATTCCGGTCAAGTAAGGGCCAATCTAGCGTTGATGTGCTCAGTGTTAGCTTTAGTGATTTCAATATTGTCGCTTTTGGCTGTAAAAAATTTGATTTAGATAGGCTTCAGTGAACTAACAGATGATTTTTATTAGGGTGGCTAGAGACGAGGTTAGTTTTTTTACTCATCATTTAAGAAAAGCGTTAGTAATTCGTTTAAATAGCGCTGACCCAATAGCGTGGGCTTCATATAGCCATCTTGAATAATCAGCAGTTGCTTAGCTTGTGCTTGCTTGATGGCTGGCTGTAGAGACATGAGGTTAAGCCCAGTGTGCTGTTGAAATAAGCCTATTGGCACCCCGTCAGTTAGCCTGAGCGCATTCATCATAAACTCAAACCCTAGCGCATCTCGGCTAATAACAGACTCACGCTCAACAGGGTTGCCCTGAATCGCCTGCTCCATATAGGCTTTAGGGTGTTTGGGACGAGTTTCTCTGGTGATTTTATCGTGGTAGCTTAATTTGCTGTGGGCGCCTGCGCCAATGCCTAGGTAATCGCCAAACTGCCAGTAATTAAGATTGTGTCTAGCTTGTTTGCCCTTTTTGGCAAATGCGGAGGTTTCGTAATGTTCGTAACTATGTTGAGCCAATAAGTTTTCAATCTCGATTTGCATTTCAGCGCTGGTGTCATCATCGGGCAGGCTCGGTGGCGTATGATAAAACGGAGTATTGGGCTCTAGGGTTAAATGATAAAAAGAGAGGTGGTCGGGGTTGAGGGCAACGGCCTGCTTTGCATCGGCTAAAGCATCCGCTAGTGATTGGTTGGGTAGGCCATACATCACATCTAGGTTAACGCGATCAAAGGTAGTAAGTGCTAACTCTGCTGCATAAATCGCTTGTTTGTCATCATGAATCCGCCCCAACGCTTTTAAATAGCCAGCATTGAAGCTTTGTATGCCTAGCGACAGCCGATTAACGCCTGCTTGTTTATAACCAGCGAAGTTGGCTATGTCCACTGTGCCTGGGTTGGCTTCAAGCGTGATTTCTGCATCGTATTCCAAGGGCGTCAGTGCGCGAACCTGGCTTAAAATGGTATCAATCGCTTCAGGTGAAAATAAGCTTGGTGTGCCACCACCAAAGAATATGCTTTTGATTTTTCTGCCCCACACTTTTGGCGTAGCAAGTTCTAGGTCTTTAATGAGCGCTTCTACGTAGGCGGCTTCGGGGAGTTCGCCGTTTTTATGGCGACTTTCGTGTGAGTTAAAGTCACAATAAGGACATTTCTGCACACACCAAGGGATATGGATGTATAAAGAAAGCGGTGGCGGATTACTTAAGCCAGAAAGGGTTGCGGCGCCAGCTAGCGGCGCTACGGTGTTAATTAATTGAGGCTTGAACTCGCTAGCCGCTTTAATTTCAATAATCTTTTTAATGGAAAATCACCTTGAATGGAAACTTCTCTAAATGGAAGTTTCTTTTAAGTACAGCATTACTTTTGATAAGGGTTGATGAGCGCATCGACTAATTGATGGAGTGCATCACGCATTTGTTGCTCTGATACTTCCATGAGTAAACCATCTTCAAGCGCATCTTGCGCAATTTGCTTTAGTTCATCAAAGTTTTCAGTCATCACTTTTACTTTTTCTGTGCATGAGACAACGCTGCCATCATCCCGTAACCATTTAGGCCATGCTTGCTCTGGCTTAGTCATGACTGAGCCTTTCTAACTTTTGTAGCAGTTTTACCATGGCATGGCCGCGGTGACTAATACGGCTTTTAATGTCTAATGGCAGTTCGGCCACAGTTTTGTCAGTTTTTGCATCTAAAAACAAAGGGTCGTAACCAAAGCCATCTGTGCCACGCAGTTCACTTAAAATCTCTCCAATCCATTGGCCTTCTGCAATGATAGGCTCAGGATCGTGCTCATGACGCACCAGCACCATGACGCAATAGAAATGGGCATGACGATTGGTTTCGTTCTGTAACGCATCTAGTAATTTCAGGTTGTTACGGGCATCTTGGCTAAGCGTAGAAAGTGCATCTGCTTCTGCGTATCTGGCTGAACGTACACCAGGTGCGCCGAGTAAGGCATCAACACATAGGCCAGAATCATCCGCCAACGCTGGTAAGCCTGTATGTTTGCTGGCATGTCTGGCTTTGGCCAAGGCATTTTCTATAAAGGTGCAGAATGGTTCTTCACACTCTGTTACATTGAGCGTTGATTGCGGAATGATCTCAAGCTCTAGTGAGCCAAGTAAGTGCTGAATTTCTCGTAATTTGCCTTTGTTGCCAGTGGCAATCACAAGTTGATTAAATGGTAGCGCCATGTGTTTAACCGAGTGCTTTGTTTTGTTCAATAATCAATTGTTGAATACCGTGTGCTGCTAAATCAAGCATAGCATTCATCGCATCACGTTCAAAAGGTTCGCCTTCTGCGGTGCCCTGAATTTCCACAAAGCCGCCTTTGCCAGTCATGACCACGTTCATGTCTGTATCGCAGTCAGAGTCTTCAATGTAGTCTAGGTCTAGTACTGGGGTGCCTTTATAAACACCCACAGAAATGGCAGCCACAGCGTCTTTTAATGGTGATTCGTTGATTTTACCGCTTTTTAACAAAAATGAAATCGCATCATGTAACGCAACGTAAGCGCCCGTGATACTGGCAGTGCGGGTGCCGCCATCGGCCTGAATCACGTCGCAATCAATTTGAATGCTACGTTCGCCCAGTTTCTCTAAATCAATAATCGCACGTAAAGAACGGCCGATTAGTCGCTGAATTTCTTGGGTACGGCCAGACTGCTTGCCACGTGCTGCTTCTCTGTCCATGCGGCTGCCAGTTGAGCGTGGCAACATGCCATATTCTGCCGTGACCCAACCTTGACCTTTGCCTTTTAAAAAGCCTGGTACCTTCTCCTCCACACTGGCTGTGCATAACACGTGTGTATCGCCAAATTTAACCATGACGGAGCCTTCTGCATGTTTGGTGTATTGGCGGATGATTTCAACAGGTCTAAGTTGGTCGCAAGCGCGTTGGCTTGGTCTAATGTTATCTTGCATGATGTAAATCCTGGATTTCTAGTAGTGTATAAATATTTAAACGCGTTTGGTTTTGCGTAGTGCTTGCTGAATTTCTGCGATGGTTCTTTCGATGTCATCATCAGAAAGATCAAGGTTTTCTGGGTTGTTCGGACGCGTGATGGGGTTCATGATAGTGGTAGTTGAGCCCATCGGCATAGTAATGGTTGAGACTGCTAATTGGCTATGAAGTTTGTCGCCCCATTGCAAGCCAATTGCGCTCATATTATCGCCTTGTTCTTTACTGATTTCCTCGGCTTCATCAAGTAACAGTGTTACGTTGTCTGAAATTGAAGGACCATTCAACAAGTGTTTGATTTGTTCGTCAGTAATTGCACCCCATACGCCATCTGTACAGAGCAGTACTGTGTCACCCTCTAACAGTTCTTGTCTGTCTGACAGCGTGATTTTTGGCGGCACGTCGCCACCTAGACAGCTATAAACTTTATGTCGGTATGGATGCGTTGACATGTCACTTTTATCGATCATGCCACGATTGTATAAAGACTGCACCACCGAGTGATCTTCGGTACGATAGAGTAAATGACCATCGCGGAAATGATAAAGCCGTGAGTCGCCTACATGGGCGCAATACAGCATGCCGCGTTGAACGATTGCCGCCACAATGGTAGTGCGCGGTGCTTCCAACATCTCTCGCTCTTGTGTAATCTGGTCGATCATATCGTGCACTTGCTGAATATGATCGGTTAAGAACTTGGCCGGGCTAGATAGCGAAGGCATGGCTAGCCGTTGAAAAGCATCTGTCATGGTAGTAACAGCAAGTTGTGCCGCCACCTCGCCGTGGCGATAACCGCCCATTCCATCTGCGACCACTAAAAGTAATGCATCCTTGCTATATGAGTAAGCGAGTCGATCTTGATTGTACGGCCGAGGGCCTTGGCGGCTATTCTGGAAAATTGTAAATTTCATTGTGATTTATTGCTGTTAAGCGATATCGATTTATTGAGAACATTCATCACTCTATGGACGATGCCTGCTTTTTTATCGGTCTTGGGCATGTTTTCCAACAACGATTTTTGTAGTGAAAACACACTTTGAGGGCGTTTAAGATAATCTAGACTTAAGCATTTATCGATGGTTTGCAGTAAGTCTTGCGAATAATGGTCTTTACCTATTTTAACAGCAGGCACGAGTAAATCATTTTTGATCCGTTGATTAGCGGCAAGTGGTGATGTGCGTGTCAAGCATGAGTACATGGTGGCGCCAATACTGTAAATGTCGCTCCACGGCCCTAAAAGTTTTCTATCGTAATATTGCTCTGGCGGTGCAAATCCAGGGGTGTAACTGGGTGAGATTTTAGCTTGATTCTCACTCAGTGCCTGACGAGATGAACCAAAGTCTAACAATACTGGGGAGCCATCTAGCCGAATATAGATATTTGCTGGCTTGATATCTAAATGCAGTAGCTTTTGTGTGTGGACTTCACGCAGGCCATTCGATAGCTCGCTAAACACTCGGCGTATAAATTTTTCAGAAACAGGTTCTGATTGGCTGAGTATATACTCCTGTAAGGATTTGCCTCGCTCGTATTGCATCACCATGTAGACGGTTTCATTAGCTCTGAAAAAATTAAGCACCCGCACGATATTTTTATGCTCAATCTTAGCCAATGCTAGACCTTCGTCAAAAAAACACTTCAAACCGTGCCTAAATAAAGCAATATCTTCTGCATTAGGCTGCACCGTGGCACTATCGGCACGTACCGCGATAGAAGTAGGTAGATACTCTTTAATCGCAACCACATTTTTTTCTTTATCACGCGCTAAATAGACAAAGCTAAAGCCACCAGAGCTTAACACTTTGGTAATTTCATAGTCATGCAACTGGTAGCCAGCCGTTAACGCTAAATTCGCTGAGGTTAAATTCTTTGTAGAGGTCACTTTAAGTTGATTTCTTTAATGATATTTACCATTAAACCTATACGCAGCTTGCGCGCAATCTTACATTTTAATGATAGCTAACTTTTTGTCCTGATTGACTACAGCAATATAGCGCGTAATCGACTGAAATTAAAGTTTTTTGATAGATTGTTTTGATTAAACATCAGTATTTTGCACATATAAACAGCGGTGAGATTGCATTTTTTAGTGATTAATGACCAGTATTTGATACCATGGTGCCAATTTATTTTATTCATTGGAAAATCTTAATATGATTTTTAGCATGACGGGTTTTGCCGCATTAGAACAGCCGATAGAAAATGCCACACTTTTATTAGAGTTAAGGGCCGTGAATAGCCGCTATTTGGATGTGCATTTCAAATTAGATGAAAGCCTTCGAAGCTTAGAGCCTACGATAAGAGAGCTTCTCTCTGCGCATTTAAGCCGTGGAAAGCTAGAATGTAAAGTGCACTTAATACAGCGCTCGCAATCAAATCACGCTCCTAAGCTTGACGAGCAACTCATGCAGCAATTGGCAGCTTTGCAAGCAAGAACGCAGACATTGTTCCCAGAAAGTCGTCCATTGAGTGTGGCAGACATTTTGCGTTGGCCTGGTGTAGTGATGCATGATGAGTTAAGCCAAGCATCATTGATCGAAGATGTAAAACAATTAGTAGAACGTGGTTTGCAAGACCTGAACGCATCTCGTCAGCGCGAGGGTGAAAAGTTAAAAGCGTTGATTTTAGATCGATTGCAGCAAATTGAAGTCTTGGTGGCTAAGGTGAAGCCGCTATTACCTGAGCTGAATAAAGAGTATCAGTTAAAGCTCGAAACTAAATTGCATGAAACTTTAAAGACCATCGATCAAGACCGTATTGCGCAAGAGTTAGTGCTGTTCGCACAACGTATTGATGTCGATGAAGAGCTTAGCCGTTTAACGGCGCACATCTCAGAAGTGAAACGTATTTTAAATAGTAATGTGCCTGCTGGTAAACGCTTAGACTTCTTGATGCAGGAACTGAATCGTGAGGCGAATACCTTAGGTTCAAAATCAGTGTCAGTGCATACGACACAAGTATCCATGGAGCTTAAAGTGCTGATCGAGCAAATGCGCGAGCAGATTCAAAATATTGAGTAAAGCATGAAAGCTGGGCACTATCTAAACGCTCAGCTATACCTTAGCTAGCTTGCGTTTGTTTGTTTGTACGGGCACCATGTCCGTACAAGCAGGCTTGCTACAATCACACCTTATTCAGTTGATTAATCTAGTCACTTACTACCTATATTCTCAGGCGCTAGGCTTTATTTCATCACCACTTCATTGTTTTACATAAAAATTTCGCACATTTATATTGCGTAATCTGTATCCACCATTTATTCATGCACCTATTATGGGCGGTGTCGCCTATAAATTCTTGGCGTGCTTTGTAACCTTATGATTTTTTTGCATTAATTATCTGGTACGACCCTTGCTTAAGTCTTAACTATCAAGGGAAGGCTTACATCATGAAAAAATCACAACCGCAATTTTTTAATGAAATGCAATTGGACCTCGCTGCAAGTAGCCCAGACGGCGTTCGTGAGATTTATAAGGCTTATCACCAGTGGCTTAAAAATGTGCCGCATCATCAGTTGAATAGTAAGCGCATGGAAGCCGAGTTGTTATTTCGCCGTGTGGGGATTACCTTTAATGTTTATGGTGAAAATGACGGCGCTGAGCGCTTGATCCCATTTGATGTGTTGCCGCGGATTTTGTCCGCAAAAGAATGGCGACATTTGTCTACCGGCTCTATTCAGCGGGTACGTGCGCTCAATATGTTCTTGCACGATATTTATCATGATCAGGATATTATCAAGGCAGGCATAATGCCTGCGACCATTTTAGCGAACAGCCAATATCGCCCAGAAATGTTTGGGGTGGATGTGCCTAATCAAATTTATGCGCATATTGCGGGGGTTGATTTGGTACGTACCAGTGAATCGCAGTTTTATGTGTTGGAAGACAATTTACGCACACCATCTGGCGTGTCTTATATGTTAGAAGATCGCAAAATGATGATGCGCTTGTTTCCTGAGCTGTTCCGTCAGTATCCGATTGCCCCTGTTGAGCATTATCCGCAAGTGTTGCTTAATAATCTGCGTGCCGTTGCACAAACCAATGTACAAGAACCAACGGTAGTGGTGTTATCGCCAGGGGCATACAACAGTGCTTATTTTGAGCATGCGTTTTTAGCGCAACAAATGGGTATTGAGCTGGTGGAAGGCCAAGATTTATTTGTGCGTAACAATGCCGTGTATATGCGCACTACCGAAGGGCCGCAACGTGTGGATGTGATTTATCGCCGCATTGATGACGATTATCTAGATCCGCTGGTGTTCAATTCGAACTCTATGCTAGGTGTTCCAGGCTTGCTTTCAGTGTATCGAAACGGCGGCGTGACACTGGCTAATGCCGTGGGTACTGGTGTTGCAGATGATAAAGCGACGTATATTCATGTGCCCGCCATGATTCGATTCTATTTAGGTGAAGAGCCGTTACTTGAAAACGTGCCGACCTACGAACTCAGCAAGGAGGATGATTTAGCTTATACCTTAGCGCACCTAGATGAGTTGGTCGTGAAAGAGGTGCAAGGTTCTGGTGGTTATGGCATGTTGGTAGGCCCTGCGGCTAGCAAGCAGGAGTTAGACGAGTTCCGCTTGCGTATTATCTCTAGCCCCGCCAGTTATATTGCACAGCCTACATTGGCACTTTCTACTTGCCCAACCTTGGTAGAAGAGGGCATTGCACCACGGCATGTGGACTTAAGGCCGTTTGTACTTTCTGGAAAAACTTGCACTTTAGTACCAGGCGCCTTGTGTCGTGTAGCCATGAAAGAAGGCTCTCTGGTGGTGAACTCGTCACAGGGTGGTGGCACCAAAGATACTTGGGTGCTGGAAGAAGAGGTTGAAGCACCCAGTAAGGCTAAAGTCAATCAAGTAGAGGAGATGGTATGTTAAGTCGAACGGCAGATCATCTTTATTGGATGGCGCGTTACATTGAGCGCGCAGAGAACATGGCGCGTGTGCTGGATGTTACCTATAACATGTCTTTAGTGCCGAACGCCGCAGAAAGCGAAGCAGCTTTGTGGCTACCCGCGCTAGAGATATCGGGTAATGTTGAGGCATATGAACGTGATTATTTTAACGAAACACAGCAAGAATATACGGCCGCAGGGGTTATACATTATCTTGCGATGGATATGAATAATCCATCCAGTATTTATAGCTCATTGCGTAGCGCTAGAGAGAACGCTCGCGCAGTGCGGGTGGCGATGACATCTGAAACATGGGAGAACATCAATTCATTGTGGTTAGAGTTTGGTCAGTTCTTTGGTCAAGACTTATCGCAAAGCGGTTTGAGTGAGTTTTGTGATTGGGTGAAAGCACGCTCGCATTTATTTAGAGGCGTGTGTTTTGGCACGATGTTGCGTGATGATGCATTCAGTTTTGTGCGTTTAGGTACTTTTATTGAACGTGCCGATAACACGGCGCGTCTACTAGATGTGAAATACCATTTATTGTTGCCAGAGCAGGAAGAGGTAGGTGGGGCAGTCGATTATTACGAATGGAGTGCGGTACTCCGTTCAGTGTCTGCCTTTCAGGCATATCAGAAAATATTTAGTGATACGATTGAGCCTTGGCGTGTCGCAGAGTTATTGGTGCTGAGGCGCGATATGCCAAGGTCTTTACACGCTTGTTTTGATGAAATCACTTCAATTTTAGAGCAACTCTCTAGCTCGCGTGCAACCGAGTGCAGAAGGATGGCAGGTGAGCTACACGCCAAGTTACGCTTTGGTAAGATGCGCGACATTTTTCAGCATGGTCTGCATGAGTTTTTAAGTGAGTTTGTCACCGCAAACAACAAGCTTGGTGTCGAAGTGCATAAAACCTTTTTAAGCATTTCTTAACCCAATTTAGGCGCTCAACATGTTACTCAATATCGAACATCACACACGTTATGCATATAGCGAAGATGTGAATTACACCATACAGGAGCTACGCTTAACGCCACAACATGGTTTTGGTCAGCATGTCAGGCACTGGGAAATTAAGGTAAATGGTGAGTTGCAACCATCAGAAGATGCTTATGGAAACACCACACATACTCTGGTAGTGGATGAGCCGCATACAGAAATACTGATTATTGCGATGGGGCAGATTGAAACAGGGCTTGATGTAGTTTCGCAGCACTTGGCACTGCCTTTACCTATCTATTTGCGAGATACCCCCCTTACGCAAAGCAGTGAAGAGATGCTCACGTTTGCCAAGCAATATCAACAAGCGCATCGCCAAAATGATGCGCTAGAAGAAATGATGCACGCTTTATTATCGCGTGTGCAATATATCAAAGGTGCAACACAAGTCACCACGTCAGCTGTTGAGGCATTCTCCTTAGGTCAAGGTGTCTGTCAAGATCACGCACATGTGTTTATTGCCTGTTGTCGTGCCATAGGTCTACCAGCGCGTTATGTCAGCGGATATTTGTTTACAGAAGATGGCAGTTTAATGCAAACCCATGCGTGGGCTGATGTGTATGTGGCTGGTGAAGGTTGGCAGAGCTTTGATGTGTCTAACGGTTGCCGCGCGGGTGAGACACATGTGCGTCTAGCGACAGGGCTAGATTACAGGAGCGCCAGCCCTGTTAGCGGTATGCGCTCTGGTGGCGGTGTTGAAGGCATGGCATCGAGTGTGATTGTTAATCAGGCAGGGTTGGCGGCTAGTCAGCAGCGAAAAATGAATGCAGCGCAATTGTTAGCGCAGGCGCAATTAAGCCGAGAGTCGCTTGCTCAAGCCGCATTAGCAAAGCAATCTCAGCACGCGCAACAACAGTGATTAAAGTGTTGAATAAACAAAATTTCAATTGAAAGCATGAGTCAACGAATGAATAGCCCTGTTAAGTCGCTAGCCTTTGAACGGCATGGCGACAAAGAAAATTCCACATTTTTTGAAGAAAACCTGATCCGCTTATTAGAAGAGCGTGATGCCTTAGGGTTAACCGCAATGATTCATGAAATTGATGCGCTCATGATTTCAGTCGATCCTGGTCATGCAATTCAGTATATCGCTGAGTTAGCCCTCATGACGCCTTATCATTATCTAGTCACACTAGAAAGTGAGCAGCATTTAACGCATATATTGCGGATTGATTTAAATTCACCAGACATTTTATTGCGTGAGGTAAAAGATCCTAATATCCGCGGTATTTTTAGAAGCCTGAATGAAATTTATCCGATAGGCGCTAAAAAACCTAATAGCCGTTATATGGGTGAGATTCTGCGTGTAAGTAACTTGCATAGCGTAGTAGATTTGCAAAAAGCGCGTGATTTCAGATTTTTCAGCCAAGATGAAGTACGTAAATTAGATTTTCCTGGCAACCTTGCTGTGAGCAAACCCTCGCCCTATACGCATAATATTGTGGCCTATTTAGAAAGGGCGCCTGATGAAATGCGTGTCTATTCGTTAGGGCTAAGTACTATTTCACCCGAGGCGCAAGCTGCCTACGAAAAAGCAAAAACTTTGCAAAATAAACTAGGTATCAGCGACTTACTATTACCGCTGGACCATCTGGCAACGCGCGTGTATAGCCAAAATCGCGAAGTTGCCATTTTGGAATATCTATCATGGTCTAGCTATTACTTCTGGGGTGCGTATAACATTAAAGACCAAAACTCATCGACTAACGTGACAAAAAGCACGCATGCGATACCAGAGTCTAAAAGCCCAGCAAAAGTGTTTACTGCTAACAATACACCCTATTTTATTAATCATTTAGAACACTTGCCATCACCCACCGAGACTTTTGTACGGAACTATGGCCCGCGCTTGCACCACATGGCAATTTCAGTAAAAGATGGTGAACGTCATGGAAAAGAGCATATTGATATTGTCGTCGATGCGATTTCGCAGAACGGTAAAGGCTTTTTGTTAGATGTGATTGGCTCCAAAGAGCAGGGGCTAAAGCAGATATTCTCCAACGCTTCTGAACATTCTTCACTCATCATCGAATACGTACAACGCTATGGCGGATTTGATGGATTCTTTACTAAAGAGAATGTGGCAAAACTGACTGAAGCGGCTGGTTTTATGTAAATTTCGTTTTTGTTTAATAAACAGCGCATATTGCCCATGTCTAATGATGTTTAGGCATGTATTTCTTCGCTGTAGTTTTTTGGCGAGCGATTACGCAAAATGGTATGATTACCTTTCTTCCAAATTAAACAAAAATTATGACTTATTGTGTCGGTTTATTGCTGAAACAAGGATTAGTGTTTGCTTCTGATACGCGTACTAATGCAGGCGTGGATCAAGTGGCCTCTACGCCTAAAATGCATATTTTTGAGCTTAAAAACGAGCGTGTTATCGTGTTGTTAACGGCTGGTAATCTCGCGATTACGCAATCAGTAGTCAATGCGCTTAAGGCTAAGGTTGAAAAAAACGAGACGGATAGTAAGCACTTACATAATGTCGGTAGTTTGCTTGATGCGGCAGGGCTGGTAGGTGCTGAGTTGAGAGCGGCTTTTGAGCGCGATGGAGAGCATTTTAAAAATCATAACATTGATTTTAATGCCAGCATTCTAGTCGGCGGCCAAATTAAAGGTGAGAAACCACGGCTCTTTAATGTGTACGCCGCAGGTAATTTTATTGAGTCCACACAAGAAACGCCTTATTTCCAGATAGGTGAAACTAAATATGGGAAGCCGATTATTGATCGTGTGGTACAGCAAAACAGCGATATCATGGAGACGGTGAAGTGTGTGCTGATTTCTTTTGATTCTACTATTCGCAGCAATGTGTCTGTGGCAACACCCATTGATTTACTGATTTATCGGGTAGATAGCCTACATGCTGACTGTCATCAGCGTATTACAGAAACCGACCCGTATTACTTACAAATCCGCCAAGGCTGGGCAGATGGATTGCGCTCCGTATTTAGCGCATTACCAAGTCCGGATTGGTGTTAATCTAGCTCACTAGATTATTTTAATCTTCAGAACATAACAGAGAGCTTTAATTGAATGGTTCCAGGTAATCTTTTTATCATCACCGCAGCATCAGGCGCAGGTAAAACTAGTCTGATTAAGGCATTACTTGCTGAAGATGCGCATTTAAAACTGTCTATCTCGCACACCACGCGCAAGCCGCGGCCAGGTGAGCAAGATGGTGTCGACTATCATTTTGTAGATGATGCCATGTTTTTGCAGATGTTAGGCGAAGCAAAATTCTTAGAGAGTGCAGAGGTGCATGGCGCACGCTATGGTACTTCGCAGTCTGCCGTAGATGCACCATTACAAGCTGGCCATGATGTGATTTTAGAGATTGATTGGCAAGGCGCGGAGCAAGTTCGTCGTTTATTTCCAAATGCAATCAGCATCTTTGTGTTGCCGCCTTCTATTGAGACACTAGAGCAGCGCTTGAATAGCAGAGGCCAAGACAGCCAAGAGACAATCTCTAAACGGGTTGCAGCCGCACGTGCCGAAATGCGCCATGTGAGCGAGTTCGATTATGTTACAATTAACAACTATTTTGACGTAGCGTTGCAGGACATTCGCGCTATTATCCGCGCACAGCGCTTAGTAGGCACTGCACAGTTGCAACGTTATGCCAGTTTGATTCAAGCGCTCACATAATTCATTGCGTTTGTTTAGTCTTTAGTTATTAATTTTGTTTATCATTAGGAAATACCATCATGGCACGTATCACGGTAGATGACTGTTTAGAAAAAATCCCAAATCGCTTTCAATTAACTCTAGTGGCTGCTTATCGCGCTCGTCAGTTACATAACGGCGCAGAGCCACAAGTTAACGTGCAAAACACACGCGATAAAACAACGGTAATCGCATTGCGTGAAATTGCTGCAGGCAAAATTGGTGTGGAAATCTTAGCGCGCGGACATGCTTAGTCTGTTTGACCTTGGCATTTATTAATTTTTTCATACAAATAGTGAAACTAGCATGCCAAAAACCGCAAACAATCTTAAAGCGGAATTATCAAAGTTAACATCGGCTCCCTTGCTGCCTGCGGACAGCAAGGACTCGGCCTTAAGCATACGTCTTTTACAGTATTTAAAACCTCAAGATATCGAACAAGTCTGGGATGGCTATCGCTATGCCTATGCCGCCCATGATGGCGTTGTCCGGAAAACGGGTGAGCCTTACATCACACACCCTGTCTCCGTTGCTTGTATCTTGGCCGATCTGCACATGGATGTGCCTACCATTCTTGCTGCGCTACTACATGATGTAGTAGAAGATACCGCCATTACCACACTGGATATTAAAGAGAAGTTCGGCCAACAAGTGGCTGAGTTGGTGGATGGCGTCACTAAGCTAGACAAAATTGAATTTCAGAGCGCTAGCCAAGCGCAAGCTGAGAACTTCCGCAAAATGTTATTGGCAATGTCGCAAGATGTGCGCGTGATTTTAGTGAAGTTGGCAGATCGTTTGCACAATATGCAAACACTGGAAGCCATGCGACCTGAAAAGCAGAGAATCATCGCGAAAGAAACGCTGGATATTTACGCGCCGATTGCCAATCGGCTAGGCCTGAATGAAGTCTACCAAGCATTAGAAGATTTAAGCTTTAAATACCTCTACCCTATGCGCTACAACGCGATTTCCAAAGCGATTATGGCCGCGCGTGGCAATCGTAAAGAGGTCATTAGCAAAATATTAGATTCAATCAAACAGCAGTTAAGTGGTTTTAATATCGAAGCAGAAGTGTCTGGGCGCGAAAAGCATCTTTATAGCATCTATAAAAAGATGACAAGTAAGGCAACCCCGTTCTCACAGGTTTATGATATTTATGGTTTTAGAGTGGTAGTTAAAGATTTGCCTAACTGCTACCTTGCTCTAGGTGCCTTGCATGCACTCTATAAGCCAATACCTAGCAAATTTAAAGATTACATAGCGATTCCCAAAGCCAATGGCTATCAGTCATTGCATACCACTTTATTTGGTCCATTTGGCACGCCGATAGAGGTGCAGATACGTAGCGCTGATATGCATAACATTGCAGATGCGGGTGTAGCTGCGCATTGGCTTTATAAAGCGACTGATGCCCAACTTACTGCATTGCAGCAACAAACGCATCAGTGGTTGCAGCGCTTGCTGGATATTCAAAGTGAAAGCATCGATTCATTAGATTTTCTTGAGCATCTTAAAATTGATTTGTTCCCAGATGAGGTCTATGTGTTCACGCCTAAAGGCTCAATTTTGGCATTGCCTAAGCGGGCGACAGCTGTTGATTTTGCGTACGCTGTTCATTCGGACATTGGCAATAGTTGTGTTGCCGTTAGGATTAACCACGATTTAGCGCCATTGCGTACGGAGCTACATAACGGTGATCACGTTGAAATTATTACTGGTTCATTAGCTAAACCTAACCCAGCTTGGCTCAATTACGTCGTCACAGGGCGCGCACGTGCACACATCCGACATTTCTTGAAATCACAGCAATCTACGGAGTCTGCTCACTTAGGCGAACGCATGCTTAATCAGGCATTACGTGCCCTGCATGTTGACCCTAACCAGATTTCGGAAGAACATTGGCAGAAACTGATTCGTGACTATGGTGTTAAAAAGAAAGTTGAAATACTTTCTGACATCGGCCTTGGTAAACGTCAGAATGTGATGGTGGCGCACCAGTTAGTAGCGATGACTGATGACCATGCTGAGAAGCATACCAAGTTGCCAGCCGCCTCATTGGATACGATTACTATTCGAGGCACAGAGGGTATGGCTGTACAATTTGCACCTTGTTGCAGACCTATCCCAGGCGACCCAATTTTAGGCTTTATCAATAAAGACAAGGGCTTGGTGATTCATACGCACGATTGCCCTAGCGTGCGTAAGTTTAAATTAGATCCAGATAAGTGGTTAGATGTTGAATGGGAGCCGGAAAGCTCACGTCTATTCAAAACCAATTTGAATTTAACGGTGGCGAATCAGCCTGGTATGCTGGCTCAAATCGCCTCAGGCATTGCTGATGCTGGTTCAAATATTGATAACGTCAGTGTTGAAGAGGCTGATGGCAGCGCCTACGCCAACTTGTACTTTACCGTGCAAGTAAAGAATCGCGTGCATTTAGCCGAGCTTATGCGAGGCCTGCGTAAAATTCCTGATGTGGTGCGTATTAATCGTACTAAAGGTAATGTTGCCGGTAATGGCAAAAATTCGAATGCAAAAGCACAATAATTGCTACGCATTATTTTTTTAACAAAGAGTGGGTTATTAAATGACAGCTAATACAAAACAAATTATTCAAACACAAGGTGCACCAGCAGCTATTGGTACTTATTCTCAAGCAGTAAAAGTAGGCAACACCGTTTATATGTCTGGTCAAATTGGCCTAGACCCGGAAACCATGCAAATGGTGGATAGTATTGAAGCGCAAATTCATCGCGTATTTCAAAACCTTAAAGCGGTGGCTGAGGCTGCCGGTGGTAGTTTGGCCGATGTCGTTAAACTGAATATTTTTTTGACAGACCTAACTCACTTTGCCTTAGTGAATACCATTATGGCTGAATACTTTAGCCAACCATACCCAGCACGTGCTGCGGTTGGTGTCGCTTCATTGCCACGCGCTGCGCTAGTTGAGGCTGATGCTGTGATGGTGCTTTAACTTCTCATCCTTGCCAAGAGTAAATTCAGATTGACGCTAATTTAATTAGGCGTGATATGTATTTAAATTATGTAGTTATTCTTGGCTAGACATCTCAATGTGACACAGCTCAGTCAAATTAAAGCATTCAGTAAGCCTTTAATCGCCAATTTGGCTAAGCTTGGTATCGCCAGCTGTCAGGGCCTGTTGTTGCATTTGCCATTGCGCTATATTGATGAAACGCATGTGACAGCTGTTCGAGATTTGCACATGGGAGAATCCGCGCAGGTAGAGGGCGAGATTGTTCATGCAGAGGTCACCTATAAGCCCCGCAAAGCACTCATTGCCAGATTAGAAGACGCAAGTGGCCAGCTCACGTTGCGTTTTTTACATTTTTATCCTAGCCAAATCAATGCACTTAAAGTTGGTGCTAAGGTACGTGTTTATGGTGAGGTACGCAACGGCTTTTTTGGTTATGAAATGGTGCACCCTACCTGTAAGGCTGTAGGTGAAAAGTCGGAGGTGGCTGAAACCCTAACGCCAGTTTATCCAACAGTTGCAGGGCTTGGTCAGGCAAGTTTGCGTAAAGCGATACGCATTGCATTGCAGCAGGCTGATATGCATGAAACTTTACCTGCGCAAGTGTACGCACATTTAGACTTGCCCAGCTTCAAAGCAAGCCTCATCGCGTTGCATCACCCAAGCCCTGATGTCAATCTGCGCGCTTTAGATAACAAGATCACAGTACATTGGCGGCGTTTGGCATTTGATGAGCTACTCGCACAGCAGTTATCCATGCGTAAACATTATGCACGGCGGCGTAGTGTAAGCGCTCCGCAATTTAAACCATCCAAACAACTAGTGTCTGCTCTACTGAAGAGCTTGCCGTTTGCTTTAACTGGCGCACAGCAAAAAGTGGCTTTAGAAATCGAACGTGATTTAACACAAGCGCATCCTATGCAACGCTTATTGCAGGGCGATGTAGGAAGTGGCAAAACGATAGTAGCTTGTATGGCTGCATTGCAATGCATAGAAAATGGTTGGCAAGTGGCATTAATGGCACCTACTGAAATATTGGCGGAGCAGCATTATCGTAAGATGCTAAGTTGGCTCATGCCATTAAATATCAAGATTGCGTGGCTCACTGGCAGTCAAAACAAAAAAGATCGCGAGGCTGCACTCCAATCTATTGCTAGCGGTGAGGCAAGATTAGTGGTTGGCACACATGCCTTATTTCAAGAAGCGGTACGTTTTAAAAACCTTGGCTTAGCGATTATTGATGAACAGCACCGATTTGGCGTACATCAGCGCTTAGCGTTACGCCAAAAAGGCCAGCCAGAGCCACATCAGTTGATGATGTCTGCTACTCCAATTCCACGCACCTTATCGATGAGCTACTACGCTGATCTTGATGTTTCCGTGATTGACGAGTTGCCTCCTGGCCGCTCGCCTATCGTCACAAAGATAGTTTCCGATGCTAGGCGTGATGAAATCTTGCAGCGTGTGCGTGAGGCCTGCTTGCAGGGCAATCAGGCCTATTGGGTCTGTCCTTTGATTGAAGAGTCTGAAGCATTGCAGTTAGCAACGGCCAATGACACTTATACGCTGATGCAAGACGAGTTCCCTGAATTGAAAGTCGGCCTAGTACATGGTCGCATGAAACCATCAGAAAAGCAGGCCGTCATGGCTGAGTTCAGCGCAGGGCATTTACAACTTCTGGTTGCTACCACTGTAATCGAGGTTGGTGTGGATGTTCCTAATGCTAGCTTGATGGTGATTGAGCATGCCGAGCGGATGGGATTGTCTCAGCTGCATCAGCTACGCGGGCGTGTGGGTAGGGGCTCGGCAAAAAGTACATGTATCTTGCTATACCAAAATAAGCTATCGGATACCGCACGTGCCAGATTAAAAGTGATTTATGAAAGTAATGATGGTTTTGTGATTGCACAGGCTGATTTACAGATTCGTGGGCCCGGAGAATTGCTAGGCGTGCGCCAAAGTGGAGTGCCGATGTTGAAAATTGCTGATTTAGAACGCGATGTGGATTTGCTAGAAGCTGCAAAAACCATGGCAGACGCGCTACTTAAAAACTATCCAACAGAAGTAGAGCAACATTTAGAGCGCTGGATGAGTAGTGCAGGTGAGTTGGTGAAGGTCTAGCGATATGACAGTCGAATTCATTAACAACATGCGATAATTCTGGCTGTGAAGACTCGTAAGCATAACTCCCAAGCTCGTTATCGCTGGTTAGCAAAGCCATTGCTAAGTCATGCATATCGCACCTGGCTGATTAATAATCAATCGTTAACGGCTAGGCTACAGCAGCGTTACTTAGACTTTTACGTAGCGCCATTAACAGTTAACTTCCTCAAGCCAATCCATGATGAAGCGGCGCCACTCAATGTGTCAGCAGATAAAATTGTACTGGTTCGCGACGTATTGTTATATGGAGGGCAACGTCCTGTGGTGTTTGCACACAGCATTCTACCCAGAAAAAGTTTGCGTGGTGTGTGGCATGGTTTAGGTAAACTTGGTAATAAACCACTTGGTGCAACCTTATTTGCCAATCCTAGAGTTAAGCGCACAACGTTAAGTTATAAGAAGCTATCACCCAACCATACTCTATATCATCATGCAGTCAAATATTTGACGACTAAACCAGCAAGCTTATGGGCTAGGCGTTCGGTGTTCAGCCTGAACTGCGCTACTATTATGGTCACTGAAGTTTTTCTCCCCAATATCCTTCTCCCATGAATACACAAGACATCGTCAAAAAAATAAACAGTTATGAGCGCCTGATGCGTTTAGATAAGCCAATTGGCATTTTGTTATTACTTTGGCCAACATTATGGGCGTTACTGATTGCGGGTGGTGGAAAGCCTGACTGGATTATTGTATTGATATTTGTTACAGGTACAGTGCTGATGCGTAGTGCTGGCTGTGTGGTGAACGATATTGCAGACAGTCAGTATGATGGATTGGTTGAGCGCACCAAAAATCGCCCTTTACCCAATCAAGAGGTCACTAAGAAAGAAGCTTATAGCTTAGCCTTAGGGTTAAGCGTGATAGCGTTTGGATTAGTCTGTTTATTGAACACGTTGACGATACAGTTATCCGTGCTTGCCTTATTTTTAGCGCTGACCTATCCATTGACGAAACGGTTTTTCGCGATACCTCAAGCTTATTTAGGTGTCGCTTTTGGTTTTGGTATCCCAATGGCATTTGCTGCGATTGACAATCATGTACCTACCATTGCTTGGCTGCTTTTGCTGGCGAATGTATTTTGGGCAATTGCGTACGATACTGAATATGCAATGGTGGATAGAGACGACGACCTGAACATAGGGGTTAAATCCTCCGCCATCACGTTTGGTCGCTTTGATGTTGTTGCCATTATGCTATGTTATGGCGCTACGTTGCTGCTACTTGGCACCGTGGGGTATCAACTAAAACTATCGTTCCCTTATTACGCTGGTTTGGTTGTTGCAGGTCTTGTCGCGGTTTATCATTATTACCTCATCAGAGGCCGCAATAGGGCAAAATGCTTTCAAGCATTTTTGGGTAATAATTGGTTTGGCTTTTCTGTGTTTGCTGGCCTATTGGCACACTATTTAATAAAAGCTTATTAAACAAGCTATATACAAACGTACCAAATCTTTCCATTCAATAAAATCTGGAGCATCGAGAGATGCCAAATGAGTCTTGATTGCTAGGTTTCTAAGAGCCTAGTTTTGGCAAATCCCATTCAATAATGTTGGAATCTTTGCTCTTGTTCGGTGTTGGTTTTTCATTAGTTTCTGTTGAGGAGATGTCTTCAGCTGCTGCTTCCTCAGGGTAGACATTTAAAGGGAAGTGAAACTCTTCTGCCACTTCGTGAGAGTCATCATCTTTCTCCAAAAATGCTTGCTTGATGTCTTCTGCGATGACAGTGTCTGCGACATCATGCGGCATTGACGCCTCTACTACAGGTTCAGCATTTTCAATATGATCATCAAAGTCTACTAGCATATCTACATCATAAGAAGGTACTTTCTGGAAAGGAGAGTTCTCAAACTGTGAATACGACTCTTCTTTGGTCGGCTTATTTAACTTTGCCTGCTCAGGTGTATCAAGAAGTGATGCAACGGTGAAGTCTTCATCACTGATTGCATTGTTGCTTGGCTTTTCTGTCATTTCAGATGGAGACGCTTGATCAAAAGAAATATCCTCACCAAAAGCTGCTTCGTTAAACGCCAAGTTATCTAAATTAGTAGTCGTTGGAGTGCTTTCAACTCCGCTAGTGAGCGTTGCAGTCGCTGTTCTATATAGCGTACGTTGGCTTGTTGAAACGCCAGTGCTCAGTAGTTCTGCGATCTTTTTCAGGAAAAATAACTCTTCAAAATTGTTGGCAGAGAAGCCTTCGGCCGGCTGTGCATGTTGGTCGTAAATTAAGTCATTTAAAAACTTAACTGCAAATGGCGAGCCCCAGACACCCTCAAGTCTGGCAACGATATTAGAATAATCTTCGATTGAAGAGAGATCCTCATTTTTAGCATCAAAATAGTGAGGTACTCTGATGTTAAAGTGTTTTTTTGCTTCAATCACCGCAGCCTCATATTCGGCCTCTGTACCTTCGGAGGCAATCAGTGATAACAATTTAAGCCAAACTTTGGGTGACTCTCTGGGGAAATCGTTCAAATGATTTTGTAACAATTGAATCGCTAGTAATGGACGCTCGTGCTCTATAAAAACATCAGCATTGTCGATGATGCTGTCATGCTCGTCACTTACATGCTCTGTGACGGACAACGAAGTAGGCCTAGATGGTTCAATTTTTTCATCATCATATGATTGATCATCAAGAAAAGATGGCGAGAAACTGTCATTTTTGGCTTGTTTGCTATTATATGAAGGTAACGTTGATGTTGCGGAAAGCGACTGCTCATCATCATCGCTCGCTTCTGTGTCTTCAGCATTCAGCCAGTTCATTTCTTGCTTCATGGACCGTCTTGCAGTCCAAGTTCTGCGTAACCACTCAAGCGCAACTATCAGCAAACCTACGCCAATCACAAGTAATAAGTAATCAAACCAGCCGGATTTTTGACTCTCTAACTCATTTTTAGCAAGGGCTGCTTCGTTTCTTAATTGGATATTTTGAGCCTGCAAGCTGATAATCTGCTTTTCTAGATGCGATAATCGGTTTGACATGACCGTCACTTCATCCATCATTTCAGCACTATCAATAGGTGCAATAGGCGGTGCGCGATTAAGATCAATTTGCGTTTCAAATTTTAGTCCTAAGTTTGCTTGCCCGTTGAGCGCGTTAGATGTCGCGCTTCCCCCAGAAATGCTCAGATAAGGCTTGCTAGAGCTACTCGGTTGGATCGGAGTTTGTTCCGCAGTCTTATCCGTTGCAGTCGACGATGTTGTTTGCTTGGTAGCGCTTGTTTGTTTGCCAATATAAGCATCCATTAATTTATCGTCAGCACTACTTGTGTCAGTGTTATTAGATAGGCTAGTTGGGCGTTTTTTTGACTTCCGTTTTGCTTTGCTCAGTGTTTTGCCAGTGGCCTTGTCAGCTAAGCCAACATTAGCAATGTTGTTAGGTTGGCTAGCTAAATTCGGTTTATCGATGCTATCACTTGGCTGCCTGCCAAGCTCGTCAGATTGAGTAGCATGGTTTGTGTTGCCCAGGGCTTCGCCATGATGAGGTGCTGGGTCTAACAATAAAACGTAATCACGGTCCAGCTGGGGTTTGCAATGATATGAAACACGCAGGCCAAGAATAGGCTCAGTAATAACAGATTGTGTTGTGATGGTGAGTTGATAGCCATCTTTGTAAGGCGTTAAGGTCGAGAACGCTTTTCTGAAAGCAGAGGTCTCATTGGTGTCTGTGATTGTAAAACAATTGGAATCTGGTGATTTCTCGACGTCAGTGACATTTAATTTAACAATCAGTGACTCACCCAAATATGATTTAAGCGTAGCGTCCCCAAAGCTGAGTGCAAAGCTCGCATTGGCGTAGAAGGCTAAAATAAGGGGTATAAATAGTCTCAAAATATGTTTGTTTTCAAATTGTTATACTAAATTTTGATTGCATTGTTAATCTGGTCTGTTAGAATCTTGTACTTGCTTATTAATGCGGTAAAGCTATTGTGAATCAATGCTACTTTACCATAAATAAAAAGCACAATTCATGCCAATAGATATTGGTATGGATACCAAACAAATATATGGATGCCATTTGTTTGATATAGTTCTTAAAGCATATGGTTGCAAGTTGGTAATAAACTTAAAAATATTAAGTCATCAGTATAATACTGTTTGACAAAACATATTTCTTTAGCATAAAATCCGCCTCTTAATTTTTTTAGCTCATAGTATTGGTAACACAATGAAAACCTTTTCAGCAAAATCACACGAAGTGAAGCGCGATTGGTTTGTGGTTGATGCCACAGACCTAGTGCTAGGCCGTCTAGCTAGCGCAGTTGCACACCGTTTACGCGGCAAACATAAAACAATTTATACGCCTCACGTTGATACAGGTGATTATATAGTTGTTATTAATGCCGACAAATTAAAAGTAACTGGTAATAAAGCCGATGGTAAACTTTACCATAGCCACTCTGGTTACCCAGGCGGTATCAGCACAACAACATTCTCTAAAATGCAAGATCGTTTCCCAGGTCGCGCTTTAGAAAAAGCGGTTAAAGGCATGTTGCCTAAAGGTCCTTTAGGCTATGCAATGATCAAAAAAATGAAGGTTTATGCAGGTAGTGAGCATGACCACGCGGCACAACAACCGCAACCATTGACCATCTAAGGATAAAAAATGATCGGTAAATACAATTATGGTACGGGTCGCCGCAAAAGTTCTGTAGCGCGCGTATTCTTAAAATCAGGTAAAGGCAACATCATTGTTAATGACAAGCCAGTTGATGAATATTTTTCACGCGTGACATCACGCATGATTTTGCGTCAACCATTAGAGTTAACAAACAACACAGCTAGCTTCGACATCATGGTTAACGTAATCGGTGGCGGTGAGTCTGGTCAAGCTGGTGCTGTTCGCCACGGTATTACACGTGCTTTGATCGATTTTGATGCTACATTGAAAAGTGCATTGTCACACGCTGGCTTCGTGACACGTGATGCACGTGAAGTTGAGCGTAAAAAAGTTGGTCTACGTAAAGCGCGTCGTCGTAAACAATTCTCTAAACGCTAATACGTTAAACGCTATTTGGCGGTTGGATTTGAAAAAGGTCGCTTTGGCGGCCTTTTTTATTGGATGAAAAAGATAGAGCGCTTATAATCAGAACACTTGGTCAATAAATTAAATAAAATGGTATCTAAGAAAATTAAAATAGGGATTGTTGGTGGCACAGGATACACGGGTGTTGAGTTGTTGCGCCTATTAGCAATGCACCCACATGCAGAGTTAACGGTGATCACCTCAAGAGGTGAAGTAGGGTTACCGGTTGCTGATATGTTTCCTAGTTTACGTGGCTATGTTGATTTAGCATTTTCTGATCCAGCAACGGCAAATTTAAGTGCATGTGATGTGGTGTTCTTTGCAACACCGCATGGTGTTGCGATGAGTCAGGCACAAGCGCTGTTGGATGCTAACGTTAAAGTGATTGATTTGGCAGCAGATTTTCGTTTGCAAGACACGAGTGTTTTTGAAAAGTGGTACAAGTTGCCACATAGCTGTCCAGATGTTTTGCGTGATGCTGTTTATGGCATACCTGAGCTTTATCGTGAGAAAATTAAATCAGCTAAAGTCATTGGTAACCCTGGATGTTATCCAACAACAGTGTTGTTAGGGTTGGCGCCTCTACTGGAGAAAGGTTACATTGATTTTTCTGCGCCTATTGTCGCGGATGCTAAGTCTGGAGTTTCAGGCGCCGGCAGAAAAGCCGAAGTGGCTACTTTGTTTGCAGAAGCGAGTGATAGTATGAAGGCATATGGCGTGGCTGGACATCGTCATCACCCAGAGATTCATGCACACCTTACGCAATTGGCAGGTGCTGATGTGCAATTGATATTTGTGCCGCATTTAATACCGATGATACGTGGCATGCTTTCAACTATTTACGTTAAACTGACTGATGTTGGTAACACGGTAGATTTACAAGCTTTGTATGAGCAACGTTATCAACATGAGCGTTTTGTAGATGTGATGCCAGCAGGTGCTTTGCCAGAAACACGCTCAGTACGTGGTTCCAACCAATTACGTATTGCCTTGCATAAACAGCAAACGACGGGTTACTTAACCTTAGTGGTGGTACAGGATAATTTGGTAAAAGGAGCTGCTGGGCAGGCTGTGCAAAATATGAATATCATGTTTGATTTTGATGAGCGCAGCGGTTTAGAAGTTTTACCGTTGCTGCCTTGATCAAATGAAGCCAGTTCGCCGTAGAATACGTCGTCACTTTGGATTAACTGCTAAACAAGTTGCAGTGAGGTCTAAGCGCCCGTGGTATTTTCAGCTAGGTGCTACGTTTCTATTTATGGGTGTCGGCTATTTAGTTGCTTATTGGCAGTTTGCGACTGGCAGCGAGAGTTTACGGCAGACTGTGCTTGATAATCAGGCTTTAAATACAAAGGTGATCCAAGTAGAACGGCAGTTACAAATTGAACAGGCAGCACAGAGTGTTTTAACTAAAGAGCTGCGTGAGGTTCAAGATGAAAATATTCATATTAAAGAGGATTTAGCTTTTTATAAAAATATGATGAACGGTAAAAGATAATAGCTATTATCTTTATATTGTTGTCCCATGAGTAGTTGTTGTCTGTAAGTAAGCTACCAAAGTTTAGAGGATTTAAGATGTTTTTTAAAAAAAGTAATCGCGTTCAAAATACGATAGACACTTTGATTGGCGTGGGCACCCGTGTTGAAGGTAATATTCATTTTTCAGGCGGTTTGCGCATTGATGGTACAGTCATCGGTGCAGTTGCTGAACCTAATGACCAACCTAGCACACTAATCCTTAGTGAGCTAGGAAGAATAGAAGGTGCAATCACGGCTTCAAAAGTGGTGATTAATGGCGCAGTCATCGGCCCAGTAAAAGCTGCGCAGTTTATAGAACTGCAAACTAAAGCGCGTGTCACTGGCGATGTTTATTACAACACCCTTGAAATGCACACAGGTGCGGTGATTGAGGGAAAGTTGGTTTATTTGGACGATAAAGCAGAGTAAAGTAAAGCTATACAGCATTTGCTATTGAAATTTATTGCGATAGGTCGCATATTAGTAGAGATATTTAATTGAAATTTTAGGAGTACACCATGAGTACAGTTGCAGAAGTTCAGGAATTAGACATTCCTTCACCTTTAGTTTTTACCGATAATGCGGCTAAAAAGGTGAAAGAGTTAATAGAAGAGGAAGGTTCACCAGATCTTAAATTACGTGTTTTTGTAAGCGGTGGCGGCTGTTCAGGTTTTCAATACGGCTTTACGTTTGAAGAGGAAGTGAACGACGATGACACGCAAGTGCAAAAAGACAGCGTGACATTGTTAATTGATCCGATGAGCTTGCAGTACTTGATGGGTGCAGAGATCGATTATCAAGATAGCTTACAAGGTTCACAATTCGTGATTCGTAACCCAAATGCACAAACAACTTGCGGTTGTGGTTCATCTTTTTCCGCTTAAGCTTTAATTAAACGCAAATTTACACGCTTGTGTTAATTGGGATGCTTGTCAGTACGAGCTCCGATTGACTAAGCGTGTTTGTTTATCTAGAGTGCTAATAGCTTTAGTTTGCACTTGGCCCAGACTTTTTGTTGATGGGCTAAACATATAGCTTAAATAATAATGAGTGTTGAATAGTATCAACGCTAATAAATACTAATAATACATAGGCATCCTGATTGATGCTCTGCATTTGAATCCCGCCAACCTTCGCACTTTAGGCATGAGAACATAATCGCGCATGATATTTTTGATTGATTATTGTAATGACTGAAAGTGCATACTTGCCTATATTGTTGCCGTTAACGCTTTTTACTGCATTCTTTGGGCTAGCTTTGCCCTTAATCGTTGAGCGCTTTGGTCGTAAAGCAACTGCTATTACAGCGGGTGCGGTCATGGCGACCTGTCTTGTACTGCTAGTTCCACTTTTTTCTTTTGCAATGAGTGGACAGCCTGTGATTGCACATTATGACTGGATGCCAAGTTTTGGTTTAAACCTTTCGTTCCGACTCGATGGCTTGGGTATGCTGTTTTCTATACTAATTCTTGGCATTGGCATGCTGGTAGTGCTGTATGCACACTACTATTTACCAGATAATGACAAATTAGGGCGTTTTTACGCACAGTTGCTTTTGTTTATGGCTGCAATGCTAGGGATTGTGCTCTCAGAAAACCTGCTGATGATGGTGGTGTTTTGGGAAGTAACCAGCCTCTCGTCATTTTTGTTAATCGCTTATAAGTCAGCCTCACATGAATCTAGAATTGCTGCGCGGATGGCGCTAGTCGTCACAGGTGCTGGTGGTTTGGCCCTGCTTGCGGGCATTTTACTATTAGGTAAGGTTGCTGGTAGTTATGAGCTGACGCAAGTGATTGAAGCCGCTGCGCAAATTAAATCTGACCCTTTATATCCTGCTATCCTCATCTTGGTCTTGCTAGGTGCTTTTACGAAATCGGCGCAATTTCCATTTCATTTTTGGTTGCCGAATGCAATGGTAGCACCTACACCAGTTTCGGCTTATTTGCACTCGGCTACGATGGTTAAGGCTGGTGTATTTTTGCTTGCACGATTTTATCCAGTGCTGTCTGGAACTGATTTGTGGCTGTTTAGCGTGAGTGTCATCGGTGGTGTTACATTGGTTTATGGTGCTTATGTGGCAATGTATCGTAATGATTTTAAGGGCCTATTAGCTTACTCAACGATTAGTCATCTTGGTTTAATTACTTTGCTTTTTGGTTTAAGTACGCCAATGTCAGTGGTTGCGGCAGTGTTCCACACGATCAATCATGCAATATTTAAAGCATCACTTTTTATGGCCGCCGGCATTATTGACCATGAGTGTGGCACGCGTGATATGCGGCGTGTGAATGGCTTGTTTAAGTTGATGCCTATTACTGCAACCTTAGCAATGCTTGCAGCAGGTTCGATGGCCGGTGTGCCATTGCTGAATGGTTTTTTAAGCAAGGAAATGTTTTTTACTGAATCAATTGTGTTTGATGGATTCGGAGGTTCGCACTGGATTTTGCCAATATTTGCGACCATCGCTGGAGTTCTAGCGGTAGCCTATTCAGCACGTTTTATTCACGACGTGTTCTTCAATGGAGAGCCTGTCGATTTGCCGCGTCAGCCTCATGAGCCCTCACGCTGGATGCGTGTGCCAGTGGAGATATTGGTTGTGTTGTGTCTGCTTGTTGGTATTTTCCCCGCTTGGTCTGTGGGTGCTTTGTTAGCCTCTGCTGCAGGTGCTAGCTTGCAATCGTCTTTGCCAATTTATGATTTAAAAATATGGCATGGATTTAATCTCGCATTATTGATGAGTTTGATAGCGTTGGTTGGCGGCGTTGGCCTATATATGATGCGTAGTACATTGGTACATTGGAATAACCAATTACCAACGCTTAGTAGCCGTATGCTTTTTGAACGAGCCCACCAGCACTTAGTTATTAATGCTGAAAAGGTTATGTCTGTGATTGATAATAGATCATTGCAGCGTTACATTGCTGTGTTCTTAGTCTTCGTGTTAATTTACGGCAGTTGGGCGTATGTGAGTGGCGGCAGTAGAGTCAGTGGTGTTTCTCACATGCGATTAGACATTGCCAGCATCATCGCTTTATCTGCATTAGCGTTAGGCGCGCTGGGCGCAACGTTTATGCATCATCGACGCTTATTAAGTATTATTTTAATTAGTGTTGTAGGCTTGGTCGTGGCCTTAGTCTTTTTACGTTTTTCTGCGCCAGATTTGGCATTGACCCAGCTTTCAGTAGAGGTCGTTACTACGGTGCTAATGCTGCTTGCACTGCATTATTTGCCGCAATCTACACCGAAAGAATCGATCAGTTTACGTGTGATGAGGGATGTGTTGCTTGCAGTTGGTGTTGGCCTAGCGATGGCGTTTGTAAGTTTTGCGCTGCTAACAAGCTCATTTAGTACAATTTCTGATTTCTATCTTCAGCAGTCAGTACCTGAGGGTGGTGGGCATAATGTAGTGAATGTCATCTTAGTCGACTTTCGTGGTTTTGATACCTTGGGTGAGATATCCGTGTTAGCAATGGCGGCCCTAGGTGCGCATGCTTTGCTTGATCAGTTACGTATGGTCCAACCCGCACGTGATAGTGCAGGCCGTTTATGGGCTGATGATGTACATCCATTGTTTTTGAAGATGCTAATGCGACCATTATTACCATTAGCGTTAGCGGTGGCAGTCTATATTTTCTTGAGAGGACATCATCTGCCTGGTGGTGGCTTTGTAGCGGGCTTGGTGACTGGCGTTGCATTGATTCTACAATCATTGGCTGGCGGATTCTCATTCGCTGAAGATCGTTTACCGCGATCCTACGCTCCTGCACTAGGGCTAGGCCTTGCTTTTGCTGCTGGGGTAGGTCTTCTCAGTTGGCTTTTTGCTCGGCCCTTTTTGACCAGTACACACGGCCATATTGCAATTCCATTGCTAGGTGATATTGAGTTGGCTTCAGTGATGATCTTCGATTTAGGTGTTTATTTAGTGGTCGTTGCGACAGTCCTGCTAATTCTGACTGAGTTAGGAAGATTAAATGTGAGAGGGGAGAGGGGTTAATGGAGGCGATGCTAGCAGTAGCAATTGGATTGCTCTTTGGGTGTGGTGTCTATCTCATGTTGCGTGCGCGCACGCTCCCAGTGATCCTTGGTTTGGCGCTCATCTCTTATGCAGTTAATTTATTTCTTTTTGCTAGCGGCAGATTAGTGATAAATGCGCCGCCTATCATCCATGCGGATATTAAGCACTATACTGACCCTATCCCTCAGGCATTGGTGCTAACGGCTATTGTGATTGGATTCGGTATGACGGCTTATATTTTAACGCTAGCATTACGTGGGTTGTCAGAGTCTGGTGATGATCATATCGACATGGTAGAAAAGGCTGAGAGCACTTCGTCTACACAAGTAAAAAAGCGTCACTGATGAATCACAGTCCAATTTTGCCAATAATAGTGCCGTTCATTGCTAGCATTATGCTATTGATGATGAATGCTACTCAGCTAAGCTGGCAGAGAGGTGTGAGTGCATTGTCAGTCACGCTATTGTTGGCCGTATCCATAAATTTGTTACTACTTGCTGATCAGTCTGCACCACTTGTTTATGCATTGGGTGAGTGGCAAGCACCTTTTGGCATAGTGCTAGTGGCTGATCGGTTGGCAGCCTTGGCCGTTCTAACTACGGCAGTACTTTCAGCATCGGTCTTGCTATATGCTAGTGGTGGTTTTGACAGCAAAGGTAGGCACTTTCATGCCGTATTTCAATTGCAGTTAGTTGGTATTAATGGCGCATTTTTGACAGGAGATGTTTTTAACCTGTTTGTATTCTTTGAGATTATGTTGCTAGCCTCATATATTCTATTAGCGCATGGTGGTGGCCTTATTAAAAGTCGCGCGGGTTTTGCTTATGTCATACTTAATCTAGCAGGCTCTGCCGTCTTTCTAATCGCACTGGGCTTGATCTACGGGACGCTAGGTACGCTTAATCTAGCTGATATTGCAATACAGCTTAAAACTGTGCCTGCTTCAGAAGCTTCGCTTGTCAGGCTTTCTGGAGCGTTGCTGATGACTGTGTTCTTGCTCAAAGCTGCGGTATTACCACTATCGTTCTGGCTACCACATGCTTACAGCGCGGCAGGTGCGCCAGTAGCCGCTTTGTTTGCAATCATGACTAAAGTAGGGATTGTCGCTATTCTGCATGTACAGATGATCGCTTTTAATGCAGCACCAGTGATGCATGGCTTGCTGGGTAGCTGGTTAATTGTCGCGGCATTAGTAACGATAGTGTTTGCAGCATTAGGCATATTAAGCGCAAAAAGTTTACAGTCGTTGGTTGCTTGGCTCATTTTGGGTTCAGCAGGGCTGTTATTGATTGTACCGTCATTGAATAATGTCGTGATAACAGCGGCTGGCCTTTATTATTTAGTGCAATCAGCGATTGTTGGCGCGGCATTCTTTATGATGGCTGGGTTGATTAGCAATGCACGTGGTCGAGTTGGCGATGCGTTTGTGATGACAACTTGGGTGTCTGATAATAAACTTAAGCTTGGGTACTTCATACTTGCAGCAACAGCGGCTGGCTTGCCACCGTTCTCTGGATTTATTGGCAAGCTCATGTTGCTTTTCGCCGTGAAGGAAAGTGTAATGATGCCGGCAATATGGGCAGTTGTTTTGATAGCCAGCCTTGTTACCACTATCGCACTTGTTAAAGCGGGTAGTCGTTTATTTTGGGAAATGCCAATTGATGGGGATCCATTGTCGCAAGAGCGCTTACCTCCAAACAATAAACGACAGCATTTTGCAACATTTGGTTTAATAGCGATTTCTCTGTTGTTGATTGTATTTGCAAAGCCTTTGTCTGACCTTACACTGCGCGCGGCACAGCAACTACATGCCCCGGAGCAATATATTCACGCAGTCATTCCTCACCATGCGGATATTCAAAGGGGTGTCAGGCCATGAGGCGACTAATTCCTCGACCAGCGTTATCGGTGGTGATTTTTTTGGTATGGACAGCACTGAATAACGCATCTTCCCGCGCACATTTTATTTTAGCGCTCATCTTAGCAGTTGGCTTACCAGTATTAACGCAGCGATTTTGGCCAGAGCGGTCAGAGAAAATAAAATTATTACCAGCTATTCGTTTGTTCGGTATTGTGCTTTGGGATATTTTGATGGCCAGCATTGATGTGGCAAAGTTGGTGCTTGGTCCATTAGATAAAATTAAACCTGCCTTCGTCGAGATTCCCCTAGATATGCAAGACCCATTTGTCGGTACTCTGCTCGCTAGTATTGTCTCGTTGACACCAGGTACAGTTTCTATTGATATAGATCGTTCACGCTGGGTGCTACAAGTACATGCGCTCAATGTTGATGACACTGAGGCATTGATTCACTCAATCAAGACTCGTTATGAACAACCTCTAAAGGAGATATTTTCATGCTAAATACCGCCATACCCATCGCATTTGTGATGATTGGATTAGCGATGATGCTCAGCCTTTATCGAATGGTAATTGGGCCAGATATGACAGACCGTTTGCTTGCGTTAGATACCCTATACATTAACACTGTTGCGCTGATAGTGCTCATTGGAATCGATATGAATAATAGTGCTTACTTTGAATCTGCTCTACTGATTGCCATCATGGGTTTTGTAGGCACAGTTGCTTTATCCAAATATATGTTGCGTGGGAACATAATCGAATGAGTATCTGGCTAGAGTATTTTATCTCGTTTCTGATAATAGTCGGGGCTGGCTTCACGCTACTAGGATCAATAGGCCTAGCAAGGCTACCAGATTTTTTTATGCGAGTGCATGGACCAACTAAAACTACTACGCTAGGGGTAGGCTCGATGGTGATTGCATCGGCCATCTATTTTAGTGTCACAGGTGATGGGGTTAGTTTGCATGAAATAATAGCCACAGTATTTCTATTTATCACTGCGCCAGTTAGCGCACATTTGCTTACAAAAACTGCACTGCATATCACAGCTGGTGCTGGTAGAGCAGATAAGCAGACTTAGTGATCTAGCCTAGCATTCATCTAGACTTAGAACGGTCTTAAGTTATATAAATTCAAGGTGCATTGACGAAAGTGCACCTTGATTCTGTTGAGTGGCTATCTTTTATTTAATTCAACGAATGGTCTTTTTGCTGAGCCAGTGTACAGTTGGCGCGGTCTGCCAATTTTAGCTTCAGGGTCTGAATGCATTTCGGACCATTGTGCAATCCAACCTGCAGTTCTTGCAAGCGCAAAAATCGCTGTAAACATACTGTTTGGAATACCCATTGCACGCATCACAATGCCACTGTAGAAATCTACGTTAGGATAAAGTTTACGTGACACGAAGTATTCGTCTTCCAGCGCAATCTTCTCTAGGGCTAATGCCAGTTTAAACATAGGGTCATTGTTTAGGCCTAGTACATCCAACACTTCATGGCACGTTTTTCTCATGATGGCAGCTCTTGGGTCCATATTGCGGTAAACGCGATGGCCAAAGCCCATGAGCCTGAAACTGTCAGATTTGTCTTTTGCGCGATTAATAAATTCACCAATACGTGAAACGTCACCAATCTCTTCAAGCATGTTAAGTGTTGCTTCATTAGCACCGCCATGTGCTGGACCCCACAGCGATGCAATACCTGCTGAAATACAAGCAAATGGATTTGCACCACTAGAGCCAACTAAACGCACGGTTGAAGTAGACGCATTTTGCTCGTGATCAGCATGTAAGATTAAAATCCGCTCAAATGCTTTTGCTAAGACAGGGTTAGGCACGTATTGCTCACATGGCGTGGCAAACATCATATACATAAAGTTTTCCGCATAATTCAAGTGATTTTGCGGGTACATAAATGGTTGGCCAATATTGTATTTATAGCTCCACGCAGCAATCGTTGGTACTTTTGCTAGTAAGCGATGCGCAGATATCTCACGGTGCTTTGGATTCAAAATATCCATCGAATCAAAATAAAACGCTGATAGTGAACCAACTACGCCCACCATGACAGCCATCGGATGTGCGTCGCGTCTGAATCCGCGGAAAATATTACTGAGTTGGTCATGCAGCATGGTGCTGCCAGTAATCGTGTCAGTAAATTGTTTTTTTTCTGTCACGTTTGGTAGTTCGCCATGCATCAGCAAGTACGCAACTTCTAAGTAATCACAGTGCTCAGCAAGCTCTTCAATCGGATAGCCACGGTGATACAGTAAACCTTGCTCTCCATCAATGAACGTAATGTTAGAGTTGCACGCAGCGGTAGACATAAAACCAGGGTCGTAAGTGTATACCCCATGTTTGCCTAATGTGCGGATATCAACGACATCATTACCTAGTGTTCCTGAGAGCATAGGTAATTCAATTGGTGATTTGCCATTGTCAAAGCTGAGTGTCGCTGTACTTGTATTATTTTTCATGGTGTTTTTGTAGTTCTAATCATCATTTACTGTGATTATACTTTATCAACGCAGGCAGATGAATGATAAAAGCTTACTATGCTTGGTAAATCGCACCTAAAATGCGTAAGCCTCTTGCGCCAGTGACTTCTGGTAAGTTGGCGCTTTCTTGAGATAGACACTTTTTCGCCAGCCATGCAAAGGCAATTGCCTCAACCCAGTCAATGCCCATGCCTAGTTTATCTGTCGTTTCTATGCGCACTGACCCCATGAGTGACTGCAGGTCGCTAGTCAGTAGTTTATTCTTAGCACCACCGCCACAAAGGTATATTTCGTCTGCTTGACCGCAGTATTGTTTGACGGCATTTGCAATAGAGTGCGCACTTAATGCAACCAATGTGCGAGCAACATCATTATGCGCATATTCTTGTGTGGCTAGCCAACGGCTTAGCCATGCATCGTTAAATAAATCGCGGCCTGTACTCTTAGGTGGCTGTGCCGAGAAATAAGGTTCACTTAACATGGTAGATAATAAAGGTTCAATGATATTGCCAGTGCTAGACCATTGACCATCGGCATCGTAGTTTAAGCCTAAATGTTGTTTAATCCATGCATCTAATAGCATATTGCCTGGACCAGAATCAAAACCGAATATCTCACCAGTATTGCTCAGGTAGGTAATGTTGGCGATGCCACCTATATTGATAATTGCTCGATTATGCTTATTGTGAGCAAAAGCATCTTGATGAAATGCGGGTACTAAGGGTGCACCTTGGCCCCCAGCGGCAATATCTCTACTTCTAAAGTCGCTCACAACAGTAATCCCCGTGAGTTCGCTTAGTAATGCGGCATTTCCAATTTGCATGGTAAAGCCTAGCTCTGGACGATGCCTAATGGTTTGTCCGTGACAACCAATCGCGTTCACAGACGTCGCATCAATTTTTGCTGCCGACAATAGCTCATTGACTGCCGTCGCATACAAATGAGCAAGCGTATTGCCGATAAGTGCTGTTTTTTCTAACTCGTTATCTGTTGGGTGTTGTAATGCGAGAATTTGTGTGCGTAAATCTGCTGAGTAATCAACAAAGTGAGTTTTAAGTAGCTGGGGTTGTTGCAGGTGGTTGAACGTGACCAACGCAACGTCAACACCATCTAGGCTAGTGCCCGACATCAACCCGATGAAAAGCTGGCTAGCCATGATGGTGTCTAACTAAGGTGAACTATTCTAATGCGGCGATGTTGCTTGTGCCTAGTAGTCTAAGCTGAGCCATCATTTGGTTGCTAATAGTCTCAAATTGAGCCTTATTGCCGCCCTGAATTGTATTGTTCTTTGGTAATGCCACTTTCATTGGGTCTTGATGCTTACCATTGATTAAAAACTCATAATGCAAATGTGGGCCAGTCGCCACACCGCTCATGCCCACAAAACCAATCATTTGACCTTGTGTGACTTTTGATCCGCGACGTAGCTCTGGCGCAAAGCGTGAAAGATGGCCGTAAACTGTACTGATGCCATTATCATGTTTGAGGATGATGACATTGCCGTAACCACCTTTAGTGCCTACAAAATCAACAACCGCATCAGCCGAGGCTTTGATACGTGTGCCAGTGGGTGCCGCAAAGTCTACCCCCTTGTGTGCACGCATTCTTTGCAGCACAGGGTGAAACCTAGCTACGCTAAAGCCAGAGCTCACTCGGCTGAACTCTAAAGGTGAACGTAAAAACGATTTATGAATACTTTTACCTTCTGGTGTGTAGTATTGCATTTGATTATTGCTATCTCGGAAGCCCACAGCTCGGTACACTTTGCCGTTGTTCACAAATTCAGCAGCTAACACCTCACCTGATTTAATCAACTCACCTTGATCGTAACTACCTTCATAAATGACATTGAATCGGTCACCACGACGTAAATCAGTATGAAAGTTAATTTCACTTTCAAAAATATCTGCGAGCTGGATAGCAATATGGTCTGGAATGTTGGCGGCATCGGTTGCGCCAAATAATGAGCTATTGATTTTTGCTGATTTTAATACTGGGCGAATTTCTAAAATGCGCTCATCTTGATGAGCCTCGTAGCCATCAGCAGTTTTAGTAATCGTTAAAAACTGATCGGCACTGATTTGATATTCAAAATGAAACAGATTTCCATCCGTATCGGTTTCCGATTTTACTTGGCGGCCAGGGATGATTGATCGTGCAATTTCACTAGCAACGCTATCTGAGCGAATAAACTCAAGTGCATCACGATTGCGAATGTTGAGTCTGGTTAGAACACTCTGTAATGTGTCATCTCTACGTACATAATCTTTATACCAAAATTTTTCTGCTAAGTTGGCCTCATCATTTAATGCTTGGTCAAGTGTTGGTAAGCTCACTTCTTCAACCACCATAGAAGTGGCGATATTCGTGGTTAAGGTTTGAGGTGCAATACCAAAAGCTGTGTAAATACCAAATAATGGTAAGCAAGAAATCGCCAATATCCAGCGCAACTTAAATTTACGCTCTGTAAGGCGCTGCAACTTGCGTTCAGCTTTATTGGCGTTTTGCGTTAAAATAGAATCTTGGGTTGATTGGTGATGATTGGGCTCGTTGATATACACGGGCTAACCTTTACTTAATTATTTCAGCTCTTGATACTAACAGAAAATTAAGTTTATACAAATAAACTAGCGGTAAAAAATAATAGAGTTTAAGGACGTTAAAACGTGAATATTGAAATCAGCCAACAGCTCGCAGTAATCAAACGCGGAGCAGATGAACTGTTAATCGAAGCCGAGTTGGTCGAGAAGCTTAAAAAAGGTCAGCCATTAAGAGTTAAAGCTGGCTTTGACCCTACGGCGCCAGACTTGCATCTCGGACATACTGTACTTATTAATAAGCTTCGTCAGCTGCAGGAGCTTGGGCATCATGTATTGTTTTTGATTGGCGACTTCACTGGGATGATTGGCGACCCAACAGGTAAGAGCGCAACGCGTCCGCCGTTGACTGCTGAACAGGTGCAGGAAAACGCAAAGTCATACACTGCTCAAGTATTTAAGATATTAAAGCCAGAGCAAACAGAAGTTGTATTTAACTCTAAATGGCTCACTGAGCTTGGTGCTGCTGGCATGCTTAAGTTGGCAGCCAGTCACACCGTTGCACGTATGTTAGAGCGCGACGACTTTTCTAAGCGCTTTAAAGGTAACCAGCCAATTGCGATTCATGAGTTCCTTTATCCCTTATTACAAGGCTATGACTCTGTTGCATTGAGTGCTGATCTTGAGTTGGGTGGTACAGACCAAAAATTTAACTTGCTGATGGGACGTGAACTACAGAAGCAAGCAGGACAGAGTCCGCAATGTGTACTTACGATGCCTCTGCTAGAAGGTTTGGATGGCGTTAATAAAATGTCTAAATCTTTAGGTAACTATATAGGTATCGCAGAAGCCCCAGAAATCATCTTCGCTAAAATCATGTCAATCTCTGATGAATTAATGTGGCGCTATATAGAGTTGCTTTCGTTTGAGTCATTGGAAACCATTGCGCAATGGAAAGCTGATGTGGCGGCAGGTGCAAACCCTAGAAACGTTAAGGTTCAGTTTGCGCAAGAAGTAGTTACGCGCTTCCACAGTAAAGAAGACGCAGATAAAGCCTTGCTGGATTTCCAAACGCGGTCAAAAGGCGGCATACCAGACGATATTCCGCAAGTAGAGGTTGTCGCAGAGTCGGATGCTATAGGTATTGCTCAACTGTTGAAGTTAGCCGGACTGGTAGTGAGTACTTCTGAAGCCTTCAGGTCTATTGAACAAGGTGGTGTTAAATTAGACGGTGAAAAAGTGACAGATAAGGCTTTGACAGTCAAAAAAGGTAGTGCTGTGGTTGCGCAAGTAGGTAAGCGTAAATTCGCAAATGTAACAATTATGTAACAGATTCAAAATAGGGGTTGACCAAAGTTTAAAGCGCTGTAGAATGCGCACCTCGCTGACGAAACAACGTTAGCGAAAAGTAGAATGTAGTAGAAGGCGTAGTAAAAAGTACGGTTAATTTTAATTAGTAAATATTACGAAATTAAGGTTGACGAGCGTTAAAAGCTCTGTATAATGCGCACCTCGTTAACGCAAAGCGTAACGACGGAAACAAAAAGTTCTTTAACAATATAACAACTGATAAGTGTGGGTGCTTGTGAATAAAGCAGCTGACTTAATCGCAACTAACTTGTTTTAGTGTTTACATTAAAATTTAACTTAGTTGATTGGCATTAAGTTCAGACTCAGAAAAACAAGTGCTTACACTTAAATTTATGACAAATATGTAACGGTTCTTGGTAACAAGAATCACACAGACCTTGAAATGAATTTGAGTCATTACTTAATTATCTTAAGTAATAAAGCAAAAGCGAAATAACCACCTCGCAAGAGGAAAAAGTAATAGTCAGAAATTAAACTGAAGAGTTTGATCCTGGCTCAGATTGAACGCTGGCGGAATGCTTTACACATGCAAGTCGAACGATGATTTCTAGCTTGCTAGAATGATTAGTGGCGAACGGGTGAGTAATGTATCGGAACGTATCCAATAATGGGGGATAACTAATCGAAAGGTTGGCTAATACCGCATACGCCCTACGGGGGAAAGCAGGGGATCTTCGGACCTTGCGTTAATGGAGCGGCCGATATCTGATTAGCTAGTTGGTGAGGTAAAAGCTCACCAAGGCGACGATCAGTAGCTGGTCTGAGAGGACGACCAGCCACACTGGAACTGAGACACGGTCCAGACTCCTACGGGAGGCAGCAGTGGGGAATTTTGGACAATGGGCGAAAGCCTGATCCAGCCATTCCGCGTGAGTGAAGAAGGCCTTCGGGTTGTAAAGCTCTTTCGCAAGGGAAGAAACGATGCAGTCGAATAAACTGTGTTAATGACGGTACCTTGATAAGAAGCACCGGCTAACTACGTGCCAGCAGCCGCGGTAATACGTAGGGTGCAAGCGTTAATCGGAATTACTGGGCGTAAAGCGTGCGCAGGCGGTTTTGTAAGTCAGATGTGAAATCCCCGAGCTCAACTTGGGAACTGCGTTTGAAACTACAAGACTAGAATATGTCAGAGGGGGGTAGAATTCCACGTGTAGCAGTGAAATGCGTAGAGATGTGGAGGAATACCAATGGCGAAGGCAGCCCCCTGGGATAATATTGACGCTCATGCACGAAAGCGTGGGGAGCAAACAGGATTAGATACCCTGGTAGTCCACGCCCTAAACGATGTCTACTAGTTGTTGGTGGAGTAAAATCCATGAGTAACGCAGCTAACGCGTGAAGTAGACCGCCTGGGGAGTACGGTCGCAAGATTAAAACTCAAAGGAATTGACGGGGGCCCGCACAAGCGGTGGATTATGTGGATTAATTCGATGCAACGCGAAAAACCTTACCTGGCCTTGACATGTAACGAACTTTCCAGAGATGGATTGGTGCTCGAAAGAGAACGTTAACACAGGTGCTGCATGGCTGTCGTCAGCTCGTGTCGTGAGATGTTGGGTTAAGTCCCGCAACGAGCGCAACCCTTGCCATTAATTGCCATCATTTAGTTGGGCACTTTAATGGGACTGCCGGTGACAAACCGGAGGAAGGTGGGGATGACGTCAAGTCCTCATGGCCCTTATGGCCAGGGCTTCACACGTAATACAATGGTCGGTACAGAGAGTTGCCAACCCGCGAGGGGGAGCCAATCTCAGAAAGCCGATCGTAGTCCGGATTGTAGTCTGCAACTCGACTACATGAAGTCGGAATCGCTAGTAATCGCGGATCAGCATGTCGCGGTGAATACGTTCCCGGGCCTTGTACACACCGCCCGTCACACCATGGGAGTGGGTTTTACCAGAAGTAGTTAGTCTAACCGCAAGGAGGACGATTACCACGGTAGTATTCATGACTGGGGTGAAGTCGTAACAAGGTAGCCGTATCGGAAGGTGCGGCTGGATCACCTCCTTTCTAGAGACGTCTTTACTTTGCAAGCATTCACACTTATCAGTTGTTAGTAGTCAGCAGCATCAATGATTGACCAAACATTGGCGGAAACGCTAGTAAACCTTGAGGGTCTGTAGCTCAGCTGGTTAGAGCACCGTCTTGATAAGGCGGGGGTCGATGGTTCGAGTCCATCCAGACCCACCAGATTCACCTGAAAATGGGGGATTAGCTCAGCTGGGAGAGCACCTGCTTTGCAAGCAGGGGGTCAACGGTTCGATCCCGTTATCCTCCACCAAGTATTGATGTTGTAAGTAAGAAATTAGAAGCAAGTGTTGTTTGTAAAAACAATCTTTGCTTCTAGTTTTTAACTAGACTGTTCTTTAACAAAATGGAAGAAGTAAAGTGAATACACATTATTGTGATGATATGTGTGTATTCAAAATGGGTAGTAATTGATTGCAAAATCGAAACATTTTGCTTCTGCTCAGTTTCAAGAATGAAAGTTCTTAAGCTTATTAAATTAAGCAAAACAAGCGAAGTAAGATAAACCAGTCATTATTCTATAACCTTGGAATAATGACGAAGTTGCTTTAGAAACACCTATGACGGATGTCTCATGCATCATGGAATTTGAATTTAAAAAGGGTTCAGGTTTTAACGTTATAGGATCAAGCGAATAAGTGCATATGGTGGATGCCTTGGCGATTACAGGCGATGAAGGACGTGATAGCCTGCGTAAAGTTTCGGGGAGCTGGCAAATAAGCTTTGATCCGGAAATGTCCGAATGGGGAAACCCACCCGCAAGGGTAACCGCTCCTGAATATATAGGGAGATGGTGGCAAACCGAGTGAACTGAAACATCTAAGTAGCTCGAGGAAAAGAAATCAACCGAGATTCCGTAAGTAGTGGCGAGCGAACATGGAATAGCCTGTTATTTTTAGCACATGCGATAGTAGAACGGAATGGAAAGTCCGGCCATAGAGGGTGATAGCCCCTTATACGAAATCCCGTGTGTGGAACTAGGGTAACGACAAGTAGGGCGGGGCACGAGAAACCTTGTCTGAACATGGGGGGACCATCCTCCAAGGCTAAATACTCGTAATCGACCGATAGTGAACCAGTACCGTGAGGGAAAGGCGAAAAGAACCCCGGGAGGGGAGTGAAATAGATCCTGAAACCGTATGCATACAAACAGTGGGAGCGGACTTGTTCCGTGACTGCGTACCTTTTGTATAATGGGTCAGCGACTTACATTCAGTAGCAAGCTTAACCGATAGGGGAGGCGTAGCGAAAGCGAGTCCGAATAGGGCGTCTAGTTGCTGGGTGTAGACCCGAAACCAAGTGATCTATCCATGGCCAGGATGAAGGTGCCGTAACAGGTACTGGAGGTCCGAACCCACAAATGTTGAAAAATTTGGGGATGAGCTGTGGATAGGGGTGAAAGGCTAAACAAACTTGGAAATAGCTGGTTCTCTCCGAAAACTATTTAGGTAGTGCCTCGTATATCATTCTCGGGGGTAGAGCACTGTTATGGCTAGGGGGTTCATAAGAACTTACCAAACCATTGCAAACTCCGAATACTGAGAAATGCAATTACGGGAGACAGACCATGGGTGCTAACGTCCGTGGTCAAGAGGGAAACAACCCAGACCGACAGCTAAGGTCCCAAATGACGTGCTAAGTGGAAAACGAAGTGGGAAGGCATAGACAGCCAGGATGTTGGCTTAGAAGCAGCCATCATTTAAAGAAAGCGTAATAGCTCACTGGTCGAGTCGTCCTGCGCGGAAGATGTAACGGGGCTAAGCACGTAACCGAAGCTTCGGATGCTGCATTCTTCGGAATGTATGCATGGTAGGAGAGCGTTCTGTAGGCCTGCGAAGGTGTTCTGTGAGGAATGCTGGAGGTATCAGAAGTGCGAATGCTGACATGAGTAGCGATAAAGGGAGTGAAAAGCTCCCTCGCCGAAAACCCAAGGTTTCCTGCGCAACGTTCATCGGCGCAGGGTGAGTCGGCCCCTAAGGTGAGGCAGAGATGCGTAGCTGATGGGAAACAGGTTAATATTCCTGTACCTGTATACAATGCGATGTGGGGACGGAGAAGGTTAGGTCAGCCGGGTGTTGGATGTCCCGGTTCAAGCGTGTAGGCAGATTCTTTAGGCAAATCCGGAGAGTCAATGCTGAGGCGTGATAACGAGCGTACTTGTACGTGAAGTGATTGATACCATGCTTCCAAGAAAAGCCACTAAGCTTCAGTTGTATAGAGACCGTACCGCAAACCGACACAGGTGGGTAGGATGAGAATTCTAAGGCGCTTGAGAGAACCCGGGAGAAGGAACTCGGCAAATTAGCACCGTAACTTCGGGAGAAGGTGCGCCCCGGTAGGTTGTAGAGATTTACTCTCGAAGGCCGATGGGGTTGCAGTGAAAAGGTGGCTGCGACTGTTTAATAAAAACACAGCACTCTGCAAACACGAAAGTGGACGTATAGGGTGTGACGCCTGCCCGGTGCTGGAAGATTAAATGATGGGGTGCAAGCTCTTGATTGAAGTCCCAGTAAACGGCGGCCGTAACTATAACGGTCCTAAGGTAGCGAAATTCCTTGTCGGGTAAGTTCCGACCCGCACGAATGGCGTAACGATGGCCACACTGTCTCCTCTCGGGACTCAGCGAAGTTGAAATGTTTGTGAAGATGCAATCTACCCGCGGCTAGACGGAAAGACCCCATGAACCTTTACTGTAGCTTTACATTGGACTTTGACAAGATTTGTGTAGGATAGGTGGGAGACTATGAAGCGGTGTCGCTAGATATCGTGGAGTCAACCTTGAAATA